>NZ_SODP01000002.1:275530-553740 GCF_004365355.1 Kribbella pratensis | reverse complement strand
CCGCCGTCGCTGACAGCTCCGCCCCTGACAGCCGAGGCCTGACACAGGAACTCGTGGGCTGAAACAGGAACTCGTGGGCCGACACAGGTTATTGCCTGTCTCCAGCCCCCACGTCGTGTGCCAGCCCCCCAAGGCACGCACCTGCGCCAGCCCGCCTAGGCGCGCACCTCCTTCAGCCGGCCTGGGCACCTACCGGCGCCAGCCCGCCCAGGCACGCACCTGCGCCAATCCGCCTGGGCGCGTACCGGCGCCAGCCGGCCTGGGCACGTACCTGCGCCAGTCCGCCTGGGCGCGGACCTGCGCCAGTCCGCCTGGGCGCGGACCTGCGCCAGTCCGCCTGGGCGCGTACCTGCGCCAGCCGGCCCGGGCGCGTACCTGCGCCAGCCCGCCCAGGCAGGCACCTGCGCCAGCTCGCCTAGGCGCGTACCAGCTCCAGCCTGTCTGGGCACGCACCAGCGCCAGCCCGCTGGTGCGATCGGGCCGGCTACAGCTGGGCGTCCTCTGGGGTTTCGGCTTCTTCGCCGAAGGGGTGGGCTTCGATGAAGTCTTTGGTTTCGGTGTAGAGGCGTTCTATGTACTTCTCGAGCTCGGTCGACTCGACCCGCCACTGGCCTCGACCGCCGATCTTGACTGCGGGGATGTCGCCGCGGCGGACCAGCGCGTAGACCTGGTTGGCGGAGATGTTGAGCACCTCGGCGACGTCGGCGAGCTGGAGGAAGCGGGGACCCGGCATCCGTCGGACTCCTTCACATAGTGGCTGGTTGTTTCAGTTTGCCACGGTTGGCGGATGGATGAGCGGGTTTGTCCCCAGCCTGTGACTGCCTGTGGATGACCGTTCACGCCGCGATCGCGAACCAGGCAGAATGTCGCCCGAGAACGATCGATTGACTGGGGAGACGACGTGGTCGAGACAGCCGTGCGAAGTGGATTCGGGGCGCCGTCCGCCCCGGCCCAGCGCAACCGCAAGGCCCGGTGGAAGGACGGTCGGCTCGTCCTCGGCGTGCTGCTCGTCGCCGTCACCGCGCTGGCCGGCGCGAAGCTGCTGTCGTCGGCCGACGACACCACGACGATCTGGGCCGCCAAACACGACCTCAAGGTCGGCGTCCCGCTGACCGACGACGACCTGACCGCGGTCCGGGTCCGCTTCACCAGCACCAACGACTCCGAGCGTTATCTCGCCGCCGACGCCGACGTGAAGGGCCTGGTCGTCGGCCGGGCGATCGACCAGGGCGAGTTCCTGCCGAAGGACGCGGCCGTCGCCAAGTCCGACCAGGACCGCACCGAGCTCCCGCTGTCCGTCGCGACCGGCCGTCTCCCGTCCGACACCGCGGTCGGCGACATCGTCGACGTCTGGGTGGTGCCGAAGGAGGAGGGCCAGCCCGCGAGACCGTTGTGGAGCAGTGTCCGCGTGCTGCAGATCGACTCGGTCAAGGGCGTCGCGGGCAGCACAGCCAGACGCCAGGTGTTGATCGGGCTGACCGCGGCCGACCTGCCCCGCATCCCGGCCGCGCTGACCGCACTCGGCGCCGGTGAGCCCACCCTGGTCCGGAAGGCCGGCTGATGTCGATCCCGGTCCTACTCGCCGTCACCGGCGCGCCCTGGGAGGCCGATGTCGTCCAGCGGACCGAGCGCGCACCAGGGATCAAGGTCGTACGGCGCTGTGTCGACATCGCCGACGTGATGGCTGCCGCCGCGAGCGGTCAGGCCCGTGCCGTGCTGCTGGCTGACGCCCTAGCCCGGCTGTCCTCCGACGCCGTCGCCGCACTGCACGCGCGCGGAATCGCCGTGCTCGCACTGGTCGACCCGACGGAGACCGGTGCGCCCTTCGGCCCGGAGGACAGGCTCAGCCGGATGGGCATCGAGCGGATCCTCCCCGCCGACGTCAGTCCGACCGACCTCGGCCGTGCGGTGACCGAGGCCGTCGAGTCCGGCCCGGAGATCTCGACCGCGCACTTCTCCGGCGGATTCGTGCCGCTCACCCCGGAGAGTGCCGTCAACTACGACCCACCGCCGTACTCCCAGGGCGCCGGCCGGATGATCGCCGTCTGGGGCCCGACCGGCGCGCCGGGCCGGACGACGGTCGCGGTCAACCTCGCGTCCGAGCTGGCCGTGAAGGGCGTGCCCACGCTGCTCGCCGACGCCGATGTGTACGGCGGGACCGTCGCGCAGATGCTAGGGATGCTCGACGAGACCTCCGGGCTGGCCGCCGCGGCGCGCTCGGCGTCGAATGGTTCGCTAGACATGATCACGCTCGCGAGGTACGCGCGACAGGTCGCGCCGCACCTGCTGGTGCTGACCGGGCTCAGCCGGGCCGACCGGTGGACGGAGCTGCGACCGGCAGCGATCGAGGCGATCTGGTCGACGGCGCGGGAGCTCGCGCCGGTCACGGTGGTCGACGTCGGGTTCTGCATCGAGACTGATGAGGAGATCTCGTTCGATTCGCTGGCCCCGCGGCGCAACGGCGCGACGGTCGCGACGCTGGAGCAGGCCGACGAGGTGATGATCGTCGGTACGGCGGATCCGGTCGGGCTGACGCGGTTGATCCGGGCGGTCCACGAGGTGCGCACCGTCGTACCGTCGACGAACGTCCGCGTCGTGGTGAACCGGCTCCGCTCCGGCGCGCTCGGCGGAGCACCCGGAGCCGCCGCCGCCGAGGCCCTCGGTCAGTACGCCGGCATCGAGCCGGCCGCCCTCCTGCCGTACGACTTGAACGCCGTCGACACCGCCATGTCCCACGGCCGCAGCCTCGCGGAAGCGGCCAAGTCGAGCAAGCTCCGCAAGGCGTTCCAGCAACTGGCGGCCACCGTCGTCAAGCACCTCGTGCCGGCCTGAGCCGGTGCCCCGGAAGTCAGGGTCGGATCGGTGGGGAACCAGGGGATAACCCCGCCGACAGCCCGCCGACGATGTGCCAGGGTTGGCAGTACTTCGACCCGCAGGGAGAGTCATGTCCGATGTCCAGGGCCGGCCGCCGAGCTCGATGAGCACGAACCGTCGCTACGGGATTGCAATCTCGGTCGCCCTCATCCTCGGTGGCGCGTACTGGGCGCTCACCGGGCTGACCGAGGGCACCAAGTCCAGCCAGGAGAGCTACCCGGTGCAGGGCGACTCGCTGCTGGTCAAGGGCGGCGCGGCAGAGGTCGAAGTACGGCCCGGCGACGGGACCGAGGTGAAGATCGATCGGCAGTTCGAGCGGAACGTGTTCGGCTCGGACCCGAAGGAGAAGTATCACGCGGACGAGGGAAAGCTCGAGCTGAACAGCGGCGGCTGCGGGTTCCTGTCGTTCGGCTGCAAGACCAGCTACGTGCTCACAGTCCCGCGGGATCTGAAGCTCACCGTCGAGAGCAGCAGCGGGAACGTGACGGTCACCGGATTCTCCGGCGGCGCCGAGGTGAAGACCAGTTCCGGCGACATCGACGTGCACGACGTCGGGGGACCGTTGCAGCTCGAGTCGAGCTCGGGAGATGTCGAGGCGGACGGACTGACCGCGACGTCCGTGACAACGCACAGCAGCTCCGGCAGCGCCTCGCTGGACTTCTCCGTCGCTCCGCAGTCGGTCGAGGCGAAGTCGAGCTCGGGTGACGTGTCGATCCGGATCCCGTCCGGCGACGAGGCGTACAAGGTCGACACGAAGACCTCTTCCGGCGACGAATCGGCCAACGTGAAGATCGACCCGAACGCCACCCGGACCATCCAGGCGAAGACCTCCTCCGGCGACGTCACCATCGAGTACAACCACTGACCACGGGGAGTGAGGGCCGGGGCCGGAAGCGTGATGACAGCCCCCGCCTGAGTAGGCTTGCGGGCATGGTTGAGGTCCAGGTGGTGCCGCGTGGTCTGTTGGTGGACTGGGGCGGCGTACTCACCTCCGGGCTGGAAGCGGCACTGCGGCGCTGGGCCGAGGTGGACGATTTCGACTTCGACTCCTACCTCGAAGCAGTGCTGAAATGGCTGCCGGCCCGGTCGCCCGAGGACGCCGCCGCGGAGGCGGAGCTCAACCCGGTGCACGCGCTCGAGCGCGGCCAGATCGCCGTCCCCGATTTCGAGCGGAAGCTGGCCTCGATGCTCGTCCGCCGCGACGGTACGCCGGTGCCGGCCGAGGGCCTGATCGAGCGGATGTTCGCGCATTTCGAGCACCAGCCCGCGATGTCCGGGCTGGTCCGCCGCGCCCACGAGCGCGGGATCAAGACCGCCCTGCTGTCGAACTCGTGGGGCAATACCTATCCCCGCGACACCTGGGACGGGATGTTCGACGACATCGTCATCTCCGGTGAGGTCGGGCTGCGCAAGCCCGAGCCGGAGATCTTCCTGCTCGCCGCCCGCCGGCTGAACCTGGAGCCGGCGGAGTGCGTCTTCATCGACGACCTGCAACTGAACGTCGACGGCGCCCGCGCGGTCGGCATGACCGCGATTCTTCACACCGAGTACGACGAGACCCGGCGAGCGCTGGAAACCCTGTTCGGAGCCGACCTGACGTGACCGTGACCACCCCTCCCTCCTCCCCGACTCGTCCCGCCGGCCGCCGCAGTATCGTCATCGGCGTTCTCGCCTGCGCCGCGTTGGTCGCCGTCGGCGCCTGGATCGCGCACCTGTACGGCGGCATGATCGACCTGCGTGTGTACCGGATGGGCGGTTCGGTCCTCCTGCACGGCGACTCGCTGTACGACGCGAAACTGCCAGGCGGCTCGAACCTCCCGTTCACGTACCCGCCGTTCGCCGCGATCGCGATGGTCCCGCTGGCCGCCGTACCGTGGGGTGTCGCGCTGGTGGCGTGGACCACGATCTCGGTGCTCTGCATCACCGCGCTGTGGCGAGCCAGCCTGACCAAGACGTTCTGGTCGTTCTTCACCCAGCGGAAGCGGACGGCGGTGCTGATTGCGCTGACCGCGCTGTCGCTGCTGCTCGAGCCGGTCTGGCAGACGATCCAGTTCGGCCAGATCAACCTGTTGCTCACCGCAATGATCTTGCTGGATCTGGTCCGGCCGAACAACGCGCGGCTGCGGGGTTTCTGGCTCGGAGTGACGATCGGCGTCAAGCTGACCCCGCTGCCGTTCCTCGCGCTGCTGATCGTGACGAAGCAGTGGCGGGCGCTGCGCAACGCCGTACTGGGCCTGCTGGCGACGATGGCGATCGGGTTCGCGATCGTGCCGCACCAGTCGTGGCGATACTGGACCGACGTGATCCTGGACGCGAACCGCGTCGGCGGGATCGCGTACACGGGCAACCAGTCGTTCAACGGCTTCCTGCACCGGATCGGCAACGACGCGGGCTGGGTGCAGCCGACGTGGTTCGTGATCTCGGTCGTCTTCGGGCTGCTCGTGCTGTGGCTGGCCCGGCGCTACTGGCTGGCCGACGAGCGCGTCACCGCGATCTCGGTGATGGCGTTGGCGGTCCTGTACGCGTCGCCGATCTCGTGGAGCCACCACTGGGTCTGGATCATCCCGCTCGGCGTCAGCCTGATCCGCGGCGTCAACCGCGTCTGGGGCCTGAACCCGGCCGTGGTCACGGGCGTCCTGTTCTACGGCCTGTTCGTACTGCGCTCGATCTGGTGGGTCCCGTACCGCGACGACCGCGAGCTCAGCTGGACCTTCTGGCAGTCGATCCCGGGCAACTCGCACCTGATTGTCGGGATGATCGCGTTCATCCTGCTCGCCGTCACCAGCCGCAGCCTGCCTAAGCCGTCAGCTCCCGCAACGTCCGAGTCAGCCTGACCGCCAGCTCGGGGTCGACCTCGGCTATCTCGGCCAGCAGTACGTCGACGCTCGCGCGGAAGGCTCGCTGCAACTCGGCCGTGTCGAGCGATCGCACCAGCGTCGGCTCGACCGCCGAAGTGGTGGCCGCAGGCAACAAATGCAGACCGCGACCCTGGGAGTGCGGTACGCCGTGGCGCAGGCACATCAGCATCAGCACGTGATCCCGTACTCCGCTGATCATGTACTCCGCCTGCCACGCCTTGCCGCGGGCGATGCTCGAGCGCGCATGCAATGCGTACAGCCAGCCCATACCGATCAGGTCGACCGGCTTCGGCGAACTGCCGGCGGGCTGCTCGACGGCCTCACCGAACAGCAGGTGGAAGGTCGGCCCCAGAGCCCCGAATGCTCCGCTCGGGGCGAAGGCGATGTCGACCTGGAGCGTGGAGTCGAGCAGGAAGACTCGGTAGATCGTTCGGCCTGACCACACATCCGTGTGGTGGATGGCGCCGTGCTCGGCGTACATCGTCGAGGTCCAGTCAGCGACAGTGTCGGACTGGTCCGCGTCGGCTGCGAGGCCGAAGGACAGATCGATGTCCGACCACTCGTCCTCCGCTCCGACTGCGGCGGATCCGGTCAGCGCGGCGCCAGTGATCCGCGCATCCGCTCGGGCCCGCGCGACCAGTGCGTCGCGCAGGGCCGAGCGGTCGGCGGGCGTGTACATCACGAAGAGAACAGTAGGAGCAGGCCGCCGCAGGTGTAGCCGACCATGACAACGAGCAGCGGGATCTGGCCGGCTAGCGCCTTGGCGCGCGGGAACAGCGCGACCGCGCGGTCGTGGGCCGAGACGACGCCGAGCAAGTGGCCGCAGACCACCGCGAGGACCTGGGTGACCGCGATCGCCGTGCTGTGGTTGGTGATGCCGGTGTTCACGGCAAGGAGGCCGGTCCCGAAGATGTTCGCGCCGTTGCTGAGCGGGTCGCTGAGGTAGATCAGCGTCCGTTGGCCTTCCAGGATGAACAGCGTCAGGTAGTGCGCGACGACGTACCCGAAGGCGATCGGTATGAGGGAGTGCGCGAACAGGCCGGGAAGCGACGTCCGCGAACTGTCGGACAACCGGCCGGCGAGGACAGTGGCGCCGGAGTAGGTGCCGAGGACGAACAGGATGAAGACGGTCAGCGCGGCTGTCCCGAGCCACGTCATCGAGATGTCCTGGTTCTGCGCCCAGCCGATCCAGGTCGACGAGTTCGAGAATCCGTCGTACGCCGTGGAGCCGAGCAGGGCTGCGACCATGCCGACGAGGCCCGGTTGCGGTTTCAGCCCGTCGAGGTTCTCGAGCGGACGCCGTACGACGAGAGCGCCGTCGGTGCGACGACCCCACGGGGACAACCGCGACATCAGCGTGGCGTAGACCTCGAACGGGTCGCCCTGCGCGAACCAGCGGTCGCCGAACAGGATCGCCCCGAACATCGTGATCACGACGTACAGCGCGATCCAGGCCTGCAGCACCGGGATCGTCGCGCGGTCCGGTGCAACCAGCTCGAGCCAGGTGAACGCGAAGATGCCGAGCGCGGCCGGCCACAGACCTACCCACGCTGGGAGCTCGAGCAGGCCTTTCGACGGCGGCTGGCGAAGGGCCTTCGAGAGGAGGAGGTGGAGCGTGCGCAGCGGGTTCAGCGTCCGCCAGACCGGGCCGAACACGATCGAGATCGGTACCAGCCCGACCCAGACCAGGATGTAGATGAAGCCGAAGATCGGGTTCGTCAGCCGGTCCACGCCGAACATCAGCGACACCATCGCGTACAGGAAGATCGCCAGCCCGACCACGCGGACGATCCAGCGGAACCAGCCCGCGTCCACCGTCCTGGTGATTGCGGCAGGCAACGGCTTCCCGGAGGCATTGCCGCGGTACTTCGGACTCCGCCACGCCAGCCCGAGGACGACGAACGAGAGCGTCACCGCGACCGCGGCGCCACCCACCGCCAACCCGAACGGAACCGGCAGATCCTGCCGCCCCCCGATCCCGTGAAGCGGAATCATGCGCGTCCTCGCTTCGCTCCGGGCGCGCATGATGCTCTCATGCTGTGCTCGATGGTGAGCTCGCTACGCTCGCTCACGAGACGACGAGTTTGGCGACCAGCTTGCCGCTCTTGTGGGTCTCGACCTCGAAGGTGCCCTTCATGTTCGCGGTGAACTTGACCGAGGCGGGCTTGCCCGGGCTCAGCTCGAGCTCCTTGTCGTAGCCGTGGATGTGCAGCTCGTCGTCGGCGTCGCTGATCACCTTGACCAGCACGGTCTGGCCGGCCTTCACCTTGATCGTCGCGCCGCTCGGGTTGACCTTGCCGTTGGCAACGGTGACGTCGATGGTCACGTCGGCCTGCTCGCCGGACGGGTCCGCGGTGTTCGACGGGGAGCTGGTGTTCGGGCTGCCCGGGGTCGCGGAGGTCGTCGGCAGGGTCGACGTCGGCGTACTGGCCGGGGCGCTCGGTGACGGGGTGCTCGCGCTGCTGCCGGAGTCGCCTCCACCACAGCCGGCCAGGACGAGCATGCCGAGGGTGGGCAGGAGAGCGGTGGCGGCACCGCGAGTGAGCGTCGAACGCATCGGTCCAGGAGCCTTTCGAGGGGTGGTGAACTTCTCAGGGTGCGGAACACACCCTCTTGCCTGACGAACACAGATACCGCAGTGTTCCCGTACGGCCAGTGTCGCAGCCCACTGTCGGTAGCGGCCGCTAGGGTGAAGCAACCCGTAGAGAGAGGAAGGTGAACCGGATGCCTGACCGGCTGACGTCGCTGGATCTCACCTTCCTGAAAGCAGAGTCACCGGCCACTCCGATGCACGTCGGGACGGTCGACATCTTCGAGCCGCCGGTGCACGGCGACGAGGGGTTCGACTACGAGAGCCTGGTCGCGCTGATCCGGGACCGGATCGCGTTCGTGCCGCGGTACCGGCAGCGAGTGCAGCAGGTGCCCGGCCGATTCGCGGGACCGGTCTGGGTGGACGACGAAGAGTTCGACATCACCTTCCACGTACGGCGCTCCGCCCTGCCCCGGCCCGGCACCCACGCGCAGCTGCTCGAGCTGGTCGCCCGGATCATGTCCCGCCGGCTCGACCGCGCCCGCCCGCTGTGGGAGATGTATCTGGTCGAGGGCCTCCAAGGCGACCGGTTCGCGATCATCGCGAAGTCCCACCAGGCGCTTGTCGACGGCAACAGCACGGTCGACATCGGCCAGGTCGTCCTGGACTCGACCGCCCACCCGCGTGAGACGCCGACCGACACCTGGCAGCCGGCGCACCCGCCGTCCGCACTTCAGCTGCTCGCCGGGGTGTTCTTCGATGCGACCAAGCATCCGACCGCGGTCCTGGAGCTTGCCCGCGCCGAGATGGCCAGTCTGACCGGTTCCACCTCGGTTCGCGAGGTGCTCGGTGACGTGGTCGGCTCGCTGGCCGCGCAGCGGCATGCGCAGGAGAGCTCACTGCACGTGAAGACGTCCGGCCAGCGCCGGTTCACCACAGTGCAGACCGACCTGGAGGACTACCGGACCGTCCGCGCCGCGCACGGCGGCACGGTCAACGACGTGATCCTCGCCGTGGTCGCCGGTGCGTTCCGGGCCTGGATGATGACCCGCGGTGAGGGCGTCGGCCCGACCCGGAGTGTGCGGGCGGTGATCCCGGTCAGCATCCGCGACGATGAGGACGAGGAGCCGACCTCGCTCGGCTCCCGCGTGATCGCCTCGACCGTGAACCTGCCGGTCGGCGAGAACTCCCCGGTCATGCGGCTGCACCAGATCTCGTACCAGACCAAGGTGCACAAGGACACCGGTCGTGCCGTCAGCGCCCGCTCGCTGGTCGGCATCGCCGGGTTCGCCCCGACCACGCTGCACGCCCTCGCCGCCCGGGTCGCGACCACCACAGTCCGCCCGATCGACGACGTCGTGATCACCAACGTCCCCGGTCCGCAGTTCCCGCTGTACGCGCAGGGTGCGCCGATGCTCGCGTCGTACCCGGTCGTCCCGTTGATGCCGGGGCAGGGGCTGTCCGTCGGCGTCACGTCGTACGACGGGAAGGTGTATTACGGTCTGAATGCGGACCGCACCGCGATGCCGGACCTCGCTGTTTTCGCCCAATGTGTGACCGACGCGCTCGACGAACTGCTGGACACCACGAAGGGCAGCCGGAACCGGGCCTCCCGGGGACGGAAGAAACCCCGCGGCCAAACCCCGAAAAACGCACAGCCCAAGAAGGCGGGTTCATGAGGGTCTACATCCCATCCACGCTCCGGTTGCTGAGCGTGGCCTGCAACGCGGGGGAGCTCGGGCCGGCCCCGCTGACGGCGTACGCCGTGACGCCGGCCTTGCGCGAGTGGTACGCCGAGGGCGACGACGAGGAGCTGGAGTACGCCGCGATGGCGCAGGCGGCGCGCGCCTCGGTGGGGCTGCTTGCCGCGGATCCAGGGATCTCGCGGAGACGAGTGGTGATCGCGGCCGAGGTGAGTGCCGTGCCGCCGGCGGACGGATCAGTGGAGCTGGGTGACGCCCGGCTGGAGCTGCATGTGGTCGTTCCGTGGCGTGCGGTCGCTGCCGTCCACATGGATGGGACCGACGCGATCCCGGTGGTCGGGAAGGCGGCCGACCTCTGGGAGGCCGCACAGAACGGTGACGACGACGCAGTGTTCGCCCTCGATTCGTGCGAGGGTGAAGACCTGCTGTGGTACGCGACGCAAGAGATTCCCGACCTGCTCGCGGCGGAGGGGCCGCGGGGCCGGAACGGGTCGAACGGATCGAGCTGACGGGAGCTGATGGCGATGCAGGCGATCTGGAAGGGGGCCATCTCGTTCGGGATGGTGACGATCCCGATCAAGGTGTTCTCCGCGACCGAGGAGAAGGACATCTCGTTCCGCCAGGTGCATGTCGCCGACGGGGGGCGGATCAAGTACAAGCGGGTCTGCTCGATCGACGGCGAAGAGGTGCCGTACTCCGATATCGGCAAGGGCTACGAGATGCCCGACGGCCGGATGATCGTGCTCGACTCCGACGACTTCGCCGACCTGCCGCTGTCCAGCAAGAAGGTCATCGACGTCCTCGAGTTCGTCCCCGCGGACCAGGTCGACCCGCTCTACCTGGGCAAGTCGTACTACCTCGCCGCTGACGGCGGCCCGGGCGCCAAGCCGTACGTGTTGCTCCGCGACGCGCTCGAAGGCTCCGAGCTGTACGCGCTGGTCAAGGTCGCGCTGCGGTCGCGGGAGAGCCTCGGGCTGCTGCGGACCGTCGACGACGTACTCGTGCTGCAGGTGATGCTGTGGCCGGACGAGATCCGCGACAAGTCGTTCGCGGCGCCGCCCGAGGACGTCGAGATCCGGACGCAGGAGAAGGCGATGGCGTCGTCGTACATCGACACGCTGCGGGGTGAGTTCGACCCGGAGCAGTACCACGACGACTACCGCGAGGCGCTGGAGAAGGTCGTCCAGGCGAAGGCCGAAGGCGTGCCGCTGCCGGAGTCCGAGGACGAAGAGACCGAGGGCGCCGAGGTTGTCGACCTGGTGGCTGCGTTGCGTGCGTCTGTCGAGGCGGCCAAGGCCCGGCGTGCGGGCGGTGGCGCCGGCGGGTCCGAGCCGGCCAAGAAGGCACCGGCGAAGAAGGCCGCCGCCAAGAAGGCTCCGGCCAAGAAGGCAGCAGCGGCCAAGAAGGCTCCGGCCAAGAAGACGGCCAAGAAGGCCACGAAGAAGTCGGCATGAGGAGGCTCGGATGAGCGACCTGCCACCGACGACGACCGAGATCCCCGCGGACGCGTCCGAGATCCCCGACGACCCGACCGCGGCGGAGGTCAAGCCGGGTGCGTACCTGCTGGAGCTCGTGCCGGTCCCGGTGACGGACGTCGACAGGGCGAAGCGGTTCTACTCCGAGCAGGCCGGCTTCCACGTCGATGTTGACGTGTCGCCGGCCGACGGCGTACGCATCGTCCAGCTGACGCCGCCCGGCTCGTTCTGCTCGATCACGCTCGTCACCGGGCTGCCGCAGCTCGACATGCCGGCCGGCACCCTGCGCGGCCTGCACCTCGTGGTGAAGGACATCGAGGCGTCCCGCGCTGAGCTCATCAGCCGGGGCGTCGAGGTCAGCGAGACCGAGGATCTGGGTGGGGTGTTCTACGCCTGGTTCGAGGACCCGGACGGCAACACCTGGGCCCTCCAACACATGCCCTGGCGGCGCTGACCCCCCACCCGCCGACAGCGGGGAACGAGCCCAGCTGGGTGAAACGTATGCTACAGATGGTGTGGCACGGAGTGGGTGCTTCCTGAGTGGACCACTCGGTCCGGTGGTCAGGTTTGTGGTCAGGTTCGTTTCCGGTGGTGAGTCATGGCACCATGCTTGTGTCACCGATGGGCAGGCCGCCCACCTACACCGGCCCCCAGCCAGCAGAGGAGCTTCGCAGAATGGATGCTGTCACCGCGGTCCCGACGCCCGCCAACGAGCCGGTCAAGGGGTACGCGCCCGGCTCGGCCGAGCGCGCGAGCGTTGAGGCGAAGCTCAAGGAGTTCAACGCGGCGGGCGCGATCGACCTGACCTGCACGATCGGCGGCGAGCAGAAGCTCGGCGGCGGCGCGCCGATCAACGTGGTGCAACCGCACAAGCACGCGCACGTGCTCGGCACGCTCGGCAACGCGACCGAGGCGGACGGCCGTGCGGCGGTCGTCGCGGCGCTCGCCGCGGCCCCGTCCTGGCGTTCGCTCGCGTTCGACGACCGCGCTGCGATCTTCCTGAAGGCCGCCGACCTGCTGGCCGGCCCGTGGCGCGACACCCTGAACGCGGCCACCATGCTCGGCCAGTCGAAGACGATCCAGCAGGCCGAGATCGACGCCGCGTGTGAGCTGATCGACTTCCTCCGGTTCAACGTGGCGTTCGCGCGGCAGATCGTCAGCGACCAGCCGATCTCGTCCCCGGGCGTGTGGAACCGGGTCGACTACCGGCCGCTCGAGGGCTTCGTCTACGCGATCACTCCGTTCAACTTCACCGCGATCGCCGGCAACCTGCCGACCGCGCCGGCGCTGATGGGCAACACCGTGGTCTGGAAGCCGTCGCCGACGCAGCAGTTCGCGGCGCACTGGACGATGCGGCTGCTCGAGGCCGCCGGTCTGCCGGCCGGCGTGATCAACCTCGTCACCGGCGACGGCATCGAGGTCAGCAAGGCCGCGCTCACCCACCCGGATCTGGCCGGCATCCACTTCACCGGCTCGACGAAGACCTTCCAGTCCCTGTGGGGCACGGTCGGCACGAACATCTCGGCGTACAAGACCTATCCGCGGCTGGTCGGCGAGACCGGCGGCAAGGACTTCATCCTGGCGCACCCGTCGGCGGACCCGGCGGTGCTGAAGACCGCCATGGTCCGCGGCGCGTTCGAGTACCAGGGCCAGAAGTGCTCGGCGGCGTCGCGCTCCTACGTCCCGCGCTCGGTGTGGAACCTGATCAAGGACGACATCGTGGCGGAGACCGACTCGCTGACCATGGGCGACGTCAGCGACCTGTCGAACTTCATCGGCGCGGTGATCGACGACCGCGCGTTCGCCAAGCACAAGGCCGCCATCGACCGGGCGAACGCGACCGACTCGATCCAGGTCGTTGCCGGTGGCACCTATGACGACAGCGAGGGGTACTTCGTCCGCCCGACGCTGCTCGTTTCCGACGATCCGACCGACGAGATCTTCACGACGGAGTACTTCGGCCCGATCCTCGGCGTCCACGTGTACGACGACGCGGACTACGACGCCGTGATGCGCGGCATGGAGCACTCCGCGCCGTACGGGCTGACCGGTGCGGTCATCGCCCAGGACCGGCACGCGATCGCGGAGGCCTCGGAGTACCTGCGGTTCGCGGCCGGCAACTTCTACGTCAACGACAAGCCGACCGGCGCCGTCGTCGGTCAGCAGCCGTTCGGCGGGGCGCGTGCGTCCGGGACGAACGACAAGGCCGGCTCGATGTGGAACCTGATCCGCTGGGCGTCCCCGCGCTCGATGAAGGAGACCTTCGTCCCGCCGACCGACTACCGGTACCCCCACCAGGGCTAGCGGAGTAGGCCTCGGCGGACGGTGATGTAGAAGGTCGTCAGGTCGTCGACCAGGGCCTCGATCTGGCCCTGGTCGGACAGGTTCGCCTCCAGCAGCCAGTCCGAGATCAGGTCGAACATGCCGCCGACCAGCCCGATCGCGACACTGTGCCGGACGGCCCGCTGCTCCTCCGGCTGCGGCCCGTCGTACCGGTCCCAGAGCTGCACCAGGAATCCGGCGGCCCAGCGGCGGTTGGTACGCCGCTGGCGCTCGACCGCCGCCGAGATGCCCGACGCCATTCCGAAGGTGACCTTGGTGATCCGCGGGTCGTCGACCAGCGCATGCACGAACGTCGCCAGCAGCCGCGGCGCTTCCTGCCGCTCGTTGCCGGTGGCCTGCGCGGCGGCGCCGGCCATCCGCTCCTCCAGCCGCTCGGACGTCCGCTGGAGGAGCGCGAGATAGCACTCCTCCCGGCTGGCGAAGAGCTCGTAGAAGCTCTTCGTCCCGATGAACGCGGTACTGCAGATCTGCTCGATCGACGTACCGAGATAGCCCTCGGCGGCGAACAGTTTGAGCGCTGCGTCCAGCAGTTGCTCGCGTCGTTCGGCCCGGCGTTGCTCGGCGTCGAGTCCCCGTATGGTCCTGCTCATGCGCTGGACACTACCCCGGGTACGCGAGTCGTAACCGAAGAGAACTTATTTCGAACCCGGGATCTTGTTTGTAACCGGCGTACGTGCTCAACTAACCGTGGTTCACTGGTCACCGACTGAAACCATCACGGGGAGCTTGTCATGCGCAATCGCTTCCGGCGGACGGCCGCCGGCCTGTTCGCCGCCGTCCTGCTGGCCGCCTCGGTCACCTCCGCGACCACAGCAAGTGCGGCAAGTACGGCACCGTCGTCCGGCTTCGACGACTGGTCCTGCAAGCCGTCGGCCGCCCACCCCGACCCGCTCGTCCTGCTCCACGGACTCGGCGGCAACGGTCCCGGCAACTACTCGTACCTCGGTCCGTTCCTGGCCGCGAAGGGGTACTGCGCGTTCACGCTCACGTACGGCCAGGCCGACCCGAACATCCCGGTCGGCGGCACGGTCTCGATCGCACAGTCGTCCGTCGAGATCGCCTCCTTCGTGCAGCGGGTCCGCACCGCGACCGGCGCCGCGAAGGTCGACATCGTCGGTCATTCCGAGGGCGGGTTCCAGAGCATCTACGGTCCCAAGGTCCGCGGGTACGCCGGTCAGGTCGGCAAGGTGGTCGCGCTGGCGCCGCCGACGCACGGTACGACGTTCGCCGGGCTCGTGAGCGTGGGGGATTACCTCGGGCTCGGGCCGCTCGTCGACCAGGTGCTGCAGCGGTTCGGGTGCGCGGCCTGCGACGAGCTCATCGTCGGCGGGTCGGCCGTGAAGACGCTGACCACCGGTCCGATCGCTCAGCCCGGGACGAAGTACACGGTGATTGCTTCGCGCTTCGACGCGCTCGTGACTCCGCACGAGACGTCGTTCATCCGCGAGCCCGGCGTGACCAACGAGTACGTGCAGGACAGCTGTCCGCTGGATCCGGTCGGGCATGTCGGCCTGGCCTTTGATCCGACGGTCGCTCAGCTGGTCGCCAACGCGCTCGACCCGGCCCACGCGAGCCGGGTGGTCTGCGCGTTCGGTCCCCCGCTGTAGACGTAGCTCAGGCGATGCGGCCGGCCTGCTGCAGTGGTGGGTCGACCAGGAGGGCGGATCCGCACTTCACGCAGATCCACTCGTCGGGCTCGTCGACCAGATGATCCGCCGCTTCGATGCACTCGAATGGCATCGTGGTCGCGCAGAACACGCAGAACTGCTCGACCTCGTTGGCAGGCGGGGTCTTCGGCTTGGAACTTCGCATGAAACGAGTCACCTCCGGTGCAGCCTTCATCTCAGGTTGCCACCGGAGGTGACCCGCTCACTGCAGCGACACGGTTCGGGCGTGTCTCCCGGCCTACTTCGCAGCCCACTCGCGGCCGAGGTCGTGCTCCTTGACCAGGCCGGCCCGGATCGCGTCGACGACGGTCGGCTCGAGCTTCTTCCCGATCAGCGGTACGGCGACCTTCACGTCCAGGTCGATCGCCTGGACGGTCTGCGACCCGTTCGGCGCGATGCTCGCGGTCCCTTTCAGCGTGACCGGCGTGTTGGCGATCTCACCCGACACGTCCGCCTTCCGCGAGCCGTCGGCCGCGGGCGCGTGCCAGGTCTCGGTCTGTACGACGGTCAGCGTGTCGCCGACGAACTTCTTCGCCATGTCGGGGATGTCGACGGCCGGCATCTTGCGGCTGACCCGGACGATCGTGTCGGCGCCGGACGTGCTCACCTGGACGTCGTACGACAGTGCCTTGGTCTTCTCGCAGGCCTGCTCGCGGAAGGTGGTGTCCGTGACGATTGCGAACACTTCCTCGGGGGTGGCGTCGTACGACGCCGACAGCTTCAGCTCCATGCCCTCATCATGGCATCACTCATCGGTCATCAGGGCGCGGCGTTGAGGAGGTCGAGGGCGGATTGCTGGCGGGCCGCGTCGAGCTTGTCGACGGGGCCGTACCAGCGCAGGCCGTACTGGTCCATCGGCGTCCGGTCGGCTGTGAAGGCGCGGTCGGCCTGGCGTTGCAGGTAGGACGTGTACGGGTGGTCCGGGAGGGCCGCGTTCAGCTTGCCGAGGCCGCGGACGTGTGCGCCCTTGAAGGACGGACCGTCGCCACCGCAGTCGCCGTTCTCACAGGGCTCGCGGAGGATGCCGTCGGCGGTGTGGAGCGAGGCGGCGGTTGTCGACGCGTCGGCGAGTTGGCGTGCGGAGGTCAGGTACGCCGAGTTGTTCGTTGCCTTCGACAACTCCGTGAGCGCGCCGATCAGCACGCCCTGGTTGTACGTCCACGCGGTGCCGCCGTTGTTCTTGCACGTGGACAGGTCGATGCCGTCGTTGACGAGGTTCGAGCCGTTGATCATCCCGGTCTGCTGGAACCAGGTCCAGCCGGCCTGCGCGCGTTGCAGGTACGTCGAGTCACCCGCGACGCGGGTGTGGAGTTGCGCGTTGAGCTGGATGTACAGCGAGTTCGAGATCGCGTTCTTGTACGTCTTCGCCTCACTCCACCAGACCCCGCCGCCGCAGGTGTTGTCCCAGTACGCCGCCATGTGGTCGGCGTCGGCGCGTGCGGTCTGGAGGTAGCGGGCATCGCCGGTCAGGTCGTACGCCGCGACCCAGGCGAGACCCCACCAGCCGGTGTCGTCGATGTAGTCGTTGCGGAACTGGCCTTCGGCAGCGTCGAGGTTCAGGTCGTACGTGCGGGCGATCGCGTACTCGTAACTGTGCACGCCGCTGACCCGGATGTTGTCGATCAGCGCATTGAGCGCGTTGGCCGAGTTCCACCAGCCGGTCGTGTCGAACAGGCCGGTCGCCAAGTTGTAGTCCTGCATGAGCGCGGTCGCGGCCGCCGTACGACGGTCCCATGCGTTCCACGTCACCCGCGCCCACGGCGTACAGGCGATATCGGCGCGGTCACCCGCCTTGCCGCAGGCGCGGAGGGCGCCGACGCCGAGGTTGTTCCAGTCGTCGACGTTGTACATCTGCGTGCGCCAGCCGCGTTCTCCGGCGGGAATCGCGGTGTTGCCGAGGCGGCTGCCGGCGGACCAGGTGCGGCCGCCGTCCATCGAGCGGTCCAGCCAGACCTCGTCACCGGGGTTGCCGTTGTCGATCGAGGCCCAGCCCATCGCGTCGTCATCGTCGAGGTGCAGGGTGATCGTGCGGCCGAAGAGGGTGGCGGAGACCGGGGTGCGATCTTTGGGTGCGAGGGCGGGATCGCGGGCATCGCAGTACTTGTTGCAGATCGTTGCCTGGACGGACATATTCACCTCCGGCGTAGCTGGCGCCGGTGGGGGCGCGCCGAGGGGTGCGATGAGCAGGGCAAGGCTGGAAACGATTCCAACAGACATCACAATTCTCCCTGGGGCGGTAGGAAGAGAGCGGTGTCACCGACGGTAGGTGGGGCGCGACAGCAGGTCAAGGCGTGGGTTCGGATCTCCAGCCCATCTCAATCGTCCGACCGCGGGGCGCTGTGCGCTGAGAGATGCCGGCGACCGACGATTGTGATGGCCTGGAGATCCGGGCCCACTCAGGACGCGAGGAGTGCGACCAGGATGCCGGCGGTGAGGACGAGCGTGGCGGCGATCGTGATGCGGCGGCCGCGGGCGCAGCGGCGGTGGATCGCGGTGCGGTCGGGGCGGACCGAGCACGGGTCGAACTCGAGGCCGTCGGCCGGTGCGATCACACTGCCGAGCCGCGCGAGCAGCGAGCGCCCGGCAGCCTGCCGGGTCGCTTCCTGTACGACGCGGTGCCGCAGGAACTCGCGGTGGCGGGTGGCGGGAACGGAGACCTCGGGCTGGGAAGTCAGGCTGTACGGGAGCTCCAGGCCAGGCGGGAGCGCGCGCTGGACGACCGCGTGCGCCGCCGCCACCCGCCTCGCCCGGCTGATCGCAGGCGGGAGGATCAGATAGGCGAGGTGGACCAGCGACCGGTAATCGTCGAGCAGCAGCGCCTCGACCAACGGCTCTTCCCTGGTCGGGCCCTGAATCGGACCCGGAACGATCGGGGTCTCGATCGTGGCGGACATGCAACTCCTCAACTCGGCGTACTCCAGGTCCAACGAACGAATCACTGACCAGTCACGAACTGGTCAGCTAACCTCCGTGTCATGAGCACTGGTGACGGGGTTGCGGGGCAGTGGGGCGGGACCGACGTACATTTCGGTGAGGACGGCGGGCGGCTGACGTACGGCAGCTATCTGCGTCTGCCGCAACTCCTGGACCAGCAGCGCCTCGAGTCCGATCCGCCGGCGCACGACGAGCTGCTGTTCATCACGATCCACCAGGTGTACGAGCTGTGGTTCAAGCAGGTCCTGCACGAGCTGACCGCCTCGCGTGACGCGATGCTTGCCGGGGAGCTGTGGCTGGCCGAGCACCTGCTGCGGCGGGTGCACACGATCGAACGGGTGCAGACCCAGCAGGTCGACATCCTGGAGACGATGACGCCGCAGGACTTCGGCGAGTTCCGCCACCGGTTGTCGCCCGCGTCCGGGTTCCAGTCGGTGCAGTTCCGCGAGATCGAGTTCCTGTCCGGGGCGAAGGACCCCTCCTTCGTACGTCGCTTCCGCGGGTTGACCGAGGCGGAACAAGAGCGCCTGCGCCGCCGGCTGGACGAGCCCACGCTGTGGGACGCGTTCCTCGAAGTACTCCGGAAGGCCGGTTTCGACACCGAGACCGAGGACGCCGTCCGCCAGGCTCTCCGGCAGGTTGCCGGCGACCGCTCGCAGTACGCCGCCATCTGGGAACTGGCCGAAGCTCTCCTCCAGCACGACGAACTGGCCGCCGCCTGGCGAGCCCGCCATGTCGTCATGGTCGAACGCATGATCGGCACCAAACCAGGCACCGGCGGCTCCTCCGGCGCCAACTACCTGAGAAGCCGCCTGGACCTCCGCTACTACCCGCTCCTCTGGAACCTGCGCACCACTCTCTGAGCTCTTTCCGGAAACAATTCGGCGCCTGGTGACGAAAAGTGTCCGGAAACCTCGTGGACAGTCACCTCCACCGCTAGGGTCGCGTCGCACGGGTGTGTGGGTCGGCGTGGAGGAGGGGTTTGGGGCGTGAAGCTCTACTCGGATGTCGGGGTGCAGCGGGTCGGGCAGCTCGTGGGGGACCTGGTGTTCGTCGCCTGGGTCCTGGTGTGTGTGGAGCTGGGGCTGATCGTCTTCAAGATCACCAACGCGTTGGGGTTGCCAGGACGGAAGGCGGCCTCGGCCGGGGACGGTTTGGCGGGGCAGTTGCGGCGGTTGTCGGAGCCGATCGGCAAGGTGCCGGCGGTCGGGGATCAGCTGCGATCGCCGATCGACGGGGCTGCCGGTGCCGCGGGGCAGATGGCGCAGGCGGGCCGGGACATGGCGCATGCGGTGGAGCAGTTGGCCTACGTGCTGGCCGGTGTGACGATCGCATTGCCCGTGCTGTTCGCAGTACTCATCTGGCTTCCGCGGCGGATCCGGTTCTCGCGGCGGGCGACGGCGGCGCAGCGGTTCATCGACAGTGCGGCCGACCTGGATCTGTTCGCGCTGCGCGCCATGGCCAACCAGCCGATGCACAAACTCGCGAAGATCTCCGACGACCCTGTCACCGCCTGGCGGGACCGCGACCAGACCGTCATCGCCCAGCTCGCCACCCTCGAACTCCGCTCCAACGGCATCAAACCACCCACATAAGGCATGTCTGGTGATCCAGCCATGCTTTAACTGCCGCTTGACGATCTCTTGACGGGCCTGAAGCTACGCTCAGTGGCATGGCGCGGGTGCTGCTGGTCGAGGACGATGATGCGATTCGGACGTCGCTGGGCAAGGCCCTGACGGCGGCCGGACATGTCGTCTCCGCAGTCGCGGCAGGCGCCGACGGGGTGGCGGCCGTGGCCCGCGACAAGCCCGAAGTGCTGTTGCTCGACCTCGGCCTGCCGGATCTGGACGGACGGGACGTGCTCGCGATGGTGCGGTCGGTCAGCGACGTACCGGTGATTGTGGCGACCGCCCGGGACGACGACGCCAGCGTGGTGCGGCTGCTCGATGCGGGCGCGGACGACTACGTGATCAAGCCGTTCAGCGCGGCGCAGATGGACGCGCGGATTCGCGCCGTACTGCGACGGCTCGGGCAGGACCAGCAAGGCGAGTCGACCGTCGAGGTCGGCGGGTTGCGGATCGATCCGCGGAGCCGGGAGGTGACCGTGGACGGGGCGGCGGTGGAGCTCACGCGCAAGGAGTTCGATCTGCTACTGGCGTTGTCGCGGCGGCCGGGTGCCGTGGTGACGAAGCGGGAGCTGCTCGCGGAGGTCTGGGGGTTGCCCTGGGGCGGTGGTGACCGGACCGTCGACGTACACCTGTCGTGGTTGCGGCGGAAGCTCGGCGAGACGGCGGCCGCGCCGCGGTTCCTGCACAGCGTTCGCGGGGTCGGGATCAAGCTCGCGGCGGACGGGTGAGCATGCGGCGCCGCATCCTCCTGCTCTCCGTGGGTATGACCACGTTGGTCGTGCTCGCGTTCGCCGTACCGCTGGTGATTCTGCTTCGTACGACGACGGCCGGTGAGGCGAAGGACAAGGCGCTGTACCGGGCCGAGACCGTCGCGTACTACGTCGGGGACAGGAATCACACGGCCGACGACATCACGGCGTACATCGACGGCTTGCGGGACGGACCGGGCAGTATCTCGGTGCGGATGCCGGACGGTACGACGCTGGGCGACCCGCCGCCGGGCGGAGTGCCGACGCCGAAGTCGCTACCGGACGACTACAACGACGACGACGGCGAGGGCAAGGGACCGCCGAAGCTCGGCGACGCGGACTATCGCGATCTGAACGGCGGGATGGCTGTCGATGTCGCCGTCGACAGGCATGCCGGGCCCGCTTCGGTTTGTCTCTATCTGACCGCTGACGAGCTGTACGAGGGTTTGGTGCCACGGCTGCTGGTCCTCATCGGTGCGAGCCTGCTGGTGTTGCTGCTCAGCATCGTCGGCGCGGAGTTGGTGTCGCGGCGGCTGGCGCGGCCGCTGGAGGAGACGGCGAGTACGGCGGAACGCCTGGCTGCCGGCGACATCGAAGCGCGCGCTCCGACGACCGGCCCGGCGGAAGTGGCGAAGGTCGGGGCCGCGCTGAACGGACTCGCGGACCGCATCGACGAAGTGATCGCCGTCGAACGCGAGGCCGTGGCGGATCTCTCGCATCGGTTGCGTACGCCGCTGACCGCGCTGCGGCTGCAGGTGGAGGCGCTTGGCGATCGTGAGAGCGCTGAGGAACTGAACACGCAGGTCACGAATTTGGAGCGCACGTTGACCGCTGTCATCAGCGCCGCGCGACGGCCGCAACGTGAAGGCCGCGTCCCGCACTGCGACGCTGTCGAGGTGACCCGCGCCCGAGCCGCTTTCTGGGAGCCGCTCTTCGAGGACCAGGGCCGTGAGTTGACGTTGGACCTGCCAACGAATGCTGCCATGGTCCGCTCGTCGTCCGAGGACCTGGCCGCGGCTCTAGACGCACTGGTGGAGAACGTCGTCGCGCACACGCCCGACGGCACTCCGGCGCACATCACGCTGACCCGCGACGCCTCCCACATCCACATCACTGTCGCCGACGAAGGCCCCGGAATCCCCTTGGGCGCAGGCGAACGCGGCCGCTCCGACCGAGGCTCCACCGGCCTGGGACTGGACATAGCCCGCCGCTACGCCGAAGCAACCGGCGGCCACCTCACCATCCGCCGCAACCAGGTAGAACTGACCCTCGCGGCCGGCTAGATCTTCGAGGGGTGGGTGGCCAGCGGGGTTACCTGGAGCTTCATGTAGGGGAACAGCGGCAGGCTCGACAGGATGTCGTGGAGTTCGTCGTTCGAGGGGACGTCGAAGATGCTGATGTTGGCGTACTCGCCGACGATCCGCCACAGCCCGGGCCAGGCGCCTGCCTTCTGCAGTTCGATCGCGCGGTCTCGTTCCCGTCCGAGCAGCTCGGCGCGTTCGGCCGGATCCAGGTCGGGTGGGAGCTGGACGTCCATGCGGACGTGGAAGAACATCAGGTCTCCTTGGTCAGGTGGGGCCGGCGGAGGGCGGTTACTGCCTCAGGGTTCAGTTCTACGCCGAGACCGGGTCCGTCGGGGAGTTGCAGGGCGCCGTCGAAGTACGAAAGCGGCGTACGCAGGATCTCCTCGGTGAACAGCAGCGGGCCGAAGAGCTCACTGCCCCAGGTCACGCCGGGCGCCGCGCAGGCGAGCTGAAGAGAAGCCGCGGTGCCGATGCCGGTTTCGATCGAGGTGCCGCCGTGACAGGGGATGCCGGCTGCGGCAGCGATTCCGACGATGTCGCGGGACCGGCGGAGGCCACCCAGCTTCGTGGTTTTGATCGACCAGATGTCAGCGGCTCGGAGCGAGACCAGGCGGAGCGCGTCGACAGGTGTTCGCAGCGACTCGTCGGCCATGACCGGGATGGGAAGCAGGCTGTTCAACTCGGCCAGTGCTTCGACCTGTTCGCCCGGCACCGGCTGTTCGACCAGCTCGACTCCAGCAGCGGCCAGGCGGGGGAGGTAGGTCCGTGCGGTGAGGAAATCCCAGCGGGCGTTGAGATCCACGCGGACTCCGGCTGTGCCGGTCAGCTTCTCGGCGATTGCGCACACCCGCCGCGTGTCCTCATCCGGAGGCAATGCGCCCATCTTCAGCTTGAACGAGCGATGCCCGGCGCGCAGTTTCGTCAACGCCTCCTCGACCACGACCTCCTCGGGCTCGGCGCCCAACGCCCAGGTCACGTCAACCGAGGTGCGGGCGAGACCACCGAGCAGCACATGCACGGGTACGCCGAGGGTTCGCGCCCACGCATCATGCAGCGCCACCTCGACTGCGCACTTCGCGTAGAGGTTGGCGCCGACCCGGTCCGAGATGTCGGACCACAGTCCCGCGAGGTCGGCGACAGAGCGGCCGGGCAGCAGCGGAGCGACGTACGTGTCGAGGGTGACCTTCATCGACTCGACCGACTCGCCGCCCCACCACGGGCCGCCCGGGACCACGCCCTCGCCCACACCCACGACACCGTCGCGGGTGTGGACGAAGGCCAGCAGGACCGGCTGGGCGGTCATCGCGACGCGGGCGAACCGGTGCGGCCGCCGGAGGGGTACGTCGATGATCACCGTCTCCAGCCGGTCGATGGTGAGATCCATCAGCCCTGCTCGAGCTCGAAGTCGTAGGACACCCGCCGTACGCCGCTGCCGTCGTCGACCGGGTCGAGGATCAGCTCGGGCTTCGTCGCCTCGGCGACGTCGGAGTCGAGCCACTCGCCGCCGGCGAAGTACAGCTGGGTCGTCACCGTCCGGTGCCCGGCTGCCCGGACCATCAGGTGCAGGTGGGCCGGCCGCCACGGATGCCACCCGGCCGCTTGGATCAGCTTGCCGGTCGGCCCGTCGGTCGGGATCTGGTACGGCGCGGGCTGTACCGTGCGGATCTCGAACCTGCCCTCGGCATCGGTCGTCACCACGCCGCGCAGATTGCCGAGCGGGATGTCCGGCGCGAACCCCGAGTAGTAGCCGTCGGCATCGGCATGCCAGATGTCCACCTCGGCGCCGGCCAACGGGGAACCGTCCACGTCCCGCACCTGCCCCGACAGCACCAACGGCTCGCCCTGCTCGTCGGCCCGGTGCGGCAACTCACACGACGAAGGCAACCGCACCTGGTCCGGCAGGTAGTACGGGCCGAGGATCGAGCCCTTCGTGCCGTGCTGCTGGTCGGCCGCGACCTCCTCGACGACGTGCTCGACGAACACGTCCATGAACAGCGGCCACTCGCCGACCTCGCCTACCTCCATCAGCCAGGCCTTGGCAGCCTGGAACTCGGGATAGGTGACGGCATGCGAGCGGATCGCCGCGTGCACGCCTTGGAGCACAGCCGTCACGACCGCGCTGACTCGTTCCGGCGAAGCCTCAGCGCCGGATCGCGTGGCGGCCTTGAAGCTGGAGCTCGCGTTGGCGCCGGAGCCCGCGGCGGTGGGAGAGTCCTGCACAGTTGTCATCATGCGCTCCTTCAGCGGTTCCGGATCCGGCTGACGTCGGTCGGGTTGATCAGGTCGGGGACGGTCCAGCCGTCCAGGTCGTACTCCGCGAGCATGGTCTCGGCGAACCCCTTCATCGCCGTCGTCTCGCCTTGGGCCTCCGCGGCGAACAGGATCTCGGCCTTCACGTTCTCGTGGTTGCCGGAGTAGTTCCGCTCGTACAGTTCGTGCCGTCCGCCGAACTCGGTGCCGACCGAGTCCCACAGCGCCTTCATCAACTTGGTTCGTTCGACCGCGTCGTACCCGTTGGATCCGCGCACGAAGCGATCGAGGTACGGCCGGACTTCCGGCGTCTTGAAGTCGATCGCGTTCGAGTTGAGGTAAATGAGGCCGGAGGCAACGTCCTGCTGGATGATCTCCTTCACCCGCGGGTATCCGGTGATCATGAATTGCCGGTAGATCAGGCCGTAGTCGAGCTTCGGCAGCACGGTCCCGTTCGGTCCCGGGTCCGGGTTCAGCGCCATCGCGTCGGCCATGCAGCGGAACAGGTTGCGCCAGCCGATCACCTCGCCGACCCGGGTCTGTACGCCGCGGAAGTCCTTGCTGCCCGTACATTCGAGGGCCTTGAGCAACAGTCCGGCGATGAAGTCGAGCTTCACCGACAACCGGATGCAGCCGTGGAACGTGAACCGCGGGATGAAGCCGGACTGCGGGAAGAAACCGTTGATCTTGTCGACATCGCCGTACAGGAAGATGTTCTCCCACGGCACCAGCACCTTGTCGAAGACGAAGATCGTGTCGTTCTCGTCCATCCGGCTCGACAGCGGGTAGTCGAACGGGCTGCCCATCACGTCGGCCTGCATGGTGTACGACGGCCGGCAGATGAGCTTCACACCAGGAGCGCTCATCGGGACCGTGCAGATCAGCGCGTATTCCTTCTTCTTGATCGGCAGCCCGTAGTGCGCGATGAAGTTGTAGTTGGTGATCGCGGACCCGGTCGCGACGACCTTGGCGCCGGACACGATCACGCCGGCGTCGGTCTCCTTCTCGACCCGCATGAAGATGTCACCGGCCTCGTCCGGCGGCAGGTTGCGGTCGACCGGCGGGTTGATGATCGCGTGGTTCCAGTACAGGACCTTCTCCTGCGACTCCTTGTACCAGCGCTTCGCGTTCTCCTCGTACGGCGCGTAGAAGTCGGTGTTCCCGCCGAGCGTGCCGAGGAAGCTGGCCTTGTAGTCGGGGCTGCGGCCCATCCAGCCCCACGTCTGCCGGGCCCAGTGCTCGATCGCGCGGCGCGAACTCTGCAGGTCCTCGACGCTGTGCGGCGTCCGGAAGAACGCGTGCGTGTAGCCGCCGTTGCCGGTATCGGTCGGGACGGTGATCTCGTCCTTGGTGGCGGGGTCGTGCAAGGCGTCGTACAGCCGGGCGGTCATCCGGGCCGGGTTGCGGAACGCCGGGTGCTCGGTGACGTCCTTGACGCGTTCGCCGTAGATCCAGATCTCGCGGTCGTCGCGGAGCGAGTCCAGGTACTCCGCTCCCGTCATCGGGCGCTTGGTGGTGGTCTGCGGCTCGACAGTCGTAGTCATGGAAAGTCCTTTCAGGCAAGGGCAAGCGGGGTGAAGACGGCCGCGGCGTCGAACCAGCCGCGCTCGGGGCAGTCCAGCGATCCCGACCAATGGGTCTCGACCGGACCGAGGTTGCGGAACCGGCCGCCGTGGAACAGCAGCGGGTCCCGGGCAGTGATCTCGACCGCGGCCACCTCACCGATCACGATCAGGTGGTCGCCGCCGTCGTAGGTCCGCCACGGCCGGCACGAGATCGTCGTGGCCGCGCCTTCGAGCAGCGGAGCGAGGGGACCGTCGACCCAGCCGGGCGTGCGGCCTGGCAATTGGATGGGACGCCCGGCGAAGTGCCAGGCGACGTCGAGCTGGTCGTCGGCAAGCACGTTGATCGCGAACGGCCGGCCGTCCAGGTACTGGCACGCCTTCGACGTGCGGCCGAGCGTGACCTGCGCGAGGGCGGGCTCGAGCGAGACGGCGGTGAAGGCGTTCACGGTCGCGCCGTGCGGCCGGCCTTCCTCGCTGGTGCAGGTCACCACGGTCACGCCGGTGGCGAACTGGCCGAACGCGTTCCGAAGTTCTCGCGAGTCCATCTGCGTCACCTCTTTCGGCTGTACGCTCTGCGTACATTGAGTACGCTTGGCGTACAACAAGACCTTGGAGTCCTCGGCGCCGACTGTCAAGGGCTCAACAACTTTTCGTGGAAGGATGGCCCGCATGGTTGGGGAGGGGAGCGAGCGCGATTACGTGCAGAGCATCGAGCGCGGGTTCGCCGTACTGCTCGCGTTCGACGGCGACCGGCCGAGCCCGACGCTGGCCGAGGTCGCGACGGCGACCGGGCTCTCACGTCCCGCCGTACGCCGGATCCTGCTGACCCTGCAGAAGCTGGGGTACGTCGCCGCTGTCGGGAGCCGCTGGACACTGACGCCTCGGGTTCTGACGATCGGGCAGCACTACGCCGCGACCCACACCTTCGTGGAGACCGCGCAACCGCATCTGCTCCGGCTGGCGGAGGAGACGCAGGAGTCGGCCTCGCTCGCGCAGCTCGACGGGACCGACGTCGTGTACGTCGCCCGGGTCCAGGTCCGCCGGATCATGGCGGTCTCCGTCGACGTGGGAAGCCGGGTCCCGGCGTACGCGACCTCGATGGGACGTGTGCTGACCGCGTGGGCGGACGCATCCGTCGTCGACACCGTCATCGAGGGTGGGCTCAAGCGGCTGGCGCAGCGCACGATCACCGATCCGACAGTCTTCCGCGATGCGCTGCACCAGGTGCGGCAGGACGGTTACGCCGTGGTCGAGTCCGAGCTCGAGGACGGGCTGCTGTCCGCGGCAGTCCCGGTCCGTACGCCGGACGGCGCCGTACTCGCAGCCCTCGCCTACTCGACAACCGTCGGGCGGATGACCTCGGCCGCGATCGTCGAGAAGGTCATCCCGCTGATGCAGGTGACCGCGACGGCGATCGCCGAGGACCTCCGCCTGCTGGGTGGTACGCGCCGCCTCGACGCCCAGGCCCGAGACGGCTTCTACTGAACCAGTCCGGCCAGGACGGCGAGCGCGCGTTGCAGGTGCGGTGCCTCGTCGCCGCCTCTTGTCGCTGCCGCCAACTCGACCGTCGCCTGCCCGCTGAGCGCCCGATAGGCGACGCCTGGGACCATCAGCTCCGCCACCGGCTCCGGCACCACCGCGATCCCGAGACCGGCCGCCACGAAGGTCACCAAGGTCGACGTCTCCGCGACCTCGTGCCGAACCTGCGGCTCGAATCCGGCCGCCCGGCAGCGCGAGAGCACGGTGTCGTGCATCACCGACCGTCCACCGCCGGCGTGGATGACGAAGTCCTCGCCGGCCAGCTCCTTGAGTCGCACCCGACGTCGCGCAGCCAGGCGGTGTCCGTCCGGCACGGCCACGATCAGCCGATCGGCACGCAGCACCTCGACCTGCAGCGAATCGTCCTCGACCGGTGGCCGGAGCAGCCCGAGGTCGATCCGCCCGTCCACCAGCGCGCGGGCCTGATCGGGCGCGAGCATCTCACCCTGCACGGCAACCTCGACGTCCGGCAGCTCCTCCCGCAGCGTCCGCACCAACTGCGGGAGCAGGCTGTACGTCGCGGAGCCCACGCACCCGATCGCCAGCCGCCCCTGCAGCCCGGCTGCGACCCGCTGCGCTTCACCGGCCGCCGACGACACCGCCCTGATGATCTGCCGGGCCCTGACCAGGTACGCCTCGCCGGCGGGTGTGAGCTCGACCCGCCGCGTCGTACGGCGGAGGAGTTGCAGGCCGAGCTCGCTCTCCAGCTGACGGATCTGCTGCGACAGCGGCGGCTGGGCCATGTGCAGACGGGCCGCCGCGCGACCGAAATGCCGCTCCTCGGCGACGGCGACGAAGTACCTCAGATGACGCAGCTCCACGATTCATACTCTCAGAGTCTTGATCATGCGTAAATGAGTATTTCTCCATATCGGTCCCCACGGCCTACCGTCGAGAGCATGAGCGATGTGGTGATCTGCGAACCGATCCGTACGCCGGTGGGCCGCTTCGGCGGGGCCCTGTCCACGCTGTCGGCCGCCGATCTCGCCACGGCCGCGCTCACGGAGCTGGTACGGCGTACCGGTCTGGGGGAAGGTGATGTCGACGACGTCGTCCTGGGCCAGTGTTACCCGAACGGTGAAGCTCCTGCGATCGGCCGCATCGCCGCGCTCGACGCCGGGCTCGGGGTGTCGGTGCCGGGCGTGCAGATCGACCGCCGGTGTGGCTCGGGTCTGCAGGCGGTCTTGTACGCCGCCGGGATGGTCGCGACCGGCGCGGCACGCGTGGTCGTTGCCGGTGGCACCGAATCGATGTCGCAGGTCGAGCACTACGCGCTCGGTCTGCGCACCGGCGTCCGCGGCAACGTCGAGCTGACCGACAGGCTGATCCGAGCTCGCGAGACCGCCGGTGGGAAGTATCACCCGGTCCCGGGCGGAATGCTCGAGACCGCGGAGAACTTGCGCCGGCAGTACGGCATCAGCCGCGAGGAGCAGGACGAGTTAGCCCTCCGCTCCCACCAGCGTGCTGTCGCAGCCCAGGCTGAAGGCCGCTTTGCCGACGAACTGATCCCGGTGGAGGTCCCGAACCGCCGCGGCGGTCCTGCGGGCCGCCCCGCATCCGGCGCGACCGCTGGCGCGACCACTGGCGCCACCACGCTGGTGTCCGTCGATGAGCACCCGCGGGCCGACACCTCTCTCGAGGGCCTCGCTGCTCTTCGGCCCGTCATGCTCAAGAGGGACCCTGACGCCACCGTCACCGCCGGCAACGCGAGCGGGCAGAACGACGGGGCTGCGGTCTGCGTCGTCACCACCCGCGACGAGGCCGAGCGCCGCGGCCTCCGCCCGCTGGTGGCCCTGCGCTCCTGGGCCGTCGCCGGCGTCGGACCCGAGGTGATGGGCATCGGTCCCGTCCCCGCCACCGCGGCAGCCTTGGCCCGCGCCGACCTCACGCTCGACGACCTGGACCTGATCGAACTCAACGAAGCCTTCGCCGCCCAGGTCCTCGCCTGCCTGCGCGAATGGAAGCTCGACCCCACCGACGACCGCCTCAACCCCAACGGCTCAGGCATCTCTCTCGGCCACCCGCTGGGCGCTACCGGCGCCCGCATCCTCGCCACGCTCTCCCACGAACTCCACCGCCGCAACGGCCGCTACGCCCTGGAAACCATCTGCATCGGCGGCGGCCAAGGCATCGCCGCAGTCTTCGAGGCCGTCAGATGACGGTGGCTCATCTCGTCAGCGGCCGACCCGATGCCCCGGTCGTCGTACTCGCGAATTCCCTCGGCTCAACCTGGGAGATGTGGGACGCGAACGTCGCCGACCTTGAGCAGCACTTCCGCGTCGTCCGCTTCGACACCCGCGGCCACGGGCGGTCCCCAGCGCCACCGGGCCCGTACACGATCGACGACCTCGCCGACGACGTCATCGCGTTGCTCGACGACCTTGCTGTCGAGCGTGCCCACTTCGTTGGACTCTCGCTCGGCGGCATGACCGGCCTGCGGTTGGCTGCACGCCACCCGTCGCGCATCGACCGCCTCGTCGTACTCTGCACGGGCGCTCGCCTCGATCCGTTGAGCAGCTGGACCGATCGGGCCGAGCTCGTCCGCGCGAAGGGTACGGCGGCCGTGGCGGAAGTCGTCGTACGGCGGTGGTTCACTCCGGGCTGGTTGGCCGAACACCCCGAGGTCCGGGCTGCTTGCGAAGAGATGGTGGCTTCGACACCGGCCGACGGGTACGCCGCGTGCTGCGAGGCGATCGCCACGATGGACCTGATCGACCAGCTCCCCGCGATCGCCGCGCCGACGCTCGCGATCGCGGGCGCGGATGATCCGGCGACCCCACCATGGCAGCTCGACCGGATCGCCGCATCAGTTGCCCACGGCAAGCTTTTCGTCGTACCGGACGCCGCTCATCTGGCCGCCGCCGAACGACCCGACGTGGTGACGCCGGCCGTCATCGCCCACCTTCAGGAGGACCACGTATGAGTGTGGACAAGGTCTTCGCGACGCCGGCCAACGCGGTCGCCGATATCCCGGACGGGACCAGTCTGGCGGTCGGTGGATTCGGTCTGGCCGGCATCCCTTGGTTCCTCATCGGGGCGTTGCTCGACCAGGGCGCGCGTGACCTCACGGTGGTGTCGAACAACTGCGGCGTCGACGGCGCGGGGCTCGGACTGTTACTGGAACAAGGGCGGATCAGTCGGGTGATCGCGTCGTACGTCGGGGAGAACAAGGAGTTCGCACGCCAGTACCTTGCGGGGGAGTTGACCGTCGAGCTGACTCCTCAAGGCACGCTCGCCGAGCGGCTGCGGGCGGGCGGTTCGGGGATCGGGGCGTTCTTCACCCCGACCGGCGTCGGGACGCTGGTGTCGGAGGGCGGGTTGCCGTGGCGGTATGCCCCGGACGGCACCGTCGCGGTCGCGTCCCCGGCGAAGGAGGTCCGTACGATCCAGGGCCGGGAGATGGTGCTCGAGGAGGCGATCGTCACCGACGTCGCGCTGGTCCGCGCCGCGGTCGCCGATCGCGCCGGGAACTGCGTGTTCCATGCCGCCGCGCGCAACTTCAACCCGGTCGCCGCGATGGCCGGCCGGCTGACGATCGTCGAGGCCGAGCAGGTCGTCGAGGTCGGAGCGCTTGATCCAGATGCGGTTCATTTGCCTGGCGTCTTCGTCCAACGCGTCGTACCGCTCACTCCTGAGCAGGCCGAGGAGAAGAGCATCGAGAAGCGCACGACTCGTCCGCGACCGGAGGCCTGAGATGTCTTGGACCCGGGACGAGATGGCTGCCCGCGCTGCCGCGGAGCTGAACGACGGCGAGTACGTGAACCTCGGCATCGGTCTGCCGACGCTCGTCCCCAACCACCTGCCGGCCGGCTCGTCCGTCACCCTGCAGGCGGAGAACGGGGTGCTGGGCGTCGGTCCGTTCCCGTACGACGACGAGGTCGACCCGGAACTGATCGACGCCGGCAAGCAGACGATCACCGTCGTACCCGGAGCGTCGTACTTCGACTCGTCCACCAGCTTCGCCATGATCCGCGGCGGGCACGTGGACGTCGCGATCCTGGGAGGAATGCAGGTCTCGGCAGCGGGCGACCTGGCGAATTGGATGGTGCCGGGCGCCGTGGTGAAGGGCATGGGCGGCGCGATGGACCTCGTCTCCGGCGCCCGCCGCGTCGTCGTCCTGATGGAACACCGAACCCGCAAAGGCGACTCCAAACTCCTCGCCTCCTGCACCCTCCCGCTCACCGGCCGCCACGTGGTCAACCGAGTCATCACCGACCTGGCCGTCCTGGACGTCGCCAACGGCACCTTCCACCTCGTCGAACTGGCCCCCGGCGTAACCCGCCCCGAGCTGGAACAAGCCACCGCGGCGCCCATCGCGTAGTACTGCAAGCACGCCGGACTGCTGCACTATCGGGCAGGAAATCGCCTGTGCAGCAGGGCGGGGCGATTTGCATCGAGCTGCGATATATGCACTATTGCTCCCTTTCCTCGGCTATAGTCGGCGCGGATCTCGAGTTGATCGAGACCACACTGGAGGGGGAACTCCTTATGAAGTTGCAGCGCTTTGCGCTCGCATTGGCCGGAATCGGCCTGCTGGGCGCATCTGTCTCGTCGGTTCCGGCCTTCGCCGGAAAGACCGACCCGAAGCCGTACACGTCGGACAAGGTCGCGCATCCGACGCCGGTGAAGGCACTGGCCGCCGGGGGGCCGTGCATCAGCTACGTCGGTGTGCCGACCGCCGCCGGCACGATGCAGGAGATCGACGCGACGCCGGGCGCGCACCCGACCGCGGTCTCGTGGGAGCCGTTCAACTACGTCCCGACCCGCACGAACGCGACCTGGTACGGCGCGGTCAACGCCGCCGGGACGCAGTTTTACTACTACGGGCTGATGCTGCAGGGCGCGAACCTGTACCGCCAGACGACGTACCTGCCGGACGAGAAGCCGCCGGTGCCGACGTTCAAGAAGGTCGGGACGGGCTGGAGCAGCTTCACCTCGATCGCCACCTCCAACTACAGCGTCGCGACCCCGCGGCACGCGTACCTCTACGGCCTGAACACCAACGGCAGCCTGTACCGGTACCAGATCGTCGGCGCCGGCTTCAAGGCCCTCGGCCCCCTCCCGGGCTTCCGTGGCTTCAAGGCGATGACGGTGATCAGCGAGTCCGCGACGTACGACACGCTGCTGATGTCCACCAAGGCCGGTGCGCTCTACACCGTGCACATCCCGATCGCGGCCGGCGCCAAGCCGGTGCTGAAGCTGATCCGCTCCACGGGCTTCGCGGACTACGAGTCGCTGGTCGCCGACGGCTGCGGCACCCGTGGCGGGACGCTGGTCGTCGGTGTCGACCACGACACCCAGTCCGGCTACCAGTACGCGTTCAGCAAGTTCAACGGCTCCGCGACCGCCATGACGGCGTACGGCAAGATCCCGGCCGTCTTCAACGGCGTGAACCACGTGTTGTTCACCACGCATTACGACCAGCTGGTCGGCGAGTAGTTGTTCCATCAGCGAGCGAGGCCCCAGCACTGCGTGTTTGCTGGGGCCTCGAGCCGCCACGGCGGTGGGGTCGTCGGGTAGACGCGGGTGCTGAGCACACGGCCCGCGCTGGTGAAGGCCTCGACGACCGAACCATCCAGGAAGATCCGCACCGCGGGCCGGCCAGACGACGGATCGAAGGCGTCGGTCGCGACCATCCGCCCGCCGTGGGCATGCGGGGCGAGGCTGGCCTGGCTGCGGTCGATCGTGATCGTCGTGTCGGTCAGTTCGATCTGCAGGCGTTCTTGATCGCCGAAGTGCAGGATGACCTCGCCAACTCCTTCCGGTACGACGATCTCGCACTGGGCGCCGATCGCGGTGGGCGAAGCCGAGCCCGATCGAAGGGTGTCCATCGTCGGCACCGGCGCACTCCGCAGCGACGAGTCCGCGCCCAGCCAGACCATCCGGGGGAGTGAGATCACTCCGGCCCAGCCGTCGTTCCAGCCCGGACGGTCGCGTCCTTCGGGTAGCCAGCCGAACAACAGCGGACCGAACCGGCTCTCGCGCAAGGCCGACGCCGCGTAGAAGTTGGTGCCGAGATCGACCCGCTGCGTAGCCGGCGGTACGTCGACATCGAACGACAACACCTCGCCCGGGCCGCCCTCCGGCGACCACGAAGCAATCACGGCGATCCGCCGGCCGTCGATCGTGAGCACCTGCGGGCATTCCCACGCGGATCCCGTGTCCTCGCCGCCCGCCCGCGTCCGAGGGAGCTCGGCGAGCGGCTCGACGGCCGTCCACTGCGACAGGTCCGGCGACCGATAGAGAGCGATGCTCGCACCGCGGTCGACGGACCCGGCGCCGACCGCCATCCACCAGGTCCCGTTTTCCTTCCAGACAAAGGGATCCCGGAACATCACCGCCTCGTCCGGATCCGGAACCACCTGATGCGCCGGCCCGAACGACGCGCCGCCGTCGTCCGATACGGCCGTGAGAACCGACTGGTACGGCCTACCCTCCACCCGGCCCGAGTAGAAGGCATGGATCCGCCCGTCGTCCAGCACGGTATTGCCGGACCAGCAGCCGTCGGTATCCGGCCCGCCCGGCTGCGGCGCCATCGCCGGCCGGTGCAGCGTCCAGTGCACGTAGTCGGGCGAGGTGGCATGCCCCCATTCGACCGGGGCCCGCAGGTCGAGCGTCGGCCGCGACTGGAAATACAGGTGTACGTCGCTGCCGTGCTCGATCGGCCCGTTCGGGTCGTTGAGGTATCCGCTGGGCGGCCGGACGTGGTACGCGGGACGGAGGTGTGCCACCGTCCCGGTCGACCGGTGTCCAGAATTGATCTGAGGTTGGGTCTGGGTCACCGTGAAGCTCCTGCCGTGATGCCTGCGATGAAGTACCGCTGGGCGAAGATGAACAGCACTACGCTCGGCAGGATCGCCAGCACCACGCCGGCCAGCACCACCGAGATCGAACCGGTGCCGAGGTTTCCCTGCAGGCCGACCAGGCCCAGCGGCAGCGTGAAGTTGTCCTGGGTCTGCAGGAAGATCAGCGGCCGGTAGAACTCCGCCCAGAAACCGGAGAAGTTCAGGATCGCGAGGGTGGCGATCGCCGGTCCGGCCATCTTGGCGTAGATCAGCAGGAAGGTCTGGAAGTGGCCGGCGCCGTCGATCCGGGCCGCCTCGCCCAGCTCCTTGGGCATTTGCATGAAGTACTGGCGCATCAGGAACGTGCCGAACGCACTGCCCAGCGCCGAGACCACCAGCGACAACGGGCTGTCCGACAGGCCGAGGTACCGGATGATCACGAACACCGGGATGATGATCGTCTGCAGCGGCACCATCATCGTGGCCAGGAAGATCCCGAAGATCAGCGAGCGGCCGGGGAAGCTGACCATCGCGAACGCGTAGCCGGACAGCGTGCAGGTGATGGTCTGACCGATCACGATCAGACCGGTCACGATCACGCTGTTGAAGAAGAACCGGCCGATCGGGATCTTGTCGAACACCGCGCTGTAGTTGGAGAAGTCCGGATGCAACGGGATCCACTGCGGCGGGTTGCTGAACGCCTCGGCCGGCGTCCGCAGCGAGGTGGTGATCGTCCAAAGAAGCGGGCCGAGGGCAACCATTGCGGCGAGGACCAGGACGGCGATGCCGGTGATCCGGCCGATCCGCACGAGGGTTCCGGTGGAGTCTGTCATTGGTAGAACACCAACTTCCGTGCCGCCAGGAACTGCAGTCCGGTGATGATCAGGATTGCCACCAGCAGCACGATCGCGATCGCCGAGCCGTAGCCGAACTGCAGATTCTGGAAGCCCTTCTGGTACATGGAGATCGTGACCGTGGTGGTCGCCGAACCCGGGCCGCCCTTGGTCATGATGTACGGCTGGTCGAACAGCTGCATCGCGTTGATCAAGGCAACGACCGCGGCGAACAGGATCGTCGGGCTGATCAGCGGGACCTTGATCCGGAACAGCGTCCGCAACGGACCGGCCCCGTCGATCTGCGCAGCTTCGAGGACATCGGTCGGTACCGACATCAACGAGGCGACGAACAGGACGAACGTGAACCCGACCTGCTGCCACACCGCGATCAGCACGATCGTCGTGGCCGCTCCGAATCCACTCGTCAGCCACGGTACGTTCGGGATGCCGAGCAGTCCGAGGTAGTAGTTCACGACGCCGAACTTGTAGTCGAACAGGTAGCCCATGAAGATCGACACGGCGGCCGTCGACGCCAGCAGCGGCAGGTAGAACGCAGTACGGAAGAGGGTTCGGATCCAGACCAGCTTGCGTTGGTTGACGAGGACTGCCAGCGCCAGACCGAGGGTCAGTTGGAGTACGACGATGGCAAGCGCCATACCCAGCGTCACGCCGAACGACTTGAGCACCGGACCGTCGGTGAACAGCCGCTGGTAGTTCTCCACCCCGACGAACTGCGGGCTCGAAATGACGTCCCAGGAGAAGAACGACAATCCCAGCGACGCGACGATCGGGATCGCGGTGAAGATCGCGACGAACAGACACGACAGCCCGATCATCGCGAAGCCGAACGGAGCTTCCCGATGCGACGACGGGTGCCGGCGGCGCCTGGTGATGGCAGCCGGCACCTCAGCGGCGGCGGCGGACATCAGCTCGCCCCCGCTGCCTTCTCGAGGTCGGACTGCAATCCGTCCAGGGCAGCCTTCGCGTCGCCCGACGAGATCGCCTGCGTCGTGCGCTGGTTGAGCGCGGTCGCGAGTGCGTTGTAGTACGGCGGGGCCGGGATCGGCGCCGTCTCCGGGTGCTTGGTCAGCGTGTCGTAGAAGACCGACCAGTGCTTCGGTCCGGTCTTCGCGTATCGCGCGGCCGTCACCAGGGACTTGCGGCCGGGGGTGGTCACATTGCCCGGGAAAACCAGATCGAAGGTGTCCGGCTTGACCAGCAGTTTCAGGACCTCCCAGGCGAGGTCCTTCTTCTTCGACGACTTGAAGATCGCGTAGCCGCCGGCGCCGAACAGGTGCCGCTGGCTCTTCCACTTCGGGAACAGCTGTACGTCGAAGCTCCCGTTCTTCATCCCGGCGTTGGTCAACCCGCCGGCCCAGAATCCGCCGCCGATCGACATGCCGATCCGGTTCGACGCGAACAGGCCCTGGAGCGTGCCGCCCCCGCCGACGTCGGGTGACGGCGACAGACCCTTCTTGGTCAGCTCGATCATGTAGTTGAGGGCCTCGACGGTGCCCTCGGAGTTGGCGGTCGGCGCACCCCATTTCCAGCCGCCCTTGCGGCCCGCGGCGGCCGGATCACCGGCGTACGCCTTGTTCCACAGCCAGTCGCCGCCGTCGTACTTGCCCTCCTCGAGCAGGTTCGCGTTATTCGCGTACATGAACGACGTCCAGCTGCCCCACAGGCGGACCACCCAGCCGAAGGCGTTGATGCCCTTGAACTTGGCGATCTTGGTCGCCGCGGTCTCGAAGTCGTCGAGGGTCCAGTTCTCGCTCGGCGGTACGACGCCGGCCCGCTGGAACAGCTCGGTGCTGTAGAACATGTTCCCGGCGTTGAAGCTGTCGGGCAGCTCCCACAGGTGGCCCTGGTACATCATCGACTCGACCAGCGCGGGGTGGATGTCGGCGAAGTACTCCTTCAGCGCGGACAGGTCCTTGGTGACGTAGTCGTCGAGCGGGATCGCGAGCTCCTTGGACGCCATCAGCTGCAGGCCTTCGGTGGCGACGCTGATGATGTCGGGCGGGGTCCCGGCGGCGATCTGGGTCAGGACCTTCGCGAGGAAGTCGTTCCAGTCGGTGCCGTTGATGGCCGAGATCTCGAATTTGATGCTCGGGTCGAGCTTGGAGATCTGCGGCTGCAACCGGTTCTGCAGCTGGGTCGCCGCCGCCTGCTCTCCGAAGTACAGCATCTTCAGTGACTTCGACGACGAACCGCCGCCGTTGTTGCCGCAGGCGGCCAGATCGGCCAGCGCTGCGAGCCCGAGTCCACCGGCCGCCCCGGCCTTCAGCACGGTACGGCGGGCGATCGGGCCACCGGGGGGATGGATGCCTGTCATGGGGTTCCTCCTTGGCCGCTCGGGTGACCCGGCGAGCCACCCAATACGTATTGACCCGGGACGTTAGCAGCGGTGTACGGTGGGACGCAATACGTATTGGGTCCAGCTGTGATAGAAAATTGGCTGCGGTCACACAGCCGCTCACCGTTAAGGGGGACCATGGCGAAGCAGCCGGCCGGCCGGCCGAAGCGCGTCACGATGACCGATGTCGCCCGGCGCGCCGGGGTGTCCCAGCCCACCGTGTCGTTCGTCCTCAACGATCGCCGCGACGTGGCGGTGGCCGAGGAGACGCGGCGGCGCGTGCTGGAGGCCGCGGCCGAGCTCGATTTCGTGCCGAACCGGGCGGCGCAGCTGCTGCGGTCGAACAAGTCGTTCACGGTCGGCGTCGTGACCAGCGGCATCGTCTCCCAGCCGTACGCCGGTCTGATCGTGCTCGGTCTCCAGCAGGTGGTCCAGCCGGCCGGTTACGTCTGCATGGTCGTCGACACGACCGGTGATCCGGGCGAGGGCGACGATGCGGTGGCGAGCCTGGTGGGCCAGGGGGTCGCGGCGATCGTGTACGCGTCACTCGCGCCGAAGCCGCTCCATCGCAGTCCACGGCTCGACGGGATCCGGACGATCTTCGTCAATTGCTGGCCCGAGGAGGGCAAGGCCGACACCGTCCTGCTGGCCGACGAGTACGCCGGTGGTCGCGCCGCTGCGGCCTCGGTGTTCGAGCGCGGGCATCGCGAGGTCGCCTTCCTCGGCGGCATGCGGAACGACTACGCCTGCAAGGAGCGTCGGCGCGGGTTCGACGACGCCGCTCGCGCGGCCGGTCTCCGTCCGGCCGACCTCGTGCATCGGTACGGCAACTACCAGATCGGGTCGGGCTACGACCTGGCGACGGAAGTGGTGACCGAGCACCGGTCGACCGCTCTGGTCTGCGGGAACGACCGGATGGCGATCGGGGCGATGCTTGCCCTGCATGCGCTCGGGCTGGACTGCCCCAAGGACGTCAGCATCGTCGGCTTCGACGATCAGCCCGATGTCGCCGACCAGGTGCGTCCGGGGTTGACCACGGCGGCGTTGCCCCACCTGATGCTCGGCCGTCGCGCCGGCGAACTTGTGCTCGGCTCGCCGGAGGACGCGCCCGAACGGATTGTCGTCGACTGTGAACTGATCGAGCGCGACTCGGTCGCCGCACCGCCGAGGCGTGGTCGATGAGCGGGTACGTCGGTGACGTCATCCCGTTCAGCTATGACGGCCGGATCTGGTTGTTCTACTTGCTGGACGAGCGCCCGGACCCGCCATTGGATGAGCGGACCGGTATGCCCTGGGCGCTCCTTTCCACGACCGACTTCGTGGAGTACACCGACCATGGCGTCGTACTGCCTGCCGGTGACCGCGACGCCGTCGACTTCGACTGCTACACGGGCAGCGTGATCGCGGACGGTTCGCAGTTGCATCTGTTCTACACGGGCCACAATCCCCGGCGCGGGGATGCCGACGGCTCGTTCCAAGTGGTCTGCCATGCCGTCAGCGACGGCGACCCGACGCGCTGGACGAAGCTGCCTGACCTCACCTTCGGTGCGCCCGATGGTTATGTTCCGCAGGACTGGCGAGATCCCTTTGTTTACAGGGTGGCGCCGGATCAGCCATGGCAGATGGTCCTCGCCGCCCGGTACGCCGGCCGACCGGATCGCCGGTGCGGTGTCGTCGCCCGCCTGACTTCGAGCGACCTGGAGCAATGGACTCTGGCGCGACCGTTGTGGGAGCCGCACCGCTACATCACCCAGGAGTGTCCCGACGTCTTCCAGTGGGGCGACTGGTGGTACCTGGCGTACTCCGAATTCAGCGACGCCTTCCAAACCCGCTACCGCATCTCCCGCGACCCGGACGGCCCCTGGCTTGCCCCGGCCCGCGACACCGTCGACGGCCGAGCGTTCTACGCGGCCAAGTCCGTCGAACACGACAACCGCCGCTTCTTCATAGGCTGGATCCCCACAAAACAAGACGGTGCATGGCAGTGGGCCGGCGACCTCGCCGTACTCGAAGCCCATCAGGAGGACGACGGCACGCTCGCGTTCACACTGCCTGAAGAGCTCCGTACGACGTACGCCGACGTACAGCAGGTCTCGCTGAAGCCGGTCGACGGCGCGCCAACCTCGCCAGGCCAGGGTGCGACCGATCGCTATGCCGCCTGGATGGCCGACCCGATCCCGGCCGACTGCCTCGTCCAGCTGACCGTAGATGTTGCCCCAGGCACTCAATCCGTGGGTCTGCTGCTCCACGCCTCGGCCGACGGCGAGCAGGCCACCATCATCCGCCTGGAACCCCGGCAGAACCGGGTAGTCCTGGACACGTGGCCCAGAGGCCGCACCGGCCCCGCCCAGTGGCAGGTGAAGGGCGACATCCCGCACGCTGTCGATCTCGAACGTCCCTGTCCGCTCCCGCCCGGCCGCCACACCCTTCAAGTCTTGCTTCGGGGCACCACCGGCCAGGCGATCCTCGACAACCGCGTCGCCCTGTCCTTCCGCTGCGACGACCCCGGCCCGGGCCAGGTCGGCTTCTTTGTCACCGATGGCGGCGCCGACGTCATCAGTTTTACCGTCAACAGCTGAGGTATCACCGTCCGCCGGCCCGCGGTCCGAGATAGAGAGCATCTTTCTCGACCGCAGGAGGCAACGTGAATACCGAAGAACCCAGACGGGGTGACGACCGGCCGGAGGGCCTGTGGAGCCGGCTGGGGACGTTTGGCCAGATCCTGACCGCGGTGATCGGCCTGGTCAGCGCGCTGGTGCCGGTGCTGGTGGCAACCGACGCGTTCGATGCCGGCGGCGCCAGCAAGATCATCCAGGTCAGCCCGACCCAGCAACCGACGCCGCCGACGCAGCTGTCCAGCCCGAGTACCGAGACTCCTTCGAGCTCGACGCCGGTTGCGGACGACATCGCGCTCACTCTGTCCGACCAGCTCACCGATGGTGCGCTGGAGGAGAGGATCGACGTCGTACTCGAGGGATCGAAGGTCGCCTCGCTGTACGCGAGCGTTGACGAGCCGATTGTGACCCAGCAGGTGACGGCGACGTCGCCCGGGAACTACGACTATGTGCTGGACGGGACGATCGCCTGGCTCGACGCCGACGGCGTACGCCAGGAGGCGGATGCCACCGGACACGGCAGCGTGTACGTCGACGACGGGATGCGGCTCGACGTCTACGTGCACGTCGAGGGCGACGGCGTGATGAGCCTGTCGCTCCGGTCTGCCACGCGGTCGTGACGCGGGTCGTTAGTCGACGCGGGTCGAGGTCAGTTCGACGCCTCCATTCGAACTCTGGTGCAGCGCCGCACGGTCACCGTGGTCGACGATGGTGAGGTCTCCGCTCATCCCGTCGACCACGACGCGACGGCCGCAGCCGTCAAGACACTCGAAAAGCAAGCCGGCCGGGCTCGCCGTACAGTCCATCCGATGTGTTCTGGCCATCCTTCATCACAGCACCGCTCACCCACACGCGCAATCGCATCCGGTCCGACGCGGTTCCTGCGGCGTACGGCACACCTGGTCGGGTAACAGCACCGGTCCGACTCCGGGGACAGCCTGGCTGCGGGCGAACCGCAGGAGGGCCTCGGTTGCTTGCGGTGCGTTCTCGCCGGTCCCGGACATCCGCGCCGCGATCATCCCGGCCACCAATGGAGCCGAGAACGAGGTCCCGCTCCAGTTGCACAGTCCGTCGAAGTGTCGCGTCTGCTGCGGGTGCTCGTGGATGGTCTTGTAGTCGCCGACCACGAAGGCATTGACGAGATCCACGCCGGGTGCGTACACGTCGACCCAGCCGCCGTAGTTGGTGAAGTCGGCCCGGTAGGTTCCGTTCGCCGACAGGGCGCCGACCCCGACCACCCACGAGTACGCCGCGGGGTACGTCGGCAGCCGGCTCGTGTCGTTGCCGGCCGGGGCGACGACGACCACGTTCACGTGCCGCAGATACTCGTCGTAGAAGGCACTGAAGGTGAGCATCGGCAGATGCAACCGGGTGATGCCGTCGAACTCGCAGACGATGACGTCCGCACCACTGTCCATCACCTCGACCATCCGCCGGATGATCTCGTCCTCGTACGCCAGGCCCGCGAGCTCTTCCGCCCGCTTCACCTGGACCACCGCGTGCGGCGCGACGGATCGCACGCATCCGGCGACGAAGGTCCCGTGACCGGCGTACGGCTCGATGAACTTGTTCGCGTCGAACGGATTCTCGGGATCGCCGTAGACGCCCGCCATCCACGGCCACATCTTCGGCGCCTCCTGGAACAAACCGTCGTCCACGACGCCCACCACGACACCGTCACCGTCCCAGCCGTGCGTCCCGCAGCAGATCCCGTCGCTCACCGGCGGCACGGGACTGAAGGACTTGGACGCGATGACGGCAGGTTCGGTCGCCGGGCAGGGGTGACCGCTGTTGGGACACAGCGACAGGCCGTGGACCGGAGTCGCGGTTCCGACCCCGTGCAACTCGTCCAGCTGTTCGAGAATCTCCGGCGTCGAGAAGTCGTCGCCGGGCCACTCGAGCTTCACGACACCGGCGATCACCGGCAGGTGACCGACATCAGCCCGCTGAGCGCTCTCGTCGCCTTGCGAGAGAATCCCGCGCAGCGTCTCCCGGACCTGCTCGGCGTCAGCCGTGCGGACCAGGATGCTGTTGCGGCGGTAGAAATACTCGACGCGCCCGTCTTCGCGCCAGCTCGGTGGGTAGGCGGCTGCTCGGGGGTCCCGTTCCAGGATGAGGTCGACGGCTTCCTCGAGGCGTTGTTGTTCTGACATGTTGCACCCTCCCTTGCCATGGACATTGCGGTACTACGATCGGACTTGTCCGCGTTTGGGAGGGCGGGTGCTGCGATGGACGCCGACGACTTGCATGCGCTTGCTTTGTCGCGTCCGACCGAGGCCCTGCGGATCGCTCACGAGGTGCTGGCGGGGACGCCGTCTGACGCCGAGGCCGCGGCGGCCCACCACGCGGCAGGTCTCGTCCATCGCGATTTCGGCGACATCCGCGAGGCGGTCGCGGAACTGAAGGCGGCGTACCGATCGATCCGCCGGACGACGGATCGCGACCGCGAGGACGAGATTCTCGCGACGCTCGGCGTGGCTCTGGTGATGGGCGGTCAGACCGAGCGCGGGCTGGCCGCGCTCGACGCCGTCGTACCCGGCCGGACCGGAGTGCTCGCCGGCCGGTTGCTGATCCGTCGTTCCTGGGTCCTCGGAGCTCTGCTCGGCCGGTACGCCGAGGCGCTCGCGGATGCCGAACAGGCGGTCGAGTCGCTGGCCGACACCGGGGACCTGATCTGGGAGGCTCGCGCGTTCCAGATGCGGGCCATGGTGCTGCTCGCGATGGGCGTGATCGATCGCGCCGACAACGACTTCGCCCGCAGCGAGGAGCTGTTCGCGAAGTCCGGCCAGGAGGTCGAGTACGCCGACGCGCGACAGGCTCGCGGCGCTGCAGCGTTCGCCCGCGGTGATCTCCCGACCGCGATGCAGCTCTCGGACGACGCGCAACAGCTCGTCGAGCGGCTCGGCGTACTGGAGCCCGATCTGTACGCCAACAAGTGCTTGATGCTGCTGGCGGCCGGCCTCACCCACGAAGCCCTGGTCGGGATCAACAGTGCGCTCGAGCGGATCGAGGCGCAGCGTGGCTCGTCGGCGCGGCACGCGGAGCTGTTGCTGTGCGCCGGTCTGGCGGCGCACGCGGCCGGCGCGTTCGAGCTGGCCGAGCGCCGCAACCGCGACGCGATCAGGCTGTTCCGTCGACAGCAGCGTCCTTGGTGGGCGGCACGAGCAGAGCTTGCGTTGCTGCAGACTCGCTTTGCGAATGGCGGCCGGACGGCGCCGCTGCTTCGCGCCGGCCAACGCATCAGCGCGATGCTCGACGAGCTCGATCGGGATCTCGCCGCGGAGGCACACCTGTTGACCGGCCGGATCGCACTCGCACGCAACGACAGCGCCGAAGCGGTACGGCACCTGAGCATCGCGGCCAGGGCACGGAAGCGTGGCCTGCGAACGCGCGGCGCCGGCTGGCTCGCCCAAGCACTGCTGCACCAGGACAGCGGCCGGTCGCGCGGCATGCTCGGCGCGTGCAGGCAGGGCCTGAGCCTGATCGAGATCTATGTGCGGACTCTGGGCGCAACCGAACTGCGCGCACTCGCGACAGCCCAGGGCGCGGAACTCGCGGCCATGGCGCTCGGGCACGCCGTCGAGCACGGCAGTGGTCGCCAAGTGCTCGAGTGGAGCGAGCGTTGGCGCGCGACGGTGCTGGCGATTCCACCGGTGCGACCGCCGGCAGATGATGGGCTCGTCGCGGACCTCGCCGCCCTGCGCGATCTCACCCAGCGGATGGAGTCGAGCCACGATCGTGGGCCGGGCAAGAGTCACCAACATCGGGAACGCGAGCGGCTCGAGTCCGCAGTACGACGGCGGGTTCTGCTCACGCCGGGGCAACTCGACGAACGGCGCGAGCGGCTTCGGATCGCCGAGCTGCTCGAACAGCTCGGGGACCGGACGCTGGTGGAGCTTGTCGACCTCGAGGACCAGCTGTATGCCGTGGTGGCTTCGCACCGCCAGGTCCGGCTGCGGCCGATCGGTCCGACCTCGGTGGCCACTCATGCCCTCTCGCATGCCTTGTTCGCCCTCCGCCGCGAAAACGCCCGGCGCGGCCGGCACGAGCTCCTGCTCGACCCGATCGGAGCGCGGCTCGAATCGGCTCTGCTGGGCAACACGCTGCAGCGCCTCGGCGACGGACCGGTAGTCGTCGTACCGACCGGCCGGCTGCATGCGGTTCCTTGGAGTCTTCTGCCGTCGTTGCGGACACGTCCGACCTCCGTGGTCCCGTCAGCCGCGGCGTGGGTACGCGCGATGCGGGCGAAGCCTCCTGGCGTAGACAGAGTCGTACTGATCGGCGGACCGCACCTGTCGGCCGGCCGGGAGGAGGTACGGCGGCTTGCCGAGCTGTACCCAGATGCTGTCCTGCTCGCGGACGGCAGCGCGACGGCGGACGCTGTACTGGAGGCGATCGACGGGGCATCGCTTGTGCATGTGGCGGCGCACGGCACGTTCCGCGCGGACAGTCCGCTGTTCTCCGCGATCGAGCTGGATGACGGCCCACTCACGGTGTACGACTTCGAACGCCTGAAGCGAGCGCCGCACCGCATGGTCCTGTCCAGTTGCAGCTCGGCGCTCGGTGGGCCGAGTGGTGCCGACGAACTGGTGGGTCTGGTCAGTGCGTTGGTGGCGCTCGGATCGGCCGGAGTGGTCGCGAGCGTCGTACCTGTGTCCGACCCTGCGACCGTTCCGCTGATGCTGCGCCTGCACGAACAGCTGCGCGCCGGCGACGGACTCGCGGAAGCGCTCGCTCGGACCCATGAATCGGACGACGCGACCGCTCGATCCTTCATCGCTCTCGGCGCGTGAGGGCCGGTCACAACTGCACCCAGTCCGTGACGACGCGGCCGGTAGCCGTGTCACACCGCAACCGCATGGCACCGGCAGGCAAGGTCGGCAGTTCGAAGAAGCCCGATTCGTCGACCACGATGTCGTACGTCGTGCCGTCCGCGGTCTCGATGCGGATTTCGGCTGCGCTGGGCGGCAGGATCTGACCGAAGACTTCGGAGTGCACCACCTCCAACTCCACGGACAGCGGCGTTGAGGTGAACACCAGGACCCGGTCCGCGTTCGACTCGGCCCGGACGTCCGCGGCCGACGCCATCGACGAGTCGAAGGTCAGGCTCGCCAGCAACAGATCGTCGTCGATCGTGCGCCAGGACAGGGCGCCTTCGGCGTGCTCGGCGATCGTGTGTGCCAACGGTTCGGTGGCACGGACGGCCGCCGCGAGATCCTCGAGGAGATGGTCATCGTCATCCCAGCGATGCCGCGTCATGCCGATCACCTCCTGACAGGTCGGATGCGACGTACCTTCTGACGGCCGGCGTTCTGCGCAGCCGTTCGAGCGCACGGGCCCGCGTCGGGCCGATGCTGCCGACCGGGATCCCGGTCCGCCGCCTGATTTCGTCGTACGACGGTTGCGGGTCGGTCATCAGCAGCAACAGCAGTTCGCGTTGCCGGCTCGGTAGTTCGGCCAGCCCGGCGAGCAGCACCTGGTGCCGCTCGGACCGGACGAGTCCTTCGTCCGGATCGGGAACCTCGACCGCGACCGGTGGCTGCTCGGCATTCAACGGGTCACTCATCCTCCGGTGGCGCTGGGAGGACAGGTAGCGGATCGATTCCCGGCGCGCGGTCGTGACCAGCCAGCCGGGGATCGCTCGCGGTTCCTGGAGGCTGTCGAGGTGCTCGACGAGCCGCAGCCACACCGTCTGTGCGACGTCCTCGGTCTCGGCCGGCGTCAACCGGAACCCGCGAATGACCGATACGAGCAGGGGCGCGTAGCGGTCGACGAGCTCCCGCCATGCCTGTTGATCGCCCGCGGCTGCGGTGACCACAAGTGCGGTGACTGGTGAGACATCCTGTTCCATTCCCGCTCCCGGGTTGGTACGTGATGCTTCGTGCGAGGGGTGCACGCCACCGATCCCCCCTGCGGTGGCGTGCGTCCGTGGAGTTCCGTTCCGCAGGCTCAGGGCTCGCGAAGCAGGAACGTCGGGCCCTCGCTGAAAGCGGCCATCTCCGTCAGCACGTTCAGTGCGGTGCGGTAGGTGATGACCACGACGAGCTTGTACACGCCGGAGTCCGGCGCCTTGTCCGGCCGCAGCGTGTTGGCCGGGACGGTGATCTTCGCGGCGTACGCCGGACCGCCGTTCGCCGGCACGACCTTGCTGCCGATGAGCAGCTCGGGACCGGGGCCCATCGATTCGGCGTACGCCTTGACGGTCCAGTTGCCGTCGAGCAGTACGGCCGTGGCCGGCGGCTGGACCGTCCACTTGATCGTGACGTCGAACGGGAACTCGTCGTCGAGGACGCGGTTCGGATTGCCGTCGTGATCGATGATCGCCACCGCGGTCACCGAGCCTTCGAGACCAGCGAGGCCGTCGAAGTTGGGATCTGCTGTCATTTCGGGTTCCCCCCAAGTAGGCGCCCCACTCACCAGAGCGCTCTTACTTGGACGGACCTGCTCCGAACTCCACCAGATACATCCAATCCCTCAGTCCGGGTCGTCCATTTCTTGCAATAATCGATCGAGATATTGCGCGTGCGTGTCCACGGGGTTACGGTCTGGCGCAAACCGCCCCGTTTGAGAGTGAGTCGCGCATGATCCGGTCAGTGAAATCCTGGAGAGCCGGCGTGCTCTCCGTGTGCGGCGCGCTGGTCGCCGCGAGCCTTGCAGTCCTCGGATCCACGCCCGCGTGGGCCGCCGCGTCCGGTGGTGTCGGCGCCACGCTGCCGTACGTCGAAGTGCAGGCCGAGAACGCGTCCACGAACGGGACGGTGATCGGCCCGAGCGCGGCGTACAACACGCTGGCGGCCGAGGCGTCGTACCGGAAGGCCGTCACGTTGCAGGGGAGTGGGAAGTTCGTCGAGTTCACAACGCCCGCCGCGACGAACTCGATCGTCTTCCGCTACAGCATCCCGGACACCGGCTCGGGCTCGGTCTACACGCCGCAGCTGTCCCTGTACGTCAACGGGACCAAGCAGCCCAACTTCACCCTGACCAACGCCTACAGCTGGTATTACGGCGGCTATCCGTTCACGAACCAGCCGGGGAGCAACCCGCATCACTTCTACGACGAGGTGCACCGGCTGTTCCCGACCACCTATCCGGCCGGCACCAAGTTCCGGCTGCAGGTCGACGCCGAGGACACCGCGTCGTCGTACACGATCGACTTCGCCGACTTCGAGAACGTCGCGGGTTCGCTGAGCCAGCCGGCGGGTTCGGTGTCCGTGACCAGCACGGGCGCGGACCCGACCGGCGCCGCGGACTCCACCGCGGCGTTCAACGCGGCGATGACCCAGGCCGGTGCCGGCGGGACGGTGTGGATTCCGGAGGGGACGTTCAAGATCCCGGGCCACCTGATCCTGAACAACATCACGATCAAAGGCGCGGGGATGTGGCGCTCGACGGTCGTCGGGGCGGCGCCGGGCTTCTACGGCAACTACGCGCCGAACGCCAGCAGCGGCGTACACCTGGCCGACTTCGCGATCTTCGGCGACGTCCAGGAGCGTAACGACGGCGCACAGGTGAACGGCATCGGCGGCGCCCTGAACAACTCCACCGTGGACCGGGTGTGGATCGAGCACGAGAAGGTCGGCGCCTGGATGGACGGACCGTTCACCAACCTGGTGATGAGCGGTCTGCGAATCCGGAACGTCACCGCAGACGGGGTGAACTTCCACAACGGCGTCACCAACTCCAAGGTCACCAACAGCGACCTGCGCAACCTCGGCGACGACGGCCTGGCGACCTGGGCCGAGCAGAACGCCGACGCCAACGACTCGTTCGACCACAACACCGTGCAGTACCCGATCCTTGCCAACGGCATCGCCATCTACGGCGGCCACGACAACTTTGTCACCGACAACCGGGTGATCGATGCCGGCCTCACCCAGGGCGGCGGGATCCACGTCGCCCAGCGGTTCGGCTCGACGACGCTCGGGCGCACCGACGTACTGCGGAACACGATCATCCGCTCCGGAAGCCTGGACCCGAACTGGCAGTTCGGCGTCGGCGCACTGTGGTTCGATGCCCGCGACGGCGCGATGTCCGGCCTGACCAACGTCGACAACATCCTGATCCAGCAGAGCCCGTACGAGGCGATCCAGTTCGTCTCGGGCTCGAACATCAGCAACGTCCACATCAACAACGCGACGATCCAGAACACCGGGACCTGGGTGGTCCAGGAGCAGGTCGGCGGATCGGCGACGATCACCAACAGCACCGCCACCGGCACCCAGGCGCCGGGACCGATCTACAGCTGCGGCGTCGGTTTCACCCTGACCGACGGCGGCGGCAACTCGGGCATCTTCGCTCCTGCGCAGTGCCAGAACATCACGTCGCCGACGTTCCCGCCGTACCTGCCGGACAACGGCTCGCAGATCTCGATCAGCCCGACCGCACTCAGCTTCGGCTCCGTCGCGATCGGCGGATCGAGCTCCCCGCAAGCCGTCACGGTCACGAACACCGGTACTGCGGCGGCGCCCGTCAGCGCGGTCGCGACCAGCGGTGACTTCAGTCAGACCAACAACTGCGGCACGAGTATCGCGGCCGGTGCGTCGTGCACGGTCAGCGTCACCTTCCGCCCGACGGCGGCGGGCAGCCGGTCCGGAAACCTGACCGTCAACGCTTCCGGCATCACGAACACCGTCCCGCTCTCGGGCACCGGCGTCGCACCCGGTCCGATCCTCAACGCGAACCCAGCCAGCCTGTCCTTCCCGGACACGCAGGTCGGCAGTTCCTCGTCGGCTCAGACCGTCGCGGTGACCAACTCGGGTACGACGTCGGCGACTGTCTCGGGCGTGACCGCTACCGGCGACTTCAGCCAGACGAACAACTGCTCGGCGCTCGCCGTCGGCGCGTCCTGCACGGTCACGGTCACCTTCCGGCCGACCGCATCCGGATCGCGCACCGGCGGTGTGACGGTGACCAGCAACGCCAACAACAGCCCGACGTCGATTTCCCTGACAGGTAACGGCATCGGGACCGACACCAACCTCGCGCGTGGGAAGACGGCCTCAGCCAGCAGCCAGGTGAACGGCACCCAGATCCCGGCCACAGCGACCGATGGTGACGCGAGCACCTATTGGGAGAGCGCGAACAACGCCTTCCCGCAATGGTTGCAGGTCGACCTCGGTACGGCGCACAGCATCGGCAAGGTGACGCTGAAGCTGCCGCCTTCGGGTGCATGGGGCACGCGGACGCAGACCCTGTCGGTCCAGACAAGCACCGACGGATCGTCGTACAGCACGGTCGTCGGGTCCGCGACGTACACCTTCACTTCGCCGACGAACGTCGTGAACATCACCGTGCCGGCCACGAACGCGCGTTATGTGCGGGTCAACATCACGGCGAACAGTGGCTGGCCGGCCGGACAGGTGTCGGAGTTCGAGGTGTACCCCAGCGGGGGTGCGGCTCCGGTGCTCACCACGAACCCGTCGTCGCTCACCTTCGCCTCGCAAGCGCTCAATACCAACAGCGCGGCGCAGCCGATCACTGTGACCAACACCGGCACGGCAGCCACCTCGATTAACGTCAGCATCACCGGTGACTACAGCCAGACCAACAACTGCGGCAGCCTCGCCGCAAACACGTCCTGCACTGTCAACGTCACGTTCCGCCCGACTGCCGCTGGGACCCGCACCGGCACGCTGACGGTCAACAGCAACACCGTCGCGCTGTCCGGCACCGGCGCCGGCGCAACCAACACAAACCTCGCCGCGGGCAAGCCCACCAGCGAGTCCAGCCACAACGACGTCTACCCGTCGAGCAACGCGACCGACGGCAACCAGTCGACGTACTGGGAGAGCGCCAACAACGCCTTCCCGCAATGGATCCAGGTCGATCTCGGCTCAGCCGTCAGCGCCGGCCGGATCGTGCTGCAGCTACCCGCCGGCTGGGGAGCCCGTAGCGAGACACTGTCTGTCGCCGGCAGCGTCAACGGCAGCACCTTCACCACCCTCGTTCCGTCCGCCGGCTATTCGTTTGCCCCCGGCAACAACAACACGGTGACCATCACCTTCAGCCCGACCACCCAGCGCTACTTCCGCCTCAACCTCACCGCGAACACAAGCTGGCCGGCAGGCCAGCTGTCCGAATTCCAGATCTGGAACTCGTAGTCGCCGCCCCCGGCCCGGCGCGGGTCAGGCCGGGGGCGATCACCACTCAGTTCACTACTGGTTGTTGCGGGTGAAGAGCTGGAGGAAGAAGAGGAAGACGTTGAGGATGTCGAGGAAGATCGAGGCCGCCATCAGCGGCGCCGAGGCCAGGTCGGTGGATCGGCGCAGACGCTGGAAGTCGAAGGCCGTGAGCGCGGCGAAGATCACCAGACCGATGACCGAGTAGATCACGGCCCCGCCGGGAATCCGGATGAAGATCAGCACGATCCCGAAGACAAGCAGGCCGATCAGTGCCCAGGACGCGACGCGGGCGATCGCGGACAGATCCCGGCGGGTGGCGTACCCCGCGGTCCCGAAGGCGGCGATGAACAGCGCGGTCGCGCCACCGGCCTGCCACAGCGCGCTGGGGTTGACGTCGGCGTAGTACGCCAGCGTCGGCGCAACCGCCACCCCCATCAGCAGGCCGAAGGCCGCCAGGAGCGCGACCGCGCCTCCCGGCGACCTCCGGACGGCAAACTGCAGGGCGATGAGCACCACGAACGCGCCGATGAACGCGATGATGCCCACAGCGCCGTGCAGATTGCGGCCGAGATACGCCCCGAGCGCGAACAGCCCCGCCGTCATCGCGACGTACTGCATGGTCTGCGCGAACAACGTCCGCACCTGATCCCGCCCGGCCGACGCCGCTCCCGGATACCTCATCGAATCGCTCATACTCCGAGCGTCGCCGATCCCGACCCCGGTGACACCAGGGAAAGTCCCTGGTGTCACCCGTGTGCACGCGAGCCTCAAGCCTCCGAACGCTGAAGTTGGCGGGTGGTCGGTCGACCGTCCTCGTCCAGGCGTACGACGATGTGGTCGTCCCAGCGATTGTCGGAGTGGGGATGGTCGGACCGCCAGTGGCAGCCGCGGCTGTCCTCGCGTGCGGTCGCTGCTGCGACGACGGATCGCGCCACCGTTGCGAGCGGTCCGGTGCCGGCGGTGTCCAGCTCGTCCGCGGCGGCGTTCAGACCAGCGCCGTCGCGGCGGATGCCGGCGTACCTGCTGAGGATCGTGCGGATCCGCTCCGCTTCGCGATCCTCGCCCAGCGCGACCTCGTGCGAGCGGCCGTGGTCCGCCGCGGGGAGCTCGAGGGTCAGGGCAGTGGCGACGCGCCGTCCGAAGACCAGTCCCTCCAGCAGGCTGTTGGAGGCGAGCCGGTTGGCCCCGTGTACGCCGGTCGCGGCGACCTCGCCGACGGCGTACAGACCGGGTACATCGGTGGCGCCGTTGCGGTCGGTCCGAACGCCGCCGCACAGGAAGTGTTCGGCCGGCGCGACCGGGATCTGGTCGGACACCATGTCGACGCCGATGCGTGCGCAGGAGGCCAGCACGGTCGGGAATCGCCGCCGGATGACCTCAGGCGCGACACCGGTTGCGTCCAGCCAGACGTGGTCGGACCCGTCCCGCCGCATCGTCGCCTCGATCGCCCGCGCGACGACGTCCCGCGGAGCCAGGTCGGCTCGCGGATGCAATCCTTCCATGATCCTGCGGCCATGCACGTCGCGCAGTACGGCGCCTTCACCTCGGACGGCCTCGGTGACCAGAGGCAACTGACCACTGGTCTCACCGGTGTGGAGCGCGGTGGGGTGGAACTGGACGAACTCCATGTCCACCAGCGACGCGCCGGCTCGCAACGCCAGGGCGATGCCGTCACCGCGCACCGCCGAGGGGTTGGTGCTCGCCAGGTAGGCGTTACCGATACCGCCGGTGGCCAGTACGACGGCGCGCGCGTCGATCTGCGTGAGCTGGTCACCTGTCTCGACGAGCACCCCGACGATGCTTCCGGAATCCGACTGAACCAAACCGACGGTCCGTCCGGTCATCGTCCGGACACTGGTTCGCTGCAGGGCGGCACGGAGCGCGCGATGAACCTCCGCCCCGGTGGCGTCACCGCCCGCATGCACGATCCGGGGACGGCTGTGGCCGCCCTCCAGAGTTCTCGACAGCGATCCATCGGCGTTGCGGTCGAAGCGGGCGCCGTGAGCGATGAGCTCGGCGAGTCGCTGCGGTCCTTCCTCGACCAGCGCCCGAACGTTGCGGGGATCGCAGAATCCCGCGCCCGCGATGTCGGTGTCACGCCAGTGGTCGAGCGGATCGTCCTCGCCGTACGCCGCCGAGACGCCGCCCTGCGCCCAGGGCGTGCTGCCGTCGCCCGCGCTGAGCAGAAGTACGTCGCGGGTCGCGGCGAGACCGAGCGCGGTCGACAGGCCCGCCACGCCGGAGCCGATCACGACCACGTCGACGGCCCGCGTCATCGAGCACCCGCAGGCTTGCCGATGGCAACCATCCGCTCGACCGAACGCCGGGCCCGTTCGACGATCTCCGGCGGGAGCTGGATCTCGTCGCGTCCTCCCCGCAGGCACCGCACCAGCAGCTCCGGGGTGATCATCTTCATGAAGCGGCACGAGGCCTTCGGGTTCACAGGGACGAAATTCGTTCGCTGGTTGACCTTGCGAAGCTGGTGGAGCATGCCGATCTCCGTCGCGATCAAGGCCGTCTTCGAGGTCAGGTCGCGAGCGGTGTCCAGCATGCCGGCGGTGGAGAGGATGTGGGTCCGCTCGGCCGGCAGATCACCCACGCCGGCGAGCCAGATCGCCGACGACGCGCAGCCGCACTCGGGATGGACCAGGACCTCGGCCTCGGGATCGGCCGCCACCTGAGCGCGCAGGTCGGCGGCGCTGATGCCGGCGTGCACGTGGCACTCGCCCATCCACACCTCGATGTTGTCCCGGCCGGTTTGCCGCCGGACATGTGCTCCGAGGAACTGGTCGGGCAGGAACAGGATCGGCTGGTCCGCCGGAATCGAGTTCACCACCTCCACCGCGTTGGACGACGTACAGCAGACATCGGCCTCGGCCTTCACCGCGGCGGTGGTGTTGACGTAGGCAACGACCGCGGCGTCGGGGTGCTCGGCCTTCCAGGCCCGTAGCTGATCGGCGTCGATGGTGTCCGCCAGTGAGCAACCCGCCTGAGCGGTGGGGATCAGCACGGTCTTGTCGGGGCTGAGAAGCTTGGCGGTCTCGGCCATGAAGTGCACGCCGCAGAACACGATCGTGGAGGCGTCCGTCTCGGCCGCGATACGCGACAGGGCGAGTGAGTCGCCGACGTGGTCGGCGACGTCCTGGATCGCCGGCTCCTGATAGTTGTGGGCGAGGATCACCGCGTCGCGCTCCTGGGCGAGGCGGCGTACCTCGTCCTGCCAGGTGATCGCTGTGTTCTGACCAATGGTCACAACAGTTCCTTCTTCCTCAGTTGAGGCTGTGATCGCGGACGACCAGCAGACTGATGTCGAGTGCCGTGGGGGAGTGGGTCAGGGCGCCGACCGAGACGGCGTCGACACCGGTGGCGGCGACGTCTGCGACGGTGTCGAGCGTGATAGTGCCGGAGGCCTCGAGTTGCGAAGTGGACCCGGAGGTGTTGCGCCGCTGGACGATGAGGGCCATCTCCTCGGCCGGCATGTTGTCCAGCAGGATCCACTCGACCCGGCAGTCCAGCGCTTGGCGGGCTTCCTCGGCGGTGGTGACCTCGACCTCGATCGCCAGACTTCGGCCTTCCAAGGTCAGGCCGTCCCGGACCCGGCGGACGGCCGGGAGGACGCCGCCGGCCGCGGCGAGATGGTTCTCCTTCAGCAGGACCATGGCGGCCAGGTCGAGCCTGTGGTTCGTACCGCCGCCGCAGGCGACGGCGTACTTGTCCATGGCCCGGAGGCCGGGCGCGGTCTTGCGGGTGTCGAGGAGCCGGACCGGGCGCGGTCCGATCGCGGCCACGAAGGCTGCCGTGAGGGTTGCGATGCCGGACATCCGCTGGACGAAGTTCAGCGCCACCCGCTCGCCGGTGATGATCGAGCGCGCCGCACCACTGATCGACGCGAGCGGCTGTCCGGGGAGGACCGGATCGCCATCGGCAACAGCCGGCCGCACCGTGACGGTGGGATCGACCGCGGCGAATACGCCTTGCAGGAGCGGCAGACCGGCCACGCGCCCCGCCTGCTTGGCGACCACTGTCGCCTCGACCTGTAGGTCGGCCGGGACACTCCATCGCGTGGTGACGTCGTCCACCGCCTGATCCTCGGCCAGGGCGGCCGTGACCGCGGTCCGGACCGTCTCCGTCGTCAGTTGCATAGGTTCTCCGACCTTCCGTGATGTTTTCGCTTCAGAGGCGATAACTAGCTGCACGCTACCATCGGCGTCGTGCCCGAAGCCAAGAAAGGTGATCCGGTTAACTTCCCCAGCTACCCGCACGAGGTGCTGTCAGCGGTCCTGTCGGTCCGGGACGGCAGGTTGTGCGTCCTGCTGTGGAAGCGCGCACGGGACCCGTACCGCGGTCGGTGGGCGCTCCCCGGCGGTGGGGTCGAGCCCACGCAGCGGCTCCGGGAGGCCATCACCAGCCACCTGGCGACGAAGGTGGACGTCCGCGATGTCGCACACCTCGAACAGCTGGCCACCCACAGTGCGATCGATCGCGATCCACGGGCGCGCGTGCTGGCGACGGCCTACCTCGGCCTGGTTCCGTCCGACGTACAGCCGGTGCTTCCGTCCGACACTGTCTGGCATCCGGTCGACGACCTGCCGCAGACCGCGTTCGACCACCACTACTTCATCGAGGCTGCCGTCGGTCGGCTGCGCGCCAAACTGTCCTACACGAACATCGGCTTCGCGCTAGCTCCGCTGGAGTTCACGATCGCCGAACTGCGCGATCTGTTCGGCGCCGCACTCGGGTACGAGCTCGGCGCCACCAACCTGACCCGCGTCCTGACCCGACGCCACGTCATCGACCCGACCGAGCGCCGAGCCACCCCCGGCCAAAGCGGCGGCCGGCCCGCGACCGTCTACAAATTCGCCGCGCGCGAACTGACCGTGACCGATCCCTTCGCTGTACTCCGACCGCCGCGCTGATTGTCTGTCAGGCGGGATTCGGACCCTTGGTGCGTCTCGAGGTAGTCCTCGACGGTGAACAGGTGGGCCGACATCTGGATCCGCGCCCGGTCGGGGTTGTGCGCCGTCAGGGCGGCGAGGATCGCGAGGTGTTCCCCGTGGGCGGTTTCATCGGCGCCGGGCTCCGTGATCGATCGACGGAGCCGGTCGCGCATCGTTCGTCCACCGAGTGCGTTGATCAACGCCGCCAGTACCGGATTGCCGGCCGCATCCGCGATGATGCGGTGGAAGGCGATGTCGTTCTCGATCACTGTCTCGTGGTTGGGTGCCTCGAGCCTGAGTTCGGCCTCGTTGTGGCGCAACAGCTCGGCAGCGGCCGCGAGTTCTGCCGGCGCGATCTGTTGCGCCGCAAGGCCTGCGGCCTCGGTCTCGAGGACCCGGCGTACCGCGTGCAGGTGATGCGTGCCGCTGCCGTCCTGCAGGTCGACGACGAATCCGATCGGGGCGAGGAGCATCGACGGGTCCAGTTTGGTGACGTAGGTACCGTCACCTTGCCGGGTCTCCAGCACGCCCATCATGGACAGCGCGCGGACCCCTTCGCGGAGCGGATTCCGGGAGACGCCGAGTGCCGCGGCGAGGTCCTTCTCGACCGGAAGCCGGTCGCCGGAGCGGAGCTCGCCGTCGATGATCATCTGACGGATTCCCTCGATGACCACGTCGGTCTGGGACACGCCAGGTGGCCGGGACCGCTCGACCACGTCGCCGGGGCTCACGGCAGCGGTTCCCGTTCCGCGCGGGCCGACCAGTAGCTGCCGTCCGGGAACCGGTAGGTCTGAAGTGACTCCCTGTGCATCTCGGCACTGTAACCCGGAGCGGCCGGAAGCACGTAAGCACCGGCCTTGACCACACACGGTTCGACGAAGTGTTCGTGCAGGTGGTCGACGTACTCGGTGACACGCCCCTCGAGGGTGCCCGACAGGGCGACGTAGTCGAAGATCGCGAGGTGCTGGACGAGTTCGCACAGCCCGACACCACCCGCGTGCGGGCAGACCGGCACGTCGAAGCAGGCGGCGAGCAGATAGACCGCGAGTACTTCGTTGACGCTGCCGAGGCGCGCGGCGTCGAGTTGGCAGAAGTCGATGGCGCCGGCTTGGAACATCTGCTTGAACAGCACGCGGTTCATGCCGTGCTCACCGGTGGCGACGCCGATGGGCGCCACGGCCTTGCGGATCGCGGCGTGGCCGAGGATGTCGTCGGGGCTGGTGGGCTCTTCGATCCACAGCGGGTCGAACCCGGCCAGCGCCTTGACCCATTCGATGGCCTGCGGAACATCCCAGACTTGGTTCGCGTCGATCATCAGGTGACCGTCCGGGCCGAGCACCTCGCGGGCGATGCCGCAGCGCCGGATGTCGTCGTCCAGGTTGGCCCCGACCTTCAGCTTGACGTGTTTGTAGCCAGAGGCAACGGCTTCCTCGCACAGCCTGCGCAGCTTGGCGTCCGAGTATCCGAGCCATCCGGCCGAGGTGGTGTAGCACGGGTAGCCGGAGACCTCTAGCTCGGCAATTCGTTGCTTGCGGCCCGCTTCCTGGGCGGCCAGTAGGGCCACCGCCTGATCGGCGGTCAGGACGTCGCTCAGGTAGCGCAGATCGGCGGCTTCGACGAGTTCCTCGGGCGACATCTCGGACAGCAGTCGCCACAGGGGTACGCCGGCCCGCCGGGCGGCCAGATCCCAGACGGCATTCATCACCGCGGCCAATGCCAGGTGGATGACTCCCTTGTCAGGCCCGAGCCAGCGCAGCTGGCTGTCCGACTGGAGCTCCCGGTAGATGCCGCCGAGGTCGTTGCACAGCTCGTCGACGTCCCGGCCGATCAGCGGCTGGGCGCGTTGCTGAGCCGCCGCGACGCAGAGGTCGTTCCCCCGGCCGATCGTGAAGGTGAAGCCGTGTCCGGACAGGCCCGGAGCGTCGGTGTGCAGAACGATGTACGCCGCCGAGTGATCACCGTCCTTGTTCATCGCGTCCGAACCGTCGCTGGTCAGCGAGGTCGGGAATCGGACGTCGACAACCTCCAGCGAGGTGATGCGTGGCATGGCGGCCCCTCACATCGGTCCCATAGAGATGGGATCTTTTTGACAGAACGATGCCGCTCAGTATGGACCAACCGTCCGCGCAGCGCTACGATCCCGGAAATTCATAGGACTAATACCTCGTCTCATCGACGGAGGACTGCGATATGAGCGACCTGGTGGGCTCAGATCGGTCCGCTGCGCAACGCTTGCGCTACGACCGGCCTGCGGAGACGTGGCTCGAGGCTTTGCCGCTCGGCAACGGCCGCATCGGCGCGATGTGTTTCGGCGGTCTTGGCACTGACCGGATCGGGCTGAACGACGAGACTCTCTGGTCGGGCGGCCCGGAGACCGCACGGTTGTTGTCGGCTCCGCTCGGTGCGACCGGCGCGGAGGCGGTGCAGGAAGTGCGTGACGCCCTCACGGCCGGCGAGCTCCGCCGGGCGCATGAGCTGGCCGGCGGTTTCCACTCCGGCTACTGCCAGGCGTACCTGCCGCTGGGCGACCTCCTGATGGAGGTTCGGGTCGGCGGCACCACGCCCGCCGTCGGCGAGGTCGCGCAGTACCGTCGCGAGCTCGATCTGGACACCGCGACGGCGACCGCGGAGTACGAGCTCGGCGGAGTCGCGGTGCGCCAGGAAGTCTTCGTCAGCGCTCCGGACGGTGTCCTGGTCGTGCGACTGACAGCGTCCGAGCCGGTACTGGGGCTGACGTGCCGGTTGACCTCGCAGTTGCAGTCACAACCACACCCAGTCGAGGACGGGCTCGGATTGTTGTTGCAAGCTCCGGCCGATGTCGCCCCGCACCATCGCGATGTTCCGGTGCCGATCCGGTACTCCGATGGTGCGGACCGCGGTATGGAAGCGGCCATCGCACTGCGTGCCACGACCGACGGGCAGCTCCGAGCCGTCGACACCGAGCTCACGGTCGAGGAGGCAACCGAGGTCGTCCTGATTCTCTCCACCGATACCGGGTACGACGGACCGTCGACCTCGCCGACCCGATCGGCGACGGAGTGCTGGGCCGCTGGGGATCAGAAGGTGCTCGCGGCGCGCGATCGCACGTACGACGAACTCGTGGCCGACCATCGTGAGGATCACCAGCAGCTGTTCCGTCGTTCGTCGCTCGAGCTGCCCGGTCCGGCCGAGAATGCCGACCTGCCGACCGACGTACGCGTCGCGGGTGCGGTCGACGTCGAAGACCCCGCACTGGTCGCGCTGCTGTTCAACTACGGCCGCTACCTGATGATCGCGGGTTCGCGATCGGGTGGGCTGCCGACCAATCTGCAGGGGATCTGGAACGACATCCTCCGGCCGCCGTGGTCCAGCAACTTCACGGTGAACATCAACACCGAGATGAACTACTGGCCCGCGGAGACCACCAATCTCTCCGAGTGCCATGAACCGCTGCTCCGCTACATCGGTCAGCTCGCCGAGGCCGGGCGCCCGACGGCGAAGGAACGGTACGGCTGTGGCGGCTGGACCGCGCATCACAACGCCGACGCCTGGTGCTGGTCGTTCCCGGTCGAGGGCGATCCGCGGTGGTCGAACTGGCCGATGGCAGGTGCCTGGCTGGCCCGCCACCTGTGGGACCACTACGCGTTCACCGGTGATCTGGACTCCCTTCGCGAATCGTGGCGCGTATTGCTGGGCGCCGCGGAGTTCTGCCTCGACTGGTTGACGGAGATGCCGGACGGAACCCTCGGTACGGCGCCGTCGACCTCCCCGGAGAATACCTACCTGGCCGACGACGGACAGCCCGCGTCGGTGACCTGGTCGTCGACCATGGACCTGGCCCTGATCTCGGACCTCTTCCAGCGGGTCGAGCGAGCGGCTGAACTGCTCGATATCGTCGACCCGTTGGTCGGCGAGTTGTCCACCGCCCGCAAGCGAATCCCCGAGCCCGCGATCGGCTCACGCGGACAGCTGCAGGAGTGGTTGGCGGATCTACCCGAAGAAGAACCCCATCACCGGCACATGTCGCACCTCGTCGGTCTTCATCCGGGCGATGCGATCACGCCGGACGGCACGCCGGCCCTCGCGGCCGCCGCGGCCCGGACGCTCGAACTGCGTGGCGACCAGGCCACCGGTTGGTCGCTGGCCTGGAAGATCAACCTGTACGCCCGGTTGCGCGATGCGGCCGGCACGCACCGGCTCGTCCGGGCGTTCCTCGCACCTGCCGGCGACACCTCGACCGACTATGTCGGCAGCGGCGCGGGCGTGTACCCGAATCTCTTCTGCGCCCACCCGCCGTTCCAGATCGACGGGAACTTCGGCGCGACCGCCGGCATCGCCGAGATGCTGCTGCAGAGCCACACGGGCGAGATCGAACTGCTGCCCGCGCTGCCGGCCGAATGGCCGAGCGGGCGGGTCACGGGCCTACGGGCTCGCGGCGGGGTCACCGTCGACATCGCGTGGACGCCGGCCGGCGTCGAAGCGGTCCTGACCGCCGACCGGGACCAGGAGCGGGTCGTGCGTCACGGCGACGACCGGGTTCCGGTCCGGTTGACCGCCGGCGTCGGCCATCGCGTTAGCCCGATCTGACAACCGGCACGGATGAAGGAGGTTCCATGGCTACCCTGACCACGGTCCGGCCACCGGCCGGTGAGACGCCGGTGCGGCGCCGGCGGCGGCGAGAACGTCCCGGCGTCCAAGGACTGCGCCGCAGTCTTCGACGGCACTGGACCCTGTACCTGTTGATGGTCGTGCCGCTGGTGTGGTTCGTGATCTTCAAGTACATCCCGATGTCGAACGCAGTCCTGGCGTTCAAGAGTTTCAACGTGATCAAGGGCATCTGGGGAAGCCCGTGGGTCGGCTGGCAGAACTTCGACCTGTTCTTCCACAACCCGGTGTTCTGGACCCTGGTGAAGAACACCTTCATCCTGTCGGTCTACACCGTGGCGGCGAGCTTCCCGATCGCGATCATCCTCGCGCTGGCACTCAACGAGGTCCGCAACGGTGTGTTCAAGCGGTCGGTTCAGTTGGTGACGTATGCGCCGTACTTCATCTCCACCGTGGTGGTCGTGTCGATGACGATCCTGGTGCTGTCGCCGCGGCTCGGCATCGTCAACGAGGGCCTGGGCTTCTTCGGCGTGCCGTCGATCGACTTCCTCGGCAACCCGGAGTACTTCCGTCACATCTACGTGTGGTCGGACGTGTGGCAGACCACCGGATACTCCGCGGTGATCTACCTGGCTGCGCTGTCCGGCATCGACCCGGCACTGCACGAGTCGGCCAAGCTCGACGGCGCCAGCCGGTTGCAACGGATCCGGCACGTCGACCTGCCCGGCATCATGCCGACCGCCGTCATCATCCTGGTGCTTGCTGTCGGCAACATCATGGCCATCGGGTTCGAGAAGGCCTTCCTGCTGCAGAACCCGCTCAACCTGAGCCAGTCCGAGATCATCGCCACCTACGTCTACAAGACCGGCTTGCTGAACGCCGACTTCAGCGGCGCCACCGCGATCGGACTGTTCAACTCGGTCATCAACCTCGCGCTGCTGCTGATGGTCAATGCGATCGCCAAGCGGATCACCGGGAACGGATTGTGGTCATGAGCGTCCAAACCGAAACCAGAACGCTGCCCAGCAAGCGGGTCGAGCGCCGCGCCGCGCGCGCCCGCCGGATCCGGGAGCCGCGGACCGACCGGATCTTCCTGTTCTGCGTGTACCTGCTGCTGGCGGTCTTCTTCGTGATCGTCCTGGCGCCGTTGCTGTACATCGTGGCCAGCTCGTTCAGCAGCCCGGAAGCGGTATCGGCCGGCCGGGTGTTGTTCTGGCCGGTGGACTTCTCGCTGCGCGGCTACCACGCGGTGTTCGAGAATCCGCAGATCGTCCAGGGCTACCTGAACTCGCTGTTCTACACCGTGGTCGGCACGATCGTCAGCGTCACGATGACGATCGCGATCGCCTACCCGATGTCGCGCCGTACGCTGGTCGGCCGCAACGTGGTGATGACCGCCATCCTGTTCACGATGCTGTTCACCGGCGGCCTGATCCCGACATACCTGGTGGTCCAGTCCGTCGGTCTGCTCGACACCCGGTGGGCGCTGATCATCCCGCAGGCGATCGGGGTCTGGCAGGTCATCATCGCCCGGACCTACTTCCGCACCGCGATCCCCGACGAGCTGGTCGAGGCCGCGCAGCTGGACGGCTGCGGCGACCTGCGGTTCCTGTGGTCGGTGGTGATCCCGTTGGCCAAGCCAATGATCGCGGTGGTCGCGTTGATGTACGCGATCATGCAGTGGAACTCCTACTTCGACGCGCTGATCTACCTGAAGAACCCGGACCTGTTCCCGCTCCAGCTGGTCCTGCGGAACATCCTGATCCTCAACACCACCGGCGGCGGCGCCGTCGACGCGTCGGTCGTCATCCAGCGCCAGCAGCTCGCCGACCTGCTCAAGTACTCGCTGATCGTGGTCGCGAGCGTTCCGGTCCTGGTCATCTATCCGTTCGTCGCCCGCTACTTCACCAAGGGAATCCTGATCGGCGCCGTCAAGGGCTGATCCTCCGGTACCACCCGGTATCACTCCGTATCACCTCGACCCCTGTGAGGGAACCATGTCTGTACGAATCAGTAGGCGGAGGCGTGCCGCGATCGCCGGTATCAGTCTCCTGGCTCTCGGCCTCGCGGCCTGCTCCGGAGGCGGTGGCTCGGACGCCGCGGACGGAAAGCCACTGCCGACGGTCACCGGGAATCCCGCTGTCACCCTGAACGTCTTCTCGCCGCAGGCGGCCGACACGAACCTGGCCACCAACGACTTCACCAAGCTGATCCAGCAGAAGTTCAACATCACCATCAAGTGGCAGACGACCACGTACGACGGTGGGCCGGCCAAGGAGAAGCGGCAGATCTCGCTGGCCAGCGGTGACTACCCCGACCTGTACCTGCTGATCCCCTGGGTCGACCAGTTCACGACGGCGGACCTGCTGAAGCTGGGAAATCAGGGTGTCGTCGTACCGCTGAACCAGCTGATCGATCAGTACGCGCCGAACATCAAGAAGGCGCTGGACTCCACGCCGGAGTGGAAGGCGATGGCGACCGCGCCGGACGGCAAGATCTACGGCCTCCCGCAGTGGGTCGACTGCTTCCACTGTTCGTACCCGGACAAGCTGTGGATGAACTCGGCGTGGCTGAAGAAGCTGGGCCTCGAGCAGCCGAAGACCACCGAGGACATGCGGAAGGTGCTCCAGGCGTTCAAGACCCAGGATCCGAACGGCAACGGCAAGGCCGACGAGATCCCGATCAGCGCGAACGTCCGCGACAACCTCATCCCGTACTTCATGAACGCCTTCATCTACGACCCGCAAGGGCAGAACAACAGCGGCGGCAACAACACCACACTGGTTCTCAACAACGGCAAGGTCGACGTCCAGGCGAACAAGGACGGTTGGCGCGAAGGCCTGCGGTACATCAACTCGCTCTACAAAGAAGGGCTGATCGACAAAGGCGCCTTCACGCAGAACCCGGACGCGATGCAGCAGCAGGGCAACCACGGCGGCTCGGTCATCCTCGGCGCGGGCACCGTCATGCACTCGGGCATCTTCGTCACCGTCGGTTCGGCGGACGGGCGGGACCAGCAGTACGACGCGGTACCGCCGCTGACCGGTCCGAGTGGCGCGAACTACGCCAGCTACGTCTTCCCGAGCATTCCCGGCGCCACGTTCGTACTGACGTCGAAGGCCACACCGGAGAAGCAGATCCAGGCGATCAAGATGCTCGACTACATCTTCACCGACGAGGGCCAGATCAACGGACAGTTCGGCTCGGAGGGCAAGGCCTGGACCAAGCCCGGTTCCGGTGACGTGGCGCTCGACAAGTCGCTGAAGCCGAGCTTCAAGCAGATCCCGCTGAAGCCCGGCTCGAAGCCGCGGAACTCCGGGTGGGGAGCGCTCGCGCAGTACAACAACACCGCGCAGTTCCGGAACTCCGAGGTCATCGACACCGACGTCCACACGCAGGCGGGGTACGAGCGCAAGCTCTTCGATGCCACCAAGCTGTACGCCGGCCACGAGGACAAGGCGCAGATCTACCCGTTCTGGAAGGTCTGGATCGACCCCACCCTCGCCAACGAGGTCGCGACCCTGCAGACCAACCTCGAGAACTACATCCAGCAGAACTCCCTGCAGTTCATCACCGGCTCGAAGAACATCGACACCGACTGGGACAGCTACGTCAAGGGGCTGGAGGGTCTCGGTCTGAAGCGCTACCTAGAGATCCAGCAGACCGCGTACGACAAGGTGCCCAACAAGTAGGCGGACCCGGGCCGGCCGGAGTGATCCGGCCGGCCCTCACCCGGTATCAGCGACGAGGAGCAAAGAGTGCCGTTCGACGCAACGTTCGAGTCCCTGTCCACGTTCGAGTGCCCTGACTGGTTCCGGGACGCGAAACTCGGCATCTGGTCGCACTGGGGACCGCAGTCGGTGCCTCGGTACGGCGACTGGTACGCGCGCCACATGTACCGGCAAGGCTCTGAGCAGTACCTGCACCACCTGCGGATGTACGGACACCCGTCGCAGTCGGGCTATAAGGACATCGTCCGGCAATGGAAGGCGGAGCGCTTCGATCCGGCCGACTTGATGAACCGGTTCGTGGCGGCCGGTGCGCGGTACTTCGTGGCGCAGGCCGTCCATCACGACAACTTCTTCAACTACGAGTCGTCGGTGAACCCGTGGAACTCGGCAAAGGTCGGGCCGGGCAAGGACATCGTCGGCCTTTGGAAGGCCGCCGCCGAGGAGCGTGGACTGCCGTTCGGTATCACCGAGCATCTCGGTGCCGCGTTGACCTGGTTCGCCGTCAACAAGGGCAGCGACCGGCACGGGCCGCTGGCCGGCGTGCCGTACGACGGGACCGATCCGGCGTACCGGGATCTCTACCTCGACAACGCCAAGTACCTGCCGGCCGAAGACATCGTGGTGCAGGACCCGTGGTACGGCCAGGATCCTGCCTGGCACGCGTACTGGCTCGCGGCGGTCACCGAGATGATCGACCGGTACCAACCGGATCTGCTGTACACCGACGGTCCCGTGCCGTTCGGCGAGGCCGAGTACACCCCCGGTTTGACCGCGATCGCCCACCTGTACAACACCAGTGCGGGGATCCACGGGACCAACCGCGCCGTGTACCAGCAGAAGGACCGCCGGCCCGAGGTGAGCGTGGTCGGCGTGATGGACATCGAGCGCAGTCAGACGCCTGGGATCAACCCCCGGCCGTGGCAGACCGACACCTCCGTCGGCGACTGGTTCTACAACGTCCGCGACGTCTACAAGACCGGTGGACACGTGATCGAGATGCTCGTCGACATCGTGTCGAAGAACGGCAACCTCCTGCTCAACGTGCCGCAGCTGCCGGACGGCACGCTCGACCTCGAATGCACCCAACTCCTCGACGATCTGGGCGCCTGGATGCGGGCGTGCGGCGAAGGCATCCACGGCACGCGTCCGTTCCGGGTCTTCGGTGAAGGCCCGTCCAGTGTCGTCATCGACGGATTCACCGAGGACCGGGTGGGCTGGACTGCTTCCGACTTCCGCTTCACCCGCCGGGAGAACACCGTCTACGCGTTCCAGATGGCCTGGCCGGAGGACGGACGCGCGGTGATTCGCAGCCTCGCGGATCACGAGACGGTGACCGGCGTACGACTGCTCGGCCACGGTCCGGTCCCGTTCGAACAGGCCCACGGGATCCTCGTTGTCCGCCTGCCCGCCACTGCTCCGCTCGACGTCGCAAACTGCCTCGCCCTCGAGCTCGGCGCTTGACGTGCTGCGCACGGTTCGTGCGTCAGGCGGCCGGACAACACTGAAGGAAGGGCCGACCAGAGACAGATGGTTGCTGAACGCCCGTTATCTACGCGGGCTCAGCGCGGACAACCTGCTGCGGCCCTACCGCGCCGAGGCCGGTCTGTGGAGTTATTCGGGCTCCTGGGGCACGACCGTTGGCGCGGACTCTCCGGATGGTCCGCAGACCTGGCATTGGGGATGGGAGTCGCCGACGTGCGATCTGCGAGGCCACATCCTCGGACATTGGCTGTCGGCGGCGGCACGGGTCGGTGAGGAGGACCGTGAGGTGGCAGCACGAGCTGCCACCGTCGTGGACGAACTCGCGATGTGCCAGCGGGCCAACGGCGGGCAGTGGGCCGGGTCGATTCCACCGGCGTACTTCGAACGGCTGGCCGCGGGCCGGGACGCGTGGGCTCCGCAGTACGTCGTCCACAAGACCTTGATGGGGTTGCTCGACCAGTACCGAATCGCGGGCAACGAACAGGCGCTCGAGATCGCGTCGGCTTTCGCCGGATGGTTCCACACCTGGACGGGTGGGCTCTCGCGGGAGCAGCTCGACGACATCCTCGACCGCGAGACGGGCGGGATGCTGGAGGTCTGGGCGGACCTCCTTGCGTTCACCGGTGATCAGACCGCCGCCGATCTGATCGAGCGGTACGACCGGCGCCGGTTCTTCGAGCCGCTTCTCGCCGGTGCCGACGTACTGACCAACAAGCACGCCAACACCCAGATCGCGGAGATTCTCGGGGCGGCCAGGGCCTGGGAGGTCACGGGCGAGCGACGCTGGCGCGACGTCGTCGAAGTCTTCTGGGACTCCGCGGTGCAGACCCGCGGGACGTACTGCACCGGTGGCAGCAGTTGCGGAGAAGTGTGGCAGCCGCCCGGCGAACAGTCCGCCCGTCTGCACGCTGTCCAGGAACATTGCCTCGTCTACAACCTGATGCGCCTCGCCGCCGTTCTGTTCCGGTGGACCGGCGATCACCGCTACGGAGACTACTGGGAACGGAACCTGGTCAACGGGATCTGGGCGCAGCAACACCCGGACACCGGTATGCCCGCGTACTTCTTGCCTTTGGCAACCGGAAGCCAGAAGAAATGGGGTCGGCCGACCGAGGACTTCTGGTGCTGCCACGGCACCCTGCTGCAGGCCCAGAGCTCGGTCGGCGAGGCGGCTGTTTACGTCGACGACCAGGGGATCGCGGTCTGTCAGTACCTCGAGTCGGTCACGACCTGGCCCGATCTGTTCGGCGGCCGGGTCGAGCTCGCGATCACGGCGGACATCGAGCAAGGCGTTTCTCTCGGCCAACGACAGAGTGCTTACGCTGCCGAGGGAATCCAGGAGTTGTCGGCGCGGCCGTTGCCGCGGCGTCGGCCGAACCACCACGTGCACGTCGTCGACGTACGGTGCGAGCGACCAACCAGGTTCGAGATCCGGCTCCGCGTCCCACTGTGGGCTACCGGCTCGCCGACGCTGGAGATCGACGGGAAACCGTTGCCGGTCGAGGTCAGGGGCGGATGGATCCTGTTGTCCCAGGAATGGAGCAGCCAGCGCATCCGGCTGACTGTGCCGTCGGGATTGTCCACCGTGCGATTGCCCGACCAGCCGGACCTGGTCGCCGTACTCGACGGTCCGGTCGTCCTGGCCGGCCTCACCGAGCAGGAGACCGCGTTGTCCGGTGACCCTGCCGACCCGGCGTCGTTCCTCACACCTGACCGGGAGCGACACCACAGCTGGTGGCAGCCGGGCAGATACCGGACCCACGGCCAAACCACCGGCCTGCGCTTCATCCCACTCGCCGAGGTCCGCGACGAGCGGTACACCGTTTACTTCCCGGTGCGCTGCGCGACGTTCACCGGTGAGGACATCTCCTCGAGCAACGCACGGCGAGCCGTACGACCAAGTGAGGATCTATGACCGACCTGCTGCACTGGAGCACGCCTGACCTTGCGCTGACCTTCGTCCTCGACGACGGCCCCGTCCGACTGGTTGCTGTCCGGGAGGCGTCCCAGCCGAGGGGTGGCGAGCCCGATCCGGGCCAGCCCTTGGTGGAGGTGGCCGCTGTGGGACATGGCCATTCCAGCAACCGTCACGCCGGCACCCTCCTGGGGCAGCGGTTGAGGTACGCCGGGCACCACGAGACCGGGACCACGCTGCGCATCGTCCAGGAGGAGCCGACCACGGGTCTCCGCGTCACCAGCGTCTTCGAGGCGCGGGCCGGCGTACGCGCCTGGACCGAAGCGTCGATCATCGGTCCGGGTTCTCTGGAGCTCACCAGCCTGTCGTCGTTGGTCGTCGGCCTCGCGTCGGTCGACGCCGAGCTGTACTCCGCCGCGAACAGCTGGATGGCGGAGAACCGTTGGTCCAAGCGCGTAGTGCGGGACGTGTTGGCTGACATCGTCCACGATCCGCATCACCACGTCGCCAAGAGCCGGGACGCGGTGACGGGTATGAACTCGTGGTCCACGGGGGAGAGGCTGCCTGTCGGCGTTCTGGTCGATCGGAGTACGCCGTACGCCCTGGGCTGGCAGATCGAGCACAACGGCCCATGGCACTACGAGCTCGGTGAGACCCGGCACGGTGGCTACCTGCTGCTGAGCGGCCCGACCGACCTGGAGCACCAGTGGAGTGTCGAGGTCACTGCCGACAAACCGTTCACGACGGTTCCTGTGTCGCTTGTCGTCGGGACCGACGTCGACAGCGTGTTCGCCGCACTCACGCGTCAGCGCCGGGCGATCCGGACGCGGCGCCCAATCGACGACCGGATGCCGGTCGTCTTCAACGACTACATGAATACGTTGCTGGGTGACCCGACAACGGAGAAGCTGCTGCCGCTGATCGACGCCGCGGCCGAGGTCGGCGCGGACTACTTCTGCATCGACGCCGGCTGGTACGCCGAAGGCGTCTGGTGGAACACCGTCGGCGAATGGCAACCGTCGGCGACGCGGTTCCCGAACGGACTCGCCGAGGTGATCGACCGGATCCACCACCACGGCATGGTGCCCGGACTTTGGCTCGAGCCCGAAGTCGTCGGTGTCCGCTCACCGATCGCCGACGAACTACCTGATGACGCGTTCCTCACCCGCCACGGCCGAAGAGTCGCCGAGAACGATCGCTACCTGCTCGACCTGCGCAGCCCGGCCGCACGCAAACACCTCGACACCACGGTCGATCGGCTGGTCGACGAGTTCGGCATCGGGTTCTTCAAGTTCGACAACAACTCCGTGACCGGGCCCGGAACCGACAAGAACGGGACATCCCTCGGGCAGGGCCTTCTGGAGCACAACCGCGCACTGCTCAGCTGGCTGGACGGCATTCAGGAGCGGCATCCGGACCTGCTGATCGAGAACTGCGCCTCCGGTGCCATGCGGATGGACTACGCCATGCTGTCCCGCCTCCACCTGCAGTCGACCTCGGACCAGGAACACCCGTTGCTGTACGCATCGATCACCGCCGCCGCACCGGCCGCCGTACTCCCTGAACAAGCCGGTCACTGGGCCTATCCGATCACCGGAACCACTCGCGAGGAATTCATCTTCGCCCTCGTGAACGGCATCCCTGGCCGCCTCTACCTGTCCGGCCACCTCAACCGGATGACACCCGCCGAGCTCGAACTGATCCGCTCGGCGCTGTCAGCCCATCGGGAAGTCCTCGAGGACCTGGAGACGCTCGTCCCCGCCTGGCCCCTCGGCCTGCCCGCCTGGACCGATGAGTGGATCGCCCTCTCCCTGACCGGCGCCAAGGTCTCGTACCTTGCCCTGTGGCACCGCGCGCCCGGCCCGTCCACCATCACCCTTCCGATCCCGCGGTCGCAGAAGATCGCGCCACACTTCCCGACCGACCTCGGCGACTGGACCTACGCCTGGACCGACGACGGTCTGGTCGTCACCGCCAACACCCCCGAACCCGCCGCCCGCGTCCTCCGCCTGCAATGACCGGCCGCGACAAGGATGAGTCAGCTCCCATGAAACCCAACCAAGTGCCACCCGACTATGTGGGCTACCTGTACGCGCATTTCAAGCGTGAATCAGCCGACGGTGAGCAGATCTACTTCGCCTTGAGCGACGGCAACGACCCGCTGCACTTCGACGACCTCAACGGCGGCAAGCCGGTGCTGTACTCCGTCCTGGGCGAGTGCGGTGTCCGTGACCCGCACATCGTCCGTTCCCCGGACGGCGACCGGTTCTACCTGGTCGCAACCGACCTGCGGCTGTATGTCAGCCTCGACTGGGACCGGCACCAGCGCCGAGGCAGCCGCTCGATCATGGTCTGGGAGTCGGCAGATCTCGTGAACTGGGGTGAGGGTCGACTCGTCGAGGTCGCTCCGCCCGAGGCCGGAAACACCTGGGCACCGGAGGCGGTCTGGGACCCCGAGCAGGAGGCCTACCTGGTTCATTGGTCCTCAACTCTGTACGACGACGCTGAACACGAGGGGGACAGCTACAACCGGATCATGTGTGCGTCCACCCGCGACTTCCGCGAGTTCTCCGCGCCCCGCGTCTGGATCGACCGGGGATGGCACACGATCGACACCACGGTGATCCAGCACGAGGGCGTCTATTACCGTTTCCTCAAGGACGAACGCAGCCGCAGCGGGGACGCACCGCACGGCAAGTCGATCTACTCCGAGACGTCGACGTCGCTGTCTGCGGCCGATTGGAAGCCGCTGGCCGAGGGCATCGGCCTCGGAGCGGTTACCCAGGGCGAGGGCCCATTGGTGTACAAGTCGAACACCGAGAACAAGTGGTACCTCTGGATCGACGAGTTCACGCCGGAACGCCGGTACGTCCCCTTCGAGACGACCGACCTCGCCGGCGGCGAGTGGATCCCATCGAAAGACCATCGGCTGCCGACAGACCCCTGCCACGGCGTCGTTCTGCCGGTGACCGCCGAAGAATACGAGCGGCTCAGTGCTGCTTGGATGTGAGTGCAGAAGTCTTTGGAGAGGAAGATCCGGCAGATGAAGGTGCGTTTGGCCTACGGAGAGTCCGGTCTGGTCGTCGAGGCGGACTCTGCGCGCACGACCGTGGTGGAACCGGTCCATCACGACGCCGCCGCCGATCCGTACGCCGTGCTGCGCCGCGCGCTGCGTGAGCCTGTGGCCGGACCACCGTTGCGCGAGCGTATCCAGCGCGGTCAGACCGTGGCGATCTCTGCCTGCGACGGTACTCGGCCGCAGCCGCGGCACTTGATGATCCCGGCCGTCCTTGCCGAGCTCGACGGCTTGGTCGACCTGGCTGACGTGGTCGTGCTGGTCGCCACCGGAACGCATCGCGGCAACAGCGACGCCGAACTGCGCCAGATGTTCGGGGACGAGGTCGTCGACTCCGTGCGGATCGTCAATCACGACGGACGCGATCGGGAGCAGTTGGCCTGGCTGGGAGTCCACGGCGACGGCGTACCGGTCTGGTTGAACCGCCAGTGGGTCGATGCGGACGTCAGGATCACCACCGGCTTCGTCGAGCCGCACTTCTTCGCCGGCTTCTCGGGTGGGCCGAAGCTGGTCGCGCCCGGTCTGGCGGGTCTCGACACTGTTCTGGTGCTGCATGACGCCGCCCGGATCGGAAGTTCGAAAGCGACGTGGGGGGTGACGCAGGGAAACCCGGTGCACGACGACGTCCGGGCGATCGCCGAGGCCACCGGTGTCACGTTCGCCTTGGATGTCGTGCTCAATCGCGACAAGGACATCGTCGCGGCGTTCGGCGGCGATCTGCCGTCGATGCACGCCGCCGCCTGTGCCACCGCCAAGCGAATCGCCATGCAGCCGGTAGATGCGCCGTTCGACGTGGTGGTCACCACGAACTCGGGGTTTCCCCTTGACCAGAACCTCTATCAGTCCGTCAAGGGAATGTCGGCCGCACACCAGATCGTTCGCCCCGGCGGCACGATCATCTGCGCAGCCGAATGTCGCGACGGCTTCCCCGATCACGGGGACTACCGCTCGGTCCTGGTCTCGGCCGACTCGCCCCAGGCGCTTCTCGATCAGATCGGACGGAGCGCCGAAACCGCCCCCGACCAATGGCAGGTGCAGATCCAGGCCCGGATCCAGGCCACGAGCCGGGTCGTCATGCACACCGGCTTCCTCACCGATGCCGAACTGCGCACTGCTCACCTGGAACAAACCGCCGACATCACCGCGACCATCGCCGAATCCCTGGCTGCAGCGGGTCCGGATTCGCGCCTGTGCATCCTGCCCGAGGGTCCGCAGACGATCCCGTACATTGCCGGCCGCTGATCGGGCCTGAACGGTCGGCGCCGGCCCACCCCGGCTCCGCCGTACGCGCGACCGGTTGTGATGACGGTCGCGCGCACGGGGACGAGCCGGGTCAGGCGCGAGTGAAGGCCCGGATCTCGATGCTGTACGGCGCAGTTGCCAGGACACTGTCACGTGCGTCGAACGCTGCTTCGGCCACGGTGACCTGCGGCGGTTGGCCGACCCTGTTCGTCGCGTCCAGGCTGGTGCCGGTGAGCCGCCACAACCGGCCGTTTGGCCGGACCTGGAATCCGGCGAGGTCGACACTGACGTTCTGGACGTCTGCGGTCGCGTTGACGGTTGCCACCGTCAACGTCCGGCCGTCTTCCGACAGCGCCGCCATCATGTCGACCGGGTACGTCGGGCTGCCCGCGTTGACGCTGGGCTGATCGCCACCAGCCGGCCAGCCAGGCGTCGGCTGGGGCGAGTTACCGGTGATGGCCACCGGCGTCACGCCGAACCGCTCCCGGTAGAGCTTGAACAGCACACCTGCCCCGCTGTACGTCGAATCCGTCTTGTTGTACGACAGCCACGACGTACCCATCGTGTACGCCGCCATCGTGATGAAGTCGCTGGCCCGGAACATCTCGTGCAGCATCATCGCCAGGCCGAACAACTGCTTCATCCCGGACGCGTTCTGGAAGCCCCACTCGTCGATGCTGACCTTGATCTGGTTCTGCTCGAGCTCCGGGAAGTCGGGCTTGTACAGCTCCCAGTTCTCGCGGACGGACTTGATGTAGTTGGCGCCCCGGCGGCAGGAGTCGACCATCGACTCCGCCGGGCTGACGTTGATGTACTTGCCCTGGTTGAGGTCGAACCGCTGGGTGGTGCCGTAGCAGTGCTCGGAGATGATGTCGAACTTACCGGCGCTGCTGGTCAGGAGCCGGTGGTTCCAGTCGGTCAGTGAACCGTACTCGACCTTCACCTTGGTCGGCTGCACGATCTGCCGGCTGCTCGGGTCGATGTAGAAGGGCAGCCGGTGGACCGTCATGCTGGCCGGGAAGCCGCCGACCGCGACAATCGCGATCGAGGGGTCGACCTTCCGCATCGCGTCCGCGAACAGGTTGTGCTTGATCATGTAGTGGGCCGGTGTCATGTAGCCGAGCTGCCAGAAGCCGAACATCTCGTTGCCGACGGCCCAGTACTTGACGCCGTACGGCTTGTGGTGACCGTTCGCGGACCGCAGGGCACCCATCGGGGTGTCGGGGGCGCCGTTGACGTACTCGACCATGAGCGCGGCCTCGCGAGCAGATCCGAAGCCGGTGTTGACGCACGGATACGGTTCGGTGTCGAGCAGATCGCACATAGCCAGGAACTCGTCGGTGCCGACATCGTTGGACTGCGCCTGATTGCGGTCGTAGTCGAACGTGGTCGCGCGTAGGTCCGGATCGCCGATGGCGTTCTGCCAGTCGTGGCCGGAGACGAAGTTCCCGCCGGGGAAACGCCAGAAGCCGCCCATACCGCGGAGCAGATCGATGGTGTCCTTGCGGAAGCCCTTGACGTTGTCGGCCGGCATCAACGACGCGGCGCCGACCCGGAACTCGCCGGAGCCCGTGCCGGTGATCTCGAGCTTGCCGGCGGTGGTCGCGGCGCGGCAGGTGAACCGCAGCGGGATCGTCGTCCAGCCCTTCTTCACCGCGAGGGTCACGCTCTGGCTCTGCCCCGGACCGTCGCCCCAGGTCAGCGTCGCGATGACGTGCGTACCCGGGTCTCCGGCGATCACCACCCGGCCGACGTACCCCTTGGCGGCAAGACCGAGGCCGGTTTGCCCGATGCCACGCGACTCCGAGCGGCTGAGCGCGACCTTCGCCGACTGCTCGCCGACGTACGGCGTCGTCGTGTCCATGGTGATGGCAGTCGCCGTCCCGACGGGCCGCCATTTCTTCATCGTGGGGTTCTGCGTGTCCACGGGGTAGAAGAACTTGCGGTCCGACAGGACCTCCGACCACAGGCTGTCGTAGACGAGCGTGCCGATGTGTTCGATGAAGGCGCCGTAGACGTACTTCTGGATCGGATCGTTCGTCTTCGAGACGTCGATCCCGGCCTGGATGCCGGGGCTGTCGGCGTACGCCGCGACAGTGCCGGCCGTCGCGGACAGTCCGGTCGCCAGACCCGCTGCAACGGATGCCTGGATGACGGTGCGGCGCGAGATGCCGCTGCTTTCGGGAGAGATGCTGTCCATCTGGTTCTCAACTTCCCCTCGACGCGTGGTGTGGATGGCGAATCCGTGCAGGTACGGCGATGCCGGCGCGGCGTACACGAGGCCTTGACACTCGCAGCGCGCCCACGACGACAGAACGGCGGATAGGTCCGCGGGACTTGCCCGGAAAGATTGAATGAAAGTTTCTGAATCTTTCGTGTCGAACGCTAAATCCCGTGATCCGGCTCGTCAAGACTTCGAGGCCACGGCCTTGGCTCCGCCGACGGGGTTGGCCGTGAGTAAACTGTCGGCGGGAGCGCCGAAAATTTCTGCCGGGGAGTCATGATGGCCAGAACCGACCGCGTGAAGCTCACCGATATCGCTCGCGCGGCCGGTGTGTCGGCTCCGACCGTGTCGAAGGTCCTCAACGGCCGAGCCGAGGTCGCTCCGGAGACGCGCGACCGTGTGCAGGAAGTGCTGCGGGCGCACAACTACCAGCGGCGGCCCAGCGGGAAGCAGCCCAAGGCGGGCCTGGTCGACCTGGTGATCAAGGAACTGGCGACCCCGTGGTCCGTCGAGATCATCCGCGGCGCGGAGGATGCCTGTCGGGAAGCCGGCATCGGTCTTGTGGTGTCAGCGGTGCACAGCGATCGGGTCGACGCTCAGCGGTGGCTCGACAACCTCGCCGGGCGGCACTCCGACGGCGTCCTTCTCGCCGTCTCGAACCTCGACCGAGCCGAACGGGAACGACTCGACGCGCTGGGAGTCCCGCTCGTGCTGATCGACCCCATCGGCGATCCTGACGCGAACATTCCGTCGATCGGATCGACCAACTGGGCCGGCGGCCTGGCCGCGACCGAGCACCTGGTCGGCCTTGGGCACCGACGGATCGCGATGATCGCCGGGCTACCGAACCTGCTGTGCACCCAGGCCCGCCTCGGCGGGTACCGCGCCGCGCTGGAACGGGCGGGAATCACCCCCGAGCCCGAGTTGCTCCGGTTCGGCGACCACTTTCCGCCGAGCGGGCAAGCGGCGGCACTCGAGTTGCTGGACCTGGCCGACCCGCCGACCGCGATCTTCGCGGGAACCGACCTCCAGGCTTTCGGCGCCTACAAAGCCCTGCAGTCGCGCGGCGTACGCATCCCCGACGACATCAGCGTCGTGGGCTTCGACGACCTGGCCGCGTGCGACTGGGTGACCCCACCACTGACCACCGTCCAGCAACGCCTCGTGGACATGGCCCGAATGGCAGTACAAGTCATCATCGACGGCGGTACCGAACCCGGCGAACCCAGCCGCATCGAACTAGCCACCTCACTCACAATCCGCGACAGCACAGCCCCACCGCCAGCCGCCCGCTGATCCCACGATCGCGACGGCCACCCGCCGGTTGGTCATCCGAAACTGACACGCTGCAGGTAGTAGTCGAGCAGGTCGTTATCGCCTTGCACTTCGATTCTGCTGTCGCGGCGCTTGTAGAGGTGGAGCAGCAACTCGGTGACCGGTCCCCGGGCGACGACCGCTGTGGGCTCGTCGCTGTGCCGCCAGCGGATCGCATCGCCGGTCAGGTCGACCACCCAGGACTGCTCCGGAGCAGCGAACTTCAGTGTTCGGCCCGGGCCGAGCAGCTCACGCATCCAGGGATGCACCTCGAAGTGGAACGGGAGAGCGCCGAGCTCCATCCACTCGTCGATCCCGTCCGCCGCGACCTCGGGATCTAGTTCGTACTCCACTCCGAGAGCGAGCGCCGCGTCGGCACGATGCATCACGGTCTCGTGCGCCATCCGCCGGGCGGTAAAACGTGTGGTCGGGTCCTCGATCGGCATCTTGATCGGTACGTCGGGACCCGCGCTACGCAGGGCCTCCGCCAGCTCATGTGCTCCCGCGACGACCCAGCCGGCGAGCTCGCGCAGTTCGGTGTCGGTGCAATCGGCCGGTTCGGAGTACCAGTGCGTCGGGTCGCGGAACTCGTCGTACGGCGGTGCCTCACCGGTCCGCGCGACAACGGTTGCCTCACGGTGCGCGCCGCCGACATGGCGGACGAGCTGCCCGACATTCCACCCCGGACACGACGGCACCGCCACCCCCAACTGCGCGCCCGGCCTACCAACCAGATGCCCGGCCAACAGCCCGGCCTGCTCGACAATCAACTCACAATGCCGCCCGAACTCCATCTACATCTCCTCCGCCCAGTCTCACTTGAGGGTCGAAGCCACCCGCTCCACCTTGACATCAGCCAAGAGGCTGCGGCGATCACACGCCTCGCCGTGCGAGAACGAGTCGAATCGGTTCGATTAGGTGTCCGGCGGCCAGTAGGGGCGTACTGCGATACTCCAGAGGGTTTGGTGTCCGGCTTCGCCGCATCCTTCACGACGCCCCGGGGGAGCGCGACGCGACGGATCATGACCCAGTCTGCGGGCACCTACACCCTCGACGCCGGATGGTTCAACCTCGACCACCTGGTGGTCACCCAGTAAAGATCGACGCCGTACGACGCTCACGGGCGGCTCCGCGGGTCGGTTGCTAGGAGCAACCGACTTCGGGGAGCCGCCCGTGAGCGCGACCGGCGGCAAGTTCTAGCTCGGGCTGGTGGTTGCCGCGGTCGTGTCGATCAGCTCAGAGGTCCGGTACGTGTCCGGCGTCGTGCCCGCCCGGACGAGGACGATGTTCTCGCCCTTGTGGGTCTTGAACTCCAGCAGACCGTTCTCGGGGGCAACGAGTGTCTCGGCCTTCCGTCCCTCGCGGTACAGCACCACATCGGAATCCCACGGGTTTCTGACGCGGGCGCGTTCGCCGAGCTGCGACTCGATCTCGACGTACTGGATATCGCCCGCCACCATCGACGACGACACCAGGAAGCCGTCCTTGGCCAGCAGCTTGTACTTCGCATCCCACGCCGTGGGCCACGCCGGGAACACGCGGATCACGGGATCGCCGACAGGAGTCGGGCTCAGGCTTTGGTGCAATGCATCCTGCAGCGCTGCCGCAAAGGTGCCGTAGCCTTCGGCCGAGTAGTAGTCCAGCTGGTTGAACAGCAGGTTCGGGAAGACGCCGTAGGTGCTGAACACGCCGTACTGCGTGTTCAGGATGTTCACCATGTCATCCGCTCGCCCGAGCTTGGCCGCGTCCACGTGGAAGCGGCTCGAGCCGTTCCTGTCGATGACCTGGCCCTTGACCTGGTTCAGGTAGCCCGGCGAGTGGAGATACGTGTTGAGCGCGATCTCCCAATCGCCGTTGTCGAGACCCTGGTCCCGCGTCTCCAGGTTCAGTACGTCGTACTTCTCGAGCATCTTGAAGATCGGGCTCTCGGTGCCGTGCAGATCCCGGATGAAGTACGCCGGTCGCAGACCCTGCGCCCAAGCCGGCTGGTCGGTTGCCAACTGCGACGCGAGCGCCGGATTCGTACTCGCCGCCCACAGGGCGTCGGGATCCGATCGCAGCGGGTACGCCGCGAGGTTGTCGCGGATGTCCCTCCACTGCGGGCGATTCTCCTGGTCGACACCGAGCAGTTCGGACGCCTTGACCACTGCGGCGAAGACGCCTCTGGCCATGGACAGGTCATCGATGACGTCCTTGCCGGCCCAGATGTGCTCGTGCAGGTTCGTGTTGTAGACGTGGTACTTCCCGTCGCTCTCCTTCCGGAGACCGTCGTACGACCGGTACATCTCCGCGGCGCCCTTGATGAAGGGATAGGCGACCTCCCGGAGCCAATGGACATCCTTGGTGTAGCAGTACACCTGCCAGTAGTACTCGGCGGTCTCCTGGGTGGCCATCATGGTGTGCGTGACGTAGCTCGCCTGGCTGTTGCCGCCGAAGACGTTCCAGTTCCACGGAGACAGGAACTTGTTCCTCCGCATGGTGATGTCGGTGAATTCCTGGCTGCGAGTGCTGGTCTTGAACGTGTAGTACTGCTGCATCGGGTCCGCGATGCCGGCCGGCAGGGTTTCCCAGCCGAGAATGCCGGCGGTCTCGCCGATGAAGATGCCCTCACTGCCCCACATCTGTTGTGCAGCACCCTTGTACTGCTCGAAACCCGCCTGCCGCATCGTGAACAGCGGCTCCAGCAGATCCAGGTGGTTGGCGGCGAGCAGGGGCTGATACAGGCAGTCCTGGTTCCAGTTCCAGAAGAAGCTGCCCCAGTCCCGCCGGTCCTCTTCTCCGATCCAGATGCCGCCGTTGTACTTGCTGGGATAGGAGCCGCGGTTCGAGATCGCGGCCAGGTACATGTAGTAGTTGCGGCGCTGCTCGAAATTGAACTGCGTGGGGAAGTAGACGTACGACCGGTGCCAGAAGTCGCGCCACCAAGCCTGGCTGCGGGCATAGATGCAGGTGTGGCCGGGAGCCTTCGTAGCGTTCGTAACCGCCGCGGCCGCGGCCGTCCGAACTGCTTTCCGCGTATCGGCGTTCCCACCGACGACAACCGTGAAGGTGCCCTGTCGCGCGGGCAGAGTCATTCGCAGCGTCGCCCGGTTGCCGATCGTGCCGCTGACGACGTCCGAGATCTCTCGATCCTGCACAGTCGCCGCTACAGCTGTGTTGACGTAGTGATCGTTGACCTTGATGCCAGTGTCCGCGGGTTCCTGAACGACCTGCTCCAGCACGATCGTTTCGTTCCGCGAACCCGGGCGCCCGGTGCCGGCGACGGTAGTCAGGGTGGATATCGCGCTGTGTGCGCCCCAGATCTGGTTGGCGTCCCGGACCATGGCCAGGTCGACTGTGATCGGCTGGGGCGTGGCTCGGTTGTCGGTGACCTGGATCGAGACGACATCCGAATCCACGTCGGCAATCACGTCGGCGCTTACGCCGACGCCGGCGATGCTCAGTTTCCCGTCGTACAACGACAGATGCTGTTGCGTCGTGGTGTCGAAGACGGTCCCGGTTCCGAAGCCGATGTGGATCCGGCCGAGGACGCCGCCACCGGAGTTCTGATGGTCCTTCGACGCTGCTGAGGCATCGTTGAACATGAACATGTCAGTGTGGTTCAGCTGCATCACCAGGGTGCTGCCGTTGCTCTGCCATACCGGGCCGCCGAACCGTCCGTTGGCCACGGACATGCCCTGGGTCCCGGTGGTGATTCTTCCCGTGTAGGTGAGGTCCGACCGACCGATCAGCCGGGCGTAGTCCGGATCGAACAGTGGCGCCTTCTTGTCGCTCGGGTGAGCGGGGGCCGGAACCGGACTCGGTGGGGAGGCCATCGCGGACAGCGAACCTGTCGCTGCCGCCGACAACCCGAGACTCAGGCTTCCACCGACGAACCGGCGCCGCGAGACCCCACTCGCCCGCGAGGTATTTTCTGCTGCCATCTCGTGCTCCTCCGTATCAGGAAGTTGTCTACCTGGAACGAACCGCCGACAGCTCAACCACACCCGCAGGCCTTCCGCTGGTGGGAAGGCCTGCGGTTTCTGCGTGAGTGCTTGGATACGAGACCTAGGAAGCTGATCCCGCGGCCGTTGTGATGGCGACGGAGTCGAACTCGTTGATCGCTGATTGCGTTGTGTTGTGGGAGGTGGAGAAGATGCCGCCGTCCTGTTGGGCTGCGGCCGAGGCCAGGGTTACCGGCGTGCCGATCGGGACGTAGTTCTGGCCGTCGTAGGAGTACGAGGCGCTGTACGACGTGCCGGACCGGGCGAGTTTCACCCAGATGGGCCGGTAGATGTCGGCGCTGGCGCGCGCCTCGGTGTCGAGGTAGCCGTCAGCGTTGGCGTCGTACTCGAAGACGACCCCGTTGCGAGCGGTGACCGCGACGACCGCGTAGCCGGCCGAGGATCCGGCCTTGGTCATGTCGTTGCGGATCATGACGCCCGACTTGGCGTTCGAGTTGGAGTCGTTGACCGCCACGACCCGCGCGGAGACGCTGGTCGTCGCCTGGACCGAACCGGGGCGGTAGATCGAGGCGAACTGGTCGTCGTGCTGACCTCCCGCGCCCCAGACGTCCGCACCCGCGGCCGCGATTCCGAAGGCTCCACCGTTCTGGCCGGTGTAGGAGTTGACGACAGAGGCGTTGGCGATCGCCCATCCGGGCGCGACAGGAGCAGCGACCGGGCAGCCGGTGAAGCCGAACTGGTTGGCGTTGAGCGAGGTCCGGTACTGCGGTGCGACTCCGGCCGCGCAGATCACGTCGACTGCTCCCGCGGGCCAGTTGGTGCCGCTGATCTTGAGGTTGTTGATCAGCTGGTTGTTGTGCGCCGCCGCGTTCGGCGTGGAGGCCCCGCCGGAGTTGTACCAGTTGTTCTGGATCAGGTTGTCGCTGGTGTTGTTCCGCAGGCTGGAGGCGTTCGTGAACACGAACGAACCGCCCTGGACCACGTTGTTCTCGTAGGTCATCGACCGCGAGCCCTCGTCGAGGTACAGCCCGACACCGGAGATGTTGAACAGGTAGTTCTTGCTGACCACTGCGCCGGGGTTCGCCGACAAGTTGTAGACCGACCCGCCGTCGGCGAAGCGTGCCTTCGTGTTGTGCACGAGGTTGCCCTCGACCTGGGTGTCCTTGAGCGTGGTCGGCGTCGTGTACTTGGTGTTCCAGTTGTAGTAGCCGCGGTCGACGTAGTCGTTCGACCCGCCGGCGTCGTTGATACCCCAGCCGTAGCCGGTGTCGATCCCGTCGTACGGGACGTTGGAGACCTCGTTGTGGAGGATCCGGGCGCCGGTGACGTAGGTGCTGAGGATGCCGCTGTTGTCCTTGTAGTCCACGCCGACCCGGTTGATCGTGTTGTTCTCGATCAGGATGTCCTGGTTGGTCATCCGCGGGTCGCTGGGGTGATGCGCGTCGGGCAGTACGCCGCCGACCGCGACGCCGTGGCCGCTGTTCTCGACGAACTGGTTGCCGACGACATCGATGTTGCTCGCGCCGAGGCCGACGCCGGTCACGGTCGCGTTCGCGTCGTTGCCGATGCCAAGTGCCGACTGGCCGAGGTTCGTGAAGGTGTTCCCGGTGAACGAGACACGGCTCGCGGCCGAGACCTGCACTGCGGCCGGCTCCTGGTACCACGAGGTCCGCGCGCGCTCGAACATCTCACAGCCGCGGGAGCAGCTGGTGAACGCGTCCGCGGGGCGGTAGTCGTAGGTGCCCTTGATGAACAGGCCGTTCTGCTGGTCGGCGTACCCGTCGACCGACGGGCCGAGCCACGACGTCCCGGAGAACTGGATGCCCTCGAAGGAGAGGCCGGTGACCGGGTTGTCGTAGGTCCCGCCGATGCTGATCAAGGACTGCAGCCGGGGCAGCTCGACATCCAGCTGATTAGGGTCCACGCCGTCGGCGGGCTTGTAGTAGAGCTTGCCGCCGGTCGGGTCGATGTACCACTGACCGACCTGGGTGAGGAAGCTCAGCGAGTTGTCGAGGTACCAGCTCGGCCCCGCCAGGAAGGATCGCTGGACAGTGTCCCAGCCCCACGTGTTGTTGTCCCACGCGGGCTGCACCATCGTGATCTCGGTCGGGCTGATGCTCTGCACCGGCGAGTACCGGTTGGTGAAGTCGCCGAGCGACTCGAACTCGATCCGGCCCTGGTCGGGAAGCGTGGCGAGATAGCTCAGTGCCGGGTTCTTGATGGTCAGACCGGTCGCGGTCGGAGTGACGTCGGAGTTGGCGAGACGGATCGCGGCGCGCGGAGCGATCACGCCGTTCACGTACAGCTGGCGGCTGTCGATGCCGCTGGGAGTGCTGGCTTCCCAGATCCCCGGGCCGGCGGTGGACTTGGTCCAGCCGGTGACCGCGGAGGCGCCGGTGATGACGGGGTGGGCGCCGGGGGCGGCAGTCCAGTGCACGGTGTTGTCGCCGCCGCTGTCGTCGGCGTCGAACCGGAGCGGCTCCGTCAGCCGGTAGTTGCCGTCGGCAAGTTGAACGGTAACGTCGCCGTGCTTCACGGATTTGCGGAGCACCTTCTGCGCTCGTTCCAGCGTGCAGGGCTTCGCCTGGGTGCAGTTCCCGGCGTCCTTGCCGTCCGGTGCCGCGTAGTACGTCGTCGCGGGGTCGGCCTGCGCGCTCAGCGGGCTGAGCGCCGAGGCGATGACGGCGCCGGCGCCGAGCAGCGCCAGCAGGGCCGGTCGGCGTCCCCTGGGTTTGGTCATCGAGCGTCGCGATTCAGACCTCAATGTCATGTTCGATCGCTTCCTGTTCTAGGGGGCGTCGATACCCCCGGAACAGAGTTAGCATACGTATGATGTTTGCGACAAGAGCTCGCTCGACTAGAGGTTTCGGGCCGGATCCGGAGCTGAACCGGTCGAGTGCAGCTCGTCCCACAGGGCGTCCGGGATGTCCTGCCGGTACCGGTTCGCGGTACTGCGGACATGCTCCGCGGTGCGCATGCCGGTGACCACCGAAACGACCGCGGGATGGCGCAGCGGGTACTGGATCGCGGCCGCCGGAAGGCTTACGTCGTACCGATCGCAGATCTCGGCGAGGCGTGACGCACGGTCGACGACGGCTTGCGGGGCCTGTCCGTAGTCGTAGTACGCGGTGCTGTCGACGGTTGCGCTGCTGAGCAGGCCAGAGTTGTAGACCGCCGCCGCGACCACGCCGACACCGCGCTCGTGGGCGACGGGCAGCAGTTCGTCGAGAGCCGAATGGTCGAGGAGGGTGAGCCGCCCGGCAACCATGACGACGTCGACATCCGTACGCCGGACGAACTCCGCCAGCATCGCGGCCTGGTTCATGCCGGCCCCGATCGCGCCGACGACGCCCTGTTCCCGAAGCTCAACCAGGGCAGCGATTCCGGTCGATGCGGCCGATTCCCAGTGGTCGTCCGGATCATGCAGGTACGCGATGTCGAGCCGGTCTGTCCCGAGGCGGGCAAGGGACTGCTCCACGGAGCGGAGGATCCCGTCGCGGCTGAAGTCCCAGACGCGCTTGGTCGTTGCGGGGACCACGAAGCCGTCGTCGTCGAGCTGATTGGCGGTCTCCGGACTCGCGACCAGCAGACGTCCCACCTTCGAGGAGACCAGGACGCCATCGGTGCCGCCCAATGCCTGGCCGAGCCGGCGCTCCGACAGTCCCAGGCCGTAGTGCGGAGCCGTGTCGAAGTAGCGAAGGCCTTCGTCGAGGGCGGCCGTGACCGCGCCGGCTGCCTGCTGGTCGGTGGTCTCGGTGAACAGGTTGCCGAACTGGGCGGCGCCGAGGCCGAGTTCGGTGAGCTGGTGACCGGTGCGCAGCGGCCTGGTGGCAAGTGGGTCTCTGGACATATTTTCAGCATACGTATTATGTTTGCCGCGTTCTATCGAGGAGGAAACAGGGATGTTCGCGGTCAACTACGTGGGTAGCCGGACGATGGCGCTCGAGGAGCGCGAGCCGGCCGACCTGCGTGCGGGGGAGGTTCGGATCGCCGTCGCGTACGTCGGCCTGTGCGGCACCGACCTGCACGTGTTCCACGGCGACATGGACGCTCGGGTCAGCACGCCGGCAACCATCGGGCACGAGATGTCGGGCACGATCGCCGCGCTGGGACCTGGCGTCGAGGGATGGTCGATCGGTGACCCGGTGACCGTCATGCCGCTCGTCTGGGACGGGACGTGTCCGGCATGCCGAGCGGGGAACCAGCACATCTGCCAGCACCTGGACTTCATCGGTATCGACAGCCCGGGTGCCTTGCAGCAGTTCTGGAACGTCCCGGCGGCAACACTGGTGAGGCTGCCGTCGGGAGTGTCCCTGCGAGACGCCGCACTCGTCGAGCCGGTCGCCGTCGCGGTGCACGACGTACGGCGGTCGGAGCTCGCGGCCGGCGACAAGGCCGTCGTCATCGGCGCCGGACCGATCGGTGTGCTGATCGCGACCGTCGCGGCCGCGCTCGGTGCCGAGGTCGTGGTCGCGGAGATCGATCCGGCCCGCAGGGCCTCTGCTGCGGAGCTCGGACTCACGACGGTGGACCCCTCGTCGGTCGACCAGGCCGCCTGGGTCGAGGAGTGGACAGGTGGCGCCGGCGCGGATGTGGTGTTCGAGGTATCGGGTGCTGCCGCGGCCGTCCGAGGAGCCACCGACCTGGTCAAGGTCCGCGGAACGCTTGTCGTGGTGGCGATCCATCCGCAACCGCGGCCGCTCGATCTCCATCGGGTGTTCTGGCGGGAGCTGAGGATCCTCGGTGCGCGGGTGTACCAACGAGCGGACTTCGAGCGCGCCGCGGAACTGGTTGCCGATGGCACCATACCGGCGGCGAAGCTGGTGACCGGCGTCGTACCGCTGGCCGAGGTGCAGTCGGCCTTCGGTGTGCTCGAGGCAGGGCAGGCGATGAAGCTGCTGGTGGAGCTGAACGCCTCATGAACCCCTTCGACCTGACCGGGCGGCTCGCGGTGGTGACGGGTGCGAAGCGCGGGATCGGCTTTGCTGTCGCCGAGGCGCTGGCCGCTGCCGGCGCCGACATCGTCGGTGTGTCAGCCACCCTGGACCCCACCTCGTCCGCGATCGGTGACCGCGTGCGCGAACTCGGCCGGGACTTCTCCGGGCACCGGGTGGACTTCGTCGACCGCGCTCAGGTGATCGATTTCGCCGAAGCGCTCGACGGCCGCCAGGTGGACATCCTGGTCAACAACGCCGGGACCATCCGCCGCGCGCCCGCGGCCGAGCATCCCCTCGACTGGTTCGACGAGGTACTCGAGGTCGATCTCACCAGCGCGTTCGTCCTCAGTCAGATTCTCGGCCGGCGGATGCTGCAGGCGGAGTACGGCCGGATCGTCTTCACCGCCTCGCTGCTCTCGTTCCAGGGCGGGATCAACGTGCCGGGCTACGCGGCCGCCAAGTCCGGTGCGGCCGGGCTGGTGCGCGCGCTGTCCAACGAGTGGGCCGGGCGCGGCGTGACCGTGAACGGGATCGCTCCCGGCTACATCGCGACCGACAACACCGAAGCACTGCGGGACGATCCCGACCGGTCGCGCGCCATCCTCGAACGGATCCCGGCAGGTCGCTGGGGTACGGCGGCCGACATCGCCGGCGCGGCCGTGTACCTGGCCTCGGACGCCGCCCGCTACGTCACCGGCACGATCCTTCCGGTCGACGGCGGCTGGCTGGCCCGGTAACACGCCGAGGCATAGTCATACATCATACGTATGCCCTATCATCTGGCATCACCGATCCACTCCGACTCGTCAATAGAGTCGACAAGACAAGGACAGCTCATGGTCGGAATCCACACCGCGGTTCAGCTCCGCCGCCGGCCGGCGAGGACCGTCGCCGTGCTCTGCGCCGCCGCAACGGCGTTCCTGGTGCTCGCCGCGTGCGGCGGCAGCAACAGCTCGGCGAGCGGGTCGCACGGCTTCCCCGAAGCCAAGCAGGACACTTCGTCGACCATCACGGTCTGGGTGGACGCCGACCGGCAGGCCGCCGCGAAGGCTTTCCAGCAGGCCAACCCGGACACCAAGATCCAGGTCGTGTCGTACGACGGATCGGCGAACGGGTCGAACTCGTTCCGTACCAAGATGCAGCTCTTCGACCGGGCCGGCAGCGGCTGGCCGGACGTCGTGTTCTCCAGCCAGAACAACGACGCGGCGTGGGCGAGCCAGAAGAGCGGCGGCAAGCAGGCCTTCGCGGCCGTGCTCAACAAGGGCCTGGTGCCCGATGACACGCTCTCGAAGTTCACGGCGGGTTCGCTGAACCCGTGCACCGTGGAAGGTCAGGTGTACTGCCTGCGGAACGACCTCGCGCAGGCCGTGCTCTGGTACAACAAGAAGCTGATGGACCAGTTCGGGTACGCCGTTCCCACCACCTGGGAGGAGTACCAGGCGCTCGGCGAGAAGGTGGCCAAGGAGCACCCCGGCTACATCATCGGCACGGCCGGGGACGCGTGGACGCCGGAGGTCTTCTTCTGGGCCAGCAAGTGCCAGGCCAACGGGATCACCGGACCGAAGGCGGTCACCGTCAACACCGACACGACCGAGTGCAAGCGGGCGGCGTCGATGCTGGACACCCTCCGCGGCAACGGAACCGTCCCGGTCGTCAGCGTCTTCACCCCGGAGTTCTTGAAGAAGTACACCGGCAAGGTACTGATGATGCCCGGTCCGGCCTGGTACGCCGGCGCGATCTTCAACAACCCGCAGTCGCTGAAGGTGCCCGCCGGCCAGCTCGGCATCGCCGCGCCGCTGCCGTGGAAGGGCGACGACAAGCCGGTCACCGGCAACGTGGGCGGTGGGACGTGGTTCATCTCGAGCCATTCGAAGAACCTCGCTGCGGCGGAGAAGTTCGTCCAGTTCGTCACCACTGCCGACGACTACCAGGTGAAGGTCGCGCCGGGTTACCCGGCTTACGCCCCGGCGGCCGAGAAGTGGGTCGCGAAGCAGGAGTCCAGCAAGTACTTCGCAACCTCGCTCGAGCCGATCGTCACCGCCGCGTCGCAGGTGTGGGACGGCTGGGGTTACGGCATCTTCAGCCAGGAAGCGGTCTGGGCCAAGACGGTGACCACGGCGGTGACCGGCGGCAAGTCGATCCTGGAACTGCTGCCGACGTGGCAGCAGGCGATCGAGAACCAGGCCAAGGTCAACGGATACTCGGTGAACTGACATGACCATCGCTCCCCCGAGCGACCAGCTGACCGCCGGCGCTTCCGAGCGCCGGCGGCCGGCCCGGCAGAACGGCCGGACAGCCGGCCGCACGCCGATCGGCTACGTCTTCGTCGCGCTCTACGCACTCCTGACCCTGGCCTTCGGCGTCGTTCCCGCGCTGTACGCCGTGGTGCTGGCCTTCACCAACGCCAACGGAGGATTCGCCGGCATCACCAACTTCACAAAGGTCGTCGGCGACTTCCGGTTCTGGCCGGCCGTGCTCCACGTGACCATCTACCTGGTGATCTGGCTGATCGCGCTGGTCGTCTTCGTCGTGGGTCTGGCCCTGCTCGTGCACGCCGTACGGGTCCGCTGGGTGAGTACGGCGCTGCGGTTCGTCTACTACCTGCCCGGCGCGCTCGCCGGGGCGTCCAGCGTGCTGCTCTGGCTCTTCGTTCTCGACCCGACCGCCAGCCCGGTCAGCGGCCTGCTCAAGGCCTTCGGGTTCAACAGCTTCGTCGCGGTCATCCAGCCCGGGCACCTGCCTGCGATCTTCGCGATCATCGCGTTCTGGACCGGGGCCGGCGGATGGATCGTGATCATGTACGGCGCGCTGAACAACATCAGCACCGAGGTGATCGAGGCGGCCCGGGTCGACGGCGCGAACGCCGTACAGACCGCGATCCACATCCAGCTGCCGATGCTGCGCAAGTGGATCGCGTACATGGGCGTCATGTCGCTGGCGGCGGGCACGCAGCTGTTCGTCGAACCGCAACTGCTCAGTCAGGCCAGCAACGCGGTGGTCCCGAACGACTACTCGCTGAACCAGCTTGCCTACCAGTACGCGTTCCAGCAGAACGACTTCAACGGCGCGGCGGCGATCTCGCTCCTGCTGCTGGTGGTCGCGCTCCTGCTGTCGTGGGTGTTCGTGACCCGCGGCGGCCTGTTCGAGAAGGAATGAGTATGTCGGCACTGTCCGGTGAGTCCAGCCGCGTGAACCTCCGCGGGTGGAGCGCGCGGTCCGTCGCGGGAATCGTGATGGCCCTGTTCGTCCTGTTCTTCGTGATCCCGATCGTCTGGCTGCTGCTCGCGGTCACCAAGTCCGCGAAATCGCTGATCGTCTCGAACCCGTTCTCAGCCGGCTCGTGGAGCGATCTCGTCGCCAACTGGCACCAGCTGTTCGCCTTCCAGGACGGCGCCGTCACCACCTGGATCGGGAACTCGGCCGTCTACGCGCTCGGTGCGCTCGTGATCACGCTCGTGGTCGGCGTCCCCGCCGGGTACGCGCTGGCGCTCACGGAGTTCAAGGGACGCCGGGCGCTCCTCGTGCTGACGCTGGTGGTGATGCTCATCCCCAGCACCGCTCTGGTACTGCCGATCTTCCTCGAGCTGAACAGCATCGGCCTGATCGGGAGTCCGCTGTCGGTGATCCTGCCGATGTCGTTCTTCCCGTTCGGCGTCTACCTGACCTATATCTACTTCTCGACGAGCATCCCGCGCGACCTGCTGGCGGCTGCCCGCATCGACGGCTGCACGGAGTTCCAGGTCTTCTCGCGGATCGCGTTGCCGCTGGCCGCGCCGATCGTCGCGCTGGTCGCCTTCTTCAGCTTCGTGCAGAACTGGAACAACTTCTTCCTGCCGTTCGTGATGCTGCCCTCGAGCGACGGCTATCCGGTCCAGGTCGGGCTCACCTCGCTGCTGGCCGCGACCCCCGCGTTCAACCCCAGCTCGGCAGGATCCGACTCCGTCCAGCTGCCTACCCTGGCTTTGGCGACGATCGTGTCGATCCTGCCCGTGCTGTTCGTGTTCCTCTTCTCGCAACGGTTCCTCGTCGCGGGGATGACCGCGGGAGGCACCAAGGAATGACCGCCCTCAAGGAGAACCACCTATGAAGATCACCGGATATCGCAGTCTGAGCACGGTTCACGATTGGGGGAGAGTCACCGGCGACGTCAACGGCGTACAGAGCGGGAACACGACCCCGGTGCCCGTGCTCGTCGTCGAGACGGACGCGGGCATCGAGGGTGTCGGCCTCGGCGCGCACAACGACATCGCGCGGGTCTTCCCTGCCGTGGCCGGCGAGGACCCGCGATCGGTGATCGCGCTCTACGACCGGATGCTCGACTGGGTGTTCAAGGCCGGCCACTCAGGACCCGTGTTCGGCACGATCGGTGCCATCGACATGGCGCTGTGGGACATCAAGGCCAAGGCGGCCGGGGAGCCGCTCTGGCGGCTTCTCGGCGCGCGCGAACGGTTCGTTCCCGGCTACGCGTCGGGCCTCGAGTACGGCCTCACCGACGAGGAGTTGGCCGAGCTCTACGGACGCTTCGCGGACCGCGGCTTCAAGGCGGCCAAGCTCAAGGGCGGCCGTGACCTCGACCGGGACCTGCCGCGACTGGAGATCGCCCGTGACGTCCTGAGCCGCAACTCCCGCCGGCCCGCGCTGATGTTCGACGCCAACGAGTCGTGGAACCAGGCCCAGGCTGCCCGGTACGTGGCAGCGATCGAGGAGCGGATGGACCTCACCTGGGTGGAGGAACCGCTGCGCCGGTGGGATGCCGCCGGTCTGGCCGCGCTGCGCGGCAAGGTCCGGGCAGCGATCGCCAGCGGCGAGAACCTGACCGGTCTCGAGCAGTACCGGCCGCTACTCGACGCGAAGGCCCTGGACATCGTCCAGGTGGGCAACGTCTGGGGGATCACCCACTTCCTGCGGGTGGCGACGCTGGCGCACGGTCACGACCTGCCGGTGAGCCCCGTCGCCTACAACGCGAACCCGATCGCGCACGCGGCCGCCGCCGTACCGAATCTTCTGACGCACGAGGTCCAGGATCTGCATTTCCCCGTCGGTCTGGACGTCGACCAGGAGTTCGACGACGGCGGGATCATTCTCGGCGATCGCCCGGGTATCGGCATCGAGGTGGACGAGTCCCAGCTGGTACCGGCCGGTGCCGCGGCGGCGGTTCCCGCGTCGACGGGACCGCACATCCGGCCGGAGCGCGCCGCACTACGGCTGGTGGCCGAGCCGGACGTGATCGACGTTCCCGCCATGCCGCTGAGGCCGGTCTCGTGACGCGCGCGCCGGAGCGTCACGCGCTCGTCGTCGGCGTACGTCCCGAGAAGCGTGAGGAGTACCTGAAGCTGCACAGCGCCGTCTGGCCGGGCGTGGAGCAGAAGCTTGTCGAGTGCAACATTCGCAACTACAGCATCTTCGTCTTCGGCGACATCTTGTTCGCGTACTACGAGTACGTCGGCGAGGACCACGACGCGGACATGCAGCGGATCGCGGACGACCCGGTGTCGCAGGAGTGGTGGAAGCACACCGACCCGTGCCAGGTGCGGATCGCCGAAGAGCGGATCCCGGGCGCGTTGTGGCAGCCCGTCGACGAGGTCTGGCATCTCGGATGACCGTGGGAATCGACGCGCACGTACATCTGTGGGATCGGGCACTGGACCCGCAGGACTGGATCGACCCGGAGACGATGGCGCCGATCGCCCGGGACTTTGGAGCGTCCGACCTGAAGGAGATGCTCGGCTCGACGGGGCTCGACCATGCGGTCGTCGTTCAGTCGAGCAACAGCTTGGCGGAGAGTGTCCGGCTCGCTCAGCTGGATCCGTCCGTGGTCGCGGGTCTGGTCGGCTGGGTCGACCTGACCACCGACGTTGAAGCGCAGCTCGACGAGATCCGCCGGAACGCGACCGTTCCGCTGGTCGGGGTGCGGCATCTCGTGCACATCGATCCCGATCCCGAGTGGCTGGCGCGGGAGGACGTTGCCCTCGGCATCGGTGTGCTGGAGCGCGAGGGTCTTTGCTTCGACTTCGTCGTCCGCGACTGGCAGCTGCCGCAGGCGGCGGTCGTGAGCGGTCGGCACGAGGGAGTGCGCTTCGTCCTGGACCATCTGGGCGGGCCGCCTGCGCCCGGAGCGGACGCGAGCGCCTGGGCAGCCGGGCTGAAGGAGCTCGCACGCCGTCCGAATGTCGCCGCCAAGGTCTCGGGCATCGTGTCCGGTCTGACGCCGGGGTCCTGGCGCGCCGAAGATCTCGCCGACCGTGTGCTGATCGCCCTGGAGGCGTTCGGGCCGGACCGCCTGCTCTACGGTTCCGACTGGCCGCTGGTGGAGCTCGGCGGTGGAGCGGTGGCCTGGAAAGCTGCCGTGGACAGCCTGCTGGGCGAGCTGTCCGCGGCGGAGCGTGCGCGAGTGTTCGGCAGCAACGCTGCCGACATCTACTCGCGCCGCTGACCTCGCTTGCGGCCGCGGGGGCGGGGAGCGTGGTCGGACAGCCGGCGACGCTCCCACGAACCGTGGATGTGATTGTGCATCGCCTTCTCGGCGCCGGCGCGGTCGTTGCGCGCGATCGCCTTGACGATCGCCTCGTGCTCCTTGAGAGTGAGCGCCACGGCGTCCGGCGGGTCGATGCCCTGGTACCGGCTGGACTCGACGGCTCGTTTGTAGAGGTGTTTGGCGATGTTCTCGGCGAGCTGGTTGCCGGAGATCTCCATGACGGCATAGTGGAAGATCACGTCGGCCTGCCGGAACGAGTCCGTCTCGGATTCACTCTCCCGCATCGCCGTCAACGCGTTCTCCAGCCGGCGGAGCTCGTCGGCGTTGTGGGCTCCGGCGACCGCTCCGGCCATCGCTGACTCGAGACTCGCACGCACCACGGTCAACTCGTCGAGGACACCCAGGCTCTCGTCGTTGTCGATCAGTGCCGACAGCACCACCGGGTCCAGCATGTTCCAGTACCCCGGTGCTCGCACCTGGGTGCCGCGACCCTGCGAGACGGTGACCAGCCCTTTCTCCTCGAGCCGTTTCACCGACTCACGCAACACCGTCCGGCTCACACCGAAATGCTCGCTCAGTGGCGCTTCCGGAGGCAGCAGGTCGCCCTCCTGCAACCGGCCCGTCACAATCAGGTCCACCAGCTCGGCGACGACCGAAACCCCGAGCCGACCCGCGGGCAGACGTCGCGGAATCAGCCCGGATGCCGGAATCGAGTCCCTTGCCATACGTATGATCTTACCGACGATCAGCCCGCCGGCCTTACGTCGACGGCGGCCAGGTGCTACTTCTTCCGGGCCTCGCGCCAGATCAGCGACAGCATGTTCGGGTTGTCTGCTGTGGTGATCACGTGGGCCACCTTCCGCACGAACCGGTCGTCCGAGACTTGCTGCAGCATGGCGGCTGCCAGATCCCGGCGCGAGGTGAACCGTCCCGGTCCGTGCTCTTCGGTGAGGGAGTAGTCCGTCACCCGCGGCAGTTCGAAGAGCCCTGAAGGGCGCAACACGGTCCAGTCGACATCGCTGGCTGCCACGAGGTCCTCCAGCCGGCGCATGTCGTCGTAAACCGTTTTGCCGATGACCCGCGTGACATAGGGCTGAAGCACTCGGTTGAACAGAAATCCGCCGGTCGGTTCAGGCCGATCCGTGACGGCGCCGGAGGTGACGACGACGAGTCGCGTCGTACCGAACCGCTTCATCGCATCGAGGGTGTTCCGGCCGCCCTCTGAGTAGACCTCGACTTTGCCCTTGGTGAACGGTGTCCCGAGCACCGACAGCACAGCGTCGCTGCCATCGACGACGGTGTCGACGGCCGTCGGATCGCGGACGTCGCCTCCGGCAACCACCAGGTTCGGATGCGCGATCGGAAACTCTTTCGGGCGCCTGGTCAAGGCGACGACGTCACACTTCGCCGCCAGTGCCTGTTCGGTGAGCAGTCGGCCGGTGGGACCGTTGGCCCCGAGGATCGTGACTCTCAGTCCAGCCGGAGCGACGACGTCCTCATGCATCGGTCGCACGCCTAGTGCTCGACCGTGAGGACGATCTTGCCGAACTGGGCGTTGGACTCCAGGTGGCGATGAGCCGCGACGACGTCGGTCAGGTCGAAGGTGCGGTCGATCACGGGCCGGAGCGTGCCCGCTCGCACACCGGCATTGACGAAGTGCTTGGCGCGGCGGAGCCGGGCTGGATCTTCGATCGTGACCTCGGTGAACGCGTAGGTCCGAATATTGCGGCCACGGAAGTCAGCGGCGATGGGCATCGGCGCCGGCGTCGGATCCAGCCAGCCGTAGAACAACAGGCTTCCGTCCGGCGCGACCGTTTGGATGAGAGTCGTGACCGCCGGGCCCATGATGGCGTCGATGGCCAACTCCACACCCCGGCCACCCGTCAGGCCATGAACTTCCGCGACGAGGTCCTCCTCCTCGGTGGCGATGACATGGGCCGCGCCGGCGTCCAGCAGCCGTTGCTTCTTGGCGTGAGTGCGAGTGGTGGCGATCGGGATGGCGCCGAGGTGGTTGGCGACCTGGATCGAGGCGAGGCCGACGCTGCTCGATGCCGCATTGATGAGTACGGTGTCGCCCGGATTGACTCGGCCGAATTCGACCAGCAGCCCGTACGCGGTCGTGTAGGCCATCCACATGGCGGCTCCGGTCACCGCATCGACCTCGGCCGGACGGTGCACCAGGGCGTGGGCGGGCAGAATGACCGCATCGCCGTACGTGCCGTAGTCGGTCATCAGGAACGTCGGCGCGGCGCTGACCGCGTCGCCGACCGCGAACTCGTCGACCCCGTCGCCGACCGCATCGACCACTCCGGCGGCCTCGTAGCCGAGCCCCGAGCCCGGCAGGTTGGGCGGATAGACGTAGGTGCCCGAACGGAAATTGGATTCGGCCCGATTCAGGCCGATCGCGTCGACGCGGATCCGGACCTCGCCGTGGGCGGGCTCCTCGAGCTTCAGCTCTTCCAGCCGGAGCACCTCCGGCCCACCGAGCTCGTCGAAGCGCACTGCCTTCGTCATGCCTGACTCCCTTTGATCGTGTGGCCCGGTACGACGCGAACCGGGCGGCGCTCCTTCAGGCTAGGAGCGTTCGATCAAGAGACTCCATGCTCGATCGTCCGCGACAACGAAGCGATCGTCTTCCGCCGGATCTGAACTTTGGTGGCCCGCGGCAACATCCTTGGACGAGGGACGCCGGTATCGGCCGGGGCTGACGCCGTGCTCTCGCTTGAACGCGGCGGCGAAGGCGATCTCGGAGCTGTATCCAGCCTGTCTTGCCACGACGCGCAAAGGGACATCGGACTCCCGCAGCAGCCGGGCGGCCGTGATCATCCGCCACCAGGTCAGGTACGCGAGCGGCGGTTGCCCGATCAACGTCGTGAACCGCCGGGCGAACGCCGCCCGCGACAGACCCGCTCTCTGCCCAAGTTCTTCGACCGTCCATGGATGGGTCACGTCGTGATGGATGGCGGACAACGCCGAGGTGATCGCCGGATCGCTCAGTGCTGCGATCCACCCTGCCGTGCTCTCGTCGTGCGATCTCTCGTCCAGCCAGGCCCGCACAATGTAGAGCAGCAGCGTGTCGAGCAACGACGGCACGATGGCGTCCATGCCAGGTTGCGGTCGATCCAGCTCATCAGCCAGTAACTCGACGACTGCGTGGACCGACGGATGCCTTCCGGAGTACGCCGGCAGGTGGACGACGGGCGGCAGCTCGGACAGCACAGGGTGGATCCGTGTCCGGTCCAGCAGATACGCGCCGCACAAGATCACCGTGCTTGGACCGGAACCTTCGTGCCGGATCTCGCGGTACGGCGTATCGCTGTCGCCGAGCTGGAATTCCACCAGACGTGACGTCGGGCTATCGGCGATCCCATGGGCGAGCTCGCCGCCGACGAGTGCCACATCGCCGGCCTTCAGCGCGATCGGTGGCCCCTCTGCCGGGATCAGCCAACACGAGCCCCGAAGTACGACGTGGAAGCCTGCGCCCTCGCCTGATGGGAAATGCATCCCCCACGGCGCGAACAACTCGTGCCGAATCGAGTGCGGCCGGCCAGTCCGCACGGCAACAATCGCGTCGCTCAGAACATCCACCTCATGAGTATCGGCGCTCCCGCCGGCCGGCCGATTCCGATGATCGCGCTGCATGGGGCTGCTCAGCGCGGCGGCGTGTTGGGGCGGAGCGCCTCCACGACCTGCGCGGCCTTGGGGAGCAGGTCTGTCGGGCAGCCCCAATAGTCGAAGATCCCTCCACGCCTGCTGTTGCTGCCGCAGACGACGAACACTCCCGTCCCCAGTTCGCGTTTGAGTGCGGTGGCAAGCCATCCGACGAACCCGCTGTTGTCGAGGTCCGCCGAAAAGTGGAACGAGAACACCCCGAAGACCTCTGCCTCGCGGGCGGCTCCCGACCATGGCACGAGAGCGCTCCAGACCTCCTCGTCCCGTACGACGGCGAGCTCGCGTCCGGTCAGCTGCGGAGGAGCTGTCAGCGGCGATTCCTCGAAGTACCAGGCTCCCGGATGTACGACGAACTCCGCCGCCGCGAGGACCCGGCGGAGGCGTCGCTCGGTCTCCTCGGGCTTTTCGACACTGACGCTCACCATGCAAACTCCATTCCTGCTGAGCTGGGCTTTCAGGGGATCGTGAGCACTGCTTTGCCGTGGAACGTGCGGTTGCGGAGCCCGTCGAGGGCTCGGTCTATCTGGTCCCACCCGGCCTGGAACCCTACGGCTGGCTGGAGGGATCCTGCGGCGACAAGGTCGGCAAGTGTTCGTAGGTCGGCGTTGACCGGAGAGGGGTCCGCGTACGAAAGGTAGCTGACCAGGCGTGCGCCCTCGTGACCGATGAAATCGTAGAGGTTGATGGACGCCTTGCCGCGACTGCTCGCGCCGAAGACCACCACCGTGCCACCCGGTGCGACCTTTGTGACGGCCGCTTCGAGGAACTCACCGCCGATCGACTCCGTGATCAGATCGAACAGACCGTTGGCCTGCGAGACAGCCGGTACGACAGAGCTTGCGCCGTATTTGACCAGAAGCTCCGCGGCTTCGCCACGGCCGACCGCGGTGACCTCGCCGCCGGCGAGGACTGCGAGCTGGACCTGGAGCTGACCGACGCCACCGGTTGCGCCGGTGACAAGAACCTTCTTGCCCACCAAGTTGCCACCGATGCGCAAGGTGTTCAACGCGGCCCGACCGGCCAACGGCAGCGCGGCGGCGTGCTCGATGTCCACGGTGTCGGGCAGCTCGGCCAAGCGGGCCGTGGATACCGCGGCGAGTTCGGCCCAGCCACTGGTCTCGGCGAGGGCGACGACCCTCGCTCCTGCCGCTGGTCCGGATCCGTCCGCGGCCGGTTCCACCACCACCCCGGCAATGTCTTGTCCCGGCCGCCAGTCCTCGGTGCGGGCCGCGAGCAGGTCGAGTTCGCCGCGGTTGACGGAGAACGATCGTACGGCGATCAGCGCCTGGTCGGGCGCCGGCACCGGGTCGGCGACGGTCTGGACGACGAGGCCTGTGGGCGTGTTCACGAGTGCTTTCATGGGTCCATCTCAGGCCGTGAGTACGCCGCCAACAAGGCGACTCCGCCATGTGCACTCATCACCGATCGGCATGAATCACCATCGTTGACGAAGCTCGGACCGAGCCGTCTGGGAGCCTGCAGCGGGCAGTCAGGCGGCGGCAAGGCAGCTGTCCAGCAGGAGCCGGACCGTGGGAGCCGGCGGGCCGGGAGCGGTCGCGATCAGGGTCTGCAAGGCCGGGACGTCCAATCGCCGGAAGGCGATCCGGTTGACGCGCAACCGCTCGGCCGCCGAGGAGTACAGGACGGTCCAGGCAGGTGGTCCGGCACCGATCTCGGCGAGTGCGTCGTACACCGATCCGATTGCCGGACCTCCTGGCGGTTCGACGCCGGATTGCTGAAGAAGGCCGGTGACGAAGTCGTAGAGCCCAGGATTCGCCGCCCGCGGGCTCAGTCTGAGCGGCGTACTCGCCAGATCGGTGAGGGTTACGAGCGAGCGCGCCGCGGCCACGTGGGTGGCCGGCAGCGCGGCCACGAGGGTCTCGTTCCAGACCGCAACAGTGTCCAGGCCGGGGACGTGCGCCGCGGGCCGAACGAAGGCGGCATCGAGCTCACCGCGCCGCAGTGCGTCGAGACGATCCGCGGACGGCAGGCTGACGAGCCGGACATCGACCTGTGGTGCCAGCGTCGCGATCGAGTCGAGGACGCGGTCGAGGCGATCTCCCAACCCCTGGCTCGTCCCGAGCCTGAGCGGACCGGTGATTTCCGCGACGGGCTCGGCAACCGCGGACCGCAGCCGCCCGAAGGCTGCCAGCGTGGCTTGTGCCTCCGGCAACAGCCGTCCGCCGGCCGCCGTCAGCTTGACCCGGCGGGTCGTGCGATCGAAGAGCTGGACACCGAGCTCACGCTCCAGGCGCGCGACCTGCTGGCTGACTGCCGGCTGCCCGATGTGTAGCCGTTCCGCGGCGCGGCCGAAGTGCAACTCCTCCGCGACAGCGACAAAGAACTCGAGCTGGCGAACTTCCATGATCCCGACTCCTGCCGTCTGCAGCCGTCCGTCCTGATCGCTACAACGTCTGCCGCAGACGTCTTCTTCCGTCCGCGCGGTGGTCGGGGGAGCCGCGCTGTGACCGGGGTCACTCCCACGCAACGACGGTTTTCGAGCTCAGCGGGGGTCATGACCTTCGACCGAACCTGATCAGCGTGATCCGCGCGACGCCAGACCGGAGGACATCCACAGTGAGTCTCACAGCGACCCAGGCAGACACCGGAATGCCACCGGACGGGGGCTTCGCCGCCGCGGTTGAGCCCTTCAGACGAGAACTGCTCGCGCATTGCTACCGGATTCTCGGCTCGATCCATGACGCCGAGGACCTGGTGCAGGAAACCTATCTGCGGGCGTGGCGCGGGTTCGACCGGTTCGAGGGGCGTTCTTCGGTACGGCGATGGCTGTACAAGATCGCCACCATGGCTTGTCTGACCGCCCTCGAGACACGCTCACGACGTCCGCTGCCGTCGGGTCTGGGTGCGCCGTCGGACGATCACAGGGTCGAGCTCGCGCCGGGCGACCCCTCGGTTCCGTGGCTCCAGCCCGCGCCCGACGCGCTGTTCGGTGGTGAAGACCCAGCGGCGATCGTGGAGGGGAAGAGTAGCGTCCGGCTCGCGTTCGTCGCCGCGCTTCAACTCCTGCCCGCCCGGCAGCGAGCTGTGCTGACGCTGCGCGACGTGCTGTCGTTCCGATCGGCCGAGGTCGCGGAGATGCTCGGGACGACGACCGCCGCTGTCGACAGCGCGCTGCGTCGCGCCCGGGCGCAGCTGGCAACGGCGGGGCCCGTCCAGGACGACCTGGCCGAGCCGGCGGAGGAATCGCGGCGCGAGCTCCTCGCGCGGTACGTGGACGCGTTCGACCGCGCCGATGCCGACGCGCTCGTGAACCTCCTACGGGCGGATGTCGAGCTGGAAATGCCGCCCGTCCCTACCTGGTTCACCGGCAGGCGAGCAGTCGTCGGTTTCCTGGCCGATCATGTTCTGCTGCACCGGCAGCAATGGCGAATCGTGCCGACGGCCGCCAACGGGCAGCCCGCCTTCGTGATCTATCAGCGCACCCACGACGGCCGCTACGAGGCGTACGGAGTTCAGGTCCTGACGTTGATCGGGGCCAGAGTCTCCCGCATCACCGTCTTCGTCGATCCGTCCCTGGTACCGGCATTCGGGCACGCGCCGGCTCTCGCGCGCTGATCTCGACCACCTCGCCCACCTCGCCGCCGACCGTCGGTCACGTCATGACCGGTCGGCGGGTCATCTCTCCCTCAGAAGAATGGAAATCGACAGCATGGTGTTCATTGCGGACAAGACAATTCTGGTGACCGGTGCCAACCGCGGCATCGGCCAAGCGTTGGTCGAGGAGGTCCTGAAGCGAGGTGCGAAGCGGGTGTACGCCGGCACGCGGACCGGCTGGACCCACGCGGATCAGCGCGTGACGCCGCTGACTCTCGACGTGACCGACGCAGCTCAGGTCGAGCTGGCGGCCGAACAGATCGACTCCCTCGACGTCCTGATCAACAACGCCGGAGTAGCGGCGTACGACGATCTCAGCGATCGCGCTGTAATCGATTGGCATCTTGCCGTCAACCTGTTCGGGACGCACAGGATGGTCGAGGCCTTCCTGCCGCAGTTGGTTCGTTCGGGTGGCGCGATCGTCAACAATCTCTCGGTCAACGCCCTCGCACCGTTCCCGGTCATTCCAGCCTATGGAATCTCGAAGGCGGCGGCCTTCTCGTTGACTCAATCGCTGCGGGCGCTGCTCGCGGATCGCGGCGTGAGTGTCCATGCCGTGCTGACCGGCATCGTCGACACCGACATGAGCGCGGGGGTTGACGTTCCCAAGGCGTCGCCGGAGTCCGTCGCGGAGAGCATTCTCGACGGAGTGGAGAAGGACGAGGAGGACATCTTCCCGGATCCGATGGCGCGGGCGTTGACCGAGAGCTGGCGCAGCGGCGCGGTGAAGGCGCTCGAGCGGGAGAACGCGTCCCTCGCCGGTGCAATTCGCGCGCAGGCACAGAACGCGATCGGAGCAAATTGATGTTGCTGGAAGGCAAGAACGCGGTCGTCTACGGGGCGGGCGCCACTGGTGGTGCGGTGGCTCGTGCTTTCGCTCGTGAGGGAGCGCGTGTCTTCCTGACCGGACGGGACCAGGCCGCTGTCGATGCCGTCGGCAAGGACATCTCCGGCGCCGGTGGACTGGTGGAGACGGCGCAGGTCGACGCGCTCGACGACGCGATGGTGCAGCGCCATCTCGATGCCGTCGTCGAGACTGCCGGCTCGATCGACATCTCCTACAACGCGATCGGGATTCCGCAGCAGGGTATGCAGGGCATCCCGCTGACGGACCTTGCGATCGAGAGCTTCATGTTGCCGATCACTACCTATACAAGGGCGCACTTCGTCACCGCGAGGGCGGCCGCCCGTCGGATGGTCGAGCAACGGTCCGGGGTGATCCTGATGCACACGCCGGAGCCGGCTCGTGCGGGTGGGTCGCTGCTCGGCGGCATGAGCCCGGCCTGGGCGGCGCTGGAGGGACTCAACCGCGCGCTCTCGGCGGAGTACGCGCAGTACGGCGTACGCGCGGTGTGCCTGCGTACTACGGGTATGGAGGAGACGGCAACGATCGACGTGGTCTTCGGCCTGCATGCCAAGGCCCGTGGGATCACGCAGGAAGCGTTCAGGGCCGCGATCGCCGAGATGCCCCATCGGAAGCGCGCGACAACGCTGGCCGAGTTCGCCGAGGTGGCCGCGTTCGTGGCCTCGGACCGTGCGGCGGCGATGACCGGAACCGTTGCCAACCTCACCGGCGGAATCATCGTAGACTGAGCGCGTCGACCACGTCACGCGCACGCCGGTCAGTCAAGGCGGCACCGGCCGGAGATCGTCGCGGCGCCTCCGACTTCGACGACCGGTGCGCCGGGCGATCCTGTGACTGTGGCTGTCATGGTCGCGGGATGTCCCAATGAATCGCCCATGTCGACCTGGAGCCTTGCGTGCCCTCGAGTCGACAGATACACGGCCGCACACGCTGTGCTGTTGGCGTTGGCGATGTCTTCTGGAACGCCGATGGACGGAGCGAACATGCGGGCGACCGTGTGGCCGTCAGCCGACGGCGTCACGTAGGCGTAGCAGCCGAGCAGATCGAGCCGATCGGTAGCCGCACGCAGCGCAGGCATGTCAGGTGCCAGGTTCGCGAGCGTCTGCTGGTCGGCGAGCTCGACCAGCAGACGCGGTCGTCCCACGGAGGCGACGTGGCATCCGGCGACCTCGGCGCTGACTCGTAACGCCGACAGAATTGGATCCGCTTCCTCCCTAGTCGCGGCGCGCAGGTCGACCGGGCCGGGCTCGAACGCCGCGCTGTAGTCGCCCTCGTTGCCGATGGCGTGACCTGGCAACGATCGCGCCGTCGAATGCAGTACTCCGTCGTACCGGTCGTCGCCGCTGCGCTGGGCCAGTACGGCGAGCGCGGCGACCGTGCCGTGGCCACAGGCGGGGAGCTCACCGGTAGAGGTGAAGAACCGCAACCTGACCGCCGACGGATCCTGCGCGGAGATGAAGACCGCATGGGATGCTCCGACTGCCGCAGGTACCCCGCGCCGCGCGGCGTCGCTCAGGTCACCGTCCTCGATCACCGCGGTCCGGCTTCCACCGCGTCCCGAACGCAGGCATGCCTGCACGATGGTCACCTCGAGGCTCATGGCTAGTCCTTCCTCCTGTCCTCACGAAGCATGCCTCGCCAGACCCTGACGCGCGATCCTGCCTCCTCCGAAGTACGACGTACGTCGTATAAGCTGGTGCCGAAAGGGGAGGTACCTCATGCCGCGTTCGCACCGTCGCGTGCTCACTCACCCGGACCTCGTCGAGCTGGATCTTCTCGACCTGCTGCACGCGTTGGCGGACCCGACGCGGATGACGATCGTTCGCACGCTTCGGTCCGATGTCGAGCGGCCGTGCGGCACGTTCCCGGTCGACGTCGCGCCGTCGACGCTGACGCATCACTTCCGCGTCCTGCGGGAGGCCGGGGTGATCCGTCAGCGCGACGAAGGCAACCGCCGGTGGACGACGCTTCGGCTGGACGATCTGAATGCCCGGTTCCCCGGCCTGCTGGACTCGGTGCTGGAGACCTACGAGCGACAGCTCGCCGGCACCTGACCGGCGTACGACCTCGTAGAACCGGTCGCCACACAGGGACGCCTGCCCTTCTGAGGCATCCGGCGGCGGCCCTTGCGCAGTTCCAGTGGCCTAGTTATACGATGTTCGTCGTACGTCGAACAACTAGGAGGGGACATGCATGCAGTGATCTTCGATCAGCCGGCCGCCGACGGCAGTGCGACCAGAGTCGGGGACGTCGAGGTGCCGGTGGCGGGGCCGGGTGAGGTGACGATCGACGTCCGGGCCGCGGGTGTGAACTTCATCGACGTGATGGCGCGCCGGGGCGACCCTGGCTACGCGACGGGCTGGCCGTTCGTTCCCGGCCTGGAGGCGGCTGGCACCATCCGCGCCCTGGGGCCCGGGGTGGACGGACTCGCGGTCGGCATGCCGGTGGTTGCGTTCACGACGGCCGGCGGATTGGCCGAGGTCGTGAAGGTGCCGGCGGGTCTGGTGTCGCCGATTCCGGCCGGGCTAACGTTCGAAACGGCGGCGGCAGTCCCAGGCACCTTGACGACAGCCGTGCTTCTCCTCCGGTCCTTGCGGCCGGGAGGGTCGGTGCTGGTTCACTCGGCGGGTGGTGGCCTGGGGCAAGCACTGGCTCGGGTGGCGCGCCGCCAGGAGGCAGGGCTCATCCTGGGAACGGTCGGCCACAGCAGCCGTTCCGCGGGCGCCGAACGGGCAGGGTACGACGCCGTGCTGGTGCGCGACGACGGGTTGTCCGCCGCTGTACTGCGGCGTACTGACGGACGCGGCGTGGACCTCATCCTGGACTCGCAGGGGACCAAGTGGATCGACAAAGATCTGGAACTGGTGGCGCCGACGGGACGGATCATGCTGTACGGCAACGCCAGCGGTGCGGCGCTCGACGCGATCCCCACGGGCCGGCTCTTCGCGACGAATGCGATGGTCGGCGCATTCAGCATGCGCGGCCTCGCGGCCAGGGCGCCGTGGCTCATCGCCGAGGCGCAATCCGAAGCGCTCGATGCCGTCGCGCGCGGCGAACTGCCGGTGGAGGTCACGCCCCTTGAGGGTCTCCAGCAGGTCGCCGGAGCCCAGCAAGCCCTCGCCGACGGACGCGGCGAGGGCAAGTATGTCGTCACCCTCCCGAGCCGGGCAGACTAGTTGCGCAGGGCATCGTTCCCGGCCTGGCGGGACGGTGGCCGGTGTGGGCGCTCAGTTCTCGTCGTTCGCGGTGTCTGTACGACGATGGGCGCGTGACGGCTGCGCGCTGCCGGAAAGGTGGATGTGGTGACGGAAGACCTGATCTCGAGGGCGCGGGCCGGTGACGCCGAGGCGTTCCGTGCGCTGACCGAACCTCATCGTCGCGAGCTCGCTGTGCATTGCTACCGCATGCTGGGTTCGATGCCGGACGCCGAAGACGCCGTACAGGAGACGCTGGTGGCGGCCTGGCGCGGTCTCGCCGGCTTTGGTGAGCGGGCGTCGATCCGCACCTGGCTGTACCGGATCGCGACCAACCAGTGCCTCAATGCGCTGCGAGCCGCTCGCCGGCGGCCGGCGAAGGCGTGGGACATTCCCGGTGTCGAGCCGCCCGAGCCGACCCGGCTCGGCGAGGCGGTTTGGCTCGGGCCGATCCCGGATGTTTTCGCGGAGGGTGCGCTCGGGCTGCCGGTCGGCCCCGAGGCGCGGTACGAGCAGCGCGAGTCGATCTCGTTGGCGTTCGTGGCTGCGCTGCAGGTCCTGCCTCCGCGGCAGCTCGCGGTCGTGATTCTCCGCGACGTCCTGGGATTCCGTGCGGGCGAGGTCGCGGAGATGCTCGACAGCACAGTGGCCTCGGTCAACAGCGCGCTCAAGCGGGCGCGTTCGAATCTGGAACGGCAACGGGCCCTGTGGGGACAGACCGACGTACAGCCCGCTGCCGGGTCGCCCGAGGAGGACGCCATCGTGGCCCGGTTCGTCCGGGCCTACGAGTCGTCCGACCTCGAGGCACTCGTCGAACTGTTCACCGACGACATTTTCGTGTCGATGCCGCCGATGCCGCTCGAGTACGAGGGACGGGAGCGCGCCGCCCAGTTCATGGAGTTGCTGTTCGGCAGTGGCCGCCAGTACAGCCTTGTCCCTACGCGAGCCAACGGCCAGCCTGCCTTCGGCGCCTACGTCCGCGGCCCCGACGGAACGCGCCGCGGAGCGAGTCTGTTCGTCCTGCTGATCGTCAACGACCGTATCCGCGCAATGACCCGCTTCGAGAACACCGTCTTCGGAGCATTCGGCCTGCCACAGTCCCTTCCGGAACGCTAGAGGCGAGTTCTAGAGGTCCTGGTCCTTGCGGGCACGCAGCCCGAGCATGACGAGCATCGAACTGACCAAGGTGACCGCGACGTCGACGGTCAAGGCGACGTGGATGCCGGTCAGCTCGACGCTCTGGGTTGCGGCAACGGTGCTGAGGATCGGGATGCCGACGGCGATGGCGACTTGTTGGGTCATGGTCGCGAGCCCGGTGGCCAGGCCCTGGTCGTCGTTGGTGAGTCCAGAGGTGCCGGTGACGGTGTAGCCGACGATGCTGCAGACGTGCCCGAAGAATCCGATCAGCAATGTCGGCACGACAACGGCAATAGTTGCGCGGCTTTGGCCGAGGAAGACCAGCGGGATGATGGCAGTCCCTTGCACACACATGGCGACAGGCAGAATTCTCGCGGGACCGAATCTGCCGAGCAGACGTCCGGCGATGACGCCGGCGGCGACGGCCGCCAGACCGGGAATGCCGAAGACGAGTCCGGTGATGAAGGGGCTGAGCCCCAGGATGCGCTGCAAGTACAGCGTCATCAGGAAGATCATCCCCGTCTCCATGGTGAACACGGTGAATCCGGCTACGTTCGCCCAGGTCACCGTGCGGCGGGACAGGACACTGATCGGCGCGAGCGGTGCGGGCGAGCGGCGCTCCACCAGCCAGAACGCGACCAACAGCGCGGCGCCTGCGATCGCGGCGACGACGCTCTTCTCGACTACGGCGTACACGACTCCGACCAGGCCCACGCTGACCGTCGCTGCGCCGGCGACGTCGAGGGCCGGCCTGACCGGCGGCCGGCTGTCCTCGATCACCAGTGGCGTGCACGCCAAGATGGCGATGGCGACCGGCACGTTGAGCAGGAACGCTGCGCGCCAGCTGAGCAGACTGACGAAGGTGCCACCAACCAAGGCGCCCAGCGTGAAACCGCCGGAGAGCAGAGCGCCGTTGAGTCCGAGTGCGCGCTCGCGCAGCCTCCCTTCTGCAAAGGTCGTGGTGAGTAGCGCAAGTGCGGTGGGGAGGGCCATCGCTGTAGCCGTTCCCTGCAAGGCACGCGCAGCGAGGACTGTCGCCGGGTCGGCTGCCAGTCCACCGAGCAGTGACGCTGCGGCCAGCAACAGCATGCTTGCCATGAACAAACGTCTGCGCCCGACGCGGTCCGCCAGCCTTCCGAACAAGAGTGCCAGCCCCGCCGAAGGGAGCGCGTAAGCCGACGCGATCCACGGCCAGTCCTTCAGTTGCATGCCGATCCCGGCACCGGTCTCTGGAAGAGCGACATTGAAGATGGAGAAGTCGACCGACACCAAGAACCCGGCGCCCAGCAACACCAGCAGAATCACTCGCTGTCTGCTGGTGAATGTCGTGGTCGGGCTGAGATTTGTGGCCGTGCTCATAACGGCTTTCCCTTTCATCTTTAGTGCAACCCTGCGGTTGCACATCATGGCATGAGTGTGCACCCTCAGAGTTGCAATAGGTTTGCTGATAACGCCTAGCGACGGGAGGGCGAAGAACTCCGCTCGGCCTGGCGGCGGATACGGTCCAGGCGTTGATCCCAGAGCCGTCCCACTCGTTCCAGTTCCTCGGCCAGGCGGCTGAGTTGCCCCCCGAGAGCATGGAACACCAGTTCGCGGCCTTCAGTTCTGGACTCCACCAGCCCTGCCGCCTTCAGTACGTCCAGATGTTTGGTGATCGCTTGCCGGCTGACCGGGAACACGCGAGCCAGTGCAGAGGCCGAGGCTGGTTGTTCACCGAGCGAGGTCAAGATCTGCCATCTCGTGTCATCGGCAAGCGCTGAGAGGATCGGGCCGATGGGCGTCTCGGTGGTCACGTCGCGACCGTGAACTTGCGGGCGGCCAGTAGTTCGAGCTCCCACCCGAATTGATGCTCCTCGAGCAGCCGCTCCTTGGCCTCAGCGGACATCGCCAGGGCCTCGAAGCCACTTTCGACGACGCGCAGTGTCACACCGCCCGGCCGCTCCTCGACGAAGAATTCGACGACCGTGTCGGCGGCGTACTGTCCACCGACCCAGCGATACGACAGGTAGCGGGGACGGTCGACGCGGAGTGTGTGGACCTCGAACCTGCCTTGCTGTGGGTGCTCGACGATCTGCACCCCACTCGTTGCCGCCGGCAAGGAATCCGGCTCGATCTCCCCGTCGTTGATCCACCACCCCGGGCGGCACACCAGTTCCCACACCTCTTCGGCCGACGCGTCGATCGCCGTACTCCGCTCAACCCGATCAAGCCCGCCATCACGAGCGACCGTCGCAGGATTCATACCTCCGATCCTGCCACGATCACCCCCATCCTGCAACCGTACGCTTGCACATACGGCAATGCTCCGGATGAGGCCTGGCGAACCGGGTAGCGTGGGCTGTGCAGCCCATTTTGATACGAGAGGACTATTGATGTCCGAGATCCAGCTCATCGCTCGCTACGTGATCAGCCCCGGCAAGGAGGACGAGGTCAATCGGCTGCTGGGGGAGTTGGCGACGGCGAGTCGGGGCGAGGCGGGCAACGTCTCGTTCGAGGCCTTCGCCGGCCTGGATGACCCGCGACGAATCGTTCTGCTCGAGCGGTACCGCGACGCCGCCGCGCTGGCCGCCCATCGCGAGACGCCGCACTTCGCCGACCTGGTGCTCGGCCGGATCGTGCCCCTGCTGGAATCGCGCGTACTCGAGACGTACGACGTACCGGACGAGGCGTGAACCCCCGCGACGCGGCGCGAGCCTTCCGCGCGCACCACGAGGGCCCGGCGCCGTTGGTATTGCCGAACGCATGGGATGTCGGCTCCGCACTGGGGTTCGTGGTCGCGGGCTTTCCCGCGGTCGGCACGACCAGCTTCGGAGTCGCGGCGGCCGGGGGCTCTCCGGACGGTGGCCGCTCCACGCGAGAGGCGACGGCAGCGCTAGCGGCTCGACTGCTGCGGTTGCCAGTGCCGGTGACCGCGGACGTCGAGGACGGCTACTCCGATGATCCCGACGAGGTCGCGTCGTACCTCGCCGAGCTCGGCGTGGCCGGTGTCAACATCGAGGACAGCACCGATCAACGACTCGTCGCCCCCGACCGGCACGCCGCCAAGGTGGCGGCGATCAAGGCGGCCTCGCCCGACCTGTTCGTGAACGCGCGGGTGGACAACTATTGGCTCGGCCAATCGGCGAACCTGGACGAGGCGTTGATCCGGGCGCGGGCCTACGTCGGGGCCGGCGCCGACGGGATCTTCGTCCCTGGTATCAGCCGGCCCGACGAAATCCGGACTCTGACGGCGACGCTGACCGTGCCGGTCAATGTCTTACCGGTCCCTGGCATGACGGTACGCGAACTCGCCGACCTCGGCGTACGGCGCGTGAGTACCGGATCGCTGCCGTACCGGGCAGCAATCGACGCGGGCGTGGAAGTCGCGATCCGGCTCCGCGACGGCGAAACTCCGCCCAAGGCGACGCCTTACCCGCAGGCGCAGGGGCGGCTGGTGGCCTATCGCGACGGCAAGCTTTCAGCGACCGGCGAGTGACTTTCGTTCATGCCCGCGATCGGGCGGAGCGGAAGGTCGACAGGTAGTTCATCGCGGCGGTGAGGGCATCGCGGAGCGCGGTGGAATCGCCCGATGCCTGGGAGAGCAGCATCCCCCCTTGAAAGCTGGACATCAGGGCATTGGTCAGGGCTCGGGGATCGGCGCTGCGCTTCAGTTCGCCGCGATCCCGCATAGCCTGCAGGCCCGCGCGGAACAGCTCCTCCCACTGGTCGAACCCGTCGGCCACCTTCCCCCGGAGCCCTGTCTCGCTCTTGACCAGCTCGGCTGCGAGCGAACCGAAGCTGCAGCCTGACACGCACGCCTCCTCGTGATCGAGGTAGGCATCGACCCAGGACTGCAGTCCTTCGAAGGTGTCCAGACCTTCCTTGGCCGCCATCTGGGTGAAGTTCATAACCGCCTGGGCCCGCCAGTCGATGACGGCCGACAAGAGCGATTCCTTGTCGGGGAAGTAGTGCATGAGCTGCGATCCGCTGACACCAGCGGCACGGCGCACCTCCTCGTTCGTCATCCCCTGGACCCCGCGCTCGAGCGCCACCGCAGCGGCACTTTCGACGATCCGGTCGCGGGTGGCACGGCCCTTCCGGGTCAAACGAGTCTCGGCGTCGGTCATGGCACCAGCGTAGCTCAATAATGGGCTGACCAACCCATAATGTGCTGAGGTGCCCGGCGGTCGGCTTGGGATGGTCGGCCGCCGGGGTGGGGCGGCGGAATCGTCAGTTTGTGAGGCTTTGAGCTCTTCGCGGTGATCCGCTCCTCGAGATCCGTCAACCATGTCGCGATCTCCGAGGGCTTGATGCTCTTGACCGGTCGGCTCCCGAAGTACGGCAGCACATACAGCCGCAGCGCTGTCTCGTACCGGATCAGCGTGGTCGGATCCTTCCCACTCGGGTCATGCCAAACCCCGCGCCACCGCCTTCCCCGCCCCCACCGCGGTTTGAAGCCGCTTGCCGCCTGACGGGAATGCGTTGCGCCGCTGCCGGGCACCGGAGGGATCGTGTGAGCGGGGAACACGCGCCCGTGTGGCGTGTGAACCGACCCGAAGGAGCAACGATGAGCCCCAACCCGACGGAGTCCGTCAAGAAGGCGGGAAAGACCAGCCGCAAAGCGACCAGTGATGCGGCGCACAAGGTCGAGCCCAAGCAGCTGGGGAAGAAACTGGCCAAGGAACTGCCGCTGAGCATCTGGACGAAGATCCGCATTGGCGTGGCCTATCTGAAGGCCAAGCTGAAGAAGTGGCGGATGAGCCGGCGCGTACGCAAGTCCTAGGCAACAAAGGGCCGCTACGCCTCGGCCCCGACGTACTGATGCAGTTTCACGAAGCTGTCCGTCCAGCCGTGCCTGTGGAGCGTCAGCCATGCCGGCGTCCGACTGGCCCGGCGGTCGGCTGGGGGAGGGCGGCCGCCGGGGTGAGGTGTGGAATCGTCAGTTTTGTGAGGCTTTGAGTTCGTCGCGGTGCTTGTCGAGCCAGTCCGCGAAGGACTCCAGTTGGGGGTTGAGTTCGCGGACCTTCGCCACGTCGCGTTCGCCGGTGAAGCGTTGGTGGTCCTCGGCGTAGAACTGGAACATGTTGGCCTTCAGTTGACCGAGCCGAGCGAAATCGGGTGAACGCCGGGCCTGGTCTGAGCGTGTTCCCGCAGGTCAGAGGCCTATTTCGAAGGATGGATCGGCCTCGAATTGGGACAGGTTCTGGAGGTCCCCTTTTGCCGCCTGCTCCGTGACTGCTCCGTGAGCCGCTGACGAGAAGATATGACCGAGCCGCGAGTCGATCGCCTTGCGGGCTCGCTCGTGCGACGACGGCAGCATGTGAGTGTAGAGGCGGAGCGTGAAACCGGGGTCGCTGTGTCCTAAGTACTCGGCCAGCTCCTTGATGTTGACCCCGTCCGCCAAGGCGACGCTGGCGTAGTAGTGGCGCAAAGCATGCATCCCGGTGTCTCTGCTGCTGACGTACTGCAGTGCGCCACGGTCCGTCCGGGTCGGCTCCGGGATGACGCCGGCGGCGACTAGCGCCGGCTTCCATACCCGTTCGTTGTAGCTGCGCGCCTGAATGTGCCGGTCATCTCTCCAGCGGAACAGGATCTTGGCCTCCAACGGATCCCCGTCCGGCTTCTCCCACGGCAGCGAATACGGTCGTGGCGGGTAGGTCTCCATGTGCTGGAGGAGCACAAGCGCCGCACCTTCAGACATGGGCACCTCGCGTTCAGTGTCGCTCTTCGGCAATGCGAAGACGAAGCTCCCGCCGAGTCGCTTCACCTGTCGCCGGACGTGGATGATCATCCGTTCAAAGTCGAGATCCTCGGTCGCGAGCCCGAACAGCTCACCCTGTCGCAGCCCAGCCGCGGCACCGATGACCGGGATGGCGCGGAACTGCGGTTGGTGGCACTCGACGACACGCTGAACCCGGGCATCGCCCCAGGCCAGGATCTTCCGGTGCTTCGGAGACGACAGGTGGACGACGTTCGCCTTGGCCGGGTTCCGCTTGATCGTGCCGTCGTCCACCGCCAGCTCCAAGGTGCCGTGCAGAACGACGAACGCTGTCCGGGCAGTCGCTACTCCGATCCGATCCTCGAGATCCGTCAACCAGGTCGCGATCTCCGAGGGCTTCATGCTCTTGACCGGTCGATTCCCGAAGTACGGCAGGACATGCAGCCGCAACGCTGTCTCGTATCGGATCAGCGTCGTCGGATCGACGGATCGCGACTTGAGCCAGATCTGCGCGATAACTTCGAACCGAACCTGTCCGGCCTTCGGATCGACATAGTCCCCACGAGCCGCGTCGGTCTCCATCGCACTGGCGTACTTGCTCGCCCGAACCTTCGTATCGAACGCCTGCGACTGCTCCTTTCCGCTCGGGTCATGCCAAACCGCCAGCCACCGCTTTCCCCGCCCCCACCGCTTCTCGTTCCGCTCCCGAATGACCGTCCCGTCCGGCTGCTTCACGGCAGTCGTCCACTGATCCTTGACGAACGCCACGCGCATCCTCCCCGCGGGTCGACTTCCGGACCGAAGCTCAACGCGCGAGGCGGGGAGACTTTCAGCGCGGGCAACCCAACGTCCGCCGTGCCGGAGTATGGACGCCGCCGGACTGGCCGTGGAGCCGTTGTCCTGGGAGCCGCGGCCGAAAACGAGCCGGCGAATGCAGTCCAAGCGGCACGACGCTCAAGACGCCGGGAATAGACATCAAGGAAGCGCTAGGACGGGCCCTCGAACTTTCTCGGCCGGGATGGTACAGACGCTCTCGTTGCCTTGGCGAAGATCGGGAGTTGGCTGCTCTCAGTCAGCTGATGGGGTCCTGTCGCCTTGACGTACGGATGATATTCGCCTTTCATCCTTCTACGGTGTTATTGCAAGTTTGCGACGGTCTTTGGCAACTTCCTGACATCGCGGCTGATGCAGTCGCCCCTTCGGGACGCCCCTCCCGACGCTGCGCGGTCAGAGAGGAAGACGATGCGCCCCATCCCGTTCCGTGGACTCGCAGGCTGCGTCCTGGCCGCTAGCACTCTCACGGCCGCGCTGGTCATGCCGGCCGCTGCGCACGAGACTCGCGTGGACGCCGCCGCCGGTGCGACTGTTCCGTTCACGTCGTACGAAGCCGAGGCCGGTTCGCTCGGCGGCGGTGCGGCCGCGGTGTCGCTGACCTCGCCGCCGACGACGCAGTACTCGAGTGCGGCTCTGGAGGCGTCCGGCCATGCGTACGCTCATCTCGCGGGCACCGGGCAGAGTGTGCAGTGGACAAACACGACCGGTCACGCGATCAGCGCGATCACCGTGCGGCTGAGCATCCCCGACAGCAGCGCGGGTGGCGGGCAGACCAGCACGCTGAATCTGTACGTCGACGGCGGCCTGCGCCAGGCACTCAACGTCAACTCGAAGCAGACGTGGTTGTACGAGGGCAACAACAACTACAACGGCAACAACCAGAATCCGTCAGACGGCGACCCGCGGGTGTTCTTCGACGAGACGCACACCTTCGTCACTGGTACGCCGATCGCCGCGGGCAGCACCTTCATGCTGCGCAAGGACGCCGGCAACTCGGCCGCTTTCTACGACATCGATGTCGTCGACGTGGAGAGCCCGCCCGCTGCGATCGCCCAGCCGGCGAACTCGATCTCGATCACGGACTGCGGTGCGGTCGCCGACAACACACCGACCAACGGCGCGGCCGACCCTGCCTCGGTCGACAGCCGGGCCGCCATCCAGAACTGCATCGACCAGGCACAGACGCAGAACAAGACCTTGTGGGTCCCGGCCGGAATCTTCTACGTCAAGGGCACGCAGGGCCTTCGGGCGCAGGGCATCACGATCGCCGGCGCGGGCGCGTGGTACAGCACGATCTACCGCGACGTACCGCTGCCGAACAGTACGCCGCTGCCCGCGTTGTGGGGCCTTACCTCGACCACGATCCAGAACCTGCACGTCGACTCCAACGCCACCAGCCGCGCCACGGTCGACGGCGCGGGCGGGTCGATGGATGTCAGCGGGACGAACTGGGTGGCCGACGGGATCTGGACCCAGCACACCCTGTCCGGCTTCTGGGCCTCCGGCACCGGCGGCACGATCCGGGACAACCGCCTGACGACGATCTGGGCCGACGGCGCCAACATCAACAACGTGTCGATGGGCAACTCCGTCGGCAACAACCTGACCGTCACCAACAACTTCGTCCGCGGCACCGGCGACGATGCGCTGGCGATCAACTCGGTCAACTACAACGACATCGACGGCACGAAGGTCTACTACACCCCGATGGTGAACGCGGAGGTCACGAACAACACGTCGATCGCGCCCTGGGGCGGCAAGGGCGTCGGCGTGTACGGCGGCAGCGGTCATCGGATCGAGAACAACTACGTGTCCGACACCGCCCGCTACATCGGCCTGGGCGCGGGACGTTTCGGTGTCAACGGCAACGATCTGCTGTCGGCGAGCGTGACCGGCAACGTCGTCGTACGGTCCGGTGGGAACGCGTACAACCAGGGACAGCCGGCATTCCACATCGGCAACGGTGGTGACGGCCAGAACGTCGGGGCGGTCGACCACGTCACCGCGAGCAACAACACCATCCTCAACTCGCTGTACGACGGGATCGGCTTCTCCACCTCGACCAACACCGTGCTGCAGAACAACACTGTTACCTCGCCGTGGCGCAACGGCATCGTCATCGCGCCGCCGTTCTACCCCGCTCCCTCGGGATCCGCGACAATCACCGGCAACACAGTGACCGGCGGCGGTACGCCGTACCTCAACAACTCCGGCGGATTCACCGCGTCGCTTAGCGGCAACAGCTGGCAGGGCGGTACGCCGGAAGGCCCGTACGGCGGAATGCCCGCGGCGATCCCGGGCACCGTGCAGGCGGAGAACTACAACACCGGTGGACAGGGAATCGCCTATAACGTGGACTCGACCAACGGTACCGCGAACACCTATCGGACCGATGGCATCGATCTCGAGTCCACTTCGGACACCGGTGGCGGCTACAACCTGGGCTGGACCGGCACCGGTCAGTGGTTCCATTACACGGTCAACGTCGCCACCGCCGGTACCTACAACGTGGCCATGCGCGTCGCGGCACCGGCGGTGGTGACGAATGCATTCCACCTGGCCAGCTCCTCCGGTGCCAACCTCAGCGGGAACGTCAGCCTGCCGTCGACCGGCGGCTGGCAGAACTGGTCAACCGTCACCACGCAGGTGGCCCTGCCGGCCGGGGTGCAGACCCTGACGGTGTACCAGGACAACGGCGGCTGGAACCTCAACAGCCTGCAGTTCACCAGCGGACCGACGGCGCCCGCGAACCTGGCGGCGGGCAAGCCCACCAGTGAGTCCTCACACAACCAGACCTACGCGTCGGCCAACGTGACCGACGGAAACCAGTCGTCGTACTGGGAGAGCGCGAACAACGTGTTCCCGCAGTGGGCCCAGGTGGACCTCGGCTCTGCCCAGTCCGCAAGCCGCGTCGTACTCCAGTTGCCCTCCCCGTGGGGAGCGCGGGACCAAACCGTGTCACTGCTCGGCTCGCTCGACGGCACCACGTTCACAACGCTGAAGGCTGCCGCGACGTACACCTTCACCCCCACGGCGAACAACATGGTGACCTTGACCTTCCCCGCGTCGACCCAGCGGTACTGGCGAGCAACCATCACCGCAAACACCGGCTGGCCGGCCGCCCAACTCTCCGAATTCCAGCTCTGGACTCAGTAGCCCCCGTCCGCGAATTGGCGCACGCGGTCGTCGACGTCGAACCCCAGCCGCCCCCGACCCGACCGCCTCCTCGCGGCCTCACCGCGGTGTACCAGGACTTCGGGCGTCGCCGGGCCGGACGGGATGGGTCACCGGCGCCAGCTTCCGTCGACGGGGAAGCCGGCCGCGGCAGCGACGTGGTCACGGGACTCCAGCAGACGGTTCCTGAGAGTGGACAGGTCGACGCCGACAAGTTGGCCGTCGCGTTTCACCACCCGCCCGGCAACGAGAACGGTGTCGACGAGCCCGGGATGTGCGGCGGTGACGATCGTGCCGACGGGATTGTTGAAGGGGAACACGGCCGGGTCGTCGATCCGCAGGAGGATCATGTCGGCGGCCCGGCCAGGGGTGAGGCTTCCGGTCGGCAGACCGACGGAGGCAGCGGCGTTGACGGTGGTGAAGGCGAGCAGGTCCCGCGACGTCAGGCCACCGTCGAGCCCGCGCTGGGCCGCGTATGCCGTACGCATTGTTGCGAACAGGTCGCCGCCCACCGCAGGCACGTCGTCCGCGGACAGCGTCGGCCGCAGTCCGGCGGCCAGCATCCGTCCTGTCTCGGGCTGCCCGAATCCCATCTTCAGTTCCACGTCGGGGCTGATCGACACCGAGCTGCCGGCGTCCGCGATCATCTGGATCTCGTCGTCGGTGAGCCCGTTGGCATGCACGTACGTCGTGGTGTCGCGCAGCAGGCCGTTGTCCCGTAGCGCGGTGATCGGGCGCCGGCCGTTGAGTCCGTCGACGTGGACGCTGACACGCAGGCCGAGTTCGTCGGCGAGCTTCAGGTCGGCGACGACATTGTCCATGATGGTTTCGTCCGGACCGCGCAGCCCGAGGGCCATCGCGTCGTCGGGGAGGAGCGCGCGGACCCGGCGTACCTCGGTTTCGATGGGCTGATCGGTGCGGTACCCGGCGCCGTAGCAGAAGATCGACCGCCCCGGCGCGTCCCGGAGTCCGGCGATCGCGGCGTCGGCGTGCGCGGGTGTCTGCGCTGCGTGGAACCAGTCGAGCATTGTGGTCACACCGGAGTGCAGCGCCTCGATACGCCCGAACAGGTTGCTGATGTAGACATCCTCGGGCCGGTACTGCGGTTTGAGCATCCCGTGGATCACGGTGGCGTAGTCTGCGAACGTCCAGTCCGCGCCGACCCCGCGGAACGCGGTCTGCCAGGTGTGCCGGTGGTTGTCGACGAACCCGGGCATGACGACCCGGCCGCTCGCGTCGATCACCTCGGCGTCCGACACCTCGATCCGCTCGGCGACCTCGACGATCACACCGTCGTCGATCAGCAGGTCGCCGCGTCCGAAGTCACCGATCACCGGATCCATGGTCACGACGTTGCCACCGGCAACGAGAGTCTTCATCGGTGGAGTGCCTCCCATATGTCCAGGTACGCCGGAGCGCTGAACGAGGCTCCGGCGGTCGCTCCAGCTTGGCCCAGTGCACGGATGGACGGAGTCGATCTGAGCAATCTTGGTAGCACATTGCTCTGCCTGGTGACGCGATCGATGTGCTAGGGGAGTTCAAGACGCAATAATCTGCCCCATGGATGAAGTCGACCGTGCCATCCTCGGCGTGCTGGAACACGACGGCCGGATCAGCAACGCAGAGCTCGCCGCGCGGGTCGGGCTGTCACCGTCGCCGTGTCTGCGGCGTGTGCAGCGGCTCGAACAGAACGGCGTGATCCGCGGCTACCGCGCGCTGATCGATCCGGCCGCGGTCGGACGTGGCCTGCGAGTGCTCGCCGGCGTAAGGCTGGTCCGGCACGCGCGCGCCGACGTTGCCGCATTCGAACGCGCGGTCATGAAGTTGCCCGGGGTCGTGTACTGCCATCACGTCACGGGCAACTTCGACTACCTGTTGCAGGTCGAGGTCGCCGACCTCCCGGCATACGAGGAGTTCCACGCCAACCAGCTCGCGGGGCTGCCTGCTGTTGCGACGGTGACGAGCTACGTCGCAATGAAGACGCTCGGCTGAGTGTCAGGCTTCCGCGAAGTCCTGCGGCCGTCGGACGCGGGCTGGTCGGGCACTCGATTCAGGCTGGGTCGTGCCTGATGATGTGCTGATGGACGAGGTGTCGGCCACGGCGTACGGGCTGTTCGGTCGCGATGACGCTCTGCAGGTGCTGCACCGTGCGCTGGAGGGTGGCGGTAGCGCCGTCGCGGTCGGTTCGCCGGGGGTCGGCAAGAGCAGTCTGCTCAAGGTCGCGCAGCAACTCGCCCAGCGCCGCGGCCAGAGGGTGTTGTCGGTCGCGCCGACCGAGTTCGATCGCGGCCTGCCGTTCGCGGGCCTGGCCGAGCTGGTCAACCAGTGCCCCGACGGCACGATCGAGCGGCTGCCCGGTCCGCAGTACCGCGCTCTGGCCGTCGCCCTACAGCGGGAGGAGTTCGACGGGCCCGAGGCCGATGCGTTGGCCGTACCGCTCGCGGTCCGCGGATTGCTGACGCAGCTGTGCGGGACCGAGCCGGTGGCGCTCGTCGTCGACGATCTCCAGTGGCTGGACCACGCCAGCGAAGGCAGCATCGCGTTCGCCGTACGGAACGTGGATGCGCGGCGCCTGAGCGTCCTGGTCGAGACAAGACCTGATCCGGACTCGGGCACCGACCTGCGCCGGTCGTTGCCCGAGCCTCAGCAGGAGTTCATGCTGCGGCCGCTGGAGGACTGGGCGATCGGGCAGTTGCTGCGCGAGCGGCTGGGTTCGCGATGGACGCCGCCGATGGCCGCGGGCGTCGCGCGTGCCAGTGGCGGCAACCCGTTCCTGGCGTTGATGATCGCGCAGGCGATGCAGTCCGATCTGTCCAAGTGGCGGTGGAGCGCACAGCAGGGCCACGATCCGATCTTCCCGGTGCCGCCGAGCCTGGCCGGCCTGCTCGCCGAGAAGGTGTCCGTGCTGCTGTCGCAGGATGCGCGGGACGTCCTGCTCCTGGTCGCCGCCGCAGGTCGTCTCACGGTTGCCCAGTTGCAGCGGATGATCGAGGAGACGAGGCTTCGGTTGGCGCTGGAGGCTGCTGACGACGCCGATATCGCGAGGATCGGTGCGGGATCGGTCGTCGACTTCACCCATCCGCTGCTGGCGTCAGCCCTGTACGACGGCGCGGCCCCGGCCGAGCGACGTCGCGCGCATCGCGTGCTCGCGGACAAGCTGGAGGATCCGGTCGAGCGGGCCCGGCATCGCTCGAAGTCGATCCTCGCGCCGGACGAACTGGTCGCGGACGAGCTGGAACACGCGGCGGACGTCTCCCGCGCCCGCGGTGCACAGCAGTTGGCCGGGGAGCTGCTCGAGGGAGCAGCGCTGGCCACTCCGGCCGACGTGGATGCGCCGGAAAGCTTCCGTCGCTGGATCCGAGCGGTTGACACCTACGTCGGAGCGGGCGATGCGCTGGCCGCGAGGGCGGCGTTGGAGAAGGCTGCGGAGGTGGCCGACGGACCGCCCGAATGCGCCCAGGTCCTCATTCGGCAGGCGCGGACATCGGACGACCTGACCGTCGCCCGCTCGTTGACGCCGCTGACGCCGTCGCCCAGCAAGCAGGTCAGGGCAACGACTCAACGCGGCAGCTTCACGCCGGTACGAAGTTCGGTCCACTGGTGCGGAAGTCGCGTTCGTTGTCGCGGACGAACTGGGTGACGTCGTGCGGCGAACTGCCTCCGATCCGCTGGACGTTGTCGTTGGTTCCGGAGAACACGCCGTCGCGGTAGTCGAGCGCGACTTGACTGAAGTGCTGCACGCGGCGTTCGGGCATGCCTCGATCGAGCATCGCCTTGGTGAAGGTCTCCACGCTCAAGGGCTCGTAATGCACCGGATGGCCCAGTGTGGCGGCGATTACGGCCGCTATTTCGTGGTGGTTCATGTCGGCCGGTCCGTGCAGTGTGTACACCGCACGGTCGTGAGGCTCCGGGTTGATGAGGATCGCGGCGATCACGCGGGACAGGTCCGCGGCGGCGATCGGCGCATGCCTGCCGAGGCCGAAGGGCAGGCGCAGGTATCCCTCGCCGTTGCGCAGTTCCCACCAGAGTTTCAACCACTCGGCGAAGAACGTCGGCCGTAGGTGCGTGGTCATCAGATCGGCGCGATCGAGCAGCCGCTCGCTGAGCCAGTGATCCCGGGCGGCATGGCTGCCGGCCTCGGGGTGGGCGGAAATCTGCGACATGTTCACCACGGATCGCACGCCCGCGTCGAGCGCCGCTTGGGTGAAGAACGTCGTCGCGTCGATCAGCCCCGGCATGATCGGATAGCAGAAGTATGCCGCTGACACCCCGCGTACCGCCGTCTTGATCCCATCGAAGTCGAGCAGGTCGGCGACGGCAATCTCTGCGCCCGCGTGCTGGAGCGCGTCCGACCGGTCGTCGTGGCGGTGCACCAGTGCGCGGACCCTGCGTCCTTGCTCGAGCAGAAGCCGAGCGGCGCCTCCTCCTGTTTTGCCGGTCGCGCCGGTGATCAGGAACAGTTCGTCTTTCGGCATCAGGTGTCTCCTTGGTGTCTTGTTCTTCTTCTCAGCTGGCAGGCGCTGGAACAACCGACAGCTCTCGCGCCACTGCTGAGTTCGCTCGGACTGCGCTCGTCTCGTAAGAGATCCGTGCCGGGCTAGGTGGTTGGCGAGTCGGTCGATGTATCGGGTTGCCCGATCGACCTCAGAATTCGGCGTTGCTGCCGGCCCACTCGCGTGCGAACCGTCGTTTCGACCGTGCGCGCCGCGACGTAGAGGATGAACATCGTCGCGCCGGCGAGCACTACCCAGACGTAGGTCTTCCACCCGGGTGGACGCACCGCGTTGAACCAGCGGATGGCGTAGTTGGTTGTTGATGCGAGTGGGAAGGTGAAGATCCACCAGCCGGCGCTGAAGGTCAGGGTGCGGTATTCGCCGATCAGCGCGCCCTGCACGAGGAGCATCAGTACGAGTACGCCGGTCATAAGCTCTTGTGCCTGATCCGGAGGGCCGGGGTGGGCGATGATCCAGGCGAGGTTCGCGGTCGCTGTACCGGCGACGAAGGCGGTCATGGCGGGTCGAAGCGCGTCTGGGAGCCGTTCTCCGATCAGCATCCGAACGGTGACGATGGCGGTCATGGCGACCCAGAAGAACAAACCTGCCCCGATCGCGGCGGTGGCGAGGGAGTGCTGCCCGATCGCGGACAATCCGATGCTCGCGATGAATGGGCCGGCGACCGCCGGGATGTAGTACCCCGGATGAATGGCGTGCAAGTCGATGGCACCGCTGATCCAGTGAGCGATCAGCTGGGCGACCACGACCGCCAGTGCCGCTGTGGCCGCGCCGCAGATCCAGGCGAACACGGTGAAGCTGTACGTCGTCGAGTAGTGAGCGGAAAGCAGTACGGCGACGAGCGGGATCACGGACGCGAACGGACCGCTGAACGGATGCCGCAGGTCGTCTCCGAACGCGCCGCGGGTGCGGATGCCGCCGTGAAGGTAGAGCGCGACGTACGTCAACCAGAGTGCAGCACTCATCCCGTAGCAGATCTCAGCCGGCCATGTTGGCGCATTGACCGCGATCGCGGCTGCAGACCAGGCTCCGCCGAGCCCAGCCAGGCCGAGCGGCATGCCGAAGAGGGTCAGTGGTAGCCGCCACCTTGTGCTGGCGGATTCGACCCCTCGGTGGCCTCGGCGCGCAGACATGTTCCGACCTCTCGATGTAAACGGAAGCGTTTACATGACACTAACACGACCGTCTTCCGAGGTAAACGACGGCGTATACTTCCGGCATGACCCAGGGTGTCCAGGCAACGTCGAGCCGCGACGCGCGGAAGCGGATCTTGGTCGCCGCCGCGCGGCTGTTTCGTGCACAGGGGATCGTCGCCACGCAGATGGAGGCGGTGGCGACTGCGGCTCCGGTGTCGAAGCGCACGCTGTACAAGCACTTTCCGGACAAGTTCGCCTTGATTCAGGCGTATCTGCAGGAACGCGACCGGCAGATGTTCGGGGTGCAGTTGGCTTCGGAGCAGGATGCGCGTGAGCAGATCCTCGGTCTGTTCACTCCGACCGGTACCGACCGGCCGATCGCGACCTGTCCCTTCATCGCGGCGTCGACCGAGTTTCCCGAACCGCAGAGCGAACCACATCGCGCGGCGGTCCTGCACAAACAGGAGTTCGAGAAGCGGCTGCAGCACCTGGCGGCAGGCGCCGGTGTCGAGGATCCGGAGGGAGTCGGCACGTTGATCTCGTTGCTGTACGACGGCGCGATCAGTCGATCGCAGACTCTGAACGATCGTCGGCCGCTGGAGGCGGCTCGTCGTCACGTCGCCGTGTTGCTCGGCGCGACGGCCGGCGCCGAGTCGTAGTAGTTCGCAGCGGCGCGACGGGTGCCGGGCGCGCGCATCGCCCGGTCCCGCCGCGGTTTCGGCTGTCGGCCTCGCCGACGTGATCGCTGTGTCAGATCTCGGGGTGCAGGTCCCGGACCGTGCTGGCCTGCTCGAGCAGCTTGCCGATGTGCAGGACGGTTGACTCGGCGTGCCAGGCGGCCGCCACCTGGACGCCGATCGGCAGTCCTTCGGAGCTGGTGCCGAAGCGCAGTGACAGTGCGGGCAGACCCGTGACGTTGAACTGAACTGTGTACGACTGGATGTGGCCCGCGTCGACGGTCTGGCCCTCGATGACGAACTCCGACGCGCCGTGGGGATAGGCGGGAATCGGAAGCACGGGCAGCAGTACGGCGTCGAATCGGGAGAAGTAGTCGGCGTAGCCGTCGCGGATCCGGTCGAAGGCCTGCTCGACGTCGACATACTGCTCGACCGGGGTGAGAGGCGTCTGCAACAGCGCCTTCGTGTACTTGTACATCTCGTCCTCATGGCCGGCTGTCGCGGCGGCGACGGCCGGCTTGAGCTCGTTGACATGCTGTTTGTAGAACAGCGCGAGCGGGTTGTCGGCCTGGAGGGCGGGAATCGACACCTCCTCGACGTGCACCCCGGCCGCGCGGAGAGCCTCGGCGGCGTTTCGCACGGTCCGGGCGACCTCCGGGTCCACCGGTCCCAGGCCGGAGTCGACGAACCATCCCACGCGCAGTTGCCGCGACGGCGCCGACCCGACGCCCGCGTCGTACCCGTGCGGAGCAACCGACGCGCCGTCGGCGCCATCCGGGCCGTTCAGGACCGAGTACGCCAGCTCGACGTCACGGATCGAGCGCGCCATCGGACCGACGTGCCACACCCGGCGTGGTTCCCGCGGCCAGATCCCGGTCATCGGGACACGGCCGTGCGTGGGCTTCAGCGCCACGATTCCGGTCAGGGCCGCCGGACCGCGCACCGAGATCGTCAGGTCGGTGCCCAGCCCGATCGGACTCAGCCCGGCCGCGATCGCCGCGGACTCACCGCCGCTGGAACCACCAGGCGTGCGCTCGAGGTTCCACGGGTTGTTGGTCGTTCCGGTCAGAAGATTGTCGCTCTCGCAGGCGTAGGAGAACTCGGGCAGGTTCGTCTTGGCGAGCAGGATCCCGCCTGCGGCCTTCATCCGCGCGACGCTGGTGGCGTCCTGGTCGGGCACCCGTCCGGCGAAGATCGGTGATCCGCGCTGCGTGAGAACGTGAGCGGTGTCGATCGAGTCCTTCACGGTGAACGGCACACCGTGCAGCGGCCCGACGGCCTGTCCCGCGGCTACTGCGTCGTCGGCCGCCTTCGCCTCGTCGAGGGCGTTCTCGTTCAGCGTCACGATCGCGTTCAGCTTCGGATCGATGGCCTTGATCCGGTCGAGGTAAGCCTGGACGACCTCGACCGACGTCACCTTCTGAGCCCGGATCTGCTCGGCGAGGACCGATGCATCCTCGTAGATCAACTCTGTGTTCACGATTCTCCTTCGACGACCGGAGTAGACCGGTCGTCTCTAAATGGATAAGCGTTGCCGTTCAGCAACGTCGAGGTGTTACACCCCCAGCAGCCGGCGAGTGCCGGCCATGGCGCGCTGGAGGGGTTCTGGCGTTCGCTGCACCTTGGTCAGCACGCTGGCCCCGAGCCAGGAGTCGTACTGGCTCTGCGCGAGTTCCCGCACGGTCGTCTGCACGGCGCCGGCCGGCAGTGATCCGTCGTCGCGAGCAATCGTCAGGAGCTTCTCCAGCCGATCGATGATCTGCGACGTCCCGTCGACGAGTTCCAACCGCATCGCTTCGGACAGGTCGGAGACTTCTGCTGCCAGCTTGACGACGAGACATTGCCCTTGGCAATCGTCAGCGGTCTGTACGTCGTAGAACCATTGCCAGTAGTCCATGGTCCGCTCGGTCCCAGTCTTCGAGGTATCGGCGATGATCCGATCCATCGTGGTGAGATAGGTCCGGAAGTAGTTCTTCATCAACGCTTCCCCGAACGCGTCCTTGGAGGGGAAGTGGTGGTAGAAGGAGCCCTTCGGAACGGCCGCGTGCTTCAGGACCACGGTCAACCCGGACGCCGCGTAGCCGCTGTGGGCTATGACTTCTTGTGCCACATCCAAGATGTGCTGGCGGGTGTCGGACTCCTTGCTGGCCATGAAGGAACCGTAGCACGAGTAGACCGGTCGTCTCCAACTCTTGGATGGGAGATGGCGGCAGAGACTCATCCCCGCATCCGTTTCTCGGGTTGCCCAGTGCTCCGGTCCCAGAACCTCTTGACCCGGTCGGTCTCATCGATCCACTGCCTGCGGCCGGCCTCGAACGCAGGGATCTCAAGGCTCGGGTTGAGAAGGTCGCGGCCGCCATCGGTGAGATCGAGAAATCGCTGGGCCGGCATGACAACCTCGACGGTGGGCCCGTGGCGCCTCAGCGTTTCGATTTCTTCGGCGAGGGCGGCGCCGCGCGGCGTGGCGGCGCCGACCGAGTGGCAGCTGATGACTAGGACTCGATCCGCGTCCGCCGCCGCGTCGGCGTTCAGGGAACTGCGCACGCCGCCGTCGATGTAGCGGTCGTGTCCTATCGTGATCGGCGGCCACACGCTGGGCATTGCGGAACTCGCCGCCAGGGCTTGCTGCAGCGATGCACCTGAGGACTTGTCGAGAAGAATCAGCTGGCCGGTGGTGATGCTGACCGCGGCGGCACGAAAGCGCCGTGGCCAGGGAACGCCTTTCATCGAGACGATGTTCGGTCGCGCCATCGCTGTCGCCTCGTCAGGCGTCACCGCTTCGAGGGCGGCAGCCCCGATGCGCCGGCGAGTTTCTGCCGGGTCCGGGGCAACTGCTGCGCCGGTGATCATCGCCAGAATCGCCGGGTCGGGGCGTGGAGGCGTCTCATCGCCCTGCGAAGGGGGCGGGAGCGTGGTGCGCATGTCCCGCCCCAGGGCGATCTCGGCTCCGACGATCGCCCCGGCCGACGTCCCGACGATCAGGTCCGCCGAGCCGAGGTCGAGCCCGGACTCGATCGCACCAGCGACGAATCCTGTCTGCCAAGCCCGCCCGACGGACCCACCAGCTCCCAGAACGAGCCCGCGTGATCCTTGTAATGCCAGGTCGGTCATCGGCGGTCAGGCGGCTGCTGCTCGGACGAGGCGTGCCACTCCCACCGGATCGACCCGGCACGGAGCATGCCCGGTGTCGAGCAGGTCGAGTGCATCGGTGCGGGACGTGAAGACCTCGGTCAAGGCCGCGGGAATCGCGCGGTCGCGCGATGCCCGCACATATGTCGACGGCACGCGCTTCCACGCGCTCGAGGTGAGTGGTTCGGTGAGCGAGCGCAGACTTTGTGGCCGAAGGCCTTTGATCGCTGCCGCCGCGATGTCTCCCTGCAGGTCGGCGTAGATGTTCTGCTCCGGCGTGCGCACGCGAACCAGTCCAGCGGATTCGTCGATGTCCCAGTGCGGCTTCGGGCCACCTGCGATGGAAACCATCGACTCACCCTCGTAAAGGACGAACGAGGCGAGGAAGACGATGCGCGCCACCGCGGGACAGTAGGAGACGGCTTCGGCGGCCGGAATCCCGCCGTACGAATGGGCCACGACGGTCACCGGGGCGTCGAACTCGTCGATGGCCCGGCGGATCTCCTCGGCGTCGTCGTACATCCCTGCCGGGTGTGCGCCCGGGGATCTCGAGGAGGACGGCAAGGCGATCGCCCGGACGTCGTAGCCGTCCAGTTCGGGAAGTACGGCATCCCACGCCTCCGGGCCGTTCCAGGCTCCGCGAACAAGAAGAACAGCGGTGTTGGTCACAACGTCACCGTAGGCCGGAGCAACCACGATGTAAACGCTATCGTTTACACTGATGCGGTGCCGCATTGACAATCTGAGTCGCGGTACTCAGTATCAGCTGTCTGAGTCGACCAACTCAGATTCGCCCGTGGTGTATGGAGGTCAGGATGCGGAAGTCGGACTGGAAGTCGGTGGTGGATACGGCCGCGGGTGCGGCGCTCGAGTACTTCGAGTCGTTGCCCGAGCGTGCGGTGATGCCGGCTTCGGACCGGGCGCTGGTTCGAGCAGCACTCGATCGGCCGCCCGCGGGCGAGGGGACGGATGCCGCGCAGGTCGTGGCGGAACTGGCCCGGGATCTGGGGCCGCACGTGGCCGCGCAGTCCGGCGGTCGGTACTTCGGCTTCGTCGTCGGCGGGCTGCATCCGGCGGCGTACGGCGCTGAAGTACTGCTGACCGCGTGGGATCAGAACACTTCGATGTTTTCGTCGACACCTGGGGCGTCGGTGGCTGAGGAGCTCGCCGCGGAGTGGCTGGTGGAGCTGCTCGGGCTGCCGGAGGGCAGCTCGGTCGGGTTCGTGACCGGTGGTCAGATGGCGACGTTCACCTGCCTCGCGGCGGCGCGCAACGAAGTGCTCCGCGCCACCGGCTGGGATGTCGAGGCCGACGGGTTGATCGGTGCTCCGTCGATCACGGTGGTCGTGAAGGCGGGGGCGCATTCGACGGTGTTGCGGGCGCTTCGGTTTCTGGGGCTCGGCGAGAAGGCGGTCGTGACCGTGGACTGCGACGACCAGGACCGGATCCGGGCGGACGGACTGGCCGAGGCGCTGGCGTCGATCTCCGGTCCGACGATCGTCGCGGTCGAGTGCGGAAACGTGAACACCGGCGCGTTCGACGACTTCCAGGCGGTCGCGGACCTGGTCGACGCACATCGCGAGGCGGGCAATCCGGCCTGGGTTCATGTCGACGGTGCGGTGATGTTGCTGGCGGCTGCCTCGCCGGCCATGGCCGATCGGGTCAGCGGGCTCGAACGGCTCGACTCGTGGTCCACCGACGGGCACAAGCTGCTGAACGTCGCGTACGACTGTGGGATCGCGATCTGCCGGAACGCCGCGGCGCACCGCGCCGCGATGAGCGTCCAGGCGTCGTACCTGGAACAAGGAACGGGTGGACGGGACCCGATGGACTGGAACCCGGAGTTCTCTCGTCGCGCTCGCGGTGTCGCCGTGTATGCGACGTTGCGGGCGCTCGGGCGCACCGGCGTAGTCGAGCTCGTGGACAGGACCTCTCAACTGGCTCGACGCTTCGCGGCATCACTCGCGGGCAGCGGATTGGCGGAGATCGTCAACGAGGTGGTGTCCAACCAGGTCCTGGTCCGCTGGCTTGCACCGGACGGTGACAACGGCGGGCTGGCGGACGCGGTGATGGCCGGGGTGCGGGCGGAGGGCAGCGCCTTCTTCAGCGGTACGACGTACCGCGGTGAGCGGCTGATGCGTATCGCGGTGTCGGACTGGGCGACCGACGAGCAGGATGTCGATCGGGCGGTGGAAGCGCTCCTGCGCAACGCTCACCGGTCAATCGCAGCACTCTGACAGTGACCCGCTGCTCGACTCACAAGGTCGCGACAAGCCGGCGCAGAGCCTTGAGGTGACGTGACCGTTCTGCACCGTCGCTGTCGGCGCGCGCGATGACCAGCGTGCCGAGAACCGCCGACGTGAACACGTCGGCCATCACGGCGGGATCGGCGCTCGACTCCCCCAACGTGCGGGCACGCCGCAACGCCGCGCGGAAGCCGGACCGAAGTTGCTCCCGGTAGCGGTGGGTGGCGCGGGTGACGTGGTCGTCGACCGGCCTGGCCATCGCGGTGGTCGCGAGGCATCCGAATCCTGCGTTCGGACCGCCGAGAAGCTTCTCGAGGCGGGACAAGCTGAGCAGAAGGTCGTCGCGGCCGCGCTCGCCGTCGGTGAGCGGCTCGACGACCTCTTGCATGCGGTGCAGGTACTCGTCGACCGCCTCGCGGTAGATCTCGATCTTCGTGCCGAACGAGTTGTACAGGCTCGACGTCGACAGCCCGGTCGTAGCGGCCATCTGTTGCTGGGTCACCCCGTCGAACCCCTCGCGCCAGAACAGCGTCATCAACCGGTCGAGCATCTCGGCCCGATCGAAGCCCAGCGGGCGGCCGGACCGCCGATCGGCGAGTTTTGAGTGCACGAACTCAGTGTCCGTTCCAGGCTCGGCGATCTCAACTCGTCCGAGAGTTCGCGAGTCGCGTCGTGTCCGAGTCGATCGGGTCACTGCAGGTCGCGCAGACAAGCGCGGTCGAGCCCTGATGCCCGCACCGAGGGCGGCTGAATTCGATCCGTTCGCCGGGCGTCTCGCAGTACGCCTCGCCCCACTCGTACAGCATCTGCAGCACCGGCCACACGTCACGGCCCTTGTCGCTCAGCTGGTAGTCGAAACGCAGGGGGCGGTCGCTGTACGGGACTTTGACCAGAACCTCGTTGTCCACCAGAACCTCGAGCCGCTGCTGCAGAACATTCCGGGCGATGCCCAGCTGCTGGAAGTCGTCGAAACGACTCACTCCTCGAAACGCGTCGCGCAGGATCAGCAGAGTCCAGCGATCCCCGATGACCTCAAGGGCCTGGGCGATCGAGCAGTTCATCTCCTTGAAGCTCGTGCGTCGCATGTCGTCAGCATAGTTCGTTGCATGAAGAAACTCAGATGAGTAGGGTGAGTTGCATCAAGCAACTCTTCCGTGTGTCGGCACGCTGACCGCAGCCGGCGCGCGGTGCATCGAAAGGATCGGGTCGATGAAAGCCATCCAGTTGCAGGCGTTCGGCAAGCAGTCCGAAAGTCTGCGTCTCGTCGAGGTCCCTGACGTGGGAGCGCCCGGTCCGGACGAGGTGATCCTTGCGCTCGAGGCGTCGCCGATCACGGGCTCGGATCTGTCCGTGATCGCCGGAAGCTACGGCCAACTCCCCGCTCTGCCGAGCATCGGCGGCTTCGAAGGAGTCGGCCGCGTCGTCGCGGTAGGGCGCGACGTGACGTTCCTCGCCGAGGGAGAACTGACCCTCATTCCCCCGCTGCAACCGGCCTGGGCGGAACGCATCAAGAGCCGAGCCGACTGGCTGCGCCCGCTGCCCGATGGCGACGTGAAGCAACTGTCGATGCTCGGCATCAACCCGGCCACCGCCTATCTGATGCTGACCGAGACCGTGTCGCTGGCTCCTGGTGCCTGGGTGATCCAGAACGCCGCGAATTCCGCAGTCGGACGAGCCGTGATCGCGATCGCGCGATCTCGCGGTCTGCGCACCGTGAACGTCGTACGGCGACCCGAGCTGATCGAGGAGATCGAGGCGATCGGCGGTGACGTCGTCCTCGTCGACGGCCCGGATCTGGCGCAGCAGGTGGCGAAGGCAACGAGCGATGCCCCCGTCGTGCTGGCCCTGGACACGATCGGAGGTGACGCCACCTTGAGGTTGATGAGCGCGGTGGCGCAGGGCGGCTCGGTCGTCATGTACGGCAACGTGAGCCGGCAGCCGCTGCAAGCTTCCGTGCCGCAGCTGGTTTTCACCGATCTCACGATCCGCGGGTTCTGGCTGGTCGAGTGGTTCAAGACCGCCACGCTCGACAAACTCGTTCCGATGTACGAGGAGCTCGCGGATCTGGTCGCATCCGGCGCGATCACAGTTCCCATCGCCGCGACCTACTCCTTCGAGCAGTATGCCGACGCGATCGACGCTGCGGCCCAGTGGCAAGGCAAAGTGCTGCTGACCCCACACTCCGACGGCCTGCCGAGCTGAAGCACGTCGCTGTGATCTCAGACGAGGCAGGACGTGAGGTAGCGGCAGGCCCGAGTCTCTCGATGCTCGACAACCCGGTCCGGCACTCACTGGCCGGCACGCACCGGCAGTGGGCTGCCGTGGCCGGGCACACCGCTCGCTACCCGGCCGGTGTTGCCCCCTTCATGGCGCTGCCAGATGCTGCGGAGCCGGCGGACTGGGACCAGCTCATCGAGCTCGCCGGCGAAGACGACGTGGTGCTGGTGAATCCGCCGGACACGGTGCCGCCGACCGTGACGGCGACGCGCCGACTGCTGGCGCTGCAGATGGTTGCCGACAGCACGCTGCTCCCCAGTGTGGACGCTCCTGACGGGTTCGCGGTCAGAAAGCTGGACGAAGCGGACTCCGCGCAGATGCTCGACCTGGCGCAGCGCACCAAACCGGGACCCTTCGGCCCGGATACCTGGCGCCTCGGCGCCTACTACGGCATCGAGCGCGGCAACAAGCTGGTGGCGATGGCAGGAGAGCGAATGCGCCCTCCGGGCTGGTCGGAGATCAGCGGAGTCTGCAGTGACACCGAGTACCGAGGCTTCGGCCTCGCACGGACAGTCGTGACTTCTGTGGTGGGCGAAGTCGTCGGCCGCGGCGACCAGCCGTTCCTGCACGTCATGGAAGACAACGTCGGCGCGATTCGCCTGTACCGCGCCCTCGGCTTCACAGTACGGCGGCGAATCGTCATCGGAAGTTATCGCAAAAGGTGAGACCCGAGGCCACCGGCGACCCGGCCCGCGCAGCCGAAGCGGCACGGCACCGAAGGGTGCCGGCCCGCTTGCTGCGCGAAAGGCGACCAAACGCCGCCAGATCATTCGGGGACCGCGCCGAAGGTCGGGTCGTCCTCACTTCGGCGCCCCATCAAGTAGCCGGTCGGGTGCTGCACGTGTCTCGTCCGCCAACTGGTTAGATCTTCACCACGATCAACACTGGCCGATGCGCCGAGTCAGCTGCACCCGAAGAGGATCAGGCCTTCGCGGGAAGATCCTTGGCGGCCCACTGATCCAGCTCGGCGAGACGCGAGGTGAGTGCGGCGCGGATGCCGTCGACTGCGTCCTGACCAATCGCCAGTCGCAGCGGCGGCTCGTCCATCTTCGCCACTGCGAGAATCGCGTCCGCGACCGCGCTCGGGTCACCCATAGCGTCGGCGGGCAGCTGCGATACGCCGGCGAGGAACGCCCCGACGGTCGGCTGATACACGTCGTTCGGAGCCATGACCTGCGAGGTGCCGACGAACTCGGTCGCGAACATGCCGGGCTGGATGACCGTCACCTTTGCTCCGGTCGGCGCCAGCTCCTGCGCGAGGCCTTCGCTGAACAGCTCGACCGCGGCCTTGGAAGCGGAATACAGGCCGGAGCCGGGCCAGGAGAACGACCCGACGAATGAGGACAACTGGATGACACGACCCCGTGACGCGCGGATGGCGGGCAGGGTCGCGCGCAGAATAGCGAGGTTTGCGAGCACATTGGTGTCGAAGATCGCCTGCGCTTGGCCCGCGTCGGTCTGCTCGACCGAACCGAAGAGACCGTAGCCGGCGTTGTTCACGACGACGTCGAGCCGGCCCGCGGCCTTGACGGCGTCGCCGATCACCCGCTCGGCGGAAGTGTCGGTGACGTCGAGCGCGATCGCAGTGACCTGGCCGGCTGGGGCGGACGCGACGAGGTCGTCCAGGCGGTCGCGGCGGCGGCCGACGGCGATGACCTCGTCGCCCCCAGCCAGAACCCGGTCGGCGACCAGCCGGCCGAATCCGGAAGTGGCGCCGGTGATGAGCCAAGTGGACATTGCGAACTCCTTGAGTTGGTGTGCAGTCTGTTGCTGATGGCACCCAGTCAACTCAGCTCGATGTGTCGTTGGAGGGCCGGAGCGAGCCCCGCGAATCCCGGGTTGCCGCGACCTAGGAACGAGAGGGCTAGGCAGTCCCCGCGAGGACGCCGCAGTCGGGGGACAATGACGGTATGGCCAGGAATGAGGAGCTGGGAGATTTCCTGCGTGCACGCCGCGCTGCGCTGGATCCGGCTGCGCTCGGGATCCACGATGCTCAGAAGCGACGGGTCCCAGGCCTGCGCCGCGAGGAGCTCGCGCGGCTGGCTGGAGTCAGCGTCGACTACTACACGCGTCTCGAGCAGGGCCGGCCGATCGAGCCGTCAGGCGCGGTACTGGACGCGATCGCCGCAGCCCTGCAACTCGACCGGGCCGAACGCAACTATCTCGAAACAGTGGCCGTCCGGGCGCGTCCCGCGCGAACGCGTGCACCGCGGTCCGGGCAAGCGGTACGCCCAGGAGTCTTCGCCTTGATGGAGCAGCTCGGAGACGCCCCCGCATATGTACTCGGGCGCCGTACCGATGTTCTGGCCGCGAACCGTTCGGCCAGGGCGCTGCTTGCCGACTTCAACGCAATGCCCGCCAAGCACCGCAACGCGACGCGCTGGGTCCTGCTCGACGAGGCGGCCCGGCTGCTGTGGGCCGACGAGTGGGAACGAGTTGTGGCCGAACTCGTCGGCGCGCTCCGGATGGACGCGGCGCGGTACCCCGACGACCCCAAGACGACCGAACTGGTCGGCGAACTGTCGATCAAAAGCGAGCACTTCCGCAAGTGGTGGGCCGAACAGAAAGTCGTCGAATTCAGCCACGGCACCAAACGACTGCACCACCCCGTCGTCGGCGACCTGACCCTCGAATCGGAGGTCGTCACCTTCCCAGGCGATCCAGATCAAGCGCTGTTCATATACCTGGCCAAGCCCGGCACCACGTCAGAACACGCCCTCCACCTGCTCACCAACTGGTCCGCGACCTCTGCCCCACAGCAGGACAAGATCACAAGTGGTTCCCTCAACCAGCCGCACTAATGACACGACAACAAGGCCGGAGCCGCGTCTGAAACACTGCGGGGGATCCTGACGGCCTGTTCGCTGCCGTACCGCTGGTGGGACGACCCCTGACCCAGCAGCCACCCGGCCCTGGCCGGTCCCGCCGACGCAGTGCCGGCAGGCCTGCTCGACGTGATCCGGGCTGTGCGGTCGGACGGACCGACGGGCACTTCATCGACCGCGCTGGGAACATTCATAGTGAACCCGCCCCTGCTCTGTCTGGTCCCGACCTGACATTTGATCCGTTATCGGCTTCATCGACGCATCCGGCTGCGGCTGAGCAGCCGCCGGTGATCGTTCATCGGCTAGCTAGCGTCTTCGGTTCCAGAGCTGATTCGTTGCGGCGGCGATGAGGCGTTGTTCGATGATCGCAGCGGCCACGCGGTCCGGACTGACGGTCCAGGTCAGCTCGAGATCTGCTCGGGTCAGAGCTGCCTGCGCCCATTGCTTGGCCCGCAGAGGACCTTCGGTCCGAGTGCGTCGGATCATGTGATCCAGCCACGCCGGGTCGGCCAACGCGCGGTCGAGAGCGGCTTCGCCCAAGCCGCTGACGGCCGCCTTGCCGGTGAGGTAGATGCGCAGCCGGCCGCGGATTCCTTGGCCGCGACGCTCACCTGCCATTCCGATGTAGACGATCTGCCCCAGTGGGTCGTTCGCGGGCAACGTAGACCCCTGGCTCGCGCGGCGCGACGCGCACGGCCTCCTCGAACAACAGCCACGGCGCCCACTGCAGGCCCGAATCCAGTTCCATCTGCAGATCTTCGGGCACCCGTCGGGTAGCTTGCGAGCTCTGCCGCTGCCTTTCAGGCGGTGAGGTGTGCTGCCGGAGTGCGGACCGCGCACCCACATCGGACACCGTGGCCGCTGGTGCTCACCCTGGACCGGCTGCACTCCGTGGTGATCGCCGTCATGGCCACCTGGCCAGTGCAGCAAACCAAGGATTTCGAAGGAGGACCGCCGGTATCGGTCGCCTGGTCGACGCTCTCTATCCGGCTGAGCTGGCGCCGCCGAGGGTGGGGTACAGCTGGCAGGACTTTATGCCTGCCCCGCTGACTGTGACCTGGACGGCCGTCGATCCGCCGGACTTCACGGTGAAGTAGTCCTCGCCGCCGCCAACGATCGTGCCCGCGGCGCTTCGGCAGACAGCCGCCACGTAGGCGTCCTTCACGTCCTGGTCGTACTTGCTGGTGATCTTCCCGGTCACCGATGCGTCGTAATCCCCCGGCCGATACTTAACTCCGCTGGCAACGAACGTCGAGGACGGGTGCTCGTCCTTCTGCTTCTGCAGGACGTTCGCCTCTGCCGTCACTTTCGCTACCTTGCCGCTCTTGATTTCAATCGGCGTGGTGGTGGCGACGGTCGCGCCGGCGCGAGCAATCGGCGCTGACGTCTCCTGCTGGCCGAGCACCTCTCCCGCAGCGTCATACGCCGCGAAGCTCACCTGCAGCGACGAAATCTGATCAGTGCCGTTCCGAATCACCGCGACCGCAGTGACGTAGTCGCCCGACTTCCCGAACCCGACCTCGGTGACCTTGATTCCGCCCGCCGCCTTGGCCGGCAGGCTTGTTTGCGTGCTTGGCGTCGCCGAGCTGGGCGCCGTCGCGGTGGCCTGGTCGGCCTGCACATCTCCGCTGCTCGCCTTGGATCCCCGCTGCAACCGGTGAGCAGCATTCCGGCCGCCACGATTGCAGCCACGAGCTTCCCCGTCATATCCCCAACCCCTTCACACATCTCATATGGCACTGACCTCGGTTCGCCGATCGTCGATCGTTCCCTGGTCAACTACCTGCGAACTATCCATGTGTCCCAACGACTCAGCAAAATCGTGAGCAGTACGGCGAGGGATGCGATCTTCGCAGTTCTGGGTCGGCGAGACGACGATCATGCGTTCGTACGAGCCGTGCAGCGGAGCGGTAGGCCGGGGCGTCGGCGGTTTCGTCGCGGTGGCCGCGCGCGGCAGCTCTCTCGAGGTGGCTTCATGAGCTCAAAGGGGACGGAGGTCGGCGCCTGGGACCCATGTGACGTGACCGTTCTTGTCGCGGACTCGGCCCAGCCATTCGCCGTTGTCGCGGATCCAGACGTCGAGCTCGCCGGTGGACCAGGTGGCACGCTGTACTTCCTGGGAAGGCTGGAGGTGCCGGATCGCGTCAGCCGGGCGCGGGCCGTGGGCGTCGTACTGGATGTCTAGGTCGGAAGCCAGTTCGCGGGCCTTGGGCTCGTCGGAGATGCCTGTTGCACGCCATCCGTTGACCGCGCTGTCCCAGACGCCGAATGTGTTGGCACCGTCATCGGACGGGCGCACGGTGAACCGACCGAGCATGGCCTCAGAATACATGTTCTTCGAACGTATGTTCTAGTTGGCGCAACGCTCCCTGCTCCGTCACTGCTCCGTGAGGTGCTGCGAAATGGCGGTCAACGACGCGAGTTGATGAGTGCGAATCAGTCGGATGCCCGGCGGCCTGGGGGTACGCCTCAGGCCGCCGGGGTGAAGCGGGGGTTCGTTAGTTTTGCGAGGCTTTGAGCTCGTCGCGGTGCCTGTCGAGCCAGGTTGCGAAGGACTCCAACTGCGGGTTCAGCTCGCGGACCTTGTCGACGTCGCGGTCGCCGGTGAAGCGTTGGTGGTCTTCGGCGTAGAACTGGAACATGTTGGACATCTCTACTGCCATCGGGAAGGGGTATTCGCGGAACTCTTCCCAGGTGGGGGCGTGGTAGAGGACCTCTTCGCCGAAGGCTTCGCTCAGGGCGGCGGCGTACTGGTCGACGGTGAGGTGGTCGCCGGCGATGCTGATGGTTTCGCCGATCAGGTCGGGGTGCTTGAGGATGGCGAAGGCGGTGCGGCCGATGTCCTCGGAGGCGACGCCGGCCAGCGGGCGGTCGGCCATCGGCATGGTGATGGTCAGCTTGCCGTCGGCGTTGCGGGTGGGCGGCATGCCGTTGATGAACGCGTCGAAGTAGAACGTGGTCCGCAGGAACGTCGTCGGTACGCCGTACTTCGTGAAGATCTCGTCGGCCTCGCCCTTCGCGTCGAAGTGCGGGACCTTGTAGCGCCCGTCCTCCAGGCTCGGTACGTCGTCGCGCCCGGCGAAAAACGTCCTGGTGTCCTCGAGCGTCGACCAGACCACGTGCTCGACACCGGCGTCGCGGGCGGCCCGGGCGGCGATCTCGGCCTGGTCGAGCTCCATCTCGGCGCGGGTTCGGGCGGCCTCTTCCTCGTCGGTCCGCTGGACCCAGTAGTCCGTCACCACGAAGGCGCCGTACGCGCCGTCGAACGCGGCCCGCATGCTCGCCTCGTCGTCGAGGTCGGCCGCGACCACCTCGGCGCCCGCGGCGGCGAGTGCCTTGCCCTTGGCCGAGTCCGGGTTCCGGGTCAGGGCCCGGACGGCGTACTCGCCGGACGTGTCGGCCAGGATCGCGCGGACCAGACCGCCGCCCTGGTTCCCGGTGGCGCCGACGACAGCGATCAGCTTGGTCATATCCAGTCACTCCCAAGAGTTAGGTTGATGTGTCAACTCGACCGATCGTAGCTCGTTGGGTTGATGTGTCAACCCGACCCGGTAGGATGGGTTCGTGAGCAAGGGACCGTGGCTCGACGACGACGAGCAGAAGGCGTGGCGCAGCTACCTGCTGATGACCCGGACACTGGAGACGCACCTCGAGCGTCACCTCCAGCGGGACTTCGGCCTGTCCAAGTCGGACTTCGAGATCCTGGTCAACCTGTCCGAGTCGGAGTCCGGCCGGATGCGGGCGTTCGAGCTGAGCCGGTCGACGCAGTGGGAGAAGAGCCGGCTGTCGCACCACCTGACCCGGATGGAGAAGCGCGGCCTGATCCGCAAGGAGGCGTGCGAGTCCCGCTACCCGGAGATCGCCATCACCGAGGCGGGGATGGCTGCGATCAAGGAGTGCGCGCCGGCGCATGCGGCCCGCGTCCGGGAGTTCTTCGTCGACGTGTTCGGCCCCGACCGGATGACGGTCCTCGGCGAGGTGTCCGACGAGGTGGTCGCGACGATCGGCAAGCACTGCGACACCGACTGCCCGCTGGCCGACCGGTCCTGAGAGCCCCTCTCAGAGAGCTTTCAGCAAGACTTGACGATGGCTTGATCTTCTCTTGGAGTGCGGCTGACGGGCCTCGACCGAGGCTTGGGGCATGGTCAGCACAGACAAGCCCCAGTCCATTCGCCGGCGCTGGTTGCATCGGGCGTCCGCAGCCGCGATAGCCACCGCCGTCCTCGGTGTCGGCGCGACCGGGATCTCGGTCGCGGTCGTGTCGTCCAAGAACAGCGACAGGACAAGCAACACCAGCGGTACGACGGCCACCTCGAGCAGCTCGGACGACTCGAACTCGAGTGGCTCCGACGACAGCGGTAGCTCCAGCTCGAGTGGGCTCGGCTCGTCCAGCTCCGGCTCGACTTCGCAAGGTGGGAGCAACGGGTCATGACCGCCTCCCGGACCTGGACCGCGTGGAGTTGTACCGTCCGGCTGACCGTCGACGATCCCGCCGTACTGGGAGCGGCCTGCGGCGAGCTCAAGACGCTGATGGATCGCGTCGACAAGGCCGCCAGCCGCTTCCGCCCGGACTCCGAGCTCTCCGCCGTGAACAGTCGCGCCGGCGCGCTCGTACCGGTGTCCCGTCTGCTCGTCGACCTGGTCGACGTCAGCCTGGTCGCGGCCCAGATGAGCGGCGGCGCGGTGGACCCGACCGTCGGCCCGGCGGTGATCGCGGCCGGGTACGACGCCGACATCGAGACGGTACGACGCCGCTTCCCGCAGGCACCGGCCGACCCGAAGCCGGTCGCGGGCTGGCAGGAGGTTCGCCTCAACCGCAAGCTCGCCCTGCTCGGCGTACCGACGGACTGCGCGCTCGACCTGGGCGCGACGGCCAAGGCCTGGACCGCGGACCGTGCTGCGAACGTCATCAGCAAGCGCTACGGCTGCGCCGTCCTCGTTGAGATCGGCGGTGACCTCAGAGCTGCTGGTACGCCGGCTGAGCCGTGGGTAATCACTGTCGCCGAGCGCGCCGGCGAGGAGGGCGTCCTCGTCACGCTGGCCCACGGCGGTCTGACCACGTCAACTCGCACGGTACGGCGTTGGCAGACGCCGACCGGCTACAACCACCACGTCATCGACCCTCGGACCGGACTGCCTGCGGCAGGCTCGTACCGGACTGCATCGGTCTGGGCTCCGACCGCAGTACGGGCGAACACCTTCAGTACTGCGCTTGTGGCCACCGGGGACGCAGCGGTCGGTCGACTGAAGCTGGCTGGTCACCCGTCCCGGCTGGTCGCTGAGGACGGCGAGGTCACCGAGTTGTCGGGCTGGCCGACTGCAAGCAGGGCTGCCTGATGACGCTGTGGTACCTGGCCCGCGCTGCTGGTGTGGTCACCATGGTCATGTTCACGCTGTCAGCAGTGCTCGGCATGGTCATGCCGAACGTCCGTCGGCCTGAGCGCCGGTTCTGGCTGCAGTACGTGCACCGCTCGGCCGCAGTGACCGGACTGGTCCTGCTGACAACCCATGTGGTCGCTGTGATCGCCGACAGCTATGTGGCGATCAGTCCGACTGTGCTGGTCTGGCCGTTCGGCGCTGGCTACAGGCCGTTCGCGATGGCGGTCGGCGTAGTGGCTCTCTACAGCCTCGTACTGGCGTCCCTCGTCGGCGCATCCCGTGGTCGGTTGGCCGCGTCCGCGACGTTCACGAAGTACTGGCGCAAGCTCCACATCGCCGCGTCGGTCGGCTGGCTGCTGGCCATCGGGCACGCACTGCTCGCCGGCACAGACCGCAGTACGCCGTGGATGCTCGCCATCACCATCGGCTGCCTGACTGCGGTCGCCACTGCGGGTGTGTACCGCCTCAACGCCGCCCCGAAGCTCACCCGTGCCTGGAGGACTCAATGATCACCGTGGACGACACCCGGGTCATCGGTGAGGCCAGAGTCCTCGCCGGACTCGACCAGGGCCGCCTGGACCTGCAGCGTCATCTGCTGACCCACGGCAGCCTGCCCGTGTTGACCCGCGACCAGTACACCAAGCTGTGTGAAGCGGTGGGACTCAGAGGACGTGGCGGAGCGGCGTTCCCGGTCGCACTCAAGCTGCAGGACCTCCCAGCTCGTGGAGTGGAAGCTGTCGTGGTCAACGGCTCAGAGAGCGAGCCGGTGAGCCGTAAGGACCGCTTGCTCCTGACCCAGTCACCACACCTCGTCCTGGACGGCGCGGTCGGACTGGCGCACGCGCTGGGAGCGCCGCATGTGCTGATCGCCGTGCATGACGCAAGAGCCGCCGTCTCCATCCGTGAGGCGCTGATGGAGCGTGACGACCGGCTCGCCATCGAAGTACAGGAGACGCCGGGTCGGTTCGTCGCGGGGGAGGCCCGTGCGGTGCTGAGCGCGCTGGAGGGTGGCAACGCCGTACCGCCTGGTCGCAGGGTGCTGCCGACCCGCAAGGGGTATCACCGACGACCGACGTTCCTGTCGAACGTCGAGACCTTCGCTCAGCTCGCCGTACTCGCGCGGCTCGGGTCCCGTGGGTTCAGCAGCACCGGACTGATCAGTGAGCCCGGCACGCAGCTGCTGACGATCGACGGCGCCGTACAGCGGCCCGGCGTGATCGAGACACCGACCGGTATCCCACTCGACACAGTCCTGCAGTACGCCGGTGCGCAAGCCGGCCCCGTACTGCTGGGCGGCTACCACGGCCGCTGGCTGCCACAGACCGAGGGCGTGACGCTGCAGCGACCGGAGGTGTCGGCCGGCATCATCCTGGCGCTCGGGTCCGACACCTGCCCGCTCGGTGAGATCACCCGTGTCACCCAGTGGCTGTCCAGTCAGTCAGCCGGGCAGTGCGGGCCCTGTGTCTTCGGCCTGGCAGCTCTGGTCGACGACTTCGCCCGGTTGACGGCCGGCGATCCGCGGGGCTGGCACGACGCACACCGGCATCTCGGTCTGGTTCCGGGGCGGGGAGCCTGTGCACACCCGGACGGGACTGCGAGATTCCTCACGTCCGCGCTCGAGGTGTTCGACGACGACGTACAGCATCACCTCACCGGTCGGGGATGCGGCCGCCCGGTCCTCGGAGTCCTCGGAGGTACCCGATGAACAAGCTCGAGATCGACTGGACCAGGTGCGACGGGCACGGCTTGTGCGCAGGCCTTGTGCCCGACGACATCCTGCTCGACGAGTGGGGATTCCCAGTGCTGCGCGGCCGTGAAATCACCGCCGGTGAACTGTCGGATGCGCGCCGCGCAGTCCTCGCGTGTCCGGCTCTTGCCTTACGCCTCACCAATCGATGACAGCTCCGTCCCGACACCACACCAGTGACAAAGGTGGACTAATCTCTGAGTGACCGCACAACGTCGTGCGGTCCGGCGAGAGCGACGCCGACGTCACGTGTGGAGACGGTGGGGAATGCAGAGCAAGCTGGACGTCCAGAAGGCAGATGTGCTCGCCAAGGCGGTGGCAGCGGGCACCCATGGGCACGACAAAATGGTCGACCCGGGCAAGCTGAGGACGTTCCTCGAGCAGTACTACCGGCACGTCGCCGCCGAGGACGTCGCGGAGCGCCAGCCGAACGACTGTCTGGGCGCCGCGCGGCATCATTACAAGTCCGCGATGAGCCGCCCGCAGGGTACGGCGAAGGTCCACGTCTTCACCCCGACCGTCGATGAGCACGGCTGGTCCGCGAGCGGCCGGACCGTCGTCGAGATCGTCATCGACGACATGCCGTTCCTGGTCGACAGCGCCTCGATGGCGATCACCGAGCACAACCTCGAGCTCCAGCTGCTGATCCACCCGCAGTTCGTCGTACGCCGTGACGTCGCCGGCACGCTGCAGGAGGTCCTGGACGACAGCGCCGCCGCGGACGGGCACGACCTGGTCCGCGAGAGCTGGATGCACCTCGAGATCGAGCGGATCGCCGACGTCGCCGAGCACCGCGCGCTCGAGCAGGCGCTGCAGAAGGTGCTGAACGACGTACGCGAAGCCGTCGAGGACTGGCCGAAGATGCACGAGAAGGCGGTCAGCATCGCCGCCGGGCTGAAGGCCGACGACCTGCCGGTCCCCGAGAGCGAGGTGGAGGAGGCCCGCGAGCTGCTCGAGTGGCTGGCCGACGAGCACTTCACCTTCCTCGGCTACCGCGAGTACGACTTCACCATGGAGGGCAAGCAGGGCATCCTGCGCGGACGTCCCGGGACGGGTCTGGGCATCCTCCGGTCGGACCCGAAGCCGGGCTCCGGCAAGCTGCCGCCCGAGGTGAGCGCCAAGGCGCAGGAGCGGAAGCTGCTGATCCTCACCAAGGCCAACTCGCGCTCCACCGTGCACCGGTCGACCTATCTCGACTACGTGGGCATCAAGCAGTTCGACGAGAACGGCGAGCCGGTCCGGGAGTGTCGCTTCATCGGTCTGCTCTCGTCGACGGCGTACACCGAGAGCGTCATGCAGGTGCCCGTGCTGCGACGCAAGGCGCTCGAGCTGTTCCGCCTGACCGGCTTCGACCCCAACAGCCACAGCGGCAAGGGCCTGCTCGACGTACTCGAGACGTACCCGCGCGACGAGCTGCTGCAGGCCCCGGTGGAGGACCTGCTGCCGATCGTGCAGTCGGTGCTGCACCTGCAGGAGCGGCGTGCGGTCAAGCTGTTCGTACGGCGTGACGTCTACAACCGGTACCTGTCCTGCCTGGTGTACCTGCCGCGTGACCGCTACACCACTGCGGTCCGACTGAAGATGCAGCAGATCCTGAAGGACGCTATCGGCGCGGAGACCGTCACGTACGCCGCGTACGTCACCGAGTCGGTGCTGGCCCGCGTGCACTTCGTGGTCCGGATGAAGCAGGGCGAGACCGTCGGGGAGTACGACGCGGACCTGCTCGAGCAGCAGGTGATGGACGCGACCCGTGCCTGGGCCGACGACTTCACCGCCGCGCTGCACGCACAGGGCGGCGACGGTGCGGTCACCAAGCTGTCCCGCCGGTACGCACAGGCGTTCCCGGAGGCGTACAAGGAGGACTTCGACGCCCGCGTCGCGGTCAACGACGTACATGTCCTGGAGAGCCTGCCGGCCGAGGACGGGCTGGCCATGTCGCTCTACAGCCCGATCGACGAGGAGTGGGAAGGCGAGCGCCGCTTCAAGGTCTTCCGGCGAGGGACGGCGCTGTCGCTGTCGCAGGTGCTGCCCCACCTGAGTGCGATGGGTGTCGAGGTGATCGACGAGCGGCCGTACGAGATCCGCTGCGACGACGGCACGATGGCCTACATCTACGACTTCGGCCTGAAGGCGCCCGAGGACACCGAGGAGCGCGAGGACCTGCGCAAGCTGTTCTCCGACACGTTCCAGGCCGTCTGGGAGGGCCGGGCCGAGTCCGACAAGCTGAACGCACTGGTGCTGCGCGGCAATCTCAGCTGGCGGCAGGTGTCGATCCTGCGCGCATACCAGCGCTACATCCGCCAGGGCGGCACACCGTTCAGCCAGGACTACATCCAGAACACGTTCCTGAACCACGTGGACGTCGCCGGTCTGCTGGTGCAGCTGTTCGAGACCAGCTTCGACCCGGCGCTCGGCCCGGCCGACGATCCGGACCGGACCATGCGGACCGATCAGCTGGAGAAGGAGATCCTGGCCGCACTGGACACCGTGCAGAGCCTGGACGAGGACCGGATCCTGCGGTCGTACCTGACCGTGATGAAGGCGACGCTGCGGACCAACTACTTCCAGCCGGGTCCCGACGGGCAACCGCGGTCGTACCTGTCGCTCAAGCTGGAGCCCAAGGCGATCCCGGACCTGCCCCAGCCGCGGCCGGCGTACGAGATCTTCGTCTACTCGCCGCGGGTCGAAGGTGTGCACCTGCGGTTCGGCGCGGTCGCGCGCGGCGGTCTGCGCTGGTCGGACCGGCGCGAGGACTTCCGCACCGAGGTGCTCGGGCTGGTCAAGGCGCAGATGGTGAAGAACTCGGTGATCGTGCCGGTCGGCGCGAAGGGCGGGTTCTACGCCAAGCAGCTGCCGGATCCGTCCGTCGACCGGGATGCGTGGCTGGCCGAGGGCATCGCGTCGTACAAGACCTTCATCTCGGGGCTGCTGGACATCACCGACAACATTGTTGCCGGTGACATCGTTCCGCCGCGCGACGTGGTCCGGTACGACGGTGACGACGCTTACTTGGTCGTTGCCGCGGACAAGGGAACCGCGACGTTCTCGGACATCGCGAACGGGGTCGCGAAGGAGTACGGGTTCTGGCTGGGCGACGCGTTCGCTTCCGGCGGCTCGGTCGGCTACGACCACAAGGCGATGGGCATCACCGCCCGCGGCGCCTGGGAGTCGGTCAAGCGGCACTTCCGCGAGATGGGTCACGACTGCCAGACCGAGGACTTCACCGTCGTCGGCGTCGGCGACATGTCCGGTGACGTGTTCGGCAACGGCATGCTGCTGTCCGAGCACATCCGGCTGGTCGCGGCGTTCGACCACCGGCACATCTTCCTCGACCCGACGCCCGACGCGGCCTCGTCGTTCGCCGAGCGGCGGCGGCTGTTCGAGCTGCCGCGGTCGTCCTGGGCGGACTACGACGCGTCGCTGATCTCCGCCGGCGGCGGGGTGTTCCCGCGGACGGAGAAGGCGATCCCGATCTCCACCGAGGTGCGCGACGCGCTCGGCATCGAAGGCAGCCCGGCGACGCTGACGCCGGCCGAGCTGATGAACGCGATCCTGAAGGCGCCGGTCGACCTGTTCTGGAACGGCGGCATCGGCACGTACGTGAAGTCGTCGGCCGAGTCGAACGCCGACGTCGGCGACAAGGCCAACGACGCGATCCGGATCAACGGCTCCGACCTGCGGGCCCGCGCCGTTGGCGAGGGCGGCAACCTCGGCTTCACCCAGCTCGGCCGGATCGAGTACGCCGCGACCGGCGGCCGGATCAACACCGACTTCATCGACAACGTGGCCGGCGTGGACACCTCCGACCACGAGGTGAACATCAAGATCCTGCTGGACAAGGTGGTTGCCGACGGCGACCTGACCGAGAAGCAGCGCAACGACCTCATCGCGTCGATGACCGACGAGGTCGGCGCGCTCGTGCTGAAGAGCAACTACCGGCAGAACATCGCGCTCGCCAACGCCGGCGCCCAGGCCGCGGCGCTCATGCACGTTCACCAGGACTGGGTACGGCGGCTGGAGCGTCAGGGCCTGCTCGACCGCGAGCTGGAGTTCCTGCCGAGCGTGACGGAGTTCAAGCGGCGCAAGGCCGAGGGCCGCGGGCTGACGTCACCCGAGCTCTCGGTGCTGATCGCCTACACCAAGATCGTGATGGAAGCCGAGCTGCTCAAGACGACGCTGCCGGACGACCCGTTCCTGAAGCACAAGCTCGCGAGCTACTTCCCGAAGGCGATCCAGGAGCGGTTCGAGGACCAGATCCAGAGCCACCAGCTGCGGCGCGAGATCATCACCACGCAGATCGTCAACGAGTTCGTGAACACGTCGGGCATCACGGCGTACCACCGCCTCTCGCTGGAGACCGGCGGGACGGTCGAGGACGTCGTGCGCGCGAACCTCGCGGCCAGCAGGATCTTCTCGCAGCCGGAGCTGCTGTCGCGCAACGCCGAGCTGGACAACATCGTCGCCGCCGAGACACAGACGCACATGCGGCTGGAGACCCGGACGCTGGTCGAGCGGGCGACGCGCTGGCTGGTCAGTAACCGGCGGCCTCCGGTCGACATCGAGGATCTGATCGAGTTCTTCGGCCCGGGGATCGCGAAGCTGACGGCGGCGCTGCCCGACGTACTGCGGGGCCGCGAGCTGGCCCTGTTCGAGCAGCGGCGGGAAAGCCTTGTGCAGAAGGGCGTTGCCGACGACTTCGCCACCCGGATCGCGGTGCTGCCCCCGGCGTACGCCGGACTCGGCATCGTCGAGACCGCGTCCCGCGACGACATCGACATCCTCGAGGTCGCCAGGGTCCACTTCGCCTTGGGCGAGCGGCTGCAACTCGGCCGCTTCCTGGAGCGGATCATCGGCCTGCCCCGCACCGACCGCTGGCAGACGATGGCCCGCGCCGCCCTCCGCGACGACCTGCACGCCGTCCACTCCCGCCTCACCCGACAGGTCCTGGCCACCACCGACGCCTCGGCCGAGCCGGAGAACCGGGTTATCACCTGGCAGGACCAGAACGCCGTGGCCCTGTCCCGCGCCTCCTCCATGCTCGAGGAGATCGTCGAGACCGAAGGCCCCGAACTGGCCCAACTCTCCGTAGGCCTCCGCCTGGTCCGAACCCTGATCGCCAACCAGGGGTAGGTCAGCGCTCGGAGACCACCACGTCGACGGAGTAGTGGTCGGCGCGGTAGCAGTGGTTGCCGTATTCGATCGGGGATCCGTCGGCGGCGTAGGCCGAGCGGGTCATGGTGACGAGCGGCTCGGCCTTGGACATGTGGAGCGTACGGCGCTCGTCGGCGGTGGCGTTGCGGGCGCCGATGCGCTGGCGGGCGACCGTCGGGCGGATGCCGCGGGCCCGGAGTACGGCGTACAGGCCCTCGTGCGTGAGTTGTTCCAGCGTGAGGTCGTTGAGGGCCGGCGGCAACCAGTTGCGCATGATCGCGAGTGGTACGTCGTCGGCGTAGCGAAGCCGGACGATCGAAACCAGCGGGGTGCCGGGCGGGAGCTCCAGGACCGTCGCGGCGCGGTCGTCCTGCGCTTCGCAGTCGAGGGACAGGACCTCCGTGCGGGGAGTCCGGCCCTCCCGCTCGAGGTCCTCGTACAGGCTGGTCAGCTCGGCCTTGCGGTGCACCATCTGGCTCGCAACCGTGGTGCCGATGCCGCGCCGGCGGACCAGCAGACCCTGGTTGACCAGCTCGGCGATCGCGCGGCGCACGGTCGGCCGGGACAGGCCGAGCCGGTCCGACATGGCGATCTCGTTCTCGAACGGATCGCCCGGGCGGAGCGAGCCGTCGGTGATGGCGGACGTCAACTGCTCGGCCAGTTGGTGATACAGCGGCACCGGGCTGGCCCGATCGATACTGACCGGAAGAGCAACCATGGGCGGATGTTACATGATCAAGGTATGTATGTCGTGACGTGAAAATGTGTTAACAAAGTGTTGACACTCTGCTGCCTCCCGGGGAAGCTGACGGAGGCGTGCTGACGGGCGAGCGGAGAGGTGACCGGAATGCGGATCGGGTTGGTCGGGGTCGGGCGGATCGGGGCGTTCCACGCCGCGACGCTCAAGGGTTTGCCGGCGGTGGATCAGGTGGTCGTCGCCGACGCGGACCCGGGCCGGGCGGAGCTCGTCGCGAAGGATCTCGGGCTGGAGTTCGCACCCGACGTCGACACGCTGCTGGCGAGCCGTCCGGACGGCTTCGTCATCGCGGCCGCGACCTCGGCGCACGCGAAGCTGATCGCGGCCGCGGTGGCGGCCGGGATCCCGACGTTCTGTGAGAAGCCGGTGGCGATCGACCTGGCCGAGACCAAGCGCGTGGTCGAGCTGGTCGAGAAGGCCGGCGTACCGGTGCACATCGGCTTCCAGCGCCGGTTCGACCATGGGTACCAGACGGCCGCGGCGCAGGTCCGGTCCGGCGAGCTCGGGTTCATCCACCACATCCGCGCGAACACGAACGACGCGTTCCCGCCGCCGGCGGAGTACATCCCGACCAGCGGCGGGTTCTTCCGCGACTGCACCGTGCACGACTTCGACATCATCCGGTTCGTCACCGGCCGCGAGGTGGTCAGCGCGTACGCGACCGGTGCGAACCGCGGCGAGTCCTTCTTCGGTGAGTACGGCGACGTGGACGCGGCGGCTGCGCTGCTGACCCTGGACGACGGCACGTTCGTCGCGGTCAGCGGCACGCGCTACAACGCGGCCGGCCACGACGTACGGATGGAGGTGCTCGGCAGCCTCGGTTCGATCGCGGTCGGGCTGGACGAGCACACCGCACTGCGCTCGGCCGAGGAGGGCGTGACCTTCCCGAGCGGTCAGCCGCATGCGACGTTCATGGACCGCTTCCGCCTCGCGTACGCCGCGGAGCTGGCCGCCTTCACCGAGGTCGTCGCCGGCGCCCGCGAGGTCCCGTGCACGGTGCGGGACGCGTATCAGGCGTTCCGTACGGCGGACGCGTGTGAGCTGTCCCGGCGCGAGAATCGCGTCGTGAGCCTGGATGAGATCGCATGAACCGTTCACTAGCAATCGTTCACCAGCAGAGGAGACCGGTCGATGACTGACCTGGTGCACAGGATCGCAGGCGCCCCGATCTCTTGGGGTGTGTGCGAGGTACCCGGGTGGGGATGGCAGTACGACCCGCAGACGGTGCTCGCCGAGATGCGCGAGGTCGGCCTCGCCGCGACCGAGTTCGGACCGGACGGATTCCTGCCGGTGGATCCGGCCGAGAAGGCGAAAACCCTTGCAGATGTGGGTCTTCGGGCGGTCGGCGGCTTCGTTCCGGTCGTGCTGCACGATCCGTCGTACGATCCTGCTCCGTCGGTTGCCACGGCACTCGAGGGCTTCGTCGCCGCCGGCGCGACCACGCTGGTGCTCGCGGCCGCGACCGGGCAGGACGGGTACGACGACCGCCCGGTGCTGGACGAGACCGGGTGGAGCACGTTGCTGGGCAACCTTGACAAGCTGTCAGAGCTTGCGGCCGCTCGGGGCGTACTCGCGACGATCCACCCGCATGTCGGCACGATGGTCGAGAACGCTGACGACGTCGACCACGTGGTGAGCGGGTCGTCGATCGGTCTCACGCTCGACACCGGTCACCTGCTGATCGGCGGCGTCGACCCGGTCGCACTGGTGGTCAAGCACACGGACCGCGTACGCCACACGCACTTGAAGGACGTCGACGCCACCTGGGCGGCGCGAGTGCAGGCGGGCTCGGTCAGCTACACGGACGCCGTACGGCAAGGGATGTATCGGCCGTTGGGTGCCGGAGACATCGATATCGCCACGATCGTGGGGACGCTCGAGCAGGCCGGGTACGACGGTTGGTACGTGCTGGAGCAGGACACGATCCTGCCGGAGCGGCCGACCGGCGAGGGGCCAGTGGTCGACGTACGGACGAGCATCGCGCACTTGCGGGAGATTGCGGGTCGGGTCTGATGGTGGACGACGTACTGACGATCGGGCGGATCGGGGTCGACCTGTATCCGTTGCAGGCCGGGACGCATCTCGAGGATGTGGAGTCGTTCGGGAAGTTCCTCGGCGGGAGCGCGACGAATGTGGCGGTCGCGGCGGCGCGGCACGGGCGGAAGTCGGCGGTGATCAGCCGGACCGGGAACGATCCGTTCGGGACGTTCATCCACCGGACGCTGGGTGAGCTCGGCGTCGACGATCGGTTTGTCTCGCCGGTCGACGGGCTGCCTACGCCGATCACGTTCTGCGAGATCTTCCCGCCGGACAACTTCCCGCTGTACTTCTACCGGTTCCCGAAGGCGCCGGACCTGGTGATCAACCCGTCCGAGCTCGACCTGGACGCGATCCGGGAGGCGCGGATCTACTGGTCGACGGTCACCGGGTTGTCCGCGGAGCCGTCGCGGTCGGCGCACTTCGCGGCGTGGGAGGCGCGTGAGCGGAGGCCGATCACCGTGCTCGACCTCGACTACCGGCCGATGTTCTGGGCCGATCCGAGCGAGGCGCACGAGCAGGTGTCGCGGGCGCTGGACTACTGCACGGTTGCTGTGGGCAACCGCGAGGAGTGTGAGGTCGCGGTCGGCGAGACGGACCCCGACAAGGCGGCGCAGGCGCTGCTCGATCGTGGGCTGGAGCTCGCCGTGGTGAAGCAGGGGCCGCGTGGGACGTTGGCACGTACCCGCGATGAGCGCGTCGAGGTCCCGCCGTACCCGGTCGAGGTGGTCAACGGACTCGGCGCCGGCGACGGCTTCGGCGGCGCGCTTTGCCACGGTTTGCTCTCGGGCTGGCCGCTGGAAAAGGTCATCCGCTTCGCGAACATCGCCGGCGCCATCGTCGCCTCCCGCCTCGAATGCTCCACCGCCATGCCCACCACCGAAGAAGTCCTGTCCAAGTTGGGTGACCCCTCATGACCAAACGAGACCAGGACCCGTACGACGAAGACGCCCGCCCCATCCCCATCCATCGCCCCACCCCAACCCCGACCGAAGAAACCATCCACGACCCCGCCCCCAACGACCCCACAATCGCGGTCAACCGCGCCACCCCCACCGACTCGCCGTTCGCGCCTCAGCCAGCTGCGAACGACCCGACCGCTGCGTACCGCGGGGTCCCCAGCGACTCACCATTCGCGCCACAGCCGGGCGCGAACGACCCAACTGTTGGCGCCCAGCGCCCTGGCCACGGCTCGAACGACCCGACGGAGGCCTACCGCAGCGCGCCGAGCGACTCGCCGTTCGCGCCGCAGCCGGGTGCGAGCGACCCGACTGTCATAGCCCAGCGTCCAGCCCCCGGGTCGAATGACCCGACGGCCGCCCAGCGCGGCGCGTCGAGTGAGTCGCCTTTCGCGCCGCAGCCGAGTGCCAACGACCCAGCCGTCGCGCAGCGCGGCACCCCGAGCGACTCGCCGTTCGCGCCGCAGCGGGGTGCGACTGACCCGACGACTGCTGCGCAGCATCCCGGCTCGCCCACACGCCCAGCACACCAGGCAGCTCCAGGCGCGGGCGATCCGACGCTCGCCCAGGGCGGCTCCCAGAGCGACTCGCCGTTCGCGCCACAGTCGGGTGCGAGCGACCCGACTGTCATAGCCCAGCGTCCAGCCCCCGGGTCGAACAACCTGACGGTTGCCCACGAGGCCGCGCCGAGCGACTCGCCGTTCGCGCCGCAGCCGGACGCACGGCAGGCATCTCCAGGCGCCGGCGATCCGACGGCCGCTCACCGGGGCACGCCGAGCGATTCGCCATTCGCATCACAGCCAGGCACGAACGACCCGACGGTCGCGCACACACCCTATGACTCTCCGTTTGCGACGGAGGCGGGTGTGAACGATCCGACGGTTGTCGTGCAGCGCTCGGGCTCCGGGGCGAATGACCCGACGGTTGCTCACGGGGGCGTGCCGAGCGACTCGCCGTTTGCGGCGCAGTCGGGTGCGAACGATCTCACGGCTGCTGCCGACGACCCGGGGCACAGCAACCCCCCGCAGGGCGGGGCTCCGGCCTGGCAGGACGAGGCGACGGTCATCGCCCCGGAGTCAGCCCCCGCCACCGCTGGCACCTTCGCCAACTCCGGCACGCCCGGTGCCTTCGCCGACCCCGCGACCCCTAGTGTGGCCGGCACCGACGGCACCGGCGCCCCCGGAACGTTCGACAACGCCGTGAGCGCGGACGCGACCGGCACGCCTGGCGTCCCCGGCGCCTTCGCCAACCCCGCTAACCCGGGCGCGCCTGGCGCGTTCCCTGACCCCGCGAACCCGGGCGCGCCTGACACCTTCGCGGATGCCGCGAGCTCGGGTGGGCTTGGCGCGTCCAACACGGGTGGTGTGGGCGGCGCGCCCGGGTCCTCGGCTGGGGCTGGTCAGCAGGTGGATATGGGTGGGGCGGCGGAGTCGGTGGGGGTGGTGCATTCCGGGGCTGAGTCGACCGTTGAGCGGGGTGTGGGGGAGCAGGGTGGGGAGTGGTTGGGGGATGGGCAGACGACGGTGATCGGGGGACTTGAGTTGCCTGCGGAGCAGGCTGGGCAGGTGCGGTGGCAGGGGTATGGGGAGCGGCTGGCGGAGCTTACTGAGATTCGGGTGCGGCATCCGGAACGGCTGGCTGAAGCGTGGCAGCAGCGGCGGACGCGGGCGTTGGTGGGCGACGACGGACGACTGCTGATTGTTGCTGCAGACCACCCGGCCCGCGGTGCACTCGGGGTACGTGGTGACCGGATGGCGATGGCCAGCCGCCCGGACCTGATCACTCGACTGATGACCGCATTGGAGCGTCCCGGCGTAGACGGTGTCCTCGCAACTCCGGACATCCTCGAAGACCTTCTGCTCCTGGGGGCGTTGGAAGGCAAGGTCGTCATTGGCTCGATGAACCGCGGCGGTCTGCAAGGCGCCGCGTTCGAGGTGGACGACCGCTTCACCGCGTACCGCACGGCGGACGAGATCGCCAGCCGCCGACTGGATGGCGGAAAGATGCTGACTCGCATCGATCTTGGCGACCCTGGAACCGTGACCACGTTGGAGTCCAGCGCCGCGGCCGTCACCGGTCTCGCCGAGCACAAGCTGATGGCGATGGTCGAACCGTTCTGGTCGACCCGCGCCGAGGACGGCCGGGTGACGAACCTGCTCGACCCGGACTCGGTGATCAAATCGATCCACATCGCCTCCGCCCTCGGCGCGACGAGCGCGTATACCTGGCTCAAGCTGCCGGTGGTCGACGAATTGGAGAGGGTGATGGAGGCAACAACCCTCCCGACCTTGCTCCTCGGCGGCGACCCAACGGTCGCACCGGAAGCGACGTACGCGTCGTGGGGTAAGGCGCTTGGCCTCCCCTCCGTACGTGGCCTCGTGGTCGGCCGGGCGCTCCTCTTCCCACCCGACGGCGATGTCGCCGCAGCAGTCGACCACGCCGCAATGCTCGTCCACGGAGGTGTCGCATGACCGAGTGGTTCCGTCGCGCGGGCTCGACGGCGTACGAAGGCTTCGAGGTGATGGTCCGACCGGGCGAGCCCGACTGGCATCACAGCGGCCTGTCGATCCGCACCCTGCTCCCAGGCCAGTCGGTCGAGATCGACACCGGCGACTGCGAGTACATCGTTCTCCCGCTCAGTGGATCGGCCGAGGTGATCATCGACGGCGAGTCGGTCCCGCTCGCCGGCCGCGCTGATGTCTTCGCCGGGGCGACGGACCTCGCCTACGTCCCGCGCGGTACGACATTCGCAGTCGTCAGCGCAGGTGGCGCGAGGATCGCGTTGCCGAACGCCAAGGCTGCGAAGGACGTCCCGTTCCAGCGGATCGCGGCCGACGACGTCGAGACCGAACTGCGCGGCGCGGGCGTCTCCTCCCGCCAGGTTCGGAACTTCGGCATACCCGGTGTGCTCGACGCCGACTCGATCATCGCCTGCGAGGTGATCACGCCGGCCGGCAACTGGTCGTCGTATCCGCCGCACAAGCACGACGAGCACAAGCCGGGGAAGGAGAGCGAGCTCGAGGAGATCTACTACTTCGAGCTGCAGCTGTCCGACGACGTACCGGAAGGTGTCAAGGGCAACGATCCGATCGGCTACCAGCGGGTCTACGGGACCGACGACCGGCCGATCGACGTGCTCGCCGAGGTCCGCAGCGGCGATCTGGTGCTCGTCCCGCACGGCTGGCACGGCCCGGCGATGGCACCGCCCGGCTACGACATGTACTACCTCAACGTGATGGCCGGCCCCGGCACCGAGCGCCAGTGGCTGATCACCGACGACCCGCAGCACGCCTGGGTCCGCGAGCTGTGGAACACCCAACATATCGATCCGCGCCTGCCTTTCGGAAAAGAAGAATCTGTCGGAGGAGATGAGCTATGACGGTGCGTCTCACGGTCGCCCAGGCGCTGGTGCGATTCCTGAGCGTCCAGTACTCGGAGCGGGACGGGGTCCGGCAGCGGCTGATCGCCGGATGCCTGGGCATCTTCGGGCACGGCAACGTCGCCGGGGTCGGCCAGGCGCTCCTGCAGTCGGAGCTCGAGGACCCGAAGGCGCTGCCGTACATCCTGGCCCGTAACGAGCAGGCCATGGTGCACACCGCGGCAGCCTTCGCACGCACCCGTGACCGGCTCCAGACCTACGCCTGCACAGCCAGCGTCGGCCCGGGCTCGACCAATATGGTGACCGGCGCGGCCCTCGCAACAATCAACCGGCTGCCGGTGCTGATCCTCCCTTCGGACGTGTTCGCAACCCGGGTGGCGACACCCGTGCTGCAGGAGCTGGAGAGCTTCGGCGCCGGTGACGTCTCGGTCAACGACGCGTTCCGCCCGGTGTCCAAGTACTTCGACCGGGTCTGGCGACCCGAACAGTTGCCCTCGGCACTGATGAACGCGATGCGGGTGCTGACGGATCCGGTCGAGACCGGCGCGGTCACGCTGGCCCTGCCGCAGGATGTCCAGGCCGAGGCGTTCGACTGGCCGGATGAGCTCTTCGCCGAGCGCACCTGGTACGTCGCACGACCATTGCCGGAGGCATCAATTGTCGACAAGGCGGCAGATCTCCTACGGTCCGCGCAGCGACCGCTGATCGTCGCGGGCGGTGGCGTGCATTACTCGGGAGCCGAGGATGCGTTGCGCGAGTTCGCCGAGCGGACCGGCATTCCGGTGGCGGAAACCCAGGCAGGTAAGGGATCTCTGCGCTACGACCACCCGCAGTCGGTGGGCGCGGTCGGCTCGACCGGGACCACGGCGGCCAACGCTCTGGCTCGTGACGCCGACCTGGTGATCGGGATCGGCACTCGCTACAGCGACTTCACGACGGCGTCGCGGACCGCGTTCGCGAACCCGCAGGTCAGGTTCGTGAACATCAACGTCGCGCGCTTCGACAGTGGTAAGCATGCTGGCCTTCCGGTTGTGGCCGATGCGCGGGAAGCCCTTGTTCTGCTGGGATCGGCGCTGGGCGAGTGGTCGGTGGATGCCAAGTACACAGCCGAGGCCCAGGAACTCACAAGGAACTGGAACGGAACTGTGGACGCAGTTTTCCGGCCCTCCGCGGAGATCACCGCGAAGTTGGCGGAAGGCCTGCTGACGCAGGGCGAGGTGATCGGTGCCGTCAACGAATTGTCGGCGGCGTCTGATGTGGTTGTCTGCGCGGCCGGCTCGATGCCGGGTGACCTCCACAAACTGTGGCGGACGCGCGATCCGAAGGGATACCACGTCGAATATGGCTTCTCCTGCATGGGATACGAGATCGCGGGCGGACTCGGTGTCCGCCTCGGCGCGCCGGATCGCGATGTGTTCGTCCTGGTCGGCGACGGGTCGTACCTGATGATGTCCAGCGAGCTCGCGACGGCGGTCCAGGAGAACCTCAAGATCATCGTGGTTCTCGTCCAGAACCACGGCTTCGCGTCGATCGGCGCGCTGTCGGAGTCGCTCGGCTCCCAGCGGTTCGGTACGGCGTACCGCAAGCGCACCGGCGACGGGCGGCTCGACGGCGACTACCTGCCCGTCGACCTCGCGGCGAACGTTCGCAGCTTCGGCGTCGAGGTGATCGACGTCCACAGCCGCCCGGAGCTCGAGAAGGCGATCCAGACCGCCAAGGCGGCAACCGGACCGATCGCGATCCACGTCACCACCGACCCGCTGATCGGCGGTCCGGACAGCGATTCCTGGTGGGACGTTCCGGTCAGCGAGGTGTCCGAGCTGCAGTCCACGCAAGCTGCCTCGGCGGCGTACGAGGAAAGCAAGAAGACCCAACGTCCGTACCTCACCCCGGCCGAAGGAAACAGCTGATGGGCAAGATCAGCATCGGCACAGCGCCGGACTCCTGGGGCGTCTGGTTCGCCGATGATCCGCAGCAGACACCGTGGACGCGGTTCCTCGACGAGGTCGTCGCGGCCGGGTACACGCGGATCGAGCTCGGGCCATACGGCTACCTCCCGACCGATCCCGTGCGGCTGAAGGACGAGCTGGACCGGCGCGGTCTCACCATCACCGCTGGTACGACGTTCGAGCAGCTACACCGCCCGGACGGTTGGGAATCGACCTGGCGGGACGTCGCAAGAACTGCCGAGCTGACCGCTGCGATGGGCGCGAAGCATCTGGTCGTGATGCCGTCGATGTGGCGCGGCGACAACGGCGAGATCGTCGAGGAGCGATTGGACCATGAGGGGCAGGCCAAGCACGGGCAGGCCGTGACCGAGCTGGGTCGCCGGTTGGCGGAGGAGTTCGGGCTGCAAACGCAGTACCACCCGCACGCGGACGGGCATATCGACACGCAGGACACCGTCGAGCGCCTCCTCGAGGAGACCGACGCAACCTACGTCAATCTGTGCCTGGACACTGGGCATATCAGTTACTGCGGCGGCGACAACCTCGAGCTGATCCGGAAGTACCCGGAGCGGATCGGCTACCTCCACCTCAAGCAGGTGGATCCGAATGTTCTGGCCGAGGTCGACGCCGAGGGTTTGAGCGTCGATGAGGCCGTACGACGGGGCGTGATGTGCGAGCCGCCCAACGGCGTACCCGAGCTGCCGCCGGTGCTCGACGCGGTGGCCGCTCTGGACAACGACGTGTTCGCCATCGTCGAGCAGGACATGTATCCGTGCCCGCCAGACGTACCGCTGCCGATCGCGGAGCGGACGTTGGCATATCTCACTGCATTCGGGGGTGCCGTATCGAGCTGACGGCCGGTGGAGTGTGACACTCTCTGGTCCCACGCAAGTCCGCGGCCTCGCCGCGGTAAATCGGAAAGGCTGGTCGAAGTCATGGTTCGGTGGCAGAAGAAGGCGGTGGCCGCGGGCGCCGCGGTTGCGCTGGCCGCGGCACTGGCGGCATGTAGTTCGTCGGGGGGCAAGCAGTCGGAGCAGAGCTCCGGCGGCAGTGGCGGGAACGTCGCCGACACCCCGCGTATGAAGGTTGCCCTGATCACCCATTCGGGCCCGGGCGACACCTTCTGGGACATCGTCCGGCGCGGCGCCGAGGCGGCCGCGAAGAAGGACAACATCGAGCTGCAGTACTCCGCCGACCCGGACGGCGCCGCGCAGGCCAACCTCGTGCAGACCGCGATCGACTCCAAGGTCGACGGCATCGCCGTGACGCTGAACAAGCCCGACGCGGTGATCCCGAACGTCAAGAAGGCGATCGCGGCCGGCATCCCGGTGACGATCCTGAACGGTGGCCTCGACCAGTGGAAGACCACCGGAGCGCTCGGGTACTTCGGTCAGGACGAGCGGATCGCCGGTCAGGCTACGGGCGAGAAGCTCAAGCAACTCGGCGCGAAGAAGGTCCTCTGCGTCATCCATGAGCAGGGCAACGTCAGCCTCGAGGCGCGCTGCCAGGGCATCAAGGACAAGCTGCCGACCACAGAGAACGTCAACGTCAACGGCACCGACCAGCCGGGCACGCAGGCGACGCTGACGTCGAAGCTGCAGCAGGACAAGACCGCCGACTACGTCGTCGCGCTGAACGCCGGTATCGCACTGACCGCCGTAGCGGCCGCGAAGGACGCGGGATCGTCGGCCAAGATCGGTAGCTTCGACATGAGCAAGGAGATGGCCAAGGCGGTCGCGGACGGCACGGTGCAGTTCGCCGTCGACCAGCAGCCGTACCTGCAGGGCTACCTTGCGATCGACGCGATCTGGCTCTACCGGACCAACGGCAACACCATCGGCGGTGGCGAGGCCACGCTGACGGGGCCGGCGTTCATCGACAAGTCCAACATCGCGGCGGTGCAGAAGTTCGCCGAAGCCGGGACCCGTTGAGGTAACGCCATGGCATCGACCATCACCTCACCGGCTTCGGCCGACGACCGCGTCTCCGCGCGGTCCCTCGGGGCACGACTGCTCAGCCGGCCGGAGATCGGATCGCTGGTCGGCGCGGCTGTCATCCTGGTGTTCTTCCTGATCGCCGCACCGCCGTTCCGCGAGATCAACAACACCGGCACGATCCTCTACCAAGCCGCGCTGATCGGCGTGATGGCGGTGCCGGTCTCGCTGCTGATGATCGGCGGCGAGTTCGACCTTTCGGCGGGTGTCGCGGTGACGACGGCCGGTCTGACGGCGGGTCTGTTCGCGTACCAGTTCAGCGTGAACGTGTGGGTCGGCGTACTAGTCGCCCTGGTGCTCTCGCTGGCGATCGGCGCGTTCAACGGCTGGCTGCTGATGCGGACGGGACTGCCCAGCTTCCTGGTGACGCTGGGCACGTTCTTCATCCTGCAAGGCCTCAACATCGCGGTCACCCGGCTGGCCTCCGGCGCCGTGGCGTCGAACTCGATCAGCGACATGGACGGGTTCAACGCGGCGAAGGCGATCTTCGCGTCGGAGTTCAAAATCGGTGGCGTGACGATCAAGATCATCGTCGTCTGGTGGATCGTGTTCGTCGCGATCGCGGCCTGGGTACTGCAGCGGACCCAGATAGGCAACTGGATCTTCGCGGTCGGCGGCGACGCGGCGGCGGCGCGCGCGGTCGGCGTACCGGTCCGGAAGGTGAAGATCGGGCTGTTCATGACGGTCGGGTTCTTCGCCTGGTTCACCGGCATGCAGCTGCTGTTCGTGCAGAACGGCGTGGTGCAGTCCGGTGAAGGTGTCGGGAAGGAGTTCCTGTACATCATCGCGGCGGTCGTCGGCGGGTGTCTGCTCACCGGCGGCTACGGGTCCGTGGTCGGTGCCGCGGTCGGCGCGCTGATCTTCGGAATGGTCCAGCTCGGTGTCGTGTACGCCGGCTGGAACCCGGACTGGTTCAAGGCGTTCCTCGGGGTTATGTTGCTGCTGGCAACCATTGTCAACCTCGTCGTCAAGAACAGGGCGGAGGCACGATGACCACGACGGACTCGTTCGCGGACGAAGCCTCCGCCAGCCCCAACACGCCGATCGTGCTGCTGGAGGAGGTCGGCAAGAGCTACGGGAACATCAACGCGCTCCGCGGGGTGTCGTTGTCGGTCCGCCAAGGTGAGATCACCTGCGTGCTCGGGGACAACGGCGCGGGGAAGTCGACGCTGATCAAGATCATCGCCGGCCTGCACGACTACACCTCGGGGCGAATGTCGGTGAACGGTGAGGAGCGGCACTTCGGCTCGCCTCGGGAGTCGCTGGACAGCGGCATCGCGACCGTCTACCAGGACCTCGCGCTGGCGCCGCTGATGTCGGTCTGGCGCAACTTCTTCCTCGGCAACGAGATCACCAAGGGTCCGTTCCGGCAGCTGGACTCGACCAAGATGAAGCGGATCGCGCAGGAGGAGCTGACGAAGATGGGGATCTCGATCCCCGACCTCGAACAGCCGGTCGGCAAGCTGTCGGGCGGTCAGCGGCAGTGCGTCGCGATCGCACGCGCGATCCATTTCGGGGCGAAGGTGCTGATCCTCGACGAGCCGACCGCAGCCCTCGGCGTTAACCAGTCCGGGGTCGTGCTGAAGTACGTCGTGAGGGCGCGCGACGCGGGGATCGGGGTCATCTTCATCACGCACAATCCGCATCACGCCTACCTGGTCGGGAACCACTTCGTCGTCCTGAAGCTGGGCCGGGTCGCGCTCGACACGCACCGGTCGGAGATCACGCTGGAGCAGTTGACGACCGAGATGGCAGGCGGCTCCGAGCTCGAAGCTCTGAGCCACGAACTGCGCAGCGTCAACCCTGAACTGGTCGTGGAGAATGAATCCCAGCGGCAGGAGGACACATGAGCGATCTGCGGGTCGGGGTCGTCGGCGTGGGGGTGATGGGCGCCGACCATGCCGAGCGAATCGTGCGGAAGACGGCGGGTGCGCGCCTGGTCGCGGTGTCGGATCCCGATCTGGCGCGGGCCGAGGACCTCGGATCGAGGCTCGACGCTCGCGTCGTGGCCGACCCGCTCGAGCTGATCGCGAGCAACGAGGTCGACGCGGTGATCCTCGCTTCACCCGGATTTGCGCACGCCGAGCAACTGTTCGCTTGTCTGGAGCACGGCAAGCCTGTGCTGTGCGAGAAGCCGCTGACCATGGACGCCGCGTCGGCATTGCAGGTCGTCGAGACGGAGCACAAGCTCGGACGGCAGTTGATCCAGGTCGGGTTCATGCGGCGCTTCGATCCGGAGTACGCCGCCATGAAGCAACTGCTCGACTCGGGTGAGCTCGGGCGGACGTTGCTGCTGCACAACGTCCACCGGAACAAGTCGGCCTCCGCGACGTTCCGCAGCGAGATGATCGTGCGGGACTCGATGGTGCACGAGGTCGACGTCGCACGCTGGTTGTTCGGCTCGGAGATCACCCGGATCACCGTCAGTACGCCGCAGCCGACCAGCCTCGTCGCGGACGGGGTGCTCGATCCGCAGCTGGCCCTGTTCGAGCTGGCGAACGGCGCGATGGCCGACGTGGAGGTGTTCGTGAACTTCCAGGTCGGGTACGAGGTCCGGTGTGAGGCTGTTGCCGAGCGCGGGAGCGCGACGATCGGGCTCGGGTCCGGCGTGTTTACCCGGGCCGGCGGGCAGTGGGGCGGCGCGATGCCGGCCGACTTCCGGGTGCGGTTCGAGCAGGCGTACGACATCGAGGTCCAGCGCTGGGTCGATGCCACCGCGCGCGGTGAGATCGACGGGCCGAGCGCCTGGGACGGCTACGCCGCGGCCGCCGTCTGCGAGGCGGCCCTCGAGTCGCTCAGCTCTGGTAGACCGGTAGACGTCACGCTGGTCGACAGCAGCAAGGTCCTCGGATGAATCACCTTCAGGAATCCGGCAGTGAGGAAGCATCGTGAGTACTGAGATCAAGCGCATCACCCATCTCGTCGGTGGCAGCCCGTGGACCGGCGTGGCCGAGCGGACCAGCAAGGTCTACAACCCGGCGACGGGCCAGGTCACCGGTGAGTTGGACCTGGCCTCGGCGGCGACCGTCGACGAGGTCGTCAAGGTCGCTCACGAGACCTCCAAGGCGTGGGCGCACACCTCGCTCACCAAACGCGCCCAGGTCCTGTTCGCGTACCGCGAGCTCGTGAACCGGGACAAGGAGCGAATCGCGGCGATCATCACCGCCGAGCACGGCAAGGTGCTGTCCGACGCGCTCGGCGAGGTGACCCGCGGTCTTGAGGTGATCGAGTTCGCCTGCGGCATCCCGCACCTGCTCAAGGGCGGGTACAGCGAGGGTGTGTCGACGAACGTCGACGTGTACTCGATCCGCCAGCCGCTCGGTGTCTGCGCAGTGATCTCGCCGTTCAACTTCCCGGCCATGGTGCCGATGTGGTTCGTACCGATCGCCGTTGCCTGCGGCAACAGTGTGGTGATCAAGCCGTCCGAGAAGGACCCGTCGGCGGCGAACGCGATGGCCGAGCTGTGGAAGGAGGCCGGCCTGCCGGACGGTGTGGTCAACGTCGTGCACGGCGACAAGGAGGCCGTCGACCGCCTGCTCGAGCACCCGGACATCAAGTCGGTCTCGTTCGTCGGCTCGACCCCGATCGCCAAGTACGTCTACGAGAACGGCACCAAGAACGGCAAGCGCGTGCAGGCACTCGGCGGCGCGAAGAACCACATGATCGTGCTGCCCGACGCGGATCTCGACCTCGCCGCCGACGCCGCCGTGAACGCCGGATTCGGTTCGGCCGGTGAGCGCTGCATGGCGATCTCCGCGCTGGTCGCGGTCGAGCCGATCGCGGACGAGCTGATCGGCAAGATCAAGGATCGGATGGCGAAGCTGAAGACCGGCGACGGGACGCGCGGCTGCGACATGGGCCCGCTCGTCACCGGTCCACACCGCGACAAGGTTTCCGGGTACGTCGCTGCCGGGGTCGACGAAGGCGCCGAGCTGGTCGTCGACGGGCGCGAGGGTGACTTCGACGGCGCGGCCGACGGGTTCTGGCTCGGTCCGACCCTGTTCGACAAGGTCACCCCGGAGATGTCGATCTACACCGACGAGATCTTCGGCCCGGTGCTGTCGGTCCTGCGTACGGCGTCGTACGACTCGGCGCTCGAGCTGGTGAACTCGAACCCGTACGGCAACGGGACGGCGATCTTCACCAACGACGGCGGCGCGGCGCGACGGTTCCAGAACGAGGTCGAGGTCGGGATGGTCGGTATCAACGTGCCGATCCCGGTCCCGATGGCGTATTACTCGTTCGGCGGCTGGAAGAACTCGCTGTTCGGTGACACCCACGCGCACGGCACCGAGGGTGTGCACTTCTTCACTCGCGGCAAGGTCGTCACCTCGCGCTGGTTGGACCCGTCCCACGGCGGGATCAACCTCGGCTTCCCGACGCACGACTGACTCCATGGAGCAGGTGCAGTTGGCTCGGCGATCGGTGGCGTAGCGGTCAATCCGGGCGCCATCGATCGGCGGCGGCGAGGACATGCTCAGCCGTCTGCACGTAGTCGGCACGGGCAGCGAGGTGTAGCGTCGAAAGCGACCCCCGGGGCATGAGGAGTACCGCGGCGTACCAAGGGCCTGTCGGCCCTGCCCAAGCCAGCGAAGATCAGCCCCGGGAGTGCGTCATGTCGAAGAACAAGGGTGGCCGCGAGGTCCGCAAACCCAAGCAACCCAAACAGCCGAAGGCCAAGCCGGCTGACAGCGCGATCATCCCACCCACCAAGCAGGCGCGGAACAGCGGCCGTTGACCGAAGGAAAACGAGGTTGGGTAACTTCTTGAGGGCGTCGTGAGGACGCGTCGAGACTCGCCGGAAGGCTGGAAGCCACCTCACGTTCCCATCAGGTTGAGCTGCTGACGCGCTCTTGTGGCCCGTGCGAGTCCGGGCGCGAGAGGATGCGTTGTGAAGCTGCTGCCCGATCGGCCGAGTATCGAGTTCCTGCGCAAAGAGGCCAAGGACCTGCTGGCCGCGTTGCGCGAGACGACACCCGATGCCTCGCTCGCTGACGCCCAGCGAGCGCTGGCCGCGGAGTACGGGTTGCGTGACTGGCCGGGCTTGAAGGCGGAGGTCGAACGCCGTGCGGCGGCCGCACCCGCCGCACCTGGCGGCCTCGCCGAGGCGCTCGCCGAAGCCTTTGGTCTGGGTACGGTGACTGCCAAGCCCAGACCTGTTGCGTTCACGTCGATGGGCCGGTGCTGGGATCTGACCACCGATCGCGGGCGCTGGCTCGCGGTCACGGTGTTCGACTGGATCACCAACGAGCAGGCCGAGCTTGGTGCTCGGCTGCGGGATGCTGCGGTAGAGGTCGGCGTGGCGGCGCCGGTCGGCGTACGGAGTCCGTGCGGTCGGCTGATCGAGGGCGTGCAGGGTGAGAACTGGCGCGTATACGAGTGGCTCGAGGTGGGTCCGTCGCCGGCATTACCGGTGTCTGCGGCGGTGGCTCGACGCGCGGGTACGGCGTACAGGAAGTTGCATGCGTTGGCGATCCCGACCGAGATGCCGATGAGCCCGTATCTGGTCTGGCGGCGGGACGCGACCGAGTGGGACAAGCTGCTCGAACGGGCTCGGAACGCCGGCAAGCCGTGGGCCGATCGGTTCGAGGCGATTCTCCCGGTGTGGCTTGATCTGCAGACGATCGAGGCCGAGATCCAGCCTGCTGAGCTCATCCTCTGCAACAGCAACCTGATCCCGACGCATGTCCGGCTGGGGCGTGACGACGAGCTGATCGTGATGGAGTGGGACTTCACCGGCTCGATGACGCCTGCGTTGGAGTTGGGGTCGGCGTTGACGCAGTGGGTGATGCGGCCGACCGTCAACCGCAAGGCGCTCACGGCGTTCCGGGAGGGGTACGGCGACTGGCCGGCGATGGAGCTCTCCTCATTCAGCGTGGCGATCACCGGCTGGCTGAACTGGGCGTACAACGCGATCTGCGAGGCGATCGATCCGCAGGACTCCGACCACGCGGATTTCGCCGAGCGCGAGGCTGTCGGGGTACTCGACCGTCCGATGACTCGTGCGGGCCTTGAGCAACTACTTGAGGTTCGAGCGTAGAAGGGCAGCTGGTTCCGACAGGTCGCCGTGGAGGAGTTCGGTTCTGTGGACCAGGCGCGGGCTCGTGAGGGGAACGGCTGTCTGAACCGGGGCTGAGCTGGGCAGGACGGCTAGGCCGTGGCCGGCGGCGATCAGCGTGAGGAGGGTGTGGAGGTCGGTGCCGGCGTAGGTGAAGGCGGGGCGGAAGCCGTCGGAGCCGGTGGTTGCGCGGAGTACGGGGAGCGGCGCGGCCAGGTCCGGTGCGTCGATCCAGCGGGCGTCGGCGAGGTCGTGCAAGGACAGGCCTCGCCGGTGGGCCAGCGGATGATCGTTGGAGAGGGCAACAATCAGGGCGTCGTGGGTGACCGGCGTGGTTCGCAGGTGCAGGGCGTCCGAGAGCCGGAGTGGGTCGCTCGGCGCGGCCACACCGTCGACCAGCCCGACAGCGAAGGTCCCGGCGGCCACACCCTCCACCACCTCGTCCCGACCACAAACAGTCAACGTCACCCCGATCCCGGGGTACGCCCGCCGCACCTCCCGCAACGCCACAGCCAGGGCACCGGGCCGGGGCGGGGCGTTCACGGTGGTGCCGGAGGTGGCCAGGGGGGTGGTGGCGAGGGTTAGGGCGGTTGGGGGTTGGGCGAGGGTGCGGCGTACGTCGGCTCGGGCGGTGGCCAGTCGGAGGAGGATCGGGGCGGCGTGTTCGAGGAGGCGTTCGCCGGCGGGGGTCGGGGCGACAGGGCGGCGGCGGAGTAGCGGCGTACCCAGGTCGTTCTCCAGGGCGGAGATGTGCTGGGAGACGGCTGACTGCGTGTAGCCGAGGCGTTCTGCCGCGGCGGAGAACGAGCCGCACTCGGCGACCGTCACGAACGTCCGCAGCAGATGAGGATCCACGTGGATCAGTATCGCTTATGCACAGTGCAGAGATCATCGTTGGCGCTGATACCGGCAGTGCGCCCAGGATGGAGCCATGAACCTCTACTCCGGACGCATCGCCCTCGTCGGTGATCGCTCGCCGCATGTCCGCTCGCACGTCCGCGTACCCGGGCTCCTCGACCGCCTGCGTGACCGCGACAACCTCGACTTCGACGCCTACTGGATCCCGACCGACCAGGTGGACGAGGCCCTCGAAGGCTTCGACGGGATCTGGCTCCTTCCCGGCAGCCCGTATCGCAGCGAGGCGGGCGCGATCACCGCGATCCGCATCGCCCGCGAGAGCGGCATCCCGTTCCTCGGCACGTGTGCCGGATTCCAGCACGCGATGCTCGAGTTCGCCCGCAACGCCTGCGGCGCGGCGGAGGTCCAGCACGGCGAGAGCACGCCGGACGCCGACGACCTGCTGATCGTTCCGCTCGCGTGCTCACTCGACGGTCATGAGGGCGCGATCCAGGTGACGCCGGGCACCCGAGCGGCCGCGCTCCTCGGCGTCGAGCGATCGATGGAGCGCTACCACTGCTCGTACGGCCTCGACACCACCAGGCTCGGTCTGCTCCGCGAGCACGGCCTGGTCTTCAGCGGGTATGACGACGAGGGCGATCCGCGCATCGCGGAGCTACCCGAGCACCCGTTCTATCTCGCCACGTTGTTCCAGCCGGAGCTGGCCGGTGACGGCACGCGACCGCACCCCTTCGTCCAGGCGTTCGCACGCGCCGCGGCTCAGAGGGCAGACGTCGGGCGCGGCGTCATCCCGGCCGCGATGTAGCAGGCATCGATGAGCTCCATCGTCGCCAGTGCGTCGTCGGCGTCACTGAGCACCGGGGCGCCGTTGCGGACGGCGCCGGTGAAGGCCTCGAGCTGATACGTCCACGACGTACGCGTGCCGCGGTGCTCGACCCAGGTGTCCTCCTTGGTCGTCACCACCACGCGGTCGTCGCGCTGCGGCAGCACGTAGAACGGCGCGAACGCCTCACCGCGACTGCCCACGACCTTCAGGCTGAACTCGAGCTCCTCGGCCGCCATGCTCGTCCGCACCGCACCGGTCGCGCCGTTCGGGAACTCCAGGTCGGCGTTCAGCCACTCGTCCACGCCAGGCAGCCGCTTCCGCTCGCCGGCCCGCGCGCTGACGAGCTGCGGCGCACCACCGGCGTACGGCGCGAACATCCGCTGGGCGTGCAGCGCGTAGCAACCGACGTCCATCACGGCGCCGCCGGCCAGCGGCAGGGACCAGCGCGGGTCGTCCTCCGGCGGTGGAGGCATCACCATGGTCGCCTCGACGTGTTGCAGGTCACCGAGCTCACCTTTGGCCACCAGCTCAAGCAGACGGCGCATCACCGGGTGGTACGCGTAGTGGAACGCCTCCATGAACACCAGTCCGGTCGAGTGGGCGGCGTCCCGCACCTGCATCGCCTCGGCAGCATTGCTGGCGGACGGCTTCTCGGTCAGCACATGTTTGCCCGCGGCAAGCGCCTTGAGGTTCCACGGCCCGTGCAGGCCGTTGGCCAGCGGGTTGTAGATCGCCTCGACCTCGGGATCGTCGAGCACCGCCTGGTACGACGCGTGCACCCGCTCGACCCCGTGCTCGGCGGCGAAGGCCTCGGCGCGGTCGGCATCGCGCGCGGCGACCGCGACCAGCCGGGCGCCGGTCAGCTTGGCCGGCTCGACAATGGCCCGGCCCGAGATCCGGGCGGCACCGAGGATCCCGATCCGCAACGGTTCCATGCCTTCTCCTTCGAGGGTCGGCCGCACGGGCGGCGTACGGCGGTTCGTCCACGAGGCGCGTGTTCCGCCGGTAAGGGTAGCCCCCGGATCGGACAGCGAACGTGCCATCCTGCCTGACGATCACTCCGGTCCGACAGCGGCTGCCCGTGATCCGGACGTGGTTCACCCAACGTTCACGCGTTTCTGTCGTCGGTCTCCCGCCGGCCGGCGTGCTCGACAAGTGCCTGGTGCAACCGGTCGGGGTGCCAACGCTGCGTGACCGCGGAGCGCAGTACGTCGGCTTGGGACTGAGGCGCGAGGCCCCCGATCGGCTGGTCGCGATCGAGATTGGTCGGGAACGCGTAGCCCTCGGCCGTTGCCGCGATCACGTTCTCGATCGCTGCCGGAGCGGTCTGGGCGAGCAGGGCGGGATAGACCGCTTCTATCATCCGGGCCCGGTCGATGCTCTCCATTGCCCGGCCGAACGCGGACGAGATCTGCAGGAGGTTCGCCATCCGCTTGATGCCGGCCGAACGGTTGCTTCCGGCGGCGTGGAACAGCGCCGGGTTGAAGAAGACTGCGTCGCCCTTCTCCAGCGGCAGTTGCACATGGTTCTCGACGAAATGTGCCTGGAACTCGGGCCGCCGGTACGCGAGGTAGCCCAGCCCGTACTTCTGCGAATGCGGCAGATACAACGTCGGCCCAGACTCGAGCGGCATGTCACAGTGCGCGACCGCGCCCTGCAAAGTCAGCACGGACGACAGGCGATGCACATGCTCCGGGTACTGCGCTGCGACCTCGTCCGACTGGAATCCCAGGTGGTAGTCACGGTGCACCGTCTGCCCCTCGCCGCCGGGGTTCACCACGTTCACCTGCGAGGTGACCTGGTACGCCGGTCCGAGCCAAGCAGCCGACACCAGCCCGAGCAGATCGTTCGCGTAGTACGCTGTGAACACCTCAGGCGCACCCACCGCGAGCTTCTCGAGCGCGTTCCAGACCCGGTCGTTCGCACCCGGCTTCGCGAAGTGATCGCCGGCCGCGACGCCGGACCGGTGCTGCTCGTCGATCATCCGGCTGAACTCAGCGGTCGTGGGGTCGACCACGTCGTTGCTGAAGGCCCCTTTCAGGACGACGATCCCCGGCCCGTCGGCGAACGCCCGGACGAACTCGGTCTGTACTTCGCGCGTATCCGCGGCCCGGACCCGCGCGGCGTCGTACACCGGGACCTGCTGCTCGACGACACCGGCGTGCGGGTAGTCGGCCGGATCGGTCTGGTCCTTCAGCACGGTCAGCAGGTCGTCGAGCCGGACGTCGGCGGGGTTCAGCCACATGGTTCTAGATTGCTTGACCAGCTGAGTACCTGTCCACGTTCGATCAGCCTGGCCTGTAGCTTCTCCACATCTACATCTTGTACGTCGGTCTGCGCGCGGAGCGACTGCACAGCCGCGACCGCGGCCGACTCGGCGAGGACGCAGAACACAGGTTCCATCCGCGTCGCGGCGTACCCGATGTGGGAGGCGGACAGGCAGACCGGCACCAAGAGATTCCCGGTCTGCTGCGGAGTGATGGCTCGGTAGGGGACCGGGTACGGCCGACCGGTGCCCAGGTGGCCGCCGATGAACATGTCGCCCTCGGTGGCCACGCCCAGTTGGCCGGATGCGTTGCGGCTGGCGATGCGCCGGACCGGATAGACGTCTACACCGAACAAAGCGAGGCCGATGCTGTCCGGTGGTTCAGTCTGGTTGATCACGTCGGCGTGGGTGATCGTGTACTGGCCTTCGAGGCGTCTGCAGACCCGGATGTACAGCTGCGGCGGCCAGCCGTCTGTCTCCGGGAAGACGCTCCCGTCCAGTCCGTACGCCGCTGTCTCCGCACGGAACGCTGCGGGCACAGACTCGTCCGTCGACAGGAAGTGGTGGAGTCCACGGAGGTAATCGAGGTGCTGCCTCCAGATGCGCGAGCGGACGTCCCAACTGCCGTCTTGATACTCGCGACTGAGTCCGAGCGGAGCATTGGTTATCAGAGAGCCACGCTGGTAGTTGTACTCGCCTGAATTGATCCAGCCGGGGAAGATGCCGGACAGGTCGTCGGCGTGCTTGAGATAACGCCGCACTAGCTTGTAGTCGGCCGGTGAATAGTTGTCGGGCGGGGTGAGCTCCACACGCTTGGCAGGGTCTGTGGTGACGTAGAAGCGGTAGTTGTAGGCCTGCGTGTAGTCATCGGCCGCACCGATCGCCCGGCCGTGATCCTCCTCGACCAGCGGTAGCAGTCCGCTCGTGCTGTCGCCAGGAACGACGTACGGGTCGATCGGGGTCCAGTTGGTGACCGGGCGGACGCCTGCGATCTCCTCGCCGAAGACGTCCTGGGACTCGCGCCCGGTTCGGTAAGGGACACCGGCGAGGGCCATCAGGTCGCCCTCGTACGACGCGTCGATGAAGAACTCCGCCTGGACCTCGCGGTCGGGGAGAGAGGCGGCGGCCGGGACGCCCCATCGGTCCGGCGGCGACGTCTCGAGCTTGATGGTGGTGATCCGGTTGCCCGCGCGTGCGACCGACCGTACGCGGCGTTCGAAGATCACCTCGATGCCGGCCGCGGCGATCCACTCGTGAAAGGCGCGCATCACGTTGTGCGGGTGATTGCCGAAGCCGAACACCACGTCCCGGGTCAGCCCGCCCGCGGCAGCCGGGACCGGACAGTCCTGCGCCGGCTTGATCCCCGCACCGAGCATGCCGCCGAGCCAGCGACTCGGCTCGATCAGCAGCACCGACGCGCCTTCCTGGTACGCCGTCATCGCCGCCACACAGCCCGCGGCCGTTCCTCCGTAAACGCAGACATCCACCATGTCATGCACTCTGCAACAGGTAGAGTCCGTGAGAAATAGCGGTTCTGAGCATGTCCATGTACTTTCTTGCCATGCTCGAGTTGGACGGCTATCTCCTCGCGCCGCCTCGGCCGCAGTTCGCTCTGCCCTTCGATACCTACGACACCTGGTGCGTCCTGCTTCCGGCCACCGGCTCCTTCGACTACCAGGTTGGCGACGCGCACGGGATCGCCAAGTTCGGCGATGTGGTCGTCTGTCCACCCGGCGGCATCCTCCACCGCCGCATGCGCTCGCGAACCTCGTTCTTCCACGCTCGCTTCACCACCGAGTTGGAGCCGCCAACCGGCCGCACCCGGGTCCGCGACCTCGACCGCCTCCGCGGCAACCTCACGCTGCTCGAGAACGCCACCACGGCGATCGCCACCCATGTCGTCACCGACCTTGTCCTCATGCTCAGCCGCACCAGCCCACCGAAAGACCCATTGGTCGACAGCGCGCTGACGTACCTCAACGAGCAGTACGTCTCACCGGACGTGTCGTTGACCGAGCTGGCAGCCATCCTCGGCATCAGTCCGTCGCAGCTCTCTCGGCGCTTCCGCGCGGTCCGCGGCACCACACCGGTCGCCTACCTGCGTGACCTGCGCCTGCAGAAGGCACGTGAGCTGCTGGCCGAGACCGATCAGACGCTCCAGGTCATTGCCGAGCACACCGGTTACCGCAGCGCGTTCTACCTCAGCAGAGTGTTCAGTACGCAGACAGGGCAGTCGCCGTCGGAGTATCGCCGTACCAGCCGGGTCTGAAGCGTTCTAGGGTTTAGCTATGCGCACAGATCACGGGCTGCCGGTGGTGCGGCTGGGACTGATCGGGGCCGGCCGGATCGGCACGATGCATGCCGGCAACATCGCCCGGCACGTGCCCGGCGCCGAGCTGGTGGCGGTCGCTGACACCAGGCCGGAGGCTGCCCAGAAACTCGCAGCCCGGTACGACGCCGCTTCGGTGACCGTCGACGAGTTGCTCAAGGATCCGGAACTCGACGGCGTGGTGATCACCTCGCTCGCGATCGCGCACTCCGAGTTGATCACCCGCGCGGCTGAGGCCGGCAAGGCGGTCTGGTGTGAGAAGCCGGCTTCGCTGACGCTGGCTGAGCTGGACCAGGCGATGGCTGCGACCGATCGCGCGGGTGTCCCGTTCCAGGTCGGCTTCAACCGGCGGTTCGCCAAGGACTTCGCGGCGGCGCGCCGGACGATCGAGGACGGCGGTATCGGGACGCCGCGGCTGATGCGCTCGATCACCCGCGACCCCGGCGGTCCCGGCGGTCTGCGGTACGCCGACCGCATTCCGCAGTGGACGATCTTCCGCGAGACGCTGATTCACGACTTCGACACGCTGCTCTGGCTGAATCCCGGTGCGCGGCCGGTCGAGGTCTACACGACAGCGGACGCCCTGGTGGAACCGGCGTACAAGGAGTCCGGACTGCTCGACACGGCGGTCGTCGTGATCACGTTCGACAACGGTGTGATCGCGACGGCCGAGGCGAACTTCTCGTCGTACTACGGGTACGACGTGCGCGGCGAGGTGTTCGGCAGTGAAGGCATGGTCGTAGCCGGTCAGCTCGCCAGTAGCGCGCTGACGCACTACACCGCGACCGGAGTGCATCAGCAGACGTTGCGTAGTGACGAGGAGATGTTCCACGACGCGTACGTGCAGGAGCTTGCTGACTTCGCGGATGTGGTGCGGACGAACGGCGTACCGCCGGTGACCGGCCAGGACGCGCGGAACGCCTTGCAGGTCGCCCTCGCGGCGATGACGTCGTACGAGGAGCACCGCCCGGTGCGGATCTGATCAAATCCGGGTGGTGGGTCGACGGAAGCGGGCCCAGCATTCAAGATGTGCCCATGAGTACCGTCCAGGTGCAGGTCGATCGGAACAGCCGTACGCCATTGCACGTTCAACTGGCGCAGCAGCTCGAAGCGGCCATCCAGGGCGGTGAATTGCCGGTCGGCTCCCGGCTGAGCAACGAGGTGGACCTGGCCGAGGCGTACGGCCTCAGCCGGCCGACAGTGCGTCAGGCGATCGCCCGCCTGGTCGACCAGGGCCTGCTCGTCCGCAAACGCGGCGTCGGCACGCAGGTCGTCGGCAACTCCGGTCAGGTACGCCGATCGCTCGAGCTGACCAGCCTGTACGACGACCTCGCCGCCGCGCACCGGAAGCCTGAAACCGAGATCCTGCGCTTCGGTATCTCGCCTGCGAGCGCGGAAGTGGCCACTGCTCTGCAGTGCGAGCAGGGTGAACGCGTACTGCGGCTGGAGCGACTGCGCCGTGCCGATGGCGAACCGCTGGCCCTCATGCGCAACTGGCTGCCGCCGGAGCTCTTGGAGACCGACCCGACCACGCTGGCCGAGCGCGGCCTCTACCAACTGCTGCGAGCCGAGGGGGTCCGCCTGAAGGTGGCGCACCAGACGATCTCTGCCATCCCAGCAACGCCAGAGCACGCACGGCTGCTGTCAGAGGAGCCTGGTTCACCGCTCCTCGCGACCACCCGCATCACGTACGACGACCACGGCCAGCCGGTCGAGTACGGCTCCCACCTGTACCGCGCGAGCCGGTACTCCTTCGAACACACGCTGGTCCACCGCTAAGAGACCTGCGGCGCGCTCGCCGTACCGGCCGGCTAGTGCGGTCCGGCGGTGGCGCAGGACCTTTCCGCGACGGATGCCTCGGGCAACCAGCTCGGAAGTGGCCGCCTGGACGCCGAGCACCCCGAGTCGGCGTCCTGTTACCAGTCGGATGGATTGCAACAAGCTGCAATTTTCTGGACCGGTGGTGAGCCGATGGATACGGTGAGTGAGCCCTCAGCGTGTCACGGTTATCCACAGGGCCGCCTGTGCGAGTGGCGCCGGCAGCTCTGGAATTGAAAGGATGGTCGCGCATGGTGACCGCGTGGTCGCCAGACGGGACACTCACGGGGAGATCGATGACAGCGGACAGACTCGACGCGCACCGATCCGGCTGGGACGGTGCCATCGAGCTGATCGACGCCCAGGTGCGCGACGTCGTGCGCCGCGAAGGCATCGACCCGCTCCGCGACCCCGCCGCGGTGAACGCGATCGTCGCCCTCGTCGTCAAGGAGTACGACGAGCGCAGTCTGACCGGGGTCGTTCCGCCGATCGGCGACGTGGAGGCGGTCAGCCGCGAGGTCCACGACCGGGTCGCCGGCTTCGGGCCGCTGCAGCGCTACCTGGACGACCCGACCGTCGAAGAGATCTGGATCAACGAGCCGAGCCGCGTGTTCATCGCCCGCGAAGGCCGGCACGAGCTGACCACGACCGTGCTGACCGAGGAGGAGGTCAGCGATCTGGTCGAGCGGATGCTCAAGACCACCGGCCGCCGGATCGACGTGTCACAGCCGTTCACCGACGCCCGGCTGCCGGACGGGAGCCGGGTGCACATCGTCCTCGGCGGCATCACCCAGCGGTATGCGGCGATAAATATCCGCAAGTTCACCGTCCGCGCGACCCGGCTGACCGACTTGGTCCAGCTGGGTTCGTTGACGCCGCACGCAGCTGCGGTGCTCGAGGCATCTGTTGCCGTCGGCCTCAATGTGCTGGTCTCCGGTGGCACGCAGGCCGGCAAGACCACGATGCTGAACGCATTGGCCGGTTCCATCCCCGGTAGCGAGCGGGTGATCAGCTGCGAGGAGGTCTTCGAGATCAAGCTGCCGATCCCCGACTGGGTGTCGATGCAGACCCGTCAGGCTGGCCTCGAGGGCACCGGCGAGGTGCGGTTGCGCGACCTGGTGAAGGAGTCTCTGCGGATGCGGCCGTCCCGGGTGATCGTCGGCGAGGTGCGCGGCGAGGAGTGTCTCGACCTGCTCCTCGCGCTGAACAGCGGCCTGCCCGGCATGTGCACGATCCATGCGAACTCGGCCCGTGAAGCGCTCACGAAGATGTGCACACTGCCGCTGCTGGCCGGTGAGAACATCGGTTCCCGGTTCGTGCTGCCGACGGTGGCGGGGTGCGTCGACATCGTCGTACACCTGGGGATTGCGGCGGACGGGCATCGGCGGGTGCGGGAGATCGTCGCGGTCACCGGGCGGGTCGAGGAGCAGGCGATCGAGACGGAGTCGCTGTTCGTGACGTACGACGGGTATCTGCGCCGGGCCGAGGGACATCTGCCGCATCCGGAGCGCTTCCAGCAGGCCGGCTACAACGTGGCCGGACTGCTGACCGAGTTGCCGCGGGGCGTGGGCTGATGGGACTTCTGATCGGGCTCTTCTTCGGGGTCGGCCTGCTGCTGATCATCGCGGCGTTCGTTTCGCCGTCGGAGGCGGTGGCCGGCACGGACGGGCGGCTGCGTCGCAGGACTCGTGAACTGCTTGCCAGCGCAGGGATCGAGGGCCTGACGCCTGGTGCCTTCATCGGCGCTTGTGTGATCACCGGGCTGGCCGGGTTCGTGCTGATGTTCCTCGTCTCCAGGGCGTTGCCGGTCGGTGCGGTGTTCGGGCTGATGGCGGGTTGGTTGCCGATCGCCCTGGTGCGGTCCAGGGCTCGTCGGAGGCTGGCCGAGTTCCGCGAGTTGTGGCCGGATGTGGTGGACAACGTCGCGTCGGCTGTTCGTGCCGGGTTGTCGTTGTCGGAGGCGCTGGCTCAGGTGGGCGAGCGTGGTCCATTACCGCTGCGAGAGCCGTTCCGGCGGTTCGGTGCGGACTATGCGTCGACGGGCCGGTTCGCGGAATCGCTCGACCGCTTGAAGGCGCGATTGGCCGACCCGGTCGGTGACCGGGTGGTCGAGGCGCTGCGGATCGCGCGCGAGGTCGGCGGCGGTGATCTCGGGCGGCTGCTGCGATCGCTGTCGACGTTCCTGCGTGAGGACGCCCGGACACGCTCCGAGCTCGAGTCGCGGCAGTCGTGGTCGGTCAACGGCGCCCGGGTCGCGGTCGCCGCGCCCTGGCTGGTGCTGGCGATGCTGTCGTTCCAGGGCGATGTGATCCAGCGGTACAACTCGCCCGTCGGTGCGCTGATCATCGCTGGCGGTGCAGTCATCTGCGTGCTCGCGTACCGGTTGATGCTGCGGATCGGTCGCCTGCCCGAGCCCGAGCGGGTGCTGCGATGAGCCCGATGCTGGTTGGCGGTTTCCTCGGTGCACTGCTCGGCGCCGGGTTGCTCGTCGTCGTACTGCGGTTGCCGTTCTTGCGCAGACCCACGGTGGACGAGCGGATCTCGCCGTACCTGCGGGATCTCGGGGCGCCGGATGTCTTCGTCGGCGTCGTGGATTCGCGATCGCCGTTCTACGCGATCCTGCGGTTGTTCGGGCCGTCGCTGCGGTCGGCCGCTGCGCGGCTGGAGCGGATCCTCGGCGGGGCGAACACGGTCCGGCGGCGGCTGCAGCGAGCCGGGATCCAGCGGACCGTGGAGGAGTTCCGGATCGAGCAGTTGCTGTGGGGAGCGCTGGCCTTCGGCGCCGGCCTGGTGATCTCGATCATCGCGGCGGCGTTCGACACCGGGGATCCGGTCGCCCTGATGGTGTTCTGCCTGGTTCTCGGTGTCCTCGGAGTGCTCGGCCGCGACACCTATCTGACCTCACAGGTACGACGCCGCGAGCGCCGGCTGCTTGCTGAATTGCCGACTGTGGCCGAGCTGCTGGCGTTGTCGGTCGCTGCCGGCGAGGGACCGGCCGCGGCGCTCGACCGGGTGACGCGATCATGCCGGGGCGACCTGGCCGACGAGCTGGAACGGGTCCTGGCGGAGACCAGGGCGGGGGAGTCACTGGTCCGCGCGCTCGATGCGCTCGCGGACCGCACCGGATTGCTGGCGCTGTCGCGCTTCGCGGACGGGCTGGCGGTGGCGCTCGAGCGCGGCACCCCGCTGGCCGACGTACTGCGCGCACAGGCCGCCGACATCCGGGAAGCGGGGCGCCGCGAGCTGATCGAGTCGGGCGCGCGCCGTGAAGTAGCCATGATGGTGCCGGTGATCTTCCTGGTCCTCCCGGTGACCATCGCCTTCGCCTTCTACCCGGGCGCTGTCGGAATCCGGCTGATCGCCGGATGAATCGAGGAGAGGTCATGTCCCTACACCTGACGAGACTGTTCGTGGCGTTGCTGCTGAAGCCACGCCCCGCGCGGACAGAGCGCGGCGACGTCCCCGGCTGGGTGCTGATCACCGTGATGACGGCCGGCCTGGTCGTCGTGATCTGGCGAGTGGCCGGCGACCAGCTCGCCACCATGCTCAAGGACGCCCTGTCGTCGGTCTCCAACAAGTAATGCGCAGAGCCCGTGGCGAGCGGGGCGCGGCGGTTGTCGACTTCGTCCTGGTCTCGACGCTCGTGGTGCCGTTGTTCCTCGGGATCCTGCAGGTCGGTCTGTTCCTGTACGTGCGCAACACGGTGACCGCCGCTGCCTCCGAGGGCGCGCACTACGCGGCCGTGCTCAACCGGGAGCCGGCCGACGGTGAGGCACGCACCCGCGAGCTGATCAGCGGCGTGGTGCGGGACCAGTTGATCGACTCGGTATCGGCTCAGGCGACCGACATCGACGGGCAGCCCGGCGTCGAGGTCACCGTCAACGCCCACATGCCGCCGCTCGGCCTGTGGGGACCGGGCATCTCATTCAGCGTCCAAGGGCATGCGGTGAAGGAGACCGGCGAATGAGGCGCCGGCGGGACGAGCGCGGGAGCGCGATCGTCGAGTTCTCCTGGCTGGCGATCCTGCTGATGGTCCCGTTGGTGTACTTCATGCTCGGCGTCTTCGACGTACAGCGAGCCTCGTACGGCGCGACCGCCGCGACCCGCGCCGCCGGCCGCGCGTTCGTCATCGTGCCGGACGGTGTGTCCGAGGACGAGGCGCGGTCGCGGGCGTTCGAGGCGGCGAAGCTGGCGATGAAGGACCAGGGGATGGAGCTCAGCACGGACGAGCTCACGATCAGTTGTAGCCCGGCTTGTCTGCAGCCCGGGTCGACGGTGACTGTCACGCTCAACACCGAAGTACGCCTGCCGTTGATCCCGGACGCGCTGGGCGGCGAGCCGCCGGCGATCCGGATCAGCGCCTCGCACACCGAGGCGTTCGGCGACTACCGCGAAGCCAAGGGCAGCGGATGAGCCGGCGGAGGCGAGGTGAGGACGGGCAGATGACCGTCCTGATCATCGGGTTCACCGTGGTCATCCTGTTGATGATCGTGGTGGTGACCGATATCTCGAAGGCCTTCCTGGTCCGCCGCGATCTCGATGCGACCGCCGACGGCGCCGTCCTCGCGGCCGCCAACGGCCTGGCCGCGGTCTATGCCCAGCCCGGCGCGGGCGGCAACGCGTCGATCGACCCCGACCAGGCCGCCCGCCTCACCGCCGACTACCTCAACGAAGTTGCCGCTAGCAACAGATTCGACAGCCTCGGCTGGTCCGTTGACGTCGAAGGCACGACGGTCACCGTCCACCTCACCTCGACCGCGAACCTCCCCTTCCACCCACCAGGCTTCCCCACCTCAACCGACCTGTCCGCCGAGTCAGCCGCCATAGTCCCCATCCGCTGACCCCGCCCCAAACCTCATCCGCCCGGCCTCCGCCGCTTCGCGCTGCCCGTCCCCGCGCTGCCCGTCTCCGCGCTGCCCGTCTCCGCGCTGCCCGTCCCCGCTGCCCGTCCCCCCGCAGGTCAGCTGAACAGGCCTGGGTTGTCGGTCAGCCAGGTCTGGAAGGTGCGGCCGGTGTGGCCGGTGAGGAGTTCGACGCCGGGCTCGATGCGCTGGGGCGAGCCGACGCAGGACTTCCAGTAGGCCAGCAGGGTTTCGCGTTGGCCCTCGTCGCGCATGGGCAGCTCGGCACGCGCCTCGTCGGGCGGCAGGTCGACGGCCTCGATCGGTACGCCGGTGGTCGTCGTGATGAGGCCGATCTGGTGACGACGGGTCATCGACTCCGGGCCGGTGAGCGGATAGCCGCGACCGTCGTGTCCGTTGCCGGGGCCGTCGAGGAGGATGCGGAGCGCCGCGTCGGCGATGTCCTGCTCGTGGATCGGCGCCTCCTCGGCGTCGAGGTACGGCAGCCGGATCTGACCGGTCGCGCGAACCTGATGCGCCCAGTACCTCGCATTGCTCATGAACGCACCGGGCTGCAGCCGGGTCGTCGCATACGACCCCTCGGCGATCACCTGCTCGGTCTTCGCGTGCGGGTCCTCGGGACCGCCCAGGGAAGAGAGCGACGAGAGCAGTACGACGTGCTTCACGCCGGCGGCCTCGGCTGCTGCCGCGAACGCGGGTGCGGTCCGCGGGTCGGAGTACAGGAAGACCTGGCTGATGTCGCGGAGCGCGGGCGCTGGGTCGGCGGGGTCGTAGCCGACGGCCGACGGGAGAGCGGAGGGCTCTCGGCTGGCGACGCGGACGTCTCGTCCGGCCGCGATCAGTCCGGCGGTGACGGCGCGGGCGATCGCGCCGCGGCCGCCGGTGACAAGAATTGTCATTGGATGTGCTCCAAAGATGTAGTGACTACATGATTGGAATCAGTAAAGCAGATGCCCTAGGCTCGGTCCAATGGAGGCCATGGAGCTGGGGCGGCGGGAACGCAAGAAGCAGCAGACGCGGCACGCCATATCGGACGTGGCCACGCGGTTGTTCCTCGAGCGTGGGTTCGACGCCGTCACCGTTGCGGAGGTGGCGCGCGCGGCCGATGTCGCCGTACAGACCGTCTTCAACCACTTCCCGGCGAAGGAGGATCTGTTCTTCGACGAGTCGGGGTGGTGGTTGGGACCGGCGCGGGCGATCCGGGAGGCGCCGGCAGAGGCGGATCCGATCGATGTGCTCGAGGCGCATTACCTGGCTGGGACACGAGATCGGTTCGAGGTCGGGCATCTGGCGACTTGGAAGCAGTTCGTCCGCACGATCGAGAACAGCCCGGCGCTGGAGGCCCGTCGCCGGTTGCAGGCCGCCGAGCTGGAGACCACGCTCACCGCGGCGCTCGACGAACGCGCGCCCGATCACCTGCGCAACCGGCTGATCGCAGCGCAGTACGCCGCCGCGCAGAAGGTCCTGGAGGAACAGTTGATGCGCCTCCTGCCCGACCAGGCGTCACCGCAAGAGCTGACCACCACCCAAACCGAGCTCGAGCAGGCGGTTGCCCAGGTTTTCGCCGTTCTTCGTCGAGGACTCGGCTAGAGGGCGTCTGGGGGCTCTGCGCCTACTGCGCGGCACTCGGCGGGCACCTCGCCGTGCTGGAGCGAAGGGAACGATGAACACCGCATCGACCCCTCCGCTCCAGCACGCCGAGGCACTCCGCCGAGCACCTGCTCGCGACGGCGCAGAGCCCCCAGACGCCCTCTAAGGTACGCTGTTTCGTTGTGGCTGGACTGGATTTTGACGCGGAGCTGAAGCAGCTCGACGTGACGATGACCTCGATCGAGAAAGTGCTTGATCTCCCCGCACTGCGCAAGGAGATCGAGGAGCTCGGCGAGCAGGTCGCTGCGCCCGACCTCTGGGACGACCAGGCGAACGCGCAGAAGGTGACGTCGCGGCTTTCCAGCCTGCAGTCCGACGTCGAGCGGGTGACCGCTCTCCGCAGCCGGCTCGACGACCTCGGCGCGCTGATCGAGCTGGGCCGCGAGGAGAACGACGCCGAGACGCTGGCCGAGGCGGAGAAGGATCTCGGCCCGCTGGGCAAGGCGATCCAGTCCCTCGAGGTCCGCACGCTGCTGTCCGGTGAGTACGACGAGCGCGAGGCGCTGGTGACGATCCGTTCCGGCGCGGGCGGTGTCGACGCGGCGGACTTCGCCGAGATGCTGCAGCGGATGTACCTGCGCTGGGCCGAGCGGCACGGCTACCCGACCGAGGTCTACGACACGTCGTACGCCGAAGAGGCCGGGCTCAAGTCGACCACGTTCGGGGTCAAGGCGCCGTACGCGTACGGCACGCTGAGTGTCGAGTCGGGGACGCACCGGCTGGTGCGGATCTCACCGTTCGACAACCAGGGCCGCCGGCAGACGTCGTTCGCCGCGGTCGAGGTGGTCCCGGTGCTCGAGCAGACCGACGAGATCGACGTACCGGAAGAAGAGCTGCGGATCGACGTGTACCGCTCGTCCGGCCCGGGTGGTCAGAGCGTCAACACCACCGACTCCGCGGTCCGGATCACGCACATCCCGACCGGAACCGTCGTTTCCTGCCAGAACGAGAAGTCCCAGCTGCAGAACAAGGCCAGCGCGATGGTCATCCTGAAGGCCAAGCTGCTCGCGCTGAAGAAGGCCGAGGAGCGGGCCCAGCTCGACGCGCTGCGCGGTGACGTGGCCGGCTCGTGGGGCGACCAGATGCGGTCGTACGTCCTGCACCCGTACCAGATGGTGAAGGACCTGCGGACGCAGTACGAGTCCGGCAACACGTCCGGGGTCTTCGACGGTGAGATCGACGAGTTCATCGAGGCCGGCATCCGCTGGCGCCGCACCGGCCACACGGTTGCCGAGCAGAACTGATCTCAGGGCCGACTGCGCGAACTGCGTCGGCCTCTGCTGCATCGCGCTGACCTTCACCAGGTCGGCGGACTTCGCGCTGGACAAGCCCGCGGGTGAACCGTGCCCGAATCTTAGTGACGACTTCCGCTGCACGATCCACAAAGACCTGCGCAGCAAGGGCTTCCAGGGCTGCACGGTGTACGACTGCTTCGGCGCCGGCCAGGAGATCACCAAACGCGGCCAGTCCGCGCCGGAGATGTTCGCCGCGCTCCCGATCCTCCGCCAACTGCACGAGCTGCTCTGGTACCTCGAGCAGGTGCTCGAGTACGACGAGGCCGCGCGCGACGCGGTCGCCCGCATCGAGGACGTCAGCCGTACGCCGGACCTCACAACCGTCGACGTGAACGCCGAACGCGCTGCCGTGAACGAACTGCTCCTCAAGACCAGCCGACGCGTCCGTGGCAAGCAGAGCAAGAAGAAGGAGCGTCGTGGCGCCGACCTGATCGGAGCCCGCCTCCGCGGCGCCGATCTCGCCAAGGCCAACCTTCGCGGCGCCTACTTGATCGGTGCCGATCTCCGAGAGGCAGACCTGCGCCAGGCCGACCTCATCGGCGCGGACCTGCGGGACACAGACCTGCGCGGCGCCGACCTGACGGGTGCCTTGTTCCTCACCCAGACCCAGGTCAACGCCGCGCGGGGCGACCACTCCACAAGGCTTCCGGACGCTGTTACGCGCCCTTCCCACTGGACCGCAGCTGATGCGTGACCGGCGTCATCAGTAGCGAGATCGCGGTAATGGCCAGAGCTACCGCAGCCAACGCGCCACCCTGGCCCCAGGACCTACTGGCCAGCGACAGGTAGGCGGTGCCGACCGTGGCTGCGCCAAGAGCCAGACAGGTCTGCTGGCTCGTCAGCAGGATGCCGCTACCGAGGCCTGCCTGCGCCGGCGGGACCTGGCTGAGCACCACCCCCATCAACGGCACCATGACCAGCCCCGAGCCGAATCCTGCGATCAGCATCGGCAGGGCGAGCTTCAGCGGGTTCACGTCGGGCCACAGGGTCAGCGCCGCGACCGCGAGTACGGCGTACCCGATGCCCTGGATGATCCAGCCGCGGACGATCAGGCCGGCGCCGTACCGCACCTGCAGACGTGGTCCGTAGATCGAGGTGATCAGGAACCCCACCGCCATCGGCAGCAGGCTCAGACCACCTTCCAGCGGAGACATGTGCGCCTCGCCCTGGGTGGCGAGCGCGAACACGAACATGAAGCCGCCGAACGTCGTGAAGAACGCGACGGCCAGCAGGAGGCCGATCCGCATCGCCCGCAACCGCAGCACGGTCGGCGGGATCAGGGGAGACCGTCCCGACTGCTCGGAGCGGTGCTGATGTACGCCGAGCGCTAGTACGGCCGGAATCGTCGCGGCCAGGCAGAGCCAGGTCCACAGCGGCCAGCCGAGCGGCCTGCCTTCGGTGAGCGGCAGGAGCAGGAGGACCAGCGTCAGCGCGAGCAGTGCGGCTCCGACCAGGTCGACGCGCTGTGCCTTGCCGGCCTTGGTTTCCGGGATCAGCCGGATCGCTGCAGCCACGCCGACGATCCCGACCGGGACGTTGATGAGGAACACGGCCCGCCAACCGAGATCGAACACATTCGCCTCGACCAGTACACCGCCGAGAATCTGGCCGAACGCCGCCGCGGCGCCGCCGGCCACGCCGTACATGGCCATGGCACGGGCGCGGTGTTCGCCGGTGAGCAAGCTGGTGATCGTCGCCAGCACCTGCGGAGTGACGGCGGCGCCGGCCGCACCCTGGACGACGCGGGCGACCAGAAGTACGCCGATGGTCGGCGCCACGGCGCAGATCAGCGACATCACGGTGAAACCGACCAGGCCGATCATGAACAGGCGTTTGCGGCCGAACTTGTCGCCGAGGCGGCCGCCGACCACGAGGAGGGTGGCGACGGCGATGCCGTAGCTGCCGACCACCAGTTGAAGCTCGCCCGAGGTGGCTCGCAGGTCCGAGCCGATCGCGGGCAGGGCAACGTTGATAACGAAGAAGGAGAGCATCGGCAGGAAGGCGCCGAAGATCAGAGTCGTGAGGGCCACCGGCCTCAGCGGCGCCGCGTCGGCCTGCGGGCGGGCGGGCGCTCCGATGGTGGCGGCTTGGAGCTGGTCTGTCATGCGTCCAGCCTGAACGCGATCGGAGCCTGGTGGTGAGAGCCCGGTTATCCTATTACTCGCAGCACCTGGCACCAGGCTCGATCTGTGCCCATGATGGAACCATGACCACTGTCCCAGCCGCCACCGACAGAACCGTGACTGCCGAGCGGCGGGAGCTGGGCATCTTCCTGCGCAGCCGGCGCGAGCGCATCCGGCCGGACGAGGTCGGGTTCGCACCGGGCGGTCGACGGCGTACGCCGGGACTGCGCCGCGAGGAGGTCGCGCTGCTCGCCGGGGTCGGCGTCACCTGGTACACCTGGCTCGAGCAGGGTCGCGACATCAACGTGTCCTCGCAGGTCCTGGACGCGATCGCGACGGCGCTGCGGTTCGACCGGCAGGAGCGCATCCACTTGTACCGGCTGGCCGGGAGCCGGTCCGGTCCGGCGCCGGGAGTGTGCTCGGCGTTGCCGCCGTCGGCGCAGAAGACCCTCGACGCGGTCTCGCCGTACCCGGCGGTGGTGCTGAACAAGCGGTACGACATCCTCGCCTTCAACGAGGCGTACTGCCGGGTCGTCATCGATCTGGAGAAGGTGCCGGTCGAGGACCGGAACCTGCTCTGGCTGAACTTCGTCTCGGACGAGTGGAACTGCAGCTTCGTCGACGCCGAGTCGACCAGGCACCACATGGTCGCGGCGTTCCGCGCGGCATCGGCCGACCACCTCGGTGACCCGCTCTGGCAGGACCTGATCCAGAGCCTGCTCAGGATCTCGCCGTACTTCGCCGAACTGTGGGAGCGGTACGACGTCGCAGCGCCGAGCACCCGGACGAAGATGCTGGAGATCGAGGGGTTCGGGATCCTGAAGATGGATCCGATCAACCTGTGGCTGTCGCCGGCCGGGCCGCTCCGGGCGACCGTGTACACGGCGCTCGACGACGAGACCGAGGCCAAGCTTCGGCAGATCGTCGATGCGCCGTCGGCGAAACCTGCCTTCGGGCGCAGCTGATCAGGCCGTGTCGCGGTCGGGCCAGGCGGCCTTCAGGGTCTCCAGGGTCACGCTGATCGCCGGGCGGCGCGAGGTGGTCGTCCGCCAGACCGCGTACAGGCGGCGGGTCGGAGCCGGCTGCAGCGGTACGACGACCACGCCGGCTGGGACCGCGCCGCGGCCGAGACGCGGGAGCAGCCCGATGCCGATGCCGCGGGCAAGCATCGCGAGTTGGGTCTGGTACTCCGCGATCGAGTACGCGACCTCCGGCTCGACGCCCGCGCGGCGCATCGTCCGGATCAGCCATTCGTGGCAGATCGATCCGGCCGGCTGGCAGATCCAGCGTTCGCCGACCAGATCCTCCGCGCGCACAAACTCCTTGCCTGCAAGGCGATGCGACGCCGGCACCAGGACGTCGGCCGGATCCGTGCCGAGCTTCGCCCGCGACAATCCCTCCGGCAAGGCGAGTGGCGTGTTGTGCCAGTCATGGACGACCGCCACATCGATCTCGCCACGGTTGACCGCCGCCACCGCCTCGAACGGATCGGTCTCCCGGACCTGAATGTCGAGCCGGTCGTGATCGTGGAGGAGTCGCACCAGCGCCGCCGGCAGCAGCCCGCGCGCAGCGGTCGGAAAGGCCGCGATGCTGAGCGTCCCGATCACCTGTCCACGCTGCTCGTCCAGCGTCAGCTCGGCGTCTTCGACGAGCGCGAGAATCCGGGCCGCTGTCGACGCGAGCTGCTGGGCCGCGTCGGTCAGCACGATCCCGCGCCCCTGCCGCTCGATCAGCGTCGTCCGCGTCTCGCGCTCGAGCTTCGCCAGTTGCTGCGACACCGCGGAGGGTGTGTAGCCGAGCACCTCGGCCGCCCGATTGACCGAGCCGTACTGCGCGACCGCGTGCAACGCGCGGAGCCGACCGAGATCGATCATGTAGCACTCCTACATTGAAGGCGGTAGAAATCGGTGCTGGTCCTTAAGTGTACCGCCACCCACACTGAACGGTATGAAGCCTCGTGACCTGCTCCTTGCCCTCGCCGTCGTCGTTGTCTGGGGCATCAACTTCGTCATCATCGAGGTCGGTCTGGAAGGCGTTCCGCCGCTCCTGCTGTCCGCACTACGGTTCTTCTTCGCCGCCGTCCCGGCGATCTTCGTGCTCGGCAAACCCCGCGTCCCGTGGCGATACGTCGTCGGCGTCGGGCTCGCGCTCGGCGTGGCGAAGTTCGGTCTGCTGTTCATCGCGATGGATCACGGCGTACCGGCAGGTCTGTCGTCGCTCGTACTGCAGGCGCAGGTGATCTTCACGGTCCTGTTCGCGATCGCCGTACTGCGGGAACGCCCGCGGCCGGCGCAGCTCGTCGGCATCGTGATCGCATGCATCGGGATCGCGCTGATCGTGCTCGATCGCAAGTTGTCGGCCCCGGTCGGCGCACTGGTCCTCGTCATCGTGGCGGCAGGCTTCTGGGGCGTGTCGAACACGATCACCAGGTACGCGAAGCCGCCGGACACGCTCCGCTTCATGGTCTGGGTGAGCGCGGTCGCCGTCGTACCGCTGCTGATCCTGTCCCTGATCACCGAAGGACCGCGCGCCGACGTCGACGCGCTGCGCGACATCAACCTCAGCGGAATCGGCGCGATCGCCTACCTCGCCTTCGGCGCCACGCTGTTCGGCTTCGGAGTATGGGGCTACCTGCTCCGGCAGTACGACGCGAGCACGGTCGCGCCGTTCTCGCTGCTCGTGCCGATCGTCGGGATGTCGGCCGCCTGGGTACTGCGCGGCGAGGCCGTCGGGTTGCAGCAGGGGATCGCCGCCGTGCTGGTGATCGGCGGCATGGCCTGCACGATCATCCGGCGCCGGACCCCGCGTGCGGTGGAGTCCGGCGATCCGGAGCTGACGTCAGTCGCCTGACCCGACGGCGATCGGCATCGGCGGCATCTGCCAGCCCCGGGCGAGCGAGGAGGCGTACGCAGGGCTGCCGCCGGCGAAGTACTCGGTGAACTTCATGATCAGCGGGTCCCACCGGAGCGGGTCGATGTAGCGGTCGTTGCTCATCAGCAGGTCCTCGCGGACCCGCACGCGCTCGACCTTCATCTCCAGCGAGCACAGGTGCGAGTCCGGCCCGCCAATCTCGTTGATCGCCTCGATCCGGCCCTCGAGGTTGATCGGGCTCTCGACGACCGAATGCAGGTCGGACAGCTCGCTCGGCTCGCGGGTCAGCCCGGCCGCGGCGAACTTGTCCGGCTCGTACCGGTACCCGCGCGCCCGCTTCGCGTCGGACATCTCCCGCGAGCCGGTCAGCAGAGCGATCCGGTCGAGCGCGGCGACCATGTCCGGGTCGATCAGATTCAGGACGATCTCCGGCCGCTCGACGAGGTTCTTCACGGTCTGGGCGCTCGTCCCCATACCCAGCATCGCGGTGTACCCGAGCCACCACGCCGACGACATCGGCGCGAGGTTCGTGGTGCCGTCGGGGTTGAGGGAGCTGATCAGGACAACCGGCGTACCGAAGTACAGGACCTTGGGCTCGACAGTTCGCTTCATGTGAATGGAACGGCGCAGCGCCGGGATGTGTGAGGGGGCGCGGATCTCCAGGCCATCACAATCGCTGCCTCTCCGCCGACGCACGCGGGGCCGCGCCGCGATCGCGCGATTGTGATGGCCTGGAGATCCGCGCGGCAGCCACCGGCGTGGCAGTGTGGACGTATGGACGCCGACATCGTGCGCGCAGTCAACGACCTCACCACCCGCTGGGCCAGGAGTCTCCCGGCGGGCAACACCGTGGTGTCCGGACTCGGGTTGTGGCCGCTGCTCGCGCTGCTGGCGACCGGGGCGGACGAGCCCGGCCGGAGCGAGCTTGCCGCGGCCGCCGGGGTGGACGCGGCGAACGGTTCGACCGACGCGATCCGGCTGATCGAGGCGATCGAAGGGTCCGCGGACCTGCACGCCGCGCTTGGCGTGTGGGTGAGTGAGCAGTTGAAGCTTGCGGAGTCGTTCGATGCCGTGATGCCCGCGCCGCTCGTCGGCATGCTCACCGGCAACCCTGCCGTGGACAAGCCGAAACTCGACGCGTGGGCCGCGGAGCACACCGACGACCTGATCCGCGAGATGCCGCTCGAGCTCGACCCCGACGTACTCCTCGTGCTCGCGTCGGCCCTGCTGCTGCGGACGACCTGGGTCCGCCCGTTCACCGAGCAGGTGCGGCGCGTGCCGGACGGCCCGTGGGCGGGTTCGTGGCACTGGCTGGAGCGCGTCGACTCAGACCTGGACGTCGTACGGCGGTACGGGGACCTGACCGTTGTCACGGTGCAGGGCGATGCCGATGTCGACGTACTCCTGGGGCTCGGCGATGACGACGTACTTGCAGGCCTGCTCGAAGCTGCGGGCCGCCCGAACGACGGCGTACCAGGCAGTCGGTTGATCGACGATGACGAGCCAGGCCCGGGTCTGCGGATCGGGCAGACCACGTCGGCGCGGCCGGATCTGAAGCTGACGTTGCCGTCGTTCAGCATCGAGGTCGAACACGACCTGATGGAGTCTCGTGAGCTGTTCGGCCTGACCGCCGTCACTTCGGATCCCGGTGAGCACGGGCATTTCAGCGCGCTCAGTCCGACCCCGCTCCGGGTCGGGCAGGCGAAGCAGAAGGTGCTTGCCCGGTTCTTCGCGACCGGGTTCGAGGCGGCGGCCGTGACCGCGATGGCGATGACCCGCGCCGCGATGATCACGACCAAACAGCGCCGGCTCGAGGTCGCGCTGGACCGGCCGTTCGCGTTCACCGCCGTACTGCGGGAATCGCGGCTGCCGATCGTGGCCGGCTGGGTGGAGACGCCTACTCAACCGGGGGACTGAACAGCCGGTTGAGCAGCGCGGACGCCTCGTCGACGCCCGCCTGATCGCCGGTCAGCAGCAGATCGAACAGCAGACCGCGCGACGCCGCCAGACCGAGCCGCGCGTACGCCGGTGCCTCGTCAGCCGGGAGGCCCGCGCGGAGACACAGCTCGATCAACGGCGGCAGCCACACGTTGATCAGGTCCGCCTTCAGCGACTCGGTGTGCGGCATGTCCTGCATCGCGTGCGCGCTGAGCTCGAAGAACAACGGACCGTAGATCAGCGCGGCCTCGGTCACCCGGCGCCAGAACAGCTCGTTCTGCTCCGCGACCGGGAGGTCGGTCGCGAGTACCTCGGCCAGCAGGTCGCGCTGTTGCTGCTCGACCGTGCGGACCACCTCGGCCAGCAGCCCCTCGCGCGAGCCGAAGTGGTAGATCAGCATCCGGTGACTGGTCCCGATCGAGGTCGCGATACTGCGCAGGCTGGCGTCGCCGATCCCGTTCTTGGCGAAATGCTCGACCGCGTCAGCCAGCAGACTGTCGCGACTCACTGATCTCCTTGAGCTTCTGCGTCTCCGTTGCGATGTAGCTCTTGGTGAGTTTGGCGTACAGGCGGCCGAACAGCCAGCCGAGGGGGCCTTCCTGGATGATCGTCGCGGTCGCGACGGTGCCGTCCGGCGTGCTGATCACCCGGTGGCCGCCGGTCGTCCTGATGCCGGGAGCCTTCGAGACCCATTCGAAGTACTCGCCCTCCTTCAGCTCCGTCACCTCCCAGACGGCCACCGGGAGCTTGGGCTGGCGGATGCGGGTGCGGGCGCCGATGTGGATGCGGCCGGCGTCCAGCCGCTCGACGGAATCGACGGTCGGGGTCCAGTCGGGCCACTGCTCGACATCGCTGAAAACCTCCCAGACCCGCTCTGGCGAGGCCTGGATCGTACTGGAGTGATCGAAGCGCATGTACCAAATGGTACATGGAGCCGTGTCACTGACAAACCGGTCCGCCAAGCGTGCACGGAGGTAGCACGGAGCGTGAAAGGCGGGTAAAACAGGACCCTTGGTCAGTGGTGCGGGTCCGGGTCCCAGGTAGGGTCTTGGGCCATGGCTGACCAAAACCTCCCGCAGAACGTGGAGAACGAGCAGGACCCGGGCGCGAACACGCAAATGTTCCGCGCGTTCGTCAACGAGGGCGCGACCGAGACGACCCGCGATCCGAAGATCAACGGCCGCGTACTCGCCGTGATCGGCGCGGCGGTGCTGCTGATCGCGGTGATCGCCGCAATCGCTGTTCTCTGACTTGACCGCAATTCCCGTGGAGGTCGTCCACGTCTTCACCGACCCGGACGGCCGGTTCGGCAACCCTCTCGGCATCGTCGACGGCTCTCTCGTCGCCGAGCCTGACCGCCAACGCGTCGCCGCAGCCCTCGGCTACAGCGAGACCGTGTACGTCGACGACGCGGCGACCGGCACGCTGCGCATCTACTCCGCGACCGGCGAGATGCCCTTCGCCGGCCACCCAACCGTCGGCGCGGCCGCCTGGCTCCATTCAACCGGCCACCCTGTCGACACCCTCCACGTCCCCGTCGGCCCCATCGCCGTCACCCGCAGCGACGACCTCTTCTCCGTCCGCGCCGACACGACCTGGGGCAGCACCTGGGAGTGGCACCACCTCGCCTCACCCGAGGCAGTCCTCGCGGCCGACCCCACGACGTACGACGCCGGCCACAGCTTCCTGTGGTCCTGGCTGGACGAACCCCGCGGCATCATCCGCGCCCGCGCTTTCGCCCCCGCGATGGGCGTCCCCGAGGACGAAGCCACCGGCTCCGCCGTCACCCAACTAACCGCCCAACTAGCCCGCAACCTCCACATCATCCAAGGCACCGGCTCCCACCTCTACACCACCCACGAACCCCCCACCCACGCCACCGTCGGCGGCCGAGTCCGCCCCGCCGAACCCCGGACCCTCACCATCTGACCGCCCCAGCTTTAACTGGCCAGCCCGGACCGTCAGCCGACGCCGGGCCTGTGATTTACCGCTGCCTGGATGCACTTCTCGGCTGACGGGTCATCTACTCGCCAGCACTCCACCGAACCCAACTGTCGGTACCGTCCATCCGGTACCGCTGACCGTCGTCGAAGCGCCACACCGCCAGCAACCGCCGCGCCGCGGCCGGCGCTCGATGGTACGGAGCGAGCAGTGCGGCCAATTCGTCGTACCGAGCGTTGACCCGGCCTTCGCCGGGATGCGGGCCGGCCGAGGTCGGCGCGGTCTCGTACCGCTGGTTCCATCGCACGAAGATCGCCCACGCCTCACGCTCCAGGGCGACCACACCGGCGTCCGCAGGCCAAACGAAGTACTCGTCGAGCCGCTCCCAACTCTCGTCCTCGTCCCGCTCGAAGTAGTGCGGTGCACCATCGATTTCGACGATCCCGGCCCGTGGCCCGTCCCACCACTCGAGCTCGACGTACACGTGCGTGAACCCGTCTGCAACCAAGTCCGCCCGATCCCAGCCCTCCGCCACCGCCGCACCCTACCGATCCCGACAACCAACCGCTTCTAAGGTGAGAAGATGCTGGAGCGGTTCTGCGCCACATTCCGAATGACGGACGGGTCCGTGAATTCTGGAGAAAAGGCCTCCGGAGGGACCCCGCCGCAGATGGTGCGTGCGCGTCTTGGTGGGTGCAGCTTCGAGCACGGGCTGTACCGCGTTCATACGGACGCCTCGGCGGAGGCGGCTGCGCAGTTCACGGACGCGGCATTTCCCGAGTTCAGGGGGAGGTTCGACTATCTTGGCTTCGATTGGCTTGGCCGGCAGTTCGCCGCGGACAACAAGCGCGGTGCCGGTGCGGACCCTGAGGTCATGATGCTTGAGCCGGAAACTGGTGAGGCTCTGGAGATACCGGTGCCGGTGTCGGCCTTCCACGATGACGAATTGGTGGAGTACACCGATGAGGCGCTCGCATCCAGTTTTAATGCCGAGTGGATGGCCGGGCACGAGTCCGCGCTGCGCCTGGATCAGTGTGCCGGTTACCGGGTACCGCTGTTTCTCGGGGGTGACGACGTGGTCGCAAACCTCGAGGTTTCCGACCTCAGCGTCTGCTGGGGTCCGATGGGGAAGTTGCGACTCAAGGCCATGCACATCACCACGAGGGGTCTCGACAAGTGAGCTCACTGCTGCGGTGGCTTCGTCGTTCGGTGCGGACCTTGCCGGCGGTAACTGGGGAAGCTGGCAGACGTGTGCCGGCCAGGCCGAAGGAGCTTTCAGTCTCGCAGTTGTCGGGGCTAGTGCAGAAGAACACGACAACCGGTCGCGGCGCCAACGGTCGCCCGCAATGGCTTGCAGAGAATGCGGGATCGGTCCGACGTGTGGTCCTGTTTGCCCAGAACTTCAAGTCTGGAGAATTTCTTCGCTGCAATGCGGTGCTCTTCGGATCCGCTCATGACTGGATGTTCTCGGTCGACGTGACCCTCGCGGACTTCGACGAGTTGCCAGACATGTCTGTGCAGGACAGCCTCTTGTTGTTGCGGGACTTCCTCTTGAATATTCACGTCCTGCCGCTTGACGACGATTTGTCCCGATCCGCTCCGCCGCCCCTGTCCGACGATGCGGAGAGCAGACGTGCTGCTGACTTATGACGCGCTCGACTTGACCGGGCTTCAGGCCACGACGCAGGCGGACATTCTGGTGGCAGTGGATGCGGACTTCCGGGCGGTCGACGGCGATCGGGTGGTCTATGAGGAACGCTCGTTTCCGGTGGTGGAGTTGGCATGGAGCCTATTGAGGTGGCTGGATCAGCCTGATCGAGGGGACTTCGTGTTCGAATCGATGTCCTTCGAGGAACTGGGCGCGGTGACCGTCCGCAGACAGGGAGCGGGATGGGTTTTCGGGTCGGTCTTTGTGCCTGATATCGCCAGTGATCCGGTGTCCTGGGGTGAGGTGGAGCGGTCCGTCCGTGCGTTCACCCGGAGGGTGACTGCCGACCTGTCTGCCGTCGGCCTCGATGCCACTGATGCGCTGCGGTACCCACCGGCCCGTTGACGGCGACCCGTTCTGTCACGGCGGGGGGTGAGCAGGGTGTCCGTTGACTCTCTCCCGGGTCGGATGGAGGATGAGTGCTCGGCTACTTGGGGAGGTCTTGTGGCAGACGTTGTCAGGGCGGCTTTGGTGCAGACGGCGTGGACCGGGGACAAAGAGTCCATGATCAAGGCGCACGAGGACTACGCGCGGCAGGCGGCCGCGGCGGGTGCGAAGGTGATCTGTTTCCAGGAGTTGTTCTACGGGCCGTACTTCTGCCAGAAGCAGGACGCGGAGTACTACGAGTACGCCGAGTCCGTGCCGGGTCCCACCACCGAGCGGTTCGCGGCGCTCGCCAAGGAGCTCGGGATGGTGATGGTGCTCCCGGTGTACGAGCAGGAGCAGCCGGGCGTGCTGTACAACACCGCCGCCGTGATCGATGCCGACGGCACCTATCTGGGCAAGTACCGGAAGAACCACATCCCGCAGGTGAAGGGGTTCTGGGAGAAGTTCTACTTCCGGCCGGGCAACCTTGGGTACCCGATCTTCGACACCGCCGTCGGGCGGATCGGCGTCTACATCTGCTACGACCGGCACTTCCCGGAGGGCTGGCGCGCGCTCGGACTGGCCGGCGCGAAGATCGTCTTCAACCCGTCGGCGACGAGTCGCGGGCTCTCGGCGTACCTGTGGAAGCTGGAGCAACCCGCGAGTGCGGTCGCGAACGAGTACTTCATCGGCGCGATCAACCGGGTCGGCATCGAGTCCGAGTTCGGCGACAACGACTTCTACGGAACGTCGTACTTCGTCGACCCCGAGGGCAAGTTCGTCGGGGACGTCGGCCATGACCACGATCCGGAACTGATCGTCCGCGACCTGGACCTCGGTCTCCTCGACACCGTCCGCGACCGCTGGCAGTTCTACCGCGATCGCCGGCCGGACGCGTACGGAGACCTGACGAAACCGTAGAGGGGACCGCGAATGTCTTTGCTCGTCAAAGGTGGAACCGTCGTCGGACCGACCGGGACCCGGCTCGCGGACGTGCTGGTCGAGGGCGAGAAGATCGTTGCCGTGCTCGACCCGTCGTTCACGCCGACGATCACTGCGAACGAGGTGATCGATGCCTCCGGCAAGTACGTGATCCCGGGCGGGATCGACGCGCACACGCATATGGAGATGCCGTTCGGCGGTACGTCGGCCAGCGACACGTTCGACACCGGGACCCGCGCCGCGGCGTACGGCGGGACCACGACGATCATCGATTTCGCGATCCAGCGCACCGGCGAGGTGGTGCAGGACGGGCTGGCGGCGTGGCACGCGAAGACCGAGGGCGAGTGCCACATCGACTACGCGTTCCACATGATCCTCGGCGGCGTCGACACCGACGCGCTGAAGGCGATGGACCAACTGGTCACGGACGAGGGCATCACCAGCTTCAAACTGTTCATGGCCTATCCGGGCGTCTTCTACTCCGACGACGGGCAGATCCTGCGGGCGATGCAGACCGCGCGGGCCAACGGCGCGATGATCATGATGCACGCCGAGAACGGGATCGCGATCGACGTCCTCGTCCAGCAGGCGATCGAGCGCGGTGAGACCGACCCGATCTACCACGGCATCACCCGCCCGGCCGCATTGGAGGCCGAGGCAACGAACCGGGCGATCGCGTTGGCCGAGGTCGCGCAGGACTGCCCGCTGTACATCGTCCACCTGTCCGCGAGCCAGGCGCTGGCCAAGGTCGCGGAGGCGCGCGACCTTGGGCGCAATGTGTTCGCCGAGACGTGCCCGCAGTACCTGTATCTGACGCTCGAGGACCAGCTCGGCGCGCCTGGGTTCGAGGGCGCGAAGTGGGTCTGCTCGACGCCGCTGCGCAGCAAGCACGAGTCGCACGCGAAGGACCTGTGGAAAGGGCTGCGGAGCAACGATCTCGCGATCGTGTCGACGGACCACTGCCCGTTCTGCATGAAGGATCAGAAGGAGATGGGCATCGGTGACTTCTCCAAGATCCCGAACGGTATCGGCGGTGTCGAGCATCGCGTCGACCTGATCTTCCAGGGTGTTGTCGACGGCAACATCTCGCTCGAGCGCTGGGTGGAGACGATCGCGACGACGCCGGCCCGGATGTTCGGGCTGTATCCGCAGAAGGGCGTCGTCCAGCCCGGTTCGGACGCGGACCTGGTGATCTACGACCCGAACGGTACGACGCGGATCGGCGTCGAGACCCATCACATGAACATGGACTACTCGGCGTACGAAGGGGTCGAGATCCAGGGCCGCGTGGGCACGGTGATCTCGCGCGGCGAGGTGATCGTGGCTGACGGCAACTACCATGGCCGCAAGGGCCGGGGGAAGTTCCTGAAGCGTGGCCTGTCGTCCTATCTGATGTAGGGGGAAACCGTGGACTTCGGTGTGGTGTTCCAGTGTGATCCGCCCGCGTCCACGGTCGTGGAGCTGGCACGGAAGGCGGAGGACGCCGGGTTCGGCTACGTGTGGACGTTCGACTCGCATCTGCTGTGGCAGGAGCCGTTCGTCATCTACAGCCAGATCCTCGCCGCCACGCAGCGGGTGATCGTCGGGCCGATGGTGACGAACCCGGGGACGCGGGACTGGACCGTGATCGCGTCCCAGTTCGCCACGCTGAACGAGATGTTCGGCAACCGGACGATCTGCGGGATCGGCCGCGGCGACTCCGCCCTGCGCACGCTCGGCGCGAAGCCTGGGACGATCGCCGAGATGAAGCAGTGTGTCGAGGTGGTACGCGCGTTGGCCCGCGGCGAGACCGTCGAGTACCGCGGTCAGCAGTTGAAGTTCGAGTGGGTCGACAACGGTGCGCTGGACGTGTGGGTGGCGGCGTACGGTCCGCGCGCGTTGGCCGCGACCGGGGAGGTCGGCGACGGCTACATTCTGCAGTTGGCGGATCCCGATATCGCCGAGTGGATGATCACCGCCGTACGGCGGGCCGCGGAGCAGGCGGGCCGCGACCCGATGGCGATCAAGTTCTGCGTTGCGGCCCCGGCGTACGTCGGCGACGACCTGGAACACCAGCGCGAACAGACCCGCTGGTTCGGCGGCATGGTCGGCAACCACGTCGCGGACATCGTCGAGCGCTACGGGTCCACCGGCGCCGTGCCGAAGGCGCTCACCGACTACATCGAAGGCCGCAAAGGCTACGACTACGCCGAACACGGCCGCGCGGGCAACACCCACACCACCTTCGTCCCCGACGAGGTCGTCGACCGCTTCTGCATCCTCGGCCCCGTCGAGAACCACCTCGCCCGCCTCAACCAACTGAAGGACCTCGGCGTAGACCAGTTCGCCCTCTACCTCCAACACGACGCCAAAGAACAGACCCTCGCCGCCTACGGCAAGGACATCATCGTGACCTTCTGAGTTGCGCGGTCCGCTCACTAGTATGACAAATAGGTTATACTTCGAGAGGTGACCTGGAGATCAGCCTCCATCCGGAGGTCGAGGCGTGGTATCTGGCGACCTGTGCGAATGAACCGGAGACGGGAGACTTGATCGAGGCGGCGATCGATCAGCTGGTCCACGAAGGGCCGGCAGCGGGTCGGCCGCTGGTTGATCGGGTGAAGGGCAGCCGATTCCAGAACATGAAGGAGTTGCGACCGCCCTCGTCGGGCAAGAGCGAGATCAGGATGCTGTTCGCATTCGACCCGGCTCGCGAAGCGATCATCTTGGTGGCTGGCGACAAGTCGGGACGGTGGGAGAGTTGGTACCGGGCCGCAATCCCATTGGCGGATGAGCGATTTGCCGAACACCTGATTGCGCTGAAGGAGGAGAGATGACCAAGAATGTGAAGTGGTCCGACGTCAAGGCGAAGAGCCGTGCCGTCGACCCTCGGTCTGAGGCGGAGCGTACGGCGAGTAAGCGGGCGGCCCGGGAGCGCGTGGAAGCATCCGTCCGGGGTCACCAACTCGCCGAGATGCGCAAGGCGGCAGGGATGACCCAGGTAGGGCTCGCTGAGTTGCTCAACGTCTCGCAGGCTCGCGTCTCCAAGATCGAGAGTGGCGAGATCTCCGGCATCGAGGTCATTCGAGCGTACGTCGCTGCACTTGGCGGCACCGTGGACCTGGTCGCAACACTCGGCGACCGCACCTGGAAGGTCGCGTGACGCCCTAGGCGTCCTGCTCATCCTGGAGTTGCATCTGCTGAGCTGCGTGAGCCAGTTGGAGGCCGGGGGTGGTGGCTCGGTACACGGTCGCTGGTGGGTAGTCGGTGGTGACGGTGCGGCTGATCAGGTCGGCTGACTCGAGTTCTTTGAGGGTCAGCGTCAGGGCGCGGGGGGTCACGTCGCGTAGGGCGCGGCGGATCTCCGAGAACCGGCGTTCTCCGACCAGCAGCGTGAGGGTTGGCAGCGACCACTTCTTCAGGCCCACGTCGGTCACACCGAGCTCGTCCAGGAGGTCGGTGAGTACGGCGGCGTCGGCGCCCAGTTGCGTGTGAGTCAGCAGGTATTCCGGGCGTAGGGGGTGGCCCTTGCCCGGGTTGCGTTGGATCAGCCCGGTCTCGGTGAGGAACGTCAACGTCCGCCGTAGTGACTCGCGGCTCACGCCCAGGGTGTGGCTGAGGTTCACGAACCGTCCGCCGTGGCCGCGGTGGAGTTCGGCCAGCACCGGGACGGCCCAGCGGAAATGGACCAGGCGCGCAAGCGTTGACACGAAAGTAAGCTTAGTATAAAAACAGGACTATGGGTGGGATCGAGTACGACGGGCGCGCGGTCTGCGCGCTGGACGTTTCCGACCTCGAGCGGGCCGTGCAGTGGTACGGGCAGGCGCTCGGCTTCGAGGTCGTACACCGGCTGGAGTCCTGGGGCTGGGCCGAGTTGAGTACGCCGTTGCCGGGGATCTCGATCGGCCTCGGCCAGGTCGAGGACCCGAAGACCGACGGCGGGGTCGTGGTCACGTTCGGCGTTCGCGGCATCGACAAGTCACGCAAGCATCTGGAGTCGCTGGGCACCCGATTCGACGGCGAGACGAGGCAGATCGCCGACGAAGTCCGCCTCGCGACGTTCTACGATCCGGACGGCAACGCCTTCATGCTCGCCGAGAGGCTGGTGTGAGCGCACCGCCGCGCCCGGGCATGGAGAGCCTGACGCTGGTCCTGCTCCGCCGCCCGGCGGCTCCGACGCACCTCACCGAGGACGAGTCGGACCGGATCCAGCAGGCCCACCTCGACTTCCTCGACGGCAAGCGAGCGGCGGGTGTGATGGCCGCGGCCGGCCCGTTCCGGGATCACGACGACCAGGTACTGCGGGGCCTGTGCGTCTACCGCACCGGTATCGACGAGGCCCGCAAGCACGCGGCGGAGGACCCCGCGGTGCGGGCGGGCCTGCTCGAGGCTGAAGTGATCACCTGGTGGTTCCGGGCCGGGGAGGTGCGGCTAGCGTGACCGCATGAGCGGACGGATCCTCGACGACGGCGCATTGGAGGATGTGTTTCGTAGGAGGATCCGCCCGGTACTGCGTGGCTCGCGGCCGACAGGTCCGAAGACCGCGTTGCTTGTCACCGGACAGGAGGCGAGCGGGAAGACGAGCGTGATGCAGCCGTTCGCCGCTTCGCTCGGGCTCGCTGGAGCGTGCCGGTTCGAGGCGGACGACCTGTTCGCCGCGCATCCGGAGTTTGCTGGCGGCAACGACGAAGAACTCCTCGACGACATCAACTATTTGACGTATCTCGCCGAATCCGAGATCAGCGAGCAAGGGTGGGACCTGGTCACGAGCCAGCCTTGCTACAGCGAGCAGTTGGCGGTCGGAGAGCTCGAGTACCACCGTGCGCACGACTATCGCGTCGTGGCGGCCGTCGTCGCAACCCATCCGGCCGAGAGCCTGCTGAGCGCCGCGGACAGGTACTACAACCACGGCGGCCGATGGATCACCGCGGAAGACCACGCGACCAGCGTCGAGGCCTTGCCGCGAGTCGTCCGCGCAATCGCCCAGTCCGACGCATGCGCGGGGCTACACCTCGTCACCCGCCACAACGCAGTACCGGGACCTGATTTCCGCGGCTCGCCGGATGCGGCAGAACAAGAGCTGAAGAGGTTTCAGGATCGGCCGTGGACCGCCGAACAGGTGGAACGCTTTCAACAGATCCGCGCACCGCTTCCGCCTGGCGCCGAGCTGGTTCGCGAAATCGACAGACTCGCCGAACCGAAGCTGACCGAGTTCTATGCCGCGCGACAACACCAGGTCGCGCAGGCAGCCGGCATCTCGACAGCGGTCCGAGCTTCGGGGCTGACGGATTCCCCACGCGCCCCCAGTACGCCGCCCGACACCCGCGCGAGGCCGGTCTGGAAGAGCATTCGAAGCCCGTGGCGCGGCAGGGATCAGGGCGACCAACGATAGGCGCCGGGCAGCAGCTCGGTGATCGATACCGTTCCGGGCCCGTCCGGTCCGGGCAGGATGACACGGATGCCCGGGTGGTAGTCGAGCAGGACCTGGCGGTCGCGGCCGCACGGGCCGAAGACGCCGCGGCCCTCGTTGCCTACAGCCACGATCGTCGTCAGCTCGCGGGCGCCCGACGCGCGCGCGTGGCCGAGGGCAACCAGTTCGGCGCAGGGCCCGCCGGTGAAGTGGTAGAGGTTGATGCCGGCGTACATCCGGCCGTCGATACCACGGACCGCGGCGCCCATCGTGTGGACGCCGTCGGGTCCGTCGGTGTTCGCGTCGACCGTCCGGCGGGCCAGCTCGATGAGTTCACGGTCGTCGTCGGTGAGCGGTTGCAGGGAGTGCATGCCGCCTACCCTGCCACGCCCGAGCCGCGCCGATGGAACAAATCGGGTCGAAGCGTGGTTGGATGTAGTAGGTCTAGTTTCAGTAGCTGTGGTTTATCTCGATCTTTCCTTGCGAGAGATGGTCTGCCGCGCCGGTGCGACGAACGCCGGGCCTGCCGCGACCGCGGTGCGCCTCATCTCCGACAAGGGAGCAACAACATGGCACAGGGAACTGTGAAGTGGTTCAACGCCGACAAGGGCTTCGGCTTCATCACCGTCGACGGCGGCGGAGCGGACGTTTTCGTCCACTACTCCACCATCCAGACCGACGGGTTCCGTAGCCTCGACGAGAACCAGCGGGTCGAGTTCGACATCGCCCAGGGCCCGAAGGGTCAGCAGGCGGAGAACGTCAAGGTCGTCTGACTCCGAAGAGCCGCGGCCCCTCGCGTAGGGGCCGCGGCTTTTTCGTCAGCCGGCGATGCGTTTCAGCTCCGCCTCGGTGACACCGCGAACCTTCTTGATCTCCGCGGCCGGGTCGGCGCCGCTGCGGATGATCCGGTTCAGCGCGTCGGAGTACGCCGTGCTGGCCTTCGGTGACCACAGCATCGGGTTCTGCGGGCGGCCGTTCTCGTTGAGCAGCTTGACCGCGTCGGCGGCCGGGCCGGACTTGAGCTTGTCCGCCTTGCCGGCCAGGCTCTTGCGAGCCGGGACGTGGAAGCCGTACGACTGCGCGAAGTCGAGCTGGTCATCGGTCTGGTCGACCCACAACCACTTGATGTACTTCTTGGCCGCGTCGATGTTCTTCGACTTCGCGTTCACGCACGCGCCATAGGCGCCGACGGGCACGCTGGCCTCGCCGGTGGTCGCGTTGAGCTTCGGCCAGGGGAGTACGCCGTAGTCGCCCGGCAACGCCTTCTCGATCACGGGAAGCGTCCACAGCCCGGTGAACTGCATCGCGGTCAGCCCTTGGGTGAAGGCCGCCGGGTCGGACCAGTCGGTCGGTGCCCCGAGCAACAGAACCTTCGAGGTCCAGAGCTCGCGCAGCTTGCTCAGCGACTCGGCCGCCAGCGGGTCGTCGAACCCGAACTGGTTGTCAGCGGTCAGGTAGTCGAGTCCGGCCGACCACAGCGCCGGTCCACCCAGCACGCCGACGCCGCCGTCGTTGCCGACGAACAGCCCCTTCACCTTGTCGTTGGTCAGCTTCTTCGCGGCGGCCAGCAGTTCGTCGACCGTCTGCGGCGGCTGTACGCCGGCCGCGCTCAGCATGCTCTTGCGGTAGACCATCAGCTGCATGTCGATCACCTGCGGGATCGCGTACAACTTGCCCTGGTACGACATCCGCTCGACCAGCGCGGCGTTGAAGTCGTCCTTGGCGTCACCCAGGACGCCGCTGAGGTCGACGACCTGACCGCCCTTGATCATGTCGATCGTCGGACCGTTGGGGTACTCGAACGTGTCAGGCCCCTGGTTGGTGAGCAGCGCGGTCGAGGCCTTCTTCTCGTAGTCGCCCGGCGACCACTGGATCGTCACGGTCGCGTCCGGGTAGGCCTTCGCGTACTTCTCGACCGCCTGCTGCGTGCCCGCTTCGCCGTACTGGTGGTACCACTGCTGGAGCGTCGGCTTGTTGCCGCTTCCGCTACTCGAGGGCCGCCCGCTGTTGGAACCACATCCGGCGACGGCCATTGCCGCCAGCCCGGCCCCGAATCCCAGCACCCGCCGCCTGCTGATCCCACCGCTCATCACACCGTCTCCAGTCCCGCACGGTCCCACAGCCCGTGCGCATCCGCTGACTCTACGTCGGCGGTGGGGCTTCGAAGACGGTAATTCCAGGGATCAGGCGGGGGCCGGCGCGGCACCGGCGCCGTTGTCCGGCCGGGCGCCCGCGATCCGGGCGACGCCGGCATCGGGTTTGCGGCCGGCCCTGCGGGCAGCCTCGACATGCAACCGGGCCAGCTCGACGGCCTGGCGGGAGACCTTCACGGTCTTCTTCTCAGCCATTGTCACTGTCTCCCTCGACGACCTCGATGTCTGCATCCGCAATATCAGCGTACGCGGCCGCGCCGACCCGGTCGATCGCTACCGCCGCGGTCAGCGCGGCGACCAGGTCGTAGTCCTCCGGCTGTAACAGCTCCGAGCGCATCAGTGAGCGCAGCGTCACGACACCGGCGTCCGTGCCCGCGTTGTCCTCGCCGTCGAGGATCTGCTCGACCGCCCAGCGGACCATCCGCATGGTCTCCTCACGGTGCCGCCAGGTGTCGAGCTCGCGGTCGGACTTGCGGACCAGATATGACCCGAGGAAGACGCCGCCGAGGGCGAGCAGCGGACTGAGCACCGTCATCACGACACCGACGACCGAGATCCAGGTGGGGATCACCTACGTGCCTCCCATTCCGGCTAACTTGATGGTTTTGACCGGCCGATGATGTTACGAAGGAGCATTCCACCCGCCACCGACAACACCGGCCAACCCCGACACAGGCCGACACACCCCGACACACACCGGCAGAGCTGACCCAGGATGACAAGGAGCGGTGTCACCGTGACCGACGAACCCGAGATGTACGACGTGTTCGTACAAGGGACCGTGTTCTACGACATCGTGATGACCGGCCTGGAAACCGCCCCGACCACCGGGACCGAGATCTTCGCGGAAGGTATGGGCTCCTGCCCGGGCGGTGTCGCGAACTTCGCGATCGCGGCCGCGCGGCTCGGCCTGAAGAGCGGCCTGGCCGCCGTCTTCGGCGACGACGTGTACGCCGACTTCTGCTGGCGGACCCTGGCCGATCAGGAGGGGGTGGACCTGTCCCACTCGCGCCGGATCGGCCACTGGCACTCGCCCGTCACGGTCTCGATGTCGATCGACCGCGACCGGGCGATGGTCACGCACGCCCACGAAGCGCCCGGCGACCCGAGCAAACTGGTCGGTCCCGGCCTGAAGACACGGTCCGCGATCGTGCCGGTCGCCGACGAGCTGCCCGGCTGGACCGTCGAGGCACGGGAGTCCGGTGCGCTGCTGTTCGGTGACGTCGGGTGGGACCCGACGGACGAGTGGTCGCCGGCCGTCCTCGACGTACTGGAGGGTTTCTACGCGTTCACGCCGAACGCCACCGAGGCGATGGCGTACACGCGGACCGACACGCCGAAGGCCGCGCTGCACAAGCTCGCCGACCGAGTGCCGCTCGCGGTCGTGACGAACGGCGCGGACGGCGTACTCGCGATCGACTCGACGACCGGTGAGGAGGAGCAGGTGCCGGCACTTCCGGTCCGCTCGTACGACCCGACCGGCGCCGGCGACGTCTTCCTCGCGTCGTTGGTTCTCGGCACGCTCCGCGGCTGGCCGCTGGCTCATCGGCTGGCGTTCGGCAACCTCTGCGCCGGCCTGTCGGTCCAGCATTTCGGTGGATCGCTCGCGGCGCCGGGATGGGGCGACATCATCGACTGGGTCCGCGATCACACCCGGCACCGCCCTGGCGAGGTCGACCCGGCCGTCCTCCAGCACTACACATTCATCGGCGACGTGCTGCCCGAGGGGCCGGTCCCGATCGTTCGCCGGGCGTCGGCGACCATCGCGCGCCAGTCCGACGCCTGACACATCCGTTTCAAACGCACCGGGTATCGGACGCGGCCGCACGCACCGGCAGGCCTGGTCGGCGGCACGCCCGGGAACGCCTAGACTGATCGCCGGCCGCTCCGGTGGCGTACGGTGCCCTTCGTGGTTACCGTCGCGCCGCTTCCTGTTCCCGACCACGGCCGGATGATCCCGTGATCCGCTTCGAGAATGTGTCCAAGACGTACGAGGGCCAGTCCAAGGCCGCTCTGCTGAACGTCAACGTCGAGATCGAAAAAGGCGAGTTCGTCTTCCTGGTCGGCACCTCCGGGTCCGGCAAGTCGACGTTCCTGCGCCTGGTACTGCGTGAGCACCGGACCACCCGCGGTCACATCATGGTCGCCGGCAAGGACCTGAACCGGCTGGCCAGCTGGCGGATCCCGCAGATGCGCCGCCAGATCGGGACCGTGTTCCAGGACTTCCGGCTGCTGCCGAACAAGACCGTCGCGGAGAACGTGGCGTTCGCGCTGCAGGTGATCGGCAAGCCCCGCTCGCACATCCGCAAGACCGTTCCCGAGGTGCTCGAGCTGGTCGGCCTGGACGGCAAGGAAGACCGGATGCCGGACGAGCTGTCCGGCGGCGAGCAGCAGCGGGTGGCGATCGCCCGCGCGTTCGTGAACCGGCCGATGATCCTGATCGCCGACGAGCCGACCGGAAACCTCGACCCGGGGACGTCGGTCGGCATCATGAAGCTGCTGGACCGGATCAACCGGACCGGGACGACCGTGGTGATGGCCACCCACGACGTGTCGATCGTCGACCAGATGCGCAAGCGCGTGATCGAGCTGGAGAACGGCCACGTCGTCCGCGACGAGTCGCGTGGCGTCTACGGCTACCAGCACTGACCAGGGGACTGACTGACTGATGCGCTTGAACTACATCCTGTCCGACCTCGGGATCGGCCTGAAGCGGAACATGTCGATGACGATCGCGGTCGTCGTCACCATCTGGGTCTCGCTGTCGCTGTTCGGCAGCGCGCTGCTCGCCCGCGAGCAGGTCGACCTGATGAAGGGGAACTGGTACGACAAGATCCAGATCTCGGTGTTCCTCTGCACCAAGGACTCCGGCGGCCGCGGGTGCAGCGGCACCGAGGTGACCCAGGAGCAGAAGAACCGGATCCAGCAGGTCATCCAGACCAACCCCGACACCGCACCCGACGGCGTCTTCTCGGAGTCGAAGGCCGAAGCGTTCGAGTCGTTCAAGAAGCTGTACAAGGACTCGCCGATCGTCAGCACGGTCACCCAGGACCAGATGCAGGAGTCCTTCCGGGTCAAGCTGAAGGATCCACAGCGATATCAGAACCTGGTCAGCGCGGTCAGCGGCCTACCCGGCGTCGATACGGTCCAGGACCTCAGGCAGTACCTCGATCCGTTGTTCAAGGCACTCAACGGGTTGCAGGTCGGCGCGCTGATAGCCGCCGCGCTGCTGCTGGTCGCGGCCCTGATGCAGATCTCCAACACGATCCGGCTGGCGGCGTACGCCCGGAGACGGGAGATAGGCATCATGCGCCTGGTGGGCGCCTCGAACTTCTATATCCAGCTGCCGTTCCTGCTGGAAGCGGTGCTGGCAGCCCTGGTGGGCGCGGTCTTTGCCTGTGGCACCTTGTGGGTCGGGGTGTACTTCGTTGTCATGCAGCGGGCCCAGGAGACGTTCCGGGTCTGGCAGTGGGTCGGCGCGACCGAAACCTTCCGCGCGACCCTGATCATGGTCGTGGTCGGCCTGATCCTGGCCGTCATCCCGACATTCCTGACGACGCGGAAATACCTCAAAGTCTGACCCGGGTGCCGTATCGTCGGGCACAGTTCGTGCGTTAACAGGAGTAACAGCAGTCACTCCTGTTACGCACAACAACTGAACCCAGAGCAAGGGGTCGACCTGTGGTCCCGCACTTCCCCGGTGCGAACCCGCGTGAGCGGGGGAGCATCAAGCGAGACGACAGCACCGGCACCGCCACCACGCCGTACCCGCGATCACGCACGCGACCGCCGGGCCGGCAGACGGTGGTTGCCGCATGCTGCCTTGTCCTGTCCCTGTCCGCCGGAGTCCTGGCGGCGGTTCCGTCTGCACCGGCAGAGGCGAAACCGCCGGATCCAGCCGCCAAGAAGAAACAGCTCGACGCGCAGCTCGGCCAGCAGAAGGCCGATCTCGACGACGCGTCCGACCAGCTCGGCAAGTCCGTTGCCGCGTACAACCAAGCCGAGACGAAGTACCAGGCCGTCCAGGTCCGGTACGCCGCCGCGCAGGGCCAGTTGGCCGCTGCGAAGGCCGCCGATGCGGTTGCCGCGGGCAAGCTTGCCGCGGCCGAGGCGGCGCTGCGTACGGCGGTGTCCGACGTCGAGGCCGGTGAGAAGCTGATCGCGGAGAAGCGGGCCGTCGCCGGCCGCGCCGTCCGGTCGGCGTACCAGCAGCAGAACAGCCTGGTCGGGTTGTCGATCGCGTTGCGCGGCGCCGCGCCCGCCGATATCGCCACCGGGATGCAGATCCAGCGGAACGTGTTCGGCATCCAGAGCAACGCGATCACCAACCTGAACAACGCGCAGGCGGAGCTCGCCAGCCGCCGGGTCAAGGTCGCGGCCGCGGAGAAGGCGTCCGAGGCCGCCCGGGCCGAGGCGGCGGCGACGGTCAGCCGCGTCACCGAGCTGACGAAGCAGGTCGCGGCCGACAAGGCGGAGGCAGCGGCTGTCGCGAAGGTCAAGCTGGTCGCGTTCAAGGCCGCCGAGAAGGAGAAGAACACCGAGCTGGCGCAGTACAACTCGTTGCTGCGGGAGCGGGCGCGGGTCGAGCAGCTGCTGATCGCGCGGGCGAAGGCCGAGAAGGCAGCGGCCGCTCGCCGGAAGGCGGCAGCCGAGAAGGCCGAGCGGGAGAAGGCACGCAAGGAGCACCGGCCGCCGCGTAACATCCCGGATCCGGGCGGGTCGGGCGACGGACGGTTGAGCTACCCGGTGAGCAGCTACATCACCTCGCCGTACGGGATGCGGTTCCACCCGGTCCTGCACTACTGGAAGCTGCACGACGGCACCGACTTCCGCGCTCCCTGCGGTACGCCGGTGCGCGCCGCGGCCGACGGTGTGGTGACGGACAAGTACTACAACGGCGGTTACGGGAACCGGCTGTTCGTCTCACACGGAGTGATCGACGGCCGCTCGATCACGACCGTCTACAACCACTTGTCGAAGTACAAGGCCCATGTCGGCGAGCGGGTGCGCCGGGGCGAGATCATCGCCTGGTCCGGCACCACCGGCTACTCGACCGGCTGCCACCTGCACTTCATGGTCTACCAGGACGGGAACGTCGTTAATCCGATGAAGTGGCTCTAAGCGGCCGTCGTCTGCGATCTGGGATACTGGTCGGATGGTGAAACAGACCGGCCAGCAGAAGCCGATCGCGCAGAACCGGAAGGCGCGACACGACTACCACATCGAGGACGTGGTGGAGGCCGGGCTGGTGCTGACGGGGACCGAGGTCAAGTCCCTCCGGCAGGGCCGGGCCTCCCTCGTCGACGCGTTCGCCGCCGTCCGCGGTAACGAGTTATGGCTGCAGGGCATGCACATCCCGGAGTACAAGCACGGCACGTGGACCAACCACGAGCCGCGCCGTGCCCGCAAGCTGCTGCTGCACAAGGACGAGGTGCAGAAGCTGATCCGGGCGGTGGAGCAGCAGGGTGTGTCGCTGATCCCGCTGTCGCTGTACTTCAAGGACGGCTATGCGAAGGTGGAGCTCGCGACCGGGCGCGGCAAGAAGGACTACGACAAACGCCACGCCCTGGCCGAACGCCAGGCCAACCGCGAAGCCCAGCGGGCCCTCTCCGACCGCCACCGCCGCTGACTGGGGTCCGCTCAGGGGTTGCTCCGGGCTGAACCCGATGGGGTGAACGGTCGCCGGCACGCAGAGTGGAAGCATGTCCACTTCAGACCTGCTGGTGACGCCGGCCCAACGGGACCGCGCAGTCGAGATCCTGAAAGAGATGTACGCCGACGGCCGGCTCGACCACATGGAGTTCGACCTCCGGCTCGAGAAGGCCCTGAAGGCCCGCACCCGCGCGGAGCTGAACAGCACGTTCGACGGCCTGGTCGCCCGGCCCGTCCCGACGTTCGCGCCGGCCGCCTTCACCCGCCCGGCGCCGATCCAGCGCTACCAGGGTGACGGGCGAGGGATGGGCACGGTCGCCCACTGGCTCGGGTACCCGACGTTCTTCGTCGGCCCGGCCATCGTGGTCGCCACCACCGGCCAGAAGAACCCCGCCGTACGCCGGCACGCCGTCGAGGCGCTGAACTTCCAGCTGACCGCGTTCGGCGCCTTCGCCGCCCTCGGCATCCTCACCGGGTTCACCCACGGCTTCCTCGGGTTCTTGTTCCCCATCCTCGGCATCCTCTGGTTCCTGCTGACCGGCATCGGCGGCCTGGCCACCGCTGCCACCGGCAAGTTCCGCTACCCGTTCACGCTCCGTCTGATCAAGTAGCCCTACGCTTTCTGCGTGGGCGTTCCGGTCGGGGTGCGGTGGGAGGTCGGGGCGTTCCTGGGATTGACCGCGGCGACGGGGCTGATCGACGCGGTGAGCTACCTGAAGCTCGGGCATACCTTCGTCGCGAACATGACGGGGAACGTGGTGTTCCTCGGGTTCGCGGCGGCGCCGGATTCGGGGTTCCGGTTCGGGCCGCCGTTGGTGGCGGTCGCGGGGTTCGTGCTGGGATCGCTGGGCGGGGGACGGGCGGCCCGGGTACTCGAGGCGCGACCCCGGCGGTGGCTGGGGATTGTCTTCAGCGCTCAAGCGGTTGTGCTGTGGTTGTGCGGGCTGCTGGTCGGCGTCGGCGTACTCCGGGAGTCGGGCGGGACGTCGTACCTGCTGATCGCCGCGCTCGCAGCGTGCTTCGGGCTGCAGAATGCGACCGTTCGGCACGTGGCGCCGCGTGACATGACGACTACGGTGCTCACGCTGACGCTGACCGGGCTGGCCGCGGACAGCGTGCTCGGGAATGGACGCTCCGCGAGACCGTATCGCCGGCTGGGCTCGATCGCGGCGATGCTGGCCGGCGCCGCCGTCGGCGCACTGCTCCTCCGGTCGACCACCGGTTGGGTGATCGCGCTCGCCGGTGCGGTCGTCGCCGTCGCCGCGGCGATCTTCCTGGCGGCACCCGCCGACTGACGGCCTGGGGAATGTCAGGTGCGGTTGGTCTGTTGGACTTGATAGTGTGGATCTTCCACCACCCTCCGGGGCGGTGGGAGTTTGACAACTCAACAGGGGGTGAACGGTTTCGACTTTGGACGTTGGTTCCAAGGGAAGCGGGCCGAGGATCCAGGGTTATCTCGTTAACGATCTCTGGAAAACAATAAGTGCCAATACATCGCGCACTAGCTACGCTCTCGCCGCCTGACGGCCGAGCACTAAAGTAGCGGTCAGCCCGGGGATGCTTCCGACCCGGTTCCTGGCCTCAGCTAGGAAGCTTGCTGTGTTAGCCCGGTCACGGGGCTAACACGGGACATTTACAGTGACTGAGCCTGTCAGCGACGTGTCTGTGAGAGCGCTGGGGCTGAGAAAATCGCTTAACAGACTGCGCCCGGAGAAGTCTTGAAACCCCGCCGAAGGACGCGGGTTCGATTCCCGCCACCTCCACCCCTTTGAGAACGCGCAGGTCAGACCCATCTGACCTGCGCGTTCTGCTGTCTGCGGCCCAAAACGACCGTCACTGCAACGACGCCACAGCCGGCCAGGTCGTCCGCCTTCGCCTTCAGTCCGTGCAGCACATCACACACGTCGAAAAACGGCGCGTACGCGAGGTCACGCGCCTCGGTACCGGTCGGCCTCCGGCAGTCGAGCGAATGTGTGCGACGCGCTGTTGTCGTCGTCCGGTCGCGCTCCGTAGTTGGGTTACCTAGGCTTGACTGCGGATTGGGGGACGCGTGGTTGATGCCCGTTGTGAGGTTGTGCTGGTATCTGGGCCCCAAGGGTTCGTCGACAAAACTCGGGAGGTTGTTCGGCACGAGCCGGTGGTGAATGGGCGGATCGCGATCACCTACAGCGGCGGCCGGCGGTACGAGTACAAGCAGGCTCGTGTACGGATCCTCACGAACCCCGTGTCGGTCGAGGTCCGTGCGGGACAGAAGCTCGAACTCGACGGCGAGATCTGGGAGAACGCGACAGAGGTCCGGACATTCGTCGCGCCCGAAGGCGAGTGGGCGCACGTGTTCTACCGGAAGCTCGACGGGGAAGGGTGGGCCAGTCGTTGGGCGCCGCGGATCCGGGTCATCTCAAGTGCCACCGACACTCCAGGTGTCGCGGATGCCCTCGGGTATTGGCGCAGCATCGTGTCCCGTCTCGATGCCGACGACCCGCTGCGGCCGGTGTACGAGTCGTTGGGCTTCGTCCACCCCGAGAGCGCCCTCGCGCAGTACCTGACCGGTGGTCCGATCCAGCCGGGTGAGCTGGCAGCTCCGCCGATCTATCCGTTCCGCAGCAACCTCAGCCAGCGACAGGCGGTCGAGAACGCCCTGACCCACTCCGTGTCCGTGATCGAAGGACCGCCGGGCACCGGCAAGACCGAGACGATCCTTAACCTGATTGCCAACATCATCGTCGGCGGCGCGGCGACCGTCGGCGTGGTCTCGTACGGCAACTCGGCGGTCGACAACGTCCGCGAGAAGCTCGCGGATCTCGGGTTCGGACACGTGATCGCCCGGCTCGGACGCCGCGAACTCGTGGACGCGTTCTTCGAGGGGCAGGCGCAGCGCAACGCCCACGTGGAGGATTTCGTCCGCCGTACTCCGCCTCCGCCGCCGCCCGAACGGCTGGTCGAGCTGGACACCCGGCTGCGCCGACTTCAGCAGGCCGAGCGCGAACGAGCTCGGGTGCGGCAGGAGATCGATGCGTACAGCTTGGAGCTCCAGCACTTCGAGAAGCATGTCGAGCCTGGTGACTTGTCGCAGCTCGAACGCCTTCCGCTGCTGCGCCGATCGTCCGACCGCATCCTCGACTACCTGGCCGAGACCGCACTCGAGGACGGTCGGCGCGTAGGGCTCGTTCGCCGCATCCACAAGTACTTGAGGTACGGATCGCTGCGCGGACTCGACCCCGCCGACACCTCCGTCGTACTGCGGCTCCAGCGAGCGTTCGACGACCGCCAGCTCGCTGAACTTACCGCCCAGCTTGCGCAACTGGACAACGAGCTGAGCAGTGCCGACTTCGAGCGGCTGGTCGAGGAGCACAGCCAACTGTCGGTCCAGGCGCTCCACGCCGCGCTCGGCGAGCGGTACGCGACGACACGTACGACGTACAACGCGAAGACCTATCGCAACAACTTTCAGCGGTTCGCCGCGGACTATCCCGTGCTGCTCAGCACCTGTCACGCGCTGCGTGGCAACCTGCCGTTCGGGCAGTTGCTCGACTATCTGATCATCGACGAGGCGTCCCAGGTCAACCTTCTGGCCGCCGGTGTCGCGTTCGCATCATGCCGAAATCTCATCGTCGTCGGTGACCTCCAGCAGCTACCGCCCATCGTCGACAAGGATGCGGCTCGCGGCGTCGTTGCACCAACCGCCGCATACGACTACGAGCTCCAAAGCATCCTGTCGTCGCTAGGCGCCGTATATCCGGAGGACATCCCGCGCACCTTGCTGCGTGAGCACTACCGCTGCGACCCGGCGATCATCGGGTTCTGTAACAAGACGTTCTATGGCGGCCGGCTCGTTCCGTTCACTCGATCCCAGAGTGAACAGCCGATGGTGGTACGCCGTACCGCTGAAGGCAATCACATGCGGCAGCACCGTGGCGGTGGTCGTTCGAACCAGCGAGAGGTCGATGTCATCGTCAACGAAGTCATCCCCGAGGACTGCGCCGGCGTACCGCGCGATCAGATCGGTGTCACAACGCCTTACCGCAAGCAGGCCGGCAAGGTCGTCGAGCAGTTCGTCGACGCGATCGAGAAACTCGAGGCGGACACCGTTCACCGGTACCAAGGCCGGCAGAAGGACACCATGATCATGACCACGGTTCTCGACGAGACCTGGCGCGGACAGACCGGGCTCGCGTTCGTCGACGATCCGCAGCTGGTCAACGTTGCGGTGTCGCGAGCGGTGCGGAAGTTCATCCTGGTGACCAACCACAGCCTGCTTTCGAGGAGCAGGTACATTCGCGACCTGATCGGCTACATCGACTACCAGGCCCTCGACATCGGTGTGGTCGACAGCTCCATCGTCTCGGTGTTCGACCTGCTGTACCGCGACTACAACAAGCGCCTGCGGTTGCTCGCCGGACGACTGCGCAACGAGCAGAAGCGGTCCGAGGACATCATCTGGACCGTCCTCCACGACATCCTGGCCGATGCGAAGTACCAGCATCTGACCGCACGAGCGCAGATCTTGTTGCGGAATCTGTTCCTAGGAGACAGACCGCTCACCGAGGCGCAGACGACGTACATCGCCAATCGGGCCTCCGTCGACTTCGTCGTCTACAACCGGGTGAGCAACCAGCCGCTGCTCGCGATCGAGGTGGACGGGTTCGCGTTCCACGAGAAGGATCCGGTGCAGCTGGCACGAGACAAGCTCAAGGACGAGATCTTCCTGGCCTACGAGATGCCGCTGCGGCGGCTGCCGACCACGGGGAGTGACGAGGTCGCGCGGATCCGTATGGCTCTGGACCAAGCCGAAGCCGAATGGGTCAGCCGATCCAGATGAGTTCGTGCCAGCGGGAAGTCAGGGGCGTGTCAGTGGTGTTTGGGAAGGTAGGGGTGTGAGCCTGGAGGGGTGGCGATGGGACGTACCGAGGTGTGGCGGCGGGCGTTGGTGGGCGGGGTCGAGGTGTCCAGTACGGGGGCCGGGCCCGGGGTGGTCGTGATTCCGGGGAACAATCGGCGGGCTCATCACTACGAGCGGCTCGCGCGGGGGTTGGCCGGAGTTCATACCGTGCATGTGGTTGAGCGACGTGGGCACGGGGCGAGCGCGCCACGAGGTACGGCGTACTCGGTGGAGACCGAGGCTGACGATGTGCTTGCGGTGATGGAGCGCACGGGGGCGCGGGTGGTGTTCGGGCACAGCTACGGCGGGTTGATCGCGCTTCACGTGGCGTTGCGGGAGCCGCTGGACGCCTTGATTGCCTATGAGCCGGGTGTGAGCATCGGCGGGTCGTTCGATGCGAGCTGGCTGGATGCGTTTGCGCAGCAGTTGCAGGACGGGCGGCGGGTGGCCGCGATGGCGACGTTCCTCAAAGGCACCGATTTGTTGCCGTTCCGGGCCAGGCCGTTGCTGTGGGCAATCTCCTTGCTGATGTTGCGCGGCTCGGGTGGGCGCGAGACGCGGGAGATGATGCCGACGACGCCGGCCGAGATCGGCGAGGTCGCCCGGCTCGACTCCGACGGGAGCCGGTACGCCGGGATCGCGTCGCGGACCCTTCTCCTCGGTGGTGAGAAGTCGCCCGCGTACCTGACCGGAGTACTCCCGCAGCTCGCGACGATCCTGCCGAGCGCGGAGTACACGATCCTCCCCGGCCTCGATCACAACGCCCCCGACCTCAACGCGCCGGACACGATCGCCCAGCAGATTCGTCTGCACCTGGTCCGCGGGGAGCGCCACGGGTACGTCGACCACGATCTCGAGGCATCTCTCCACACCAGCTGACCGCGTATGTACCTTGACAGTTACGTACCCGAGTGGTTACATACAAGCCATGGAAGCTGTACTGCGGGCTCTGGCCGATGACGGTCGACGGACGCTGGTCGAGGCGCTGGCCGCCGGTCCGGCGACAGCGGGCGAGTTGGCGGAGCTGTTGCCGATCGCGCGCCCCGGGGTCTCCCGGCATCTGAAGGTGTTGCGGGAGGCGGGGCTGGTCGACAGCCGGCAGGAGGCGCAGCGCCGGGTCTACAGCCTGCGGTCCGAGCCGCTGGCCGAGCTCGACGAATGGCTGGGACGGTACCGCGCGCTCTGGGAGCAGCGGCTCGACGCCCTGCACACCGAGATCGCCAGGGGAAAGAGGAGCGACACATGACATCCAACGGAGCAACCCGGGTTCTGGGCCGGTTGGCAGTGGCCGACGGCGCGGGCGTCGTCCGGATCGAGGACCGCTACGACACCGACATCGACGATCTCTGGTCGGCCGTCACCGAGCCGGACCGCGTGGCCCGGTGGTACGGGAAGGTAGACGGCGATCTCCGCCTCGGCGGCGCCTTCACCCTGTACGTCGCGTCCGCCGACCTGCACAGCACCGGACGCATCGAGGTCTGCGAACCGCCGCGGAGTCTGCGGGTCACCACCAGAGAGACCGACGAATCCGCGCAGCGAGGCAATGGCCCGGCGCCGTTCGAGAAAACGATCGAGGCCACGCTGACGCCCGACGGCGCGCAGACGATTCTGGCCATCGAGGTGCGCGGCGTCCCCTTGGACAAGATCGAGTACTTCGGAACCGGCTGGCAGATCCACGCCGAGAACCTCGCGGCGTACCTCACCGGGAGCGAATCCGCCGACACCGAGTCCCACTGGGCGGAGCTCGTCACCGCCTACCAAGCCATGTCAGCCGCTATCCGCTGAGCGGACTCAGCGCAACGCGGTCGCGATGAGTTCGTCCGACAGGCTGCGCAGGCGTGCCCGGGCGTCCGCGTCGTACGCCTGCTCGTTCGCGCGCGATTCGCGGAGGCCGTTGAAGTATCGCCCGGTCGGCAGGTCCGGCGCCGTGATGAGGCGCATCGTGGCGTCGGCGCCCTCGGCGACAGTGCTGATCGGGCTGACGCCGCTCTCGGTCACCATCGTGGTGGCCATGAATGTTGCTGGGTGCAACGAGTTGGCCAGGACACCGTCCGACGCCAGGTCGATGGTGAACATGATCTGCGCCAGTTTGCTCCGCTGGTACGCCGAGAAGCCGTCCCAGCCGCGCTCCATCATCGGATCGTCGAAGTCGATCGGCTCCTGGCCGGCCGACGCCACGTTGACGATCCGGCCCGACGGGGCCAGCTGTGACAGCAGGAGCCGCGTCAGCCGGTAACCGGCGAGATAGTTGACCGCGAACCGCAACTCGATGCCGTCGGCACTCACCTCGCGCGGCCCACCCCGCGGGCCCGCGCCGATGCCCGCATTGTTGACAATGACATCGAGTTCCCCGTTGATGCCTCCGGCAAGCTTGTCGACCTCGCGAAGGCCGGCCAGGTCCGCCAGCAGGATCTCAGGCTCAGGCCCGCCGGCGGCGAGGATGGCAGCCTGCACCCGCTCCGCGCGCTCGGCGGAACGTCCGTGGATGAGGATGCGCGCTCCCGCAGTACCCAAACGAAGGGCCAGCTCACGTCCGAGGCCGTCGGTCGCGCCGGTGATCAGAATCGTCTGCACGACCTCCACCGTACGTCAGCCACCGTACGTCAGCCGCCGTACGTCAGCCGCCGTACGTCAGCCGCCGTACGTCAGCCGCCGTACGTCAGCCGCCGTACGTCAGCCGCCGTACGTCAGCGGAGATCGCGAAACGTCCGCCGGAGGTCGTCGGTCCACTCCGTTGGGAGCTCCCACGGAATGAAGTGGCCACCGTTCGGGTGGGCGGTGATGTTGACGTGGTTGTACCAGGCGGCGCGGTCGCTGGCGAGGAAGTTGTCGACGCGCTCCTGCGGGCTGTGTACGCCGGGCGGGTCCTCGTGGCCGACGAACGTGATCCCGGTCGGCGCTTCGATCACCGGCGTACGGTCGTGGGACGGCGTCCAGGGGTAGCGGTTGTTGTTGGCGTACGTCCGGATCGAGGTGTCGATCGCGTTGCCCGCCCAGAAGATCGTCGCGTGCGTGAGCAGGTCGTCGTCGGTGAACGCCTTCTCGCTCTCGGCCCACTTCTGCCAGCGTTCCAGGATCCAGGCCAGCATCCCAGCGGGTGAATCGGCGAGACCGAAGCCGAGCGTGCTCGGGTCCAGGACGTGCGTGGCGAGGTGCGACGCGAAGCGGTGTTCGAGCTCGATGATCCGGGCGTGAATCTCCGGCGGCAGACCGGCCGGGATGGGGTTGCCGCCGCTCAGGTCCCACCCGCGATCGCCGTTGAAGAACGAGAGCTTCAGCGCCGATCCGATGTGGATCCCGTACAACTCGTCGGCGTACTTGTGCCCGAGCTGCCCCGTCACCAGCGCGCCGACGTCGCACCCGGCCGCGGCGTACTTCGGGTGTCCCAGCACATCCGTCATGAGCGAGTGCCAGACGTCGGCGATCTTCCAGAAGTTCATGTCCGGCCGCGTCGGCGTCGAGAACCCGAACCCGGGCAGAGACGGCACGATCACATCGAACGCATCGGCCGGATCGCCACCGTACGACGCTGGGTCGGCGAGCGGGTCGATCACCTTCGACCAGTGCCAGAACGTCCACGGCCAGCCGTGACTCAGGATCAACGGGATCGGGTTCGGACCGACGCCCGGCTTGTGCATGAAGTGCACCGGTACGTCGCCCACGTCGACCCGGTAGTGGTCGTAGGCGTTGATCGCGCGCTCGGCGGCCCGCCAGTCGAAACCGTCGGCCCAGTACTCGACGAGCGGTTGCAGGCGAGTACGGCGTACGCCGTAGAAGCCGTCGTCATTGCCCGCGTCGCGGGGCCACTTCGTGGCACGGAGACGCCGGCGGAGATCGTCGAGAACGTCGTCGGACACCTGGATGGGCGTTGGAATCATGGGGAATCCTCCGCAAGCTCGGTCAAGCGATGGAGTACGTCGACGGAGCCCGCGAGCACAGCGCGCTCCTCGGGCGTCAGCTGGTCGACGAGTGCGGTCAGTTTCGCGACCCGGTGGGCGTGCCGGGAGTGGACGATCTCCTGGCCCGCGCTGGTCAGCGAGATCAGGCTGGCCCGGCCGTCGCTCGGGTCGGGGCGGCGTTCGAGGAGACCGTCCTGCTCGAGCTTGGCGACCAGGCTGGTCAGGGCAGGCTGCTTCAGCTGCTCGGTCGGAAGGAGGTCGGTGAGGCGCAGCGGACCGTTGCGATCGAGCGTGTGCAGCACCGAGAGCGTCGAGAAGTTGAATCTCCGCACCGACGGCAGCCGGATGAAGATCGTGTTGAAGTCCTCGATGACAGTCGTCAGCCGATCGACATCCATGCCGACGACTATATCAATTTTCGATGTATGTTCAAGTCAGTTGCTGAGGGCAACGGGTATGGCGAACGCGGTCTCGCCGGATTTCAACGTGAGGACGGCGGCGTCCGCGCTGTCCGGGAGCTTGCCCTTGAACGTGATCGTTCCGCGCGCGGTGCCGCCGGTGGCCACCTTGCTCGGCCAGTTGCTGCGGCGGGTGTCGGCGTGCAGGGCGGTGCCGTCCGCAGCGGTGAAGGTCGAGCCGGCGATCGGGATCGTCACCGGCTCCTTCGCGCCGTTGGCGAGCATCACCTCGACCCGGGTGAAATGGCTCGTGTACGTGACGTTCTCGACCGTGACGGTGACCTCCCCGGAGGGTTTCGCGACAGGTTTGACCAACCGGTCCTCGCCGGACTCGTTGCCGGTCAGGTAGCCGCCGACGTACTCCGTGCCGGCGGTCAGCGCGAACCCGCCGACGCCGATGCCGACGAGGACAACGGCGATCGCGATCAGGATCGACACGTCGAGCCGCCCGGGACGGTGGTCCTTCGGTGCGGCCGCGTCGAGCAGCGCCAGCACCATCGACACCACCAGGGCGATCCCCGGCGGGACGAGCCAGCGCAGTTCGCCACCGGGTCCGTCGGCGAGGAACGTGACGATCAGGTTCACGATCAGCCCGAGAACGATGATCCCCGCGCCGACGATCAGCACGCGAGGCAGCCGCACGGTCCCGACGGCATCGTCCTCGACCCCCGCCGTACGCCGGTCCGCGTGGGGCAACCGCTCCGCGTTCGTACGCCGGTCCGCGGTGGCGCGTCCATCGGCGCGTCGGTCAGCGCTCGTACGGCGATCCCCGCCGGGCAGCCGTCGGTCCGCCGGCGCACGAGCCGGTTCCGGCCAGTTGTCCGACCGGTTCCAGTTCGGCTCCGCCTGCTCGACCCGCGCCGAGATCTCCGACGGCGTCCGAACCGGCTCCGGGTTGTCCGCCGACGGATACGCCGCCCAACCCCTGTCACCGGGCCGCCCGGCCCCATCCTCCACCTCAAACCCAGGCACAACCCCAGCCGGCCCATACGAGGCCTCATCCTCAGCCCTGTACTCCGCCTGAGCCCGGTGATCCGCCTGAGCCCCGTACTCCGCGTCAGCCGGGTTATGCGCCTGAGCGCCGTACTCCGCCTCAGCCCGGTAATCCGCCTGAGCCTCGTTCTCCGCCTCAGCGCCGTACCCCGCCTCAGAGGGGTACCCGGCTCCGTCGTCCCGGTACGCCGGTCCGCCGTATTCGCCACCGCCGACCGCCTGGTCAGCCTGGTGCTGCGCCGGGTCGGCCTGGTACGCGGGTTCGTCGTACTGCTCGCCGCCGTCCACGCCCCCGTCGGCCACCCACGGCTCCTCAGCAGGCGGGAAGGCTCCACCCGGCGCAGGGCCCGCAGGTGTCGGAGGCGGAGTGGGCGCAGCAACTGCCGGTGGCGGGGGAGCTGGTTGGCCGAACCCAGCCGGCTGGGACGGCCCTTCGCGTTCATCGGCGCGGGGATAGACGTCCGGCTGTGCACCTGCGGCGTACGCCTCGCCCGGCTGGGAGGCCGCTTCGCGTTCATCGGCGCGGGGATAGGCGTCCGGCTGTGCACCCGCGGCGTACGCCTCGCCCGGATGGGCGGCGGTTGGGGTGACTGGGTCCGGGATGGTGGATTTGTGGAAGGTGAGGACCGAGCGGCCGATGTGGATGCGGTCGCCCGTGCTCAGGGCCGTGGGCGCTGTGATGCGGTGGCCGTTGAGGCCGGTACCGTTGCGGGACTCGTCGTGGAGGGTCCAGGTGGCGCCGTCGCGGGCCAGGCGGGCATGGATGCGGGAGATCTGGTCGTCGGCCTGCAGCCGGATGTCGGCGTTGGAAGCGCGGCCGATGGTGATCGTGTCGGCCTCGGCCGGCAGCGTCCAGCGCTGCTCACCGAGCGACAGCACGAATTCGGTTTCCACTCACACCCCAGCCGGCGTCATCCTGATCGCGTTCCGTCGCGCCGCTGCCGGCGCGTCGCACCCCGCGGCAGACAACCCGTCGGCGCGATTCTGCCATCCGCGCCGGTTCCCGACCACCGGCAGTACCCCACCAGCACCCTCCGCGACAGCGCCCTCACAGCCCGGCCCGAATCATCCGACGGAACGGCCTCGAGTCGTCACAAATCTCAGGATTCGGTCGCCTTTGTCAGCTGTTAGTAGCGATGACAACGCGGTCAGTTGTCCTCAGGGTGCCAACGGCACGGTAGCGCCTTGCCCGGGTGAGGTCGCGGACATAGTGTCCCCCCGCGCGATTCATCGGGGCCGGATGAAAAGGGGGAGCCCAGCAACAGGCCCGATGAGTAGGCCGGAGGTTCCAGGCGGAGTGGTGCACCGCCTGCAGTCCGGCGAGGCGCAACCCGCCCAAAGCACCGTATTCGCGAAGGGACCAATACCAATGGTCTTGTTCCAGCGTTCTCGAAAGCCTGCTGTCGTCTTGGGGCTCACCGGCCTCGCCGCGGCAGCACTCGCCGGATTCGGTACGTCGGCCGCAGGGGCCGCGCCGAGTGCGGCACCCCCACCCCGGCCCTCGCAGGCGCAGTCGAAGGCGTTCGCCGTCGATTCCGCGTCGTCGCTGGTCGCCGGCCGGCCGAGCGCACTGCACGCCTCGAAGGACGACAAGTTCACCGCGAAGTCGGTGATCTCGGATCCGTCCGGCCTGCAGTACGTCCCGTACGAGCGTTCGTACAAGGGCCTCCCGGTCATCGGTGGCGACTTCGTCGTCGTCACCGACGCCAGAGGGGCCGTGAAATCCACCTCCGTCGCCCAGACCACCGCCGTACCCGACCTGTCGACGTCGGCCAAGGTGACCGCCGCGGCCGCGCTGAAGACCGCCACCAAGCAGCTGAAGAAGGTCGACTCCTCGACCGCCCCGACGCTCGCGGTCTACGCGCTCAACGGCACCCCGAAGCTTGCCTGGCAGTCTCGGGTCAGTGGCAGCAAGGGCAACGAGCCGTCGAGTCTGTCCGTGTACGTCGACGCGCAGAGCGGCAAGGTGCTCGGCACCCAGGAGCACGTGATGGCCGGCAACGGCACCGCGGCGTACAGCGGACCGAACCCGGTCCACCTGGACACCACGCTGTCCGGCAGCACGTACTCGATGAAGGACCCCAACACCACCAACCAGTCCTGCCAGGACGCGGCGAACAACACCACGTTCTCCGGTCCGGACGACAACTGGGGCAACGGAACGGCGTCCAACAAGGAGACCGGCTGCGTCGACGCGCTGTTCACCGCCCAGACCGAGCGGCACATGCTGACCGACTGGCTCGGCCGTAACGGCTTCGACGGCAACGGCGGCGGCTGGCCGATCCGCGTCGGCCTGGACGACGAGAACGCGTACTACGACGGTTCGCAGGTGCAGGTTGGCCACAACACGGCCGGCGGCTGGATCGGTTCGATGGACGTCGTGGGCCACGAGCTCGGCCACGGCATCGACGACCACACGCCGGGCGGCATCTCCGGCAGCGGCACCCAGGAGTTCGTCGCCGACACGTTCGGTGCGGCCACGGAGTTCTACAGCAACCAGGGCTCGGCCTACGACCCGCCGGACTTCTACGTCGGTGAAGAGGTCAACCTGGTCGGCAGCGGCCCGATCCGCAACATGTACAACCCGTCCGCGGTCGGCGACCCGAACTGCTACTCGAGCTCGATCCCGGGCTCCGAGGTGCACGCCGCGGCCGGTCCCGGCGACCACTGGTTCGTTCTGCTGTCCCTGGGCAGCGGCGGCAACCCGAACGTCCCGACCTGCAACAGCTCGACGGTGACCGGTCTGGGCATCCAGAAGGCCATCAAGATCATGTACAACGCGATGCTGATGAAGACCAGCAGCAGCTCGTACCTGAAGTACCGCACCTGGACCCTGACCGCGGCGAAGAACCTGTACCCGGGCAGCTGCACCGAGTTCAACACCGTCAAGGCGGCGTGGGACGCGGTCAGCGTTCCGGCTCAGTCCGGTGACCCGACCTGCACCGTCTCCGGCGGCGTCACGGTCAACAACCCGGGCAACAAGAGCGCCACGGTCGGTACCGCGATCGCGTCGTTCACGCTGACGGCCAGCGGCGGCACCGCGCCGTACACCTGGTCCGCCACCGGTCTGCCGGCTGGCATCACCATCGGTTCCTCCACGGGCACCGTCTCCGGTACGCCGACCACCGCCGGCACCTACAACGTGACCGCCACGGCCACCGCGAGTGCTGGTGGATCCGGCAGCACGTCGTTCAGCATCACCGTCAGCCCTGTCGGTGGCGGCTGCTCGTCGCCCGGCCAGAAGCTCGGCAACGCGGGCTTCGAGACCGGTACGGCGTCACCGTGGTCGGCCTCGACCGGAGTGATCGACAACACCGCTTCCCAGCCCGCGCACAGCGGCACCTGGAAGGCGTGGCTCGACGGTTACGGCCAGACCCACACCGACACGCTGAGCCAGTCGGTCACCATCCCGGCCGGCTGCGCGGCGACGCTCACCTTCTACCTGCACATCGATTCTGCGGAGACCACCACGACGACGCAGTACGACAAGCTCACGGTGAAGGCGGGCTCGACCACGCTGGCGACGTACTCGAACCTGAACAAGGCGAGCGGCTACTCGCTCAAGTCGTTCAACGTCTCGTCCCTCGCCGGCCAGACGGTGTCGATCAGCTTCACCGGCACCGAAGACAGCTCCCTGCAGACCTCGTTCGTCATCGACGACACGGGCCTCAACCTGAGCTGACCCCCTGAAAGAACCCGGCCGCCGCACCTTCGGGGGTGCGGCGGCCGGCTCATGCTCGGGCTCAGCCGAGCTCGTGCTCGGGCTCAGCCGAGTGACATCCGGGGCTCGCCGTTGACGAGGCCGGTGCCGGCGATGGTGCAGGTGCCGCCGCGGTTCTGGGTGTAGGTCTGGCGGACGCAGCTGCGGAGTGCGAGCTGGGCCCAGTAGTTCGGGTGCAGGGACTCCTGGATGAAGTAGTCCGAGCCGACTGTGGTGACCGTGCGGATCTGGTTGATCCACTCGGTCTTGTCGACGGCGGTGGGCTGAGTCCAAGAGGTCAGTCCGACTTCCTCGTACAGGCCGACCGACTTCTCGCACAGGCGACGGCCGTTGAACGCGGACTGGAGTTCGAGCAGGCGAGCGTTGCTGAGGCCGGACTGGCCGATCGCAGCGCGGACGGTGTTGTTGATGGTGACCAGCGCGGTCGCGTTGGCCCAGTCGGCGTCGGCGTTCCAGAAGCCGCAGCCGCCGGTGCTCTGCCGGGTGTAGCCGGACTGGCTGTACCGGAACCCGCTGGCCGACGGGATCGGGGACGGATAGGTCTGTACGACGAGATTCCACGCGTTGTCGCCGTATCCGGCGCTGCGCATCGCGGTGCGGACGTTCTGGAAGGCAGTCGCGATTCTGGCGCGGACGGTGGTGATGTTGGCGGAGGTGAAGTTGGCGACGACGGACGAGTCGTCCTTGCAATAGTCGGGATCCCAGGACGGCGACAGCAGGAGGTTCTGCACGCACTGCGTGACGATCGACGCGAAGTTGAAGTCGTTGCCGCCGATCGAGACGACGACCTGCTTCACGTTGTGGCTGACGGCGAACTGCTGCAGCATCTTCGCCTGGCCCAGGTTGCCGGCGCCGTCGTCGTAGAAGTCGATCCCCGGCTTGAAGTAGTCGCCGGTGGCGGTCGTGGTCTTGGCGCCGGAGCAGGCCAGGTTCAGTCCGCCGACGCCACCGCCGATGTACGCCTCGGCGGACTGGCTGCGGTGGCAACGCGGGATCTGCTCGGCGGTGTGGCTCGCGTTGTCGTGGTAGGCGTGAGCACCGAGCGCGTCGGCCGGTGCCTCGGAGTCGTTCGAGCTACCGGCCCAGCGGCCGGCCTCACCCGAAATGTAGGAGTCCCCAACGGTGACGACGTACGGCGTACCGGAGCCGGGACCGTCGGCGTGGGCCGGGGGAGCGACCAGGCCGAGCCCGGTCAGGGACAGTAGGAGGATTGCTGCGGACACTCGACGCCAAGCTGAGAAAACAGAGGGCGGGTTTCTCACCGGAAGGCCTCTCGCCGGAGTTCGGTGATCCCAGGACCCCCACCAGATCACCGTCGGCGTCAAGGTACTCCCGGGTAACCCTCAGGGGTAGACCGAGCGTACTGACACGTTTGCGCCCTGTCACCACCGTGTCAGTTCGATCCGGCCGGCTCAGCCGGGGAGGTTGAGGTCCTCCGGCCAGCGCTGCTGCCACCAGGCGCGCCAGCGGGCCTCGAGTTCGTCGCGGTCGACGTCGCCGTACACGGACAGGATCGCCATCGTGGCGCCGTCGGGCTTCTGTTCGCCCGGCGGGATGTGACTGAGCACGAGCAAACCGTTGCCCCAGGCATCTACTGTCACTCCGACCTGATGCTCGCTGGTATACCAGATCTCACCCTTGATGGGCTGACCAACGAGCTCCAGCTCGACGAGTGCGCCGGCCGGCTCCGCCGGGATGCCCAGCTCCGTGATCGGGGACACCGCGCCGGTGCCCGAGAAGAACAGCGTGTGCCGGGGCTCGTCCGGATGCCGCTCGACGGCGAAGCGCAGTTGGTGCAGGAAGGTGATCCAGCCTTCGGTCACGTCGTCGTAGTACGCCTCCCACTCGGGGTTCGCGCCGCGCGGCGCGCGGGTCAGCGTGACCCGGGATCCGCCCTCGACCGGCTCGACCTCGAAGCGGTCCCCGTGGCCGAGTGTCAGCGTCGTACCCTCCTCGGTCGTCTCGGTGAAGTAGATGAGGTCGATCTCCTCCTCCAGCCCACCTTGGGTGCCCTCGTACTCCCAGCCGTGCCAGTGCCGGATCTTCTCCTTGTTCCGCAGGGCGTCCCAGACTGCCTCGACCGGCGCCGCGACGGTGACCACGATCTTCATGACTCTCCTTCGGTACGGCGGGGCGCCGGGTGACCGCCCGCGATCAATCGGTACGGCCGTCCGCCTTCGCTGTCGAACTGCTCGACGACCTGCTGTACTGCCGCGGCCAACGAATCGGTGAACCGATGCACCTCACCCGGCTCCGCGAACCGCACCTCGGCCTCGAGCGTGAACGTCAGCAGCCGCTTTCCCTCGGCGTCGGCCGCGTTCTGCATCCGCGCTACCTCGCGGACCGTGCCGGCGGCGACCTCGACCAGGTGCTCGGCGGCGTACTGGTCCTGGATCTCGGTGAACGCCCGGCCCATCACGCCCGGATCGACCACCAGACCGGCCGACGCACGCAGGATCCGTTCGGTGAATCCGCGCCGTCGCCGCTCCTCGACGAGCTCCACCAGGCCGGCCTTCTCCAGCTCGCGAAGGTGGTAGTTCACCCGCTGCCGAGGCAGGTCAAGGGCGGCGGCCACCTGGGTCGCGGACGCCGGCTCCCGCAGCAGCTCGAGCAGTTGCCGCCGGATCGGCGACAGCGCCAACCGCACCTTCTCCGGCTCCTCGACGTAGCGCAGCATGAAGACAATCTCTAATTGACAGGAAAATTTGTCAAGAGGATCGCGGATCGCCAGGCCATCACAATCGGCGGCCGGTGTGCGTGGCCCGCGGGGAACGGGCGGCGGCCTGCAAATGTGATGGCCCGGGGATCCACCGATACGGGAGCATGGGCGGCATGTCGGTGCGAGGTGCACAGCGAGGGCCGCAGTTGCCGGTGGGGACGCAGGTGGTGATTCGGGTGGCTGCCCCCGATGATCAGGGCGGTACGGCGCAGCGTGGGGCGACCGGGCGGGTTGCGGGCATCACGGCGGACGGGCGGTACACAGTGCGACTCGTTGACGGGCGGGAGACGGTTGCGCGACGCGACCAACTGAGCTTGCGGACGGTGTACCAGGACGAGGCGATCGAACTCGAACTGCCGGACGGGGACCGCCTGGTCCGCGAACACACGATCTATGCGGCGGTAGTCGGTTCGCGGGCGTTCGGTCTGGACACGGATGCTTCGGACACGGATACGCGCGGGGTGTACGTCGCGCCGACCGAGGCGTTCTGGTCGCTGGCCAAGCCGCCGACGCACGTGGACGGTCCGGAGCCGGAGTGGTTCTCGTGGGAGATCGAGCGGTTCTGCGAGCTGGCCTTGAAGGCCAATCCGAATCTGCTCGAGGTCCTGCACTCACCGCTGGTGGTACGCCAAACCCCACTCGGTGAAGAGTTGGTCGGACTGCGCCAGTCGTTCCTGTCGCAATTGGTATACCAAACCTATTCGGGGTACGTGCTCAGCCAGTTCAAGAAGCTCGAGGCGGACTTCCGGCGCGACGGTTCGCCGAAGTGGAAGCACGTGATGCACCTGATCCGGCTGCTCCTCGCCGCACGGAGTCTGTTGCTAGAGGCAACGTTGATCGTCGACGTCGGCCCGCATCGGGACCGGCTGCTGGCGGTGAAGCGTGGCGAAATCCCGTGGGACGAGGTCGAACGCTGGCGGCTGTCACTGCACGAGGAGCTCGACAACGCGCTCCAGCAGACGGTGCTCCCGGCGATACCGGATGTCGCGACGGTCGACGAGTGGTTGCGGTCCGTACGGAAGAGGAGTCTCAGTGACGCGTGACATGCGGCACCTCGACTACGCCGAGCTGCGCACGATCATGGGCGAGCAGCCGTACCCACTGCTGTTCGCGACAGTCTCCGGCGCGCACCTGTACGGCTTCCCGTCCCGCGACTCCGACGTCGACCTGCGCGGCGTACACGTCCTTCCGGCCGCCGAGGTCGTCGGGCTGCGGACCGGTCCCGAGACGCTCGATCGCACCTGGTTCGAGAACGAGGCCGAGGTCGACCTGGTCACCCACGACCTGGCCAAGTTCGCCCGGCTGATGCTCCGCCGCAACGGCTACGTACTCGAGCAGGTCCTGTCCCCGCTCGAGGTCACCAGTACGCCGGAACACGCCGAGCTGATCGAACTCGCGGCCGGCTGCATCACCAAATGGCACGCACATCACTACCGCGGCTTCGCGAAGACCCAGTGGGAGTTCTTCCTCAAGAAGCGCGAGCTCAAGCCGCTGCTGTACACGTTCCGGGTGCTACTCACGGGCATCAACCTGATGCGGACCGGCGTCGTACAGGCGGATCTGCGCGAGTTGCTCGAGGGTGCACCGGCCTACCTGCCCGAGCTGATGGCCGCCAAGGCCGAGGCCGAACATGCGCCGCTGGACGGCCCGTCGGGGGAGCGGTTGTCCGAGGATGTCACCCGTCTCCAGGCGGCCCTCGACGAGGCGGAGGCCGAAAGCCGCCTTCCCGACCGCCCAACAGCCGAGCCGGCCCTGCACGACCTGCTAGTTCGCACCCGCCTCGGCTGAAGCCGCACGCAGCAAGCAGCGCGTCGCCGCCGCGGCGGTAGGGCCGCCTGTTCGCGGGGGTGGGGGCCGCCGCCTCCCGCCCCGGCCCGCAGGCCGCGACCCGCCCGCCCGCCACCTCCCGCCGCGCGGCCCGCCGCCCGCGGCGCGCGGTCTGCGGTGGTGCTGTCGACCGGGTAGGGGTTGGATAACGGTTACCGGAGTCTGGGCTGACAACGCAGGACAGTCGTAGGGTAATTACTTAACTTCGTGAAGCATTGACATTGTGGCTGACGGGGTAAATAGTTCCGTCCTGAAATCAATCAGAAAGCAGAGTGAATCAACAGTGTCGAACATCGAGATCCTGCAGCTCCGGGCCGCCGCGGTCAGCCTGGTGCTCGACTGCTCCGGCCCCGGCCTCCCGTCCGTCCTGCACTGGGGTGCGGACCTGGGCGAGCTGACCGAGAGCGCTCTGCTGGAACTACGCCGCGGCGCGGGTGCGGTCCAGGACGGCAACGGCCTGGACGAGAACCGCCCGATCGCGATCGTGCCGGAGTACTCGGCCGGCTGGTTCGGTACCCCAGGCCTGAGCGGGCACCGCGACGGGCACGACTTCTCCGCGAGCTTCCGGCTGACCAGCGTCGCGCAGACCGGCAACACCGTGAGGGTCGACGCCGCCGACACCGAGGCAGGCCTGGACCTCACGCTCACCATCGAGCTGACCGACTCCGGTCTGCTCCGGGCCAAGGCGGACCTGACCAACACGGCCGCGACGCCGTACACCGTCGACGGCCTGCTGCTCGCGCTGCCGGTCCCGACCGAGGCGACCGAGCTACTCGACCTGACCGGCAGGCACATCGGCGAGCGCCACCCGCAGCGCCATGCGTTCACCCAGGGTGCGCACATCCGCGACAACCGCCGCGGCCGCACCGGCGCCGACGCGACCCTGCTCCTGTTCGCCGGCACCCCCGGCTTCGGCTTCCGCGACGGCGAGATCTGGGCCGTGCACACCGCCTGGAGCGGCAACCACCGTTCGTACGCCGAGCGCGGCATGAGCGGGTACGCCGTCATCGGCGGCGGCGAGCTCCTGCTCCCGGGCGAGGGCCGCCTCCAGCCGCAGGGCACGTACAGCACCCCGTGGATCTACGGCTCGTACGGCGTCGGCCTCGACCAGGTCTCACATCGCTTCCACGACTACCTGCGTGCCCGGGCGAACCACCCGAAGACCGAGCGCCCCGTCGTACTGAACACGTGGGAGGCCGTGTACTTCGATCTCGACCTCGACAAGCTGAAGGCGCTCGCGGACGCGGCCGCCGAGGTCGGCGCCGAGCGATTCGTCCTGGACGACGGCTGGTTCCGCGGCCGCCGCGACGACCACGCCGGCCTCGGTGACTGGTACGTCGACGAGGGGATCTGGCCGAAGGGCCTGCACCCGCTGGTAGACCACGTGAAGGGCCTCGGCCTGCAGTTCGGGCTCTGGGTCGAGCCGGAGATGGTGAACCCGGACTCCGACCTGGCCCGCGAGCACCCGGACTGGATCCTCGCCGCCGGCGACCGGCTGCCGCCGACCGCGCGTCACCAGCAGGGCCTGAATCTTGGTATCCCAGCCGCCTACGACTACATCCTCGAGCGGCTCGACAGCATCTTGTCCGAGTACGACATCGCCTACCTGAAGTGGGACCACAATCGCGACTTCGTTGACGGTGGCAACCAGTTGACGGGTACGGCGGGGATCCACGAGCAGACGCTGGCGGTCTACCGGCTGATCGACGAGCTCAAGCGCCGGCACCCCGGCTTGGAGATCGAGTCCTGCTCGTCCGGCGGCGCCCGCGTCGACCTGGGCATCTTGGAGCGCACCGATCGGATCTGGGGCAGCGACAGCAACGACGCCCTCGAGCGGCAGACCATCCAGTGGTACACGCAACTGCTGCTGCCGCCGGAGCTGATCGGCTGCCACGTCGGGCCGCCCCGGGCGCACACCACCGGCCGGACGCAGACCCTGTCGTTCCGCGCGACGACGGCGCTGTTCGGCCACTTCGGTATCGAGTGGGACATCGCGTCGGCCAGCCCCGAGGAGCGCGCGGAACTCAAAGGCTGGGTGGCGCTGCACAAGAAGCTCCGGCCGCTGCTGCACACCGGCCGAGTGGTCCGCGCCGACCGCGGTCCCGAAGACGTGCTCGTGCACGGGGTCGTCGCGCAGGACGGCGGGCGTGGCGTGTTCAGCGTCGTACAGGTGAAGCAGTCGGTGACATCTGCCGTCGGACGCGTCAGGCTGCCCGGCCTCGACCCGCAGCGGACGTATCGAGTCAACAAGGTCGCGACACCCGGACCCGAGTCGCGGTCCACCGCCTGGTCGGCCGACCGTGGAAGCGTGGAGCTGAACGGCGCCGCCCTCGCCTCGGTCGGAGTACTCATGCCCGTGCAATGGCCCGAGAGCGCGATCTTGCTGGAAGTTACAGCGATCGGGTAAGCCACCCGATCGCCGACAGAAGAGGAGATCCCCGTGACCGCCACCACCAACGCACCACCCGACACGAGACGAAGTCACGGGGACTCCGGAGCACCGCCGGGGAAGCGGCGAAGCCTGGGAGACCTGAAGGTGGCGATGATCTTCATCGCCCCTGCCACCCTGGGCTTCGTCGTGTTCTACATCTGGCCGACCTTGCGCGGCGCGTACCTGAGCTTCACCGAGTACAGCTTGCTCTCGGCACCGAAGTTCAACGGCCTGGCCAACTACGACCGGATGATCCACGACAGCTTCTTCTGGAACGCGCTCGGCGTCACGGTCGAGTACGTCGTGATCAACATCGGCCTGCAGACCGTCCTGGCGGTCGGGATCGCGATGCTGATGTACCGGCTGACCAAATCGATCACGGTCCGCGCGATCATCCTCGCGCCGTACCTGGTCGCGAACGTCGTGGTCGCGCTGGTCTGGTACTGGATGCTCGACGTGCAGGTCGGCGTGGTGAACACGTTCCTGGGCTGGGTCGGGATCGACCCGATCGCGTTCTTCGGCGACTCGCACTGGGCGATCCCGACCGTTGCCGGGATCAACGTCTGGCGGCACATGGGGTATACCGCACTCTTGGTCTTCGCCGGGCTCCAGACGATCCCGTCGTACGTCTACGAGGCGGCCGAGGTCGACGGGTCGACCGAGTGGAAGACGTTCTGGCGGATCACGTTGCCGCTGTTGCGGCCTGTTCTGGTGATGGTCCTGGTGGTCACCATGATCGGGTCGTTCCAGATCTTCGACACTGTCGCGGTGACGACGCAGGGCGGTCCGATCAACGCGACAAGAGTCATCTACTACTACATCTACGAGCGAGCGTTCACCCGGTTCGACTTCGGGTACGCGTCGGCGATGGCGCTGGTGCTGTTCGCCATCCTCGCGGTCGTCTCGCTGGTCCAGCTACGGTTGCTGCGGGCGCGGGAGAGTGATCTCGCATGAGTCTGTCGTCTGGTTCGGTACGGCAGGTAACCGTCGGGCGCACCGTCGCCTGGGTCCTGCTGTTCATTCTGCTGATCGTCACGCTGTTCCCGTTCTACTGGATGCTGCGGACCGCGTTCTCTGACAACACCCAGTTGCCCGGTCACCCGAATTCGCTGCTGCCGGTAGAGACCACGCTCGGTGCGTTCAAGCGGGTGCTCGGGTTGTCGAGCATCGAGGAGGCGCAGGCCCAAGGCGGGTCCGGCGCGGCGGTCAACTTCTGGCTGTACCTGCGGAACTCGTTGGTCGTGGCAACCATCACGACGGTGTGCCAGGTGTTCTTCAGCGCGATGGCGGCGTACGCGTTCGCCCGGCTGCGCTGGCCGGGGCGGGACAAGGTCTTCGCCGTGTTCCTGGCCGCGCTGATGGTGCCGCCGATCTTCACCACGTTGCCGAACTTCGTGCTGATCAAGAACCTCGGCCTGCTGAACAGCTTCGCCGGCATCATCCTGCCCGGTGCGTTCATGACGCCGTTCGCGATCTTCTTCCTGCGGCAGTTCTTTCTCGGGATCAACCGCGAGCTCGAGGAAGCGGCGATGATCGACGGCGCGGGACACCGGCGGATCTTCTTCGGGATGATCATCCCGCTGAGCGCGGCGCCGATCGCGACGCTGGCGATCCTGACCTACATCAACTCGTGGAACGACTACTTCTGGCCGCTGCTCGTCGGTCAGCAGGAGAACGTCCGCGTGCTGACGGTCGCGCTCGGGGTGTTCCGCTCGCAGACGCCGCAGGGCGGTCCGGACTGGGCCGGGCTGATGGCGGCGACGCTGATCGCGGCGCTGCCGATGATCATCCTGTTCCTGGCGTTCGCCAAGCGGATCACGAACTCCATCGGCTTCTCCGGGATCAAGTGAGGACGGGCCCATGAATTCACTGATGTCACGACGTAATCTGCTGAAGGCCGGACTCGCCGCCCTCGCCGTACCGTCGCTTGCTGCCTGCAACAACGGCGCCGCGGCCCGAGGGCCGGGCGAGGTCATCTACTGGCTGTGGGACTCCGCCCAGCTGCCGATGTACACCGAGTGCGCGAAGGTGTTCCACGAGCAGAACCCGCAGTACACCGTCACCATCGAGCAGTACGGCTGGAACGACTACTGGTCCAAGCTGGTGACCGGGTTCATCTCCGACACGGCGCCGGACGTGTTCACCGGGCACTCCTCGAAGTACCCGCTGTTCGCGGACAAGGGGCAGGTGCTGCCGATCGACGACTACGTTGCCAAGGACAACGTTGACCTGAGCATCTACCAGAAGGGTCTCGCCGATCGCTGGATCGGTGCCGACGGCAAGCGGTACGGACTGCCGAAGGACTGGGACACCGAGGTCTACTTCTACAACAGCGCGTTCACCGAGGCGGCCGGGATCAGCACCGACCAACTCAACTCGATGACCTGGAACCCGCAGGACGGCGGGACGTTCGAGCAGATCGTCCGCCGGCTGACGGTGGACGCGAAGGGGCGTCGCGGCGACCAGCCTGGGTTCGACAAGGAGAACGTGAAGGTCTACGGGCTCGGGTACGCCGATGCCGGCGGTGGTGACGGGCAGACCAGCTGGAGTTGGTATGCCGCGATCAACGGCTGGAAGTACTCCCAGGGCGAGCCGTGGGGCACCAAGTTCTTCTACGGCGACCCGAAGTTCACCGAGACGATCGGATGGTGGCGGGGCCTGATCACGAAGGGCCTGATGCCGACGTACGCGCAGGCGAAATCCGGCGTGGACGTGACGACCTCCTTCGGCGCCGGGAAGTACGGGATGACCCCGAACGGCTCGTGGATGCTCGGGACGTACGGCCAGTTGAAGCAGGTGAAGACGAAGCTTGCGCGGTTGCCGATCGGTCCGATCGGGAAGCGGATGTCGATGATGAACGGTCTGGCGGACACCATTTGGGCCGGGACCAAGCGGCGGGACGCGTCGTGGGCCTGGGTGAAGTTCCTTGGTTCGCAGACCGCTCAGGACATCGTCGCCGAGGCGGGTGTGGTGTTCCCGGCGGTCGCCGCCAGCATGCCGGCGGCGAAGGCTGCGTTCGCCAAGAGCGGTTGGGACGTCACGCCGTTCCTGGAACCGGTCGAGGCGGGAGACGTGTTCCCGTACCCGGCCAACCCGAACGCCGCGGACGTGACCGCGGTGATGACGCCGGCGATGGAGTCGGTGATGTCGTTCGAGGCCGAGCCGAGCTCGCTGGCGAAGGCGAACGACGACGTGAACAAGATCCTCGCGGTCAACACCTGAGGCAAACAGCTGAGGGAACAGCTAAGGGTTGACCCTGGCCGGGCCTACGCCCGGGGGAGTACGTCGTACTGCGTCCGCAGGCGCAGGGTGCTCCTCCGGGGGTAGGTCAGGTGTCGCCGCTGAGGCGACGCGGAGACGGGGCCCGCGACGACAACCTTGGTGCCATCGGAGAACCGACGAGCATCGAGGAGAATCATGAGCGACGAGAGGCCGGGCGGATCGATCCGCATCGGCGACAGTGAGCGCGAGGACGCGGTCAAGCGTCTGGGCGAGCATTACGAAGCCGGCCGGCTGAGCGCCGAAGAGCACTCCGAGCGGGTCGAGCAGGCCCTGAAGGCGCGCACTGGAGCGGACCTGGATGCGCTCTTCACCGACCTCCCGGGAGCCCACCAAGCCGGCGACGCCGCCTTCGGCGGCGAAGGTGAGGGTGGCGCCGGTGGGGGATGGACTGGGCCGTGGGGTTGGCGGAAGCCGCCGTGGACCGCGCCGGAGAATGCCGCCGGCGCTGCCGGACCGGGCACCGGGCCGGGGGCCGGACACGGAGCCGGCTACGGAGCTGGACAGGGAGCTGGCTACGGAGCCGGGCAGGGAGCTGGCTACGGGGCCGGGCAGGGAGCTGGGCCGGGGGCTGGCTGGGGCGGAGCCGGTAGTGGTGGGCCGTTCGGGGGGCAGCGGCCGGAGTGGGCCAGGCGGGGGTTCGTCGGGCGGGTTCCGTTGCCGTTGCTGCTCGTGCTGGGCGTGATCGGCGTACTGGCGTCGTTCGGGTGTGTGGTGCTCGGCGGGCATCCACCGTTCCTGCCGATCGCGTTGATCGTCGCCGCCGTGATCGTCATCCGTAAGCGTCGGACGGAGCGCCGGGCATGAGAAAGGTCTACCGGGTGCTCGGTCTGCTGATCGCGATCGCGGTCGTGCTGCAGATCGCCTCGATCGCGCTCTCCGGGTTCACGATCGCGAAGGATGCGGACGACGGGACCGCGATCGGGGCGGATTACAGCAACTTCGGGCAGAGCTACCACAGCATCGCCGGTACGGTGATCGGCCTGCTCGCGTTGGTGTTCCTGATCGTGTCGTTCCTGACCGACGTACCGCGGGGTCGCGTGCTGGCCGCGATCGTGTTCGGTCTGGTGGTCTTGCAGTTCCTGCTCGCGGTGGTGTCCTTCGGCGTACCGGCGCTGGGCGTGCTGCACGGGATCAACGGGCTCGCGGTCGCCGCTGTCGCGAGCATGGGGGCTCGACGGGCCGCCGTACCCAATCAGCCCGTGACCAGTGCCTGAGGTCAAGAAACGGCGATGGGGCCGACTGGTCGCAGCCGGGATCACCCTGGCGGTACTCGTACCGCTGGGGTATCTCTGGGCGACCAGCCTGGTCCCGGGTTCGTACAACCCGGCGGAGATGGGGTACGCCGATTACGGCGGCGGCCCGTCGATGGATCAGTCGATGGATCACGAGCACCAGGCCGGCATGAGCGGCATGAGCGGGACCAGCGTCGCGGATCTCACCGGGCCGAAGACTGGTATGCCAAATGTGATCGTGACGCTGACGGCGCGGAAGCAGAAGTTCCAGCTCGCTTCCGGTGAGACCGTCGACGGGTACACCGTGAACGGGACCTCGCCGGGTCCGCTGATCCGGGCGCGGGTGGGCGATCTGATCCAGGTGACGTTCGTGAACGAGTCCGTGCCGGACGGCGCGACGTTGCACTGGCACGGGATCGACGTACCGAACGCCGAGGACGGGGTCGCCGGGGTGACGCAGGACGCCGTACCGATGGGTGGGAAGCACGTGTACCGGTTCAAGGCGCCGGCTGCGGGGACGTACTGGTACCACTCGCATCAGGTGTCAGCCGACGAGGTGAAGGGCGGTCTGTTCGGCCCGATCGTGATCGCGCCGCCGTCGCCTGGTGAGGTGATCGCCACCATCCACACGTACGACGGCAAGCGGACGATCAACGGGCACACCGGGACCTCGCGGGTTGCTCTTCCGGCGGGTACGACGGCGCGTATCAGGGTGATCAACACCGACAACGCGATCCTCCGAGTCGGTCTGGTTGGTACGCCGTACAAGGTGGTCGCGATCGACGGACGCGACGTACACGGGCCGACCGCGGTGACGGCTGCCTACCCGTTGGCTGCAGGCGGCCGCGTGGACCTGGAGGCTGTCGTACCGGCCGGCGGGATGCGGTTGGACGCGGGTACGGCGTCAACCTCGCTGGGGATCGGATCCGCTGATCCACCTCAAGCGGAACTGCCAGGGAACAACGTCGATCTTCTGAGCTATGGCACGCCGGCCCCGCTCGGCTTCGACCCCGCGAAGGCGAACCGCAACTTCGAGTACCGGATCGGCCGGTCGGCGGGCTTCCTCGATGGCATACCAGGGCTGTGGTGGACGATCAACGGGCACAAGTTCCCCGACGTGCCGATGTTCATGGTCGCCGAAGGAGACATCGTCAAGATGAAGATCTCCAACACCAGCGGCCAGGCGCATCCCATGCACCTGCACGGCCACCACATCGTCGTCCTGTCCCGCAACGGCGTCCCCGCCACCGGCTCACCCTGGTGGACCGACTCCCTCGAGGTCGGCAACAAGGAGACCTACGAGATCGCTTTCGTAGCCGACAACCCCGGCCTCTGGATGGACCACTGCCACAACCTCCCCCACGCCTCCCAAGGCCTGATAACCCACCTCATGTACGAAGGCATCACCACCCCGTACCAAGTAGGCGGCCACTCCCACAACAAACCCGAGTAGCGGAACCAGGATCGGATGTCCGGCGTCAATCGCTCATGATGTTCCGGTGAGCGACCCCGACGACGACCTCCACGGCCGGCAGTTGGCGCTGTTGCTGCTCTTCTTCTGCACGGTCGGCGGCGGCCTGTACTTCGTTGGCTGGCTGACCCGCCCAAGCTTCTTCTACGACAACCCCGTCGCCTGCGCCGCGATCGCGGGCGGGGCCTGCTACCCCGCCCGCTGGCTGGTCGAACGGTTCGACTGGTGGAAGCGGTTGGAGGCCCCAACAAGACGCACACGAGAAGCCCGCGACCGGGCAATGTCACGTGCGTTGGCGACAGCCCGGGCAGCACACGCCGGCCGACCGCGGCGGATCGGATGGCGCGAGGTGCTGATCCGGGCCGTCCGGCTGCTGGTGGGCATGCCGATCGCACTGGGTTCACTCGCCATCCTGCCGCTCGGGATCTCGGGCGGGCGTGACAACCAGCACTTGATCGCCAACGGACCGGTCCAGCAGGCTGTCGTCGTCTCGGTCTCGGAAGACAAGTGGTCGAGGTCTCGCGAGGTGACCGTCAAGGTGGCGCGTCCGGCCGACGGCGTCGCGGTCGAGGTGGACGGCGGTGACCAACTGGATCCGGAGCCGAACGAGGGGGACCTGATCGACGTGGTGGTCGACCCGGACGATCCGTCGAACGTCGTGGCCGCGGCGGTCGACTGGTCGATGCCGTGGTGGGCCTGGCCGTTCGGCATCGTCATCACCCTGATCCTCCTGGGCATCGGGCTCGCGATTGCGTTCGGCTGATGGCTCAGGAGGCCTGGTCGGCGAGGTAGGTCGGCTCGCGGTGTAGCGCGGCGAGGCGGGCGCAGGCGGCGTCGAGGGCGGCTTTCTGGGAGGTGTAGGAGCCCCACCACAGCGGGTTGTCGGGCTGGGGGTTGAGTTGGTCGTCGACGTCGGCGTACCACTCGTGGAGAGTTCTGAAGACTCGCGCGTGTAGATGGTTGTCGTTCACCGCCACCACTCCTGGAGTGAGAACCGTGTACGTCTTCAGGATGTGACGCCGGTGTGGTGTTGGCGGTGAACGACACGCGGGTTTCAGGTGACCAGGACGGTGATGCGTTGGGCGGTGTTGTTGCTGAAGCCGCCTCGGTTCCACTCGGCTTCGATGGGTTGTTCGCGGCCGCTGGCGTCGTACGCGCGGACGGTGAGCACGTGTTCGCCGGGCGTTGCCTCCCAGTCGTAGGCGAAAGCGCGCCAGGCGAGTTCGTCGTTGCCGAGGGCATCCAACGTGGCTTCGTGCCAGTTGACGCCGGCGTCGGTGCTGACCTCGACGCGTTCGATCGGGGCCCAGCCGGACCAGGCCCGGCCGAACAACGGAACGGTGCCTGCGGCAACGAAGCGGTGCCGGCTCATGAAGTCCGGGAACCCGGGCGGCATCAGCAGCGCCCGCGGCTCGATGCGGGTCACCGGCCGGCCCGGATCGTCCAGGTTCTGGCGGATCACGTACGCCACCGCGTTCTGGAACCCGTCGAACTCGTGGTCGATCAGCTCGATCGACCGCAGCCACTTCACGCTCGCCATCCCGTACCAGCCCGGTACGACCAGACGCAGCGGATAGCCGTGCTGCGGCGGCAGCGGTCCGCCGTTCATCTCCCACGCGACGATCGCGCCCGAGTCGATCGCCTCGGTGAGCGACAGCCCGCGCTGATAGTCCTGTACGACGCCACGCTCGACGCCGCGATCCGCGCCGGTGAACACCACGTCCACGGCATCCTCGCGGATCCCGGCCAGCCGCAGCAGGTCCGACAGCAGCACCCCGGTCCACTCCGCCGTACCGACCGCTTCCTGCAGCCACGGCTGGCTGATCGGCCGCGGCTGCAACGTCGCCCGCCCGTTGCCCGCGCACTCCAGCGTGACCCGGATCGTCCGGCGTCCCATCGCGCGCAACTCGGTCAGCCCGAACGACAACGGTTGCTCGACGCACCCGTTCAGCTCGAGCCGCCAATCGCCCGCATTCGTTGCCGGTATGTCGTAGTGCACCAGCACGTAGTGCAGTCCCGGCGGCGTCACGTCGTACCGCAGGCCCTCCAGCGGCATCCCGTGATTCCGTGCCGCGAGCTGCAACTCGTCGGCGGTGATCCCCTCACCCGTGTCCGCCAACCGCCCGCGGACGCTGAATTCCTCGATTGAATCCACAAATCCCACCCCCAAGGGACAACCCTAAACCCCCGCCCCTCGCTCCGCTCGGGGACGGGACGTCGAAGGTAGGGGCCGCCTACAACCAGCCGTTGTCGACGGCGATGCGGGCCGCCTCGGCGCGGGTCCGGGCGCCGGTCTTGCCGATCGCGGCGGAGAGGTGGTTGCGGACGGTGCCCTCGGACAGGTGCAGTTCCTTGGCGATGTCGGCGACGGTCCCGCCTTCGCGCGCGGCCCGCAGTACGTCGGCCTCGCGGCCGGTGAGGGGGCTCGTGCCGGCGACGAGGGTCTCCGCGGCGAGTGACGGATCGACGACACGCAGCCCCTGGTGCACCCGACGTACGGCGTCGGCCAGTTGCGTCGCAGGCGTGTCCTTGACGACGAACCCGGCCGCGCCGGCCTCCATCGCGCGTCGCAGGTACCCGGGCCGGCCGAACGTCGTCACCATCAGCACCCGAACGCCGGGCACGGCGGTCCGCAGCGCAGCCGCCGCCTCGATCCCGTCCAGCCCCGGCATCTCCACGTCGAGCAGCGCGACATCGGGTTGGGAGTTCTTCGCGGCATCGATCACCTCGTCGCCACGACCGACCTCGGCCACCACCTCCAGGTCGGGCTCGAGGTCGAGCAGCGCGGCAAGGGCTCCACGCACCAGCGCCTGGTCGTCGGCAATCAGCAATCGGATGCTCACAGGTCCATCCTCACAGGCCGACCCGGACAGCCAGCCGGAACCCGCCACCGGGCGCCTGACCGATCTGCACACTCGCACCGGCCTGGTTCGCCCGCTCGCGCAGCCCGACCAGCCCGTGACCGGACGCGCCGCCACCGGGCGTCGGCCCCTTCCCGTCGTCCAGTACTTCGATCTGTGTGGCCGTGAGCCGGATCGTGCAACGCTTCGCGCCGGAATGCCGTACGACGTTCGTCACGCCTTCCCGGACCACCCACGCGAACAGCTCTCGGTTCTGCTCCGGCACTTCGTCCACGGTGGTCGGGAGATCCGCCTTGACCTCGGCGGCCTGCAGCGCGGCCCGCGCCGAGACCAGCTCACCGGCGAGGCTGAGCTCGCGGTACCCGGCGACTGCGGCCCGTACGTCGGCCAGCGCGGCCCGCGCGAGGCTCTCGACATCCGCGACCTCGGCGGCCGCCCGGGTGGGGTTGGCCTCGATCAGTTTGCCGGCCAGCTCCGCCTTCACGGTGATGACCGTGAGCGAATGTCCGAGGATGTCGTGCAGATCCCGGGCGAACCGGTTCCGCTCCTCCTGCACGGCCAGCTCGGCCATGTCCTTGCGGGCGGCGTTCAGCTCGATGCTGCGCTGGATCGCCCGCCGCAGCCCGAACACGGCGAGCGCACCGAGGAAGATCGCGAAGCCGTAGCTGCCGTCATCGGTCCACCCCGGCACCACCCGCAGCGCGACCTCGGTGCCGGCCAGCAGGACCGCGACGAACGCGACGGCGGCCCGGAGGTCGAGCAGCATCATCGCGACCGACGCGATGTAGACCAGGCCCGTCAGGGCCGTCTGGCCGGCGGTCGGGATCATCAGCAGGCACAGCGTCAGCATCAGGGCCAGATAGCCGACCTGCTGCCACACGGCCAGCAGGTGCTTGCGGGCCATCCGGCGCAGGATTCCGAAGAACGCCAGGTAGCTGGCCGCGAACAGGATCACCGTGAGGAATCCGAGGATCTGGCTGATGCCGTCCTTGCGCTCCGCGATCTTCTGCAGCGGCTGCGCCAGGTAGAACAGCCAGACCCCCGCGGCCAGCCAGCCCCAACGACCTGGGCCGGCGCCGACTCGCTCGGCCATTCCGTTCAGGACGCTGGGGTCGCGGCTGGTCTTCACGGTGGTCACGCTACCGCTCGCATCCTCAGGCGCGAGCGGTGTCGGCGCGGAACCGGCGCAGGCCGATGAACCCGAGCACGACGGTCCAGCCGAGCACCACGAGCAGCGCCTGCATGTCGACGCCTCCCTGCGTCAGGGCGCTGCGGGAGGTCAGCCCTGTCCAGTACGCCGGGGTCAGTTGCGCGATGTGCTTCATGATCGACGGCATCTGGTCGACCGGCAGCCACAGTCCGCCGAAGGCCGCGATCAGCATCGTGCTCAGACCGGTGATCGGCTGCACGCTGTCGGGCTTGGCGATGTAGCCGATGACCAGGCCGATCGCCGCGAACGGAAGGGCGCCCAGCCAGGACACCAGCGCGACGGTCATCCACTGGCCGAGGTTCAGGTGCACGTGGCCGAAGATCATTCCGAAGGCGAAGACGACGAGCAGCGGGGGGATCGCCAGCAGCAGGGACAGGATCACCTTGTTGACGACATACGCCTGGGGCTTCAGCGGGGTCAGACGCAGCGTCCGGTTCCAGCCGCCGTCGCGCTCGGCCGCGATCACGCCGCCGCTGCTCATCGCGGCGGACATCGAGCCGAACATCGCCATACTCACCATCACGTAGGCGATCGCGGAGATCCCGCCCTCGCTGGCGTCCTTCGGCAGCGTCATGCCGAAGATCGCGAACAGCACCAGCGGCATCAGGATCGAGAAGATCAGCACCCGGCGGTTCCGCAGGGTCCGGCGGATGTCGAAGATCAGGTAGTTGCGGTTCATGCCAGGCTCTCCTCTTGGGCCGCGCTGATCGCGAGGACGGCGTCCTCCAGGTCGGCGGACGTTACTTCGATGTCGTGGGCGGTGGTGTTCTCGAGCAGGTGCCGCAGCGTGTTGTCGGAGTCCGCGCACTGCAGGAGGACGACCTCACCGCGGGTCTCGACATTCCGTACGCCGGGCAGCGATGCGAGCGCGGCGAGATCGGCGCCGGGGATCGTGGCGCGGATGGTGCGGCCGGACACGCTCGCCTTGATCTGCGCGGCGGTGCCGTCGGCAACGACCTTGCCGTTGCGCATCAGCACGACGCGGTCGGCGTACGAGTCCGCCTCTTCGAGGTAGTGGGTGGCGAACAGGACCGTGCGGCCGCGGGCGGTCTCTTCGTGCATCGACGCCCAGAAGTCGCGGCGGGACTCGACGTCCATACCGGTCGTCGGCTCGTCCAGGACGATCAGGTCGGGCTGCGGGATGATCGCCATCGCGAACCGCACCCGCTGCTTCTGACCGCCGGACAGCGCCTTCATCGTCCGGCCGGTGAGGTCGGCGATGCCGGCGCGCTCGAGCGCCTCCTCGACGGGCATCGGGTTCTTGTGCAGTCCGGCGACCAGGTCGAGGAGTTCGCCGACCTTGGCGTCCTCGATGATCCCGCCGCTCTGCAGCATCACGCCGACCTGCCCCTGGGCGATCGCGTCGGTCGGCGTACCGCCGTACACCTGGACGGTGCCGTTGTCCGGCTTCACCAGGCCGAGCAGCATCTCGATCGTGGTCGACTTGCCGGCGCCGTTCGGCCCCAGCAGCGCCACCACCTCGCCGGCCCGGATGGTCAGATCCACCCCGGCGACGGCCTGCACGCTCGCATACTTCTTGGTCACACCCCTCAGGCTGACCGCAGTCGTTGTCGTCATAGCCAGAAGCTTGTCCGAGGACGGCGTACGCCCCCTGGATCGCTCGTCACGACCGATCCATGACATCCGTCAGCCCGTTCTCAGGGTCGGTTCTCAGGGGTTGTTCACCGACGGCGCCAACTATTCGCCGGCACGGACCGTCCAGAGGTGAAAGGGGGTGGTTGAGGTGGTCGAACTACGGGCACGAGTGGGAGGGTGGCAGGGGAGGAGCGAGATGGCGACGTTGACGGTGTGGAAGTTCGAGAACTGGGACGGGGCCAACCAGGCGATCGGGACGCTCGAGAGCCTTGCCAAGCAGAAGCTGATCAAGATTCATGACGCCGCGACGGTGACCTGGCAGCCGGAGAAGCGGCGGCCGCGGACCCGGCAGGTGCGGAACATGACCGGACCGGGCGCGGTCGGCGGGGCGTTCTGGGGCATGTTGTTCGGGACGATCTTCCTGATGCCGTTCGCGGGGGCCGCGATCGGGGCCGCGGCGGGTGCAGTGGCGGGCAGGCTCATCGACGTCGGGATCGACGACGACTTCATCAAGGAAGTGCGGTCTCAGGTGACGCCGGGGACGTCGGCGCTGTTCCTGCTGTCCAGCGACGAGGAGACCGACAAGGTCCGCGAGACCTTTCGTAAGACGAGGCTTCGGGCCAAGCTCATCCACATCAACCTCAGCGACGACCAGGAGACCGCCATCCACGAGATGTTCGGCGACTGACAGGCTCAGCGACGTACGAACGACAGCGCGCGCAGCCAGTCCTCCTCGAGGAGGTCGTGGCCGCCAGGCCGCACGTGGTAGCCGATGCCGCCGTCCTCGAACGCCGGTTCCGCGGCGACCACGGCCAGGTATTCGCCGATCGGATCCGCCCAGGCGTCGTCCTCCGCGCTGGCGACGTACACGCGTCGGGGCGCGATGCTCGCGAGCAGTTGGTGCTGGTCGACGGGCAGTTCGTCCTCGCGACCGGCGTACGACGCGAACGACGGCACGAACCAGTGCGGGAACTTTGTCGTGATCGCGGCGATGTCCTCTCCGCCGGGGTGGCGGAACAGCGATGCGCCGCAGCAACCGGAGTCGTTCGAGACCGTGACGGCGAAGCGGTCGTCCTGCGCTCCGGCCCAGAGCGCGGCCTTCCCGAGCCGTGAGTGGCCGAGCGCGATCGCGCCGTCCGTGGTCAGGCCGGGGATCTTGGTGGCGATGTCCAGGCACCGCGAGAGTCCCCAGGCCCAGGCTGCGACCGCGCCCCACGGTTCGGCGGTCGGGAAGAGCGCGCGTACGCCGCGACTATCTGGGTCGTCGGGCTCGATCTGCTGGTAGTCGACGGTGAGTACGGCGTACCCGGCGTCCATCACCTTGGCGTACGGCCACTTCTCGATCGTCTGGTCGTTGCCGGCGAAGTTGAGCGCCACGATGACTCGCGCCGGGCGCGCGCCCGCCGGGAGGTGCAGAAGGGTGTCGAGCTCCAGATCGCCGAGCGGACAGGCAATCACCGCCCGATGCCGCAGCCGATCACCGGCGCCGCCGAACACACCCTCGTCGCGCGACTGCAACACCACCTCGGCCAGCCGACCACCATCAGGCGTCCGCCCGTAGATCGTTCGCGCGAACTCCTCGACAACCTCGCCAACGCCGCCGCCGGGGGCCGGCAAGTCCGGCAGCTCGGCATCCCGCCACGCCTCGGGGAGGAGGTCCGTCGACTCCGTCGTCATGAACCTATCCTTGCCGAAATGTCGTTGACCGGGGCGTTGGGGAGTGTCAGGGTCCGGTCGTGGATCGGGTTGCGAAGTTGCACGACGACGAGGTCGAGACCGACGCGTGTTTGGTGGAGCGGCTCGTCGCTGAGCAGTTTCCGCAGTGGGCGGGGTTGCCGGTGCGGGTGGTGCCGGGTTCGGGCACAGACAATGTGACCTTCCGGCTGGGGGATGAGCTCGCCGTACGGCTGCCGCGGACCGAACGGACCCAGGGCCAGGTCGAGAAGGACCTGACCTGGATGCCGCGACTCGCGCCGCACCTGCCGCTTCCGATCCCGGAGCCGCTCGAGAAGGGTGAGCCGGGAGCGGGATATCCCTTCACCTGGGGCGTTTACCGGTGGTTGGAGGGCGAGCCGTACTCGGCCGGGCTGATCGACACCGTGGATGCGGCACGGCAACTGGCCGAGTTCGTCCGGTCTTTGCAGGAGGTGGATACCACCGGGGCTCCCGTGCCGCCGGACGATCCGTTCAGTCGGGGTACTCCGTTGGCGCCGCGGGACGGACTGTTCCGGGAGGCGCTCGAGCAGTTGCAGGACGACTTCGACACCCCGCGGTTGCTCGCTGCCTGGGAGGCGTCGCTGGAGTCGGACACCTGGGACGGAAGGCCGAGCTGGATCCACGGTGATCTCATGCCGGGCAACATTTTGGTTGCCAATGGCAAGCTGTCGGCGGTGATCGATTTCGGGACCGCCTGGGCCGCCGACCCGGCCGCTGATCTGCTAGCCGCCTGGTACACGTTCGACGGCCCGGCGCGGGCCGCCTTCCGCGAAGCGATGGGGGTCGACCGGGACAGCTGGGCTCGCGCGCGGGCGTGGGCGTTGTCGCTCACGATCATCGCGGTCCCGTATTACCGCGATCGCCGGCCCGGCGCGGTCCGTGGAGCGCAGTCCTTCGTCGCCGAGATCCTGGCGGACTTCGACACCTGACCGTGCGATGTCCTTGATTGGGTTGTGGACGACGCGCCGATACCTGTGGATAGAGAATTCCCTTGAAATAAAGGGCTTTCCGGTTTGGAAAGTGTCGGTGGCGGTGCCTAGAGTTGACGTATGGATGCGGTGAGTGAGCGGCCGGTGTGGTCGATGAGTGGAGGCGAGATGCTGTCCACTCTCGATCAGCTCGACGCTGCGCTCGCCCGGATGGAGACGTACCGTCTGCAGGTGATCGCCGGTCTGGACGGTGTCGGCCACGCGCAGGAGATCGGTGCCCACAACACGGTTCAACTACTCGAGTTCCGGTACCGCTTGGATCCGGCGCGCGCTCGCCGCGACGTCCGGTTGGCGTTGTCCTTGGCGAAGTACGAGGCCGTCAAGGCTGCCTTGCCTACCACGGATCAGCCAATCACCGATACCGAAGTGCGAATGCGTCCGGCGCAGGCCGAGGCGATCGTGTCCGCACTCGAGAAGGTGCCGACAACTGTCCCGGTCGAGGATCTCGACGTGGCGGAGCGCGAGCTGGTCGGGCTGGCCCGCCACCTGCCGCCTCGCGAGCTGCGCCAAGCTGGTCAGCGCATCCGCGAGCTGCTCGACACCGACGGCCCGGAACCTGAAGAAAACAAGGCATATGGGCGTGAATCGCTGACGCTGACTCCGGCCGATCGTGGTGTGAAGTTCCGCGGGTTCCTTGCGAATGAGAACGCCGAGTTGTTGCGCGCGGTCGTCCACGCAGGTGCGCGCCCACACAAGACCGTCGATGGTGAACTCGACCCGAGACCTCGTGAGAAGCGTCAGGCGGACGCTCTGACCACAGCTCTGACAATCGCCGCTACCGCGTGGGACACAGCGGCTCCGGGCACGGCAGCCGCCGGTTCGACCGAAGGAGAGGCGGTCGGAGACGGTTCGTCCCAGGTGCGGACAATGGCTACAGCAGGCTCGGCATCGACCGCTGCCGGGTCTGGTGGACGGGTTCCCGGATACGGTGCGAAGGCAACCATCACCGTCACGATCGACTGGCAGGATCTCAAGGCGGCGACCGCGGATGCGATCGGCGATGCGGTGTACGGCGATGGCCTCTCCGCCGCGGTCGTCCGGCGCATGGCCTGCGACGCCAGGGTCGTGCCGTTGGTGCTCGGTTCGAACTCCGAGCCGCTGGATGTCGGGCGGTCCGAGCGATTCGTCACCCGAGCGATGCGGCGCGCGCTGAACGCTCGTGACAGAGGCTGTGTTGTGTGCGGCGCCCCACCAATTCAGTGCGATGCGCACCACCTCGTGTCGTGGATCGACGGCGGCGAAACCAAGATCGCGAACCTGGCGTTGCTGTGCCGGCGTCACCACATCGACGTACATGGCGGCGACTGGACGATCACCATCACCGACGGCATCGTGCGCGTCTCCCGTCCCCACTGGGCAGATCCACCACACCAGATCGTGAAACCCCACGCCACGCCGCCACCCTCCTCGACGGTCCTCGCATCAGACCCGCAGCCGACTGTTGTGTCGGGCGGGGTGTCAGGTGCTGTCTCGGCTGGTGTGTCGGCTGGTGTGTCGGGTTCGGCCTCGGGCGCGGCGGAAGAACGCGAAGTGGTCGCAACGGTCGCACCTGTGCCGAGCACGGCTGGGTTTGTGGCCAGACGTTCGGCACTCGGGCGGCGACTGCTCGAGGAGATGATGGCGCGCGGGCATCAGGGGGTAGGCGCGGCAACCTCGTTGCGGGAGGCTGCGTGCCTCGCCATCTGGGGCGAGAGCCCGACGACAGCCGACCGACGGACGGACCCCGAGGACAAGCCGCTAGACACCGACGCGTTCGATCCCTGGGGCGAGGTGGCGGAAGTCAAGGCTCGCGGCGTTGCGAAGTAGTCCTTGCCGAGGGTGGTACTCCGCGCCTACGCCGCCGGCGAGCAGGTCGACCGGGCCGGACACGAGCTCAGACTCGAACACGGCTCGAGCTCGGGCTCGGGCTCGGCTCGGGCTCGGGCACTCGGACTCGGGCACGGGCACTCGGGCTCAGGCTCGGGCACGGGCTCAGGCTCGGGCACTCGGACTCGGGCACGGGGCTCAGGCTCGGGCTCGGGCTGTGGGGCTCGGCTCGGGCTCGGGCACTCGGACTCGGGCACGGGGCTCAGGCACTCGGACTCGGGCTCGGGCACGGGCTCAGGCTCGGGCGCTCGGACTCGGGCACGGGCACGGCTCGGGCACGGGCACGGGCTCGGGCTCGGGCACCGGCTCAGGCTCGGGCACGGCTCGGGCTCGGGCACCGGCTCAGGCTCGGGCACGGCACGGGCACGGGCACGGGCACGGGCTCGGGCACCGGCTCAGGCTCGGGCACGGGCACGGGCACGGGCACCGGCTCAGGCTCGGGCACGGCACGGGCACGGGCACGGGCACGGGCTCGGGCACCGGCTCAGGCTCGGGCACGGGCACGGGCTCGGGCACCGGCTCAGGCTCGGGCACGGCTCGGGCACCGGCTCAGGCTCGGGCACGGCTCGGGCACGGGCTCGGGCTCGGGCACCGGCTCAGGCTCGGGCACCGGCTCAGGCTCAGGCTCGGGCACGGGTCAGGCTCAGGCTCGGGCACGGGTCAGGCTGGGCACGGGGTTCGAGCCTGGTGCGATGGACACGCAGTGCCGCTACCCCGCTCGCCGAGGACACGAGGACCGGGACGACTGGGCGGTCGTGGCGGCTTACCAGAGTTTGTCGATGGGGCCGGGGTGGAGAGCGATTCGGCTGTGCTCGAAGGTGCCGGCAGTCTGACGGGCGGACTCGCTGAAGAAGGCGGCCATGGTGACTTTGTCGAAGCCTGGTTGGTCGCTGGGGAACGGATCGTCGGGGGTGCCGCCGATGAGGGTTGTGCCGGGGAGGACTCGGAAGCCGGCGCGTTCGTAGAACGGTTGTAGCGGGCGGTCGCAGGTGAAGAGGGCCAGGTCCAGCTCGGCCATTGCCGCTCGGGCGGCGGTGACGAGGCGGAGGCCGTAGCCATGGCCGCGGAGCTCCTTCCGGGTGACGACGGTGCTGAGTCCGCCCACGCGGAAGGTGTTGCCGGCGTGGTCGACGGTTTTGTGGAGGATGTCGAGAGCGGCCACAACGGTGCCGTCGTCGACGAGGAGCATCGACAACGGATCAAGCGCTGGGTCGTGGACCAGTGCGTCGAAAGACAACCCACCCGGCGAGGCACCGGGCGAGGCAGCGGGCGAGGCAGCGGGCGAGGCAGCGGGCGAGGCAGCGGGCGAGGCAGCGGGCGAGGCGCCTGGCGAGGCAGCGGGCGAGGCAGCGGGCGAGGCAGCGGGCGAGGCAGCGGGCGAGGCGCCTGGCGAGGCAGCGGGCGAGGCACCTGGCGAGGCAGCAGGCGAGCCACCTGGCGAGGCGACGCGCGACTCACCCGGCGAGGCGGCAGGCGAGGCGACGGGCGAGGCGACGGGCGAGGCACCCGGCGAGGCGGCGGGCGAGGGCGGCTCTGGGGGCTGGGCAGGGGCTGGGGTGCTGGGGTGGTTGGCCAGGCTTCGTTTTGTAGGGCGTGGAGTTGGTGGCGGAGGGGGGTGGGGACGGCCGCCTCGGGGTAGGACTCGATGTGCATTAGGTGGACTTGAGGGTGTGGAGGCCCTGCCAGAGGAGGTCTTGGAGGGTGCGGGCTACCTTCTCGGGGCTGGGTGGGGTGGCGGACCGGGTGCGCCAGATGGCGAGCCGCTCGGTGGCGCCTGAGATGCTTTGGGCAACGATCTGGACCTCGTCCTCGTCGACCGGTCGGCCTGCTGGGAGGTTCATCCGGACCATCGTGGCGATCAGCTCGATGAAGGCCGCGCGCACTTCGTCGGTCGCTTCCGCGGCCGGCCCCGCGCTGAGCATGCCCTCGTCCACGAGTACCGACCACGCCTGCGGATGGTCGTCGAGGAACTGGAACCACGCCACGAACCCGGCGTACAGCGCGTCCTCCGCGTCCGGCGCCTGCATCACCGCATCGGACACCGTGTCCAGCAGTTGACCGCGGAGGCGGGCCAGGCAGGCGAGGAAGAGTCCGTCCTTCGAGCCGTAGTACTGGTAGATCAGCGGCTTCGAGACGCCGACCTGCGCGGCGACGTCGTCCATCGACGTGCCCTGGTACCCGCGCTCGCCGAAGATCCGCTCGGCCGCCTCGAGGATCTCCCGCTCCCGGGCGGCCCGGTCGCGCCGTCGCTTCGGGGCGGCAGTGGTCGAGGTCACTTGCGCAGTCTAACTGACTCCGAGTAACTTACTGGGAGTAAGTTCCAGCCGAGCGGGAGGCCAGGGATGACTGAGCAGCATCGGATCGTGGTGATCGGCACCGGGTTCGCCGGGATCGGGATGGCGGTCCGGCTGAAGCAGGCCGGGTACGACGACTTCGTCGTGCTGGAGCGTGCTGACGACGTCGGCGGCACCTGGCGCGACAACACGTACCCGGGCTGCCGCTGTGATGTGCCCTCGCATCTGTACTCGTTCTCGTTCGCGCCGAACCCCGACTGGTCATCGACGTTCTCGCCGCAGCCCGAGATCGAGGACTATCTGCGCAACGTCACCGATGCGTTCGGCGTCCGCCCGCACATCCGCTTCGGTCACGCGGTCGAGTCGGCGAGCTGGGAGGACGGCCGCTGGCGGGTCACGACCGGGGCGGGTGACTTCACCGCGGACATCGTGCTGTCCGGGATGGGTCCGCTCGCCGAACCGTCGTACCCGAAGCTGCCCGGGATCGAGGACTTCGAAGGCGAGGTCTTCCACTCGGCCCGGTGGAACCACGACCTGAACCTCAGCGGCCGCAAGGTCGCGGTGATCGGGACCGGCGCGTCGGCGATCCAGTTCGTGCCGGCGATCCAGCCCGAGGTGGAGGAACTGCACCTGTTCCAGCGCACGCCGCCGTGGGTGATGCCGCGTCCTGACCGCAAGATCACGCCGGCCGAGAAGATGCTGTACCGGCGGTTTCCCCTTGTGCAGAAGGCGATTCGGGCCGGCATCTACTGGGGTCGCGAGTCGATGGTGCTCGGGTTCGCCAAGCTGCCCGCGATCATGAAGCAGGCGCAGAAGGTCGCCGAGAAGCATCTCGCCCACCAGGTCCGCGACCCACTGCTGCGCGCCAAGCTGACGCCGGACTTCACCCTCGGCTGCAAGCGTGTGCTGATCTCCGACGACTACTACCCGGCGGTCGCACGGCCGAATGTCGAGGTGGTCACCGACGGAATCGCCGAGGTCACTCCGACCGGGATCATCACGGACGACGGCGTGAAGCACGAGGTCGACACGATCATCTACGGCACCGGCTTCAAGGTGACCGACCTGCCGGTGATGGACATGGTGCACGGCCGCGACGGCGTCTCGCTGCGCGAGGCCTGGACCGACGGCATGGAGGCGCACCTCGGTACGGCGATCGCCGGTTTCCCGAACTTCTTCATGTTGATCGGCCCGAACACCGGCCTGGGCCACAGCTCGATGGTCTTCATGATCGAGTCACAGATCGCCTACATCCTCGATGCGCTGAAGACGATGGATGCGCAGGGCTTGCGGGAGGTCGAGGTACGGCGGGAGGTGCAGCGCGCGTTCGTCGACGGGGTCCGCGCGTCGATGCAGAACACGATCTGGACCCGCGGCGGGTGCACCAGCTGGTACCTGGACTCGGAGGGCCGCAACACAACCCTCTGGCCGTCGTTCACGTTCCGGTTCCGTCGGCTGACCAGGCGCTTCAATCCCGCCGAGTATCAGACTCTCGCTATGTGACATCAAGCGTGTTACATTCGATCGGTCAGATCATCCGGGCTGATCGGAGGCTCCCGTGCTGGGGTTGGTGCTGCCGCTGCACGGGATCGGTGGTCGAGAGGACCTCCCGGTGCCGCTGTGGCTGGCGATCTACTCCGCCGGCGCCGCGGTCGCAGTCTCGTTCTCCGCGCTTGCGGCGTTCTGGTCGCGGCCGCGGTTCGAGCGGATCGGCGGGCGGCCGCTCGGTGTACTGACGCGGATCGTCGACAACCGTGCGACTCGCGTCGTGTTGAAGGTTGCCGGGCTTACGGCGCTCGGGTTGCTGCTCGGCGCCGCGTGGTTCGGCGATCCCGAGCCGTCGCGGAACCCGGCGCCGACCTGGCTGTACGTGTGGATCTGGGTCGGCATCATCCCGCTCTCGCTGCTCTGCGGCCCGATCTGGCGGTTCGCGAATCCGTTGCGCACGATCGCCCGCCTGGTGCGGCGTACGTCGTACCGGAAACTGCCCGACCGGGTGGCCTACTGGCCGGCCGTGGCGGGACTGGCGGGCTTCCTCTGGCTGGAGTTGGTATACCCGGACGGCTCCGAGCCGCTCGTCGTCGCCGTTGCCGTGACCGTCTACGCGATCGTGAATGTTGCTGCAGGCATCGTTTATGGTCCGGTTTGGTATAGCGCCGGCGACAGCTTCGAGGTGTACGCCGAAGTTCTCGCGCGGCTGAGCCCGCTCGGACGGGCCGCCGACGGTCAGTTGGTGGTGCGTAACCCGTTGGCCGGTCTGGCGACGATGCCGCAGCGGCCGGGGATCGTCGGGCTGCTGTGTTTGTTGCTCGGGTCAACGGCCTTCGACGGCATCTCCCGCTGGTCGGCGTGGACCCAGCGCACCGGCGAGCTGAGCCGCCCGCAACACCTCGTGGTCTACACACTCGGGCTCGTCATCTCGGTCGCGATCGTCACGGGCCTCTTCCTGCTGGCCGCCCGGACGACGGGAGCCGCGCAGACACGGCCCGGCGGGATCGGGGCAGCCGGACTGCCCGGCGCGTTCGCGCATTCACTGGTGCCGATCGCGATCGGGTACGCCGTTGCGCACTACTTCTCGTTCGCGCTGTTCCAGGGGCAGGAGGGCTGGCTGCTCGCGACCGACCCGTTCGGGCGCGGATGGGACCTGCTCGGGACCAGCGGGACGCGGATCGACTACGCGTTCCTGAGCACCGGTTTCATCGCGGGGGTCCAGATCGGTGCGATCGTGCTCGGACACGTACTCGGGGTGGTGTCCGCGCACGATCGCGCTGCCGACCTGTTCCGCCGCAGGCAGTTGCGACGTGCGCAGTACCCGATGCTGGCGGCAATGGTCGCCTTCACCGCCGGTGGCATCGCGCTGGTGACGGCATCATGATCGCCCTGCATATGGGCGGCATCCCCGAGACCGCGATGGTCCTCGGCCCGGTCCTGCTGATCGCCGCCTTCATCCGCATCGCCCGCCGCAACGAAGCAAACCTTCCCGACGAGGACGACTGGGACGCCGACCTCGGCGACCTGCCTGATCAGGCGCATCACACCCGGACACAGTGAGGCCCGGAGAACCCCCTGCGGTTCGCCGGGCCTCGCCCCGTAGTTCCCCGTGGATCTAGGCGGCCAGAGCCGGTTCGTAGTACCCGCTCAGGCGCGTGGGTGTTGCGATCGAGACGAGCTTGGCCAGCTCGGAGCAGCCGGCGCTCAGCGCGGCCTCGAGCGTGGGCCATTGGTCGACGCACCAGTACGGGTCGTCGGGCTGACGGTCGTTGTCGTCGTCGATATCGGCACACCACCCGCCGGAGCGGATGTGGTGGACGTGCAGTCGAAGCTTCATGGCGGGTTCAGCTCTCGGGTTTCAGCTCTGGGTTCAGAACGGCAGTGGACGGCCGGACGGCGTCCGGAGGTCGAGGGTCTGAGTCTGGGTCTGGCGGCGTGTCGTCGTACTGCGCGGCCGCCGACGGATCTGGATCTGGCGCATCGCCGTCCTCCTGCCTGGTCTGTTCTGGTAGCTATACGGTCCCGCGTGAGGACCGGTTCACGCATGCGGAGGATTACCTATCTACTTCCCGAGGAATCCCTGACTCCGGCTAAGGGAGGATGTAAGGGTGGACGGCTTGCTGAGGCGCTGGGGACTTCAGGGGTACGACGTACGCACGCTGACCGCAGGGACGAACAACGCCGGGTACTACGTCGGCGACGAATTCGTCCTGAGGATCCATCGCAATCCCGTCGCGCCGTACGAGCACGCCGTACTGCGCGCCCTGAGCGGACTGTCCTTCGCCGTACCGGTCCCTCTGCCGGCCGATGACGGGTCGACCGTGGTTCGCGGGGAGCTCGATGGTGAGCGCGAGCCTGAGTCGGCGGATCCCGGGGGAGCACCCAGTCCGGGGCGATATCGGGCGCGCGGCCGCGTCGGGCGCGGCGCTGGCTGAGCTCGACGATGTGCTCGGTCGGCTGGATCCGGCCGACCTGCCGCCGGGCCAGATGTGGGACGGCAACCTGACCGCGATCCACCCGCTAGTGCCGAGCCTCGGTCCGCTGATCGACGGGCTGCCCGCCGATTGCCGAGATGAGGTCGCGCGGATTCTCACCGGCGTCCGGCCGCGGACGGATCTGCCGCGGCAGATCATCCACGGCGACTTCGCGCCGAGCAATGTTCTGATGGTCGGCGACCGGGTGACTGCGATTCTCGACTTCGAGACCTGTGGTCCGGGTTACCGGGCGATGGACCTGGCCGTCGGCAGGTACTTCTTCAACGACTTCGGGCATCCGACCGCCGCGGGCGAGGCGTTCCAACGTGGCTACCTCGACAGATTCCCGCTCACCGGGGCCGAGCTGGACTCGCTACCGGAACTGGAGCTGATGCGAGAGGCGACCAGCCTTGTGCATTGGTACGGACGTCATCTCTCCGGCCTGACGACGGCGGAGGACGTCGCCGCCCGGGCGGATAGGCTCCTGGGGCTGCAGCGACTCAGCCGGTAGAGGGGAGGGCTTTCGGGTCGAGGCCTAGTTCTTCGTAGGCGACCTGTTCTATTTCGCGGGCCATGGCTTCGCGGAAGGCTGCGACCAGGGCCTGGCCGGCGAGGGGGATGATTCCTTCGAGGGTTCGCTGGATCTCGGGCCAGCCGTCGGCGGGCATGCCGGCGTTGGTGAAGTCGCGCCAGACGGTCGAGCGGAAGAGTTCGACGTACGTCTTGGCGACCGCGTCGGCCTGCGCGAACAGCTTGGGCAGCATCTCGAAGATGGCTTCCATCGGGACGCCGAGCTTGATCACCTCGAGGCCGGTGCGGAGCAGGTCCGAGTTCGGGATGCGTAGCCGGCCGTCCTCGAGTCGCTCGGCAATGCCCAGCTCGACCAGGCGCTCGATCACGGCCGGGTCGTACGGCACGCCGGCCCGGTCGGCGAGCTGTTCGCCGTCGAGCACCTCCGGCTCCGACGGCGTCCACGGGTTGACGAGGGTCTCGAAGACGCCGAGCGCGAGTGCGCCATCGGGCAGCTCGCCCAGCATCCGCTCGACCGCGGCTAGCGTGTAGCCCTTGTCGAGCAGATCCCGGACCAGCGTCAGCCGGGCCACGTGATCGTTGCCGTAGTAGCCGGTCCGGCCGACCAGGCGCGGCGGCGGGATCAGCCCGCGTCCGGCGTACGCGCGCACGTTGCGGACCGTCATCCCGACCTTGGCGGCCAGTTGGTCGACAGTGAGCTCCTCTTCCACCCTTGACAGTCTTCCAGACTCCACGTTACATAGTAGATGTAACATCAAGCATGGCGCATGTCTGATGTAAGGAGTCTCGATGGCGATTCCGCTGGCGACCACCGGTACGGCGAGCTTCGACCAGATCGCGATCGTCACCGGCGTTGTGGGCTTGGTCTACCTCGCACTCGCCGTACTGCTGTGGCGGGAACGCACCGGACGCGTCACGCTGGTAGGTAGGTTTGCGGACACCATCGGGAGACTGGACGGAGTCCCCCGATGGGCCGCGCTGACGCCGTACCTGCATGCGGTCTCGCTGCTCGCCTGCGCCTTCGGGGTGTGGTGGGACATCGCGATCCACATTGACCGCGGCCGCGACACCGGCCCGTTCGGTACGGCGGCGCACTACCCGATCTTCTTCGGCATCCTCGGCGTGATCATCTCGGGCGTGTTGCCGATCGCGCTCGCGGGCAGGCCGCTGCCGGCACGCACGATCAAGCTGACCAAGGGCTGGCGGATTCCGTGCAGCGCTGCGCTGGTGACGGTCTGCGGCACGTTCGCGCTGGTCGGGTTTCCGCTCGACGACGTGTGGCACCGGCTGTTCGGTGAGGACGTCACGCTGTGGGGCCCGACCCACCTGCTGATGATCGGCGGGGTGGTGTTCTCGATCTTCGCGCGGCTGCTGGCGATCGCCGAGGTCGAGCATTTGGTCGGGCCGAACAAGCGCCGGCTGTTCCAGGAGATTGTGTCGGTCGGTGCCTTGCTGATCGCATGGGACCTGTTCAGCACCGAGTTCAACTACGGCGTACCGCAGTTTCCCCTTGTTCTGCAGCCGATCCTGATCGTGTTCGGCGCCGCGCTGGGATTCACGATCCTGCGAGCGCGGCGCGGTCCTGGTACGACGTTCGCCGCGCTGGCGGTCTACCTGATCATCCGCGGCGGGATCGCCTGGGCGGTGGCCGAACCGCTGGGCCAGATCGTCGGGCACTTCCCGTTGCTGATCGTCGAAGCGATTCTGGTCGAGCTGGTCGCACTTGCCTTGGGCAACAAGAATCGCTTCCGCCTGGGTGCGGTCGCCGGTGCGTTGATCGGAACCGTCGGCCTGGTGGCGGAGTACGCGTGGAGTCACGTCTGGATGCCGATCGCCTGGCCGTCCTCGATGCTCCCGTCCGCCCTCGCGTACGGCGTGATCGTCGGAGTCGGAGCCGGTCTCGTCGGGGCCTGGCTTGCGACGCGGTACGCCGAGGTTGCCGGCGAGGAGCGGGCCGTCGGGATCAAGCACATCCGGCCGGTGGCGATCCGGCGTACACATCAGCTCGGTGCGGCCGGGCTGGTGGCCGTCGTGGCAACCGTCTTCTTCTGTGTGCCGCGGTCGGCGGACCCGGGCGTGTCGGGTGTGGTGTCGTTGGAGCGGGTGGCCACGGGCGCCGAGCCGACGGCGTACGTCACGATCACGATGTCGCCGGGTGATGCTGCTGACGGTGCGCGGTGGTTCGAGGCGCTCGCCTGGCAGGGCGGCGGTTTGGTGTACCAGCCGATGGAGAAGGTTGCCGACGGCACGTATCGGTCGGCGGGCGCGCTGCCGATGTACGGGAAGTGGAAGTCGATGATCCGGCTGCACCAGGGGCAGCGGGACATGGTGGCGGCCTGGGTGTACGCGCCGGAGGATGCGGCGATCGAGAAGCCGGCGGTGCAGGTGTCGAACGGCCAGACGGTCGAGTTCGTCAACGAGCAGCAGATCCTGCGGCGCGAGGAGAAGTCCGACGTGCCACGATGGATGTGGAACGCCGGTTATGCGCTGCTCGCGGTGGTCGGACTGCTCGAGATCATCGGGATCGCCTGGCTGGTCGGGCGCGGTGCCCGCGGCGGGCGGGCGCGTGCGGCTCATCTGGCGGCCGGCGAACGGGAACGGGAGATTGCGTGACGATCCAGGTGGAGCGGTCCGGGGTGACTGCTCGCGACGGAGTACGGCTGAACGTCGAGGTGACCGGACCGGCTGACGCGCCGGTGACGGTGCTGCTCGTGCACGGGTGGACGTGTTCGACGCGGTCGTGGCACAACCAGGTGGAGAAGCTGCCGGAGGTGCTCGGGCCGGACGCCGTACGCGTCGTCACCTACGACCACCGCGGGCACGGCCGATCCGAGGCGGCGCCCGTCGGGTCGATGCGGCTCGACCAGCTCGCTGACGATCTGGTGACGGTCCTGGACGAGGTCGTCGGCGACGGTCCGGTCGTGTACGCCGGCCACTCGATGGGCGGCATGACGTTGATGGCTGCCGCGGATCAGTACCCGGAGCTGTTCGGCTCGCGGATCCGCGCCGCCGCGCTGGTCAGCACGACCTCGGGGCATCTCACCGAGGGCGCGCTTGGTATACCACGGCGGTTCGACCCAGCAGCCGCCCGAATCGCTCCCCGCATCCTGACCGCAGTCGGCTCCAGGGCCGACAAGCGAGCGGCGCGCAGAGACGCACAAGCAACTGACAGGTCCGCCGCTGCCAGGCGGCGGGCGGCGGTGCTTGCTGCCAGTTTGCGGGCGCCGGCCTTGCGGCGGGTGGTGTTCGGGAGGCATGTGGATCCGGCTGAGGTGGAGTTGTTTCTGGAGGATCTGGCGATTGTGCCGGGGCCGTCGTACGGCGGGTTCTTCGCGACGATGCTGGAGCACGAGCGGGGGCATGCGTTGAAGGTGCTCGACCAGCTGCCTGTGGAGATCATGCACGGGACGCGCGATCGGCTGCTGCCGCCGCGGCACGCGAACCGGATCGCCTCGCAGCTTCCCGGCGCCCGCCTGTGGATGTACCCCGGCGCCGGCCACATGCTCATGCAGGAGCGTCCTCGCGACGTCACCCATCGGCTCGCCTCACTCGCTCGCAAGGCCCACTAAGTAACTAACTATTGACTTACGTCTTGGATCGCGCCATCCTGTATATATCCAGTTAGTTACTTCCTTGAGGGAGAGAGCATCATGTCCACAGTCCTGATCACCGGCGCGAACAAGGGCATCGGCTATGAGACCGCCCGGCAGCTCGTCGCCGCCGGCCACACCGTGTACGTCGGAGCGCGCGACGCCGACCGTGGGCGCGCCGCCGCCGACACGCTGGGCGCCCGCTTCATCCAGCTCGACGTCTCCGACGACTCCTCGGTCGAGGCCGCGGCCAAGTCCATCGAGGCCGACGGCGGCCTGGACGTCCTGGTCAACAACGCCGGTGTCGAGCCGCGCGCGGCCGACGGCGGCTTCATCCCGGTCGCCGAGGTCACCGCGGACAGCATGCGCAGCGTGTTCGAGACCAACGTGTTCGGCCAGGTCCGCACACTGCACGCGTTCCTGCCGCTGCTGCAGCGCTCCGAGGCGCCGGTCGTGGTCAACGTCAGCAGTGGCCTGTCGCTGGTGCGGGGGATTGCCAATCCGGAGTCCCCGGCCCGCTTCTACCCGGCCGTCGAGTACCCGGCGTCGAAGGCGGCAGTCAACGTGATCACCGTGCAGTACGCGAAGGCGTACCCCGGCGTCCGGATCAACGCGGCCGACCCGGGTTTCACCAGGACCGACCTGAACCACAACTCCGGTACGCAGACCGTCGAGGAGGGCGCGGAGGCCATCGTCCGGCTGGCACAGCTCGGCCCGGACGGACCGACCGGCCAGTTCTTCGACGCCGCCGGCCAGCTGGCCTGGTGACCGTCATGTCCGATCCCAAGCCCAGGGTCGGTTTCATCGGCCTCGGTGACCAGGGCGCCCCGATCGCCCAAGCGATCGCGGACGGCGGCTACCCGCTGCACGTCTGGGCCCGGCGCCCCGAGTCGCTCGATGTCCTCGAGGGCCATGCCTTCACGGTCCAGCCGAGTATCGCCGAACTGGCCGCCGCCGTCGACATCGTCGGACTCTGTCTGCGCGAGGACGCCGACAATCTGCAGGTCGCGGTCGACGGCGGCCTGCTGGCGAACCTGCGGCGAGGCTCGGTGCTTGTCAACCACGGCACCGGCCTGCCGCAGGCCGCGCGTGAGCTGGCCCGGCTCGCCGCGCCGTACAGCGTCGAGGTGGTGGATGCCCCGGTCAGCGGCGGCCACGCGGTCGCTCTGGCCCGGCAGCTGACCACGATCGCCGGCGGCGACGCGCGGGTCGTCGAGCGGCTCACGCCGATCTTCCGGACCTTCTCCAAGGAGGTCATCCACGTCGGCCCGGCCGGATCGGGTCAGTACGGCAAGCTGTTCAACAACACCTTGATGATGATGAACCACCAGAACGTCCTCGAGATGATGCACCTGGCGCAGGCGCTGGAGTTGCCGATCCAGCCGCTGCTCGACGTACTGCGCTCCGGGTCGGCGAGCAGCTTCGCGTTGCAGGCGATCGGGCCGTCGATCACGTCCGCGAACGTGCATCATCTGCAGCCGCTGGAGCTCATCGACATGCAGCTGTTCAGCGGAGCGGTCGATGCGCTGGGCGACCAGGCGCACGAGGTGATCGAGCGGGCCGTCGGCGGTGCGCGGGGGCTGGACGAGCTGACCGCGATCGTCGGTGCGTGACAGGGATGAGAGGGTGAGCCGCATGGCCGAGTCGACCGCCGAGCGCAAACGGCGTCCCCGCGATTCCGGGGCGACCAAGGCGCTGCTGCTGCAAGCCGCGACCGAGGAATTCGCGGAGTACGGACTCGCCGGTGCCCGGATCGACCGCATCGCCGAGCGCGCGGGAGTCAACAAGCGGCTCATCTACGTGTACTTCGGGGACAAGGACGCGCTGTTCGACGCGGTCGTGGACGAGCAGGCGCGTACGGTGGTCAAGGCCGTTCCGCTGGACGCAGGGGATCTGACCGCGTTCGCGGCCAGCCGGTTCGACTATGTCCTGGCCAATCCGGCGGCTCGGCGGATCGCCATCTGGCGTGGGTTCGAACGAGCCGAGGCGACCGAGGCGGAGTTGGCCAGTTATCGCGAGCGGGTCGAGTTGGTCGAGGCCGCGCAGCGCGAAGGGCGATTGCGGGCCGACATCCCGGCGGTGGACCTGTTCGCGATCGTGCTGCGGATGACCGAGAGCTGGTTGAGTGCGCCGGCGGGTCTGCGGGCGGCGGCCGGCGAGGACGCCGATCGCCTGAGTGAGCATCGGGCCGCGCTGCTGGCCGCCGTTCGGAGTGTGGTCGAGCCGCGTGGGTGAGAAGAGCGTCACGGCCGGCTGACGACAACTCGCCTAGGGTGGCGCCGTGCAGAACCTTCTGTCCGACGTCGTGGTCGTGGACCTGACCCGCGCGCTCGCGGGTCCGCATGCGGCGATGATGCTCGGGGACCTCGGCGCCCGGGTAATCAAGGTCGAGACCCCGTACGGCGGCGACGACAGCCGCGGCTGGGGTCCGCCGTTCGTCGAGGGCGAGTCGACGTACTACCTGTCGGCGAACCGGAACAAGGAGTCCGTGACCGCGGACCTCAAGTCGGCCGAGGGCAAGGAGTTCCTGACCAAGCTGGTCCGCAAGGCCGACGTACTGATCGAGAACTTCCGGCCGGGCGTGCTCGATCGGCTCGGGTTCTCCACGGAGGTCCTGCACGAGCTCAACCCCGGCCTCGTGATCCTGTCGATCACCGGCTTCGGGCACGACGGGCCGGACGGCGGGCGAGCCGGGTACGACCAGATCGCGCAGGGCGAAGGCGGTCTGATGAGCATCACCGGCGCGGTCGAGCCCACCAAGGTCGGCGCCCCGATCGCGGACCTGCTGGCCGGCATGTACGGCGCTTACGGTGCCCTCGCCGCACTGCACGAGCGATCGATCACCGGCAAGGGTCGCGTCGTACGGACGAGCCTGCTCGCGTCGGTGATCGGCGTCCACGCGTTCCACGGGACGAAGTGGACGGTCGCGCATCAGTTGCCTGAACGCGTAGGCAATCACCACGCGCAGATCGCGCCGTACGGGATGTATCGCACCGCCGACACCAGCATCCAGGTCGCGGTGGGAAGCGAGGGGCAATGGCGGACGTTCGCGCCGATTGTCGGACTCGATCCGAACGACGAGCGCTTCGCCGTCAACGCCCAACGCGTCGCGCACCGCGACGAGCTGACCGCCGCGATCGAGGCCGCGTTCGCCGCCGAGCCGGCCGACGTGTGGCTGGAACGCCTTGCCGGGAAGGGCATCCCGGCCGGCAAGGTCCGCGACTTCCAGCAGGTGTACGAGTGGGAGCAGACGCTGTCCCAGGGCCTGCTGATCGACGTCGAACACCCGACCCTGGGCACCGTCCAGCTGCCCGGTCCACCGCTCCGCTTCGACGACAATCCGTACGCCGGAGCGCGTGAGACCAACCTCCCGCCACCCCGCCTCGGCGAGCACAACGAGTCCGTCAGAGCCTGGCTCGACGACTAGTCATGCACTTTACGTACGTAACCTCGGGGCATTACCAGTGACGTGAGAGGATCACCCGCGTGACTGCCTTGCCGAGTGTTTCGTACTCCATCACCGTTCGCCTCGAGGTGCCCGCGGGTGGCTCGACGGTGAGCAAGCTGACGACCGCGGTCGAGCAGGCCGGCGGTCTGGTCACCGCGCTCGACGTGACCGCGTCCGGCCACGAGCGGCTGCGGATCGACGTCACCTGCGCCGCGGCCGACACCGAGCACGCCGGCCGGCTGGTCGAGGCGATGCGGGCCGTGCCGGGGGTCGAGATCGGCCGGGTCTCGGACCGGACGTTCCTGATGCACCTCGGCGGCAAGATCTCGATGGAGGCCAAGCACCCGATCCGCAACCGTGACGACCTGTCGATGATCTACACGCCGGGTGTCGCGCGGGTCTGTCTGGCGATCGCGGCCAACCCGGACGACGCGCGCCGGCTGACGATCAAGCGCAACAGCGTCGCGGTTGTCACCGACGGTTCCGCCGTACTGGGCCTCGGCAACATCGGCCCGAAGGCCGCGCTGCCGGTGATGGAGGGCAAGGCCGCGCTGTTCAAGCGGTTCGCCGGGATCGACGCGTGGCCGCTGTGCCTGGACACGCAGGACCCGGACGCGATCGTCCAGATCGTCAAGGCGATCGCCCCCGGGTTCGCCGGCATCAACCTCGAGGACATCTCCGCGCCGCGCTGCTTCGAGATCGAGGCCCGGCTGCGCGAGGAGCTCGACATCCCGGTCTTCCACGACGACCAGCACGGTACGGCGGTCGTGGTCCTGGCTGCGCTCTACAACGCGCTGCGCGTGGTCAGCAAGGACATCACGAACGTGCGGGTGGTGCTGTCCGGCGCGGGCGCGGCCGGTACGGCGATCCTCAAGCTGCTGCTCGCCGCGGGAGTGAAGGACGCCGTCGTCGCCGATGTCGACGGCATCATCCACACCGAGCGCGCGGGCCTGTCGCCGGAGCTGCGCTGGATCGCGGAGAACACCAACGCGGCGAAGTACAGCGGCAACCTCAAGGGTGCGCTCGCGGGCGCCGATGTGTTCATCGGCGTCTCCGCGCCGAACATCCTCGACGGCGCCGACATCGCCACGATGAACGACGACTCGATCGTGTTCGCGCTGGCGAACCCGGTGCCCGAGGTCGACCCGGCCGAGGCCGGCGAGCACGCGGCGGTCGTCGCGACCGGCCGCAGCGACTACCCGAACCAGATCAACAACGTGCTGGTGTTCCCGGGCGTGTTCCGCGGTCTGCTCGACGCGCAGTCCTCGAAGGTCTCGGTCGACATGGAGCTCGCGGCCGCCAAGGCGCTCGCCGGCGTCGTCACGGACGAGGAGCTGAACGCGACGTACATCGTGCCGAGCGTCTTCCATCCCGAGGTGCACACGCGCGTCGCGCACGCCGTCCGCGACGCGGCCGGCGGCAAGGCGCCGGCGCACGAGAACTACCCGGACGACACTCCGGCGTGACCGTGCGGGTAGCGGACGAGACGAAGACGGCACGGACGATCTGGCTCTGGCGGATCGCGTTCGTCGCCGCGGTGGCGTTGCAGCTGTACGGCGTGTACTCGCCGCGGGAGGCGGGTCCGCACATCGGGATCCCGCAGATCGACAAGGTCGCGCACTGCTTCCTGTTCGCAGCGGTCGCGTTCACCGGGCTGAAGGTCGGCGTACCCGCACGATGGTTGCTGGGAGCACTGGCCGCCAACGCGATCGTGAGCGAGCTGGTGCAGCACTGGCTGCTGCCTCAGCGTGACGGCGACCCGTTCGATGTGCTGGCCGACCTGGCCGGGGTCGCGCTCGGAGCTTGGATCGCCACGAAAACACACCGTAGAGCGAACCGTCGTACGCCATGATGGAGGTATGACGGTCTCGACCCTGACCGGATCGCTGCTGGTGGCGACCCCGTTGCTCGACGAACCGCCCTTTCGCCGGTCGGTGATCCTGCTGCTGGACCACGACGACGACGGTGCGCTGGGCGTGGTGGTGAACCGTGCCGCCGACCTCGCGGTGAACCAGGTGCTCCCGGACTGGTCGACGGCCGTGGACGAGCCCGGCGTGCTGTTCATGGGCGGGCCGGTCGGGACCGACAGCGCGCTCGCGGTCGCCGAAGTGGTCGAGGCCACGGATCCGCCCGGCTGGCGCGAGTGTTTCGGCCGGATCGGTCTGGTCGACCTCGACGTACCGCCGGTGCTGCTCGAGGGCGCGATCGCCCGGATGCGGATCTTCGCCGGGTACGCCGGCTGGTCCAGCGGTCAGCTCGAGGGCGAGATCGCCGAGGGCGCCTGGTACGTCGTGGAGTCGGTGACCGAGGACGTGTTCGGGGATGACCCGGACACGCTGTGGCGCCGGGTCCTGCGCCGCCAGAGCGACCAGATGGCCTACCTGGCGACGTACCCCGACGACCCGACGATGAACTAGCGGGGGCTACTCGCCGCCGTCGTCGCCGCCCTTGTCGTCGCCCGGGTTCAGCGAGTCCCAGATCTCCTTGCACTCCGGGCAGACCGGGAAGCGCTCCGGATCGCGGCTCGGCACCCACACCTTGCCGCACAGGGCCACCACCGGCGTGCCCATCACCATCGCCTCGGTCAGCTTGTCCTTCGGCACGTAGTGCGAGAACCGCTCGTGGTCCCCGCCCTCCAGCGGCTGCGTCCGCTCATCGACAACCGTCTCCGCACCCGGGGTCAGCTGAGTACTCATACCTCAGAGTGTATGACGCCCGACCAGCCGCGCCGGGAACTTTATCCACAGACTGCCCGTACCCCGACATGCCGTACGACGGTTGTCACGTCCGTCAGGTAACGTTCCTGCACGGCCGACAGTCGACTATCGGGGGAGTATGCCGTCCGTGGATTCGCATCTGCCCGCCGCGCCAGCCGTTCTTCCGCCGGCGTATCCGGAGCGTGCGGCGTGGGGTACCGCGAGCAAGCTGCGCGCGTGGCAGTCCGAGGCGCTGAAGCTGTATCTCGACGCCAACCCGCGGGACTTCCTCGCGGTGGCGACGCCGGGCGCCGGTAAGACCACGTTCGCGCTGACCGTGGCCGCCGAGCTGCTGCACCGGCGGGTGATCGAGCGGATCACCGTGGTCACGCCGACCGAACACCTCAAGGTCCAGTGGGCCGAGGCCGCCGACCGGGCCGGAATCGCGATCGACCCTGCGTTCGCCGGGCGGCGCGGCAAGACCAACAAGGACTTCCAGGGCGTCGCGGTGACGTACGCCGGGGTCGCGGTCAACCCACTTGCGTTCCGGGTCCGGACCGAGCGGTTCAAGACGCTGGTGATCCTCGACGAGGTGCACCACGGCGGCGACGCGCTCAGCTGGGGCGAGGGTGTGCGGGAGGCGTTCGAGCCCGCGGCGCGCCGGCTCTGCCTGACCGGTACGCCGTTCCGCAGCGACGACAACCCGATCCCGTTCGTCACGTACGAGGAGGGCCACGACGGCGTCGCCCGGAGCAAGGCGGACTACACCTACGGGTACGGTCATGCGCTGCGCGATCACGTCGTACGTCCCGTCATCTTCATGTCGTACTCCGGCGAGATGCGCTGGCGGACCAAGGCCGGTGACGAGGTCGCGGCGCGACTGGGTGAGCCGCTGACCAAGGACCTGACTGCGCAGGCGCTGCGGACCGCACTGGACCCGACGGGCGAGTGGATGCCGGCCGTCCTGGCCGCCGCGGACAAGCGCCTGACCGAGGTACGGCGGCACATGCCGGACGCCGGTGCGCTGGTGATCTCGGGTGACCAGAACACGGCCCGTGCGTACGCCAAGACGCTGCGGGAGCTGACCGGCGAGGCGCCGACCGTCGTACTGTCCGACGAGAAGGCGGCGAGCAAGAAGATCCAGAAGTTCTCCGAGGGCGACTCGCGCTGGATGGTCGCCGTCCGGATGGTTTCCGAGGGCGTGGACGTGCCACGGCTGGCCGTCGGGGTTTATGCCACACCGACCTCGACGCCGCTGTTCTTCGCGCAGGCGGTCGGCCGGTTCGTGCGGGCGCGGAAGCGGGGCGAGACGGCGTCGGTGTTCGTGCCGTCAGTGACCCGGCTGCTCGGCTTCGCGGCCGAGATGGAGGTCGAGCGGGACCACGTCCTCGGCCGGAAGAACAGCAACGACGACGGCGACATCTTCGCGCTCGAGGACGACCTGCTGAAGCAGGCGAACCAGACCGAGGGCGCCAGCGACGAGCTCGAGGGGAACTTCGAGGCGCTCGGTTCGGACGCGAGCTTCGACCGGGTGGTGTTCGACGGTGGCGACTACGGGACGGGCGGCGACCAGGCGTCGGACGAGGAGCTGGACTTCCTCGGCCTGCCGGGCCTGCTGGAGCCGGACCAGGTGCGCGAGCTCTTGCAGAAGCGCCAGCAGAAATCCGTGGCGGCGCAGAAGAAGTCGTCCCGGTCGACGAGCGACCGTGAGGACCCGACACCCACTGAGCTGGCCACCCACGAGCAGATCGCCCTCCTGCGCCGCGAGCTGAACGGGCTCGTCGCCGCCTGGCACCATCGCACCGGCCAGCCGCACGGCGTGATCCACAACGACCTGCGCCGCAAGCTCGGCGGCCCGGCCGCCGCCCACGCCTCCTCGACCCAGCTCAAGGAGCGCATCGAGCTGATCCGCGACTGGGCCACCCAGCGTCGGGCCTGAGCCTCGAGCGTCCGCGCCGGCCCCGCTGCTTCCAACGGACGGCCATTTGCGGGGGTTATCCGCGCGTGTTGTTGCTTCTCGCTCCGTACACCAGCGGAGAAGGAGCAACACCTGCGGATAACCCCGCAAAGTGGAACCGAGCCGCCTGTCAGCGTCTCGACGCACCAGACCGGTTTCCGTTCGGCCCGTGCAGCTCGTGAGCGTTGTGTCAGGACTGGCGATACACCCGGACATAGTCGATCTGCATCGACCCGGAGCTCACGGTCGGCGGGATCTTCCCGTACACGAACAGGTCGAGGATGAGGGCGTCCCCGGTCCCGGAGTACGCGCCCTGCCGGCACACCTCTTTGCCGTCGACATACCAAACCGTATGGTCCGGTCCGACCTGTTCCGCGATCGTGTGCCAATCCGTGGTGAGGTCGGTCGGCGACTGGTACGTGCACGCGCCACCGGGGGACTGGTGGTTGGTGAGGTAGAGCGCGTTGTGGTTGTCGCTGTAGAACTCGTAGGTGTCCTGCTCGTTCGAGCCGTTGCCGTTCCACGTCCAGGTCGAGGGCCAGAAGCCCTTGTCCGCCGGGAGTTTCAGCCGCGTCTCGATGTAGTCACCAGGCCGTACGGCGAAAGACTGCGCCGGCTCGTGCCCGCACGCCTGTCCGGTCGTGATCAGTGCGCCCGACCACTCGTACCCAGGCGTCGGGTTGTTCTTCCGGGCCGTCATCGTGAGCTTCCCGTCGCCGACCGACAGCGCGTCCCAGGTGTGCCGTTCGAGTTGCTGGTTGCCCTTGTTGCCGAGGCACTCGTCGGCTTCCGCGTTCGAGTGGATCGCCCACTTGGTCCGGTCGATCGCCGTACCGTCGAACTCGTCGGCGAACACCAGCTTCCCCGGCGCGGCATCGGCCGCCCGGATCGGTACGGCGAACAAGCCGAGCATCGCCAGAGCAGTAAGTAACTTACGCATCAGCTAGACCTCTCCGTCGGAAACCAACGGATCAAACGGTCGCTTGATCAGGGGCGGGTTGTCAACTGCTGCGTGCCGATCACGTCGAGCAGCCGGATCGCCTGGTCGGACTCCGAGCCCACCCCGGTACGTCGAGCCGCGCGAGCATCCGCAGTACGCCGGAACGTACCTCGGCGGGCGGTCCCGGCGGCGGACCGGGCTGCTCGCCGGCCAGCCGGAACAGGTGATCGCGCTCCTCGTCGGACAACCGCAGCGCCCGGGCCAACCCGGTCAGGACAGGGCGGGACGGGCGCGGGCCGCGGCCCTGCTCGAGGCGGGTGTAGTAGTCGGTCGACATGGTCGCCAGGCTCGCCACCTCCTCCCGGCGCAGACCCGGCGTACGGCGGCGCAGTCCGGCGGGCAGGCCGACATCGGCCGGCTGCAGCGCCTCCCGGCGTACCCGAAGGAACTCGGCCAGTCCGTCCCGATCCACGATCCCAGGATCGCAGCCGGGGTGGAGGCGCAACCAGGGACTGCCGATCCCAGGGTCGGCTCGCTCTGCCTGGGAAGCGCGATCCGCCGGAGCGTGGGCGGCATGAACACGCACAAGATCGCGCTCGTCACGGGCGCCAACAAGGGCATCGGCAAGGAGATCGCGCGGCAGCTCGGGCAGGCCGGGTTCACGGTGCTGCTCGGATCACGCGACGTCGAGCGCGGCGAGTTGGCGGTGAAGGAACTGGTTGCCGAGGGCCTCGATGCGGTCGGGGTCCAGCTGGAGGTCACGGACGAGGCATCGGTCCGGGCGGCGGCCGAGCGGGTGGAGTCGTCGTACGGGCGGTTGGATGTGCTGATCAACAACGCCGCGATCATCCCGGCGGGTGACGATGCCGTGTCGCGGATCGAGGCCGGCGCACTGCGGGAGGCGTTCGAGACGAACGTGCTGGGCCTGGTCGCGGTCACCCAGGCGTTCCTGCCGCTGCTGCACAAGGCGGACGCGGCGCGGGTCGTGAACCTGTCCACGTCGCTGGCGTCGTTCGAGCAGGTCGGGGATCCGGAGTCGCGGATGTCGACCGTGCTGACGCTCGGCTACAACTCGTCGAAGGCCGCGGTGAACATGGTCACGGTCATGCTCGCCAACGAACTCCGCGGCACGGGCATCCTGGTGAACGCCGCCGATCCCGGGAACTGCGCAACAGATATGGGTGGGTGGAGCGCCGCGCGCACGCCCGCCCAAGGTGCGGCGGTCGCCGTTGGGCTGGCGACGCTCGGCGCCGACGGTCCGACCGGCGGGGTGTACGCCGAGGATGGCCGCCTCGCCTGGTAGCCCGCGACTCCGTCTGCCCGGGCGTCAGGCCTCCGTCTGCGGAGTGTCAGACGATGGCGCCGGACCAGGCCAGTGCCTGCTTGAGCAGCTGACCGCGGCCACCCTCGAGGTCGTTCAGGAGGCTCGGCGCCAGGGCTTCCTCGGGGGTGAGCCAGGTGAGCTCGAGGGCGTCCTGGCGCGGGTTGCACTCGCCGGTGACCGGTACGACGTACACGAGGGCGACCGCGTGCTGGCGCGGATCGTGCAGCGGGGTCACGCCGGGGAACGGGAAGTACTCCGCGACCGTGACCGGGACCAGCGTGGCGGGCAGGCGGGGGAACGCGGCCGGGCCGAGGTCCTTCTCGATGTTGCGCTGCAGCGCGTCGCGGATCGACTCGTTGTGCATGACCCGGCCGGAGACCAGCGTGCGGATGATTTCGCCGGTCGCGGCGGAGGTCCGCAGCAGGACCCCGATGTGCTCGATCTGGCCCAGGGCGTCGACCCGGGCCGGTACGGCCTCGACGTACAGGATCGGGACCCGCGTCCGGGTCTCGGCGAGCGCGAACTCGGACAGCCAGCCGGGATTCGGGTCAGGCGTTTGCAACGACGACGTCATGAACACATCTTTGCTTACGGGGTGCAAGCAGACCGGCACTGGGATGGAAGAAGGAAGGAAAGAAAGAAGAGAGGATGGGGAGGGTTACGGTCTGAAAGCGGATCGGTACTGGGATGGACTCAGTCCGAATGTTGAGCGGAATCTTCTCGTCGCGTGGCTGGGGTCGTGCCAGCCGACCATCGCGCCGACGCTCGCGACCGGGAGCTCGGTCTCGATCAGGAGGCCGGCGGCTCGCTCCGCGCGGATGCGGTTCAGGTACGCGATGGGGGACATGCCGACGGACTTGCCGAAGAGACGAATCAGATACCCGGGCGCGAGGTTGACGCGTGCTCCGAGCTGTTCGAGCGTCCATGGCTCGGCGAGGTCGGCTTCCAGCACGCGCATCGCGTGCTGGACGGCAGGGTGCGCAGGCGCGCGGGTGCTGGGACCGCCTGGCACCAGCGCGCCGGAGAGGAGACCGAACACATCCGGTCCTAGGTAGGCGTTGCGTACGACCAAGCCGACGCAGTCGACGTACCCGTGCCACTCGCCCGGCCGCAGGACAACCACCGAGTCCGGCGCCAGCTCGACCTCCCCGGCGGCCGACACATGCACGCCCCGCCCCGCGACCACCACCGCGATCTCGAAGAACGCGTGGCTGTGAACGGCGACGTCCGCGACCAGCTCGAGCCGCTCGCCCGCGACCGGTAGCCGCGGGTCCGGGAACACCTCGCTGCTCAGCACGTTGTGCACGACCGCCTCCAGGAGGTCAAGATCAGTCAAGTCCTGGTCAACCACTGCCTGTCCGCAGCGCCGGCGAACAGCGAGTCTGGAATCACCTTCCAGTCAACGGAATCCAGGAGCTCCTCGATGACCACGACCGAGCCTACGACACCGCTCACCCTCGACGAAGAGACGATTTCCGCCTACCGCCGCGACGGCGTGGTGCGGATCAAGAACATCATCAGCCGTGAGGAAGCGGCCCGGTTCCGGGACGCCGCGGTGGCCGCGACCGCGAACGCCGACGACCTGTTCAAGGAGTCGAAGATCTTCAACCAGTACGTCAACGTCTGGCGCGACAACGACGTACTGCGTGAACTCACCCTCGATCCGCGCCTCGCCGCCGCGGCGACCGCGCTGGCCGGCGTACCGCTGCGGATCTGGCACGACCAGTTGCTGATCAAGCCGCCGCACAACGGCGCCGCGACCGAGTTCCACCAGGACGCGCCGTACTGGCCGCACGCCGGCTCCCGCGCCTCGCTGTCGGCGTGGATCGCGCTGGTCGACGTACCGGTCGAGCGCGGGTGCATGACGTTCATCCCCGGCTCGCAGGACCATCAGAACCTGCGCAGCCAGGACCTGTCCGACCGCGACGACCTGTTCCGCGCCTCGCCCGATCTGCGCTGGGAGGAGCGGTTGACGATCCCGCTGCGGGCCGGCGACTGCACCTTCCACAACGCGTACCTCGCGCACTCGGCGACCCCGAACCTCACCGACGACCCGCGGATCGCGCACGTCAACATCTACTTCGACGCCGAGGCGACGTACACCGGCGCCGGTCACGTGGTCACCGACGGCCTCGGCCTGACCGTCGGCGCACCGCTCGACCACGAGCTGTTCCCGACTGTTTGATCTTTCACGTTGTGACATAAGTTTGTCGTTGTGCGTCTGCTCACCGACATCCGTCCGTTGCGTGAGTCAGCCGATTTCCGGCGGTTGTGGATCGGGTCGACGGTGTCGCAGCTCGGTCAGCAGATGACCGCGGTGACGGTGTCGATCCAGGTGTACGCGATCACGCATTCGACGTTCTCGGTCGGTCTCGTCGGGTTGTTCTCGCTGGTCCCGCTGGTCGTCTTCGGGCTGTACGGCGGGGCGATGGCCGACGCGATCGACCGGCGGATCCTGTCGCTCGTCTCCTCGGCCGGGTTGTGGCTGCTGTCGATGGTCCTGGTGCTGCAGTCGCATCTGGACTGGGGCAAGGTGTGGGTTCTGTACGCCGTCGTCGCCTGCCAGTCGGCGTGCTTCGCGGTCAACAACCCGGCGCGGTCCGCGATCATCCCGCGGCTGATCCGCCCCGAGTTGCTGCCGGCTGCGAACACGCTCAGCCAGGCCGCGTTCAACCTGGGCTTCACCGCCGGGCCGTTGCTCGGCGCGGCGGTGATCGCCTGGCACGGGTTCGCGGCGGCGTACCTCGTCGATGTCATCACGTTCACCGCGGCGCTCTACGCGCTGTTCCGGCTGCCGGCGGTGCCGCCGACCGGCGCGATCCGGCGGGCGGGCCTGCGGTCGGTGCTCGAGGGCTTCACGTTCCTGCGTGCCGCCCCGGCGCTGCTCGCGACCTTCCTCGCGGACATCCTCGCGATGGTGTTCGCGCAGCCGCGGGCGCTGTTCCCGGCGGTGGCCGGAGCGTTCTTCGGTGGCGGCGTACGGACGGTCGGGCTGCTGCAGGCCGCACCGGCGATCGGCGCGCTGATCGGCGTCATCTTCTCCGGCTGGGTGACCCGGGTACGACGTCAGGGTGTCGCGATCGTGCTGGCGATCACGGCGTACGCCACGGCCGTCGGACTGTTCGGGTTGTCGCGGACGATCTGGCTGGGTGTGGCGTTGCTCGCGATGTCCGGTGCGGCCGACATGGTGAGTTCGGCGTACCGGAACACCGTGCTGCAGTCAGCGGCGCCGGATGCGATGCGCGGGCGGCTGCAGGGAGTCTTCATCGTCGTCGTGGCCGGTGGGCCGCGGCTCGGTGACTTCGTCGCCGGTACGACGGCGTCGCTGACCAGCCCCACGATCGCGCTGCTCGGCGGTGCCGCGGTCTGCATCACCGGCCTGCTGATCCTGCTCGCCCGGAACCGGCCGTTCCGCGTCTACGACTCGCAGACCCGCGCGCTCAGCTGATCAGCCGCCGGTCGCGAGCTTCTTCAGGACCGTGAACCAGGAGTCCAGGTCCGGGTTGATCTCGGTCATCGGCTTGTCGCCGACGGTGACCATCTTGCGGTCGCCGAGCGGCTTCTTCAGCTTGAACGCGGTCAATGAGGCGTTGTCCTCCGGGGGACACGGGGTGTCGACGTCGACGAACACCAGCACCTTGTCCTCCTGCTCGTCGACCCGGAGATCGCCCGCGCAGGAGATGCCGGTGCCGATCAGCATGTCGCCCTCGTCGTACTTCGGCGCGTTCTGGATCCACTTCAGGTACGCCGGCTTCTTGCCCTTGATCAGCTGGTAGTACTGCACCGGCTGCGGGGTCTTCTCCGTCGTCGGCCCCTTGCCGTCGCCGATGAACGTGCCGAAGACCATGTCGACGCATGGGTCCTTCGCGCCCGGACCGTCGATCGCGCCGAACGCTCTCGCGGCCTTGTAGCAGCCGACCGCCTCGCGGTTGAACGAGATGTTGAAGCCGACCAGGATCAGCGCGCCGACGACCAGCGCGATGGCGAGCATCCGGCGGCTCCGCAGCTGCTGCGGTCCGAGGACGCCGGCCGCGCGGCGGGCCTCCTCCGGGGTCGCGTCGGCGGGGATCGGAGCGGTGCGGAACAGGGCCATGATCGAGCTCGTCCACTGCGGGTTGATCAGGGTCGGAACGGCATAGACCAGGCCCAGCACCACGGCCACAACGACGGCGGGGAGCAGCGACCAGTAATTTCGCACGGCAGCAAGATACGGGGCCATCGGTCCGCGCCCGAATAACGGATACTCTTTCTAGGTGCCAGCCGAGACCTCGCAGACGCTCGACCGGGGATTGACGGTCCTCGAGTTGCTGGCGGATGCCCCGGACGGGCTCTCCATCACCGAGCTCGCCGCGGCGCTGGGGGTCAGTCGGACCGTGGTGTACCGCCTGGTGAATACGCTCGAGCTGCATCGGCTGGTGCGCCGCGACAGCGAGGGGCGAGCCCGGCTCGGTCTCGCCGTGCTGCACTACAGCCGGCGCGTGCAGCCGACGCTGCGTGACGCCGCCCTTCCGGTACTGCGTTCGCTCGCCGAGGACACCGGCGCGACGGCGCACCTGACGGTCGCGGACGGTGAGGAGGCGCTCGCGATCGCGGTCATCGAGCCCAGTTGGACCGACTTCCACGTCTCGTACCGGATGGGCTCCCGCCACGCCCTGGACCAGGGCGCGGCCGGCAAAGCGATCCTCGCCGGCCGCCGCAAACCCGACCCCGCCGGCCGCCCCTTCGTCGTCACCTCAGGCGAACTGCAGGCAGGCGCCCAAGGGGTCTCCTCCCCGGTCCTCGGCGTCCCAGGCGTAGAGGCCTCCATCGGCGTAGTAGTCCTGGGCAAACTCGACCGAGACTTCGTCGGCCCCCGAGTAGCCCGAGCCGCAGTAGAAGTAGCCAAACGCCTGGCATAACCCGACCCCGTGTCGCGCAGCACCGCGAGCAGACGTCCGCCCGCGCTCGGACGGGTCGCCCTTCACCGGCGGACGTCGCCCGGGCAGCCGTCCTCACCTGTCGGCGGCTTCGCCCCCTCCCACCCGGCGTGCGAGCGGAGCGAGCTCGCCGGGTTTCAGTGTTTGGTGGCTGCTTCCACCAACGGGAGAACTCGGTGGGGGATCTGCTCGGCCAGCGCGATGACTGTGGAGGCTCGTTGGATGCCTCGGACGATGACTACCTGGTCGATCACGCGCTGCAGGTCCGCGTTGGAGCGCGCGACGATGCGGCACCACAGGTCCTCCGCGCCGGTGATCGTGTGGACCTCGAGTACTTCGGGGATGCGGGCCAGCGCCTCGGCGACCGTCGTATGGCCTGAGCCCTGCTCGATCTGCAACGTCGCGAACGCCGTCACCGGGTAGCCGATCGCGGTCGTGTCGATGTCAGGGCCCCACCCCCGCACCACCCCGTCGCGCTGCAATCGGTCCAGCCGTGCCTGCACGGTGCCCCGTGCGACCCCGAGCCGCCGGGACGCCTCGAGCACGCCGACCCGTGGCTCGGCCGCGAACAACCGCAGGATCCGGCCGTCCAGTTCGTCCACCGACACCGGGCACCTCCGGAGAGATAGTCAGCCTGACCAAATAGTCCAGCGAAGTCGCCAGCATACTGTGCAACCTGACCAGCGAAATAACAAACTGTTGCGCAACCTGTCGCCCCCAGCGAGGCTCAGGGCACGAACCCGACCTCGGAGGAACCCGATGACCAGCACCGACCTCACCCCCGCAGAGCTCGACGCCGATCTCGACCTCGACCAGCTCAAGCAGCTCGTCGGCCTGGTGCCGTACGACGAGAGCACCGACCCGTTCCCGGTCACCGCGATGGACGCAGTGGTGTTCGTGGTCGGCAACGCCACCCAGACCGCGAAGTGGTACCAGCTCGCGTTCGGTATGGACCTGGTCGCGTACTCCGGTCCCGAGACCGGCAGCAAGGACAGCAAGTCCTATGTGCTCAAGTCCGGCTCCGGCCGCTTCGTCATCTCCGGCGGCGTGAGCCCGAAGAGCCCGCTGCTCGATCACCACCGCAAGCACGGCGACGGCGTCTCCGACCTGGCCCTCGAGGTGCCGGACGTGGACAAGTGCATCGAGCACGCCCGCAAGGTCGGCGCGGTCGTCCTCGAGGAGCCGAACGACGTGACCGACGAGCACGGCACGGTCAGGCGCGCGGCGATCGCGGCGTACGGCGACACCCGGCACACGCTGATCGACCGGAGCAAGTACGACGGCCCGTACCTGCCCGGCTTCGTCGCGGCGACCACCCAGGTGACCCGCCCCGAGGGGCACCCGAAGCGGCTGTTCCAGGCGGTCGACCACGTCGTCGGCAACGTCGAGCTCGGCAAGATGGACGAGTGGGTTGCCTTCTACAACAAAGTCATGGGCTTCGTGAACATGGCCGAGTTCATCGGTGACGACATCGCCACCGACTACTCGGCGCTGATGAGCAAGGTCGTCGCCAACGGCAACCACCGGGTGAAGTTCCCGCTGAACGAGCCGGCGGTGGCGAAGAAGAAGTCGCAGATCGACGAGTTCCTCGAGTTCTACGACGGCGCCGGCGCGCAGCACATCGCGCTCGCGACCAACGACATCCTGCGCACGGTCGACATCATGCGGGCCAACGGCGTCGAGTTCCTCAACACCCCGGACTCGTACTACGAGGACCCGGAGCTGCGGTCCCGGATCGGCAACGTCCGGGTGCCGATCGAGGAACTGCAGTCGCGGGGCATCCTGGTCGACCGGGACGAGGACGGCTACCTGCTGCAGATCTTCACCGCTCCGATCGGCGACCGCCCGACGGTCTTCTACGAACTGATCGAGCGGCACGGCTCGCTCGGCTTCGGCAAGGGCAACTTCAAGGCGTTGTTCGAAGCGATCGAGCGCGAACAAGAGCGACGCGGCAACCTCTGACCCCAGCCCCGCCCGATCGGTCCAGCCCCCTCCGATTGATTCAGCCCCCCTCCGATTGGTTCACCCCGTCCGATTGGTTGACCCCCGTCTGGTTGGTTCACCCACGAGACTGTGGGTTGGCCAACCGCATTCCGGTTGGCCAACCCCGCATCTGGTGGGTGAACCAACCAAAGGCGGAGGGGTGGGCGGAGGGGCGGGCGGAGGGGCGGAGGGGCGGGCGGAGGGAGTGGGGGGAGGGAGCGGACGGGCAGTGGGCGGGCGATGGGCGGGCAGTGGGCGGGCAGTGGGCAGGGCGTGCGGGGTGGGTTGGACGCCGAGAAGCTTGCCGGGTGCAACTGAATACGGCGTGTCGCCGTCCGATTACCGGAATGACTGTTGAGGCAAGCTCCGTTCGCGTAGTGTGCCTTCCTGAGTGTGCGTCGGGGCGTGCGCTCAGGAAGGGTTTCGTCATGAAGACACTGGGCATTCTGCTCAGCACCGCAGGACTGGCCGGAGTCGGCGTGCTCACCTTCGCCGCCGCAGCGCCGGCCCAGGCGGCCGAAACGGCCAGCTGTTCAGGTGCGAGATCCATCGCGTCGGCGCCGATGCTGCGCGACCACAAACCACCCAGCTGGGGCACTGTCCGGTTGGTCCGGGACAACTGCTCGCAGTACTGGGCCGAGATCAGCATGGCGTCGCCGGTGGTGGCCAATGCGAAGGCCAACGCCTTCGTGGTGCAGTACGGCGGCGGCAACAACGGCCGGGTGCTCAGCTGCGACAGCAGCGGCGGCAACGGTTCGGTGATCCAGGGGCAGCGCACCTGCCGGACACCGAAGATCAAAGGCGGCAGCGGTATCACCTTCGCCGCGATCGGCCGGGAGTACCACAACTACGGCGGCGGCTACGAGGAGATCTCGGAGAACGCCACCAAACGCACCCGCTGACATAGGTCCTGGCTGGATTACCAGACAGGACCTGATCCGGACACTGGGACGGTGCGCGGTACCGCGCAGTAGTTATTAGGCTCGACGGTATGAGTGAGGTTGTCGAGCAGTTGCGTCAGGCCCTGCCGCCCGAAGCGTTGGTGACCGATCCGGACCGGATGGAGAGCTACCGGTACGACCGGGCGATGTTCTGCCCGGCCGGGATGCCCCTTGCCGTCGTGCTGGCGCGGGAGACCGCGCACGTGCAGGCGGCGGTGCGGATCGCGGCCGAGGCCGGCGTACCGATCGTGCCGCAGGGCGCGCGGTCCGGCCTGTCCGGCGCAGCCAACGCGCTCGACGGCTGCATCGTCATCTCGCTGGAGAAGATGGACAAGATCCTCGCCATCGAGCCGGTCGATCGGTACGTCGTCACGCAGCCGGGCGTGTACAACGCCGTACTGTCGCGTGCCGTCGCCGAGCAGGGCCTGTTCTACCCGCCGGACCCGTCGAGCTGGGAGTTCTGCTCGATCGGCGGCAACCTGTCCACGAACTCGGGCGGTCTGTGCTGCGTGAAGTACGGCGTGACCACGGACTACGTGCTGGGTCTGGAGGTCGTGCTCGCGGATGGACGCATCCTGCGGACCGGCCGGAAGACCGTCAAGGGCGTCGCGGGGTACGACCTGGCCAAGCTGATCGTCGGCAGCGAGGGCACCCTCGGCATCATCACCGAGGCGACGCTCGCCCTGCGGCCGCAGGCGGCGAAGCCGAGGACGATGGCGGCACTGTTCGGCTCCGGCGTCGAGGCCGGGAACGCGATCCTCGAGATCATCCGCAGCGGCGTGTCGCTCAGCCTGCTGGAGATCATGGACCGCACCACGATCCAGGCGGTCAACAAGTACAAGCGGATGGACCTGCCCGAAGAGGCGGCCGCGATGCTGATCGCACAGTCCGATGCGGGCGGCGAGGCGGGCGCCGCCGATGTCGCCACGGTTGCCAAGCTGTGTCGCGACACCGGTGCCCTCGAGTGCATCGAGGCCGAGGACGACGCCGAGGGCGAGCTCCTGCTCGAAGGACGTCGCGTCGCGCTGACGGCGCTGGAGGAACTCGGTACGACGATGATCGACGACGTCGCCGTACCGCGGTCGCGGCTGGCGGAGTTCATCGGCCGGCTCGAGCAGCTGTCGGCGGAGCTGGACATCACCATCGGCGTACTCGGGCACGCGGGCGACGGCAACATGCACCCGACCGTCGTGTTCGATCAGACCGACCCGGGCCAGGCCGAGCGGGCCCAGCAGGCCTTCGACCGGGTGATGGAGATCGGGCTCGAGCTCGGCGGCACGATCACCGGCGAGCACGGCGTCGGCGTACTCAAGCGCGCCTGGCTGGCCGAGGAAGTCGGGCCGGTCTCGCTCGACGTGCACCGGGCGATCAAGAACGCGCTGGACCCGAAGAACCTGCTCAATCCGGGCAAGATCGTTGCCGACTGAGTCAGTCCGCCGCTGTGACGCAACCGCAATAGAACTGTCGAGGCCATTCGACGTCCACGCCCGTCGAATGTGACGTCCGGCCGACACTATGGAAGGTACTTAGCTGAATTCGCGGGGGGACTGGATGCAGGGTAGGAGGCGCCCGATGGGTCTGTGGCGCCGTACCGTGCTGCCCGCCGTCGCGGCTGTGGTCGCGACCGCAGCGCTGTCCGCTTGCGCGAACGGCGGCGGCTTGCGGGTCGAAGGCCCCGAGTCCCCGCCGCCGTCGAGCCCGACACCGTCGGTTGCCTTCGGCACCACTCAGCCGGCGAAGACCCCCGAAGTGGCCGTCGATCTGACCAAAGTCAGGGTCAGACTGCTCGCCGATCGGCACCTGTCCAGCTACGCGCGGACAGTCCTTTCGAATTGCACGGTGATTTCGCGTTGCCTCAGCAGGGGTACGACCGTTGATGTATTGCACAGCGGTAGACCTCAGCAGATCGTCCTGATCCACACCCTGGAGAAGTTCGTCTTCGGTATCTTCCTGATCGCGATCGAGCCCTCGGGCCCGCGACCGATCTGGAACCTGAACGTCGAGCAACCGACCGTGAACGCCAGCCCCGAAGGGGACCTGGTGGTCGAGTCGAAGATCTTTACGATCAACGACCCGGTCTGCTGCCCGTCGGGCCGACGGGTCGAGGTCTACCGTTGGAACGGTCGGCAGATGATCAAGGTGAGCTCGACGGACCAGTAGGGAGACTGAAGTTCGGTGGTACCGGAAGAACCGGCAGCGCGCATTCTCATGGTCGAGGACGACGCGGTGATCCGTGAGGCGACCCAACTGACCCTCGAACGGCACGGCTACGACGTCACCACGGCCGAGGACGGCCTGGAAGCGATCGAGCGATTCGAGAAGATCCACCCGGACGTCGTGATGCTCGACATCATGCTGCCCGGGCTGGACGGCATCTCGGTCTGCCGACGGGTCCGGGAGACCAGCACGGTCCCGATCGTGATGGTCTCTGCCCGCGGTGACGCGCTCGACGTCGTACTCGGTCTGGAAGCAGGCGCCGACGACTATGTGACCAAACCCTTCGACACTCAGGTGCTGGTGGCTCGGCTGCGGGCGGTGATGCGGCGAGCGGTGTCCGATCCGGAGCGCCCTGCGCCGGCGGCCGGTTCCGGCGTCGAGTCGTTCGGCGACCTCGAGCTGGACCGGGAAGCGTTGGAGGTACGCCGCGGTGGCGCGGCCGTCCAGCTGACGCCGACCGAGCTCAAGCTGCTGATCGAGTTCGCCAACAACCCCGGCGTCGTGCTGAGCCGATCGACCCTGCTGCAACGGGTCTGGGACTACGAGTGGGGCGGCGACGGCCGGCTGGTCGACGTACATCTGCAGCGGCTGCGGACCAAGATCGGTGCCGACCGCATCGAAACCGTCCGCGGCTTCGGGTACAAACTCAGGGCATAGCGGATGGGGTACAGGTCCTGTCTGGTGATCCAGCGCCTACTGCGGGGCACTCGGCACGGCACCTCGCCGCACGGGTGCAAAGGGGACGATGCTCCGCATCGACCCCTTCGCCCCCGCGCGCCGATGCACCGCACCGAGCACCTCCTCGCTACGGCGCTGGATCACCAGACAGGACCTAGTTGATGGGACTGCGCGGCAAGCTCGGTCTCATCTTCCTGCTGGTCTCGGCGCTCGCGATCCTCGTACTGTGCGTCGCGGTCTACACCCAGGCCCAGTCGGCCCGGCTGGACCGCACGCGCAGTTTCGCGGACGAGCGGATCCAGCTCGCGGCGCAGAGCTACGACACCAACGACGTGCCGGTGTTCGGGGCGAAGGTGGACGATCCGGAGCTGCCGCCGCAACTGCGCGACGCCGTGCTCGAGGGCAAGCGGGCCACGTTCAAGACCGGATCGCCGCACGCGAAGATGTGGGCAGCGGTCGCGGTCAAGGACGGCAAGATCCTCTCGATCGAGCAGGACTACGAGACCAGCGACGACTCGATGAAGGCACTGCAGCGGGCATTGCTGCTGGGCGGCATCGGCACGGTCGCGCTGGTTGCCCTGGTCAGCGTGATCCTTGCGGGCAGCCTGTCGAAGCGAATCGTTGCTGTGGCAGGGACGGCGCGGCGCATCGCCGCCGGCGATCTGGAAGCGTCGGCGGCCGGAGCCGTTGGCAAAGGCAAGGATGAGGTGCAGTCGCTGGCGACGGCGATCGACACGATGGCCAGCTCGCTCCGTGGCCAGCTCGAGGCCGAGCGCCGCTTCACCGCGGACGTGGCCCACGATCTTCGTACGCCGGTTACCGGGCTGACCACTGCCGCCGAGCTCCTGCCGCCCGGGCGGCCGAGTGAGCTGGTCCGCGATCGGGCCAAGGTGTTGCGGCGTCTCGTCGAGGACCTGCTCGAGATCGCGCGGTTCGACTCGGGTGTCGAGCAGGCCGACCTGGAACTGGTCGGTCTCGGCGCCTTCGTCGGATCGGCCGTCGCTCGGTTGCGGATGCAGCAAGCGTTGGCGCCGGACAGCGTGATGGTGCACCTGCTCGGGCCGGACGAGACCGTGTCGACCGATTCACGCCGGATCGAGCGGATCCTGGCCAACCTGATCGTCAACGGACTGCGGCACGGCAAGCCGCCGGTCGACGTGACGGTCAGCGGCCGGACCGTCGAGGTGGTTGACCATGGCAACGGTTATCCCGAGGAGTTGATTGCCGAGGGCCCGCGTCGGTTCCGGTCCGGGATGGCCGAACGCGGTGTCGGGCACGGCCTCGGCCTGACAATCGCCGCCGGTCACGCGAAGGTTCTTGGTGCAGAGCTCACGTTCGGCGAGGCGCCGGGCGGCGGCGCGCTGGCGCGACTCGTCCTGCCGGCCGGACCTGAGACGGAGTCGTAACACAACCTTTCGCGCTGCCGCCGCGTCTTCCCCTCCGTAACACCAACAAAACGAGGGGAAACCAGAACATCATGCGTACTCAGTTCATTCGCCGTTCCGCTGCCGTCGTCGCCGGTCTCGCCCTGGCCGGTGGGGGCCTCGGCATCGCCGGCGCTCTGCAGGCCAACGCCGCCACCACGCACACCACCATGGTGAGCGCATCGGTCGCGGCGAAGTCGATCACGATCAAGTCGGACAAGGCGACCGCGAAGGCGTGGACGAAGGTCTCGTTCACCGGCAAGACCACCGGCATCGCGAAGAACACCACGGTCCAGGTGCAGCGCCTCCAGAACGGCAAGTGGGTCAACTTCCCGGCCACCACCAAGGTGACCAGCAAGGCCACCTACTCGGTCTGGGTGCAGAGCGGCCGCGTCGGCGTGAACAAGTTCCGCGTAGTCTCAGCCGGCACGGCGAGCGCGGCGGCCTCGGTGACCATCACCAAGTAGGCGCCCTGCGGCACCTATCGGGGGTGGGGACAAGGACTGGGGTCCTGCGACAGGTTATTGCCTGTCCCAGGACCCCAGTGGGTGTTCAAGGCCCCGACTAGTGGGTGCCGTAGACGTTGAACTCGGCGGCGGAGCCGAAGACGGCGCCGTTGAGGGAGCTGGTGCCGACGAACTTCACGTACTGGCCGGGCTTCGGGGTGAAGTCGACGCGCTGTACGGCGGTGGAGTTCGGGAACTCACCCGTCGCGACCGGCGTACCCCAGTCCTGGCCGTCGGCGCTGACGTAGATTTCGTACCCCTTGAACATCCCGTTCGTCCCGCTCTGCCGGGGCAGGTAGCTGAACCCGTTCACTGTGTACGTCGATCCGAGGTCGAGCGTCATGTGATGGGGGAAGCCGGTCGGGGTGGGGACCTCGGACCAGGCGGAATGCCAGATCGTACTGGCGTTCCCGTCCAGCGCCATCGTCGCGGCGCCGCCGGTGGCGACGTCCTCGCTGTCCACGTCCGCCACCTTGATCCGCGATTGCGGCACGATCCCCGGCGGCAGCACGGTCGCCTCGGCAGTGATCGTTGCCTGACCACCCGTTGCCGTGAGCACGTACTTTCCTTCCGGAGTGCCGGCCGGAGGAGTGACGTCCCACGTGGTCGTCGCAGTCGCTCCCGCAGCCACGGTGGCGTGCGTCGCGGGCGTGGTCGCCGTGACAGTCCAGCCGTCCGGTGCAGTCAGTCCCAATGTGATGTTGCTAGCAGCAACCACATCGTTGTTGGTGAACGTGGTGGTGACCGTGTTGGCCTCGCCGGAGACGAGACCGCTGACCCCGGCCACCGCAACGGACGTGCAGTCCGCCGGCTCCGACGTCGTACCGAGATCGGTGACGGCGAAGTTGTCCATGATGAAGTCGGTCTGGTCACCGCCGTCGGTCAACTTGCGCAGACCGACCCAGTAGTCGCCGCCACATCCGGCCACGAACTCCTGATTGAACGCCGCCTTGGTCCGCTGCTCGCCGATCGGGGTCGCCTTGACCTCGACCGAGTCCGGACGATCGACGCCCTGGACCCACGCGTACTGACCGGCGCGACCGCTCTCGTAGTCGAAGCTGACCTTGTACTTGTGGCCCGGCTGGAAGTTCACCGTCGACGGCGTGGTGCGGTATACCAAACCGGCGTTCTCCTCGTGCGACTTGAGTGACCAGTCGCCGTCGAGCACATCGTCGACCAGCTTCCCGTTCCAGCCGGCCTGCGTGTACGGCGCGTGCTTCTTCGCCAGCACCGTCCGTGGATCGGTGATCCCGCCCGCATCGCCCTTGACGAAGGGCCCCCAGCCCTGGTCGACGTTCTCGAAGTCGTCGACGAGCCCGGTAGCAGGACGCGTGGTCTCGACAACCCGCACATCATCCAAACGAACCTTGGCCGTATCTGCTGCCGCTCCTACTGCTAGATCGGCAGTGCTTCCCTTTGCGGTGAAGACGACTCGGATCCGCTGGTAGTAGGCGCCTTGTTTGTCGTCAGAGGCAACCATGTTCTGCGCCGTCGACCTGGTGACAACGTTTGTGGCACCGTCGACACTCAGGGTTGTCGGCCGCGACTTGCCTGGCTCGACCTCGATCCAAGCAGACGCGCTGTACGTCCGACCACGCGTCAGTCCGGTGATCCGCTGGCTGATAGACGACTTGCGCGTCCCGAGCGACGCGACGTGCTGGCCGTTCTCGAGCGTGTCGATCGTCGCGCCGCCGGTCGCGTTCCAAACGTTGAGGTTGCCCGCGTTGAAGCCGGGGTCCTGGAGGTGCGTGCCTTCACCCCAGACAGCGGGCCGCGGCTTCGGAGCAGCCACCGGGTAGAGGACGTACGGCTTGCCGGCAACGGCGTTGAGCGTGACGGTCCCGTGCTGTACCGGGACGGTGGTCGGCTTGGTGCGGCCGGTGTCGGTCAGCTGGTAGGCAGTGAAGCTGCGGGCGCCGGCGAAGGCTGCCGGGACCTGCCACGTCGTACGGCCACCGGCTGGGTTGTAGTGGTAGAGCTTCTTGTTGTCGTCCCACGGGAGAAGGTACTTGTCGCCGTCGAGCACCTTCGCGGTCCCGACGTACACCGCTCGCTTGCCGTTCTCGACCGCGCCGCGGACACCGCCGGTGAACGTGATGTCGTTCGCGTTCCAGTCGAGGATCTTCTGCTGCTGGAGGAACTTCGTCGGCAGGTTCTGCTTCCAGACGTTCGCGGAGAACTTGTTCCAGTCGGTCTCGCCGGTCCAGCCCTCGAACTCGACGATGCTGGCCTGGCCGAGGATCGGGTCGTTGTTCCAGACATCCTTCTCGTGGTTGCGGACGAACCGGATGATCTGCGAGTTCAGCCCCTTGTTCGTCGGGCCGCCGTAGTCGAGGTCGTTGGCCCAGTGAGACCACAGCGACGTCCGTTCATGCCGGTCGGCCCACTCGGTCGCGATCTGCCAGCCCTGGTCGGACAGCTGCCGGGTCAGGCCGTCGGCGAGCCAGCCGGACTGGTAGTAGACGTCGATGTACAGCTCCTGCAGGTTCTTGTCGGTCTCGTCGCGGAGCTGCTGGAACCGCTTCACGATGTTGCCGGAGGCAAGATCCGGGCGCTGCTTGATGTAGTAGCTCTGGTTCAGCCAGTTCCAGCCCTTGGCGGTCTTGTCGACCAGGTCCTCGCTGAACGCGTTCGCCTCCGGGTAGGACTCGGTCGCGTTCACATGCACGCCGAATGCCGCGTTCCAGGACTTGCCCTGTGCGAGCAGGGTGTTGAGGTCGGTCAGCCCGCCGGCGCGGATGTTGTAGTTGCCGCCGTAGTCCGGGTGACCCGAGTCATGGCCCTCCGAGGCGTACCCCTTGAGGATGGCCATCTGGCCGAGCCCGTCGGTCGAGAGCGAGATCCGCTTGACGTCGTCGAGCGTCCGCAGGAACGGGTGCGTGGCCTGGCTGGCGAAGTTGAACGGGATATGCGTGATCACGCGGTCCTTGACCTGGTCGCCGCCGTTCGGCTCGACCATGATCGAGCGGAACGCGACGGCTCCGTCCTCCCAGTCGACGGTCTTGTCGTTGTTCGCGTCCGGCGTCACCACGACCTTCGCCCAGGGGAGCGGCTCGGTGTACGGCGAGGTGTCGGCGCGGTACGTCCACTGACCGCTCCAGACGCCGACCCGCGTGCTGCCGTCTGCACCCTTACGGGCCTGGTGCCAGAACCGGGCGCCGTCGTCGACCGATTGACCGGACGGCTTGTCGTACGTCGAGTTGGACTCGATGCCCGCGGCCAGCCCGCTCGTGTTGACGAACGCGTACGCCGCTCCGGTGGCTGACGTCTCGCCCGGAGTGGCCGTGGTGACCGGCGTGATCTTGTCGGCGGTGCGCGTCGAGTCCGGGTCGAGCGTGGTGAACGCGGTGGTCGCGCCGGCGTCCGTACTCGCGACCGAGACCAGGTCCTGGTTGGGGATGTCAATCGTGTGCACGCGGTTCGCCTCGGTGTCGCGGACGGCGTCGATCGCGAACTTCGTCACCCGCCCGGACACGCTCAGACTGGCGTCGAGCTGGACGTCGGGCAGAGCGTCGAAGGCGAGCGTGTACGACGCGCGTCCGTCGCCGACCGTCGGCGCCTTCGTGAGATGCGCGGTCCGCGCGGTGCCGTCGATTGTGACCGTCGAGATCGGGTCCGGTTGGCCGCCGAGGGCCTGGCCGGAGGCGTTGTCGACGTACTTGACCACCCGGGGGAAGTCCGCCCCGACGGTGACCGTCAATTCGTTCGACCGCAGGGTCAGGTCGCCGGCGGCGTGCGCACCTGAGGGCACGCTCAGCACACCGACAGCCAACGCTACAGCCAGTACTCCACACCCCACTGAACGTTTCATGCCGGAAAAGTTCGCACGTAACCGCTAACTCGTCAAGAGAAACGAACACTAATGAACAAGATTGCCGTGCGCGGAGGCCAGCTGGCCCCTGGACACCCATGGGGCTCGCCGGCCTTCCCTGCGCCCCTCTACGGACCTCTCAGGGGTCAACCCCCGAGTTTGCCGGTTGCGGACGCAGACTCTGGCTCCGCAACCGGCCGGCTGAGGGGTTGACCCCTGAGACGTGCGTGACGCGGGGGACGTGGCTGCCGCCGGGGGAGGTTGGGCGGGGTTCGGTTGGGCGGGGTTCGGTGGGGGTGCGGTTAGGCGGGAGTGATGCGGCCGGTGACCTCGCCTAGGCCTAGGTGGGTGCCGGTGGGGGTGGTGGCCCAGGCGGAGATGGTGATCTCGTCGTCGTCTTCGAGGAAGGTGTGTTCCTTGCCGTCGATGATGAGGGGGTCGCGGCCGGCCCAGGTGAGTTCGATGAAGGAGCCGCGTTGGTCTTTGGCCGGCCCGCTGACCGTGCCGGACGCGAACAGGTCGCCGGTGCGGACGGTGGCGCCGTTGACGGTCATGTGGGCGAGCATCTGGGCGGGGGACCAGTAGATGTCGCGGTACGGCGGCGTACTGACCAGGTGACCGTTGAGACGGACCTCGAACGTGATGTCGTAGTTCGGGAGGTTCTGTCCGGCCAGGTACGGAAGGACGGGCGGGTCCTGCGCCGGCAGCGGGACGGTGCCCAGGGCATCTAGGGCGACGACCCACGGGGAGATCGACGTGGCGAACGACTTGCCGAGGAACGGGCCCAGGGGGACGTACTCCCACGCCTGCAGATCGCGCGCAGACCAGTCGTTCACAAGCACCACGCCGTACACATGGTCAGCAAAATCGTCAACGGAGACAGGCTTTCCGAGCGTTGACGGCGAGCCGACGACGTATCCGAGCTCGACCTCGATGTCCAACCGTTGCGACGGACCGAACGTCGGCGCCACCGCGTCCGGCGCCTTGCGCTGACCGCTCGGCCGGACGATATCGGTGCCGCTGACAACGATCGTGCCGGCGCGGCCGTGGTATCCGACCGGGAGGTGTTTCCAGTTCGGCAGCAGCGGCTCGGAGTCCGGGCGGAACAGCCGGCCGAGGTTCGTCGCGTGCTGTTCGGAGGCGTAGAAGTCGACGTAGTCCGCGACCTCGAACGGAAGCTGCATGGTGACCGCCGACTGCGGGATCAGATGCGGCTCGACCGCGTCCCGGTCGTTCGCATTACGGACCAGCTCGAGCAGCCAGCTGCGCGTCGCCCGCCAGGTCGGCCGCCCCAAGGCGAGGAAAGCGTTCAACGTGGGCTCGGCGAACAGCTGAGCGCCGTCGAGCATCTGCGCCGACGCGACCGGCGCGAGGTCGATGATCTGGTCCCCGATCGCGGCTCCGACCCGCGGCTCCTCGTCGCCGTACCGGAACACGCCGAGCGGCAGGTTGTCCGGCCCGAACGGCGAACCGTCCGGGATGTCGATCCAGCTCATCAGGCCTCCATCAAACCCAGTGCCGTCAGGTCGTGCCGCGGCTCCTCGATGCTGCAGGAGCCGAACGACGTGAACCATCGCCGGGTGCCCACGGCCTGATCATCGGTCAGCTCCTGCGCCCGAGCGGCAAGCGCCCGGCCGTCGCGCTCGTTGAGAACCGAGGTCACCTCGTCCCGCGCCCCGCCGTCGAGCGACGCCCGCGTAGCCATCAGCACGTTGAGGAAGCCGTGGTGCTCGAACCCCGAATCCTCTGCGGTGTGCCGGACCGCATTGTGCAACCCGGCGGTGCACTTGAACGCTACTTCGCGGTCCAGGCAGGCGATGATGAACGCCGCCACCTGATCCGCGGACGGGAAGAGCGACGCGTCGAGTCCGCCGGTCCGCAGCTTGGCGGCGTACCCGGCGTCGGCGACCACATCGAGCGCGCGCTCCCACGCTCCGTCGAGGCCGATCTCGACGTACGCCGTCTCTTCGTCGAGGCAGTCGTCACAGGCCCGGACGACGCGCAGTGCGTTGCGGGACAGGTCGTCCTCGTCGCGCAGCCGAACTTCGACCGCGGTCACCTCGACATCCTTCGAGCGGTCACCCCACCGGATGGCGGGCTCGATCCCGCCCGCGCCGCCGGCGATCACGACCGAGACGCGGAGCGGCCCGTCGCCGGAGCGGGCTGCCTCGGCGGCGACATCCATCAGGTCCTGGTCGGTGCAGACGAACGGCCCGACGAGGTCGGCGTACGGCGACGTCAGGTGAGCCCGGTGTGCGGTGACGGCCTCGGCCATCGGCAGGTTCCCCGGCGGGAACATGGCAGCGTCGTCGACCAGGTGCCGGAACAAGGCGGGGACGGTTGACATGGCTCAGAGCCTAACGGATGCTTTCGGTAAGCGGACGCACGCGTTCGATTATCGGATACTCTGGAGCAATTCTGATGGCGTTCTACCGGCAGGTCGGGGAAGTTCCGCCGAAGCGGCATACCCAGTTCCGGAAACCGGACGGAGGGCTGTACTACGAGGAGCTGATGGGGGAGGAGGGGTTCTCCTCGGACTCGTCGCTGCTGTACCACGCCGGCGTGCCGTCCGCGATCGTCGATTCGCAGGTGTGGGACCTCCCCGACCTGGCCACCGTCGCCAATCACCCGCTCACCCCGCGGCACCTCAAGCTGCACGATCTCTTCACCGACACGTCGAAGACCAATGCCGTCGAGGACCGTCGGCTGGTGCTCGGCAACGGTGACGTCCGGATCTCGTACGTCGTCGCGGAGCAGCCCTCGCCGTACTACCGGAACGCAATCGGCGACGAATGCGTGTACGTCGAGAAGGGCTCGGCGACCGTGGAGACGGTGTTCGGCGTACTGAACGCTGTCCAGGGCGACTACGTGATCATCCCGCGGGCCACCACGCACCGCTGGCTGCCCGGCCCGGAGGGCGTGCACGCGTACGCCATCGAGGGCAACTCGCACATCGCGCCGCCGAAGCGCTACCTGTCGCGGTACGGGCAGTTCCTCGAGCATTCGCCGTACTGCGAACGCGACCTCCACCCCACCACCGAGCCACTCGTGGTCGAGGGGACGGACGTCGAGGTGCTGGTGAAGCACCGCGGGAACGGGGCGGGCGGGATCGTCGGGAGCCGGATGACGTACGCGACGCACCCGTTCGACGTGGTCGGGTGGGACGGCTGTCTGTATCCGTACACGTTCAACGTGAGCGACTTCGAGCCGATCACCGGGCGGGTGCATCAGCCGCCGCCCGTGCATCAGGTGTTCGAGGGCTACAACTTCGTGGTCTGCAACTTCGTGCCGCGGAAGGTCGACTACCACCCGCTCTCGGTGCCGGTGCCGTACTACCACTCCAACGTCGACTCCGACGAGGTGATGTTCTACTGCGGCGGCGACTACGAGGCACGCAAGGGCTCCGGGATCGGGCTCGGCTCGATCTCGCTGCACCCCGGCGGGTACGCGCACGGTCCGCAGCCGTCGGCGATCGAGGCCTCGCTCGGCGCGGAGCGGTTCGAGGAACTAGCGGTCATGGTCGACACCTTCCGCCCGCTCGAACTCGGCGAGGGCGGCCAGGCCGTCGACGACGGCGTGTACGCCTGGACCTGGGCGGGTCGTCACAGGAGCTGACGGTCTGTGGGATTCTTTCCCGTGTGAGTGAGGACGGGGACACGTCGCAACACGTAGTGGAGCAGGTTTCACCGGAGCCGGAGTCTGGGCTGGAGTCGGACGATTCGCCGGAGGTGGAAGTGCAGGTGCCGCCGCAGGATTCGGGGGCGCCGTTCGTCGTCGGCGTCGATCGCGAGGCGGTGATGCGCCGCCGCGAGGTCGTGCGGACCGTGGAGCGTCGCGGCGCGTGGATCACGCTGGCGATCGGCGTGGTGGGTATCGCGGCCGCACTCTACGCGCTGCTCGCGTTCCGCGGCTCGGGGATGTGGCCGTTCGCGATCTTGTTGATCCTGGCAATGATCCCGCTGGTCCTCAGCACGGTGATGGTCTACCGGCTGCAGGCCGAGCGGCAGCAGTGGTACGACAGCAACGAGCTGCAGCCGGTCGCGATGCGGATGTCGCTCAAGGGGCTCGAGCTCGCGTGCGACGGAGCGGCGTACCCGGTCGTCCTGCAGTGGCAGACCGTCCGCGGCTTCCGGCAGCAGAAGCTGCTGGGTCAGTACGTCCTCGACCTCGACCTGGTGCCGGGGGTGAGCGCGACCACGGCCGGTGTCCGTGGCCTCGACCAGGCGCCGGTCCGCAGCGTCGTCAAGCCCAATCCGCTCCTGCGCCCCACCGGTCTCTTCCTGGTGAAGGCGCTGGACCAGCCCGTCCACATCATCGACGAGGCCATGAAGCACTTCTCCGGCGGAACAGCACAAGTACGCCGGTAGCAGGGCAGCTCTAGCAGGGCAGCTCTAGCAGGGCAGCTCTAGCAGGGCAGCTCTAGCAGGGCAGCTCTAGCAGGGCAGCTCTAGCAGGGCAG
>NZ_SODP01000002.1:0-275431 GCF_004365355.1 Kribbella pratensis | reverse complement strand
CTAGCAGGGCAGCTCTAGCAGGGCAGCTCTAGCAGGGCAGCTCTAGCAGGGCAGCTCTAGCAGGGCAGCTCTAGCAGGGCAGCTCTAGCAGGGCAGGTCTAGCAGGGCAGGGAGCGGTACGTGTAGCCGAGCTTGGTCAGCTTGGTGAGCGCGCTGTCCAGGGCGGCGACGGTCTGGGAGCGGTTGCCGCCGCCGTCGTGCATCAGGATGATCGCGCCCGGGCGGGCGCCGGACATGATCGCGTGCTCGATATGGGCGGTGCCGGGCTTCTCCCAGTCCTTGGTGTCGACGTCCCAGAGCACCTCGTGCAGGTGGTCCGCCGCCGCGATCGCCTGGATCTTCGCGTTCGTCGCGCCCTCCGGGGGCCGCAGGCACTTCGACGCGATGCCTTGGCTGATCTCCTGCCGCACCTTCGCGTCCGGAAGCCGGGTCAGCGTCTTGTGGTCGTACGTGTGGTTGCCGACGTGGTGGCCGGCCGCGCGCTCGGCCGTGACCAGCTCCGGGAACTGCGCCACCTGGATCCCGATGACGAAGAACGTCGCCTGCGCATTGTGCTTCCGCAGTACCTGAAGGATCTTCGGCGTCCACTCGTGCTGCGGGCCGTCGTCGAACGTCAGGTACAGGACCTTGCCGTGGCCGGTGAGGTTCCAGTCGTCGACGGGCGGCTTGGGCGCCGGTGGCTTGACCGCGGGTTGCGTGGGTTTCGTCGACGACGGTTCGCCTCGCTTGGACGTGGTCGACGTACTGAGGAGTCCGTGACTCGACGCGTGGGCCGCGGGTTTCGCGGATGCGGACGAGTGTTTGGACGGACTGGCGGCTTGGGCTAGGACGGCACCGCAGAGCAGGGCGGCGACCAACGGCAGGAGTTTGCCGGGCGGCTTGGTCATGCACGGCATCCTCTCGCGTCGGGTGGTTCATCCAGGCACCGGGTCGCCCGTAGGGTGGCCCCCAGGCCGGAGATCCCGGCCCACAGACCAGTGAGGCGGCTGATGACCGACAGCGGTGAGCGTACGACGATGACCAGACGAACCCTGATCGGTGGAGCATCCGCCCTGGCCGCGGCCGGGTTCACGGCTGTGCCGGCGTACGCCGGTGGACCCGGGCCCGGCCGGACCGTCCGGTTGAGCGTGATGGGCACGACCGACCTGCACGGCAACGTCTTCAACTGGGACTACTTCAAGAACGCCGAGTACGACGACAGCGCGCACAACGACATCGGCCTGGCGAAGATCTCTACGCTCGTCACCGCCGTCCGGGATCGCATCGCCGCCGACCCCCACGCGCCGCGCCCGCTGCTGCTCGACGCCGGCGACACGATCCAGGGCACCCCGCTGGCGTACTACTTCGCCAAGATCGAGCCCATCACCGGCGGCCACACCCACCCGATGGCCGCGGCGATGAACCGGATCGGGTACGACGCGGCCGCGCTCGGCAACCACGAGTTCAACTACGGGATCGAGATCCTCCGCAAGTTCCAGCGGCAGCTGCGGTTCCCGCTGCTCGGCGCGAACGCCCAGGACTGGACCACCGGGCTGCCCGCGTTCCCGCCGTACGTGCTGAAGCGGGTGCACGTGCCGGGCGAGAAGCCGATCACGGTCGGCATCCTCGGCCTGACCAATCCGGGGATCGCGATCTGGGACAAGGCGAACGTCGAGAACAAGCTGAAGTTCGGCGGGATCGTCGAGCTGGCCAAGATCTGGGTGCCGCGGGTCCGCCAGGCCGGCGCCGACATCGTGATCGCGTCCGTGCACTCGGGGATGGATCTGTCCTCGTCGTACGGCGACGCGCTGCCGTACCCGGAGAACGCGTCCGTCCTGATGGCCGAGACGGTCCCCGGCATCGACGCCGTCCTCGTGGGGCATGCGCACCTGGAGATCCCCGAGCGCCTCGTTACGAACAAGACCAGCGGCGAGCAGGTCGTGCTGAGCGAGCCGCTGAAGTGGGGCATGCGGCTGTCCCTGATCGACCTCGACCTGCAGAAGGTCCGTGGGCAGTGGAAGGTGGTCGGCCGGCACAGCCAGGTGCTGAACGCGAACACCGTCGACGCCGACCCGCAGGTCGTCGGGCTGCTGCAGAAGGACCACGACAAGGTCGTCGAGTACGTGAACTCGAAGATCGGCACGTGCACCGAGGCGATGTCCGCCGCCACGGCACCGTGGGAGGACACGGCCGCACTCGACTTCGTCAACTTCATCCAGGCGGATGCGGTCTCGAAGGCGCTGGTCGGTACGCCGCAGGCGTCGCTGCCGGTGCTCGCGATCGCCGCACCGTTCAACCGGGCGGCCGCGATCCCGGCCGGCGACGTGTCCATCCGCGATGTCGCCGGGCTCTACATCTTCGACAACACGCTGCTCGCGGTGACGATGACGGGCGCGGAGATCAAGGATTATCTGGAGTTCTCGGCGCAGTACTACAAGCAGGTGACCGGGGCCGGGCCGTTCCCGTCCGACCAGGTAACCAACGCGCCGACCCCGACCGCTCCGAATGGCACGCCGGACTACAACTACGACGTACTCGGCGGGCTGACCAAGCCACTGACCTACAAGATCGACATCGCCAAGGCTGCGGGGGCACGCATCACGGACCTCGCATACGACGGGGTTGCGGTGGCGGCCGACCAGCAGTTCGTTGTCGCAGTCAACAACTACCGCCAGTCCGGCGGCGGCAACTTCCCGCACGTCTCCACCGCCCCGGTGGTCTACAACCGCCAGGTCGAAATCCGCCAGCTGATGATCGACTACGTCACCGCCACCGGCGAGGTCGACCCAACCACCTTCCACACCGTCGACTGGTCCCTGACCTCGAACGGCACCCCGATCGTCATCACCGCCTGACCCAGCTCTTGACCCGGGAAAGGCTAAGTGATTTAGTCAGTTTGTGACTTACTCAGCGGCTGAGGTGCCGCCCAGCCTGTCGGACCGGTTGACCGAGTCGATTCTCGGCATCATCCGGGACGGCGGGTTGGGGCCGGGGGATGCGATTCCGTCCGCGCGGGAGCTGGCGAAGCGGTTCGCGATCACCACGCCGACGGTCCGCGAGGCGCTGCGGAAGCTGGAGGCGACCGGGGCGGTCGAGTTCCGGCACGGCTCCGGTACGTACGTCGGTCCGACCATCAACAACGTCGTACTGGCGAATCCGCACCGTCCGCCGATCACCAAGGACTCGGTCCTGCAGCTGATCAGCGCCCGTCTCGTGCTCGAGCCGGCCGTCGCCGCACAATCCGCCGTCGCACGCCGGCCGGAAAACCTGGAGCGCCTGGAGGCCGCGGTCACCAACGCGCTGATCCCGCCCGGCGGTCCCGCGTTCGCGCTCAACTTCCACGTCGAGCTCGCCGCCGCGTCCGGGAACCCCTTGTTACAAGAGGTTCTGGCGTCCCTGCTGAAGGTGCGGGTGCGCGAGCAGCAGCAGATCCGCGCCCTGTACGACAACCGCGAGCGCGACCACGAAGAGCACCAAGCGATCGTCGAGGCCGTCCGCGCCCAGGACGCCGCCGAGGCCGAACGCCTGACCCGCGAGCATCTCGACAACATCCGCCGCGCCATCGAGTCCGCGCCGGAGTGGTCATGAAGCTTGCCGAGATGACGACTGACGAAGCGCTCGTCGCCGTACGCCGGTCTCCGCTGGTGATCGTCCCGGTGGGGGCGCATGAGCAGCACGGCGGCGGGATGGCGATGTCCACCGACACCGTGCGCGCCGTCGGCGTGGCCGAGCGGGTCGCGGAGCGGCTGGCCGGTCGCGCGGTGATCGCGCCGGCCGTCCCGTACGGCGTCTCGCCGCACCACATGGCGTTCGCCGGCACCATGACGTTGTCCCCGGCAACGTTCATGCAAGTACTCCGGGATGTCGTCGCAAGCCTGCACGAACACGGCTGGCGGCGGTTCCTGGTGATCACCGGGCACGGAGGGAACAACCCCGCCCTGTCCGTGCTGGCGCAGGAGTACGTCCGCAGCGAGCTCACGTTCGCGTGGACCCCGGTCACGTCCGTGGTGTCGGACCTGATCACAGGAGTCAGTGAGGTACACGGTCACGCCGGCGAGGCGGAGACCGCGCAGATGCTGTACCTGGCCCCGGACCTGGTCCAGGCCGATCGCCTGGAGCCGGGCGCCACCACGCTCGATGGATTGACCCCGACCGCCCGGCTGTCCCGGCAGTCGCGCGGACCGCGGCTGTCTGTCGGGTTCGACGCGTACCACAAGCGTGGCGTACTGGGTGACCCCCGTCGCGCCACCGCCGAGGACGGCCGTCTGCTGGTGGAGACCGCCGCCGACCGGATAGCCGCCTTCGCCGACGAGTTGCTCTCAGCCTGATGGCCTGACGCACCACCCCGAACACTGGACCTTCGCTCAGGGAGGTCCAGGCGCGAGCCTGCCCGCCTGCAGGCCGCCTGCCCGAGGAGGCACCCTGATGAACCTCGCACGCCCGAAAACCCTCAGCCTGTCCGGTTGGTATTCCACCCGGCGGATCGGCGCCCTGCTGGCTTCGGCGGCCCTGGTGACCGCCGCCACCACGTTGCCCACGGCAACCGCATCTGCCGCGTCCACCACACCGGGCTGCGGCAAGCAGGCCGCCCCGAGCGGCGACTACACGATCCAGAGCGGGGGTCTCACCCGCACCTACCGCCTGCACCTGCCGGACAACTACCGGAGCTCCAAGGCAGCCTCGCTCATTTTGGTGTACCACGGTCGCGGCAAGACCGGTGCTCAGACCGAGGCGTTCTCGGACCTGTCGAAACTTGACGCGATCGTTGCCTATCCCAACGGTGTGATCGGCGACGAGGACAAGCAGGCCTGGCAAGGAGCGCCGTACTCCGCCAAGGGTGTCGACGACGTGAAGTTCACCGCCGACCTGCTGGACGACCTGGAGTCGAAGTACTGCGTCGACACCCGCGCCGTCTACGCGACCGGCAAATCCAACGGTGCCGGCTTCACCGGGATTCTGGCCTGCCAGATGGCCGATCGGTTCGCGGCGATCGCGCCGGTCTCCGGCGCGTTCTACATCGAAGGCACGCACTGCGCGCCGAGCCGTCCGATTCCGGTGCTCGACATCCACGGCACCGGCGACACGACGATTCCGTACAGCGGTGACGGCGAGCGGGACCTGCCGAGTATCCAGACCTGGGTCCGCGACTGGACGGTCCGCGATCACTGCAATCCCGATCCGAAGACGAGTCAGCTCGGTGACGACGTCCTGAAGTTCACGTACAAGGGCTGCAAGGCAGACGTCGTACACGTCGCGGTCACCGACGGCGGGCACAGTTGGCCGGGCTCGGACTCCACGTCCGGACCGGGCTACGTGACGCAGACCTTCGAAGCGCACGAGTTGATCGGCGCCTTCTTCAAAGCGCACAAGCTCTCATGAGTACGGCTACAACCACCGACCGCGGGGAGCTGCCCCGGCTGGTCCGGGCGATGGCTGTCATCGAGCGGGTCGGGAACGCATTGCCGCATCCGTTCTGGCTGTTCTGGATCCTGTCCGCGATCCTCGCCGTCGTCAGCGCGATCCTGTCGGCCCTGGATGTCTCGGTGCTCTCGCCCAAGGACGGCAAGGAGGTCGCAGTACAGAACCTGCTGTCCGGTGACGGGCTGCAGATGGCCGTCTCGACGGCGATCTCGAACTTCGCCGAGTTCCCGCCGATGGCGACGATCGTGGTCGTGATCATGGGCGTCGCGCTCGCCGAGCGGACCGGGTTTCTGCAGGCGCTGATGCGGGTCAGCGTGTCGCGCGTGCCGACGTCGATGGTGGTGTTTGCGGTCGCGTTCGCCGGCACGATGGCGCACGTGGCGTCCGCGGCGGCGTACATCATCCTGGTCCCGCTGGGCGGGCTCGCGTTCCGTGCGGTGGGGCGGTCGCCGATCCTTGGCATCGTGGTGGCGTACACCGCGATCGCGTCCGGGTACGACGCGAGTCCGATCCCGACCCCGAACGACGCGATCTTCGCCGGCATCACTACGGCGGCCGCGAAGACGATCGATCCGAACGCGCACGTGTCGGTGCTGTCGAACTGGTTCTTCAACATCGCGTCGTCGATCCTGTTGGCGCTGGTGATCACACTGGTCGCGAGGCTCGTGCTGAGCAAGCGCACCGACCTGGACGCCGATCCGGAGGCACCCGGCGACGACCCGGATCAGTTGTCGGTATCAGTTGCCGAACGCAAGGGTCTGCGCCGGGCCGGCATCGTGTTCCTGGTCGCCGCGGTGGCGATCGTCGCTGTCCTGCTGCCGCACGATTCCCCGTTGCGCGGCAAGGACGGCAGCATCGTCGACTCCCCGTTCCTGGACGGGATCGCGATGGTGGTCGCCGTGCTGTTCGGTCTCGTCGGCATCACGTACGGCGTGGCGGTGAAGGCGATCGAGCGCGCGGCCGACGTACCGAAGCTGATGGCCGAGGGGATCAAGCAGATGGCGCCGGTACTGGTGCTGTTCTTCGCGATCGCGCAGTTCCTCGCGTACTTCGACTGGAGCAACATCGGCGACCTGCTGTCGGCGGAGTCGGCGCGCTGGCTGGGTGAGCTCGGTGCGCCGAAGGTGGTGATCTTCCTCGGCATCCTCGCGCTGCTCACGGTGATCAACGTCCTGGTGACGAGCGGCTCGGCGATGTGGTCGCTCACGGCGCCGATCCTGGTCCCGATGATGCTGCTCCTCAACGTCCCCGCCGAGACCACGCAGGCGCTCTTCCGCATCGCCGACTCGGGCTCGACTGCGATCACCCCGATGAGCCCGTACTTCGTGATGGCCCTCGGCTTCCTGCAGCGCTACCGCAAGGACGCCGGCGTAGGCACGCTGGCGTCGTACACCGTGCCACTGGCGGTGTCGATGACCGTCGCGTGGACCCTGCTGTTCCTGGCATGGTGGGCCCTCGGCATCCCCCTCGGCCCAGGCGCACCGGTCAGATAAGGGGACTCCTCAGGTGACGTTGACGCCGGCTGTACGCAGGTCGGTCAGGGCTTGTTCGGTGGTGGAGGGGGCGACGCCGGCGGTCAGGTTGATGAGGACGGTTGTGTCGAAGCCTTCCTTGCGGGCGTCCAAGGCAGTGGCGCGGACGCAGTAATCCGTCGCGATCCCGCAGACGTCGACGTCGGTCACGCCCTTGCCGCGGAGCCAGTCGGCCAGGGCGTGACCGCCTTCGTGCGACTTCCCCTCGAACCCGGAGTACGCCGCCGCATACTCACCCTTGTCGAAGATCGCGTCGAACGGCTGCGGGTCCAGATTCGGGTGGAAGCTGACCCCGTCCGTGCCCGCGACGCAGTGCCGCGGCCACGAGTGGACGTAGTCGGGCTCCCTGGAGAAGTGGTCGCCGGGATCGATGTGGTGGTCCCGGGTGGCCACGACGTACGCGTACTGGCGGTCGTCGGGTTCGGCCTCGTGCCATTCGTGGAGAAGTTCGCCGATCCGGAACGCTACGTCGGCGCCGCCGGCGACGGCCAGGCTTCCGCCTTCGCAGAAGTCGTTCTGCACATCCACCACGATCAGTGCCCGGGCCATCGCGACGCTCCTTCATCGGGGGAGTCCCTCAGCCCACGGTACAAGTGCCGACGCTGTCCGTGCTGTATTGCGCGCTACGCGGGTAGCAGGGTCCCGCCGGTGACGCGCAGGATCTGGCCCTGGATCGCCTTCGTCCTCGGCGAGGTGAGGAACAGGATCGCGTCCGCGAGTTCGGTCGTCTCCGGCAGGTGCCGTGCGCTGAACCCGGCCGCGATCTGCTCCAGCGCAGGCTGCGGGATCACCCGGTGCGCGCCGTTCTCCAGGGTGATTCCGGGCATGACGACGTTCACGAGTACGCCGTCCGCACCCAGATCGTGCTGCACACTCGCGACCAGCCCGTGCAGCCCCGCCTTCGCCGCGCTGTACGGCCACGATCCGGGCAACCCACGCTCGGCCAGATCCGTGGAGATCAGCACCAGCCGCCCGTGGGACGACCGCCGCAACGCCGGCGCCACCTGCTGCACCAGGTGGTAGTTGCCCTCGAGGTTGGCCCGCATGATCGGCACCCACCACTCCGGCCGGCCGGCCTCGACCTTCGTGGGCCGGTCGTGGAACTCGGCGTTGCCCCAGTCGACCGCGTTCGCGACCACCGCATCGAGCCCGCCCCAGTGCTCCACCACGGACGCGACCGCTGTTGCGATCGTCTCGGGCGCGGCGAGATCCATCGGTACGACGTACGCCGTGCCACCCGCGTCCTCGATCTCCGTCGCGACCGTCTCCGCGGCGTCCTTCCGCGAGTTGTAAGTGATCGCGACCCGCGCCCCCTCGGCGCCGTACGCGATCGCCGTCGCCCGTCCGATCCCCGACGACCCGCCCGTCACCAGCACCGCCGCGTCCTTGAATCCCAGGTCCATGACCCGTCCTTCCGGTATTTGTTAGTCGGCTAAGCAGAAAACTTAGCCGACTAATAAATGCGGCGCAACCCGTCCGCGTCTGCCGAATCCCAGGCGTGCGGGCGCACAATGGCGCTCTCCGGGGAAAGGAGCTGCGGTGAGCTTCACCGTGCTGGCCGTGGTGATTGCCGTCGGACTGATCGGTCCGCTGCTGGCGTTGCGGCGCGGTTGGCACATCCCGGTCGTGCTCGGCGAGCTGCTGGCCGGTGTCATCCTGGGCAAGACGGGGTTCGGGTACTTCGTGGCGTCCGACGACAAGTTCACGTTCCTCGCCGAGATCGGGTTCGGGCTGGTCATGTTCGTCGCCGGGACCCACGTTCCGGTCCGGGACGAGAGTCTGCGCAAGGCGATCCGGCCCGGGCTGCTCCGCGCGGTGGTGACCGGCATCGTCGCGACCGGTGTCGCCTACGCCCTGAACGCGGTCGTCGACACCGGGCACGTCGCGCTGTACGCCGTACTCATGGCTTCCTCGTCCGCGGCGCTGGTTCTGCCGATCGTCGACTCGCTAGGACTCGGTGGGCGGCCAGTGGTCGAGCTGCTGCCCCAGGTCGCGATCGCGGACGCCGCCTGCATCGTGGCGCTGCCGCTGGCGATCGATCCGCCGCACGCCGGGCGGGCCGCGCTCGGCGCGCTCGCGGTTATCGCTGCGGGTGCGGTGGCGTACGTGCTGCTGAACTGGGCGGAGCGGTCCGGCGTGCGGCGTCGGGCGCACAAGGTGTCGGAGGACCGCCAGTTCGCGATCGAACTGCGGGTCAGTCTGATTGTGCTGTTCGCGCTCGCCAGACTGGCGACGGCGACGCATGTGTCGATCATGCTGGCCGGATTCGTCCTCGGGCTGGCGGTCGCGGCCGTGGGTGAGCCGCGGCGGCTGGCCCGGCAGCTGTTCGCGCTGACCGAAGGGTTCCTCGGGCCGGTGTTCTTCGTCTGGCTCGGGGCGTCGCTCGACCTGCGCGAGCTCCTCACCAAACCGGAGTTCATCGGCCTCGGCGCAGCGCTAGGCCTCGGTGCCGTGATCAGTCATCTGTCCGGGATGCTGACTCGGCAGCCCATGAGCCTCGGCGTTCTGGCGTCGGCCCAGCTCGGCGTCCCGGTCGCGGCGGCGACGCTCGGTACGACGTTGCACGTGCTCCAGCCGGGGGAGCCGTCCGCGCTGATCCTCGGTGCGCTGGTGACGATCGCGGCCGGCGTCGTCGCGGGCGGCATCGCCGTACGGCGGGGTCTGGTCTCGGCGAAGGCGGTGTCGGGATGACGGCCGATCCGGTGGCGGCGACCGCGGCGTACGAACGATGGCTCGCGGGCCGGATCCCCGTCGTAGCGGAGGATCTCGAGCTCAAGCATCGCGAACTCGCGGCGGATCCGCTGCACTTCCTGCGCGGGACGTACTACCTCTGGCTGGAGCGCGTCGCCGAACTGGTGCCGAGCGTGCTGGACGGGCCGCAGGTGCCGGAGGTCGGTGACCTGCATGTGCAGAATTTCGGGACCTGGCTCGACCATCGCGGCGTACGGCGCTGGGGCGTCAACGATCTCGACGAGCTGGTCTGGGGCCCACCCGCCCTCGACCTGCTCCGGCTCGCGGTCTCGGCCGTGCTGACCCCGCAGGTGGCGATCAGCCCGAAGCGAATCTGCCGCCTGCTCCTCGACGGATGGTCCACTGCCGAACCGGGTCGCGCCGTCGATCTGGCCGATCCGGGGGCCGAGCACCTGCGTGCGCTGGTACCCAAAGCGACCGATGCCGATCGGTACTACGGCAAACTGCGCGAAGGCATGCCCGCGGACCCGTCGGTGCTACCGAGCGCGGTCAGGGCGGCCGTCGAGATCGCTGATGCCTCCTGGCACCATCGCCAGGCGGGCACCGGATCCCTCGGCCACCCGCGGATGGTTGCTGTTGGCAAAGACATTGCGCGCGAGGTGAAGATCGTCGGTCCACTCACCACGGGCTTCGTGCCGATCGGTGCGCAGGCGGACGACCTTCTGTACGGCCGCGTCCTGAGCGCCGTCCGCGGACCTTATCCGATGCGTCGCATCGACGGTTGGCAACTCCGCGCCCTGTCCCCGGACGTCGAACGCATCACGATCGAATCCCTCCGCCCGAAAGCCGTCGAACTCGTCCTGACCTCGATGGCCCGGGCCGCCGCCGACGTCCACGGCGTCATCCCACACCACCTCCACGACGCCCGCCGCCACGTCGAGACCCTCCCACCCACCTGGCTGCTCGATGCCACCCATCAACTCGCGGAGGACACCAAGTCCTGCTTCGAGGAGTACGCCCGCTCCAGGAGCTGAAACGCGCGGCCCGGTTTCGCGACAAGGTGAGCGGACAGTTATCGTTTGACGGCGCATAGTCACCGAGTCATGGGTCGGCATCTTCCGCCGGAGCGGGCCCAGGGGGGTTCGCTCATGAAGAAGGCTGTCCTGGCAGTTGTCACCGGCGCGGCTGTGGTCGCCGCGGCGCTGGTCCCGTCCGGCCCGGCGGTGCAGGCCGCGACCGTGGCGAGTGCGCATACGGCGCCGCGGGGATTCGGCTCGGCGTTGTCGTCGGTGGAGCAGTCGTCGTGGCAGACGAACGCGAGCGTGAACTCGGTCGCCGTCGCGGGTGACCTGGTGTTCGCGGGCGGCCTCTTCACCCGGGTGCGGCCGCCGGGGAAGGCCCGCGGTGTCAGTGACGTGGCGCGGAAGTACTTCGTTGTGCTCAACCGGACCACCGGCGTACCGACGCGGTTCGCGCCGCAGGTCAACGGGCCGGTGTGGAGTGTGGCGACGTCGCCGGACGGCCACTGGGTCGTGATCGGTGGTGACTTCACCGCCGTCAACGGGGTGCCGCGGTCGCGGGTGGCGATGTTCAACGTGGCCACCGGCAAGCTGGTCTCGGGATGGGACCCGGTGGTGAACTTCCGGGTGGCGGCACTGAAGATCACCGACAAGACGGTCTACCTCGGCGGCTCGTTCGGCCAGGTGGACAAGATGGCCCGCAGCCGTCTCGCTGCGGTCACGCTAAGCACCGGCACGCTGCTGCCGTGGAGCCCGGACGCGAACGACGACGTCCACGCGATCGAGGTGTCCACGGACGGCGATCGGGTGTTCGTCGGCGGTGGCTTCACCCGGATCGGCGGCCGGAACGATCACGCCCTCGCGATGCTGAACGCGACGACCGGCGCGGTGCTCCCGATGCCCGCGATCGCGGCGATCCCGCCGAGGTCCGAGGACTGCGACAGCCAGGTGAAGGACCTCGAAGTCCAAGGAAACAAAGTCTTCGCGGCCAACGCCGGCTCAGGTATCGGCTGCTACGACGGGGTGCTGGCCGCGGACGCGACGACCGGCAAGCTGATCTGGCAGAGCAACTGCCTGGGTGCGACCGAGGCGATCAAGGCGATCGGCAACTGGCTGTACAAGGGCTCGCACGCGCACGACTGCAGCTCCGACGGCGGGTTCCCGGACAAGACCGGGATGCATCATCTGCTCGTCTACAGCACGATCACCGGCAAGCTCGGCCCGTGGTTCCCGAACACCGATGCGGGCGGGGAGACTCTCGTCGGCCCGCTGGCATTCGCCTCCGGGGGCAACGACCTGTGGGCGGGCGGCGATTTCACCGAGGTGAACGGCGTACCGCAGGAAGGTCTGACGCGATTCACCAGCGCCCCGGGCGGCGCCGCGCCCGCCCGGCCGGCCGCACCGAAGGTCGCGAGCGCCCGGGCCAACAAGGTGACGATCAGCTTCCCGACCGTGCTCGACCGGGACAACCTCACCCTCACCTACCTGCTGTACCGCGGCAGCACGCGGATCGGCAGCTGGTCGCGTACGTCGAACTCCTGGACGACGCCGACCGTGACGACCGTCACCGACTCGCGTCTGACCAGCGGCCAGGGGTTGTCGTACCACCTCGAGGTCAGCGACGGCCGCAACGTCCGGAAGAGCCCGACGGCCAAGGTCAAGGTCCGCTGACTCGACTCCGCCTACCGCCGTACCGTCCGGCCGCTTGACGTGTGATTGGGTGGTCGGCATGACCGGCGCGGAGCACTTGGCAGTGATTGCTGCCGGGCTCGGTGCAGGCATCCTGACCTCGACCGTCGGTGTCGCGTCGTTGCTGAGCTTTCCGGTGCTCATCGCGCTGGGGATCCCGCCTGTCGTCGCCAACGCGTCGAACACTCTTGGACTCTTACCGGGCGCACTGAGTGGCGCGTTCGGGTACCGGCGCGAGCTGCGTGAGGTGCCGCGCCACCAGACGCTTGCCGTCGTGGTCATCTGTGCCGTCGGCGCGATCGGCGGCGCCGCGCTGCTGCTGGCGCTGCCGTCGCGCGTGTTCGCGGCGGCGGCGCCTTGGCTGATCCTGTTCACCTGCCTGATCGTCGGGGTCCACCCCTGGATCTCCCGTTGGCTGCGCTCCCGATCCGGCCACCCGCACGGGCTGCGGCGATCGATGTCACCGGCAACGATTCTGTTCACCGCGCTGACGGGCGTGTACGGCGGCTACTTCGGCGCCGGAGCCGGAGTGATGATGATGGCCGTCCTCGGCCTCGGGCTCGACCTGGAGCTGCGGATCGTCAACGGTCTCAAGACACTCGCGCTGCTCGCGGCGAATCTGGTCGCGAGCATCATCTTCGTCTTCATCGCCGACCTCGACCTGACCGCGAGCGGCCTGCTCGCGGCCGGCTCCATCGTCGGCGGGTACGTCGGCGCCCACATCGGCCGCCGGCTCCCGGCCACAGTGCTCCGGGTCCTGATCGTGCTCGCCGGCGTGGTCGCCGCCGTACTGATGCTGCGCTAGCTGGAGAACTGGATGGACAGCTAGACGTGCTGCGAGATCGCCGCGGCGGCGATCAGTAGGCAGATGCCGCCGTTCAGGTACGGGTGGCTGACCAGAATCGCGACGAACTCGCGGATCGTTGCCGTCGGCCAGTAGTACGCCGCGGTGGGGGAGCCGATCACCTGGCCGTTGACCTTCGCCCTGCGCGCCGTCATCGCGGCGCGGAACGCGTGGAAGTTGTTCGTCACGATCAGGCAGCGGTACTTCGGCGTCCGTGCGACCATCAGCGCCCGGCTGAACGTCAGGTTCTCCAGCGTGCTGGTCGACCGGTCCTCGCGCAGGATGCGGTCGTCGGGGACGCCACGCTCGATCAGGTACGACGCCATGGCGTGCGACTCGGGGACGTCCTCGTCGGGGCCCTGCCCACCGGACGTGATCATCATCGGCGGACGGCCCCTGCGCAGCGCCCGGTCGTACACCTGCTTGGCGCGGTCCAGCCGGCTCGCAAGCAGCGGCGGGACCCGCGAGCCGCGCAGGCCGGCGCCGAGCACGACCACGAAGTCGACCTTCCGGGACGAGCGGACCCGGCTGTAGACGAACGCGTACACCAGGAAGCAGACGAACAGGAACGCGATGTAGGTCAGCACCCCGATCAGCACGGAGCGCAACGCCGCCAGCGGCTCCCAGCCGATCTTCTGCACCGCCACGCTGAACACGACGAACCCGATGATGCCCAGCCCTGCGAGCAGCGACAGCAGGTTGGTCAGGCGACGGCCTTCCCGGCGCAGCATCGTGATGCCGTTGACGACCAGGAACACCGCGAGGACGGCGATCGCCAGCGGGATGATGCCGAGGATCGCCAGCACCAGCCAGCGGGCCGCGGTGTCGTTGAACGCGTCGACGACGAAGATCATCCCGATCCCCGCGAATATCAGCGTCAGGACCAGGAAGATCCCGTTCTTGAACAGCCGCCGGTCCCGCAAGAAGCTGACCGCGAAGACGACGAACCAGAACGCGGCGATCAGGAAGGCGTACATCGGGCACATGAAATCACGGCGCCCTGACCAGAAGCTGGAACTGCCGGATTCGTGAGTGTCCGCGTGTGCGAGGCTGACGCCATGAGCAGCGTGACTAACTGGGCCGGCAACGTCAGGTTCGCCAGTGAACTGCAGCGGCCTCGGTCCGTCGAGGAACTGCAGCAGCTGGTCGCGGCGGCGGACAAGGTGCGGGTGCTCGGCACCGGGCACTCGTTCAACCGTATCGCCGACAGCACCGGCACGCTGGTGAGCGTGCAGGATCTGCCCGCGACCGTCGAGGTCGGCGAGCGCGGGGTGACCGTCTCGGCCGGACTGCGGTACGGCGAGATCACGGCTGCCCTTCAGGCCCAGGGTCTCGCGCTGCACAATCTCGGATCGCTGCCGCACATCTCGGTGGCGGGCGCCTGCTCGACCGGCACGCACGGGTCCGGGGACGGGAACGGGCCGCTGGCCGATGCGGTCAATGCGATCACGTTCGTTGACGCTCGCGGCGAGCTCGTCACGCTGACCCGTGATGACGAGGACTTCGCCGGCTCGATCGTCTCGCTCGGTGCGCTCGGCGTGACGGTGAGCATGACGCTCGACGTACAACCGTCGTACCAGCTCAGCCAGGTGGTGTACGACGGGTTGCCGGTGGAGCGACTCGGGTCGGACTTCGCCGAGGTGATGGGGAGTGCATACAGCGTCAGCGCGTTCACCGACTGGGTCGACCCGGATGTGATGGTCTGGCGGAAGTCGCGTGATCTCGGCGAGCCGGCGCCCGAGTGGCTGGGCGCCCGTCTCGCGGACGGGCCGCGACACCCGATCAAGGTGATGCCGGCCGACTACGCGACCCAGCAGGGCGGCGTACCGGGTCCGTGGAACGAGCGGCTCCCGCACTTCCGGCTCGAGTTCACCCCGAGCAACGGCGACGAGCTGCAGTCGGAGTACTTCGTACCGCGCGAGCGGGCGGCCGAGGCGTTCGAGGTACTGCGGGCCTTGGGCAACCAGTTCGCGCCGGTGATCCAGGTGTCCGAGGTACGGACGATCGCCGCCGACGAACTGTGGCTGAGCCCGAGCCAGGGCCGTGACACCGTCGCCCTGCATTTCACCTGGATCCAGGACGAGGCCGCGGTCCGTCCGGTCGTGGCTGCGATCGAGGAAGGGCTTGCCTTCCTCGACGTACGACCGCACTGGGGCAAGGTCTTCGCCGCCGATGCCGCGACGCTGGCCGAGCGCTACCCGAAGGTGAAGGATTTCATCGAGCTGGCGGCGAAGTACGACCCGGCCGGCAAGTTCCGCAACGACTACCTCGACACATTCCTGCCCCGGGGCTAGAGCTGGGTCACGTCCTCGAGGGTCGAGCCGATGGTCCACAGGAGGTTGCGGAGGATGCGGCGGTCCTCGGGGGTGAGGTGCGCCAGCGCCCGGCGACCTGCGCGGTCGTAGATCTCCTGGACGGTGTGGGCGAGCTCGACGCCGCGGTCGGTGAGTTCGATCCCGACCTGCCGGGCGTCGGTGCTGCTCTTCACGCGGCGGACGAGGCCGGCGGCCTCCATCCGTTGGGTGGTTTTGGTCGCGGTCGGAACCTCGACGTCCAGGACCTTCGCGAGCTTCGCGACCGGGAGCGAGCCGTGGTGCAGGAGCTTGGCCAGGACGAGCTCCTGGCCGGTGTGGAGTCCGGTGCCGGCCAACTCGGCGCCGACGGCCTTCCGGGCGGCGCGGTCGGCGAACCGCAGGGCGACCAGCACGTCGGTCACCGAGGCGGGGGCCTCGGGCGGCCACTCGTCCTTGGCGATCTCCGCGCTCATGTATGGCTCCGGGGATGGAAGGGGTTGCGGGCGTCGTAGTCGCCTTCGTACTCGGTCGGGATGGCCGGCTCGCCGCGGCTCAGCTGGCTGGCCGAGCGGGGGAGCTCGTCGCGGACCTTCTGATGGAACGCCTGGGACTCCGCCGGCGTGGTCCGGCCGATGATCTTCCCGGCCTCGACCAGCGGTTTCAGCAGCACGCGGTCGTCGCCGTCGTCGACCGGCTGCTCGCCGACCCCGATGAGCTCGATCTCCGCGACCCCGGCCGCCGACCGGCGCCGCAGCGCCCATTTCCGGCCGCCGATCGAGATCTTGTCCGGGCTCTTCTTCGCGACCGGGACCAGCGCGCCGCTCTCGTCCTCGCGCGCGACCAGCTTGTACACGAACCCACAGGTCGGGTACCCCGAGCCGGTGACCAGCGACGTACCCACGCCGTACCCGTCGACGGGCGCCGGGGCGAGCGCGGCGATCTGGAACTCGTCCAGGTCGCTGGTCACGATGATCCGGGTCTTGGTCGCGCCGAGCGAGTCGAGCAGCTCGCGGACCTGACCGGCCAGCGAGGGCAGGTCGCCCGAGTCCAGCCGGACCGCGCCCAGGTCGGGTCCGGTCAGCTCGATCGCGGTCCGGACCGCCTCCGCGACGTCGTACGTGTCGACCAGCAGCGTGGTGCCCTTGCCGAGCGCGTCGACCTGGGACCGGAACGCGTCCCGCTCGCGGTCGTGCAGCAGCGTGAACGAGTGCGCCGCCGTACCGGTGCTGGGGATGCCGTACCGGCGGGCCGCCTCCAGGTTCGAGGTCGCGGTGAAGCCTGCGATGTACGCCGCCAGCGCCGACGCAACCGCCGCCTCTTCGTGGGTACGCCGCGAGCCCATCTCGATACAGGGCCGGCCGCCGGCCCACCAGGTCATCCGCGACGCCGCCGAGGCGACCGCCGAGTCGTGGTTCAGAATCGACAGGAAAACGGTTTCCAGGAGCACTGCCTCCGCGAACGAGGACTCGACCACCAGGACCGGGGAGCCCGGGAAGAAGATCTCGCCGTCGGCGTAACCGGAGATGTCGCCGGTGAACCGGTAGTCCGCCAGCCAGTCCCGGGTAGCCTGGTCAACGACGCCGCGATCGGCCAGGAAGGCGATCGTCTGCTCGTCGAAACGGAACCGCTCGAGCGCGTCGAGCAGCCGGTTGACGCCGGCCACCACGCCGTACCGGCGGCCGTCCGGCAGGCGGCGGGCGAACAGCTCGAAGACCGAGCGGCGTTGCGCCGTGCCGTCGGCCAGGCTGGCCTGCAGCATCGTCAGCTCGTAGTGGTCCGTGAGGAGCGCCGTCGAGTAGGGCGCGGTGTCTGTCACAAGGGCAGCCTATTGCGAGACTCGGACCGATGATGGGGAGAATGGACAGGTGAGCACCGCACCGAGCGAGTTGGACAGCCCCGAGGTCACCGAGGCGATCCAGCTGAGCCCGCCCTGGATGACGATCGTCTGGAACGATCCGGTGAACTTGATGGACTACGTCACGTTCGTGTTCCAGACGTACTTCGGCTACTCCAAGCAGAAGGCGGAGAAGCTGATGCTCCAGGTGCACCAGGAAGGCAAGTCCGCGGTCTCGAACGGCAACCGGGAAGCGATGGAACGCGACGTGGAAGCCATGCACTCCTACGGCCTGTGGGCCACCTGCGAGAAGTCGTGACCCGGTTCCGCAAGCGCCGCAAGACCGTCGTCGTCAGCTTTGCCGAACACGAGGCGGACATCCTGGCGAACCTGCTCCGCAACCTGGTCGAGCTCCTGTACGACGGCCTGCCGCCGCGCTCGGCCGAATCCTCAGACCCGCTCGCGGCGCTGCTGGAGTCGGACGGGCCGACCTCGCCGCCGGAGGACGTCGTCCTGCAGCGCCTGCTGCCGGACGCCTACAAGACCGATGATCTGGCCTCGGCCGAGTTCCGCCGCTTCACCGAGCGCGGTCTGCGCGAGGGCAAGGTCACCGACGCGAAACGGGTCCTGTCGGCCCTCGAGGAGTCCGGCGCCGACGAGATCGCGCTGGAGCCCGACGAGCAGCTCTCCTGGCTCCGCGCCTTGAACGACTTGCGGCTGGCGATCGGCACTCGCCTCGACATCAAGGACGAGGAGGACTACTCCACCTGGGAGAAACTCCCCGACGACGACCCGCGCCGCCTCACCTACGACCTCTACGACTGGCTCGGATACCTCCAATCGGCGTTGCTGCATAACATGCGCTAGGTGAGCTATCCGAGGGTTGGGGCGCCGGACTTTCCTGGGATCGAGCGTGGGGTGCTCGAGTTCTGGGAGGGTGATGGGACTTTCCGCGCGTCGTTGAAAGGTGAGGACGAGTTCGTCTTTTACGACGGGCCGCCGTTCGCCAACGGGTTGCCGCACTACGGGCACCTGCTGACCGGGTACGTGAAGGACGTCGTACCGCGGTACCAGACGATGCGCGGGCACCGGGTCGAGCGGCGCTTCGGGTGGGACACGCACGGGCTGCCGGCCGAGCTGGAGGCCCAGCGGGTGCTCGGGCTGAAGACCAAGGCGGAGATCCTGCAGCTGGGGATCGCGAAGTTCAACGACGCCTGTCGGGCGTCGGTGCTGAAGTACACGGACGAGTGGCGTACGTATGTGACCCGCCAGGCGCGATGGGTCGACTTCGAGCATGATTACAAGACGCTCAACCCCGACTACATGGAGTCGGTGATCTGGGCGTTCAAGACGCTCTACGACAAAGGCCTGGTGTACGAAGGGCTGCGCGTCCTCCCGTACTGCTGGAACGACGAGACGCCGCTGTCCAACCACGAACTGCGGATGGACGACGACGTCTACCAACCGCGCCAGGACCCGTCGGTCACGGTCGCCGTCGAGCTCGAGACGGGCGAGCGGTTGCTGGCCTGGACGACGACGCCTTGGACGCTGCCCAGCAATCTGGCGATGGCGGTGGGGCCGGACGTCGACTACGCGGTTGTTCTGGTGGACGGCCGGGAGACGATTCTGGCCGAGGCTCGATTGGCTGCCTATGGGTACACCGACGTCGTCCGGCGCCTGAAGGGCACGGACCTGATCGGCCTTCACTACACCCCGCTGTTCGACTTCCTCGCCGGGACCGACAACGCCTTCCAGGTGATCGCGGCCGACCACGTCACGACCGACGACGGTACGGGCGTCGTGCACATGGCACCGGCGTACGGCGAGGAGGACCAGCTGGCCTGCGACGCCGTCGGGATCCCCACCGTGCTGACCGTCGACGACGCGGCACATTTCACCGCCGTCGTTCCGCCGTACCAAGGCCTGCACGTCTTCGAGGCGAACCGGCCGATCATCCGCGACCTGCGCGCCGCCGGGGCGCTGGTGCGCGAGGACAGCATCGTGCACAGCTACCCGCACTGCTGGCGGTGCCGAAACCCGCTGATCTACAAGGCGGTCTCGAGCTGGTTCGTCGAGGTGACCCGGATCCGCGACCGGATGGTCGAGCTGAACGAGCAGATCACCTGGGTGCCGGAGCACGTCAAGCACGGGCAGTTCGGCAAGTGGCTGTCGAACGCGCGCGACTGGTCGATCAGCCGGAACCGGTTCTGGGGCTCACCGATCCCGGTCTGGCGATCGGACGATCCGGCGTACCCGCGGATCGACGTCTACGGCTCGATCGAGGAGCTGGAGCGGGACTTCGGGGTGGAGGTCCGCGATCTGCATCGACCGTACGTCGACGAGCTGACCCGGCCGAACCCGGACGACCCGACCGGGCGGTCGACGATGCGGCGGGTGCCGGATGTGCTGGACGTGTGGTTCGACTCGGGGTCGATGAGCTTCGCGCAGGTGCACTACCCGTTCGAGAACACCGAGTGGTTCGAGAATCACTTCCCAGGCGACTTCATCGTCGAGTACATCGGGCAGACGCGCGGCTGGTTCTACACGATGCACGTGTTGGCGACGGCGTTGTTCGACCGGCCGGCATTCCGGTCCTGCCTGAGTCACGGGATCGTGCTCGGCAACGACGGGCAGAAGATGAGCAAGTCGCTGCGGAACTACCCGGACGTCACCGAGGTCTTCGACCGCGACGGCGCGGACGCGATGCGCTGGTTCCTGATGTCCAGCCCGATCCTGCGCGGCGGCAACCTTGTCGTCACAGAACAGGCCATCCGCGACGGCGTCCGCCAAACCCTGATCCCGTTGTGGAACGCCTGGTCCTTCCTCACGCTCTACGCCAACGCCGCCGGCGTGTCCGGCACCTGGTCGACCACGTCGCCGCACGTCCTGGACCGCTACCTCCTCGCCGGCCTCCGCACGCTCGTCGTCGACGTCCAGACCCATCTCGACCGCTATGACATCGCGTCGGCCTGTGACGCAGTCCAGGGCTACACCGAGGTTCTCACCAACTGGTACATCCGCCGCTCCCGGGACCGCTTCTGGTCCGGCTCACAGGACGCGATCAACACGCTCTACACCGCCCTCGAGGTCCTGTGCCGTACGGCGGCACCGCTCCTGCCCCTGGTAACCGAGAACATCTGGCGCGGGCTGACCGGGGAACGGTCGGTGCATCTGACCGACTGGCCGTCGTACGCCGAACTCCCCGACGATCCTGAGCTGGTCGAGCGGATGGAGCGCGCCCGTGAGGTGTGTTCGGTGGCCTCGTCGATCCGGAAGTCGAGCGGGATCCGGGCTCGGCAGCCGTTGCTGACATTGACGGTGGCCAGTGCTGCCGATCTGGCCGACCTGGTGCCGCTGATCGCGGCCGAGGTGAACGTTCGCGACGTCGTGCTGACCTCGGCCGACGCGGTCGACGCGCCGGTGTCGCAACGGTTGACGGTGAATGCGCGGGCAGCCGGCCCGCGGCTCGGTCGCGACGTACAGCAGGTGATCAAGGCATCGAAGAGCGGGGACTGGTCGGTTTCCGCCGAGGGTGTAGTAGTTGCTGGCGGCATCGAATTGCAGGACGGCGAGTACACGCTGGAGACCACGCTCGCCGACGGGCACGAGGCGAGTGCGCTGCTGCCGGGCGGCGGGTTCGTCGTACTGGACACGACGGTCACGCCAGATCTGGAAGCGGAGGGGGTCGCGCGGGACGTCGTACGCGCGATCCAGCAGGCTCGGCGGGACGCGGGGCTCGAGGTCACCGACCGCATCCGCGTGTCGGTGACTGCCGAACCCGCGGTGGTCGCGGCCGTGGAGACGCACCGCGAGCTGATCGCCGGTGAGGCGCTGGCCGACGACCTCGAGGTTGCCGAGGGTCGAGAACTGAGTGTGCGCGTCGAGAAGGCGGACGCGCATCACTGACCAACCATCGCCGCGTGCCTGGGTTCACGCTCAACCCGTCCAGGCTGGGGCCGGCCTGATGGACTTGGTCAGTGGCTGGTGTTCGGCAGCGGGAGATTAGTCTGCTGTCCATGGAGACGCGGAGGCTTGGACGGACCGGCCGGGACGTGGGCGTGGTCGGGCTCGGTGCGTGGCAGTTGGGCGCGGACTGGGGCGCGGTGGACGAGAGCGACGCGCTCGGCGTACTGCAGGCGGCCATCGAGGGCGGCGTCACATTCATCGACACCGCCGACGTGTACGGCGACGGGCGCAGCGAGCGCCTCGTCGGGCAGGTGCTGAAGTCCCACGATGGGCTGACCGTCGCGACGAAGATGGGCCGCCGGGTCGAGCAGGTCCCCGAGAACTACACCCTCGACAACTTCCGGGCGTGGAACGACCGCTCCCGCCAGAACCTCGGCGTGGACACGATCGACCTGGTCCAGCTGCACTGCCCGCCGACGCCGGTGTACTCGAACGACGAGGTGTTCGACGCGCTCGACTCGATGGTCGAGGAGGGCCGCATCGCGGCGTACGGCGTGAGCGTCGAGACCTGCGCCGAGGCCCTCACTGCGATCGCGCGGCCGAACGTCGCGTCGGTGCAGATCATCCTCAATGCGTTCCGCCTGAAGCCGCTCGACGAGGTGCTCCCCGCCGCGCAGGCGGCCGGCGTCGGCATCATCGCCCGCGTTCCGCTGGCGAGCGGTCTGCTCTCCGGCAAGTACGACGAGCACACCACGTTCTCAGCCGACGACCACCGCACGTACAACCGCCACGGCGAGGCCTTCGACGTCGGCGAGACCTTCTCGGGGGTGGACTTCGCAACCGGCCTGGAAGCCGTCCGGCGCCTCATGCCGTGGCTCCCGGCCGGTGCCACGATGGCCCAGTTCGCCCTCCGCTGGATCCTCGACCAGCCCGGCGTCTCGGTCGTCATCCCCGGCGCCCGCAACCCCGAACAGGTAGCCGGCAACATCTCCGCCGCCACCCTCGCCCCCCTCACCGACGACCAACTGACCGCCGTCCGCGCCACCTACGACGAACTGATCCGCCCCCAGCTCCACGACCGCTGGTAGTTCAGGCGTTCACGACCGCAAGCGTCGTGCTGACGATCCCAGAGACGATGGCGACGATCGCACCGAGCGTCGCGAGAATCTTGCTCCCGCTGACCCACAGGCCTTTGTTCAGCTCCCGCCAGCGTCGGGGGACGAACGCGAGCTTCAGCTTCTGCCACTTGTGCTGGCGGTAACTGCAACCCATCAAGATCCCGCTCGAGTTGTTGCGGCACAGCTGGCCGGTGCGGGTCTCGGCGCCGCAATACACCGGCGCCTGGAACAGGAAGTACGCCGTGACCAGCGTCCATCCGACGATCAGCACAGCCGGACCCAGCTTCCATGTCCAGGCCGTGGTGATGAGAGCGACGAACAGCAGATAGCCCCAGTACTTCCGCAATCCCCTCATGTTCACGCAGTATCACCTACTGGCTACTCTCCGAAACCATCCAGTATCTGGACGCAGGACGGCGTCGGCGGGACGGGGCAGTTCGGCCAACTACCGTGGAGTCGTGCTGGTCATTGAGCAGGAGACGTACGACGCGATCGTCGCGCATGCCCGGAAGGATCATCCGGATGAGGCGTGCGGTGTGGTTGCGGGGGCGGAGGGGTCGGATCGGGCTACCCGGTTTATCCCGATGCTGAACGCGGCGATGTCGCCGACGTTCTACGAGTTCGACTCGGGGGACCTGCTCCGGCTGTACAAGGAGATGGGCGAGCGGGACGAGGAGCCGGTGGTGATCTACCACTCGCACACCGCCACCGAGGCGTACCCGTCGCGGACCGATATCAACCTCGCCCAGGAGCCGGGCGCGCACTACGTGCTGGTGTCGACGCGCGACGGTGCGGACTCCCCGGCGTACGACGGGCCGGTCGAGTTCCGCTCGTACCGGATCGTCGACGGCGAGGTCACGGAAGAAGAAGTACGCGTGGTTGGTTCCTATACAGAAACCTTTCAAGGAGAAGACTGAGATGGCGATCGAGCTGCGCGTGCCGACGATCCTGCGCACCTACACCGGCGGTGCGAAGGCGGTCGACGGCGACGGAACGACCCTGGCCGAGTTCATCGACAACGTGAACGGCAACCACCCGGGCCTCAAGGAGCGCATCGTGGAGGGCGAGCCGGAGGAACTGCGCCGGTTCGTGAACGTCTACGTGAACGACGAGGACGTCCGGTTCACCGGCGGCCTGAAGACCGAGGTCAAGGACGGCGACGTGGTCGTCGTGCTGCCGGCGGTGGCCGGCGGCGCCAAGAGCACGGTCTGACGATGCGTTTCGACAGCCTGCTCGACTCGGTCGGCGGCACCCCGCTGGTCGGCCTCCCGAAGCTCTCGCCGTCGGGGGACGTCCGGCTGTGGGCCAAGCTCGAGGATCACAACCCGACCGGCTCGATCAAGGACCGGGCCGCGCTGCGGATGCTGCTGGACGCGGAGAAGGACGGCCGGCTCCGCCCGGGCAACACGATCCTCGAGCCGACGTCGGGCAACACCGGCATCTCGCTGGCGATGGCCGCCAAACTGCGCGGCTACCGGATGGTCTGCGTGATGCCGGAGAACACCTCCGAGGAGCGCCGCCAGATCCTGCGGATGTGGGGCGTCGAGATCATCTCGTCCCCGGCCGCGGGCGGATCCAACGAGGCCGTCCGGGTCGCGAAGCAGGTCGCCGAGGACCACCCGGACTGGGTGATGCTGTACCAGTACGGCAACCCGTCGAACGCCCTGGCCCACTACGACGGCACCGCGCGCGAGATCCTCGCGGACCTGCCGTCGGTGACGCACTTCGTCGCAGGCCTCGGCACAACCGGCACGTTGATGGGCGCCGGCCGGTTCTTCCGCGAGCACAAGCCCGAGGTGAAGATCGTCGCCGCCGAGCCGCGGTACGGCGAACTCGTCTACGGCCTGCGCAACCTGGACGAGGGTTTCGTCCCCGAGCTGTACGACGAGACGCTGATCGACGCCCGCTTCTCGGTCGGCCCGCGCGACGCCGTCCGCCGGGTGCGCGAGCTGCTCGACAACGAAGGCATCTTCGCGGGTATCTCGACCGGCGCGATCTTGCACGCCGCGCTCGGCCAGGCGGCCAAGTGCGTGCGTGACGGCGAGACCGCGGACATCGCGTTCGTGGTCGCTGACGGCGGCTGGAAGTACCTGTCGACCGGCGCCTACGAGGGCACGATCGACGAGGCCGAGGACCGCCTCGAAGGCCAGCTCTGGGCCTGACAGGCCGGATGGTCCGGCCCGGCGGGCGGAGCGCCGGTCCGGGGATGCCTTTTGTTGCCTCGGGCATCCAAAGGGTGTTAGGTCATGGCCGCCTTACTGTTGTTTGAAGAAGAGCCTGCGGCCCAGTCGGGGCTGGATCCCGCGGCCCTTGCAGCTGTTGCACGGGCGTTGGGCGTAGCTGAAGACGCTGCCGTGGTGCCGGCCAGCACCTTTGCAGCGGCCGCATTTCGCGTTCGGGTGCAGGGACAGTGAGACGACGTACAGCGCGAACGCCGCCATCAGGAGCAGCAGCAGCATGCCGGCCGGCCCGATGGCCGTCAGCACGTCTGCGGCAGTGCTCGTGTTCGAGTCCGAGGCCTGACTGGCCGCCTGTCCTGCGGCGGTCACGTGGTCAGGCTGTGGAGTTGGTGCGGTGCCCAGTACCACCGCGAAGTGGTGCGCCAGGTTCATGGCATCACGAGGGGCGGTCGAACAAACATCGCTACAGAGTGGCGCGCATCACGCGAAAAGGCAATTCCATAACGTAAAGATGTGGATAACCTCGGCGTGTCTTCTGGTGAGGTTAGGTAAGGCTCCCTTCGGGTCTGCCTGTCCGCGGACCTGTATAAGCTTCCACCCGTGGCAGACGCACCGGTGGGGATCTTCGATTCAGGCTTCGGGGGACTCACCGTCGCCCGCGCGGTTCTCGATCAGTTGCCGCACGAACCGATCCTGTATCTCGGCGACACCGCCCGCCAGCCGTACGGTCCGAAGCCGATCGCCGAGGTGCGTGAGTACGCGCTCGAGTGCCTCGACCACCTGGTCGAGGCCGGGGTGAAGATGCTCGTCATCGCGTGCAACTCCGCCAGCGCCGCGATGCTGCGTGACGCCCGCGAGCGGTACGACGTACCGGTCGTCGAGGTGATCCTGCCCGCGGCCCGGCGAGCCGTTGCCGCGACGCGCAATCAGCGCGTCGGTGTGATCTGCACCAGGGCAACAGCTCAATCGCTTGCCTATGAAGACGGTTTCGCCGCGGCGCCGCAGATCGAACTGTTCACGCAGGCGTGCCCGAAGTTCGTGCCGTTCGTCGAGGCCGGCGTGACGTCGGGGCCCGAGCTGATCGAGGCCGCGCACGAGTACCTCGATCCGATGGTCGACGCCGGCGTCGACACGCTGATCCTCGGCTGCACGCACTACCCGCTGCTCACCGGCGTGATCTCGTACGTGATGGGCGACAACGTCACCCTGGTCAGCAGCGCCGACGAATGCGCCAAGGACGTCTACAGCGCGCTGACGAAAACGGGCCTGCTCCGCCCGGACAATCTGCCGGCTCCGCAGCACCGCTTCGTGACGACCGGCAGCCCGGACGAGTTCGCGGCGATCGGCTCGCGGTTCCTCGGGCCGGTGCTGTCCAGCGTTGACCAGTTCGCCTGGGTTCGCTGAAGTGTGACCTGGGTCGCACTTGGCGCCCAGCGAGCGGCGCCGGATGTTGTCAGCGGCATCGGTCAACCGCGGAACGCCTGTGTGGCAGGCGGATCGACGCGTCGGCCTTGCCTGCAAACGTCGGAACTCGCCGGTAGTGTTCCAGGTATGAAGCTCACCGTGATCGGTTGCTCCGGGTCCGTGCCCGGGCCGGACTCGGCCGCCTCGAGCTATCTGGTCACTGCCGACGGGTTCAACCTGGTGCTGGACCTCGGCAGTGGTGCGCTCGGTTCGCTCCAGCGGCACCTCGCCGTGCCGGAGATCGGGGCGATCGGCCTGTCCCACCTGCATCCCGACCACTGCATGGATCTGTGCGGGCTGTACGTCGCGGCGAAGTATGCGCCGGGCTCGCCGATCCCACGGATCCCCGTCTTCGGCCCACCCGGGACGGCGCAGCGGATGGCGCTCGCCTACGACCTGCCGCTTGATCCGGGGATGGAGGAGCAGCTGGACTTCCATGCCTGGCAGGAAGTCCAGACCGTCGGGCCCTTCACGATCCGAACGGCGCCGATGGTGCACCCCGTTCCGGCGTACGCGATCCGCGTTGAGCATGGCAACAAGTCGCTCGTCTACACCGGCGACACCGGGCCGAACGACGCGTTGATCGACCTCGCCCGCGGCGCCGACGTACTGCTGTCCGAGGCGGCGCTGCCGGACAACGATCCGCACAATCCGACCGACCTGCACCTGACCCCGGCCGACGCCGGCGAGCACGCCAAGAAGGCCGGCGTGAAACGGCTCGTCATCACCCACGTCCCTCCGTGGTACGACCGCGTCACCCAGGCCGAGAACGCCCGCCGTACCTTCTCCGGTCCCGTCGAGATCGCCACCCCCCACGCCGTTTTCGACATCTGACGCGTCGTGTCAGGCGAAGAAGTCGCGTAGGGACTGAGCGACCTCGGACGGGCCGCCATCGTCCGTAGGGCCGGAGTGGTCGAGCTTCGGGATCGTGACCCGTTTCGAGCGGGCCAGTACACCGGTCAGTGCCTCCAGCGCGCACCCGAAGTACGCCGGACTGCGCGATCCCCCGAGCAGGAGGACATCCGCGTCGACCGTCGCGTAGTCGTCGGTCGTGTCCGCGAGTTGCGCGACGAGCTGCATGTCGGCGGACATCGTCGGGACGAGGTCGGGGATCGGTACGTCGTCACCCTTGGCCTCGCGCTGGAACCGGAACACGAGGTTCAGCGGCGGGACGAGGATGAACCGCGGGAGCGTGCGGAACACCCGATCCGCTTCGAGACCCTTGAGCACGCTCACCAGCGCCGCCGCGATCCTGCCGTCGGCGAGCTCGCGGCGGTACCGCGGCACCCAGTCGACCGGGACCGAGCCGTTGATGGACAGCGGCGGCTCGTAGAGCGCGAGCTTCTCGATGGACGGCGTCACGCGCGCCGTACGAAGGCCGATCAGCGCACCTGAACTCAGTCCGAAGACGCGCGACGCGTCGGTCTCCTTGAGCATCGCCTGCAGGTCCTCGACCTCGCGCTCGATCCCGTAGTCGATGCCGTGCGGCCCGCTCAAGCCGCGTCCCCGGCGGTCCGGCACGGTAATGGTGAAGTCGTCCGCCAGTGCTTCGGCCAGCTTCATGAAGTCCTGCGCGGCGAGCATCGACCCGTGCAGCACAATCACCCCCGGCCCGCTTCCACACTGCCGGAAGCCGATCGTCGTGCCGTCGGCGGACACCACAGACCCCTTGCGATACATCCGTCCTCCCCAAACCCGGGCACACTGTACGCAGTAACCGTACTGCGAACAGCGTGCGCAGTAAACTCCCATCCATGGACCGACCACCGATCTGGCTCCGTCCGGAGCGCGCCGCCCGCGGGCCGCGGCCGGCGCACAGTCGCGACGAGATCGCCGCGGCCGCCGTCCGGGTCGCTGATGCCGAAGGGCTCGCGGCGGTGTCGATGCGGCGCGTGGCGACCGAGCTCGGCACCGGCACGACCTCGCTCTACCGGTACGTCGACGGCAAGGATGAGCTCTTCGACCTGATGGTCGACCGTGCGATGGGTGACGGCCGGCCGCCGGTTCCGACGGGGAATTGGCGCGTCGACCTGGCGGCGGTCGCCCATGCGCAGCGAGCCATCATGTTGCGTCATCCCTGGCTCGTCCGACTCCCCGCGACCAGGCCCGTCCTCGGCCCGAACACGCTCGCCTGGCTCGAGGCGACGTACGCCGCGGTCGACGTGCCGGGGCTGGATGCCGACGAGGTGCTGGCGCAGGCGGCGACCTTGCTGACCTTCGTTCGTGGTCATGCGCTGGAGGAGCTGACCGAGCGCGAGGCGGGCTCGACGATGGCGGACTGGCTGACCAAGCAGTCGCAACGGTACGCCGAACAGGTCATCGGGAGCGGCGTCTACCCGCACTTGAGCCGGATGATGATCGAGGCCGAGACGCCGCATGCGGCCGACCGGTTCGACCGGCTGTTCGCGCGGAGTCTCGAGCACGTGCTGACCGGGCTCGCGGCTGGGCGGGGCTAGACATCGAGTAATTCTGAGATCTACTCTCAAATTAGAGCTGATCTCAGAAAGGTGTCTCGTCATGACCGCTACTACCCTCGACCCGCGCCGGTGGTGGGCGCTGGGTGCGATGTCCATCAGCCTGATCGTGATCGGGCTGGACCTGACCGTGCTGAACGTCGCGCTGCCGACGCTCGCCACCGATCTGAAGGCGTCGACGAGTCAGCTCCAGTGGTTCGCGAACGCCTATACGCTCGTGCTCGCCTCGCTGCTGCTCCCGGCCGGGCTGCTCGGCGACCGGTTCGGGCCGAAGCGGCTGATGCTCGGCGCGCTCGTGGTCTTCGGGCTGGCGTCGACGGCCTGCGCGTTCGCGACCACGCCGGGCCAGCTGATCGCGGCTCGCGCGGCCCTCGGGGTCGGATCGGCGTTCCTGATCCCGCTGTCGATGTCGTTGCTCAACCTGCTGTTCGCGCCGGAGGAGCGGCAGCGGGCGATGACGATCTGGCTGATGGCGAACTCGATCGGGATCCCGCTCGGCCCGCTGCTCGGCGGCTGGTTGCTCGACCACTACCGCTGGGGCTCGATCTTCCTGATCAACCTGCCACTAGTTGCGATCGGACTAGTTGCAGTGGCACTGCTGATCCCGACGACGGCCGGCCACCGATCGCGGCGGATCGACGGACCAGGGATTCTGCTCACTGCGGCTGGGCTGGTCGCGCTGACGTACGGGTTCATCGCGGCTGGAGAGCACGGGTGGGGTTCGGTGTGGGCGCTCGGTGCGATCGCGGGCGGAGTGGTCTTCCTGACGGCGTTCTGGGCGTGGGCCCGGCGTACGGCGGATCCGTTGGTCGACCTGAAGCTGTTCAGGTCGGCGGGATTCACGTGGGGGACCGTGCTCGCGACGCTGGCCTCGTTCGCCTTGGTGGGGTTGCTGTTCGTGCTGCCGCAGTTGTTCCAGGCTGTGCAGGGTGCGGACGCGTTCCAGGCCGGGCTGCGGTTGCTGCCGATCATCGGCGGGATGCTGATCGGCGCGAAGGTGGCTGAGCGGCTGCTCGAGCGGGTCGGAGCGCGGGTGACCGTGGTGATCGGGTTCTCGTTGATGCTGGCCGGGTTGGTGATCGGAGCGTTCACGAAGGCCGGCGACGGCTACGGCTTCACCGCGATCTGGGTGAGCCTGGTCGGGGTGAGCATCGGATTCACGTTGCCGCCGATGAACGGGTTGGCGCTGGCGGCCCTGCCGATCGAGCGGAGCGGGTCCGGGTCCGCGCTGATCCAGGCGTCACGGCAGGTCGGCGGCACGCTCGGTGTGGCGATCCTCGGGACGGTGCTCAACGCGGCGTACCGGAGTCATCTCGATGTCAGCGGGTTGCCGCCCGCGGCTGCGGACGTGGCTCGCGACAGCGCGTCGGCCGCGATCGCGATCGGTTCGCCCGGCGTGACGCGCTCGGCGCAGGCGGCGTTCGTCAACGGCATGGACGTGACGCTGTGGGTGTGCAGTGGACTCGCGGTGGCCTCGATCGTGCTCGCGCTGGCGTTTCTGCCACGCCGTACCGCGGTTGCCGACCAGGAAGTTGTCACAATCGGAGCATGAGCGGGCTGCGGGAACGGAAGAAGGCCAAGACCAGGGCGGCGATCCAGGAGCATGCCCTGCGATTGTTCCGGGACCAGGGGTACGCCGAGACGACCGTCCAGGAGATCGCTGCCGCGGCCGAGATCTCGCCGGCGACGTTCTTCCGGTACTTCCCGACCAAGGAGGACACGATCGTCCTCGACCGGCTCGACCCGATGATGATCGAGTTGTTCCGCAACCAGCCGGCTGAGCTGAGTCCGACCGAGGCCCTCCGTGCGTCGATCCGGCAGAGCCTCGACACCCTGACCGAGGACGAGTGGGCGCTCGAGTCCGAACGCCAGCGGCTGGTGATGAATGCTGCCGAACTGCGGGTGCGGATGCTCGACCAGCTCTACGAAGGCATCGACCTGCTCGCCTCCCTCGCGGCAGAACGCACCGGCCGGGCTCCCGACGACATCGCCGTTCGGGCCTGGGCCGGGGCGGTCGTCGGTGTTGTGCTGGCGACGTACCAGCAATTGGAGGTCGACGGTCCGCTCCCGAAGTACCTCGAGACGCTGGATCGCGCCTTCGACCAGCTCGGCGGGCTCCGGCTCGAACCGTAGTCAGGCCACCTGCTCGGCGACCTGTACCGACAACGGATCGCCCGGCCGCAGGCCGAACGCGGCGGCCGCGGAGCCACCGCGGATCACCAGCTCGGTGAACCCGGTGCCCGAGCTGCCCTGGATGAGGCCGGGCGTGTTCCGCGGTACGGCGGTCAGGTGTGGGTAGCACGTCACGTCCTTGCCCTGGGCAACAGTTACGACGTCGCCGGGAGTGAGTCCGAGATCGCGGTCGAGTTTGCAGTTGCCGAAGTTGTCGACCACGGCAACGACCGGGTCCGCGTCGCGGGTCTCGGGGACAGCGGTCTCGACGGCGGGTACGGCGCGACCGTCGGCGACCCATTTCGCCAGCAACGGCAGGTACCACAGGCTGCGGAACTGCGTGCCGGCGATCTTGTCGATCTCGCCCGGTGCGAAGCCGGCCGCGGTCACGGCCTGGCGGATGTCCGTCACGTAGACGTGGCTGATGCCGAGCTCGCGGCGGACCAAGGAGAGGGCGCGGGCGCTGAAGGTGCTTGCTACCAGATGCTTGCCGTGCCAGAAGAAGCAGAACGGTACGCCGTTCGGCCAGACACCGTCGCGCGGCGCGATGTTGAGCAGGGTGATCGTCGGGTGGCCGTCCTCGCCGAGGGACTCGGTGGCGAGTAGGCAGTCGAGCAGGGTCAGTGCGGCGAACGACTCCGGATCGGGCCCGTCGGCGGCGACGATGGTCGGCGACTGGCCGAACAGGGCGCCGATCCGGGTGCTGAGTCTGGCGCGGGCGTTGCCGTCATGACAGTCGGTGATGTAGGTGATCGGGTACACAAGGACTCCACGAGGTTTGCAGCGGGTTGGAAACGAAAGAGGCCCCCGACATCGGGGGCCTCTCGCTGCAAGCACACGTGCCTACGCCGCTGAAGTCCTCCCGCATCGAGGGCTCAGCATTCGCATAGCGGCGTACCAGGTCACGTCGTGGATCGTAGCACTCAGCGAACCTGGCCGTTGTCGAAATACGCGACCAGGGCCGGGTCGAGCGGCGGGATGTCCTGCGGTACGCCGTCCGCGCGCAGCGACTGGGTCGCGGCGTAACCGGCGGCGACCGCGGCACGGGCGGCGACCGGGGAGGTGAGCGTCGCGCCGCCGTCGCGGACGAAGTTCACGAACTCCGCGACCAGGTGCGGGTCGGCGCCGCCGTGGTGCTCGGTCTCGCCGGCGATCTCCACGACCTGGTCGGCATCCTCGCGGTACCCCGACCGACGGCTGTTCCAGACCTTCACCACACCGCCCGCCGTGTCACCGAAGTTCTCGAGCCGGCCGTGCGTGCCGATGACGGTGTAGTTGCGCCAGTAGTCCGGCGTGTAGTGGCACTGCTCGTAGTTCATCAGCACGCCGTTGTCGAGCAGCAGGTTCACCTGCGAGATGTCCTCGACGTCCATCACCGGAGCCAGGCCCTTCTGCTCCAGCGGCGGCCAGTTCTTCTCGCTCACGAACTCCTTGAACCGCTGGTCCGAGCGATCCTGCCGGTCCGTGATCCCGCCGTACAGCGTCAGCGCGCCCATCGCGTTCACGCGCGTCGTGTAGCCGCCGGCCAGCCAGTGCATCACGTCGATGTCGTGGGCACCCTTCTGCAGCAGCAGTCCGGTGGTACGGCGACGGTCCGCGTGCCAGTCCTTGAAGTAGAAGTCACCGCCGTGGCCGACGAAGTGCCGGCACCAGATCGCCTTCACGTCGCCGATCGCGCCGTCCTGGATCAGCTTGCGCATCGTCAGGACGACGGACATGTGGCGCATGTTGTGGCCGACGTACAGCCGCGCGCCGGTGTCGTACGCCGCCTGCAGCACGCGGTCGCACCCTTCGGTGGTGATCGCCAGCGGCTTCTCCACGAAGACGTTGACCCCGGCCCGGAGGAAGTCGATCGCCGGCCCCTCGTGCAGGTCGTCCGGCGTTGTCAGGAAGACACCGTCGAGCTTCTGCTCCAGCAGTTCGTTGTGGTCGGCGTACGCCGATGCCTGCGGGTACAACTCCAGGGCTGCGTCCCGCTGGGGCGCGGACGGGTCGGCAACGGCCACGACCTCCGACCCCTCGCCGGGGCGGTGCGCGTACTGCGCGATCCGACTCCGGGCCCCGAGTCCCACCACGCCAAACCGAAGATCACTCATACCAGCCAACTCCTGCACATAGTTGTTTCCAGAAGCCTAACTCCGAGCAGTTCTGATCCTCAATCACCTGCCTTTGCCATGACGTTGCCCCACTCGTCATCCGCCGAACATCACAGTCTCGCTCCGTGCGCCCACCATGGCGGAATGTGAGCCTCCACTACGTGGCACTGGGGGACTCGACCACCGTAGGTGTCGGGGACCCGATGAACGGCAGCAGTACAACCGACCTGTCCGGTGCCGGTGCGCGCCCGGGCGAGGGGTGGCGGGGCTGGGCCTCGCTGCTCGCCGACTCCCTGGCCAGCTCCCACCGTGTGACGTTCTCCAACTTCGCGACCAGCGGCGCCACCGTGCCGATCGTCGCGACCGAGCAACTGCCCGAGGCGATGTCCGTGGCCGACGGCCGGATCGACATCGCCTCCTTGATCGCCGGGGTGAACGACACCCTGCGCTCCACGTTCGACGCCGGCCGGATCCGCGACCACCTGCACCAGATCGCGGACGAGCTGACAGCCCGCGGCGCGCTGTTGCTGACGGTCCGGTTCCACGACCACGGCAAGGTGTTCGGCCTGCCGAAATGGCTGCGGCGGCCGCTGTGGCACCGGATCGAGCAGGTCAACGTCGTGTTCGACGATCTGCACGCGCGCTACGGCGGGATCCGGCTGGACATGGCCGACTACCCCGAGGTGTACCGGCGGGACTTCTGGAGCATCGACCGGCTGCATCCGGGGGAGCGCGGGCACCGCAAGCTCGCCCGCGCGTTCGCCGACGAATTGGCGGTCCGCGGGATGCCGATCGACGTACGCCCGGAGCTGGACTGTGCATACCGGCCGCCGAGTCGCTGGGCGGACGCGATGTGGCTGGTGCGTGAAGGCGTGCCGTGGGTGGGGCGCCGGGCCAACGACCTGCTGCCGTGGGCGGCCAGAATGGCGGTCACCCAGGTCCGGCCACCGAGCCGCCCGTCGCTCGTCCTCCCACCGTCGTCACTCGACCTGCCGCCGGCGGCCGTGGTGCTTCCGCCTTCGTCCAATGCGGAGGTCCAGCACCTGGAGGCATAGGGTCTGATTCATGGCCCGTATCGATGGACGTAACGCTGACCAGCTCCGCCCGGTGACGATCACCAGGAACTGGCTCGACCATGCCGAGGGCTCGGTGCTGGTCGAGTTCGGGCGGACCCGGGTGCTGTGCGCGGCGAGTGTGACCGAGGGCGTGCCGCGCTGGCGGAAGGGATCGGGGCTCGGCTGGGTCAGCGCGGAGTACGCGATGCTGCCGCGGGCGACCAACACGCGCTCGGACCGTGAGTCCGTGAAGGGCAGGATCGGCGGCCGCACGCACGAGATCTCCAGGCTGATCGGGCGCTCGCTGCGGGCCGTGATCGACTACAAGGCGCTCGGCGAGAACACGATCCTGCTGGACTGCGACGTACTGCAGGCCGACGGCGGGACGCGCACTGCCGCGATCACCGGCGCGTACGTCGCACTGGCGGACGCGGTGTCGTTCCTGCGCGAGAAGAAGCTGCTGAAGAGCGAGCCGCTGACCGGGACGGTGTCGGCGGTGTCGGTCGGGATCGTCGACGGTGCCCCGATGCTGGACCTCTGCTACGAGGAGGACGTCCGGGCCGAGACCGACATGAACCTGGTGGTCACCGGCGAAGGCAAGTTCATCGAGGTGCAGGGCACGGCCGAGGGTGCGCCGTTCGACCGCGCCGAGCTGGACAGCCTGCTCGCACTGGGCGTCGCGGGCTGCGCGGACCTGGCCAAGCTGCAGCAGGAGGCGCTGGCATGAACGAGCGGAGCGAGTTCATCGTCGAGCACAGCGTCCTTCGTGCCTCATCCGCGCCCGGAGCGAAGCGAGGACGTGGATGAGTACAGTCCTGCTGGCGTCGAACAACAAGAAGAAGCTCGAGGAACTGCGGCGGATCCTGACGCCGATCGTGCCCGGCATCGAGGTGCTCGGGCTCGGCGACGTACCGCCGTACGACGAGCCGGCCGAGACCGAGCCGACGTTCGAGGGGAACGCGCTGCTCAAGGCGCACGCGGCGCTGAAGGCGACCGGGCTGCCGTCGATCGCGGACGACAGCGGCATCTGCGTCGACGCGCTGAACGGGATGCCCGGCGTACTGTCGGCGCGCTGGTCCGGGCCGGCCAAGGACAATCACGCCAACAACCTGCTGCTGCTCGGTCAGCTGGAGGACGTTCCGGACGAGCGGCGCGGGGCGTCGTTCGTGGCGGCGGTGGCCTTCGTCCGGCCGGATGCCGACGACGAGGTCGTGATCGGCGAGATGCGCGGGTCGGTCATCCGGGAGCTGCGTGGCAGCGGCGGGTTCGGGTACGACGTACTGTTCCAGGCCGAGGGGTACGACCGGACCACGGCGGAGCTGTCCATCGAGGAGAAGGACGCGATCAGCCACCGCGGCAAGGCGCTCCGCGCGCTGGCGCCGCTGGTCGCGAAGGCGTTGGGGAGTTAGGCCCTGTCTGGTAACCCAGCGCCTACTGCGGGGCACTCGGCACGGCACCTCGCCGCACGGGACCGAAGGCCACGATGCTCCGCATCGAGACCTTCGCCCCCGCACGCCGAGCTACCGCACCGAGCACCTCCTCGCTACGGCGCCGGTTTACCAGAAAGGACCTAGCCATGTTGTTCGCAGGATCGGATCGCGACGGGGTCGCGGACGGGAAGATCACCGTCGCCTATCGGCGGTGGGCCGAGCCGCGGGTGGTCGAGGGCCGGATCTACCGCACGAACGCGGGCCGGATCCAGATCGACAGCATCCGCACGGTCAACCCGGAGCTGATCGCGGACACCGATGCCGAGGTCGCTCTGGCCGACCGCCGCAACGCGAAGGATGTACGGCGGCGGTTGCGTGGTGACGAGTCGATGCCGACGTTCCTGATCCGCTTCCACCTGGTCGAAGGGCCGGATCCGCGTGAGGAGTTGGCCGCGCAGACGTCTTTGTCGCCTGAGGAGCTCGCCGACCTTCGCGCTCGCCTCGACCAGTTCGACCAGCTGAGCCACCACGGCGCGTGGACGACCGAGACGCTCCGGCTGATCCAGTCCCGGCCTGCTACCCGGGCCGCCGATCTCGCGGCCTCGGTCGGGCGGGAGACCGCGCCGTTCAAGCTCGACGTCCGGAAGCTGAAGAACCTCGGCCTGACCCACAGCCTCGAGGTCGGCTACGAGCTGAGCCCCCGCGGCGCGGCGTACCTGGATGCCCTAGGCAACTAGCACTGCTCCGCGAGGCCCCGGCGAACTTCCCCGTCGCGCGTCCACTGGGGTTTTGACCATCTGAGGGGTCAACCCCGGAGTTGGTCGGTTGTTACGTCGGTATGCGAGGGGGCAACCGACAAGCTGAGGGGTCAACCCCTCAGCGGTTCGCGGGCGTGGTGTTAGAGCTCGTTGCTGCGGTGGAGTTTGAGGGTGGCGAGTAGGTCTTCGTGGAGTTCGAACCAGACCCGGTGGCAGGAGTCGACGTCGGAGCGGTCGACCCAGGATGTGTCGCCTGCGGTGGCGCGGGCCAGCGCGGTTGAGAAGCGGGTGTCGTAGCCGCGGAAGCGCGGAAGGACGCTTGTGAGGCGGGCCGTGATCGGGGCCAGGGCGGTGTCGAGGACCTTGAGTTCGTGGAGGACGCCGGCGTCCCACGCGGGGTCGGTGTGGTCGTTCGCGGCGAGCGGGTCGGTGGGCGACGGGCGTAGTTGCCAGTCGGTGCAGGCCTGCTGCAGAAGTGCGTTGAGCGGCAGGAAGTCGGCGTACACCTCCTGGACAGCGTCGGGGTTGCCCAGCTCGGCCGCGAGTAGGCGCTCGTTTTCGGCGCGGCCGGCCTCGGTCAGGGACCAGCCGGAGGTGCCGGCGAACGTACTGCGGGTTGTCCAGCCCCGCGCCTCGGCGTCCTCGAGTGTGTCCTCGACGGCTTGCGGTGGGAGGTTGAAACGCCGGGCGACGATCGGGGTGTCCGCGAATCCCAGCAGGCGTACGGCGTGCAGCACCAGGAGCATCATGAGTCCATCCGCGCGGCGAGCCGGTTGAACCTTTGCTGACAGGCCTGCGGTGAACTGAATCCCATCGCGTCGGCCATCTCCGCCCAGGTCAGGCCGGAACTCCTCGCGAGGAAGAGCAGACCGGACTCGACCTCCTCGACCTCGGCGCGCGCGGCCGGCAGGAGCGCGAGCGCAGCGAGCAGGTCGTCGCCGCTCAGCTCGGCCGACCGCCAGGCCGCGAACTGCGTCAGATCCACCGCCGACAACGGAACCGGCGCAGGCCGCCACGGCCGAGCCGGCAGCTCCTTCGCGCCTTTGGCGAGGAGCTGTTCACGGGCCTCGCGCTGACGCTCGGCCTGGGCTTGATCCGAATCCTGCTTGCTTCGCATCCGCCTACAGTGGATTATCAACAGAACGTTGTCAACGTTCTGTTGTCAACGTTCCGTTGATCGGAGGTAGGCGTGCTGGTGCCGATCGCGGAAGCGACCGTGGACGCGTACGGCGGGAAGGCCGGCGGGTTGGGCGCCCTCATCCGCGCCGGCCTCCCGGTCCCGGATGGCGTGGTCGTACCTGACGGCGCGGTTGCGGACGAGCTTGGGCAGTGGCTTCACCGGATGGGTAACCCGTTGGTCGCCGTACGGTCGTCGGCGGCCAACGAGGACACCGCGCTCAGCTCTGCCGCGGGACAGCACGACAGCTTCCTCGGCGTACGAGGGCTGGCGGCTGTCCTGGACGCCGTACGTGCCTGCCGTGCGTCGGTGTGGTCGCCGCGAGCGGTCGCTTATCGCGACGGCGCCGAGGCGCCGCCGATGGCCGTGATCGTTCAGCTGCAGGTGGACGCGGACGTCTCCGGTGTCATGTTCACCGGTGACGACGCGACGACGATCGAGGCGTGCTGGGGCCTGGGCCCGAGCATCGTCGAAGGCCGGGTGACACCCGACCGATACGAGGTCGCCGACGGCAGAGTCACCCGCACGATCGCCGACAAACGAACCGCCCTCACCCTGACCGGCACCCAGCAGGTCCCCACCGCCCGCCGCCGCAGCCCCACCCTCTCCGACGCAACCGCCGTACGCCTAGCCACCCTCGCCCACCAGGCTGCAGCCGCGCTAGGCGCCCCTCAAGACCTCGAATGGGCAATCGCCGCCAACACCCCGTGGCTCCTACAATCCCGCCCCATCACTGCCCAGCCCCCACTCCCCGCGCCCTCCCCAACCACCCCCGCCAGCGACACCCCGGCCACTCTGGGCACCGCCTGCGGCACCTCAGACATCTTCAGCGGTACGCCCGGCAGTCGCGGTACGGCAACCGGGCCGGCGCGGGTCGTCCGGGGCCCAGCCGACTTCGCTCACGTCCGCCCGGGCGACATCCTCGTCTGCCCGTTCACCGATCCGGCCTGGACCCCGCTCCTGTCCATCGCCGCCGGCGTGATCACCGAACAAGGCGGCGTCCTCTCCCACGCCGCCATCGTCGCCAGAGAACACCAAATCCCCGCCGTCCTAGCCGTCCCGGACGCCACCAGACGGATCCCCGACGGCGCCCGGGTAACCGTTAACGGCACCACCGGGCAGATTCAGGTCTGAGTCAGCGGTTGTCGCCGCTGCCGCTCAGCTTGTTTCGGGACTGGCGGTCGGCGAGTTTGGTGAGGTTCAGGTGGGCTACTTGTTCGAGGGGTACGTCGAAGTGGTTGGCGAGGACTGCGATGTACCAGAGAGTGTCGCCGAGTTCCTTGGTGAGGTCTTCGGGGTCCCATTGGGTGAAGTCGCTGTCCTTGTCGCGGACGATCTTCTTCGCCTTCTCGGCGAGTTCGCCTGCTTCGCCGACCAGTCCGAGGAGCAGGTGGAAGACCTCGTTGGGCTTGTCCTTCGGGGCGGCGGTCCGGAGGGCGGCCTGCTGGTACTCGTTCAGGTGCATGTGCCAGAGGCGGGAGTTGAACCCGCACGCCCGGGGGCGCCGGCACCTAAAGCCGGTGTGTCTGCCGTTCCACCACTCTGGCTGAAGAGGCGCGGTCGCCTCCCCTAGACGAACATCCTAGGGGAGGCGACTGCGTCAGCGGCTCTGCAGGGCGTCGATGAAGACGTTCTTCAGGTCGCCGGGCTGGCGGGCGACGTACGCCTGGCCGCCGGTGGCCTGGGCCAGGGCGCTGAGCTCGTCGGCGTTCACCTCGGGACCCATACCGAGCGCGATGATGCGGACCGGGCGGCCGGGGTCCTGCAGACCGCGCAGGGTGTTGACCGCCTGGGCCAGGGTCGGGCTGCCCGGGTCGTCGTTCTTGCCGTCGGTGAACAGCAGGATCGAGTTGACCGCACGCTGGTCGTATCCCCGCCGTACGGCGCGGACCGCGGCGATCGCGGTGTCGTACAGCCCGGTGCCGCCGTTCGCGATCGGGTGCTGGATCTTCAGCTGGTCGACGATCTTCCCGCGCTGCCGCTTCGACAGCGGTGCGATCGGCACCAGCTCCTTGTAGTCGGCCCCGTCAACCCCGATCTTGGTCGAGAACGTCCACAGGCCGAGCGACGCGCTGTCCGGGAACAGGCTCAGGCCGCCCGCCGCCGCCTCGATGGTGAGCTGCATGCGGGTCTTCGTGCCGACCTTGTCGTTCATCGAACCGGAGACGTCGATGACTGCCAGCGAGTGCGTCAGCAGCGACAGCCGGGTCCAGTTCTGCAGCGTGGTGTCGATCGCCTCGCTGGTCGGCTTGGTCAGCTGGTTCACGTCGCCGACACCGCGGCCGCCGCTGAGCGGGCTCAGTTGGGTGTCGCGGAACCCGGCCTGGTCACGCGCCTGCCCGGCCGAGTCGGTCAGCAGCTCGCCGGCCAGCGCCTGGGCGGCGTTGGACGCCGCGTCGGTGTCGGACTTGGCGGTCACCACGATCGGGTAGTCCAGGTACAGCGTGCCGGTGGCCGGCTGGATCACTCGCAGCTGATTGTCCGGGTGGTCTTCCTGGAACTTCACGAAGCTCTGCTCGGACGCCGGGACGATGACCGAGCTGCCGTCCTGGTCCGCCCGGCCGAACAGCGCCTCGACGTCCGTGTACGGCTTGGCCATCGAACCGAGGCGCTGCGCCAGCGGAACGATCACCTGCGACATCTGGGTCTCGGACGCAGAGGTCTTCGCCCGCTCCGCCTGTACGGCGAGCAGCGCGAGGGCGCCGGGCGAGGTGCTCAGCGGGTCGAGCAGGGCCGGCTCGGTCTTGCTCATGATGCGCAGCCACGAGGAGGTGTCGGCGAAGTTCGTCCTCCGGCCGACGAGCACCATCGGAGAGGTCGCGATCGACTGCACCGCGATGGTCGGGACGCTCTGGCCGTCGTCGGCCTGGGCGACCCACAGCGAGGAGTCCGGTACCCACAGGTCGGGCCGGTTGTCACTGCCGTGCGCGACGTCGCGGGCGATCTGGGACGACGGGGCCGCGGTGATGGTGAACTGCAGGCACGGGTTGCCGTCCTTACCGCCCTTGGCCGCCAGCGACTTGGCCGCGGCTTCGAGCGAGGACTGCATCTCGGGCGTGGTCGCCATCTGGATCTGTGTCGGGTCGTCACACGCCTTGTTGCCGCCGAGGAATCCGTCGGCACCCGACTCCGAGCCGAAGGAGCGGACCACGAACACCGCTCCCAGTGAAAGCACCAATAAGCCGACCGCGGTGATGTACACCGAACGGCGGTTGTTGTTACTTCCCGTCACCGCAGAGGAATGTTTTCCCATCGCGGCAGGTCCCTCCCTCCCAGAGGCTGACTGCGCGCGCAGATTACCCGGTTTCGGCAGGTCAGGGCGAAGGCCGCGACGATTCTTGACACAGCTGTGGTTGAACGCGGGTGGCCCCCGCAGTACTGCTCTTTCACAAGAACGCTGTAAAACTCACCCACCGTGTCGGGGCCGTCGCGGTCCGGTGAGATCCTGGTGTGATCCAAATCACAGCAACGAGTCTGCTCAAACGACCGTTCCATGGACCATCTCCGTGAAACGGTCGAAGGTTTCCCTCCGGAACAGCCCAGGGGAGGGTGCCTTTTCACACCCCTCTTAACAGGGTGGATTCACAGCGGGGGATTCACAGGCCCAGGTCTCGGCGCAGCTTTGCGACGTGCCCGGTGGCCTTCACGTTGTACTGCGCGACGGCGATCTTCCCGTCCGGGTCGACGACGAACGTGGACCGGATCACGCCGGTTACCTTCTTGCCGTACATGGTCTTCTCGCCGAACGCGCCGTACGCCTGCAGGACCTCCTTGTCGGGGTCGCTGAGCAGCGGGAACGTCACGCCGTCGCGCTCGCGGAACTTCGCCAGCTTGGCCGGCTTGTCCGGGGAGATCCCGAGTACGGCGTACCCGTGGGCCTGCAGCGAGTCGAGCGAGTCGCGGAAGTCGCACGCCTGCTTGGTGCAGCCCGGGGTCATCGCGGCCGGGTAGAAGTAGACGATCACGTTCTTCCCGCGCAGGTCCTTCAGCGCCACGTCGTTGCCGTCGGCATCGGGCAGGGTGAAGTCGGGTGCGGTGTCGCCGACGGACAGACGATCGGACATCAGGGCCCTCCACGAATCGATTGAAGTGCCGCAATCGTACGTGCAAGATGCGCAGATGAGCCGCGCATCTTCCCGCCCCTTGTTCGACGGCTACCTGGATCCGCGCCGCCCGCACGCCGGGGCGTACGACGAGATGTTCGACCCGGTCGACGGCGTCCGTACGGCGTACAAACGGCTGCACGACTCACTCATGCCCCTGCAGCCCGCGGACCTGACTACGCGGGCCGAGGCGCTGGACCGGGCACTGGTGGACCAGGGCATCACGTTCAGCCTGTCGGGGGAGGAGCGGCCGTTCCCGCTGGATCTGGTGCCGCGTGTGATCACCGCGGCGGAGTGGTCCCGGCTGGAGCGTGGCGTGGTGCAGCGGGTGCGTGCTCTCGAGGCGTTCCTCGCCGACATCTACGGCGACCAGCAGATCGTCGCGGACGGCGTACTGCCGCGTCGGCTGATCACCTCCTGCGAGCACTTCCACCGGCAGGCAGCCGGTATCGCACCGCCGAACGGCGTCCGCATCCACGTGGCCGGCATCGACGTGGTCCGCGACGAGCAGGGTGACTTCCGCGTGCTCGAGGACAACCTGCGCAGCCCGTCCGGGGTGTCGTACGTGATGGAGAACCGCCGGACGATGGCGCGGGTGTTCCCGGACCTGTTCGCCAAGCACCGGGTCCGCGCTGTCGGGGATTACGCAGTACATCTGCTCCGGGCGCTGCGGGCCGCGGCCCCGACGGATGCGACCGATCCGAACGTCGTAGTACTGACGCCGGGCGTCTACAACTCGGCGTACTTCGAGCACTCGCTGCTGGCGCGCCAGATGGGGGTGGAGCTGGTCGAGGGCCGGGACCTGTTCGCCCGCAACAACGTCATCTACCTGCGGACCACGGAAGGCGAGCAGCGGGTCGATGTGATCTACCGGCGGATCGACGACGAGTTCCTGGACCCGGTGCAGTTCCTGCCGGACTCCGCGCTCGGTGTCGCCGGTCTGGTGAATGCGGCGCGGTCGGGTAACGTCGTGATCGCCAATGCGGTGGGCAACGGTGTGGGCGACGACAAGCTGATCTACACGTACCTGCCCGAGATCCTGAAGTACTACCTGGGCGAGACGCCACTCCTGCCGAACGTCGACACGTACCGGTGCTGGCTGCCCGCGGAGCAGACCGAAGTACTGGATCGCCTCGACGAGCTGGTCACCAAGCCGGTGGAGGGCTCTGGCGGGTACGGCATCGTCTTCGGACCGGATGCCTCGCCGAAGGAGCTCCAGGCGCAGCGTCGTCGTATCAGGGCCAATCCGCGCGGCTGGATCGCGCAGCCCGTCGTACAGCTGTCCACTGTGCCCACGAAGGTGGGTGAACGGCTGCAGCCGCGACATGTGGACCTGCGGCCGTTCGCTGTCAACGACGGCGACGACGTGTTCGTTCTGCCCGGCGGGCTGACCAGAGTGGCGATTCCGGAGGGCAGTCTGGTCGTCAACTCGTCACAGGGCGGCGGCTCCAAGGACACCTGGGTGCTGGCGCCCAGAGCGTCCGACGAGGACGCCGAGCTCCGCGGACCCGGTCTGGGGACGCCCGCACCGAGGACGGACAGTACGCCGGAGCGTGGTCCGGAACTGAACGTCGCCCAACAGCAGCAGCAACAGTGATGGGGAGGTGCTGACGATGCTCGCACGCAACGCCGAGTCGCTGTACTGGATCGGCCGGTACGTCGAACGTGCGGACGACACCGCTCGGATCCTCGACGTGTCGGTGCACCAACTGCTCGAGGACGCCACCGTCGACGCGGACACGGCCAGCCGCAGGCTGCTCTCGGTCCTCGGCATCACTCCGCCCGACGGCAGCACGCTGGACGTGTGGGGACTGACCGAGCTGGTCGCCATGTCGCCGGAGACCGGGTCGATCGTGTCCTCGATCGCCAGTGCCCGCGAGAACACCCGCGTCGCCCGCGAGGTGGTGTCCAGCGAGCTCTGGCAGTGCATCAACGCCATGTGGAACGCCGTACCCGAGCGTCAGCGGGCTGCGCGGCGAGTGGGGCCGCACGAGTTCTTCACGTTCGTCGAGGACCGGGCGGCGATGTTCGCCGGGCTGGCCGACTCCACGATGAGCCGGGACGACGGCTGGCGGTTCCTGGTGCTCGGTCGCTCGGTGGAGCGCGTGGACATGATCGTCCGGATGCTGATGTCCCGAGTCGGCGACCGGCCGACCTCACCAGGCTGGGTGACGGTACTGCGTTCCGCCGGCGCGCACGACACGTACTTGCGGACGTACCGCGGCGCGCTGGATGCCTCGCGGGTCGTGCAGTTCTTGTTGCTGGACCGTCTGTTCCCGCGGTCGGTGTTCCATGCCTTGCAGCAGGCGGAGTCCTGTCTGGACGACCTCGACCACGGGCCTGCGGCGCGGATCGGTGCCGGTGCAGAGGCTGCGCGGTTGCTGGGCAAGGCCCGGAGCGAGCTGGAGTTCCTCCGGCTGACAGACCTGCTGGACGATCTGACCGGCAGACTGCAGGACCTGCAGACGATGGTCCGTGAGGTCGGCGAGGCCGTGTCGCGTCAGTACTTCCATGCGGTGCCGTGGATCGAGTGGAACAACGCGGAGGTGAACCTGTGACCGGGGCGGTGGGGCGGGGAAAGAATCAAACACAGTGGCGTCTCCGGGTGGTGCACACGACTGGCTATCGGTACGCGACTGCTGTCACACAGTCCTACAACGAGGCCAGACTGACTCCGCGCCATGACGACCGGCAGAACCTCATGGTGGCGCGGCTGGAGACGGTCCCCGCGACTCGTGCGTACAAGTACACGGACTACTGGGGTACAGAGGTGAACTCCTTCGACCTGCACACTCCGCACACCGAGCTCAAGGTGGTCGCGGCCTCCGTAGTCGAGACGACCGACCAGGCCACACCGTCAGTTGCCGCAACCTGGTCCCAACTGAAGTCACCTGACGTCCTCGACGCGTACGCCGACTACCTGGAGTGGTCCGCCTACGTCCCGAAGCACGGTGAGCTCGCTGCCGTCGCACGCTCGCTCCGCAAGGGCTGTACGCCGCAGGAGACTGTGCTGGCCGTGTCGAAGTGGGTGCACGGCAAGCTGAAGTACCAGCGCGGCACCACTGGTGTGCACTCGTCGGCTGTCGACGCCTGGCAGGCCGGTGAGGGCGTGTGCCAGGACTACGCGCACCTGACCTTGGCCATGTTGCGGGCAGTCGGCGTACCGGCCCGCTACGTCTCCGGATACCTGCACACCAAACCGGATGCGTCGGTGGGGGAGACGGTTGTCGGTGAGAGTCATGCGTGGGTGGAGGCGTGGACAGGTGAATGGTGGGGATTCGATCCGACCAACGACATCCCGATCGGTCACCGCCACGTCTGGGTGGCGACCGGGCGGGACTACGGCGATGTGTCTCCGCTGAAGGGCATCTATTCCGGCGGCGCCGCGACGGCCATCGAGGTGACCGTGGACATGACCCGGTTAGCCTGAGCGCATGCGGGCCATGACAGTGACGCCGGGCAAGTCCGACTCGGCGACAGTAGGCGAGGTCTCGGAGCCTCCCGTTGCCGACGGTTCGATCCTCGTGGAGGGCCTGCTGACGGGTATCTGCGGGACCGACATCGAGCTGGTGTCGGGGGCGTTCGGCAGCGGACGTCCGGGGTCGGACCAGCTGGTCGTCGGACACGAGTCGCTCGGGCGCGTGCTGGAGGCCCCTTTGGGCTCCGGCTTCGATGCCGGCGACCTGGTGGCCGGAGTGGTCCGCCGACCGGACCCGGTGCCCTGTCCGGCGTGTGCGCGCGGCGAGTGGGACTTCTGCCGCAACGGTCAGTACACCGAGCGCGGCATCAAGGAAATGGACGGGTACGGCGCTGAGCGCTGGCGGGTCGACCCGTACTTCGCCGTGCCGATCCCTGCTGAGCTGGGGGAGCTCGGCGTACTCGTGGAGCCGGCCAGCATTTTGACCAAGGCGTGGGAGCAGGTGGACCGGGTTGGCGCGCGGTCGTGGTTCGGTCCGCAGCAGGTGCTGGTCACCGGAGCTGGGCCGATCGGGCTGCTCGCGGCGCTCATCGCCCGGCAGCGCGGGTACGACGTACATGTGCTCGACAGGGTCTCGGACGGGCCGAAGCCGGAGCTCGTACGGGCGCTGGGTGGGACGTACCTGACGGACCTGAGCGAGCTCGGTGTCGTGCCTGATGTGGTGATTGAGGCGACCGGAGCCGGGCAGCTGGTGTTCGACTGCGCATCGCTGCTCCCACCGGCCGGTGTGATGTGTCTGGCCGGGATCCACCCCGGGCCGGCGACTGTCGACGTAGAGCTGGACGCGCTGGTCCGGCAGTTGGTGGTGCGCAACGCCGCACTGGTCGGGACCGTGAATGCGGGGAAACGGCACTACGCGGACGCTGTCGACGTGCTGCTCGCGGCTGATCGGGCCTGGCTGCAGCGGTTGATCACCCGGACCGTGCCGCTGTCGCAGTGGCCGGATGCATTGGTGTGGGAACCGGACGACATCAAGGTGGTCGTGGACTTGCGGGGATGACCTGCGAGGATGGTGGGTGACGAGGGGCAGATCGGGGCATGCCCCGCGGATGGAAGGAGCGTCGACAGGTGTCGGACACGAAGGCTCGGACCGCCGAGCAGATCGAGGCGGACATCGCCGCCACCCGGTTGCGCCTGGCCTCGACCGTCGACGAACTGGTCGACCGGGCGAACCCGAAGAACGTGGCCCTGCGGCAGGTCGAGCAGGCCAAGTCCCAGGTCTTCGACGAGCAGGGCCGGCTGCGGACCCAGAAGATCGCCGCGGTCGCCGCCGCGGTGGTCGGCGTCGTCGGCATGCTGCTGATGATCCGCCGGCTGGTGGGTCGCCGGTGACTCCACGCAAGCGGCTGTCCGACGACAAACTCCCGATCCGGATGCTGCACGACCGCGTCCTGGTCTCCCTCGAGCAGGAGGGCGAGCGTAAGTCGTCGGCCGGCATCTTGATCCCTGCCACCGCGCAGATGGGCCGCCGGCTCGCCTGGGCGAAAGTGGTGGCCGTCGGGGCGAACGTGCGGACGGTGGAGGTCGACGACCGCGTTCTCTTCGACCCGGAGGACCGGGCCGAGGTGGAGGTGCGCGGCGACGACTACATCCTGCTGCGCGAGCGCGACCTGCACGCGGTCGCGGCCGGCCGTCTCGAAGACGGCCAGACCGGCCTCTATCTCTGAAACCGGCCCTGTCTCTGGAGCAGATCTATCGCTGGAAACGGCTCTATCGCTGGAAATGGCTCTATCGCTGGAAATGGAAGTGGGCCGGAGTGTCCGGCCCACCCGTGACCAGGTCACGGACGAACGCGCCCACCAGCGGCACGAACTTGAAGCCCTGGCCCGAGAACCCCGCGGCCACGGTGATCGGTCCGGCCCGGTCGATCACGAAGGTGGCCGAAGGCGTGTTGTCGTAGAGGCAACTGATCGGAGTGGACCGGGAAGGATCCAGCCCGGGGTACCACTGCTCGACGTACTCCAGCAGTGCCGAGTCCCGCTCCGGCTCCGGCCGGAAGTCACGCGTATCGGGGTCGACCTCCGGTCCGCTCGCGTGCAGGCCCACCTTCACTCCGGACCCGGGCTCGTAGAGGCCATAGCTGTCCGGACCCCAGTGCACGAAGCTCGGCCACTCCATGTTCTCGGAGATCGGTGCAAAGAACCGCGGCTGCTCCTGCGTCACTCTGAACGGCGGCAACGGCACCAGACCGCTCAGCAACTTCGGAGTCCACGGCCCAGCGGTCACCACGACCTGCCGCGCCCGCACAGCCCCACCGGGTACGTCGAGCTCCACCAGGGCGTCGTGGATCCGTAGCGCGCGTACTGGCGACTGCACGCGGAGCTCCGCGCCCAGCCGAGCAGCCACCGTCTGCAACGCGTGCACCGCGCGATCGGCGTACAGCCGACCTGATCCTGGCTGGTAGAGCACCGGACTCTCGAACCGGAACCCGGGCCACCGCTCCGCAGCCTCCTCCGCGGCGAGCACCGACCCGGTTGCCGCGTGCAACAACCGGAACGTGTCGACCGACTCGGGACTCGTGCCGTGGTCGATCCCACCGGTCTCCTCGAGCAGCGTCTCGCCCGAGTCGGCCTCCAGTTCGCGCCACAACGGCCGCGCCCGCTCGGTCAGCTCGGCCGCCTCGGCGTCATCCGCAGCCGGCCGGAACAACCGGGTCGCGCCGTGCGAGCCACCCCGCTCGTGCCCGAGCGTGAACTGCTCCAGTACGACGACCTCGCGCCCCGCAGCCGCCAGCGCACGAGCCGCCGCCGACCCCATCGCACCGGCCCCCACCACCGCCACGTCGTACGTCATCCCAGCAGAGTACGGGCGGCGCGCAGGCGTCAGAAGGCGTCAGGTTCTCGCGGAGCGGGCAGGCGGAGGCGGCGCGATCGGCAGGCGGGGGAGAATGGGCCCGTGATCTTCGAGACCTCCAGTCGGTTGCCAGACTTCCCATGGGACAAGCTCGCCCCTTACAAGCAGAAGGCGGCCGAGCATCCCGACGGCATCGTCGACCTGTCCATCGGCAGTCCGGTGGACCCGGTGCCCGAGCTGGTGAAGAAGGCGCTCGCCGACGCCGCGGACGCCCCGTCGTACCCGACGACCCTTGGTACGTCGGCATCGCGGCAGGCGGCTGTGGACTGGATGGCCCGGCGTCTCGACGTGACCGGAGTGGACCCGCAGAGCGGCGTACTGCCCGTGATCGGCACGAAAGAGCTGATCATGATGCTGCCGACGCTGCTGGGCATCGGCGCGGGCGACACGGTCCTCATCCCGGACCTGGCCTACCCGACGTACGAGGCGGGCGCTGCACTCGCCCGCGCGACCAGCGTGCCGGTGGCGGACCCCACGACGTACGACGGCCCGGTGCGGGTCGCGTACCTCAACTCGCCGCGCAATCCGTCCGGTGAGATCACCTCCGCGGACGATCTGCGCCGTGCGGTCGAGTGGGCGCGGGCGAACGAGGTACTGCTGGTCAGCGACGAGTGCTACACCGAGTTCGGCTGGGACGAGAAGCCGGTGTCTGTGCTGCACCCGGACGTGTCTGGCGGCAGCTTCGACAACCTGCTCGCGGTGCACTCGCTGTCGAAGCGGTCCAACCTGGCCGGGTACCGCGGTGGCTTCGTGGCCGGTGACCCGACCGTGGTGACCGAGCTGCTTGTCGTACGCAAGCACGCCGGGCTGATGGTGCCGTCGCCGATCCAGGCTGCGATGGCTGCCGCGTTCGCGGACGACGTACACGTGGAGGAGCAGCGTGCTCGCTACCTCCGTCGGCGTGCCGTACTGCGCGACGCTCTAACTGATGCGGGCTGGGAGATCACGCTGTCCAACGGCGGGCTCTACCTGTGGGCGTCGCACCCGTCGTACGACGCGTACGGCTCGGTCGGGGCGTTGGCGGACCGGGGCATCCTGGTCGCTCCTGGCGCGTTCTATGGCGCCGCCGGCGAGCGACACGTCCGCGTCGCGCTCACCGGGACCGACGAGCGCATCGACTCAGCGGTGAAGCGACTGCAGGAGTAAACGAAGTCCGCGCTCCCCTGTGACGTCTCCCGGTGTGGCCGCCTCTTATAGGGGGTAGGACTTGTCGAGGGGAGGGTGAGGCGGATGAGACGCTTCGTTGGGGTGGCTGTTGCGGTGCTGCTGGGTCTGGGGCCGGTGGGTGTCGCGTACGCGGACGACTCCCCGTCGCCCAGTGTCACGCCAACCGAGACGCCCGCAACCCCGTCGCCCACGCCCAGGCCGGCGGTAACGCCCGCGGCTACTACTCCCACGCCCGCTGCGACTCCCACACCTGCCGCCACTCCCACGCCTGCAGCGACTCCCACCCCGGCCTGGTCGATCACGCTGGATCAGCCGGCCGCGTCCTGGGAGGACAAGCCGACGGTCTTCACCGGCAAGATCAGCCAGCCGATCACCGGGTCGTACATCACCCTGTGGCAGCGCGTCCCGGGCGCCTGGGTACTGCGTGCGTCGACCCGCACCACGACAGGCGGCGCGTACAGGTTCAGCTACATCTCGGCGTCCACCGGGACCTGGGCGTTCCGCACGATGATCGGTGTGAAGGCGGAGACGGCGCTCGCGATCTCGGCGTACCGGACCGTGCCGATCCAGGACCGGAAGATCCTGATCAACACCCCGGCAGCCTGGTACGCCACGCTTACCGGCGTCTCGGTGACCGGCCGGATGGTGCCGGCCGAGCCGGGCAAGGAGTTGGCTCTGCAGAGCTATCTCGGCAGCGGCAAGTGGCAGCTGCTCAACATCGGGGTCATGGATGCCAAGGGCAACTTCCGGCTCCGGCTCCCCGATGACCTGCCGGCCACCCGGACCGTGCGTGTCGTCACCAGGTACGTCAGCCAGGCAGCGATGGAGTACTCCGGCCTCGCCACGATCGTCATCAAAGCCGCGCTGAACCCCAAGGTGTACGCCGTCTCCGCCGCGATGGTGCCGAACACGTACCGGGCCGGCTGTCCGGTCGCGCCGGCGTCGCTGCGGCTGCTGCAGCTGAACTACTGGGGTTTCGACGGCCACGTACACCGCGGCGAGCTGATCCTGCGGGACGCCGCGGTGGCGAAGATGATCACGGTCTGGACCACGACGTTCGCGTCGAAGTTCCCGATCCGGCAGATGCGACGGGTGGACGTGTTCGGCGGAAGTGACGTGAAGTCGATGACGGCCGACAACACCTCGGCGTTCAACTGCCGGCGGGTGACCGGTGATCCGTACTCCCTGTCGCCGCACTCGTACGGGTGGGCGATCGACATCAACACCGTGGAGAACCCGTACCTGGCCGCGAACGGCGTCTGGTACCCGTCGAACGGGCTGACGTACCGCACGCGTACGCCGGCGCGTCCCGGCATGCTGTTCGCGAGCAGCGTCGCCACGAAGGCATTGATCGGCCAGGGCTACTTCTGGGGAGCCGGCTGGGCCAAGCCCGACTACCAGCACTTCGAGCCGAAGTGAGACGCGTCGACCGTGTCCTGAGCGGCTGGCGCGGATACGTCGGTGTCGCTGGAATGCTGGCGGTCGTACTCGCGGGCTGCACCTCGAACTCGGCTGCCCAGCAGCCCGCACCGGGTGTCGTCCAGCAATCCGCCACGCCAGTCATCCCGAGCACCGTCGGCGGCACTGTGCCGGTGCCGCCCGCCACCATGAGCACCGCCAAACCCACGGATGCGGCCGTCCCACCGGAGGTGCCGGAGCAGGCGACCGCGCCACCACCCGCCAACGCCGGACCGCTCACGGCCCACAACCTGCCGACTCCCGACAAGCTCGGCCTCGGCTGGAAGACCTACACCGACCCAGGCGGCGCCGAGGCCGGATTCATCGGCAACAACACCTGGACCCGCCGCCGCGATCCCCACCAGGCCTCCTATGAAGCCCTGCCCTCCGGCTGTGCAGGCAAGCCCGTCACCGGCGCCCTCCCCATCCCGGCGTACGCCCTGACCGGCAGCTACCGGACAGCCGACAACCAGCCCGCCACCGCCCTCCTGCTCCGCTTCAAAGACTCCGGGCGGGCGACGAGCTACTACGCCGGATACCAGGCCCGCATGAAGGCATGCGGCGCGGGCGGCGACCTGTCTGTCAAACAGCTCTGGACCACCGCCACAGCAACTGCGGCAGTTCGCACTTACGCCGCAGCCGAGTCGTACGTAGATCTCTCGGTGGTCCACGGCTCCACAGTCGCCCTACTCGCAACCACCTCCGCCCAACCAGACAAACAGTCCGACTGGGCGCACACCGTCGTACCCGCTCTGGAGCAAGTGATCGACGAATCCTAAAGCTGTATTACCTTTCAGTATTCTGTGACCTACACTCCGGTTATGGGTGACTTCGACAGGTATGCCCGTCTGACCGCCGGCCTCGACGCGCCGTACGCGGTGATCGATCTCGACGCCTTCCGCCGGAACGCGGACGATCTGGTCCGCCGCGCCGGGGGTACCCCGATCCGCGTCGCGTCCAAGTCGGTCCGCTGTCGTGCGCTGATCGCCGCCGCGCTGGAGCGCCCCGGCTTCCACGGCGTGATGAGCTACGCGCTCCCCGAGGCCCTCTGGCTCGCGCGCAACGGCGTCGACGACATCCTGCTCGGCTACCCGACCACCCACCGCACCGCTCTGCGCGAGCTCTCCGAAGACCCGGAAGCGGCCGCGCGGATCACGCTGATGATCGACTCGCCGGAGCACCTCGCATACATCAAGGCGGCTGTCGCCGGTACCGCGCGCATCCAGGTCTGCCTCGACGTCGACGCATCGCTCCGCGTCTTCGGCCAGCATCTCGGCGTACGCCGTTCGCCGCTGCGGACCCCCGCCGACGTTGCGGCCCTTGCCCGTACCGTCGCCTCCGACGACGCGTTCGAGCTGACCGGCGTGATGTTCTACGAGGCGCAGATCGCCGGTCTGCCCGACACCTCACCGGCCGTCCGTTGGGTCAAGCGGCGTTCGGCAGCCGAACTCGCCGATCGCCGTGGCGCAGTCGTCGATGCCGTGAAGCAGGTCGCTGCGCTCCGGATCGTCAACAGCGGCGGGACTGGCAGCCTGGAGATCAGCAGCGCCGACCCCTCCGTCACCGAAGTCACCGCCGGCTCCGGTCTCTACGGCCCGACCCTCTTCGACAAGTACGACATCTTCCAGCCGGAGCACGCGATGGCCTACGCCCTCGACGTCGTACGCCGTCCGGCACCGCGCATCGCCACGCTGTTCGGCGGCGGTTACGTTGCGTCGGGGCCGGCGAAGAAGTCGCGGTTGCCCTTGCCTGCTTGGCCGTCCGGCCTGAAGCTGCTCGGCACAGAGGGCGCCGGCGAGGTGCAGACTCCGGTCCAGGGACAATCGGCCGATCTGCTGCAGCTCGGCGACAGAGTCTGGATGCGCTACGCGAAGGCGGGCGAGATGCTGGAGCGGTTCGACGTCGTGCACGCGATCGGCTCAGGCACGTCGGGCGATCAGGTGAGTGAGTTGATCACCTACCGCGGCGAAGGGAAGAACTTCGGATGAGCACCTGGCGGAACTGGGCCGGCACGGAGTCGGCGTCCGGGATCGAGACCCTGCGTCCGGGGTCGACCGACGAGCTCGCGGCCGCGGTCAAGTCCGCCGCCGAGCAGGGCAAGAAGCTCAAGGCGGTCGGCTCGGGGCACTCGTTCACGGGTTGCTCGGTGCCGCAGCAGGTGATGATCCGCCTCGACGGACTGTCGTCGATCACCCACGCCGACAAGGATTCCGGCCGGGTGACGGTCGGGGCGGGCACCGGCCTGCGGAAGCTCAACGCGGGGCTGGCCGCCTTCGACCTCGCGATGGCGAACCTCGGCGACATCGACAAGCAGACGATCTCCGGCGCGATCTCCACCGGTACGCACGGGACCGGCGCGGGGCTCGGCGGCCTCGCTACGCAGGTCGTCGCGCTCGACCTGGTCACCGCGGACGGCTCGGTCCTGCACTGCTCCGCCGAGGAGAATCCGGACGTCTTCGCCGCGGCCAGGATCTCGGTCGGCGCGCTCGGCGTGATCAGCTCGCTCACGCTGCAGTGCGTGCCCGCGTTCCTGCTGCGCGCTCAGGAGATGCCGTTACCGCTGAGCGAAGTACTGGACGGCTTCAACGAGCTTGCCGACGGCAACGATCACTTCGAGTTCTACTGGTTCCCCCACACCGACATCGCGCTGACCAAGCGGAACAACCGCGTCTCGGCGGGCGTCGATGCAGCTCCGGTCGGCCGGATCCGCGGCTGGGTCGACGACGAGCTGCTGTCCAACAAGGTCTTCGAGCTGACCAACCGGCTTGCCGTACGCCGGCCCGGCATGGTTCCGCGGATCAACCAGCTCGCTTCGCGCGCCTTGTCGGCGCGGGAGTACGTCGATGCGTCGTACAAGGTGTTCTGTTCCGAGCGCAACGTGATCTTCCGCGAGTCGGAGTACGCCGTGCCGCGCGAGCACGTGGTCGGGGTGGTCCGCCGGCTGCGGGACTGGATCGACACCTCGGGGTCGCGGATCCCGTTCCCGATCGAGGTGCGGGTCGCCGCGCCGGACGACATCTGGCTGTCGACGGCGTCGGGGCGCGAGACGGCGTACATCGCGATCCATCAGTACCACCGGCTGCCGCACGATCCGTATTTCCGGGCGTTCGAGAACATCGTCGCCGAGTACGACGGGCGCCCGCACTGGGGCAAGCTGCACACCCTCACCGCGACCGAGCTACGAGCGCGGTACCCGCACTTCGACGACTTCCTCGCCGTCCGCGACCGCCTCGATCCGCAGCGCACCTTCGAGAACGCATACACCCGGCAGGTCTTCGGCTGAGCGCTCGCCGGGCGATAGCCTGCCAAGCATGAATGCTGCGGAGGGGCTCGAGCCACTGGCCGAGGATTGGCAGACAGCGCTGGCGATCGTCGCGCACCCGGACGATCTCGAGTGGGGATCGGCGGCCGCGATCGCGCGCTGGACCGGCCAGGGCAAGCAGATCGCGTACTGCCTGCTGACGTCAGGCGAGGCGGGGATCGACGGCGTCGACCCGGCCGAGTGCGGACCGCTGCGGGAGGCCGAGGAGATCGAGTCGGCCCGGATCGTCGGAGTCTCCTCGGTCGAGTTCCTCGGTCAGCCCGACGGGACGATCGAGTACGGCGTACCGCTGCGGCGCATCATCGCCGCCGCGATCCGCCGGCACCAGCCGGAGATCGTCATCACCGGCAACTTCCGCGACACCTGGGACGGCGACGTCGCGCTGAACCAGGCCGACCACATCAACACCGGCCGCGCGGTGGTCGACGCGGTCCGGGACGCCGCCAACCGGTGGATCTTCCCGGACGCCGGCGACAAGTGGGACGGCGTACGGCAGGTCTGGGCAGCCGGCTCACCCAACTCGCGGCACGGGGTGGACACGACCGACACGTTCGACCTCGGGTTGCAGTCGCTGAAGGCACACCAGGCCTACATCGACGGGCTGAACCGCGCCTTCGACCCGGAGGAGTTCCTCGAGGGCGTTTCGCGTCCGACCGGCACTCGGCTGGGCACGAAGTACGGCGCGCGGTTCGAAGTCTTCACTCCGTAGGCAGCTCGCGGGACGCCTGCAGGTGCGGAGGCATCGGCTTCGGGTGCCGCGGCTCGCGATCGCCGGCGGTGCCCGGGCCGGGTGGGTTGCCCGGGCCGACCCACGAGCGGACCAGCGCGCGACCGCCCTTGCGGGTCATCCGGACCAGGTCGATCTGCTGGACCTGGCTGGCCGGGATCCCCAGCTGGGCCAGGCTGCGGTTCGCCATCGCACACGCGGCGTCGTGCTTGCGCGGCGAGAGGTTCTGCTGGAGGACGATCGCGATCGTCCCGTCCGGAAGGTCTTCGACCCGCTGGAACCGCATGCCCTTGTCGAGCGACCAGGACTTGAGGGCGAGCTCGAGGTAGGCGGAATCGGTCAGTCGTCGATCGGTCTTCGCGCGCGCAACCACTTCGTAACGGGCCATATCCCGATCATCCGTCGCTCCGCCGGCGTTTTCCAGGAATCTGCGATCAGCGAAGTGCGTTGATCGCCGCCGCCACCTCGGTCGGGTTGGAGATCATCGTGAGGTGATTGGCGTCCGGGATCAGCGTCGGCGCGGGGGCTCCGATGCGACCGGCCGTCTCGGTCGCGTTGCCGCCGTTGGCGTCGAGCGCGCCGAACACGACCGACTTCGGGACGCGCAGCCGGCGGAGTTCGGCCAGGCGATCGGCGGACACGGCCGGGATCCCGTGCGCGGTCATCTGCCAGACCGCCTTCTCGGCGCCCGGCTGCCGGAACGGACGCGTCCAGTCGTCGACGTTCATCGCCGGGCAGTCGGGGGAGCAGACGCTGTTGTAGATCTTCTTGAGCAGCCAGCCCTGGTCGAGCACCAGCCGGAACAGCGAGGTCCGGTACGGCGGGACGATCAGCCACCGCGGCGGGCCGGCCTGCCCACCTGGCAGCGGCAGCGCGTCGCCGTCGAGGAACATGATCCCGGCCATCCGGTTCGGCGCCTCCAGCGTTGCCTCGGCGACGACGCCCGCGCCGAGCGAGTGCCCGACCAGGATCGGCCGCGGTTCACCCGGCCCGCCGAGGTGCATCGCGTCGAGGAATCCGAGCAGTTGCGCCGCGAGATGCTCGATGGTGTACGGCGCCTTGCGCTCGGAGTACCCGTAGCCGGTGATGTCGTACGCGTAGACGCGGTGGGTCGTCGCGAGCAGCGGGACGAGTCGGGACCAGGTGTCGACGGACTCCGCCGCACCGTGGACGAGGACGACGGGCGTGCCCGACGTACCCCAGGTCTCGTAGCGGGTGTTGAGATCGCCGGTCCGGACGTACTTCAGGCCGGGAGGCGGTGTGGCGGTCCTGTCGGTGGCGAGGTTGTAGCCGAGCGATGCCGCGGTGACGATCAGCCAGAGCCCGAGAAGTCCCAGAAACCCCCGCCACAGGAACCGTTTCACGCCCCCAGTCTTACAGCTGCAGGATGCGCTGCGACTCGGCGAGGACTGCGGGGGAGGCCAGCGACTGCCAGCGCGGGATCTGCTCGGTGAGGAACGGCGCAAGCTTGACCGCACGCTTCGCATCGTTGTCGAGGACATCGAGCTCGTTGACGATCGTCAGGTCGACGAACTCGCGGAGGTCCGCGGAGCCGAGCTCTTCCGATGTGCCGGTGAAGCGATCGGTGACCGTGCGATGCTCGGCGAGGTCGCGCCACGTGGTCTCGCGGTCGCAGGCGCCGTACCAGTAGACGAGCTGCTCGGCTTCGGCGCCGATCACCGCCTCCAGGACCGGGCGTTCGGTCTGCCAGTCGAACAGGTGGGTGGGGAAACCGTCCGTTCCGTACGCCGCGTGCGCGAGGCCGGCCAGCACCAACGTGTCGGAGGCGCCGAGGGATCCGAGGCGCTTGGCGACCCGGTGCAGATGGACGTACAGGCTTCCGCCCGCGTGGTCGATCTCGTCGGCGCCGCGCACCAGCAGCAGCGAACCCAAGTCCTGAAAAGTGCTCATCTGACCTCTTCTCACCCCGGAGCGGCCAAATCGCTCGAACAGATCAGGGCCAACGGAGGCGACCCAGGTCACCCACGGTAAGGCCAACCGCCCACCCCCGCCCACAGCTCCGGCGTGCCGTTTCGGTCACACCCCGTTCATTTCCTGTTCCCCGAGGTGGCGGCCGAGACGTCGGCAGTCAGGACTTCACCGGACCGCACCCCGGACCGACCCCTGAAACCCGGGCTCACCCATTCCCACCGGCGATGCCGCTGCCCACCATGAATCCATGAGTAACGCCGCAGCCCGCTGGACCTTGATCGCCGCCATGGCCACGATGACCCTGCTCACCATCACGCTGACCAGCGCGCTGAGCTAGGTCGTTGCTATCGGCAAGGGATGCAGCGCGCGCCGGGTCTCCTCGAGGAGACGGTCCAGGAGCGGATTCGCGGCGTGTTTGGGCCAGATGAGGGCCAGCACGTTCGGCGTCGCGTCGATGAGCGGCAGCCAGGTGAGCTTGGGATGGGCGAAGTACGTGACGGTCGACGCCGGCGCGATCCAGCAGCCGTGGCCCGCCGCGACCAGGTGCAGACACTCCTCCGGAGTGCGCGCCTGCGGCCCGAAGACCGCGCGGCTGCCATCCGGCCGCGGGTCGATGAACCAGAAGTTCACCACCGCTTCCGGCATCCCGTCCCGCGGACCTACTACTGGCACGTCGGCGAGATCCTCGATGGACAACGACGTACGGGTTTCCAGCGGATGTCCTGGCGGTAGCGCGACCCAGCGCTCTTCCTCGAGCAGTGGGTGGACGGTGAAGCGCGGATCATCGCCGATCGGCAACCACAGGAACGCGGCGTCCGCCCGCCCCTCGACGAGCGCGGCGATCTCGTCCGGCAGTGTGTGCGACGCGATCGGCCGTACTTCGACCTCGGGCGCTCCGCGTCGTAGTGCGGCCTCGACCGCGGGCATGAAGTGCGCCGTACTCTGCGCCTTGAACGTGATCCGCAGCGGATCCGGCCGGCCTGCCGCCGTCACCCGCGCCTCGGTGACCATCGCCTGTGCGGAGGACAACAAAGCCGCGCCCTGCTTGAGGACGACCTCGCCGGCCGCGGTCAACTCGATGCCGGTCGGACGCCGCTCGACCAGTGGGGTCCCGATCACTCGCTCCAGTTGACGGATCTGTCCGCTCACTGCCTGCTGCGTCAGGTTCAGGACTCCGGCTGCGCGCGTCATGCTGCCCTCGGCCGCAACGGCTTCGAGCGCCTCCAGCAGCCGCAGGCTCAGATCCACGCCGTCCACGCCGTCCACGCTGTCCACGCTGTCCACGCCGTCCACGCAGTCATCGCATCCACGCAGTCATCGTGCCACAACGATTCTTTGTGGCCTCGCCAACAAGTCTCTGTTTCCACCGGGCCGCGCTCTGGCAGGACGATCGAACCTGGTCTCGTGAAGGGGGACAGAAGAGGATGACGCTGAAGGGAAAGACGGCGCTGGTCACCGGCTCGTCGAAAGGGCTGGGCAGGGCGATCCTGCTCCGCCTCGCCGCCGAGGGCGCGAACGTCGTGGTCAACTACTCCCGCGACGAGTCCGCCGCGAACGAGGTACTCGACGCGGCCAAGGCACTCGGCGTGCAGGCCATCTCGGTCGCCGCCGACGTGTCCCGGATCGACGGGATCCAGCGGCTGTACGACGCGACCGTGGACGAGTTCGGCCAGGTGGACATCGTGGTCGCGAACGCCGGCATGGAGAAGGTGAACGTCCCGGTCGCCGACGTCACCGAAGACGACTTCGATCTGCTGTTCCGCGTCAACACCAAGGGCCCGTACTTCGTCCTGCGCGAGGCGGCCCGCCGGATCGCGGACAACGGCCGGATCATCACGATCTCCTCGAACACCACGACCGTCCCGCAGTTGGGCGTCGGCCTGTACGGCACCAGCAAGGTCGCCACCGGGTACCTGGCCCGGGTGCTCGCGCTGGAACTGGGCCCGCGGGGGATCACCGTGAACACGATCGTGCCGGGGCCGATCGACGGCGCAGGGATCTTCACCGACCCGGCGAACGACGAGTACAAACAGAGCCTGGTCGCGATGGTGCCGATCGGGCGGCTGGGCACCACCGAGGACGTCGCCGGGATCGCGTCCTTCCTCGCCAGTGACGAGGCCGGGTTGATCACCGGCCAGCAGATCGTCGCCGACGGCGGAATGCACTGAGCTGAATCTGCCGGCCGGACCTACTGGCCGAACCCACTGCTACTGAGGAGAGAAATGACTGGAACGATGCGAGCTGCCCAGGTCCAGCAGGCCGGCGGCCCGTTCGTGGTGACCGATGTGCCGATCCCGGAGCCCAAGGCCGGCCAGGTCCGGGTGAAGGTTCATGCCTGCGGCATCTGCGGCGGTGACGCGATCCCGCGGAACGCGCTGTTCGGCACCGTGCTGCCGCGGATCCCCGGGCACGAGATCGGGGGTGTCGTGGACGCGGTCGGCGAGGGCGTCACGGTCTGGGAGGTCGGTCAGCGGGTCGGCGTCGGCTGGTCCGGTGGCGTCGACTTCACCTGCGAGTACTGCCGGCGCGGCGACTTCACGAACTGCGTGAACCGCACGATCGTCGGCACGTCGTACGACGGCGGGTACGCCGAGTTCATGGTGGCGCCGCAGGACGCGGTGGCGCGGATCCCGGACGATCTGTCCTTCGAGGACGCGGCACCGTTGATGTGCGGCGGGATCACGGCATTCAACGCCCTTCGGCATGCGCACGCGGGTCCGGGGGACACGATCGCGGTGCAGGGCGTCGGCGGTGTCGGTCACCTGGCGATCCAGTTCGCCGACAAGATGGGCTTCCGGACGGTCGCGATCAACCGCGGCCGCGACAAGGAGAAGCTCGCTCGTCAGCTCGGGGCGGACGAGTACATCGACAGCACCGAAGGCGATGCCGGCGAGGCGCTGCGGGCGCTCGGCGGTGCGGACGTCGTCCTCGCGACCGTCTCTCGCGCTGAGCTCCAGTCGGATCTCGTGAAGGGTCTGCGTCGGAACGGTCAGCTCATCGTGCTCGAAGGCAGCGACCCGATCCAGGTCACCGGCCATGCGCTGTCCGACGGCCGGCTGTCGGTGTCCGGCTGGTACTCCGGGGTTTCCGCGGACTCCGAGGACACGTTGAACTTCGCGGTGCTGAAGGGCATCCGGCCGATCATCGAGACGTTCCCGCTCGAGGAGGCCGAGGAGGCCTGGCAACACCAGCCCAAGGCGAACCTCCGCATCGTGCTCAAGACCCAGCCCGAGTAGATCCCCCAGAACCCGTCCGCAACCACCTCACACAATTGCGGACGGGTTCTGCATTTGCTGCCCGTGGTGATCAGGGAAGGCGACTACCACGGGGAGTCCTGCGTCGGGATCAGGCTGAACTCAATCCGGCCAGACTCAATCGGCCAGAGCTCAGTCCAGGTCGGCCAGGGCCTTCTTGGCGGCTTCCAGCTCGGCCTCGAGCGCGGCGACCTTGGCGGCCTGCTGGGAGCGGGCCTCCTCGATGACCTCGTCGATCGGGGTCGAGAGGTCCTCGTGCAGTTCCTTGGCCGCGCGGGACACCGCGGCCGCGGCAACGGCCAGGTCGCGCGCCAGGTACGTCGTGCCCTGCTTGAGCTCGGCGTGCCACTCGCCGTCCGCCGTCCCGGTGACGGTGAGGGTGAGCTCGATGGTCTTCGCCTTCTTGCCGGCAGCCTTCTTCGCCGGTGCCTTCCTGGCCTTGGGAGCCTCGACCGGAGCGGAGGCGGCTTCGGCCGTGGCGTCGGTCGAGGCCTCGGGCGTCGTTTCCGGCGTGGTCGCCGACGGGTTGATCGGGTCGGGAGTGTCGGCGAGGTCGGACGGCGTCTCTACTGCCAGAGTGTCTACAGTCATCGTTGCGGCGATCTCCTTCTGGGACTGGCGCTGTGTGACTATTAGAACACATGTTCGATTTGTAGGCCAACCAGCTTCACCAGGAAGCGGTCGATCTGGTCTGCCAGCGGCGGTAGGTCGGCCTCCGGCTCGTTGATCCGGATCGAGACCGCGCCATGCACCGCGGAGCGCAGGTCCAGGGCCACAGCGGCCGCGTCGTCCGCTGGCGCCAGGCCGGCGTCCATACAGGCCTGTACGGCGGCGGTCGCGCGCGTCGACAACTGTTCCTTGAAGACCAGATGCATCCGCCGGTTCAGCGTGCTCTCGTGCAGCACCTTGTAGAGACCGGAGTACTCGCGCACCCAGCCGGCGAGGAACAGGAGCCGCGCGCGGAGCCGGCGTACCGGGTCCTCCCCGGCGCTGTCCTCTGCCTGCTCGAGGTCGCGAAGCAGGTTGGTCGTGGACTGCTCGAGCGCCGCGAAGACGAGCTCGTCGCGGTCGGCGAAGTGGATGTAGACCGACGTCGCCGCGATCCCGACCTCGCGCGCGACCGCGCGGAGCGAGAGCGCCTCGTCGTCACCGAGCTCGTTCAGCATCCGCAGCGCGGCCTCGATGATCTCCTGCCGCAGCAGTTCCCCCTGCCCGCGACGGTTCCGGCTCCGCGACGTTCCAGCATCCATAAGCCGATTGTATTGCAACGCACGTTGCCTTACAGTCGTAGCACTACAGCTGTTCACTTAAGGATGACCATGAGCGAACGCAACAAACAAACCGTCCTCGACTTCTACGAGACCGGCTTGAACCAGAAGGACTTCCACGCTGCCGCCAAGCTGATCGGCGACACCTACACCCAGCACAACCCCCGGATCGCGGACGGAATCGCCGGCTTCGAGGAGTTCATTGCGACGATCCGCCAGGACTTCCCGGACCTGAAGGCCGACGTCAAGCGCCTCTTCGCGGACGGCGACTACGTGATCGCCCACGTCCACGGCATCCGCGTGCCGGGACAGGCCGGCACCGCGATCGTCGACATCTTCCGTCTCGACGAGGACGGCCGGATCGTCGAGCACTCGGACGTCATGCAGCCGATCCCGGACACAGCTGCCAACACGAACGGGATGTTCTGATGACAGCCACGCAAGCGCCTCCGGAGCTCGACGTGCGGCGGTGGTGGGCGCTGGGGGCGGTGGCGACGGCTCAGTTGATGGTCGGGGTTGATCTGACCATCGTGAATATCGCGTTGCCGTCGGTGCAGCGGGCGTTGGGGATGTCGGATCCGGCGCGGCAGTGGGTGATCACGCTGTTCGCGCTCGGGTACGGCGGTTTGCTGCTGCTCGGTGGACGCATGAGCGACCTGATCGGGCGGCGCCGTGCCCTGCTCGTCGGGCTGACCGGATTCGCGGCAGCGTCGGCGCTTGGTGGTGCGGCGACCGGTCCGGCGATGTTGCTGACCGGCCGTGCACTGCAAGGGGTCTTCGGCGCACTGCTGACCCCAGCGGTGCTGGCGACGCTGGCGGCGTCGTTCCCGTTGCCGGCTGAGCGCGGGAAGGCGTTCGGCATCTACGGGACGGCGATGGGCAGTGCGTCCGGTCTCGGTGTCCTGCTCGGCGGCGTGCTCACGCAGTACCTCGACTGGAGGTGGTGCATGTTCGTGAACCTCCCGATCGCCGCACTGGCAGCAGGAGGTGTCCTGTACGCCGTACGTCCGGTCCCGCGCGTCCCCGGAGTGCGAGTCGACCTAGTAGGTGCGTTGCTGGCGACAACAGGGCTGATGGCGGTGGTGTTCGGGTTCGCTCGGGCGGAGTCGGACGGCTGGAGCGCACCGGCGACGTACGCGTCACTGGCAGGAGGAGTGGTGTTGCTAGCCGGCTTCCTGGCCGTGCAGGCACGCGCGAAGTCGCCGCTGCTGCCTTTGAGGGTTGTGGCAAACAGGCGGCGGGGTGGTTCGTACCTGGCCGTGTTCAGCGTGGCGATCGGCATGTTCGCCGTACTGTTCTTCCTGACGTTCTACCTGCAGAACATCCAGCACTACTCACCTGTGAAGGCTGGTCTGGCGTTCCTGCCGTTGACAGTGGGGCTGATGGTCGGAGTGCGTGCGGTGAGCGCACTGCTGGCCAAAGCGTCAGTGCGTTCCCTCATCTGCCCTGGGCTGCTCACCATCGCCGCTGGACTCGCACTGCTCGGCTTGCTGAGGGCTGACAGCAGCTACTGGCTGCACGTCATGCCGGTGTTGTTCCTCGTCGCTCTAGGGACCGGATGGGTCCTGGTCACCGCCAACAGCACCGCGACCTTGAACGCCGGCCCCGACACTGCGGTGGCCGGCGCCATGGTGATGACCTCTCAGCAGATCGGCGCATCACTCGGGACTGCGCTGCTCAGCACAGTCGCCGGCACAGTCGCCGCCCACTCCGATGCTGTCCACGGGTTCAACGTGGCGAGCTTCGGAGCGGCCGGCTTCCTGTGCGTCGCGGCAGTAGTCGTCTACTGGGTGCTCTCGGAGCGGTCGCCCGACCACTCCAGGTGGAAGCTGCCCTCACGGTCGACGCGCTTGTAGGTGTGCGCACCGAACAGGTCGCGCAGACCCTGGATCAGCGCAGCCGGCAGTCGCTCGGCCCGCAGCCCGTCGTAGTACGACAGCGCCGCCGAGAACCCCGGAGCCGGCACGCCGACCGTAGCGGCGGCAGCCACCACCCGGCGCCAGGCCTCCTGCCCGTTGGCGACTGCTTCCTTGAAGTAGTCGTCGACGAGCAGCGAGGGCAGGTCCGGGTTCCGGTCGTAGGCTTCCTTGATGCGGTCCAGGAACCGCGCCCGGATGATGCACCCGCCGCGCCAGATCTTCGCCATCGCACCGAGGTCGATATCCCAGCCGTACTCGTCGCTGGCCGCCCGGATCGCGTCGAACCCCTGTGCGTAAGCGACCAGCTTCGACGAGTACAGCGCGTGCCGTACGTCGTCGATGAACGCCTGCCGGTCCACGTCGAGCTTCGCCTGCGCAGGGCCGGGCAGTACGCCGGCCGCCGCCTCCCGCCGTACGACGTCACCCGACAGCGACCGGGCGAAGACGGCCTCGGCCATGCCACTGACCGGGATGCCCAGGTCGAGCGCCGACTGTACGGTCCAGCGGCCGGTGCCCTTCTGCTCCGCCTGGTCGAGGATGATGTCGATGAACGGGCCGCCCGTGGTTGGGTCGGTCTGGCTGAGCACCTCGGCGGTGATCTCGATCAGGAACGACTCGAGGTCACCGGTGTTCCAGTCGCGGAACACGTCGGCCAGCTCGGCGGGGGACAGGTCGAGGACGTGCCGGAGCAGGTCGTACGCCTCGGCGATCAGCTGCATGTCGGCGTACTCGATGCCGTTGTGAAGCATCTTCACGAAGTGGCCGGCGCCGTCCGGACCGACGTGCACGCAGCACGGCTCGCCGTTCACGTGGGCGGAGATCTTGGTCAGCATCGGCTCCAGCGCCGCGTACGACTCCGGCGAACCACCCGGCATGATGCTCGGGCCGTTCAGCGCACCCTCCTCGCCGCCGGACACGCCGCTGCCGACGAAGTGCAGACCCTTCTCCTTCAGCGCGCTCTCCCGGCGCCGGGTGTCGAGGAAGTGCGCGTTGCCGGCGTCGACGACGATGTCGCCCTCGTCGAGCAGCGGCACCAGTTCGTCGATGACCGCGTCGGTCGGGGCGCCGGCCTTCACCAGGATGATGATCTTGCGCGGCTGCTCCAGCGACTCGACGAAGCCGGCCAGGTCCGTCGACGGGACGAAGTCGCCCTCGGAACCGAACTCCTCGACCAGCGCGTCCGTGCGGGCCTGGGTACGGTTGTGCAGAGCGACGCTGAACCCGTTGCGCGCGAGGTTCCGGGCCAGGTTGCGACCCATCACCGCGAGTCCGGTGACACCGATCTGGGCTTTCGCAGAACTCATCGAATCTCCCGCAGTCTCAAGTTGTGTGCGAGCACCAGTCTGCGTCCCCCGGCAACCGCGCCGTCCAGCGGGTGCCAGCTCGTGGACACCAGCTCGTTCCTGGACGACCTCTTTCACTTCGCCGGGGTGGACGGGCCGGCGCTTAGGCTCGGTTCGTGAATCCTCTTGAGTCCCGTCGTACTGCGCTCATCCTGATCGATCTGATGCCGCGGATCATCGCGCTGGATACCGCGCCTTTCAGCGGGCCGGCTGTGCTCGAGCGATCCGTTGCGCTGGCCGCGGCGACGCGGGCGGCGGGTGGGCTGGTGGTGAATGTGCGGGTCGAGCGGCCCGGCGTCGAGGTGCAGCCGGAGGGGAGCTCGTTCGCGGCCGAGGTTGTGCCGCAGCCGGGCGACCTGGAGATCGTGAAGCGCACGATCGGCGCGTTCGGCCGCTCACCGCTCGATGCCGAGCTCCAGTCGCGGGGGATCGCGAACGTGGCCCTCGCCGGAATCGCCACCAACTTCGGCGTGGAGTCGACCGGGCGGGCCGCGTCGGACCTCGGCTACGAGACGTTCTTCATCACGGACGCAATGACCGGGTTGGACGGAGCGGCACACGAGTTCGCTGTCGCGAACGTGTTCCCTCGCATCGGCGAGGTCTGCACGACCGCCGAGTACCTGAGCGGTTTGAAGTAGACCGCCGCAGTGCTAGCGGAAGAGTCCGGCGTTCTCCTGGACCCAGGTCTGCAGGGTGCGGGCCGGTCGGCCGGTGATTTCGGTGACGGTGTTGTTGACCGACGTCTCGTCGACGGTCCCGTCCCCGAAGAAGGACTCGATGGCCGCGGCGTACGGCGCGGGCATCGACGCGAACAGCGCGTCATGTGTCTCGGACCGACTCATCGGGTACGCCGTCAGCGCGCGTCCGATCCCCTCGCCCAAGATCGCCACCTGCTCCACCGGCGTCAGCGCGACCGGTCCGGTGAGCCGCAGTACCTCACCGTCCGACGAGCCCTGCAGAGCCTCCACCGCAACATCCGCGATATCCCGCGGATGGATCGTCGACACCGGCACCTCCGGGAACTGCACCCGCACCTCGTCGCCGGCCTTGAGCTGATCCAGCCAGCGCAAGGTGTTGGACATGAACGAGTTCGGACGCAGAAAGGTCCAATCCACTGTCGCCGCGCGGACTGCTTCCTCCGTTGCGTGGTGGTACGCCGCGACCGCGTTCGTCACCTCGCCGTCAAGTGAACTGCTCGACAGCACCACGACCTTCCGGACGCCTGCGGCCACTGCATTCGCGAGCAATTCCTCGAGGCGGTCGTAGCCGCTCAGCAGGAAGATTCCAGTGACGCCGGTGAGCGCGTCGACGAACGTGTTCGGCTTGTTCAGATCGCCGTACACCGGCTCGATGCCGCTCGGCAGAGTGGTTTCGGAGCGGATCAGCGCCCGCGCCGGGACGCCTTGTGCCGCGAGCGATTGCACGACCGCGCCACCCGCGTTGCCGGTCGCGCCCGTCACCAGGATCGTCATAGCTCGCAGCCTGCCACATCGAGGGCCGACCGCAGGCAGATTGCCGGATCGTCCTGGTGGTAGATCCGTTCGTCGGGCTCGATGTTGTCGAGGAAGCGCTGGTACATCAGCGCATACGTCAGCGGCCCCAGGACACTCATCGGCCGGAGCGCACGCAGCGGCTCACACCCAGGGAGCTCCCGGAGCCAGGCCGCCGACCAGACCTCGCGTGCGTGCTCGCGCTTCTCGGCCGGCAGGAAGTCGTGCAGGTGCCTGATGTCGGTCGCCGGATGACCGATGAACGTGTCGGCCCAGTCGACGATCACCCGCTGCGTGCCGTCCGACCGCCAGTTCCCCGGATGGAAGTCCCCGTGCACCAAGGAGATCGGCAGCCCCGCGGACTCGAGCTCACCGACAATCGCCGGCAGCCGATCGACCAGCTTCAGCAGACGGCTCACCTCGTCGTCGGACAAGGCAACCCGCGGAATCAGCGCCGCGACCTCATCCGCCAACTCGTCCGGCAACAGCCGAGGTGCGTCGAGCTCGTCCACCTCCTCGGCGAGAGCCACCTGGGCCGCGACCCAACGAGGCACGACGCTCTCGACCGACGGCCGGTCCGGCTCCCAGCAGTCCGTCCCCGGTGCGTGGGCGAGCAGCGACCAGCGGTCCTCGCGGGAGGTCGCCAGTACGGCGGGCGCGAGGGTCTCGTCGTACCGCCGGACATGCTCGATGATGTCCGCGTCGACGCTGCAGAACCGGCTGGTTGCCTTCGCCCATGCGCCCGGGAACCGCATCAGACACGAGAGGTTCCACGTCTTCACCTGCACGGCGTCATGTGGTCCGATGACGCTCTGGGCCCACGCGATGAGCCGCGACGGTCCGCCGACCTCGGCCCAGGTCGACCGGAGCGGTTGCGCCGCGATGATCGAATCCCAGTCAGGCAACGGCGTTCCATCGAGTACGCCGGGACGCGGCTCGCCCAGCGCCTCGACGTGGTACACCACCCGCCCGCCGCGTCCGATCAGAGCCTCGTCCGCGTGGACGAGCCGCAGTACCAGCGTCGGAACGCCCAGCAGTTCGTCGAGATGCCGGGTGATGGCCTCGACCTCGGACCACCACCCCGGCTCCACGTCGAACGTCGGCGCCCGGCCGACGTACCGGGCGCCAACGCTCACCAAGGCTTCTACCGTCTTGAATTCCACCGGCCTACTGTCGCGTGATCCGGTGCCAAGTGCGAGCGCCCGACTTCAGTACGACGTCCGCGTGGAGGTCGACAGACGCTGCCGGATCATCCGTCCGTACGCCGTTGATCGTCACCGCGCCCTGCCGCAGCAGGCGACGCAGCTCGGAGTTGCTGTCGTCAGGCCGAGCCGCACGCAACAAGTCGAACGCCGTCGCAACGTCACCGCGCACAACCACCGAGGGCATTTCGTCGGGCCGCCCGCGCTCAGAGAAGGTCTGCCGGAAGGCGGCCAGCTCTGCGCGCGCGACGCCCGCGCCGTGGTACCTCGTGACGACCGCCGCGGCCAGCCGGAGCTTGGCATCACGGGCCGCCGGACCACCCGAGCCGGCGCTGTCCGCGAGCGCGGCGACGGTCTCCAGTGGCAGCTCGGTGTAGACCCGCGCATACGGCTCGACCAGTTCGTCCGGGATGCTCATCAGCTTGCCGAACTTGTCCCGCGGGCTGTCGGTCAGCCCGATGTAGTTGTTCAGCGACTTGGATTGCTTGGCCCGGCCATCGATTCCCGGCGTGATCGTCGTCGTGATCACCACCTGCGGCGGCGCGCCCAACCGTTGCTGAAAGTGCCGTCCCAGCTGCTCGTTGAACAGCTGGTCCGACCCGACGATCGTCAGATCGCTCTCCATCGCAAAGCTGTCGTAGCCCTGCAACACCGGGTAGACCAATTCGTGGACGGCGATCTCCCGCCCAGCCGCGACCCGTTCGCGGAACATGTCCCGGCTCATCAGCTGCGCCTGCGTGACCTGGGCGAACAGGCCCAACAGCTCCGCCACGGGCATCGCGTCGTACCACTCGGAGTTGCGCCGTACTTCGAACACCTCGGGGTCGGTGCGCAGGACCAGCGAGACCTGCTCGAGGAACGAGGCGGCGTTCGCATCGATCTGCGACGGGGTGAGCACCGGGCGGGTCTCGGAGCGTCCGGTCGGGTCGCCGACGCGGGTGGTGAGGTCGCCGAGCAGGAACACGACCCGGTGCCCGAGGTCCTGCAGTTGCCGCATCATCCACAGGTTGACCGCGTGGCCGAGATGCAGGTCCGGTGCGGTGCAGTCGACGCCGTACTTGATCCGCAGCGGGCGTCCGGAGTCCAGTCGCTCACGCAGGTCGTCTGCGCCGATGATGGTGTCGGTCGTACGGCGTAATCGCTCGATCACGAAGTTCACGTCAGGGTTCCTCTCAGCGGCGAGGCACCGCCAGTGCCTCCGGCAACGGAAAGAGGCAGGAACCGGACGGTTCCTGCCTCGGAGGCTCTGGGTGGAGCGAGTGCGGGTACTACCGAAGACCGGCTCCTCCCAGAGCCGGTCGATATGCCACGCGTCGCTCGATCACCCGCTCAGATTAGCAGACAGCGCTTAAGCTCGACCGCGTGAGCGACGAGCGGGTAGTGCTGGTGGACGAGGGCGGGCGCGCGATCGGGACCGAGGCGAAGGGAACGGTCCATCACGCGGCGACCCCGCTGCATCTCGCGTTCTCCAGTTACGTGATCGACGCGGAGGGCAGGGTACTGCTCACGCAGCGCGCCTTCGAGAAGCCGACCTGGCCCGGCGTCTGGACCAATAGTTGCTGCGGGCACCCACTTCCGGACGAGCCGGTCGAGCACGCGGTACGGCGGCGGCTGGCCGATGAGCTCGGGATCGTCGTGGACTCGGTGGATCTCGTGCTGCCCGAGTTCCGGTACCGCGCCGAGATGCCGACCGGCATCGTCGAGAACGAGATCTGCCCGGTCTACCGGGTCAGGTGGACCGGCGACCCGAGGCCGAACCCGGCCGAGGTCGCGGCGTACCGCTGGGTCGCGTGGGACGAGCTGCGCGACATCCCCGACCTGTCGCCCTGGTGTCTCCTGCAACTGGACATCCTCAGTACGCCGCCCGCCGACTGGCCGATCGCCGATCCCACCCGGCTACCACCCGCCGCCCAGGTCTAGCTCCAGAAGATCGTTGTGTACGGCGACAGCCGCCGTGCTCGCATGACCCGCTGCCCCGATCGCGAGCAGCGCCGGCGCCGCCGTCGTACCGACCGCGTAGACACCGGGCACCGTCGTGCGCCCGCCCTCGTCCGCGACGACCGCGCCGTCGGCGACCTGGCAACCGAGCTTCTCGGCGAGATCGCTCTGCTGATGCTGACGCACAACGACGAACACCCGCCCCGGCGCGAGCACCTCTCCGCTCTCGAGCACTACCCGAGGCGCTGACACCTCCGCGACACGCTCGGTCCGGACCTTCACCCCGGCCAGCGACAGCCGATCGAGCTGCGCGTCGGTCAGCTCGTCCCCGTCCGTGCACAGGACGACGTCAGCGCTCCATCGGCTCAGCAACAACGCCCGCGCGACCGAGCGATCCGGCGTACCGCGCATCCCCAACTGCACCAGCGGCTGATCCCGCACCTCCCAGCCGTGGCAGTGCGGGCACGCTACGACCGACCGGCCCCATCCCTCAGCCACGCCGGGCACATCAGGCAGTTCGTCCCACAACCCGGTCGCCAGCACGACGGCCCGAACATGTATCCCGTCGACCACGAACCCGTCGTCGTCCACGGTCACGTCCTCGACCCGGGCGTCCCGCAGTTCAACGCCGTACGCCGCGACCTGCCGCCGTCCGGCGACGAGCAACTCACCCGGCGCCGGATCCTCCGCGCCCAGGTAGTTGTGCACATGCTCCGCCGCCCGGTTCCGCGGCTGCCCGTCGTCGAAGAGCACGACCCGCCGCCGCGCGCGTCCCAACGTCAACGCCGCCTGCAGCCCCGCCAGGCTCCTACCGATCACCGCTACGTCCATATGATCAATATACGAGAAGATTCGTCTCATACTCTAAAATTGGCGAGCGCTGAGATGATCGCGCGCTGCCTAATGGGCGAATGATCGAGATCCGGCCGGTGACGACGGACGCGGACTACGAGGCCTGGCGTCAGGTTCGTATCGCCGTCCTCCCGCACGAGCGGTGCCCGAGCGTGGCCGAGTTGCGGGAGTTGGAGACGCCGGAGCGGCTGCTGGTGCTTGCCGAACTGGACGGCTCGGTCGTCGCCAACGGGCTCGCCGACAGTTCCGACGAGGCCGGGCGCGGGTTCGTGTCACCACGGGTTCGGCCCGAGGCGCGCCGTCGCGGGGTCGGCACGCGGTTGCTCGAAGCGCTGGCGGATCACGCCGGTGCGTCGGGCTTCGAGGTCGTCGGATCCGGCGTCGAGGACGAGGGATCGTTCGCGTTCGCCCAACGGTTCGGCTTCGTCGAGACGGGGCGCCAGGTCGAGCAGGTACGCCGGATCGGCGCCGAGACCTGGCCCGCGCGACCGACGGAGTACGACATCGTGACCGTTGCGGAGCGCCCCGAGTTGTGGGCGACGGCGTACGAGCAGGTTGCGCTGCCGACGTTCCCCGACATGGACACTTCGACGCCGCTCGACGTGTCGGCGGAGGAGTGGGCGGCCGAGTGGATCAACGAACCGTCGGCGATGTTCCTGGCTGTCGTCGGGGACGACGTGATCGGGGTAGCCGGGCTGATGCTCGATACCGACAAGCCGGAGCGTGCCGAGGTCGCCTACACCGCCGTACGCCGGGATTGGCGTGGGAAGGCGGTCGCGTCGACCCTCAAGCGGACGAGCATGGCGTGGGCGGCCGAGCACGGCATCAGTGAGGTCTACACCTGGACCCAGCAGGGCAACGCGAACATGCGGCGGCTCAACGAGCACCTCGGCTTCAGCTACGGCGCCGTGAGCATCAACGTCCGCGCGAACCTACCGCTGCAGTTCCCGGAGCAGCTCGGCTCCTGACCAGGCCCGGCGGTCGGTCTCGGCGGCGCGGATCAGCTCGACCAGCCTCGCGTTGACCGGCGCGGATCGCCCGAGCGACTCCGCGAGCCGGACGACCTCACCGTTCAGGTAGTCGATCTCGGTCGGCCGTCCTGCCTCCAGGTCCTCCCACATCGAGGTTCGCGCCAGCGGGTCGATCGCGAGCATCTTGGACGCGAGCCGGCGGAACAGGAAGTCGGGCAGCCGCAGGATCGCGGGGAACCGGTGCATCGGAACCGCGAGCAACTGCGCCGGCTTGATCCCGGCAATCTCCAGAATCCCGAGCGTCTCGGCCTGCGCCGCAGCCAGACAGCGCCGGTAGGCGCGCTGCGACAGCTCGTCGCGCAAGGAAACGTTCGACAGGGCGTTGATCGGGTTGTTCAGGTTCAGCAGGAGCTTCGCCCACTGCACCGGCAGGATGTCGTCGTGCTGCGTCAGCGGCAGCCCGGCCCACTGGAACGCCTCGACGTACGGCGCCAACGCAGCATCCCGTTGTACGTCGAGCGCTCCCTCGGTGCCCTGATGAAACACGCCGGCGCCTCGGTTGAGCACGTTGAACGGAACCATCCCGGGCACCACGATCTGCTCGGTCAACCGCGACTGCAGCAGCTCCCCGTTGCGTACTCCGTTCTGAAAACTCACCACCACCGCACCGGGCTTCAACACCGGCGCCAACTCGGCAGCCGCGCCCTCGGTAGCCGCGGACTTCACCGTGACGAGCACCAGATCCGCCCCGGTCGCCGCATCAGGCGTCGTTTCGAAGTCCACGTCGGACACGCGAAGATCCGCACCCAGATAGTCGGTCAGGTGCAGCCCGTGGGCCGCCAGTTCGTCGGCCATCCGCTGCCGGCCGACGAACGTCACAGCAGTCCCGGATGCCGCGAGCCGTCCGCCCACATAGCAACCGATACCGCCGGCGCCGTACACAACGATCTTCACGCAGACAACGTACCGAACGTACCTAGGGACAGGAGGTGTTCGGGAGGTTCTGCCTGGCGCCCGCCCAAGACCGCCAGGTAGAACCCACACCTCCTGTCCTTCGGTGCCATCCCAGGGCGAAACCCGACCAAGGAACCCCGGGAGCTAATGCAGTCGAACGCGTGGATCGAGGACGGCGTACCCGATGTCCACCAGGATGTTCGCCACCACGACCGCCGCCGAGGCGAACAGCACGATCCCGATGATCACCGGCAGGTCCTGCTGGTTGATCGCGACCACGGCGGTCTGACCGAGCCCGGGCAGGCTGAACACGGTCTCGATGACCACCACGCCGCCGACCAGCTGACCGAGGTCGATGCCGAACTGCGTGACCACCGGCGTCAAGGCACTCCGCAGACCGTGGACGACGACCACCCGGCTCTCCCGGATGCCCTTCGACCGCGCGGTCCTGATGTAGTCCTCGCCGAGCACGTCCAGCATCGAACCGCGGGTCAGCCGGGTATACGTTGCCGCCAGCAACAACGCCAGCGCGACCCACGGCAGCACCAGGTGCTGGAACCACGGCCCGACACCGTCGACGATCGGTGCGTAGCCGCCGGCCGGGAACCAGTTGAACCCTGCGAGGGTGAGGCGGAAGTACAGGAAGTACAGCAGCAACAGCCCGAGCAGGAACGACGGGAACGAGTAGAAGAACAGCGCGAACAACGTCAGTCCGCGGTCGGCCAGCGTCCGTGGATGCGTCGCCGAGATCACGCCGTTGAACACGCCCAGCAGCAACCACAGGACGGCCGCGCCGAGCGCCAGCGACACCGTGATCGGCAGCGCCTGCGCGATGATCTTGGTCACCGGCACCTGGTGGTAGTAGTCGTACCCCAGATTGCCCTTGAGCGCGTTGCCGAGGAAGTGCAGGTACTGCTTCCAGACCGGCAGATCGAGCCCGAGGCGGTGCTTGATCAGCGCGATAGTCTCCGGCGTCGCCTGCCGGCCGGCCAGCGTTTGCGCGACGTTGCTCGGAGCAACGAAGAACAGGCCGAACACCGCGATGCTGATCAGCCACAGGACCAGGAGCCCGTGACCGATCCGGCGAATCAGGAACATGGCCATGGTCAGCTCCGATCTGAGCGGGGATCGAAGGCGTCCCGGACGCCGTCACCGAACAGGTTGAAGGCGAGCGTGGTGATCAGCAGCGCCAGGCCGGGGAACATGATGAACCACCACGCGGTCGTGTAGTAGTTCTGCGACGCGCTGATCATCCCGCCCCAGTCCGCCGTCGGCGGCGGCAGACCGAGTCCGAGGAACGACAACGTCGCCTGGGTGACGATCACCACCGGGATCAGCAGCGTCGTGTAGACGATCACCGGCGCGATCACGTTCGGCAGTATGTCGACGAACATGATCCGGGTGTTGCCCGCCCCCAGCGAGCGCGCCGCTTCGACGAACTCACGCTCGCGTAGCGACAACACCTGACCACGCACGATCCTGGCCACCGAAGCCCAGCTGAAGAACCCGATCACCAGCACAGTGACAGTCAGACTGGGACCCGTCACGGACACCAGCGCGATCGCCACCAGCAGGAACGGAACCGACAGCACGACGTCGATCAGCCGGGCCAGGACGGTGTCGGTGATCCCCCCGAGGAACCCCGCCGCCAGTCCCAGCACGACTCCGATGACGACCGTGATCGCGGTCGCGGCCACGCCGACGAGCAGCGACACCCGGGCGCCGTACGCGATCCGGACCAGGATGTCCCGGCCGAGGTCGTCGGTGCCGAGCCAGAACGTCCCGTTCGGGCCGCGCGGCAGGCCGTCCGGCGTCAGCCCGATGTCGCGATACTGCTCGTTCGGCGGATGCCCGGTGATCGCCGTGAACACCGGCGCGAAGATCGCCATCAGCACGATCAGCAGGATCACGACGAGCGAGATCATCGCCACCTTGTCCTTGCGCAACCGGTGCACGGCGAGGACGAACGGACTACGACCCTCGATCGCCTTCGGCTCGTCGAGGACATCAACCATCTCGATGGCAGTACTCATCGTCGTCCTCGCTTCGCTCCGGGCGCCGATGAGGCACGAGGCGGACTGTGTTGTTTGATGACCTCGCTCCGCTCGGTCATGATGCCTTCAGATCAGGTACGGCGGTGGACAGGTCCTCGCCCACCGTCAACGGGTAGAAGCAAGCGGTGCGGTGCTGCCAGGAATCGTCGAGAACGGACTCGAGCGGCGGCTCCTCGGCCGCGCAATCCAACTTCGCCTTCGGGCAGCGCGTGTGGAACCTGCAGCCTTCCGGCGGGTTGGTCGCCGAGGGGATGTCGCCGCCGAGGATGATCTGCTCGCGGCTGTCCGCCGTGTCCGGGTCCGCCACCGGCAACGCCGACAGCAGCGCCCGCGTGTAGGGATGGCGGGTCTGCCCGAACAGTTCGTCGGTCGGTGCCAGTTCGACGATCTTGCCCAGGTACATCACCGCGATCCGGGTGCTCACGTGCCGGACCACGGACAGGTCGTGCGAGATGAACACGTACGTGAGGTCGAACTCCTTCTGCAGATCCGCGAGCAGGTTGATGATCTGGGCCTGGATCGACACGTCCAATGCCGACACCGGCTCGTCGCAGATCACCAGCTTGGGTCGCAGCGCGAGCGCCCGCGCCACTCCGATCCGTTGCCGTTGGCCACCGGAGAACTCGGCCGGGAACCTGTTGTAGTGCTCGGGGTTGAGTCCGACCAGCTCCATCAACTCCTGGACCTTCTTCTTCCGTTCTTTGCCGGTGGCAATGTTGTGGATCGCGAAGGGGTCGCCGATGATGGATCCGACCCGGCGGCGCGGGTTCAGCGAGCCGTACGGGTCCTGGAAGATGACCTGGACGTCGCGGCGCAGCGGACGCATCGCCTTGCGCGAGAGCTTGGTGATGTCCTTGCCCTCGAACGTCACCGAGCCAGACGTCACGTCGTACAGGTGGGCCATGCAGCGCGCCAGCGTCGACTTGCCGCAGCCGGTCTCGCCGACCAGGCCGAGCGTCTCGCCCTTGTGAACCTCGAGCGACACACCGGCGACTGCCTGGACCACTTCCTTGGACTGCGTGGGGAAGTCCTTACGGACGTCCTCCACCTTCAGCAGCACATCGTCGTTCATGAAGCGATCGCCTCGCTGTTCTCAGGCGGTAGCCAGCAAGCCGACTGGTGCCGGGGATCGCGGGCGACGTCGATGAGCGGCGGCGCCTCGGTGCGGCACTTGTCGAACACGTGGGGGCAGCGGGCCGCGAACGGGCAGCCCTTGGGCAGACTGATCAAACTCGGCGGTGTCCCCGGGATCGGGGTCAGCCGGTCACCACTGCGGGCCGGCAGCGACGCCAGCAGGCCCTGGGTGTACGGATGATGGTTGCGGTAGAAGATGTCCCGGCGCGGCGCTCGTTCCATCACCGCACCGGCGTACATCACCACGACCTCGTCGGCCATCTCGGCCACCACGCCGAGGTCGTGGGTGATCAGGATGATCGCCGTACCGAACTGCTCCTGCAGCCGGCGCATCACGTTCAGCACCTGGGCCTGCACGGTCACGTCGAGCGCGGTGGTCGGCTCGTCCGCGATCAGCAGGGCCGGGTCGAGCGCCATCGCCATCGCGATCATCACCCGCTGCCGCATCCCGCCGGAGAACTGGTGCGGATAGTCGTCGATCCGCTCCGCGGCCCGGGGGATGCCGACCAGGGTCAGCAGCTCGGCGGCCCGTTTCCGGGCGTCCTGCTTGCTGATCTCGTGGTCGTGCGCCCGGATCATTTCCACGATCTGCCAGCCGATCCGGTACTGCGGATGCAGGCTGGACAACGGATCCTGGAAGATCATGCCGATCTGGGCGCCACGCAGCCGGCGCAACGTCGATTGGTCCGCGGTGATCAGGTCGGTGCCGTCGAAGAACGCCGTACCGGACACCGTCGCGCCGCGGGTGAGGCCGGTGATGGTCTGGGTGGACACGCTTTTACCGGAGCCCGACTCGCCCACCACCGCGAGCGTCTGGCCGGCTTCAACGTCGTACGACAACCCCCGGACGGCGCGGACGGTGCCGTCCGGGGTGTCGAAGGAGACCTGGAGGTCCCTTACTTCAAGCAGAGCCATGAGGTTCAGCCGCCCTGCTTGTCCTTGTCGAGCCAGACGTTCGTGGGATCGAAGCCCTGCAAGGCCGGCACGTAGACGGCGTTCTGCACTTGCGGGGCGTGGTAGTTCGCGTTCTTCGGGTTCGTCAGCGGGTAGAACGGCGCGTCGGCCATCACCTGGGCGTCGGCCTTGGCCCACAGATCCGCCGTCTGCTCGTCGCTGGTCGCCCGCGCGGCCTGCTGGATCATGGTGTTGGTCTTCGGGTTGTTGTACAGCCCGAAGTTGCTGCCGATCGGCGGGAACGACGGCTCGCCGGAGAACAGCGGGTTGAAGAACGACAGGGCCGCGTTGCCGTACCAGTCGGCGCCCCAGCCGGCCAGTGACAGATCCCAGACGCCGCGTTGCGCGACGGTCGGCACCTGCAGGTACTTCACGTAGAAGTCAGCGTTCGGCGATGGTACGCCGGTCACTGTGATTCCCGCCTTGGACAGGTCCTGCTGGACGGTCTGGAAGGTCTTGCTGCTGCCCTCGGAGGCATTGCGGTACAGGAACTTCAGCGTCAGATGCGGGAAGCCCGCTTCCTGCAGCAACTGCTTGGCCTTGTCCACGTTGTACGGGTACGGGTCGTTCTGCTTCGAGCCGAGGATGTTGTCCGGCAGCACATGTGTCAGCGGCGGGTTGATCTTCGGGCCGCCGATGACCTGGAGGATGTGGTCACGGTTGATCGCGTAGCTGATCGCCTGCCGCACCTTCACGTTCGCCAGCGCCTTGTTGTTGTTCGGCGACGCGGTGTTGTAGACGACGTACGGGTTGCTGGACGCGGTGAGTCCCAGGTTCAGGCCCGGGTCCTTCTTGGCGATCAGAGCCGGCAGCTGCGACGGTGGCGGGGCGAGGTCGAACTCGAGGTCGGCGGTCGGCGTCCCGGTCTGCAGTTGCTGCTGGGCGGAGTCCTGGGTGACCGTCTCGTTGACGAGGATCTTGTCGACGTAGGCCTTGCGTACCGGGTCTGACGCGGGGTCCCAGGCCGGGTTGCGCGAGTACGAGATCGACTTGGTCGGCACCCACTTGTCGACCTTGTACGGTCCGTCGGACGGGTAGTGGTTACCGAGCTCCGTGCTGATCGGCAGGTAGTTCAGCGATTCCACCGGCGCCGGCGAGAACGCCGTCAGCGTCAGCATGCCGACGAAAAACGTGGCCGGATGGACGAGGTGGAACTCGACCGTGCTCGCGTCCTTGGCGACCACGCCCGGCAGCGGAGTCTTGTCGATGTAGTCCTTGATGCCGGCAATCGTCTTCGGCGCCTTGGCGAACCCGTCGAGGAACGCCTGGTACCCGACGAGCAGGCTGGCGTAGTCCGGGATGCCGCCGAACGGCTGGATCGGGTTCGCGGTTCGCTTCACGCCGCGCACCATGTCCTCGGCGGTCACCGCCCGGGCCGGCGTGGTGTTCCACTTCGCGCCGGGCCGGATCTTGATCGTGTACGTCTTGCCGTCGGCGCTGATCCCGCCGTTCGACGTGGTCGGGATGTCCGTGGCGAGGTCGGCCACCGGGGTGGTGTTGTCCTTGCCCGGATCCGCCGGGTAGGTGAACAACTGGCGGCTCCACATCCGGAGGTTCATGTACCCGACGGAGTAGTAGCTGATGTTCGGATCCATATAGTCGACGTCGCCCGCGCCGAGGATGTTCAGGGTGCCACCGGTGACCGGAGTACCGGCATTGGTAGTTCCGGTTCCGGACGGCGTATTGCCGCCACTGCTGCAAGCCGCGAGCGTGATGCTCACGACGGCGGCAAGGGATAGTGCCGCCAGCCGTTTTCTGGCCATTGGTCCTCCTCCGGGACTCGATAGCGCCGAAGTTAGGACTTCTGGGCGCAGCCGGAACCCCCGGTCACCCAACCGTCAAACAGATGTCAACCGGCGCCCGCCCGAACATGACGGATTCATGACACCCGTAACCATCTCCCGGCCCCGAGGGTCTGCCTCCCAGGCCCTCGGTGAGCGACACTGGTCCCGTGGCACACAGCTTGCTGCTGGTCGACGACGAGCCGCGGATCCGGCGGGTACTGCGGCTTGCCCTGGAGGACGAGGGGTACCAGGTCGCAGAAGCCGCCAACGGGTACGACGCTCTGGCCGCTCTGCGCCGGGAGCCACCGGACGTGGTGCTGCTGGACCTGATGCTGCCCGACCGGGACGGGTTCACCGTCTGCCGGGAGATCCGCCGGTCCAGCGACGTACCCGTGATCATGGTGACCGCGCGGACCGACAGCCACGACGTGGTCGCCGGGCTGGAGGCCGGCGCGGACGACTACGTGACCAAACCGTTGGTCGCGAAGGAGCTGACGGCCCGGATCCGGGCACTGCTGCGGCGGGTCGAGCCGTCGAACTCGCGTCAGGCGGCGCTGGTCGAGGTCGGTGACCTGCGCATCGACATACCGGGCGCCGAGGTGACACGGGACGGCGAGGCACTGCCGCTGACCCGGACCGAGTTCAAGCTGCTCGCCGAGCTGGCCGGCGCCGAGGGCAAGGTGCTCAGCCGCGAGCAGTTGCTGTCGAAGGTCTGGGGCTACGGGTACTTCGGTGACAGCCGGATCGTCGACGTCCATGTCCGGCGGCTCCGGCTGAAGATCGAGCGCGATCCGGCCAGCCCGGAGCATCTCGTCACTGCCCGCGGCCTGGGCTACCGACTGGTGAGCTGACCTTGCTGGGACGGGTCAGCCTGCAAGGTCGCGTCATGCTCGCGTACGGGCTGCTGGCGCTCGGATTGTCGACCGTCCTGGCGATCGTGACGTGGAGCGTGGTCTCGGACTACCTGACCGAGCAGCGGATCTCGTCCGCGGTCGTGGTGACGTCGGACAACGCGGCGGCGCTGCGGTACGGGCTGTTCGGCGCGCCGGAGCCGTGCCGGCCGGCCCGGGAGCGAGCCGAGTGCGGCAGCCCGACGCTCCAGACCGGCGTACCGGTGATGGACGTGCTGAACAGCCTGCCGTCCACCGACGCAGCGGCGTCGATGCTGTACATCGAGGACCAGTGGTACGCGTTGACCGGGAAGCCGTCGGACCTGCCGCCGGATCTGATCCAGACTGCGCTTGCCGGGTCCGTCGTGCAGCGGCGGATCCAGGTCGGCGGCCAGCCGGTACTCGCGGTCGGTGTGCCGATGGGGCGTCAGGGGGAGGCGTTCTTCGAGTGGCACCTCTTGACCAACCTGGACAACACGCTGCTGAAGCTGAAGCTCACACTGATCGCGGCGGCGATCGCGACCGCGCTGGTCGGGCTCGCGGTCGGCCGGCTGGCGAGTACCTTGGCGCTACGGCCGCTCGCCGAGCTGACCCGGGTCGCGGACGCGGTCGCCCGCGGGAAGCTGGACGCACGGCTGGAAGCGGAGAGCGACCCGCATCTGGGCGGGTTGGCGCGGTCGTTCAACCAGACCGCGGGTGACCTGGAGCGGCGGGTGGCGGCGGACGCACGGTTCGCGGGCGACGTGAGCCACGAGTTGCGTACGCCGTTGATGACCATGCTCAACTCGATGGAGCTGATCCAGAAGCACCGCGCCGAGCTGCCGGTCGCCGTACGGGAGCCGGTCGAGCTGCTCGGCGACGACCTGGATCGCTTCCGCCGGTTGGTGATCGACCTGCTGGAGATCTCCCGCGACGACGGTGGTGACCGCGGGAGCCGGGAGATCGTCCGGATCGCCGACCTGGTGCGAGCCGCTGCCGATGCGACCGCCGGGCGGGAGCTGACCACGGTCGAGCCGGAGGCTGAAGGGCTCACGTTGCAGGCCGACAAGCGTCGTCTCGAACGCGTGATCGCCAACCTGGTCGAGAACGCCGAGGACCACGCCGGCGGCTGCAAAGGCGTCGGGGTCGAAGCCGGCGGTCTGGGTGTCATCATCACCGTCGACGACGCCGGCCCCGGTATCGCCGCGGAGGACCGCACCCGCATCTTCGAACGCTTCGGCCGCGGCGAGAACTCCGGCCGGGGCCGCGGTGTCGGCCTGGGCCTGGCCATCGTCGCCCGCCACGTCGGATGGCACCACGGCACGATCCAGGTAACCGACCGCCCCGGCGGGGGCGCACGCTTCATCGTCAACCTCCCCGCAAAAAGCAGCTGACGGCTCCGGCGCCCCCGGCTATCCTCGGGTCATGGCTACTTGCCTCTGTGTCTAGCTGGCGCACTCCATCTGACAGGTGAAGTGCGTCTACTAGTATTCACGGAGAGTAACCATCATGATCACCGCTCGCGGTGTTGATATTCGTGTCGGCGCTCAGCTGCTGCTGGCCGACCTTTCGTTCACAGTCGGCGCGGGGGACCGCGTCGGGCTCGTCGGCCGTAACGGCGCCGGCAAGACCACCCTGCTCACCACGCTGGCCGGCGAACGGCGCCCGGCGGCGGGTGATATCGCCGTGACCGGCTCCGTCGGTTACCTGCCACAGGATCCGCGGGCGGCCGATCCCGCGATCAGCGTCACCGACCGGATCCTGTCCGCGCTCGGCCTCGACACCGCCGTACGCGATCTCCGCGCGGCCGAGACTGCGATGAGCACCGCGACCGGCCAGGCGCAGGAGAAGGCGATGGCGGCGTACGCCCGCGCCGAAGCAGCCTTCCAGGCCGGCGGAGGATACGCGGCCGAGGCGGAGGCGGCGCGGCTCGCGGCGGGTGTCGGCCTGCCCAACCGTGCGCTCGAGCAGCCGGTCGGTCACCTGTCCGGCGGTCAGCGCCGCCGGGTCGAGCTGGCCCGGATCCTGTTCGCGCAGCACGACATGCTGCTGCTCGACGAGCCGACCAACCACCTCGACGCCGATTCCGTGCTCTGGCTGCGGCAGTTCCTGCTGTCGTACGCCGGCGGCCTGATCGTGATCAGCCACGACACCGAGTTGCTCAAGGCAACGGTCAACCGGGTCTTCCACCTGGATCCGCAGCGGCTCACGATCGACATCCACAACACCGGCTGGAAGAAATACCGCGAACAGCTGGACGTGGACGAGCGGCGCCGGCAGCGCGAGCGTGCGGTCGCCGAGCGCAAGGCGGCGGTCCTGCACGCCCAGGCGGCGAAGATGCAGGCCGGGGCGAGCACCGCGATGGCGGCCAAGAACATGGCCCGTCGCGCGGACAAGCTGCTGTCCGACCTCGAGCCGGTACGCCGGTCCGCGCGCGTCGCCAAGATCCGCCTGCCGGCACCGGCGCCCTCGGGCAAGACCCCGCTGTCCGCCGTCGGCCTGAAGAAGGCGTACGGCGGACTGCAGGTGCTGAACGGCGTCGACCTGGCCGTCGACCGGGGCAGCCGGGTCGTCATCCTCGGGCTGAACGGCGCCGGCAAGACCACCCTGCTCCGGCTGCTCGCCGGCCGCGAACAGCCGGACGCCGGTCGCGTCGTACCCGGTCACGGCCTGCGGCTCGGGTACTTCGCCCAGGAGCACGACACGCTCGACCTGGCCGGCACCGTCCGGCAGAACCTGGCCGCGGTCGCGCCCGGTCTGACCGACGGCGAGGTCCGGAACGTGCTCGGTTCGTTCCTGTTCAGCGGGGACGATGTCGACAAGCCGGCCGGCGTACTGTCCGGTGGCGAGAAGACGCGGCTCGCGCTCGCCGGGTTGGTCCACTCGAGTGCGAACGTGCTGCTCCTGGACGAGCCGACCAACAACCTCGACCCGGTGTCGCGGGACGAGGTGCTGGGCGCGGTCGGCAGCTATCCGGGCGCGATCGTGATGGTCACGCACGACGAGGGCGCGATCGAGGCGCTCCGTCCGGATCGAGTGCTGATCCTGCCGGACGCCACCGAGGATCTGTGGTCCGACGACTACCTGGAGCTGGTCTCGCTGGCTTAGGCCGCGTCAACCCTGGGGTTGAGGCTCGGGATCCACCCGGGTCTCACCTCCGGGCTGACGTTCGGGCGGCCGATTCCGAGGAGGGTTGTCATCAACAACAACTCCTCGGAAGGAACACAAAAATGTCGGCCGTGATCGGTATCTTGGTGGGTCTGCTGGTGCTGGTGCGCGTGATCGGCCGGCAGGTGACCGGTTCGCTCGTCACCCAGAAGTCGCTGTTCCTGATGCCCGTGATCCTCCTGGGCGTCGGTCTCTTCTCGGTCTCGTCCGCCGTCCACGGTGCGACGTCCGGCCAGCTCGCGTTCGTCGTCCTCGACTGCGTCGTACTGACCGGTCTCGGTATCGCCCGCGGTGCCAGCGTCCGGCTCTCGCCGACCGACCAGGGCCTGTTCCAGAAGGGCACCGCCGCGACGCTGGTGCTCTGGCTGCTGACGATCGCGCTCCGGGTCGGTACGTCGTTCGCCTCCGCCGCGCTCTGGCCGCACAACTCCTTCGGTACGTCGACCCTGGCGCTGACGATCGGCGTCACGCTCGCCGCCCAGAGCGCGATGATCTACCGCCGCTCGCTGGCGATGAACATCCCCTTCGCCGCCGAGCGGGTCTGATCCGGGCATGATGAGGACATGAGCTCCAGGCTGGCCGACCAGGTGCGGAATTCCTCCGTGCCTGGTCTGCTGCTGCGCGCGGTCCCGAGCGCCGTGACGATCCTCTCGGTCGTGCTGGCCGCCGGTGACCACAACGAACACCGGCTGCCGTATCCGGTGATCGTCGCGCTCGGCGTGATCGTTGTCATCAGCAACTTCTCGCTGTACTTGCAGCGGTTCGGCGAACCGCTCGGCCGGGCCGGTTACGGCCTGCTCGTGTTCGGGGTCGCCGGCTCGATGCTGTGGTACGCACTGCCGGCGAGCCCGATGATCATCGCCCCGTTCTGGGTCACGCGGTCCGCGGTCAGGTTCTACCGGCCGACGCCGCTCGCGTGGGTGATCGTCGCGGTCGGCATCCTCGGCGCGAGCGTGCCGGTCTACGTCACGACGCGGTCCGGACCGGCTGCCCTCGGCGTCGCGTTCGGGGTGGTGGCGCTGACCCTGGCCTCGATCAACCGGCGGAGTCGGGAGCAGCAGCTGGAGGACCTCGAGGTGTCGCTGGCTCGTAAGCAGGCCGCGATCGAGGAGCACGAGCGGGCTGCCGCGCTGGCCGAGCGGGCGCGGATCGCGCGCGACGTGCACGACGTACTCGCTCACTCGCTGGCCGGGTTGTCGCTGAGTCTGCAGGGCGCGCGGCTGATGCTCGTGCGGGACGGCGCGTCGGCTGAGGCGGTCGAGCAGGTGACGCGGGCGCAGGGGCTGGCGGCCGAGGGGTTGGCCGAAGCGCGGCGGGCGGTCGCGGCGCTGCGGGAGGACGCGGTCCCCGACGTACGGGCGCTCGGCGATCTCGTCACGGCGTACCGGCTGGAGAGTGGGGCGACGGCGGAGTTCGACGTGGAAGGTACGCCGCGGGAGCTGCCGGCCGACGTGATGAGCACGCTGTACCGGACTGTGCAGGAGGCGCTGGCGAACACCCGCAAGCACGCGCCCGGCGCACCGGTGCACGTCAGGCTGTCGTACGGCGACCTGGTCGGCCTGACTGTGGAGGACAGGCCGGGGAAACGACCGGATCGCGCGGCGCCAGGCGGTTATGGTCTGGTCGGGATGCGTGAACGCGCCGACCTGGTCGGCGGATCATTGGAGGCCGGGCCGACATCCACCGGCTGGCGGGTCGAGCTCAAGGTGAAGGCATGACTGTGCGGGTAGTGGTCGCGGACGACCAGACGGTGGTGCGGGACGGGCTGGTCACGCTGCTCAAACTGCTGCCCGGGATCGATGTGGTCGCGGCGGCGTCGAACGGCCAGGAAGCGGTCCAGTTGGTTGCCGAGCACGCCCCGGACGTGCTGCTCGTCGATCTCCGGATGCCGACGATGGACGGCGTGGAGGCGACCCGCCTGGTGCGGACAGATCATCCACTGACCGAGGTCGTCGTCCTCACGACGTACAGCGACGACGACTCGGTGCTGTCCGCGCTCCGGGCCGGTGCCCGCGGGTTCCTCACCAAGGACGCCGACGCCGAGTCGATCGGCCGCGCGCTGGAGGCCGCCGCCAACGGCCAGTCGATCGTCGACGCCGAGGTCCAGCGCCGCCTGATCGAAGGCGCCACCGCCAAACCGCCCGAGCCCACCGACACGGGCCTCACGCCCCGCGAGATCGAGGTGCTCCGCCTGATCGCCGAGGGCCTGTCCAACACCGAGATCGCGAGACATCTCGTCGTCAGCGAAGCGACCGTCAAGACCCACATCAACCACCTCTTCGCCAAGGCCAACCTCCGCGACCGGGCCCAGGCCGTCGCCTACGCCTACCGCCTCGGTCTCGCCTGAGATGCGACTAGGTTGCATCTAGAGGTGGACCGGCGTTTACTGACAGATCGTGAGGCGGATGGATGTCAGTAGGCGCGAGTGGGGCGCGATCGGTGGGATGGCGGCGTTCGTGCTGCTGTTGCATCTGGCCGGTTGGGGCGTGCTGGCGCTGATCGTGGCGCCGCGGCATTACCTGCTCGGATCGGCCGGCGTGTTCGGGGTCGGGCTCGGCGTGACGGCGTACACGCTCGGGATGCGGCACGCGTTCGACGCCGACCATATCGCCGCGATCGACAGCACGACCCGGAAGCTGATGGCGGACGGGCGGCGGCCGTTGTCGGTCGGGTTCTGGTTCTCGCTCGGGCACTCGACCGTGGTGTTCGTGCTGTGCTTCCTGCTCGGGATCGGCGTCCGTACGCTCGCCGGACAGGTCGCCGACGACTCGTCCCGCCTGCAGCAGGTCACCGGCGTCGTCGGTACGGCGGTCTCGGGCGTCTTCCTGTACCTGATCGCCGCGCTCAACCTCGCCGTGCTGGTCGCCGTCGTGAAGGTGTTCCGCCGGATGCGCACCGGCGAGTACGACGAGGCGTCGCTCGAGCAGCACCTCGACAAGCGCGGCCTGATGAACCGCATCCTGGCCGGGGTCACCAAGGCCGTGACCCGTCCGTGGCAGATGTACCCGATCGGTTTCCTCTTCGGCCTCGGCTTCGACACGGCGACCGAGGTCAGCCTGCTCGTGCTGGCCGGCGGCGCGGCCGCGTTCAGCCTGCCGTGGTACGCCGTCCTGACGCTGCCGATCCTGTTCGCGGCCGGGATGAGCCTGCTCGACACCATCGACGGCTGCCTGATGAACTTCGCCTACGGCTGGGCCTTCGCGAAACCGGTCCGCAAGGTCTACTACAACATCACGATCACCGGCCTGTCGGTCGCGGTCGCGCTGGTGATCGGCAGCATCGAACTGCTCTCGATCCTGACCGACAAACTGCATATCGAGCACGGCCCGCTGGCCGCGATCGCCGGCGTCGACCTGAACTACGTCGGCTACGCGATCGTCGGCCTGTTCGTCCTCACTTGGATCATCGCCCAGGCGATCTGGAAGTACGCCCGGATCGAGGAGAAGTGGTCAGCCGCCCGCTGACCGTCCGCTGACCCCTTGCTGGCCGCCTGCTGACCGTCGGTCGACCGTCGCTGCTCCGAACCGTTGACAGCCGGCCTCGGTTCGGTGTCTGATCTGCGAAAGCGCTTTCGCCTACTCGTGTAGATCGGAATGAGGCCGCCCATGCCCGGTTCGCTTCGGAAGCTCGTCGCAGTGCTCGCAGTTGGGTTGCTCGCGGCCGCCCAACTCGCCGTACCGGCTCAAGCCGCGGGAGATCCCGGGCTCGTGTTCAGCAACCCGGTCGCGGCCGACGGCATCACCGCGTGGCCCGGCGACGCGGACAAGACTCCGGACCACGCCGCGTCGACCCGGCTCGGAGTGCCGTGCTGGCAGACCAGCAACGACCCCAAGGACCAGTACATCTACCTGAACATCGACGCGGCCCGGATCCCGGCCGGCGCCACCGACGCGGTGCTCACGGTCAACTACTTCGACACCCCGGGCCAGCAGCTGACAGCGCAGTACGACAGCGTCAGCGCCGCCTTCACCCCGCTGCCGTGGTTCACCTTTCCGGGCAGTGGTGCGTGGGCGAGCACGCAGTTCCGGATGTCCAACGTCAACTTCCAGAACCGCGCGAACGGCGCCGACATCCGGCTGATGGCAAATGCACCTGGTGGTGTCATCAGCTCGGTCTGCATCAGTTCGGTGAGCATCTCGTTCGCGGACACCACGGGTATCACGGTCACCAACCAGAGCCTGGTCTTCCAGCAGGGAACCGGCAGCGTCACGCTCACCTCGACCGCGTCGTCAGTTGCCTGGAGCATCACCGACGACCAGTACCTGCCCGTTGCCTCAGGCAACACAACGAATGGCTCGATCGCCGTGGCGAACCTCGGGCCGGGTTTCTACAACCTCCGCCTCACCGCGGGCGACACGGTCGTCGGTACGACGCTGGCCGTCATCCCACCGCTTCCGGCCGGAACCCAATCCCCACAGGGCAAGTGGGGCGTCAACACCCACATGAACCACTACTACAACCTCAGCAGCGCCCTGATCCGCACCCTCGCTCTCACCGGCTTCTCGCACATCCGGGAAAGCCTCGAGTGGCCCCGGATCGAGTCCGGCTCACCGGGCAACTACGCGGTCGATCCGCAGGAGGACGCGGTGATCGCGGACGCCAAGTCGAACGGTCTGACCCCGCTGCTCGGCACCGGCTACCGCAATCCGCTCTACGACGGCGGTCACACGCCGAGCACTCCGGAAGGCCTCGCGGCGTACGGCCGCTACCAGAGCTGGTGGCTGAAGCATTTCGCAGGCACGACCAACGACATCGGGACGTACAACGAGTACTACCAGCCGGGCTTCAACGACAGCGCCTGCGGTATCACGGGTGCGTGCTTCGTCCAGCTGATGAAGGCGGCGTACGAGCAGACCCATGCCGACAACCCGAACGCGAACGTCCTCGCGGACATCGGCCCGAACAAGGGCGACACGTCGTTCCGTGACCAGATCCTGTCGCTGGGCGGGCTGGCCTACGTGGACTCGATCGACGCGCACATCTACACGTTCGCCGGCCCCGAAGGCGATCTGGACACCCAGATCCAGAGCCTGCGTACCCAGGCCGACGCGCACGGGGGTGCCGGCAAGCCGATCTGGATCAGCGAGGAGGGCTACCCGACCGCGCCGAGCTTCGGCGGCTCGATGCTCGACCAGGCCCGCAAGTCGATCCGCAACGACGCGATCATGATCGCGAACAACGTCAGCCAGTTCTACTGGTACGACGCTCTCAACGACGGCACGAACCTGGACGACAAGGAGAGCACGTTCGGCCTCCTGCAGGCTCCGGCCGGACCGATCGCCGGTATGGCGCCGAAGCCGGGCCTGGTCGCGAAGGCGACCACGATCCGCGCCCTCACCGGCCTCGCCTACAGCGGCCGCGACACGTTGGCAGCGCCGCTGTACTCGTACCGCTTCGGCTCCGGTACGTCGACCACCCGCGTGCTGTGGTCAACCGGAACCGGCACGTCCTCGGTACAGCTCAACACCACCGTCCCGCTCGAGGTCACCGATATGTACGGCCACAAGACAACGCTGACGCCGACGGCGGGTGTGGTCACGATGACCGTCGACCAGGACCCGGTCTTCGTGAAGGGTGCGGCCACGAGTGTCGCCGTCACCGCGGCGCCCCAGGCAACGGTCGCCGCGGCCGACCCGTCGAACTCCCAGGAGCCGACGGCGGTCACGGTGACCATCAAGGGCTCCGTGCACAACGCAGGTCCGGCAGCCGTGACGATTGCCGGTCAGACCAAGCAGGCGCTGGTTGTGCCTGGGCAGAACACCACCGTCACGATCGCGGTCCCGGCGAGTGACACGCTCGGCCTGCGACACGTCGTCGCTACCGTCTCCCGGCTCGGCAAGACGACCGCTCGCCTGGTCGCCTGGACCAGCGTCGAACCGGCGACGAAGATCCGGGTCGTCCCGCAGCTCACTGCGGCCGCGCCGACCGGTCTCGGCGTCGAGCTGACCAATACGCGAGCCAGCTCGTCGGCGACGATCCAGGACCTGAGCTGGACGATCGCCGGCCAGCACGGTACGGCTGGTGCAGGGCAGTCGATCGCACCGGGGCAGAAGGCAACGATCAGCATCCCGGTGACCGGCCTGGCGCCGTGGAAGGCGTACGCGTACACCGTCGACCTGACCACGTCCGACGGCAACAAGGTCTCCGCCAAGGGCACCACCGCGTTCGACCCGATCGTGCCCTCGGCAACGACTCCGGCAAGCTCGATCAACCTCGCCACCGACGCCAGTTGGATCGCCTTCACCCGCCCCTGGGGCGGTGCGGCCGACCTGTCCGGTTCGGCCAACTTCCAGTACGACGCAACTGGTCTGACCATCAACGCAGCTGTCACGGACGACGTCTTCTCGCAGACCGAAACCGCTCCGAATCTGTGGCGCGGCGACAGCCTGCAGTTCGCAATCAGCAAGGGCCTTCCCGGCGAAGTCGCGACCGCGACAGAGCTCGGCGCCGCGCTACTGCCGACCGGTCCTGCTGTCTATACGTTCGGTACGTCGGACGGCAGCCCGACCGGGACCACGCCCGGCGCGACTGCCGCGATCACGCGTGCCGACGGCGTCACGTCGTACCAGGTGAAGGTGCCGTGGACGGCGCTCGGGTTCGCGAGTCAACCGGCCGGGCCGGTCGCGATCTCACTTGCACTCAACGAGAACGACGGCGCGGGGCGGGCCGGAGCGCTGCAATGGGCGAGCGGCATCGTCACCGGGAAGACCACGACCCTGTTCCTCCCGGGCACTTTCACGAGTTAGTTGCGATCGGTGGTGGCGATCGCCTACCGTTGACATATGAACAGATCTGCAGATGTGCAGGCCATTGACGCTTGCAACATCAAGCTGGTCGACCCGGAGCGGGTCGCGAGCGTCAACGCCAGGATGCCCGGCGAGGACGACATCGTCGACACCGCCGACGTTTTCGGGCTGCTCGGCGACCCGCGGCGGCTCAAGCTGCTGGTCGCCCTGCTCGACGGGGAGCTGTGCGTCTGCGATCTGGCCGCGATCACCGGGCTCAGCGAGTCCGCGACGTCGCATGCCCTGCGCCTGCTCCGGGCGCACCGAGTGGTCTCGGTACGGCGCGACGGCCGGAACGCGTTCTACCGCCTCGACGACGCGCACGTCCGGATGCTCGTCGACCTGGCCGTCACACACACCGAGCACACCGACGCCATCCACCCGGAGCGGTCCGAATCATGAGCACCGGGCACGGTCCGGGTCAGGGTCACGGGCATGCTCAGGGGCATGGTCACGGGCATGGCCACGCGGTGAGCGCTGCTGCGGACAAGAAGCTGCTCGGCGGAGCGCTCGCGCTGATCGTCGGCTTCATGATCGCCGAGGTGATCGTCGGGTTGGCGGCCGGTTCGCTGGCACTCGTCACCGACGCGGCCCACATGCTGACCGACGCGATCGCCCTCGCGCTCGCGCTGCTCGCGATCCGGCTGGCCGCGAAGCCGCCGGCGGGCGGCTTCACGTACGGCTTCAAGCGGGTCGAGATCCTCTCCGCGCAGGCCAACGGCATCACGCTGCTGCTGCTGGCGGCGTACTTCGTCTACGAGGCCGTCAGCCGGATGATCCATCCGCCCGAGGTCAAGGGTGCGCTGGTGCTGATCACCGGCGTGGTCGGCATCGCCGTGAACCTGATCGCCACCTGGCTGATCAGCAAGGCGAACCGGTCCAGCCTGAATGTGGAGGGCGCGTTCCAGCACATCCTCAACGACCTGTTCGCGTTCATCGCGACCGCGATCGCCGGTCTCGTCGTGCTCCTCACCGGGTTCGCCCGGGCGGACGCGATCGCCGCGCTCGTGGTCGCCGTACTGATGCTGAAGGCCGGCATCGGACTGGTTCGCGACTCAGGCCGGATCTTCCTCGAGGCCGCGCCGAACGCGATCGACCCGCAGGCGCTCGGCGCCGAGCTGTGCGCGATCGAGGGCGTCGTCGAGGTCCACGACCTGCACGTCTGGGAGATCACGTCGGGCGAACCGGCCGCGTCCGCGCACATCATGGTTGCCGAGGGCCTCGACTGTCACCAGATCAGGATCCAGATCGAGCAGGTGCTGGCCGAGCGCCACCACCTGACGCACTCCACGCTGCAGGTCGATCACGCCACCGCCGACGACCGCTCCGCACACTGCAGCGACTCGCACGGCGCCGTCCATCGGTCGATCACAACCGCTGGGCAAGCACCTGACCCGGCCAGTCCGGCTCATTGACCCGCGGTACGGCGAACGCCACGTCGCGGGTGAAGCCCTGCGACTCGTAGTACCGGACGAGCGCGCCGTCGCCGCCCGCGAAGCAGTCGACCCGCAGTACGCTCACGCCGGCCTCCCGGGCCAGCTCGCGGGCGTGGTCGAGCAGTAGCCCGCCGATGTTCTGCCCGGCGGACGCGCGCTCGGTGACCAGGAGCCGGACGTACAGCTCTGGCTCAGTCGCCGGCGGCACGTACTCCATCGCCGCACCGACCGCGAGCGCGCCGACGACGCGGCCCGCCTCCACGCCGACCCACAGCCCGCCGTCCTCCGCGAACCCAGTGATCTGCCCGACCCGGCGCGGGCTGGTCGAGTGCGGCGCCGTGCCCCACTGCTCGGTCTGTCCGCGAGCGACCAGCCACTCGGTGGCCCCGTCGAGCAGAGCCAGCACCGCCGGTACGTCGTCCCGCCCGGCCCGGCGGATGATCATCTGCACCGTCCCAGAATAAGTTGGCCCTGGCTGTCGAAAGCCTGTCCGCAGTCTCTACCTAGGGGTGTAGAGAGGAGCTCACCATGAGCAACAAGACCGGAAAGCTGGACAAGACCTTCACCGCGCCGCTGCTGAAGAGCGACGCCAAGGGCGGCTGGACCTACGTGCAGATGCCCGATTCGGCCGAGTACTTCGGCACCCGCGGCCTGGTCAAGGTCCGCGGAACCATGGACGGACACCCGTTCGAAAGCTCCTTCATGGCCCTCGGCGACGGCACCCACAAACTCCCCGTCAAGGCCGACCTACGCACCCAACTCGGCAAGCAGCCCGGCGACGAGATCACCGTCCACCTGGAAGAACGCCTCGGCTGACAGTGACTTCCATTTGATCTGAGATCACCGTCACAGCCGGTCATGTTCTGAGTAAGGACTCTGTGAAGAATCAGTCCTGACCGGCTGCTCGGGTGGGGATCATCGCGGGCCTGACCGTAAGTTCGATTCTGGGTGGTCCATCGAAGTCAGGAGTGAACGAAGTGCTACGGGGCTCACGGGGTGTGCCGTCGGCATGCCCACAACCAGCAGATCCGGTCTGACCGTGATCACGCTGAACAAGATTCTCGGCGCGGCCGGGGTGGTGCTGCTGCTCGTCGGCGGCCTGCTCGGGTTCCGTTCGGTCTCGGCCGGCGGCGCCCGCTGCGGTTCGGCGTTCCAGCCTGCAGGCGGGATCACACCGATGGCCTGCGACAACGCGCTGAACGGTGCGAGCACGCTGGTCACGATCGTGATCAGCGCCGGTGTGCTGTGCGTGATCGCCGCCGTGGCGGTCAAGGTGGTCCGGGATCGGGCTCACGCCAAGGTCGTCGCCTGAGGCAGTCCGCTCCGCTGTGACTCCGCTGTGGCAAGGTTCCGGGGTGACGATCGAACCGTTCCGGCTGGATGTGCCGGAGAGCGAGCTGGACGACCTTCGCCGGCGCCTCGACCTGGTGCGCTGGCCCGCTGAGCTGCCCGGCGCGGAGTGGTCCCGCGGTGTCCCTTTGGCCTACCTCCAAGACCTGGTCGCCCATTGGCGGGACGGGTACGACTGGCGCGCTGCCGAGGCGCGGTTGAACGAGTGGCCGCAGTACACGACGGTGATCGAAGGTGCCCAGGTCCATTTCGCGCATGTTCCGTCGTCGGATCCGTCGGCGGTTCCGCTCGTTCTCACCCACGGTTGGCCAGGGTCGGTCGTCGAGTTCACCGAGGTCGCGAAGCTGCTGACCGACTTCCACCTGGTGATCCCGACCATCCCGGGATTCACGCTGTCCGGCCCGGTGCAGGAGCCCGGCTGGGAGTTCAAGCGCGTCGCCCGCGCGTGGACAGAGCTGATGACACGTCTCGGTTACCCGCGGTACGGCGTACAGGGCGGCGACTGGGGTGCGGCGATCTCCCGCGAGGTCGGGCGGATCGACCCCGAGCGCGTGATCGGCGTACACCTCAATCTGATCCCTGGCGCGGGCGCGACGTCCGAGCCGACTCCCGAGGAGCTTGCGCCGCTCGATCCGGCCGAGCAGGAACGCACGTGGGCCTCGTGGCGCCGGCAGCAGGCATTCGCTTCCGAGCAACAGGGGTACGCCGATCTGCAGTCGACCCGACCGCAGACGGTGGCTTATGCGTTGACCGATTCGCCCGTGGGGCAGCTCGCGTGGATCGCCGAGAAGTTCGCGACCTGGTCGGATCCGGCGTCGCCGATCGACCGCGACGTGCTGCTGACGAACGTGATGCTCTACTGGCTCACCCGGACCGCCGGATCGGCCGGCGCGATCTACTACGAGCGCGCGCATGCGTCGTACTGGGGTCAACCGGCCGAGCCGTCGTCGACGCCGACGGCGTTGCTCGATCTGGCGCACGAGAACTTCATCCCGCTGCGGCACAAGGTCGCTCGTACCGACAACGTCGTCCGCTGGACCAGTCATCCGCACGGCGGTCATTTCGCCGCTCTTGAACAGCCCGCCGTGCTGGCCGCCGATATCCGGGCATTCTTCAGGGCTTGAGGATCAGCTTGCCGGTGGTCCGACGGGCCAGGAGATCCTCGTGGGATCGACGGGCCTCTTCGAGCGGGTACTCCGCACCAACGAGCGGGCTGAGCTTCTTCGCGGCGGTGAGTGCGAGGAGCTCGATCAGCGGTTCGGCGTACCCGCCGGGGAGCTCCATCGCCGGCACGAGCCAGAAGCCCGCGACCGAAAGGTTGCGTTGGGCAAGCGCGCTCGGGTCGACGGACGGTCGACCTTCGCGGCCGGCGTTGCCGTAGTTCACCAGTCGGCCGAATCCGTTCAGGCATTGGAGTCCGGCCAACATCGTTGCCCCGCCGGTCGAATCCAGTACGACGTCGACGCCGTCGGTTGCCTTGAGCACCCTCTCGGTGTAGCCGTGAGGGTTGTTGTCGACGGCAACGTCCGCGCCGAGCTCCAGGGCGAGCTCCCGCTTGGCATCCGTCGACGCTGTCGCGATGACCCGCCCGGCCCCGAAGTGCTTCGCGAGCTGGACGGCCAGCGATCCGACCCCACCCGCGGCAGCGTTGACCAGGACGGTTTCGCCGGGGCTCAGCCGCGCGCTGTTCTTCAGCACGTGCCACGCGGTGAGTCCTTGGATGAGTAGCGCGAGCGCCTGCCCGTCGCTGACCTCATCCGGTACGTCGACCGCGCTGTTGATCGGCGCGACGGCGTACTCGGCGTACCCGCCTCCGGTCTCGAAGATGGGGGAGAGGATGCGACGACCCCCGTCGGTGCGTCCGACGATCTCGACGCCGGGGACGAACGGGAGCTTGACGCCGCCGCGGTAGGAGCCGTCCGTGCGATGGGTGTCGGCGAAGTTCACCCCGGCGGCGGTGACCTCGACCAGGAGCTGGTCCGGTCCGGCGACCGGTGGGTCCAGCTCGGCCGGGACGAGGACCTCGGGACCGCCGAACTGGGTGACCTGGATCGCGCGCATAGGGGTGTCTGTCCGTTCTGTCGGGCGAACTATCGTTGCCGCATGAGTTTTACCGGGTTTCCGGCTGCGGCGCTGGATTTCTACGACGATCTCGAAATGGACAACACCAAGTCGTTCTGGACGGCGCACAAGCGGGTGTACGAGGACTCGGTCCGCGCACCGATGGCCGCGCTGCTCGCGGAGCTCGAGGAGGAGTTCGGTACGGCGAAGCTGTTCCGCCCGTACCGCGACGTCCGCTTCGCGAAGGACAAGACGCCGTACAAGACCCACCAGGGCGCGTTCATCGACCTGGCTCCCTCGATGGGCTGGTACGTCCAGGTCTCGGCCCCCGGCGTACGGGTAGCCGCCGGCTTCTACGACGCAACCTCCGAACGCCTCGCGCGGGTCCGCACCGCCATCGACGACGACCGCCGAGGCAAACAACTGGAGAAACTCCTCGCCAAGCTCACCAGAGCCGGCTGGACCGTAGGCGGCGACAAACTGAAGACCAGCCCCCGAGGCTACGACCCGGACCACCCGCGCATCGACCTACTCCGCCACAAGTCCCTCACGGTCTCCAAGTCCTACGGCTTCGAGCCCATCATCCACACCCCCCAACTAGCCACCCAGATCCGCACCGACTGGCAAGCCACCAAACCCCTCCTAACCTGGCTCACCGACAACAGCTGACGGACTGTGAAGGCGCTTGTACCGTGCGAATCCGACCAGCGATAATGGCGGCGATCTCGAATCCATGAGGTCGGAAACGCGAGGTTGTGGAAAATGCCGAGGCCAGCTGGTCCGCCGACCGTTCGGCTGCGTCGGCTCGCGGCTGAGCTGAAGAACCTCCGCGCCGAGGCGCAACTGACCCGCGAGCAGGTCCAGGAACAGAGCGGCGTCAATCAAGGCACCCTCTGGCGCATCGAAAAGGGCCAGGCCAAACCCCACACCGGCACCCTCGAAACCCTCTTCGACCTCTACGACGTCCCACAACCCCGCCGCGCCGAACTCCTCGAAATGATCCGGGGAGCGAGGCAGCCCGGCTGGCTGCGCCAGTTCAAGGACGTGATTCCTCAGGACTACGCCGCCTACATCAACTTCGAGTCAGAGGCGAAGCTCGTCCACAACTACGAATCGTCGTACATCCCGGGACTCCTGCAGACCGAGGAGTACGCCAGGGCGACAGTGGCTGATTTCCTGCCGCTGGAGCCTGAGGTGATCGAGCGGAACGTGCAGGCGCGGATGGAGCGTCAAATCGCCCTGACCGGAAAGCGGCAGGGACGAGCGCCGCTCGAGTTCTGGGCAGTCATCGACGAGGCCGCGCTCCGCCGGGAAGTCGGCAGCCGGGCTGTCATGCGGGCCCAACTCGGCCGCCTGCTGGAGATGAGCGAGCGCTCGAACGTCACGCTCCAAGTGATCCCCTTCGACCGGGGAGCTCATCCCGGAATGACCGGTGCGTTCGTCCGTCTCGCCTTCGGGTCCGTCGCACCTGACCTCGTGTACGTCGAGAGCCTTGCCGGCGACATCTTCCTGGAAGCCGAGGCGGAGATCGACCGCTACGGCCTGGTGTTCGACCACCTCCGGGCGATCGCGCTCAGCCCACGCGACTCGACGGCCATGATCGCTGATCTGACCACGCAGTAGTTATCCACAACCTCGCGTTTCGGCCGCGTTCCGGTACGAAGTCGTCCTCGAAAGGCGCAGAACCGGCTCCGATGACGCCTGAGTGAGCCGTTCGGGCCGCCTGGATTCGTATGGTGCCGGTGCTCGTCCGGTCCGTACGGTCGTTGCATGGCGATCGCGGAGATGAGTCTGGGGTTCTGGCCCGGCAGTTCACCGGGTCCGGGCTCGGGCTCTCAACGCATCCTGTACTGCTACGCCCACGAGCGCCTCGCTCGGCGGCTGCGTGATCTCGTCGAGGTCCAGAAAGCTGCGCTGCATGCCGCCGAGCAGCGCGGATATCGCCTCGGGCCGCTCTTCGTCGAACAAGACGACTCCGGCCAAGCCATGCAGGCGCTGATCGACGCTGCCATGGCACACGTGGGCAGGGCGGCAGTCGCGGTGCCTCATCGCGGACACCTGATCCCGCTCGGCGCACCGCGCGAGTGGCAGCAGTTCCTGGAGGAACTGGTCGATCATCCACTGATCTTCACCGCCCACACCTCATGACCAGCGGGGCGGGCATGCCGGATCCCTGTCGCCCGTGCCCGTCCCGCTTTCCACACCGTGCAGCTTGGAAGGATCGACCATGCCCAACCCGCCGACCGGACGTGCGCAAGCGATTGTCGATCAGCCCCAGTGAATCTGGGACTGGCGCGTGTCAGCGTTCGAAGTCTTTGCGGATGTCGGTGAGGATGTCGCGGGTTTTGTTCGGGGGTGGCGCTGCGACGCAGAGGGCTTCCATGGTGGCTGTGTACTGGTCGAGGTCTTCCAGCTTGTCCAGGTAGAGGGCGCTGGTGAGGTGCTCGATGTAGACCATGTCGGGCAGGTCCTGCTCCGGGAAACGGAGGATGCTGTAGGCGCCGCCGGTGGCTGCGTGGCCGCCGACGCTGAACGGCATCACCTGGAGGGTGACGTTCGGCAGCTGGGAAGCGTCGATCAGGTGGTTGAGCTGCTCGATCATGCTCTTGACGCCGCCGATCGGCCGCCGGAGCACTGCCTCGTCGACGACGGCCCACAGGCGGACCGGCTCCGGGCGGGTCAGTACGCCCTGGCGGTTGGTCCGCAGCGTCACGCGGCGCTCGACCTCGTCGGCCGGGATCATGCCGCGACCCAGCTGGACCACCGCACGGATGTATTCGGGCGTCTGCAGCAGGCCCGGAATGAACTGCAGTTCATAGACACGGATCAGCTGCGCCGCGGCCTCGAGGTCCAGATACGAGTGGAACCAGCTCGGCAGCACGTCGCCGTACCGGTGCCACCAGCCCGGGTTGTTCGCCTCGCGCGCGAGACGAAGGAGCCGCTCGCGCTCTTCCTCGTCGTCGAGTCCGTAGAGACTGAGCAGGTCGCCGACGTCGCGTTCCTTCAGGCCGACGCGGCCCAGCTCCATCCGGCTGATCTTGGACTCCGACGAGCGGATCTCCCAGCCGGCATCGGAGCGGCTGATACCGGCGGCCACCCGCATGCGGCGAAGGTGCGCTCCGAGAATGACGCGAAGCGCGGTCGGTCCGCTTTGCGCGCCCGACTCCGTCACCCCAACCTCCCAGCGGCCCCAGCGGTCTCCATCAACAGCAACCTCACCCGCAAGTGCACATCATCGCACGGCGGCGCACTGATCTGCCGAAGTTCTTACAAAAGAGCGTCGAATCCGCAGCAGCGATCACGGAGCGTAAGAGTAGTCGATCCGCTCCACCCTCGATTTGTCAGTACATACTACCCGAGCAACGCGCCGTCGAACGCCGTTCGGCGGCGGTCGATCCAGCCTGATTCAGGCGGGAAGAGGTCCGTTGTGGTCTCGAATTGGAAAACGTGCGGATGCACGTGCATCGGGCGCTTGCATTCGTCGCGTGCCGACGCCATGATTGCTTCATGCACAGAAGGTGAGCTGGATCTCGCGAAAAGTGACATCGCGTGATCTGGCAGGCCGGTCCTTACAGAGCGCCAACGGCCCCCGTTGGCTTGACTGGTTGGGGAACCCGAGTCGATGAACGACAACGACAGTGAAGTTGTGGAGCGGACCGCCGGCATCGTCGACGGCCGCGCGCCCGAGGAGCTGACGGAGCGGGAGATCCAGGATCTGGTTGCGCGTTGCCCCGAGCAACAGCGCTGGGCCTTCGAGGGCTGGTTGCGTGGCGTTCGTCAACTCGACGGCGACCCCATCGTGAGCGTGGCTCCATGACCACCGACAGAGCAGTAGGAGGACGGAAGATGGTGCGGATCTGGCTGGGCGACCACCTGATCGCCGAGTACGTCGCCGAGCCGGACCGCGCGTCGCGGTACCAGCGGGTGATGACGCCGAAGTTCACCGGATTGCGAATCACCGTTGACAATGCGGCCACCGGGAAAGCATCCGAGCTGCCGAGCGAACAGCTCTGGCCGCTCACCGTCCAGTAGTTCCGTACCCGCCCCTCAGACACGCCAGGGCTGACTCTCGCCGGAGAGTCGGCCCTGGCGTTTCCATGTGCCGGGCGGATCGTCCGGGCAGGAGCCGAACGTCCTGCCGGCCATCGCGCGACGTCGTTGTGCCGGCCGCCATTCTCCGCTACTGAGCCGCCCTCCGGACAAACGAAAGGGCCCCTTCGTCACTCGCCTGGCGAAGGGGCCCTTGCTTCGGTGTTGCCGCTGTGTGTTGTTCAGGCGAGATAGTCGAACTCGCCGTCCTGAACGCCGCCGAGGAACGCCTCAATCTCGGCCTTCGTGAACACCAGGGCCGGGCCTTGGGTGAAGCGCGAGTTGCGCATCGCCACACCACCGTCCGGCAGCTTCGCTACCTCGACGCAGTTGCCTTGGGGGCCGCTTCGCTGGCTCTTCTTCCAGATCAGCTCACTGTTCGAGTCGCCGGGCATGCCGTTGTAGATCGCAGTCATCAGCTGCACCTTCCATACGTCCTTGGCATATGCACGTGCATTTGGCCTTGCATCTGCATCGTACACACTTTTGGGTCACGTGTCCGCTTCCTTACTTCCTGTGACGGTGTCGCGGTCAAACGCTCGTTGGACGGCGTGTCCGGTCGCGATCAGTGACGGTTTCGGACTTTGTGCATGAAAGCCTGGAGGTGGGGTACGTTTCTCTTGCAGGCATGACCGTGGTTCAGCGAAGTGCCACGCCGTGACGAGACAGTCGCGAGGTCATACCAAATGGTTACGAGCACCATGGAGCGGGTTTCCACCCGCTGCGCCACTCCGGCCGATCGGGCCGCACGTGAAGCAGCTACCCGGGAGCTGATGGAACGCCGGGCTGCCAGCACCGATGAAGGCGAACGGCAGGAACTTCTCGAACAGGTCGTCGAGCTCAACCTGGAAATGGCACAAGGCATTGCGCGCCGTTTCCGCGGGCGAGGCGCCGAGGCGGACGACCTGGAGCAGGTCGCGTACCTAGGGCTGGTGAAAGCAGCCCATCACTACCGGCTCGAGGCGGACACCCCGTTCATCGGGTTTGCCATCCCGACCATCCGCGGCGAGGTCAAGCGGTACTTCCGCGACTGCGCCTGGACGGTCCGGATCCCGCGCCGGCTGCAGGAGATGCAAGGCACGATCGCCACCAAGCTGCCGGAGCTGGAGCAGCAGCTGAATCGCGAGCCGACGCCGGCGGAGATCGCGGAGTACCTCGAGGTCGAGGTGGTCGAGGTCGAGCAGGCGCTCGCGGCGAAGGGCTGTTTCAACGTGTTGTCGCTCGACCGTCCCGCCGAGGCCGACGCCGAACTGACGCTGGCCGACGTGGTCGCGGACGACGACGACGCGAGTATCGACCAGCTGGAGACGGTCGAGATGCTGGAACCGGTGCTCGCCGATCTCGGTGAGCGCGATCGCCGGATCCTTCAACTGCGCTTCATCGAAGGCTGGACGCAGTCGGAGATCGGCAACGACATCGGCGTCAGCCAGATGCAGGTATCCCGGGTCCTGCGCCGGATCCTGGACGACCTGCGGGACAAACTCGCCCCGGCCCAGGCCGCGGCGTAAGAGTTGCCCGCAGCAACCGTGCCCTGCCGGTCGTAAAGGCGCCAGGTGCCGCCGGTCCGTCGCCACAAAGAGCTGCGACGGACCGGCACACCGCCTGTACGAGGGGACTCGTAGGTCCCATGGCCGAGGCGGCTTTCCCCTCGACGCCCCGAAGCACTTCCAGACTCGCGGGTCGGGAGTCTCACCGTCTGTGCCGAGTGGCGGCACAATGGGGGAGGACGAGGGGATACGCAGTTGCTGTTGGCCTTGCGCATGTTCAAGACCGTGCCCGCGGACGCGGTCTCGGTACTGCGCGCGTACCCGCCGATGGTCGTGTGCTTCGCGGCGGCGCTGACCGGCACCGCGGTCGTCTTCGACATCTTCTATCTCGTCGCAAGTCCCGGCCTCACGCTCGCGCTTGTCTATACAGTGCCGGTGCTGGCCGGTCTGATCGCGGGACTCGTGGCCGCGGCCGACGATGTCGGGCTCGAGCGGCGAGTGCTTCTTTGTACGGTCGGTCTCGCGATCGCCCTGGGCATCACCAACGCCATCGTCGTGGCGATGATCGCCGCGATGTCCCGCACCGACCCGTCGAACTGGACGTCCGGCGGCCAGTCCGTTCTCTTCGCCGCCTGCACAGTGATTGCGGTCGCGGTCTCGATCGTTGCCTGCAGCAAACTGATCGATGCGCTCGGCATCGAACTGCGCACCCGGCTGCCGCACCGCCGCCGCCCTGTCCCGGCTCCGACCGTTTCGCTCGTGACACCGCGTCCGCGGGTGAGCAAGGAGTCGGCCGCTCGAGCCCATCCCGCCCCGCCGCCTCCTCCGCCGGTGGTCCCGGAGGACGAGGAAGAGACGATCCCGGTCTTCGTCCCGCCACCCCTCAAGGTGGTCGACCCGGACGAGGCCCGCCCCGTGATCGCGTCCGGCCAGCTCACCCCTCGCACCCCGCGCACGCGCCGCACCTCCCGCGGCAGCAACAAGCCCGGCCGCCGCCCCGGCACCTAACCCTCCAGCGCCGCCACCTAACGCTCCAACTCTGGCGCTCAATGCTCCAGCCGCGGCACCTGAGGCTCCAGCTCTGGCACTGAACGCTCCAGCCCGGCACCTATGGCTCCAACTCTGGCGCTAGACGCTCCAACCCCGGCAACGCAACGCTCCGGCCCCGACGCCTAACCCTCTCGATCCGGGCGGTCCGTACGGGTTGCGTGCCGGACCCCGTGCTCGCATGGCGCGTGGGGAGTTGCGTGCCGGGCCCGTGGACTGGCGCTGGGGAGTTGGGTGCTGGGCCCGTGCTGGCGTGGCGTGTGGGGGTTGCCTGCTGGGCCCGTGCTCGCATGGCGCGTGGGGAGTTGCGTGCCGGGCCCGTGGCCTGGCGCTGGGGAGTTGGGTGCTGGGCCCGTGCTGGCGTGGCGCGTGGGGAGTTGGGTGCTGGACCATGCTGGCGTGGGGGTGGGTGTGGGACCCGTGCTGGAGTGGTGCGTCGGCGGGGCTGCGAGACTGGTGCTGTGTGGGATCTGGTGATTGTGGGGGCCGGCCCGGCGGGAGCCGCGGCTGCGCTGGGCGCGTTGGGGGCGGATCCGAGCCTCTCGGTGCTGTTGGTCGACCGGCACGACTTTCCGCGGGACAAGGCCTGTGGTGACGGGGTCGCGCCGCACGTACTTGACCTGCTCGCCGGCGTCGGCGTCAAGGGGATCCTCGACGACTGGACCCCGGTACGGCGGTTTGTCCTCAACCGCGGAAGCGCCGGCGTGGATCGGGAGATGTCGCGTCCGACCTGGGTGGTGCCCCGGATGGTGTTCGACCAGCGGCTCGTCGAGGCGGCGCAATCGGCTGGGGCTCAGTTGATCCGGCGGCGGGTTCGCAGCCTCGCGATCCAGCGGCAGTCCATCACGGTCGATGGCGACCTGCACGGCCGTTTCGTGGTCGGTGCGGACGGCGCCCATTCCGTCGTACGGCAGGAGCTCGGGACGAAGCCCGGTCCGGTCGCGCTCGCGATCCGCGGTTATGCGCCGACGCCGGCGGCGCGGGCGGCGAGCCAGGTGATCGCGTACGGTCCCGGCCGGCAACCGTCGTACGCCTGGTCCTTCGATCGCGGCGACGGCTGGTCGAACGTCGGGTACGGCGAACTCCTCGCCGGCACCCGCCCCACGCGCGCCGACCTGCTCAAGAACCTCGAGACCCTCCTGCCGGGAGCGACCGACGGCGGCGAGTCATGGTGGGGCCATCACCTGCCGCTCGCCGGCTGGTCCTGGCGACCGCGGAGCGGACCGGTGCTGCTCGCCGGCGACGCGGCCGGGCTCATCAACCCGATGACTGGTGAGGGCATCTATTACGCAGTCGCGACCGGGCTGCTCGCGGGCCGCTCCATCGCGGACGCGCTGAGGGCCGGCAGCTCGGACGCAGGTACGCCGTACCGTCGCCGGACGTCCCGCCTGCTGTCGAGGCACCTGCGCCACACTGCACTCGTCGCGCAGCTCAGCCGCTCCGACCGAATCCTCGACGCAGGCATCCGTGCAGCCAACGCCGACCAGGGCATCTTCGACGACCTCGTCGAACTAGGCCTCGCCGACGGCCACCTCACCCGCCGCCTCCTCCGAAAACTCCTGCCTTAACGGCACACCCGACCGCATCCCCCACCCGCTCGAGCAAACACCCCGCGGCGCCGCCTGACGGCCGGGTCGCATGATGGGGACATGATGCAGGCGTGGGCAGTTGAGCGTCCGGGTCCGATCGACAGCGGTCCGCTCCGCAAGGTACGGCGTCCGGTGCCGGAGCCCGGGCCCGGTGAAGTCCTGGTCAAGGTCGAGGCCTGCGGGATCTGCCGCACCGACCTGCACCTCACTGAAGGCGATCTCGCACCGAAGCGCCCCGGCGTCGTACCAGGCCACCAGGCCGTCGGCACTGTGGTCGACCAAGGTGCGGCGGACCGCTTCGTGGTAGGTGATCGGGTTGGGATTGCTTGGTTGCGGGGGACTTGTGGGGTGTGTGAGTTCTGTGGTGGGGGTCGCGAGAATCTCTGTCCGCGGTCGACGTACACGGGCTGGGACGCTGATGGCGGATTTGCGGAGTACGCCGTGGTGCCGCAGGACTATGCGTATGCGCTGCCGGTCGACCGACCCGCCGAGGAGCTTGCGCCGTTTCTGTGTGCGGGGATTATCGGCTACCGGTCGCTGCTTCGGGCCAACCTGCCGCCTGGCGGACGGCTCGGGATCTACGGGTTCGGGTCCAGCGCGCATCTCACTGCACAGCTCGCGATCGCTCAGGGGGCCGAGCTGTTCGTGGTGACCCGTGGTGAGAAGAATCGCGCACTGGCCCGCGAGCTAGGGGCAGCCTATGTGGGGAACGATCCGCCGGTGCCGTTGGACTCGGCGATCGTGTTCGCTCCGGCCGGCGACGTGGTCCCGCACGCACTCGAAGCGCTCAAGCCGGGCGGCACCGTGGCGGTTGCCGGCATCTACCTGTCCGACGTACCGGCGCTGAACTACGAGCGGCATCTCTTCCACGAGCGGGACCTCCGCAGCGTCACGTCCAACACCCGCCGCAACGGCGAGGAGCTGTTCCGCCTCGTCGCCCGTCTGCCGGTCAGAGCGCACACGACCCCAGTCCCGTTCGACAAGGTCGACCAAGCTCTCGCAGACGTCGCCCACGGCCGTACGAGCGGCTCTCTGGTTGCTGTCCTCGACGGTTGAACCAGTCCGCCTCGTGGCACGTTTCAACCTGGTAGGGGAGCGTTAGAACTGGGTGAAGATTCCGCACGGCGACCGGGCGGAACTTCTGAGCTGGCTGCTAGCTGCGTTAGATTTGATCAAATCTCGCGGATGAGTCGACAGCTGTCAGGGAGCGTGAGCATGCACAGGTGGGATCCGGCCAGGCAACAGTGGTCGATCCCTGCTGCCGCCTCCCGAGAGGACGGCCGGTGCTGAGCAAGGTCCTCGGCGCGGTGGGTCTTCTCCTGCTGATCGTCGGGGCGGTGTTCGCTGTCCGGCCGGTGCACGCCGGTGGTGACGGCTGCGGCTCGGTCTTCCAGCCCAACAAGGGCATCACGCCGATGCAGTGCGACGCCCGGCTGAGCAGCCGCGCCGACCTGGTCACCGGCTTCGGCGCCGGCGGTGCCGCTCTCATCGTCACCGCCGTAGCAGTAGCCGCCATCCGCGACCGCCGCACCCGCGTCACCTCCTCCTGACCCTGACTTTGAGCACCCACCAACCGTTTCTGGGGTCGGCCGATGGTTGGACGGTGCTCAAAGACGGTCAGCGCACGATGGTCGCGAGGACGTCGTTGAAGGCCTCGGTCGAGGACGGGTGCGTGTAGATCGAGTCGCGCAGTTCGGCGGCCGTGATCCGGTGGCGCATCGCGAGCGTGACCACGTTGATCAGCTCCTGCGCGTCCACGCTCAGCAGCGCCGCGCCGAGGATCTCGTCGGTCTCGGCGTCGATCACGAACTTCATCACGCCGCGGGTCTCCTCGACGATGTACGCGCGCGGCATCGCGACGATGTCGGCGACGTTCTCCATCCCGATCCGGACCCGGTACCCCGCCTCGCGCGCGGCCTTCTCGGTCAACCCGACGGTCGCCAGCGGCGGCGACATGAACAGCGTCTGCGGTACGGCGACCCGATCGGCCGTCGATCGCTTCCCGCTGCCGAGCAATTGATCCAGCACGATCCGGCTGTCGTCCAGCGAGATGTACGTGAACTGCGGCCCGCCGTTCACATCGCCCAGCGCGAAGATGTGCGGCTGGCTGGTCCGCAACTGTGCATCGACCTCGATCGCCCCGGATGTCGTCGTACGGACGCCGGCGTTCTCGAGCCTCAACTCAGCGGTGACCGGCGTACGTCCGGTCGCAGCAAGGATCGCGTCGACCGTGAGCGTGTGCTCGCGCCCGCCCTTGCGGTAGACAACCGTGTCCTCGTCGCGGATCTCCAGTACTTCGGCGCCGGCGACGATCTCCACGCCCTCGCCGGTCAGGATGTCCGCCGCCACGGCTGCGACATCGTCGTCCTCGCGGCCGAGGATCCGGTCCGACGACTCGAGCACGGTGACCTGCGTCCCGAACCGGCGGTAGATCGAGGCGAACTCGATGCCCTGGTACCCGCCGCCGATCACGGCCAGCCGACCGGGCAGGTGCGCGGTGTGGATCAGGTCCACGTTCGTCACGGTCCGCGGGCTCTCGCGCAGACCGGGGATGTTCGGGATCACCGACTCCGAACCGGTGTTGATCAGGATGGTCTCGGCGGCGATCCGTACGTCGCCGACCGCGACGGTGTGCTCGTCGACGAAGGACGCCGTTCCGGTGAGCAGGGTGATGTTCTCGGCGTCGTTCAGCGCGTTGTAGTTCCCGGCCCGGAACGTCGAGGTCAAGGCCTTCACCTCGGCGATCGACCGCTCGAACCACTCTTCGGGCGAGTCGTCGGGCCGCCGCTTGCTGGAGTGATGGACCAGTTGTTTGGTCGGCACACAGCCGACGTTCGGGCAGGTCCCGCCGTACATCTGGTCGGAGCGTTCGATCAGGATCACCCGACGGCCGGCCCGGCCGAGTGCCGCGGCCGTCACCTTCCCGCCCTTGCCGAAACCGATCACGACGACATCTGCCGTCAGGTTGGAAGTCATACCTTTGAGTCTGCGACGTAGGCTTGAGACGGAACAGTCGATAAAAGTTCAATTTCCTGCTGAGGCGTCTCATGGATCTGATCAGCCATCTCGTCGGGCTCGCCCGCATCGGGGCGACGGTCGACAAGCGCTGCCTGTTCGCGGCCGACACCGAGATGAAGGTTCCCGCGTACGCCGACGACCAGGCCGCGTTCCACTTCATCCTCGACGGCGAGTGCACGCTGGAGTTGCCCGACCGCTCGATCCAGCTGACCGCAGGTGACGCGGTCCTGCTCGCCGACAGCCCAGCGCACATCATCCGTACGCCGGGCGCGGGCCGGCCGCGGGCATCCGTCGAGACACCGGGTACGGCGTTCGACACCGTCAACAGCCCGTCCGGAGAAGTGATCACCGACATCTTCTGCGGCCACTACACGGTCGGATCGGGTTCCGGCGTACTGCTTCTGCGCAGCCTGCCTGATCCGCTGGTCGTGTCGTTCGGGCCCGACGAATCGATCCGGACGCTCGCCGAGCTGCTACGCGCCGAGGCCCGCGAAGAAGGTCCTGGTACGTCGGCGATCCTGGACTCGCTGTGTGCCGCGCTGCTCGCGATGATGCTCCGCCGCGGCGGCCTGCCCGGCGCGGCGCCCTGGACCGCACTGGCCGACCCGCGCATCGCGGCCTCGGTCGAGGGGGTACTGCGGGATCCCGGCGCCGACTGGACCCTCGAGCGGCTGGCTGCGACCGCATCGATGTCCAGGGCAACCTTCGTCCGGCACTTCGCCCGGCTGACCCCGATCAGCGTCGCTGCTTTCGTGACGCAGCTGCGGATGATGGTGGCCGCCGATCTGCTGACCGACGCCGACCAGACGGTGGCAACGGTCGCCGCCCAGGTCGGGTACCGCTCGGAATCGGCGTTCAGCAAGGCGTTCCGGTCGACCACGGGCAGCACGCCCGGAAGGTACCGCCGTACTCTCGAGGCTTGACCTTGACACTGTGTCAAGCCGGAAGGTCGTGGCATGTTCACTATCGGAGACTTCGCCGCGTTCGGTCAGGTGTCGGCGCGGATGCTGCGGCACTACGACGCGCTCGGGCTGCTCCGCCCGGCCGTCGTCGACGAGGTGACCGGGTACCGGTTCTATTCGGCCGACCAGTTCAGCCGGCTGAACCGGATCGTCGCGCTGAAGGACCTCGGGTTCACCCTGCAGCAGGTCGGCGAGATCGTCGACGCCAAGCTGTCGGCCGAGGAACTGCGCGGCATGCTGCGGTTGCGGCAGGCCCAGCTCGAGGACGAGCTCGCCCGCAGTACCGCCCGGTTGACCAGCGTCGAGGCGAGGCTCCGACTCATCGAGAGGGAAGGTCACATGCCTACCGACGACGTCGTCCTCAAACGCATCGCCCCGACACGGGTCGCGGAGCTGTCCGCGATCTCACCGAGCTACGACGGTGAGGACATCGGTCCCGTGCTGCAACCCCTGTTCGGCCAGCTCTTCGAACGACTCGGGACGGCCGGGGTCAACCCGTGCGGCTCACCGGTCGCGTACTACGAGCAGGCCGACGGCGAGACGGTCCGCGTCCACGCCGCCGTACCCGTCGACGCCGGCACCGACGGAAGGACCGCTGCCGACGTCGACGTCCTCGAGCTGCCCGAGATCACGCAGGCGGCCACCATCGTCCACAAAGGCGACATGATGGAGGCCGACCGCAGCATGCAGACGCTCGCGCGATGGATCGAGGACAACGGCTATCGCAGTCAGGGATACGCGCGCGAGGTCACGCTCCAGTTCGACCCGGACAACCCGGCGAACTGGGTGCACGAGTTCCAGATCCCCGTGACGAAACCGGTCACAAAACCAAGCTGACCGTCGCAAAGGAATGCGGCGGCAGCGTCACCCGCAGGCCGCGGGGCTCCGGTTCGACGCTGAGCGGAGCCGGAGCCACCGCGCCCGGATCGCCGGCCGTGTTGAAGGATTGCGGGTTCGTTGCCGTCAGCAACCGTCCGGCCGGCTCCCGCACGTCGGCACCACGCAGATCCAGTACGACGTCCAGCGGCGCGGTCGGGTCGAGATTGCTGACCGAAACCAGCGCCCGTCCGTCCTTCACCGACGCGGACGCCGACACCAGCTCCATCGACTCGTACGTCGGCTGCTCGACCACATGCACCGGTACGGCGGTCGCGTCGTGATGCCCCTTGTTCATCTCGAACACGTGGTACGTCGGCGTCCGCACCAACCCGCCCTCGTCGTCGGTGAGCAGCATCGCCTGCAGAACATTCACGGTCTGCGCGATGTTCGCCATCACCAACCGCTCCGCGTGCTTGTGGAACACGTCGAAGTGCAGGCTCGCGACCAGCGCGTCGCGCATCGCGTTCTGCTGGTACAGGAAGCCGGGATTCGTGCCCGGCTCGACGTCCCACCAGGTGCCCCACTCGTCCAGCACGAGGCCGAGTTTGCGCTCCGGGTCGTAGGCATCCATCAGCGCGGAGTGCCCGCGGATGACCCGGTCGATGTCCTGCGCCTTGCGGATCGTCGCGTAGTACTCGTCGAGACCGAAGTCGGTCGCGCTGCCCTTGTGATCCCAGGTCCCCGCGACCGTGTAGTAGTGGAACGAGATCGCCTGGAAGAGGTTCTTCGGACCCCGCTCGCACCCGAGGCAGCTGACCGCCTTGAGCAATGCCTCGGTCCACGCGAGGTCGTCGTCGGACGCACCGGCCGCGATCCGGTAAAGCTTGTTGTCGCCGTGGTCCCTGAGGAACGTCGCGTACTGCCGGGCCAGATCGGCGTACGCGTCGGCCCGCATGTTGCCGCCGCAGCCCCAGGTCTCGTTGCCGATACCCCAGAACGGGATCTTCCACGGCTCGTCCCGGCCGTTCGCCTTGCGCTCGCGGACCATCGGGCTGTCGCCGTCGCGGGTCAGGTACTCGACCCACTCGCTCATTTCCCGCACGGTGCCGCTGCCGACATTCCCGTTCACGTACGGCGCTGCGCCGAGCAGCTCGCACAACGCCATGAACTCATGGGTGCCGAAGTGGTTGTTCTCCTCGACGTTGCCCCAATGCGTGTTCACCATCGACGGCCGGTCCGCCTTCGGCCCGATCCCGTCCTTCCAGTGGTACTCGTCCGCGAAACACCCGCCCGGCCAGCGCAGGTTCGGGATGTCCAGCGCCCGCAGCGCCTCGACCACGTCCAGCCTGATACCGCCCTCGTTCGGGATCGGGGAATCCTCGCCGACGTAGAAACCGCCGTAGATGCATCGCCCGAGATGCTCGGCGAAGTGCCCGTACAGATGCCGGCTGATGGTCGGTCCGGGTACGTCGAGATCGATCACGACCCGGGCAGTAGATGCTACGGACAAGGGATTACTCCTTGAGCTGGATAGGGTGGGCGACATGAAGAAGGGCACGACCGCGGTCACGATGGCTGACGTCGCGCGGTCCGCGGGGGTGTCCACGATGACCGTTTCGAACGTGATCAACGGGCGACCGCGCGTCGGCGCCGTGACGCGCGAACGGGTCCTGGCCGCGATCAGCGACCTCGGGTACCAGGTCAATCTGGCCGCCCGGCACCTGCGCGCCGGCCGGACCGGAGTAGTCGGCCTCGCCGTCCCGGAGCTCGAGCGCCCGTACTTCGCCCAGCTGGCCGGCCGGCTCGCGGACCGGTTCGAGGCACACGGGCTGCGCATCGTGATGGAGCGCACCGGAGCCAGCCGCGAGGGGGAGGCGGACGCGGTCGCGTTCTCCCGGCTGCGGATGTACGACGGGCTCGTCTTGAGCGTGGTCGACAGCGACCCGGCCGAGCTGACCCAGCTGGGCAGCGACGCGCCCGTGGTGATGATCGGGGAGCGGGCGCTGCCGTCGCGGTACGACCACGTGATGATGGACAACGTCGACGGCGCCCGGCAGGCGACCGCCCACCTGCTCGCCACCGGCGCACGGCGCATCGCGATGCTCGGCGGCAACCCCGACTGGATTGCCAACATGCCGTCTCTGCGCGCCGAGGGATACGGACTCGCGCACACCGACGCCGGCGTACCGATCGATCCGGAGCTGACGGTCCGCTGCCACTTCACGATGCAGCAGGGGTACGACGCGATCCGGTCGCTGATCGATCGTGGCATCACCTTCGACGCGGTATTCGCACTGACCGACGTGGTTGCCCTTGGTGCGCTCCGGGCGCTGGCCGATGCGAATCTGCGGGTGCCCGAGGACGTCCAGGTGATCGGCTTCGACGACATCGACGAGGCGGCGTACCTGGTCCCGGCGCTGTCCAGCATCAACCCCGGGCACGAGGAGATGGCGGACTCGATCGTCGCGCTGCTGATGGCCCAGATCAACGACGGCCCGGGCGCCGAACCACAGGAACTGATCGCGCCGGCGCGGCTGATCCAGCGCGGCACCACCAAACCTGTCGTCTGACACCACGGCTCACCTCGTCACGCAGCGCGGGAGTTGTTGCGCCGAAGTATATCGATACACCTTGATCAGGCGGCGTGGTGACGATCAGTCCCGCTATCCAGCGGCGACGATCAGTCCCGCCATCCAGCGGCGTTCGGCCGGGGGCTGGCACACCCTATGGGGCCTCGAGACAGGTTATTTCCTGTCCTGAGCCCCCATTTCCTGTCGTCCCCCGCCGGAATTCACGACTCGGCGGGACCGGGGCGGCGGCCTTCGCCATGACAAGACCTCGGCCCGGGGCCGCGCTGGGCGGTCACCGGGCCGAGGGTGGGGGTGGCTAGTTCTCGATGAGGGTGGCGATCTCGGCCAGTTGGTCACTTCCGAGCGGGCCGAACGCCATCGCGCCGGCGTTCTCCTCGGCTTGCGCGACGGTTCGGAAGCCGGGGATCGGCACGGTCTTCGGGCTCCGCGCCCACAGCCACGCGAGAGCGCCTTGGGCCAGCGTCCGGCCGTCGCTCTGCAGGAGCTCGCGGATCGCGGACACCTTGTCCCACCACTCGGGGGCCGGTACGCCGCCCTCCGCGAAGTACCGCAGCCAGGAGGGCGGCAGTGTCCGGATGTCGGCGCCGGTCGCCGGCCTGCTCGCGTCGCGGCGGCCGAGGATGCCCATCCCGAGCGGAGTCCGGTTGATGCTCATCAGATCCTCGCGCTCGCACAGCGCGAAGAAGTCCGGCGCGTCGTGCAGGACGCTCGCCTCGTGCTGTACGGCGGCGCAGTGCTTGCCCTGGGCAAAGAGTTCCGCGCTGTGCAGCGTGTCGGTGCTCCACGCGTAGCTGCGGATCAACCCTTCGCGCACGAGCTCCTCGCACGCCTCACGCAGCGGCAACGCGATCTCGTCGGTCGTGTCGAAATGCAGCTGGTAGAGGTCGAGATAGTCGGTCCCGAGCCGGTCGAGCGAAGCCCGCACGGCTTTGTGCACATATTCAGGTGTCGTGTCCTGGTGGTGCATGACCCTGGTGGACTCGTCGAACGTGTTGCCCCACTTCGTCGCGATAACCACCTGGTCGCGTATCCCGGCGAGAGCCTTGCCGAGCACGCGCTCGCTGTGGCCCGCGCCGTACACATCGGCGGTGTCGAAGAAGGTCACCCCGAGCTCGACCGCCCGCCGGATGGCCCGCACCGACTCGTCGTCGTCAACCTCGCCCCAGCCCAGCGGTTCGCCGGCCGGGTTACTGAACGGACCGCCGATCGCCCAGCACCCGAATCCGACCGGGCTGACCTCGATTCCTGTTCGTCCTGATCCGCGCATGTCCATGCCCTTGACTCAACCAGCCGACGATTCATCCGTCCAATGAATCTTCTGCCATCAGTTGATGCGCTCAGTGCATCGTCAGGGCAATCGTTCGGTCAGGAAGCAGTCGCGCGGGTGGCGATGGCGCGGTTCATGGCGTCGAACTGCGGCTTGATGGTGTTCGTCAGCATCGACCGGGTGAACGGGATCGCTGCGCCGGTGAACTTCTCCTCCTGGACCAGGCGCGTGCGGCCGCCCGGCAGCGCGGTCAACCGGAACGAGTGCTCGCCGTCGAACAGCGCGCCCGGCGGCACCTTGCCGATCCAGCGCAGCTCCTGGTCGGGCACAACCGCCAGCAGCGTCGGGGTGAACTTGGTTTCGCCGCCTTTGGTGTCGCGGAGCACGTTGGTGATCTTGTCGCCGACCTTCAGGTCGCCGGTCGAGGAGATGATGAACGGATTCCACTCCGGGTAGGTCTGCCGGTCCGTCAGCACCTTCCAGACCTGCGCGGGTGATGCGTCGATCTCGAGCTCGGTGTGCAGGGTGAACGGCCTGACGATCGTGTAGACCGTGTAGCCGGCCAGCAGGACGAGAACGCTGCCGAGGGCAACGAGGAACTTCTTCATGACTTCTCCGGTCCGAGAGTGCTGTGCACCAGCGCCCTCACGTAGGCGGGATCGATCGGCTCACCCGTGACGAGGAGCCGGTAGTACAGCGGTCCGACGAGCTGGTCGACGACGACGCCGGGATCGGCGTGCGCGAGCAGCAGCCCCTCGGACTGGGCCTGGGCGATGACTGCAGTGACGGCGGCGTGGCGCTCGGCCCAGAGTGCGCGGACGCTGTCTCCGACGCGCGGTTCGCGGGCGGCCGCGGCGGTGAGGTCGGCGACCAGCGTGGTCGGGATGACCTCGAGAGTGGCAGCGATGCCGGTAACGAGCTCGGTGAGATCACGTCGCGCGTCGCCGCTCGGCTCGAACGGTACGGCGCTGCGCAGGCCGGCGATCATCGCGACCACCAGCTCCGCCTTGCTCGGCCAACGCCGGTAGATCGTGGTCTTCGCGACCCCGGCCCGCTCGGCGACGCGGTCGATCGACATGCCGTCGTACCCACGGGCGCGCATCTCGGTCGTGGCGGCCTCGAGCACGCGTGCCTCGACGCCGGCGTCCCGGGGTCGTCCTCGTCCGACCATCGCGCATCCTCTTTTCGCTACTGCAGTGTCGAAAAGAACAGTAACGCGGGCTTGATGATTTACGCAACCGGAGTAGCGTAAAAGAAGACTGCCAGAGAGTGTCAGGTTTTACTGACACCGTTGAGCGCGTGACTTCGAGAACCCGCCTGCTGCTGCCCGCAGCGTTCATTACGTCCCTCGGCAACAACATCCAGCTCCTCGGCGCCGCGCTGCTGCTCGTCCGCGCGCAGGGCTCGATGCTCGACGTCGGCTGGCTGTTCATCGCCGTCGCAGTACCGCAGGCAATCCTCTCGCCGTACTTCGGGCGCCTGGCCGACCGCTTCGACCGGCGTCGCCTGTGGGTGACCTGCGACGTGATCAGCGCCGTCGCCGCTCTGGCGCTTCCCGTCGGCCTCGCCCTGGGGGTCTCGCAACAGCCCCTCGTCTACGCCACCAACTTCATCCTGGCGATCATCGCCGCCCAGTTCACCCCGGCCAGCGCCGCACTCATCCGCGAACGCGTTCCTGCCGCAGACCTCCGGCCCTTCAACGCCCACTACGAAATCGCTCTCCAGTCCGGCATGCTCCTTTCTGCGTCACTGGGCGGCGTAGCCCTCCAGTACTTCGGCCCCCAACCCCTCTTCACCTTCAACGCCCTGACCTTCGCCCTCTCAGCCGCTTTGGTCCTCGCGGTCGGCGCTAGACACGTCAACGCGTTGCCAGAAGCAACCAAGCACGACAGTCACCCGGCCGCGTCGCCCACCACCGCCGGGCCTGGCGGGCTGCCGCTTGCGCCTCTTGCTTTGTTGTTCGGGCAGGGGCTTGTGGTGGTGACCGTGTTCAACGCCTTGCTTCCGGTGTTGCTGATTGGGGAGTGGCATCGCGGGCCGGCCGTTCTTGGCGTGGTCGATGCAGTCGGCGGCGTCGGGTTCCTGCTTGCCGCCGCGGTTTACCGGCGGTCGGCTGCGCGACTTGGTGACCTGAGGCTCGCGACCGGTGGCTTCCTCGTGTGCAGCGGTCTGTTGGTGTTTCAGCCGTTGTTCGGCGTGCCCGCGCTGATGGCTCTCGTGCTGCTCGGTGCGTTCCTCTTCGGTCAGGCGCGGATCGCGACCCGGTCGTTGCTCATGACATCGGTCGACGAGTCCCGCGTCGGCCACGCGTTCGGGATCGCCAACGGATACGGCCTGGCAGCAACGATCGTCGTCATGCTGATCGCATCCCTCGTCACCGGCCACACCGACACCCGCTACGGCTTCGCGGTACTCGCCCTGCTCAGCATCCTCGCCGCCGCCTTCGCCGCCCTCCGGCTGTCAACCTTCTCCAAACGGACCGCATCGGAAGAGCCCGCACGACCAGATGTAACAGCACTTATATAAGTACTGTTATGATCACCGCATGGACGACCCCACCGAACAGAGTCAGTGGCGGCCGCTGCACGAGTTGCTGGGCCGGATGGATGCCGAGATCGGGCGGATCTACACCGATCGGGAGATCAAGGGCCTGAAGCCGAGCTACGTGCGCGAGCTGATCCAGCTGCACCTCAAGGGCCCGATGACGATCACCGAGCTGGCCGAGACGATCGGCCGGACCCACTCGGCACTCAGCCAGAAGGTCTCCGCGATGCGCACCGCAGGTCTGGTCCGGACTGTGCCGGGCGCGGACGCCCGCAGCAAGAAGGTAACGCTGACCGCCAAGTCCAAGAAGCTCGTCGAGCTTCTGACAGCCGAGTGGCAGGCGACCGAGGCAGCCATCGCCGAGCTCGAGGCCGAGTTGCCGTACCCGATGACCCAGGTGGTCCGCGACATCGAGCAGGCGCTGGCCCGCAAGAGCTTCCACGACCGCATCACCGAGAAGCTGCAGGAGTCCGACCGGTGAAGAACGCGCTCATCGACCTCGGTCCGCTGCGGGTCACGGCGTACCGACGCCTGTGGATCGGGCAGGTGCTGTCCGGCTTCGGCGGGCAGCTGACGTTCGTCGCGGTCATGTTCCAGGTCTGGGACCAGACGTCGAGCCCGGCCTGGACCGGCGCCGTCGGTCTGGCGCAGGCGCTGCCGTTGATCGTGCTCGGCCTGTTCGCAGGCACCCTCGTCGACCGGTTCGAACGCCGCCGGATCTACCTGATCACGACCTGCGGGCAGTTGCTCACAGCAACCATCATGGCAAGTCAGTTGCTGTTCGGCCGGGTGCCCGTCGGTGTGCTGCTCGCGCTCATCGCCGTCCAGGCAGCGTTCGGCGCGACCGCCGGCCCGGTCGCGCGGACCGTTCTGCCGCAGCTTCTGTCTCGCGACCAGCTCGCCGCCGGCATCGCGCTCAACCGGATCGGGTTCCAGGGCGCGATGCTGCTCGGCCCGGCGCTCGGCGGTGTGATCATCGGTGCCTGGGGTGTCGGTGTCTGCTACCTGATCGACGCACTCAGCTTCCTCGCGGCGCTCTACGGCGTACTCGGACTTCCCCGGATGCAGATCGAGGGGACCGCGAAACCGGGGCTGCGGGGCGTGTGGGACGGGTTGACGTTCGTGGCGTCGACGCCGGTGATCCGTGGGGCGTTGATCACGGATCTCGCGGCGACGGTGCTGTCGATGCCGATCAGTCTGTTCCCGGTGATCAACGCCGAGCGGTTCGGCAACAATCCGCGCACGCTCGGGTTGTTCCTGACGGCGATCGCTGTCGGTGGAGTCGCCGCCTCGCTGTTCTCGGGATCGTTCACACGCCTGCCGCGTCATGGTGTCGTGATGCTGTGCGGTTCGGCGGCCTGGGGGATCGCATTGCTGTTGTTCGCGTTCTCGCCGGTCCCGTGGTTGGCCTTGGTCTGTCTGGCGTTCGCCGGCGCGGCGGACACTGTCGCTGTCGTCTCGCGGAGCACGATCGTTCAGCTGCACACCCCGTCCGAGTTGCTCGGCCGGGTCAGCGCCGCTGAGCAGATCGTCGGCCAGGCCGGTCCCGATCTGGGCAACCTCCGCGGCGGCGTGGTCGCACAGCTCACCTCGCCGGTCGCGTCTCTCGCATCCGGTGCATTGCTGTGTGTCGCAGCGGTCGCCGCAGTTGCCGTGAGTACGCCGGGATTGCGGCGGCCGGCGGTCACTCAGGACGCGTAAGGCCGACCGTACGGAAGCCGGCGTTCCCCATCGAGGACTCGGGCGTATTGGAGGATCGCGCGGCGTTGCGGTAGCGGTTGCAGTAAGAGTCGTGGCACAAGTACGAGCCGCCGCGCATCACCCGGGCCGCGCCGAGCGATGGTCCGGTCGGGTTCTCGGCGGGGGAGAACTTGTAGTACCGCGGGCCGAACCAGTCCCCGCACCATTCCCACACGTTCCCGACCATCTGCCACATCCCGTAGCCGTTCGGCCGGAACGTACGGACCGGGGCCGTCGTGAGGAAGCCGTCCTCCTCGGTGTTCGTCCGCGGGAAGTCGCCCTGCCAGATGTTGCAGCGCCACTCGTCGTCGATCAGCCCGTCGCCCCACGGGTATCTCGCACTGTCGAGGCCGCCGCGGGCCGCGTACTCCCACTCGGCCTCCGTCGGCAGTCGCCGTCCCGCCCACTTGCAGTACGCGACGGCATCGTTCCAACTCACATGTACGACGGGATGCTCGTCGAGACCGTCCAGGTCGGAGCGCGAGCCGCCTGGATGCCGCCAGTCGGCGCCGCGGACGCCGGCCCACCACGGCGTACCGGAGGCAGGCCCCATCAGTTCCTCCGGCTCGGCGGCGAGGGCGAGGTGGAACACAGCGGAGTACCCGAAGATCTCGGCCTCGGTCCGGTACCCGGTCGCGTCGACGAACCGAGCGAAGTCAGCATTCGTCACGCTCGTCGCGTCGATGCTGTACGCCGATAGCTCGACCGTGTGCACCGGTGTCTCGCCGTCGCCGGCGTTCTCGTCACCGTTCGTGTTGCCCATCGCGAACGAACCGCCCTCGAGCACCACCTGCTCGATCCCGTGCTCGCCGCGCCCCACCGGAGCGGGAGGAGGCGACGACGCCTCATCACGGGAGGGCGCGCAGCAGGCCGGGTGGTCGTTCATACCACCAAGCTTCTCAACTCACGACGGAACGAGCCTCCTCAGGTCCTGATGATTCAGATAGACCACGATCTGCCACTCGCCGTCGACCTTGCGGAGCAGGTACGTCGACGTGAAGATCGTGCCCTCCGGGACGCTCGACGACTGGGTACGCTCAAGCCGCCAGGTCGACCGCACCAGCGTGTGCTGCTCGTCGACAGGCGATTCGTCGAGCGAGTCCAGGGTCATCCCGGTGATGCCCAGCCCGGCGAAGAACTCCTTGCGTCTGGGCAGGCTGGCAACCACTTGCTCGCGGGTCACCGGCGTCACCGACACCGGGTCCAGCGTAAGCAAGGTGGGATGGAACCCTGCTCCGTCGCTCGCAGTGGCGAACCGGTCGAAGAACTCGGCCACGTCATCGCGTACCTTCATCGAACCCCCTCGATCTACCGTGGGTAGCAGTCTAGACAGTAGCTGTCGTGACAGCAATACGGAAGGAGGCCGGACATGCCGGGTCCACGGCTCGTGCTGACCAGTTTGGTGACCCAGGTCGCCCGCGGGGTCCGGACGGCACTCGACCAGCGCTTCGGCGAGCTGGGTCTGACCTCGCAGCAGGCCGGGGTGCTCCTGCACGTCTCCGGCGGTACGACGAGTCCGCGCAAGCTTGCCGACCTTCTCGGGACCGATACCGCCGGCATGACCCGTCTGGTCGACCGCCTCGTCGAGAAGGGTTACCTCGACCGCCTGCCGGCCGCGGACGACAGGCGCACGATCACCGTTGGGCTGACGTCTGCCGGCCGCAAGATCCTTCCCGCGATCAAGCCGATCTTCGACGAGGTCGCGGACACGATCACCGCGGACGTCCCGGCGGAGGTGCTGCCCGACGTACTGAAGGCGCTCGAGGCGATGCGCGCTGCGGTGCGGATCAGCTGAGACTCGGCGGGCCTTGCTCGATCCGGCGCAGAACCGGTTCGAGGCGGTAGAAGTCCTTGCCGCGGATCAGTTGCCGCTCGTCCCACCAGGTCGCGCCCGCCTCGGCCAGCGGCTCGATGATCGCCCGAGCCTGGGCCGGGTCCGCGGGGCTGATCCCGCCGACGATCACGTCGTACGGCGTACTCCGGTCTTCGCGCTGCTCCTGGATGAAGGCGACCAGGTCGCGCAGTTCGTCGACCGGCGGAGCCTCGCCATGGTTTGCGCTCGCGAACAGCGGTACGGCGCCGTCCCAGCGGGCGGCGCGCCGCATCGGAGCCTTCTTCGGCCAGTAGCCCGCGATCCACACCGGCGGCCGCGGGCTCTGAACCGTTGCCGGCAGCATTTCCACATCATCGACCCGGTAGTGCTTGCCGGTGTGGTTGACCCGTTCGCCGGCCCAGTACGCCGCCAGCAGGTCGAGGCCCTCGTCCAGCCGCTCGGCGAGCACCTTCGGATCGGTCGTGTCGCCGAAGCTGCCGAACTCGTCCGCGATCGGGCCGCCGAGACCGGCGCCGAAGATCACCCGGCCGTTGCTCATCGAGTCCAGCGTGGCCACCTGCCGTGCGAGCTGCTCGGGCCTGCGCCGCGCGACCGGCGTGACGAGCGGACCGAGTGTGATCCGCGAGGTCGCCAGCGCGGCCGCCGTCATCAGCATCCACGGATCGCCGAACGGCTGCCCGCGCCGCTGCTCCTTGCTGTGGACGACGTGGTCCCACAGGAAGAGCCCGTCCCAGCCGGCCTCCTCCGCAGCGGCCGCGACGCGCGCGACCGTGTGCGCGTCGGCGAAGTCCCCGAAGTTCGGAATGTTGATCGAAAAGCGCATCGTCACTCGCCCAACCGTAGTTCGACAAAAGGAATCGTGTCGCCGGGCAGCAGGTACGTCTCCACTTCGACGAACCCGTGCGCCTTCGCAAACCGCAGACCGTCCTCGTTGCTCGCCAGGATGTGCGTCTCGAAGGTGTCGCCCAGTTGTTGCCCTCGTTGCAGGCAGTGCTGATAGATCGCGGCACCGAATCCACGCCGCCGGTACTCCGGGAGCACCCGCGCGATCACCGTCACCGCTGCGGTCTCCTCCGACGGCGGCCGGACGGTAGAGCATCCGACCAGCGCGTCATCGGCGTACGCGACCTCGAGGATGTTCCGTGTCAGCCGCTCGCGGATGTCGTCGACCGACAACGGCGCCGTCGGGATGATCTCGTTGTGCACCCGCTGCCAGTCCAGCAGCGTGGCGTCGTCCTCCACCGGCACGATCCTCATCCCGCCAGCCAACAGCCCACCGGCTGAACGGGTCAAACTGATTCCGGGGAGTAGTACCGTCCGTGTCGTGCGGATTCTCTTCGTGGGTAACAGCTTCACGTCGCGGAACAACCTGCCCGGATTGCTCAAGGGCCTGGCCGCGGCGCGGGGGATCGAGATCGAGCACAAGCTGATCTCGGCAGGCGGCGCCTCGCTGCGGCAACATCTCAACGCGGGCAAGGCTCTCGAGGCGATCGCTAGCGGCGGCTTCGACACCGTCGTACTGCAGGAGCAGAGCACACTTCCGATCAAGAGTCCCGCGCGCTTTCGCGAGAGCGCCCGCGACTTCGACGCTGCTATCACCGCGGCCGGCGCGCGCACGGCGCTGTACCTGACCTGGGCGCGCCGCAACGCCCCGGAGACCCAGAAGGCCCTCACCGACGCGTACGGCGGGGCTGCCGTGGAGCTCGGGGCCGCGTTGATCCCGGTCGGACTGGTCTGGGAACGCTTCCTAGCCACCCACGACGAGCCCGTCCTCCATGACGCGGACAACAGCCACCCAGCCCTCGCCGGCAGCTACCTCGCGGCCTGCGTTTTCCTGATCGCCCTCCTCCAGGAGGACCCGGTAGGCATCGACACCCCCGTCAAAGGCCTGACCCCCGACACCGCCGCTCTGCTCCGCCAGTCAGCTTGGGACATCTGCACGGAACTAACCACCTGACGCCGTACGCCGTGAGCACGAGCATCCGGGAGCGGCAGATGTGTGTTAAGGACAGGAGGTAGTGGACTTGTAGCTGCCGCTCGGCGACCGGTTCACGCTGGGAGGGTGAGGCCGAGGAGGACTACCTCCTGTCGTTAGCGGTCCTGTGCGTCGGTGGTCGGCTTTTCGACGTGGGCTGCAAGGGTGGTGGTGACTTGCGTGGGTGGTGTCGAATCATGGGCTAGGTGTTCGACGCAGGGGTGAATGGCTGCCCGTGGGGGTTGCCGAGAGCATTCAAGGGGAGAACAAGATGACCGCGAGCTATACCTTCGACGTCTTCGCCAGCCTCGACGGATTCGCGTCGTACGACAACGCCGACTGGGGACCGTACTGGGGCAAGCAGGGCCCGGAGTTCCTGGAGCGGCGGATCGCGCAGTACGACGAGCCGCAGCGGATGGTGTTCGGAGCGGACACGTTCCGGCTGATGATGCAGATGATCGGCTCGAGCAAGATCCCCTCCGAGGAGCTCGACCCGGTGAACGCGCGAATGCGCCCCATGCCGACCACGGTGGTGTCGTCAACCCTCGAGGGACCGTTCGACTGGCCCGACGCAACCGTCGTCACCGGCGACGCGGTCAAGACGATCGCCCGCCTCAAGGAAGAGTCCGACGTACCGCTCCGCTCCCACGGCAGCCTCTCCCTCAACCGAGCCCTGATGGCCGCCGGCCTCGTAGACCGCGTCCAGGTCACGGTCTTCCCGGTCATCGCCGGCCAAACCGGCGTAGAGCCCGTCTTCGGCGGCGCCGCCGACTTCGACCTGGAACTCCTAGAAGCCCACACCTTCGACAACCGCACCCAAGAACTCACCTACCACCCCACCCTCCACACCTGAACCCATCCGCGCGAGACTGAAGGTGCGGCTTTCGTCGTAGTGGTGCAGGAGGACCGCAGCTGATGACTCGGGACGGTACGGATTGCGGCGGACATCGCCCGAAGAAGGCGATTACGGGTTCGGTGCCGGCGGAGCTGATGCCGACGCCGCGTTCGATCGCGGCCGACACGTTGGCCGACTGGATCGAGAAGAGCGCGAACGTGAACGCCTGCGGTCTTGAGCTCCTGCGAGACCAGGACGCTGTGGTGGTGTATTGGAAGGGCACGCCGCCGGCCGAACTGCGGAGTCTGGCCGCAGCGCAGGCGGTGCCGGTGAGCTTTCATGCCAGCAGATACTCACTGGCCGATCTTGATCCGGTAGCCCGGCAGGTCCTGGCCGATCACAGCGACGTTGTGAGTTCAACTGGTCCGAATCGCGACTACTCCGGCATCAGCGTCACCTTGTGGTCAACGGCTCCCATGGAAGCCACGATGACGAAGCTGAACGCCGAGTCCGACGTGCCAGTGTTCTTCTGGAAGTTCGCCGACCCCGTGGACCTGACCGCCGACGCCTCCCACAGCTAGCCGCGGAGCGGTGTCCGATTTATTTGGCGTCGTGGAAGACCAGGCCGAGGGTGTGGCGTTGGCCCGATTTGATGGGGGAGACGCCGTGGCGGACGGGGGAGGCGGACCAGCCTCGGGTGGATTTGACGGGGCGGTCTCGGGTGGTGAAGAGGAGGCCGTGGCCTTGGGGGATGAGGGTTGCGGTGCCTCGGGACTGGGCTCGGGGGCGTTGTTCGACCAGGAGGAACTCGCCGCCGGTGTGGTCGACGCCCGGATCGTTCAGGTTGATGACGACCTGCAGCGGGAACACCTTGTCGCCGTACAGGTCCCGATGTAGCGCGTTCCAATCACCGGCGCCGTACCGCAGCAGGATCGGCGTCGGCCGTGTCTGCCCGGCCGAGTGGCAGATGTCGAGCCACTCGTCGAGCGTGTCGGGCCACTCAGCCGAGCGCCCCAGCTTTGCGTACCAATCACGCGCGATGGGCAGCAACCGTGGGTACAGCGCCTGCCGCAACGCCTCCACCTCCGCAGGGAACGGCCGGTCGAAGTACCGGTACTGACCTTCCCCGAACCGGTGCCGCGCCATGTCAACCGTCGCGCGAAAACGCGAAACATCCTCGTACAGCGCCGCGATCCGGGCAGCCTCGGTCGGCGTCAGCAACTGAGGGAGCAGCGCGCAGCCGAGATCGTTCACCTCGGCGGTCACGGCGTCCCAGTCGGCTCCGGCTACTCGTCGCTCGTACTTGTTCATACCGATGGAACGCCGGACCCCGCGACCATGTGAGGGCTACGCGAGTCGCTTCACACTTGCTCGAGGACCGTGATCGGCGTCAGCATGGTCGCGTCGTCCAGCGGCCGCTCACCGGTCTCGAGCATCCTCAGGAAAACCTGCAGACCAGGTACGACGTAGTCCGCGTCCAACTCCACGGCCTGGCTGGCCAAACCGGTCCGCCCGACGATCGCCGCATGGAACGGCACCCGCCCATCATCCGTCGGCTTGACGAACTGCAACGTCACCAGAACCCCGTTGCTGCGGTAGCGCGCCACCACAGTCGAGCCGACACGTTCGACCGAGACCGGACCCGGTTCGCCAGGAGCCAGCCGCTGGGCGAGGTCGGCGATGTGGATGCCGTAGAAGAAGATCCCGCTGTACTCACTGTCCGGATCGGCCGGTCCCGTCACGGTGACCGTTTGCACCTCGCCGACCTGGGCCTCCGCAAGCGCATCAGCGTCCGCGACCCACCGCACAGCGGAGTACGACGTCACGGGCGCGCCGCCCAGACGCGCCGCATCGAGGATCGCCCGCGCATCCGACGTACTGGCCGCGAGCGGTTTGTCCACCCAGACCGGGATGCCTGCCTCCAGGAACGGTACGGCGAGCTCGCGATGCACCGCACCGTCGCGGTTGGTGACGATCAACGCGTCGACCGAGCCGATCAGCTCGCCCGACGTGCCGACGACTTCGGCGATTCCGCCAAGAGCCGCGAGCTTGCGGGTCTTCTCGTCGTCGCCGACCAGCGCGACCACCCGGGCGTCCGAGATCTGATCCACGTTCAAGGCACGAACGATGTGGTCGGCGTGGCTGTTCTCCGTCCCGACCAGAGCGATGCGCATCAGTTCTCCTTCAGCTCAACGGGACGCCCGAGGCGAGCGGATTCGTAAACGGCGAGCACCGTCGCCAACGACCGACGCCCCGCCTCCAACGACACGGCCGGAGCGCGTCCGTCACGAACGGCAGCGATGAAGTTCCGGTACTGCGCAAGATGGGCGAGCTCCACCGGACCCCAATCGTCCGGTCCTTCCAGCACAGGCGCCTCAGGCTCACCCCCCTCGGCCGAGGCGAAGTACGCGAGCTGATCGTCGTCGAGCACCGCCGTACCTTGATCGCCGTGGATCGTCAGCCGCACCGGACGACCGGGGTACGCCGCAGTGCTGGCGAGCAGCAACCCGATCGCCCCGCTCTCGAACAGGATCGAAGCCCCGGCCAGATCCTCGACCTCGATCCCCGAGTGGGCGAGCATGCCGGTCTGCGCACTGACCTGGACCGGGCGTCCGAGCATCCACACCAGCAGATCGAGTGCGTGAATGCCCTGGTTCATGAGTGCCCCGCCGCCGTCGATCGCGAGGGTGCCGCGCCAGTCGTCGCCGTCGTAGTACGACTGCGGCCGGAAGAACGCCGACTCGGAGATGCCCGAGGTCACGCGGCCGAGCGCGCCGGTGTCGATCGCCGTACGGATCTGTGCGACCGGCGGCTGGAACCGGCGCTGGCTGATGACCGAGACGGTGAGACCCGTGGCTCGCTGCGCCTCGATCAGACGGTCGGCGGCCTCGAGCGAGATGTCCACGGGCTTCTCGACGATCACGTGCTTGCCGGCCTGCAGCGCCTCGATGGCATTCTCCGCGTGCAGCGCGCTCGGCAGACAGATCGAGACGGCGTCGGCCGACGAAGCGGCGTACGCCTCGGCCGGAGTGGCAAACGCCTGGCCGCCGTACTGCTCGACGAGTTTGCCGGCGCGGTCGAGGTCCTGGTCGACCACCGCGACCAGTTCGGCTTCGTTACCGAGGGCTTCGATGAGGCGAGCGTGCACAGTGCCGATCGCGCCGGCACCGATCAGGGCGAAACGCATGAGACCTCTCTTCGATCAGGGGGATCAGGGAGTCGTCCAAGGAAGCGGTACGCCGCCGGTCTCGGCGGACTGTTGTGCGAGCAGGGCCAAGCGGGTCACGAGCAGACCGCGTGCAGTGGTGATGTCCGGTTCGTTGCCTGCAGCAAACGCCTGCAGGGGAAGCTCAGCGGGGCGATGGCCGGCCGGCAGCGGTACGTCGTGTGGGGCGAGCTCGGTCGTGGTGACGACGAGACGGTTGCGTGCCCAGAGCAGCTCGGCGGTGCCTTCGGTGCCGACTAGCTTCATCCGATAGTCGCCGTGCATCGGGGAGCCGGCCGGATTCATCCAGTCCACACCGGCGGTGATCAGGGCACCGGGTCCGCTCAGCGTCGCCACGCCGTACGACGTGTCCACCACAAAGCCGCTCACGGTCCCACTGGTCAGGCCGGTGAAGAGCAGTCCGGCGTCGATGTCGTGGACGGCAAGATCGGTCAGCAAACCGCCGTACTGCGCCCGGTCGAAGAACCAGGCCGGTCGCGTCGGACGGTTGAGCTTGTGCGGGCCTGAGGCGGTCACACCGTGGATGGTGCCGAGCTGACCGGAGATCTCGAGCGCCGCGAGCGTGACGGGGTAGTAGCGCTTCTCCAGCAGGAGCGTGACGTGGCGGCCGGTGCGTCGCACGGCTTCGGTGATCGCGTCGAGGTCTGCGAGGGTCGTACAGAGCGGCTTGTCGGCGATGACGTGGCAACCGGCATTCAAAGCATCGACAACCGCCTGACCGCGGTCGCCGTAGATGCCGGCCACCATGACGATGTCGGGCTCGACCTCGCGCAGCATCGCCTGGTGGTCGGTGAACACCTTCGCGTCGTACGGCGCAGCCCATCGCTCGGCGAGCTCCCGGCTCGGATCCGCAACCGCGACCAGTTCGAACGAGTCGACAGCGTCGACCTCCGCGGTCGCATAGGCCACGTGCGGATGGGCAGCTCCGGCGATGGCGATCCGAGTCATCTCGTGATTCCAGCATGCAACCGGTTGCAGGTCAACGCATCGCCCCGTCCGTCACAGCGGCCGTCGTCGCTCTGATCACCAAGTGGGTCGCGATCGTGACGCACTCCGCGGTGGGGTCCTCCAGGAGCTGGATCAGGAGCTTCGCGGCCGCCGTACCAGCGGTGGCGGCGCCCGCCGAGACGCTGGTGAGCGCCGGCGTGGTGAGCGCGGCGAGGGTGTCGTCGCAGCCGATCAGGCTGAAGTCCGAAGGCACCGAGATGCCGCGCAGTTCGAGCCCGGCCAGCACGCCTTGTGAGACCACGTCGTCGAACGCGATCGCAGCGGTCGCGCCGGACCGCACGATCGCCGACACGGAGTCCCGTCCGGCAGCGTAGCTCGGCCGGCCGACCTCGATCACCTCGACGGCCAAGCCCGACGCGGCCGAAGTCAGAACCTCCCGGCGCTGCTGGTCGGACCATGAGTCACGCGGGCCGGCCAGGTACGCGATCCGCTGGTGACCGAGCTTCTTCAGCAGCATGACCGCCTCGGTCATCCCGCCGGAAGAGTCGATCAGCACGCGGGGAATGCCGTCGAGGTCGCGGTTCACCAGGACGACCGGGCGAGTGGCGGCCAGCTCGCGGATCAGCTCCTCGGACAACCGCGACGAGGCCAGCACGAACCCCTCGACCTGCGGCGCGAGCCGGGCGATCAGCTTGGCCTCCCGCTCCGCAGACTCGTCCGAGTCGCCGAGGAACACCGCCAGGTCGGCGGTTTCCGCGGCCGATTGCAGGCTACGAACCAGCGGCGGGAAGAACGGGTTCGCGATATCGGGTACGACGACCGCGATGTTCCCGAACCGCCCCGTCGACAGCGCCCGCGCCGCCTGGTTCCCGACGTACCCGAGCCGGGTCGCGACCGCGCGGACGTGGTCGACGGTCTCCGGACTGAGCAGCTGCGGCCGGGTGAACGCCCGCGACACCGTCGACCGCGAGACCCGGGCTGCGGCAGCGATATCGCCGATGGTGACCCCCGGCGCCCGCTGCAGACGTGGCGACATGTACCCACGATAGTGCAACCGGTTGCAGAACTGCCCGAGAACGTCGAAGCGGAAGGTCAGAACGCACGCGTCGCCCGGATCACCCGGTCGCTTGGCGCGACACGTCCCCTGTCTTACCGGTCACGGTGTCTTCATTGATGGCCACCGACGAGTGACACTGGGGGTGGAACGCTTGGTTGGACGACCGGGCGATGGGGCACTGGGATGAACATGGTGGACGTCGAGCTGCGGTATTCGCGCATCTGGCGGGCAGCCGTGGGTCTGCTGGCCACAATCGGAGTCGTCGCGTCGCTGGTGTTCGTCTCGCCGTCGACGAACCTGGTTGCATTCCTGGTCGCCGCCTTCACCGCGGGATCGGTCTGCCTGAGTATCGGCCTGGGCCGCGACCTACCGTCCGGCGACCTGGTCTACCTCGTCCCGCGGTGGGCGGTGCTCGGCGGACTGTTCGTGCTCGCGGTCTGCGGGTACGCCGCCGCGGTCGGAGCCCGGACGGTCGCGCTCATGCTGCTCGTCGTCGGTGTCTCCCCGCCCATCGTCAGCTGGCTGCGCTCCGGGACGGCCGACCGGCCGCCTCGTGAGGTACGGCGACGCCGGCCGATCAAGTTGCCCACGGCATCGTCCAACCTGCTGCAGGTCGTCCAGGCCGACGGCCGTCCGGCGGAGGACTGGCCGATGCCGAAGTACCTCACCGCCGTCGTCCGCAGCGTCGGGGAGCTGAGCGACGAGGAACTGTGTCTGGCCTGGCGACGGAGTTTCACCCAGCTCCAGCGGGCCCTCGGTGCGGACCGTCGACAGGCGATGGTCGACGTACGGCGTGCCTATCTGGACGAACTCGAGCGCCGGCATCCCGACTCGTTCGTCACCTGGCTCGCCTCGAACCCTCGGGCCGCCGGGAACCCCGCGCGCTTCTTCACCCACCGCGCCGAGCACTGACGTTGATCACCTGAGCCAATCACCGAGGAGAGTCTTGTCGTGAGCAGCCCGGAGACCGAACAAGCGCAACGCACGTTCTTCGGCCAACCGCCGGTCCTGGCCAACCTCTTCGGCGTCGAACTGTGGGAACGCTTCTCGTTCTACGGCATGCAGGGCATCCTGCTCATCTACCTGTACTACACCGCTGAGCGCGGTGGCCTCGGCATCGACGAAGGTACGGCGACCAGCATCGTCGGCGCGTACGGCGGACTCGTCTACCTGTCCACGATCCTCGGCGCCTGGCTGGCCGACCGTGCGCTCGGGCCCGAGCGCACGCTGTTCTACGCCGCGGTCGTGGTGATGGCTGGTCACATCGCCCTGGCGCTGATCCCCGGCCTGGCCGGGGTCGCGGTCGGGGTCGCGGTCGGACTGGTGCTGATCGCCGTCGGCAGTGGCGGAGTGAAGGCGAACGCGACCTCGCTGGTCGGGACGCTGTACAGCGAGGACGACGACCGCCGCGACGGCGGTTTCTCGCTGTTCTACCTCGGCATCAATCTGGGTGCCTTCGCCGGGCCTCTGCTGACCGGCCTGCTGCAGAAGAACGTCGGCTTCCACTACGGCTTCGGCCTCGCCGCGGCGGGGATGTTCCTCGGCCTGGTCCAGTACGGTGCCGGTCGTCGTCGCCTGCCCGACGAGGCCCGCCGGGTGCCGAACCCGCTGACCGCCGACGCGCTGCGCCGGGTCGTTATCGCCGCTGTGGTCGCGCTGGTGGTCGTCGTCGGGATCCTGATCTCCGGCATCGTGCCCGCCTCGCGGTACGCGCTCGCGGTCGCGGTCATCAGCGCACTCGCGGCGATCGCCTATTTCGTCGTCATCCTCGGCAGCGGCCGGTTGACAGAGGTCGAACACAGCCGGGTGCTCGCGTTCATCCCCTTGTTCATCGCCAGTGCGGCGTTCTGGTCGCTCTACCAGCAGCAGTTCACTGTGGTGACCGTCTACTCCGATCAGCGGCTGGACCGGAACATCTTCGGCTGGGAGATGCCGGTGTCGTTCGTGCAGTCGATCAACCCGGTGATGGTCATCATCCTGTCCGGCGTGTTCGCCGCGCTGTGGACGAAGCTCGGATCGCGGCAGCCGTCGACACCGATCAAGTTCAGCGCCGGGCTGGCGATCATGGGCGTCGCGTTCCTGCTGTTCCTGACCATGGCCGGTGGCGGTCCGAACAGCGCGCCGCTGCTCGGACTCACCGGCATCCTGCTGGTCTTCACGATCGCAGAGCTACTGCTCTCGCCGGTCGGTCTCTCCTTGTCGACAAAGCTCGCGCCCGAGGCGTTCCGCACCCAGATGGTCGCCCTGTTCTTCCTCTCCGTCGCGCTCGGCACGGCGATGTCCGGCGTACTGGCGAAGCTCTACAGCACCGATCACGAGGCGCCGTACTTCGGTGTGATCGGCGTGGTCGCGCTGGTACTGGGCGGGCTGCTCGCGCTCGCGTCGCCTGCGATCCGGCGACTCATGCGGGGAGTGCACTGAACGTCGAGCGGAGGTCGGCGCCGATCAGTTCGACCGCATGACGGCCGGCTGACAAGGCGGCGGGGAAGTTGAGAAACGCGTGCATGGTCTCGGCGTACTCGACAAGCCTGGTTGGTATACCGGCTTGATCGAGACGGTTGGCGTAGGCGACGGCGTCCGGTCGCAGTGAGTCCCGGCCGGCGGCGAGCATCAGCGTCGGCGGGAGGCCAGCGAGCGAGTCTGCGTGGAGCGGTATGCCGGTCGCGGGGATCTCGTCCGTGGCGAAGTACCACTCGTGCCACTCTGCGTCCGGGTGGAGGTCCAGAGTTGGGTAACAGAGGATCTGGCGATCGGGGAGTGGGGTGCCTTCGTCCCGCGCCAGCAGGCAGGCGCCGGCGGCGAGGGCCGCGCCCGCACTTTGACCGCCGATGACGATTCGGCCGTCACCGTGGAGCTCGGTTGTGTGCTCACGGATCCACTGCAGCGTCTCGTAGGTGTCGTGAAGGCCTGCTGGATAAGGGTTTTCGGGCGCCAGGCGATAGTTGAGCGAGACAACGGTGACGTTGCCGTTGGCAGCGATCCCGGAGGTCGCGTACTCGATGTCGCGCAGGTGACCGCCGATGAACCCGCCGCCGTGCAGCCAGAGGACGATCGGCCGGGGCCGTGTCGCGTACCGGTAGACCCGTGCTTCCAGCGTGCGTCCCGGCAGTTCGATCGTCAGGTCGTCCAACGAAACGCGGGGATCGGGCCGGCCGGCCAGTGTGGGATCCGGCAGGTCTTCCCGATCCAGCAGCAGTGCTTCGTAGGAACCGTCGATCGCCGGCGCGTCGGCCAGCACCTTCAGGAGCGCATCGGTCTCCGAACCGTACTCCGGGCTGTCGATGAGCTCGTGGTTCATGCGGCGACCGGCGAGAGGTGGCGGGCCGCGTGAGCGAACAGGAATCCGTCCGGCGTCGTGGATACGTACTCGGCGAGAGCCCCGATCCCGCCGTCGAATCCGGCGCCGGTCGACGGGTCGGCCCACGCCTGCTCGTCGTACTGCTCGATCTCGGCCAGGACCGCGGCGCCGACGCTGTGGAACCGGTGGAGAACCAGCTCGGACGGGATCCGCCGTCCCGCTTCGACGCCGCCCAGGTTGAGCGCTCGCCCGATCTCGGCGGTCTCCCAGCGGGGATCGAGGCTCCAATGCAGCCGGCCCGCTTTGGCATCCCGGAGTACGGCGAGGTTGATCTCGTCCCACATCAGCACATGGGCGACCAGGTCGTGCAACGAGTCGCAGAAGTCCCCGAGCGGGCCCGCGGTCACGTCGTACGGCGCCCGCAGTTCGTCCTCGCTCTTTCCCTCGACCCGGCTCAGCAGGAGTTCCTGGTCCCGGCGGATCATTCCGGCCGCCTGTGCCGGAGTAGTAGTCGGTGTACGCATGCCGACAATCAACCAGCCGGACTGCCCGCGCCCCGGTGGATTGCGCGAACTTCTCAATCCGCCGCGCGGTACGTCGCCATCTTCGCGCGGGCTCCGCAGGTGTTCATCGAGCACCATCGGCGTCGGCCGGGACGGCTCGCGTCGACGAACAGCAGGGAACAGTCGTCGGACGCGCAGACCCGGATCCGCTCGGCCAGTGGACCGGTGAGCAGGTCGACGGCGTCCCGGGCCAACCTGCTCAGCAGCTCGGGAACGTCTGTCAGGACGGTGGCTACGCGGCGGTCCGGGGTCAGGCGCGGGCCGGCGAGTGGGCGGCTGCTCCACTGGTTGACCACCTCGAGGTCGGCGGGGAGGGTCGTGCCGGTGAGGAGCCGGTAGAGCGCCTCCCGGAGCTGGATCGCCTGCCCGTACGCGCGGCGCGAGACCGGCACCTCGTCCCGGGTGAGGCCTGCCTCGCGGAACCAGCGAGCCAGATCTGCCGGCTCCGGCATGCGCTCGAACGGCACCTGCTCCCGCTTGCCGACGGTCGCGGTGAAATCGACCGACGGGCGGCCGCCGACCCAGGTGAAGCGCGTGTTCATGGTCGTAGCCTATCATCGTGTTACCAGTTAAACCGGTAACAAGGGAGCAGCTTGTGAGGATCGGGATCGTCGGCGCGGGCGGCGTCGGTGGGTACTTCGGTGCGCGGCTGGCCGCGGCGGGGCAGACCCGGGTCGCGATCGCCGCGTCGGTCGGGATGATGCCGCGGACCTTCGGATGTCGGGTTCGTGGCGCGGGGCAAGCACCTCGAGGCGTTGAGGTCGGACGGCTTGGTGGTGCAGAGCCCTGTCGGCGATCTCCAGTTGCCGGTGCAGGCGACGAATGAACCGGCCGAGCTCGGCGTGGTCGACTACGTTCTGGTCAGCGTGAAGACCTGGCAGCTGTCCGAGGCGATCGAGTCGATCCAGCCGCTCGTCGGTCCGGATACGGCGATCGTCACGGTGCAGAACGGCGTAGAGGCACCGGACCAGGTCGCCGAGTCGTTCGGGCGGGACGCCGTACTGCCCGGTGCGGCCGAGGTGATCGCGTATGTCGACGGGCCGGGGATCATCCGGCACCTCGGAAGCGGCAAGCTGACGTTCGCCGAGTGGGACAACCGGCAGTCCTCGCGGGCTGACTCGCTCCGGGAGGCATTCGTCGCCGCCGGACTGCAAGCCGTTGTCCCGGAGGACATCTGGGCCGCGCTGTGGGCCAAGTTCCTCTCGGTCGTTCCGAGCGGCGGCCTCGGCGCCGCGACGGGCGCCGGGTACGGCGTACTCCGCACGCACCCCGCCACCCGGAAACTCCTCACCGACGCCACCGCCGAGATCCGCGACGTCGCCGTTGCCCGAGGCATCCACCTCGCCGAGGATGTCGTAGCTCGCACCCTTGCCTGGATCGACGGACTCCCGGCTGACGGCACCACTTCGCTCCAGCGCGACCTCATTGCCGGCCGCCCCTCCGAGCTCGATGCGTGGACCGGCGCGGTAGTCCGCCTGGGCAACGAGGCAGGCGTCCCCACACCGGTCAACACGTTCCTCTACGACCTCGCCACCGCCAGAGCCCTTGCTGCGGGCAACTAGTCTCTGGTGCTCTGTTCAGCAGCTGCCAGCGGGCGAGTATCGTCAGCTCTCGATCCGAGCACTGATCCGGGGCTCGGTCGCCGAGCTGGGCTGCTGCGTGAGGACGGCCGCGAACAGTGCGCACAGCGTCAGCCCGTAGATCGCAACCCCGACCGGCAGCGCGCTGGTCGCGCTGACGCCGATCATCACGAGTGACCAGATGCCTGCCACCAGCGCGGCGTACCGCTGCCAGCCGGTCCACTCGGGCGAGCGCAGTACGGCGATGCCGGCCACGGTCAGGCCGATCCCGGTGAGCGCGACACCGAGCCCGAAGAACGCACCGACCAGTTGCGGACCGGTCTCGTCCAGTCGCTGATCGGCGATCGGGAGCGAGGCGAACTCGGCGAGGAACAGGATCACCGCGCCGGCCGTGGCGAGTGCGCCTCCGACGCGGCCGGCCCGTCGTGTCATCACCTGCAGGAACGCGATCGTCCCGAGGACGACGAGCAGATGGAGTACTGCGTTGGCGAGTGAGGCGGGGACCAGGCTGTGACTGGTCCATGGGTAGCTCCACATCTTGTCGGACACATCGGACGCCGGTTTCACAACGGCCTCGATGATGATGCCGGAGACCGTGGTCAGGGCAGCGCCGACCAGGCCTGCGATGGTCAGATTGCGGTTCATGGTTCCCACCTTTCGACGATTGTGCTTCGACGGTAGGAATCGACGGCTGCCGCGCACATCGGCGGCAGTACGACGTTCGCGTACGTGCCAGCACTGTTGGCGGGACGGTCCGGCGCTGCCACGATGGTGCCGTGCGAGGGCGTCGGCCGGTGCCGGCCGTGATGTTCGGGGTGTGCGTGGTCGCGGAGATCGCCGCGATCGGCTTGTCGTGGCGCCTCGAACCGGTCTACGACACGCTGCTGTACGGGCTGTTCGCGCTGGCCACGGTCGGCGCGGGTGCGGCGATCGTGCAGCGGCGGCCGGGGAACGCGATCGGCTGGTTGTTCTGCGGTTTCGGACTGCTGAACGCGTTCGCGTCGGACGTGGCGCAGGGATGGGGTCTCCGCGCGGCCGCGGAGGGGTGGCCGGGCGGCCCCATCGGCGAGGCGATCTCGGCGGTCAGCTGGCTGCCGAACGGGTACGGCTGGACGCTGACGTTCCTGCTGTTTCCGACCGGTCGGTTCCTGAGCGGCCGTTGGCGGGCGTTGGCGTGGACCGGCGGAGTCGGGCTGCTAATCAGCATGGCGGCGTGGTCGCTCAGCCCGGATCGCGGTCGCGACTTCGTCTCGGGGCGCAATCCCTGGGCGGTGTCCGCGCTACCGACCGGGCTGCTGCTCGGGATCGGTATGCCATTGTTCCTCGGCTCGATGCTCGGCGCGGTCGCCTCTCTCGCCGTACGGTTCCATCGGTCCACCGGGCTGGAACGCCAACAGCTGAAGTGGTTCGTGCTCGCCGCGGTGATCGCGGGGATCGCGTTGCCGACCAGCTTCGTGCTCTGGTACGTCAACCCGGCCGCCGGGATCATCGCCGCGCTCGCGCTGACCGGGTTGCCGTTGGCGGCGGGCGCGGCGATCCTGCGGTACCGCTTGTACGACATCGACTTCTTCATCAGCCGGACCGTTGCGTATGCGGGTCTGACACTTCTCCTGCTGGCGTCGTACGCCGTCCTGACCGTTGCCCTCGGCGCCTTTCTCGGCCGGGGGTCGGCGTGGACGACGGCGGTCGCGACCCTCGTCTGTGCGTTCCTGTTCCGTCCGTTGCGGGCCCGCATCCAGGACGCCGTCGACCGGCGTTTCAACCGATCCCGGTACGACGCATTGCACCGGATGACGGCGTTCCTCGACGACGTACGCGCCGGCCGACGTCCGCCGGAGGACGTGGAGGCGGTCCTCGGCGAGATCCTCGGCGACCCGACGCTGGAGTTGCTCGTCTTCCTCCCGGAGAGCCGCCGGTACGTCGATCTGTCCGGCGCGCCTCGTGAGGACATGGATGCGCGGCACCGGATCGCGATCGAGCGCGGTGACCAGCCGATCGGCGTGGTGCGGTACGACGGGGCGAGCGCGCTGGGCCCGGACCTGGTGCGCCGCGTCGTCGAGGACAGCGGGCTCGCCGTCGAGATCGCCCGCCTCCGCGCCGAGCTCAACGTCCAGCTGGTCGAGGTCAAAGCCTCCCGCACCCGCATCATCACCGCGACCCACGCCGAACGCCGCCGCATCGAACGAGACCTCCACGACGGTGCCCAGCAACGCCTGGTCTCCATAGGCCTTGCCCTCCGGCACGCCCAGCACCAACTAGCGACTGCAGCTACTGCAGACATCAGGACCACGTTGGACGGCGCGGTTGCGGAGGCGACTGTTGCTATCGGGGAGTTGCGGGAGCTTGCGCGGGGACTACCGCCGGCGCAGCTTGACTCGGGGCTTGCGCCTGCCTGTGAGGAGTTGGCTCGGCGGGCTCCGCTGCCGGTTTCGGTGCGGATGCCGGAGCGACGGTTCGACACCGGCGTCGAGGCCGCGGCGTACTTCATCTGTTGTGAGGGCCTCACCAACGCCGTGAAGCACGCCGACGCCACTCGCGTCGACCTGATCGCCGACCACGACCGCGGGCACCTCGTCGTCCGCGTGGTCGACGACGGCATCGGCGGTGCCACACCACGCCACGGCACCGGACTCACCGGTCTCGCGGATCGCGTCGCGGCTCTCGGTGGCACATTCCAGGTACAGAGCCGGCCAGGTGCTGGTACGACGCTTGTCGCGGAGTTGCCATGCGGATCGTGATCGCCGAGGACCAGGTGCTGTTGCGCGAAGGGCTCAGGATGCTCTTCGTCGACGGCGGACACGAGGTGGTCGCGACCCTCGGCGACGCGGACGGTCTGCTCGCGGCGGTCGCGACGTACCAGCCGGATCTTGTCGTCGCGGACATCCGGATGCCGCCGACGCATACCGACGAAGGCGCCCGCGCTGCGCAGGCCGTGAAGAGCACTTATCCGGAGCTCGGCGTACTGCTGCTGTCGCAGCACATCGAGACGCAGCACGTGGTGGATCTCGTGTCGCGCGGCGGATTCGGCTACCTGCTGAAGGATCGCGTGCTCGACGTGGCCGAGTTCCTCGCCGCCGCCGAGCGGGTCGCGGCCGGCGGTTCGGCGCTGGATCCGCAGGTGGTCGCGGGCCTGGTGGCGCGACACGATCCGCTCGGGACGCTGACCGAGCGCGAGCGCGGCGTACTCGAGCTGATGGCCGAAGGTCTGACCAACAACGGCATCGCCAAACGCCTCTACCTCAGCGAACGAACCGTCGAGGCGCATGTGCGTCACCTCTTCACCAAGCTGTCGCTGCCCGAGAGCGAGGACGGTCACCGCCGCGTGCTCGCCGTACTCGCACATCTCGGCGCGGCTGCTCCGGACCGAGGGCGGTGAGCACGCTCCTCCCCGGGGGCCGCCGTTTCAGTCTTCGGCGAGGCGGTGGAGGAGGTGGGCGAGGGTTTGTTGTTCGGCGTCGGTCAGGCGGGAGAGTTGGCTGACCATCACGTCGCGGCGCTTCTCGCGGAGCGTGTTGAGGATCTGGCGGCCGTCCGGGGTGAGATCGACGAGGGTGGCGCGCCGGTCATGGGGATCCGGTTGGCGTGCTACCAGACCGGCGGCCTCGAGGTCGTCGACGACGGAGGTGGCTGAGCGCGGGACGATGCCGAGCTGGGCAGCCAGTTCGCTCAGGCGGAGGGCTCGGTCCGCGCGGTCGAGCGTCCGCAGTACGCGGAACTGCCCGTGCGTGACGCTCTCCCCGAACCCCTCCCGCGAAGCCCGCCGCTGCCGCCGGACAATCCCGTCGAGCAACGCAGCGATCTGTTCCGCAGCATCATCCGGCCCGTGCATGAGCAGAGCCTAGTAGTGCGCGGCCCGTAGGGCCGTCGCGCACGCGAGGGAACAAAGGGGGATCTTGTGAGGTTGCCTCATAGTGAGTTAACCTCAGTATAACTGTTCCCTGCCGAAAGGGTCTGCATGTCACAGATTTCTGGACTTCCCGGCGGGGGAGGCGGAGGCGGGCGTGCGATGCGCTCGCTGATGAAAGACTCCTCCGTTCGTCACCACAAGCTTTCCGCCGGCACGCTCCGGCGGATTCTCGGGTTTGCCCGTCCGTACCGCGGCTACCTCGCCTTCTTCCTCGTGCTCGTCGCGTTCGACGCCGGAACCGGTGCGGTCACGCCGCTGCTGTTCCGCGCGATCATCGACAAGGGGATCGTGCCGGGGCATGCCCAGGTCGTCGTCTGGCTCGCCTTCGTCGTCGCCCTGCTGGCGATCGCGAACAGTGCGATCACCCTCGGCGAGCGCTGGTTCTCCGCGCGTATCGGTGAAGGTCTCGTCTATGACCTCCGTACCGCCGTCTTCGACCACGTGCAGCAGCTGCCGGTCGCTTTCTTCAGCCGGACGCAGACCGGCGCCCTGATCCAGCGGCTCAACGGCGACGTCCTCGGCGCCCAGCAGGCGTTCACCTCGACGCTCTCGAACGTCGTCAGCAACCTGCTCAGCGTCGCCCTCGTCCTCGGCGCGATGTTCGTGATGTCGTGGCAGATCACGCTGCTCGCGCTCGTCGTCATGCCGCTGTTCGTCATCCCGGCCCGGCTCCTCGCCGGGAAGTTGCGTGAGGCAACCGCCGAGACGTACAAGCTCAACGCCACGATGGCCCAGACCATGACCGAGCGCTTCAACGTCGCCGGCGCGGTTCTGGCCAAGGTCTTCGGCCGCATCCAGGACTCGTCGCGTGACTTCGCGGGCAAGGCTGCCCGCGTCCGCGACATCGGCGTCACCACCGCGATGTACGGCAGCATCTTCCGCGTCTCGCTCACCCTGGTCGCCGCGCTCGCGGTCGCCCTCGTGTACGGCGTCGGCGGCGTCTTCGCGGTCGAAGGTGCCCTTGGCATCGGTACGGTCGTTGCCCTGACGGCGTACCTGAACCGCCTGTACGGCCCGCTGACCGCACTGTCCAACATCCAGGTCGACGTGATGACCACCCTGGTCAGCTTCGAGCGGGTGCTCGAGGTCCTCGACCTCCCGCCGATGGTTGCCGACCGCAAGGATGCACGCGAGCTGCCGCCGACCGTGGAGCCGTCGATCGAGTTCGACCACGTCTCGTTCCACTACCCGTCGGCCGAGGAGGTGTCGCTCGCCTCGCTCGAGTCGGTCGCGACGCTGTCGGCCGAGACCGGTGAAGAGGTCCTCAAGGACGTCACGTTCACCGTCGAGCCCGGCCAGCTGGTCGCGGTCGTCGGCCCGTCCGGCGCCGGCAAGTCGACGCTGTCCTCGCTCGTCTCCCGCATGTACGACGCAACCGGCGGAGCCGTCCTCGTCGGCGGCCACGACGTCCGCGAAGTCACGCAGAGCTCGCTCCGCGCGGCGATCGGCGTCGTCACCCAGGACTCGCACATGTACCACGACACGATCCGCGCCAACCTGCTGCTGGCTCGCCCGGATGCCACCGATGACGAACTGCAGAAGGCGCTCGAAGGCGCGCAGATCGCGACGCTCGTCAAGAGCCTGCCCGACGGCCTCGACACCGTGGTCGGCGATCGCGGCTACCGGCTGTCCGGTGGTGAGCGCCAACGCCTCGCGATTGCCCGGCTCCTGCTCAAGTCCCCGTCGATCGTCATCCTCGACGAGGCGACCGCCCACCTCGACTCCGAATCGGAGGCCGCGGTCCAGGCCGCACTGGCCAACGCGCTGGTCGGCCGGACGTCGCTCGTCATCGCGCACCGCCTGTCGACGATCCGCAACGCCGACGTCATCCTCGTCCTCGACGAAGGCCGCATCCGCGAACGCGGCACCCACGACGAACTCCTCGCCGCAGGCGGCCTCTACGCCGACCTCTACGCAACCCAGTTCGCCAAGGCAGCTTAGGACGGGCCTGACCGCCAGCTGGACCCCCGGTCGCGGGTGAGACCGTGCTCGGGGGAGGATCTGCGCATGAGAGATCGGATGACTGTGGCGGCCACCGAACTGACGTGCGACGCTCCGGCGGCGAACTGGCTGGAGGCGCTGCCGCTCGGCAACGGCCGGATCGGCGCGATGGCGTTCGGCGGCCCGGGCCAGGACCGGATCGCGCTGAACGACGAGACCCTGTGGTCCGGCAGTCCCGAGACCACCCGCCGCCTGGCGACGCCGGTGGGCGAGGTCGGCGTCGCGGCGGTGGACCGGATCCGGGTTGCGCTGGCGGAGGGCGACGTACGGAAAGCCGAGGAACTCGCGCACGGGTTCCACAGCGGGCACTCGCAGGCGTATCTCCCGCTCGGCGATCTGCTGCTCGATTTCCGGCTCGACGGCGAGGTCACGAAGTACCGGCGCCGGCTCGACCTGGACACCGCGGTCGCGCGATCCGAGTACGAGGTCGCGGGAGTCGAGGTCTGGCAGGAGGTCTTCGTCAGCGCGCCGGCGCAGGCATTGATCCTACGTCTGGGCGCCTCGCAGCCACTCGACGTGGCGGTCAGCCTGACCTCGCAGCTCCGCGCGACCACGCACAAGGTCGACGACAACGGTCTCGCGCTGCTCGCCACCTGCCCGTCGTCCGTACCGCCGCCGCACGGCAGGGCCGGCCTGGAGATCGAGTACTCCGACGGCGAGGACCGCGGGATGAACGCGGCCGTCGTACTCCGCGCCCGTACCGACGGATCTGTCACGTCGACCGACGAGGCGCTGACCGTCAGCAACTCCACGGACCTCCTGCTCGTGCTCTCGACCGCCACCGGCTACGAGGGCCCGCATACCGCGCCGACCCGCACGGGCCTCGAATGCCGCGAGGCCGCCGACGCCGCCGTATTCGATGCGCTGGCTCGATCGGACGAGCTGCGGGATGAGCACGTCGCCGACTACCAGAGTCTCTTCCGGCGTTCGATCCTCACGCTGCCGTCGACCGCGGAGCTGACCACGGACCGCCGCCTGGCGGAAGCGTCCGACGATCCCGGCCTCGCCGCACTGATCTACAACTTCGGCCGCTACCTGATGATCTCCAGCTCCCGCCCCGGCGGTCTGCCGACCAACCTGCAAGGCATCTGGAACGAGCACCTCCAGCCGCCGTGGAGCAGCAACTACACGGTCAACATCAACACCGAGATGAACTACTGGCCGGCCGAGACCACCTCCCTGTCCGAGTGCCACGAGCCGCTGCTCACGTACGTCAAGAACCTGGCCGACGCCGGACGGCGTACCGCCGAGAGCCTGTACGGCGCCAAGGGCTGGGCCGCGCACCACAACGCCGACGCGTGGTGCTGGACGGCACCCGTCGACGGTAACCCGAAGTGGGCGAACTGGCCGATGGCCGGGGTCTGGATGTGCCGCCACCTCTGGGACCATTTCGCGTTCACCGGCGACCGCGACTACCTCCGCGAGGTCTGGCCCGTCCTGCGGGGCGCGGCCGATTTCTGCCTCGACTGGCTGATCGAACTCCCGGACGGCACCCTCGGCACCGCGCCGTCCACCTCACCGGAGAACGAGTACATCGCCCCGGACGGGAGCCCCGCCTCGGTCACGATCTCCTCGACGATGGACCTGTCGCTGATCTCCGACCTGTTCGACCGCTGCGTGCAAACGGCGAACGAGCTCGGTGTGGCTGACTCGCTCGTCGACGACCTGGCAACAGCCCGCAAGCGCATTCCCGACCCGCAAATTGGTGGCCGAGGGCAACTACAGGAGTGGCTCGACGACCTGCCGGAAGCCGAGCCGCAGCACCGGCACACCTCCCACCTGATCGGCCTGCACCCTGGCGACCAGATCACCCCGGACGGTACGCCGGAACTCGCGCGGGCCGCTGCCCGTACGCTCGAGCTCCGCGGCGACAAGAGCACCGGGTGGTCGCTGGCCTGGCGGATCTCGCTCTGGGCCAGACTGCGTGACAGCGCGGCCGCACACCGTCTCGTCCGCGAGCTGCTCACGCCTGCCGGCGACTCCGGCACGGACTATGTCGGCGACGGTTCCGGCCTGTACCCGAACCTGTTCTGCGCGCACCCGCCGTTCCAGATCGACGGGAACTTCGGCGCCACCGCCGGGATCGCCGAGATGCTCCTCCAGAGTCACACCGGCGAGCTCGAGATCTTTCCCGCGCTCCCGGCCGAATGGTCCGAAGGCGCGATCACCGGCCTGCGGGCCCGAGGCGGCGTCGGCGTCGACCTGGACTGGTCCCCGTCCGCGGCAACCGCCGTACTGACAGCGGATCGGGACACGACAGTGGTGATTCGGTATGGCGAACAGCGCCAGGAGGTGTCGCTCAGCGCAGGTGTCCCGCTGAGCTGTCAGATCAGGTCCTGAACGTGAAGGACGGCGCCGTTGTCGAGGTCGCGGCCGAGAAGCGACCAGATGATGCGAGCCACGTTCTCGGGTTTCGAGAGTTGACCGAGCGCCTCCATCTCGCGGAAGCGGGTCGACTCCGGGACCTCGTCCGGGCTGGCGGCCCGGAGTTCGGCCTGCATATCGGTGTCGACTGCGCCGGGTGACAAGGAGATCACCCGGCAGCCGGGACTTCGGCGCCGCTGCTCCAGCCCGACCGTACGCACCCACTGGTCGATACCGGCCTTGGCCGCGCAGTAGCTCGACTCACCTTCGTGCGGCTGCATCGCGGCGCCGGACGAGATCATGATCAGGTGCTGCTCGCACTGCCGGCCGGACACCGCGCGCAGGAACGACTGCCCGAGCACCTGAGCGGAAGCCGAGTTCAGCAGGACGTTCCGCGTGTACTGCGCGGTGTCGACGTGGTCGGCCGACCCGAGTGGCGTCAACGTCCCGGCGTTGTGGATGAAGATCACCAGCTCCGGATCGCGGGTCGCGATCCGCCGCTGGAAGTCGTCTTCCACCAACGGCCAAGAATCCGGGTCGGCCAGATCGACGGCGACGTGATGCGCCCCCGGCGTACCACCACGACGTGAAATGTCGATCAACTCCGCGTTCTCGAACGGAATCGTCGCCGCCAGCGCAGCCCCCAGCCCCGCGGAGGCTCCCGATATCCAGATCAGGATCCGCCGCAGCGAACTCACTTTCCCATCCCCGAGCCCAGGCAAAAATCCAGCATCGTGCAGTTCCCCCCTGCAGCTCCCCACATCCCCTTGGGGCAGTAAGCCTACGACGCAAATCCCTTTAAATGCACCCCTTTCGAGGTTACTGCCTACAAGCTGAGTGTTACCTGAGTGGCTGCCTACTGCACTCCGAAGAGCAGGCCGTAGGCGGTCGGGCGGGCTGCGCTACCGGCGGCCCGGAGCAAGCCCCAGAGCAATGCGGAGTTCGCGGTCACCACCGGAATCCGCAGATCCTCTTCCAGAGCGGCGATGATGCCGACTGCGCGGAAGCCGTTGCCTCCGACGAAGACCGCATTTGCGTCTGCGGGAGTGTGCCGGACGATCCAGGTGAAGAGCTCCGACGGGTTGATGCTGCGTTGGTTGCTCGGTAGTTCGCAGGAGGCGTGTACGACGACCTCCAGGCCCTGGGACCGGAAGTACTCCGCGCCGTAGCGGTCCAGTTCGGCATCGAACCACGGTGGGTTGAACAAGGCGATGCGATCGATGCCCAGTGCACCGAATCCGGCGACGGCAGCGGCACACGGAGCGACCACCGGCATGCCGGCACGTTCAGCCAAGCGATCGACGACCTTGCGTTCGCCGTCCGGGCCGCCGACGTACGACGAGCTGGTGAAGCCGATGCCGATGGCATTGATCGGCGCTGCGGCCAGTAGGGCCGTAGCCTCGTCGATCGCAGGCGGCTCGACGAAGGCCTGGACGGGTGCCAGTGGGATCGTCGGATCCATCGCGCCGCCGGCTGCCATTCCGCCGAACGGCACGCGCGCCGAGTGGATGCCCACGCCGTCCGGTGCCATGGCCTGTAGTTCTGACTCGGGTCCGACGTCGCCGTGCGGTATCAGTACTCCGAGCCGGGTGCGCACATCCCATCCGTCCGATGACCACATGAGCCCCTCCTTCCCCCACAAAGAGTGTGCGCCTCGTCCGCCGTGCTCGGTAGCCTCGCCCGGTGAACAACGACTGGGACTGGCAGTGGGATGCGAGTTTGTACGCCGGGAGCGCTCGGCATTACGCGGTGGGACGGATGGCTTACCCAGTGGCGTTGGGAGAGGCGATCCGGGACGAGCTTGACCTCGACGGTCGGGGGCGGTTGCTGGACGTCGGCTGTGGTCCCGGTTCGCTGACGTTGCTGCTGGCGCCGTACTTCGCGGAAGCGGTCGGGGTGGATGCGGACGGTGAGATGGTCGAGGTGGCGGCGTCACGGACCGCTGAGCAGAAGCTGAGCAATGTGAAATGGCAGCAAATGCGCGCGGAGGAACTGCCGGGGGAGCTCGGGTCCTTCCAGGTCGTGTCGTTCGCGCAGTCCTTCCATTGGATGGATCAGGCGCTGGTCGCGGACCGGGTGCGCGGAATGCTGGAGCCCGACGGTGCGTGGGTGCATGTCGGCGCGACGACCCATCGCGGGATCGACGGCGCGGACGATCTGCCCCATCCGCGGCCGCCGTGGAATGCGATCGAGGGACTGGTGGCGCGGTACCTCGGCCCGGTACGGCGTGCCGGCAAGAGCTTGCTGCCCGCTGGAACGCGCCCGGGCGAGGAGACGGTCATGCGCGCCGCCGGCTACCGCGGACCGACGCGGGTAGTCGTCGGTGGCAACGAAATCGAGGAGCGCACCGTGGACGATGTCGTCGCCGCGGTGTTCTCCCTCTCGAGCTCGACGCCGCATCAGCTCGGGGCGCAGCTGACCGCCTTCGAGGCCGACCTCCGGGAACTGTTGACGAAGGCCGCTGACAACGGCCTGTTCTCCGAACAGCGCCGCGAGATCGAAGCCGTCATCTGGCGCTGACCGGCCCGAGCGGGCTGTCGAGCGGCACGCCGTTTGAAGGGTGAACCTCCGGAACGGCCCGTTCGCCCCGCGGATACAGGGGCGAACGGGCGAGCCGAGAGGTTAACCGCTCACATGGTCCGGCGGCTCAGGACTCGTTGTCCGGGATGTCGTCGTTCTGCCCGTCGAGGTTGTCCAACTGGTCCTTGGCGGCGTCGGTGCCCTGGTCGATCTTGTCGCCGTACTTGCCGCCGGTCTTCTCGTCGGCGAAGTCGCCGGCCTTGTCCAGACCCTCGCCGACCTTGTCGCCGTGGTCGTCGACCAGGTCGCCGGCCTTGTCCTTCATGTTGTCGAACATGCCCATCGTGTTTCCCCGTTCTCTCGATGGTTGCCTTGCCCTACCAACGCCGTAGTACCCGATCCGCGGGATCGCACACAAGGCGTGGTCAACCGGCAAACGGATTCCGGTCCGCTTGCAGCGCCGGGAGTACCGCGCCCGCGAACACGCCATACAGATGCCGCTGGAACATCGGGCCGAAGCTGATCCGGGCCACGCCTCGCGCTGTGTAGTCGGCGATCGAGTGCGCGCCCTGCCCGTACGCGACATTCACCGGGCCGTCGATCTGCGTCGTCAGCGTGGCGATCAGGTCGAGTTCGCCGACGCCGATCGGGTACACGCAGTCGGCGCCCGCGGCGAGGTAGCGGTCCGCGCGATCGAGCGCGGTCTGTAACTGTTCCTCCGCCGATCCGGCCTTGCGGATGAAGGCGTCGATCCTGGCGTTGACGACGAGCGCATCCCCGGCCGCGGCCCGCACCGCGGCGAGGAAGTCCGCCTGCTCGGCCGGATCGACCATCTCCCCGGTCGCGGGATCGGAGTCCTCGAGGTTCAGGCCGACGGCGCCGGTGGCGAGGAAACGTTCGACCAACTCGGCCGGTGCCAACCGGTAGCCGCGTTCGAAGTCGACCGTGACCGGCACGGACACCGAGCGGGCGATGTGGGTCGCGGCGGCGAGTGCGTCGTCGACCGGGACGTTCTCGCCGTCGTCGTACCCGAGGATCGCCGCCGTGGCGTTGCTGCTGGTGGCGACCGCGCCGAAACCGGCCGCCTCGATAACCCGCGCCGACGCCGCATCCCAGGCGTTCGGTACGACGAGCGGAGTACCGGGAACATGGAGCTCCCGCAGAGTAGTTGCCAATGACATCGAAATCAGCTCCTGTGGATCAAAGGCAGCCCGAAGGCCGGGAACAAAGCAGGTTGGTGGAAGGCGAGCACCGACGAGATACCCGCGGAAGTCAGCGTCAGCACCTTGATCGAGTGCGCGTGGTACTGGTCGTCCTTACCGCGGATGTAGAGCGCGAAGGCCGGCTGACCGTTCGCCGACGTCTCGACCAGAGCCCGTCGATCCTGACCGGCCCGCAGCTTCGAGTCGAGCAGCCGCAGTACGTCGGAACGCCCACTGAACCAGGTCGGGATGGGCGGCATCTCCCATCGCGCGTCCTCGGTGAAAAGCCCTTCTAGTACGACGAGATCCTTGCTCTCCATCGCCGCCTGGAACTGGTCGAGCAGCGCCCGCCGCAACGGCTCGTGCGGTTCGCGCAGCTCGTCCTCGCGGGGCTTCAGCCGGGCCAGCTCGGCGCGCGCCCGCTGCAACGAACTGTTGACCGCCGCCGTCGTTGTGTCGAGCAACGAGGCGACGTCCGCGGCCGGCCAGGTGAGCACTTCGCGCAGGATCAGTACGGCCCGTTGCCGTGGTGGAAGATGTTGCATCGCTGCAACCATCGCCAGACGCAGGCTCTGCCGGTCGCCGACCACCGTGGCCGGATCCGCCCCGAGCAACTGATCCGGGAACGGTTCCAGCCACGGCACCTCGAGTGCTTGGGCGTGCAGGTCCTCCGGGTCGTTGCCCGGGGCACCCAGTGCCGACGGGACGACCCGGCGGCTGCTGTGCTGGAGGAGGTTCAGGCACACGTTGGTCGCGATCCGGTACAGCCAGGTGCGGATCGACGAACGGTGCTCGAAGTCCGCATGACCCCGCCAGGCGCGCAGGTAGGTCTCCTGCACCGCGTCCTCGGCGTCGTGCAGCGAGCCGAGCATCCGGTAGCAGTGCGCCACCAGCCCGCCCCGGTGCTGTGCGAACTCCTCCTCGAGGTCCATCAGACTCCTTCCACCACCAACTCGTCGACGTGGTCATCGGTTCCGGTACGACGGCGCCGCGCCGCGATCGCGAACCCCGAGAGTGCCCCGAGCAACGACAGTACGCCGCCACCCGCGAGCGCCCGCTCGAATCCGTCACCCGTGTAACCACCGGCCGCCGTGAAGACGGAGCCGAGGACGGCCACCCCCGCCGCGCCGCCGAGCTGACGGTTCATGCTGTAGATGCCGGACGCGATTCCGACGGCCTCCCGCGGCAGCGCGGACATCGCCGCGCTCTGGGCGGCGGGCATCGCCAACGAGATCCCGCAGCCGCAGATCACCAGCGGTGCGACGAGTTCGTAGTACTGATCGGCGCCTCGGCTCAGCCACAGCATGCCGATCGTCTGCAACGCCATACCGATGATGACGAGCGGTCGCTCACCGACGCGGTCGACCAGCCTGCCCGCGATCGGTCCGACGATGAACAACGTCGCCGTCCACGGCAGCAGTTGCAGACCGGCCTTGAACGGCGCCGATCCGAGCTCGGCCTGCATGTACTGCGAGAGGAAGAAGACTGCACTGATCAGCGCGGCGGTGAGGAAGAAGCCGGCCGAGTTCGCCGCCGTGAACGTCCGGTTGCGGAAGAACGCCAGCGGCACCATCGCGTGATCGGTCCGCCGTTCCCACAGCCCGAACGCCAGCAGCATCACGACCCCGATCGCGAACGCGGTGAGTACTTCGGCACTCGTCCACCCCGCCGACTCGCCACGCACCGTACCCCAGACCAGCCCGAGTACGGCGAGACTGATCAGCACCGCGCCGATCAGATCCAGCCGTCGCGCCGGCCCGGTGCTTTCCGGGATCTTCGCCAGCACCAACGCGATCACGACCGCCCCGATCGGCACGTTGATCCAGAAGATCCACTGCCACGACAACCCTTCGGTCACCGCGCCACCGATCAGCGGTCCACCGAGTACGGCGATACCGGTCACGCCGCTGAACACGCCAATTGCCTGCCCGCGTCGCTCCGGCGGGAACGCCGCGCCGAGCAGACCCATCGCCAACGGCATCACCATCGCCGCGCCGACGCCCTGCACAGCCCGGGCCGCGATCAGGAACGGCAGCGTCGTGGCCAGCGCACAGGCGACGGACGCGGCGGTGAACAGCGCCAGCCCGGCCGCATAGGTCCGTCGCCGGCCCAGACGGTCGCCGATCGCGGCGGCCGTCATCAGAAGCATCGCGAAACTCAATCCATAGGCGTTGACCGTCCATTCGAGCTGCTCGGCCGACGCACCGAGGTCGCTCCGGATCGTGGTCAGGGCAGCAGCGACCACGAGGGTGTCCAACGCGACCATGACCGACCCCAAGGAGGTCAGCCCTAGAACCCATCGTTGTTGACCTGTCATTCGTGCGGAAGATTGCTTCACACCAGTACAGACAGGCGGCAGGGTCCGAACTCATCGCTGCGATGAGAAGAAGTTTCCAGCGCTACGGGTTCAGGCTCCGGGGTCGGGCTCCGGGGTCAGGGCTCTGGGTTCAGGGCTCTGGGTTCAGCGCTCTGGGTTCAGGGCTCTGGGTTCAGGGCTCTGGGGTCAGCGCTCCGGGTCAGGGGTCCGGGGTCAGCGCTCTGGGTCAGGGGTCCGGGGTCAGCGCTCGGGCCGGGCCTCGACCTGGATCAGGGTCTGCTGACCGACGGCGACCAGCGTCCGCCGGGCTCCGGCGACCGCGAAGACCTCGAGCTTGCAGATCGTCAGCGTCCGACCCGGCTTGATCACGGTGCCCACGGCCTCCAGCCGCTCGCCCTCCGCCGGTGCCAGCAGGTTGATCTTGAACTCGACGGTAAGCACGGTCGTGCCCTCGTCGAAGAGCGTGAAGGCGGCATACCCACCCGCACTGTCCGCGATCGAGCTGGTCGCCCCCGCATGAAAGTACCCGTGCTGCTGAGTGACCTCGGGCCGGCTCGGCAGCTCAATGCACACCTCACCCACCCCGATGTACGAGATCCGAGCCCCCAGATGCTCCATCAACCCTTGCCGCGCAAAACTCTGCTGCACCCGAGCCCGCACACCCGCAGCCGCCTCCTCCATCCCGCGAGACTACTAGCGCACTAGGACCACCGCAGACCCGCCAGAAATGGCTGGCTTCAGCGGTCAGCCGGAGCTCTGGATAATCCGCAAGAAGATATCGAGTGGTCGCTGGCTTCAGCGGTCGACCGAGGTTTCTCCGCGTGCCGGTGTCGGGTCAGAACGCAGATCGACGCACCGTGACGTCCCCATGGGAGAACATCTGCCAGGCCGTACTCGCGCACTTCTATGGGATCGCCGACCGACGGTGTCGGGGATCTGCCGCTCGATGCTGTCGCTGCTCGAGCAGGTCATCTGCCTGCACGAACCCTTTTCCAGTTCTTGACGCGCGCCCGTCGGCGATGCCGGGTATGGCCAACGGGGGTCAGTCGTTCCCCAGGCGCGACCGATCAGCTGGAGCAGGTTAGCTGTTGGTCGTGGTGTTGGGCTGGCGGTGGGTCCCAGTGGGGTCGACGTGGAAGGTGAAGCCGTGGGGTGTGGTCCATTCCAGGGTTTTGGTGTTGACGCGGCGGACGGTCCAGCCGCGGGCGTGGGTCTTCACCCGGTGGGCGAAGCGGCTGAGCGGGGCGAGGTTGCGGGTGCTGGTCTGCCCGGCGGGCCCGGACGGATCGTAGGGCTCGATGTGATCGAGGTCGATGCTGGGATGCGTTTCGCGGGTGCCGTACGGGAACAACTCAACGGGATGGGTGAGTCGAACCCGTTCGCGGATGCGGGCCGGGATCTCGTAGGCGTCGACGCTGACGGCGTCGTTGAGGTCGATCACGGGCTTGACGGTGTACGGTGCGTGGCCGATGAGTTCGGTGAGTTGGTCGGCGAGCAGCGGGCCGATGCCCTCGGCGCGGAGAACTCCGTTGCCGGTGGCCAGGGTGAGGTCGGTGAGGTGCACGTAGACCTCGGTCTGTCCCGGGCGCACCTGTCCGCCGCTACTGGTGGGGTGGGTGTGGGCGTCGTGTTTGATCTGTGCGAGGCGTGCGTCGAGTGCCCGTTGAGCGGCACCGTCCATCGGCACGCTGTCGTCGGGTTCGGTCCGCGGCCCGGGAACGTAGCCCATCGGCCGAGTGTCGAACGGATCGCTCGGCGGATCGGGATCATAGGGCCCGACATCGTCGTCCGGCGGAGCTTCCCGCAGTTCGATGGGATCAGCTGGGTTGGCATCACCGGCATGCCCGCGTTCGGACGCCGGGCTTGCCGGGTCGGCCGTGGTGTCACTGTGGGTCGGGTTTGCTGACGTGCACGGTGTGTCGTTCGAGGGGTCGCGCGGGCCGCCGTACGGCGAGCTTGCCGGGAGCGCCGTCGAACCAGAACGCGCCGGGTCTACCGATGTGCACGGCGTGTCGTTCGAGCGGTCGCGTGGGCCGAGCGGGTTGCGACCCGGCGCCGTATCGCGGGGGGCGGACGCACTGGAGCCTGTCGCGGTATCGCGTGGGCCGGGCGCGTTGTGGCCGGTCGCGGTGTCGCGTGGGCTGGATGCGCTGTGGCCTGTCGCGGTGTCGCCTGGGTTGGGCGCGTTGTGGCCGGGCGCGTTGTGGCCGGTCGCGGTGTCGCGTGGGCTGGGCGTGCTTTGGCCTGTCGCGGGCGATCGGGTGCCGGCGGCTGATTGCGAGGCTGCATCCACTCGACGCGGGCCAGGGGCTGCTTCGGAGGTCGTCGTGTTCGCCGGTTGCCGGGCGGGGCTTGAAGCCGAGCCTGTGGTGTGGGCGGGGGAGGCGGCGGGGCTTGAAGCCGAGCTTGTGGTGTGGGCGGGGGAGGCGGCGGTGGTTGTGGACGTGGCTTTGGACGTCGTTGTGGACGTCGTTGTGGACGGGTTTGCGGACGTGGTTGTGGGGGTGGGGTGGTTGCGGGCTTGGGTGAGGAGTTCTTGGGTGAAGCGGGGGTCGGCGATGATGCCGATGGCGTCGGCGCGGCGGTGCTGCACTTGGCGGGTGTCGCCGAAGGTCTTGAGGGCTTCGGCGATCGCGGCGATGGTGGCGTCGTGGCGGATGACGGCGGCGGCGGGGGCTTTGGCGTAGATGGTTTTGTTGCCGTGGTGGTCGCTGCGGCCGATGAAGACGCCGCGCTCGCCTGCGGCTTCGGTGGCTTCGTCGTGGGCGAGGTCGGGGTCGGCGTGGGTTTTGGCGGCGCGGATGATCTTGTCGAGGCGGTACGGGGTGATGGAGTCGATGAGGGGTGCGACCCGCTGGTCGACGGACCGGGCGGCTTGTTCGGGCAGTTTCAGGCACTGCGTGGCGAGTTGGCGGGCTTTCCAGGGGGTGGCGTCGCCGGCCAGTACGCGGGCCCAGGTGAAGGGGAAGCGGTGGCGTAAGGCGAGTGCTTCGCCGAGGAATTGGCGTGCCACCATGGGCGAGATGCCGAGCATGACGCCGAATTCGGCGATGGCGAACTCGGCGATCTCCGGGCAGCCGTCGCCGCCCAGCACCACGGCGCGCTCGCGTCCGTCGGCGGAGCGGCGGCCGGGCCGGATGCTGCAGACCGATGGGTGGAAGCGGTCGGCGTAGATCTGGGCGTGCTGGAGCAGCCGCGCGTCGGCCTGGTTGGCGATCGCGCGGTGCTCGGCGGCCGACTCCAGCAGGTCGGCCGTGGAGAGCTCACTCAGATCAGTCTCGAACATGTGTTCGATTCTAGCTGTTCAACGATCCGAGGCCAAATCGGATCAGCCGCGAAACCCCTTATTTACAAGCCGAACACGCGCGTCCCGGAGATCGCGGGCAGGTTCTGCGGGCGGGGTCAGCAGCCTTTGCGAGGACCGGTTGGTCGCGGCGGGGATCCCGTACTCGACATGGACACAGGCCAACGCCGCGCAGAGCGCCACGGAGAGCTTCCGGGAGTTACGCCCCTGATGAACCGGTGACAGCGCAGAAACTCAAGCCGGACCGCCGACCGATCAGAACCAACTGGATCATCAACGATCTGTGCGATACACGGTCCCGGGGTGCCTTCATGGCGCTTCCCAAAGCAGTCCCGATCGCCGTGCTGGTCGGATCCTGATCTCTCTTCTTTCCTGGTTTCTTTCAGGTTAGTGGGACCAAGGCTGCGGCCGGGAGGGTTGGGGTGCGGGAGCCGCCGTCGGGTTCGATGGTGAGGCCGAAGGTTGCCATGCCGGTGGTGGAGCCGTTGACGACCTGGGTGGTGTCGCCGGTGGAGAGGCCGATCGAGGTGGCCTTGTTGGTGGGGTCCATCATCCAGAGTTGCCAGGTGTGGTCCTTGGGTAGTTTCGGTAGGTCGCGGAGTACGACGACCGACTTGTCGGCTTTCGTGGACAGGACGACCGTGGCCTGGCCGCCGCCTTCGACTGTGCCGTGGACGGTGCGGGCGTCGGGCTGGGCCAGTACGGCTGCCATCTGCTGGTTGGCGCGCTCGGCAGCGGACCGGTCCTGGTACTGGTCGACCGCGACCCCGCCGGCAGCCGCGACCGCGAGCGCCGCCGCGGCCAGGGTGAGCACCGAGCGCCGAGTGAAGCGCTGGGCCTTCGGGGTCGAGCCAGCAGCGGGTACCTGCGGAGGGAGCTGGCGAACATCCTCGATCGCCGCCATCACGTTCGCCTTCAGTCCGGGTGGCGGTGGGGTCGAGACCTGAGTGGCGAGCTTGACCGCGGCTTGTCGCAGTTCGGTGACCTCGGTGGTGCAGAACGTGCATTCGGTCAGGTGCGCCTCGAAGCGGACTCGTTCGTCCTCGGGCAATGCGTCGAGAACGTACGGGCCGGTCAGGGTGTGTACGTCGGGATCCGTCATGACCTTTGCCCCTCCGTGGTGCCGAGGCAGTCGCGGAGGCGGATCAGGCCGTCGCGCATTCTCGCCTTGATGGTCGGAAGCTTGGCGCCGAGTTGCTGGGCGACCTCCGGGTACGTGTAACCGTTGTAGTACGCGAGCTCGATCGACTCCCGTTGGAGCTCGCTCAGCGACCCGAGACAGCGCCGTACCTGCTCGGCCTCGAGACGGGTGCTGACGGTGTCCGCGACCTGGTCGAAGTCGACCTCGACGGACCGGGCGCCGGCCAGGTCGGTCCGGTCCGCCGAGGCCTGCTCGGAACGCACCCGGTCGACCGCCCGGCGGTGCGCGATCGTGAGGATCCACGAATGCGCCGAGCCGCGGTTGGCGTCGTACCGGGTGGCTGTGCGCCAGACGTCGATCATGACCTCCTGCGTGACCTCTTCCGACTGGGCCGGATTGCGCAGGATCCGGCGTACCAGGCCGAACACCCAGGGAGCGACCCGGTCGTAGAGGGCGCTGAACGCGGCCGTGTCACCGGTCGCGGTGAGCGCGAGGAGGTCACCGTCGGATCGCATGGGCGATCCGACGGGCCAGGGAAGCGCGGTGGGTTCGTTCACGGGTCAGCTTGCCGGGGGCATCAGTACGGAGTCGATCAGGTACACCGTAGCGTTCGCGGTCCGTACGCCGCCGCAGATCACGTTCGCGCCGTTCACCTTCAGGCTGTCACCGGATCCGGTGACCGTGACGTCCTGCTTCTCGACGGTCGCGTGCGTGCCGACCACCGTGGACGGGTCGAGCTGACCGGCGACCACGTGGTACGTGAGGATCTTGGTCAGCAGCGCATCGTTGGTCTTGAGCGTGTTCACGGTCGCGGCCGGGATCTTCGCGAAGGCCGTGTCGACCGGCGCGAAGACGGTGAACTCGCCGCCGTTGAGCGTGGAGACCAGGTCGACCTTGGGGTTGAGCTTGCCGGAGACGGCCGCGACCAGGGTCGTCAGCAGCGGGTTGCCCGAGGCGGCGGTGGCCACTGGGGCGGCTGCCATACCGTCGATCGAGCCGGCGCCGCTCGGGTTGGCCTTCGCGTAGGCGGCGCAGCCCGGGCCGACCATGGCGGTCGCCGCTTCGCTCATCGACGGGGTCGTGCTCGCGGACGGCGTACTGGCGGAGCTGGCCGGCGCGCCGGCGGAGGCGCTGTTGTCGTCGGAACCACCACAGGCGGACGCGGTCACGGCGAGTGCCAGCGCGCTGAGGGCGAGACCGGCGCGGGTGAGGTGCTTGGACATGACGTCATCTCTTTCCTGACGAGGTTGGCTGACACCAGTACTTCGGAGCCACTCGCAGGCCGGATGGGTTCGAGATTCAGCCCATGCGGGTGAGCGCGTCTTCGGTGAGCTCGTACTCGAGCGGCTCGCCCGCTGCGAAGCGCTCGATCTCGCCGACGGTGATCTCGCCCATCTCGAGATAGCACTCGACGGTCGCCGCAGCCTGGTGCGGAGTCAGCAGGACGTTGGTGAGGCTCCGGTACGGGCTGTCGGCCGGCAGCGGCTCTTCGTCGAACACGTCCAGCGCCGCATCGATCCGACCCGTGCGAAGCTCCGCGAGCAGCGCGGCGGAGTCGATCAGCCACGAGCGGGCGGTGTTGACCAGGGACGAGCCGTCGGCCATGAGCGCGAGCTCGCGGGCGCCGATCAGGTTGTGGGTCTCGGGCAAGGTCGGTGCGTGCAGGGCGACGACCCTGCTGGTGCGGAGCAGCTCGTCCAGCGTGGTCCGGCGTACGCCGAGTTGGGCCGCGCGCCCGTCGGTCAGATACGGGTCGTAGACCACGACCTCTGCGCCGAGGGCGACCAGCATCCGGATGTACTCGACGCCGGTCCGCGATGCGCCGACCACGCCGATCCGCGACGACCTGAGCCCGTGCTGGGGCGGCGCGTCGTCCCGCCACGCACCGTCGTGCATCTGGTGATCGAAGCGCTGGATCCGGTGCAGCAGGATCAACGTGAACGCGAGCGACACCTCGGCCACCGGCTCCGCCATCGCCTGCCCCGCCTGGGTGATCCGCAGTCCACGCCGGAACACCTCGTCGGTGACGAAATGCTTCACCGACGAGGCACTGTGCGCGATCAACCGCAACCGATCCGCGTGATCCAGCACCTCCGCGGTCAACGGCGTCGCCCCCCACGACGTGATCAGTACGTCGGCCCCGGGCAACGCGGCCGTCAACGCCGTCGCGTCCCCGGGATCATCGAGTACGACGACGTCCCCGAGCGCCTCCAGCCGCGCGACGCTCGCCGCCCCGAACACCAAGTCGCGGAACGACGGCGTCGCCGCCAGCACTGTCCGTAGCTTTTCGGCCATGGCCGAATTCTAGTTCACCGAGACGTCGTCCAGCAGGAACGTCGTCGGCGCTCCTTCGTTCTCCGTGCTGGTCCAGGCCAGCGTGACGGCCTTCCCCCGGTACGGCGTGAGGTCGACGGACTGCGTCACGTACGACGACGTACTCCGACGGAAGGTCTTCACCGCGTGACCGTCGACGGTCAACTGGAGCACGTCATCGCCGCCCGAGACCCGCAAGGCGAACCGCAAAGCCGGATGCCCGAACGAGGGGACGCTCACCCGCTGGCTGAGCGAGTCGGTGTGCGTCGTGCCGGTCCCGCCGAGCCACGCGTACCCGAGCCCGTTGTGGCCGTACTGACCGTCGGCACGGATCACGTCCGGAGTCTGCGCCCAGCCGCCGGTGCCGGATTCGAAGTCCCCGTTGACCACGGCGTTCTTCCGGGTGCTCACTACCCAGCTGATGACGGTGTTGCCACGCGCCTTGGTGGAGTCGGTTCCTGTCACCGTCACCGAATAGGTCCCAGGCGTGGTCGGCCGTCCGTAGATGATCCCGCTCAGCGCGTCGATCCGGAGTCCGGCGGGCAGACCGGTTGCCGAGAACCTCACCAGGCCGCGGCCCGAGTCCGTCGCCCGCGCCCGCAGTACGACGACCTCGCCGGCCGCGGTGAACTGCTGGGTCGGTGCGGAGAGCGTGATGCGGTTGGCCTTGGTCGGCGAGGTCAGGGCGCGGGTGCCGATCGGCGTACCGAGGCCGGTCGGACCGTCCCAGCCGGGCTGCGCCGTGCACAGCGGGGCCGGCGTGCACTCGCCGTTGTTGCCTTCGACAACATCGTTGAGGTTGCCGGTGGCCCCGTACGGGTATCCGGCCGGACGGGAGTCCGGAGCGGGGTCACCGGCAAGTGCGTAGGTGGCGGCGATGACCGGCGCGGCCGCGCTGGTTCCGCCGTACACGGCCCAGCCGGAGCCTCCGGTGGTTTGGTACACCGCGACACCGTTGGCCGGGTCGGCGACCGCGGAGACGTCCGCGATCGCGCGCTTCGGGCAGGTCGTTGCCGGGATCACCGACTGCCAGCTCGGCTTGGCGATCGTGCTCGAGCAGCCCGATCCGGTGCCCTGGCCGGGTCCGTTGTTCCACACCGTCTCGCTCCAGCCGCGGGACGAGTCGTCCTTGGTCAGCGTCGTACCGCCGATCGCGGTCGTGGCTGAGGAGCTGGCGGGGTAGGAGACGCCGGCGTCGTAGTCGTAGTCACCGGTGGACGCCGTGTACACGACACCACGCGGGTTGAAGTACAGCTTGTCGAGCTCGGCCAGGTCGGACGACTCCGGTCCGCCCCAGCTCAGCGAGACGAACTTCGCGCCGAGCTCGTTCGCGGTCTTCACCGCCTTGAGCAGGTCGTCGCTGGGAGAGTCGGACTCGATCAGTGTGATGCCGCAGTTCGGGCAGATCGCCGACACCATGTCGAGGTCGAGCGAGATCTCGCCGGACCACGAACGCGACGGTGCGGGCAGCGGACTGGGCAGCCCGTCCTGGTTCAGCTTCTGGAAGCAGCCGTTCGCGGTGGTGCAGGCGGGCAGGCCGAACTGCTGGCGGTAGACCGCGAGGTCGGCCTCGGCGGTGGGGTCGTCGTACGCGTCGACGATGTAGACCCGTTGCCCTTGGCCCGCCGTTGCTGAGGGCACCTTGTACGCCGACTGCAGGTCGGACGGACCGTACCCGGCCGGCGCACCGCCCAGCGCCTTGGCGCGGAAGCCCAGGTCGGCCCGCCGCTGCGCGAAGCAGGTGTACTCACCCGGCTTCACGTTCTGGTCACAGCTCGCGACAATCTTCGGTGGTTCCTGGGTGTCCGCGGCCGCCGCCGTCGTCGAACCGGTGACGAGGAGCAGGGCGAGCGGGACCGCCAACCGGCGCAATGAGATCACTGTTCTTCTCCTGAAGGGATCGGCGTCACGCCGGGACGAGAGTGGTCTGCTGCCAGCTCGCGCCGGCGTCATGGCTCACCCAGAGCTGCGTGTTCTGGGTGTACGCCGCATCGCGCTCGACGATCCACGCCGTCGTACCGTTCTGCTGGACCAGGTCGTGGATGTGCTCGCTGTTCTCGAGCCATTCCTGGTCGATGCGCCACGACTTCGACAGCGTCGGCCGGTTGTAGACGAGGCTCGCGGTGAGCGTGGAGAGCATGACCGCGCCGTCCGGTCCGACCGACAGCTGGCCGGCCAGACCGAGCCCGCCGGGGATGGCGTCGTACCGGAAGGTCTTCCCGCCGTCGCCGGAGACGAGCAGGGTCTTGTCGGAGTGGCCGCGGCCGAAGTTCGCCATGCAGAGGACGAAGACGCGACCGGGGCCGTTGGTGGCGAGATCGGTCATCGTGGCGTCCTCGGCGTCGGCGCAGGTGACCGTGCTGGTCGGCCGGACCGAGCCGTTGCGGATCGTGGACAGTCGGCCGGGGCCCACGAACGGCGCGGCCAGGAAGTAGACCGTGGACCCTTCGGCGTCCATGGCGACGTGATCGTCGGCGGCGACCTGGACGTCGAGCTGCTTCCACCCGGTGGACTTGCCGACGGGTGCGCGCCAGACCTTCAGCGGGCGATCGTCGCAGATGCCGGTGCCGATCTCACAGCCTGATGTGATGACGTACGTGCCGTCGGGGGCGGCGAGCAGGTTGAGGACCTTGGCGTCACCGCCGGGCAGCGGGACCTGCGTCCAGGTCTTGCCGCCGTCCTTGGTGACCTCGAGGTACGGGTCGTACGCCCAACCGAACTTCGCGTCGGCGAACTGCAGGCTGGTCAGGCCCGGCTCGCCGCTCTTCGCCAGCCCGTTGTGTGTGCGGCCGGCGGCGGTCCACGTCTTGCCGCCGTTGTGCGTGGCAAGCACCTCGGCCGGACAGGTCGCGGTACCGCAGGCGACGCCGCCGAGCACGTAGCCGTCGGTCTGGGTGGGCCAGACGATCGACTGCGGAGCGAAGGCGGGATCGGTCGGATCGGCGGTCGCGACGTCGGCCCCGGAGCCGATCAGAAGCGCGCTGACGACGGTGCCGATGGTGCCCACCAGCGCGATCGTCTTGCGGCCGGCATGCAGACGCACAGTTCACTCCTCGGACAGGCGACGTTTCCTGGGACACGCTAAGCCCAGACCTCGCGATTACGGCGCCCATTCCGGCCAAACGCCGATCCCGGCCAACTACCCTCGTCGGGTGGCTGATTGGGAAGCGGTTGGGCTGTCAGGAATCGACGCTCAGGTCTATCGGCAGCTCCTGCGTGATCCGGGTCTGCCGGTCGGCCAGCTCGGTGACCTTCTCGAGTTGCCGGACGAAGCGGTGACGCAGGCTGTTGACCGGCTCGTGGCGGCGGGGCTCGTGCGGAGCGGGTCGGAGGCCTCACCGGCGCCGGTCGATCCGCGGTCCGGGTTGGGCATGCTGGTCCGCGAACGGCGGGCCGCCCTCGACGGCGTTGCGGCTATGACCGATCAGCTGGCGCGCGAGTTCAGCGCCGGGCAGCTGCAGGCCGAGCCGAGCCGGCTGATCGAGATCGCGGTCGGCCGGGATGCGATCGAGGCGCGGATCGACGACATGCTGCGCGGCGCTACCGAGCAGGCGGTCGGGACCGACACACCGCCGTACGTCGCTGATGGGAGCGCTCAGGTGTCGGGCGCTGAGCTGGCCCTGCTTGATCGTGGGGTGCGGTTCCGGTCGATCTACGCGGCCGAGGTGCTGGACCATCCGGGGTGGGTGGACCGGTTGCGGTCGATGGCCGAACGCGGGGAGCAGTCGCGGGTGCTGCCGCAGGTGCCGGTCAAGCTGCTGATCGTCGACGGAACCACTGCGATCCTGCCGCTCGCAGGCGGGCCGTCGACACCAGGGCAACCGCGAGCGGTGGTCGTGTCCGACTCGGCACTCACGAGTGCGCTGCAGGTCCTGTTCGACCAGCTGTGGAGTCAGGCCACGCCGTTGCGGCTGTCCGAGAACGCGGATCCCAACACGACCCTCATCAACCTGCTGGCCAGCGGGATGAAGGACGAGGCGATCGCGCGTCAGCTCGGCGTGAGCGGCCGGACCTTGCGTCGACGGATCGCCCAGGTGCAGGAAGAGCTGGGCGCAACCAGCCGCTTCCAAGCCGGCCTCCAAGCCGCCCGCCGCGGCTGGCGGTAACCCCAGCCCACCGCTCTCAGGCCGTGGTGGCGCGGTGGGTTGCGCGGGTGACCAGGGCGTGGAGGGTGACGGTGATCGCGAGGATGATGCCGGCGACGCCGAGCAGGCCGTCCGGCGAGGCGCCGGCTGTGAGGGCGACACCGCCGAGGGCGCTGCCGAGGGCCGAGCCGAGCGAGATCGCGCTGCCGTTCAGAGCGATCACGATCGTCGCCGAGTCCGGCGCCATGGTGGCGAGCCGGGCCTGCTGGGGTACGGCGCCGCCGCCGTTGCCGACGCCCGCGGAGAAGAACCAGACCAGGCCCCAGACCGCGGCCACGACGGCCGGTGCGAACATCAGCGCGACCATGCCGACGATCGAGTTCAGCAGCAGGCCGATCAGGACCACCGTCAGCACGCGGATCGCGCTGAAGCGGTCGACCAGCCGGCCGGTGATCGCATTGCCCGCCATGCTCGAGACGCCGTACCCGAACATGATCAGGATGATCGCCCAGTGCGCATGGAAGTGCGGGCCGAGGATCAGTGTGGCGTAGGTGAAGCAGGTATAGCTGCTGCACAGGATGCCGGTGGTGACGAGCAGCCCGGCGAGCAGCCGCGGTTGCTTGAGCGGGCGCAGGCGGTCGACGAGCGATCCGCCGGGCAGATGCAACTGGGGGAGCCGGAGCAGGATGCCGACGAGTGCGATCGTTCCGACCACCGCGACCATGATCATCGGGAACCGCCAGCTCGACTGCCCGATCACCAGGCCGATCGGTACGCCGAGGGCGGTCGCGGTCATCCAGCCGCCGAGGACGAACGACAGCGCCTTACCGTGGTGTTCGGGCGGCGTCAGCGCGATCACGTACCCCGTGACCGCCGCGTTCAGCAGGCAACCGCCGAGCGCCGCGATCACCCGGCCGCCGAGGGCGATCGGGTAGTTCGTCGCGATCCCGACGACCAGGTTGCCGAGCACGAACACGGCCAGCGCGAGTGCGATCGTCGTCCGGCGTTCCCATCGTGACGTCAGCGTTCCGAGCACGGGACCGGCGAGCGCGGCGGTGAACGCGAACACCGACATCAGCTGCCCGGCGGCCGCGGCGGTGACGCTCAGGTCGCCGGCGATCTGCGGGAGCAGACCGGCCAGCACGTACCCGTCGATCCCCATCGAGAACGTCGCGACCGCGAGCCAGATGAACGGCCGGTACGAGAACCCCTGCCCGTCCACCGCGCCCGCGGCCCGCGTCTGCGTCATCTGGATATCTCACCCCGAACGGCATACTCCGAGCAAGAGAAATCTGATCAAATCTGCCAAGAATCCCGCATCTGTGATCACCGATGGTCAGGAACGGCGTCGTCTTGGCCGGTGAGACCGGGACCGGAATCTCTAGCCGGTCAGTAATCTTCCGGGTGTGACGATTGCGGATAGTTCGTACCGGACGCGCTACGGATCAGGTACGGCGTTCGCGCCACCGGCGGCGTGGAACGACGTACTGGCGCAGCAGCTCGCGCATCGATCGGTGCGGGCGTACCGGCCGGATCCGGTGCCGGACGACACATTGGCAGCGTTGATCGCGGCCGCCCAGTCGGCGCCGACGTCGGGGAACCTGCAGCTGTGGAGCGTGGTCGCGGTCCGCGACGAAGGACGTCGTACCCGGCTGGCGGAGTTGGCCGGTGAGCAGGACTTCATCGCGCAGGCACCGTTGTTCCTGGTCTGGCTGGCCGACCTGGCCAGGGCGCGACACATCACCACGGAGATCGGATCGGCGACCGCCGAGGCGGCGGACTTCGTCGAGGCGGCGCTGCTCGCGTTCGTCGATGTCGCCCTGGCCGCGCAGAACGCCGCGCTGGCAGCCGAGTCGCTCGGCCTCGGAACGGTATTCGTCGGCGCGATCCGGAACCGGCCGCTCGACGTCGCTGCAGAGCTGGGGCTGCCGCCGAACGTGTTCCCGGTCTTCGGCCTGACCGTCGGCCACCCGGACCGGCTCGATGAAGCGGCCGTCAAGCCGCGCCTGCCGCAGGAGGCGGTCCTCCACCACGAGCGGTACGAGCTCGAGCCGCAGGAAGCTCACGTACACGCCTACGAGGAGGCGTTGAACGCCTTCTACGCGAACGCCGGCCTGCCGGCCAGCTGGGTCGCCCGGGTGGCCGCCCGCTTCGGCACCGTCGCGGGCCTCAAAGGCCGCGAGCACCTCCGCGAAGCCCTTCAGATCAGGGGCTTTCAACTCCGCTGAAGGTCATCGTCGTGGTGCCGGCCGGTGTCAGCGAGCGCGCGGAGAACACCAGCCGAGTGACCTGCTCGCCCCAGACAGCTGTCAGCCGCGGGTCGGTGAGGGGGAGTGGCCCGACCGTGAGGGCCAGCTCGTCGTCGTACGCGATCGTCAGGTCGCCGACCCGAACGGTGCCCTCCTCGACAGCCACCGGGCCGTTGACGACCAGGTGCCAGACCAGCGAGCTCGGCGTGTCCTGCAGTTCCCAGGTGTCGGTGATTTCGACTGATCGGCTCATCATCAGGTCGCGGCGCCAGGAACGGATTCCCGCCTCCGCCGGGTAGGCGCCGGCGAGGTCGAGCCGGCCGCTGACGCGCGTCTCGCCGACGTCGGCCGACATACCCCTCGCGTGGAACTCACGGCCGGCCGGCTGCGACAGTCCGTTGATCTGCGGCAGGTTGTGGTAGTCGCTCTGCATCGTGAAGATCTGGTAGCGATCGGCCGAGAACGTCTGCCGGGTGTAGCTGCCGACGCCGAGATCGACAACCCGGGGTACGCCGTCGACAGCGATGATGAACGAGCCGACGTCGTTGTGATTGTGCGACTCGGCGTTGTGCCCGCCCTTGAGCGCCACCAGGAGACGATGCGACCGCGCGACGAGCACCTCGGTGTCCGGCAGCCAGGTGGTCCGGGGCTGCGTGCCTTCGGCATCGTCACGCAAGCCCGGCTCCAGCAACGTGCCGACCACTCGGCCCATCGACGGGATCCGCGGCACGAGCGGGTCGTCGCGGCGCTTGACCAACCGGGCGTGTCGAAGGGCGGACGGTTCGCCGGTATGTAGGCCGAGTCGGTACAACGGATACGCGACCGACGGGTCGTCCAGTTGCGCCGGGCAGTCGGCGAAGTTGACGTACCACCGGCCGTCGATGTGCATCGCCGGCAGGTACGCCGCGATCGGCCGCAGCTTGGGATGACGGAAGCCGTCCAGCTTCCCGCCGGAGGCGTCGTACAAGAGGGCAAGAGTGTCCGCGACGGCGCCGCCGGCGCGAGTCCAGTACGACGCGCCCTCGTCGCAGCCGCCGTCGTCGGGATAGGAGTCCAGGAAGACGTCCAGCCCGTCGATCACGAGCGACATGACCTTGGCGCGCCGAGAGGGATCGCGCTCGATGAGCAGTGCGCAGGCGGTCAGGTTGGAGTGGATCCACGGGTTCCAGTTGTTCGTGAACCTGATCAGCCACGGCCAGTCGCGGATCTCGAGGAACGGCGTCAGCACGCGGCGGTCGACCTCGGTGGCGATCCGCTGCCGGGTGCCGGCATCGAGTGCGAGGAGCGCGTCGACCCAGGCGAGCAGGCCGCCGGTTTCGGCGCAGAACAGGTCGAGATCGCGATCGCCCGGACGCGGGAGAGCCTCGCCGCGCGCGATCGCCGTACTCGCATGAGCCGGGATCGTCCAGGTCAGCTCGTCACACACCAGCCAGATGCCGTCGACGACATCCGCGACCCAGCGCTCCTCGCCGGTCAGCAGTGCGGCGAGCGCACTGGTCACGATCCGGCGTCGGCGCGCGAAGTACGGCGTCTCGTAGCGTTCGCGATCGCCCTCGCGATGGAAGCGGGCGTAGTCGCTCGCCGGCAGGACAGGCCACGCGGTGGCCAGCTGTGCCTCGGCGTCCGCGAGGAGCGCCGTACGGTCGCTCGCCGGAACGCCGGCCCAGGCCTCTGCGGTCGGCAGGTCGAGGCCGTCCAGCGATCGGGTCAGAAGAGCTTCGGGCAACAGGTCGCGCAGTGTCTGAGCCATCGGCCCGATTGTTTCATACGACCGTTTCGGCTGCTCTGTAAAGGGTTTGCGCGGCGCCGGCCCGGGCACCGGAGCGGCGCCACGGGGATCGCAAAAGCACGAAGGGAAGGAAGAATGGCATTCATCCTGTGGATCATCGCGGTGATCCTCGTCGTGTCCGGCATTGTCTCGTTGTTCCGCGGCCAGGTGATGTGGGGCGCAGCCCTGATCATCATCGGCCTGCTGGTCGGCCCGGGCGGCGTCAGTATCTTCACGTGACCCAGTGGCTGGGGGTCTCCGAACGACCCCCAGCCACCCCCACCGCACTGCTAGCCGACCGACGGCCCGAGGCCGAGGGACTGCGGCGTGCTGGAGTCGGGGCTCGGCTGGTGCAGCCCCTCGTCCAGTGCGCCGTACTCCGTCATCAGGGCGGGACTGCCGCCCCACGGCGTCTGCTCCTCCGCGATGAGGGTGTTGGTCGTCAACAGAAGACCGGCCACCGACGCGCCGTTCTGCAAGGCCGAACGCGCCACCCTGAGTGGGTCGATGATGCCCATCGCGAGCATGTTGCCGTACACGCCCTCCAGAGCGTCGAAGCCCTCGTCGACTCCCATCTGCGACGTCCGCTCGAGCACCTCGGCGCCGGAGTACCCCGCGTTCGCGGCGATCAGGTACGCCGGTTCGCGCAGCGCCCGCCGCACGATGTCGACGCCCGACTTGTAATCGCCCTTGACGTCCAGACCGTCGAGGGCTGACGCGGCATGCAGGAGGGCCATGCCGCCGCCCGCGACGATCCCTTCGGCCATCGCGGCCCGCGTCGCGGACAGCGCGTCCTCGACCCGGTGCTGGAGCTCCTTGAGCTCGGCCGGGGTCGGCGCGCCGACGCGGATCACCGCGACCTTGCCCGACAGCGAGCCGATCCGCTCGGTCAGGACATCCTCATCGACGCCGAACGTCGCCCGCTCGAGCTCCGACCTCAGCTGCGCGATCCGGAAGGCCACGTCCTTGTCGTGCCCGGTGCCCGCGACGATCGCCGTACGGTCGGCTGTCACCCGCACCTGATCCGCGCGGCCCAGCTGGTCGATCGTCATCGTCTCGAGGCTGAACCCGGAGTGCCGGCTGTAGACCGCGCCGCCAGTGATCGCCGCGATGTCCTCCAGCTTGTGCAGCCGCCGGTCGCCGAACCCGGGCGCCTTCACCGCCACGCACTGGAACAGCCCGTTGACGTGGTTGTGCACCAGCATGCTGAGCGCCGTACCTTCGAGGCTTTCGGCGATGATCACCAGCGGCCGCGGCTCGCGCATGATCTTGTCGAGCAGCGGCATGATCTCCTGGACCTTGGTGATCTTCTCGCTGCACAACAGGATGTACGGGTTGTCCAGGACGGCTTGCAAGCTGCCCGGATCGGTCACCATGTACGGCGACATGTACCCGTTGTCGAACTCGAACCCTTCGACGAAGTCCACGCCCATACCGTTGATCGACGACTCCTCGACGGTGACGATCCCGCCGTCGCCGACGGTGTGCAGCGCCTTCGCGATCACCGCGCCGACGATGTCGTCGTCGTTCGCCGAGATCGCCGCGACCCGCGCGTAGTCCTGCTCGGTCACGACCGGGTGCGCGACCTCGCGGAGCCGCTCGACCAGCTTGCCGACAGCCAGGTCGATACCCCGTTTCACCAGAACGGGGTTCCCTCCGGAGCCGATCGCGTGCATACCCTCGCGAATGATGGCCTGCGCGATCACGGTCGCCGTGGTGGTGCCGTCGCCGACGATGTCGTTGGTCTTGATCGCGGCTTCCTTGACCAGCTGGGCGCCCATGTTCTCGAACTGGTTCTTGAGGAAGATCTCGCGGGCGATCGTCACGCCGTCGTTGGTGACCACCGGCGAGCCGGTGATCTTCTCCAGGATCACGTTGCGGCCCTTAGGGCCTAATGTCGACTTGACCGCGTCCGCGAGCTGGTCGACGCCGGCGAGCAGCAGATCACGGGCCGACTCACCGAATCTTAGTTCCTTGGCCATTTCAATCCCTCCGGAAAATGGTCCTGTTACGGCACGAGAACCGCGCGGCCGCGGATCCGGCCGGCGTCGAGATCGGCGACCGCATCGGCGGCCGCGTCGAGCGGGTAGGTCCGGGTGTGCAGTGTGACCTTGCCGGCCTGTGCGAGCGCCATCAGCTCGGCCAGTTCGTTGAACGTGCCGACGATGTTGCCGACGATGTTCCGCTCGGTCGAGATGATGTCCAGGGTCGGGATCTGGATCTGGCCGCCGTACCCGATGACGAAGTACGAGCCGGCCGGCCTGGTCATCGCGAAGCCGTCCTGCTCCGCGCCCTGCTCGGCGACGAAGTCCAGCACGACGTGGGCGCCGGCCCCGCCGGTCAGCTCCAGCACCTTCTCCACCTGCTTGCCGTCAGCAACGACCGTCTGGTCGGCGCCGAGCTGCTCGGCGAGCTTGAGCGCGTCCGGGTTGCGGTCGACGACGATGATCCGCGCCGCCGTCAGCGCGGCCAGGCACTGTACGCCGATGTGCCCCAGACCGCCCGCGCCGATCACCACGGCCGTCGTACCGGGAGGCAACAGTGGCAGAGCCTTCCGGACCGCGTGGTAGGCCGTGATGCCGGCGTCGGCGAGCGCCGCGACATCCTGCGGTCGCGTGCTCGGGTCGAGTTTCACGCAGGCGCGGGCGGAGGTGAGGAGGTACTCCGCCATCCCCCCGTCGCTGTCCAGACCAGGGAACGAGCTGTTCTCGCAGTGCATGTCGTCCCCGGCGCGACAGGCATGACACAGTCCGCAGGTCGGCGTCGGGTGCAGGATGACGGTGTCGCCGACCTGCACGTTGGTGACGGCCGAGCCGACCTCGTGCACCCAGCCGGCGTTCTCGTGGCCGATCGTGTACGGGAGCGACGGATGCATCGCCGCGTCCCACTGACCCTCGATGATGTGCAGATCGGTACGGCACACGCCCGCGCCGCCGATCTTGACGATGACGTCCAGCGGGCCCTTGACGACCGGTTCCGGTACGTCCTCGACCACTGGCTGCTGGTGGTACCCGTGCAGTCGAACGGCCTTCATTCCTGCTCCTCCTCGCCCGCACCGGACTCGGTGTACCGGTGCCTCAGCATTCCCCTGCAGATACCGGTGTTGGCCTCGATCCCGGTCCGGGTCAGCCGGGCCAGCCCGAGGTGCCGCGCCGCCGCGGGCGCGGCGACGGCTTCGCCGGTCCCGACGTCGATGAGCAGGGGCGCGTCCGGGCCGGTCGACAGCCCGAGCTCGGCCCGGCGACGCAGCAACCGGTCGAGCTCGGCCGACGGCGGCACGTCGGCGATCGTCAGCCGCGCGACCTCTGCCGGATCGGTGCCAGAAGCAACAAAAGGCCGGCAGACCTGATCGGTCCCGGCCAGCACCGCCTTGGCGACGAACGTACGGCGCAACTCGTCGAGCTCCGCCGCCGCCTCGCCGTCGAACGAGGCGACGAACCCCGCCCGCGCCGCCACCCCCGCATTGATCTGGGCCGCGGCGAAATGGTCCTCCAGCGCGACGTCGACCGACCGCAGGCCGGGCAGCGCCGACACCACGTCGTACGCGTCGGCGACCATCAGGAACGCGAAGTTCGGCGCACAGAAGTAGGTCGGCAGCCGCAACCGCACGACCGCGTCACCGGCGGCCGACACGACGCAGGTCGAGACGAATCCCAGCGTCGTGATCGGCTCGTCCAGCTCCGGGTCCCGGACCGCACCCAGTGCGTCCAGGACCCGGTCCTTCTCCGTGAACACTGCCGTCATTACGACGCAACCAGCTTCGAGTCGTCCTGTGCGGCGGGTGTCTCCTCCTTCAGCTGCAGCTCGTCCGGCACCTTGATGTCGTAGAGCTTGGCCGCGTTCAGCCCGAGGATCTTCTTCTTCCCGTCCACCCCGAGCCGCGGGTAGTCCGCGAACTCCGGCTGGTCGGGGAACTCCCAGTCCACGAAGCCCTCGATCTGCCACTTCGGCTCCCAGATGCCGTAGTCGCTGCCGAACGTCATCTTGTCCTCGCCGACCCAGAACAGCAGCTCGCCCATCACCTTGGCGAAGAACTGCGGCCGCGCGTGCATCAGCCCGCCGATGACGACCGACAGACCGGCGTACACGTTGGGTTCCTGGGTGGCCATGAAGCAGAAGTCCTCGATCCGCGGCAGGCCGACGTGCTCGACGATGAAGTTGAGCTCGGGGAAGTCGGTCGCGGCGTGGTCGACATCGGAGACGTCGAACGCGTCCTTGTCCAGCGGCCAGATCGTGGGGCCCTTGTGGACGTGGATGTTCTTGATCCCGAGCTCCTGCGCCTTCGCGAGGTAGGTGTACGCCGCCGGGTCGGTCAGCTTGTAACCGCGGGATCCGGCGTTCCACTCGGCCGTGTAGAGCTTGACGCCCCGCGAGCCGTACCGCTCGACATTGCGCGCCAGCTCCTCCAGACCGACGTCACCGTCCCGCGGGTCGAACCGGGTGTTCAGGACGAACATCCCCGGATGCTTCTCGCCGAGGTTGGCGTTCTGCTCGGTGGTGTTGAAACCCTCCGTGTACCACTCCTTCAGGTACGTAGGCTGGAAAATCGCGACGTCCACGTAGCCGTCCTCGAAGACGTCCTTCATCAGATCGTCCTCGGTGTAGCTCATGAACTTCTCGATCGTCCAGTGGGTCTCTTTCGGGCCGAGGCTCTGGTACGCGTGGAAACACTCGATCCAGCCCTTCGCGTACTGCTCCGCCCCCTTCACCCAGTTGTCCGGGCCGGCCTTCCACATGTGCATGTGGCTGTCGACCACGAAGTACTTCTCACCATTCTTCTCGTACACGGAAGCGACCCCCTTGTCAGCTGGATGCGGTCAGGTCGAAGCCGATGTACTCGGCGGCGTCCTCGGGGTTGGCGAACATGATCGTCCGGTCGTCGAGGTGAACCATGCGCCCGTAGTGGGTCGACATGTTCTCCTCGAACTCGGCCTGGTCGAAGTACCCGGGCTCCTCGCCGAGCGCTTCGGAGATGTCGTCGTAGACGAAGTCCATCCGGTTGATCGCGTCGACCCGGATCATCGACGGCAGGTGCGTCACCGTGACGTTGTCCTGACCGGTCATCACCTCAGCGACAACCGCGCCGACCTGGTTGTTCATCAGCGTCACGCCGCACTTGTTGGACGCGGTGTTGTCCTGCTTGAACGGGCTTTCCGCGGTGGTGAACGTGCTGGTCACAGTGACAGCTCCTTCGGTTCCTCGAGGCCCAGCGAGGTGACGATGCCGCTGAACCGGCTCTTGACCCGGTCGAGGCCGTCCTCGAACCGTGGCGGTTTCGCGTCCGGCTGCGACCACAGCGGCTGCAGTGCACGGGCCGCGGCGAGCGACTGCGCGGTCCACTTCGCCGCCCAGTCCTGCAGGATCGACTTGTTGTGGTCCGCGAACTCCTTGTCGTTGGTGAGCAGCTCGAACATCGCCGTCGTGTAGCGCAGGTCGCGCTCGGCGAAGTCGTACTCCGCCGCGCCGACGACCGTCGGAGTGACGAAGTCGCCGTTCCGCGGGGACGCCTGCTGCACCAGCTGGCTGCGGAACAGTTCACCGACGAGCGGCTCGAACACGACGTTCGCGGCGAAGATCGCCTCGCACCAGTCGTCGATCGCGGTCAGCTGCTCGGCGACGTCGCGCACGCCTTGCCAGGCCGGGTCGTTGTTCCAGGTCTCCAGGTGCGCACTGCCGTCGAAGCCCTCGATCTCCTCGGACAGCGTGAGGTTGTACAGCGCGAGGTCCTGCGCGGCGCGGATCCGGTGCATGCTGTTCACCGAGATCGCGTTGTTGTGCATGTTCGTCGGTGCGCGCCGGTTCGCGTTCGCGTACAGGTACAGGCCGAGCCCGTGGTCGACGTGCATCCAGGCCCCGACGTGCTGCTCCACGAAGCGGACCCAGTTGGTGTTCCACTGCTCGAAGGCCTTCGACTGCTTGGCGGCCTCGACGTTCTGGGTGACCTGGCGGACGACGTTCGAGTTGTACCGGTAGAGCGTGAGCTCCCACTCCTCGTTCGGGTCGCGGAACTCGTGCCAGCCGGTGGCCGGCCATTCCTTCACGAACAGGCCGCCGGTGCCGGGTCCACGCTGCGGGCTGGGCTTGTCCGAGCCCCAGGCCTTCAGCACGGTCCAGTCCAGTGGATAGCCGCCGCGGCCGTCGGAGAAGCCGTACAACCAGCCCTGGCTCAGGTAGTGCCGCGGATCGGGCTGTACCTCGACCGTGACGTCCTCGTAGTGGGTCTGCTTGCGCTTCTGCGGGGTGTAGTAGTTGTAGCGTCGGGAATTCGAGTCCGGGAACTCCTGGGCGCCGGCCTCGGCGTCGGTGAAGACCGGCTTGGGCACGCTGCGTTCGGTCTTTGGTGAGTCCTGTGTGGTGGTCATCGGCTTCCTGCCTCCAGCACTTCCGAGTCACCGGCGTCGCCGGTCGTGGTGAACTTGTCGTAGTAGATGTGCTTGGTCGCGACCCCGAGCCGTTCGAGCAGCGGGATCGCCGCCTCGACCATCGGCGGCGGACCGCACACGTAGGCATCGGCTCCGGTCAGGCTCGGCTCCAGCCGGCGGACCACGTCGGTGATCAGGCCGCTCTCGCCGTCCCATTCCTCCTCCGACAGTGCCGGCACGTACCGGAACCGCGGCAGCCGTTGCTCGAGCTCGCGCAACTCCTCCTCGAAACACAGGTCCAGCTGCGTCCGGGATCCGTAGTAGAACGTCGTCGGCCGGTCGATCCCGCGCTCGGCCATCGACCGCAGCAGGGCCAGGATCGGTGCCATCCCGGCCCCGCCACCGAGGAAGACCAGCCGGGCGTCCGGGTTGTCCCGGAGGGTGAACACCCCGAACGGTCCGGTCAGGTCCAACCGGTCTCCGACCCGGAGGCGCTGGTCCAGGAACTCCGAGAACATCCCGCCCGGGTACACCTTGATGACGAACTCCAGCTGTCCGCTCTCGCGGCTCGACGTGTTCGCCATCGAGAACGAGCGGGTCGCTTCGGTGTCCGGTACCGAGATGTCGACGTACTGCCCGGGAAAGAACTTCAGCTCGCCGGGCTCGGACAGCTTCAGCACCAGGTGCCGGAGGTCGTGCGTCACCGGGGTGATCGCGACGACCTCCGCCGTCCGTTCCTGGATCGGCAGCCCCGAGCGGATCATGTCCTCGTCGTAGTTGAGCAGCTCGATCGTGAGGTCCTCGAAGGCGTGCGCCCGGCACAGCAGCGTGTAGCCCTCGTCCAGTTCGTACTCCGGCAGCGCGAAGGTGCTGTAGCGGTCCAGGTCGATGTCCTCACCGTCCAGGACGAACGACTTGCAGGACGCGCACTGGCCCTCCTTGCAGCCGTGCATCAGCATCACGCCCTGCTCGGCCGCCGCGCGCAGGATCGTCTGGTCCTCGTCGACCTCGATCTCGATGCCGACGGGTTCGAACCTCACGACGTGCTTGTCGCCCATGCGAATCAGGCGTCAGCAGGAGCGGGTCGTCCGGCCGGGCCGCCCTTGACGTAGCGCGCCGCGAACGCGGTCCGCTCGTCGTCGGACATCTCGTTCAGCAGCACGTTCGGGCTCGCCAGCGGCGGGCACTTGCGCAGGTGGTCGAGCGTCCACATCTTGCTCGGGTCCAGGTCGAGGTGTGGCTGCGCGACCATCGTCTTGCCGTCGTCGCGGACGAAGCCCATGTCGGAGACCACGTCGGCCCAGTTCCAGCCGTGGTACAGCGTCTCCCACTCGCGGTGGCCGATCAGCTTGCCCATGTTCGGCGTCTGCCGGCCCTGGTACGTCGGCCGGAACGCGGTCTCGTCGGTCCACTTGCACATCTCGTGGCAGTACGTCCGCCACTGGCCGTCGACCTTGGCCATCACCATGTCCTCACGGACCAGGCACGGCACCATGCACGTCCAGCAGCGGTGCGGGTACTCGTAGTCGACGTCCTCGAAGACGATCGGCTTGTGCCCGTTCGGCGTGGCCAGCCGGTTGTAGTTCTCCCACCACGCACCGTACTTGTCGTACCAGCCCGGGTACTTGTACTCGAACCACTCGAAGTCCTTGTCGGTCATCGGGTCGATCCGCCAGTAGTTGGCGAGCCAGCCGGTGGCGAAGAACTGCGCGACCTCGTGGACGTAACCCTTGTTCCAGATCTGGTTCCAGGACTCCTCGATCAGATCGTGCGGGATCTCGAGGCCGTACTTCTCCAGCGGCACCAGGTAGCTGCGGTAGTAGTCGTCGTAGATCCAGCGGCGCCACATCTCCGCGTAGGACTCGCGGTCCTTGCGGCGGTCCTTGGTGCCGTACTCGATGAAGGTGCCGATGGCCGCGTCGACGACGCGGTGGTTGTTCCACCAGGCGTACCGCAGGTCGCGGGCGAGCAACTGGTGGTTGTCCTCGTCAGCGAGCGCCATCAGGAGCGTCGCGTAGCCGTTGCTGATGTGCCGGGACTCGTCGGACTGGACCGAGTGGAACACCGTCGGCAGGAGGTAGTCGCCGTTCGCGGCGGCTTCGGCCGGCATCGCGACGAACAGCGTGTTGGTGAAGGCGGTCTCGGCCACGATCGTCAGGTAGATGCTGGCCGCGGTGATCGCGTCACCGGTGATGAAGCCCTCGGCGAACTGGCGGCCGATGGTGCCGCAGTAGTCGCTCTGGAAGTCGCGCAGACTCGAGTTGAAGCCCGCCGGGTCGATGTAGTTGTTCATGTACAAGCGCTTGAGGTTCTGCTGGATCGTCGAGTGCCTGACCTCGTCGATCATCTGGATGGCCTGCCCGTTGTGCAGCTCGGGGTTCGGCACGGTCCGGAACAGCAGCGGCATCGCCCGCGCGGCCGAGATCTCCGGCAGCGGGATGATGCTCAGGAACAGCTTCTGCCATTCCAGCCAGCGTTCCTGGACCTGGCGGAACATGTTGCCGCGGATCGCGCCGTCCGAGGCGCCGTACACCCGGTGGTCCTTCTCCTCCTGCATCGGGAAGTACGACCGCAGCACCTGCTTCAAGGGGTCTTTCTTCTGCGCCTTACGGAACGTGTAGTCCGTCCCGTACTGGGAGACCGGCTCGTGGTACGCCGGTTCCCATGACAACTCCTGGATCTTCTGGTGGGCCTTCGCCACGCTTTGGCGACTCATGGCTTTCCTCCCGCTCATGTGGCCGGCTGTGTGTTTGCAGTACATCGCCGCCCCGAGCGGGGTGAGGTCTCAAATTGAGAAGCGGGTCACGACTCGCCGAAGAAGGCCTCGCGGAGCTCGGCGAGTCGCTCCTCCTTCTGCTCCAGGAGCCGGCGGTCGCCCTGCGGATCAGGCTGGATGCCAAGGCAGCGCAGGAGTTCGGCGGCCGGTTCGCCCGGGTGCCCGGTGGCCCCTAGGACCGGGTGCAGACCCGCATCGGCGAGGTGCTGGAAGACCAGATGTACAACGGTCCACGGGTTGTAGGACTCCTGCTGCGGCGAGACATCGTTGTCCATAAGACCTCCAGTCGTCTGACCTCCATCGCATGCCAGCGCGAGCCGGCCGGGTGTCTCATTCTGAGACGCCACTTGTGTCCGGCTGGACTACGCTCGGAGGAAACGGGACGTGACCTGGTGGGAGGCCCCGTGGACGAACTCGCACCCTCGATGGAGGACAACCGGCGAGCCGCTACGGCCCGGCTGAACTTCCTCACCCTCGATCCGGTCAGGCCGCAGGATGTCCGGCCGCCGATCCTTGCCTCCTGGGTTCGGTCCCGGCGGTGGAAGCTGCCGGCCGACCGGATCACGCTGCCGTACGTCGCGGACCCGGACCTCGACATCCCGTTGACCCGCAGCGCCGCGCCCGTACTGCGGCAGCTGCACCAGAATCTCGACGGCCAGCCGATCAGCGTGATCCTCACCGACCGGACCGGCATGGTCCTGGAGCGGCTGACCGCCGACACCAACCTGGCCCGCTACCTGGACAAGGTTTTCCTGGCGCCCGGATTCAGCTATGCCGAGGAGTTCGCCGGCACGAACGGTATCGGGACCGCGCTCGAGGGCGGCGGGCCGATGCACGTGTTCGGGCACGAGCACTACGCCGAGGATCTCGAGGAACTCGCGTGCGCCGGCGTACCGATCAAGCATCCGGTGAACGGCAAGACGATCGGCGCGATCGATCTGACCTGCTGGCGCAAGGACGCCGGGTCACTGCTGATGGCGCTTGCCAAGACCACCGCCGAGAACATCCGCGCCGCGCTGCTCAAGGACAGTTCCGCGCGGGAGATCTCGCTGCTGCAGGCGTATCTGCAGAGTTCACGCCGGCTCGGTGACATGGTGATCGCAGTCGATGACGATCTGCTGCTGATGAACGCGAAGGCCGGCCAGTCGCTCGACGCGTCGGACCAGCGCGCCGTCCTCGGGTATGCGGCCGAAATGCTGGCCCGCGGTACGACCGAGGCGATCGTGGCCGAGCTGCCGACCGGTTCCTGGGTCCGGATCATGTGCCGCCCGGTCGCGTCCGGCGGCCGTGGTGGCGGCGGGATCATTCAGGTCAGCCCCCATTCGCCGGGTATCGGCGTGCGTACGCCGGCCACCGGGCATCGTCCGCCACCGCGTCCGGTTCTTCCCGGGCTCGTGGGTCGGAGTGCACCGTGGCTCGGAAGCAGTCGCGAGGTGGACAACGCGTGCCGGGCCGGCCAATGGGTCGTGCTGACCGGCGAGCGGGGGACCGGCAAGGTCACACTGGCGCGCGCTGCGCATCAACAGAACAACCCGGTCGGCTCGTTCCACGTCGTCGACGTTGCGCGGGTCGGCGACGGGTTCGCCGCCGAGTTGGAGTCCGAGCTGGCCGACGATTCACTGCAGGCCTTGGTGATCCGCCACGTCGAGCGCCTGGACGCGAGCGGTGTCGATGTGACGATCGCGGCGCTGTACGACGTACTCGAACGCCGACCGGCCGATCCGCCGTGGGTTGCGCTCACCCTCACGTCGGACGACGCGGACACGCCTGATCTCGATGAGTTGCTCTCGCTCTTCCCGCTGACCGTCGAGGTGCCGCCGCTGCGACACCACATCGAGGATGTCCGCGAGCTCGTCCCGTACTTCCTCAACCAGCTGAGCCACGGCGAGCTGACGTGCGGCCCCGACACCATGCAGCAGCTGATGCGCTCCGCTTGGCCCGGCAACACCGCCGAGCTGTGCCAGATGCTCAAACAGGTCGTCGTACGGCGTCGTCGTACGGGAGTCATCACGCCCGCGGACCTGCCGGCCCGCGCCCAGGCGATCAGCCGCCGCAGCCTCAGCCAGCTGGAGGCGCTCGAACGCGACGCCATTATTCGTAGTCTGATCGCCAACGACGGCCACAAGGGTCACGCCGCGAAGTCGCTCGGCATGTCCCGAGCCACCATCTACCGCAAGATTCACGACTACGGGATCCAGCCGCCGTAAGCCTCACACAGTGCGGGTGACGACCCAGCGGTGCGGGGAGATGGGTCGGGTGCGGGTGAAGCCGTGGTTCTCGAAGGCGGACATGGGCCCGGTGTGAAGGAACGAGCCGGACACTTTGCGGTCGTCGGTCTCCTCGGGATAGCCCTCGACGACGCCTCCGCCGTACTGCGCGATCTGCGCCAGCGCTCCGCCGAGGGCAGCATCCGCCACCCCACGGCCGCGGAATCCTTTGCCGGTGAAGAAGCAGGTGATCCGCCAGTCAGGCAGCGTCGTCAGGCCCTTCTCGTACAGCCGACGACTCTTCACTTCCGGCAACTCGTCAGGCGACCCGAACTGGCACCACCCCAAACATTTCTCCGCCTCGAACACCAGCGCCGCATGCGTGTCGCCGGTTTGAACCCGCGCCTCCTTCTCCTCGCGATTCTGCTGCGCAGTCCGCCCCTTCCCGAGCTTCACATGAAACCCCATGCACCAGCAGCCACCCCACACCCCGTTGTTCGCCTCAACCAACTCAGCAAACGCCGCCCAGCTATCGGTGTCCAACGCCCGCACAGAAAACCCCATCCCACCCACCTCCGTTGACACCGTACTGTCCTGGGATGGCCATTGACTGGAATGCCGAGGTCGTCGACCAGATCGACACACACTGGCGTGAGCGGCTCCGACCGCGCCTCTAGGGCCTGACCGACGACGAGTACTTCTGGCAGCCCGTCCCCAACTGCTGGACGCTCAGCCGCCGAGGTGAAAGCGCCGCACCGATCTCGTTCGGCGCCGGCGAGTTCACGATGGACTACGCCGAGCCGCCCCACGACCCGGAACCTGTCACCACCATCGCCTGGCGCCTCGCCCACCTCATCGGCGGTTACGCCTCCACCAACGGCAAACGCTTCGGCCGCACACCAACCACCGTGTCAACCTTCGAGTACGCCGGCACCGCCCGGGAAGCCCTCGACCAGCTCGACGACCAGTACAACCACTGGCTGACCGGCGTTCGCAACCTGGGCACTTCCGGCCTCACCGAACCCCAGGGCGAACCACCGGCCTTCGCTCACGCTCCCGTGGCCAAGCTGTTCCTCTACTCAAACGTAGAACTGATCCACCACGGCGCCGAAATCTCCCTCCTCCGCGACCTCTACCTCCACAAGGGACTTGATCAGCGGTAGCTCAGACGCGGCGGGAGTGTTTCTTCGAGCGGTGGAGTTGCCAGGTGGGGAGGAGGAGTAGCTCGTCCTGGTTCGAGACGTCGTCGGGGTTGCTGCGGAGGTAGCGGATGGTGCCGTCGGAGTTGACCCGGACGCGGGGGCCTCGGGTGCCGTCGGCGCGGCGGACGAAGGCGCGGCCGGCGCCCCGGTCGAGCCAGCGGACGAAGTCGGCGAGCGACGACTCCTCCGGGTCGAGGCTGCCGGGGTCCCACCGCACGGCAGCGATGTGCTTGAGGTCGGGTTCGCCATTCAGCCCGACCGCGGTCACGTACAGGGTCGTGTAACTCGCCAAGCTGGCCATCGAACTGTTCCTTCGGCGTACGCGGAGAAGTCAGGGTTTCTCCACCTCGGAGGCTAGCCGTCGGCCAACGCCTTGTGAAGTGAGTCTCAAAGGATGTCAATGTCCGTCATTGCGCCCAGGTGAGCCTTACCTAACAACACTGCGGGAGGTCGCTGGCGCCCCGCGATCCGCGTGGTGCTGCGAGCCGAAGTACCTCACCACGGCGTTCCCGTCGATGATGAGGTTGGAGAGGTTGTCGCGCTGCTCGCCGAGACCTGACATCGGAGGAAACATGCCGCTTGCAAGCTATGGGGTCCTCGCTGGACGGTTGGTGCGGTTTGCCCGAGAGGATCCGGACGACTTCGGGTCCTGGTACCACGGGAAGATGTACGTCGCGGCGCCCGCGGGCGAGTACGAGGGCGCGGTCGACGTGTCGACGCCCAGCGGCATACCGGTCGAGTATCGCGAAATGCGCTACCTCGACGCGGACCTGTTCGCCGCCACCGCCGCACTCCCTGACGGTTGGCACCTGCTCGACAGCACGCAGTCGTCCGGTGCTCTGGACTACCTCCGCTCACCGCTGCTGGCATCGTCGCAGTCCGGCTGGGTGGAGAGTACCGCGGACAACGCCCTGGACCTGCTCGAGCACCGACTGACCGGCTCGCGCCGCGTCTACGTCTACGGCGCCCCGTACGACGAGGGCCTCGGCGTACATGACATCCACTACAACCAAGGCGACCCACCCGGCGAGTTCCAACACCTCGACGCCATCTGGCAGGACGGCGGCACCATCATCGAACAACCCACCGGCGAACTCACCGCCTTCCTCACCAAGTTCAAACCCCAAGTCCTAACCACCGACGACAACGGCCTACCGCTCTAATCTGCTTTCAGGTCGAGGCCGATGCCGGACGGGGCCAGGAGGGTTAGCTTGTTGTGGTCGATGTCGTAGGTGACCGCGGTTCCGAGGGTGGCCAGGATTTCGGACTGGACCTCGGCTGTTTCGCCGGTGCAGGTGTGGTCGGTGATGGTGACACCGGTGAAGGTCAGTTGGGTGTTGTTCCGGGTGACGCTGGCCGTGAGTTCATTGCAACCGGTCCAGCCGGTCAGGTGCTCGCCGTCGATTCTGATCCACGCGGGCTCAGTGTTGGAGCGGTGGTGGCGCAGGTCGGCGTTGGTGATGGTTGTGCCGACCTTCCACCTGATCCCGTCCAGCGGGAGGTCGGGCTCGGCGATCTTCTTGTCGAGCAGCGTGATCGTCGTACCGCCTGAGGTGAGCGTGAGTTCGTCACCGTCCACCTGCCAACTCGGTCTGCTCATCAGGAACGTCTTCAGCCATTCCTCCTGCGTCCTCAGAGGCGGTTCACAGCCGACCTGGGTGCCGCCGAATCCCTTGATCCCCAAGGTCCCGTCAGTCAGCAATTCGCCGGCGGCGACGGCGGTGCCGATCCGGTTGCAACCGGCGTGCACCCGCAGGACGTCGTACACCCGCGGACCGTCTGGATTCTGGTTGGGCGTTCGCGCGAATTCCACCCGAATGCGCGTCTTCGGCACCAACTGCTTCGGCTCGCCGTTCTCCGTCACCGCGGTGGACAAGTAGCTGTGGCCCATCGGCGACGGCGCCGATCCGTCCAGTCCGTGGATCCTGGACCTGAACTCTCGCAAGCGTTCCAGGAGTACGTCGGCTCCACCGGCTACCTGGTCCTGGATACCCGATCGATGAACGGAGATCCGGCCGGACGGATCGACGCGGATCGTCGTGCTGGCTCCGTAGACGTCCGACGGCGTACGTCGGTCGTCGGCGTCGATGACGACGGTGCCGGGCGGGAACTGCTCACGAGCCTCGACCGCGGAGGCGGGCGCGGCCTCGCCGGTTCGGTTGGCGCTACTTCCGTACAGGAAGGGGAAGGTCAGCCACAACGACGCCAATGGACCCCAGGCTCCGTCGAAGAACCTGACCCAGCCGTCCTGGATGGCCGGTGACAGCCACTCGGGCATCGTCGGGTCCGACCGGATCGGCGCTAGCACGGACATGTGCTCGGCAAGAGCGAAGTCGACCGCGGCGAGTGCGTCGGTGCGGAGGTCGAGGTACCGGAACAGCTGATCGTGTGCGGCTTGCGAGTGGACCGACACCGCCACCGGCTGGTCGGCGGGGCGACCCTTCAGGAGGTTGATCGCGCGCGGGTCGCGGGCCACCACGCCGTACGTCATCGGACTGGGGTTGGTCACCACGACAGCCCCATCGCCTCGCAGCACCCTGATCGCGTGCAGCTGTGCGCGATCGAACTCAGGCAGATCCAGCTCCGACATTCCCCAAGTATCGGCGAATACCCGCGGTACGGGGCGGGGTGGAGAATGGGGTATGGCTGAAATTGTGTCGTGTCCGCACTGCGGGCAGAAGAACCGCGTGCAGGCGACCGGCGACGGGAAGCCGGTGTGTGGTCAGTGTGGCAAGCCGTTGCCGTGGATGGTGCATGCGGGTGACAAGGACTTTGCCGAGGTCGTCGAGATGTCGAACATGCCGGTGCTGGTCGACGTGTGGGCGCCGTGGTGTGGGCCGTGCCGGATGGTTAGCCCGGTGCTCGAGACGCTCGCCACCGAGAAGGCCGGGCAGATCAAGCTGGTGAAGATCAACGCCGACGAGGCGCCCGACATCTCGCGCCACTTCGACATCCGGTCGATCCCCACGCTGATGGTCTTCCGCCAGGGCAAACCAGTCGCCACCCACATCGGCGCGGCCCCGGCCGCCGTCCTCCGCCCCTGGCTGGACGATGCCCTCAGCAAGTAACTGATCACGGGGCCCTCGATGAGCGCTAGCGTTCGCCAGCTCTTGTCCGTGCTGATCGGCTGTATCGTCGGCGCGATCGTTGCGGTCAGCTGGAGTGTGCCGCTGGGTGTGCTGGCAGGGATCGCGGTAATCGGCGCGGCGTTCGTCCTCAGCGCCGTCGTCGTGTTGTGGCCGATGGACGCCGACGGCACTCGTCGGCACGTCGGCCGCGAGGACTTCCGGCCGGCCGTCGACGAGTTGATCGTGGTGGCGCTCGCGGTCGGCGCCGTCGCCGTCATCGCGCTGATCCTGATTCTCGGGCGTTCGCAGGACCGGAACGCCGCCGCGGCGATCGGCCTGGCCGGCGTTTTCATGAACTGGGCCGTGCTGCACATGATGTATGCCGCCCGCTACGCGCACCTCTACTACCTCGCGCCGGTCGGCGGGATCGACTTCAACAGCGACGAGCGCCCGGCGTACCGGGACTTCTTCTATTTCAGCTACAACCTCGGCATGACCTACCAGGTCTCCGACACGAGCGTCTCCAGCTCCGCCATCCGTTCCGTCGTACTGCGGCACTGTTTGCTCTCGTACGTCTTCGGAACGGTCATTCTCGCCGCGACGATCAACCTCGTCGCCGGCATCGTGACGAGCTGAACCTGGTCAGCGATCGAGTCTGTACTGCGCGATCAGCGCGTTCATGGCCTCGTCGATGGCGGGGTCGATGCGCTGACGAGTCGGGTCCTCGTCGTACCAGGCGATGATCTCGCGGGCTCCGACCTCGAACGGGATCGTGGCCACGAAGTCCGGCACGACCTGGCGGAGTTTGCTGTTGTCGAAGACGGCCGAATGGGTCTTGTCGCCGAGCAGTGCGGCGCCCCAACTGGGATGTACGGCGGCGATCGCGTCGGACGGGACGTGCACGATCTGCGCCGTCGTACCGGCCGCGGCGGCCAGCGTGTTCGCGATCTGGTCCCAGGTCAGGACGTCGTCGGAGGTGAGCTGGAAGGTGTCACCGAGCGTGCGCGGGTGGCCGAGCAGCGGGACGAATCCGCGCGCGAAGTCGCGGTGATGCGTCAGGGTCCACAGCGACGTACCGTCACCGTGGACGACGACGGGTTCGCCGCGGCGCATGCGGTCGACGATCGTCCAGCCGCCGTCGAACGGGACCAGCGTGCGGTCGTACGTGTGCGAGGGCCGCACGATCGTGACCGGGAAGTTCTCGTCGCGATAGAGCGTGGTCAGCAGGTCCTCGCAGGCGATCTTGTCCCGCGAGTACTGCCAGAACGGGTTCCGCAGCGGCGTCGACTCGGTGATCGGTAGACGGGCGGGCGGCGTCTGGTACGCCGAGGCGGAGCTGATGAACACGTACTGCCCGACGTGACCGCGCAAGGCATCGGTCCGAGCCCGCACCTGGTCCGGCGTGAACGCCAGCCAGTCGACCACGACATCGAAGTCCTGCCCGGCGACCTCGGCGAAGGCCGCGGCGTCCTCGATGTCAGCGTTGACCTGCCGGACCTCCGCCGGCAAGGGCCGACTCGAGGTCTTGCCCCGGTTCACGACCGTGAGGTCGAGCCCGACCTCGACAGCGCGCCGGGAGCACGCCGAGCTGATAATCCCAGTCCCACCCAGAAACAGAACCCGCAGTCCAGTCACCCACCAAGTCTCCCAGACCCACCCCACCACCGCACTACGCTGTCCACGCCCGCCCTGCCTAGACTCAGGTCCGATGAATGAAGAATCGGAAGTTGACGATGCGAATATCATTTGGATCGGTGGTCCGGCGGCGGCCGGAAAGACGACGGTCAGTCGACTGTTTGCGCAGAAGTATGGATTTATCTATTACAGCGTAGATGCGAAGGCATTCGCGCACGAGAAGCGCGCGGCCGCGGCCGGAATTCACGTTCTGGGCACCGGCCCCGGGAATTTCGATCGCCGCCCGATGATCATCGACGATGTCCGCGCTCTGGCGACGGAAACGATGGTGGTTGTCGAAGGTGCCTTCGTGACTCCCGCGATGGCCGGGGTCGGCGAGAATGCAGTCTGGCAGTCAGGGCGGTCGAGCAGGAATTCAGCACGATACTGGCACGCAGTTGAGTGGAGAAATGATGCAGGTGCTTACTGGGCGGGTTGTGCTTGGGGTTGCTGGGTTTTCGATGACGGTGCGGGATCGGGCGGCTGATCTTGCGACGATTCGGGCCGGTATCGCGGCCGGGGCGGGGATTCTTGATACCGCGCGGGCCTACGCACAGGTCGACGATTCGTTGTACGGCGAACAGTTGGCCGCCGAAGCCGCGGATGGGACGAGTGTGATCGTCGGAACGAAGGGCGGCCACTCGCGCATCAGCGCGGACACGTGGGACGCGGACATCAGCGCAGCCCGGATCCGGAGCGACGTCGAGTCGAGCTTGCGGGTGTTCGGACGCGAGCAACTCGACCTCTACTACCTGCACAGGGTCGACCTGGCCGAGCAACCCGTGGAGGAGGGCGTCGCCGCGCTGGCAGCTCTCCGCGACGAGGGGAAGCTGGCGCGGATCGGCCTGTCGAATGTCACGGTCGCCGAGCTCGATCGCGCGACAGCGATCGCGCCCGTCGACGCCGTACAGAATCGCCATACGGCCATGGGGCGCGAGGCGGACGACGTCGTCGCGTGGTGTGAAGCCAACCAGGTCCCGTTCTTCGCGTACTCACCGCTACGCTCCTCGACGCCAGCCCCACGCCTGGCAGCCATCGCCGCAGAGCGAGGAGTGTCCCTGCAACGCCTGCAACTTGCCGCTCTCCTGCACTCGTCTCCGGTCGTGTCCGTGATCTCCGGCGCCACCCGCCCGCAGACGGCGCTCGACTCCATCGCCGCCGAGCACGAGCCGTGGAACGCCGAGCTCCAGGCCGCGTACGAAGCAGACCTGGCTTAGAGCCGGTCCAGGAGTTCGTCGTCGGCCTGGATCGCGTCCGGGCCACGAGGCGCCGGGCGGCGGACGAGAGCCAGGAGCGCACGCAGGCGTCGGACCAGCTCCGCGTCATACGGATCTGGTCCAGATTGCCGGTACCTGCAACGTCGCATCAACCCAACTCCTCCCAAGGGGATATCGAGCCGGGTGGAGGTGTCGTTACAGGCACTCTGGCTCAGAAGGAAGTTCTGTCTCGACGGGGTAGGAGATAGAACGGTCGGTCTTGACAACGATGGCACCACGAGCTCGCGGGTGAAAGGTGAGCTTCAGCCCAGGACTCCGAGGAGTTCGTCGGAGATTGCGCGGGCCTCGGTGATCAGGAGCGGAACTGCTTCTTTGGCGAGTTCCTGTGTCATGCGGAAGGTGGGGCCGGAGACGGAGATCGCCATCGAGATCGGGACGTCCGGGATCGCGACGGCGTAGCAGATCACGCCTGGTTCCTGTTCGCCGTTGTCGGTCGCGTAGCCGTTACGGCGGATGCGGCCGAGTTCTTTGCGGAGCTTGGTCAGGTCCGTGATGCTGCGGTCGGTCGCGGCGGGCATACCGGCGCGGCCGACGATACGAGCCATCTGCTCGTCCGGCAGGTCGGCGAGGATCGCCTTCCCGACCCCGGTCAGGTGGGTGTAGGCGCGGTGCCCGACCTCGGTGAACATCCGCATCGCATGCCGCGACGGCGACTGGGCGATGTAGACGACCATGTGTCCTTCGAGTACGGCGAGATTGGCCGACTCGCCGATCTCGCGGGCGAGCGTGTCCAGGTGCGGCGCCACGATCGGGGCGAGCTGGGAATCGACCCGGCCGGCGAGCCGCGTCAGCTTGAGCCCGAGACCGTACTGGCGGTTCGGCAGCTGGCGCACATATCCGAGCGAGACCAGCGTCTTGAGGAACCGGTGCGTGGTCGGCGCCGGTACGTCGATCGCGGCCGAGAGCTCGGTCAGCGTCGAATCGCCGTTGTCGGCCAGTAGCTCGAGAAGGTGGAACGCCCGTTCGACCGATTGGACACTCCCGGACGTCTTGTTCTCCACCGCGCCAGCATAAGTGCGAGCCGCGGGCTGGCCAGGTCCGGCCATGGAGTTCCACATATCGAAAAAACACTTCCAGATAGTGTTGACAGTCTCGCCGCGGTGAGCGAAAACTGATGCAACACCCGACGACCGATAGCTCGTAGCTCTCTGCCGCCTCGTCGTACATCGGTGTAGAGATCTCTTGCCGCCCAGCCGGTCGAACCCGCTTGCCGAGGGAGACACTCATGACTTCCGGCTCGTTGCTCACCCGCCGCCGACTGCTCCGGTCCGGACTCGGTCTGGCCGCCGCCGGCGTCGCCGGGACCTCGCTGGCCGCGTGCGGCGGCTCCTCGTCCGGTTCGCCCGCGGGCTGGACCGAGGTGACCTTCAGTTCCGTGGGCGATCCGACCACCCAGAAGATGTTCAAGGACATGATCGCGGCTGCTCAGAAGGAGAGCCTCGACGAGCACAAGATCAAGATCGTCTGGAAACCCGCGCCGGGCGACGACTGGGCCAGCGTCATGCTCCAGTTCGCCTCGGGGACGGCGGCCGATCTGCAGCGCATCGACGACGACCGGGTCTACGACCTGGCCACGACCGGCAAGATCCTGCAGCTGGACAAGATGATGCAGGACAGCACCAACGGCTTCGACCTGACCAAGTACAGCCCGACGTTCACCACGAAGGTCGCGGTCGAGGGGTACCAGTTCTCGATCACGCCGGGCATGAGCGCCAACGCCCTGTATTACAACAAGAAACTCTTCGCCGACGCCGGCCTGACGGCGCCGACCTCCTGGGCCGACGCGTGGAGCTGGGACGAGTTCGACGACGCGGTCAAGAAGCTCACGAAGAAGAGCGGCAACAGGACCGACACCTACGGCCTGCAGTACGCCGTCAACACCATCCAGCCCACTGCGTACGGTGCTGGTGACACCGCGCTCTACAACAACCAGACCGAGTGCGGTTATGGCAAACCCGAGACGCTGGAAGCGATCGACAAGCAGATCTCGTACATCCGTGAGGGCTACGCGCCGACCGTCGACGTCGAGTACCTGCCGCTGTTCAACGCGGGCAAGCTCGCGATGACGTGGCAGGCGATGGACATCAGCGCGCAGATCAGCAAGAACGTCGACTGGGACGTGATGCCCTGGCCGAAGACGCCGCTGTTCGCGATGACGAAGAACTACGCCCGTACCTGGGTCATCCCGAAGACCGCGAAGGACCCGCAGGCCGCGTTCCTGGCGATGAAGGCCCTGTGCGGTAAGGCGGCTTCGGAGGTCATGGCCAAGGCGCAGTTCGCCGTACCGGCGCTGACCGAGGTCGCCAAGAGCGCTGCGTTCACCGACCACCCGCGACCGAAGACCGCGAACGTCTGGGCCGAGGCGCTCGGCAACGTCGCCGGCAAGCCCGTCGACGTACCGTTCCCGCGCGGACCGATCGGTACGGCGCTGGCCGACTCCTTCGTCGAGGGCACCAACGCGAACAACCTGGTCAGCGGCAAGCTGGCGACCGCCGACTACCTCAAGCGCGGCCGGGACGCCGTCAACGCCGAGATCAAGAAGCGCGGCTGGAACGGGAACAAGGGCAAGGAGTTGCTCGAGAAGGGAGGAGCGCTCACCGATCCCGACCTGAAGGTTGCGGCGAAGTGACGGCCGAACAGACGGTCACCGCGAGGCGGCGTAACCTCCGCGGCTGGATGTTCATCGGCCCGGTCGTGATCGGCACGCTGCTGTTCAACGTCCTCCCGGTGCTGCCGACATTGGTGACCAGCTTCACCGACTGGGACGGCCTGGCGGCGCCGAAGTTCACCGGCGTCGCCAACTACCAGGAGATGTTCTCGGGGCAGGATCCCCTGTTCGGCAAGAGCCTGATCAACACGGCCATCTATACGATCGGCTACGTCCCGGTCGGGATCATCATCGGGATCGCCCTGGCCCTGCTGGTGAACAACCGCCTGCGCGGGATGGCCGTGATCCGGGCGCTGATCTTCCTGCCGTACGTGACATCGCTGGTCGCGGTCGGCGTGATCAGCCGGTGGGTGTTCAGCGATCAGTACGGCGTCATCAACGCAGTGCTGGCGTCGTTCGGTATCACCGGACCGCACTGGCTCGGTGAACCCGCGTCGGCGATGGCCGCGGTGATCGTGACGGCGATCTGGGCGAACATGGGCTTCAACATGGTCATCGTCCTGGCCGGCCTGCAAGGGGTCCCGGAGACGTTGATCGAAGCGGCCACGCTGGACGGTGCCGGCCGGTTCTCCCGGTTCTTCCACGTGACGCTGCCGTTCCTCACCCCGACGATCTTCCTGCTGCTGATCCTGCAGACGATCGGTTCCTTCCAGGTCTTCGCGCTCATCCTGGTGATGACGGGCGGCGGACCGGGCGACGGCACCTACGTCTACATCTATCACCTCTGGTACGAGGCGTTCTCGCTGCGACGGATGGGTTATGCCTCGGCGCTGGCGATCGTGCTCTTCGCCGTGCTGCTCGCCGTCACCTGGATCCAGAACCGCCTGTCGAAGAGGTGGGTGTTCTATCAATGACGATCGAAGACACGCGCGAGAAGCTCGCCCCGCCGCGATCGCCGGCACCCGTGCACGACCACGGCGACGTACGGCGACGCCGGGTCGGCCGGGTCGTCGCGCCGACGGTGACGTACGTCGTCTGCGTCGTCGTGGCGTTGATTGCCATCGGCCCGTTCCTGTGGATGTTGTCCAGCTCGTTCAAGGAGCCGGGCGACGTGATCAGCCTGACGCCGCATCTGCTCCCGAACCCGTTCACGTTCGAGAACTACGAGTACCTGGTCAACAACGGCGTGCTGCCCTTCATCCGGTTCCTCGGGAACAGTGCCTACATCACCGTGCTGGTGATCATCGGCCGGCTGATGGTCTGCGCCCTCGGCGCCTACGGCTTCGCGCGGCTGCAGTTCCGCGGCCGGGACGCGGCCTTCGGCCTGCTGCTCGCGTCGCTGATGATCCCGGACATGCTGATGGTGCTGCCGCTGTACTCGGCGTACGTAAAGGCAGGCCTGATCGACACGCACTTCCCGTTGATCGTCCCGCCGATCGTCGCCAACACGTTCGGCACCTTCCTGCTGCGGCAGTTCTTCATGACCATCCCCAAGGAGTACGACGAGGCCGCGCTGGTCGACGGAGCGAGTCATTTCCGGATCTTCGTGAGCATCATCCTGCCTCTGTCGAAACCGGCCCTGGCCACGCTGGCGGTGCTGACCTTCGTCAATGTCTGGAACGACTTCTTCGGCCCGTTGGTCTACCTCAGCGATGTCAACAAGTTCACCGTCCCGGTCGGGCTGGCGTTCTTCCAGACGCAGGACAGCACGCAGTACGGCCCGCTGATGGCGGGCGCGACGCTGGCCATCATCCCGACCGTCCTGGTCTTCGTGTTCGCGCAGAAGTACTTCACCCGCGGGATCTCGATGACCGGAATCAAATGATGACTCTGTGAAGCTCGTGGACAAGGAGACTCTGTGACCAAGTACGTCGTGGCGACGGTCGACGAGATTGCCCCCGGCCAGCGGAAGGTGGTCGAGATCGCGAACAGGTCGATCGGCGTGTTCAATGTCAAAGGCAACTATTACGCGATCCGCAACCTGTGTCCGCACGGCGGCGGACCGATGTGCGAGGGCGTGACGTCCGGACTGGTCCGGTCGGACCGGCCCGGGAACTACGACTACATCATGCGCGGGGAGATCATCCGCTGTCCCTGGCACGGCTGGGAGTTCGAGATCGCCACCGGCCAGTCCTGGTTCGACCCCGCGAAGACCAAGGTGAAGGCCTATCCCGCCGGAGTGGAGTCCGGGGAGACGCTGGCCAAGAATCCGGAGCTGTCCGCGGCCGGTTTCCAGCCCGGCCCGTACTCCGGTGAGACGTACGAGGTCGAGGTCGATCGCGACTATGTCATTGTCAATATCTGACGCCGCCGCGATGGTGGGCGAGACCACCATCGCGCTGCGGGTGCAGTCCACGACACAGGTCTCGGTCGGGGTGACGGAGCTGGTGCTCGTCGCTGACGACGGCTCCGAGCTGCCGTCGTGGACGCCTGGGAGCCACATCGACTTGGAGATCCGCCCCGGACTGGTCCGGCAGTACTCGTTGTGCAGTGATCCCGAGGACCGCGACCGGTGGCGCATTGCCGTACTGCGGGAGCCCGAGAGCCGTGGTGGCTCGATCGTGTTGTGCGAGCGGGTCCGCGCCGGCGACGTACTGACGGCGTCCGGGCCGCGCAACCACTTCCCGCTGCACGAGTCGCCGCGGTATCTGTTCATTGCCGGCGGCATCGGAATCACGCCGATCATCCCGATGATCAAGGCCGCGCGCGTTGCCGGCGCCGACTGGCGGCTGGTGTACGGCGGTCGCAGCGAGGCCTCGATGGCCTACCGGGACGAGGTCGGCAGGATCGATCCGGCGCGCGTGCTCGAATGGCCGCAGGACCTTCGCGGCCTGATCGAACTGGATCGGCTGCTGGCCGAACCGCAATCCGGGACGTTGATCTACTGCTGCGGACCCGAACCGTTGATCGCGGCCGTCGAGGCGGGGAGTGCGCACTGGCCGCACAAAACCCTGCAGGTGGAGCGGTTCGCGCCGCGACCGCTGACCGGCGTACCGCCGAACACGTCGTTCGAGATCGAACTCGTCGACAGCGACGAGGTGCTCGTCGTACCGCCGGACAGATCCATCCTCGAGGTCGTGGAAGAGGCCGGGATCTTCGTCTTGTCGAACTGCGAGGAAGGCACCTGCGGAACCTGCCAGACCACTGTGCTGGAAGGCGTTCCGGACCATCGCGACTCCGTTCTCGACGAGGACGAGCGGGCCGCCAACGACACGATGATGATCTGCGTCTCCCGGGCGCTGTCGTCCCGACTGGTCCTCGACCTGTGAAAGGTGAGATCACAAGTGGCTGTACAACAACTTGAGAATTACGCCCGGCCCGAGCAATGGACCGGACTCGAGCTGGTCGACACCGACGTCCATATCAATCTCCCCGGCCTGAAGAACCTCTTCCCGTACCTCGAGGCACGGTGGCGCGACTACATCACCGAGTCCGGCATGGGCGGCCTGCCGTCGGACCTCTATCCGTCCAACGCGCCGAATCTGTTTCTCGACCGATCGCGGCCGGAGCAAGGGCCCGCCGGGTCAAGCCTCGAGCTCCTGCAGGGGCAGCTGCTCGACCCGTGGCAGTTGCAGTACGCGATCCTGAACTGCACCTACGCCATCGACTCGATCCACAACGACGACCTGGCGGCCGCGCTCGCTCGGGCGTTGAATCGCTGGCAGTTGCACGAGTGGCTGGAGCAGGACGACAGGCTGCGTGGATCCGCCGTACTCCCGCTGCAGAATCCGGCCTTCGCGGCCAAGGAGGCCGAGTGGGCCGCGGAGCACAGTCAGTTCGTCCAGGTGACGGTTCCGTCGCGCAGCCGTGAGCCGCTCGGGCGGCGCGGGTTCTGGCCGATCTACCAGGCCGCGCAGGCCGCCGGCTTCGTGGTCGGCGTCCAGGCCGGTGGTTCGAGTGGCAATCCGGTGACGCCGGTCGGCTGGCCGACGTACTTCGTCGAGGACTACGTGAACGTTCCCCTGGCGTTCCAGACGCAGCTGATGAGCTTCGTCACCGAAGGCGTCTTCGTCGAGTTCCCCGAGCTGAAGGTCGCGACGATCGAGGGCGGCTTCAGCTGGCTGCCGCCGCTGATGTGGCGGTTCGACAAGGACTGGAAGGGACTGCGTCGTGAGGTTCCGTGGGTGGAGCGTCCGCCGTCGGAGGTGATCCGCGACCACGTCCGGATGACGATCGCGCCGCTCGACCGGCCGGACACCCCGGAGTACCTGCTCGACGTCATCGACCAACTGCTCAGCGACGACATGTTGATGTTCTCCACCGACTATCCGCACGCGCACTTCGCGAACTCCGCCGACGCGCTGCCGGACGGGATCTCCGGGGAGCTGCGGACCAAGATCATGTCCGGGAACGCGCACGCGACGTACAGGAGGCTTTCATGACGCAGACACAGACGCAGCCGCGGGCCGCTCGCCGTACCGCAGCGCAACAGATGATCATCGACTGCGACATCCACAACGTGATGGCCCCCGGCGCTCTGGAGCCCTACCTCTCGAATCGCTGGCTCCGCCATCTGAGGACCTTCGGCTCCCGCCAGCACTCGGGGAACGTGTATCCGAAGGGATCGCCGGCCCGGTACGACGCTTTCCCGCCGTCAGGACTGCCCGCGGGCGCCGATCTCGGGTTCATGCAGAAACAGCATCTCGACGGGCTGAACGTCGAGTTCGGGATCCTCGGTCCGCTCAGCGGTTCGGGCAGCCAGCTCGATCCGGAGTTCTCCGCGGCGTTGTCGGCGGCAACCAACGACTGGCAGATCAAGGAGTGGCTGGAGCCGGAGCCGCGGCTGCGCTCGGGCATGATCGTGCCCGCGGAGCACAGCGAGCAGGCCGTCGCGGAGATCGAGCGGCTCGCCGGCCATCCGGGGTTCGTGCAGGTGCTCCTGGTCGCGCGCAGCTCGGCACCGCTCGGCGATCGCCGGTACTGGAAGATGTACGAGGCTGCCGCCCGGCACGACCTGCCGATCGGCATTCATTACGGCGGCGGCGTTCGCGGCGTACCGATCAGCAGCGCGGGCTGGCCGTCGTTCTATCTCGAGGATCACGCGGGAATGTCCGCGGCGTTCCAGGCGCATGTGGCGAGCCTGATCTTCGGCGGGATCTTCGACCGGCTGCCCACTGTGCGGATCGCGTTGATCGAAGGCGGGTTTGCCTGGCTGCCGTCGCTGGCCTGGCGGATGGACAGGCACTGGGAGCGGTTCCGCGACGAGGTTCCGCAGGTACGGCGGAGGCCGTCGGAGTACCTGCGCGACCATTTCTGGATGACGACGCAGCCGATCGAGGAACCGCATCGGCCGGCCGACCTGCAGAAGGTGTTCGAGCACCTCGGCGGCACCGACAAGGTGATGTTCTCCACGGACTATCCGCACTGGGACTTCGACCATCCCCGGCACGCCTTCAAGGTCCGGCTGTCCGCGGAGCAGCGGGACAACATCTACACGGAGAACGCCCGGGCGTTCTACAAGCTGCCGGCGCGGGTGGACTCGCTTTGACCAAGATCACCTCGATCGAGACGTTCGACGGCCACGGCTGCATCGTCCGCGTTCGGACCGATGACGGTCTCGAAGGCTACGGGCAGACCGCGCACTCCGAGGCCCGGATTACCGGGGAGGTGTTGCACACGCTGGTCGCGCGCAACTACCTCGGCCGCGACCCGTTCGATGTCATGACGCTGGCCGAGGAGTGCGCGCGTGCGGAGTACAAGTACTTCGGCAGCTTCCTGTTCCGAGCGCTGGCCGGTGTCGACACCGCACTGTGGGACCTCGTGGGGAAGGCGAGGTCCCAGCCGGTCTACCAGCTGCTCGGCGGAAAGTTCCGGCCGTCGGTGCCGGTCTACGGCTCGGGGATGCGTCGCGACACGACGCCCGAGCAGGAGGTCGACCGGATGGTCGCGGCCGTCGCCGAGCACGGGTTCCGCGCGGTGAAGATCAAGATCGGTGCGCGCAACGGTCGCGACGCCGAGTCGCGGACCGGCCGGACCTGGCGGCTGGTTCCACTCCTGCGCAAGGAGCTCGGCGACGACATCGAGCTCAGCGCGGATGCGAACGGCGCCTACTCACCCGGGCAGGCGGTGCGGATCGGGCGGCTGCTCGAGGAGTACGACTATCTGCACTTCGAGGAGCCGGTGCCGTTCTGGGAGTACGAGAACACCAGGAGCGTCGCGGCAACCCTTGACATCCCCGTCGGGCTGGGGGAGCAGGAGTTCTCCGTCGACACCCTGCGGCGGATCATCCAGGACGGCGCGGCAGACGTCATCCAGCCCGACGTCTGCTACGTCGGTGGCGTCACGCGCGCCCGGCAGGTTGCCGAGTTGGCGAACCTCGCCGGGCTCCCGTGCGTACCGCACTCGTCGGGCAGATCATTGACGGCGATCTTCACCGCGCATCTGGTGACAGCGATGCCGGCCTGCAACCTCTTCCACGAATGGACCATCGAAGACGCGTCGTCGATGCACGTCTACGAGCCGTTCCCGATCGCCCGCAACGGCGAGGTAGTTCTCTCCGACGCCCCAGGCTGGGGCGTCGAGATCGCCGACTCGGTGCTGCAGCGCATGGAGCGCCGGGTGTCGTCGCTCTAGACGGAGTGCGGGATGGTCTGCTGCTCGGGGGGGTGCGTTCGGGCCCTCGATCTGCGAGGGTGGTGGAAAGACCCGCTTCGGTGCCTGGGCCGGTGTGGCGACGGGTGTCGGCTGGGTTCGGGGTTGAGGTAGATGGATCAGGTGGATCGGACCACGCTGCTGGCGCGGTTGGCGCGAGAGATCGCTGAGTTCGGTCCGGATCAGCCGTTGGAGACTCGTCTGTGTCGCGCGTTTCTGGCGATCATGGGCGGGGACGGAGCGGCGATCACGTTGTCTTACACCGACCCGAGCCGGGTCACCTTGTGCGCGACCGACGACGTGGCGGCGCGGTTGGAAGATCTACAGGAGGTGCTGGGCGAGGGGCCGGGCCCTACTGCCTACGAGCTGCAGACCGCGATGACGATCGATCTGCGGGCGGACCGTGACCGGTGGCCGTTGTTCACCGAGGCCGCGCGCGAGATACCCGGGGTCCGGACGGTGTACGCCGTACCGATGCGTCCCGGACAGCACACGATCGGCGTACTGACGCTTCATCAGAACATCGGTGATCCGCCGGACGGCGACGAGGCACAGTTTCTGGCCGATGCGATCGGCGCCGCTCTGATGAAGGATCCGCCGCCGCCGATCGAGTCCGATCTCGACCCCGGGCCGTGGCCGATGCGGGCACGGATCCACCAGGCAACGGGGATGGTGCTGACGCAGTTGCGGATCAGCCCCGCCGACGCGATGGCCTTGATGCGGGCCCATGCCTTCTCCCACAGCATCACCTTGGCCGAGGTCGCCGAGCAGATCACCAGCCGGCGGCTGCGATTCTCCGATGACGCCGAGCAGGACGCCGAGCAGGACGCCGAGCAGGACGCCGAAAGCGAGAGTTCATGACTGCCAGCACTGCTTCCCAGGCGTTCGTCGATGCTGCAGCCGCGATCGTTCAGCAAGACGATATCGCCGATATCCTGGTTCGCCTTCTGAGCGACTGCGCCGGGCTGACCGGCGCGGCGGCGATCGGGTTGTTGGTGAAGGACGGGCATGGTCGGTTGGAGATTCTGAGCGCGACCTCCCATCAGGCCGTCGAGCTCGAGCTGTACGAGCTTCAGCACGACACCGGCCCGTGCGTCGACGCGGCGCGCGACGGAGTCCAGTTGTCGGTGCGCTCGGCCGCCGAGGTGGCCGCCCGCTGGGGACAGGTCGGCGAAGCGATCGTCGCTGCCGGGTTCCACGCTGTCCACGCGGTCCCGCTGCGCTGGCACGGCCGGCTCATCGGTGCGATGAACACCTTCCACGCCACGGGAGAGACAGCCGACGACGGGAGCCTGCGGCTGACGCAGGCGTTCGCCGACATCGCAACGGTCGTCATCGTGCAGCCGGTGGCCGTCACCAGCAGTGAGCTCGAAGAGCGCGTCCGCATCGTGCTGGAGGGACGGACCGTCGTCGAGCAGGCCAAAGGCGTCCTGGCCGAGAAACACGGCGTCGACGTGGCTGCCGCCTACCAGTTGCTGGTCGAGCGCGCTGCCCAGGACGGTTCTACCCTGACGGAGGCGGCGACGGCGATCATCGACGAGGCACAGCGCCGCACCTGAGCCCTGCGGTAGGAACGCGCAGTTGATCAGTCGGTGTCGAGTGGCCGGGTGGCGGGGCCGTCGAGGACGGAGCCGTCGGGGGAGAACCGGGAGCCGTGGCAACTGCAGTCCCAGGTCGTGTCGGCCTGGTTCCAGCTCAGGCTGCATCCCAGGTGCGTGCAGACCGGTTTGACAGTGTGCAGTTCGCCGTCCTGGTCGCAGTAGGCGCCGACGGTCCGGCCGTCGCGGTTGTACAGCCCGCCTTCTCCGACTTCGAGATGGTCGAGGCCGGTGGTCAGGATCCGCGCTGCGTGACCGGTCGCGAACTCCTTGCCCACCTCGAGGTTGGTCTTGATCATTGCGGCAACCGACCGCGCGTCGCCGATCCGGCCGGCGTCGTACAGGGCCGCGGCCGGATTGTCGCGGCCGAGAATCAGGTCACGGAGTACGCCGGCCGCGGCGGTGCCGTTGCTCAGGCCCCATTTGTGCATGCCGGTGGCAATCAGAATTCCTTCGTTGCCCGGCGCGCGTCCGACGTACGGCAGGAGGTCCGCGCTGGCGTAGTCGTGCGCCGACCAGCGGAACTCCGGCTGTGCATCGAAGTTCCAGGTCGACCCGACCCAATCCACCAACGCCTGGTACGCCGCTCTGGTGTCGTCGGCCCGGCCGACCTTGTGACCTGAGCCGACGACGATGAGGCCGGTCGGGCCTCCGCCGGGCCATGGCCGGGTGGAGCGGACCGGTGCGTCGACGGAGATGGCCATTCCGGTCGGCGCCTCCACCGGCAGGCGTACGGCGATGCCGTGCGACTGCTCGGGTGCAGTCCGGGCGAAGTAGCCGCCGATGGTTCCGATCGGCAGCAGCGTCGCGGTCACGGCGTGCCGAGCCCGTACAACGTTGCCGGACGCAACCTTCACCTCGACCCCGCCGTCGGTGTCGTCGATGGACATCGCGCGACTCTGCTCGTAGATACGACCGCCGGCGTCGACGAGGGCGCGTGCAAGCCCGGCCAGGTAGCGAACCGGATGCAGCTGGAGTTGGTCGTCGAACCGCACCGCGGCAACGGCCGGCACGCCGACCTCCTGACCGTCGACAAGCTGCGCGGGCAGCCCGAGTGAGGCCGCGGTTTGCGCTTCATCGCGCAGGCTGGTCGTTGGGTCGGTGGTGTAGACGTACGACGGCGTCCTGGACAACTGGCACTCGATGCCCAGCCGGTCGACGAGTGCTGCCACCTGCGTCACCGCGTTCTGGTTGGTGTCCGCGTACAGCCGGGGCACGTCATCGCCATGCCGGTCTCGCAGAGCCGCGTAGATCGCGCCGTGCTGGGAGGTGACCTTGCCCGTGGTGTTTCCGCTGGTGCGCCTAGCGATGCGTCCACCTTCGATCACCACCACGCCGGCGCCCTCCTGGGCAAGCAGCAAGGCCGTCGTCAACCCGATCCACCCACCACCGACCACGACGACATCGCAACTCACGTCAGCATCGAGTGCGTCGTACGACGGGATCTCGGCGGTTTCCGTCCAAACAGATGCCATGCCCTTCAGTACCCGCCCGCAATCCGCAGGCACTGCCTCGTCAGTGCTTTGACTGATTCTCCGCCATCAGTAGATCGGAGGCTGCTTCGTCGGCTGGTAGACGGCGGAGGCGTTCCTCCAGGAAGCGGACCAGCACTCGGTCCTCGACGGTTGGCTCGCCTTCCCCGATCTCGTGGATCAGCACCGCGGCGAGCTTGCCGACCGGTGCCTGGGTTTGCTCCGACCAGGTGCAGAGCAGTTCGTCACAGTCGGCGGCTTCGACGCCGAACCATGTGGTGAGGATCGATCGTGCTTCGTTGATGCCTGCGGCCCGCTTCATAACGCTCCTCTTTCACGAATGTGGCGGGCCGTTGACAGGCTGATGGTCCAACCAGATCGGCGTCGCCGTGCTGTCAACGCGACAGCACCATCCGGTGCCCGCATTCGCACCAAAACATGCTGCTCGCGGGCAACGCCGATCCAGATGGCTCTAGCGGCGAGCAGCGCGGATCGCCTGCTCCAATTCGGACTTGGTCATCGTCGAGCGGCCCTTCACGTCGAGTCGTCGGGCTTCGGCGTACAACTGCTCCTTGGTCTGTTCGCGTTCGCGGTGGACCGGTGGGCGGGCTCCACTGATGGGGCCGGCCATCCCGACGGTACGTGGATCGGTGTCCTCGGCCGTGAGCTTGTCGGCGACGCCCTTCAGTCCGCCCTTGAGGTTCTGCACCTGCTTCTCGAGCTTTTCGCCCAGGGATTCCTTGGCCATCGTTCACTCCTTCATCAGGTTTCGAGATCGTCGGGCAGGAAGACATTCAGCAGCCAGCTCACGACACTGACGATCAGCGAGCCGACCAGCGCGGTCCAGAAGCCGTCGACATGGAACGCGAGGCCGAGCCCGCCACTGATCCAGGAGGTGAGCAGCAGCATCAGCGCATTGATCACGAAGATCAGCAAACCCAGTGTCAGCACGATGAACGGCAACGAGAGCAGTTTGGCGAGCGGCCGCACGAACGAGTTGACCACCGCGAAGATCGCGGCGACGACCAGCAGCGTGATGACGCGCGCGGTCGTGCTCGATCCCTGCAGCGTGATCCCCGACAGCGCCCAGATCGCGACCCCGAGCGCGACCGCGTTGACCAGCAACCTCACGACCAGTCTCATGACGGCTCCTCAGTGCCCGGTCACCGACGACCAGAGCCGCCGGGACCCTTTGCCGACCTTCTTCTGGGTCCGGGGCGCTCGTTTGCCCACATCCTTTGTGGTGTGGTGGGCCCGTTTGCCCATGTCCTTCTTCGTCCGGTGGACTTGCTTGCCCAGGTCCTTGGCGGCCTTCTCGCCCGCCTGCCGGACGTCCTTCGGCCGGGGCAGGAACAGTTTCACGCCGCGCATGTACAGGCGGAGCCCGACGGCGAACAGCGGGATCCCGATCGGAAGCAGCAGGATGGTCACGCACAGGATCAGTGCGACCAGCATGAGCAGGGTGGCCAGGATCCAGAGCCCGGCGCCGCCCGCACCTCGTAGTACTCGCATGGCTTCACCTCATTGGTCGAGGAGGGAACCCAGTGGACCGAGGTCGAGGTTCAGGTCTGCTGGGGTCAGGTCGAAGCGGGACCGCAGGGTGGTCATCGCTTCCTCCAGGCGCATCAGGCCGAGGCCGAGTTCCTCGACCTGGTCGTCGGACAGGCCGCCGGCGTCCAATCGCCGCAGGGCCTGCCGTTCCATGAGTTGACGAACGAGCTCGACGATCGTCAGGACCAGCCGGACCAGGTCACGTTCGACATGGTCGGCATCGGTCTCGAGGCGCTGGGGGAGCTTGGTCATCGCATCGTCTCCAGTTCATCCGTGACCGTGCGGATCACCGCGGCGAGATGCACCTGGACCAGGTCGACCCCGGCCATTGAGATGACGACCTCGCCGGCCAGTACGACGCCGGTCCCGAGAAGCCGGTCGAGCAGGTCGACGACGCTGATCGGCTGGCTCTGCAGACGGGCATCGACCTCGTTCACGTCGACTCCAGTGTGGTGAACGAGTACGGCGGCCACGGGCCGTCCACCATCAGCCGTACGGCGGGCCGTTGCGCGACGAGCTGGTCGATGACGGCCCGGAAGGACCCGGCATCACGGTCGTCGACGAGGTAGCTTCCGTTCAGGATCATCGGGTCGGCGTAGCCGGTGAGGCGCCGATCCTGAGGCGGCAGCCGGCGGCACGCCTGCGCGGCGACAGCGACCTCGTGGTGGATCGCTTCGGCGATCGCGTCGGCGTCGACGGCCGCCTGCTGCCTCTGATCGAGCTCACGACGGCGTCGCAGCAGGTACGCCGTACCCGTCGATGCGGCCTCGTCGTCGTCCGTGTCTGCCGCGGCGTTCACAGGCTCCGCGGGCAGGAACGCCTTGACGCTCCACTCGCTGCGGCCCTCGACCCGGTCCAGCGCGCGTGTGAGTTCGTCGTACCTCGTCTCGAGGCGCTCACGGACGTTGTCGTCGGTGCGGCAGATGGTGGCGAGCCGGAACGGCGCGACGAGACCGCTCGCGAGCCAGACCGCGCGGATGACCTCGTCATGCCGGCGGGCCACCTGTTCGAGCCAATCGAGATCCTCGAAGTGATGCCGGAGCGCTTCCTCGCCGAACTCGTCGAGGTCGACCGTGCTGACCACCGCGGCCAGGTCGCGTTGGTGCAGGATCCGCAACGGGGCGTCGCGTAAGCCGGTGATGCCGTCGAGAGCGCCGGGCTCGATCCGGCGGCAGGCGGCGTAGATGTAGGCGCCGGTCTCAGCCATGGTCGGCCTCCAGCTGCTCCTTGTCCGCCTCGAGCTCGGCGACCCGCCGCCGCAGGTCCTCGAGCTCGTCGCTGTCCGAGCCGTCGACCTCGTCGGATCCGCGGGCCTTGCTGGAAAGCATCGGGTCCCTGGTCCACCAGTCGATGCCCATCTCCATCGCCTTGTCGACCGACACCACCAGCAGCCGGATCTTGATCGTCAGCAGCTCGATGTCGAGCAGGTCGATCTTGATGTCACCGGCGATGATGATGCCCTTGTCCAGGACCCGTTCGAGCAGGTCCGCCAGGCTGTCCGGCTGCGGCCGGCCGCCGGCGGCGTTGTACGGCTGCGACCGCATGGTCATGAGCCGTCCCGCTCGTCGAACTTGCCGCGCACATAACGGCCGGCGCGGCGGTACGACACCACCGATCCGTTGCTATCGGCAAGTACTTCGTAGATCGCGAGGATCGACGTGGTGTCCGGGATCCGCCGGGACTCGACCACCTCGACCTGGATCTTCCACTCGTCGCCGTCCAGGCGCTCGACGCCGACGACACTCTCCGGATCGCGTCCGATCAGCTCCTGCAGCTCGCCGGCCGCCCGCAGCACAACCTGCCGCATCGGCACGCGACCGTTGCGGGCCGGCCTGGATTCCTTCTCAGGCATCTTCTCGGCCGGTTGCTCAGCTGCCTCGGGGGCGGTCCGCTTCGCGGCCGTCCTGCGTGGCGCGGCCGCCTTCTTCCGGGGAGCAGCGTCGCTGCGGGGGGATACCTTCTCAGCGGTACCTGAGGTGGTGGTCTTCCGTGGTGTCGCCATCGGTTCAGCGCCCTCCTTCCATCAGCCCCCGGCCGGCCAGTAGACGTTCGAGCAGCTCGTCCTCGAGCGCCTCCGCATCCGCTTCGTCGATGAGGCCCTCCGACCGCAGCCGCTCGACATCTTCGAGCTGACGCTGGATCCGTCCCGGGTCGTAGTACTCGCGCATCGCTTGCTGCCGGATCTGCTCCGCGACCGCGACGGTGCCACGCAGCGGCGCCAGCGGCAGCGTGAGAAGACCCGACAGGAGACCCATGCTCAATCCTCAGGAACGAAGTCGTACGGCGCGGTCGGGCCCATCAGCTGCAGCCGGACACGCCCCGTCAGGGCGCGCGCGACGGACTCGGCGGCCCGGTCGAACTCGGACCGCTTGTCGTCCTCGACCAGGAACGCGACGTCGACCAGCTGGTCGACACCGCCGCGTCCCTCCCGCATGCTGTACGCCGCGGCATACGAGGCGATCGGTTCCAGCACGGCAGGCGTGTCCACCTCACGCTTGCGAGTCAGGGCGGACGACACCAGCTCGCCGAGCTGGATGCGCGCGTTCATGGTCGAGTCCTCGGGCCTGCCGCGGGTCTGCTCCCGCAGTTCGGCGACCCGGGGATCCTCGGCCACGATCTCGGTCAGCACGCGCTCCTCGTCGTACCGGGCGCGCAGCGTGAACTGCGACCGCCCGGCCAACTGTTCGAGGATCGCCTTGAACCGTTCCGCCTGGGCTCCCAGGAGATCGTCGGCCACGGCGGCACGGCCGGCGACCACCGTGCCGAAGCGGAGCGGGATGACCGCGGCCTGGGAGGCGAGGGCGTCGAGGACCCGGCAGTGCGCAAGGAGCTGCGCCTTCCGTCCGATCCGGTGGCCGCCGGCAACCTCACTGACCACGGCTGCCAGCACCCCGTCGCGCACCAGATCGATCGGCCGGTCGTCGAGTCCGTCGACGCCCTCGGGCAGTTTCACGTCGTCGTACGTGACGCCGTAGACGTAGTAGAGTTCGTCCGATTCGCTCATTCGCTGTCCGACCTCCGGCGGCGCGCCGCGGCCTTACTCGGGGGCCGGCGCCGCGGCCGCTCCGCACGCTCTAGTTCCTCGTCATCGTCCTCGTCGTCGTCGGAGCCGAGGATCGCTTCCTTCGCGCCGCTGAGGATGCCCTTGGTCCGACCGCGCCCGCCGCTCTCCTGCATCTGTCCGATCATCTCGGGCAGATCCTTGCCGCCGTGCTCGTACAGGTCGAGCCGGTTGGTCGCCTCGGCGAACCGCAGATAGGTGTCCACGCTCGCGATCACGATCCGGGCGTCGATGGTGAGCAGCTCGATGCCGACCAGCGAAACCCGGACGTAGGCGTCGATCACGAGGCCCTTGTCGAGGATGCTGTCGATGACATCGGCCAGACCGCTCGGGGCGGGGCGTTCCAGATAACCGCCACCTGAGCGGCGTTGTCCAACGGCCGAAACCGTCATGGGTACTACCTCCCGATCCTGTCGTCAGCTTGCCCGCCGGCGGGACGGCCGGTCGTCCTCTTCGTCCTCGTACTCTTCGTCGTCGTACGCGTCCTCGTCCTCGTACTCGTCGTCCGCGCCGTCGTCCGCGCCGCCGTCGGCCTCGTCCTCGGCCACGTCGTCCTCGTCCTCGGGCTCGTCGTACTCGTCCTCGTCGTCGTACGCCTCGTCGTCTTCCTCGGCGTCGTCGCCTTCAGCCTCGTCGGCCTCGTCGGCCTCGTCGGCCTCGTCGGCCTCGTCGGCCTCGTCGTCAACCTCGTCGTCGTACTCGTCGTCCGCGTACTCGTCCTCGGATTCGCCGTCGTCGGCCTCGTCCTCTTCGGCCTCGTCCTCGTCAGCCTCGTCGTCCGGCGCGTCCTCGTCGTCGTACTCGTCGGAGTCGTCGTACTCGTCCTCAGGTACGTCGTCCTCGTCGTCCTCAGGTACGTCGTCCTGCTCGTCCTGGTCGTCCTCGGCCTCGTCGCCGTAGTCCTCGCCGGTGTCCTCGCCGGTGTCCTCGTCGTACTCGTCCGACGTGTCCTCTTCGTCGGGCCCGCGGGTGACCTCCGAGTCGTGGATCTCCCCGCGCCAGCCCTCGAGCTCGTCCGGCTTGAGGATGGTCCGGGTCATCACGTGCCGGCGGAAGTGCTTCAGCTCCAGCCGGGCACGGCGGCCCTGGGCGCGCCAGATGTTCCCGGTCCGCTCGAACAGGCCCTGCGGGTAGTACTCGAGCACCACCAGGATCCGGGTCAGGTTCGGCGCCAGTTCGTGGAACGTGACGGCGCCGTCGACATGCCCCTTCTGACCCTTGGAGCGCCAGACGATCCGGTCGTTCGGGACCTGATCGAGGATGGTGGCCTCCCAGGTGCGGTGCGACCAGACGATCTTCGCCTTCCAGGTGACCTTCTCCTCGGACTGCTGCTCGACGTTCTCGACCTTCTTCATGAAGCTCGGGAAGTCCTGGAACTGCGTCCACTGGTCGTAGACGATATCGATCGGCACACCGACATCGACGGACTCGACGATGTTCGTGGCCTTGGTCGCCTTCCCCGGCTTGCTGCCGCCGCCACCGCCACCGCCACCGCCGGTGAGCGCGTCCTTCGCCTTGTCCATCACGCTGGAGAGCCCTCCCTTGAGCGCGCCGGCCAGCATCCCGCCCTTGAGGCCGCCACCGAGCAGGCTGCCGCCGTCCGCGACGTCGGTGAGCCTGGTGGTCAGGTCGGTGACCTTGTCACCGGCCGCGTCGATCGCGCGCTCGGCCACTGCGGTCAGGGCGTCCTGCACTTCGCTCTTCAGCCGGTCGAGCGGTAGTTCGTCGAGGATCGACGACAGGAAATCAGGCTGGGCCTTCTCGAGCGCCTTGTCCTTGGTCTGTTGGTCGGCCATCACCGTCACCCACGCTTCCGGGCGGAACCTGCGGTCTTCTTCGCCGCGGTTTTCTTGGCCGCGGTCTTCTTCGCGGCTGTCTTCTTCGCTGCTGCGGTCTTCTTCGCCGCCGTCTTGCGCGGGGCGGAGGTCTTCTTGGCTGCGGCCTTCTTCGCGGGCGCCTTCTTGGCCGGCGCCTTCTTGGCGGGCCGCGTGGCTGCGGAGGTTGTCTTCTTCGCCGCGCTCTTGGCCGCGGTCTTCTTCGCCGTGGCCTTACGCGCCGGACGCCCACCGCCGCTCGAGCTACTACTGGAGCTACTACCGCCCGAGCTGCCGCCCGAACCGCTGCCGCCGGAGCTACTGCGGCCGGAGCTGCCGCCCGAGCCGCCGCCTGAGCCGCCGCCCGAGCTACTGCCGCCGGAGCTGCTCTCGGCGGAGCTGCTGTCCGAGGAGCGGCTACCGCTACGGCGACCGGACGGCCGCCGGCTCGACGAGCCGCTGCCCGAGGATTCGCTGCTGGAAGACCTGCGTGACGATCCGCCGCTGGACGACCTGCTCGACGACCTGCGCGGGGATCCCTCGCTGGACGACCTGCGCGACGGTCCGCTGCTCGACGACCTGCGTGACGATGCACCGCCGGACGGCCTGCCGTCAGCCGATCCGCTGCTGGAGGTGCGGCGTCCTCGCCTCGGCCGGCGGCCGCGGCGGCGTCCGCCGTCCTCGTCGGCCGGAGAGCTCTCGTCCTCGGAGTCCTCCCGGGACCGATCCTGCCCGCGGTCCTCGCGGTCGCCCCCGGCCTCGTCGGCCTCGTCGGCCTCGTCGCCCTCGTCGTCCTCGTCGCCCTCGTCGTCCTCGTCCTCGTAGGCGTCGTCGTCCTCGTACTCGTCCTCGTACTCGTCCTCGTCCTCGTCGTCAGAACGCGAGGAGACAGCATCGCCCGGACCGGCCAACAGCTTGTCCGTACGTCCGCGAATGGAGTCGCTGACCTTGTTCAGTCGCTGGCTCGCAGCGGCGATCGCGGCGTCACGTCCGGCCTGCACGAGCTTGCCCCGTACCTGCCCGGACAACCGCGACAACTCGGGGTTCTGCTCGATCATGCCGTTCAGCTGGTGGACGATCCCGCGGGGATCGGTCGCGATGCGCTTGCCGGCCAGCAGGCCACCGACCGTGATGGCGAGCCGGAGTTTCTTCGTGCGGCCGAGCAGGTACCCACTCGCGACCGCTGCGGCCACTTTTGCGGTCGTGTTCATCGGTTACTCCCTAAATTAGTTTCTGAATTCGCCGCGAGCTATTGACAGATCATTCGGCCAGGGCTGCGAGACGCTGCAGCATGGGGATACTCGGGAAGACCTCTGAATCGATCTTCCGGACCAGAAGGGCCACATACATCGAGACCTCGTCCGGTCTCAGTAGGTCCTCGATCATGTCGAGCATCGTGGTGGACGGGAACGGATCGTCCGCAACCCTGCGGAGCAGCGACCGCAGCAGGATCGAGCGGGCATCATCGTGCTCGTGGTGCTCGTGCTGTGCCATCAGCCGACCGTCATTCCTGGATGTTGCGACGTTCCTGGACAGAAACGTGGCTGGTGTGTGCGCGCTGGTTCGCGAAAACCAGAGCAACCACCAGGCCGATCGCGCCGGCACCCATCAAGATGTAGCCGACTGCGGTCAGGTCGACGCCGGCAATACCGTCGTGGACGGCGAACGCCAGAATTCCGCCGAGTGCCAAAAAGAACACCGAAATCCCGATTCCCATGGACCCTCCTGCATAGGACGACCCCCGTAATGACTTCATTCGGGTACCCCGCGGTTTCGCCAGCAAACGACCTGGAACACGTCCGGTGTAACTTTCCTTCTACGCGCCCGTAACATCACCTAGCGCAGTGAAAGAATTGTTTGATTCATTCATTTGCTTTACCAGCGGGCGGCGGCCTCACGGCTTCTTGTGCGGGTGTGGCTTCGGGGTCTTGCGGTGGTCTTTGCCTGTCGGCTTCTGTGGCGGCTGCGGCTTCGTCGAGGGGCCGGCGGGGCCGCCGGGAGTGGTTCTGACCGGCGTCGGTGTGGACGCGCCGGACGTGGCCGGTCGGCTGGTGGTCTTCGCGACGGGAGTCTTCTGGACCGGCGTGGTCGATCGAGGTGAGCTCGGAACCGTCGAGCTGGTGCTTGCGGGCAGATCATCCGTTCGCGGCCGAGGTACGTCGGTCCGGTCGAGCAGAACGCCGACGGTCGCTGCCATGGCGACGGCGATGGTTGCCCCGGTCGCTGCAAAGACTTGCCGCCGGGAAACTCGTGGCCGCGTCGGGATGCTTTGTACGACGGTTTCCGCGGTCCGGTCCACGACAGGCGGCGGGGTAGCGCCGGCTGCGACTTGCTGCGCGGTCGGCCGGTTCGACGGATCCTTCTCGAGCATCCAGAACAGCAGAGCCTCGACGTTCGAGGGAATGGCCGGCAGTAGTCCTGTGGGCCGCGGCGCCTCCGCTTCGAGGTGCTGGTACATGACGGCAGCCGGGTCGTCCCCGGTGAACGGCGGACGGCCAGTCAGCAGTTGGTACAGGACACAGCCCAAGGCGTAGACGTCGGAGGCCGGGAGAGCGGGCCGCCCCGCGATGCGCTCCGGCGCCAGATAGTGGCTCGAGCCAACGATCTGGCCCGTCGCGGTGAGTGTCGTCGTACTGTCGTCGAGGAGCCGGACGATGCCGAAATCGGTGATCTTGAGCGTTCCGTCCGCCGACAGCAGCAGGTTTCCGGGCTTGATGTCGCGATGTACGACGCCGCAGCGGTGTGCCGCGGCGAGCCCGCGTGCTGCTTGCCGGACCAGGTCGACGGCTCGCGCTGGAGTGAAGGGCCCGTGCTCGCGCAGCGCCTCGCTGACGGTCGGACCCTCGACCAGCTCCATCGCGAGGTAATAGCCATTGCCGTACTCACCGAAGTCGTACGACGTCACGACATGCGGATCGGCGATCTTCGCGGCAGCTCGGGCCTCCCGGCGGAACCGCTCCTCAGCCGCGAGCGTGTCCGCCACCGGCAGCATCACTTTGATGGCGACGGAGCGGCCCAGGAGTTCGTCAGTCGCCCGGTAGACCTCGCCCATGCCGCCGCGGCCCAGCCGGACACCCAGCCGATATCGCCCGGCCACGACAGCGCTCTGCTCTCCGATCACGACAGAGGCTCAGGCATGCCGACGTCGGTGGCCGGGGCGACGGAGCTCCCCAGCTCGGTAACCGAGCCACAGCCGACCTGCACCGACCAGTGCGATCACGCCCAAGATCCAGGCTGACTTGTCCATTTCCCCACCCTCTTCCCGCGAGTCCGACGCTTCTCCAGCCACAGCCGGTACCCGGGTGCAATCGCTCACAAGCCCGCAGCCGCTCAGCCATCCGCCCGATGCCTCGGCCAGGGCGTAGCCGATGGCGGAGGCGGCCAGGAACCGGCGTCGGGTCAGTTAGCTTCGGGGGATTCGAGGTCTGTGGTGACGCCGAAGTGGTCGGAGCCGTGGACGCCTTCGGTCGGGGTGTCGAAGATGCGGTCGGCCGAGTGGATGCGGAGAGTGGGGCCTCGGTCGTCGCAGCGGACCATGATGTAGTCGATCCGTCTGGGCGGGATCCGCGACCAGTCCGCCTCCGCCACGATCGACGGGTTCTCCAAGGTGAAGGTATGGCCGTCCTCACCTGGGCGGGCGATCTCCCAGACGTCCTGATAGTTCACGCTGTAGTCGCCGAGTGACTGCCGCCCGGTGAGGAAACGGACGCCGGCTGTTTCGGGTCTGGCGTCGAAGTCGCCCGCCAGGACGACGTGGAGGTCGTCTCGGTCGGCGGCCAGTTGGTCGATCGACCGTGCGACGCCGAGGGCCTGCAATTCGCGCTCGCGTTCGTAGCCGACCTGCCAGTTCGGCTTGTGATTGACGAAGAGCACGGGCCCCAACGGCGTTTCGAATTCCGCAGCGGTCGACCGTCCGGGGAAGTCCTGCGGGTTCACTCGCTCGGTCACGCACAGATCGATCTCCTCGACGCGCACCGCCGGCCATCGGCTGACCAGGGAGCAACCAACACCTTCTGGCGTACGCCGGCCCTGGTGCAGTACGGCGTACTCATCACCGAAGATCTCGCGAACCTGGTCGCCGGCGTCGTCGACGACGGTCTCCTGCAGGGCAACGAGGTCCGGGCGCAGTTCCTTGAATCCCTCGCGGAGTACGTCGCGCCGGGCAGGCCAGTCGCCGTGCCGGCACCAGATGTTCAGCGTCGCCACGCGGATCCGTTCAGCCACGCGGACCTCCTCATCACCTGTTCTGGTGGACGTCCAGATGGGACCCACCTGTTCCCGGATCGGGCCGCAGCAAATCGTGTTTCGTGGCGAAGGGGCAGGGAACCGGGTCGCGAGCACAGACGGAAGGCAGGTAGGGGATATGAGCACAATCACGCAGTCGATCGATGTCGACGTGCCGGTGACGACGGCGTATAACCAGTGGACGCAGTTCGAGTCGTTCCCGCAGTTCATGGAAGGCGTCGAGGAGATTCGCCAGCTGGACGCGACGCACAACCACTGGGTGGTGAAGGTCGGCGGCGCGACGCGCGAGTTCGACGCCACGGTGACCGAGCAGCACCCGGACGAGCGGATCGCCTGGAAGTCCGACTCGGGGCCCAACCATGCCGGCGTCGTCACCTTCCACAAGCTGTCCGACAACACCAGCCGGGTGACCGCGCAGATGGACATCGACCCCGAAGGTTTCCTGGAGAAGGTCGGTGACAAGTTCGGTGTGGTGGAAGGTCGCGTGAAGGGCGATCTCCAGCGGTTCAAGGCGTTCATCGAGAGCCGCGGTTCCGAGACCGGCACCTGGCGCGGCGACGTCCCTCGGTAGTCCGGGCTACAGGAAGGTACGCAGCGCCCGGACGAGGTCCTGCGGGTTGCGTTCGGCGATGTGGTGGGTGCTCTTGATGCCGTAGCCGTCGACCTCACGGCACCAGGGGCGCCACACGTCGACGACATCGCCGTACAGCTGTTCCATGTCGTCGTCGGTTGACCACAGGGCAAGGGTGGGGCATTCGATGCGGCGTCCGGCGGCTCGATCGACTTCGTCGTTGTGGCGGTCGATGGTGAGGCCGGCCCGGTAGTCCTCGAGCATCGCGTGCACGGTTGCCGGGTTGCGGATTGCGGCGAGGAAGTCGGCGTGGTTGTCCGGTCCGAGGGCCTGCGGCGAGTTCTTCGTCCAGGCCTCGTACCAGGTGTCGGGATCGGCGCAGATCACCCGCTCGGCCGGCTTTTCCTGCTGGGCGAAGAACCACCAGTGCCACCACGCTGCGGCGAACTCCGCGCCGCAGCGTTCCAACGCCTCCACGGCCGGAACGCTGTCCATCACGACGAGCTTGCTGACGCGGTCGGGATGGTCGAGCGCGGTCCGGTAGGCGACGTACGAGCCGCGGTCGTGGCCGGTGACGGCGAACCGTTCGTGGCCGAGCGCGTCCATCAGGCCGACGATGTCGCGGGCCATCGCGCGCTTGGAGTACGGCGTGTGGCCGGCGTCGGTGACGGGTTTCCCGGATTGGCCGTAGCCGCGGAGGTCCGGGCATACGACTGTGAATCCGGCTGCTGCGAGCTCCGGCGCGACGGCGTACCAGGTCGTGTGCGTCCGCGGGTGGCCGTGGAGCAGTACGACGGCCGGCCCGCGGCCGCCGTACCGAACCCGGAGGCGCTGGCCGTCGACGTCGAACTGCTCCAGAGTGAAGTCCTCGAACATGGATCGCCGGTACCCATTCCCGAACCGGCACGGCCATCTGTCCGGACGCTGCGTTCTTCGCCGAACTGCTGTACGATGTCATCCAACCGATGACAGAATTCCCCGTCATCTGACAGATGACGGATTACCGCGAACGACGATCTCGCCCGCCGAACGACGCAAGGAGGTAGCCAGACATGACCGTTTCCGCCCCGACTGACGGCAAAGTCCGTACCATCGCGCCGCACGACCCATCGGCCGCCGGACCCGAAGGCTTCATCGAGACCTACTACCGCAACGGTGCATGGCACTCGCGCCGATACGACAGCGAGGTCCCGTTCTCCACCTCGCGCGACGAGCTCGACCAGATCGCGCTCGGCTCCCAGGTCGCCCGCTGGAACCGCCTACCGCACATCGTCCGCACAACCGCCGGCGAGATCGCCGAAATCCTGGACGCTTGCTAACGCGACCCGAGCGGAGTCGGTGCATCAGGGCTCGAGGAGGCCGGCGCGGATGGCGTAGCGGGTGAGGTCCAGGCGGTCGCGGAGGCCGAGTTTCTGCAGCATGTTCGAGCGGTGGCGCTCGACCGTCTTGATGCTGATCGTGAGGATTTCGGCGATCTCCTTCGAAGAGTTGCCCTCGGCAACCAGTTTGAGCACCTCCTCCTCGCGTGCCGTGAGGATCTGCTGCGGCAGGTCGACACCCTGACGGACACGGTCCAGGTAGGTGCGCACCAAGGCTGTCACGGCGCCGGCGTAGAGGAACGGCTCGCCCCGCATCGTCGCCCGGCAGGCCTCCACCAGGTCGCGGTCGAGGACCGATTTGAGGACGTACCCGGACGCGCCGGCCTTGAGCGCCTGGAAGAAATACTGCTCGTTGTCGTACATCGTCAGCATCAGCACCCGAAGGTCCGGGCGTACGACGGACAGCTCCCGCGCAGCCTGGAGCCCGGTCATTCGCGGCATCGCGATGTCCAGGATCGCGAGATCGACCGGCAGCCTGCCGGCCAGCGATACCGCCTCGCTACCGTCAGCTGCCTCCGCGATGACTTCCAGATCGGGCTCGCTGTCCAGGATCAGCCGGACGCCACGGCGTACCAGCGCGTGGTCGTCAGCGAGAAGGATTCTGGTGGGCTGCACGTTAGGCGTCGCTTCCGTGTACGGGCACTGTCAGGCTGACCTCTGCGCCGCCGGTCGGCGCGGTGGCGAGCTCGAGGGTCGCTCCGATCAGCAGGGCACGTTCGCGCATCCCACGAAGGCCGGCGCCCTCGTGCGCAAGGCCGATCCCGTGACCGTCGTCCTGGATCCGCAGTACTACGAAGCCTTCGCGGCCGGTCAGAAACAGATCGATGCGCTGTGCGTCGGCATGCCTGGCGACGTTCGTCAGGCTCTCCTGCGCGACCCGGTACAGGACCAACTCGGTCTGCTCGTCGAGCTTCGGAAGGCCGGCTTCGAAGTGCCGGCGTACGAGCAGACCGGTGTGATCCGACAGTTCGGTCGTCAGCGCGGTGAGCGCACTGACCAGACCCAGATCCTCCAGTACGCCGGGGCGCAGCCGGTGGGCGAGTCGGCGTACCTCGTCCAGGCTGGATCGGGTGGTCTCCTGAGCCTGTGCGAGTTCGACGCGCAGAGCAGGATCGTCCGAGCGGTCGGCTGCGCGCTTGAGATCCAGGAGCACAGCGGTCAGGCTCTGGCCGACCTCGTCATGGAGCTCCCTGGCGATCCGGCGACGTTCGGACTCCTGCGCCGACAAGGCTCGCGCCGCGCTGGTGGCTCGCTCGCTCTCCAGCCGGCCGATCATGTCGTTGAACGCGCGGAGCAGATCGGGCACTCCGCCGTGGCCGGTCACCGAGAGGCGCTGGCCGGGGCGGAGCAGATCGACGGTCGACATCTGGCGGGTCAGCCGCGCGAGCGGAGCGAGCCCGATCCGCAGCAGCGCGGCGTTCGCGACCAGCATGATCGCCAGGCCGCCGATCAGGACGGCAGCCTCGGTGAACAGCACGGGAACCGAGACCGTCACCGGTGCCCACAGCAGCAACGCGGTCGCCGCCCCGAGCACGACGGCGTTCAGCGCGAAGATCCGCCAGAACAACGACACCGCCGCGCTCCCTTCTCCTCGATCAACAGCCTCCACTATCTCGTGATCCGATCCGGGTCTGCTGCCACGCCGCCAGCATCCTCTCCTGCCGTAGCGGTGTCGATCGGTGCTGACACCCATCTGCGCATGGGTGGCGAAGATGGGTGCTGGTCCCGATGGGAAAGCCGTGCGGGAGCGGCCATGGTGTGGACATGAACACACCACGGATGGCCGCCGGCACCGGCGGTTCGGGCGGTCAGCCAGATCTGCGCCGCAGGCACGAGATCCTGCAACGGCTGCAGCATGAGCGGAACACCCGCCTCGCCCAGGTGACGGCGATGGAGTCGGACAAACCCAACGCGAACAAGGACCTCGTCACCGCACAGACCACGGCGATCCGGATGGTCCTGGCCGAGATCGATGCGGCTGTGGATCGCGTTCACGACGGCTCGTACGGCGTCTGTCACCGCTGCGAGGAGCGGATCCCGGTCGGACGGCTGGAGATCTTGCCCTACGTGCGCTACTGCGTGCGCTGTCAGCAAGTGGCCCTGTGATGTCCGCCAAAACCTCGAGGAGCCGAGCCAATGACGAGCCTCGGGTCGCGGCGGTTGAGTGACTGGACCGGCCGGACTGCTGTGGGGATCGCCGTCGATGTGGGGAGTGCTCGGACCAGGGCTTGGACTCCGGAGCACGGCCTGATCGTCGACGTACCGACGGCGCCCTCTGGTACGGCGAGGAAGGCGGTGCGCCGTGGGAAGATCATCGACCCGCGTGCGGTGTCCGGCGTGCTCGGTGATCTCGTGTGTTCTCGGGTGGGCGGACGCCGCCGACCCACTGTCGTGGCGACGATCCCGGTTGCCTGCGACGAAGTCAGCCGCGGCGAGCTCTTGTCGGTATTGGAAGTCCTCGACCCCGAGACCGTCCTGACGATCACCAGCGTCAAGGCGGCCGCGCTGGGCGCCCGTGCCGACCTGGCACAGCCGCTTCTGGTCGTCGACGTGGGCGCCGAGCTGACCGAGGTCGCGCTCCTGGCAGGTGGTTGTCTGAGTGGCGCCCGCAGTACGGCGTTGGGAGTCGTCGACCTAGGACGCAATCTGCCGGTCTCGCAGCTCGTCCGGGAAATCGCCGAGTCGACCGTCCAGCTCCTGCGTGGCGACTACGGTCCGCAAATCGTTGATGCGCTCGATCGAGGCGTACTCCTCACCGGCGGCGGCGCTCTCCGTCCGGAAATCACCTACAACCTCGCCAGACAGCTGGGTGCGTCCGTTCAACCGGCGCCGGCGCCGCATTTGGCCGCCCTTCGCGGCGCCGGAGTCATCCTTCAGTCTGCCCGCCGACACCCGGGTGCTGTGTGACCCGGAGAGCTGATCGTGACTGGTCGACGGAGCGGTGGTTCCACTTGCTGAGTAGGTGATGGGCGAAGAGGTTGTCGATCGTGAGTGAGCAACTGGCGCCGAAGAGTACGTCGTCGGTCGAATCGGGGTGTTGTCGCACGTAGTTGCCACACAGGTCGTAGGCGGCGATCTGTTCGTGGACGGCGTCGGCTTCCACATGCTCGGTGAAGTAGCGCGCCTGGTCCTCGGAGGCGCCCAGCCGGAAGGCTCCCGCGGCGTACTGGCGATTGGGCAGGGTCGAGGTCATCTCGAGTGCGGCCAGGTGGCCGACGAGCGCGCCGGTCCAGCGTCGATGGATCGCGAACAGCGACATCACGTTCGACACGGCGAGCGTCACGGCGGGTACGACGCCGACGTACGAGCCGTAGCTGTCGTCGAGGCCGAGCCAGCGCATCGTCGTACGGAACAGCTCGGAGTGCATGCGTTCGGGGCGGCCGCCGCCGTACTCGTCGGCCTCGATCTCGACCAGCGCCGCCTTGGCCGCGCCGTCGAGCCGCGGGATGCCGAAGCTGTGCGGGTCGGCCTCCTTCAGCTGGTACACGGACCGGTTGAGGACGAAGTCGCGGAACTGCTCCTCGGTGGCATGCCGACGCAGGTACGGCGCCAAGCGCGGACCGTCGTCGGAAGCAATCAAGGCCTTCAGCTGCACCGGGACGGGCTCCGTGGTCGGCATCACCCGGCAGTTCGCCTCGAGCCAGTCGCTCCAGGGCCGCTCCAGCCTCGACCGGAACGCGATCACGTCGGGATCCCACTGGCAGTCGGGGTCCACGCCGTCGAAACCGCGGTACTGAAGCTCGTAGGCGATCCACAGTGCGAGCTGCAGATCCTCGTCGTCGTACGGGCGATCGAGTGGTTCGATCTCAAAAGTGAGCGTTGCGTGGTCGCGTTGTGTCAGCCGGTTCGTCAACCAGGCGCTGAGCGGCCCACGCGGGGAAGGTAGTTGCATGCATCCCGGTACCCGCCCGGATTCGCCTGTGGGTACAGCGTTTTCATGAACGAGATTCGTGCTTACCCGGACGGCCCGCTGCTGGTCCGCGGTGACTTTCAGCTCGTGGACGAGGACGGGGAACCCATCCCGGCGTCCCGGCGTACCGTCGCGTTGTGCCGCTGCGGACGGACCGGCATCCCGCCGTTCTGCGACGGCACCCACACACTCCCGATCAAACGCCGCTGAACACCTCTGCCAGCCAGGGCACGACGCGGTCGGGGCCGAGCGCTCGAAGATGCTCGACCGGCGGGTTGTCCACCAGCGTCCGCGCGTCATCCAATCCGCCCGGAGCATAGGGTTCCGCGATATCGATCAGCGTCTGCAGACAGCCGCGGGTAGACCGTCGTACGCCGGTGTGCAGGTCGAGCAAGTCGCCGCGGACGCCGTCTCGTAGGGCGGACCAACGGTTCTCCGCAATCCTCCAGGTCGGCGCCGGCGGCGGCAGCTCACCGCGGCAATGCAGGTCGGCAAGACCGGCCCCGAGCGCATGCACGAACCGAACGAGTGCGCTGGTCCGATCCACAGTCGCCTGTACGTCGAGGACCCGCAGCTCGAGCGTGCCGTAGCGCATGTGCGGTCGCAGCTCCCACCACCACTCCGAAGCGTCCGCGAAGGCGCCCCCTCGGACCGCCCAGGCGAGATCGTCCGCGTACTGCTCCCACGAGCTGATGGCCGGCGGCACACCTTGGCGGGGCAACTGCGCAGCGATCACCGGCCGTACGGAGCACAAGCCGGTATCCCGTCCCGCAGCGAACGGCGCCGCACCGGCCAGCGCGGCCAACTCGGGTAGCAGGTTCCGGAGAGCGTGATAGACGCCCAGCGTGCAGGCGGCGTCGCCGAACGCGAGATGGACCTGCAACGAAGATACGAGCTGCCGGCCCACGACCTCGCGATAGCGGGCTCCGAGCCCGGCCGCCCGATCGGTCCGCGACAGCGCGACAGGACCGTCGACCAACGGATGAACCGGGGCCGCGATCGCCGCCAACTCAGGACCACAGGCGGCAGCAACCATCGCCCGGCACGCACGCAGCTCCTCGACGGCGTCCAGCGCGTTCTTGTGGACCGAGGTCGCGATCTCTAGCTGACAAGCCGGAAGCTCCGGCTTCACCCGCGGGTCCCCGATCTCGGCAACCACCGAGGCGACGTCCGCCGGGAGCCAATTCCCCCGGCGGACCAGCAACAGCTCTTCTTCCAGCCCCACCGTCCCAGCGACAGTGCCGGTAAACAGTCCGCTGAGCGTCACGACGTCCCGGTACCCGCTCTGACACAGGTCTGTCTGAACGGTCCCTGCGCTACTGGTCAGAACGCAGAGACCTGGGATCACCAGCCCCTCGAGTGGACCAATGCTCCTTACTGTGTGCGGTGCCCCGGCTCTCAACAGTTACACATCGCCGTCGTTTCGCACGAGATGCGGAGGGCACCGGGGCACTGTCCGTTGCCGACAGCCACCAGGAGGTGTGTCGATGCGTATCGGCTTCAAGCTGATCGCCGAGGCCTACTCGCCGACCGAGATCGTCGCGCAGGCGGTCAAGGCGGAGGAGGCCGGATTCGACTTCGTGGAGGTGAGCGATCATTTCCACCCATGGGTCAGTGAGCACGAGCATTCAGGTTTCGCCTTCTCGATGCTCGCCGCGATCGCCGCGCGGACCTCGCGGCTCGAGCTGGCGACCGGCGTGACGTGTCCGTTCATTCGCTATCACCCGGCCATCGTTGCGCAGGCCGCGGCCACGACAGCGCTGCTGTCGGACGGGCGGTTCACGCTCGGGGTCGGCGCCGGTGAGCGGCTGAACGAGCACATCGTCGGACAGGGCTGGCCCGCGGCGACGACCCGGCACGAGATGCTCCGCGAAGCGCTCGAGATCATCCGCTTGCTGTGGAGCGGCGGCTACCAGTCGTACGACGGCAAGCATCTTCGACTCGAGGACGCGAAAGTCTTCGATCTGCCGGACGAGCTGCCGCGGATCGCAATAGCCGCCGGTGGGACCGAGGCAGCCCGGTTAGCAGGCGAGCTGGGCGACGCGTTGTTCGTCACAGAGCCACGGCCGGACCTGATCGACGAGTTCGTGAAGGCTGGTGGCAGCGGCCCGCGGTACGCCGAGGTGCCGTTGGCCTGGGCGCCGTCGGTTGACGAGGCCGCAGAGTCGGCGCGTCGCTTGTTCCGGTTCGGGGTGACCGGCTGGCCTGTGCAGTCCGAGCTGCCCAATCCGGTGAACTTCGACGCGGCGACGGAACTCGTCACGGCCGAGCACATGCGCGACCAGTTCGGCTGCGGTCCCGACGTACGGCGGCACCTCGAGGTCGCAACGCAGTACGCCGATGCCGGCTATGACCACCTGGCGCTCATCAACGCGGGACCGGACATGGATGGCTTCTTCGACTTCTTCCGCTCCGACCTTGGCCCCGCACTGAGGTCGGCCGATGGACAGGGAAATTGAGATTCGATGAAAGCGCTGACGTGGCAAGGCAAGCGAAAGATCGAGTACGGCGAGGTGCCGGATCCGCGCATCCAGGACCCGACCGATGCGATCGTGCGGGTGACCTCCTCGGGGATCTGTGGCTCGGACCTGCATCTGTACGAGGTGATGGGCCCGTTCCTGGACGCCGGTGATGTGCTCGGCCACGAGGTGATCGGGGTGGTCGAGGAGACGGGGTCCGAGGTTCCCGGATTGAGTCCGGGCGACCGGGTCGTTATACCGTTCCAGATCGCCTGCGGGTCCTGCTTCATGTGCGACCAAGGTCTGCAGACGCAGTGCGAGACGACGCAGGTTCGCGAGCAGGGGATGGGCGCCGCGCTGTTCGGCTACACCAAGCTGTACGGGCAGGTCCCGGGCGGCCAGGCGGAGTACCTGCGCGTGCCGCAAGCGCAGTACGGACCGATCAAGGTGCCGGACGGCCCGCCGGACGACCGCTTCGTCTATCTCTCCGATGTGCTTCCGACGGCCTGGCAGGCGGTCGAGTACGCCGGGATCCCGGACGGTGGCACGGTCGTCGTCCTCGGTCTGGGCCCGATCGGTGACATGGCGAGCCGGATCGCGAAGCACCGCGGTCATCGCGTGATCGCCGTCGACCTCGTTCCGGAGCGGCTGGAACGCGCCCGGAACAACGGGGTCGAGACCGTCGAGTACGCCGCCGACGTCGCCGACACGATCCGCGACCGGACTGCCGGGCGCGGTCCGGACTCGGTGATCGACGCGGTGGGGATGGAGGCCCACGGCTCGCCCGTCGCGCGGATCACGCAGCAGGTCGCCGGTCTGCTGCCGGACACGGTCCAGCGAACGTTCATGCAGAAGGCCGGCGTTGATCGGCTCGCGGCGCTACTGCTCGCCGTGGACGTCGTTCGTCGCGGCGGCACGATCTCGCTGGTCGGTGTGTACGGCGGAGCCGCGGATCCGTTGCCGATGCTGACGATGTTCGACAAGCAGATCCAGTTCCGGATGGGGCAGGCGAACGTCCGCCGGTGGAGTGGCCAGATCCTTCCGCTCCTGACCGACGACGATCCGTTGGGAGTCGACAGTTTCGCGACCCACCACCTGCCGCTGTCGGACGGCGCCGCGGCGTACCAGATGTTCCAGCAGAAGGCCGACGGCGCGGTGAAGGTCCTGCTCCAGCCCTGAATCAAGGCGTAAACCCGGGGTACCGGCGCGGCATGGCTGATCGTGTTCAGGATGTTTGGGGGCCGCGGACGCCGCACGGCCGGGACACCGAGTGGCCCGTGCGGGTCGATCAGGAGCTCGCGGTGGCCGAGGACGAGGTGGACCGCTGGGTGCAGTCGGCGTGTGTGCTGTGCAGCAACGGCTGTGCCTGCGACATCGCGGTCAAGGACGGGCGAATGGTCGGCGTCCGCGGACGAGCAGGGGACCGTATCAACCACGGCCGGCTCGGCCCGAAGGGGTTGTACGCCTCGTGGCAGTGGAGCGATCAGGACCGTTTGACCCGTCCGCTGGTACGACAGAACGGCACGCTGGTCGAGGCGAGCTGGGACGCCGCGATGGACCGGATCGTTGCCGAGTCGAAGCGTCGTCAACCGCTGCAGCATGGCTTCTACACCAGCGGCCAGCTCTTTCTCGAGGAGTACTACACGCTCGCCGTGATCGGGAAAGCCGGTCTCGGTACGCCGCACATGGACGGCAACACCCGGCTCTGCACGGCGACGGCGGCCGCGTCACTGAAGGAGACGTTCGGCTCGGACGGTCAGCCGGGAAGCTACAACGACATCGAGGCCTGTGACGCGCTCTTCCTGTTCGGCCACAACATGGCTGCTACGCAGACCGTGCTCTGGTCCCGCGTCCTCGACCGGATCGAGGGCGCCGACACCCCTGCGGTTGTTGCCGTCGACCCGCGGATGACGGCGGTCGCCGAGACCGCGGTACGCACCGGTGGCGTACACCTGCGACCGCTCCCGGGGACGAACCAGGCCCTGATGAATGGCCTGATCCACGAGCTCATTGCTCACGACTGGATCGACCGCGCCTGGGTCGATGAACACACCCTCGGGTACGACGACCTCGCGCAAACCGTCGAGCCGTACACACCGGTGAAGGTCGCCGAGATCTGCGAGGTACCCGCGCCCGATCTGCGCCGCGCGGCCGAGATCTTCGGCACCAGCGAGCGGGTCCTGTCCACCGTGCTGCAGGGCTTCTACCAGTCGCATCAGGCGACCGCGGCCTCGTGCCAGGTCAACAATCTGCACCTGCTCCGCGGCATGATCGGCAAGCCGGGCTGCGGGGTCCTGCAGATGAACGGTCAGCCGACCGCCGAGAACACCCGGGAGTGCGGTGCGGACGGCGATTTGCCCGGTTTCCGGAACTGGGCGAACCCCGACCACATCGACGAGCTGGCTCAGCTGTGGAACGTCGACCGGCAGGTGATCCCGCACTGGGCGCCGCCGACGCATGCGATGCAGCTGTGGCGGTACGTCGAACAAGGCTCGATCGACTTCCTCTGGATCTCCGCCACCAACCCGGCCGTCTCGTTGCCCGCGCTCGGCCGGATCCGGGAGATCCTTGGCAAGCAGGAGCTGTTCCTCGTGGTCCAGGACGGCTTCTTCACCGAGACGGCGGCGTACGCCGATGTGGTCCTGCCGGCCGCGCTGTGGGGCGAGAAGCAGGGCACGTTCACGAACGCGAGCCGGACCGTCCATCTGTCCGAGCAGGCCGTTGCCCCGCCGGGAGAAGCGCGGAGCGACCTCGAGATCTTCCTCGATTACGCCGAGCGGATGGACTTCCGCGACCGGGACGGGCATCGTCTGATCGGCTGGAAGACACCGGAGGGCGCGTTCGACGCCTGGAAGGAATGCAGCCGCGGCAGGCCATGTGACTACAGCGGTCTGACGTACGACGCCCTTCGCGGCGAGAGCGGGATCCCATGGCCGTGCACGGCTGATCAGCCCGAGGGCACCGACCGGCTGTACGCGGATGCGGTGTTCCCGACCGATCCGGCGGTCTGCGAGGACTTCGGGCACGACCTCACCACCGGTGGCTCGACGACGCCCGAGAAGTACAAGGCACAGCAGCCGGGAGGCAAAGCCTTCCTCAAAGCGGCGGACTTCAGACCGCCGCCGGAGACGACCTCGGCCGAGTTCCCGCTGATCGGCACGACCGGGCGGTCGCCGTACCACTTCCACACGCGGACGAAGACCGGGCGATCGCCGCGGCTGCGCCGCGCCGAGCCGCGGATGTGGGTCGAGCTCTCCGAGCAAGACGCTGCCGAGCTGCAGGTGGCGGCGGGAGAGACGGTGGTGGTCGAGTCGGCCCGCGGCCGCGTCGAGGCCGAGTGCCGGGTCGGTACGCTGCGTCCTGGCGTCTTGTTCCTGCCGTTCCACTTCGGCTACTGGGACAACGCGGACGGACCGCCGACGGCCGCGAACGAAGTCACGATCACCGAGTGGGATCCGGTGTCGAAGCAGCCGCTTTTCAAAGTGGCCGCGGTCCGAGTACGGAAGGTGAAGCGCTGATGCATGTCTCGACGTACCTCGGACTGTTGCGGCACGCGGAAGGTGCCTTGGCCGACGCCTTCGACCAGATCGGGCAGGGACACGGCGACGAGCCGGACGTCGTGCAACTGTGCGAGCTGCTCGCCGGCAAGTCGCGTGCGCATGTGGAGCAATTGCAAGCAGCTGTCGACCGGTACGGCGAGGACGCGGACAACGAGCCGGAGCGTCTCAAGGCCGCGGAGTTCGGCGGCGCGCGCTCGGGCGGTGTCGGGCTGCTGCGCGATCTCCAGGACCTGTACGCACTCGGGTCGTTCGTCGACGTCACGTGGACCGTCATCGCCCAGGCCGCCCAGGGCCTTCGGGACCCTGATCTGCTCCAAACGGCGTCCGCCTGCCAGGCCGAGACGAGTCAGCAGCTCACCTGGCTCAACACCCGCATCAAACAGGCCGCGCCCCAGGCGCTGATCGTCGCTCCCTGAACGCGTTGGAGCCGGTGGCGTTGCTGCGGGTCCCCCTGCCGATCCTGGCATTATTGCCGCATGGACGAACCGTCTGGCGGCGCGCACCGCCGGCCTGACCAGCCGCGGGTCGAGCTCACCGCGGCCGAGCGAGCGGACCTGTTCGCGCAGCTCGCGGTGAGTCTGCACGACTCCGGCGGGGTCGAGGAGACCGTGCAGGCGGTGGTCGACTTCGCGCTGCAGGCCCTGCGCTGTTCCCACGCAGGCGTCGCCTTGTCCCGCGCAGGTAAGCCCGAGGTTCCGGCGGCCACGGACCCGGTGGTGGAAGAGATCTTCCTGTGGCTGATGGCGGGGCGGGAGGGTCCGTTGGTGGTGTCGATGCGCGAGCACACGACCGTCTTGGTCCGCGACACCGAGCTCGACGACCGCTGGCCCGACTGGGCCTCGAAGGTGCGCTCGCTGGGCGTGCGGAGTGTTCTCGACGTGCCGCTCACCACCGCGGCTGGAACCGTGGGGGTATTGGGTCTGTACAGCGTGAAACCGGATGCGTTCGATGCCGATGACCAGGCGATCGCCCAGATCTTGGCGAGGCACGCCTCGGTTGCGGTCGCCACCGCCCGCAAGGAGGAAACTCTGGCGCTGGCGATCGACGCCCGCAAACTGGTCGGACAGGCCATGGGCATCCTGATGGAGCGCTACCAGCTCGACGAAGCCCGCGCCTTCGAGGTGCTCAAACGCTATTCCCAAGACACCAATACCAAGCTGCGCGACGTGGCACAGCAACTGATCGAGACTCGCAAACTGCCGCACTGACCACGCCTCGACCCGGCCGTTGGGCCCCACCTACTCCTTGTGACGATCACTTTACGCTTTGGAGTGTCAGGGGTGTCGAGGGGGACTGTACCGCCATAGGCTGGTCTTCCCCGGAGGGCCCAGGCTCGGCGCAACCCCACACGCGCTGCTGGGCCCTTCGCCGCTCACCGGGCTCGGGCCCACGGGGATGACTTTGGGTACCTGCTGGGCATGAGATGGTCGGCCGGTTGCGTAGTACTAGGCACGATTGTGCTCGCGGTCAGCTCCTGTGGAGCGCGGTTGCCTGCTGCCTCGTCGAGCGTGGCGGAGCAGTTCTATCAGGCGATCCAGCGCAACGACGGAGCTGCCGCCTGCGACTTGCTGGCGCCGCAGACCGTGCATGAGGTCGAGCAGTCGTCGCAGGCGCGGTGCGCCTCGGCAATCCTCGATGAAGACATCCCCGCCGGTGGCACGGTGGTCGAGCTGCGGCAGTACGGCACGGAGGCCCAAGCGCGGACCGGTCGGGACACGGCTTTCCTCGCCGACTTCGATGACGGCTGGAAGATCGTGGCGGCCGCGTGTACTGCGCAGGGGCAGCTGCCGTACGACTGCAAGGTCAAGGGGTGATGGCTGGTGCGCTTGATCTTCATCGTCTATCTGGCCGTGATCGTCCTCGGTCTGGCCTACTTCTTCACCCTGGGGCTGATGCAGCGATGAGCCGGGTCCGGGGCTTCGTGCGCACCAACTCGCTCAGCCTTGTCTTCGGAGGGCTCTTCCTCGCGGCGCTGATCGGACAGGCTTTCGCCGGCCTGGCGGAGTACAACAATCAGCAGATCACCGACGGCCTGGCGACGGTCTCGTTCGGCCGTTATGTCACGTCGGCCGACTTCGCCGTGGACGTGACCGAGAACTGGCAGAGCGAGTACCTGCAGTTCCTGCTCTACATCGTCCTGACCGTCTGGTTGGTGCAACGCGGCTCACCGGAATCGAAGCCGCTGGACAACGCGGGGCGGGAGTCCGACGAGGAGCAGAAGGTCGGTGCCTACGCCGGCCCTGATTCGCCGCGGTGGGCGCGAGTCGGCGGCTGGCGGACCAAGCTGTTCTCCTCGTCGCTCGGTCTGGTGATGGGTTCGGTGTTCCTCGCCTGCTGGCTGGTGCAGTCGGTCGCGGGCTGGTCGACGTTCAACGAGGACCAGTTGAGGCAGCTTCAGGATCCGGTGTCGTGGCTGTCGTATGTCGGCTCGGCCGACTTCTGGAGCCGAAGTCTGCAGAACTGGCAGTCGGAGTTCCTCGCGGTCGGATCGATGGCCGTGCTGAGCATCTATCTGCGCGAGCGCGGATCCCCGGAGAGCAAGCCGGTCGGCACGTCACACGACGCGACCGGTGTCGAGGGCTGACCGGGCTCTCTCGAGCTGACCACTGCGCGCATGCGACGACTTTGACGCCCGAGGCAACAATTGCATGCTCCGGGGTACCGGCGAATCAAGGCAATTCGATTCGGGAGGACTCAATATGGCTGCGGATGTTGTCGACCTGATCATGCAGGACCACCGTGAGGTCGAGCGCTTGTTCGACGAGTTGAAGGACAACCCGGAGAAGCGACCGAACCTGTTGCCGGTGCTCACCACCCTGCTCACCGCTCACAGTCGGGCGGAGGAGGCGGAGGTCTATCCCGTTGCGGCCGAGGAAGCCGGTGAGAAGGACGAGGTCTCGCACAGCCAGCAGGAGCACATCGAGGCCGACCAGCTCCTGGCCAAGCTCGCCGAGACCGACCCGACCTCGGAGGCGTTCGACAAGGCTCTGCAGAACCTCATCGACGCTGTGTCCCACCACGTCGAGGAGGAGGAGACCAAGGTGCTGCCGGGGATGCGGTCGAACCTGTCCGACGAACGGCGCGCGCAGCTCGGCGAGGCGTTCGCCGCGAGCCGCAAGCAACACCTCGGTGAACAGCCGGGCGACATGACGCGCGAGCAACTCGTCCAGCAGGCGAAGAACGCGGACATTTCCGGTACGGCGGGGCTGTCCAAAGATCAGCTGAAGAAGAAGGTCGAGAGCGAAGCCGACCTCTGAGCCGGCAACCATCTCCTCACCCGACCGCGAGGCCGGGTGAGGAGACATGACTGGGGACATGACTGACGGGGACCGCGCCGGCATCGCCGGCGAGATCGCGGAGCGCATCGGTGGTACGGCGCTTGCGCACGGGCTGAGCGTTGCCGTTGCGGAATCGCTGACCAGCGGGGCGATCGCCGCACAGCTCGGCGCCGCTGCGGATTCGAGTGTCTGGTTCGCCGGTGGGGTCGTCGCGTATGCGGCCGAGACCAAGTTCCGCGTGCTGAACGTCGATCCCGGACCAGTGGTGAACGCGCGCTGCGCCGTACAGATGGCCAAAGGCTGCGCTGATCTGCTCGGCGCAGACGTTGTCGTCGCAGTCACCGGAGTGGGCGGACCGGATCCCGAGGAGGGTCACCGGCCCGGGACCGTCTATGTCGCGCTCAGCTCGTCCGACGGCGAGGTCGTGGATCAGCACAGGTTTGAGGGCGACCCGTCCGAGGTCGTCGAACACGCCACCCTGGCCGCCCTGGAAATGCTTCTCACTGCACTCGCCAAGCGCTGACAGCGAGGATCAGTGGGGCAATTTCCGGGTTTCGATCAGCTGCTGGGCGACGTCGCGCAGCTTGGTGTTGGTGTCCTGGGAATACCGGCGCAGTACTTCGAACGCCCTGTCGCCGTCGAGGTTGTAGCGCTCCATCAGGATGCCCATCGCCTGGCCGACGAGTTTGCGGGCGTCGACGGCCTGGGCGAGGTTGACTTCATGGCGTGCGCTGGCGACGGCGACTGAGGCGTGGCGGGCGAGGATGTGGGCGATGGCTTCTTCGTCGGCACCGAAGGCGTCCGGCCGCGTGCTGTAGAGACCGAGCACCCCGACGGTGCCGGCCGCGGTGGTGACCAGCGGGACGTCCAGGACGCTGCGTACGCCGAGCTCGAGGACCTTGCCGGCCCACTCCGGCCAGCGGTCGTCCGTGGTGGTGTCGCGGACCCGAACGATCGTGTGCTCTCGCATCGACACCGCCAGCGGACCTGTACCGCCGCCGATCTGCAATGCGTAGATCTCGGCGACCACCGGGTCGGTGGTCGCCGGAATCTCCAGCCTGCCACCGCCGACGATCAGCGCGACACCGGCATGCGAACAGGCCAGGGCCTGCAATGCGAAGTCGACGACTGCCTGCACGGTCTCGTCGACCCCGCCGGAGTCGTGCAGGTCGAGGGCGAGTTGGGCGAATTGCTCCGCCCCCGCACTGCCGGCCAGATCGATGATGCTCATACCAGGCTCCTCCGGGCGTGTGTCCGCGACCTCTCGGCGGGGGTTCCGGCCCGGGTCGTGCCGGGGGCTGCTCCAGGCCGGCTCCTGACCGAGCCGCGCGATTGCCGACCGAGCCGCACCTGCACGCGTAACTGCCGGCCGCGGTCCGGCCCGGCGGTCTCGCGAACGGTCACCAGGTAGTTCAGCTTCGTCAGCGCACACGGCTCGGAGACGACCGTGAAGGTGCGATCGTCGATCGAGAACGCGGTGCCGTGCCGCAGGTCGTCGACGGCGAGCAAGAACTGTCCTGGCCCTAGCCGTACGGCGGCGATCGGAGCAGCCGCGCTGTCCTGGTGCGGGTCGGATGAGGGGAGTTGGCCCATGGCGTCAAGGTAGCTTGACGTGGACGCTGACGTCAAGCTACCTTGACGTGATGGGTGATGACACGGCAGCAACTTCGGAGCCGGCCGATGTCAGGAGCCTGGAAGAGCTGCTCGAAGTGCTGCGAATCAGCGATCAGCGAGAGCTCTACGAACGCGGGATCGAGCAGCAGCGGGAAGCGGGCCATCCGGTGGCAGTTCTGGTGAAGGCGCTGGCCGACCTGCCCGGCGTGACCGGGCTGGAGGCCCTGCGGGCAAGCCGACGGGTGGTCGAGCTGCTCACCGGGGCGCGGTGGCACATGATGCGCCAAGCCCGCGAAGAAGGCTCCAGCTGGAGCGAGGTCGGCGCCGCCTTGGGCATGAGCAAGCAGGCCGCCTACGACTTCTACCGTCGCAAACTCGACCAGCAAGACAAATCGCCCGACCCGGAAACTGCCAGCTCTCCCCGCTCGCGAGCAGCACTGGGAAAACCCACCAGCTGACCACTCGGGTTGCGTCTCAGGACGGGGCCTGCTGGTGCGGCGGACTACCAGCGTGAGGGAGAGCCCGCGCCAGGACGAGCAGTCCGAACATGGAGGTGAGTGCTCCGGCGACCAGGATGACTGCCATCGGGACTGCTGTCGTGGCGCCGCCCAGGCCGGCGATCGGTGGGATGACTCCGGCGGCGATCCACTGCACGCAGCCGAGCAGCGCCGATCCGGTGCCGGGGTGATCGGGCACCTCGGCCGAGGCGAGAGCGCCGGCGTTCGGGATGATCAGGCCTTGTGCGGTCATCAGGACGAAGAACGAGCTGATCGCGAGCAGGCGTGTCGTGCCGAACGCGACAGCTCCGACAAGCATCGCGATCCCTGCGGCGAAGGCGGCGACCTGACCGGCCAGAATGACCTTCCGGGTCGAGACCCGCCCGGCCAGCCGGGCGGCGACCAGTGCTGCCAGTGTCATCCCGGCGGCGTTCGCGGCGAAGTCGATCGAGTAGGCGACCGGCGTCATACCGTTCATCGACTGGAGGACGAAGGCTGAGGCGGCGACGTACGCGAACAGGGCGCCCATCGCCGAGCCGGTGACGACCAGGTAGCCGACGTACCGGCGCTGGCCCAGGACCTGCCGCGCGGCGACGGCGAGAGCGTGGAGGCCGCCGCTGTGGCGTCGATCAGGCGGTAGAGATTCGGGAACAGCGAGGAGTACGGCGACCATCATCGCTGTGCCCAGGACCGCGACCGTCCAGAACGACACGCGCCAATGGGACAGCTGCAGGATCACGGCACCGAGGAGTGGGCCGACGATCGGGGCGATGCCGCCGACTGCGGCGATGGCGTTGAGCACGCGGACGAGCCGTGCCCCGGTGGCGAGGTCGACGATGATGGCGCGACCGATCACCATCGCCCAGCCGCCGCCGAAGCCCTGCAGCAGCCGGGCAATCGTCATCACCGCGATGGAAGGCGCGACAGCGCAGGCGACGGACGCTGCCGTCATCACGACGAGCGACAGCAGGAGCAGGCGACGCCTGCCCCGCTGGTCGGAGATCGGTCCGCCGATCAGTTGCCCGAGGCCCATACCGGCGAAGAACGTCGTCAGGGTCAGTTGGACCTGGGTCGCGCCGGTGGACAGATCGTGGGCGACCTGCGGGAACGCCGACACGTACATGTCGGTGGCCAGCGGGGCGATCGCGGTGATGAAGACCACCGTGGCCACGACACCCGTGCTGAGCGCTGCAGCGCGTACCGGCGCCCCCGTGTCGGTGCGGTCGAGGGACAGATCGGTCATGGGCGGAGGAGGACCTTGATGGCGCGGCGTTCGTCCATGGCGCGGTAGCCGTCAGCTGCCTGGTCGAGCGGCAGTTCGAGGTCGAAGACCTTGCCCGGGTCGATCTGACCGGTCCAGATCAGGTCGATCAGCTCCGGCAGGAAACGCCGTACCGGGGCAGGTCCGCCGTGGACGTGGACATGGGTCATGAAGATGTCGTCGCCCCGCAATACGACGTCATGCAGTACGCCGACAAACCCGACATGACCCCCGGGACGGGTCGCGTTGATTGCCTGCATCATCGATTCCTGCGTCCCTACCGCTTCGACGACCGAATGCGCGCCGAGTCCGTCGGTGAGCTCCTTGATCCGGGCCGCTCCGGCGTCGCCTCGTTCGGTGACAATGTCGGTTGCGCCGAAGTCGAGCGCGAGCTTCTGTCGCGACTCGTGGCGGCTCATCGCGATGATGCGCTCCGCGCCGAGTTGCTTGGCGGACAGTACGGCGAGGAGGCCGACCGCGCCGTCACCGACGACCGCGACGGTCTTGCCGGGAGCGGCTTCGGCTGCGACCGCACCGAACCAGCCTGTGCCAAGGACGTCGGAGGCGGCCAGGAGGCTGGGAACGAGATCATCGCTGGGTACGCCGGGTGTCGCGACCAAGGTTCCATCGGCCAGCGGGACCCGCATCCGCTGGGCTTGCGCGGCGCCGCTGGTACCGAGCATCTCGCGATGCACACAGGAGGATTGGTAGCCCGCCCGGCAGATCTCGCAGGTGTTGTCGGAGGCAAAGAACGAACCGATCACGAACTGCCCCGGTCGGATCGAGTCGACCTCCGACCCGACCTCCTCGACGATGCCGGCGTACTCGTGGCCCATATGCAGCGGCTCGGTGATCTCGTCGGCGCCCCGGTAGGGCCACAGGTCGGACCCGCAGATGCAGGTCGCCGACAATCGGATGATCGCGTCGGTCGGCTTCAGGATCCGCGGCTCGGCAACGTCCTCGACGCGAACATCGCCGGGGGCGTGCATGACAACTCCACGCATCAGACACTCCACAAGAAGAGTTGGACAGGTATGTATCCAGACAACCGCCGGAAGCGTCGCTGAGGGAGTCACTGCTGAGAGGTGTACCAGCAGTACATCCCTCAGCGCCGATGACCGCCGTACGGTGGATGTCATGGACAACCGCGTCGAGGTTCGAGAGTTCCTCACGACCCGACGGGCGAAGGTGACCCCGCGGGCCGCCGGCCTGCCCGAGGTCGGTCGCCGTCGGGTCCCCGGTCTGCGCCGTGCCGAGGTGGCAGCCCTGGCCGGCGTCAGCGTCGAGTACTACGCAAAGCTCGAGCGCGGATCCCTGGCCGGCGTCTCCGCCTCCGTGCTCGACGCCATCGCCCGTGCGCTTCAGTTGGACGATGCCGAGCGGATCCACCTGTTCCATCTCGCCCAGACAGCGAGTGGGACCGGCAGGCTGGCCCGACCGCGTCGGTCCTCGAAGCGCTGGACACCGCGCCCGAGCCTGCAGTGGGTCCTCGACACTATTACCGAGGGTCCCGCGATCGTCCGCAACGGTCGTATGGACCTGCTCGCCGCGAACCATCTCGGCCGGGCCATGCATTCGTCGCTGTACGAACGGGAGCCCAGCCGACAGCCGAACTTCGCCCGCTACACCTTCCTTGACGAAGACTCGCTCCGGTTCTACCCGGACTGGGACACCGCCGCCGACACCTGTGTCTCGATCCTGCGCACCGAGGCCGGCCGTGACCCCCATGACAAGGTGATGCACGACCTCGTGGGCGAGCTGTCTACGTGCTGTCCGGAGTTCCGGCAGCGCTGGGGCTCGCACAACGTCCGCCTGCACGGAGCGGGTACCAAGTCGTTCCACCACGAGGCCGTAGGCAATCTCGAGCTCGCCTACGAGAGCGTCGACATGATCTCCGATCCCGGACTGACGCTCACCATCTACGCCGCCGAGCCCTCATCACCCACCGCCGAGGCCTTGAAACTCCTCGGCTCCTGGGCGGCCGCATCCGCCCTGCAGCCTGCCGCCGCCGAGGACTGAGCCGCCGCTGCGCGTTTCACGGTACGACGCAGGCGTGGCTGCGAGGGGGGTTCTGTTGTTACCTGGAACAGCCGGGCCTGTTGCCACTCCTGCGGGTGCAGTTCGCTGGATGCCGTGACAATCTGCGAACCCGCGACAACCCGCGAGCCGGAAGCGGCCTCCGTCGGCGGACGGCCGTGTTTGGCGTTGTTGACTGCCCTGCTCGGGTTCTTCCTGGTGACAGTGGATGCGGTCATCGTGAACGTGGCGTTCCCGCGGATCCGGACCGAGCTGGGCGGAGGTATCCAGGGGCTGCAGTGGGTGGTCGACTCACAGCCGGGGTAACGGCGGGTCTACGCCGTACCGCACGACCTTCAGACTGACCCGACGATTGGAACGACCAATGGAACTGCTACCTGTTCGCAACACATCCAAGGCACCCGAACAAACCTTCACCGGCGACGTCTATGTCACCTCGATCAAGACCCCGACGGAGCCATCGAGACTCACCGCGGCTCTGGTCCGCTTCGCGCCCGGCGCCCGTACCAACTGGCACTCGCACGCCGTCGGCCAGACCCTCCACGTGACCGAAGGAGTCGGCCTCGTCGGCACCCGCGACGGCAAGGTCATCCGCATGCGCGCCGGCGACACGGTCTGGACCCCACCGGGCGAAGAGCACTGGCACGGCGGTACGACGGACACCTTCATGTGCCACATAGCCATGCTCGAAGCAGCCGACGGCGATCCCACCACCTGGCTCGAACCAGTCGACGACCAGACCTACCGGGCAGCCAACCCGGCGTGACCAGCGCCTGCGGGCACAATGGGCCGGGTGACGACGTGGTGGTCGGTGGTGGTGGGTGCAGCAGCAGGCGTCTTGCTGTTGTGGATGGCGCTGATTGTGGCGCTCTGGTTCGTCCGGCCTGACGAGCTGCGGATCCGGGACGCGCTTCGGCTCCTACCGGACCTTGTGCGGCTCCTGCGTCGATTGGCAGGTGACCGGACGCTGCCCCGCGGGGTGCGGATCCGGCTCTGGTTGCTGTTGGCCTACCTTGCCATGCCCTTTGACCTGGTGCCGGACTTCATCCCAGTGATCGGGTACGCCGATGACGCGGTGATCGTCGCGTTCGCGCTCCGGTCGGTCACGCACCGGGCCGGACCTGCTGCGCTCGATCGGCACTGGCCAGGATCGCCGGACGGGCTCGCGGCCGTTCGCCGCCTCGCTGGGCTCCCGGCGGCCTCCTGAGACATGCTGACCGATTTCTTGCCGACCTTGCTCATCGCCTCGGCGGCCGCGTTCGGACTCGCCGCGTTGTCAGCGGTCGCCGGATTCGGCGGCGGAGTCCTCTTGCTGCCGGTCTTCACGGCGCTGTTCGGCCTGCGGGTAGCGGTGCCGATGCTGACGCTGACCCAGCTGTCCAGCAACGGTTCCCGGGCGTGGCTCAATCGGCACGACCTCCGTTGGCCGCTGATCGGGTGGTTCTCCCTCGGCGCGGTGCCCTGCGCCGTCGCCGGCGGACTCCTGCTCGCCCACGCGCCCCTCGCGCCTCTGAAACGACTGCTCGGTGTGTTCTTGATCGGCGTGGTGCTTTGGCGGCATCTCAAGCCCCATCCGCGCAAACCCACGGATCCCGTCTTCGCCGCGGTCGGCGCAGCGTCCGGCCTCGGCTCGGCACTGCTCGGATCAGTCGGCCCGCTGACCGCACCGTTCTTCCTGGCATACGGCCTGACCCGCGCTGCCTACATCGGCACCGAAGCCGCCAGCGCGCTGACCATGCACCTGACCAAGATCGCGACGTACGGCGCCGGCGACCTGCTCACCCGCCAGGTCCTGCTGTACGGCGTTGCGCTCACCCCCGCGACCCTGCTCGGCGCCTGGACCGGCAAGAAGATCGTCGGCCGCATCAGCGACCGCCTCTTCGTCCTCCTCGTCGAACTCGGCCTCCTCGCCGCCGGCACCCTCTTCCTCATCGGCCTCTGACACGCCCGAACGCGGTCAAACATGTGTAACACCTGAGAGTCGGGGCACCGCACTCGGTAAGGACCATCGGTCGCTCGAGAGGCCGATGAATCCCAGGTCCCAGCGTTCCGACCAGCAGCGCAGGGACCGCCCGCACAAACGGTCACCGCCCCGCCAGACGACTTCACAGGCGCGGGCGGTGAGCTGTTTGGTTGTGTGTTTGGTGGCGGGTACCGGACGGCAAGTTTCGTTGGTGGTACGACAGAGTGCCATTTCGGTAAGTCCTTGTTGCGAGGCAGAGATGCTGCGCCCTTCGGCCTGAGCAGGCAACCTTCTCAGTTCTTCCCTGCCGTGCATTTCGTACGGCGGATCGCGCACGCCGGTCCCTCGCGACGTCAGTCAGTCAATGCTCCTGGAAGGAGCGTCACATGTCGCATACGACGAATCATCGGATGGATGCGGGGAGTCCGCCGGCAGAGGGTGTGGCCGAAGTGGCCCGGGGCGAGGCCGGGAACTTGAAGGAGACCTCGGCCGAGGCTGTCGGCCAGGTTGCGGGCACGGTCAAGGAGAAGGCGTCGGACATGACGTCGGAGATCCGCGAGCAGACCCGGCGGTTGGCTGGTCAGACCCGGGACGAGCTGGCCGGACAGTTCAATCAGCAGAAGGAGCGCGCGACCACCGGTCTTCGCTCGGTGAGCGATGAGCTGCGGGGGATGGCCGAACACGGTCAGTCGGGACTCGGGGCTCAGCTGGCACGTCACGGTGCGTCCTTCACGGATCAGGCCGCGGACTTCTTGCAGCAGCGCGAGCCGGGGGAGCTGCTGGACGAGGTCCGCGGGTTCGCGCGGCGTAAGCCGGGCACGTTCCTGCTGGTGGCCGTGGGAGCGGGTGTCGTCGCGGGCCGCCTCACGCGCGCGCTGGCAGCGGGCAGCAGTAACGGGTCGAGCAACACGTGGAGCGACGCCGGCACTCCGGCACGCACAGCGATGCCGACCCACACAGAGACGCCGATGAGCAATGGTTCGCCCAGCGGCGTCGGCCTGCCGGAGCGGCCGGTCGGTGGCGTGGCCGGCGACGAGTATCTCGTCCCGCCGCCGGGATCGGAGCACTGAGATGGCTGTAGGCGATGTACCGCCGGGCAGCGGTATGCACCGGCTGTCGGTGGACGAATCAGTCGGTGAGCTGGTTTCCCAGCTGACCAGCGATCTGGGCCAACTGACGCGTCAGGAGCTGGCGCTGGCCAAGGCTGAGCTCCAGGTCGAGGCGAAGAAGGCGGGCAAGGGAGCGGGCATGCTCGGCGGCGCCGCCTTCGCCGGCTGGATGACGGCTCTCTTCGTCTCCCTCACGGCGATGTGGGCCCTGGACAAGGCAATGGACCTCATCTGGGCTGCGCTGATCGTCGCGGTCGTCTGGGCGGTCGTGGCCGTCGTACTGGCGGCGAAGGGGCGCAAGGAGCTCCAGGAGGTCAACCCGAAACCCGACCAGACGGTCGAATCGCTCAAGGAGGACGCGAAATGGCTGAAGACCCGGAAGAGCTGAAACGCAACATCGAGCAGACCCGCCGCGAGGTGGGCCGTGACGTGGACGCCTTGACGGAGAAGGTCAGTCCCGGTCGCGTCGTCGGCCGGCGGGTCGAGCGGGCCCGCGCTGGGGTCCACCGGTTGAAGGAACACGTGATGGGGTCGGCGGACTCCGTCGGCGGATCCGTGACCGATACCGCCGGTTCGGCACTGTCCACGGTCCAGGACGCGGGGAGCAAGGTCGGTGGCGCCGTCGGGTCGGCGCCGGACGCAGCGCTGGCGCGGACACGCGGTACGCCGCTGGCCGCCGGCTTGATCGCCTTCGCGGCAGGGTGGGTCGTAGCTACTGCGATTCCCGCCTCGACGCGGGAACGCGATATGGCCCAGGCATCCAAGGACAAGGCGATGGAGGCTGCTGGTCCGGTGAAGGAAGAAGCCGCTCAGGTGGTTCAAGAGGTGAAGGACAACCTCCGAGAACCCGCGCAGGAGTCTGTCGACAGCGTCAATCAGTCCGCATCCGAGGCAGCGACCGATGTGGCCGCCGAGGGGCGTTCGGCCGCTCAGCAGGTCGCGGACGGTGCGAAGGATTCGGCAGACAACGTCCGGCAGGCGGGCTCCTCGAGTTGATCAGCCACAGCCGGAACGTTGCAGGGTCGGGTGGGCCGGAGTTCAGCCCACCCGACCCCGCGCCGGAGGTCACCTCGGTGCGAGTGGTGTGCCGGCGCGGTGATCGGGTACCGGCGGAATTGTGAACGAGGACCGATTGCTGGCCGTGGCGCAGCATCTGATGGAGACGCTGACGCCCGGCGACCTCGACCACACGCTCAGCCGGATCACGACTGCCGCGGTCGAGGCGCTGCCCGAGACGGACTACGCGAGTATCACGGTCCTGCACGCCGACGGCCGGCTCGAGACCGTCGCGCCGACGGACGACCTGTTGTGGGGCGTCGACGCAGCGCAGTACGAACTCCGGGAAGGTCCTTGCTACGAAGCGGCTGCGGACGCCGTTCATGTCGCATCGCCTGATCTGGCCCGGGACGACCGGTTTCCCCGGTACGCCGCCAGCGCGGTCGCCGCGGGCCTGCGAGCCCAGGCCGGCATCCGCCTCTTCGACGCTCCGAAGGCGCGCGGCGCTCTCAATCTGTACTCCGAGCACGTCGGCGCCTTCAGCGATCTGGGAGCCCTGGGCGAGCTGTTCCGGCATCAGGCCGCAACGGCGATCGACTACGCCCGCGAGATCGGGAATCTGCGTGAAGCGGTACGGACGCGGACCATGATCGGTACGGCGGTCGGCATCGTGATGGAGCGATACCAGCTGAGCGACGACCGCGCCTTCGCCTTCCTGACCAGATTGTCCCAGGACAGCAACGTGAAGCTCCGCGAGATCGCGAGACGCCTCATCTCACTCACGCAGGGATGAACCAAGGCCGGGTTGAACCGCACGACGCGTGCGCGTAGCCTGCAATTCACCGCGAGCACGAGGTCCAACACGTGGCTTTGCCTGGTTCGCGGATTCTTTGGTTGGAGCTCCTCGATGAGCACAACGCCCTACCGTCTCGACCACCTACGGCGTGACGGCCGATTCGTCGCCCGGTTCGCTCACCAGTTGACCGTCGCATCCGGCGTACCGGTCGGCTCACGCTGGTGTCCCGTGTCCGACGACCCCACGAAAATGTGGCAGATCGCCTGGTGGAACGGGCCTACGGTCGCATTGATGCGCTTCCTGGCCGCGGATCTGGCCGGCAGCGTCGTCGGCGTCGACGTCGAGAATCTGCAATGGAATCGAACCATCACCCCGGAAGCCTTCGCCCTCGCTCTCATCGCGAACGTCCGGGCCGGTCATCCGCCCCTGGGCACGCACGCCACTTGTGGACAGTTGATGGCAGCGCTCGAGCGAATCGATCATCCTCAGCGAGGCACGTCGCGTGACCTGGAACTCGCGCGCCGGCTCGTCCGGCTCGGGGATCACCTCGAGCACGGCATGTTGGCTTTCCTCCAGCAACACGGCCTCGCCGGGCTGGGGGAAGGACCTCTGCTGCCTCAGGTGGTGGATTTGCGGGCTAATTCCCGCGCTGAAACCCTGTAGCAGCACCCGCGAGCTCCTCGGTCAGCTTCGGGGCCAGAGGCAACGATCGGCGATGCGTGGCGGTCAGTCCGGCGGCTCGACGGGCCGTCCCTCATCGCCGGTTGTGATGTCTTCGTCCCGCGGAGTCGGACGTCTACCTGGTATCCCGCCTGACACCCGCGCAATCGCCGGTGTTTGTCCGGGGGCGTCGGATGGGTACCGGTTCGTTCGACTCGTCGGACAGTGAGCGAGTGGTGTGCTGCTGCCTGACGGAGGTCGAGAACATGACGATGGTTGGGGGATCCGCTCAGGAGCGACCTACCGCGCCGGTCGCGGAGGTCAGGTTGGAGAGCGGCGCCGGGCTGGTGCGCATCGTGATCGAAGGGTCATTCTCCGAGGCCGCTTCGGCGATGGCGCGAGAGCTGCTGTTGGACGCTTGCGAGAGAGCCACTGCCGGTGTGGTGCTGGCTGTCGACGCGACCGTCGCTGCGGCCGATCACGACGAACTGCGCCACCTGGTGGACGTGGCGCAGCGGCGTTGCTGGGCGGCTAGTTGCCGGTTAGAGGTGACGGCAGCCGATCCCGACGTCTGTGAAGTTCTGGCCGCGGCGGGTATCTGGCCCGCAAACCCTCGAGCGGAAGGTAATGAAGGCCCATGACTGAAGGCAAGGACACGGCAGCGACTGTCGCGGAGCTGGTTGACCGGGCGAGGATCTGTATGTTGACGACGATGACGCCGGACGGTCAGCACGTGGCGCGCCCGATGGCCGTCCAGGAGGTCGAGTTCGACGGTGACCTCTGGTTCTTCGCGTACGCCGAATCGGACAAGGTCGGCGAGATCGGGGCGAATCCGCAGGTCAACGTGTCCTTCTCGAACCCGAAGCAGAGCGAGTGGACCTCGATAGCCGGCACCGCCGAGGTCGTGATCGACCCGGCGAAAGCCGAGGAACTGTGGTCGGCGCCGTTGCGGGCCTGGTTCCCCGACGGGCCGAAGTCGCCCGGCCTGGTTCTGCTCAAGGTGCATGCCGATACCGCGGAGTACTGGTCCGGGCCCGAGCAGCAAGGTCGTCAGGCTGCTCGGCGCGGCCCGCGCGGCCATCGCCCGCGATCCGGACAAGTTCCCGGCCGACAACGAGACCGTCGACCTGTCGGGATCGTGACTCGCGCGACTACACCCCTGATTGCGCGGAGACGTTTTCGTTGGCTTGGTGGGTCTCGAGTCTCGCTACGGCGATGGCCAGTGTTCGGGATGCATTGTTGATCGCCTCGGCCAGGGCGAGCGTCGCGTGTACACCTGCCATCTCGATCGATGCGGTGTTGGGATGCCCGTCGAGGGTTGGCAGTGCGGCAGTGGCGAGGAGGTCGGCGGCCGCGTCCGCGTGGAAGCTCATGGCGACTTCTCCCTTTCTAATCGGCTGGACGCGGATCGGTGACTCGAGTGGCTTGCCGGCGCCTTGCTGGTGCCCAGTGAACGGGGCCGACCCGAAGGGCTGGCTCAGGACCGCGCGATGCTGTCGCTGACCTGTCCATCGCCGCGTAAGCCGAGTCGGCTGCGGTGGGCGCAGCGGGTGTTGCTTGGGCCGTGGGCCGCTTCGCGTTGTCGTAGGCCGCGCGAGCCACGGGGTCACGGAGTACGGCGTAGGCGGCCAGAATCTCCTGGAAATATTGACTGTCGCGCAGCGGCGGCTCGCTGGTGTTCTCGCCCGCCTGGTCGATTTCCCGGTGCTGCGCGTCGGGATGGTGGCGACGCGCCAGTGCTCGGAAGGCCTGGTCGAGTTGGTGCGCGTCGGCGTCCGCGGCTACCTGGAGAACCTTGTAGAGATCGGTTTGCCCCGGCGACTTCATGACTCGTCCCTCCTGAGTTCGTCAGGGCGCTCCGCGGCGCGCTGGGTTTGACGGACCCGATCGAGGCTGATCCAGAACAGCCGGCCTGAGTGTCCGATGAGTGCCTGGGTGCCGCGTCGGCCTTGCCGGAGTGCGTGGGCGGTGGTGTTGATCCAGTCTCCGCCGATCAGCACGCTCACCCGCGCCGGCAATGGTCCGAGACTGCTTCGTGCACCTGATGCGGAGGTTTCGTCGGACTGCTGGCCTGCGCGGCCGACGATCCGTCTCGTCGCTGCCGAGATCTGGGCGGCTGCCTTCGAAGCTGAGGAGAGGTCGGTGACCCGGAGCGCGTCACGGTCAGCTGGTGAACTGGTCATCATTGGCTCCCCCCGGTAAGTGACTCGGGTTGGTTCGGGCCGAAGCCGAGGATGCTGGAAGGGGTGCGGTGGGACGGGGCGATGTGGCGGCCTGCTGCGCAGCGCCCGCGAGTTGGGCTGCTGCGTGACCCCTTGGCGTCCAAGAGGACAGGGCGTCTGTGGCTGAAGACGCACGGGGAAGATGCGGGTCGCAAGCGACCACATCGCCGGTCCCTGTCTTGCTCGCTCGCGTGTCTCGTGTCTGGCTGCGTCCACCTCCTTCACGTCAGAGTTCACGCTCGTAGCCGACTACGTCCGGTCGAGGATCTGGTCAGCTCGGAGGGCCGCGTTGCCTGGCCTCGAGGTCTCGCAGCGGCCGACGCGTGACGGGACCACCGGGTGCTGGATCCGGGGACCGCTGCGGCCGAGGTTTGGGCTCCGGTCGTCGCGGCCGGCTCGGCGGTGTCGGCGGTGAGTCGTCCCAGCAGGCGGCGATCAGGTCGTCGAACTCGGCCCGCAGCATCTCCGGGTCGTCACAGACGACGTCCCAGAACGTGTCGAGCTGGTCGACTGAGCCTGGAATCATCGTTGTCATCGGCACTCACCAACTCATCGCGCGCCTCGCCGATCGCACTGCGCCGTTCGCGGATCCCGGCGGATCCGGAGTACCAGCAGCGGCAACGCAGTACGACGGTCTGTCAGGCGTCGATCTGCTTGTGTCCTGCGTCTGTGCTGATAGCGATCTTGCGCGGCTTGGCCTGTTCGGCGATCGGGATGCGGAGCGTCAGCACGCCGCCGTCGTACGAGGCCTCGACCCGTTCGGGGTCGAGGGTGTCGCCGAGGAGCACCTGCCGGGAGAATACGCCGAGCGGCCGCTCGGACACCTGCATCTCGACGTCTTCGCCGACCTCCGGTGGACGCCGTTCGGCCTTCACCGTCAGGACGTTCCGCTCGACGTCCAGCTCGATCGCGTCGGCTGCTACACCGGGCAGGTCGAACGCGACGACGTACTGGTCACCGTCGCGGTAGGCGTCCATCGGCATCGGATTCGGCCGCGTCCAGGTGCCGGGATTATTGGTGCCCCCGAAGAATTGCTGGGTCAGGCGGTCCAGCTCACGGAACGGATCGGTTCGGATCAACATCTTTGTCTGCACCTCCCGTGGATCCTTGCAGGTGAACCTGTTTCGCGTTCTGTGCGGTGCTCAGCACCTACTCCCGATATAACATGTCATCGAAACGACGACAACCCCCTTCGTCAAGATTCCGTTGACACCCTGACGGGCCGCCCCGGGCGCGAACGTGCGACCAGGTTGCAACGGGTTCGGCCTCAGCCGGGCGCTGTCGGTCACCGGCTGAGAACTGGTGAAGTGCTGCCAATTCCTCGGCCGCCCTTGAGCGGTAAAGGGTGCAGACTGAGGGTGGCGCGTGGGACTGATTCGGTCAGCGCGGGGAGGTGCTTGTCATGGAGATGCAGGAGCTCATCGCCGTGATCAACGAGGTGGCTACCTCGCTGTTGGTGCCGATCGATCTGCAGGTGACGCTGGACCGGATCACCCGCAGCGCCACCGAGGCGATTCCCGGGATCGACTACGCCAGCATCTCGGTCACCAGCAAGACCGGCCGGATCGAGACCCTCGCCCCGACTCACCGCGTTGCGATCCAAGCCGATCAGCTCCAGTACGAGCTGCGCGAGGGGCCGTGCTACGCGGCGGTGACCGGCGTACCGGTGGTGCAGGTCGACGATCTGGCCTCGGATCTGCGCTGGCCGGCGTACGGCCCGAAAGCGGCCGCCTCCTTCGGGCTGGGGTCGCAGTTGGCGTTCCAGTTCCATGCCGAACCGCATGCACGCGGTGCGCTGAACCTCTACGCGACCCGCGCCCATGAGATCGATACGGATTCCCGGCAGTTGGGGATGATGTTCGCGCGGCTCGTCGCAGTCGCTCTGGGATGGGCCCGACATGGCGAGACCTTGAGTGAAGCTCTGCGCAGTCGGCAGCTGATCGGGCAAGCCGTCGGCATCGTGATGGAGCGCTACCGGCTCGACCCCGACCGTGCGTTCGCCTTTCTCGTACGGGTCTCCCAGACCGGCAACATCAAGCTCCGTGAGGTAGCGGCCGGAATCATCGCCGACGCCGTCACCCCGGCCGAGTGCCGGCCACACCGCCCGCGCAAGCCCTCTGAGCCTGACACCCGTCCGCATATGCCGACGTCCCCCTAAGCAAAGTCCGGAATCCGGTTATTAGCCTGCGGGGAGTAGTGCGGTCCGCGCGTCCGGTGGCACACTGCGACACACCGGCGTGTTGGACAGTCAGCAGCCGTGGGTACTTCGGGGTGTCGGGAGGACCGATGACCGTCGGTGGCGTTGACACGTACTACGACTACGACGAAAAACAGTGGAAGAGCCGCAAACTCGGCGGCGGCCCAATCCGCCGCGGCCCAGTGTGCCCAGCCCCAAGAACGGCCTCCACCGAACAACACAACACCGGTACGCCGCGTCCCGCCCCAGCCGGCCGACCGAACACGCTCACGCCCCGAAGCTGAGCAGGCCGAAGCGTTCAGCCGACCGGCGGCCCGAGGGATTCTGTCGCGTCTTCGACGGAATGGTCGTCAGCTGTTCTTGACGGCCCGGGTGGAGTTCCAGAGGACGCCTCGGTTGAGGCGGTTGGGGTACTCCTCGAGTACTGCGTTGTAGAGCTCGAGCGCGGTGTTCGTCCGGGACTCGGCCGCTGCGAAAGCTTTGAGGTAGCGGCGGGTTTCGTCGATGTAGCGAGGGTCGTCGGAGGCGTCGGCCTGGCGGTGGCCGGTCACGACTGCGGTCGGTTGCAGGCCTTCGAGTACGTCGAGGGCGGCCAGCCAATGGTCGATGCCTCCGGCAACCGACTCCGCCAGGTAAAGGTGGACTTCGTCGTACGCGACGTCACCGACGACGACCAGGCCGATCGACGGGACGTGTAACGCCGACGTGCCATCGGTGTCGGTGTGGCCCAGATCGATCGCGACCAGTTGCTCGCCTTCCAGCGTGAAGGTGTCACCTTCCAGTGGTTCGGCGACGACGAACCGGTCGGGCAACTGCCCCGGGAAGCGGTCGCGCCAGAATCCGTCCAGCCAGGCCGGGCTGAGGTTCTGCTTCATCCCCTCGACGACCGCCGCGGTCGCGACCGGTTTGGCGTCGGGGAATCGGTCGAGAACCGGCGCAGCGCCGAACCAGTGATCGCCGTGGCCGTGCGTGACGAAGATCGTGGTCAGGTTCTTGCCGCTCGCCGCGACCCAGCCGGCCAGATCCTCGCCCTCGGCCTGGGTCATCAACGGGTCGACCAGGATCGCATCGCGCTCGCCGTAGATCAGCGTCGCCGCGGTAGGCGACCACATCCGACGTACCTCACCGGGCGGGAGATCGTTGGAGACGGCCGGCTTGGAGGGCGCCACGTACGTCGAATAACTCAACATCTTGAGCTCCTGAGAAAGTCTGGATGGCCCGGTGGCCACACAGACAGCGTCGATCCCCGCGTCGTTGCCAGGAAGGCCGCGACTTCCTGGGTGCGCCGCACCCAGGAAGCTCAGGACGACGCGAGCCGCGCCAGCGCCTCGGCGCTCGGACTGCCCGGTTCCGCCGTACCGACGAGCAGTTGCAAGCCGGGCGCGGCGCGGACGTCGAACGTCTGATAAGTCAGCTCGACGCGGCCGACCTCGGGGTGATGGAAGATCTTGTAGGCCCGGCTCAGCCCGCGCGCGGTCTGGTCCTCCCACAGCGCGCGGAACTCCGGCGACTTCGGCAGCAGGTCCGCCACCAGCGCCGCGATCTCGGGATCGTCCGGGTACGCCGCCGCGTTGAACCGTACGGCGTACACCGCCCGCCGGACGACAGCCTCCCAGTCGCCGAAGATCACCCGTGCCTGTGGATGCTCGAACATCATCCGCAGGATGTTGGTCATCCCGAACGGCTCGAGCAGGCCTTGTGCGATCCGATTCGTGGCGAGGATCTCGTACGCCGGATTCAGCACGTACGCCGCCGCGGCCGGAAAGTTGTCCAGCAGCTGGAGGAGGGCCGGGTGTACCTGGTCGCGCGCCGACCCGAGTCGCGGCGTCGGCGCGAGCCCGGCGAGCCTGAACAGGTGCCCGCGCGCGTCGGCATCCAGCCGCAACGCGTGCGCAATCCCGTTCAGCACCGGGGCGGACGGATTCCGTTCCCGCCCCTGCTCGAGTCGCGTGTAGTAGTCCGCGCTCACAACCGCAAGTACGGCGACCTCTTCCCGCCGCAGACCCACAACTCGCCGATCACCACCAGCCGGCAAACCAACCGCCGCCGGCTCCACGCGAGCCCGCTGCGCCCGCAAAAACGAACCCAGCTCACCAACCGCACCACGCATGCCAGCCAGATTACGCGGCAACCCACCTCCCGCTCAGCACCGATCGCAGCCGACGCTTCCGATCGAAGGGTCGCAGCTCACGCGGACTCGCAGACACAGAGTTGAAGCGCTGCATCCACGGCAAACGGTCGCCCGGACCAGTCGCCGAGACGCTCGACGAGCCGAAGGCCGCCGAGCGAAACGAGCAGCGGCAGCTCCTGCGGGAAGATGCTCCTGATCTCGAGCGGTGCAACGACAAAGTCGGGCTCTGAGTTCGTCGAGAGGTACCAGGTCCCGCGGGTGACTTGCGCGGGCGCATCGTAGGTCTCGGCGACATCCACGCTGACGCTGCCACGGTCGGGATCCAGGAACGACAGCGACTCCCGGGTGCGGCGCACGCCATCGGCTTCGGCAAGTAGGCGCACGCTCGGGTTGAAGACATCGAAGACGAACCGTGCTCCAGGTGCCAGGTGTCTTCGAACCGACCGGAAGCAGCTCACCAGATCCTCGGCCTCCTGCAGATGCAGGAGGGAGTTGGCCGTGATGAACACAAAGTCGAAGGTGCGGCCGAGATCGAAGGCCCGCATGTCGCCCTGCACCCATTCCACGACTACACCGCGCTCGTCCGCCTTACGCTGAGCCTCGGCCAGCATGGCTGACGAGAAGTCCAGTCCGACGCACGGATGCCCGTCGGACGCGATGGGGATCAGCTTCTGCCCGGTGCCGCACCCGAGTTCAAGGACGCGCCCGCCCTGCCGATTCGCGCCGGCCCGGTAGAAGTCGACTGCGGGCCCGCCGCCCGGGAACATGAGGTCGTACAGCCGCGCGTGCGAGTAGAACGCTTGACTCACGAAGCTCCTCGTCCTTTCCGTTGGTTCCAGGGGGAAGGGCGGAGTCCGTCCATCAGGAGGTCCAGTAGGCGGGCCGCCAGTGCGGAGTGGTCGGGTGAGCTGGCAACGGTGAAGATGCCGATGAGAGCGGCAGCGATGTCTTCGGCGGGGACGTCGGCGCGGAGTTGTCCAGTCGTGCGGCCGGCTTCGAGGATGTTGTCGATGGCGGCGAGCAGCTCGGTCCGGGTGTGGGCATGGGCGATCTCGCCCGATTCGACCATCGCGAGCAGTGTGTCGAGCATCCCGTTCTTGGTCGCGATCCAGTCCCCGAACAGGTCCATCCAGCGACGCAGCGCCGCGGGCGGGTCGAGCTGGACGAGTAGCTCGTGGGCACCGACTGTGAGCCGCGAGACCTGGTCCTGGTAGACCGCGTCGACCAGCGACTCGCGGGTGGGGAAGTGCCGGTACAGCGTGGCGATGCCGACCCCCGCTTCGTTGGCGATCGCGCGCATCGACGGCTCGGTCCCGGCCGAAGCGAACAAGCGGGTCGCCACGTCCAGCAGCTGTTCGCGGTTGCGGGTCGCGTCCGCCCGCGGTCTACGGCTCTCAGTGGCGGCCAAAACGGATCACGCTCCGGTTGTGCTAGGTTGGGTGGTGAAACGGAGCATAATCCGTTTACGCTTGACGAGTCGCTCCCGGAGACGAATGTGAAGGAACCGAGCAACCCGACATCGGCGCCCACGGGCCGGGCGGTCCAGTTCGAGTCGTTCGGCGGACCAGAGGCGTTGAGCGTCCGCGAGGTACCTGTGCCGCAGGCCGGCTCGGGGCAGATCCGCGTGCGGGTCATCGCGGCCGGCCTCAACCCCATGGACTGGTTCATGACCTCCGATGCAGAGACCGCCGCGCGGTTCGGCTTGAGCCTGCCGCGCGGGTTCGGCACCGACTATGCCGGGGTCGTGGATCAGGTCGGTGACGGCGTGAGCAAGTTCGTCGTCGGTGACCGGGTGTTCGGCGGCGCGTTGTCCCGCGCGGTCGCCGACTACATCGTCGTGGACGAGGCGGGGACCATCGTGGCGGGCGGCGAAGTGCACCGCACCCCTGACGGCGTCGACGACCGCACAGCTGCCACCTTGACCATTGCCGGTCGTACGGCGGCCGCGGCGCTGGCGGTCGTCAAGCCAGGCCCGGGTGACACGGTTCTCGTCGGCGGCGCGGGAGGCGGGGTAGGCGTGTTTGCCGTCCAGCTCGCGCGCCTCGCCGGCGCTCGCGTGATCGGGACAGGGTCGGCGGCGTCGGCCGAGGCCCTGCGCGCCTTGGGCGCCGAGCCGGTCGCGTACGGCGATGGTCTGGTCGACCGCGTCCGTGCGTTGGCTCCAGCTGGTGTCACTGCGGCCATGGACCTGCACGGGACGGACACGGCGCAGGCGGCACGCGAACTCGGCGTACCTGACGAGCGCATCACCAGCATCGCCGCCCAAATCGAAGGAATCACCCCGGCGAACGGCGCCAACGCAACCCCGGGCGCTCTCGCCGACATCGCCGACCTGGTCGCCGCGGGCCGGCTCCGGGTATCGATCGCGGCAACCTTCCCGGTCGAGCAAATCCGGGAGGCGGTCGACCTGCAGGCGGCCCGGCACGTGCACGGCAAGGTCGTCATCGACCTCTAGAGAGGCTGCGATTCTGTTGCCCAAAGCAACTACGACCGGCGCCGCGAACCGCCCGGCGCCGCGAGGCGGCGCCGCAGACCGCCCAGAGCCGCGATCGCGGCCTTCAACACGTCACCCGTCTGCATCGGCCACTCGGAGCTCAAGCTCGCAGCTTGGAAGCCTGGGTCTGTGCGGCCTTGAGATCGGCGAGCAGGGTGTCGCGGCAACTGTGCAGATCGGTCAGCAGCGCGGCAACGGCCTCGTCCGGGTCGCCATTGCGGATAGCCTCCAGGATGGCGGCGTGCCGGTCGGTCAGAGCGATCAGGTCGAGACCGGCGTGGGCTCGCACCTGGGCGATGCACAACTGCGTCTCGCCCATGACGGTCTCGTGCATCCGGCGCAGCCGCGCACTGCCAGTGGCCGCGACCAACGCGCGATGCAAGGCGATGTCGGACTCGGTGTGCTCGGCGTGCTGGTCGTGCTCTGCCGCCATCCGCATCAGCAGAAGCGACCGATCCGCGTCGCCGGGCACCTCGCGGCGGTTCGCGAGCGTCATCACGGCACGGGATTCGATCGGCTCCCTGGCGAAGTAGAGGTCACTCACATCGTCGGCAGACAGTTGAGGGACGACCGCGGTGCGGCGCGGACCTCGCCGCAGGAGTCCTTCGTTCGTGAGCCGATCCAAGGCAGCCTTGGCGGTGGGCCGGGCGACGGCGAATCGGTTAGCGACCCAGATCTCCGAGAGCTTCTCGCCCGGTGCGATCTCGCTGGCAACGATCTGCTTGCGTAGCGCTGTGGTCAGCGAGTCGGTCAGCGAAGTGCTCTCGAGTTCGACGCTCACTTCCACCGCCTCCTTAAGGTTGCGCACCCGATTCGGGTCTCGATCGGTCTGTGCGCATACTAATTGATCGCTGGACAACCTGCCTGACAGATGTGCTGATCATCGGAGGGTCGACCGCCCGTTGTCAGGTTCTGGAACGCCGAAGCCCGATGGTCAGCAACAGGTTCGCGTACAGACGCTCTTCGCCGGTGGCGATCACGAGACCGACGTCAGGGGAGCGGACGATGTCGTAGAAGTCGAACCGGTCGACCTGCTCCATCGGTACGTCGTCCCCGAGGAATCGGCGGTACTCCTCCTGCACGGACGCGTCCACTCCTTCGGCAGGACGCATCACGACGGCGCTCTCGAAGGTCACCGCGGTTTGGATCAGCGGGAGTACGTCGGTCACCGTGAGCAGGCCGGGTGCGACGTTGAGATGCACGAGGCGGGCCCTCGGGTTGATCATCGTGAGGTAGGGGTAGTTCCCGTCCGCGAGGAGGATGCGTGAACCGTGCCCGGCAACAGCCAGTGCCTCGAGTAGTGGCGGATGGATGAGCTCGTAATTGAGCATGATGAATCCCTTCTCTGATCAGCGGTCGCCGTGGGCCTGGGGGGATCCGTAGCCGTTCCAGCCTGGGATTGTGCCGTCGACGTCCCAGAGGTCCAGCCACGACTCCGATCCGTCCCAGAGGAACACTTGCCCTTTGATGAGGCGGTTGTTGCGTTCGACTCCGCGCATGTCTTCGATCTCGGCCGGCGTGAGTGGGTCGGACAGGACGGTAGCGATATTCGCCGCATACTGCTCCGGCTTGACCGAGAAGGGAATGGGGATCTGACCGCGCGCAACGGCCCACTTCAGACAGATGAGGGCCGGATGTACGCCGTGGTCGCGCGCGATGCGCTGGACGGTGGGGTGCTCCACGTCGACGAGGTCGTCTTCGCTTCGGTCGCGCTCAGGGCGTGACGGCGAGCCCAGCGGGGAGTAGCCGATGGGTTGTACGCAGTGATCCACGGCGTACCGGAACAGTTCCGGTTGCTGGAAGCACGGGTGCAGCTCCATCTCGATGAGAGCGGGAGCGATTCGAGCGTCTCGGAGGATCAGCGCGAGTTTCGGGATCGTCACGTTCGACGTGCCGAGGTGGCGCACCAGGCCCACGTCGACGAGATCCTCGAGAGCGTGCCACAGCTCCATGTACCGCTCATGTACGTACGGCCGCGCCTGCGGGTCGCGCGTCCCGGCGCGTGCGTGTGGCGGGTGATGGTTGGGGAACGGCCAGTGCACGAACACTGCGTCGAGGTGCTCCAGGCGAAGCCGCCGCAACGACTCATGGACAGAAGCCACTGCGTCCGCGGGGGCGTGCGCGTCGTTCCAGACCTTCGACATGACGAAGAAGTCCTGTCGAGGAGCGACTTCTGCAAAGGCGTCTTCCAGCACGACGCCGATCTGCGACTCGTTGCCGTAGACGGCAGCGCAGTCGACAAGGCGATAGCCGCAACGGATTGCTCCCGCGACTGCGGTGGCGACATCGTCCGCGGAGTAGCGGTCGGAGCCGAAGGTCCCCATTCCGATCGGAGGGATAGGTACTCCGGATGCGAGCACCCGTGAGGGCAGCAGACCTGGATCAATCTGGGTCGGCACGGACGTCATAGCGAGACTTCTCCTAGTGCTGGTTGGCAAGACGGTCCCCGAAGTCGTGTGCAAGCCGCGCATCCCGGCGTACATCCTCGAGGTAGAAGGGATAGCCGAAGATGCGGTCGACGCGAGCCATCCGGTACGGCTGATAGTGCTGACTCCAGAAGAAGCCGAGGGCGATCCAGTGTTCGACTGCCTCGTCGAGCAGTTCGGCCGCCCGTACGGCGCGTTCCGGCTCGCCGTGCTCCTCGGCGCGGGCGAGCTCCAATGCTGCCTCGATCTTGGCCGCGTAGTACCTGCCCAGGGACGCCGTGGCGCGGAGGTCGAGGATCGCGCAGGTGGCGTGCGGTTCTCGCCATGACGGGTTGCGGTCCTGCGCCGCCGCTGCGAGTTCCTCGGCCGCGCGTGACTCCTCGGTCAGGACCGCAATCACGTCGAGGGGGGTCTCGGCAGACGCGTCAGTTCCGCCGAGTCGTTCGGCCTTGGCGAACTCGCGGATGCCGATCGTCCCCGCGCCGGGCATCGGAGAGCTATCGAGGAAGTCGAGCACAGTCCGGAGCCCGTGGTCGCGCGTCAGGCATCCTTCTGGATGCCACTGGAAGTCGAGGTCCAGCCAGCACAGTCGATTGACCGCAGGGATGATCTTTGACGCGTGGCGGAGCCCTTCGTACAGGGTCGAAGCATCGTCGCCGTAGTCGAGGCGTGCCAAGCGTTCGAAGACATCCGACGCGGTGTCGGGGTCGTAGGCGAGACGGCCCCACAACTGGAATTGCAGCCGGTGACGCTCGAAATCCCAGCGCCAGGCCTTGTGGCCGTGGTCGACATGCTGGAAATCACGGGCCCAGAGATAGCCGTCCGCGCCCCAGTAGAAGCCGTGGACGTAGCTCTTCGCGGCCATCCCGCGGACATACTCCCGAACGTAGTCCACGTCACCCCAGCGGTGCGTGTGGACGTCGTCGTTCCGCACGGTGAAGAGGAACTGTGTCTGCTCGAGGTCCACGCCGTCCCACGCGTGAAGCAGCTCCTCGAAGGCGGGACGGGGGTACGAGTAGCAGTGCGCGATCGAGTACTTCCAGCTGATGTAGAAGCGACTGGGATCCATCCTGGGCTTGGCCATGGCGATGATGTCGGCGGTGCTTTGCATGTTGGTGCGGTGCAGGAACTTCACCCGTCGCCGCGACCGCTCGATTCCCCGGAGGTAGGTGTCGACCACCCACTGCTCCTTCTCAGTGCCGGTGCCGCTCATGGCTTCGCTGCCGCTGGTGCCGATGCCGTCCAGTTCGGGATAGGTCACGAGCAGGCGGTAGATCATCTCCTCGTAGTACGCGGAGACCTGCGGGGCGCGTTGCCTGGCCCGAGCAGCGTCCCAACGATTGATGGTCTCTGTGCCTTCGCTGCTGTTCGCCAAGGCGGCGGGCAAGCCGAGGCCGCGAGCCACGGGTTCGGGCAGGTAGATGTTCCAGGTGAACAGATAGACGTCGATGCCGCGATCTCGGGCGTGCCCGAACAGTGCGTGGAAGAACCTCTCGTGGTCGGCGATCTCCTCATCGGTGAAGGGATTCGCGTCGCGGAACTCGGGAGAGCTCACCATCAGATGGAACGGGTGGAGCGACCACAGGCTCAGACAGTTGTAGCGATTGCGGGCAAGCTCGTCGAGGTAGTCGCGCCAGAATTCCAGATCGAAGCAGGTGTCGAGGTTCTGCCGGAACGGATCGCCGTCGGAGTACGGCTCGTAGGGCAGGTTGAACTTCACGCCGCGGACAGCGAGGGTCGGCGACTTCGCGATGTCGAGTCCCTCGTCGGCCCATCGCTCCGCGCGGATCAGGTCGGCGACTTCGAGACAGCCGTACATCAGGCCGCGGGGATGCGCGGCTTCGATGACGACCCGGCCTCCGGCGCCGGTGACGGTGAAGGACTCGTCCGGGTACGTCGGACCGGCCTGGCCGTCGGCGCCGGCGATGAACGCATCGACCTCGTCGGACGAATTGTCCGCTCGTACGACGATCATCGGCCTGGGCGCTGGGTCGTCGCGGAGCTCGGGCCAGGGACCGACGGCCTCGAGGCCGGCTGCGTTGAGAGCCTTGCGGATCTCTGCGAGACCGAAGTCCACAAGGGGCGACCGCACCTCGCTGACAAGATAGACGGTGCTCATCGGCCCCCCAGTCCGCTCAGCCGCACGCCTTCGACGAAGGTCCGCTGCGCGAGGAAGAAGACGATGAGGATCGGGAGCAGAGAGATGATCCCGACCGCCATCATTTGGTTGTACTGCGTCTCGTACTGGCCCTTGAACAGGCTGAGGCCGAGGGCGAGGGTGAAGTTGTTCTGTGTCCGCAGGTAGATGAGCGGTGTGAGGAAGTTGTTCCAGTTGCCGACGAAGCTGAAGATGGCGACGGCCGCGATGGCGGGTTTCGACATCGGCAGGAAGATCGACCAGAGCGTGCGAAGGTGACCGGCGCCGTCGATGCTGGCAGCATCGGTGATCTCCTGCGGGATCGACTTGAAGAACTGGCGCAGCAAGAAGATGAAGAAGGCGTAGCCGAACCAGGCCGGCAGGAACAGCGGCCAGTAGGTGTTCACCATGTTCAGCTTGCTGAACATGATGAACGTCGGCACCAGCGTCACCTCGGCCGGGATCGCCATGGTGGCGACCATGAGGGCGAACATCGCGGATCGTGAACGCGCCCGCAGGCGGGCGAAAGCGTACGCGGGCAGCACACACGAGACCAGGTTCCCGATCACCGACAGGCCGGTGATGATGATCGAGTTGATCAGGAACGTGGTGAAGGGCAGCGAGGTCCACGCGGTCGGATAGTTGTCCCACTGTGGCGTCGCGGGCAGCAGTTTGGGCGGGTAGGCGAGGACCTCCTGCGCAGTCTTGAGGGAAGTTGTCAGCATCCAGAGGAACGGGATGATGAACACCGCCGTACCGGCGATGAGCAGGATGTAGCTACTGGTCTTCCGGACTCGCTCGACGGAGGTCTGGCTGGCGCTGCGGGTCCAGCGTCGCACCGGCTGGGCCTGCTGGGCCCGCGTCGCTGTCAAGGTCATAGTGGGGCTCCGGTAGATGGTCGGATCAGGCGTCGTAGTGCACCCAGCGGCGAGCGAGCAGGAACTGCAGGGCCGTCGCAACGCCGATGAGGGCGAACATCGCCCACGAGAGGGCGGCCGCGTAGCCCATGTCGAAGTACTCGAACGCCTGGCGGTAGATGTAGAGGCCCAGCATGAGAGTCGCGTTGTTCGGTCCACCCTCGGTCATCACCAGGACCAAGGTGTAGGCCTGCAAGCTGGCGATGAGACTCGTGACGACGTTGAAGAAGATGACCGGCGACATCATCGGAACGGTCACGTTCCAGAACCGGTTCCACCATCCGGCGCCGTCGAGGAGCGCAGCTTCGTACAGCGCGGGGGAGATGCTTTGCAGACCCGCGAGGTAGATCACGATGGTGTTGCCCGCGCCCCACACCGACATCAGGATGAGACCGGGGATCGCCCAGTGCTCGGAAACCAGCCAGCCAGGTCCCTTGATGCCGAAGAGGCCGAGGAAGTTGTTGATGAGGCCGTAGTCGGGCTGCAGGATGTTGACCCACAGGATGGCTGTGGCGACACCGGCCACGACGGAAGGCAGATAGAAGACAGTACGGAAGAAGCCGAGGCCGCGGACCTTCTGGTTCAGCAGGATCGCGAGCAGGAAGCTCGTCACCACGCCCAGACAGACAGAGCCCGCGCCGAAGTAGACCGTGTTGGCGATCGACTTGTAGAACAGCGGATCTGCGAACATCTTCCGGTAGTTCGCCAGGCCGGCCCAACTCGGTGTAGAGAGCAGTGACCAGTGGGCGAAACTCAGCAGGAGTGCTGCAACGACCGGACCGCCGCCGAACAGGATGAAGCCGAGGATCCACGGAGACGCGAAGCCGTAGAACGCTCGCGCCTCCCGACGGGCCAGCTTGCTGGTGCCTCCTGTCCGCCGTGTTGTCGTTTCGAGTGCGGGCGCAGCCTGTGCCATACCGATTCTCGCCTCAGCCCGCGACGTTCTTCTTCAGCAGCGGCTGGATCGTCCCCGCGATCTTCTTGCACGCGTCGGAGACGCCGAGGGACTTACCCATCACCTGATCCCAGATCGGGGTCACCGCATTCGTGATCTGCGGCGTCGCCGGACCGAACACGACCCCCTTGCTGGTCGCGTAGGTGTTGAGCGCGTTGTAGATGGCATCGGCTCCCTCCGGGGCCGCCTCCGACTTGAGATAGGCCGGCCAGGCCGATTTCCTGGTCATGTTGCCCTTGCCTGTGCTGGCGAACATGAACACCTGACCCGAGGTCGAGAGGTACTCGTTGAGGTAGATCCACGCGGCGTCCTTGTTCGCGCTCTTCGAGGTGATCGAGTAGGCGCTGCCGACTGCGGCCGTGGAGTGTCCCTTCGGGCCGGCCGGCCAGTCCGCAATGCCCCACTCGAAGTTCGCCTGCTCGCGCAGCGCCGGGGCTCCCCAGGAGCCGTCCACCTTGATAGCGGCACGGCCCAGGGTGAAGGCGTCGGCCTGCGACAAGCCTTGCAACTCCGAGGGAGACGGGAACACGCCCTTCTGCAGGTACATGTCCATCCACCACTGCACCGCGGCGATCGATTCGGGCTGGTCCAGGAGGACCTGCGTCTCGTCGTCGCTCAGGTAGTGGCCACCGAGCGGAGACAGGCGCACCGGGTCCCAGAACGTGTCGGCGGGGGTCACCGGAAGGGACAGACCGAAGATCTTGGACCCGCCCTGGCCACTCGTCGTCGCCAGGACCGCGTTGCGTAGGTCGTCGAACTTCCACTTCGCGGTCGGCAGCTCGACGCCCGCCTTGGTGAAAATGTTCTTGTTGTAGTAGATCATCACCGGCCCGCAGTCGTACGGCACCGAATACTGCTTTCCATCGCGCTTGTAATATCCGGTCGACACCTCGGTGAAGTCCGACGGGTTGAAGTTCGGCTCACCGGATATGTAGTCGTTGAGCGCAAGAAATGCGCCCGATCCGATGAAGTTCTGTGCGAAGCCGAAGCCGTTGTACATGACGTCCGGCAGGCTGCCGCCCGCAGCCTGGCTCGAATACTTCTTCAGATAGTCCGCCGAACTGTCGCCGGCGTTCTCGGCCACGATCTTGATGTTCGGATGACGCTTCTGGAAGAAGTAGTCGAACTGCTGCTGACGCACGAAGTCCGCCGGCGACCACGAATGCGCCACCGTGATGGTCACCGAGGATTTCGGGTCGGCCACGGCCGACTTGCCCCAATCGAAGCTGTCGTTGAGCTTCTGGGCGTCCGCGGACGGGTAGAGCTTGGACTCGACCAACGAGGTCGTCGTCGGGCTTGATGACGAACACGCTGCGAGTGCGCTCGCCCCGGTCGCCGCAAACGCCGTGACACCCGCCGCCCGCAAGAATGTGCGTCGGCTCAATCCTGCTGCCGCAGGGATGCTGCGTGGTGGCATCATTCCTCCTGTATAAGAATTTCGAACCGCATTTCTTGACGAGCTTGAGCGGGCGTCAGCCGCCGGCAGTACCTGGTGTGCGGAATTTGAGCTCCGGGCCGCGGACATCGAGAAGCGCGGTGCGGCCAAGTGCGCGCACGGCATAAAGCCGACCGGGCTCCGCGCGGAACAGCGCGTGCACGACGGCGTCCTCAGCCGCGACGAGTTCGGTGGGCGTCCACTCGTCCGGGCGTTCCATGGTGTCCATGCCGGTGATGTCCTGATACTCCGCGCCCAGCAGGACGGACTCCGACGATCCGCGGGCCAGGACCGCAACCCCGACCGAGATAGTTGAGGTGGCTTCGTCCCACGACGCATCCACTGTGGAGATCCGGGTCGGTTCGGCCGCCGCCTCGACGTTGGTCAGCTTGATGACGACCGGGTTGGGCCACTTCTTGTCGTTGTACAGGCGCTGCGCATTGAGAGCCGAGACCACCAGACCGGCCTCGGTCTGCTCCCATCGCGGCGTTGCGTCCAGCTCCGGTCGGTACTCCATCAGCTGTCCGCTCTGCCCGAGGATGGAGACCTCGGTGTGCTCGGTCGCCTTGATCGATCGGAGCTGGAACTCGCGCCGTTCTCCCCACTTCCAGCGCTCACCGGTGACAATGACGTACACGGTCTTGGCATCCTTCGATGCGGTGAACCAGAGCTCGCCTTCATTCGTGACGACCCAGGGACGGGTGGCGTAGATCGCCTCCCTGTTGACGAACATCCACAGTCCGAGCTCCTGAAGCCGTGCCTCCTGCTCGACCGGGATGGTTCCATCCGGCTTCGGGCCGATGTTGAGCAACAGGTTGCCGCCCTTGGCCCGGGTCTCGATCAGGATCTCGATCAAGCGGGTTCCGGATTTGTAGGTCTCGTTCGTGGGCTTGTAGGTCCACTGCGTGCCCATGGTGAGGTTGGATTCCCAGGCCCCGTCGATCGGCTGGCCGGGAATGTACTGCTCGGGGGTAGGCAGCGCGCCGCGGGTGACCACCACAGCGGAGTCCGTCTTCCACGCATGGTCGCGCAGCCCTTCGGCCTCCCCGTCGAAGAAGACCAGGTCGACCGTGCCGAACTCGGTGAGCAGCTCGGTGATCTGGGCCTTCGCCAGCTCCATCAGTCCGGGATTGGCGGCCGGTTGCACGCTTGGAATCGAGCGTTGGATCGGGATGCCCTGCTCCCAGAGCCAGGCGAAGTCGTCCGGTGAGAAGTAGACGCCGGCGGCGATGCCACGTTCCCGGAAAGCATCGAGGATCTCGGCGGTCACGTCCCGGCCGAACGGCGTATTGCCCACATGGCGCTCGGTCGTGGCCGTGCGGAACATGCAGAAGCCGTTGTGATGCTTGGTCGTGAACACCACGTATCGCATGCCCACCAGGTCAGCGAGCTCGGCCCACTCGGTGGGGTCGAAGCGCCGCGGACGAAAGCGGCGCGGGAGCTCGTCGTAGTACCTCTGGACGAAATCCTCGGAGGCGCCGACGAGCGGATGGCTCACGTCGGAACCGAGCTGCGTATCGATGCTCCAGTGGATGAACAACCCCAGCCCGAGGTCGCGGAACCACTCGACGCGATCAGCTGCGTTGCCGTCGGCACTGGCATGCGCCACGGGATTGGACTCGATCAGCACCAGATACTCCTCATCGAATCTGCAGGGAGTCGATTGCATATCGACTCACCAGCTAACTTGTCAGGCAAGTTAGCACGTAACGTTTCGCGCTGTCTACGATCGTGTTGGCGAAGGATTTTCACGAAGGGATCCGTCCTGCGGGTCGTCTGTCACCGCAGTCATGGCACGATCGATTCGCGCTGCGCGGCGCTACGGGGGTGCGATCTGCCTGCCCTCGGTCCGGTGCGCTGTGGCGCCCCGGGGCGGGCGAAACGTTACGATTCCCGTTCGTGGATGCGAGGAGGGGCGATGGCCACATATAAAGACATCCAGCGCGAGACGGGGCTGTCGCTGGCGACGATTTCGAAGTACTTCAACGGCCGAACCGTGCTCGAGTCGAATCGCGTTGCGATCGAGGCTGCCGCCGCCGCGCTGGACTTCCGCCCCAATGCCATGGCCCGCGGCCTACGGTCGAGGCGATCGGGAACCATCGGCGTGGTGTTGCCGGCTCTCAACAACGATTTCCACCTGACGATCATCGCGGGAGTCGAAGCTGCCCTGAGATCGGCCGGCATCAGCGTCATCGTGGCGGCCAGTCCGTCTGGCCAGGAGGACACGGTCGGACTGCTGTTGAGCCAGATGGTGGACGGCATCATCGCCGTACCGTCCGGACACGACATCGAAGCCCTGCGCACGGCAATGCAGCGCGTGCCGGTCGTCCTCATCGACTGGGAAGCAGACGAACTCCATACCGACGGGATCTTCCTCGACAATGCTGCAGCGGGCGCGATGGCCGCTCGCCTCCTGCTGGATCATGGGCATCGACGTATCGCGCTGGTGGCTGGGCCCGCATCGGTCTCGACCATGCGCCTGCGAGCGTCGGGCTTCACCGAGCGTCTTGCCGAGGCTGGCGTTGCCCTGTCCCCGGAGTACGAGGCCCGCGGTCCACTGGTCGTCCGTACCGGACATGACTCGATCAGTGGTTTCCTCGCAATGCGCGACCGGCCCACCGCAATCTTCTGCGCCAACTACGAACTCACGCTCGGCGCCCTGATCGCGATCAACGAGTCGGGCCTGCGGCTGGGGCGGGACATCTCGCTGGTCGGTTTTGACGGAGCGGAGCTAGCTCAGGCCACGGTGCCGCGGCTCACCGTCATCGCGCAGCCCACCGAGGACATCGCGACGGAAGCCGCCGATCTCTTGCGTCGACGGCTGGATGGCTCGGGTCCGCCTCTGCCACGATCGCCCGTGGTCCGGTTTCTCCCAGCCCAGCTCGTGCCCGGTGGTTCGGTCGAACGCCTGAACGACTGAGCGGCAAGCCGACGTACTTCGACTCACTCGGCGTGGTTGAGGCGCCGTGAGCGTTAAGAAACGCGGTATTCGTGGTCGAGCCAGTCGCAGACGACCTGAGCCACCTCGCCGGCTGAAAGACCAGACGTCTCGACGACCAGGTCAGGATTCGCCGCCTGTTTAGGCAGGGTGTTCTGGTGCAGGGACAGACCGGCGGGGTGCCGATGCCGTCGCTGCCGGTCGGCCAGTGGCTCGTCGGCGGCCACCAGTTCGATCACGGCAACCCTGGCCAGACCCTGCGCACGCAGGTCAGCGAGGCGCCGCTCCAGGTCTGCATTGACCTGGGGCTCGAACGCCTGCCCGTCGACAATCACTCCAACTCCGGACGTCAGCATCGCCACGATCGCTGCGTTCATCGCCAGCAGCATCGCGATCGCATCCGGACCGACTTGGATGCGGCGCGTCCCCGGCAGCTCCGGCACGTCCTGATAACTGAATCCCCGCTCGACGGCATACCGCGCACCGACGACACCGCCGGCCCACTGCCCCGGCACCATCCGGTACAGCTCATCCACCCCGAACCGCAACAGCGGCTCATCCAGATGATCCTGCACGAACCCGGCCAGGGTCGATTTACCGGCCGCAGACGGCCCATTGACGACAACACACAGCGGCGGCCGATCAGACATACAGAGCATCACTCTCAAGGTCAGCGGTTGAGTCAGGATTTCCACGAACGCCTGCCCCGCGTGGACAACCCGGCAACCGGCGCACTGGCGTAGCGTACCTGCGCTCGCGGTCATGACTCCGAAGCTGATCGAGAGCCTGCCAGAAGGCCCGTCGATCCAACTAGTTGCTGACGGCACCAAATCCGCCGTCCCGGGCAGCAGCCCGCGCGACGCGCCGGACGAGAAAGCATCACCTCGGACTGGCAGTCGGTGGCATGCGGTTGCTGTTTCCCCTCACCTTCGCGAGCGACCTGATTCCGTCGTAGCAGGCCTTACGTCAGGCTGCTTGTTCGAACCAGGCGGTCGTGAGGTCGGCCACTGCGGTGGGGGCGTCGTCGGTGATGAAGTGTGCGGCGTTGTCGACGTACGCGAACTCGGCGCGATCGGCGTACCGCTCCGGATTGCGGCAGACGTGTCCCATGAGCTCCTCGGTCCAGGGGCGGTCACGGCGGCCGAACACGAAGAGGGTCGGCACCGTGAGCCGCCTGCGGCGATAGACGCCGCGTGACATGCGCATGGCCTCGGGCAGGATCATGCCGCGGGTGAGCGGACGCACGGCGCCGTCGATGTCGGGTCGGCTCATGGGGGCGAGGTGGGCTTCGATAGTTGCCTCCGACATCGGCTGGGCGACGTACGCCTCGGAGAAGATGCTGCGCAATGAGGCGCCGGGGCGATGCCAGATGAACCGGGGTAGATGCCGGAAGCCCGGCGCGAGCTTCGGGCTGAAGGTGAAAAAGCCCGGCGGCACCGAAAGTTCTACTGCCGTTCGAACCCGCTCGGGGTGGTCATAGGTCAGCTGCATCGCGGTGATGGCGCCCATGTCGTGAGAGACGAGGTGGGCGCGCTCGATGTCGAGGGCGTCGAAGAGGGCGAGCAGGTCATGGAGCCGGGTCTCGCGTTCGATCCGCGGATCGTCTGTCACGGTCCAGCCGGCCCCGCGCAGGTCGGGACAGATGACGCGGTAGCCGCGGGCGGCGATGACCGGAGCTACGGCTCGCCACTGCCACCAGTGCTGGGGAAACCCGTGCAGCAGCACGACTGGTTCGCCCTCGCCGACGGTGGCAACGTGAGTTCGCAGGCCGGGCGTCTCGACGACGAGATGGTCGAAGCCGGGCACGTCGGGAAGCGGCGGCGACCAGGCCGTGGCGTCGACCGACCGGATGATTCGGGGCTCGGGCGTGGCCATCGCCGCCTCCTTCGTGCGGGTGGACTACTATTTTTATAGTAGGCTTCTTGGAAGGAGGCGTCCATGCCGGCGGCAACCCGGGTGCGCGCACTCGAGGCGGCCGTGGAACTGCTCGGCGCGGAGGGCGTGCGCGCGTTGAGCCACGCGCGCGTCGACCGACGGGCAGGCCTCGCGCCTGGATCAACCTCGAACTGGTTCCGCACCCGCCGGGCCTTGCTCGCCGGTGTGGTGGACTGGATCGCCGCGGCCGAGCGTGACGATTTCGACCCGGGCGCGATGCCCGCGATCACTGGACCGGAGGGCCTGATCGAGGGATTGTGCGCGATGACCGAACTGCAATCCGGGCCATTCGCCGCGCGCACCCGGGCCCGTTACGCCCTCTTCCTCGAACTCGCGGACGATCCCGAGCTCGGTGAGCCCCTCCGGAGACAGCGACGCGAGTTCGAACGGTGGACCGAGAGCATCGTGACCGCCGCCGGCATCCAGGACCCCGTGCCGGCAACGAGAGCCCTGATGGCCCTCGGCGACGGCCTCCTCCTACACCGCCTCACCGTCGACCCCACCCTCGACATGCGCCCCGCCATCGAACGCACAGTCCACGCCCTCGCCTCATCCTGAAACTCCCGTCCCGGAGTACGGCGCCGATCCTGCCCGTTTGTCCGTCTTCGTCAGCCGGTCGGTGGGCGGCTCGACTCACGGATGATGAGTTCGTGCGGGACGGTGTAGACGGCGGCCGGGTCTCGATTGCCCTGGATCCTGCTGATCAGGGCCTCGAACGTCCGGTCCGCCAGCAGGTCCAGATCCGTGGCGACACTGCTCAGGCTGGGGGACAGGTAGCGGCCGTCGACGATGTTGTCCCAGCCGATCACGGCGACATCGTCGGGCACCCGGACGTGATGCGCGATGAACGTCCGGATGGCGCCGATCGCCAGCAGATCGCTGGCGCAGACCAAGGCGTCGATCTCACCGATCTGCGGGAGCAACTGTTCGGCCATCGCCGCGCCCGTCTCCCGTGTGTACCGGTCGCATCGGAGCAGCCAGTCGTCCCGGGTCTCCAGGTCGAGGTCGTTCACTGCGGCACGGAAGCCCTGAAATCGTAGTTGTCCGACGCTCGACGACCGCGCCGGATTGCTGCCGACGTACGCGATCCGCCGCCGTCCGCCGTCGGCGAGATGCTGGACGACATCCTTGGCGGACTGCTCGTTGTCGATCGCGACGTAGTCCGCCGCGCCTTCACTCAGGTGTTCACCGAGCAGCACCATCGGAGTGAAGCGGCTCATGTCGGCCAGCCGCCGCGGGTCCACGGCCAATGGGCTGTAGATCACTCCGTCGATGCTGTTGCCGGGATATCCGGCGGCGGCACGCAACTCGTGGTCGTCGCTGCGCCCGGTCTCGTCGGTGAAGACGGTGTAGCCGTGTCGTTCGCCTGCCATGATCATGGCGTGCGCCAGCGCCCCCAGGTACGGTTCGTCGATCCGCGGCACGGCCAGCGCGACGATGTTGCTGCGGCCGCTCTGTAGCTGCCGGCCGACCAGTGAAGGGGTGTAGCCCAGCTCGGCGATCGCGGCCTTCACCCGGGCCCGGGTCTCGGCCTTCACATGGCGCCGCTCGTGGACGACGTTCGTCACGGTCTTCAGCGACACCCCGGCCAGCTCCGCGACGTCCTTCAGCCGGGCGGGCCGAGCCGGCCTGCCGTCCCTACCGGCGCCGACGTCGTCGCGGTGGTCGTCCATCGTTCTCCCCTCGATGACTTCAAACACCGTAGGACGACATCTTGACAGAGCTCATGCGCCCCGCGAGCATCACTTCTAACGTTAGAAATTCTAACGTTAGAAGTTTAGTCGACGCATCGCCACCGACAACGGGAGTGGCTCGTGAAGAAGATCGCGTTCGTCGTCTCTGTCGCCCTCTCCACCGGAGCCCTGTTCGCCACCGCGGCGTGCACCGGCGGCGCTCCGGGGACCGGCTCCGGGGACGTGCAGCAAGACACCAGCGGTCAGCAGGAGATCCGCTACATGATCGGCCAGCCCGAGGATCCGGCGGATCTGGAGCTGATCAAGTCCGACCTGAAGACGTTCGAGTCCAAGAACCAGGGCATCACGGTGAAGCTCGACGTGATCCCGAGCGAGAATGTCCGGACCGTCCTGCAGACCCAGCTGCGCTCCGGTCAGGGCCCGGACGTCTTCGGGTACGACACCGGGCCGGGATTCGCCGGCGCCCTGGCCAAGGCCGGGCTGGTGTACGACCTGACCAGCGCGTACGCCGACCACAAGTGGCCGATCTACGACTTCGCCAAGAAGCGGGTCACCTTCGACGGCAAGATCGTCGGCGTCCCGAGCCAGATCGAGGAGGTCGGCGTCTTCTACAACAAGACCTTGTTCGCGAAGTACGGAATCGCCCAGCCGACGAACCTCACCGAGCTGACCGCCGCGGCCGAGAAACTCAAGCAGAACAAGGTCATCCCGTTCGCCGTCAGCGACAAGGAAGGCTGGCAGGGCGGCCATCTGCTCAGCATGTCGCTGTCCAGCGCCGTCGGGTCCAACGGCATGGACGACCTGCTCAACGGCCGTACGTCGTGGAACACCCAGCCGGTCGTCGATTCGCTGGCGGTCTGGAAACAGTGGAACGACAAGGGATTGCTTACTCCCTCACCTGCCGCGGTCAGTTACGACAACGCGAACGCGCTGTTCTACTCCGGCAAGGCCGCGATGAACCCGACCGGCAGTTGGCTGGCCCTGGACATCGAGCGGAACGCCAAGTTCGACGTCGGCTTCATTCCGTTCCCGGCACAGAACGGCGCGGGGATCTTCAGCGGCGGTCTCGGCTCGGGCACCTTCGTGTCCGCCTCGACCAAGAAGGCCGATGCCTCGATCAAATTCCTGGACTACCTGCTCACCGCCGAGCACGGCCGGTGGGCCGCGGAGAAGTTGCAGGACATCCCGGCGTACCCGATCGACACGAACGGGATGAAGGCGTCGCCGTTGTTCAAGCAGGTGCTGGACGACTCGGCCAAGATCGCCGGTGGAACCGGTGACTTCGGGTACAACATCGACGTCCTGACCACCGATGTCTTCAACAACGCCATGTGGAAAGGCATCCAGGGCATCCTGAGCGGTCAGGCCGAGCCGGCCAAGGTCGCCGCCCAGCTGCAGACGGCGTACGAGAAGTCGGCGAAGTAGATATGCGGGCCGTCAGCAACGTTCCTCCGGTGACCCGCCGGGCCCAGGCGCGCCTCGGCTTACTGCTGGCGCTGCCGGTCGCGGTCGTCACCGCGGTGTTCTTCGTGTTCCCGATGCTCAACGCGCTGTACTACGCGGTCGTCGACTTCGACGGTCTCGATCCGACCCCGCCGTTCGTCGGGCTGAGCAACTTCACCGAGATGTTCACCGATGCCGCGACGTGGCATGCGCTGGGCAACAACGCGATCTGGATCGCGATCGGCACCGCCAGTCCGATGATCATCGGGCTGCTGGTCGCCGTCGTGATCTGGTCCGGCCGGAGCGGCGCGGCGGTCTACCGGCTGCTGTTCTTCCTGCCGTTCATGCTGCCCGGGGTTGCCATCGGCATCGTCTGGGGATGGATCTACGATCCCGTCAACGGCTGGATCAACCGTGCGCTCGGGGCCGTCGGTCTCGGCAGCATGACCCGCGGCTGGCTCGGGGATCCGAAGACCGCAATCTACGCGGTACTGGCGACTGCGATCTGGGCGACCTGTGGTTTCGTCACGATGATCATCCTCTCCGCACTGCGCAACGTCGACGTGGAACTGGTCGATGCCGCGCGGATCGACGGGGCGAACGCCGCTCAGCGGTTGTGGCACATCCTGCTGCCACAGATCATGCCGGTCTTCCTGATGGTGCTGACGCTGACTCTGGTCGGCGGGTTCAGCGTGTTCGACATCATCTTCATCATGACCGGCGGCGGGCCGGCGGACGCCACCGAAGTGCTCGGCACCTACGCGTACTCGAGCGCGTTCCAGCTCAACCGGATCAGTTATGGCACGGTGCTCGCCCTGCTGATCACGGTCCTGGCGGTGCCGTTCACGATCATGCTGAACCGGCTTCAGCGTCGGCTTTCGCTGCAAGGGCTGGGGGCCTGATGGTCGAGATGCCTGTCGCGGTGTCCCGTCGTACGGAGTCCGCGGAACAGTCGGAGCTCCGCCGGCATGTCTTCCGCCGGACCACCGGTCTCGCGGTGCGCCACGTCGTACTGGTGGCGATGGCGGCGCTGACGCTGTTCCCGGTGGTGCTGATCATCTCGACGGCACTCAAGACACCCCAGGATGTTCGGAGCGACCCGTTCGGATTGTTCTCGTCGTTCTCGTTCGAGAACTTACGATCGGCCTGGACTGTCGGGAGATTCAGCAGCTATCTGTGGGACAGCGTGCTGCTGACCGTGCCCAGTACGGTCGTCGTGATCGTGATCTCGACGATGGCCGGTTACGCCTTCGCGCGGTTGCCGTTCCCGGGACGGACGGTCCTGTTCTACCTCGTCGTACTCGGTCTGCTGGTGCCGTTCTTCACGTACATGATCCCGTTGTACTTCCAGCTCCGGTCCATGGGGCTACTGGACAGTCTGGTCGGTGCCAACCTGGTGCTGATCTCGACCAATCTGTCGTTCGGGACGTTCTTCATGCGGGCGTTCTTCTCCGATCTGCCCGAAGAACTGGAACAGGCGGCGCGGATCGACGGCGCCTCCGAGAGCCGGATCTTCGCGCAGGTGATGATGCCGCTGGTGAGCTCGGGCGCCGCCGCGCTGGCGGTCTTCACCTTCCTGAGCAACTGGAACAACTTCCTGGTGCCGTTGCTCTACCTGCCCAGTGGGAAATACCGGCCCCTCACGGCCGGTCTCTACAACTTCACCGGCGGTCGCTCGATGGACATCGGGCCGCTGGCGGCCGGCACCTTGATCACCATCGTTCCGGTGATCGCGATCTTCGTCATCCTGCAGCGGCAGGTCACGCAGGGCTTCCTCTCCGGCGCCGTCAAAGGCTGACCGCGCCGTCATCGTTGCCGAACTCGAAGGAGACCAATGCCATCCCTGGTCAGATTCAGCTCGCCCCGTGTCGCGGAGGTCGTCCCCGACGCTGAGCCCACTCTCGAACCGGACGAGGTCCTGATTCGCACCCTGTACTCCGGAATCTCCGCGGGCACCGAGCTCACGGCGTACCGCGGCAGCAATCCCTATCTGAACAAGCGATGGGACGACTCGTCCCGGCTCTTCGTCGACGGCGACACCTCGATCAGCTACCCCGTGGACGGGTGGGGATACGAGGAGGTAGGTGAGGTCGTGTCGCTCGGTGCCGGCGCTGCGGGTGTGAACGTCGGAGACGTCGTCTGGGGAACGTGGGGACATCGCAGCCACACGGTGAAGAAGGCTGACTGGGCCGCGCAGCGGATCCTGGACGCCACCGTCGATCCGCGGGTCGGCATCTTCAGCCAGATCGGCGCGATCGCGCTGAATCTGGTGCTCGACGCCGACATTCACATCGGTGAGACGGTGGCCGTCTTCGGCCTCGGCGTACCAGGGCAACTGGCGGCTCAGTTGGCCCGGCTGAACGGCGGCCGGGTGATTGCTGTCGACAACCTTCCGGCCCGGCGTCAGTTGGCCTCGGACCTCGGAGCCGATCACGTGATCGATCCTGCCGAGGGCGGTGTGGCGGAGCGGATCCGCGACCTCACCGACGGCCGCGGCGCCGATGTGTGCTTGGAGGTGTCGGGCAGCTATCACGCTTTGCACGAGGCAGTACGGGCGGTCGCGTACAGCTCGAGGGTTTGCGTCGCGGGCTTCATGCAGGGCGACGGGATCGGCCTGCGGCTGGGGGAGGAGTTCCATCACAACCGCGTGGCGCTGGTCTGCTCGCAGATCTCGGGGGTCGCGCCGACGGTGCAGCATCGGTGGGACTACGACCGACTGGCGAGGACAGCGATCCAGCTCGCCTCGGAGAAGCGGCTGCACGTTACTGATCTGATTACCCACACAGTGCCGATCGCTGAAGCCACAGAGGCGTTCCGGATGCTTGACGAGCGTCCGGAAGAGGCCTTGCAGGTCGTGCTCAGCTTCGACGAGGAGGTAACCGCATGAGCTTCCGGCTCGCAGCTGCCGAGATGACCCTGCCCGGCGAGACGTTGGAGGAGAAGTTCACCTTCGTCAGAAAGGTCGGCTTCGACGGTATCGAACTGTCTGCCCGCGGCGACGGCATCTTCGGTGCTCGGATCGACGAACTGCGACGGGCCCGCGACGCCGGTGTGCTGATGCCGACCGCCGTCGTACACATGGACCATTTCATCGGTGATTTCGATGCCGGCCTACGCCGGGATGCCATCGAGCAGCTCAAGATCCACTTGAGCACGATCGCCGCAGCGGGCGGCACCGGCATCGTCTCGCCGCACGCCTTCGGCCTGTTCTCCCGACGGTTGCCGCCGTTCACTCCACCCCGGTCGGTCGAGGACTCCCGCGCGGCACTGGTCGAGGCTCTGCGTGAGCTGGGCGAGCACGCGGAGTCCGTGGGTACGAAGGTCTATCTGGAACCGTTGAACCGGTTCGAGGACTTCGTTATCAACCAGTTGGCCGACGCGGCTTCCGTGATCGAGGAGGTCGGATCACCCGGGGTAATGATCACCGCGGACACCTTCCACATGTCGATCGAGGAAGCCCGGATCGGCGAGTCGATCAGGAAGGCCGGCCCGATGATCGGCCACGTCCAGCTGGGCGACAGCAACCGCCTGGAGCCTGGTGCCGGTCACTACGACTGGCCCGAGACCCTGGAAGCCCTGCACGCGATCGGGTACGACGGCTGGCTGGCAATGGAATGCGGCCTGAGCGGCCCGGTCGATCAGATCCTCCCGGAGGTGGCCGACCTGCTGTCGACCTGAGTCGCGGCTGCCGGTGGGACGTCCGGCTCGCTAAGTTCAATCCGCCCTGAGGGCACGCCTGCTCGTTGTAGGCTGCTGCGCCCCTGAGTGGAAGGACTGCGATGGCCTGGCACGGTCCGGATGGACGGCAGATCTACTACGAGGACACCGGCCGCGGCGAAACCGTGGTGCTCATGCCGGGCTGGGGCGGCAGCATCACAGATCTCGATCGCTTGCGCCGTGAGTTCGCGTCCGGATTTCGCGTGATCGCAGTCGATCTGCCGGGATCCGGGCGCTCCCAGCCCCAGCCTCGGCACTACACCGCGAGCTATTACCTGGACGACGCCCGAGCACTTCTCGGCGTACTCGACGCACTCGAGGTCGAGGCGGCACACTTCGTCGGCTTCAGCGACGGCGGCGAGAACGCACTGCTGATGGCGGCACTCGAACCAGGTCGCGCCTTGTCGGCAGTCACCTGGGGCGCGGCCGGTCAAGTGGTGACCTCGCCGGGCATGCTCGGCCGACTGGCGCACCTTGTGGATGAACCGATCGAGCCCCTGAAAGCGCTGGCCGCGTACCTGGTCGAGGCGTACGGCGTACACAACGCGCGGATCATGGCGGCAAGCTGGGCCGGGGCACTGGGCGGGATCGTCGACGCGGGCGGTGATGTCAGTCGATCACGAGCCGCGCTCATCACCTGCCCGACGCTAATGATCACAGGGACCTACGATCCGTTCTGCCCACCTGACATGGTCCGCGACATGGCCGACGCCATCCCTCGCGGTGAGTATCGCGAGGCGTTCGAAGCCGGCCACGATGTCCATCTGTCACACCACGGCTGGTTGCTGGCGACGATTCTCGACTGGCTCGGTGATCACTAGGGTGAGACAGCCGACTGACCGACCGGCCGTACTCGCTCCCGTCTGATGCACTCTTCTAGGCGCTTTTGGCCGCGCGCTCGGTGGCTCGTTCTGCTGCAGGTCTGAGGACCTCGCGGCACCAGGTGCGGAAGTTGGTGGAGCCGATGGTCGCCGTACGCCAGTCTGCGTCATAGATGCCGTGGTCCTGGGCGGCGAACATCTCTACAGTGTCCGTGATCGCCTGGTCGTGTGCCCCGCGTGCACGGAGGATGGCCGCGAAGTCGTCCATGGCAATGTGCTGGTAGACGACCGGTCGTCCGAGCTCCTCGCTCATCACCTGGGCTGCAGCGTCCGGCGTGAGGCGGTCGGGTCCGAACAGCGGCAGGTTCTCCTGGCCGGCCCAGGACAGGTTGGTGAGCAGGTCGGCGGCATGTTCGGCGATGTCGCGTGTGGCGATCATGGCGAGCGGCTGGTCCGCAGCACAGGTCAGGGAGAACGCGCCGCGCTCACTGATCGCGTCGATCTGGCCCAGCAGGTTCTCCATGTAGAAGGGCAGCGACAGTGCTCGGTATGCAGCGCCCGATGCAGCCAGCTCGGCGTCCATCGCGAACGCAGCGGATAGCACGCCGGCAGGGGCGGACCATCCGTGTCCCGCGCTGCTGACGCCGACGACGTGGCGGACGTCGTGGCGGCGGATCGCGGTGGCCGCCGCCCTGGCGAAAGCGAGGTAGTGCTGCTCGGCGCTCGGCGCTGCCGGATTCGGGGGTACGAGCCAGAAGAGCGCGTCAGCGCCGGACAGTGCCTCGTCCAGCACGGCCGCGTCCGCATGCGACCCCTCGAAGACCTCGACCTTCTCGCGCACCGCTTCGTCGAGGTGCGATGCGTCGCGAACGATGACGCGGACATCGCTGCCCAGTTGGAGCAACCGAGTGACGAGTTGGCTGCCGATCCGCCCGGTCGGTGTAGTGACGACGATCATGAAACCTCCGTAATAGGAATCGGAATTCCGGTTCCGAATATACCTCCGGGGCCTGCCGCTTCGTCAACTACAGTGAGATGACCATGTCTGCTCCCGAACGATCACTGCGCGCCGATGCGCGACGTAACCGGGAGTCCGTGATCGACGCGGCCAGCGAGCTGTTCGCCCGGCGAGGCGACAACGTTCAGATGGAGGAGATCGCGACCAGGGCCGGGCTCGGCGTCGGGACGTTGTATCGGCACTTCGCCGACAAGCGGGCGCTGCGAGCGGCGATCATCGGCCGCCGGTTCGAAGCGATGACCAGTCTCGCCCGCGCCGCCGAGGAGCTCGCCGACCCTTGGGCCGCCTTCGAATCTCTCCTCCTGGGGTACCTGGAGTCCGCGGAGCCGGATGTGGCCTTCCGGTTGGCGATCCTGGGTCCGGAAGAGGCGGCCTGGGGCGACATCGTCGCCGAGAAGACCGCATTCGCGGCGATCGTCGAGCGGGTCGTGCAGCGTGCCGTCGACGCCGGCCTGCTCCGCGCAGACTTCCGCCCCGACGACTTCGTCCTCATCACCCGCGGCGCAATGGCGAACATGTCAGGCAGCGCCGACTGGCGCCGTCATCTGACGCTACAACTCGAAGGCATCCGCGTCGCCGAACTCTAAGGGACGCCAGGTCCGCTGGGTGGTGCTGCTGAGGCGCTGGCACGGACGATCTGGCACTCTCAGCTGCCTCGTCGTACCGGGCTGGATCCGCCCCATCTGCTCACGGAATGCGTCGAGGACGAGATCCGCCAACCGGCGCGCTGCGATTTGACGGGTGACTGGGAGGACGAGGCCAGCTGTCTGGGCTGCCTCGTTCACGCGCGAGCAACTCGGCGGTGGCGTCGACCGCTACGCGGTCTCGGCCGCAGTACGAGCACCGTACTCGGCGAAGGTGCTTGACCCTGTGAGCCGCGGTGAAGATGGGGCTCGCGTGGCGGGGGGGCGGCGAGTGCTAGTCGAAAGCGACGTGACCAGTCGCGGACGCCCCGGCGATCACGCGCGACCGAGACCCCGGCATCTGCTGCGGTCAGACGGTGACGGCGGCGGTCGGACCTGGGCTGAGCCCAAGCCGACGCCGCCGGCTATTCACCCGCCGGTCTCACGAACCCACGTTGAGTTTTCCGTTCGTGGGGTCGGCGAGCACGTTCGTGACGCCGCGGTTCGTGGTCCCGGAGCCGTCTGCCTGAACTTGCGCCAGAGCGCTGAGCCCCACAGATGCTGCGACGGTCAATGCCGCCGCTCCAAGTCGGAGGATGCGACCGAGGTTGTTCTTCGATATGAATTCACCAATCTGCGTGAGCTGTTCGCCTGACTTGATCAGGTGATCGGGGTGACGATGATTTGCGGGTCGAGCACGGCGGGGTAGGTCGATTCCGTGATGAGTTTCGCTGGGACCGTCAGCAGGATCTGGCCATTCACGTAGCGGGCCGGCACTGCGGTTGCGTGGCCGTCGGCGTCGATCCAAGTGCCGTTGCTGTAGCTGACGTTCATGTCGCCGGTACGGCGCAGCAGCAGGCCCGTGTCGGTCGTACCGGCGAGGTCGAGGCCGGTGGCGGCGACGGCGATCGTCAGGTCGCCCGGCGCCGCTGGGGCGTGGTCCAGTGTCCAGCTCTGCTCGGCGCTGTTGGCGCTTGTCTGAACTGTCTCGGTGAGCTGACCTCGCACTGTCGTGAGACTGTCTCCAGTCCACGCCCCGACGGTCTGCAGGTAAACCGCGGAACCTGCGGCCGTGATCTTGATCCGGCCACTGGTGACATCGATCTGCGTGTGGCCGTCGGCGGAGTACCGCGCGACGACGCTGCCGGCCGGAACGGCGTCGGCGGTACTTCCGAGGGCGCTGACACCGGCGACGATGACGGCGGCAACAATGCTGCGTCGCCCGATGCGTGTGCGGATTCCCGACATATTCCACCTTTCAGGACATGACCTCTTGCTTCGGATGAAGTCCACCTCTTGATAGGGCGGGCGGTTACACGGTCGGGAAGAGACGCGTTGCGATGTAACTCGCCAGCCTATGGACGGGTGCCGGTGTGGGTGGTTCGGGGACCGTCGTACGCCGGATGTGAGTTCCGCACAGGATCTTCTAGCATCTGGAGCAGAATTGAGCAGAACGAGAACCGCCAGGTCTATCGCGGCGCTGGCGGCGGCCTCGATCGGCATCACTGTCGTGCCGATCGGTATGCAGACTGCACAAGCAGCGGCCACACCCGAGGGTTTCATCGTCGACTTCCAGAATTCCGCGCACCGCCTGGTGCACGTCTCGCCGGGTCTGATCGACGTGTCGCCGTCGTTCATGGACGCGCAGTCCAGCCCTTCGGTGGTCGCGCTTGCCGACGGGAATTACGAGGAGAGTTTCCAGGCGGCCGACCACACGTTGTGGATCGCGAACTCCGCGGCCGGCGGGCAGCAGTTCCGGCAGAACTGCAGTCCGAACCCGGTCCCGGAGATGCCGGGCACGGGGACCGGTATCGCGGTGGACGCGAAGGGCCAGGTGCGGGTCGCGTGGGCCGAGTCGGGTCAGGAGTCGGGCGTCAATCTCACTGTCGGCGTGCAGCCACAGTGCGGGTTCACCGAGGGCGCCATCCTGCCCGGTACGACGCCGTCCGTCGCAGCCCTCGACCCCGACCTGGGAGGGTTCGTGTCTGCCTGGGTGGGCACCGACCACCTGGTCCATGGCAAGGAAACCGGCCACGCTGCGTTCACCATCGACACCCACCCGGTCGCGCCAGGCACCAGCCCCTCGATCGCGACCGACAACGTCAGCACCGGGAACCACTGGAAGCTCGCCTACCAAGACACCACCGGCCACCTGGTGACCGCCAGCTCCAACGGCCCCCTCGACGTGACACCGTCGGTTCTGGCACCGAACACGAGTCCGTCGGTCTCGCACGTAGGGCGTACCAATATTTTCGAGATGGCCTTCGTGGCCGCTGACAACTCCGTGTGGGTAGACATCAACGGGGGCGGCCACCCGATCGGCGCCGGCCTCAACGCGGCACCTGGCAGCAGTCCCGCCATCGCCCAGGACCGTGACGGCAGCGGTGGATGGGAGATCGCCTACCAGCGCAGCACCGACCACCACCTCGTCACCGCCGACTCGCTCGGCAACCGGTTCGACTCCGGCCAGGTCATGGAGGACAACACCACCCCCGCGATCGCCGCCCTCAAGCCGACCAACATCCCTCCGTTCATGGGAACCGGCCAATGGCAGTTCGACCAGCAGCCGCCCGACAACGGCTTCGCGGCCTACGCGGGCAGCTGGCCGCACCCGATCCTGGCGCTTCCCGCCGGCCACGTTATCCAGTTGACCTACCCGGTGGTCGGAACTCCCGACTCCACGCTGCTGTTCGTGAAGGCGGGCCACACGACCGCCGAATGCGGTGATCCGAGTGCTGTGGTCGCGCTGCGAGAAGGAGTCGGATCACTCACCGCACCCCAACTCGCCGCCATCTTCGGCACCACCCGGCCGGCCTTCTTCCCCGGGGCGCCACTGTTCGAGCGCTTCTGTTACATCGGACCGAACCCACCCGCCCAAGTCTTCATCGGCGTGACCACGGGCTGACCGCTCTCTACGCCGTGCTGCCGGCCGGACCCGTCTGGCCGGCACCACGTATTCGTTGCCTACGACATCAACAGAGGGCACTCGTCGGAGCGAGACAGCAATTCCTGAAAGGTAGAACATGTTGAAATCCCTAGCCGGTGTGACCGGCATGGGGCTGTTGCTGCGTCACGCCGGCGTAAACGTTGACTACGGCAACGGTACGTGGATCGACGCCAACGGCCGCGCTTCGGCTGTTCCGGCCCGCTATGGCAACGGGCGAATCCTGCTGACGGCCCCGGCAAAGCCGATCACGGAATCAACCTACCCGGCCGTGCTCGATCCGCAGATCATTGTCACGCCAATCACCCAGCCGTAAACCGAAGCGCGCATCAGGTCGAAAGACAGTGCCCGGTCGCATACTCGCCGACCCTTCCACCGGAAGGCTCCAGGTGGGTGCCCGAGACCCGGCCCGACGGCGAATTGCTTCGAGGAACGTCAGCGCGCACGACACCGCCGTGCATCGCACCAGCCCTACATCGGGAGCAGATATGAAGATCAGGAACGCAGTCAGGCTGCTCGCAGCCCTGGCCTCGGCCGCCACCGGCCTCACCATGGTGGCTCCCGTCGGCATCGTCGACGTTCAGAACTCCGCGCACCGCTCGGTGACAAAGGCTTCGCTCGCGAACCAAATCGACTCCGGTCGGAGCATGGAAGACACCACGATCCCCGGGCTCGTGGGGCAGTGCACGCGGGACGAGATGCCGCACTGCTGAGGTCCGTTACCGGATGAGTTCGCCGCTTCTCACGTGCAGAAGCAGCTCGCTGAATTTCTCTGGCTCGTCGTACTGCGGTGTGTGGGCTGATTTTTCGAACCACACCAGCGTTTTGCTCGGTGCGACCAGCGACTCGTAGTACCGCTGTGTTAGCTCGCCGGGAGCGACCTGGTCGCGCCGGCCTTGCGCCAGGACGATCGGGACCTCGAGACGAGGCGCGGAGTGAGCAAGATCCGTGGTGGCGAGCTCCGGCAGCAAGGCGGCCTGCGACAGGCTGATCCCGCGGATGGTGCGGACAGTGTCGGCGGCAGAGTAGTCGGCTGAGCGGACCAGACTCATCAGCAGCGTGCGAATCAGAGCGTTGAAGTTCCGGTCGACTGTGACGCCGCCGAAGTCGGCCAGCAACCTCGCCCTGGTGGCGAACTGACGCGCATCCAGAAGCGGAGGTGGGTCCAAGCGCTTCAGTTGCCGGATGGCCCGCCGGCTGTTGCGTTCGTGTGCAGCGTTCAGCAGGAAATCGTGCATATGCTGCTCGGCTGCAGGAACGTTGATGTCCATTCCAGTCGCCACAATTGCGGCCACCAGGTCCGGGTGTTTTACGGCAGCGCGCACCGCATAGGTCGCGCCGAACGAGAATCCGGCGATGAATGTCTTCCGGCCGAACCTGCGGTGAAGCATGTTCAGCAGCAATGCCGTGTCGTCGATCATTCGCGCGGCGCTGATCTCGAATCGGTTCGGCAGCTTGCGCATCGGCGGTGCCGACAGGCCGGTGCCGCGCTGGTCCCAGTAGACGACGGTGAAGTGCCTTTCGAGTCCGAGCAGACGCTCGTAATTGCGTACCTCGTTGATGATCGGCAACCCTGGACCCTGCTGCATCAGGAGAAGGGTGGGGTTGGAGATATCGTCGGAGCGCACACGGATCCACTGCGTGACTCCGCCCAACTGGATCGCCTCGAGTCTGTCCAGCATCAACTGCCTCCGTACCTGATGGTCTCGCGCTTCCGACCTGCCGGTCAGCCCCTGGCGGCGGCGCCGGGGACCAGGAAACATCTCGGGGTCTCCCTCCAGGCCTGCGGGCTCGCCGGGGCGACCACCCGGGTCGGATGTGCAGCTATCGCTTCCTCCAAAGGGTTTGCGGCTACATGTGCACGCCGAGGTGCCCCCTGGTAGATATGCGGCGGGGTTACACGTCGACAGTCCCCGATGGCTGCCGAGAACGACCCCGGCACACCACCGAGCAGGGCAGCAGTTTCACGTACGGCGGCTGCGCCCGACCGCGGTCGGCCGCCGTACTGCGTTGCGGGCAGTGTCATGCCAGCGCCAGGAAGAGCTTCTCCATTTTGGCGATGTCGACGTCGCTGTCCTCGTCCGTCAGGCAGTGCTGCAGGCCGGTGGACACGATCGCGAAGCCGGCCCGCGAGAGCGCCTTGTTCACCGCGGCGAGCTGGGTGAGGACGGCTTCGCAGTCGGCGCCGTCCTCCATCATCCGGATGACGCTGCCGAGGTGCCCGTGCGCCCGCTTCATCCGGGTCACGATCGGCTTGATCTCAGTTGGTTCGAGGTCCATCAGAGCCCTTCTCTTCCATCGGATCCGGTCGGCCGGCGGACGCGCACGTCCTCCACCACCTCATCCATCGTATCCCCCAGGGGGATATGCTACGGTAGCCGTCATAACCCCCTGGGGGGATAGCGTCCGAACCGGTGAAGGGGATCTGATGCACGAGATCGACACCGCTGCGAGTGTCACCGGCTTGACCGTCCGAACCATCGAGACGCCGTCGCTCGGCGACCGCAGCTACCTCGTGCACGACGGTGAAGTGGCGTTCGTCATCGATCCGCAGCGCGACATCGACCGCATCCTGGACATCCTCCGGGCCGACGGTTTACGACTGACGCATGTCTTCGAGACACACATCCACAACGATTACGTGACCGGCGGCCTCGCGTTGGCGCGCGCCACGGGAGCGTCGTACCTGATCAACGCCGACGACACGGTCTCGTTCGAGCGCACCCCGATCCACGACGGCGAGACCGTCCGGATCGGCGACCGCATGCAGCTGCGTGCGATCCACACGCCGGGCCACACCTTCACCCACTTGTCCTACGCGCTCACCGACAACGATCAGCCGATCGCGGTCTTCACCGGAGGTTCCTTGCTGTACGGCGCAACCGGCCGGCCCGACCTACTAGGCGCCGACAACACCGATGCGCTCGTACGTCATCAGCACGCCTCTGCCCACAAACTCGCGCAAGCGTTGCCCGACGAGACCGAGGTCTACCCGACGCATGGGTTCGGCTCGTTCTGCTCGGCGACCCAGTCCGACGCGGCCGACTCGACCATCGGCCGCGAGAAACGCTCGAATCCCGCGCTGACCCAGGACGAGGAGGAGTACGTTCGCGACCTGCTCGGTGGCCTTGGAAGCTGGCCGGCGTACTACGTGCACATGGCTCCGGCCAACAGCGCAGGCCCCGGCGCAGCTGACCTGACCCTGCCCCAGCTGGCCGACGCTGCAGAACTGCGCCGCCGGATCGACGCCGGCGAGTGGGTCGTCGATCTGCGCAACCGCACCGCGTTCGCGGCCGGACACGCGCCCGGCGCCTTGAACTTCGGCCTCGACGGCTCGTTCTCGACGTACGTCGGCTGGCTGATCGCGTGGGGGACACCGGTGACCCTGCTGGGCGAAACCGTGGACGACGTCGCTCGGGCCCAGCGCGAGCTCGTGCGGATCGGGATCGACCGGCCCGCGGCCCACGCCACCGGCGGTCCGGAGGACTGGAGTCCCGAGAAGCCCGTCTCGTTCCCGACCGCCACGTTCGCGGACCTCGGGCAGGTACTTCATCATCGCGAGGTCGTCGTCCTGGACGTACGCCGTACCGAGGAGCACAGCTCGGCACGGATCGCGGGCGCGATCAACATCCCGATCCACGAACTGCCGCGACGGATCGCCGACGTACCCGCCGGAGAAGTGTGGGTCCACTGCGCTGCCGGATACCGGGCCTCGATCGCGGCCTCATTCCTCGACGCCGTGGGGCGCGAGCTCGTGGCGATCGACGACCAGTTCGAGAACGCCGCGAAGGCCGGCCTCCCACTGGTCGGACCGCACGCGTGACCGTCGCCCTCGCCGTCTTCCTCGCGAGCCAAGCACTTCCTCTCTTGGTCTAACCACCCCTCACGCAAGGAGAACCGTCATGTGCCGACCTGTCACCTGCAAGACCTGCTCGAAGACCACGTGGGCCGGCTGCGGTCAGCACGTCGGCCAGGTCAAGTCCATGGTTCCCGCCGACCAGTGGTGCCCCGGCCACCCCAAGGCGGAGCGCCAGGGCGGCAGTTGGCTCGACCGGCTCCGGGGCCGCTGACCCATCGTCGGCCCTGGCCTCGCATGGCGCCCACAAGACCACTTCGCGTCAGCCCGAGCCGGGCCAGCAAACTCTCATGACCGGATCTTTCAATCCGACTGACGTACTCCGTTTGCCGTCGCGGGAGTTTGCAACCGCACGCCGGAGCCGAGCGGCCCGCGAGGTTCCTGCTCGATCGCGTCGACCTGCTGTTTGACCATGCATCCGCGGCCACCGTTCGTTCAGCGCCCGCCGATGGGTTAGCCCGTTGGGCTGAATACGCCTACCTGCGAGGTTCGGCGTGGTTGGAAGCACATGTGTTTGTAGAGGCGGATCGCCCCGGCGTTTGTTGCAGCGACATGGAGGAATGGCTGTTCGCCTCGCGTGCGGATGCCATCTATCACCCGTTCCATCAAGGCGCGCCCGAGACCGAGCCCGCGATAGCGCTCGTCAGTGCACACAGCGCTGATCTCGGTCCAGCCGGGAGGCCGCAGCCGTTCGCCTGCCACCCAGAACTGATTCCCGAAGGTCCTTGAGTGCTTGGTGCCTGGCGCCGGTGACCGCCGGCTCGAATGTCAGTTGTGCGACTCGCACGGGCGCCGGACGCGGGGTGGCGGCGACGTGGCGCGAGATGGCGTCGACGACGGCTGGGCGGGTGCCCCAGGTGCCGCCAAGGATGACGATCGCGGGGTCAGCCAGAGCTACTACGGCGGCCACCACTCCGGCGGTCGCATCAGCGATCGCGGTCAGAACGCGCCGCCCGCGCGCCCCGCCTGCCTCGATGCTCTGCACGAGTGCAGCCCCGTCGATAGCTGTGGAGTTCGGCTGGCGCAGGCCCAGTTCGGCGAACACGTCGCCATAGGTGGTCGCGCGTCCTCGCGGTCCGCGCGTCACGACGTACGCGATCTCACCGGCAATACCGGCGTGACCACGGCGTACCTCGCCGTCGGCGACGACAGCGGCTCCGAGTCCCTCGCCGAGATAGAGGTAAACGAAATCGGCGGGATGGTCGCCGTCGGGGGAGGCGAGCTCGGCGCGGGCGGCCCAATGTACGTCGTTGTCGACCGTGACCGGCCCGGAGACCAGCGGAGCCAGGAGCTCAACCGGTGACAACTCGCCCAGCAGGAACGGAGCGTCCGGAAGGTGCACGAGGCGACCGCTTGACCTATCGACCGGATCGGCAGCACTGACGACCGCAAGGCGTAGATGCCCTCGGCAACCTTCCGCCACCCGGGTGGCGACGGTCCGCATCACCCGCGCGACCTCGCGAGGCCGCGCCGGGCGCCGGACCGGCGCCGTCTCCCGCATGATGACCTCGCCGTACACGTCGATGGCCTCGGCTACGACGCCCTCGGGGGCCACGCTCAGAACAAGGGCGGCACCGAGGTCGTCGGCCAGCGCGTAGTAGGTGCCGACGCGGCCACGGCCGGTGGTGCGCTCGCCGGTGTCCTGCAGGAGGCGGGCCTCCGTCAATCGCTGCACGCTGTCGGACACAGCCGGTTTGGAGAGTTGGGTCCGTGCGGCGATCTCCGCGCGGGTCAGCCGACGCTCGGCCATCAGCGCACGCAGTACATGCTCGTCGGTCAACGAGCGGAGCAGGTCCAGCGAGGGCTTGGCCGGCGTCATAGAGGAAGTCTAGTCAGGAGTGTTGCCTAAATCGGTGGAGGCGCTCTAGCCTGGTTTTAGTTAGCACTGCTTCCTAGAAAGGTGCGTGCCATGACCACCGCTCCGCTGAGTAAGAGGTCCACGGAGTTGCCGCCGCTGCCGCACTGGGAGGAAGTGCCGGCCGACCTGAAGGCCGCGATCCGGGAGATCAAGACCGCCCTGCGCGCACGGATCGAGGCGTCGGGGCGGGCGGTCGAGGAAGTGTTCGCCGTCGTCGAGCAGCGCATCGCTGCCCGCGTCGAGGAGATCGAGGCGGCCAAGCGCGCCGGCGAGACGGTTTGGCCGGTCATCGACTATGCCGACATCGAGAACGGCACTGTATCCGCGCAAGCGCTGGAACTACTGCACAGCAGGGGTTGCCTGGTGGTCCGTGGGCATTTCCCTCGCGAGCAGGCCGTCGCTTGGGACCAGGGCATCGTCGACTACGTCGAAAGCAACCACTTCTTCGAGAACTACCGAGGTCCGGGCGACGACTTCTTCGGCAGCGTCGGTTCCAAGCCGGAGATCTACCCGATCTACTGGTCACCGGCGCAGATGCAGGCCCGGCAGAGTGACCGGATGGCCCGGGTACAGGCGTTCCTGAACGCGCAGTGGACCCACGAGTCCGACGGCGTGCAGTGGTTCGACCCGAACCGCGACTCCCTGTACCCGGACCGGATCCGGCGGCGCCCACCCGGTATCGACTCCGGCGGCCTCGGGACCCACCTCGACCCGGGCACGCTGGACCTGTGGATGACCGAGTCGAGCCAGAACGCGTTCAGGCATCTCTTCGACGGCACCGTCGATCAGTACGACCCGTGGAATGCCGCTTACCGCACCGACGGATCGCAGTACCCCGGTAGCACGATGTGCTCGGCGTTCCGCACGTTCCAAGGCTGGACCGCGTTGTCGGATATGGATCACGACCAGGGCGTTCTGCATACCGTGCCCATCCCCGAAGCTATGGCCTACCTGATGCTGCGTCCCTTGCTGGCCGACGTGCCGGAGGACGACATGTGCGGCGTGACCGTGAACCAGGTGTTTCCTGCCAGCGAAACCTGGCACCCGTTGTTGTTGCGCGCTGTCAGTGGCATCCCCGATGTCAAGGCCGGCGACTCGGTCTGGTGGCACTGCGACATGATCCACGGCGTCGCGCCGGTGCAGAACCAGAAAGGCTGGGGCAATGTCATGTACATCCCCGCCGCGCCTTGGTGCCCTCGCAACGAGCGGTACGCCGCTGCCGTCCGCGAAACCTTCCGCACCGGATCCAGCCCCAGCGACTTCCCCGACGAGAACTACGAACGCGACTGGGCCAACCGCTTCACCGCGGCCGACCTCAACCACACCGGCCGCCGGGGCCTCGGTCTCGAGTAGAAGACCGCCACGTCGGCTGACGTTCTCTAGGTAGCTTCTCAGGTCAGCCTTTGTAGGTTCGGATACATGTCCATGAATCGGCGGCTGGTACTGCGCTCGACGCTGGCTGCGCTTGGCGGGGCGACAGCGGCCGGCTGCTCCGATCAGAAGCAGGCAACCACCCCGCCGAGCGCCCATGCTCCCGTCCCGTCATCAACCGATCAATCGTCTCGCGAACCGTCGGTGGCCACGCCGACCACGCGCCGGGGTGCGACGGAGGTGAGCCATGGTCCGAGGTCGGTTCGCAAGGTCGCGTTGACCTTTCACGGCAACGGTGATCCTGCTCTGGCGCGCACGCTCCTCGACCAGGTCGAGCGCGCCGGTGTGCGGATCAGTGTTTTCGTCGTGGGCACCTGGCTCGTGAGTCATCCGGAGATGGCGCAACGAGTTCTGCAGGGCAAGCACGATCTGGGAAACCACACGATGCATCACAAGGCGATGCGACGTCTCGCAGCTCCCGAGGCACAGCGTGAGGTGGGCGACTGCGCGGCCGTGCTCCGTCGTACCGCTGGTTCCGCGGGCTGCTGGTTCCGCGCGTCGGGCACCCAGCAGACGACACCGGTGATCCGCGCGGCCGCGACGGCCGCGGGCTATGCCACCTGTGTCTCGTACGACGTCGACGGCCTGGACTGGCGGGACCCAGATGCCGAGACGGTACGGCGGGCAGTCCTCGAAACCGTCAAGCCGGGGTCGATCGTCAGTCTCCACCTTGGTCACCCCGTCACGATCGAGGTCCTGCCCGCGATCCTCACCGGGCTGTCGGCGAAACGACTCGAGCCCGTATCGCTGACCGAGTTGCTGGGATGAATCCCCGAAGGTGGTTCGGAGTAGCCGTCTTGCTACCGGCGCTGGCCTGCTCGGCCTGCACAGGTACGACGGAGCCCGGGCCGGCCTTCACGACCGCTACGAGTACGCCGACCCGCCCGCCGGCCAGCGGCTCGGCTGCGCCAGGGATCCGGCTTCCCGGGACTCTGCTTCCAGGAATGCCGGCGCCACTGTCCTCGACCGACGTCTGGGCGGCCGACAGGCCGGGGCTGTTCGCGCCTGCGGTGCGGAAGATCCCCGAGCGGATCTACGTGCCGAACAGCAAGAGCGACACAGTCACCGAGATCGATCCGCGGACGTACAAGGTCCTGCGCACGTTCCGGGTCGGGCACGAGCCACAGCACGTCGTACCGTCGTACGACCTGCGCATCTTGTGGGTGAACAACGACCTGGGGAACAGCCTGACTCCGATCAATCCGCGGACCGGGCTTCCGGGGCGGGCGATCGCCGTCCACGATCCGTACAACCTCTACTTCACGCCGGACGGAAAGCATGCCGTCGTGATGGCCTCCTCGGACCGGCAGCTGGTCTTCCGCAACCCGCACACGATGGCGATCCAGAAGACCGTCCCTACGCCCTGTGCCGGCGTGAACCATGCGGACTTCGCGGCAGACGGCAGGACTTTCGTGGTCTCGTGTGAGTTCTCCGGTCAGCTGCTCCTCGTCGACACCGCCGCGGAGCGCGTCCTGAAGGTACTGCGGCTGCCGATGCGGCCGGGCAAGATGCCACCGATGCCCCAGGACGTGAAGCTTTCGCCGGACGGGACCGTCTATTACATCGCCGACATGATGAGCGACGGGGTCTGGGTCCTGTCGGCGCGATCGTTCGCTGTGCAGGGTTTCATCCCGACCGGGAAGGGTGCACACGGCCTCTACGTGACGCGCGATTCCCGGCGCTTGATCATCACCAACCGCGACGAGGGATCGATCTCCCTGCTCGACTTCTCGAGCCGCAGACTGGTGGCCAAGTGGCGCCTTCCGGGCGGCGGCAGTCCGGACATGGGCGGCGTATCGCCCGACGGGACGGTGCTCTGGGTCTCCGGCCGCTACAACGGGGTCGTGTACGCCGTCCGATTGTCCACCGGCAAACTTCTCGCCCGGATCAAGGTGGGCAGCGGCCCCCACGGCCTGGCCGTCTTCCCCCAACCTGGCCGCTACTCACTGGGCCACACCGGCGTCTTCCGCTGAGTGTCCACCTCTTGAGAGCTTTGTCTACACGTCTGTTTCCGGTGATTCCGGCCTCGATCAGGCGATGATCTCGACGAGGCGGAGAGCTTCGGCCGGCCCTTTCAGGGCGAGCTCGGCGACTTCGCCGATGCCGCGGACGTAGTACTTGTTGTCAAGGGCATCGGGCTCGAGCGCGGTGGTCTCCTGCGTTCGCAACGCGTGGTGGAACGCGCCGAAGGGGACGGTCGCAGAGCTGTTCAGGCTGACGACCTTGAAGACGTCCTCAGCGTGACCGCGGTACCACTCCTGCCGGAAGCTCCGGCCCAGCTCCGGATGCGCTTGCATGAAGACACCGGCCTGGGCGCCGCGGACGCCGGCGTGGAAGCTGCCCTCACGGCTGACCACGTGACCGTGGCTGTCGAGTTCGGCGGTGTCCTCGCCGAAGTACCAGACGTTTCCACACCGATCCTGCGCGAAGTAGTCACTGGTCCGCTCGGCCAGCGTGTTGCCGAGATACAGCCGGTCCTCGACGACGCGCGTCCGGACACCGGCGACGGTCCGGGTCCGCGACGTGACGACCACGAGGTCGAGCGCTGTCCTGCCCTCGCGAGTGCCGGTGTAGACCAGCGTCCGCCCGACCTTCAGCGGGTACCAGGGGTTGGTGACGTCGGCAGTGAAGTGCGAAGGTTTGATCCGTGGGTGGTACTGGCTGCCGGGACCGAAGACCGGCAGCGGACACGAGCTGTGGGCGGAGGCGTCCGCGGTCGGCACCAGCGTGAGGACGGCCGCTGCGGCCAAGGCCAGCGCGCCTCGGGTGAGACGAGCAATCATGAGAGTGTTCTCCTTCTGAATCGATGAATCCGGGCTTTGGCTGAATCGATGAATCCGGGCTTTGGCCGAGCGTCGACTCGTCCAGGAAACGACGGCCGGCTCGTTGACCAGCGACCGCGCGATGCCGAGTCGTTGCCTCAGGCCCCTGTACGTCGAGATCCGGCCGCCGGCCCGATCGCCTCGAGCGTTGCCGCCATGACGCCGACAGTAGGACCGAGGGGCTGAATCCTTGCTGAACGGTGCATTCAGCCGTGATCCAGCCAGAACGGTCAGCCGAGCGTTCCGCCGGTGCCGGTTGACGTCGACGACGACGTACCCAGCGTGGCCAGATTTGCGTGGGCGGGATGACTTCGGCCGAGGGGGCCGGTGGCCATCGCCTGGATCAGGTTCAGTGTCACCTTCCGTGCGAACGCCGCCGCCGGCGACCCCAGCGAGACCTTCGAGTCCGGTCCACGGAGCGCTGGGATCCATTCCATCGAGCCGGTGGCGAAGACGCCGGCTCCTGATGGGACCGTGTAGTAGGTGGCATCCGAGAAGGTGTGGACCGTGGGTCCGCAGCTCACCGGAGAGTGGGCCACCACTTGGAGATTGCGCGGTGTACCTGCGATCGGATAGGCGCGGTCGACCTCGGTCGATGTCAGACCCGGGTACGTCGATCCATTGATCGCGCCCGTCCCGGCGAACAGGAAGAAGCCCGGATCGCGGACCGTGAAGGAACCCGCGGCCGGGAAGCACTCGTACAGCATCCCGGTCAGCGAGTTCTCCGGTCGCGGGAACGGCTTGCCGCGCCACTTCACCGTGGTGTCCGGCTGGTTCTTCACCGGATCCGCGGCCGCGTCCTTATAGCCGACCAGGATTCGGTTCGGGCCGAGAGCACTCGCTTCGTAGCGGACCCGCCAGTAGACCGCGTTCGCGCCGAGGAACGCGAGGTTCGTGCCCGCGTCCCGCGCCTTGGTGACGGCTGCCCGCGCCGCGACCGTCCAGTACTCGTCATGCCCGAGCGAGACCATCGCCCGTGCGCCCGCGAGCGCAGCCGGATCGGTGGCCAGGTCGACGCTGGTCAAGTACGCCAACCGTACGCCGCTGTGCTCGGCCAGCTGGATCAGCGGCCGCTCGGACTGGAGCAGGAAGTGTGCGCCGTCGCGGTCGTACGGCCGGTCGAAGGACACGCGGTGGGAACGAGTCGCGAACGAATTCCCCGGCCCGTTGTAGAGCGAGTAGCCGCCCCACTGGTTGTAGGCCTGGTACGTGTTGACGGCGTCGACGATGACGACCGCGCCGCGGGCCGAATCCGAGCGGACCGTGATCGGGACGTATTTCTCCTTGCCGTTGGCAGCTCGCAGCAGCAGGAGGTACGCGCCGGCCGGCCACCCGGTTGTCGGCACGGTGAGGGAGGGCTGCCAGTGCGTGCTGACCATCCGGTCCGCGGCCACCGTGGGCGCCGGCTGCGGCCGGCCGGGGACCGCCGGCGAGGTCCAGAGCAGTCGTGCGCCACTTCCGCCGTACCAGCCGAGGCGGAAGGCCCGTATGGTGAAGGCGCCGGCGGTCGAGGTCACGAACAGCCGGAACGACTGACCGCTGCGAACGCTGACTCGGTCGGCATAGCCCGCGAGCTCCAGGGGGCCGGCCAGCAGGCGGTCGGAGATGCGCCATGCCGTGGTCCCAGGCTTCGCGTTCTCGTCCACCGGGGTCGCCGCGGCAGAGCTCTCGTGGTGTGCCGGCGTGGAGCTGGTTGGTCCGCTCGGCGCCGGCCGCACGGCAGGTCCGCCGGCTTGGCACCCAGCCACCGCAACCAGAGCAACCAGGCTCCACGCGATCCAACGACGCATCCGCACGTCTCCTCGATTCCCCCGATCGTAGGCACGGCCCGATCCGGACCGCATCGACCGGTACGCCGTACTCCAGCCCTCTCTTCCGGTACCCCAAAACCGGGGCGATGGTCAGACGCCGATGTCTGTCAGCCACTGTCCGTGGTACGGGGGGACCACCGCGTCGGACACGCCGGCGTCTGCCAGCCCGCTGACCACTTAGGCCCAGGCGGCGGTTGGAGTGCTGATAGCTGAGGCGTTGTTGGCCATGGCGGTGGTGGTTGTCTGCAGGACGAGGTGTAGTTCTGTTCTGGAGGTGATTCCTAGCTTGGCGAAGACCTTGTGTAGGTGGTACTCGACGGTTCGGGGGCTGAGGAACAGGCGGGCGCCGATCTCGGAGTTGCTCAGGCCGTCGCGCGCCAGGTAGCCGATCCGCGACTCCTGTGTCGTGAGTTGGCGGCCGGGCTCGAGGCTGCGTCTGCCGACTCGCTCGCCAGTGGCCAGCAACTCGGCATGTGCGCGTACGGCGAACCCCTCAGCACCGATCGCTGCGAAGGTCTGGTGGGCTGCTCGGAGCGAGACGCGGGCGTCGACGCGTCTGTTCTGCCGGCGTAGCCACTCGCCGTACAGCAGCTGAGCCCTGGCGAGGTGGAGACGGATGCCGGTTTTGGACAGCCGGTCGATTGCCTCCTGGTAGAGCTGCTCTGCAACCGGTACGTCGGACAGCAGTGCTTGTGCTGTGGCCCGGACACCGAGGGCCCACTGGGTTGCCGCGGCATCGGCGTGGTCACCGAGTCGGGCCAGCGCGGCGGCGGCGTCGTCGCGTTGCCCGCAGCGCGTTGCCGCTTCGATGAACTCGATGCACGCCCAGCCGGAGAGCGCGAGTTGATCGGCCTCGACGGCTTCGCGGGCGGCCGCCAGTGCTTGCTCGTAGTGTCCCGCGCCGTTGTGCAGTACGGCCTCGGCCAGTTGCGCGACGGTCAACGTCAGTGAGTCGCCGCGCTGCCGAGCCTGCTTGCACACTGCCGGTAGCTCACTACGCAGGACGTCCTGATTTCCCTGCCAGGCGGTGAGTAAGAGCGACGCAGGATTCGGCAGCGCGGAACCTGTGCCCAAGGCATGGGCGCCTCCGCGGGGGATGGCGTCCTGCGCAGCCTGGAAGCGACCACGGAAGACGTCGAGCAGGGCAGCCCCTGTCAACGGATGGCCGGGTGGCGACCCCTCGTGTCCCGCGCCGTTGCCATTACGCCGTTCATGACGGTCCGGGGCAGTGAGCGCCGCCCAGGCATCCTCGTTCCATCCGTCGGCAGCGGCCCAGCCGGCCAGCCATGACCATCCGCGTGCCGAGGAGTCCAGGCTGTCTGCGCCGAAGGTGGTGAGTGCCCGGCGCAGGGCGTCGGCTGCAGCCCCGGGGCCGTCGAGCACCCTAGCTGCCAGCGCAGAGATCAGCAGGTCGATCGGGTCTGCGGATCCTTCGGCGGTCGTTGCGCGTGCGGCCCGTGCAACGTCCCGAACGCCGGGGGCAGCCGGACCGCGACACGAGAGCATCACCGCTGCGAGGGCCTCGAGGTGCGCGCGCCGGGCCAGCCCGGGCGAGTACGCCCGGAGACGGCGGGCTGCCGCCAGCAACAGCTGCGGGGCGGCGTCATCGCGGCGAGTGGCGAACTCGATGCGTGCCCGCTGGAACCCGATGTACGCCTCCCGCGCCGGATCGGGAGGTCCGCTCGCCGCGATGCTGAGCAGGTGCTGCGCGGCGTCGAGACTGCCTGCTGCGTGCTGGGCGCCCGCGGCGGTCAGCGCGCGCCGGGCGCGGGCGGCGGGGTCAGCCGTGACCAAGGCCGCCCGTTCCAGGAAGGCAGCACGCGCTGCGATGCCGCCGCGTGCCTGTGCGGCTGCGGCGCTCCGCTCCAGGTCGGCTGCGATTCGGTCGTCGAGGCCGCCGGTGGACAGTGCTAGGTGCCACGCCCGGCGATCGAGATCAGGACCGCTTATGATGGCCTCGGCCACAGCCCTGTGTGCGAGACGGATCTCCGGTGGTGTCGCGCCCGCGTAGACAGCTGCGCGTAGCGTGGCGCATCCGAACACGACGCGTGGCCCGAAGGTCAGCAAGCTCTCCGCCTCGAGCAGCTCGGCGGCGTGCGCGTCCACGCCTAGCCAGGCGGCCGCTCGCGAGGCCACGGCCGGATCACCGGTCGGCTCGGCCGCGACGGTCAGCAACAGCTGACGCGCGTCGGCCGGCAGGCGCCGCGCACGCCGTACGCAGTCATGGTCTCGGTGCCGGGAGTCGGGGCGCGGTGCGGGGATCGCATAGCCCCCGGCGAGCTCGGCCGCGGTGGTGCCGTCGACGGCCTCCAGGAGTGCGCGCGGATTGCCGCGCGCCTCGAGCAGTATCCGCTCGGTCACTGCGGCGTCGATCTTCCCCGGTGCGCCTGCAAGCAGCACCGAGTGCGCATCGCTCCACGGCAACGCTTCGAGTCGCATCTCCGGAAGCCCGTCGAGCTCGGGCACGTCCTGCCGCTCGCATTCGCCGAAGACGACCAGCAATGGGCTGCGCTCGGCGCGCCGTACGACGAAGGCCAGTACCAGCAAGGAGGCAGTGTCGAGCCAGTGCGCGTCGTCGACCAGACAGCACACCGGTTGGTGCTCGGCGGCGCCGGTGAGGAGGTTCAACGCTGCGACGCTCACGAGCAGGCGGTCCGGCGGTTCGCCGCCGCTGAGGCCGATCGCCGTGGAGAGAGCGGCTTGCTGAGCGGGCTCGAGCCGCTCCAGCTCCTCGAGCAGCGGAGCGCACAACAGCTGGAGGCCGGCATAGGGCAGGTCGCGTTCGTCCGCGACGCCGCGGGCTCGCAGCACCCGGTAACCGTCCGCACGACGAGCGACGTGGTCCAGCAGCGAACTCTTTCCGATGCCTCGTTCGCCGAGCACCCGCAGTGCGGCGGCCCGTCCGGTTGACGCGTCCTGCAACAACTGGTCCATTCGGGCGCACTCCACGGCGCGCCCGTACAGCCGGGGTACGTCGAACTGCGGTTCTGAGGGTGGTTCGGTGTCGCGGAGGAAGGTCGTCACGTCCACCACCGTGCCGCGGCCACCGCATTTTGCAGCCCGAGGCCGCCACGGGTGGACCCCCGGGGCCGGGCGTCGGGAACACCCGGGGTTTCACCTGTGCCGCAGCCTCAACCCGCGGGTGGGACTAGTGAAGTCCCGGGGGCGAGTGACGGCCGCGAGTGGTGAGATCGGTTCCGATCGCCGGACACGAGAGCACCGGGCCGTGCGGGACGTCAAGGAGGAGAGGAAGCGCAAGATGGCAACTGTCTCGTTCAAGGGAGCTACCCGGGTCTACCCGGGCAATGACGTCCCCGCGGTGGACAAACTCGATCTCGATATCTCCGACGGCGAGTTCATGGTGCTGGTCGGGCCGTCGGGTTCGGGTAAGTCGACCGCGTTGCGGATGCT
>NZ_SODP01000001.1:3098480-3460475 GCF_004365355.1 Kribbella pratensis | reverse complement strand
TACTGCGACCGGGAGGTCGTGGGAGAGTAGGACGCCGCCGGACATTCACACTGTTAAGGGCCACCCCACCCGGGGTGGCCCTTAACATTTCCATGACCAGTTCCCACCGACCAGTTCCCACCGGCTAGCCGCACCCACCCAGCTCTACTCGCAGTTTCACGTAGAGGTTCTCTGGCCGGTTCTCTGGCCGGTTGTCGTTCGTCTAGCGCCGCATCTGCAGGAGCTGCTTGCGTTGGGGCGTGTACGACCACCACGGACGAGCCGGCTTGCCGTTGGCCTGATCTGTCGCCGACATGATTGTGTCGAGCAGACACGGGTCGTGCCGTATGCCGTCCCGTTCGCAGATCGTTTCGTAGATCTCGAAGGGATCGCGGCCGGCGAGGTCGTCGACTTGCGTGATCCCGGCACGGCCCAGATAGCCGGCTACCGCCGCACCAACGTTCATCAGACTGGTCAGATCGCTCGATTGCTTGGTTGGCATGGTCTGACCATGCCTTGGCACCACACCCTGAGTCTTGAACGGATCAGACACCCGCCCATTTAGGATCGGTGCGTGGCTGTGATGGTGTTGATCGTGGGTTTGCCGGGCGCCGGCAAGACGTCGTGGGCTCGACGGCTCGAAGAGGAGCGCAAGGCGATTCGATTGACGCCGGATGAGTGGATGGACGCGCTCTTCGACGCCAGTGAGGTTGATGGACGACGCTGGGTGCTGGAATCCCAGATGCTCTGGGGCGTCGCCGCGCGGGCGCTGGAGCTCGGGGTCGACGTGATTCTCGACTACGGCTGCTGGTCCGAGGAAGAGCGCGACTTGTTCCGGACCCGGGCGCAACAGTTGGGTGCGAGCGCGGAGATCGTCGTACTGGATCTTCCGCTCGACGTTCTGTGGGAGCGGCTCAGGCAGCGAAATGAGAACTTGCCGGGTGCGACGTTCCGGGTCAGTCGGAAAGAGCTCGAGGAGTGGAGCGCCACGTTCGAGGTGCCGACGGCTGACGAGGTTGAGCGCTGGGATCACCACCTGGTGGTGACCAGCTAGCTCCTACTCGGGTGCGATCCCGACGAGTGCGGCTGCTGCGCAGATGTGGACCGGCGTCAGGTCGATGGGGGAGACGGGCGCCTGGAGCAGAGTGCCACGCTCGTACGGCGTGAGCGTGATGTCGATGCCGGGCGCACCGGCGACCATGCCGCGGACGTACGTCAGCCAGCCCATCATCGGGATACCGCGCCGGAAGACGCCGGCCGCAGCGGCGAGCTCGGTGTCGGCGATGCTGGCCCAGTCGGGCTCCCAGACCGTGACGACGGCGCGCAGCACCTGGGCGAAGCGCTCGGACTGCCTCAGTGCGTCCTCGTCGCTCCAGTGCAGAGTCAGCTGGTCCGAGATGGTGGTCATCGTCCCGCCCATTGACAGGTCGAACAGCCACGGCAGCTCACCGGTGCTCTGCAGGTGGAGGCGCGTCGTACTCGTGCCGTTCGCGAGCACCTTCGTAGTGGCCTCGACCATCTCCTGCAGGGGAGTCGAGCCGTCAGCCTCGAGGACGTGGTACCCCCAGCGCTCGTCCTGCGTCCAGTTGTGCACGTCGGGGAACGCGACGGCGACAGCGGTTAGCGTGCGGCCGACGCGGAGCGCGCGTTGCTCGACGGATTCGTCACGGTGCGACCATTGGGCGCGGAGCAGCCAGGAAGCCATTCACGCCCTCCGATCATGAGGCGGCCGGATCTGCGGAGGTGACACTGCGGCGCCGGATGCAGGTGACGGTACGCCGTGATGCAACCGCTTGACCAGAGGTCCGCCTACTCGGTGTGAGCGGGTCATATCGGTCTCTGGAAGCGTCACCGGACCAGTCTGCTGTACCCACCGGTCAGTGGTCAGCACCGGGGTCCGATTTTGGTAACCACCCAGCGAAATCTGGACAACTGTCAAAGAATTCAGCTCTTCGAGGTCGCCGCCAGCAGCCCGCTCAAGGCGCTCGCCTGCGTACGCCAGTCACGCGCAGTGCTGCCGCCGCCGGCCCATCGCTGACCGAGTCTGTTGAGCGAATCGCGGTCGTTCTGCCAGATCGAGTCGGCCTGTCGCTGCGCATACGTCCGGTACGACGCATCGCCGGTGGAGTCGGCCAGATCCATCAGGTAGCGCATAAACACGCCCTTGAACTGCTTCTGGTTGTCGTCGCAGTTCCCGGCCGCATCGCACGATTCGCTGAGGATGCCGCCCGGGCTCAGCACTGACGACGACATCGCCGCATCGCCCAACTGCCTCGCCTCGACGAGCAGCGAACCGTCGCCGGTTGCTCGCCAGAGTTCGAGCGCACCGCCGACCGCCAGTCCCTGGTTATACGTCCAGACCGTCTGCCCGTTGTTGGTGCACGATCCCGTCAGGCCGTCGTTGACCAAGCCGGCCGAGTTGATCATCCCGCTCGCGCGGAACCAGTTCCAGCCCGCCGTTGCCCGCTGCAACCAGAGGCTGTCTCCGGCGATCCGGTTGTGCAGCGCCGCGGTCAGCCGGATGTAGAGGCCGTTGGTCACCGCGTTCTTGTACGTGCGCTCGCGATCCCACCACACGCCGCCGCCACACGTCCCCGTGTCCCAGTAGCCCTGCACGTAATTCGCGATCGTGACCGCCATGTTCAGGTACCGCTGATCGCCGGTGAGGTCGTAGGCCTCGACCCAGGCGATACCCCACCACTCGGTGTCGTCGATTGCGCGGCTGATGAAGTTCCCCTCCAACGAATCCCCGCTCTTCTGACCGGCCGGGAAGACACCTTTGTTCTTCTCGAACACCTCGTTCACGATCCAGCGCAGATCGGTACGGCGGGTGCGCTGCTGGTAATCCATCAGCGTGGTCACCGCGACCGCCGAGTTCCACCAGCTCGAGGGCCACCACGCCGTATTCGGCTGGTACGAGTACATCAACGTCTCGGCGGCTGCGCCGGTGCGATCGGAGGCGGGCCGCGCCCACGCCGTACAACTGCCGTTCTGGCCTTCGACGGCTCGTCCGCAAGCGCGGACTGCCCCGCCGTACAGCTTGGAGAGTGGGTCGGTCGTCGCGTAGAGCCGCGTGCTCGTCGACGTTGCTCCGGAGCCGACACTGGTCCGGCCGAGTGACGAACCGTCGGGCCAGGATGCGCCCTCGTTCCACGAGCGGTCCAGCCAGATCTCGTCGCCGGCAGTGCCGTTGGAGATCGTTCCCCAGGCCATGCCGCGGTTGTCGATGTGGAGCGAGATCGTGCGGTTGGACAACGTCGTCGACGGGACCGGCTGATTGTCGCCGGACGGTCCGTCGCTGCCGTCGCAGGCCGCCGCGCAGACCGAGGTATGTACCCAGGCGGTGCAGTCGACGCCGGCCGCATCGCCGCACGCGCGGACCAGGCCGCGCCGGTGTCGTGCCGGATCAGCGAGGTTGTACATCAGCGTGCGCGTGCCGGTCCATCCGGACGGGATCCAGGCCTTGCCGAGCAGACCGTCCCAGGTCGCGCCGCCGTCCCAGCTGCGGTCCAGCCACACTGCATCGTTGGTCACGCCGCCGTCGATGCTGGCCCACGCCATCGTGTCCTTGTCAGAGACATGCAGTACGACGTGACGCCCGTTGATCACCTTCTCCGGCACGGGGAAGGTCTCCTCCTGCGCCTTCGACGGATCGAGCGTGTCGCACGAGACCGAGCACACCTGGTCTGCCTGCACCCGCGCTTCGGCCGTCAGTGGGCTGGCGGACAACGCAAGCCCGACGACAGCAGCCTGCAGTAGTCGCAGCCGGAGGGACGCGGTGAGCAAAGCCTGGCGTGGCAGCATGTGGATCTCCCTGGGGCGGTAGGAAGAGAGCGCTCTCACCTCGTGAGTATGAGGACCCCCGCCGCGAGGTCAAGACCTCGCGGCCTCTCCAGCGCAACCCGGGCCTGGCAACCCAGGCTCTACGCAAGCGTCGGCGAGGCCAGCTCCAGCGTCGGCGTGGAGCCGCGGTACGACGTCATCCACTCGCGGAGCAGCTCGACCCGGGCGGCGTTGTCCTCGTTGCCCTTCACGACCGGCGCCTGGTTGTACGGCATCGTGTCCGAGCTCCGCCGAAGCTTGACGTACAGCCGGGACGACGCGAGTGCGTACCGCTCCATGTCGTCCTGCAGCGCGCCGATGACCGTGATGTTCCGGTCGCGACCGATCTGCTCGAACAACGCGACTGCCTCGCGGCGGTGCTGCGAACCGAGGTTGCGGCCGAGCTCGTCGAGGATCAGCAGCAGCGGACGATCCGAACCACCGGCGAGTGCTGCGGCGCAGACAAGCTTGACCGCCTTCTCGTCCATCTGGGCCGTGTTGCCCTTCACGTTGAACGCGGAGAACGGACCGCCTTCCGACCGACGCCACTTCGGCGTGACCGTCCAGCGCCACGGTTTGTCGGGCTCGGCCGGCGGGTCGGGCTCGGGGAATTCGAGCTTCGCGCCGTACCCGCCGTACTGCTGGTCGAGGCGGTCGAACTCCTGCGAGACCAGGCTAAGTCGCGCTTTGATGCCGTCGGCAAGTGAGGTGCGGTGGGCACGGGCCGTGCTCTCCGCTTCGTCGAGGCCTTCTCGGGCGCGTTCGAGAGCGGCGTTTCGCTCGGCGCGCTGGCTGGCGATCTGCTGTTGCTGCAAGCTGTCGAACGTCTCGTGCTGCGCGAGGTGGCTGCTCAGCGTCCGGTGCAGCGCCGGCACCAGGCCGACGCGGTCGCCCAGGGTGCCGTTCGTCCAGCCCTCGGGGCCGTTCAGAATCTCCCAGAGCTCGGTCGGGATCTCCTCGCGCGAGCGAGCATTCGGGAAACAGCGGCGGATGACGTCGTCGAGCTGCGTGCAGGCCTGGTGGTTCCAGTCGGCCGTCGTACGGCGTTGCGCGTCGTCCGGCAGGCCGAGGATGAATTCCTCCGCCTCGGCGGGCGTGCCGCCCCATGCCGTGGTCCGCGTGGTGTGGTCGAGTGCGGTCTGCTCTTCCAGCAGCGCGAGCCGGCGGCCGATCAGGTCGTCGAGGATGCGGTCGTGCTCGCGGCGGGTCGACTCGAGGTTCTTCAGGCGCTCGTCGCGCACCAACTGCTGGCCGGCCGCGGCCTCCGCCGATTCCTTTGCTGCTTGGAGTTGTGGCGCGAGCGAGTCCCGATCGGATTCGTGCCGGTCGATAGTCTCGCGGAGCTGCAGGATCTGCTCCTGGATCGCGTCCGCATCGGCGAGCGCCTGGGCGGCCGCGGTCCGGCGCTCTGCCTGCTCGACCCGGGATCGCGCCTGCTCCAGCGCGGCGGATGCGACGGCGCGGGCCGCCTTGGCTGCTTCCACGCGACGCCCGGCCGCCTGGATCCGGGCGGTCCGGCCGGTGATCGGCTCGTCGAACTGGCCGACAGCGACCACACCGGCTGCTTCGTCGATGTTCTCCTTGGTCGCGCGTTCGCCCAGGGCGGCGAAGAATCCGTCCAGTGCGAACCGCTTGTCCGCCGACTTCGGCCCGCGGCGCAACGTCGGCGCGCCCGGACGATTGGCCAGCACCAGCAGGAATCCGGGGTACCCAGCGTCGGCCAGCGCGGTCGTCGCGACGGTCGCGTCACCGGCGTCGATGACCACGGCCTCGCGGTACGGCGCGAGCCGCGGCTCCCACTCGGCCCGGTCGGACTCCGGCAGCTCGGTGATGTCGGTCAGGGCGCCGCACTCGATGCCGGCCGTCTCCAGCACCTGCTGCTGGGTCGCGGACACGGTCTGACCGCTCTCGGCCTCACGGAGCTCAGCCTCCGTGTGCTCTACGGCCACCCGCGCGGCGTGGTCGCGGCCGATGTGCTCTTCGAGAATTTCGCGTGCCTCGGCCTGCTCCTCGGCCGCGACGGTCAGGTCGCGGCCGTCCGCCGAGCGGCCGGCCTCGGTCAGCCGTCGGTGCTCCTGACCGAGCCGCTCCAACTGCTCGCGCACAGAACGCTGGGCCATATCGAGTTCGCGGTCGCGGGCGTCGAGCTTGTCCCGCTCCTGACGGGTCAGCTGGACGTCCCGGAGCAGACCCTCTTCGTTGCCGAAGGCATCTATCTCCGTGTCGACAGATTCCTTCCGGGCTTCCTGCTCAGCAACACGTTCGTCGAGGACGCCGAGCTCCTGGAGGATCTCGCGGTTGCGGGCGTCACCGTCGATCAGGTGCCGGGCGTTGCGCGCCTGCCACGACTCCTTGGCCGCCGCCAGCGCTTCCCGCGCCGCGGCGCGCTGCAGGATGCCGGCCTCGACGGTCGCCATCTCCTGCTCCCACCGCTGCAGATCGGCCGTCGCCTGCTTGGTCGCCTCGCGCTGGGTGTGCTCGGCGGAGCGGTGCGCCTGCTCCTGCTCGAGCTCGTGGTCGAGACCCGTGAGGGTCGCGATCGCGTTGAAGATCCGGGCCGGGCCGAGCTCGTTGAGCGGCTCCGCGAGCAGGTTGGCGGTCGGGCTCGAGCGCACCGAGGTCGACAGGAACGAGACGCAGCGGACCTGGCCGCCGTACAGAACCTGGGACAGCTTGTTGGCGTGGAAGTCGGTGCGGCCGTTGGAGTGCGGGAGGGCGGCCCATAGTGCGTCGGCGCCGGCGGCCCGCTCGGCCTCGGTCGCGCCGTACGGGATGTGCAGGCCCTGTTTCCAGCGGAGATCGATGTACGACGCCTTGCGATTGATCCGGATCCAGACGGTGATCGCGGCCGCCTCGACCTCGTCGAGGTCGGTCAGCTCGGGATCGGAGAAGACGCCGACGATGTAGCCGCGGTCGACGTTCGACCAGTTCCCTTCCTGGCCGGCCGCTTCCGCGGTGAACAGCAACTCGGCTGCGCCCGGAGCGCCGCTGGTGAGGCGCCACTGGTCGTCGGCGTGCAGGAGACTGAGCGCGGCGATCCACGACGACTTGCCCGCGCCGTTGGAGTCGGTCGGGCCCTGGCCGGCGACCGTGATCAGGCCGCGGCCGATCATCGGGATCGGGTGTGTCGACAGGCGCGACAGGTCGACGACCTGCACTCCGAGCAGCACCTTGGACCCAAGGATGTCGAACGGCCCGTCCTCGGCTGCTGCGGCGCTCATGTCTCATCTCCTACTGCTGCGACTGCTACGGGGCTGCCGGTGCGGGCGCGGATGGCTTCGGCGATCGGGCTGGCCGGGGCGGCGGCGAGGATCAGTTGGTCCTGCAGTCGTCGGCGTGCTGCCGGTGTCAGGCGCTGCAGTTGCGGACCCGGGATGTACGACGGCCCGCTGGAGTGATCGCCGGAGAGCTGGATCAACCCGGCGGCGCGCAATCGCTGCAGGGACAGGCGTCGCTCCTCGCCGCTGATCCGCGTCGTCCGCAACTCGTCGACCGTGGTCGGCCGCGCGGACTTCCAGCTGTCGCCGGTGAGGATGCCTTCGCTGCGGGGGATCGCGACGGAATGGACCAGCACCAGCACAAGCACTGCGCGGTCGATGACTGACAACGGCTGCCAGCCCTGTGCGACCAGGCTCGCTGCGATGTCGTCGTCGTACCCGGCGGTCCAATGCGTGCCGTCGACGTGAACGAGCGTGCGGCCGATGAGCTTGAGCATCCGCTGTACTTGCCGGCGAAGCGTCACGTCGCGGAGGCCGGCCAGCTGTACTTCGGCGACCGGATGCGCGGCGTACTGCACTGCGCTGAAAGCGGCGAGCACTTCGTCGCGCGCGCGGTCGCTGAGGTCCTGGAGCAACGAGTCGAACAGGGCATGCTGCTCAGTCATCCAGCACCTCCTGGCGCTCGTCGCTCTCCGGCTCAGGTCGGGTGGACAGCTCAGCGGGCGGTGGCTCGGGGAGATGGCGGCACAGGTCGCGGAGGGTCGACAGGTCGGTCGCGGTCCAAGTGACGACACGCGGACCGAGTCGGACCTCGGCGGTCTTCTCGTCCCAGCGGATCCAGTGCGTGGCGTGCAGGCGGCGGAGGCTGCCGATGATCAGGGTCAGGTCGCTCGACTGCTCGGGCCGGCCGCGCATCCCGGCGTACACGGATCTGATCTGGGCGAGCGTGCCGGTCACACCCGGCCAAGCCGGTGCGCTGCGGTCCGTCCAGCAGCAGGTGACGCAGATCGCGAGCAGGCGGGCGGTCTCGTTCGGCTGCTCGACGGCGACCGGGGGAGCGCCGAGCTCTTCGAGGACGCTATGACCTGCGCCCGATGGGAGCGTGGGCACGAGCCAGACGGTCGACCCATCCGGTGATGCTGCACGGGTGAGGCCGGCGACGGCGGGCGTGTCGGGGTCGACCTCGAGCGGTCCGGCGGACTGCACCTTCGCCCACCACAACGCGTTGTAGAGCCGGCGCTCAACGGCTTCGGTGCTCATCGCGCCACCCGGCGGAAGATGCCTTCGGTCGCCCACGGTGTCCCCGCGGTCGGGTCGATCCGCATGCCGTCGGACCAGACCAGCTCGTAGTCGAGCTCGTCGTGCAAGTGCGCCGCGGTCAGCTCGGCCAGCACGCGTCGGGCGGTGATCCAGTCGCCCGCTTGGTCGACGACCTCCACGATGTCGACCTCGGGCCGTCCGGCCAGCACCCGCTCGGCCTCCGCGCGCAGGTCTTCGCGATCCGTCGCGGCCGCGGACTCAGGCGCGTCGGCATCCGCGGTCGGGCGCGGCGGGGCCATCCGGGCGCTGCCGGACCGTCGTCCCGTCTCGACTGCCTCGACCATCGTCTGCGGCGAGAAGTCCGGAGCTGCAGCATCAAAGAGAAGGCCATCGAGTACGGCGGCGAGCGCATCGGGCTCACTGCTACGCGTGAACGTCAGCCACGTTTCGATCGGGAGCAGTCCGAGCGCCCGCGTCGTACCCGCTCGCTCGACCAGGCGGCCGGCGGCGAGTTGCACGGCGTCGGCATACGCCGCGAGGGCCATGCGGAGCGAAGTGCAGTCGCGATGCAGCTCTGGCCAGCGCTCGAGAACGATCCGGTGAACCTTCTCGGCCTGTTCGATCAGGCGCTCGTTGCCCCAGGCGAGCTGCGCGTTCTCGCGGAGCTGGGCCGTGGTGCTCGTCGACACCAGGATCGCCAGCTCGTTCCCGAGGAGTCGGAAGACCTTGGTCATCCGCCCGATCGACGCCTTGCCCTCATCAGCGGTCGCGTGCGGGTCGCTGACACTGTGCGCCTCGAGGGTGAGCAGTTGGTGAAGCTCGGCCTGACCGCCCTGGACGGACATCCGGCGCAGGAACATCAGCATCACGTACGGCGCGAAGGCGGCGCGGTGACGCAGCTCGTTCGGACGGTCGACGAGTTTGGTGATCGCGCCGTACTGCCGGAGCACTTCGAAGCGGCGGACGATCATGTCGTGCGGATATGCCCGGCAGGCGAGCGTGGCCTGCTCGACCGTGAGACCGTCGCTGCCGGCCTCGGCGAACGCGTCCAGGATGGCCTGGTCGACGTCGAGGAGGTCGGGGTCGACGATCATCGCGCCGGCCTCGCGGGCGAGCACGGCGAAGACCTGACGGTAGACGCGCAGCACGGCCGCCTCGGCCTCGGCGTCGAGCAGTGTCGCGTCCATCCCGCACTCCCTCCCGTGTGATAGCGCCTGAGACGACAACTGGGCTACCAGAGAAAAGGACTCTAACCACCCGCACCGACAGACCAAAACTCACCCGCCACGAGCCTGTGGACAACTGGATCGCGGCTGGTGCTGTGGAAAACCGGATGACGCGTGCGGCCGGGCTGCCTACCATCCGAGATGTGATGAGAATCCTTGGCTGACGCGGTCGACAGGCCGCGTCAGTACCACGGCGCCCCACGGGCGTCGCCCCGCCGGTGCGGACCCTGCCGCAGGGTCCCCGGCGCGCTTGCTGATTCTCTCCATCCGGAGCTTGCACATGACTGTGCACCCATTCGCCCACTCGGCGCGTTCCATCGGCGCGCAACATCCCCGTGTCCGTGACCTGCTGACCCTGCGGAAGGACGGTTCACCCGGCCGGATCATGGTCGAAGGCAGTTGGGAACACGACCGCCTGCTCACCACGACCGCCACCATCGACGCGTTCTTCTGGTGCCCCGACATGGCCACGACGCAGCTCGCCACGACCGAGGTTCACCGGATCGCGGAACGCGCCACCGAGGTCTACCGCATCTCGGAGAAGCTGCTCGCCCGTCTCTCCCGCAAGACCCGTTCCGACGGCCTGATCTCAATCGCACGGCTCCCGGAGTGGCGGCCGCATGCGTTCGAGTTCACCAACGAGTCGCTGGTGCTGGTCGCGGACGGCGTCGAGTACGCCGGAAACCTCGGCACCCTGATCCGTACGGCGGACGCCGCCAACGCCGACTGCCTCATCCTGACGAGCAGGCGGGCCCGGCCGACGCATCCGTCCGTGTACTCCGCGAGCCGCGGCACCGTCCTCTCGACACCGATCCTGGAGTTCGACGACATCCCGTCCGCCGCGGCGTGGTTGCGGAGCCATCGCTTTCGCGTCCACCTCGCCGATCCAGCGGCAACGGGGACGTATCGCGTTCCGCAGTACGACGGGCCGACGGCGTTCGTGGTCGGTTCGGAGGGCTCGGGGCTGTCGCGGGAGTGGCATGACGAGGGGTTCGACGCGGTGTCGATCCCGATGCTCGGGCAGGCGGACTCGCTGAACGTCGCGCTGTCGGCGGGCATCCTGCTGTTCGAGGCGCGGGCTCGGAAGGCGGGATGGTGACCTCTTGGACAGCACGGCCAGGCAGAATGGCACAGCAACCGAGACCGAGGAGTGTGCTGTGCCGTTCGAGCCTGGCGAGGTCGTCGCCCCGTCTGATCCGCGCATCGTCCTGGAAGGACAGTGGGGACACCAGCCCGGTGTGGCGATCACCGTGAACTCCGGTTCGCGGATCTCGTTCTCGTACGCCGGTGAGCGGGTTCAGCTGCTCTTCGACACCGACGGGCTCACGGTCGCGCCGCACCTGTGGATCACGGTCGATGACGGCGAGCCGGAGTTGCAGGTGATCGAGGGGCCGGTTGTCGAGCTCTCGGCGCCCGACGGTCGGCACCGCGTCGAGGTCGTGGTCAAGGATGTCAACGAGCACGCGAACCGGTGGAACCCGCCGCTCGAGTGCGCGGTCGTGTTCGCCGGTCTCGTGCTCGACGTGAACACGCGGCTCCGACTGAGCGGCCGGCCAGGCGGTCCGCGGATGGAGTTCTACGGCGACTCGATCACGCAGGGCGTTCAGTCGCTGAGCGAGCACCCGGAGTCCGAGGGCGCGGACGGCACGACGTCGTACGCGTACCTGACCGCGCGGGCCTTCGGCGCGACGTCGTACCAGGTCGGGTTCGGGAGCCAGGGGATCAGCAAGCCGGGGAACGGCGAGGTGCCGGCCGGCGTGGACTCGTTCGGCTGGAACTTCGCCGGCTCACCGGCCGAGCGCGTCGAGCCGTCCGACGTGGTCGTGATCAACCTCGGCGTGAACGATCCGACGCTGGACGTCGACGAGTACGCCGGTTGTGTACGGCGGGTGCGCGCGGCGTACCCGGAGACGACGATCGTGGCGCTGACGCCGTTCAACGGCAAGCACGCCGACACGATCGAGGCCGCGGTGAAGTCCCTCGACGATCCCGACCTCGTCTACATCGACTCCACCGGCTGGATCACTGAGGACGACTGCACCGACCAGGTCCACCCGACCGTTGCCGGCCACGCCAAGATCGCCGAGCACCTGATCCCAGCCCTCGAAGAACACACCACCCTGCGCAGAGGCCGCTGATTCATTCGTAGGCCGGTGCGATCGCTTGGGCGAGGGCGACGAGCAGGCCTGCGTTCAGCGTGCTGTCCGGGGTTGCCACCAATTCGACGTAAGCGTCTTTGGTGGTGCGGAACGCCAATTCGCCGTCTGTCTGCTGCCAGCCCTCGGCGCCGACATTCACCCGATGCGACGTGAACCCGCCTTTCACGTAGCCGAAGTCGAGCGCCGGATCCGAGCCCAGGCCACCGGATCTGACCGCAACCGAGCGGGTCGCCGAGCCCCGCTGGCACCACAAGTAGCCGTCGGTCAGGGTGTCTCGCCGCAGCACCGCCTTCTCGCCGAGTAGTCGCTCGGCTGCCGCAGTGCCGCGGGCGCACTCCGGCTGAGCGATGATGGCCGGCGCTGTGGGAAGGCCGCCGGGCAGCCCGACGATCGTCTGCGCGATGGATCGGAGTTCGTCCAACGTGCCTGAGCCGTCGTTCACCATGCGTAGCTCGACCGGACGGTTGCCGGCGCGGAAGACGAGCCAGGGAGCGGCGGCCGCCGGGTCGACAGCCCATGACCCCGGCCCGACCTCACCGTCGATGACTTTGGCTGCGTACTGCATTCCTGTGACCCACTCGGTGTCGCCCTTGCGGGACTGAGCGAACTGCGCGTCGGTGACCGGGATCGCGGACAGAGCGACCCAGACCCGATGGAACTCCTGTGTCGTGTCGACCAACGAGCAGTTGTCCGCGAGCGGCGCGGTGAGGCGCGACTCTGCCTCCGCGGCCTTCCAACCGGTGAGCCGCGGGGCGAGCCGCTCGCACAGGTTTGCTGCTGGTGCCGGCGTCGGCACGACCCGCTGCGCGGTGTGGCTGTCGCAGGCGGCCAGGCCGAGCAGTAGGACAGCTATCGCGGCTGTGATTCGGCGCATGGTGGTGCACCCTCCCCAGGTACGTCAGTCGGAGCTTAGAGGAGATCCTTGGGGTCTGGAGATGGAGGGCCGGCCAGGGTCCAGTCGCTGAAGTGTTGGTCGAAGCGGTACCAGAGGTTGTCTTGCCCTAGGCGGAGTTGGAGTTTGCCTGAGGCGACTCGGTTGGCTTCGACGGTGGCGTTGGGGAGGGCCTCGAGGGCTTCGGTCAGGGCGTCGGGGGTGACTGGGATGACTGCGACCGGGTCGTCGAGGGTGACGGCCAGGCCGCCGGGGCCGGCTTCGCGCCAGGCGACGGCCCAGGTGGTTAGTTGACGGGAGGAGATGCCGGCGCGGTGGGCCAGGTCGGCTAGTTCTGGCGTGCCTAGAGCCTTGGCTGCTCTACGGGCCAGGTCTTGCTCGAAGGTGAGGTTGAGGCCGCCGTCTCCGTCGCCGGACGCCAGCTCCCAGGCGCGTCGAGCGGCATCGGTTGCCAGGGCGACGAGATCTCGTACGTCGACGCCGGACGAGCGCGGTGGGTCGAGGACTCGCACAGCTGCAGGCACACCGGGCGCAGCGAGCGGCCTAGGTGGTGCAGGCACAGGAACAGTTGACGGGGTCTCAGGTGTCAGGTGGCGAGCAAACGCTGCTATTGCGGGGATGCCGGCCGGTGGGGGAGTACGGGGTGCGACGACTGGGGCGGCCGGCGAGCCGCGGCGGGTGCGGAGGGCTGCCAAGAGTTCGTCTTTGCGCCGACCGCGGAGGAGGAGCAACGCGAACGGGTCGTCGTCCAACGCGTCCGCAATGAGGTAGCAGACGGCCGCGGAATGCTTGCAGGGAACGGCAAAGTCGGGGCAGGTGCAGTGCGTGAGGACTTCGCCGGCTCCGGGCAGGAGCTCGAGCCCCGCATCGCCCACATCGTCGATGACCTCGGGCGGCATCTCCCCATCCAGCAGCGCCGCGACCCGACCAATCTGCGCCGACACCACCTCGAGCACAGAATCCCACTCCGCGCTCGAGAACGCGCGGATCCGCACCGTCACCTGGTACGGCGTGACGCGGCTGCCCTGTACTACGGCCTCAACCTCTCCCGGACTCACCGTCAGGTCGACAACACTCCCGCGCCGCGCGTACGACCGTCCACGCGACAATCGCCCCGGGTCAAGCCGAGCGCGCTGCTCCAACGCCTCCAACCACGCGCGACCCCACCACGTCGCCCCGAACGGCCGACGGCTCCCCGGCCCCTTCGCCGCAGGCAGCCCGGCGTCCTCCCCCTTCCGCCGCCACCCCTGCCACGGCACCCGGTCTTCGTCAGCCATCGGATTTCCCAACGGCAGAAGGGTTGTACGCACTCGCCGAGCCGGACTTGGCCGGGGTCGTCGAGAGCTCGACCAGCTCGGTGAGCTCGGCATCCGACAGCTCGCTCAGCCACGCCTCGCCCGAGCCGACCACAGCATCGGCGAGGTCGCGCTTCGCGTTGATGACGGTCGAGATCCGGTCTTCCAGCGTGTTCTCGGTGACGAGGCGATGGACCTGCACCGGGCGGTCCTGGCCGATCCGGTACGCACGGTCGGTCGCCTGATCCTCGACCGCAGGGTTCCACCAGCGGTCGTAATGCACGACGTGCGTGGCCCGCGTCAGCGTCAGCCCGACCCCGCCGGCCTTCAACGACAGCAAGAAGACCTGCGCCGCACCGGATTGGAAGTCCGCGACCAGCTGCTCGCGCTTCCGCACCCCGATCCCGCCGTGCAAGAACAACGACTTGATCTGCCGCGCCGCCAGATGCGCTTCGATCAGCCGGCACATCTCGACGTACTGACTGAAGATCAGCACGGATTCGCCCTCGGCCAGGATCACGTCGAGCAGCTCGTCCAGCGCGGCGAGCTTGCCCGAGCGTCGCTCCAGCGGACCGGGCTCGTGCAGGAACTGCGCCGGGTGGTTGCATACCTGCTTCAGTTGCGTGAGCAGACTCAGCACGAGCCCGCGTCGCGCGATGCCCTCCGCCTCCTCGATCTTGGCGAGCGTCTCCTTCGCCACCGCTTGGTAGAGCGTGGCCTGCTCGGCGGTCAGCGGTACGACGACATCGCGCTCCGACTTCTGCGGAAGCTCCGGAGCAATCCCCGGATCGCTCTTGCGCCGTCGCAGCAGGAACGGCCGCGTCACCCGGGCGAGCCGCGCGGTCGCCTCCTCGTCGTGGAACCGCTCGACGGGTACGGCGACGTCGTGGCGGAACCGGTCGAGCGTCCCGAGCAGCCCCGGCGCCGACCAGTCGAGGATCGACCAGAGCTCGGACAGACGATTCTCCACCGGCGTACCGGTCAGCGCGATCCTCGTTGCTGAGGGCAACGTTCGCAGCGCGCGAGCCGTGCGGGACAACGGGTTCTTCGCGTGTTGTGCCTCGTCCGCGACGACCAGGCCCCACGCCACCTCGCCGAGAACACGGTGGTCCTGACGCACCACGCCGTACGTCGTCAGCACCACCTCGTCGGGCGCGATGTCGCTCAGCATCCGGCCCGCGCCGTGGTAGCGCCGCGTCGGTACGTCGGGGGCGAATCGCTCGAACTCGCGCTCCCACGTGCCGAGCAGGGTCGACGGGCAGACGACCAGCGTCGGGCCGCGCCGCTCCAGCTGGAGGTGCAGCGCGATCACCTGGATCGTCTTGCCCAGTCCCATGTCGTCGGCCAGGCAGCCGCCGAGGCCGAGGTTGGCGAGCTGCGCCATCCACGCGACGCCGCGTCGCTGGTAATCGCGGAGGGTCGCGCGCAGGCCGACCGGATCGGTGAACGGAGCCGGCTCCTCGGCCGTACGCAGCCGGGCGAGCATCGCGGCCAGCGAACCATCCGCGTCGAAAGGAACGAGCTCACCGTCGACATCGATGGTCCCGGTCAGCGCCGCGCCGAGCGCCTCGGCGCCCGTCAGCTTGCGCGTGGAGCCGTTGCGCAGCCGGCGTACGACATCTTGGTCGACGCGGATCCAGCGGCCGCGCATGCGGATCATCGGCCGTTTCGCTTCCGCGAGCGCGGCGACCTCGGCTTCGGTCAGGTCCTGGCCGTCGAGCGTCGGTCGCCAGCGGAACGCGACCAGATCGTTCAGGCTGAAGTCCGGGCCGGTGATCGCGCCGGGAGTCGGCGTGGCGACCGAGCCGCGGACGGCCAGCTCGCCGGCGAACAGGTCGGTCGGCCAGAGCACCTCGATGCCTGCGCCTTCTAATGCAGGGCTTCCTTCGGCCAGCTCCTCGAGCGCGTCGTCGTCGATGCCGACCTCCTCCGGAGCTGCGTCGCGCAGCGCGGCTCCCAGCGGCGGCCAGACTCGTGCCCCGCGGCGGAGGGCGAGGAGGAGGTCGGTCTCGGCGCGCTCGCCGAGGGCTGTGAGTACGGCGGCCGGCGCGTTCCACATGTCCGCGACGTCGACCAGCAAGCTCGGATCGAGACCGCTGCGCAACTGCAGGACGCCGCGGAACGTTTCCTGCGGCAGCTCGGGTGGCTCGATCCGGAGGACCAGGCGAGCGCCTGCCTCCTCGGCGAGGGCCGTCTCGTCGAGCCAGCCGGACGGTCCGATCAGCGTGGTCGGATCGGCGGCGGCGAACGGCGCGGCACCAGGGCGCGTGGCGACAGCTGCCGCCGGCGTCCGGACGAGGCTGTCGGCGAGTGCGTCCCAGAACGCGCGGACGAGTTGCTCGGGGTCGACCAGGCGGACCGGTCGGGTGCCTTCGATCGGCAGGGCATGACCGTGCGCAGGCATGGCGGCGCTGAGGTTTCGCAGCCAGGCGCGGTCGATCGGGTCGAGCGGAGCGACGCGCCAAGCGCCGTACCCCTCGGGGCTGCGATCCGGAACGAGGCGCCCGCGGCCGATCAGCACCAGTCCCGCCAGCCCGGCCGCCCGCCACGCAGCCCAACTAGCGGCCCAACCGTCGGAGTCGACGCCTGGGCCTATGTCGGGGCCGGTCAGGCGGACGAGCAGCTCGGGCATGGACAGGAGCCGAGCAGGCACCGTCGTACGCCGGACCGTCGAACCACGCGGCAGCACGAGGTCGACCGTGCCATCAGGCTGCTCGCCGGCCGCGGCCAGGTCGCCGTACAGCGCCAGCCGGCCCGCGCGCGGCGGGTCGGCCGGAACGAAGACGGCGTCGAGCATGCCCTGCACAGTACGCCGGACCACCGACAACTCCCGCGCTTGACCTGAACCAACGTTGAGGTTGCAGTCTCGGAACCCCGAAGACAACCGGAGAGAGTGCAGCTATGCGTGCAGCAGTAGTGACCAAGTTCGGCGGCCCGGACGTGATCGAGACCCGCGACCTACCGGACCCCGAGCCCGGAGCGGGCCAGGTGCTCGTCGAGGTGGAGTTCGCGGACGTCATCTTCGTCGAGACCGCGATCCGCCGCGGCGGGCACGGCAAGTTCTTCGACGTCGAGCCGCCCTACGTCCCGGGAGGCACCCTCGGCGGACGGGTCCGCGCGGTCGGCCCCGACGTACCGGCGGACTGGATCGGCAAGACCGTCGTCGGCCGAGCGGACGGCTTCGGTGCGCACGCCGAGCTCGCCCTCACCACGACCGACCTGGTCGAGGTGCCACCCCAGCTCGACCTGCAGACCGCGGTCGCGGTGTACGGCGACGGGCTCACCGCACTCATGCTCGAGGAGCTGGCGCCTTCGATGACCGGCCAGGACGTACTGATCACCGCCTCGGCCGGCGGGATGGGCCTGCTCCTGATCCAGCTCGCCCACAAGGCCGGCGCACACGTGATCGCGGCCGCCCGCGGCGAGGAGAAGCTCCAGTTGAGCCGAGCCCAGGGCGCCGACATGCTGATCGACTACAGCAAGCCGTCCTGGGAGAAGTCGGTTCTCGAGGCAACCAGCAATCGCGGCGCCGACATCGTCTTCGAAGGCGCCGGCGGCGAACTGGGCGCGGCCGCCTTCAGCGTGGTGAAGGACGGCGGCTGGTTCTCCGCCCACGGCGCCCCCAGCGGCAACTTCGCCCCCATCGACCCCGCCGAAGCCATCCGCCGCGGCGTCACCCTCAAGGGCATCATGGACCTCCGCGCCGACTCGACCACCACAACCATCACCGGCACCGACGTCATCACCCGCGCGACCGCCGGCGACCTGACCCCTGTCATCGACCAGGTCTACGACCTCGACCACCTACCCACCGCCCACCAAGCCCTGGAGGACCGAACCCTCCGCGGCAAGGCACTGATCAGAGTCAGTCGCTGACGTGGTGGTCCGCCGAGTCAGAGCGCTCTGACTGCTCGGCGCGGTCGGCGCGGTCGGCGCGGTCGGCATTCTCGGCATTCTCGGCGTGATCGGTGACGGCCGGCGGGCTGGGGAGCGCGGCGACGATCTGGTTGCGCCCGGCCCGCTTGGCCGTCAGTAGTGCGTCGTCGGCGGCGAGGATGAGCTGGTCCATGGTGTTCGCGACATGCGGGTAGATCGCCGCACCGAAAGATGCCGGTACGCCGGTGATCGCCGCCTTGCCGCCGTTCGTCGTACCGACCGACACCGTGAGGCTCACGAGCCGCTCTCGGATCCGCTCCGCGATCTCCATCACCTCGGTCTCGGACGCGCCGGGCAGCAGGACCGCCAGCTCGTCTCCGCCGACCCGTGCGACCAGATCGCCGTGCCGCACCTCGGCCCGGATCGCCTCGCCGACTGCACGCAGCGCCTCGTCACCGGCCGGGTGGCCGTAGGTGTCGTTGATCTCCTTGAACCTGTCGAGGTCCAGCATCAGCAGACCGACCGTGCTGCGCAGAGTGTCCGCACGGGCCAGCTCAGCGGGCACTGCGCTCGCCCAGTACGACGAGGTCGCCAGACCGGTCTTCGAGTCGGTCCCAGCGGCCCGCTGGTACTGCGGAAGCAGCAGATCCCGGTGCAGCGCCATCACCGTCACCATGAGCACAGGGACGACCCATGGGTACGACGACTGGACCGCAGCGATCGCTACGCCCAACCCCAGACCGGCACATACGACCAGCTGGTCTGACAGCTCACCGAGCGCCTCACGTGCAGTGGCCTCCGGCGAGGCGAGCAGGATGGCGCCGATCACCAGCGCGTAGTTCACCAGCCACCAGGTCCCGGCCGCGGCCATCACGACCAGCAGCGACCAGAAGCCGGTCGGCACCCGCGGCTCGGTCAGCAGGCCCCCGGCGCGCAGTACGGCGGCGGCTGCTGCGCTGGCGAGGATGTAGGTCGCTGCTGAGAAGACCTTGCGGTGCGCAACGGTCCGCCCGTACACGCGGAACCAGGAGTAGGCGTAGGCCAGCACCACCAGCGGGATGACCAGCGACAGCGGGAGCAGCAGCAGGGCCGCAAAGATCCACAGGCACTTCAGATTCGTGTGGGGTGAAGTGTTGGCCGCAGTCTCGCGTCGGCGCTCGATCCCGCGGGCACACTCCAGGTGGAGGGTCGACGCGACGGCAAGGACGACGAATGCGACCCACTCCGAGTGCCGGACGCCGGAGTTCGGCCCGACCAGCGTGCTGCGAACCGCCACTGTGGTAATCGTGACCGCAATCACATCAATAGCGAGAACATAAGCCAAAGCAGTCCTCGGCAACGACCAGAGCTTCCATTGCCGGGGTGGCCCCCAACTGCTCCGACCGATCAGAATCATATGAGCCTCACACACGGTCGATCTGAGCGGTTATGCGTTCATCGTAACGACCTGTTCACGTCACGTCACGCCCGTGTCCGGGTCATTCCACCAGTTGGGCACTCCAGAAGGGTCGAGAATCATGCAGAAGACGACGCGCAGTAACGGCACCGGCAACGACTGGTTCACCGGCGGCAACGATTGGTTCCACGGTGGGAACGACTGGTTCACCGGCGGGAACGACTGGTTCACCGGTGGCGGCAACGACTGGTTCCGCGGCGGTAACGACTGGTTCGCGCCGCGCACCGCCAATGGTGGTAACGATTGGTGACGAAAGGTAAATCTTTACCTCGGTCTTACATTCCGGAGAACCCGCTCACGGGCTGAACCGGACGGCCCGGAATTTATCCCGACAAGTCATTCTCCGGAATGGTCGTCGATTCGGCGGGCGCGCGCCCAGGCGCCGCCCGCCGCGGCCGCCAGCAATGCCCCCACGACGCCCATCACGGCGAGTGCGCCGGAAGCGCCGAAAGGTCCTGCCAGCAACCCGACCAGCAGAATTCCGAGGCCCTGGCTGCCCTTCAGCGCGGTACCCGCAACGCCGAAGGCCTTGCCCCGCTGGTGATCGGGCACAGCCTGGACGAACGCGGCGCTGGTCGGCAGGTGGTACGCCGATGCGGCCCCGGACAGTGCCCAGAGACAGAAGGTCACCGCGGGGCCCGGCTGGAGCGCACAGAAGGCCAGCGGGACACATGCCGCGACCGCCAGCGGTCCGAGGAGTCTCAGCCGCCGCTCCGGCGACCACAGCGTGATCAGCCACATCCCGAGCACACAGCCGGCAGGACTTGCGGCGAGCAGGACTCCCGCGGTCGTGGGGCCATAGCCAATTTCGTGCGCGTAAGGGACCGCTAGGCCCTCTACGGTGACGTAGAAGCCGGCGATGGTGGCCAGGAGGACGAGGGTGCGGAGTTTCGGGGTGCGGGCCACCAGGGCGATGCCGGAGGTCAGATCCTTCAGATAGCTCGCTGGTGGCGCATCTGTGCCACTTGCCGGGGCGGGTCGTCGGCGTACTCCGAAGGTGATCAGGAGGGCCGACAGGACGAAGGTGGCGGCGTCGAGGAGCAGGCCGCCTGACGTCCCCACGGCGACCACGACGGCACCGCCGAAGCCGAAGCCGAGGACCTGGCTGAACTGGACGACCATGTCGTTCGCGGCCTTGCCGAGGACGTAGTGGTCACCCGGGAGTACGGCGGGCAGCGTCGCCCCACGCGCCGCGTTGAACGGCGAACCGAACGCCTGCAACGCCACCAGCAGCAGGATCACCACGAACAGCGGCAGTGCCTGGATCGCCATCCCTGCAACGAGAATCGCCCGTGCGACATCGGTGACGATCATCACCGTACGTCGCGGGTACCGGTCGGCGAACCCGGCCAGCAGCGGCCCGAACAACAGGTCCGGTACGTAGGTCAGCGCGTAGGTCAACGCGGTCAGCCCGGCCGACGAGGTCCGGTCGAAGACCAGCACCGACAGCGCTACCCGCGCGAGCTGATCGCCCGCCACCGACAGCACTCCTGCCAGGAACAACGCCCGGAACTCGGCGTGCCCGAAGACGTCACGCCAGCGGGCTCGCTCGACCACCGCAACCGACATACCTACGACGTTAACCACATTCCGTGGCCCGACACCTTCCGAGGGTGATCAACTCCGTGTCCGGCGGCACCTCAAGGGTTTACTCGCGGCGCATCTGTGCCAGTTCGGGGCCAGATTGGGGGACCCGGTAGCGCAGTATTTGGGTGAACGTTCTACTCTGTAGATCTCCGGTAGCGGGGTCTGGGCGGGGCGGCCCCGACCCTGCTACCGGAGCTCTTCTTTGTGGGCTCCTGTTGCGGCCCAGAAACTGTCGGTGGGCCCCGGTAGCGTTCTCAGTGCCAGGGGCGGCTCCTGGACGTGCTTCCTTCTCCTTCACCAGGCCAAGTAGCGCGTCCGCTCTCCGCCCCTGGCGCCGTCATCACAGCACGCAGCAGCACAGGACGCCAGCGGGGGAGACGCCATGCCGGAAGAATCAGCGCAAGTCCTGCTGCGCCGGCGCCGGCTGGTGGATGTCACCACCCTGACTCCGGCGGTGCGCCGGACAGCCTGGCAATGGCTCCGCCGTCCGCTCACGATCCAGGCCGGACTGTCCGCGCTCCAGGCCGACCTGATCCAGCGGGGCTTCCTGCTGTCCGTCGGCCTCTACCGGTACTGCGCCTCGCTGTCGGCTCCCGCCCTCGCCGGCTTCGGCAGAGCGCTGCTCGACCTGCTCGATGCCGAGTCCGGTCACGACACCCACCACACGCCGCTGTTCCGCGGCTTCCCGGAGAGCGTGCCGGGCAACACCGAGACCTTCTACATCAACAGGGTCTTCGCTCGTCTCCTCCAGGAGCCCGACCAGCCCTGCGTGCTCTGCGGCGACACCAAGACAGTGCATCCGGTCTCGCCGTGTGCCCATCTGGTCTGCCGGACGTGCTGGGACGGGTCGGACTTCAGCGCGTGCCCGCTCTGCCTGCGCCGGATCGATCGCAAGGACCCGTTCCTCAAGCCGTCGTTCGACGAGGAGCAGCCCGCACACGTCCGCTCGGACTGTCTTCGCCTGCTCTCACTGGCAACGGACGACTCGGCCCGTGAGACAGCCGAGTCCCTGCTCGCGCGGCGCGCGCCGCTCTCGGCCGCGGATCGGGCCGACCTGTTGGTGCTGCTCGACGGCGCCGACCCGTCGTGGCTGCCGGACGAGATCCCGGTCCGCGAGACCCGAGCGCTCGTCATCGCGCACTTCCTCGCCGACGATCCGGAGCTGATCGATCGCACCGACACCGCGACCGACGTACTGCGAGTGATCTACGCGCTGATGGACGCCGACCCCGGGCTGCGGACACCGCCGGTCCGGCGGAAGTCGTTGCCGCGGGCAACCCGACGGCTGCTGCTGCAACGGTTGGACCGGCTACCGGTGGAGACGCTGACCGAGGACCTGCTGCGCCACGAGCGGGCCTGGAAGCGGATCGCGGAGAACCTGCACCCGTTCGAGTTCGCGGCCCGCTGCCCGGTCGCGGCGCTCGCGTTCGCAGTACTTCGTCGTACCGAGCTGGATCTCGCGACCGCGGCCGGGCGAGCAGTGGCGGGTGAGGCGGCGCAGCATCCGTTGATTCGCGTCGAGGACGGGCGGCTCGTGACGAGCACGTTCGCCGCTCGGGTCGAGGGCGCCTTCGCGCAAGGCCGGCCAGAGCAGGCGCTCGACCTGCTGCGTGAGCGTCCAGGCGAGTTGGTACGCTGCCTGGTGCACTTGGCACGCGTGCTTCCGCCCGAGCACCACGCCGATCTCGTCGAGGCACTGACGATCGCGGTGTCGGACGTCTCGCCAGTGGTGATCACCGCCGCGCTCGGTCAGGTCCGGACTCCGCCCGGTGATCTGCGACTGTTCTTCCCACGCGGCGGGACGGCCCGGATCTGGACGTCGGTCGACGACCGCGAGCCGTTGCCGAGCGAGCTCGCCATGGAGCTGTCCGGCGTCCTGACCGGTGAAATGTTGCGTCGGGCAACGGATCTGCCGCGGTGGCGCCGGGCGTTCCTGGACGAGGAGCTGGCACGGCTGGCGGCGCCCGGTTCGGAGCGGAGTACGTCGTCGAGTCTGCTGCGGATGACGCGGGGGAGTGCGGTGCCGATCCCGCAGGACGAGTTGCTGCGGCTGTTCCTGCACTGGGTCGAGCCGGCCGGTCGGCGGATCGATCTCGATCTGTCCGTCGCGGTGTTCGACGAGGAGTGGGCGTTCGCCGGGCTGTGCGATTACACGCGGCTGCGCGTCGACCAGGACGCGCTGGTGCACTCCGGCGACCTGACGTCGGCGCCGGCTCCGCGGGGGTCGACGGAGTTCGTGGACATCGACCTGCGCGCGGTGCGCCGGGTCGAGGGGCGTTACGTGCTGCCGATCGTGTTCAGCTACAACGACGTGCCGTTCGATCAGTTGGAGCGCGGGTTCGTCGGGGTGATGCGGCAACCAAATGGTCTGTTCGACCCGGCCGCGGTCGAGGAGCGGTTCGACCTGTCCGGGCCGGCGAAGATCCTGATGCCGTTCGGCGTCGACCTGCACACCAAGGAGCTGCGCTGGTACGACGTGAACCTCGGCGCGGCCGGATACGGTCACAACGTCGCGAAGTACGGCGGCCGGCTCGGGCTGGTGGCTGCGACGCTGGAGGAAGTGCACGGGTCGGGCGATCGGGTCAGCCTGTGGGAGATCTGCTGCTGGCACGCGGCCGCGCGGACCGACGAGATCGCGGTCCGGTGCGCCGACGGATCGGTCGTCGGGTATCAGCGGCAGCCGTCCGAGGAGCTCGCGGCGTTCGCGCGGCGCGTCACGGCTCGGTTGGAGCCCGACCGGCGGTGGGACGAGGACGCCGCCGACCGGGCGGATTTCGTCGCGGTTCTGGCTGGTGACGTGACGCCGCGATCGGGCGCGGAGGTGTATGCGCTGCATCCGCGTCTGCTCGACCGCGCGAGCGTGACCTTGGTCGACGCGCCGCACCTGCTCGCCGTACTGGCGCCCGACACCCGCGCCCGGGCGACCCTGCGCTCGGTCTGAGGCGCGGCCCCTGCGCTCGGGCGAGTCTGGCAGGGGCCTGAGAATTGTTTGACAGTTCCGTGACGGAGGCGGGGGTGTCGCTTTGGCGCGCTCCGGTGCAGGAGTACAACGGAATTGACGCGAAGGGAGCCACGAATGACGTACGACGTGGTGGTGCTCATCGAGCGGGAGATGAGCGAGGGCGACGCGCGCCGCGTTGCCGCCCTGTACGCAAGACACGAAGAAGCCGTTGAGTACCACCTGCTGGTCTCCAGTCATCCGGACAGCGGCTTCGGCGGTCCGATGGCGTTGCTGGGGTCGACGTTCGCGGACGTGGCCGGCATGACCGGCAGCGCGGCCGTGACCGGCTCGGCGACCGCTCCGTCGGCGCGGGTCGGTCCCGTGGCCACTCCGAGCCGAACACCGACGGCCACCCTCGCGGACCCGGCCGTCGACCTCGCGTCGGTGATCGAACACAGCTCACGCCGCCTCCGGGCCGCGAGCGGTTACCAGGTCCACGTCTCCATCACCCACGGCGAGATCCTGCTGGCGCTGATGCAGATGGTGAAGACCACCGGTAGCAAAGAGGTCGTCGTGGTCGCCTGGCCCGAGACCGCGGCCCGGTTCGTCTGCTCCGACTGGTCGGCCAAGGCCCGCAAGCTCCTCAAGGTGCCGCGGGTCCGGATTCTCGAGCACGACACCTGAGGACCCGTACCGAACGACAGGAGTGAGGCCGTGCCGGTTGGCCCCACGCCTACTGCGCGGCACTCGGCACGGCACCTCGCCGCACGGGTGCAAAGGGAACGATGCTCCGCATCGACCCCTTCGCCCCCGCGCGCCGATGCACCGCACCGAGCACCTGCTCGCTACGGCGTGGGACCAACCGGCACGGCCTAGTTCATGCCGGAGCGGGCGGGCTCCACGGCGTGACGGCGCGCACCGCCACTACTTCCTGTCGTTCGGGACGAATCAAACCGCCGGGCTGGGCTGTCGCGGTAACCGCACCTGGAGCGTGGTCTGGCCGGGCTGCGACGCGATGGTGATCGTGCCGCCGTGATGCTCGGCGACGATCCGCTGGGCGATGTCGAGGCCCAGACCGGTGCCCTTGCCGACGTCCTTGGTCGTGTAGAAGGGCTCGAACGCGCGCGCCGCGACCTCAGTCGGCATGCCGCGACCGGTGTCGGTGAACTCGACCACGATCCGGTCGCCGTCGGTCCGGGTCATGATCCGCAACGTTCCGATGCCGTCCATCGCGTCGACCGCGTTGTCGATCAGGTTCGTCCACACCTGGTTGAGTTCGCCCGCGAACGCGTCGATCCGCGGTACGTCGGCGCCGTACTCGCGGATCACCTCGACGCCGTCGCGCAATTTGTGCCCGAGCATCACCAGTGTGCTCTCGATGCCCTCGGTCACGTCGATGGTCTGGATCGAACCGCGGTCCATCTGCGAGTACGAGCGGACCGCCGCCACGAGTTCGGTGATCCGCCGCGTCGACTCCTTCACCTCACCGAGCAATGTCGCCGCGGACAGCGTGCTGGCGACCCACTCCAGGCCAGGCTCCAGCGCGTCTCCCAGTACGTCGGCCGCGCGCTCACACCACTCGACACCGGCGCCCGCGGCTGCCAACGGCGGTGCGATGAGCCAGTCCTGGGTTACACCGTGATCGCCGAGCCAGTCCGAGATCGTGTTCTCGTCATCGGCAAGATCGACCGGATCCGGTGCCGCAGTACCGGAGGCGAGCTCGAGCCGCAGCTCGTCGAGCGCACCGAACTGCACGGCCGTCACGTCGCCCTCCGCCAGCCGGCGCAGAGCCGACAGCAGCGTGACGCACGCAGTGTCGAGCGCGCTGACCGAACGGGCCGCAGCCGCAGCGGGATTGTTGATCTCGTGCGCCAACCCGGCCGCCAACGTGCCGAGCGTGATCAGCGATTCCCGCTGCCGGGCCGTCGACTCGATCGCCCGCGCGGTCCCGTACACGCCCCTGATCAGATGCCCGGCGAGCGGGAACCACGCGTCGATCCGCTCCCGAAGCACATCGGTCGGCACCCGCAGCACCCGGCCCTCGGCCAGGCCGCGGCCGCTGGCGAGGTAGACGCCGTGCTCGTCCCAGGCGCGGAACCCGCCGGCCCAGCGGCCTGGTACGTCCATCTTGCCCATCACGGTGTCCTCGCGGCCGATCTTGCGGTGCAGCGCGATCACGCCGTCGACCAGGACCCACCAGAAGTCGGCGGGCTCACCTTCGTGGAACAGGTCGGCGCCGAGCTCGATCGTGACCTCGGTGCTGCCGTCGATCAGCTCGTCCAGTTGCGCGTCGGTCAGCCCGGCGAAGAGCGGGATGCCTCGCAGGTCCTCGGCGCGCATCAGACGGTCGCCAGGTAGCGGTGGACGAGATAGATCGACATGGCGCCTTCGCCGACCGCGGAGGCCACCCGTTTCATCGAGTCCAGCCGGACGTCGCCCGCGGCGAACACCCCGGGCACGCTGGTCTCCAACGCGTACGGCGGTCTCGGCAACGCCCACCGATCGAAGGCGAGCACGTCAGGCCCGGTCACCACGAAGCCCTTCTCGTCGCGGACGACCGAGTCGCCGAGCCAATCGGTCCGCGGGATCGCTCCGACGAAGATGAACAACCAACTGGCCAGCACCTCCTCGACGCGACCGGAAGCGCGGTCGGCCAGTGTCAGACCCTCGAGGTGACCATCCCCGCGGCAGCCGACCACCTCGGTCCGGCACCGTACTTCGATCGTGGGCGCGTTGGTGATCTTGTCGATCAGGTACCGCGACATCGAGCTCTCGAGCGAGTCGCCGCGGACGAGGAGCACGACCCGCTTGGCGTAGCGCGACAGGTTGAGGGCTGCTTGACCGGCCGAGTTCGCCGCGCCGACGATGAACACCTCGTCGTCCTGCACCTGGCTGGCCTCGCTGGCGGTCGCACCGTAGTACACGCCGCGGCCGGTGAGGTCGGCGAGGCCGGCGACGTCGAGGCTGCGGTACGAGACGCCGGTCGCAACGATCAGCGCGCGAGCCTCGATCTCCCCGGATCCTTCGAGCAACACGGCGTGCACGGGCCCGCGCGACTCGAGCCCGACGACCGAGCGCGCGAGCACCATCTCCGCGCCGAAACGGGAGGCTTGCGCGACCGCTCGCTGGGCGAGGTCCGAGCCGGTCAGTCCGCGCGGGAAACCGAGATAGTTCTCGATCGCCGCGCTGAGACCGGCCTGGCCGCCGGGTGCTTCGCGCTCGATGATGACCGTGCTGAGGCCTTCGGACGCGGCGTACACCCCCGCGGCCAGGCCGGCGGGTCCGCCGCCGACGATGCACACGTCGTACAGCGGCTGTTCGGCTCGCGTGCGCAGGCCGAGCGCCGACGCGAGGTCGAGAGTGGTGGGGGAGCGGAGGGTGTCACTCTCCGGGATCAGGACCAGCGGGAGATCGTTGTCGGAGGCATCGGCCAGGTCCTTCAGGCGCTGGGCTTCGGGGTCGCGTTCGATGTCGTACCAGCGGTACGGCACGTGGTTGCGGGCCAGGAACGTCTTGATGTCGTGCGACCGGTCCGACCAGCGGTTGCCGACGACGCGGACATCGGACACGTGGTCGGGGTTGGCGTGCTGCCAGTCGCCGAGCAGGTCGTCGACGACCGGGAACAGTTGGTCCTCGGGCGGATCCCACGGCTTCAGCAGGTAGTAGTCGAGGCCGATGTCGTTGATGGCCCGGATCGCGACGTCGGTGTCGGCGTACGCGGTGAGCAGCAGGTACTTCGCGCTCGGTGCGTGCACGCGGGCGCGTTCGAGCAGCTCGATCCCGGTCATGCCGGGCATCCGCTGGTCGGTGGCGATCAGCGCGATCGGCTGGTTGCGCAGGGCCAGCTTCGTCAGCGCGGCCAGCGCCTGGTCGCCCGAGGTCGCCCGCACGACCAGGTAGTCGTCGCCGTACCGCCGGCGCAGGTCACGGGAGATCGCCGCCGAAACCATCGGGTCGTCGTCGACAGTCAGAATCGCAGGTTTGCTCACGCGGTGCCCCCCACCCATGAACCGATCCCGTCAGAATGCCACGGGAAACACTCAGTCCTCTACGAGCGCACGCAAGGTTTCCTGCTCGGAGTCGGGCACGTACCCGCCGTAGTAGTCGTACATGTTCTGACGGGCCAGGCGGGCGGCGGCGTGGCCGTTGCCGGTGCGGATCGCGTCGACGACGTCGGCGTGGTGGTGCAGGGACTCGAGCATCAGAGCGCGGCTGTTCGGCGCGTGGGCGATCTTGTCGGAGATCAGGCTGAGGACGACGCCGCGGACGACCTCGTTGCAGGTCTGGATCAGCGAGTTGCGGCTGATCCGCGCGATCAGCTCGTGGAAGGCGAGATCGGCCTGGCTGAACGCGTCGAAGTCGACGTCGATCGCGGCCCGCATCGCGACTAGCGTCTCCTCCAGCTCGTCGAGCTCTTCCGGTGTACGCAACCGCGACGCGACCTGGATCGCGGCGCCGTCCATGATCATCCGGAACCCGATCAGCTCGCTCAGGGTCAGCTCGTCGACGCGGGCCAGGCGGACCATCTGCTTGCGCAGCGCGGACTGCGAGAACGGCAGGATCTCCGGCCCGTTGGGATCGCCCGGGCGGGAGCGGACCACGCCGTTGCTCTCCAGCACCCGCAGCGCCTCGCGGACGGTCGACCGGCTGACTGCGAACTGCGCGACCAGCTCGCGCTCGCTCGGCAGCCGCTGGCCCGGGACGAGGTCGCCGCTGGCCAGTGCGTCCTCGACCTGTTCGACGATCCGTTCGTACGCGCGCACGGGTTGTACCGGTTGGAACTGTGGTCCTGTTGTCACCCGGCGCACCCCCTACTCGCTTGACAGGCACTTGAGCAGGGACAAATCTAGTGGCCCAGTAATACCTAGTCCACTGGTCAGACCAGTCGCAGGTCAGACAGGATCAGTACGGCCTCTGAAGGAGTTGGCGTGAAGTCGTCGTTTCGCATTCGGGCGGTCGCGTTCCTCGCCTCCGCGGCGGTGCTGGCCCTGACCGCCTGCTCGGCAGGTTCGAGCACGTCCGGCGGTGGGTCCGGCAGTTCGCCCGGCGGGGACCAGAAACTGTCGGTCGGCCTGGTCGCCGAGCCGGCCAGCCTGGACTTCACCACCACCGACGGCGCTGCGATCCCGCAGGCGCTGCTCGGCAACGTGTACGAGACGCTGGTCAAGCAGGACGACTCCGGCAAGATCGTGCCGTCGCTGGCGAAGTCGTGGACGGTCTCGCCGGACCGCAAGACCTACACCTTCGACCTGGTCGACAACGCGAAGTTCACCAACGGCAAGCAGTTCACCGCGAACGACGCGGTGTTCAGCATCAACCGGGTGAAGACGGCGTGGACGATCTCGCTGAAGGCCGCGATGGACGTCGTCGCATCCGCGAAGGCGCTGTCGCCGACCCAGTTGCAGGTCACGCTGGCCAAGCCGAGCAACGACTGGCTGTTCCGGATGACCACTCGGATCGGCGCGATGTTCTCGGAGAGCGGCGTCAGCGCGCTGGCGACCGACCCGGTCGGCACCGGCCCGTTCAAGTTCTCGAAGTGGAACCGCGGCGACTCGATCGTCATGGTCCGCAACGACGACTACTGGGGCAGCAAGCCGTTCTTCCAGCAGATCACGCTGAAGTACTTCAAGGACGCGACCGCCCTCAACAACGCGCTGCTGACCGGCACGATCAACGTGATCGGCACGGTCCAGGCGCCGGAGGCGTTGAGCCAGTTCACCAGCAACGACAAGTACCAGGTGATCGAAGGGACGACGAACGGCGAGGTGCTGCTCTCGTTCAACAACTCGCGGCCGGTGTTCAAGGATCTCCGCACCCGTCAGGCGATCCGGATGGCGATCGACCACAAGGCGCTGCTCGATACGTGCTGGGCCGGTCGCGGCAAGCTGATCGGCAGCATGGTCCCGCCGACCGACCCGTGGTACGAAGACCTCACCGGCGTCGCGCCGTACGACCTGGCGAAGGCGAAGTCGTTGCTGCAGGCATCCGGTGCGGCCGGCAAGACCCTCCGGCTGCGGCTGCCGACGTTGCCGTACGCAACGTCCTGCGGCCAGGTCGTGAAGAGCATGCTGGAGCAGGCCGGGCTGAAGGTGCAGATCGACCAGCTCGAGTTCCCCGCGGCCTGGCTGACCACGGTCTTCAAGAACGCCGACTACGACATGTCGATCATCGCCCACGTCGAGCCGCGCGACCTCGGCGCCGTGTTCAACGCGAAGTACTACACGCGGTACGACGATCCGACCTTGCAGGGCTATCTCGCCGCCGCGGACTCCGGTGACGAGGCCGCGCAGGTCGACAACATGAAGAAGGCGGCGCGCCGGCTGTCCGAGCAGGCCGCGGGCGACTGGCTGTTCCTGCTGCCGAACCTGATCGTCGCGGACAAGAACATCAAGGGCCTGCCGACCAACGCCATCACCGAGAACTTCGATCTCTCCAAGCTCGCCCGATGATTCTTCGCCTGATCGAGCGCACCGGCGTGTTCTTGGTCAGTCTTGCGGTGAGCTCGGTGCTGGTGTTCGCGTTCATGGCGGTGCTGCCCGGCGACCCCGCTCGGGTCGCGCTCGGCGTGAACGCATCCGACCAAGCGGTGGCCGAGCTCCGGCAGCAGTTCGGCCTCGACCGTCCGCTGCCGACGCAGTACTTCGACTGGCTCGGTGGATTGCTCCACGGCGACCTCGGTACGTCGTACGTGTCGAAGGTGGCGATCGGGCCGCAGGTGTTCGACCGCCTGCAGGTGACGCTGTGGCTGGTCGTCGCCGGCATGATCATCGCGCTGGTGATCGCCGTGCCGGCCGGTACGGTGATGGCCGCGCGGCACCGCAAGGTGTCCGGGCTGGCGCTCTCCGCGGTGTCCCAGGTCGGCGTCGCCGTACCGGCGTTCCTCGCCGGGATCCTGCTGATCGTCGTGTTCGCGGTCAAGCTCGGCTGGCTGCCTGCGAACGGCTGGACCCCGCCCGCACAAGACCCTGGGATGTTCCTCAAGCAGCTGATCCTTCCGGCCCTCTCGCTAGGCCTGGTCCAAGGTGCGGTCCTCACCCGCTACGTCCGCAGCGCAGTCCTGGACGTGCTCCGCGAGGACTACTTGCGGACGGCACGCGCGAAGGGTCTGCGGCCGTTCCAGGCGTTGTGGCGACACGGGCTGCGCAACGCAGCCGTGCCGGTGGTGACCGTGCTCGGTCTCCAACTGGCGACGTTGTTGATCGGGGCAGTCGTCGTCGAGCGCGTCTTCGTCATCCCCGGCCTGGGCAGCCTCCTGCTGGACGGCGTCTCGAACCGAGATCTTCTGCTCGTCCAGGACGTCGTGATGGTCCTGGTCCTGGCCGTCCTCCTGGTCAACTTCATCGTCGACGTGCTGTACGTCGCCCTCGACCCGCGACTGAGGACGGCGTCATGAAGCGACTGAACCCGAGCCTCATCGTCGGCGGCGCGATCGTCGCCGTCATCGTCCTGATGGCGCTGGTCTCCTTCGTCTGGACCCCGTACGACGCCACGCTCGTCACGCCCACCTCCCGGTTGCTGAAGCCGTCCTGGTCGCACTGGTTCGGGACCGACAAGTTCGGACGGGACGTGCTCAGCCAGATCATGGTCGGCTCACGGACGACGCTGTTCGTCGGCGTGGTCGCCGTCGGCGTCGCCGCGGTGATCGGCGTACCGCTCGGAATCCTGGCGGCGATGGTACGTCGGTGGCCGGGCGAGGCCATCATGCGCGCCAACGACCTGCTGCTCGCGTTCCCGGCGTTGCTGTTGGCCATCATGTTCGGCGCGGTGTTCGGGGCGAGCACGCTGACGGCGATGATTGCCATCGGCATCGCTTCGGTGCCGAGCTTCGCCCGCGTGATCCGCAGCGGCGCGCTACAGGTGATGCGGACCGAGTACGTGCTGGCGGCCCGCGCCGCCGGACGACGGCCGGTGCCGATCGCAGTCCGGCACGTCCTGCCGAACGTGACCAGCCTGATCACCGTGCAAGCCTCCGTGTCGTTCGCCATCGCAGTACTCGCGGAGGCGGCGCTCTCGTTCCTCGGCTACGGCACGCCACCGCCGACACCGTCGTGGGGCCGGATGCTCCAGGAGAGCCAGGAGTTCCTGTTCAGCGCGCCGCGGTTGGCGATCTTCCCCGGCATCGCGATCGCCATCGCCGTCCTCGGCTTCAACCTCCTCGGCGACGGCCTGCGCGACCGCTTCGATCCGAAACTGGAGGACCGCCCATGAACGAGCGAAGCGAGTTCATCGACGGGCACAGCGCGCCTCGTGCCTCATCCGCGCCCGGAGCGAAGCGAGGACGTGGATGAGCAATGTGCTGACGGTTCGCGGGTTGTCCGTGAAGGTTCGCGACACGGAGCTGGTGTCCGACGTCGACCTGACGGTCGGCGCAGGGGAGCGGGTCGGGCTGATCGGCGAGTCGGGCTCGGGCAAGTCGTTGACAGCGTTGAGTGTGATCGGCCTCCTTCCCGAGGATGTGTACGCCGCCGGCTCGGTCCGCCTTGATGGTGTCGACCACGAGCTGATCGGCGCCGACGAACGCCGCATGTCGCAGGTCCGCGGCCGTGACATCGCGATGGTCTTCCAGGAGCCGATGACCGCGCTCAATCCGACCATGCGGATCGGTGACCAAGTCGCCGAGGCGGTGCTGATCCACAAGACCAAGCCCAAATCGGCGGCTCGTGCCGCCGCGGCCGAGCTCCTCGACCGCGTGCAGCTGCCGACCGACACCCTGCGTGCGTACCCGCACCAACTCTCCGGCGGCCAACGTCAGCGAGTCGTCCTGGCGCTTGCCCTGGCCAACGATCCGTCGCTCCTGATCTGCGACGAGCCGACCACCGCGCTCGACGTCACGGTCCAGGCCCTTGTGCTCGACCTGATCGTTCGTGGCGTCATGGACCGGTCGTCCGCACTCCTGTTCATCACCCACGACCTGGCCGTCGTCGCGACAGTCTGCGAACGCGTGCTCGTCATGTACGGCGGACGCGTCGTCGAATCCGGCCCGGTCACCGACGTGTTCACGCGGCCACGTCACCGCTACACCGAGGGCCTGCTCGCCGCGTCCGACCTCGACACCACGTCCCGTCGACTCACCACGATCCCCGGCAACGTGCCACCCGCAGGCAGGTTCCCGTCCGGCTGCGTCTTCCGCACCCGCTGCGCCTACGCCACCGCCCTGTGCGAAGAGTCTCCACCATGGTCGGGCGACGAGGCGCAGGGCTTCGCCTGCCATCACCCCGCGGGGGTGGCCGATGCCTGAGCACATCCCGACGACGCACGAGCTCGAGACGCCAACCGCCATCCAGGTCGTCGATCTCGTCCGCGACTACCCGCGGCCGCGGACCTCGTTGTTCCAGCCGGCTCCGGTCGTGCATGCGCTGCGTGGCGTGAGCCTGGAAGTCAAGCAGGGCGAGCGGTTCGGCATCGTCGGCGAGTCCGGCTGTGGCAAGTCCACGCTCCTGCGCATCATCGCGGCGCTCGACCGCGCGACGTCCGGCACTGTGATTGTCGAAGGCACCGATATCACCCGGCTGTCCGATCGCCGGCTGCGCTTCCTCCGCGAGAACCTCCAGCTCGTCTTCCAGGACCCGATGAGTTCGCTCGACCCGCGGATGCGCGTCCGCGACATCATCGCCGAGCCGCTCGTCGTCCAAGGCCACCCGGCGTCGGGCGAACGCGTCCGCGAGCTGCTCGAGGCCGTCGGCCTGTCCGCGGATGCAGGCGACCGGTACCCGCATCAGTTCTCCGGCGGCCAGCGTCAGCGCATCTCGATCGCGCGTGCGCTCGCGCCCCGTCCGCGCATCCTGATCGCGGATGAGCCGGTCAGCGCACTCGATGTGTCGGTCCGTGCCCAGGTCCTCAACCTGATCTCCGATCTGGTCGACGAGCTCAACCTGACGCTGGTGTTCGTCTCGCACGACCTGTCCGTGATCAAGCACGTCTGCGACCGCGTGGCCGTCATGAATGCCGGCCAGATCGTCGAGACCGGTTACACCGGCGACGTGTACGCCTCCCCACAGCACCCGTACACGCAACGCCTGGTCTCGGCCATCCCCACCCTTCAGCGCGCCCTCTCCGGGGCGACGACGTCCGACCTGCTCGCGAAGGGAGATCCAGCGTGAAGTTCCCAGCCGGCCTGCCGATCGGTGAGGCCTGGATCGAGGCACCGGCCACGGCTCCGGTGATCTTCCCCTACGACGGTTCGACGGTGGCGGACGCGCCGGTCGGTGATGTAGAGCTGGCGCGGACGGCGCTCGACAACGCCCTGTCCGTGCGCGAGGCGGTCGGCCGGCTTCCGTCGTACCTTCGCCGGAAAGTCTTGCAGAGCGTGCATTCCGCGGTCCTTGCTGCGCGCAACGAGTTCGTGGATCTGCTGGTGCTCGAGACCGGCAAGCCGCTCGTCGACTGCCGGGTGGAGATCGATCGGACACTGCTCACCCTGGAGACGTCAGCCGAGGAGGTCGCCCGGCTGCATGGCGAGACGGTGCCGCTCGATCTGCTGCCGAGTGGTGAAGGGCTGCAAGGGTTCTGGGTGCGGAAGCCGATCGGCGTGGTCGTCGGGATCACCGGGTTCAACTATCCGTTGTTGCTCGCGGCACACAAGATCGCGCCGGCGTTCGCGGCGGGCTGCCCGATCATCGTGAAGCCCGCACCGCAGACGCCGCTCGCCACGCTGTGGCTGGTCCATCTCATGCGCTCAGCTCTCGCGGACGCCGGAGCACCCGAGAGCGCTGTTCAGTTGGTCACGGGCGGGGCCGACGTCGGCGCGACGCTCACCACCGACGGTCGCATTGGTGCCGTCTCGTTCACCGGATCCGCCGCGGTCGGTCACCGCATCGCGCGTGATGCAGCTCCGACCAAAGTCCTGCTCGAACTCGGTTCGAACTCCGCGCTGGTCGTTGCCGAGGACGCCGATCTCGACGCGGCCGCCGATGCGATCGTGCGTGGTGGGTACTACGCCTCCGGTCAGGCGTGCATCTCCGTCCAACGCGTGATCGCGGTCGAGTCCGTTCGCCAAGCATTGTTGGAGAAACTCGGTGCTCGCCTCCCGGCCGTCGTCGTCGGGGACCCGCGCGATCGGGAGACGCGGGTGTCCGCCCTGATCAATCCCGCGTCCACCGATCGGGTCCGGAAGTGGGTCGGCGACGCGGTCCACGCGGGCGGGTCGATTGCGTACGAGGCGCCTGGCGACGTCCTCGGGCCGATCGTGCTGACCGACGTACCCGATGGTCTGCCTGCCTGGGACGAGGAGATCTTCGGACCGGTGATCGCGGTGCGGGCGGTGCCCGATATCGACAGCGCGCTGCGGGCCGTGAACGAGACGCGGTACGGCCTGCACGCGAGCGTCTTCACCTCCTCGCTGGACACCGCGTTCGCCGCGATCGACCGGCTCGAGGTCGGGGGAGTGGTGATCAACGACGTCCCCGGGTTCCGCTCCGATGTCATGCCGTACGGCGGTGTGAAGGACTCGGGCACCGGCCGCGAGGGACCGCGCTTCGCGATCGAGGAACTGACCACAACCCGCATGGCAATCATCCGCCCGCGTCCGTGAGAGGTGGCCTGTATGGAGTACGCGAATCTGTTCCGGCTTGACGGCAAGCACGCGCTGGTGATCGGCGCCGGGAGTGGAATCGGGCGCGAGAGTGCGCTGGCGTTGGCCGCGCAGGGCGCGAGGGTCACGTGTGCGGACCGGGACCTCGCGGCGGCTCGCGAGACGGCGGGAAGCGCGCTCACGGCGTACGAGCTGGATGTGCTGGACGATGCCGCGATCGCGCAGGCGGTTGATGAGTTGGATCCCGTGGACGTGCTGGTGTTCACGGCGGCGACCAATGTGCGGAAGCGGATCCTCGACTACAGCGGCGAGGAGTTCGACCGGGTCGTGTCGCTGAACCTGCGGGCGTCGTTCCAGCTGATCCGCGCGTTCGGCAGGGGGATGGCGGAGCGGGGGAGCGGCAGCATCATCGGGTTCAGCTCGATCCGCGGGACGACGGTCGAGCCGGGGCAATCGGTGTATGCGGCAACCAAGGCCGGGCTCGTGCAGTTGTTGCGTACGGCGGCGGCCGAGCTCGGGCCGTCCGGCGTACGGGCGAACGCGATCGCGCCCGGTGTCGTCGAGACCCCGCTCACCGCGCAGATCAAGGCCGATCCGGCCTGGTACGACGCGTATGCGCAGAAGGGCGCACTCGGTCGGTGGGCCCAACCGAGCGAGCTCGCGGGCGCCGTGGTCTATCTCGCGTCCGATGCCGCGAGCTTCGTGACCGGGAGCGTACTCGCGGTCGACGGCGGCTGGACCGCGGTCGACGGCCGCTTCGACCCACCGAACTGAGGAGGCCTGGATGAATCTCGCCGACCTGACTGCCGTTGACTTGCTGGCCAAATACCGTGACGGCTCGGTGTCGCCCGTCGAGGTGATCGAGGACGTGCTGGCGCGGGTGGAGCAGTTCGAGCCCCGGATCTCTGCTCTTTACGCACTAGATCCTGCGGGCGCGCGGGCGGCCGCTCATGAGTCGGAGCGCCGCTGGCGGGACGGTACGGCGGGCGCGCTGGACGGCGTACCGGTCACGGTGAAGGAGAACATCGCGACCCGCGGGACGCCGGTGCCGCAGGGGACCGCGGCGACAGAGCTGATCCCGGCTGTGGAGGACGCGCCGGCTGCGGCGCGGTTGCGGGAGGCCGGGGCGGTGATCTTCAGCAAGACCACGATGCCGGAGTACGGGATGCTCTCGTCCGGGGTGTCGACGTTCCATCACCTGACCCGCAATCCGTGGGATGTCACGAAGACAGCCGGTGGGTCGAGCGCAGGTGCCGCGGCGGCCGCAGCGGCCGGCTACGGTCCGATCCACCTCGGGACCGACATCGGCGGCTCGATCCGCTTGCCGGCGGGCTGGTGCGGGCTGGTCGGCATCAAGCCCACGCACGGGCGGGTCGCGGTCGGGAATCCCTACCCTGGAAGAGCGATCGGGCCACTCACCCGTACGGCGGCCGACGCCGCGCTGGCGTTGTCGGTGATCTCGGGATACGACCCGCGGGACTACACGTCACTGCCGGCTGCCTCGGATCGCTACGAGATCACGATCGCCGGTCTCCGCGTCGCTCTGTTGCTGGATGCCGGCATCGGCCTGCCCGTCGATCCCGAGGTGGCGGCCGCCGTATCGTCGACCGCTAGTCAGCTCGAGAAGGCCGGCGCTCTGGTCGAGCGGATCGCCCCGATCATCACCCGTGAGATGCTCGACGGGCTGGATCGCTTCTGGCGGATCCGCTCGGCCACGGACATCGCGGCGCTGCCCGAGGAGCGGCGCGCGAAGGTCCTCCCGCAGATCCGGGAATGGGTGTCGACGGCGGGCGATCTGTCCGGATTCGACGTCTTCCACGGCTACAGCCAGATGGGTGCGATGGCGGCTGCGGTCGGGCGGGTGTTCACGACGTACGACGTGATCCTGTCGCCGGTCGCGCCGATCACCGCGTTCCCGGCCGAGCTCGCCTATCCGACCGACGACCCGTCCAAGCCGTTCGAACACATCGCCTTCACCGTCCCGTACAACATGTCGCAACACCCCGCGACCACCGTCAACGCCGGCTGGTCCTCGTCGGGCCTCCCCATCGGCGCCCAGCTGGCCGTGCCTCACCACCAGGACCTGACCGCACTGGCCTTGGCCGCTCACCTCGAGAACCACCAGCGGGAGTGGCCGACGAGCTGACCGTCCGCCTTGCCACTCGACTCCCTTAACTGATACACCGTATCTTTTAAGGGAGTCGAGTGGACGAGGTGATGTCTCATGCCCGGGCTGACGCAGTTCGGCCACGACGTCTGGTGGCTCATGCTGCTCAAGGCAGTGCTGATCTTCGTGATCCTGATGCTGCTGACGCTCTTCAACATCTGGGCGGAGCGCCGGGTGGTCGCGCGGATGCAGCAGCGCATCGGCCCCAGCGTCAACGGTCCGTTCGGCCTGCTGCAGTCACTGGCCGACGGCATGAAGCTGATCCTGAAAGAGGACCTGATCCCGAAGACCGCCGACAAGCTGATCTTCCTGTGCGCGCCGCTGATCGTCGTGGTTCCGGCGTTCCTGACCTGGTCGGTGATCCCGTTCGGGCCGACGGTGCGGCTGCCGTGGAGCGACATTCACACGCCGTTGCAGCTGACCGATATGCCGGTCGGGGTGATCTTCGTGCTCGCGATGGCGTCGGTCGGCATCTACGGGATCGTGCTGGGCGGCTGGTCGTCCGGGTCGACGTACTCGCTGCTCGGCGGGCTGCGCTCGAGCGCCCAGATGATCTCGTACGAGGTCTCGATGGGGCTCTCGTTCGTCGCGGTGTTCCTGTACGCCGGATCGATGTCGACTTCGCAGATCGTCGCGGCGCAGGACCGGATCTGGTACGGGCTGATCCTCGCGCCGTCGTTCGTGGTCTATGTGATCTCGATGGTCGGCGAGACCAATCGCGCGCCGTTCGACCTGCCCGAGGCCGAGGGGGAGTTGGTCGGTGGATTCCACACGGAGTACTCGGGGGCGAAGTTCATGCTGTTCTTCCTCGCGGAGTACGTGAACATGGGGACGGTGTCGGCGCTGGCGACCACGCTGTTCCTCGGCGGCTGGCACGCGCCCTGGCCGATCAGTTTCTGGGACGGCGCCAACAGCGGCTACTGGCCGGTCCTGTGGTTCATGGGCAAGGTGATGTTCTTCATCTTCGTGTTCATCTGGCTGCGGGGATCCTTGCCGCGGCTGCGGTACGACCAGTTCATGCACTTCGGCTGGACGCGGCTGATGCCGCTGTCGTTGCTGTGGATCCTTGCGGTCGCGACGGCTCGCACGATCGACCTGCGCGCGGGTATCGAGCGGCAGTGGCTGTTCGCGGCGATCGCGGTGTGCCTGGTCGTGATCGGCATCCTCTTCTTCGCCGCCGAGAAGAAGCAGTCGGACGTCGCGGGCAAGCAGGAGGCCGCGGAGTTCGATGCCTTCGCCGGCGGGTACCCGGTACCACCGCCGGCGAAGGTCCCGTGACCGGGCGGCTCGATGTCGGCGTACCGGGGTCGTACGATGCCCGACATGGCGCTTCCCTCGTCACCCGACGGCAACGCCCAGCCCGTGGGACCGGTCTGGGCGCGGAACGATCGCCAGCCGCGGCGCCGGACGCTCACCCGGGAGTCCATCGTGCTGGCGGCGATCGAGATCGCGGACCGGGACGGGCTCGACGCCGTCTCGATCCGTAGCGTCGCGGCGGGGCTGGGCGTCCGGCCGATGAGTTTGTACGGTCACGTGTCGAGCAAGGACGACCTGCTCGACCTGATGTTCGACCAGCTCGCCGGGGAGAGCGTGCTCGGTGCGGACCTGCCTGACGATTGGCGGAGTGCGCTCGAGGCGATCGCCCGGCGTACGAGGGATCAGGGATTGGCGCACCCGTGGTCGATCGAATTGCTGGTCGACCGCATCCAGCTCGGACCGAACACCCTCCGTGTCCTCGACGAGTGGATCCGCGCGCTGGCGCCGTTGTCGATCACCGCGGACGAGGCCTGGAGCATCGCGACAGCCGTCAACGACTACACCGTCGGCTACGTCACCCGCATCTCCGCCCAGCGCCGCGCCGTACCGACGGATCCGAACGCCGCCCGGGAGTGGACCACGACCGTCAACACCTACCTGACCGAACGCGCCGAGAGCGGCGACCACCCGCACATAGCCCCGCTCCTGCGCGAGGGCTTCGCCGCCCAGCCCGACAGCTTCGAACCAGGCCTCGCCTGGCTCCTCGACACCATCGAACAAAGGCACGCCCCGAACTAACCGCTGATGGAGTAGGTATGGACGACTCCCGGTTGATCGCGCACTGCTACCGCATGCTCGGCTCCATCACGGAAGCCGTCCCAATCGCGGGCGGAGTATCCAACTACGCGGATGCCACTCTCGCCTGCCTCGCTCGCGCCGGGACCCGTCCGCTGCCTTCCGACCTGGCCGCTCCCAGCGCGCATCCGGAGAGCCCACTGTCGGAGAGCTCGGAGATCCTCTGGCTCGAGCCGATTCCCGAGCATCTGATGGACGGCCGCCCGATCGACCTCGGCCTGATCGCCGCCTTGCAACGCATCCCACCACGCGAGCGGGCCGCCTCCATCCTCCACGACATCGAGGGCTGGCCGGCTGCTCGCGTCACGACCCTGCTGGGCGACGTACGTCCGGTGCCGGTCGTCGCGGCGCCGACCGTCGTCCCGGACGACGCTCTGCTGACCCGGTATCGCGCGGCGTTCGAGCAGTACGACGTACCCGCGATCGTCACGCTCTTCACCGACGACGCGATCTGGGAGATGCCGCCGTTCACGTCCTGGTTCCGCGGCGCCCGCGACATCGGCCGCCTCATCTCCACCCACTGCCCGGCCGAACGCCCCGGCGACCAGTACCTCGTCCCCCTGAAGGCCAACGGCCTACCAGCGTTCGCCGTCTACATGCGAGACCCCCGCGACAACATCCACCGCGCGTTCCAGATCCAGGTCCTCACACTCACGGCCACCGCGATCGTCCACGCGGTCGCGTTCTTCGACCTGTCCCTCTTCCAAACCTTCCACCTGCCAGACCTACTCCAAGGCCTCCCACCCAACCTCTACGACGGCACCCTCAAACCCCACATAGAACGACGCCACTAACCATCTACCGCATGCTCGGCACCTCGCCGCCGGCATCCCGGACGGCGGACTGCTCTTGTCTCCGTGGCGTCGCCGGCCACCAGAAGTGCTCTCCGAGCAGGAAGGCCAGCGCCGGTACGACGACAGTCCGGACCAGCAGAGTGTCGAGTAGGACTCCGACGCACACGATGATCCCGACCTGGGTGAGCGTAATCAGCGGAAGCACACCCAGGACCGCGAAAACGGCGGCGAGGAGCAGACCGGCGCTGGTGATCACGCCGCCGGTGACCCGCAGCGCCGTGGCCATCCCCGCCCGGGTGCCCGCGGTGCGTGTCTCCTCCAGAGCACGGGTGCTGAGGAAGATGTTGTAGTCCACACCGAGTGCGACCAGGAAGAGGAACGACAGCAGGATCACTGAACCGTTGAGGGCCGGGAAGTGGAGCAGGTGGTCGAACACGAGCCAACTGGCCCCGAAGCTCGCGAGGAAGGATGCAATCACGGTCAGCAGGAGCAGGGCGGGCGCCAGGATGGATCGCAGGACCGCGACGAGGACCGCGCCGACCAGGATCAGGATCAGGGGCATGATCAGCAACCGGTCGCGCTGGTCTGCGGCCTGAACGTCCAGGCTCTCGGCCGGGCCACCGCCGACGAGCACCTGGTCACTGACCTGATCGAGACGCTGCCGAAGCTCTCGTACGACGGTGAACGAGGCATCGCTGCCAGGTTCGGCCGACAGTATGACGTCGTACCCGGTCAGTTCTCCGTTGCCTTGCACGGGCCTGACCTCGGCGACTCCGTCGACCTCGCGGATGAGCTTCGCGGTCGCAACGGCGTCCTTGGCCGGTCCGACGATCTCGACGGGGTCGGTCGCACCGGCCGGAAAGGCCTCCGCGAGGACCTTCGCGCCCCGCACGGCCTCGGGTTCGACCCGGAACTGCTCGTTGTCTGCCAGGCCGGTGCGGACGCCGAGCCCTCCCGCTGCCAAGCCCGCCAGCAGGAGGACGGAAAGCGTGAGGACGAGGGCAGGCCGCCGGGCGACCATGGCTCCGAGCCGGCCCCACACCTTGCCCTCGGTCGCCTCTTCACCGACGCGCGGGACGAACGGCCAGAAGATCCGGCGCCCGAACAGGACCAGGGCGGCCGGCAGGACGACCAGTCCGGACACAACGGCGAACGCAATGCCGATCATGCAGCCGATCCCGATGCCGCGCAGGGTCTCGGTGCTGGACAGCAGCAGGAAGGCCAGCGCACCGATCACCGTTCCGCCGCTCGCCAGGATCGGCTCGGCAACGCGCCGTACGGCGATGCGCATCGCTGTCAGCGCGTCCGTTTCGGAGCGCAGTGTCTCGCGGTAGCGCGCGATCAGGAGCAACGCATAATCCGTGGCCGCGCCGAAGACCAGCACGCTGACGATGCCGGACACTTCACCGCCGGCAGGGATGCCGAGCCGGGACAGAACCTGCTCGGACACGCTGGTGGTCACCTGTTCGGTGAGTCCGACCACGAGGAGCGGGATCAGAACAAGTCCCGGGCTGCGATAGGTCAGCAGCAGCAGGAGGGCAACGACGCAGGCCGTGACCAGGATCAGCCGGGTATTGGCGCCGTCGAAGACCCGGCTGAGGTCGGTGGTGAAGGCCGCTGGGCCGGTCACCGATGCTTGCAACCCGTCGGGAAGGTTCCTGAGGTTCTCACGCAGGGTGTCGACCGTCCGCGTGATCTGCTCGTCGTCCCCGGCAGGCAGGGTCAGGATCGCCAGGCCGATCTTGCCGTTCTCGGCGAACTGCACCGGGACCTTGACTCCGAGGCCGGCGGCCGCTGTGCGTGCCGCGGTCTGGTCCGCGGGGCTCAAGGCGGCACCCTCTGATCCGCTGAAGACGATCAAGGCAGCCGATGTGTCCGAGCCGGGGAACTTGGCGCGCAGTTGTTCGACCCGCGCCGACTCGACCGACGTGGACAAACCGGTGGCGGAACGCGGCTCGGCCTCCTCCGCGGCCGGGGCCAGCAGCGCGGCCGCCGCAAAGGCGAGCCCGATGAGGACGAAGATGAAGGAAACGCGTCGGGTCCGAAGGAACCAGCCTGAACCTGGCACAGTGTCTCCTCGACGGGATCAGAAGTCTCGATCAGGAAGTATCTTGATTATCAAGACATTAGGAGGTCGGGTGAGCCCGCGCAAGTCTGAGCCGCGGCCTGCCGAGGGCCGGGACGAGCTGGTCCGACTGGTCCAGCTGCTGATCGCGGAGGGCCAGCGGATAGCGCATTTGTTTGCCCAGCGCCAAGGCATCCATGGCACGGACGTGGAGGCTCTGCTCAGGATCCTGGTGGCCGATGAGGGCCGGCCGATGACGGCCGGTCGGCTCGCGGCCGAGCTGGGGCTGAGTACCGGAGCAGTGACGACGCTGATCGATCGGCTCGAGCGTGACGGTCATGTGCGCCGTGAGCGCGACACCGCGGATCGACGCCGCGTGATCGTGCGCTACGACCGGTCCGGCCTCGAACTCGCCGGGCGCTTCTTCCAGCCGCTGGGCCTTCATCACCGTACGGCGACCGCGGATTTCACAGCGGCGGAGCTCGAGGTCGTGAAGCGCTACCTCGCGGCATCGATCGACGCGTTCAGTTCCTACCGCGAGCAGTTGACCGCGGAGCCGGACGTGGGGTCATCCGACCGGCCGGAACAGATATCCGGCCCGTAAGCGCATCCGGACCTGTCGGCGGTGGAGAAGTACCTCACAACAGCGGCTGCCCTGAGACAGTCGTTCCCGTCCGAAAGGTTGGTCCGATGCGCATGCCTTCACGCCCGCTGAGTCGATACCTGACCACAGCAGCCGTCACGATCGGAATGCTGGCGACGAGTGTTGTCGCCACCACGGCGCCGGCCAGTGCCAGCCGTCCGCTGGGCACCAGGAGCCTGGCCAGTGTCCTCGCCGCCGACGGCGATACCTTCGACCGCAACTGGAACGACTACGACGTGCTGACGCAGGCGGTCGGCGCCGTCCTCGCCGCGAAGCCGAACAGTCCGGTCAAGGTGCTGACCGACGGTTCTGTTCGGCTCACCGCGTTCCTCCCCAGCGACCGCGCGTTCCAGGTCCTGGCCAAGGACCTCACCGGGAAGACGTACCGCTCCGAGAGCGCGCTGTTCGCTGCGCTGGCCGGGTTGCTCGGTGTCGGCACGATCGAATCCGTCCTGCTGTACCACGTCATCCCCGGCGTCACGATCGACCGCAGAACCGCCCTGCGGTCCGACGGCGCCAAGCTGACCACTGCTCTGCCGGGCGGGACCATCAAGGTCGATGTCCTCAGCAGGCGCTGCCGGCTGGTCCGGCTCATCGATGCGGACCGCAATGACGCGAATCCCTTGATCAACCCGTGGGCCTTCGACATCAACAAGGGAAACCGTCAGATCGCCCACGGTATCTGGCTGGTCCTCCGTCCGGCCGACATCTGAGACCGTCGCGGACCGCGCCGTGCCACGGTGGCCGCCGCGCAGCGTCAGTTGCACGGCGGCCGGTCCGAAACACGACGGACGAGGGGCTCACCGGATCCCACCTGTGGTCCGGCGCTGGTCAGCCCGACGATCACGCCTCTCAGTTTCCGACCCGACCGGTTGTGCGTAAGTTCTGCACAAGTTGCTTGACGATCCGTGCATCCGGAACCGGTTCTGGGGCGGAATGTCTGTCCAGGAAGTACTGCGCCGGAGGAGAGTGTCATGACCATGCGCCGTCTCGGATCACCGCGGGCCGCTGCCCGAGGCTGCTTCGGCTCGTCATCGGCCCCGTGAACGCAACGATGCAGTGGCCGGCATCGTCTCGGCAACCGGCGACCAGTGGAGCTAGAGTTCCAGCCGTGACCAGCGCCGAGGCCGATGCACCGTCGCCGGCCGATATCGCGAAGGGTTTCGCGGACGGCGACGAACAGAGCCTTGCGGACGCCTATGCCCGCTGGTCCGGTCTCGTCTTCACGCTGGCGCTGCGGAGTCTCCAGGACCGTCCGGATGCCGAAGACGTGACCCAGCAGGTGTTCGTATCGGCATGGCGGGGCAGAGCTACCTTCGATCCGGCCAACGGGTCCCTGGGCGCCTGGTTGACCGGGATCACGCGGCATCGGATCGCGGACCGCTTGGCCGCCCGGAGTCGCGACCAACGCAACTCGTCGGCCGCGATCGGGCTCGTGGATGCCGGCTCCCCACCGGCACATGTCGACGACCACACCGTGGACCGCGTCGTACTCGCCGACGAGCTGGCCAGGCTCGAGGACCCGCGCCGAACCATCCTCAGGCTCGCGTTCTACGAAGATCAGACCTATCCGCAGATCGCCGAGACGCTCGACCTACCCTTGGGCACGGTCAAGAGCCACGTGCGGCGCGGACTGATCCAGCTGCGAGACCGGTTGAAGGAGGTGCAGGGGTGACGCATCTTGACGACGAGCTACTCGCCGAGCTCGCATTGGACGCTCGTACTCCGGACCCCGGCGCCGCCGACCATCTTCGGCTGTGTGATCGCTGCCGCGAGAGCCTGGCGCAGCTGCAGGAGGTGGCGCAAGTACGAGCCGAACTGCCTCGGCTCGAGCTCCCGCCGGCTCACGTCTGGGACCAGATCCGCAGCGAGGTCGGCCTGTCGACTCCCGTCGGCGAGGCTCTCGATCACGCCCGGACTCGGTCCCGCGGTCTTACCCGCCGTTCGCTGGCTCTCGCTGCCAGCGTGGCGGCAGTCCTCGGCTTGGGCGCCGGAGTGGCCGGCACGCTGCTGCTTACCGACCGAGATCGTGCTCCGTCCAACACGGTCGAGGCGGTGATCAGACTGGAGCCGCTGGCCGGCAAGACCGGTGACGGAAACGCCGACCTGATCCGCTCGCCTGCCGGCAACGAGTTGAAGGTCGCGGCCTCGGGTCTCGCCACGACCCCAGGCTTCTACGAGGTCTGGCTGATCAATGTCGACGGGAAGCGGATGGTCTCGCTCGGAGTGCTCAACCCGCGCAGCGGCGGGACGTTCCAGATACCGACCGAGATGACGGCCGAGGGCTACCGCATCGTCGACGTCTCCCTGGAACCGAACGACGGTAACCCTGAGCACTCCCACGACAGCATCATCCGCGGCACCCTCCCGAGCTGAGCCCGGGTCGGCGGACGGTACGTCGCTTGCCGCGGGTTGTGGTGTGACGACCATCCGCACATGAGATTCTTGGGTCATGGGATCCCGGGCTTCGGCGATCGACGGCACCGCACGGGCAGCAACCGTGCTGCCGGTGGGCAAGGTCTCTGAGCTGCTCGGAATCCCTGCGGTCACCCTGCGCACCTGGGAGGCACGATACGGCCTGGGCCCGTCCGGGCGAACCAGCGGAAGTCACCGCCGGTATACGTCCGCGGACATCAAGCGGCTCCGCCGCGTGCAACAGCTGATCGCCCGCGGAGTCTCGGCCGGCGACGCGGCACGGCTGAGTCTCGGCGGCGATGCCACGACCGGGCATCCCGCCCACCGCACTCAGCGGCTGCTGGAAGCGGCCGAGTCGCTGGCCGTCACCGAACTCACCGACACCCTCGTCGAGTGTTTCCTGAACTGGGGAGCGGTGGAGACCTGGACGACGCTCGTCTCGCCTGCGTTCCGGACGCTCGAAACACGGTTCGGACGGACCGGGGACTGCACTGACATCGAGCTCGTTCTCGCGGCAGCAGTCACCACCTCGGCGGAGCGATACCTGCAGTTACGCAAGCTGAGTGCGGACAAGGATCGGCCGATCCTCCTCGTGCATTCGCCGGCGGAACGTCACACGCTGCCCCTGGTCGTCCTCCGGACGGCTCTGCTGGAACGCAGCCGTCCAGTGGTCGTCGTCGGACCTGACGCCAACGAACGCGCCGTTCTGCAAGCGATTGCGCGGACCGATCCCACAACGGTGGTGCTCTGGGCAACTATCCGTCGGCCCGGGCAACTCAAGCTCCGCAATCGGGTGCGGGAGACGGGGAGCCCGTTCCTGCTCGCCGGCCCGGGGTGGCCGGCCGCTGCCGCGCCGATCGAGAGCCTCGTCGCCGCACTCGAGGCGCTGACCACGCCTCGCCACTCGACCAAGTTCTGAGCAGCGGTCGCTCACGGCCGGGCTTGGGATCCGCCGGCCGACAATGCTGCCATGCACCGGAACAGCAAGTGTTCCAGGCGTCACGGCCTTCCTTGCCCTGTGTGCGGGATCACGTCGGCGGATTGTTTGCATCGATTCTGCATAAGTTCTACCGTGGGTTGCAGACACCCTGGAGGTGACGAGCGTGGCAGCCGAACTACCCCCACCGGTGGCTTGGGCCGACGAGCGTCTCGGACTGGCAAAGCTCGGCCGCAAGAATCTGCGCAAGGTTTTCCCCGACCACTGGTCTTTCATGCTCGGCGAGGTCGCGCTCTACAGCTTCGTCATCCTGATCCTCAGCGGCGTCTTCCTGACCCTGTGGTTCAAGCCGTCGATGGCCGAGGTCCAGTACAACGGCTCGTACAGCCTGCTCAAGGGCTTGCACATGTCCGAGGCGTACGAGTCCACCGTGAACATCTCGTTCGACGTCCGCGGCGGTCTGCTGGTCCGGCAGATCCACCACTGGGCCGCGGTGCTGTTCATCGCCGCGATGATGGTTCACCTGCTCCGGATCTTCTTCACCGGCGCGTTCCGCAAGCCGCGTGAGCTGAACTGGCTGATCGGTATCGGGATGCTGTTCCTCGGCATCGTCGAGGGCTTCATCGGCTACGGTCTGCCCGACGACCTGCTGTCCGGCACCGGGTTACGGATCACCGAAGGCCTTGTGCTCGCCGCGCCCGTCGTCGGCACGTACCTCAGCTTCTTCATCTTCGGCGGTGAGTTCCCGGGCGACGACTTCGTCTCGAGATTCTTCACCGTGCACGTGCTGCTGATCCCCGGGATCATCCTGGCCCTCGTCACCGTGCACCTGTTCCTGGTCGTGTACCACAAGCACACGCAGTACGCCGGACCCGGCCGGACCGAGAAGAACGTGGTCGGCCTGCCGCTCTTCCCGGTGTACGTCGCGAAGGCGGGCGGCTTCTTCTTCGTGGTCTTCGGCATCACCGCCCTGATGGGCGCGCTGATGCAGATCAACCCGGTCTGGCTGTACGGGCCGTACAACCCGGCCGAGGTGACGGCAGGGTCCCAACCGGACTGGTACATGGGCTGGCTCGACGGGGCCGTCCGGCTGATGCCTGGCATCGAGTCCCATCTCGGCACCGTGACGATCGGCTGGAACATCTTCCTTCCGGCCCTGGTGGTGCCACCGCTGTTCATCGGGTTCGTTGCCCTGTACCCCTTTATCGAGCAGTGGGTGACTGGCGACAAGCGTGAGCATCACCTGCTGGACCGGCCGCGGAACGTCCCGACCCGGACGGGGATCGGCGTGGGCATGATCACGTTCTACGGAGTTCTCTGGCTGAACAGCGGCAACGATCTGATCGCCACGCACTTCCATTCGTCGATCAACACCATCACCTGGGTCTGTCGCGTACTCGTCCTCATCGGACCTGTGATCGCATTCTGGATCGCCCGGCGCTGGGCGCTGTCGCTCCAGCGTGCCGACTACGAGCGGCTGACGCACGGCCTCGAGACCGGCGTCATCGTCCGCTCGCCCGACGGCGGCTATTCCGAGAAGCATCGGCCGCTGTCGCGGTTCGCAGCCTATGAGTTGACCGCGCGGGAACGGCTGCTTCCGCTGCAGACGCCGCCTGACACCGACGAGAACGGCGTACGCCGGCCGCATCGACGTCGCGACCGGATCCGGGCTGCACTGTCGCGCTTCTACTTCTCCGACATCGTCGAGCCGCCGGCAGCGGACGAGCTGACCGCGGCGCAGCACGGACCCGCGCGCCCTGAGCTCGACGGGTGACCGCATTCGCGACGCGAGTCCTGAACTTCTGCAAAACTTATTCGGCGGCAGTGAATCCGATCGGTGATCCGCGACGGAAGTACGGGTAAGGAAGTCCACCTCCGAGGAGGAAACTCAGATGCCCGTTCGCCGAATCGCTGCCCTGGTGGGTGCGGGGTTGCTGACCGCCGCCCTGCCGTTGGCCGGCGCGACGTCCGCTCAAGCCCGCGCGACGGCCGATGCCCACGTGTCGGTGCTGCACGCCGTACCGGGAGCCACTGTCGATGTCTACGCAAATGGCAAGGCCCTGCTCACGAACTTCAAGCCCGGCACCCTCACCGATCCGGTCAGCCTGCCTCAAGGTAGCTACGACCTCAAGGTGACCGCGGCCGGTGCCGGTGCCAACGGCGCGGCCGTCATCCAGGCCAACGACGTCAACGTGCCCGGTGGCGCGAACATCACTGTGGTCGCGCACCTCGGCGCCGACGGGAAACCCGTCCTGACGCCGTACGTCAACGACACCTCGAAGCTCGCGGCCGGCAAAGCTCGCCTCACCGTCCGCCACGACGCGGCTGCACCCGCCGTCGATATTCGGGCTGGTGGCAAGCCTGTGTTCAAGGGTCTGACCAACCCTGAGGAGGCGAAAGCCGACGTTCCCGCAGGCACCGTCAAGGCCGACGTCGTGCTGGCTGGCACTTCCACTGTCGCGATCGGCCCGGCCGACGTGAATCTGAAGGAAGGCGTCAACACCATCGTCTACGCGTGGGGCAGCGCGAAGGACAAGAACCTCAAGCTCGCCGTTCAAACGATCTCCGGCCTGCATGGGAACCCCACGGGTGTCCCGGGCGGCACTGGCGGCCAGGCCGCACAGCAGACCGACTGGCCGGTGTGGATGGTCGCCCTGCTCGGTGCAGGGGCCCTCGTCATCATCGGAGCGGGGACCGTCGCAATTCGGGCACGCTCCCTGCCGTGAGCAGTCTTCGTCGTGCGGTCACCCTCGTGGTGACCGCACTGGCCCTGACTGTCCAGGCCGGCTGCGGATCCTCACCCCCAACGACGACCTCCGAAAGTCAAGCGTCGGCGGTCGCGACTGCGCGACCGAGCTCTCCTCCGGGCTCAACTGGAGCATCGCGGCCGCCGACACCGTCCGGCGGTGAGATCCGCAGTCAGTCAGCTGCGCTGCCGACCAGGCAGGCGTCAGCACCGGTGCCTTCTCGGCTGATCGTTTCCGCGGTGCACATCGATGTTGCCGTGCAACCCGTGGGGGTGGCTCCCGACGGACAGATGGCCTTGCTGCCGGATCCGGCCGTCATCGGCTGGTACCGCTTCGGCTCCAGCCCTGGCAGCGGCCGGGGCGCAGTCGTCCTAGGCGGGCACGTGGACAGCAAGCAGTACGGCGTCGGGCCGCTGTCACGGCTACGTCGGCTGGCCAACGGTGACTCGATCATCGTGCTGTCCAGTGACGGAACGAGGAAGCGGTATCTCGTCCAACGTGTCGAAGACATCGCCAAGAAAGCACTTCCGATCGACGACCTGTTCGATCGAGACGGTCAGGAACTCCTGCACATCGTGACCTGCGGCGGTCCGTACGACCGCAACGCCGGCGGGTATCGCGACAACCTCGTCGTCACCGCCTCCCCAGCCTGAATCCCCAACCGCCCGACACTGCGGTTAGACCCAGTAGATCGGTGTCACGGTCAGATCGCCGTGGTGCCGCCGTCGGCGAGCAGTTCCAGGCCGTTCACATAGCTCGAGTCGTCGGAGGCGAGCAACAGCGCGACCGCGGCGATCTCCTAAGGGCGGACCATCTTTTCCCCGGGATCAGCGACTCGAACGCCGCAACTAACCAACAGCATCAAGCCGACCGACTGCGGTGTTGACGAACTGGACGAACGCGGCGTCGGTCGGGAAGGTGTCGCTTTCGGCTCTGAGCGTCAGCAGAGTGCCGCCTCTGGCCGCGTACGCGCGGTAGCTCTCGGAGGTCAGTTTCGGATCGGCCGGATCTCCGAATCGGGGCGCAATGCCGGCCCGCAAACCGCGAACCGGCAGTTGGCGGGCGAACGACTTGAACGTCTCGCCTTCCAGCGCCCCGCCGAAGGTCGCACAGCGCGGTAGCACGGCGACGATGTTCCGAACCAGCGGAAGCTGCGAAGCCGGCCACGACGCGATCACCTCGGTCACGACCTTGTCGTCGCTCGGGCTGTCCGCTCCGAGAAAGTACTGTCCCCGGACGGTCGTGCTAGGTGTCTTCCGATCACGCAGCGGGTCGCGTAGCAGCTGGCAGTCGGCCGGATCGTAGGTGATCGGCAGTCCGAGCGTCGGCGTCCGATCCGACGCCACCCCACCTTCCCAGCCCTTCGGCAGGTCGGCGACGGTCAGTGCCGCTTTCGACGCCTGCGCCACCGTCAGTGGAACGACCGTCGGTGCGCTCGGCGCCGGGGTGGTGTCGTCCGCCTGGTGCGCGCACGCGCTCAACAACAGCACGCCGACCACTGCGAACCGGCGTACTACAAGTGAAATGCGCCTAGTGCGCAGCGGCATCAAGCCGAGCCACCGCCTTCGTCAAGAGTCGTGCAAACGCAGCGTCGGTGGGAAACGTATCGCTGACGCCAAAGATGCGGAGCACAGTACCTCCGCGTATCACCGTGGCGGTGTGAAGCACGAAGGTGTGGTCGGGAGTATCCGAGTCGATCAGCTCGGTGCGTAGAGCGATGCCGTCCTTCAGGCCCGGCACCCGCACCTCCTTGACCGTCATCCTCAACTTGGTCCGGACCAACATCGTGCCGCTGACGGTCGTGCAATGCGGCAGCGCCTCGGCGATCTTCCCGACGATCGACAGTTGGCTAGTCGGCCAGGAATAGATCAGTTCGGTGATCCCCTGGAGAGGTTGTCGGACGAAATACTGCCCCCGGACCGAGGTAGCAGGCGCATTCAGGCCCCTCAGTGGGTCACCGACAACGATTCCGCAGTCTGCTGGTTCGTACTGCGTCGTCCCGGCGCCTGCACTCGGACTTGGATCTACCGCGACACCACCGTCCCAGCCTTTCGGCAGGTCGGCGAGGGTGAGCGCGGCCTTCGTGGCCTGGGGGACTGTCAGGGTGGCAACCGTTGGAGTCGGGCTGGGGCTCGGGTTGTCGACCTGTTGGCCGCAGGCTGCTAGCGCGAGTACTGCGACGAGTGTGAGCCGGCGCACCGTGGGTCTCTGCTGGTTCGGCACCTGCGTGTGTTAGCGGGGCGCCGAAGCAGCTTGTTTCTAAGGGCTTATGGGCCAACTCAGCTGAGGTTGTTGATGCCGAGGGAGAAGTCGAAGTTGCCTACGCCGTGGCGGGCCAGGCCCATCGTCAACACACCCGCTCCCTCTACCCAGTGGGCCATGCTCAGGTCGCCCGTGTCCCGCGGGCGCAGTCCGAGGCTTTCGACGAACGCTGACACGCTCGCCTTGGCCTCAGCATCGTCGCCGGCCATGAATACGTCCACCGGGCCGCCTTGGGCGAGCACGTGGCGGAACAGGGTGTTGAACGCCTTCACGACCTGGGTGCTCGCGGGCGCGGCCCCGGCCACCATCTGCGCGATGGAGGTGTCGTGCGGGATGGCCAGCCCAGTGCCGGTGGCGTCGAAGGGGTTGGTGATGTCGACGATGATCTTGCCGGCCAGCGCGTCCCCGAACTCGCGGACGACCGGTACGGCGCTGTCGAACAGCACCGCGAGGATGACGATGTCGCCGGCTGGGACCGCCCCGAACGTCCCGGCCGTGGCGCCGCCGCCGAGCGACTTGGCCAGCGCCGCGGACTTGGCCGCGTCGCGGCCGATCACCTCGACGGTGTTGCCGCCCTTGATGGCCAGGGTGCCGATGGTGGCGGCCATGTTCCCCGTGCCGATGATGCTGATGCTGCTCATGATGTGTCCGCTCTTCCTCGTGCTTGATCGTGCTTTGTCTCGTTGTGCCGGGTCAGACCCAAGGGCTCTCAGTCAGATCGCCGTGGTGCCGCCGTCGGCGACCAGTTCCAGGCCGTTCACGTAGCTCGAGTCGTCCGAGGCGAGGAACAGCGCGACCGCAGCGATCTCCTCAGGGCGGCCCATCTTTCCCCGCGGGATCAGCGACTCGAACGCGGCCTTCGTTTCCTCGTCGAACAGTTCCTCCTGCTTCGCAGTCGCGACCTGGCCGGGGGTCAGTACGTTCACCCGGATCCGCCTGTCCTTCAACTCGTTGAGCCACACGCGGGCCCAGGCCTGCTGGACGGCCTTGCTCCCGGCGTACAGACTCCATCCGGGGAAGGCCCCGAGCGAGGCGTTCGACCCTGTCATGAAGATCGAGCCCTCGTCGTTCATCAACGGCAGGGCCTTCTGCACCGTGAACAGCGTCCCGCGAGCGTTCAGCCAGAAGGCGGCATGGAACTGCTCCTCGGTGATCTCGCCGAGCTTGCCCGGCTCGCCCATGCCGGCGCTTGCCCAGAGGACGTCGATCGAGCCCTTCTCCCTCTTGACCGCGTCGTACAGACGGTCGAGGTCGTCCAGGTCGGCCGCATCGCCCTGTACTGCGGTCACGTTCCGGCCGATTTGCTTGACGGCGTCGTCCAGCGCGTCCTGCCGCCGCCCCATGATGAAGACGTGAGCTCCTTCGGCCACGAACAATTCGGCGCCGGCCAGCGCCATGCCGGTTGATCCGCCGGTGATCACAGCTACCTTGCCATCGAGCTTTCCCACGATTACTCCCTTGAATTGATCTAGACCCGGAAAAGCCCGGATGTTAAATACGCTCAGCCGGCGGAGAAGTAGTGGCCGTTGTCCAGATCGGCGAGCAGGCCGGGCTGAGCGGGTTCCCAGCCGAGGGTTCGGCGAGTGATGAGGTTGGAGGCCGGGTAGGTCTGCGTGACGATGTTCGCGAGGAATCCGAAGTACCCCGGTAGCACCAGCTCGTCGACGGGCACGCTCACGGCGGGCAGGCCCAGGCGGCTGCCGATGGCCTCGGCGATCGCGCGGAGCGGGATGGCCCCGTCTCCGACCGCGTGCCAGTACCTGCCGGCCGGCCCCTTCTCCAGCGCCAGCCGGAACAGGGAGGCGGTGTCGCGGATGTGTACGGCGTTCCACAGGTTCGCGCCGTCCCCGGGGTAGCCGGCGAAGCCATTCTCTTGCGCGAGCGCGATCAGCTGCACGAGGAAGCCGGAACGATCGGTCGTGCTGTGTGCGATGTTGGCAAGCCGCACGACCGATGCCCGCACTCCACGCTCCGCGAGGCCGATCACGGTGGTCTCCACGACGTTACGAGCCCGCAGGGTGCCCCTGTGCTCGTCGCCGACCGGAAGGGCCGGGTCGTCCTCGGTGGCCGGCCGGCCCAGGTTCCCTGGCGAGCCGATGCTCCCCGCTGCGACCAGCGGCTTTCCGGTGCCCGCCAGCGCTTCGCCGTACGCGAGCATGATCGGGACCTCCGCGGCCGCCACGGCATCGATCCCGCCAGAGAACAACAGGTCCTGCCGGTGCGCCACGTGGATGACGCCGTCGGCGTCCGCGGCCGCCTCTTTCAACCCGTCGAGATCCTGGAGGTCGCCGAGACGTACCTTCACGTCGAGCGTGGACAGCGCCGTCGCGGCGGCGTCCGACCGGGCCAGGGCAGTGACCTCGTGCCCGGCGGCGACGAGCTCGGGAATGATGTACGAACCGGAATGGCCGGTCCCGCCGGCGACGAAAACGCGCACGCTGTGTCCTTGTGTGGGTAGGTGAAGGGGTTGGGTGCGCTCAGCCGAGTACGTCGATGCTGAGGGCGATGTCGAAGGTCCCCGCGCCGTGGCGGGCCAGGCCCATCAGCAGCGGCCCGGCGCCTTCCAGCCACCGGGCCATTTCCAGGCCGCCGATGTCGAGCGGACGCAGCCCGAGGCTCTCGATGAACGTCGACACGTCGGCCTTGGCCTGGGAGTCGTCCCCGGCGAAGAGCACGTCCAACGGGCGGTCCTGCGCCAGCACGTGGCCGAAGACGGTGTTGAACGCCTTCACGACGTGCGCGCTCGCCGGAGCGGCCTTGGCGATCTCCTGCGCTCCGGACATGCCGTCAGGCGTGACGACCCCGGTTGCGTCGGCGTTGAAGGTGTTGGAGATGTCGATGATGACCTTGCCGGCCAGCGCATCGCCGTACTGGGTGACGACCGCGACGGCGCTCGCGTAGGGCACGGCGAGGACGACGATGTCGCCTGCCGGGATGGCGCCGAACGTCCCCACCGTGGCCCCGCCGCCGAGCTCCGCCGCTAATGCCGTGGCCTTGGCCGCGTCGCGGCCGACGAGCTCGACCGAATTGCCGCCCGCGACCGCGCGAGTCGCTATTGCGCGGGCCATTCCGCCGATGCCGATAAAACTGACGTTGCTCATAGTGTGCCTGCTTTCTGAAGCTGGACAGCACGGCAATTCCGCCCGATCCCGGTGAGGATCCGGTGCGGAATTCCTTGATCGAATTAGCTTGTGCCCTCTTGACAATGCCACCCGGCCGGAGTGCGTGTCCAAGACCTCTTTCAGCCGTGGTGATACCTTGAGGGCATCGCCGGACCGGGAGGCTCCCATGGATCTGGACCTGCGCAAACTGCGCTACTTCGTCGCTGTCGCCGAGCGGTTGCACTTCGGCCGTGCCGCCGAGGATCTGCACATCGCGCAACCGGTGCTCAGTCGGCAGATCCGCGCTCTGGAAAAGGATCTCGGCGCCTCGCTGTTCGCCAGGGACAGCCACGGCGTGGAGCTGACCGACGCGGGTCGGCAGCTGCTGGACGACGCGGGTCCGCTGCTCGCCTCGGTGCGCGCGGTCCGGCGCCGGGTGTCCGTGGCCGGCCGCGGGAGCCAGCGGCTGGTGATCGGCTTCCGGACCGGCATCCCGGTCATCCCAGCGGCGCGGGTGTTCGAGTCCCGGAACCCGGACGTGGTCGTGGACGTGCAGCGGATGGAATGGGACGACCAGGCCACGATGTTGCTGGACGGCCGCGTCGACGTCGGCTTCGTGCGGCTGCCTGTCGACGAGACCGGGCTGCGCCTGACTCCGCTCTACACCGAGCCCCTGATGGTGGCGCTGCCCAGCGACCACCGGTTGGCCGGCAAGGAGGAGGTCTCCGAAGCCGACCTGGACGGTGAGCCAGTGGTCTGGCATGCCGACCCGAGCACGCAGCCCACCAGGCGCCCGCACCCCGACTCCGGAGTCCGGGCGCGCGGGGTGGAGGAGAAGCTCGAGCACGTCGCGGCAGGCCGGGGAATCTCGTTCGTTGCACGGTCGGAGACCGTGTTCTACTCACGCCCCGACATCAGCTATGTGCCGATCCCGGAACTGGCGCCCGAACAGGTATGCCTCGCGGTGGCCGAATCGCGCACCTCACGAATGGTCGACGACTTTCTCGCCGCTGCCCAGGAAACGGCCGAAATCACCGCGGAATGCGGAAACTACGAAATGTGGCAACCGCAGGCCAGGCGCTAGACCGCGGTGACCCGCAGGCCACGCCTGCGTGCTGACGGTGTATTCGTACTCGAGCGAGCCGCCGACGGCGGACTCGCCGATCTCCTGCTGGAGCTCGATAGCGGCTCATCCCATTCGAGGGTGTAGTTGAGGTCTGAACCCGCCGGTTTCGAGCAGAGATCGGGCGATGTAGTTGATCAGGTTGCGGAAGCCGAGTGCGCTGCCGCGGAGGTGTTCGAGTCGGCCGTTGAGCGCCTCGGTTGGTCCGTTGGATGTGCTTTGGGCCTGTCGAAGTAGGCCAGTACGTCAGCGGCGCGCTTCTTCAACGTCCGGCCCAGCGTGACGATCTCGGTGAGCGCCTTCGGAACGCCGCTGCTGATCGAGTCGATCAGCTTGACCATCAACTCGTGTCCTTGGCGGCGGTCCTCGTGCCGGTAGGCAGCGACCATCCGCTGGTAGATGCCCCAAGTCGCCTCGACCTCGACGTGAGCGTCCTCGGCGAACGGAGCGTTGATCCGGTCGATCTGCTTGTCGGTGAGCAGCCCGGTGCCGGTCTGCAGGGTGCGACGGGTCTTGTAGAGCGGGTCGTCCTTGAAGCCGCGGTGCCCGTGGATCTGCAGTTGGACCCGGCGCCGACACCTGTCGAGGGCGTCACCAGCCAGGTGGACGACGTGGAATGGGTCCATCACCGCGACCGCGTGCGGGACCTCTTCGGCAGCGGCGGTCTTGAATCCGGTGAACCCGTCCATCGCCACGACCTCCACGCGGGCGCGCCAAGGGGCGTCGCGATCGGCGAGCCAGGTCTTGAACGCCTGCTTTGAGCGGCCCTCGACCATGTCCAACAAGCGTGCTGGGCCGGTGCCGTCGCGCACAGGTGTGAGATCGATGATCACGCTCACGTACCTGTCGCCGCGGCTGGTGTGCCTCCAGACGTGCTCGTCGACGCCGATCACCGCGACGCTGTCGAAGCGGGTGGGATCGTTGATCAGCAGGCGCTTGCCATCGGCCAGGACGGCGTTGTTCGCGGTGTCCCACGCGACCCCGAAGGCTTCAGCGACCCGGGCCACCGTGAAGTGCTGGACCACGATGCCTTCCAGCGCCCACCGCAGCCCACGACGCGACAGCTTCGCTCGTGGCTCGGCCGCCAGGCTGGTGTCTTGGCGCCACACGTGCCCGCACTCGCGGCACTGGTAGCGACGCTTGGCGACCTCCAGGGTGGTGGGCCGCCATCCCAGCGGCTCGTGCGCCAAGCGACGCACCACGGTGTCGCGGGCAAGACCCTCGGCACCGCACCGCCTACACCACCCGTCGGCCTCTACGACCCGGCAGGCGAGGGCCACCCGGCCGGGTTCGAGTCGCTGTCCGATGACGGCGAGGCCGAGGCCATCAAGCCGAGCGAAGGCGGTCAGGCCGGGCCGGCCGAAGCCGGCGTGCGGGGTAGCGTCGGACACGTCGAGGTCTTCCAGATGGTGAGCATGAGAACTTCCATCTTCGGGAGGTCTCGACTCCTACCGCGGGACCGACGCGCCAGCCGGGCGACCGCGTGACCACCCTTAACGCTCGCAGAACAGGTGCGACGCGGCGTACGGCCAGGACGGGGGCGCGCGCCCTTCGATCAGATTGGTTACGGTGTGCGGATTCGGGAAGACGAGATCGTAGGAGAGACATGAAGCTTCTTCTCACCTCCGCCGGCATCAAGAACAGGAGCATTGCCGACGCGCTCGTCGAGATGCTGGGCAAGCCCATCGCCGAGGCCAGCGCCCTGGTGATCCCAACGGCGGCTTACCCCGCGGGGGGTCCCGCTGCCGCGTGGCGCATCGTCTCCGGCCACGCGATGACTCCGCTGTGCGAGATCGGCTGGAAGTCTCTCGGCCTGCTCGAGCTCACAGCGCTCCCCAGCATCGACTCGGCGCAGTGGATCCCCATCGTCCGGGAGACCGACGCTCTTTTGGTGGGCGGTGGCGATCCGCTGTACCTGGCGCACTGGCTGCAGCAGTCCGGCGCGGCTGACGTCCTGCCTTCGCTGCAGGACACGGTGTGGGTCGGGGTGAGCGCCGGGAGCCTCGTGGCGGCGCCCCACCTAGGCCAGGACCTGAGTGACTGGCAGTCGCCGTCGGGCAGCGTCGAGGCACTGGGGCTGGTCGACTTCGGTATCTTTCCGCACCTCGACAACCCGAACATGCCGGAGTTCGGCCTAGCCGACGCGGAGCGCTGGGCCGCCGCGCTCGACGTGCCGGGCTACGCCATCGACGACCAGACCGCCATCACCGTCATCGACGGCGAGGTCGCTGTCGTCTCCGAGGGCCACTGGAAGCTGTTCGACTGACCAGTCCCGCTGATCTACACCCTCAACTGGGAAGAGCCGGCATCCTTCGCTCGTTCGCGAAAGCTGACCGGCCCGCATACGGGCATTGACGTAGAGGTTCTCGTGCGGGCGGGGGATGTTCGCGCCGGGCAGCCCGGGGAGCCTGGTGACATGGGTGAGCCGATGATCACTGCGCTCGGGCATGCCGGATTGCGGATCGACGGAGCGGACGTCCGCATCCTCGCCGACCCGTGGCTGTCGCCTGGTGGCGCGTTCCTCGGCTCGTGGTTCCCGTTTCCGGACAACTCGCACGTGCTGACGCCCGAATTGCTCGACGTCGATCTGGTCGTGGTCTCGCACGAGCATCTCGACCACCTGGACCTCGACCTGCTCGCGGGATTGCCGCAGTCGGTTCCGGTGGTTGTGCCGCGGTATCCCTCGACGATCATCCAGCGTCGGCTGCGCGCGATCGGGCGGACCCGGATCGTCGTTCTCGGCGCGTGGCAGCGGTATCCACTGAGCGAGCACGACTGGCTGACGGTCATTCCCGAGCAGTGCCCGATGAGCCACGACTCCGCCGTACTGCTGAAGATCGGGGAACGGAGCGTGCTGCACACGAACGACGCGCGGATCTCGCTCAGTCAGGCGCGACGGGCGATGACCGAGGTCGGGGGACCGCTGGACGTGATGGGTGTGCAGATGTCCGGCGCGAGCTGGCATCCGATCCGGTACGAGTACGACGAGGTCGAGCGTGAGCGGATCTCAACGATCAAGCGGATCGGCAAGTTCAAGGCCGTGACACGACTGGTCCGGCAGGTCGAGCCTCGGCTGGTGATGCCGTACGCGGGTCCGCCGTGCTTCCTCGACGACGACCTGTTCGAGTTGAACAGCGGCCTGCGACCGGGCGGAATCTTCCCCGACCAGAGTGAGGCGCTGGCCTGGCTCGCGGAGCGGATCCCGAGCCAGGCCGGGGCGTGTCTCCTCCCCGGTGACCGGATCCGGCTGGATGACCTGTCCGTCGTCCGCGACCCGCACTGGTCCGGCTTCACGCTGGACGCCGGACCTGAGGAGCGGCGGTGCTATCTGAAGGGGTACGCCGCTCGGCGCCGGCGCGCGATCGACGCTGCCTGGGCGGCGAACCCTGAGCCGCAATCCGGTTTGGCACAACGTTTCAAGACGCATCTGGAGTCACTCGGGACGCTATCGGAGTATTTCCTGGCCCGGATCGGCATGACCTTGCGGTTCGACGTCTCCGGGCCGTTCGGTGGGGTGTGGGACGCGCACATCGGGCCGGACCGCGTGGTGGTCGAGTTGGACGGTGGCGAGGGGCACGCCGATTACCGGCTGTCGATGGACGGCCGCTGGCTGGACGGTGTCGTCTCGGGCCGAACCCGCTGGGAGGAGCTTCTGCTCTCGCTGCGCTTCATCGCGCGCCGGCAGCCCGACCGGTACAACGACTACCTCGTCGGTCTGCTGAAGCATGCCGATCGTGCGGCGCTGCGCGCGGTCGAGGAGTTCGAGGCTGCGCGGGATCCTGAGGAGATCACCGAGTTCACCGTCGGGGGCAGGCAATTCCAGGTGAGCCGCTACTGCCCGCACGCCGGAGAGGATCTGGCCGAGACCGGCGTTGTGGTGAACGGTGTGCTGCGTTGCCTCGGCCACAATTTCGAGTTCGACCTGAACAGCGGGAGGTGTCTCAACGCCCGCTGTGACCCGATCGCCGTAAAGGCTACGAAGACCGTAGAGACCTACGACGAAGAGGCGGTCTGAGCACCGACCGGCTGCTGCAGGTCGGCGAGTCCGACCACGAACAAGGCAGTCACCAGCAAGTAATAGAGGGTGCGTCGGACGGTCGGCCGGTCAAGGTACTCGCGGTCGGCGGCGACCCGCAGCGGCACCAGAACCTCGAGGTACCACCGCTCCACATCGGTCCGGCCATTCGGTGGTACGGCGGACCGCTCGCGGTACCGCAATTGCGCCGGACCGGTCAGTCCTGGCCTGGCCTGCAGCACCGGCCGGCATGCTTCCGGATACCCGGCGGCCAATGCGGCGCTCTCCGGCCGCGGACCCACCAGCGTCATCTGTCCGCGCAGCACGTGCCAGAGTTGCGGCAGTTCGTCGATCGCCGTCCGCCGGAGGAACCCGCCGATCCGGGTGATCCGCACGTCCGTGGCAGCAGTGATTTCGGGGCCGGAGGCAAGCAATCGCATGGTCCGGAACTTGTACAGCGTGAACGGCCGTCCACTCTCGCCGACCCGCGATTGCCGGAACAGCACCGGTCGGCCGCTCGTGACGAGAAGCAGTACGGCGACGACTGCCAGCAGAGGTGAAGCCAGGATCAGCAGTAGCCCGCCGACCAGCACGTCCAAGAGGCGCCGGGCCGGACTGATCGCGGCGACGTGACGGTTCGACGGCATGGTTGCTCCTCTACTGACCGGTGCCAGCAGCAACGAAGACCGCTGTGAAAGCTTGTGCGGCGAGATCGCACTCGTGGTTGTAACTCGCCGAGTCCGTGTGCAGTGTCGACGGCGTCATGTGCGTGATCAGCCGCACGCCTTGCTGCCGTCGTCGTACCATCGCGGTCCACAGCGGATTGGGCTGCAGGTCCGGGGCCAGAAGGCTGACGATCTGGCCCTGGTAGCGCTGCCGCCAGGTCCAGATGTCGACGGCCTGTGCGCCTGCGGCGACGGGCACATCGATGTAGGTTGCGGCGTCGGTCCTCGCCTGGTCGGCATTGCCGCGATACCCGTTCGCATCCGCGAGGGCCTTGCGGGACTGAAGGGTCGTCAGCGAGGCCCAGCCTTGCGCGCGGATCCGGTTCCAGATGTCGGTCTGCGCCGTCTGCCGGTCCAGTCCCCACTGGGCGTAGGTGCTCTCCTCGAGCAGCCCGGTGCTGAGATCGAGCCGGTCGATCAGGTGGGCTCGCAGGTAGCTCTCGACGGCTGCGGCTGTCGCTGCCGGGTGCTTCTGCCGGACACGCTGTGCACAGCCTTCCTGGTTCCCGCCGCGCCATGGCAGGCAGCCAAGCTCGGGCACCACCGCATCCACGAGAATTTGTTTGCCGGGGGCAACCTGCGCCAAGCGGGTCCGGGCCTGGGTCAGGAAGTCGGTGGCCTGCGCTGTCGACGTCAGCCCGTCGCCGTAGCCGATCTCGTCGGAGATCTTGAACCCTGCCGTACCAGGGACCTTTGCCAGCGCGCCGAGGCGGCCGATCGCCTGGTCGAACGCAGCCGATCCTTCGAGCCACTTGGCGACGAGGTCGGATTCCCACCAGATCGCGACGCCGCGTCGATGCAGCGCGTTGGCGAGGGAGACGTACCGATCGCCGGACAGGTCCACCGGCACGCTGCCGTTTGTGGGTGCACTGGACGGACTGGCCGGCTGCGAGGTCGGTGGCGCCGAGGTCGGACTTGGCGTGTCCGGCGGATTGCTGTCCGGCGTCCCTGAGCAGCCGGCGACGAGCAACAAAATCGCGGTGGTGATGGCAATTGCTTTCATGATGTTCCCTCGCCGACGGCAACAGTTGTGCGGTGACGTGGTCCGGTGCCGCTCAGGCGGAGCAGGACTCCGATGAGCAAGGCATCCGTCGTCAGGTAGGCCGCTGTCGATGCGGCCGCCGCGCCGAGAGCGCCGTACCGCGGGATCAGCGTCACGTCGAGCACGACGGTGATGGCCAGTCCGACACCGAGGACGATGGAGTTGAGGCCGGGCGTTCCGCGGCCGTACAGGTACGCGCTGGCGACTCCGGAAGCGCCGGCGAGGATCATGCCCGCCACCAGAACCCGCGCCGGCGTGACGGCCGATCCGAACGAAGCGCCGTAGAGCAACCGCATCACGGGCGACGCGAGCAACGCGACCGGAACCGCGGCGACGACAATCCCTACCAGTGCCGGCCGGATCATCCTGCGGGCGACTCCGGCCGCTTGGTTCTGCTCGAGTTTTGCAAGTCGGGGGTAGAAGACCCAGGTCAGTGCGGTGCCGGGCAGTCTGAGCAGTTCGGCGTACTTCGACGCAACCGCGTAGCCACCCAGAATCGCCGGGCCGGCGATGGCTCCGAGGATCGCGACATCGAGCCGGAGGTTGAGGAGGGTGATGAGCCCGCCGACCTGGCCACGCAGGCCGTAAGACGCCACCTGTTTGCCGAGCACTCGGTCCGGCCGGCCCCACCAGCCGTATCCATTTCCCGCCAGGCCGAACCGGCGCCAGCCCAGGCGGCGACTGACCCGGCGCCAGGCGTCGACCGCGACGACCAGGTCCGCGAGACCGAGGCCGATGATGATCGCGGCGATGCCGTGGATGCCGACGAGCAGCGGGAGGACGAAGCACGGCAGGAAGGCAAGCTCCTCGGCGGCGATGACGGCGTCGCCGCCACGCCGGTCCTCCAGACCCTGTAGGGCTGTCTTGCCGAGTGTGAGGAACAACTGCGACGCGACCGTAGCGCCCGCGACCGCGATCAGCCACGCCGGTTCGTGGGGGAAGAAGACCTTGGCGATCAGTGGTGCGGCGGCCACCCACAGCGCGGTACCCGTGAGAGCTCCGGCGAAGCCGATGGCCATCAGCGTCGGCCACAGCCGCGGTAGTTCCCGCCGCGGTTCGGCCAGGAAGAATGCCAGCGCGCCGGGCAGGCCGAGCACGCACAGGACGCCGATCAGGCCAGGCATCATCCGCAGCAGCGCGTACTCGCCGACGGCGGACGGGCCACCGGTCCGGGCAACGAGAACGGTCGCGAGCGTCAGCCCGAGAATCGCCAGAAGGCGGGCCGAGCAATTGGCGAGCACGGTGCGCAGGAGCTCGCCGCGGTGAGGTCGGCATCGGATCATGACGTCTCCTCTGGTTGATCCTGCATTGCGAGGACGAGCGCCGCGATGAGGCCCAGCCAGGTCCAGAGGTGGCGGAAGTGGAGGACTTCGTAGAAGCCCGCGGCCGTTGCCATCACCGGGCCGACGACCGCGAGCAGCCAGGGTCTGGGCACGAGTTCGGAGTACGCCTTGGGCAACGTGCCGAAGACCAGCCGCAGGCAGCGCGCGAACACGGCGACGCCGAGCAGGAGCAGCCCGATGCCGCCGATCACACCGCGCTCGAGCAATGTCGCGAGGTAGTCGTTGTGCGCTTCCTTCACGTACGGCGCCTGGGTGGCCGCCAGGGTCGCCTTCGTCCGTGCGGGACCGAAGCCGGCGGCGTCGCCCTCCAGGAACAGGTTCGCGCCTTCCTTGACGATCGTCACCCGCTCCTTGCTGGAGTTGGCGCTGCGTCCGAACGAGTCGCGGAGCAACGGCACGCTACCGGCCGCGCGTTCACGGATCTCGCCGAGGTCGACGCGAGGCATGACGAACGCGACCACGAGCCCGCCGATCAAGGCCGTGGCCGCCAATGCGGCAGCTCCGGCGACAGCACCTTGGCGGCGGTACCTCGTCACAGTGAAGGCGAGAACGAGTCCGACCACCAAGGTGAGCATCGCGCCGTTGGAACCGGTGAAACCGATGGCGGTCAGCACCAGGATGTACGCGATCCGCCGGACGCCGGGGGAGCGCGGGTGCTTGCAGGCGGCCATCACGAACAGCGAGACGACCAGGTAGTTGCCGGCCAGGTTCGGGTCGCCGAACGTGTACGACGCCCTTACCCCGTCCTTCCCCGAGACGCCGGTCAGCGCATTGATCCCGACCAAATAGGCCACCGACATCACGCCCGAGTAGATCGCGGCCGTGCGGCACCAGGCGATGGTGACAGCACCGACGATCGCCGGGTTGCGCCGCCCCAGCGCGAGCGCCGCGCCCCAGACGAACAGAAGCAGGTCCTGGATGAGCACCAGTCCGGTCGCAACAGGCGCACCGGTGATGTACGCCGCGAAGGCGCCGCCGAGGACGAGCCCTGCGACTCCTGTCGCGTACGGCAACTTGACGGGTAGATGCGCACGTACCGCCCACAGCAGGGCGAGCACGATGCACAGCAGGATTCCGGCGTCGGCAGGCGCGGTGTTGCCCGGACCTGCCGGGACGAGGAACGGAAGCAGGCAGGTGGTGAGACCCATCATCGCTGCGAGTACGTCGCCGCGGGGCAGCGCCGTCCAGCCGACAATGCCACCGGTGGGTGAGGAAACCGTCGTCGTCATCGAGCATCAGCTCCGTGGCAGGTCGTCGGCCAGCGGCCAGTACGGGAGATCGGCAAGCAGTTCCAGATGCTGCGCAGCGAACTCGTCGTCGTTGGCGGTTGCCGCAATCTCGCCGAGGCCGGCGAGCGCTGCTCCGTACCACAAGGCGGACGGCAGGCCGAGTCCGTCGAGCCCCCTGCGCAGGTAGAGGCGAACGAGATCTGACAGCCAGCCCTCTTCGAGCAGGCCGTACCTGATCCCTGCTCCGAATCCCGTTCGCCGCAGACCGCGATGTCCGCGCACCGGATGTCCCGGCCTGGTGTGCCGGTCGACGTAGAGGCAGTAGCTGAGGGCGAATCGGACGAGGTCGCGCAGTGGCCATCCCGCTCGGGCGCCGTTCTCCCAGTCCACGACTCCGGTGATCCGGCCGTTGTCGACGAGGAGATTCCCGAACCAGTAGTCGCCGTGGACCATGGTCCTGGCGGTCCGGTAGCTCTTCAACTGACGGTCGGCGGCGGCCAGCCGCACCTGTGCGGCTTCGAGCCTGGGGTGTCCCGGCCAGCGACTACGGACGTCGTCCGCGACCTCCCTCGCCCAGGTTATCCGGCCTCGGTCGCCGGCGGTCGCGCGCTGGAAGTGGCGAAGCCATCCGCCGGCCAGCGCGAAGTCCTTCGCAACCGGTTGCCGACGCGAGGTGTGCAGCCACCGGTGGTACGCGACGCTCATCGGAGCGCCCTTGACGACGGTGGTCACGACGGCCGGTAGCCCATAGCTGTCGAGGGTTTCGAGGTAGCGCGGCACTGTGGGCTCGAGCCCGCCGAGCTGCGCCTCGCCGAGGGCCATCAGCATCCGGGTCTCCCGGGAGATCGCACTCGCGGCCGCAACCGTGACCGGGATCTTGATGGCCACCGGGCCGGCGGGGCCGTCAAGATAGCTTTCGGGGGGCGGCGTGACGATAAACGTCCGCTTCGCGTCCGGATCCCGTGATGTCGCGATCAGTACACCGCGGCTGCCCGGTGCGAACAGCAAATCGTGCACCGACCTGGGGTGCGGGTGAAAGGCCTTGGGAACTTCGGTCATGGTCGTCTCCCGATGACGACACGGGCCGGTGCGAAGGCGCCTGTCCAGCGCCACGGCGTACGGCGGGCCACGCCGAGCAGCGCGGACGCGGGCACGGCGGTGAATGCCAGGCCAGGTGGCACGGTCGCAACCGCGGTCCAGAAATACCGGATTGCTTGCTCGGCGTCGTCGACGACGACCATCGGCCGGCCGAGGGTGGGCAGAACGACGAATTCCCGCTCCAGAACGACACCGAGCCGGCGCGCAACCTGCCGAAGGCGTTGTCTGCTGAGCGGCCGCTGATCCATCAGCACGACGGGATGGCCGGCGGACAGCTGATGTTCGTCGACGGGTCCGGATCGGATGTCGATCTCGACCGTTCCGGGAGGGCAGAGCTGCAGCCAAGGTGAGGCAGGTCGCCGCAGTTGGCCGACGGGCTCGGCGCTGCTCATGAGGCAACCAGGTGTGCGGACCGAGGTGCGGAGTACACCTGGTCGAGGACCTCGGCCAGACTTACGGCGTCATACGTACTGCCGGCGCCTTCCTGACCTAGGCGCGCCATGCGGTCGGCCTTCGGACGGTCGTCCAGCAAGTCGTCGATGGCTTCGGCCAATAGGCGCGGGCGACCCGGTGGAACGAGAACGCCGCTCTCGCCGGGGACGACCAGATCGGGTACGGAGTTGACTGCTGTCGCCACCACCGGGATGCCACAGCGCATCGCCTCGACCACAGCGCAGGGGAGACCCTCGTACCGGCTCGCCATCGCGAAGATGTCGAAGGCCGGCAGGAGCTGCGGCACGTCGGATCGTTCGCCGGCGAAGACGAAGCGATCCGACAGGCCGGCCCGCCGTACCAGCTCCTTCGCCTCGCGGTCGCCGGGTCCGGAACCGATCCACACCGCGACGGCTGCGGTATGGCGGAGCGCGGCAATGGCCGCGATGAAGTGTTCGGGTGCTTTCTGGTAATCGATCCGCCCCACCGTGCCGATCAACGGCAACTCCGGAGTGATTCCGAGCTCGGCGCGGGCAGCCGCTCGTGAGCTGTCGGTGCGCGGCACGGTGACGGACTCGACCACCGGCGTGATGGTGCGCAAGGTGCTCGGAGTGGCCAGTCCTCGCCGCAGCGCCTCGGTGGCAACGCCGCTGCCGATCGCCAGCACGCTGTCGGTGATCCGGGCGAGGCGTTGTTCGATGGCGACGTACGCCGCCCGGCGGAGCGGATTCTGGAATTCGTGGAAGGGGAAGCCGTGGTAGGTGTGGACGATGCGCGGCACGCCGGCCCGATGCGCGGCCAGTCGTCCGAGCGCGCCCGCCTTCGCGCTGTGCGTGTGCACGACGTCGTACCGATCTTCCCGGCAGAGCTCGGTCAATCGGCGCAGCGCGCGCCGGTCGTCGTTCGGTGCGAGCGGTGAGACCAGCGACGGCTCGATCAGGACCCGCATGCCGGCGGCCGCGGCTCGGTCGGTCAACGGTCCGCCCTGCCCGGTGACGATCGTGATCCGGTAGCGCGCGGGATCGAGCGGCAGCACTCCCCGCAACGCGACCCCGCCTGCGCCGGCGATGAACCGGGTGACGACCTGGGCGACCTCGATCCGCCCGTCGCCGGCCATCAGCCGACCCTGCCGGTGCGGACCGCGGCCAGCGGACGCCTGAGCAGTTCGGTGAGACCGGCGCCCGGCTCCTTGGCGAGGCGAAGCTCCAGGCAGGGCAGGCGGTTCGCCAGGCGCGTCGCGACTTCTTCGATCGGTGCGTGGATCGGACCGCAACCGGTCGCCGACGCGACGGTCGCTGCGATCGACCAGAACCGGCGTAGCTCACCGGCGGCATACGTGCCCGCGGCGATTCCGCGGGTGGCCTGCGCCGGGCTCAGTTCCCGGAGCTCGGGCGCCGCCTGTGTTCCACGCCGCAGTACGACGACGAGCTCCGGGGAAAGGGATCGGACCCGGTGCGGCCAGGCCTGCTCGCGCCGCCCGTGGGCCGCACGAGTGCCGGTCCTCGCCAGCAGCCGAAGCGGCTCGGCGACTCCGTACGCTGTCGAACCGTCGCACACTGCGAGGTTGTCGCACGTCGCCCGCGCCCCGTCGGCCAGCGCCCGCGCGACCAGGGTCGACTTCCCGACGCCTCCTGGTCCGGCCAGCACAACTGCAACCCCGCCGACTTCGACGACCGACACATGGAGGGGCACGAACCCTTGAAGCGCCGCGAACCAGAGTGCCGGGTAGTGCAGCAATACCTGACTGCTCAATGCGCGGTGCCTGGACGGCAGCAGTTTCGCTGCTGTGGATTCCTGGTACGTCGGCCGCCAGCGGCTGGCGACGTGGAGTCCGTCCTCGTTGATCGTCCATCGCTGGTCATAGCCGGACCCTCCGACACTCTCCAGGACGACCTCCTGGCTGTCGATCGCCCACGCGCCTCGAGTGACGATCTCCGCTCCGTGGGTGTTGAACGGCCGGCGAGTGTCCTCGACCGACAGGACCACGTTGGGGAGGTCTGCCATCGCCGGACCGGATGGCTCAGGTCCGCCGGCCATGGCGACAAGGGCCTGTACGGCGGGAGCCGGACCGTGGACAGCGACACGTTGGCCGGCGGTGTGCAACTGCGCAGTACTCGTACTCACAAGAGCCTGCCGAACCGCCGCCTGGCAGGTCCTTGGACGATGCCCAGCACCGGCCAGCGAACCGCCTTCAGTACGTCGTCGAGATCGTCGAGCCGGCGCAGCATCACCGAGCCGGAAGACACCACGACCACGCCGGCCGTCATCTCGTCCTCGGGTGTGACCGCGGAGAGACCGGTGAAGCGGACGTCGGCGAATCCGGTCAGCCCGGTTTCATCGAGGTCGAACGCCCGGTCGTCGTTGTCGACACGTGCCGCCTTCTTGAGCCGCTGCGGCGCGTGTGCGTGACCCGAGAACGAGAACAGCAGCTTGCTGACTGTCTCGGCATCACCTTCATCGGCGCCCATCAGGACTACTGCGTCCACTCCCTGCCGACGCGCGGCGAGCGCCATGGTGTTGCGGAGTGACTCGACGTCCTCCGTCGCCTTGCCGAGCACGGGCGCCTGCAAGAGACGTGCGAGCGCACGCAGGCCGTTCACCCGCGGACGGAACGTCTCGACGACCGTCGCAACAGTCAGCCCGAGGACGAGTCCGAGCAGCAGGGCCAGCGCCAGTTGCGGCAGTATGGACGTCTTGACCTGCCGGACGTCGGCCTGGTTGCTGACCATCACCACGCGGTCTCGCGTCGCCGAGTCCGCGACGAGCGTCGCACGCTGACTGCTCAGCTGGCTGAGCAGCTGGTTCACGGATTGGATCTGTACGTTGAGGTCCGCCCGTGCGGTGATGTCGGCGATGCCGCGCAGCTGCGTCACCAGCTTGTCACGCTGGACTGTGGCCTGGTCGATCTGGTCCGACAGGTCGTTGAGAGTGTCGTTGAACGATTCCTGGTCGCCCTGATTCATGAACAGTGCGACCCGGGTCGCGAGCTGGCTCACGATCTGTCCGGCAGCGATCGGGTCGTCGTCGGTGACGCTGAGCTCGACGATCGAGGACTCGCCGAGGCGCTGCGCCGAGATGTTCCTTGTCGCGTAGGTCTCGACGTCGCGCGGCGCCTTGGCCGCCATCAGCGCCGCGTCGAGCAGGCTCGGCGTTGTCGCCACGGCAAGCACCCGGCTGTTCATGCCCTCGGCCTCGGTCGTCGACTTCGGTGAGCCGGCGACGACCTGCAGACGGATGGACGCAATGGTCGGATCCGGCCGGCGGGCGGCCAGGATCGCTGCGCCGGCGACCGGTAGCAGCATGCACACCAGGATGATCCCTAGGTGGGCTCGCACGATCCGGCGGAACATCTCTTCGATCGTCATCGATGCGCCCTTCGTCCGTTGCTGTGCATCACTGCGTGACCTGCACTGTCTTGGTGGCGCTGCTGGACAGGCCGACGGTGTCGGTCACGGTCACCTTGACGGTGAACTGACCGGCGGATGGGTAGGTGCAGGTTGTGGTCGGACTCGTCTGCGGCGGGTTGGCCGCACCTGTGCCGCAGCTGAACTGGTACGTCGCGATCGGCGACTTGTCGACGCTGGTCGACCCGGACGCGTCCGCGGTGATCGACTGGCCGTGCCGGATACTCGTCTTGGAGATCGTGAGCTTTGCGGTCGGCGCGACATCGGCCAGGATCTTGATCGTCACAGTGGCCTTGCTGGTCAGGCCGCCGGTGTCTGTGACCGTGACCGCAGCGGTGAAGGAGCCGGCGTTCGGGTAGTCACAGGTTGCCGTGGACGAGGTGATCGCACCAGTCGTCTGGCCGTTGCCGCAATCGAAGGTGTAGCCGGCCAGCGGCCGGCCGTCGGCGTCGGAGGAGCTCGATGCGTCCAGCACCACCTGCTGCGGGCGGTAGGCCTGTGTCGGAGTGGCGGTGATCCGGGCGGTTGGCTTGCCGTTCGCCTTCACGACGATCGGCGCGCCGGTCCAGCTGTCACTGAGTCCGGACGAGTCGGTCACGGTCGCCGTTGGCGTGAACGTCCCAGCCGCAGTGTAGTGGCAGACACCGCTGGACTGGTTCAGTACCGTGCCGTTGCCACAGGTGATCCGGTACGTCGTCAACGGTGCGCCCAGACCGGCGCTGTGGGAGGCGTCGATCGTCACGTCCAGCGGGGCGAACCCGCCGGTCGGCGTAGCCGTCACCGCGATCGCCGGACCGGCGTACTCGAAGGCGCCGAGGTCCGCGAACGTGATCGGACCGATCCCGGTGTTGGCGACCGCCGGGTGGTCGGCCGGCGCGGTGCCGTCACGATTGACCGCGGTCCAGCCCGCCGTCGCGGTGTCGGCCGCGTCGATGGCCGGAGACGTGCTGGTGAGGTGCAGGTCGCGAGTGGTCAGCGCCACGAAGCGCGGGTTCGCCGACTGGCCGGCGGGCTCCTGGCCGCTGACGGTCTGGAACGAGGCCAGCGTCGTGTACGGCTGCGAGGCCCACTCGAACAGCGGGCCGTTGAGGGCGGTCTGGAACACCAGGTCGCGGTCCATCGTGATGCCCGGGCTGGACGTCTCGTCGACGCGGATCTCACCGATCGTCCGGGTGCTGCCGACCGCGTTGTCCATCGCCACGTTGTTGCGGCTGGTCGCGCCGCTCGAGCCGCCCTCGAAGTTGATTCCGGCCGTGGCGTTGCCGACGACGGTGTTCGAGACCACGATCGATCCCGGCGCGGCGGAGTTGTCGATGCCGTGGTCGCCGTTGTCGTAGATCACGTTGCGGCGGATGGTCGTTCCGGTGGAACCGGTGTAGGCCTCGACGCCGGAGTCATCGTTGCCGTAGGCAAGATTGCCGTCCACTACGACCTGCTGGGACGTGGAGGAGACGTCGATGCCGGTCGCGACCCGGCTACCGAGCCGCTTGTTGCGGTACGTCGTGACGCCGGTGACTGTGACCCGGGTGCTGCCCTGGACGCTCACGCCGTGGAAGTTGTTGTCGTGGGTGACCGAGGCGCCCAACTGGCTGTCGGTCGAGTTGAAGAACCGGACGCCGATCGACAGGTTCGACGCGGCCGTGATGCCGTCGAGAGTGGCGTTGGCCGACCCGTCGACCGTGACACCCTGCGCACCGGACTGGGCGACGTCCAGTGTGCTCAGCCCGACGCGCTGGATCCGGTCCAGGTAGACGCCGCTCAGGTTGGTCTGGCGGACCGCGAAGCCGGTCACCGTGACGTCGCTGACCTGGCGGAGCAGGATGCCGAAGCTCCGTGCGCCGGCCGCGACGGTGTGTCCCGCAGCCGGGTTCGTGCCGCCGGTGTCGACGTACAGAGTGGACGTGGGGACGTCGTAGAACCAGGTGCCGCTGCTGGTCGTCGTGGCGCTGGTTGCCTTGGTCAACGGTTGGCCGTCGAGGAAGACCTGCGCCGGGACCGGCGTGAAGGCGTGCTTCCAGGCGGTCGTGGTGGTTGCGGTCCAGCCTGCTGCGTCGGAGACGTCGTCGGAGCCGACGATGACCGCGGACGGCGAGGTGGCGCGCAGAGTGATCGGGGCGCCGGGCTGACCGCTGGCAGTGATCTGGACCTGCTCGCGGTACTGGCCAGGTCCGACCAGGACGGTGTCACCGGCGAGTGCCTTCTTGGTCGCCGCACCGATCGTGCAGAACGGCGTTGCAGTGGTGCCGGCTCCGGTGTCGCTGCAGGCCGGGTTGGTCTGCTCGACGGAGTAGGTCTGCACGGTCCGGGTGCTGACGATCTCCTGCGCGGTGGCGGTGTCGGTCATTCCCGCACTGTCCTGGACCGTCACGGTCACGGCGTACGTTCCCGCTGCGGCGTACGAGTGCGTCGCAGTAGCTGGAGGCTGCGGCCCGACGACCGTGCCGTCGCCGAAGTCGAAGGTGTACGAGGCGATCCCGGCCGTGTCATTGTCGCTGGAGCCGCTCGCATCGGCTGTCACCGGAACCGACGGCGGGAAGCTGACCGCAGCTGGGTTGAGGCTGACGGCGGCATGCGGGGCGTAATCGGTCACGCCCGCGACCGGCTGGAACTCCAGCGCGCCGCGGTCGGCGTACGTCGGGGTGCCGGTCCCGGTGTCCGGAATGATCGGGTCGTCAGCAAGCGAGTTGCCGGCCTGGTCGGTGCCGAGGAAGCCGGTGAGGCCGGCGTTGGCGGAGTCGACGGCCGGAGACCCACCGGTGAGCCGGAAGTCCGCGGAGCCGGCGTCGGCGAAATCGGGATCCACGGACTGCCCGTGGTTCTCCTGCCCGGTCGCGGACGCGAATGCCCCGAGCGTCTTGTAGATGATCCCGTTCACCTTCGTCGAGGACGCACCGACGTGGTTGCAGGCGGTGTCGTAGTCGGCGACGAGGCCGGAGTACGAGCCGGCGTCGACGTACAGGTCGTACTCGGTCGCGGTGGTGCCGTTGTCGACCAGGAGGTTGTTGGCCGTGGTGGCGCCGGTCGAGTTGCCCTCGATCGAGATGCCGTCCCGCCGGTTCCCGTACGCCGTGTTGTTCAGGTACCGCACGCCGGTCGAGGTCAGGGTGTCGAAACCGTGGTCGCCGTTGCCGTAGGAGATGTTGCGGACGACCAGGGCACGATGGCTGCCGCTGTACACCTGGAAACCGCTGTCCTGGTTCTGGTACGCGACGTTGCCGCTCACGGTGTTGTCCGGCGAGCTGGTGTCGACGTCGATACCGTTGGCGGTCGCGTTCGGGTTCAGCGAGACGTTCGCGTACGTCGTGTTGCCGGTGATCAGGTTGTTCGTCGCGTTGGCCAGACCGATGCCGTGCAGGCCGTTGTGATGACTGGTCGATCCGGACACAGTGACGCCGCTCGAAGCAGACAGCCGGATGCCTGTGGACAGCGAGTTGTCGACTGCGGCGGAGCGGATCGCGATCGTGCTGTTCGGACAGGTGTCGACCAGTACACCGTTGCCGGCGGACTGCGACGCGGTCACGTGGTCGACGGTGATCGCGGACGAGGTCAGCAGCCGGACGCCGGCCAGGTTCGGCCGGACGAACTGCAGGTTGCTGATGACAACGTTCTGCCGGCTCGTCGTAGTGATGCCGAACGACTGTGCGCCGGCCTCGACCTCGTGCCCGTCACCGGGGTTGGCACCGCCGGTGTCGACGTACAGAACCTTGGCTGTCGCGTCGTAGAACCAGCTGTTGGCAACTGTCGTGGTGGACGACGCCGCGGCAGCCAGGCGATTGCCGTCGACGAAGACTTGACGTGGTGTCGACGGAGGCGAATACGGCGTGCTCCACGCGGACGTGCCCGTCGCGGTCCACAGCGCGGCGCCGCTCAGCGCGCGGGTGCCGAGCACGATGACGCCCGGCGCGTCGCCGGTCACGGTGATCGGATCGGTCGCGGTGCCGGACGCATTCACCGTGACCTGCTCGCGATAGGTGCCAGGGGCAACGTGCACGGTGTCACCCGGATTGATCGCCTTCTTGGTGCCCTGGGTGATCGTGCAGAACGGCGCGGCCTGGGTCCCGGCGCCGGTGTCGCTGCAGGCGACCGTGTTGTTGACCCAGTAGCCCGTGCCGACGGCCACCGCAGGACTGCTGGTGACGACCAGCAGCAGGGGAGCGGTCATGACCATGACCGTCCAGGCCGCCAGGCTCCGTAGCCGCTTGTTCATGATCGCTCCCGCTCGTCGAAACATCGGTGCAGAAACCGCGGTGCAGAACCTCAGTGCAGAACCGCGATGGGCCGCATCCGCGCGACCGGAGTCACCAGGCCGTTGCGGACGAGGACGTCGAGGGCCGCGTTCACGCCACGGTCGTCGAAGTGATGCGCGTCGGTGGGAGCGCCGTCGTCGTACCGGTACCGACGGGTCTTCCGTTTCCGCGGGTCGTCGCCGGAGACACCGCGCGCGACCAGGTCGGAGACGACCGTGCCGGCGCCGTGGCAGGCGGAGTAGAGGCTGGTGGCCGCCCTGTCACCGGCCACGGCCAGATAGCTGGAGGTCCGGTGCGTGCCGGGCAGCAGAACGGCCTGACCGGTGTCGGCGAACGTCGTCCCCGGCTTCATCATCGAGGCCGGGAAGGCCCGGCACGAATTGTGCCGATGGACGATGCCGGTCCGGTTGCCCACGGGCTCCTCGTAGATGCTGTTGTGCGGCGAGTCGACGACGAGCCGGCCGGTGGCGCCGCCGAAGGAGTCAGCAGCGATCCGGCAGAGAGCGGCGTACGTGGCCGTGCGGAAGGCGAACCCGTAGTTCATCGCCGCGGCGGTCGCGAGCATCAGCCGTTGACCCTCGTCGCCAGCCAGTGACAGGGGGGTGCAGCCCGCGGTGAAGTAGAGGGCGAGCCGTGTCCTGAGCTGGGTGAAGGATCGCGCGGAACGAAGGTGGAACCATGGCTTCAGCGCGGCGTTCACGGCCTTGATCTGCGCCGGATAGTCCTTGCGGCGGAAGAACAACCGGCCGATCTCACCGGTGAAGACACCGCCGCCGCCGTGGTACTGGATCGTCAGTTGCCCCGCGCGGACGCCGAGCTTGCCGGCCCGTTCCGGGGCGAGAATCTCCTCGACCCGCTGGAGTTCGACGAAGTGATTGGACGGTCCAACGGTGCCGAAGCGGTAGCGAGCCAACTGGAAGGCGATCCCTGGCAGTTCGGATCGTAGTCTGTCCATCCCGCCGTACCGCTCCAGGTCGATCCGGCCGCCCTCCTCGATCCGTTCCAGATCCTCCGACGGCGCGCCCCAGCGGTCGACGCTGAACTCGGAGCCGTCCCTGACGGCCTTGACGACCTCCTGACGGCTCAGCTCGGCAGTTCCGCGGGTCGGGTATGGGTAGCGCTCACGGACCGCGCGCATGAAGACGTCGACTGCCTTGTCATCCGGTACTTCGGAGTCGACGGCGATCAGCGCCATACCGCAGTTCACCGATGAGCTGGTCAGCTCCGGGCGGATTGTGCCGTTGGTCGCGACCGCGACGCTCGATGGCAGTTCCATCGCGGACTTGTGATGGAAGTCAGGCAGCACGACCGGAGGAGCAGCCAGGTCCGCGCCCTCGACGCGATGTCCGAGCGCGGAGATGGTCGCTCGGTCCGCAGGGAGCAGTTTGTCGTCATCGAAGACCGTCGGGGATGGAGTGACGGTGCCGTCGAGGACGCGGACGTCCAGTGGCGGCCGAGCCTCAGTGGTCATGCTTGTACTCGCAGTCGTCGAAGAGATGCTGGTCAGTAGTCATCGGGGTACGGCGCTCCGGCAGAGACCAGCCCCGGCGCCGGGGTGTATTCCGGCACCAGCCGGCGAAGGTGCCGGCACACCTCGTCCGGGCGGTTGTGCCCGGCGGAGTCGTACAGCTCGCGCAGCCCGGCCCGGAAGCCTGCGGCCGCCCGCGGGGGCCGGGTCATCGAGATCCGCGGGTGATCGGTCGGCAATGCCTCCTCGCCCGCGCCGAACAGCTCCTCGTGGAGCTTCTCGCCTGGTCGTAGGCCGGTGTACTTGAAGTCCACCTCGCGGATGTTCAGCAGGTTGGCGAAGTTGTGGACCAGGTCGACGATGCGGACCGGCTCGCCCATGTCGAGCACGTACGTCGCGGAGCCGTCGGACATCCGGACGGCCTCCAGTACCAGGCCGACGGCTTCCTCGATCGTCATGAAGAACCGGCTGACATCGGGATGGGTCACCGTGACCGGTGAGCCGCTGGCCAGCTGGTCCCGGACCACATGCAGCAGCGAGCCGCGGCTGCCCAGCACGTTGCCGAACCGCACCGCGGTCAGCACCGTGGAGGCAGGCTGCTGCGAATCCAGGACCAGCTCGGCCAGGCGTTTTGTTGCCCCGAGCACCGAAGTGGGGTTCGCGGCCTTGTCGGTCGAGATCAGCACGAACCGCTCGACGTCGTGGGCGACCGCTGCCTCGACGAGGTTCTGGGTGCCGCGGACGTTTGACTTCACACCCTCGCAGGGATGTCGTTCCAGGACCGGCAGGTGTTTCAGCGCCGCGGCGTGGAACACGATCTGCGGCCGGTAGTCGCGGAAGAGTTGGAAGATCCGCTCGGTGTCGCGGATGTCGGCGACCACGGTGTTCTCGGTGTCCAGCAGTGCCTCGCCCCACAGCTCGAGCTGGGTGCGATGCAGGTTGGACTCGTCGTGGTCGAGCATGATGAGCTGCTCGGGGCCGAACCCGTACACCTGACGGCACAGTTCGCTGCCGATGGAGCCGCCGGCGCCGGTGACCAGGACCCGCTTGCCGGCGATGGCTTCCCGCGCGTTGCGGCTGACCACGTGCATCTCGGGCCGCCCGATCAGCGGACCGACCTGCAGAGCGCGCATGTCGGTGCCGGCGATCTGGCGCTGGAGCGCGGACAGGAACGGCGGGAGATGGAGGACGGTCGCGCCCAGCGCGGCGGCCCGGAGTCCGAGCTCCCTCACCTCGTGCGACGGCATCGACGGTATGGCGACCACGACCACATCGATCCGGTTGTGCTCGAGCACCTCCTCGAGTTCGGCCAGCGTGCCCAGGACGCGACGTCCGCCGTACCTGCGACCCAGTTTCGTCGCGTCATCGTCCAGGAACCCGACAGGGTCCAGCCCGAACGAGCTGACTCGGCGCAGGTCGCGGGCCAGGGCGATGCCGGCCTCTCCGGCCCCGACCACGATGGTCCGTAACAGGCTCTTCTCCCTGTCATGTAGCAGCACAGGCTGGCTCATTCCGTTCCCTTTCCGGTGAGGCCCTGGTGAGCGATGTCGGCGAGCGCCGCACAGACCGCGTCGACCTGGTCGTCGGTCAGCCGGGGGTAGATCGGCAGGGACAGCAATTGGTCGAACAGCGTGTCCGCCCCGAGCAGCCCGATCGACGGGATCAGTGCTGCCTGGCTGAAGTAGGCGAGTCGATGGACCGGGATGAAGTGCACCGAGGTGCCGATCGCGCGCTCGGAGAGCGCGGCAATCACCTCGTCCCGATCGATCCCGCCGTCGAGCTGCAGCCGGATCGGGTACAGGTGCCATGCGTGCTTGCCGTCCCGGGCGGCTGGGCGGTGGGGTAGTCGAATTCCGGGCAGACCGTCGAGCTGGTCGTCGTACCGCGCGGCGATCTGCGCGCGTCGGCGCTGCCAGGACGGGAGATGCGCGAGCTGGGCGCGACCCATCGCGGCTTGGATGTCGGTCATGTTGGCCTTGATGCCTGCGTCGGCGACGTTGTAGCGCCAGCTCCCGCCAGGGAGATAGCGCCGCCACGCGTCGGCCGTCATGCCGTGCAATCGGGCCCTGCGCAACCATTCCGCGCGGGTCGGGTCGTCGGTGGTGATCATGCCGCCCTCGCCGAGGGGCAGGTTCTTCGTGGCGTAGAAGCTGAAGCACGTCGCGGCGCAACCCGATCCGATCGGAGTGCTGCCGGTGTAGGTCCCGACGGCGTGTGCGGCATCGACGACCACTCGGTCCAGTGGCACCTCTGCCGCCGCTGCCAGCGCGGGTACGTCGGCGACATCGCCCGCCCAGTGCACGACGGTAAGGGCGGCCGGCCGGCCGAACTCACGGAGGGCGGTTCGCACCGTGGCCGGCGTCGGCATCCCGGTCTTCGGATCGACGTCGACGAGAACCGGCTGATGTCCGGCGTGAATGATCGCCTGGACGGCGCCGCAGAAGGTCATCGTCGAGCTCAGGACCAGCGAGCCGGGAGGCAGTTCGAGCGATCGCAGTGCGAGCTCGATCCCGTGCGTGCACGACGAAACCCCGACGCCGTGCTCCGCGCCGACGACCATCGCGAACGCTGCCTCGAAGGTCGCGACCTCGCGACCTGTGGTCACCCAGCCGGACTGCAGGACGCGCAGTGCGGCCGCTTGTGCTTCCTCGGTGATATGACAGTCCGCGAACGGCACGGCGACATCGTCTGCTCGTGCGGCGCGCGGCACAGCGTTGATTCGGGTGGTCATCCCCGATGCCCCCTCAGAGCCCCTGACTTCCCTTGACGCTACGGCCCGTGATCGCGGTCCGCGCCCGACGACGGGACGAGAACGCCTACGTCAAGAAGATGATTCGGATCGCTTGGCGATTACGGACCGCTCGGTCTCGTCGATGCCTGCCACGCCGTGTAGCCGGGCGAAGGCGACCAGTGCGAGTGCGGAATGCTGCCCGGTGCGGCGCAGGAGACTCTGGATGTGCGTTCGCACGGTGTTCGTCGACACAAAGAGGTGCTCGGCGACTTCGGTCCTGTTCATCCCGGAGACCAGGCAGCGCAGGACCTCCAGTTCCCGTGGAGTCAACTGATCCGCGAAGCCCAGTGCCGCGCGCTGCCGGCGGAGATCGTTCATGAGGTGATCGAGGACTGGTTGCAGCATCGCGGGCGACAGGTACAGATAGCCGTCCAGGACCTGCCAGACGGCGCTTACCAAGGCGCTCAGCTGGGTTGTCTTCGTCAGCCAGCCGCGGGCGCCTGCTTCCAGCGCCTGCACGATCAGCCGTGGCTCGGTGCTGCCGGACAGCATGATTGCCTCGGGCGCGTCCGGCATGGCCGCCAGGTCGGCCAGGAGGTCGTAGCCGGACTCCTCGGCCAGCCCGAGGTCCAGCAGCACCACATTCGGCCGATCGGCTCCGATCAGCGCGCGAGCAGCATCGAGGGTCGAGGCTGTGCTGACCCGGTCGATTCCCGGCTCGGCCACGAGGAGCCCCGCGAGTGCTTCGGCGAAGACCCGGTGATCATCGACGAGAAGAACAGCGACTCCGTCTTTCACCGGTTTCCGCCTTCGGCGAGTTCGTGGACGTCGACCAGGCCGGCGGTGGCAGCAGCGCGAGCGATCTTGCCGCGGCCGTGTACACCGAGTTTCCGGAGTATTTGCTGGATATGAGTCCGGACGGTATGTCTGCTCACGCCGAGCTCTGCCGCGATCTGTTCGGTGGACAGACCGCGCACGACGAGGCGGAGTACCTCGAGCTCCCTGGTCGTCAACGGATCGACAACGTGCTGTGTCCGGCGATCTGCCGCCGGCCGGCCTTCCGCGACCCGGTGGCCCCGGGCAACCTTGTCGACTGCCGCCGATACAGTCGCGAGGCCGCAGGTCTTGCTGACGATACCGTTCGCTATACCGGCGTCGTACGCATCCCAGGCCGTTTCCTCCTGTGCGTCTGCCAGCAGGACGATGGCAGTACTGCGGCAACGGTCGTGCAATGACTCGGCCGTCCCTGGCCGGGCGTCGACCACGCACAAGTCGGGATCCAGCCGGCCCGCGCCGTCGAGGAGTTCCCGCGGATCGTCGGTGGTGAGGAGGACGTCGTACCCCTGGCCGTCGAAGGCGGCGGCGAGGACCGATGCGAAAAGCCACTGCTGTGCGCAGACTGCCACCCTCATGCCGACCTCACCGCTCGATACCCGGTGGCGAAGCAGAGCCGGACCGTGGTGCCGGACGCCGGCGCACTGGTGATCTCGAGCCGACCGCCGCAGGCACGTGCTGCCCCGGCCACAACGGACAAACCGTGTCCCGTTCCACAGGTGACGCCACCGAATCCCGGACCGTCGTCGGACACCTCGACGTAGGCGTCGTCGTCCGTCGAGCCGACGCGGAGCAGCACATGTCCCGAACTGCCGGCCGCGCGGCACGCGTTGTCGAGCAGGTTGCCGATGGCCCTGCGCAACAAGGTCTTGTCTCCGGCCACGACAATTCGTGCCGCGGGCTCGAAGATGACCGGCGCGCGGTAGGTCACCCGGACCACCTCGGCGCACTCGCCGGCGAGCTGGGTCAGATTGACTCCGCCGATGCGCTGGGCGGTCTCCTGCTCGACGTCCAGCAGCTCGGCGATGGCCGCGAACTGCTGGTGGATCAGACTCAGTCGGTCAAGGCCGGTGTCGTCCTCGATCCGGTCCGCCGTCGGTTCGGACAGCGCCAGACCTGCGGCGACGTACTGCCGCAGATCGTGGCAAAAACGCGAAAGCTGCTCAGATCCGATGCCCGACTCACCTTTCGCCCGCGACGCGTCGAGAGCACTCATCGGTGACCCCCTCAGGTCCCCACCGAGCCCGGCCGCCCACCGCGGCCGCACGTTCGCTAAGCCCTCCGACGACCACGGACGGTCACACCGCCGCAGTATCCCCGTTCGAGCCCCCCAGGCGCACGCGCCTCGGTATCAAAGGTCCAGTAGAGGCCGCTACCAGGCAAAAGAGGCAGGGTCCCGGCCCATACGTCATGATTCGGTCATTTTCACGTCATCTTCTGTCAGTGGAGTTGCCGTTGGTGGATGACGGGCCGTGATCACGGCTGGTATTCGTACGCGCCCAGATCGTCGTACCGCCGTGGACCCTCCGCGAACGAGTTGCTGCTCGCCGGATCGTCGACGCGGCTCTGTCCTTCGATGTCGGCCGACTCCTCTCCGAAGACGCCCGAGTTGCCTCGGTCGATCGCCGGGGAACCGGTCGCCGGCCGCAGGTTCCAGGAGCCTGCCGCGACAAAGCGGGGATCGGCCTGCACGCCGTGCGATTCCTGCTGGGTGGCTGCCTGCATCGCGGCGAGCGAGGTGTACGTCGTCCCGAAGGCGTACATCTTGCCGGCCTGGGTCAGCCAGACGAGGTTGTGATCCACCGTCGTCGACGACGGAGCCGAGTCCCAGATCCCGATGTTGCCGGCCCGCCGAGAGCAGGAGATGCCGTTGTAGGCGGGATAGACCGCGTTGTCGACGGCGACGTTGTTCATCACCTGGTAGTCGCCGGAGGTGCCCTCGACATTGATGCCGGTCGTGCAGTTGCGGTAGACCGTGTTCCCGATGAGCCGGCCGCCGGTGACATTGAGGTCGTCAATGCCGTGATCGCCGTTGTTGTAGGTGACGTTCAGCGCCGCCAGGTTGTTGTTCCCACCCGTATAGAACTGGATACCCGAGTCCTCGTTGTCGTGCGTGACGTTGCGAAGCACGGTGTTGCCGGGGCTGATCACGTTGATTCCGTTCGCATTGCGACGGAATCCCTCGGCGTTGAAGCTGGCCGAGTTCCCGGTGACCAGAATGACGCTGGAGCCGGAGCTGACCAGGATGCCGGTGCCGTTGTTGTGGTGCACATCGTTGCCGCTGACAACCGATGTGCTGGATCCGCGGACGCTGATCCCGTACGCCGTCTCGCCCGAGGCCTGCTGACCCGCGCCGCTGACGGTGTTGCCACTGACGGTGATGTCGTGGCTGCCGGAGACATAGATCCCGTCGTAGCGGGTGCCCGTGAAGGTGAGTCCGGACAGCGTGATGTAGGAGCGGGACGAGATGTTCGCGCCGTAGCCGGCCGGCGTGAGGGTCGGGTGCCGGCCGGGCCAGCCCGTGATCGTGATCGGCGCGGCCGCCGTACCCGACACCGCGGGCTTGATCGTCTCGCTGTACGTTCCGTCGCCGACATAGAGCGTGTAGCCGGCCGCGAGTTTGCTTACGCCTTTGACGATGGTGCAATACGGCGTGGTGGCCGTGCCGGGCCCTGAGTCGGAGCAGCCGTTGACGGTCCTGTCGACGTACAGAGTCGTCGTCGCAGCTCGTGCGGCGAGCGGACAGGCCAGTGCGGCAGCAGAGAGCACCATGATGCCCACTGCTCTCCCCAGGTGCTTCATGCCTTCAGCGTGGCTGAGCGGTGTCCGGACCGCATCGCGCATTCGACGTAAACCTGCGCACTCTGCGGATGAGAACGGGCTGCGTACGTCGGGGGCCGCCCGATCTCTGGGGAGCGGTCACGACGAGGGGGGTGTCGTTGGCCGCAGTCGGCACGGCGCCCGGTGCGATGGGGGGGCGCATCCGGGCCAGTCGTCGACGTACGCAGCATGTTCCCCACAGCAGGGTGGCGTGCGGTTCTCGGCGGGGCAAGGAAGATGACGTCGATGTCATCGAGTGGTCAGGTGGCGGGCAGCTCCAGCGTGAACACGGCGCCGCCCGGGGGTTCGTTGCGGACGGAGAGCGCGCCGCCGTGAGCCGTCGCCGCGGACCTCGCCATCGACAGTCCGAGGCCGGTTCCCATCGCGCCGTACGGTGGCTTCCGGTGCCAGAACCGATCGAAGACGTGGGGCAGGTCGTCCGGTTCGATGCCTGGACCCGAGTCGCCGACCTCGACGATGCAGCGATCGCCGACCCGGTCGCACCGCAGGCTGATCACGCCTCCGAGCGGCGTAAAGTTCACGGCATTCTCGATCAGGGCGTCGAGCGTCATCTCGATCCATTCCGGATCTGCCCTGATCACGCCGGTGGGGAAGGTACGGACGCGCCAGATCCGATCCGAATTCGCGGACCAGTTGGCTGCCATCTCGTCGATGAGATCACCCAGATCCATAGGCTGCTTCGACAGAGCGCCTCCGGAGTCGAGACGCGCCACGGCCAGCAGGCGGTTGGAAAGGGCCGACATCCGCTCGAGCTGCAGCATCGCCACGGAGAGATCCGACCGAACTTCGTCCTCCAGGACCGCGGTCTCGACAAGCTCGAGGTGTCCACGAGCGATGGTCACCGGAGTCCGGATCGCGTGGGAGGCGTCCCGGAAGAACTCACGCTCGCGATCGACCGCGTCGAGCTGGCGTCCGGCCATCGCTTTCAGCTGCTCGACCGCGGCCATCCGCCGGCGGGCGTGCCAGACCATCACCAGCAACACCAGCGGCATCAGCGGGATCTCGGCCAGCTCGGGGCTCGCCAGCCGTCCCGCCGAGGCATGGGCAACCATCAACCAGCCGGCCAGCAGAGTGATCACTGCAGTCGCGCAGATTGTCGGGATCAGCGGCCACATCCGGTATCCGTAGGCGATCGCGACGGCCAGGAACATGATGTGGAACGGACCGGCCTCATGGCCGGGCAACGCAATGATCAGCCCCATCATCGCGACCACGAACACCGCGGCCGCGATGTCGATCGCGACCTCCAGCTGCCGCCGAGGGCCAAGCACGGCCGAGCGGCTCGACAACACGTCAGGCGCTTTGGAGCTGATAACCGACATTTCGCACCGTCACGATGAGATCCGGCCGGAGCTTCGACCGTAGCCTGCCGACACAGACGTCGACGACGTTCGTGGAGGGATCGAAGTCGTAGCCCCAGACCTCCGACAACAGTTCCTGCCGGGAACAGACGACGTCCGGGTTGCGCATCAGATGCCGCAACAGCAGGAACTCCCGTTTCGCCAGGACCGTCGGCTGCCCGTCGACGAGCAGCTGACGGGCCTCCAGGTCGAGCACCATGTCGCCGACGCGCAGCTTGTTCTTCCGCCGGTTCGTGGCGTCCTCACCCAGCCTGCCGCGGACCCGGGCGATCAACTCGCGGATCGCGAACGGCTTCGCCAGGAAGTCGACCGCGCCTTGCTCCAGGCAGCTGATCCGGAGCTGAACGTCCGCCGTCGCCGACAGGACCAGGATTCGATAGCCGGAGTCCTGGGCGAGCAGTGCCGACAGCACCGCCTCGCCATGCATGCCGGGCATCACGAGATCGAGCACGATCAGCGCCGGGCGGTGTTCCAGTGCCAGCCGAAGTCCGCCCAGACCGTCGGTCGAGCTGAGAACCTGATATCCCTCTGCCTCGAGTGCCCGCCGCACGAACCGAATCAGGTCCGGCTCGTCGTCGATCACCAGAATCTTGGTCATCTTCGCCCCCTCCGCGGATGACCGTGCGTAGGAACAACCGCCATTCTGGAACGTACGACTCCCACGCGGAAGCCCCCGTGACCGTTTCGTTCCGCCAGACGCCACCTTTTGGCCATCAGGTGTTAATCAACCGTTTACCTACGCTTTCGCCCGGCCATCAGCTCCCGCCTACTCGGGGTAGCGCACCGCGAGCTGTCGAATTCGCCGCGTGGCCCACTCGCCCTGCCGGCTGGCTCCAGCGACGATCTCGAAGGAGAAGCAGGGCGCAAGGAACGCCCACCGGCCTGCGCAGGACGCGCTAGTACTCGCCGTAGATCTGGACCTTGGTGCCGATCGGGGTGTCGGCGTAGATCTCGTGGATTTCGGGGCGCATGACGCGGACGCAGCGGTGGCTGGCGGGGTAGGGCTTGATGAGGGAGTTGACTCGGGAGCCGTGCAGGGCGATGCCGGGGCGGTCCTTGAGGAAGTAGATCGAGTCGTACATGTACGCGTCGTCGTACAGGCTGCTCTCGTGAGCGCCGGCCCACTTGCGCCAGACCTTGCCGGTGCGGTTCGGGGTGTCGTAGCCGGGCTGGCCGGTGGAGATCCAGACGATCCGTTTGTAGGTGTTCCCAACGATCTGGTACAGGATCTGGCAGGTCTTGTTGACGTAGATGCCGGGGGAGCGGGTCGGCGTGGGGCGCTTGGTTGCGTTGAGCACCGAGTACGCGTCGTTCAGCGTCAGGCCGGCGCGGCTCACCGGAAGCCCGTTCGTCTCGCGCCACGCGCACAGCGCTTGCTTGGCGCGTGCGGTGATGTCACCGTCGATGTCGCCGACCGGGTAGCCGAGTTTGTCCAGCTGCCGTTCCACGCGGAGTGCGTAGTACGCCGGCTTCTGCTTCACCCTGGGCTTCGGACTCACCGTGGGTTTGACTGTCGGCTTCACAGTCGGCGTGGCGCTCGTGCTTGGCGTTGTACTTGGTGAAGATGCCGTGGAGGAAGGGGAGTTCGAGGGGCTCGTCTCGCTTGCGGCCACGTCGGAACATCCGGCGAGCACGAACGACAGTACGACGGCACCGGCGACCAGATCACGACGACGCGACACGTGCGACCCCTCTCTCAGCACTTTTCAATGTCGCAGAACCACGCCGGGTAAGCGTGCAACGACCCGCCGAGACTAATGCGCCGAAGGTTCGCCGGTGGTGTCAGTTGCGCGTCCCGTCACCGAACCGTTGCCGAGGTCCGGCGCCGGGTCGTCCCGCAACCGGCTGTAGAGATACCCGTCCCGCAGCCGCCCGGCCCGGAACTCGCATCCGCGGATGATCCCTTCGAGCCGGAAACCCGCCTTCTCCAAGGACTTCTGCTCGGCCAGGTTCTCCGGATGGGTCGCAGCCTGGATCCGCTGCACCGGCGTGTGCTCGAACAGGTACGCCGTCAGCATCGCCTGCGCCCGCCACCCGATCCCACGCCCGCGGTACTCCGGCAGCAGGGCGATCCCGATCTCCCAGTACTTCGTCCTGCCGTCGAACGACCCGGATCGCCAGCTCACCAGCCCGGCCGTCTCCGAACCCGTAACTGCACCGGTCCGGACCATCAGCCGTCCGTCGTCGTCACCGAGGAACCCGTCCTCGGCGAACCGCCGCACCGGCGCCTGCGCATCCCGAAACCCGTTCCAGTCCAGCCCGATCAACCCAGGCTCAACCAGAAACCGCTGGAACAACGCCACATCGTCTTCCCTTACGGGCCCCAGCAAGACATCCATGCCTGCCAGACTAGGCCGACGGGTCCGCTTCCTCGGTTCGCTCGTTCGGGTGGTGGTTACAGACCGAGATCGCGGAGGAATTCCGGCTTGTACGCCTGGAGCACGACGTACCGCGGGTCCGGGACCTCCATGCCGGCGTTCTTCGCCTCGTCGCTGGCCTCGTCATGCGGGCCGACGGGCACGCTCGGGTCGGTCCAGTCCTGCTCGGCCGGATTCCACCGCGTGATCGTGTACGTCGCATCGAGGTGGTCGTCGGCGACCAGCTCCTTGGCGGTCCGCTCCGCCTCCTGGGCGTCCTCGAGCGTGTGGGTGTACATCAGCATCCGGTTCCCGTCCCGGGTCACCGTCACCTGACTCCCGAGCCGCTTCCGCGCGTCGTCATCCAGATCCAACGCCCGGAACCGATCCCAGAACGTCAACCCGTGCCCCTCGTCACTGAGCACAACCTCGACCCGAAACTCCTCATCCGCCATGCCGCACACCCTACCCACTGGGATCCGCAGGAGAGGGCACAGGCTCTGCGGCAGGCAGCGCCCACCGCAGCACTTCTTGTACTCGAAGCCCGATCCACACCAGCACGGCTGGTCGCGCGCCGGCGGCCAGGCGACGCGTCGCCCGTCGGGTAGTTCGTCGTGACGGTTCCTGACATTTCGCAGGCAGTCTTGCAGACCGCCGTACGTCCAGGTCGCGATCGTGACCCGCTGCTTGCGGTCGCGCAACTCCCGCTCGACCATGTGACAGTAGCGGTCAGCGTTTCCGCCGATGAGGTACTTGCGCCACCGCACGGCGTCGTCGAACTCGCTGCGATCCCACACGTCGATGCGGCCGTTGCTCACCGTTGGCAGGCGGAGGAGATCGTGCAGTTCGGCCTCCCGATCCAATTCCTCGTCCTCGCCCTGCTCCCCGAGCAGATCGATGCCATCCAGCGGCAGCCCCAGCCTCCACTTCACGCGTCGTCTGCCGGTCACCAACTCCCGAACCCGGTAGGTGTTGGTGACGTCCTCGGCGGTCATGTTGTCGGCCGCGATCTCGTACCAGAGCAGGGCATCGTCCAGCTCACCACGCCGCTCCAGCATCTCGGCCGCGCTGCGCCACGGGGAGGCGTAGATCCGCCTGCCGGTCATAACGGCCTCAAGATGGCTCCGGGCTTCGCTCTCCCGGTTCGCCAGAAACAGGTAGTCGGCATAGTCCACCCTGGCGCTGTCGCCGGCGGTACCTCCTTCGCTGATCAACTGCTGCCAAATTGCCACGGCTCGGTCGGGTCTTCCCTGGGCCGCGTGCTCGTTGGCGATGATGAGCAAGGCGAAGGTCCGGCCGAGTTCGGTATCTGTCCAGTGGTTGCGGAGCTCGTCCGCCAAGGGATCTTCCATGCCGGGGAAAGTATTCGGATCCGCTCGCTCGGAGACCGGCTGAATTGGTGCTGTGGATATCTCCCGCAGCCAGTGCGGGCGGACCTGCCGCACTGATCAACGCCCGCCACTGCGGGCTGTTCACCGTGCCGTTGAGCGCGTCTGCGGGCTGCGGACACGGTTGGTGAGTGGTGGGTGTTCGCGCTGCCGACAGAGGCGAACTGCCAGGCCATCGCAATCGCGGCAGACTGGCCCGGCTGCGCCTGGGGCGCGCTTCAGCAGGCATTTGTGATGGCCTGGCGATCCGCTCCAGTGGGCCGCTCTGCAATCCAACATGCGGCGCCGCAGAATCGGCGTGATTCGATCGACTACAGTTCTTAGTCATGGAGCTGAGGCACTTGGAACACTTCGTGGCGGTGGCTGAGCAGAAACACTTCACGCGGGCCGCCGAGGCGATGTCGATCTCGCAGTCGGGGCTGTCGGCCTCGATCCGCGCGCTCGAGCGTGAGCTCCGGGCGTCGCTCTTCGTCCGGAACACCCGCAGCGTGGAGCTCACCGAGGCGGGGCGGGCGCTGCTGTGCGAGGGCCGCCGTACCCTCGCCGCCGCCGAAGCAGCCAAGGACGCGGTCGCCGCGGTCCAGGGGTTGCTGCGTGGGCACCTGACCGTCGGGCTTGAGCAGTGCCTCGGGGTGGTCGACGTACCGGCGCTGCTCGCCAAATTCCGCTCGGCGTACCCGTCCGTCGAGATCGAGGTCCGCCAGGCCGGCTCCACGCCGATGCTCGACGAACTCGCCTCCGGCCGGCTCGACGTCGCGTTCGTCGCCACCGCGGGCTACCCGGTCGACGGGCTCGACCTGCGACCGCTGTCCCGCGAGTCGATGGTGCTCGTCTGCGCGCCGGACCACCGCCTGGCCAACGCGTCCCGTGTCACGCTCGACGACCTGATCGGCGAGTCGTTCGTCGACTTCGACCCGACCTGGGGCGCCCGCGCGATCTCGGACAGCGCGTTCACGGCGGCCGGGGTCGCTCATCCGGTGACGATCGAGGTCAACGACGTACACACGCTCCTGGCCCTCGTCGCCCATGACCTCGGCGTGGCCCTCGTCCCCGAACGCATCGCCGCCAAACGCGGCGACCACGTCACCGTTCCCCTGGCCCCCGGCACCGCCTCCGACTGGCAGGTCTCAGTAGCCGTCCCCACCGGCCCCGCCGCCTCCCTGGCCGCCGACGCCCTGATCGGCATGCTGCCGACAACCGCCGTCCACGCATAGAAACAGCCGGCCGCCTTGTGAAGGCGGCCGGCTGGTTGATGCGTGTGTTTGATGCGTCTTACCAGGCGTAGTCCTCGGGGGAGGTCTTGTAGCCGGGGAAGATCTCGTCGAGGCGGGCGAGGGCCTTCTCGTCGAGTTTGATGTCTACCGCGCGGACGGCGGAGTTGAGCTGCTCCATCGTGCGCGGGCCGACGATCGGGCCGGTGACTGTCGGCTGGTGGAGGAGCCAGGCGAGGGCGAGCTCGCCCGGCTCGTGGCCGAGCTCGTCCGCGAAGGCCTCGTACTGCTCGATCTGCGGGCGCAGACGCTCCAGCGTCTCCTTGGACCGGCCCTCGAGACGACGTACGCCCTCGTTCTCCTTGCGTACGACGCCGCCGAGCAGACCGCCCTGGAGTGGCGACCACGGGATCACGCCAAGGCCGTAGTACTCCGCGGCCGGCAGCACCTCGCGCTCCACGTCGCGGACGAGGAGGTTGTAGATCGACTGCTCGCTGACCAGGCCGATGTAGTTGCGCCGGGCGGCCGCCTCCTGCGCCTGCGCGATGTGCCAGCCGGCGAAGTTGCTCGACCCGGCGTACAGGATCTTGCCCTGCTGGATCGCGACCTCGATCGCCTGCCAGATCTCGTCCCACGGCGTCGCGCGGTCGACGTGGTGGAACTGGTACAGGTCGATGTAGTCCGTCTGCAGCCGCTTCAGCGACGCGTCGAGCGCGCGCCGGATGTTGAGCGCGGACAGCTTGCCCTCGTTCGGCCAGCCGTCGCCCATGTCGCCGTACACCTTGGTCGCCAGCACGGTCTTGTGCCGGTTCGACGGGTCCTTGGCGAACCACTCGCCGATGATCTCCTCGGTCCGCCCCGGGTAGATGGCCCGCCCGTACCCGTTCGCGGTGTCGAAGAAGTTGATGCCCTTGTCATGCGCCGCGTCCATGATCGCGTGCGCGTCCCCCACCTCGGTGTGGGGACCGAAGTTCATCGTCCCCAGCACGATCCGACTAACCGACAACCCAGTACGCCCAAGATGAGTGAAGTCCATACCCACCACCCTTGCTCGCCTGGCTCAACTCTTCCAACAAAAGAATCAGGACAGTGTGATCAGCTGAGCTTCTGAGTCAGCCTGGCGCGAACGGTTTCCGTCGGCGTCGCGCCGCCCTCGGCGATCGCATCGAGCAACGCTCCCACGAGGGGCCGGCGCCTGGGCGTGCCGAAGCTCGATCTCTCGGGGATCGCAGGTACGGCGCAGCGCGGCGAACATCGGCGCATCCGGTTCCGGTACCAAGCCGCCTCCGACTACTACGGTCACTGGTCTGACCAGTCCACAGGTCCGCGCGAGACTGCCGATGTACTGCGTCAGCCGCTCGGCCTGCAGCTCGACCAGCCCGGCCACAACCGGGTCGTCGTCGATGAGCGCCAGGACCGCCGGGGCATGCGCCGCCTGCGCCGCGAAGTCGAACCTGTTGCCGCGAGCAGTGGTGAGCTCGAGCATCTCCTCCGGCGTGGACGCCCCGAGCAGCGGCGGCAGTACGGCGGCAAGCTTCGTCGCCTCGCCCATCCCGAGCTCAGCCAGGTACACCGCTCGCATCGCCTCGTTCACGAGGCCCGCGCCGCCGAGCGGATGCTGCAGCCACCACGACAAGGCCAGTTCCTTCTCCGGACCGCGGCCCGCGAGCGCCGCACCGGTGCCGAGTACGACGGAGATGCCCTGGCCGTCCAACCGCCCGCAGCGGATCAGCGCGAATCCGTCGTTCTTGATGCTGAGACTGCCGAAGCGTGGCTCCAGCGTCGCGCTCCAGAACTGCTCGTCGACTGGCCAGTCCACTCCCGCCAACCGGAACGCCGCATGCTTGACGTCGGACTCGCGCAGGTCCGCCGAGGTCAGTACCTCGTCGACCAGGCTGAGCACGACCGATCTCGCTGCCTCGGGTCCGGCCGGCGCGTAGATGTCGCCGACACCGCCACGTGCAAGGGCGATCAGGTCGCCATCGGCACTGGTCAGACCAGCCCAGGTCTTGGTGTTCCCGGCGTCGACAGCGAGGAAGACGTCCTTCACCGCAGAAGTCTCTCCGGCAGGTACGCCGAGTGTGCCGCGGCCATCTCGTCGTACAGCGGCTCGGCGATCGCCAGGTCAGGTACGAGCGGATTCGCGATGAGCGCACGGATCGCGTCGGCCCGGTTGCCTTCCCAGGCAGCCTTCGCCGCGAGCATCTGGTAGTCGGCGAGCTGGCGCGTGATGCCCCTGACCGCAAGTGGTAGAGGCTGCTGCGGCTCGATGTGGCAACCCTTGCGGTTCACGGTGCAGTACACCTCGACGACGGTTTCAGCGTCGAAACCGGGCAACGCACCGCCGGCGTTCGGAAGGTTGACGGGCAGGCGCGCGCCCGTGTCGTTGTAGTAGGCACTCATCACGTCGATGGCCAACTCCAGCTCGTGGATGCCGCCGCGCGACCGGGCCGGGTCGAGCTCAGGGTGGCTGGACTCGGCCTGCTCGCGGTAGTGCTCCCAGTACCCAGGCACCTCGTTCATGATCACTTCCGAACGGGTCCGCGGCGCGGCCTGCTGCGCCCGGAACACCCCGTTCCGGAAGTAGTAGTAGTTGAAGTAGTCCGACGGGATCGACTGCATGACGACGGCCAGATGCAGCGCGCGCTTGGAGTTGGCGTCGAGTGTCGGGTCGTCCTTGCGCTCTTCCCACGCTGCCTCGAGTAGCGGCATGACGTCCTTGCCGTCGTACAGATGCTCGTAGCTCCAGCAGTTGTGGTTCACCCCGGCCATCGTGACCTTGGCCCGTTCGGGGTCGAGACCGGCGGACCGCAGTACGACGGGCGGGAACACCAGCGGCCCCTCGCACATCGAGTAGATCGGGATCGACGTGTAGCTCGCGACTGCCTGCGAGACGATGTTGACCGGGTTGGTGTAGTTGAAGATCACCGCGTTCGGAGCGACCGCCTGCAGGTCGTCGGTGATGCCGCGCATGTCGTTGATCGAGCGCAGCGCCATGAAGAATCCACCCGGCCCCTGCGTCTCCTGGCCGATCACACCGTGTTTGATCGGAATGCGCTCGTCGAGCGCGCGTGCGTCGAAGTTGCCGGGACGGAAGCTCGTCAGCACGGCGTCGACGTCGGTCAGACCAGTGCGCTGGTCCGTCGTCGCGGTGACCGTGATGTCGTCGCCGCCCTGTGCCGCGAGCTTCTCCGCGATCCGGCGGACGATCTCCAGCCGCTCCGGATCCTTGTCGATCAGCACCACTTCGGAGCCCGCGAACTCCGGCCCGTGCCACAAGAACGACGCCATGGTGCCGGCCGCTCGGGAGGACCCGCCGCCGATGTAGGCCATCTTGATTCGAGCCATGTCTAGGAGACTCCTTCTCGTTCTGACTTTTGCGCGGCTTCTTCGTCCGCATAGATGAGGGCGTTGCGGCAGTCGTGCACGATGGTTGCCGGCCACAACGGGTCGTAGCTGTCGGCCCGAGTGATGCGGTCGAAGGCGTACGCCTTGTTCTGCCCCCACAGCAGCATCGCCGCGGAGTGCGAGAGCTCGACGAGTTCCGCAGTACCGATAGTGACGCCGTGCGCCGGAACGTCTGCCGGGGACTGCAGATGAGGGAAGGTCGACATGTTGTCGCGGCGGGTCGACTCGGGCAGCTCGACGACCCGGGTGGGCGCGTGTCGCGGCGTACCGGGGCCGTTGAGTGCGACATGACCGTCACCTTGGCCGCTGGCCAGTAGGAACAGGTCGATGCCGCCGCGGTCGAGGATCTGCTGTTTGAAACCTTCGGGCTGGTTGGGGTCCGGGGTGAGGAGACTGGTCGGACCAAGGCCGAGCGGGGCTAGCAGGTTCCGTCGCGCCCAGCCGATGCAGCTGTGCGGCGTGTTCGGATCCAGCAGCTCCCACCGGCTGCCGTGCCGGGTGACGTATTCGTCCATCATCACGATCTGAAGGCCGTCCAGCCGGGCACCGGATTGCTTCAGTGCAGCTGCCACTGGAGTGGCGCTTCGTCCGGCGGGAAAGCCGATGATGGCGCTGCCTGCTGTTACTCGGTCCAGAATCCGTTGCGCGACGGCCTCGCCCAGTCGGGCTGCGTCGGGTACTACAGTGATTGGCGTCGTCACGTCACTCCTTGACCGCGCCGGCCATGACGCCGCTGATGAATTCGCGCTGGAAGAACAGGTAGAGGGCCACGACGGGCAGCGACACGATCAGCGAGCCCGCCGCCATCAGATTGACCTGCAGCACATGCCGTCCCTGGAAGGCGCCCAGGGCAACGGTCGCGGTCTGCTTGTCCGGATCTCCCAGGAAAATAAGGGAAAGGAAGAAGTCGTTCCAGGTCCACATGAACGAAAGCAGAACCAATGTGAGTACGGCGGGACGCGCCATCGGGACGAGAATGCGCCACAACGTGCTCCACACGCCGGCGCCGTCGACAGCGGCGGAATCCATCACCGAACGGGGGAGCGCTCGGAACGTCGCCCGCATCCAGTACGTCCCGAACGGCACGCCCATTCCGAGCTGAATGATGACGAGTCCGAGCCACGAGTTGGTCAGCCCGATGCGCTGGAACTCGTAGTACAGCGGGATGACGATGACCTCGGTCGAGACCATCATTCCCAGCAGGATGACCGGGAAGAGGAAGCGTTCACCGACCACGCCGAGGATCCCGAACGCGTACCCGGAAAGAATCGCGAGCACGGTTTGCCCGGCGACTGCGGACACCGTGATCACCAGGGACGCGTACATCGAGTGCGCGAGATTCCCGTCGTGCCAGGCTGCTGTGAAGTTGCTCCAGGCAATGTTGGAGAAGTCCAGCGCTCCCGACGTGTTGGGGCTGAGCGAGGTCAGCACGAACCACGCGACCGGGAACAGCACTCCGACCGTCAGCGCGATGACGATGACGTAATTCGAGACGCGTTCGAACCTGGAGATCATCGGTCTTTGTTCTCCATGATCCGCGTGATACCGACCGCGATACCGAGGCACAGAACGGCCAGTACGACGCCGGTTGCGGATGCTCTGCCGACGTCAGGATTGACGAAGGCCAACTGGTACAGGAGAAGCGCCGGTGTCGTCGTGGCCGTTCCGGGTCCGCCTTGCGTGGTGATGTAGACCATGTCGAACGTCCGCAGAGCGCCGGTGATGGTCAGTGTCAGCGCGATCGCCATCTGTCCGCGCAGGCTGGGCAGCGTGATCAGCCAGAATTCCTGCCATCGCGTCGAACCATCCAGCCGCGCGGCCTCGTACAGCTCGTCGGGAATCGCGAGAATACCGGCCAGGAACAGCACCATGGTGAACCCGAATCCGCCCCAGACACCGATCATGCCGAGCGACGGCAGCGCCCAGGTGAAATCACCGAGCCAGTTGCGCGTGAGGTGGCCGAGCCCGACGCCGCGCAACAGACTGTTCAACGGGCCGTCCGGTGCGTAGATGCGTTTCCAGATGATTGCGACGACGACGCTCGTCAACACCTGCGGGAGAAAGAGGAACCAGCGATAGATACCTTCGCCGCGGATCTTCGCTCTGCTGAGGAGAGCGGCGCTGATCAGTCCGAGGCCGAGCGGGATCAGCCCGAACATCAGAATCAGCACGAGCACATGGCCGAAGGCGGCGTACATCCGTGGATCGCGACCGAATTCCAGGTAGTTGCGGAGTCCGACCCAGGTCGGCTCGCTGACGCCGTCCCATTTGTAGAACGAGTAGTTGACCGTTTGGAGCAGCGGGACGAGCACGATCACGCCGTACAGCAGGAGTGCGGGGGAGAGGAAGAGCAGGCCGATCCAGCGCCGTTTACGGACTTGCCTCGAGACGGGTCGGGTTCTGGCTTTGGTGCGACCGATCGCTAGAACACTCATCGTCCGGCCTGGAACTTGTCGTAGTCGGCCTGCACCGCCTTGACCAGTGCGTCCGGGGCACTCCGGCCGGCGAGCAGCAATTGCACCTGGCCGCCGAGTGTGTCGAGCATCGTCGGCGTCGACCAGTCGAAGTACGGGACGTATCCGTTGTCCTTGTCGAGCGACCGCTGACCGGCGATCTCGGTAGCGAATTCCGGGTTGTCCGGCGGCGCCTTGACGTCGTTGAGCAAGGGCAGGAGCCCGGCCTCGACGACGTACTGCGCGGTTTGCGGGCCGGCGAGGAAATCGAGGAAGGCGGCGGCGACATCCGGGTGCGCACACTTTGATCCGAGCGGACGGCCGTCGAAGCGCCCGTACCGACCACCTTCCCGCCGGAGGCCTGCGGGAGTTGGACGTAGCCGTACTCCTGCTTCTGATTTCCCTTGAAAGCAAGGGTTCCGGTGTATTCGAAGCGGAACGCGGACTTGCCTTTGAGGAAGGCGTCGATCGCGTCGGCGTACTGGATGCCGGCATGGTTCGGCGTGAGCCAGCCCTTGTCCTGGTACGACTTGAGCCGCTCTGCCGCCTCGGACATCCCGATGTCGGCGGCCTTCACTTCGCCGGTCGAGTAGACGAAGTCGTTGATCTTCTTCTGATCGCCGAAAAGGTCTTGCAGGGCAAGGAGAATCGCCGTCGACGAACCCTTGTCCTGTGACCCGTAGCCGATCGGGATAATGCCTGCGGCCTTGGCCTTCGTGCACGCGTCCTCGAACGAAGCGAGATCGGTCGGCGGTGCGACGCCGGCTTTGTCGAGAACTGTCTTGTTGTAGTAGAGGCCGATCAGCGACGAACTGGCGACGGGCGTCGCGAACAACGACCCGCTGCCCATTTCCGTGCCGTCCGGCGTGAACTGCGTCTGCCGCAGGATCGTGCTCGGGAACTTGTCCCACCCGAACGACTTCGAGTACCCGTCCAGGTTGAGCACCAGGCCCGCCTTCGACAACGTGCCGAGGGACTGCCAGCCGTTGTTGACCGTGATGATGTCCGGCGGGTTCTTCTCCTTCAACCGCAGATTGGCCGTCTGCGTGAGCTGACCCCAGTCGACCGACGTGCGTTTGATCGTGACGTTCGGGTACTTCGCCTGGAACCCCTTCACCGCGCTGGCCACCCAGCTGGCGGCGTCACCGCCCCAGAAGTCGAGCATGGTCAGCGTCACCGTGCCGGCTTTGGCGACGTCGATCGACTTGGCGGGTGTGGTCGGTGCGCTGCTCGCTTTGGTGCCCTGCGGCGCGCAACCGGCCAGCGTGAACAGTCCGAGCGCGGCCCCCGACTTCAACACGTTCCGCCTGCTGACCATCGTGACTCCTTCGTCCGTGACTTCCCGCCACCCTACGACGCCGAAACCAGTTATGCCAGTGTGAACCAGTTTGGGATTGTGCCTGGCTTGGCTCACGAAACTGGTATAGTGATGGCCGTGACCGAGCCCGCCGTTGAGCGCGTCAAGAAACGGATCCGCGAGGGGATCGTCCGCGGGAAGTACCCGAGCGGCAGCCGCCTGCCGAGCGAACGTCAGTTCGCGCTAGAGACCGGGCTCAGCCGGATGACCGTCCGCGCCGGCTTCCAGGCCGCCTCCGACGACGGCCTCATCGCCCCATCACCCCAACGCGGCTGGTACGTCCGCGACCTAGTACTGCGCGAACCCCCGAGCCGGCTCCAGTCCTTCACCGAGATGGCCCACGAGCTCGGCTTCCGCCCCACCTCGGCGATCCTCGACCACCGAGAACGCCCCGCCACCCTCGACGAGGCCCACCGCCTCCACCTCGCCCCCACCGCTCCAGTAACAGCCATCCGCCGCCTCCGCGGCATGGACGGCCGCCCCGTCACCGTCGAAGACCTGGTCATCCCGGTCGCGGTCGCCCCCTGGCTGACTGGAGTTGACCTCACCGACACGTCCCTCTACGAACTCTTCTCCACCCACGGCATCGAATTCGCCTACTCCCGCTACACAGTCCAAGCCCAGAACGCCACCGAAACCCTCGCCACCCTCCTCAACCTCCCACCCGCCGCCGCGATCTTGGTAGCCACCGAAATCGCCTACACCCAAGACACCACCCCCCTCCTCTCCGGCACCAACCACTACAGAGGCGACGCCTACCAATTCACCGCCGACCTAACCCGCTAGGCCGGAGTTAGTTCGGACGCCGTCGTACGACCTCCGCGACGCGCGTAGCCGCATCTTCTGGTAGTTCGTGCTCCCAGACTCGAAGCACCGTCCAGCCAGCGTCCTGAAGAACGACGTTGACGTGAGCGTCGCGCGCGAGATTACGCTGCAGCTTGGCGGACCAGTACGACTTGTTGGCTGTTGGCTCTCGATAGTGCTCTGGACAGCCGCACCAGAAACAGTCGTAGTCGGCAGGGCCTATCAGGCGCGCGTTCTCCAGTGGTGTCATCCATCGGACACTCATCGTGCTACCGCTGGTGGTCGACCCCAGCTGACTCCAACCCGAGCCGCACAAGCCCGATCCCAGCACAGAGCCCAGCAGCGACCAGACGAGTTGAGAGTTCGATCGACGTAAGCATCGTCCCTCTTGGTCCGTGGGACAGCAGCCGGACGCGAGCCGAGGTGATCTCGATGACGTCACGGGTCTGTCCTGTTCGTCGCCTGTGGCTGCCACCGACCACTTGTGCGCTGTCGGCTGCGGATTGTTCAACTGGCGGCCCATCGCTACGCCCTCCATCTGTCGCGTTAAAGCCGGGGCTCTCTGCGCCGAATGAAGCCAGAAGCGGTCAGCGATGACTGGCAACGCCGGGTGCCCACACACCCCAGCGCGGCATGGACGAGCTGGCGTGAGCTGATCGAGTTAGGGCCAAGCAGCGGCCATCGCCTCGATGTGCTTCGTCACCGAAGCATGCTCACCCGCTGCTCAGCGGCCTGTCGGCGCTCAACCGTTTTGCTGGCTCTGCCAGCTCAACCAGGCGAGGTATCGCTGACACAGGCCCTCGCTGCAAGCTAACGTCATGCTCGGGCGTCACGACCTCTGACGAGATTGTGTGACGTCCAAATGCGGGTGCAGCGCGGGGACAATGCAGCGAGGCCCTCGGGCATCATCCAGTCCTGCCAATGAACCTTAAGGAGCAGTGCATGGCGCGCATCAGATCCTTCGAAGAAGGCACTCAATCGATCAAGATTCATCGGACGGAAGTTGATTGTTATCATCAAACGATTAGGGATTCTTCTGGCAACCTGCACATCCATTTGACGACATTTGGCTCTGACGATCGTGAGTCGGCCCCGAAGAGCAGTCAATCCATTCAGCTGAACGAGGCCGCTGCCCGCCAGTTGGTACAGATCCTGCAAGAAGCGTTCCATTTCTAGAGCTTCAGCTGGCGAATGTATGCGTATGGATCGGTGTAGTCGCGCACTGCTGATGGGCGACGCGAGGTCGACGCCATAATGTTGGAACGACGCAAGACCGGGCGGGAGTCTCGTGAAGCCGTGAACCTGACTGAACTCTAGGTGGTCGTGCTCAGCGCCGTCCGGGCAACCTGCCTTGTCATTGTCGGCGGTGCTATCCGGGTCGTGTGCTGACGCCCGCGAGACTGCGTGACGTGGTTGTGGCCGATGCTGTGTACGAGCATGGCGAGGGACCGGTATGACGCCGTGATGAGTGTGGAGCCGGGTGGGGGTGCCGAGGCTGAGTTCGATGTGACAATCCTCCGTCCAGGTGGCGGCGAACGGGATCTGCGCAAGGACGATCAGCGGACATCTCCCTGATGCCGGACACGTGCCGGCTTGGCATCTATCTCGCGTTGGGTTCTTGGATGAATGATGCGGTAGCGGTTCGATGCGATTCACAATGGATGGTGAGCAATTCGACGTGACGGATGACGGGTACACGCCCCTCTCGAGAACGACCGCGGTGCCGTCTTCCCGAAGTGCGACGAACTTCCGGCCTATTGTTCGTCCCGGCCGGATCCTGCTCAGGCGCTATCGCTCGCGGACAGGTGTTGCGGGTTTCAGTTGCGGCTCTAGGTGAGCGCGGTTGCTGGAGAGGCCGCTTCACCTGCTCTGGGAAGGGCCTCGGTTTGGGGGTTGGCGTTGAGGGGCTGGCGGGTGGTTCGTTGTTGTTGGTGGGGTGCTGGTGGGCGGGGCCAGGCCGTCCAAGGCCTTCAGGGATTGGGCCATGTCAGGGGGTAGGGCCATGCGGGGTGGGCCGATGAGGCGGTCGGGTTCTTTGCCGGGGCCGGTTATGGGGCGGACTGTCGGGAGGTGGTCGAGTTCGTCGAGGGCGACGCCTTTTGAGCGGCCTAGTCGGTTGGCGGTGACGTCGAAGATCTCGCCGTTCTTGCGGGGAGCGAAGGCGACGACTTGTCGTACCGGGAGGGACGATTCGGTCGGGCCTTCGAATTCCCGGTAGGTGACTCGGTGCGAGGGGCCCATCGGCCGGCCGCGCCGGTTGAACTCCTCCACGACCGGGATCTTGATCTCGGCGCAGTCGCGGAGGTCCGGGTAGTTGTCGGAGCGGCCGAGACGCTCGCCGGCGAACTCGGCCTCGCGACCTTCGCGTAGGGCGCTCAGCGCGACGCGGACTGCTTCGAACTGCTTGGCTGCTACACCGTTCGGGTCTGCCTGGGCGCGGGCGTGGAGCTCCCGAAGCTCGTCCCGGAGGTCCGGGTCGAGGATCAGGTGATACCTGGCCGTCATCGGGGTTTGGGCGGCTCGTTGTCGGTGTCGAGATTCCAACCGAACTCTGCAGCGAGGTCATCGGCCGAGACGTAGTCCTCGGCGCGGTTCGTCGCCAGGCGTCGCTGAGTAACCTCGCGAATCTCACTGGCCTGCTGGGCGTCCTCGGCTAGCTGCTCGAGCTGCTCCCATCGGTCGAACGGGACTACGACACCTTCCGGCTGACCGTCGTCGCCGAAGATCAGCGGCTCGGTCTGCCCCGCACGGAACCGCTGCAACATCCGAGGCAGGTTGTACGCCGCGGTCGCCGTGTCGATCACATTGACTCGGTCACCGTTCGGCCGATCCTGCGGTGTTTCCGTCGACATCTGAGCTCCTTCGCTGGCTGCCTTTCCAGCCTAGACGAGTCGACTCACGCTCGTGGCACTTATCCACAGGGGTTGGGGTTGAGGGATTGCCAGAGGGTGTAGGGGATTAGGACGGCTTCTGGTTTGGTGGTGCCGAAGATTAGGGGGTCTTGGTAGCCGAGGTGGAAGCGGGTGAGCATGTGGGGGAGGAGTTCGGCGGCGGTGGAGGGGGTGATCAGGCAGATGGGCTCGGTTTCGGTGGGGTTCATGGGGACCCTTTCGGTGGGGTTCTCAGCAGAATAGGAGTTGGGGGCTGGTTGGCGGGGGAGTTATCCACAGGGGGCCGGGGGCAACTGATGGGAGTGGTGGATGGGTGAGCCGCGGTGGGTTGAGGTTCGGGTGGTGGGGGATGCAGGGATGGATGAGGGGCGGTGTGTGAAGGCTGTCCGGCAGTTGCGGAAGGAGCTGGCGGGGGAAGGGCTGCCTACGCAGGATGTGAAGGAGCCGGGTGGGTTGGCTCAGGACGATGGATCTATTGCCATCGCGGTGGCGTTGGTGGGGGCGGGCGGGGCGGTGCCGACGTTGGTCGCCGTACTGCGGGATTGGATCCAGCGGCGGAAGAGTCCGGGGAAGATCGTGGTGACGCTGGGGGACGACTCGATCGAGTTGGAGCGGCCGACGTACGACGAGCGCGCCGCCTTGCTCGAGGAGTTCCTGAACCGGCCGCGCTAGTCACCCGTGTGAGGCGTTGTCGGGGGAATCCGGCGGGCGTAGCGTCACTGGGTGGGGGAGGGGATTGTGATGCGCCATTCAGTTGTGATGCGTCATTCGACGGGGCGCTGCAGGATTCGGGGAGGCCTTGGGCGGCGGGGTGTTCGTTGCGGTTTCGGGGGTACGCGGCGGAGTTGGCGGGAGCGCCGGCGGGTCTAGGTCGAGCCCGGCCAGGAAGCTCTGCCCGGACGTCCCTCCAGAAGGGTGGAGCCCAAAGGAGCCCGGAGTGCGTGAGCACTCCGGGCTCTCTGCGTTGCGTCGGCAAATGGCTACCGACCGTTGCGGAACCACCCGGACCCGGGCATGAGTCGATTCCTGGGAGGGTTCTGTAGGTGAACACCGGGACGATGCAGACGGTCGGCGGTCCGTTGGCGAGTGGGCCGAACCCGGCGGACATCGCGGTCGACGAGAAGGGTGCGCGGCTGTACGTCGCCGGCGGGGATTCGGACACCGTCGCGGTGATCGACACGAAGACCCGGCAGCCCGCGCGGAGCCCGATCACGGTGAAGTCCAAGCTCCGTGATCTCACGCCAGGTCCGGACGGAGCCCTGTACGCGATCGGCAGTACGTCGTACGCGGTGATCAACACGAAAGCCGAGACGACCCGCCCGACACCGGTCGACGTGCCGGCCGGGTCACGGATCGCGGCGTCGGACGGCAAGAAGCTCTTCATCCTCGGCGGCGACGACAACCAAGGCACCGCAGGCACCGACGACGTCGTCCGGATCGTTGACCTGGGCAAGCATCAGGTTGTCGGTTCACTCACCGACGACCTGGGGGTGGCAGTGGAACTGGTCGTCAGCCCGGACGGCCAGCGGATGTACGTCAGCAACTTCTACCAGGACGGCATCCTGGTCCTCGACACCGTCGGGCCGAAGGTGATCGGCAAGATCGAGCTGAAAAGCTGAGGAGGCCGGCCCGCGATCTGCGAGCCGGCCCTCAAAAGGTCACAGGTTTCGGAAGAACTTCCGCAGGTCGGCGGTGACGTCGTCCGGGCATTCGAGCGAGGCGAAGTGGCCGCCCTTCTCGAAGGTGGACCAGTGCACGATGTTGGTGTTGTCGCGGTCGGCCAGCGGCCGGATCGTCTTGAAGTCGTCGGCGAAGACGGCGACGCCGGTCCGTGCGTGATTGACCTGTGGCTCGGCGCCGGAGTTCGCCTCCTCGTAGTGGTAGCGGCCGGCCGCCGCCGAGCTGTTCGTGAACCAGTACAGCGAGACCTCGGTCAGGATCTGATCGCGGCTGACCAGGCTGGTGCCGTTGCCGAAGTTGTTGAACAGCTCGTTCCAGGCCAGTTGGCCGACGGGTGAGTCGGAGATGCCGACGGCAACGGTCTGCGGGCGGGTCGAGTTGATCGCGTTGTACCCGCCGACCGACTGGAACCACTTCAGGTGCTCGAGCGCCGCGTAGTCCGCCGGCGTGAACTTCTCGAACTCGGCCGGGTCGCCCGACGGGAACGAGAACAGCTGCAGGACGTGCAGGCCGAGGAAACCTTCCGGGTTCAGTACGCCGAGCTCGCGCGAGATCATCGCGCCGCCGTCGGACCCGTGCGCGCCGTACGACTCGTAGCCGAGCCGTCGCATCAGCGTGTCGTACGTCCTCGCCACCCGCGCCATCGTCCAGCCGCGGTCGACGAGCGGCGTACTGAAGGCGAAGCCCGGCATCGACGGGACCACCACGGAGAAGGCGTCCGCGTCCGATCCGCCGTACGCCGCGGGGTCGGTCAGCGGGCCGATCATGTCGAGAAAGTCGACGAACGAGCCGGGGTAGGTGTGCAGCAGGAGCAGCGGCGTCGCGCCCTCGACGGCGGACGGCACGTGGATGAAGTGGACGGTCTGGCCGTCGATCTCGGTCAGGTAGTGCGGGAACTCGTTCATCCGCGCTTCCTGCTCACGCCAGTCGAACGTGTTCTGCCAGTGGTCGACCATCTCGCGGAGGTAGTGGTTCGGGGTGCCGAGGTCCCAGTCGTCGCCGGGAGCAGGCTCGGGCAGCCGGGTCCGCGCGAGGCGGGCCTGCAGATCGTCCAGGTCGGCCTGGTCGATCTTGACGGTGAAGGACTGGATGCTCTCGTTTGTGCTCATGGGTTTACCGTAGAATCCGTATAGGAACATTAGATTCCTAATTGGGAGATGATTTTGCTCGAGACTTCGCAGCGGCTGTTGTCCCTGCTGGCGTTGCTGCAGACGAAGCCGGCTTGGACCGGCACGGAGCTGGCCGAGCGGCTCGAGGTCACGACCCGGACGATCCGAAACGACATCGACCGGCTCCGCGAGCTCGGGTACCCGGTGGATGCGACCCGTGGCCCGGCCGGGCACTACCAGCTCGGTGTCGGTGCGAAGCTTCCGCCGCTGCTGCTCGACGACGAGGAGGCGGTCGCCGTCGCGGTGGGCCTGCGCACCGGCGCCGGCGTGATGGGGATGGCGGAGAGCAGTACGCGCGCGCTGACCAAACTTGAGCAGGTCCTCCCGCACCGTCTCCAGCGCCAGGTCACCGCGATCCACCGAGCGATGGAGAAGGGGCCCGACAACACGGGTTCCAACGTGGCCGACCCTGAGATCGATCCCGCCGTGCTCGCGACGATCGCAGCCTGCATCCGCGACGAGCACTACCTGCGGTTCGACTACGCCGTCGCTGCGGGGAGTCCGACCCGCGGGGCAGGATCCGGTGTCGTGCAGGACCTGCCGATTCTCGTCGAGCCTTACCGTCTGGTGAGCTGGCAGCGCTACTGGTACCTCGTCGCGCGGGACGAGCAGTCGGTCTGGCGGACCTACCGGGTCGACTGGATAACGTTGCGGATGGCAACAGGTCGCAAGTACCAGCCGCGCCCGATCGCCGACGAGGACTACACCGACTTCGTACTGCGCGACGTCGCGACCACCGGCTGGAAGGTCCACGCCCGCATCACCGTCGACGCTCCCGCCCAGGAAGTCCTGTCCCGCATCCACGCCGCCGTAGGCATCGTCGAATCCATCGACGACAACACCTGCGTCCTCGTCACCGGCGCCGACTCCCTCGAAATCGTCGCCGTCTACATCGGCATGCTCGGCCTCGACTTCCACGTCGACGGCCCACCCGAACTCCTCACCCACCTCCAAACCATCGGCAACCGCTACCTCAACGCGATTCCTCGACCCCCAGCCCAGCGTTCCTCGCCTGGATGATGGCGGTGGAGCGGTCGGCTATGCCTAGTTTGGTGAAGATGGTGGAGACGTTGTTGGCGACGGTCTTGGAGGCGAGGTTCAGGCGGTCGGCGATGGCGGGGTTGGAGAGGCCGGCGGCGATCAGGTCGAGGATCTGGCGCTCGCGGGTGGTGAGTTCGGGGAACGGGTCGGCGGCGGGTGGCGGGGCGGAGAAGAAGGTGAGGACGCGGCGGGCTACGCCGGGGCCGAAGATGGCTTCGCCGGCGGCGACGGCGCGGATGGCTCGGGCGATTTCTTCTTGTTCGGCGCCTTTGACCAGGTAGCCGCGGGCGCCGGCGCGCATGGCGGCGAAGACAGAGTCGTCGTCCTCGAACATGGTGAGGACGAGTACGGCGGTGTCCGGCGCAGATCGTGCTAGCTCGCGGGTGGCGGCGAAGCCGTCGAGGTCGGGCATCTGGAGGTCGAGCACGGCGACATCGGGGCGGCTCGTGATGACCTCGCGGACGGCCTCGCGACCGGTGGACGCGACGCCGACTACCTCGATGCCGGGGAGCGAGGTCAGGAGTGCTGCCAGGCCGGCCCGGACCACTGGATGATCGTCGGCCAGCACGACGCGGATGGTCATCGCGGCTCCAGCGGGGAGGTCGTCGGGGCGGTCGGAGCCTCGGGCTCGGGCATCTCGCGCCTTTCTCGGCGGGGGATGGGCGTCGTCGTGGCTGTCGTGGCGAGGGGGAAACAGGCGCGAACCAGGCCGCCGGTCGGTGTTGGGCCGGCCTTGAAGGTGCCTCCGAGTTCGGCGGCGCGTTCGCGCATTGCCTGGAGGCCGACGCCGGGGCGCCAGGCGCCGTTCGGTGGGCCGTCGTCGGTCACCTCGATCTCGAGCTCGCTGCCGCAGCGGAGCGCGAGTACTGCGGACGTCGCGCGCGAGTGCCGGACGACGTTCGTGAGCGCCTCGGTCGCGATGCGGTACGCCGCGACTTCCAGCGCAGCCGGCAACGTCGGCAACCCGTTGGCGGAGACCGCGACCTGAATCGTGGCGCCATCAGCACGGAACGACAACTGATCGGCCCGCTGCCGCAACGCCCCAACCAGACCGAGCTCATCCAACGCGGGCGGCCGCAGATCGTCCACAAGCCGACGGATGTCGCCGATCGCGGTCCGGATGTCGCCCCGCAACCTCGTCAGAAGCTCAACAGCCTGCGATGCACCGCTGGTGGTCTGCGAGGCGTCGGGGGAGGTGGCGGGGGTTATGAGGTTGGCTACGGCGTCGGCCGAGAAGGCTATGCCGGTGAGGGTGGGGCCTAGGCCGTCGTGGAGGTCGCGGCGGAGGCGGCGGCGTTCTTCTTCGCGGGCGGAGATCAGCTTCTCGCGGGAGGACTGGAGTTCGGCGGACAGGCGGGTCGCGTGCACGGCAACAGCAAGGGGTACGGCGACCAGCCCGAGCACGCTGCGGTCCGCCGACGACAGCGCGGACTCACCCGATCGCATCCCGATAGCGAGCGACCCGACAACCTCACCGCCGTACGAAAGCTCCAGTGGTACGACGGCTCCCGGCGTGCCGTCGACGGCGATCACCTCGCCGTCGACGATCAACGCGGCGTACGGAAGACGGAGCGCGGAGCGGATCGCGGCGACGACACCGGGCAGCCCTGCGGACAACTGCTCCCCGACGCGAGATGCGACCCGCGCCGGGTCGTGCCGATCGCCGTACAGCGCTCGATCGACGAGCTGCTGCAATCGGGGCAGGACAGGCGCGATGATCAGCGCGACGAAGACCGTGACCGCAGCGGATCGTCCGACCTGGGAGGCGATCAGCGAGTCGAGCAGCGCCACCAGCACCGCGTAGATGCCGATGGCAACCAACGACAAGAGTCCCCAGGTCAGCGCCCGCGAGATCACCAGGCGGATGTCGAGCAACTGGTAGCGAACGATTGCCACCGCCACCGAGATCGGGATCAGCGGAATCGCCAGCAGCACAAGGATCGGTGTGCCCGCGACCAACGCCCACGGCGTCACGAACAGGATCGCGATCACCGATGCCAGCAGCAACCACAAGAGTTGCCGTCGGCCCTTTTCGTCGGCGCGCCGATAGCGGATCGTCAGGCAGACGATCGCCAGCAGGATCGCGACCAGGTTGCGGAGCTCGGTCGCCGTCCACAGCGGTTGCAGCGAGTCGTACGACGGGATCGCGAGGTAACCGTGCGGAAGGCCGGGCGAGATGGGATCGCCGCTGCCGACCATCTCCAGCACGAAGAGCGGGGCGGTCGCCACCACACCGATGGCCGCCCACCGCCAGCGCGGCGACAAGAGGCGGCCGGTCGGGAACAGCAGGAGCGCCAGCGGCAGGAAGAGCCCGATCGACCACGGCCACGCGGCGATCGAGATCGTGACGAGCACACGCTGCGCGGCGACCGAGGCGCCGTTGTCGGCGAGGTACTGCGCGAACGCACCTCCGAGCGGCGTCGTCGCATGGCCGATCCCGTCCGCGAGGAAGAGCCAGCCGATCGGGTTGGACGGCCGGTGCCACGCGATGACGGCGCCGCAGAGGCCGAAGGTCAAGGCCATCAGACCGTTCGTCACCATGAACGAGTCGACCAGCTCGTGCCAGCCCCAGCCGATCGCGAGGAGGTAGCCGACGGCGACCGCGACCTCGGCGACCACGAAGCCGGCGAGCAGGCCGACGAGACCCCTTCGGCTCGCTGCGGTGGTGGTCATACCCGAAGTGTGCGCCAAAAGCGTTCCCGGCGTCTCGGGATCGGAATCCCGGTCGGAGCGGGGAGCCGCCTGAGCAGCAGGGAGCGCACGCCCAGGCCTGACCCCCACACGGCAAGCGACGGTTGAGCAGTCGGAAACACCTGATGAGGGGGTACTGAGATGAACAAGTTCGGGTTGGTTCTGCTCGGACTGCTCGGCGTGGCGGATCTGGCCACTCCGTTGACGACGGACGGTGATCACCCGCCGATGAGCATCGCGATCGGTTCAGCCGTGATCGGGCTGCTCAGCCTGGTGCTGGTGGTACTGGCGTGGCGCGGGAAGCGGTGGGCGCTCGCTCCACTGATCACCCTGCGGATCGCGTCCGCGCTGCTGGCGGTGCCGGCGTTCTTCGCCTCCGACGTCCCCGCTGCCGCGGTCGTCGCGGCCGGTGTCGGAGTCGCGGCGACGATCGTCGGTGTGGTTGCGGTGCTGCTGCCGCGGCGTGAGCTGGCAGGTGCGCGATGACGCAGATCCCGATGCAAAAGGCGACGCCTACGACGCACGCAGACATCCGCCCGCTGTGGCGATGGACGGCCGCCCTGATCCTTCCGATCGGCCCAGCAGCGGTGGCGTTGCTGCGGTATTTCCTGCCCTACAACACGACCGACGACGTGCCGACCATCGTCAACAAGATTGTCGGCAATCTCGATCGCAGTTCGTTCGTGCTGTGGCTCGGCTACATCGCGTTCCTGACCCTGGTACCCGGCGTGTACTTCGTCGGCCGGCTGACGCGCCGCAGTACGCCGTGGCTGACCGCGGTCGCGGTCGTCTTGATGATCGCGGGGTACCTGTCCCTGCCCTGGACCGCGGCGAGCGATGTGTTCACCTGGTCCGCGGGTACGGCGGGGCTCGATCCGGCGTCGATCGCGAAGGCCGCCGACGTCACCCACGGCTCGATGAACCTGGCCGGGTTCGTCTTCGTGATCGGTCACGTGTTCGGCACGATCCTGCTCGGCATCGCGATGTGGCGCTCCCACGTCGGGCCGCGTTGGGCCGCGATCGCCGTGCTCGTCTCGCAGCCGATCCACTTCGTGGCCGCGGTCATCGTCAGCAGCCACACGCTCGACCTGGTCGGCTGGGGTCTGGAGGCCGCCGGATTCGCCGCGGTGGGGTGGGCGATTCTCCGGATGCGCGACGACGAGTGGCAGCCGCTGCCATGAGACCGGCCCCGGCCGGCGCTACGCTCGGCCTACTGAAGGGGGAGATCAGTATGACCGATTCCGAAGCGCCGGGCGGGGCGGGTTCGTCACCGAGCGCGGCAGTTTCCGGGCCGCGCACGTGGCCGACCAGAACATCGACCGGCAGGCGTTCGTGCTGGACCAGATGGCTGGCCGGCCCGCCGTACGCACGTTGAAAGCGTGGGCACTCGACCAGCTCGCGCCGACCGCGGGGGAGACGGCGGTCGACGTCGGCTCGGGGACCGGCGAGGACGTGGTCGCGCTCCACGAGCTGGGCGCCAGAGCAGTCGGGGTTGAGCCGAGTCCTGGTCTGCGAGCCGAGGCGGTACGCCGGGCGGCCGGCGCGGACGTCGAGTACGTCGACGGTCACGCCGAGGCGCTGCCCTTCGAGGACGAGTCTGTCGACGTACTGCGCTCGGAGCGAGTCCTCCAACACGTCGACGATCCCGCCGCGGTCGTGGAAGAGATGGCACGAGTACTGCGGCCTGGCGGCCGGATCGTGCTCATCGACACGGACTGGGGTACGGCGATCATCCACCCGGCGGATCCCGACGTACTGCAGCGGATGGTCGGCTACTTCCTCCGCGAATCCGCGAACCCGTACTCCGGCCGCCAACTTCGCGGCCTACTCGCCGAGGCCGGCCTCGAGATCACCGGGGAGACCGCAGCGACGTGGCTCGAGCCACAGGAAGGCGCCCGGCAAGGGTTCGTCGGCATGATGCACCTGACCTCGCTGCAGGCCGGCGTCATCACGGCCGAAGAGGCCGAAGCCTTCGCACAAACCCTTGGCGAAGCAGCCGATCGCGGCGCGTTCCACATGTCACTGACGATGTACGCAGTGAGCGCGATCAAGCCCCGCGCCGTTTGAAGATCCGGCTCATACCGCCGCCTCCGGTGAGGTCCGCGAAAGCAACGATCGCGGTCGCCACTGCACGATGAGTACGGCGGAGAGCACCAACGCCCCGCCGATCCATTGGGTAGCGCTGAGCTGTTCACCGAACACCACAGCCGCCGCAGCAACCGTCACCACCGGCTCGAAGATCGACAGGATCGACGCGACCGACGGACCGACCCGCGCCATCCCGGCGAAGAACAGCAGGATCGCCGCGACCGTGCTGATCAACGCCACCGCCGCCAGCCACAGCCAGCCGATGGGCGCGAAGTTCAGCTCGATGCCCCGGAAAAGTCCGAGAACAAGAAAGGTGCCGAAGGCCCCTATGCACACCAGCGCAGTCAACGCCAGCGGCGGTACGTCGGCCGTCAGCGAATCGCCGACGAGGATGTACCCGGTGTAGACGATGGGTGCACCCAACGCCAGCAGCACACCCAGCAGGTCGAACTGCCCGGAAAGCGCTCCGCTCAGCACCAACCCGATCCCGATCAACGCGATCGCCAACGCCCACACGCGCCGGCGGGATGCCTGCTCCCGTCGCAGCGCGATCGCCGCGACCATGACCAGGATCGGGTACAGGTACAGGATCAGGGCGACCAGTGACGCATCGAGTCGGGCGAGCGCAGAGAAGTACAGACCGGACTGCGCTGCATAGCCGAACACACCCATGCCCAATCCGGTCAGCGCTGCCCGGCGCGGCAGGTTGCGCAGTGAACCGCGGGCGAGCGCGACGATCAGCAGCAGCCCGCCGGCCAGGCCGAACCGGACGAGCAACAGCGCATCGACGGATACGCCCGCGTCGTACGCGAGCTTGCCGAACACGGCCACGACTCCGAAGGCGGCGGCGGAAAGAAGACAGAAGAGGCGTCCCACGACATCGATGGTCCGACCAGTAGACCGTTCACGTCCATCGCGGCTTCGCGGACAGCATCGTGAAGCTAAGCTGAACGAATGATCGATCTGCACCGGCTGCGCCTGCTGCGCGAGGTCCACGGGCGCGGCACGGTTCACGGAGCGGCCCGGGCGCTCGGGTACTCACCCAGCGCGATCTCCCAACAGTTGGCCGTCCTGGAGCGCGAGGCCGGCACGCCCTTGCTCGAACGGGTCGGCCGCAACGTGAGGCTCACCGCCGCGGGTCAGGTCCTGGTCCGGCACGCGACCACGCTGCTCGATGGCGTCGAGGCGGCTGAGGCCGAGTTGGCCGCAGTTGCCGCGGGTCGAGTCGCCGGGATCGTTCGGATCGGGGCGTTCCAGTTCGCCTTCATCCGCATCGTCGCGCCGGCGATCCGCAGCCTCGCCGCCACGTACCCGGACATTCGCGTCGAGGCCGCCGAGATCGAGGTCGAACAGGCCGCGCCCGCGCTCCGGCTGCAGCAACTGGACGTGATGGTCGGCGATGAGTACGACGGCCAGCCGCGCGCCGTCCACACGGATCTCCAGCGCGAGCACCTGCTCCGCGAACACATCCTCGTCGTCCTCCCCGAAGACCATCCGTCGGCCGCGGCCCAGCGGGTCCCGATCGCTGAGCTCGCCGACCTGCCGTGGGCGGCTTGCCAACCAGGGACAGGTCATCGCGAGATGCACGTCCGCGTGTGCCGCGAGCTCGGCGGGTTCGAGCCCGATCTGCGCTACAGCTCCGACGACTTCCTGATCCTGCTCGAACTCGTCCGTACGACGGGTGCCGGCGCCCTGCTCCCGGATCTGGTGATCGGCCAGGGCGCGCCGGGTGTCGCCGTACGGCTGCCCGCCGAAGGCGCTGTCGGACGAGCGGTCTTCCTGCTGACCCGGCGTACCAGAACGCCTGCGGTAGCAGCGGTTGTGGATGCGCTGACGCAGGCCGCTAGTCGAGCCACGCCAGACTGGTGAGAGTGTCCGTCGTCGGCTTGTACTCGCAGGCCGCGACGCCCTGGTAGCCGGTCGCCTTCAACGCATCGAGCGTCGCGGCGATCGGTAGCGATCCGGATCCGGGTTCGCCACGGCCCGGGCTGTCGGCGAGCTGGATGTGAGCGACGGGCACCGAGGCCGCCGTGGCGAGTAGATCGACGCCGTTGCTGCCCAGATGGAAGGTGTCGAACAGCATCGACAGATTGTCGACATCCTGCACTGCGGCAATCACTCGAAGTACGTCGTCCGCGGTGAGCAGCGGATAGCGGCCGTTCAGGCCCTCGGCCAGCGGCTCGATCAACACCGTCCCGCCCACAGCGCCGACATCCGCAGCCGCAGAACGGATGGCATCCAAGGCCGTCTTCGCCTGCTCGTCCGGGGACCAGCGGTCGTCGAGCTGGCCGTAGAGCAGGTTGAACAACCGGCATCCGGTTCGCTCGGCGATGCCGACCATCGCCGACACGTTGGCCGCGAGCTGCTCCTGCCGATCCGGATGCGACGCGACCCCACGCTCGCCGCCCGCGATGTCCCCGCCGTAGAAGTTCAACGCCCCCAGCGAGACACCGCTCGCGGAAACGAGCCGCACGAAGTCGTCGATCTCGCTCGCCGACGGATCGGGTACCGCGAACGGCCACCAGGACTCCACGACCCGAAAGCCGGCCGTTGCGGCCGCGGCGAACCGCTCCGGATACGGCAGCTCGGTGAACAGCATCGATACGTTCGCGCTCAGCTCGTGCCCGCGATACTCCATGTCTCGCAGGCTAACACCAGCACTTGCCAGTCGTGCATTCTTGTCTAACAATTTCGTCCTATGGATGCCTGGCCTCGGACCGCGACCCGCTGGGCCCAGATCACGTTGGCCGAGGACGATCCAGCCCACTTCGACGCGGACTTCTGGCTGCGCCTGATGCGCGACAGCAAGTCGAACGCGACCTGCATCAGCGCCGGCGGGTACATCGCCTACTACCCCACACAGCTCGAGTACCACTACCGCAGCAGATACCTCGCCGACACCGACCCGTTCGGCACGCTCGTCGACGGCGCCCGCGGTCTCGGCATGACCGTCATGGCACGCGTCGACCCGCACGCGATCCACGCCGACGCAGCCGAGGCCCACCCCGAATGGCTGGCCAGGGACCGGGCCGGCAATCCGATCGAGCATTGGGCGTACCCAGGCGTCTGGCTGACCTGCGCGTTCACGTCGTACCACCGGGAATTCCTCACCGAGGTGATCCGCGAGATCGTCCGCGAGTACGACGTGGACGCGGTCTTCGCGAATCGCTGGGAGGGGTACGCCGGGATCTCCTACAGCGAGGGCGCGCGCAAGTCGTTCCGCGACGAGTGCGGTCTCGAGTTGCCGGTCGAGGAGCATGGCGACGGCTGGCCGGAGTACGTCGCGTGGCGGCACAGGCGATTGGGTGAGTTGGTCGGGATCTGGGACCAGGCCGTCCGGGATCTCCGGTCGCACGCGCGATTCGTGCCCAACCTGGGCGCGCTCGCGGCGCGCGACCTGGCCCGCGATCTGGTCGAACCAGTCTCGCCGCTGTTCATCGTCGACAAACAAGGGCGGCACGGGATCGAGGCGCCGTGGGCCGCCGGCCGGAGCGGCAAGCGCAACCGCGGGGTGTACCCGGACCGGCCGGTGCAGCTGATCACCTCGGTCGGGCCGGAACACAAATACCGGTGGAAGGACTCGGTCGCCCCCACCGAGGAGACGAAGACCTGGATCGTCGACGGGTTCGCGCAGGGTGCCCTGCCGTGGTTCACGAAATTCAACGCGACCATCCAGGACCAGCGCTGGGTCCAGCCGGTTGTCGAGGCGTTCAACCTGCACGCGACGGTCGAACCAGTCCTGCGTGACCTGCGGATCACCGCCGAGGTCGCGTTGCTCGACGCGAGCCGGAGCGGGCAATTGCGGGCCGGGGACAACGATCACGAGGACGGCTTCTACCAGGCGCTGGTCGAGGCACGGATCCCGTTCGAGTTCGTCTCCGACCAGGTCATGACGCTGGACCGGCTGCGTGCGTTCAAGGTCGTCGTACTCCCGAATGCGGAACAGTTGAGCGACGAGCAGTGTGCGATGTTGCGCGCGTACGTCGAGGGCGGCGGGTCGCTCGTGGCGGCGTACCAAAGCTCGTTGTACGACGAGCACGGGGCGGCTCGCTCCGACTTCGGGCTTGCCGACGTACTCGCGGTCCGGCTGACCGGCAAGAGCCGGCCGGTGCAGAACAACTACATCGCGTTGATGGATGCGCACCCGCTGAACGCCGGGTTCGAGGGTGCGAACCGGATCATTGGCGGGTCCCACATCATCGGCGTCGAGTCGGGCGCGGTGGCGCCGTTCCGGTTCATTCCGGACTTCCCGGATCTGCCGATGGAGGAGGTCTATCAGCGGGAGGCTCCGGACAACCCCGCGGTGGTCTGCACGGAGAACGCCGCCGGTGGCCGGACGGTGTACTTCGCGTTCAACCTCGGTGCGCTGTTCTGGGAGGCGCTGCAGTCCGACCACGGGCGGCTGATCGCGAACGCCGTCTCGTGGGCGCTCGGGAAGACGCCGGACGTGCGGGTCGATGGCGCTGGGCTGGTAGATGTTGCCGTCTACAAGGGTGATGCCGGCGCGGCCGTTGCCCTCGTCAACCTTACGAACCCGATGGCGATGCGTGGACCGATCCGGCAGACCTTGCCGTTGCCGCCGCAGACCGTGTCGATCGCCGTACCCACGGATCGGGTGAAGGTCCGGCTGCTGGTGGCCGGGACGGACGTGAAGCCGACCGTGGTCGGCGGCCGGGTGGAAGTCGTGATCCCGACTGTGGGACTACTCGAAGTCGTGCACGTGGATTGGAGTGAGGTATGAGGATCGGGTTCATCGGCCTCGGCGTCATGGGTCGTCCGATGGTCGACAATTTGATTGCTGCGGGCCACGAGCTCTCGGTGTACCGCGGGCGGACCGACGTCGATGCGTTCGTGTGCGGTTCGGCGAAGGAGGTGGCCGAGCGGTCCGAAATCGTGATCCTGATGGTGCCCGACACCCCTGATGTCGAGTCGGTCCTGTTCGCGCCGGCCGGGGTGGCCGAGGGCCTGCAGGCGGGTTCGTTGGTGATCGACATGAGTTCGATTTCGCCGACCGCGACGATCGGGTTCGCGGAGCTGATCGAGAAGCTCGGCTGCGCGTACCTCGACGCGCCGGTGTCGGGCGGCGAGCTCGGCGCCCGGGACGGGACGCTGACGATCATGGTCGGCGGGCGGCCCGAGGTGTTCGAGCGGGCGCGGCCGATCTTCGACGTACTCGGGAAGAACATCACGTTGATCGGCGGCGCCGGCGCGGGGCAGACCGCGAAGGTCGCGAACCAGATCATCGTTGGGCTGACCATCGAAGCGGTGGCCGAGGGGCTGCTGTTCGCGGAACGGGCGGGCGCGGATCCGGCCGTCGTCCGCCAGGCGCTGATGGGCGGCTTCGCGAGCTCGCGGATCCTCGAGGTGCACGGCGAGCGGATGGTCGAGGAGACCTTCGAGCCCGGGTTCCGGATCCGCCTGCACCGTAAGGATCTCGGCCTGGCGATCCAGGCCGCGGCCGAGCTCGATCTCGCTCTGCCCAATACTGCGATGACGCAACAGTTGATGAACGCCGCGGTCGCGAACGGCGACGGCGAGCTGGACCACTCCGCGCTGTACCGGACGTTGCGCTGGGACCGTCCGTGATGACGACAGGACTCACCTCATGATCGTTGTTGTTGGCAAGGAATCACCGGCGTACGTCGAAGCGGCCGCGGGCACCCAGGTGCGGTTCGTCGACTCGCTCGACGATGCGGCCGACGTCTTCGGCGAGATGGAAGCGGTGGTCGGGCACGTGTCGCCGGACGTGCTGGCGAAGGCGCCGAAGCTGCGCTGGGTGCACAGCCCGTCAGCCGGTGTGGACTCCGATCTCACGCCGGAGATGCGGTCCTCGCCGGTCGTCCTGACGTCGAGCGCCGGGAACGGCGGGATCCCGCTGGCCGAGCACTCGATGTTGCTGATGCTCATGCTGAGCCGCGACGTACCGCGGTGGATGCGGGCGCAGGCCGAGCACCGCTGGGACCACTACCGGCACGCCGAACTGGCCGGGCGGACCGTCGGTATCTACGGCCTCGGCAACTCGGGCATCGATCTTGCGCAGAAGGCGAAGGCGTTCCACATGCGGACGCTCGGCGTACGACGGCGCCCGGACCAGCCGTCGCCGTACGTCGACGAGCTGTGCGATCTCGACCGGCTACTGGCGGAGTCCGACTTCGTGGTCGTGACGGTGCCGCGGACGCCGGCGACCGCCGGGGTGTTCGACCGGGACGCGTTCGCGCGGATGAAGCCGTCGGCGTACTTCATCTGTATCTCGCGCGGCGGGATCGCGGACGACGACGCGCTGCTGGACGCCCTGCGGACAGGGCAGATCGCGGGCGCCGGCCTGGATGCGCACGGCGTGGAGCCGTTGCCGCCGGAGAGCCCGTTCTGGTCGCTGCCGAACGTCGTCGTCACGCCACACAACGGCGCCACCAGCGACGGCAATCTCCGTCGCTCGCGCGAGATCGTTGCCGACAACATCCGCCGGTTCGTCGCCGGCGATCCGTTGCACAATGTAGTCGACAAGATCCACGGGTATTGAGGGGTGTCGTGAGTAGCGAAGCGCATCTGGAGCTCGGGCCGTCGTCGCTGACCGACGCACTCTACGAGTCGATCCGCAAGCGCATCGTGAACGGTGAGATCCCGCAGGGGGAGAAGCTGACGGAGGTCCGGCTGGCCACGGAGTACAACGTGGCCCGGCCGACCGCCAAGGCAGCACTCGAGCGGCTCACCGGGGTCGGGCTGCTGCGGCGTACGGCGCACAAGACCGCGGTCGTCCCGGTGCTCGACGAGGCCGAGATCCGGGACCTGTTCTTCAGCCGGATCACGATCGAGAAGGCCGCGGTCTCCGCGCTCGCCGCGACCGGCGAGGTGCCGGCCGACGCGGCGCGGGCCCAGGTCGCGATCGAGTACGCCGCCCGCGACCGCCTGTTCGAGAACCAGGTCGACGCGGACATCTCGTTCCACACCGCCCTCGTCGCCGCGGTCGGGAGCCGGCGCCTGTCCCGGATGCACGAGCTGATCATCGGCGAGGTCCACCTGTCGATGGGCCAGTACAAGGCCCACCGGAAGGTTGATCCGTCGACGGTCGCCTCGGAGCACGCCGCCGTACTGGAAGCCATCGCGGCCGGTGACCCCGCCGCTGCCGCCGACCACCTCGCACACCACCTCGAACAGGCCGAAGCACGCCTTCTCAGCACGCTGCCTCAGACGAGGTCGTGACGCAGCAGCACGGTGCGGTTGTCGAACGAGCGGGTCTCCGCGAGGCGGAGGTTGCGGCGTTCGGTGGGCTGGTAGACGGGCTTGCCGCCGCCGAGGATCACCGGGTGCACGATCACGTGGTACTCGTCGAGCAACTCTAGCTCGGTCAGCGCCGCGGCCACGCTCGCGCTACCGGTCAGCAGAATGTCCTTGCCCGGCTCCTCCTTGATCGCCCTGATCTCCTCGGCCGACCGCACGATCCGGGTGTCCCAGTCGGCGCTCTCCAGCGTCGTCGACAGCACGACCTTCGGCGTACTGCGCCAGACCGGTGCGAACTGGATCGCGTGCTCGTCCGGGTTCATCGACTCGGCGTTCGGCCAGTACGACGACATCATGGTCCAGACCGTCCGTCCGTACAGGAACAGGTCGGCGCGGTCGGTCAGACCCATCGAGTAGTCGCCGAGCTCCGGACCGAGCTGCGCCCAGTCGAACTCACCGTTCGGGCCCTCGATGAAGCCGTCGAGCGACTGGTGCACGTAGTACATGATCTTCCGCATGATGTCCTCCAAGTGATGGTTTACCCCGTGGTCGGAGCCAACCGGCCCGCCTTGACACGGGACTGGCACGGGATTGACGAAACCCGTCCGGCTTGGGAAGGTCGTGGTGAACGGGCGGGGTCTGGGGGAGGGCCGGGTGTGCCCGTCGGGGGTTCAGACGCTCTCTGGGGGAGATGTATTCGCGCTGCACTCGACGGCGACGACCGGTCTGCGCGGTGTGCGTGTGTGTGGTGCACGCGCGCGCCGATCTGGGACAGGCGACAGTTTCGGGGAGCGGACATGAGTGCGATAGACGACCTGCGGGAACGCACCAGAGGACAGGTCTTCACCGTAGGTGACGAGGGGTACGACGCGGCGCGCCGCGTCAACAACTGGATGCACGACAAGCGGCCGCAGGTGATCGTCCGGTGTGAGAACGCCGGCGACGTGATGACGGCCATCGACTACGCCCGCACCCAGGAGCTCGAGCTCGCGGTGCGCGGCGGCGGACACAGTGTGCCGGGCTTCGGCACGGTCGACGGCGGTGTCGTCATCGACCTGAGCGGGATGCGCAACGTACGGGTCGATCCGGTGACCCGGACCGCACGGGCCGGCGGCGGCGCGACGTGGGGCGACTTCAACGCGGCGACGCACGCGTTCGGGCTGGCGACGACCGGCGGCATCATCTCGACCACCGGCGTCGGCGGACTGACGCTCGGCGGCGGGATCGGGTACCTGGCCCGCGGCCTCGGGTTGTCCTGCGACAACCTGATCTCGGCCGACGTGGTGACCGCGGACGGGAAGTTCCTGATCGCGAGCGAGAAGGAGAACGACGACCTCTTCTGGGCGCTTCGGGGTGGTGGCGGCAACTTCGGCGTCGTGACCGCCCTGGAGTTCCGGCTCGCGCCGGTGTCGACGATCTACGGCGGCCCGATGTTCTTCGAGCTGTCCGACGCGGCCGCCGTACTCACGGGATTCCGGGAGCTGATCAAGGACGCGCCGGAGCAGTTGGGCGGGTTCCCGGCGTTCCAGATCGCGCCGCCGCTGCCGTTCATCCCGGAGAACCGGCACGGCGAGCCGTTCGCCGCGATCGTCGGCTGCTGGGCCGGCGACCTCGACGAGGGCGAGGCGCAGATCTCGAAGTTCCGCGAGTTCGCGCCGGTGATGGCCGAGATGGTCGGACCGATGCCGTACCCGGCCCTGAACAGCGCATTCGACGCGCTGGTGCCGCCCGGTCTGCAGCACTACTGGAAGGCGAACTTCGTCACCGAGCTGACCGACGAGGCGATCCAGGCGCACCTGCGGCACGCGCCCGGTCTCCCGGCGGTGAACTCGACCGTGCACATCTATCCGATCAACGGCGCCTGCCACCGGGTCACACCGGACGCGACCGCGTTCGCCTACCGCGACGCGAACTTCGCCACGGTGATCGCCGGCATGTGGCCGGACCCGGCGCAGAACGAAGCCGGGATCGAGTGGGTGCGTTCGTACTACGACGACGTGGCGCCGCACTCCGAGGCCGGCGGGTACATCAACTTCATGGCCGAGGACGACCAGGGCCGGATCCGGGAGAACTACCGGCAGAACTACGACCGGCTGGCCGAGGTCAAACGCAAGTACGACCCCGCCAACGTGTTCCACCTCAACCAGAACATCGTGCCCTAGGCAACTAACGAGGTGCGGCCGGTACGTCGTTGTACCGGTCGCACCCCGAGCCGTTGTCGAACTTGCCAGCGTGTCAGAGAGTCAGGAGGCGCTGGAAGAACGCACGGTAGCGCTGGAGCGCCGAGCGCAGGTCCTCGGTCGACGGCTCGCCGCCGGACCACTGCTGCTCGAGGCCCTGGCGCTGGCGGTCGAAGCTGTCCGCCAGGTTCTTCAGCACGTCGTCGACCAGCGAGTCGGCCTCGGTGACGGCCTTACGCGGGTCGTCCACGAACCCTTGCTGGATGACATCCCAGCGAGCCCGGTAGTCGACCACCGCTTCCTCGGCCACCAACGGCTCATCGGCCGCCGGCGTGGCCGTCATTCCGCCGTCCGGCCGGTCCACCACGCGGTCATCAGCGAGGCGGTCATCGGCTAGGGCGCCATCGCCGACGCGGTCGTCAGCAAAACGGTCCTCGGTCATCCGGTCGCCGGCCATGCGGTCATCGGCCATCTGGTCCCCTGGCATCCGGTCGTCAGCCATGCGGTTGTCGGCCATGCGGTCGTCGCGGAGGCGGTCGTTGTCAGGCATCCGGCGGTCGTCCAGGGCGGAGTTGCCGGCGGCGGAGTCGAGGTCGGTGTCGTAGCGGCGGTCGTTCGGCACGTCTGACATGGTCATGCTTGCTCCTCGGCGTTCGTCTGGCGGCTGTGGCGGGCTGTGCTGTCCTGCAGCAAGGCGTCAACCAGCTGACCGTAGGCGGTGACCGCCTGGCGCAGGTCTTCGGTGCCGGCCTCACCGCGGGTGTCGGCGACGGCGACCCGGTGCGCGTCGCGGTAGTGCGCCGCGACCTCCGGGTGGTCGACCGAGATGTCGTTGACCCGCTGGTCGAAGTCGTCGACCGGGTAGCCGGACTCGCGCATCATCCGCAGTACAAGGCGATCCGCGTCGGCGACCGCACCGGCCGGACGATCCACGAAGCTCTGTCGTATTTCGGCCCACTCCACCTCGTAGGCGGCCGCGGATCCCCGGCTCAGCGGCGTGATGTCGAGCTGCGACACGCGGCGTTCCCGGCTGCGCAGTTCGCGTTCCGCGCCGCGCCGGTCACCCGACTCCTCGAGCGTGCGTTCGTACTCCGGGCCGAACCGCTGCTGCAGCTCGCCGGAACGTCTGCGCTGGTACATGAACAACAGCGCGGCCGCCGCGAGTACCACGACGACGATGATGACGATGGTCAGGACGGTACCCATCAGAACTCCAGTGCGATTGGCTGAACGGGTCTGCGATCGCGCAGGGCGCAGCGATCGAGCAGACCCCCGGGCAGACGGTCCCCAGCGCCGCCTTACGTCCCCCGTGGACCGTCCGGTACCCACGACAATCGGACGCAAGCGTCCGGCCCGCACACCTTTCGCGGTGTGCGGGCCGGTGGGGAACGCCGGCTCAGGCCTTCGGAGCGAGCTTGTGGACGACGATGCCGGACTTGAACGCCGTCGTACCGAGCAGTTCGAGGTGGGTGATGTCGATGTTGTCGCCGCGGAACATGTTTGCGCCGTCGGCCACCACCGGGAAGATCCAGAAGTGGTACTCGTCGACGAGCTTGTGCTCCAGCAGGGTCTTCGAGAACGAGCCGGTGCCGTACTTGATCAGGTTGCCGCCGTCCTCCTCCTTCAGCCGGCGGACGGCGTCGGCCGCGTCACCTTCGAGCGGCTGCGCGTTCCACTTCCAGTCGGTCAGTGTGCGAGTGGCGACGTACTTCGGCATCGCGTTGAAGTGATCCGTGAAAGGATCCCCGCCGCGCTGCATCCACGCGTCCGCGAAGCCTTCGTACGTGACGCGGCCGAGCACCTGTGCGTCGACGCCTTCCATCAGGCCTTGCGAGTACGCCGAGTGCTCGTCGTCCCAGTACGGCGGGCTCCAGCGCTGCGGCTCCTCGATGACGCCGTTCAACGTGACGAACGTGGTTTCGATCAGCTTCCTCATGGGTCTGTTCCTTTCAGTGTTTGTACGGACGCGTGGCTCGGGCGTCCCGGAGTGCTTCGGCCCACCAGACGAGCTGGTCGAGCATGAGTTTGGCTTGCGCCTCGTAGCCGGCGGACGGCTTGGGCCAGCAGCCGTCGGCGGTGAACTGCTCCCAGTAGCAGGGCAGTGCGACGGTGTTGCGAATCGTGACGGCCTGGAGCTCGGTGAAGACCTGACGCAGCTGAGCAGTGGCGTAGCAGCCGCCGCTCTCCCGGCCGTAGCTGACGATCGCGACCGGCTTGGCGTGCCATTCCTCGTAGTACCAGTCCAGTGCGGTCTTCAGTGATGCCGGGAAGCTGCAGTTGATCTCCGGGGTGACGACCGCGAACGCATCCGCCGCGGCCAACCTCGGAGCCAGTACGGCGACCTGTGGCGGGGGCTCGTCGTCGGTGTCCGGCAGGGTCGTCGGGAGGTCCACGGTGGCGAGGTCGAGGAGATCGACCTCGAACTGCTTTGCCGCCTGGTGTGCCAGCCAGCCCGCCACGGTCGGGCCGAACCGGCCACGCCGGGTGCTGCCGATGATCACTGCCAGTCGCATTTCCCGCCTCCCTTCCGTCCGGTTCCGTCTGGCACAGACTCTGCCGGAAGGCGTTTACGGTTTCTTTCCGGTTCTTGCTGCCGACGCCGGAATAGGGTGCCCTCATGCGTTTCGGGGTGCTGGGACCGGTGACGGCGTGGACAGACGCAGGGGAGCCTGTAGTCATCCAGGGCCTCAAGGTGCGTGCGCTCCTGGCCGACCTGCTCGTCCACGAGGGGCGTCCGGTGCCGGCGGACCGGCTCATCGACGACCTGTGGGGCTCCAACGTGCCGGGTAACCCGGCAGGGACACTGTCTGCCAAGGTGTCCCAGCTACGCCGGGCTTTTGAGGACGCTGAGCCGGGTAGTCGCTCGCTGGTGCAGTCTGGTCCGGCCGGCTATTCGCTGTCGGTCTCAAGCGCCAACTGCGACGCGCTGCGTTTCGCTGAGCTGGTCGCCGCAGGTTCGCTCGACGAGGCGCTGGCGTTGTGGCGCGGTCCGGCGTACGCCGACTTTGCGGACAACGCCTTTGTGGAGACAGCTGTGGCTCGGCTGACGGATCTCCGCCTGACTGTGCTCGAACAGGCAGACTTGCCCGTTGTCGATCTCGCAGCGCTGGTCAAGGAGCACCCACTCCGCGAGGGCTTGCGAGCCGCGCATATGAAGGCGCTGTACCGCGCCGGCCGTCAGAGTGAGGCTCTGGACAGCTATGCAGAGCTGCGCGACCTGCTGCTCGATGAGCTCGGTCTGGACCCCAGCCCTGAGCTTGTCGCTCTGCAGCAGTCGATCCTCACCCAGGACCTGCCGCACGCCCGCAACAACCTGCCGGCAGCGTTGAGCGAGCTGATCGGTCGCGATGATGCCGTGGCTGAGGTTGACGCCAGTCTGGCGAGTTCGCGGTTGGTCACCCTGACCGGGCCCGGTGGAGTGGGCAAGACCCGCCTAGCTCTGGCCGCGGCCGCTGCGTCGGCACTCCGGTTCGCCGACGGGGTTGTGCTGGTCGAGCTGGCTGCCATCACACCTGATGCGTTGTCGGTCGCCAACTCGCTGACCGACGCTGTGCAGGCCGCGCTGGACCTCCGCGACACCAGCGGCTCGTCCGCAGTCGACCGGCTGGCTGCAGTGATGGGGTCACGCCTGCTGGTCCTGGACAACTGCGAGCAGGTGATCGAAGACGTTGCTGCGTTGACGGACCGGCTGCTTGCCGCTGCTCCGGGACTGCGTGTGCTGGCAACGAGTCGCGAGCCGCTCGGACTGGCCGGTGAGGTCGTGTGGAGCGTTCCACCGCTGGAGGTGCCGGTGCCTTCGCTCCGCCTGGAGGAGGCAAGTGAGTGCAGTGCGGTGCAGCTGTTTGCGACGCGCGCTGCTGCAGCGTCACGTGGGTTCGCACTGACCGACGAGACCGTGGCTGACGTTGCAGTCCTCTGCCGCCGGCTGGATGGCATCCCGTTGGCGTTGGAGCTCGCTGCGACGCGGGTGCGAGCGTTGGGCGTACGTGGACTCGTTGCGCGGCTGGACGACCGGTTCCGGTTGCTGGCGACAGGCCATCGGGGCGCTGCGCCGCGGCAGCAGACACTGCACGCGATGATCGACTGGAGCTGGGAGCTGCTCGCATCGGACGAGCAGTCCGTCCTGCGGCGCCTCGCAGTACACGCAGACGGCTGTACTGCGGAAGCTGCGGCGGCTGTCTGCGGCGAGGACGACGTACTGGATGTGCTGGTGCGATTGGTCGACCGGTCGCTTGTCGTACCGGTCGAGGGGACTCGCTTCCGGCTGCTCGAGTCGGTCGCGGCGTACTGCGTCGACAAGCTGCGAGCCGCAGGCGAGCTGGAGTCCGCACGTCAGCGGCACTTCTCGTACTACGTGTCGCTGGCTGAGGCTGCGCGGCCTGGACTGTTCGGCGGCGAGCAGAGTCGGTGGCTACAACTGCTGGACGATGACTCCGCCAACTTCCGGACCGCACTGGATCGAGCTGTGGCCACTGGGCAGCTGGACCTGGCTGAACGGCTTGTTGATGCACTGGCCTGGTACTGGTTCCTGCGTGGACGTCATCTCGAGGCCCTGCGGTCTCTGGAGGCCGTACCGGGCTCTGCTCGGGCTGGAGCGTGGCGGGCCGGGTACATGTACTTGCTCGGTCACCCTGACGCTCCAGTCGAGCGCGATCGCTGGGTGGATGCTGCAGACGCGATGGGGCTGTGGTGGATCGCCAATGCTGCCAGTGACGCCGGGGATCTTCCGACGTGCGAGGCGATGCTGGACCGCGCGTTGAAGAGGTTCGAGGCCGACGAGGACCAGTGGGGTGTCGCGGCCGTGCTGGCTGCGCGTGCGAAACATGCACATGTACGAGCGGATCTGCCGGCTCTCTACGACAGTGCGTGCGAGAGCATCACGATCTTCCGTGCGCTGGGGGACCGGTGGGGTGTGCTGCAGGCAACGGGCTGGTTCGGCGCGCACGCGGAACTCGTCGGCGACTTCGACGAGGCCCAGCGGCTCCATCTGGAGGGTGTGCAGGCCGCTGAGGAACTCGGACTCTGGCCGGAGGTCGCCAGCGCGTTGGGCATGCTCGGCTGGACGTCGATCCGGCAGGCCGATTACGAGTCGGCCCGGACGTACGGCGAGCGTGCGCTGCGGCTGGCCACCGAACAAGGGCAGCGCGCGACGCAGGCGCTGGCGGAGCTCGTGCTCGGCTTCGCGGCACGTCGTACCGGAGCTCTGGACGAGGCGTCGGAACGGTTGCAGGCGTTGATCGACGCCGCGCGGTTGCAGAAAGAGTCGGTCCTCTATCTGTCGATCGTGTTGGAGGAGCTGGGGTTCGTCAGAGAACTCCAGGGCCGCCCGGAGGACGCGCTGGCGCTGCACACGGAAGCCTTCCAGGTGTCGGTGGACTTCGACTCGCTGCGCGGCATGTGCTGGGCGCTGGAGGGGATCGCCGCCTGTCATCCGGACAAGACCCTGGCGGCTGTCCTGCTGGGGTGCGCGGCTGCCACGCGGGCGTCGAAGAACTACCTGATGGCCGCCACCGAGACCGAGGATCTCGACCGGGCCGTCGCCGCCGCCGGTGTCCTGGGCGAGGCAGCCTACGAGACGGCGTACGCGCGCGGGGCCACCCTGAGCCCGGCCGAAGCCTTCGCCCTGCTCGTCCGCCAGTAGATGTTCTGTAGTTGAGATTATTGGTCTGCCGAAGTAGTTTTGCTCCCGAGCCAACTTCGACAGGTGAAGGTGAACCATGGACTACGGCCACGAGCTGGTCTTCGGCACGTTCCTGACCCCCGCGGTCGACAATCCGGATCGCGTGATCGCGCTGGCCCAGCTGACCGAGCAGGTCGGCCTGGACCTGGTGAGCTTCCAGGACCACCCGTACCAGCCGCGCCTGATGGATGCGTGGACCTTGCTGTCGGTCGTCGCGGTTCAGACGCAGCGCATCAAGGTGACCACCAATGTCGCCAACCTCCCGCTGCGCCACCCGGTCGTCCTCGCACGCAGTGTCGCGACGCTCGACCTGATCACCGGTGGGCGAGTTGAACTCGGACTCGGTGCCGGTGGCTTCCTGGACGCGGTCGCGGCGAACGGCGGACCGCGGCTGACGACCGGACAGAGCATCACCGCTCTGGAGGAGGCCATCGCGATCATCCGCGAGGTCTGGACACCTACCGGCGGCGGTATCCGGCTGGCCGGGAAGCACTACACGGTGGCCGGCGCGAAGCGCGGTCCGGAGCCCGCGCATGACGTGTCGATCTGGCTGGGTGCGTACAAGCCGCGGATGCTTGCGGTCACCGGGCGGCTCGCGGACGGGTGGCTGCCGAGCAGCGGGTACGCCGGTCCGGATCAGCTGACGGCTATGAACAAACTGATCGACGAGGCCGCTCTGGAGGCCGGGCGCGATCCTTCTGCGGTACGGCGGCTGTACAACGTCTCCGGTCGCTTCAGTGGCAACGGCGGGTTCCTGCAGGGACCGGAGGAGCTGTGGATCGACCAGCTCGCCGAGCTGACGCTGGGGGAGGGGATGAGCACGTACATCCTCGCGTCCGACGACCCTGACGACATCCGGCGGTTCGCTGAGGTGGCAGCAGGCGTTCGTGAGGCGGTCGACGCTGCCCGTCGGCTGCCGGTCGACGCCGTCCGGAGTGCTGCTCCTGTGGCGGTTTCTCAGGGCGCAGGTGGTTTCAGCGTCGTCCCGACGCCACCGCCGGCGGTCAAGCGCAGTGCAGTCCAGCTGCTGGACGAGTCGGCGCGGCCGACCGGTCCGGTGCAGGACCCGTCGCGAACCTACACGCCGTACCAGCTGCAGTCCGGTCAGCACCTGATCGACGTACACGACCATCTGCGGGCTGAGCTCGAGCAAGTGCGCGATCTGGTCGAGCAGGTCGCCGCAGGGACGCTCGGCGTCGGTGCGGCGCGTTCGGCGATCAACACGATGACCATGCGACAGAACAACTGGACCCTCGGCACGTACTGCGAGTCCTACTGCCGCCTCGTCACCACACACCATTCGATCGAGGACGCCTCACTCTTCCCGCACCTGCGTCGCGCCGATCCGGAGCTGGTCCCGGTCGTCGATCGGCTGCAGGAGGAGCACAAGATCATCCACGACGTACTCGAAGGTGTCGACAAGGCTCTCGTCGCGCTGGTTGACGGGTCAGGCAGCATCGACGGACTGCGTGCCGCCGTGGACCTGCTCGACGACACGCTGCTCTCGCACCTGTCCTACGAAGAGCGCGAACTGGTCGAGCCGCTCGCGCGACTCGGCGTGCTCTAGCTACTCCGCTTGACCCAGCAGTTACTTCGCTTCGCCCAGCAATGAGGCGAGGATGTCGAGCAGACGGAGCGTCGGCACCTCGCCGAGCAGGCGGGCCGCGCTCGTGGCCGGCTCCGCGATCAGCCGGACCTGCAGCAACTTGAAGTCGCGGACGTTCGCCGGGTTGACCAGGTCGTCGCGGACGGCGGACAGGAACTCCGATCCCGCCGAGGCTGAGCCGTAGGTCATCCGGATGAAGCTGTCGGTCACGGGGAAGAGGTATGGCCGCTTGAGGTGCAGCAGCTTGGACTTCTTGGCGTGCCCGAACCCGCGGTGGCCGGTGAACTTCTCGTCCAGCGCCATCGCCGCCTCGAAGAGTGCGCTGCCCCGCTCCGCGTCCTCCAGCCGCGCGTCCACCGGGATCGCGGCGAACTCTTTCTCCGCCTCGACCTCGAGCAGCCACGGGATGTCGAGCGCGCGCAGATCGCTGCCGATCACCATCGTCCGGCCGAGATCCTCGAGCGTGACCCGGTTCGGGTCGGAGCCACCGACGGTGGTCATCCCCGGCAGCCCGTCGTAGTACTGCAGCACGGCGCCGTTCGTTTCGGCGTACAGCCGCAGCTGCGCGATCGCCTCGTCGACGACGATCTTCCGGGTACCGATGTTCATGAGCCACACCCTCACACTTGTGGTGGCAGACCCGCCAGCGGGCGGACCATCATTCGAACGTTCCTCACACACTGTTTCCGCAGATCGTAGCGACTCCACGGCCCCCCGCACGCCACTCTCACTTCCCGTTATCCACAACCTGTAACCATCCGGCCCCGCAGTCTTGAATCTCTATAGACTCTCAGTAACAGCTCACGCACTGAGAGGAGGCATGCGAGGATCGGCGGCATGGCGGCGGTGTTCCGGCAGGTCCGGGCGATGTACGACGACGAGACGGTTGCGGTGTACCAGGCGTACCCGCCGGAGATCGCCGATCCGGCCTTGGCGGCGGGGACGTTCGTCGAGCCGTTCGGGATGGGACGGATGACGTGGATCAAGCCGTCGTTCCTGTGGATGGCGTACCGATCGGGGTGGGGGACCAAGCCTGGGCAGACCCGAGTGTTGCGGGTTCGCCTGACGCGCGCGGGGTTCGAGTGGGCGTTGGCGCACGGGGCGCTGTCGTACTACGAGGCCGGGTTCCACGAGTCCGAGGACGCGTGGCGGAAGGCGATGGAGTCCGCACCGGTCCGGATCCAGTGGGATCCGGAGCAGACGATCAAGCTGACCCCGACCCCCGAGGTCCGGTCGATTCAGATCGGCCTGTCAGGAGAGGCCGTGCGCCGGTACGTCGGCGAGTGGATCAGCGGGCTGGAGGACGTCACCGCGGAGATGCAACGAATCCGTGACCTGGCGCAGGTGTCCCCGGAGGCGGCGGAGGCAGAGCTGCCACCTGAGCGGCCGTATCCCGTCAACGACGAGCTCGCCGCGCAGATCGCCGCAAGCCGGGGTGCACATCCGGCCGGCTAATTCGGTTGAGCCTTGACGCGCGGCTGCTCATGATGTGCGCATGACTACGATCTTTGGACTGTTGCTGAATGAACCTGCGGCCGCGGTGGCTCGGGTTCAGCAGCAGGCGGGTCATGGATTGGGGTCGACGCTCGGTCAGTTGTGATCGGGGTAGTGGTCGCGGGGCTTCTGGCTGGGTATGGGGTTGCCATGCCGGTCGGGCCTGTCGGGACCTACCTGGTGGTGTTGACTGCGCGGACCTCGTTGCGCATCGGAATGTTCGCGGCGCTCGGGGTCGCCTCGGCCGATGGCGTGTACGCCGCGGTCGCAGCAGTCGCTGGTACGGCGTTGGCCCCGTTGCTGGTGCCTGTCGTCGGACCCTTGCGTTGGACGTCTGTTGTCGTGCTGATCGGGCTCGCGGTGATGGGTGCGGTCAAGGCCGTACGGCGGTATCGCGTGCAGCGGATGGCTGTGATCGAGCAGGAGACGCCGGTCGGCGTACGGACGGCGTACTTCGGGATGCTCGGGATGACGATGCTCAACCCGTGGACAGTGATCTACTTCGCCGCTCTCGTGCTGGGCGGGTCGGGTGTCGCGGGGTTCGGTGAGCGGGTTGTGTTCGTCGTCGCGGCGTTTGCGGCGTCAGCGAGTTGGCAGCTGTTGCTTGCCGGCGGTGGGGCATTGCTGGGGCGTCTGCTGACTGGTCACCTCGGGAAGTTGGTGACCGCGCTGGCATCGACCGTGCTGATCGTGGTGCTGGCCGTCCGTCTCGTTGCCTAGGGCACCTGTCGCTCGATTGCCCCGCTGGGGTTGAGGAACAGCAGGATCGGCGGTCCGGTGTTGGGCAGGATGGCCGAGTACGCCTGGAGCTGTGGGGCGTAATAGGCGACTCGGCTGTCCAGGGCCGCTGCGGGGATGGCGTCCGTCTTGTAGTCGACGATGGTGAGACGGCCGTCGTCCTCGCGGTAGATGAGGTCGACGAAACCCTCGAGCACAGTGCCGTCAGGCTGGACCGTGCCGACATACGACTCGCGCCAGTGCTCGCGGGCTGCGGCTCGTTTCACCACGTCGGACGCCAGCGCCGATCGGACGAGCGCGGTCACGACATCGGCGTACTCGAGAACGCCTTCAGCCAGGCACTGCGCGGAGACGGCGGATTCGAGGCCTGCGCCCGTGGAGAGGTCGACGACCTGCAGTACGGCGTGGACCGCGCGGCCGATCGCGGTGCCGTAGCGTCCCTTGGTCCACGGCGGGAGCTCCAGGTCGCGCGCGGCCTTCGCCGTACCGGGGTCGATGTCGTCGAGCGCGACCTCGGGGCCGGTGCCCTCCAGACCGGAGGCGCTCTGGGCGGAGCGGGCGCGACTTGCGGCCTGGGCGGCGGAGGCTCGGGCCTCCCACTCAGTTCGAGAGATCGGCGGGGTGACGTCGGGGCTGCCGGACGGTTCGCGGTCGGGGACAGGTGGGCTGGTGAACAAGGTCGAGTGCGGCGCCTCGACACCGCCGGCTGATGCGAGCAGCTCGGCGTTGCTGGAGTGGCGGCGATTGCCCGAGCGGTGCAGCGAGACGATCAGGTGGTCGCGGGCGCGCGTCGCGGCGACGTACAGCAGGCGGCGGCGTTCGAAGTCGTCCATCTGCTCATCGACCGGTTGCACGAGGTCGAAGTCCTCGGTCTGCACCGACGACTTGAGCTTCACGGCGTACCCACCGTCCGGCGGCCACAGGACCTGGACGCCGCGCTGACGGTTCGGGGCCGCGGTCATGCCGGAGAGGATGACGATTGGGAACTCGAGACCCTTCGCGGCGTGGATGGTCATCACGCGGACGGCGTCGGCGTCGGTCTCGGGGAGCACGGCCTCGGCGACGCGGGAGGTTTCTTCGCCCTGGTGCGCGGCCCAGGCGAGGTACGAACGCAGGCCGCCGTGCTCGACCTCGGACCACGCGCGGGCCTGGTCGACGACGAACCGGATCCGGCGCCAGGCGTCGCGGGCTCGCGGGCCGATCGCGGCGACTTCGAGCATGCGGCGGTCGGCGACAATCTTGGCGAGAACCTCGCTGGGGGTGAGCCAGCGGGCGGCATAGTGCGTGCGGCGGAGCCATTCCATCGCGTCGCCGACCGGGTGGGTCAACAGCTGGTCGGGGACGGGGGCGGTCAGCGTGAACGAACCGCCGGAGCGCTTCCAGGTGTAGAGGTCGTCGTCGCCGCAGCCGAACAGCGGCGAGCGCAGGGTGGTGACGAGGGCGAGCTGGTCGCTGGGATCGCCGAGCGCGCGGGCGCAGGCGAGCAGGTTGCGGACCTCGGCCGTTTGGTAGACGAGGGAGCTGGCCTCGGCGCGGTACGGGATGTCGGCGCGGTCGAGAGCGTCTTCCAGGAACGGAAGGGAGGTGCGGGCCGGGACGAGTACGGCGATGTCGCCGGCCTCTGCGGGACGCCAGGTTTCGGCACGGTCGTCGTACACCAGCCAGCCGTCGCGCAGGGCCTGCTCGATGACCGACGCGACGTCGGTGGCTTCGCGTTCGCGGAGGACGGAGGCTTGGGCGCGGGGGAGATCGTCGTGTGGCTCCGGACCGAGGATGGTGACGGCGGGGCCGGCGGACGGGTCGTCCTCCTCCGGTGACAAGCCTGATGACAGGTCCGGTGCCAGCCCTGATGACACGGCCGGTGACAGGTCCGGTGCCAGGCCCGCGGGTACGTCGGCGGACACGGAGTCGTCGCGCCGACGGAACGGCAGTACGGTCGCGACGTCGGCAAGCTGCTCGCTGTCGTCCGGCTGCGCGGGCGTCGGGTCCTCGTCGAAGAGGGTCGGGGCGTCATCGCCCTCGTCGAACATGGACAGCTGATCGCCCTTGACTGGGCTGGGCTCGACGGCGCCGGACTTCATGGCGTTGGGCTTGACCGAGCTAGCCCTGACGGCGCTGGGCTCGGCAGGGCTGGGCTCGGCAGGGCTGCGTTCGGCGGGCCGGTCGGCTCCTCGGTGACGAAGCCCCGTACCCGGACGATCCGATGACGAGCTCCCAGGACCGCCCGGCTGGGTGGACAAGGTGGGGTTGGTGCGGTGGGGCGACAGGGACTGGTACGCCGGCTGGGCCGCTTCCTGGGGTTGGATCAGGGTGGCGAAGACGGTGTTGATCCAGGTCAGGATCGGGGGCACCGTACGGAAGTTGGTGGTGAGGGCGACGGTCTCGCCGAGAAGGTCCTGCGCGGTGAGGTACGTCGCGATGTTGGCGCGCCGGAATCGGTAGATGGACTGCTTCGGGTCGCCCACCACGAACAACCGGCCCTCGGGCACCTCGACGTCGCGCCAGTCCTCGGCGTCGGCCTCGACCCCGCCGGCGATGCGGACCGCGAGCTCGATCTGGATCGGGTCGGTGTCCTGGAACTCGTCCAGCAGCAGCCGCTCGAACCGCTCCTGAAGGTCCCCGCGAACCGCCGCGTCCCGCCGCAGCAGATCACGCGCCAGCACCAGAAGGTCGTGGAACTCCAGCCGTCCCTCGGCGCGGCGAAGTTCGGCCGATTCCAGCACCCGCTCCGCGATCCAGTGAGAAAGATGCCGAAGGCAAGCATCAAGCAGCAGCTCGACGAGCGAACCCGCGACCTCGACCACCTCGGTGCAGTCGCCCCGCACCTTGGCGACGTCCGGCCAGTTCTCCTTGCGCCCGATCCGCCCGACCTTCAACCCGCGCAGGGTCTGGAGGATCGCCAGCTGCGACTCCTGGTCAGTGGCGGCATCGAGCATCAGACCGAGCTCGCGAATCTGCACGAGCTTGGGCAGCAGCCGGTCCTCCGGATCAAGACAGGACTCAACCACCCCGCCGATCTGCGCGGCCGCGGCAACCAACCCGGTCAGATCCGGCATCGCCACCAGCTCAGGCGGATCGACCAGCACGCGTTCGGCAATCAAGTCCCAGTCGTTCCCGAACAGCCGTGCGAGTGACCGAAGATGCTTCAGTTCAACCCCGACGGCCATGGCGAGCAACAGCGGCTCAGCGATGGAATCGTCATCGAGCAACTGCTGCTGCAACTCGGCCCAGCGCTCCTCGAACGCAACCGACGACCCGACCTCGTCGAGTACGTCGATCAGCGGGGGCAGGCCGGCCTCGATCGGATGCGCGAGCAGGATCTGCTGCGCAAAGGCATGCAGCGTGCCGATCGAGGCGGAGTCCAGGTCGTCCAACGCCGCGTCGGCCAGCTCACGGGCATCACCCTTCCGCGCCCGCTCGAACTCGACCCGCAGCCGATCCCGCAACTCCGCGCCCGCCTTCTCGGTGAAGGTGACGGCCGCGATGGTCCGCAGCGGTACGCCGTCCCGCAACACCAAGGTGGTCACGCGATCGACCAACGCATGCGTCTTCCCGGATCCCGCGCCCGCCTCGACGAACAGCGTGGTCTCGGTGTCGGAACGGATGCGATCACGAGCCGCTCCGTCCAGCAATTGCTCACTCATCGCCGGCCTCCAACGCAGTCGGGTCGATGAGCCGGACCAGCCGCTCCAGAACGGGGTCGTGACGCTTCCGGTCCCAGCGCGCGCGGACCTCGCTGTGCCCGATGCCGTCGGGGTTGCAGTACGGGCATTGCACCCAGAGGAAGTCTGGCACCTCAGGCGCCTTCGGCGGGAAGTACCCGGCTGCGATCGACGACACGATCACGTCGAGCGTGTCGACGTACCGCTCCTCGACCTCGGGGGTCAGAGGAACGGGGATCCGTTTGCCGCCGCGCCGCACGAACCAGTACGACGCCTCGACCGGAGTGGACGGCTCGCCCAGCCGGGCCCGGGCCGCGTACGCGTACACCGGAAGTTGCAGCTTCGTCCCACCCGCGACAGGGTCCGACTCAATGCCCTCGTACCGCGAGAAACCGCCGGTCTTCACATCCGTCACGTAGATCGTGCCGTCCGCGCCGAGGTCCACCTTGTCGGCCGACCCACGCAACAGCACCCGACCGGACGGCACCGGGATCTCCACCGGCCGCTCACTGTCGAACCCGAACCGGAGCTCACTCGCCACGACCGACGCGGACCGCTCCGCCCGCCACCGGTCATCGTCGGTCAACAGGACCATCAGGTCGCCGAGGATCCGCAACCGCTCGCGTTGCCACAAGCGCGGATGCCCGGTCAGTCCTTCGGCCTCGAACTGATCGGCCAGATCAGCCCCGATCGCCAGCAGCAGCTGGCGTTGGTCCGCCGTCCACGGCTCGCCGTTCGTCGGGAGCGAGCCGGCCAGGCGGGTCACGAACGCATCGAGACTGTTGTGGATCAGGTTCCCGATCTGCACCGGTGAGATCACCAGCAGGTCCTCGGGCGCTTCCAGAGGCTCCACCTGAAGCAACCGTTCGACGAAGTACGCGTGCGGGCAGGTCGCATAGGACTCGAGCGACGTCGGCGACGCGATCCGATCTTCGACCGCGTACTCAGGCAGGCCGGACACACCGGACAGGTCCCCGTCGAAACGCGTGAACGCATTCGAACCGCGGCCGCGCAACAGCTCCCGGGCCCGCACCAGCACGCCGTCCTGCACCCACAACCCGGCCGCGGCGGCGCGTGTCTGCCACTCCTGCTCCGTTGCCGGCATCGTTGCCTTAGTCAACGATCCGGCGTACGACGCCGACGTCTGCAGCACCTCGTCGTGCCTGTCCCACTGGGTCGCCGGCAGCGCATGATCGCCGGTCAGCTCCCGCAACGACCCGAGCAACCAACGCGTCGGCAACCGGCGTGAAGACCGCCTCAGATCGCCACGTGGGAACGCCGCCACGACTCGCGCACCCGCCGAGAAGGCAACCAGCAGATGCCGTTGCTTCTCGTCCAATCGATCCCGGAACGACGCCAGCTCCGGCGCGGCCGCCTCGCGCACCCGATGGGGGAGGAGCGCATCCTCATGCACCCGCCCCGGATACAAGTCCTCCGACAGCCCGACGACGTACACGACGTCCGCGGACAACCCGACGCTCGCGGACAGCGGCGCGACCAGCACGCCCGTCCCGAACGTCCCGACCCGAGGCAGCGACTGCTGCAGCTCCAGATCCAGCACGTCGCGCAGCACCGCCAGGCTCGCCGGCGTCCCGAGCTCATCCAACGTCGACAGCCCTGTCAACGATCCCTCGACCGCAGCCGCGGCGTACTGCTCCTCGATCGGCAGAGACGAGTAGTCACCCAGCAGATCGTGGAAGAGTTGCAGCACGCCTTCCGACAGCCCGGCCCAGGTCTCCAGCTCCGCGAGCGCGCTCAACCGACGCCGCAATGTCGAAGCGAATGCATGCAACCGCTCAGCCGTCGTCGCGTTGTACTGCGCACGCCGCACCGCAGCCGGTCGCGGATCCTCGTCGGCCTCTTCCTGATCAGCGGTCCGTCGCTCGGACTGGGCATACCGCGCGAGTCGCGTGTCCCAGTCGTCCCCACGCACCACGCCGGCCGCCCGGGACATCCGTTCCCACTGCGGCACCGGGATCCGCTCGCCGCCGAAGTCGCGTGTCGGCGCATTCGCCAGCGCCCGGAACACGTCTGCACGCGGCAGATCCTGATCGACCAACGCCAGCACTTCGAGCAGCGTCCGCGCGATCGCCCGCTCGTGCACCGGTCGCGTCCCCGGGCCGTTGACCTCGATCTTCGCGGCGCCGAGGTGCTCATGCAGCAGCCGCGCGTACGGCGAAGCGGCTGAGTAGAGCACCGCGATCCGATGCGCGGGCGTGTGCTCCAACGCCGAGACCACATCTCGCACGACGCAGCGCACCTCGTCGTCGGCGTCGGACGCGTTGAGGATCTCGGTCGCGACCGGGTAGTTCTTCGAGATCGACCGCGGCAGGTCGATCCCGATCCGTTCGAGCGATCGCCGGACGGCGCGGTCGGCACGGCGTACGTCGGTCAGGCCAACGATCACGGTGAGATCCGCCGCCGCGTCTCCGAGCGCTGCGACGAAGGCAGCCTCGGACTGCGTCAGCTCCTGCGGAAGATAGAGGACGAGCGCGCCGAGCTCACGGACGACCTCCGGCGAGGATGCGATCCGCGCGGCGGCAGCTCGAAGCAGGTCGGTCTCGTCGTACCAATCCGAGGCCAGCTCGTCGGTGACGTGGCGGTGCAGGCGCACCAGATCCGGCCCGAGCGCGGATGTGTGCGCGACCTTGTCGAGCGCGGGATCTGTGAGGTCGCGGAGCTCGCGATGGGCCGATGCAAGCGCTTGGATGGTGGACGGGTGCTCGGCGACTTCCTGGAAGATGCCGGGCGCCTTCGCGAGCGCCGTTCGCCAGGTGGCGGCGACGATCGGACGGGTGGCGGGACGGCGCGGTGACAGCATGCCGGCTGCGATCTGCTCGGCCAGCCGCTCGAGCGTCGCCAGGTAGAGACCGGCGATCCCGGAGACGGCGAGGTGCCGGCGGGCGACGACGCCGGACAGGTTGTTGGGCAGCAGCAAGGTGACAGGGGTCATCGGATCGTCGGCCTTGAGCCGCGCGACGACGGCTTGCAGGCACTCCAGCGCCGCGGCGCCGTACGCCGTGCTTTCGATCCGGGTGGTACTCACCACAGCCCCCGATCTCGTGATCCGACTGTCATCGCAGACGGTAGACCCTGCCACAGACAGAAAGGTGAAGGGGCGCGAAACGCCAAGGTTTCTGCAGGGTCGGCGGCTGCCTCTCACAATGAAGAAATGACCAGGGAGACGACGATCGCACGGGTGTTGCTCGTGTTTGTCTTCGCGCCTGGCGGCGGCCTGTTCGGCAAGGCGGTCGCGGAGGCCGCCCAGGCCCGTCCGTGGTGGCCGTGGCTGGTCGCTGCCCTGGTCTGGCTGCTGGTCGCCGGGGCGATCTCGATGGCAGTGTCGAACCGTACTGCATCGAACCGTTCTGCCGAGCACAGATAATGCTGCGATGGTCGCCGCTGTGCATCACGTCGAGATCTGGGTCCCGGACCTGTCCCGGGCCGTCGCAAGCTGGGGCTGGGTCCTCAGCCGGCTGGGCTGGAAGGACGGTGACGGCTGGCCCGGCGGCATGACCTGGATCGCCTCCGACGGCTCGTACGTCGTGGTCGAGCAGAGCCCCGCGATGTCGGCCGCCGAGCACGACCGGATGCGGCCCGGGATGAACCACCTCGCGCTGAACGCGGCCAGCCGGGCCGAGGTCGACACCGTCGTCGGCGAGGCCGCCGACCACGGCTGGACGCTGATGTTCGCCGACCGCCATCCGTACGCCGGCGGCCCGCAGCATTACGCCGCCTTCCTCCACAACACCGACGGCTACGAGCTCGAGATCGTCGCGCCGGACTAGCAGCCGGATTACTGGGTGAGACTGCTGATGCCTGGAGTGACGGATGGGACTACAGGTGTGACATGGTTACACCAGGCAATCAGACAAGTCGCGGGGCAAGGGTGAAAGGGCGGTGCTCGTGACGGAGGAGCCTGACGGGGGAAGTATGCCCGGATCGGCCTCGCCGGAGCTCCTGGAAGCGCGGATCCGCGGTCTGCAGCACGCGCTGGGGCAGCTGCTGGAGAACGCGCGGCGGTTGACCCAAGGCGAGCATCAGCGCGCTGTCCGGCTGCATCGTCAGTTACAGGAGCAGACCGCTATCGCGCGGCGCGAATCGCGGGCATTGGTCGACGCGAAGACCGCAGAGGCCTTGTCCGAGGCCGAGCCCAAGGCGCGGTTGCTCGCCGACCGGCTCGCGCCCGGCCTGGGATCGATCCCGCCGAACGACGCACGCTGGCGTTCGCGTCAGCTCGTCGGCGCGGGCGTCCCGTCGTACGTGCGCGTCGGTGAGCTGGACGCCGGTACGCCGGTGGTCGCCCCGCTGCTGCAGACGAACGGATGGAAGGTCACCGCGGACCGCAACGAGAACGCGCGCCGTCTGCTGCAGAGCACCGCGTTGCGGTTGATCGCGGCGGCCGAACCGTTTCGGCTCCGCGTCGACGCGTTCGATCCGCGGCTGACCGGGATGATGGGACTGCTCGGCCACCTGACCACGAAGTACCCGCAATTGGTGCCGAGGGCAACGCACACGGCGGAGCAGCTGCACACCGTGCTGTCCGGGCTGGTGGACGTCTCCTCGCTGCGGGCGAGCCGGCAGGCGCAGCTCGGTCACGAACGATTCGAGGACCTGCTCAAAGAGACCGGTCAGGTCACCGATCCGTACCGGCTCGTGATCCTCTTCGACTACCCGTTCGGCATCGACACGCTCGCCCAGCGCGACCTGCTCCGGTTGGCCGCGACCGCCGGCAAGCGGGGGATCTGCTTCCTTGTGCACTATGACGCGTCGACTGCGGCGCAGCTGGACGTGGACTCGAAACAGTTGCTCGAGCTCCTCAATCCCGTTGTCATCAGCAATGACCGGGTCGAGGTCGCACAGTTGCCGCCGGCAAGGCTGGACCCGCCGTTCGACGCGACCATTGCCGCGGGCATCTGTGATGTGATCGCCGAGCGGGCCGAGATCGCCGTCCTCCCGACCATCGACTTCGAGCGGACCCTGCCGGACCGTTCCACCTGGTGGCAACCGGTCAAGGACGAGATCAGCGCCGTGATCGGGTACGACGACCGCACGCCGGCATTGGTGCGGTTGCGCAGCGGCAACCCGGCGCTCCCGCACGTGCTCGTCGGCGGCGCGGTCGGCCAAGGCAAGTCGAACCTGCTACTCGTGCTGATCCACGGGCTTGCCGCGCGCTACGCACCGGCGGACCTGGAGATGTACCTGCTCGACTTCAAGCACGGCGTCGAGTTCTCGGCGCTCGGCCCCGGTCCCGATCGGCCGCACTGGTTGCCACAGGTGCGCGTGCTCGGTGTGCACAGCGACCGCGCGTTCGGTCTCGCCGTACTGCGTCATCTGTCGGACGAGCTCGCCCGGCGCAGCGAGATTTTCAAGTCGCACGGCAACGTCGCCGACATCGCGGAGCTCGCGCCCGGTCCGGAGCGGCCGGCGCGCATTCTCGTCGTACTCGATGAGTTCCAGGTGCTGCTCGAGGACGACGACGAGCTCGCCGACGAGGCCGCGAAGTTGCTGGAGCGACTGGTCCGGCTCGGGCGTGCGTACGGCGTTCACGTCGTGCTGGCAACGCAGACGATCGAGGGCGTGAAGCGGCTGTCGACGCGGCGGGACTCGATATTCGGGCAGGTCCCGTATCGGGTCGCGCTGAAGACCACGCCGGCCGACTCCCAGGCGATTCTGCGAAGTGGGAACACGGCGGCGGCCGAGCTGCAGTTCCGCGGCGAGGCGGTGTTGAACGCGAACTTCGGGTCGCCGGACGACAACCAGCATGTGCTCGTGAGCTTCGCGGACAAGCCGGTGCTGGATTCGCTGCGGCGTGAGCTCTGGTCGCGCGCGGGCTCGGAGGCGCATCCGCCTCGGGTGTTCCACTTGGCTGAGCCCGCGCACCTGACGGAGACGGCCGCGGCGGTGAAGCCGGAGTTCGGGAGGCCGTGGACGGGGTTGCCGATCGCGGTGACCGAGGAACCGGTCTCGGTTGAGGTCCGGCCTGAGCCTGGTGCCGGCGTACTCGTGCTGGGGGACGGTCCGGCGGATGCGCTCGGGGTGCTGACCGGGTTGGCGGTGTCGACGGCAGCGGCCGCGGTCGATCCGCCGCGGTTCGTGTTCGTGGACGGGACGAACTCGGCGCCGGTTGCTGCTGAGGGCAAGGATGCGTTGGTGCAGGTACTGCGGGAGCTCGGCTGTGAGGTCGAGACCGTGGACAAGCACGACGACATCGCGCCGCGGCTGTTCGCGCTGCGGGAGGCGATGCGGACGGGGCAGGCCGGGGGGACGTACCTGCTCGGGTTCGGGTTCCACGGAGTACCGCGGATGCAGGTGCATGCCGAGGGGTACTTCGAGAGCCCGGCGAACGCGCTGCAGGACATCGTGCGCGACGGTCCGGCGCAGGGCCTCATCACGTACGGGTGGTGGAACCGGATGCATGTCTGCACCGAGCAGCTCGGGTACGGGCGGGCCAACGTGGCGACTCATCTCTTCCTACGGCACCCGCAGGACGGCGTACGGGCGGTGGCGGGGCCGCTGGTGCGGTGGGCCTCCGAGCCGCATCGAGGGCTGTTGTGGGACGGGCTGCATCCTGAGGCCCAGGTCGTCGTACCGTTCGCCGCGCTGCGGGCGGACGAGGTGGATCGCACGGTGGAGTTGGTACGTCGATGAGGTGTCTTCTGAGATGAGGACCGTGGAGCAGGAGTGGTCGGAGTACGTGCGGGCGTTGCGCACGGTCGCGATGGCGCGGGCGGATGCCCAGCAGGCGCAGGACCGGTTGACGGCGCACAAGTCCAAGGCCGAGGCGACTGCGGCGGCAGAGGCCGACGCGATGGCCGAGCGCGGGCTGAAGCTGCAGACCCGGCTGAACGCGCTCGCCGAGACGGCGGCGGCGAGCCTGCAGCGGGCCGGGCTGCCTGCGGAGGGGAAGCGGGCGAACCACACGCTGCCCGAGATCCGGGCGCTGAACGACCTCGAGACCGTTGCCGAGCGCATCACCAAACAGCTCGCCGAATCGGTCGACGAGTTGGAGGAGCTGCGGACGAAGGCCCGGGCGCTCCAGGAGCAGCGCAAACGGCGTACCATCAGCGCGGTCCTGGCGCTGGTCGGGTTCGTGCTGGTGTGGGTGTTCAGCGGGTCGTTCCTGGCCGGGGTCGAGGCCGCGGCGATCGCGGCCGTCACGATGCTGGCCGCGTCGCGGATGCTGGGGCTGCCGCGGCTGCCCGGCGCGCGCTGGTGGGGCTGGGGCGGCGCGGTCGCGGTCTTCGTGCTGATGGCGGCCGGGCTGCCGTGGTGGATCGGGATCGGGGTGCCCGTCGTGGTGGCAGGTACGGCGATCGTGCTGCCGAAGAAGCGCAACTAGGTTTGGGAGTGGGTTGAGGTGTCCGACGTACTGCGGCTCAAGGAACAGCTGCACCAGGTCTCGATGGAGGCCAAGCAGGCGGCCGGCGGCCTGGCCGGTTTCAAGCTCCGCTTCACCCAGCACAGCCAGCTGGTGGAGAGCCTGATCGCGGGCACCGCGACCGGTATCGATCGCGACATCACCGAGATCCTGGAGGCCGCGAGCAAGGCGGTCGAACAGGCCGCCGAGGCCCTCGAGATCGCGTCCGCCGGCTGCAAGAACTACGCCGACCAGATCTGAGGTTGTGGGGTGCCGGGATGCCGTCGGAGCTGCAGCGGGTCGCGCGCGGTCTGGTCGATTGCTTCGACGAGATCCCGCGCGTGGTCGAGCAGTTGCAGCGCACCGCCGTACGCTGCCGGGAGAACGCACAACTCGCCCTGATCGCGTCGCGCGGACAGGCGACCGTCGCCGCCCAGCAACTGGACGCGGCGGCACGAGCCTGCGAGGCCGCTGCCCACTACCTGTCGATGGCGCCCCCGAAGGCCCGCGGCTGGGCCGAAGGCCTCGTCGGTACGGCGGGCCCGTCGACGAACCGTCCGTCCTCGGACTCCGCAGACCGCAACAAGGCCACCGGCGGCTCCGGCGACCTCGACTCCCTGGGCCGGACCAAACGCCTGAGCTTCAGCTACGAAGACCTGGAAGTTGCCGAAGACAACGAACCGCCGCTGGTCACCGTCGCCCGCAAAGCCTTCGAGAAATACCGCAAGGCCCACGAGAACGACGACCGCGACGAGCAGGAACCCCTCGAGGTAGAAATCACCGTCCTCGAGACCGGCGAGCTCGAATTCGAAGAACGCAACGAAAAAGAAGACCAGAAACGCAACGAACACCTCCTCGACGACTTCGACATCGAAGTAGACCTCACCGAACCAATCAAAGCCCTCCTGGCCTCCATGGCCGCCACCGCAGACCACCAATGGCAACACGCCACCCTCACCATCACCACCGACGAGCTAAAAGCCACCTTCGACTACCCCGAAGAAGACCGCCCCCAACCGATCATCGTCAACATCGAACTCCCCGAACTGCCCGAAGTCGAGTTCGACCCAGCATTCGATCTCCAACCGCTGGAGGTCGACTTCGCGCCCGGCGTCCACGATCCAGACACCGTCTTCAAGCCCCACGAGCGCGCCACCGCCGACCGCCTCGCCCAGGAAGGCTGGCGCATCGACGTGCGGAAACCGGACCACTCATCGGGTGAAAAGAATCCCGACGCGACGGTGCGCAAGGGAAGGGCCGAACGTGGCGTCATCGTCGAGTTCAAAACACCGAGCAAAAACTCCAACAGCACCGTCAGACGCAACATCTGCGACGCGAGCGGTCAAGCGTCCGAGATCGTCATCGACGGACGGAACATCGAATTGTCCGAGGCAGATGCCTGGCGCGCCTACCGCAGGGCACTCGGACAGCCCGGCAAGACTATTGCGGACGTCGTTCACATCATCCTCGGTGACGGGCGTCTCGTCACCTATCGGAAGGAACACTGATGTCAGTCGTCGACAGTGTCTTCATCGCGGTGCCCGGGGCTTCCTCAGAGGTGGCTGATTGGTTGGTTGCCGAGGCTGGGTGCGAGGTGATGGCGACGGAGCGGGACGCGGTCCGGCTGCGCATGCGCGCCCACTCGGCAGATGACTGGCTCGGGATCGTGGTGCAGCCGAACGGGTACGTGCTCCCCGATCCGGAGCCGGACGAGGTTCAGGCGATGGATGGGTACCCGATCGAGGTCCAAATACGTGGCGGGGCAAGTGATGACGCGCTGCACCGGGAGGCGGGCCTCTTGTTCGACACCTTGGTGGCCGCGCATGCCGACGTACCGATGTTGCTCGTACACAATCTCGAAACGCTCGTGACGGCTCATCTACCAGGCGCCGGCACTCACACCTTCACGCCCCCGGTCAGCCCTGACGCCGAAGACCTGGAGACGTGGCACAACTGGATCCGCACCTGACGTGATGGCCGACAGCGATGAGATCTTTCTGTCGTCGGATGGGTCGTTGGAGGAGGTCGCCGGGCGGGTAGCGGAGGTGCTTGGGCTTGAGTTCAACGGTGACCTGCGGGGTGATACCGGTGAACTGCAGTACAAGGGCCAGGCGCGGACGTTCGACGGGACGATCGGTTTCTACGTAGGTCCGAACGCCTTCCAGCCCGAGCCCGACGAAGTACAGGCCATGGATCACTATCCGTTCGTCGTCGATGTGCAGGCCCGCAACCGAAAGTCTGCACAGGCAGAGGAGGCTCGCCTCGCCTTCGAGTCGCTGGTCGATGCACTAGGAGACGTGCCGGCCCTGCTGTCCCACAACGTGGAGCTCCTCGTGGCGGCATACCTGCCCGGCCACGGAACCCACACCTTCGAACCCGGCACAACCCTCGACGACCCAGACCTAGACACTTGGCGCCCCTGGGTGACTTGATGGCGTACGTCGTCGTGGCCGCTCGAAGCGCTGGACTGCGATCAGTCGGTGTCGCACTCGGTGACGGGCGAATGGTCACCATGCGGAAGGAGCGGCGATTTCGACGACTATCAGTAGGAGCTGATCCAGGTCGGGCGGGTCCGACCGATTGTCGGCTCGGGCACGGAGATGGAGTTCCAGCGCGAACACTGCGGACCTGTCGAGTTCCTGCTGACAGTCGATGAGCGGCTTCCACGTGCGGTGTGGGCGGATGGGCTCGATGCTGTCCTGCGTCGCGCCCAGGACGCCAAGTTCGTCGCTCCGACATCGGACTCTTCGTTCGATCGAGCTCGCTACCACCCTTCTTGCGTCAGATCGCGGAAGAGAAGAACGATCACATGCTGCTCAAGTACCGAGAGGTCATCGAGGACGGTCGAACCCCGTGAAAGGGCTCGAAATCATCACCAACGACCGCGATGCGGCTGCATACTTCCAGGACCGCATGCGAGCGCTGGACATCTCGGGAAACGTGACGTTCAAACCAGAGGATGATTCATGACGGAGTACGTCGTCGCGCCGTTGGAACAGCCGGATTGGACTGTTGATGCGGAGCCCTTCGCTGGGGCTTTGCGCGACCGGTGGCCGCAGGCGCGGGTTGAGGTGGGGCGGTCGCGGGATCGACCACGGGGCTGGAGGCGTTGATTCCGCTGGGGCCTGGGACGCGAGAGTTGGGGGTTGCGTTGAGCGGGACCGGGCAGGCGGTGAGCCTGGAGCCGGCGGACGCCGAGGCCGCCGCCGAGTTTGCGGAGTGGTTCGTGCGCGTGGTGCTTCCGGGGTCGAGTGGTCTGCACCTGATCGAGCCTGCTTCGATGCGGACAGTTGAGCTCACCCCTGGACTGAGCGCCGACGAGATCAGGCAGAGGATCAGCTGATGTCGACCGACGACGACATCTTCTTCTCCGGCGGAGCTGTTCGGGATGTGGCGGAGTGGATGGCGCAGACACTCGGGCTGGAGCGACTTGAGCCTCCTGACCTCGGAGAAGGTGAGCACTTCTTCAAGACACGGTCGCGGTGGACCGAGGGGCGATTCGTGCTGCTGTTGGTGCGTCGGAACATCCATCTGCTGGTGGATCCGGAGCCGGATGAGGTGTCCGCGATCGACAACTGCACAGGCATGGTCAAGGTTCGGCTTGCGGGTTGGAGGGATGCACAGGAGCAGACTCAGGAGGCGTGTGCGATCTTCAACGAGCTCGCGGCGTCTGCGCCTGACATCGGCCTGGTCCTCACCAATGCGCTGTCGACCATCGTCGCGGCATACCTGCCGGGCGCCGGTGTGCGGTCGTTCCCGCCTCGTACGTCGTTGGACGTGGAAGACATCGACGTATGGCAGCCGTGGGTGGGCCGGGGTCCTCACGCCGGGTGAGATTTTTCTTGGGAGTCGCGTCATGAACTGCTGAGAGGCTCGTCACTACCTGTGAACCCATCCCCACAGGGAAGTGGAAGTGATTGACGTGAAGGGTTTTGTTGCGAGGTCGCTGATGGGAAACGGCTCGACTCGGTGTCGGGTGCATTGAGATGGCCGAGGGTGGTGATCCTCACCCGGGTGCGGCCCGGGTGGAGCGGCGGCGGGTGCGGGTCTGGTTCGGGGACCATGTGGTTGCCGACTACCGGGCCGAGGCCGAGCTGGCCGAGCGGTACGCCGCGGCCATGTCGCGCAGGTTCGCCGGGTTGCGGGTGACGAGCGACCCGGTGCCGGACCACGATCCTGGTCCGGAGCGGAAGTTGCCGGGGGAACGCCTCTGGGAGGTTGCGCCGAAATGAGTTCCCGTCGTTTTCGCTTGATCCGTCATCAGGACGTCTCCGGTGTCAGCGGCACCGGGCCCGTCGCCGAGGGTGTGCAGTTCACCGACGGAGCCGTCGCGCTGCGCTGGTACGGCGACTATCCGACCACGACCGTGTGGGACGGCATCGACTCCGTCATCGCCATTCACGGCCACGGCGGCGCCACCGAGGTCGAGTGGCTGGACCCGGAACGGGGTCCTGACCCAGACCTGAGGCTGCCGCCCCGCGAGTCCCTACCACCCCGGCCCTGGCCGGACCTGCACTCGACGCCCGAACCCCAGGACCCCGACCCGCTCCACTCCGACAGCGATCTCGCCGGGGAGTTGCGCAGCGATCGCGGTACCGATCTCGGCACGGATCTCGGTACGGGTCTCGGTTCGGGTCTCGGCGGGGATCGCGGCACGGACCGGGGCTTCGGACCGGAGGGCGTGTTCCGCAGGCGCGGCGCCGCGCCACCGTCCGCCTGGACGCCGTACCGAGTCTTTCGCTGACCAATCAGCCATTCGCAGAACGGATCCGGGGCCGCGGACCCGAGCTGCCCTCAGCGCGCACCGGTGCCGTATCCCCTCCCGGCACCGGTCGTGGCCCAGGTACGGCGTGCGCCTCGGCGAGGTGGCGTACGCCGTACCCGGACGCGGTACCGGCCCAGGCGGACTCGCGATACGCCTGGACCGGCACCGGTCAGCGGTACTTCATCTCCTCCACCAGGTCGAGGTTGTAGAACTTGCCCGGGCCGTCGCAGAGCTCCATCATCCGCGTCGAGAACTCGGTGGTGTCGGCCCGCTGGGAGTTCGCCATCGCGTCCTCGTACGAGTCGAACTCGACGATCGCGAAGTACCGTCCGGACTCGTCCCGGTCGGCGCAGGTGATGCCGCGGACCGGTGTAGGCCCCTCGCCCTCGGCTTCGCGTTTGGCGCCGTAGTCGTCCATCAGCGCCTTGATCTCGTCCGGCTTCGACGTCCGGTACTCGATGATCTGAACGAAACCAGCCATCTCTTCCCCCTGTGGTCTGACACTCACCCCTGGGTGTCTTCTTCGACAGTGCGCCCCGATCGCCTGCGTGGCAAGGCCCGAACGATTACGGTGACCTGACGCGGTTAGGGCGATCACGCGCCGTTTCTGCCGTCGGCAGAGGTGTCTGGGTTTTGTCGGTCGGGCCTGATTGGCTTGCCCGCATGGAGATTCTGATCCTCGGTGGTACGGCGTGGCTCGGTCGCGAGATCGCCGCGCAAGCGGTCGCGCGCGGCCATTCGGTGACGTGCGTGGCACGCGGCGAGAGTGGGGCGGTCGCGGACGGTGCGACGTTGATCGCGGCCGATCGCAGTCGCCCGGATGCGTACGACGCTGTGCCGCCGCGGGACTGGGATGCCGTGTTCGAGGTGTCCTGGCAGCCAGGGTTCGTGCGGGGTGCTCTGGCCGCCTTCGGCGCGCGGGCGAAGCATTGGACGTATGTGTCGTCGGTGAACGCCTACGCGAAGTACGACACGCCCGGCGCGGACGAGACCGCAGTACTGCGGGAGCCGACCGAGCTGGACGTGGTGGAGCGGGAGTTGTACGGCGAGGCGAAGGTCGCGTGTGAGCTCGCATCGCGGGAAGTGGTGGGGGATCGGCTGGTGATCGCCCGCGCCGGATTGATCGGCGGGCCGGGGGACCGGAGCGACCGCTCGGGAGCGTGGGTGGCGCGGGCGGCGCATGCGCCGGAGGAGCCCATGCTCGTGCCAGACACACCCCAGCTGGCGACGTCGGTGATCGACGTGCGGGATCTGGCCGGCTGGCTGTTGGACAACGCGACAGAGGGGCGGACGGGGACGTTCGACACGCGCGGTCCGGTGGTGCCGTTCGGCGAGTGGATCGAGCTGGCACGTGAGGTCGGCGGTCACACCGGTCCGGTCGTGCTCGCGCCGCGGGAGTGGTTGGAGGAGCAGAAGGTCGAGCAGTACATGGGGCCGGAGTCGTTGGCGATGTGGTTGACCGAGCCTGGGTACGAGGGCTGGTCGTCGCGGAGCGGCGCGGCGGCGGCTGCGGCCGGCCTGACGCACCGGCCGCGCCGGGAGTTCCTGGTGGATGCGCTCGCATGGGAGCGGGAGCTCGGCCTGGACCGGGAGCGACGCGCGGGGCTGAGCCCGGCGAGGGAGAAGGAGTTGATCGAGTCACTGAACCCGTAGAGAGTGGGCGCATGCGCCTGGTGCTGATCTCGGACACTCACCTGCCGGTTCGGGCGAGGAAGCTGCCGGAGCCGGTCTGGGAGGCGATCGAGCGTGCCGACGTGGTCATCCATGCGGGCGATTGGGTGAGCGTCGGATTGCTGGACCAGTTGGAGTCTCGTGCCACCCGGCTGATCGGGTGCTGGGGCAACAACGACGGTCCGGAGTTGCGGGCGCGGTTGCCTGAGGTCGCGCGCGTAACCCTCGACGGGCTGTCGGTCGCCGTCGTGCATGAGACTGGCTCGGCCAAGGGGCGTGAGGCGCGCTGCGAAGCGGCGTACCCAGGGGTTGATCTGCTCGTGTTCGGACACAGTCACATCCCGTGGGACACGACCAGCCCGGGCGGATTGCGGCTGTTGAACCCCGGATCGCCGACCGATCGGCGCAAGCAGCCGTACTGCACGTACCAGACCGCGACGATCGCCGCCGGCCGGCTGGAAGACGTTGCCCTCCACAACCTTTAATGGTTGCGTGCTGCAACGAACTCGGCCGGGCAGGCGAGATCAGCGCCGTACCACCGAGTTACGGCGTGTCCGGCCTGCCCGGTCGACAGGTCAGGCGTTCGCTGCTTCCTTGACCCGCGTCTTGAGGCGGTCACGCACCTCTTCCGGCGTGTAGGCGCGGCGCTTCCGCTCGCCCCGCGCGATGACTACGCCCGTTGCGGCCACGCCGACGAGCCCCGCAAGTCCTACCACCTTCCATACCTTCATGACGACTAACCTAGCGACGTGAACAGCCGGATTTCGCTGGATGACGCTACGGAACTGACACGAACAGGTGACATTTGGCTGTTCCGCGGCGACAGCGCGGCGGATCGCGCTATCCAACTGACCACGAACAGCCCGGTCAACCACGTCGGGATGGCGGTCGTCATCGAGGACCTTCCCCCGCTGATGTGGCACGCGGAGCTCGGTCGTTCGCTGCCGGACATGTGGACCGGCCAGCATCAGCGCGGTGCCCAGCTGCACAATCTGCGCGACGCGGTGTTGGTGTGGGCGCGCAAGTACGGTCAGCAGGCGTGGCTGCGGCAGCTCGATCATCCCGTCACGCGGGAGATGGAGGACGCCGTACTGCGGACGGTGGCGCGGCTGGACGGAACGCCGTTCCCGTCGACCGCCCGCCTCGCGTCGAGGTGGGTGCGCGGCCGCGTGCCGGCGTTCCGTCGCGGATCGCGCGAGCTCGAGCTGGAGTCGGCGTACTGCGCCGAGGTGGTCGCGGTGACGTACGAGGAGATGGGGTTGCTGCGGGGGCGGAAGCTGAACTGGTACGACCCGGGTCGGTTCTGGAGCGGCGATGAACTCCAGCTGGCGCGCGGCGCGCGGCTGGGCGAAGAGATCGAGGTCGAGATCCCCGCCGACGCCTGACCCGGCGAGGCGCTGACCGCTAGGCCTGACCCGGCGATGCGTGATCTGGCGATGCGTGATCTGGCGATGCGTGATCTGGCGATGCGTGATCTGGCGATGCGTGACCCGGCGATGTCTGGCTCGGCGGAAACTGTCGGCCGCGTGTGATTGGGTTGTTCCAGTCGGTCATCGAGCCGGAGGAGGCCCGGATGTATGCGGTCATCGACACTGAGACGACCGGCCTGCTGCCGAGCCATCGGCATCGGGTCATCGAGATCGCGGTCGTGCTGCTGGACGCCCGCGGGCAGGTCGAGCACGAGTGGGTGACGTTGCTCAATCCCCAGCGAGACTTGGGACCGCAGCACATCCACGGGATTCTGACCGCCGACGTGCTGGCAGCTCCGGAGTTCGGGGATATCGCCCGGCAGTTGGGGGATCTGCTCGCCGGGCGGATGGTTGTCGGGCACAACGTCGAGTTCGATCTCGGATTCCTGCGCGCGGAGTTCGCGCGTCTCGGTGTTACCGTGCCGCTGATCACCGAGCGATCGATGTGCACGATGGCGCTGGCCGGCTATCTCTATCCGGGTGCGAAGCGGACGCTCGGTGCTTGCTGCACGGCCGCCGGCATCTCGATCGAGGGCTGGCACTCGGCGATGGCTGACACACGGGCGACCGCTGAGTTGTTTTCCCACTATCTGAAGGCTTTCCCGTCACCGCCGCCCTGGCAGTGGGCTTACGAAGAGGTACGCCGCTTGCCGTGGCCGGCGTTGCCGGGCACCGACGTCGCGCCGACTGTTCGTCCGGTGCACGCCGGCGGACGTCATGGCTGGATGAGCCGACTCGTCGACCAACTGCCTCGCGTGCCCGAGCCGCCGCAGGCCGACTCGTACCTCGTGCTGCTCGACACGATCCTCGCCAACGGGGAGATCACGGCAGCGGACGCGGATCAGTTGGTGCAGGTGGCAACCGAGCTGGGGCTGACCCGTCCGCAGGTCGACAGCCTTCATCGCTGGTATGTCGCTGCGCTGGCGACGGCGTCCTGGGGCGACGGAACGATCACGCCCGACCAGCGCAACGATGTCGACCGGGTCGCCGTCATGCTCGGCCGTCGCGCGACCGACGTCGACGAGGCGCTGCTCCGCGCCAGCGGCGGGCGGTACGTCGTACCCGATCGTCCTGGGGCGCGCGGCTTTCCCCCGGGAAGCACGATGGTCTTCACCGGCGACATGGTCGAGCCCCGCGAGCTGTGGTGGGATCGCGCGGTCGCGGCGGGATTCGTTCCCCAGGAGGCCGTCCGCCCCGAGACGACGTTCCTGGTAGCCGCCGACGTCGACAGCCTGTCGGTAAAGGCCCGCGCAGCCCGCCAGCTCAACGTCCCGATCATCTCCGTAGACGACTTCCGCCGACTACTCCCAGCAACCCACCAAAACCCCGAACGCAAGGCCGGCTGAGCACAGGCCCGAGCGCAAGACCGGCTGAGCGTCAGTCGGCAGAGCGCAACACGGGGTGAGCGTCAGGCGGGGGAGCGCAACGCGGAGTGTGCGCGAGGGTGAGACCGGGTGAGTGTCGGGCGGGGTGGGCGTCAGGCCGGCTGAGTGTCGGGCGGGCGCCGGCAGGGTGCGTCAGGCGCGGTGAGCGCAGGCCGGCCGAGTGTCATGCGGGGTGAGTGCGACGCCGGGTGAGTGCAAGGCTGGTGAGCGCGACCGGGTGAGCATCAGGCCGGGTGAGGGCAGGCGGGTGAGCGCAGGCCGGGTGAGGGCCAGGCGGGATCAGCGCAAGCCGGGGTGAGCGTCAGGCGGGGTGAGGGCAACGCGGGGTGACCGTCGGGCCGGCTGAGCACAAGGCCGGGCGAGCACAAGACCCAGTGAGCACGAGGCTTGGTGAGCACGAGGCGTGTTGAGCACAAGGCGGGTGGGCGTCAGCCAGGGTGGGCGTCAGACCTGTTGAGCACAAGTCGGTGTGAGTGTTAGGCGGGGTGAGCGTGGCCGGGTGAGCATCAGGCGGGGTGAGCGTGCGGCTGGGTGGGTGCTAGGCCGGGTGAGGGTTAGGCGGTTAGGTGTTCTGGGTTCAGTAGGGCGTGGAGGGTTAGGCCGGCGTCGGTGAGTGGAGCGGGGGTGGTGGGGTTGCGGTTGATGACGCAGAGTGCGTCGGTGATGGTCGCGCCGAGAGCGCGGAGATCGTTGGTCGACAGCACGATTTGGCCGCCGGTGGTGACGACGTCCTCGACGATCGTGACGCGGCGGCCCTCGATGTCGGCGCCCTCGGCCAGGCGACGGGTGCCGTAAGTCTTCGCTTCCTTGCGGACGAACGCGCACGGCAGCCCGGTGTGGCGGCCCAGTGCGGTCACGACCGGTATGCCGCCCATCTCCAGTCCGGCCAGCACCTCAGCGCCCTCCGGGATCAGCGGGACCATGGCCGCGGTCACCTCGTCCAGAAGTACCGGATCGGCCTCGAACCGGTACTTGTCGAAGTACTCCGTCGTCGTCTGTCCGGACCGCAGGACAAACTCCCCGGTCAGATGAGCCGTCGCGTAGATCCGCCGCCCAAGTTCCTCTAGTTGCACACCCCGCACCCTAACCACAGCCCCACCAACCAGTGGGCGACGGCCCGGCGTTCGGCTCGATCAAGCGGTGGGTGACGGCCCGGCGTACGGCTCGATCAAGCGGTGGGGGACGGTCCGGCGAACCATCCGACGAACCATCGGCGACCGCCCGACCAGCCATCCGGCAACCATCCGCCGAACCGCCCGGCGAACCACCACCCGGCGACGGCTCTGCGACGGTGCGGCGACCTCCCGACGAACCATCCGGCCGACCACGCAGCGATCGCCTCACGACGGTGCGGCGACCACCCGGCGAACCACCGCACGACCGGCCGACCAGCCACCCGGGAACCGGCCGACCAACGGACCGACCCAGTCACCGGGCGACCGACCGGCGAACTACCCGGTGACCGCTCCATAAGCGCCAGATCAACCGCCCGGCGATCTACCCGGTGTACCGGCCGATCAGCTCGGCGGGCGATGGCGCGGCGTACCGGCCGATCAACCCGGCAACCCACCCGGCGACCGCTCCACGACCGCCCCAGATCAACCGCCCCGCGACGGTCCCGCGACCGCGCGACCAACTACCCGGCGACGGTCGTGCGACCGCGCGACCAACTACCCGGCGACGGTCGTGCGACCGCGCGACCAACTACCCGGCGACGGTCCTGCGACCGCGCGACCAACTACCCGGCGACGGCCCCACGACCAACTAGCCGACCAATCACCCGGCGACCATCCGACCAATCACTCGGCGACCATCCGACCAACCGCCCGGCGACCACTCGACGGACGTCCGACCAACGAGCCGGCGAGCACTCCGCGGTCGGCTGGGTCGTTGGTGGTGGGGGTCAGCCTTCGTCGGGGATGGGTTCTATTTCGAAGCGGAGTTGTTTGCCGGAGCGGATGCGTTCGATGGCGGACAGGCAGGCGGGCTCGCTCATCTGGACGCCGATTTCGGCGAGTTTGTGGCGGAGGACGCGGGCCGCGTCCTCGGCGGAGCGGGCGCTGGACTCGTTGATCGCCTCGATGGTGGTGGCGGTGAGCTTCTCGCGGATGTCCGGGTGTGTCCGGTGGATCTCGTGCGTGATGCGGAACTCGGTCATCGCGACTCGCTCTCCCTTGTCCTCTGCGGGCCGATAGTGGGACAAGCGTAGTGTCCCAGGACCTCAGCTGAGCACGCGCCGGACGAAAGTCTCCAGGCGGTTTGTCAGTCGCTCCGCGCGAACGTCCGGTGTAGCGGTTTCGCCCTGGGGCAGGTCGAGCTCGCGCAGGCCGCGGATGTACAGCGAGCAGGCGAGGTCGGCGCACATGTACATACCGACGGTGTTCCCCTCGCGGCCGGCCGAACCGGCCCGGCGGGCGGCGAACAACGCGACGTCACTGACGTGGTGCGCGGTGTTGCACAGGTCGCACAGTCCGGCGAACCGGCGCGCGGCTCCGGAGGTCTGGGTGCTGACCGCGATCCCGGTCACCCCGCCGTCGCGCTGCACCACCAGGTAGCCCCGGTTCGGGGCCTTGGCGTCGCGCCAGCCGAGGAAGTCCAGCGACTCCCAGGGCAGCTCGGTGAACCGCGACGGCAGCGCGATCGCCTTCACCTGGCTCTTGGTCGAATTGACGAACGAGCGCCTGATCTCGTCGGCGCTGAGCGGTTCCACGACGGTCCTCCAGTTTCTCCGGCCACCTATGAGACCCGCTGCCACCGGCCCGCCGCAACCGATTAACTCTGTTGCTTGGGGCAACGGTCAGCAGTCGGCGTACGACGTGGTCCGGGTCTCGTCGTGGTTGCGGAGGTCGACGCCGAAGTCGACCGATGCCTTCAGCCGCAGCAGCAGCGAGATCACCTCCGCGCTGTCGGCGGGGTCGCTCGAGCTGAGCGTGAGCTCGGTCCCGCCCGTCTCGCCGGCGGCGAGCGCGAACGTGAGCGTGCGGCCGAAGTACTGCAATCGGTAGAGCTCGTCCTGGACGGCCTCCTCGATCCGGCACTCGCCGGTGCGCCCGTCGGCGAGTACGAACGAGATCACCCCGCCCGATTCCGGCGCCGACGTGGCCCAGAAACGCTCCCGGCCGAGCGACGTACTCACTGCGCGGTAGACGTCGTTCGGTTCCGACGCGCAGAACACCTTCCGCTCCACCGAACCCCCGCTCTCCCGTCGATCGCGTCCATTCTCCGACCCCGACAGGTCCACGAGGTGAACACGCCGGGTGGGGGGTGGACTTCTGAGCGTCAAAGGTGAAATCTGTACTGTGAAAAGTTCAACTAGTCCTCTGGAGGAATCCGCGATGTCCAACGAGTACGCCGCACTGACCGGCGATTACACCCTCGACGCGGCGCACACCCGGATCGGGTTCAGCGCCCGGCACGCGATGGTGACCAAGGTTCGCGGTGCGTTCGACGAGTTCGAGGGCTCGTTCCACATCGACGGCGAGAACCCGGCGAACTCGTCCGGCACGGTGACGATCCAGGCCAAGAGCATCAACACCCGCAACGGGCAGCGCGACGAGCACCTGCGCAGCAACGACTTCCTCGCGATGGACGAGCACCCGGAGATCACCTTCGTGTCGACCGCGGTCAAGCCGAGCGGCGACGGCGAGTTCGTGGTGTCGGGCGACCTGACGATCCGTGGCGTCACCAAGCCGGTCGACGTGACGTTCGAGTACACCGGTGCGGCGACCGACCCGTTCGGCAACCAGCGCGTCGGCCTCGAAGGCTCGGTCGTGATCAACCGCAAGGACTTCGGCGTCAGCTGGAACGCGGCGCTCGAGGGTGGCGGCGTGCTGGTCAGCGACAAGGTCACGCTGGAGCTCGAGGTCTCGGCCATCAAGAACGCCTGACCCGACCGCCGACCCTTCGTCCGTCTCAGGGGTCAACCCCTCAGATGGTCGGTTGCGGACCCGGATTCCGAGGTGCCAACCGGCCGTCTCAGGGGTTGACCCCTCAGACGGTCGGACCCGGATCCGGGGCGCCAGCTGGCCTCTCTCGGGGGTTGACCCTCAGACGGTCGGACCCGGATCCGGGGCGCCAGCCGGCCGTCTCGGGGGTTGACCCCTCAGATGGTCGGTTGCGGACCCGGATTCCGAGGTGCCCACCGACCATCTCGGGGGTTGACCCCTGAGAGGGACGAAGGGCGTGGGGGCTCGCGTTCAGGGGTGGCGACTCGTCTGGTGCAGGAGCGATTCGACGGCCTCGCGGAGTTCGGTGTCGTGGTGCGGTCCGGACCAGACGACGATGCGGCCCTTGTCGCCGAGCTTGGTGGTGACCAGGTCGCGAGCCGGTGTCGGGTCACCCTGATTGAGCAGTACGACGAGACGCCGGCCATCGCGTTGCAGGCGATCGAGCAGCGGCGGGAGCGTGGACCCATGGAACAGTCCGGGGTCGCTCTTCACCTTGGTCTCGATCATCACGCCGCGGCCGCGCACGACGAGCAGGAAGTCAGCGCGGTCCCGGGTGAATTCGCGATCGTGATAGATCCGCGCCTTCGGCCACAGGCGTTGCAGCGCCGCGTCGACCTCGGCGTCGTACTGGACGGCGAGACGACTGACGCGGGAATTCGTCCGCCGGAAGGACTCCGGCGTACGACGGCCGCCGCACCACGTCGGTAGCCAATTGCGGAAACTCGTGTCGATCATCGGTGGACCCCAGACATACCCAGCCGGCACTTGCTGGTGAGTCTTCCCGTCGGCGGCAAGCGGAATCCAAGGGGCGCGCGATCGTGACCGCACTGGGACGAACTAGCAGGCGTTAGGGGTGGTGGTGCCCCCGTCGACGATCCAGCCGGACTGCTGGGGGAGGACGCGCATCTGGTCCAGCCAGCGGGTCGGGGTGGTGTTCGGGAGGACGGAGTGGCCACGGGAGTTCACCGTGCGGGCCGCGGAGGTGTCGTAGCAGGCGCTGACGATGACGCCGTTCGACGCGATGGTCCGCTGCGCCCAGAGGACCTTCGTGGTGCCGGTGTTGTGCAGCTTCTTGGTCCGGAAGTACTTCGCCTGGGCGCTGATCGCCTGGTACATCTTCGGCGTCATCACCTGCTGCAGGGCCGCTGTCTTCCCGCCGCCGCTGCGCATCATCGCGTCGAGCGCGATCCGGTACGCGTAGTACGCATTGACCACCGGGTCGTCGGAGCCCGCCGCCGCGGCCGCCTGGTCGCTGAGACTCGGGCGGGCCGCCTTCTGCGCGGCGGGTGCCGCGTTGGCGACGCCGGCGTCGGTGCCGCAGCCGGGAACGAGCAAAACCGGGATCAGCGTGGCGGCCACCGCCAGGTTCCGCATGCGCATGGTGTCCAGTACCTCCTGTTGGGCGCGGCCTCGCCGCTCGTGCCGTGGCAGCCCAGCGAGCCGTGTACGCCGTCCGGCACTGACCGTGTAACGTCGTCGCACGCATCGTGGTCACTGTGACCTAGATCACAGACACCCCCTACCGGGGTACTGATCGATGGTTGGCTCCCGGGCTGGATGTGCCGGGAGTGTCCGATTTCTAGCCTCTATCTCAGGACCTTGAGACCCGAGGAGACACGATGACGGACACAGCCAGCCGCCACAGGGCGGACGCAGAACCGGCGGACGGCAGGACCCGGCGGCCGACAAGGTCGCTGGCCCGATCACTCGCTAGATCCCTGGCGTACGACGCTGTGCTGGCGCCGGTCAGTGCGCAGACGCTGGCGGACGCGATGCTCGGGGAACCGCAGACCGCCGGACGGCGTTGGCGCAGGCTGGCGGCGTACCGGCTCGGTTGGCGCGGTCTGGTCGGCGGGGACCGGGTTGGCCAGCCCACGGCCGGGGTCGTGTTCGGGTACGGGCTGCTCAGCGCGGTGCTCGGGCTGATGAGCTGGTTCCTGATGCTGCTGGTGGTCACCGCGGTGGTGCGCGGACCGTTCTGGGGCTTCGTCGACCATGGCCCGATCGAGCCCGGCACGTGGGGCGGCCCGACGCGGGCCGGTGCGTGGACAGCGCATGGGCTCATCGCCGTACCGTGCGTCGTCTCGTTCCTGTTCGTGCTGCGGGGGATCGCCGCGCTGCAGGCCCAGCTCGTCCGGCCGCTGTACGGACTGGCGGCCCGCAAGTGGGTGCTCCCGGCAACTATCGTGCTGGCGGCCGCGAGCCTGGCGTTCTTCTGGTCGTGGATCGAACAACTGTGAGTAGGGTCCAACCGTGAACACATGGCCGCGCGGGCGGTGGGCGTGGGCTGCGGCGCTCGGGGTCGTGGCGCTGCTCGTTCTGACGGTCATGGATCTCGGGCAGCACTACGAGGTGCAGCTCGGCGCGGTGCTGGCGCTCGCGATGGCGCGGGCGCTGGCTCTGGGGCTGGCGTGGCTGCGGCCCCGGGCCGCGTTGCTGGTCTCGCTCATCACAACAGCCATCACCGCGGCGGTGACGACGCCGGTCAGCTCGAGTGAACCGTGGCCATGGGGTACGACGGCAGCGTTCGGCCACGCGTTCGTCGTCGCGATCGTGGGAGCTCGTGGACTCGGACGGCGTGAGCAGATCGGTTGGTGGGTGGCGACGCAGGCCGTCGGCGTGGTTGCCGTCGAACTGGCGCCGGACCGCGGCAGTTGGCGCGGTCTGATCACCATGGCGATCCTCTCGGCCGTGGCGATCGTGGTGGGCGACCTGATCCACACCCGCGGTCAGACGAACAGGCGGCTGGCCGAGCAGGAGACCATCACCAAGGTCGAGCGCGCCGAGCGGGAGCGTCTGCAGGAGCGGGCCCGGATCGCACGCGAGTTGCACGACGTCGTGGCGCACCACCTGTCCGTCGTGGTGGTTCGCGCGGACAGTGCGCCGCACCGGCTGGCCGACGTACCGGAGGACGTCCGGGAGGAGTTCACCGAGATCGCCAACGCGGCACGTGTCTCGCTGACGGAGATGCGTCGTGTACTGCGGCTGCTGCGCGAACCGGTCGAGCAACCACCGATGGGGGAGCTGGGTCCGCAGCCCGGACTGGCGGACCTCGCTGATCTCGTCGATAGCACGCGCCGGGCCGGTGCGGACGTGCGGCTGACAGGTGACGTAGCAACCGGCTTCGACCAGACCGTTGAGCTGACGGCGTACCGAGTTGTGCAGGAGGCGTTGAGCAACGCAGTGCGGCATGCACCGCACGCAGTAGTGGAAGTGTCGGTCAAGCGGAGCGGTGGCGAGCTCGAGGTCACCGTGCACAACACGAAGCCGCCAGGCAGTCCTACGCCGGCCCCTGGGAGTGGTCATGGGCTGACGGGGATGCGGGAGCGGGTGGCCCTCGTGGAGGGGACAGTCAGCGCTGCGCCGACCCCTGAGGGCGGTTATCTGGTGCAGGCGATCATTCCGGTCGGACAGGAGGTGGCGAGTGGCGATCACGGTCATGGTCGTTGACGACCAGGAGATGGTGCGGGCCGGGTTCAGCGCGCTGCTCGACGCGCAGCCGGATCTGCAGGTTGTCGGACAAGCTGGCGACGGCGCGCAGGCGGTCGAGCTGGCCGTCGAGCTGAAGCCTGACGTGATCCTGATGGACGTACGCATGCCGGTCCTCGACGGACTGGCCGCAACCCGGCGCATCCTGGCCGGCTCGACGCCGGGGGAGCCGCCGCGGATCGTGATGCTGACGACGTTCGATCTCGACGACTACGTCTACGCCGCACTCCGGGCCGGTGCGAGCGGGTTCTTGCTGAAGCACTCCACTCCGGACGAGCTGGCAGCTGCGGTGCGGGTGGTGGCCGCCGGTGACGCGCTGCTCGCCCCGTCCGTCACCCGTCGGCTCGTGGAGGACTTCGCGCGGGCGCAACCCGTCGTACCGATCACTCCGGTGCGTCTGACGCCGCGGGAGACCGACGTACTGCGGCTGGTTGCTCGCGGACTCTCCAACCGGCAGATTGCTGACGAGTTGGTGCTGGCCGAGCAGACAGTGAAGACGCATGTCAGCAACATCCTGACCAAGCTGGACCTCCGAGACCGGGCACAGGCGGTCGTCTACGCCTATGAGGCAGGCGTCGTGACCCCAGGTCCGCGACACTAGGGCGATGGACGTTCTCGAACGTGTACGCCGCCTGTGCCTGGCGATGCCGGAGGCGACCGAGCGGCCGAGTCACGGTGAGCCGACCTGGTTCGTACGCGACAAGAAGGTGTTCGTCATGTACGCCGACCACCACCACGACGACCGCCTCGGCGTGTGGATGGCAGCGCCACCCGGCGTGCAGGAGGCGTTGGTCGCCGAGGACCCGGAGCACTTCTACCGGCCGCCGTACGTCGGTCACCGGGGCTGGCTCGGGGTCTACCTGGACGTGGACGTCGACTGGGAGCACTTCGAGGACCTGGTCGAGAACGCCTTCCGCCAGATCGCACCGAAGACTCTGATCGCCCGGCTGGATGAGGTCTAGTCGTTCAACGGCAGAGACGTCTGCGGGAGGCTGGCGATCGCCTTACTCCAGCTGGCAGCGTGCTCTGGTGCGTCCCACTCCCAGTCCATGATCTGCGTGGTGCTCCGGCGACCGAAGACCGCCCGGAAGAGTTCATAAGAGCCGGTGTGGGCCACAGCGGTCGGACCGTCGGAGTTGACCGAGTAGGTGCCGTTCGGCGTGATGACGGTCAGTGGGCCAGGCTCGTCGAGCATCCAGTCCAGTGTGGCCAGCCAGAGCTCGGTGGGCGGCCGTCCGCTGCCGATGGCTCCGTGCAGATCGGCTTCGTGGACTGCAGCGTCGACGTACGGGTTGCAGACCAGCGGGTGCGAGGTGGTGCCTTCGACGATCAGCTTCTCCAGCAGCGGCCCGACGGTCGCCCACTCGTCCAGCACCTCTGCGATCGGTAGGTTGCGACGCATCTCGACCTGTACTGCGGTCCACGGCGGGCGTGGTGCACCGACGACGTTTCCGACCACGAAGTCGGCCGCCACACCAGTGAGGTGCGAGACCAGACTGTGCACGCTCCACTGCGGGCAGGCGGGCACCTGGCGATCCAGGTCTTCCAGGCTCAGGTCGCGGACCGCGTCTGCCATCCGTTCGCGCCCCGCGTGGTACAGCTCGGCACTTCTCGTAGCGTCCATCACGTCTACATTGCACCGACAGGGTGACGCGATGGGCAAGGGCGAAGCTGCTCCGGTCGGTCAGAAGCCGGCGAGTTGCTCACGCCGTACGGTCGGTGAGGCTCTTGTGGTTGCATGTGGTCATGCACCCACGCGCAGGCCAGCCCGCTCAGCCCGAGGACCTCGTCGACGTCGATGCCATGCTGGCGGCGTACGACGACATCACGCCGGACGTGGACAATCCGGCCCAGAAGGTCGTCTTCGGTACGTCGGGACACCGCGGCTCGAGTCTTGACGGCGCCTTCAACGAGGCGCACATCCTGGCGATCACGCAGGCCGTCTGTGAGTACCGGGCCGGTCAGGGTACGACGGGACCGCTGCTCGTCGGACGCGACAGTCATGGCCTGTCGGAGCCGGCCTGGCGCACGGTGCTCGAGGTGCTGGCCGGCAACGACGTACAGACGCTCGTGGACAGCGCGGACCGGCTCACCCCGACCCCTGCGGTCTCGCACGCGATCCTGCGGCTCAACCGCGGCGCCGGTGCGGACGCGGACGGCATCGTCATCACACCGTCGCACAACCCGCCGCGTGACGGCGGCATCAAGTACAACCCGCCGCACGGCGGTCCGGCCGACTCCGACGCGACCAAGTGGATCGCCGACCGCGCCAACCAGTTGATCGCCGGCGGCAACCGCGAGGTGCGCCGTACGCCGTTCGAGCAGGCGCGTCAGCACGCGGGGGACTACGACTTCGTCGGGCACTACGTCGACGACCTGCCCTCGGTGGTGAATCTGGCCGCGGTCCGCGAGGCGGGCGTGAAGATCGGCGCCGACCCGCTGGGTGGTGCGAGTGTCGACTACTGGTCCGCGATCGCCGAGCGGCACGGTCTCGACCTGACCGTGGTGAACCCGCGGATCGACCCGGCCTGGTCGTTCATGACGCTGGACCACGACGGCAAGATCCGGATGGACTGCTCCTCGCCGTACGCGATGGCCTCGCTGGTCGCGCAGCGGGACAAGTACGACGTGGCGACCGGGAACGACGCGGACGCGGACCGGCACGGCATCGTCACGCCGGACGCCGGGCTGATGAACCCGAACCATTACCTGGCCGTCGCGATCTCGTACCTATTCAGCAACCGCCAATGGGGTGCGGACGTCGCCGTCGGCAAGACGCTCGTGTCGTCGTCGCTGATCGACCGCGTGGTCGCGGACCTGGGCCGTCGGCTGTGGGAGGTACCGGTCGGCTTCAAGTGGTTCGTACCGGGCCTCATCGACGGCTCGGTCGGCTTCGGTGGTGAGGAGTCTGCCGGTGCCAGCTTCCTGCGCTTCGACGGCACAGTGTGGACGACGGACAAGGACGGCATCCTGCTGGCGTTGCTGGCGAGTGAGATCACTGCTGTGACAGGGGAGACGCCGTCGCAGGCCCACGCCAAGCTGGTGGAGCGTTTCGGTGCATCGGCGTACTCACGGGTGGACGCGCCCGCCACGCGCGAGCAGAAAGCCAAGCTGTCGGCGCTGTCCGCCGACGCGGTCACAGCGACCGAGCTGGCCGGTGAGCCGATCGTGGACCGACTGACGAAGGCGCCGGGCAACGGTGCCGCGATCGGAGGGCTCAAGGTCACCACCGAGTCGGCGTGGTTCGCCGCCCGCCCGTCCGGCACCGAGGACCTCTACAAGATCTACGGCGAGTCCTTCAAGGGTGCCGAACACCTGGAGCAGGTCTTCGAACAGGCCCGCGAGGTCGTGTCCGAAGCACTGGCCTAACGCACGAAGGCGTCCAGCAACCGCTCCAGCTCCGCAGCGGGATCCTCAGTGATCCCGCTGTGGATCGGCCCGGGGTGTACGACGGTACTGCGAGGCGCAGCCAGCCACCGGAATCGCTCACTGATCGTGGTACCCGCGGCAGGCCCTCCAGCGGCCTCACCCGCGCAGATTGCACGAATCTGGTCCAGCGACGCACACACGACGTCTACGTCAACTGCCGGGTCGAGGGCCCTCAGGCGTTCCGGCTTCACATCCCATCCGGCGCCCAGGTAGTCCAGCTCCCGGCAGTAGAGCACCGCCCCGACGTTGATGAACTCGCCCCGCTGGATCCTCGGCGCAGCCCGCAGAATGACGTAGTCGAAGGGACTCATCGAGCACCTCCCGGGACCCAAGCCGACCGCTGCGAAAGCCGCGCCAAAAGATGCCCCAGATACCGCTCGCGATCGCCGTCCGCGATCCACTCGTCCGGCACCAGCCCGATGACTTCCTCGAGCAGCGACGGCGTGATCGCTGCCGTCAACTCACGATCCACCTTCGCCACCCCGGGCACCGCGACGGAGAAGACGTGGTCGGTGGCGTCGTACGGCAACGAAGCGAACTTCTCGGCGGACATCCACGAGTGATGGAAGTACAGCGCTGCCCCGTGGTCGATCAGCCACAGGTTCTTGTGCCACACAAGCATGTTCGTGTTGCGCCACGACCGGTCCACGTTCGCCACGAACGCGTCCAGCCACAGGATCCGCGACATCGCCTCGTCACCGGGGTTGCCCGCCGAGCCGTCGTACCCGAAGGAGCCCGGCAGGAAGTCGACGGCCAGGTTCAGGCCGGCGCTGCGGATCAGCAGCTCCTGGATCTCGAAGTCCGGCTCGGACTTGCCGATCGCCGGGTCGAGCTGGATCAGCTTCAGCTCCGGCACCCGCAGACCCAGACGGCGGAACAGCTCACCGACGATCACCTCGGCCACCAGCGCCTTCGGGCCCTGCCCGGCGCCGTGGAACTTGATCACGTAGGTGCCCAGATCGTTGCCCTCGACAACACCGGGCAACGACCCGCCCTCACGCAACGGCAGGACGTACCGCGTCGCGGTAACCACAGGCAGACTCACGCCGGAGAGCCTAACTGGTTACCCGACGGGTACCGGTCCAGGGTGAATCAACCCAAGATCGGGGTCGAGGAGGAGCTGCTGCTCGTCTCGGCCACCGGTGAGCCCCTGCCGCGGAACAAGAAGGTCGTCGACGAACTGGGCGACCAGGACATCACGCTGGAGCTGACCAGGGCACAGGTGGAGACGAACAGTCCGGTGTGCACGACGGCGGGTGAGCTGCACCAGGCCCTGTCCGACATGCGTTCGGCGCTGGCGGTTGCGGCAGCCGACGAAGGTGGGCGGCTACTGGCCACCGCGGTGCCGCTCTACGGCCAGCCGTCGCAGTTGGTGACGAAAAAGCCGCGGTACCAGGAGATGGAAGCGCGGTACGGCCAGCTGGCCCGGGAGCAGGCGGTATGCGGTTGCCACGTGCACGTCGACGTACCGGACAAGCATGCTGCCATCCGGGTGTCGAACCACCTGCGACGGTGGCTGCCGGCGTTGCTGGCGCTGACCGCCAACTCACCGATCTACCTGGGCCAGGACACCGGGTTCGCCAGCTGGCGCTGGATCATGTGGTCGCGCTGGCCGTCCGCGGGCGCACCACCGTACCTCGAGTCCGTAGAGCACTACGAAGCCCTGGTGGCCATGTACCTGGCGGCCGGGAGCTTGATGGACGAGCAGATGGTCTACTGGGACGCCCGGCCTTCCTCACATCTGCCGACGATCGAGGTGCGGGTCAGTGACGTGCCGCTCACGGTAGACGAGACAGTGCTGCTGGCGACGCTGGCCCGGGCCCTGGTGATGACCGCGCTCGACGACGGCGGACTGGGCCCTGAGCTGGAGCCGCAGATCTTGTCAGCGGCGTACTGGCTGGCTGCCCGGGACGGGCTGACGGCTGACGGGCTGGACGTCCTGACCGGTGAGAAGCAGCCCATGCGGCAGGTGATCGAGGACCTCCGCGCGCACGTCGAGCCCGCGCTGCGTGAGCTCCACGCGCTGACGATGGTGGACGACGGCATCGAGCGAGCGTTCCGCGAAGGAAACGGTGCGATGAAACAACAGAAGGTGTTCCGTGAGGGCGACGACCTCATCGCCCTCACGGAGGTGAAGCCCTAGCCGCGCAGGAAGTCTTCCAGGCCGTGCAGGTCGTCGGTGTTGATGTAGTCGACGTTCGCCGCGACCAGTTCCCGCCACAGTGCCTCGCGGGCGGCGCCCGGGGTGTCCGGGGTCTCCCAGAAGCGGACCTTGTAGCCGGCGTGGTGCGCGCTGACGACGATGTCGTGCAGTTTGGTCCTATCGGCCTCCGGCATCGGACCGACGCCCCGCCAGGCGAAGACGTTGGACCAGTTGTCGCTGACCAACGGCATCAACGACGCAGGCATGCCCGACCCCAGGTCGCCCAGCCGGCCGTCGTAGCCCGCGTACCGGACCTCCTGGGCCTTCATGTCGTCCAGCGGGCGGTTGCCGCTGATGACGGACGTCACCGCACCCTCTAGCACTCGCCCGTTGACAAAACGAGTGCTGATCCCGCGGTACTTCGCCAGCACCTTGTCAACGGCGGCGTACGTCGAGGGCCCGTCGCTCTTGATGTCGATCAGCAGCTGGAAGTCCTGACCGTGCTTGTACACCTGACCGTGGTTCTGCCGGACCCGGTCTGCGAGCGGCTTGAGGTACAGGCTCTCCAGGTTGCGACCGGGCTTGGCGTCCGCGAGGTCGTGTGCGACGCGCAGCTCGCCGTCGACCAGCCACACATCCGCTTCGACGCTGTTGAACCCACGGTCCAGCGCATCCTGCAACGGCCGCCGGTGGTCGTAGTCGTTGTGCGCGTGCGCCGACGGCAATGCCCGTACGGCGGGAGCGTCGTACGCCTTCGGGAGCCGGAAGCCCTCGGACCGTACGACGTCGCGCACGCGGTCCGGGTAGTCGCTGATGATGCCGTCGACGCCCTGCTCGATGAACCACTTGATGGTGGCCGGGTCGTCGACCGTCCACGGGATGACCTTCAGACCGGCCTTGTGCGCCGACTTCACGGTGTCCTTGGTGAAGTACGGACGGAACGCCGGGTCGGTGATCTTGCCGCCCTGCGGGAAACCGTCGACCGGGGAGATCGCCGAGGCGCCGACGGACTTGACTGCCTTGATCGGGTCGCCGCCGAAGTCGTCGATGTCGAGACCGCCCAGCCACGGCGACTTGCCCGGCTTGCCGACCTGCAGGAAGTCGAAGTTGTCCAGCGCGACCAGCGGCAGCTGCGGCATCACCTGGTGCATCCGCATCAGCGAACCCCAGTCGAAGCTCTGGATCGTCACCTGGCGGGCGATGTTCGCCTTACGGATCTCACTGGCGACCACCTGGACGAACTGCTCACGCGGAGCGGTCTCCGCCGGCGCACCGGCCTCGACCTTGGTCTCCACGTTCAGCTTCACGCCGTACGCGCGGAAGCGGTGCACCAGCGCGAAGATGTCGCGCAGCTCCGGCATCCGGGCGCCCGGGTCGGGCTGCTGCTGCGGGAAGTTCGCCTGTGGCAGCGACCCGCAGTCCAGCTGCTCGACCTGTTTCAGCGACAGCGTGTTGATGAACTTGCCGACGTAGGGGTACTCCGGGTCGTCCGGGGTGTACGGCGCGGTGTCGCGGCACTTCTTGCCGTCGACCTTGCGGTCGTGGGTGACGACGGCGTACCCGTCCTGGGTGATCTGTACGTCGAGCTCCAGCGTGCTGACGCCGAGCTCCAGACCGTGCGAGAACGACGCGATCGTGCTCTCGACGGTGAGCCCGAGGCCACCACGGTGGCCCTGGATGTCGAAATCGCCATGGTGGGCGGCGGCCGGGGCGGCCGGAAGCAGCAGTCCGGCGATCAGCGCGCACGGAAGCAGTGCGCGGGGAAGGCGGCGCATGAGGGGGTTCCTTCCGGAGGGGGCGGGACATTCCTGAGGCTGTCTGCCCCAGGAGTACCCACGTCTCCGTCAAGGTAGCCAAGAAGTGACCAGATAGCTACGGAGCGGAAGCGGTCCGGCTACTCGTACTGGAGTGCTTCGAGTGGATTCAGCTTGGCCGCGCGCCGGGCCGGCCAGATCGCGGCGAAGATTCCGACCACCACCGAGACGACGGCGAAGATCACCAGCTGGGACACCGGGACCGTGAACGAGATCTCGTCCAGCCGAGCGGCCAGCAGCCACGCGAGCAGCAGGCCGACAAGGATGCCGATCACCGCACCGATCAACGCCGTGATCACGCTCTCCTGCCGGATCATCCGCTTCACCTGGCCGCGGGTTAGGCCGATCGCGCGCAGCATGCCGAGCTCGCGCGTCCGTTCGAAGACGGTCAGCACCAGCGTGTTGACGATGCCGAACAGGCTGACCAGCACCGACAACGCCAGCAGCACGTAGAGGACGTTCAGCAGGCTCTTGATGCTGTCGGTCTGAGCCTTCTTGAACTGCTCGATCGTCAGCGCCTTCGCGTTCGGGAATGAGCTCAGCGCGTCGTTTAGGGCGGCCGTGTTCTCCGCCGTCACCCCGCCCCGGATGTTCAGGAACGTGTAGAGGTTCTGCGGCTGGGGAGTCGCGGCGTCGAAGGTCGTCGCCGCGATCGTCACGTTCCCGAACGGCGATCCGCCGGCGGGCGGCTTGAAGATGCCGCGAACCTGGAACTGCAGCGTCTTGCCGGTGGCCATCTTCAGCGTGACTGTCGAGCCCTGGCTCAGTGCGTGCTGCTTCGCGTAGTCGGAGTCGACGATCGCGCCGTTGGGCTCGAGCTCGGCCAGCGAGGCCTGCGAGCCCGCTTTCCAGTCGAACCTCAGCAGTTGCGGCGCGCTCCGGTCGATCGCGGTGATCGGGATGGTCTTGTCGAAGGCCTGGGCCTGCCCGCCGCGGACACTCGTCACGGCCTCGACCGATGGCACCTTGGTCACCGCGGCGGCGACCGCCGGCGGCAACGGGCTGAAGTTGTTCTGTGCCGTGATCGCGTAGTCGGCGCTCGAGATCCGGTCGACCGCGTCCTCGAACGGCTTGATCAGCCCGGCGCCGAGCGTGGCGACCAGCGTGACCAGCGCCAGGCCGATCATCAGCGCCGCCGCCGTCGATGCGGTCCGCTGAGGATCGCGCCGGCTGTTCTGCCCGCCGATCGCGACCGCGGGCCGGTCCGGGAGAACGCGCGGGAACTCGGGGTGCCGGCCGAACAACCGGCGTACCGCCCAGACCGGGACGAGGATGAACGGCCAGGCCAGAGCTGTCAGTACGACGACCGCCCACCGCGCCACCGGATCCGCGAAGGCGGCCAGTGGACGGACGAGCCGGGACGAGAACGCGGCGATGCCGACGAACAGCAGCAGCACACCCGCGCCGAGCAGTGAGAGCAGGGTGCTCGTCTTCAGCCCGTCGGCGAACAGGCCGACGAGGACCAGGGCGATACCGGCCGCAGCGAGCAACGCTGCTCCGACCGGACGGAAGCGGTTGAACCGTCCGGGCGCGAGGGTCGCGCCTTCGCGGACAGCCGCGATCGGTGGCACCCGGGTGGCCCGCCAGGCCGGACGCAGACTGGCGAGGACCGTGACGAGCACGCCGACCAGCAGCGCGACGACGATGGTCCGGGTCCGGAACACCAGGCCGTCGTTCGGCAGTGTGAGGCCGATCGCGTCGAACAGCTTGAACAGCCCGGTCGCGATCGCGAGCCCGAGGAACAGCCCGAGGACGGCGGACACGATGCCGGTGACGAGTGCCTCGAGCACCACCGAGCCGAGGATCTGCCGGCGGGACGCCCCAAGGGTGCGGAGGGTCGCGAACTCCCGGGTCCGCTGCGCGATCGTGATCGACAGCGAGTTCGCGATCACGAACGATCCGACGAACAACGCGATCGCGGCGAACACGAGCAGGAAGGTCTGCAGGAAATTCAGGAAGTCCGTCGTGCCGGCGGCGTCCTCGGCGGCCTGGTCCTCGGCACTGCGGACCTGGGTGCCGCTGGGCAGGATGCGATTGACGGCGTCGATCAGCTGCTGCTTGCCGGTGCCCGGCTTCGCGGCGATCAGGATCTGGTCGAGCTTGCCCGGTTTGTCGAAGATGCGTTGCGCGGTACCCAGGTCGAACCCGGCCAGCGTCGCGCCGCCGATCGACGAGACGGCGCCGAACTCGACCAGGCCGGAGATCCGCATCCGCACGACCGATCCGCGGGCCTGTACGCCGATGTCGTCGCCGGCCTGGAAGCCCTTCTTCTGCGCGGTCTGGGTATCGATCACGACCTGGTCCGCCGCCGGCCACGATCCCGCGACGAGCGCCAGCGAGTTGAACTGCGGCAGCGCCGGGTCGACGCTGAATCCGAGGTTCGGCGCGCCGCCGAACACGATCGCCTTGCCGTCCTTGCCGATCAACTGCGCTTCGCCGTTGACCGAACCGCCGGCCGCGCCGACCTCGGGCAAGTCGCGGACCTTCTGCAGCAGGTCGGCCGGGAACGACGGCGCGGCGACGGTACCGTCCTGGGACGCGTCGATCGCCGACTTGCCGGTGATCGCGGCGTCGGTGTTCTTGTAGTTCTGGGTGAAGATCGAGTCGAAGGCGGACGTGATCGAGTCGGTCAGCACATAGGTGCCCGAGATCAGCGCGACCCCGAGCACGACGCCGATCGCGGTCAGCGCCGTCCGGAGTTTGCGGGCCAGCAGCCCCTGTATCGCGAACCGGGTCACTGCAGGTCCAGCGTGTCGATGATCTGGAGGATCTCGTGCTGGCTGGACCGGCCGGTCTCCTTCACGATCTCGCCATCGGCCAGGTACAGCACGCGGTCGGCCATCGCGGCCGCCCGGGCGTCGTGCGTCACCATCACCAGCGTCTGGCCGTACTCCTCGACCGAGGACCGCATCAGCGTGAGGATCTCGCCGCTGGTCCGGGAGTCGAGGTTGCCGGTCGGCTCGTCCGCGAACACCACGGTCGGCCGCGACACCAGCGCCCGCGCGATCGCGACCCGCTGCTGCTGGCCGCCGGACAGCTCGGCCGGCCGGTGCTCGAGGCGGTCGGTGAGACCGACGCGCTGGACCAGGTCGTCGAAGTACTGCTGGTCCGGCTTCGCACCGGCGATCGTCAGCGGCAGCAGGATGTTGTCCCGCGCGCTGAGCATCGGCAACAGGTTGAAGAACTGGAAGATGAAGCCGATGTGCCGCCGTCGCAGTTTGGTGAGCGCGTCGTCGCCGAGCGTGGTGATCTCCGTGCCGTCGATCAGCACCGAGCCCGACGTCGGACGGTCCAGTCCGGCCAGGATGTGCATCAGCGTCGACTTGCCCGAACCCGACGGTCCCATCACCGCGGTGAGCTGGCCTGCCTCGATCTGGACATCCACGCCCCGCAGCGCCTGGACTGCCGTGTCCCCTTCGCCGTAGACGCGAACGAGTTCGCGCGCCTCGACAACCTCGCTTGTGGTCACCACCATGCCGACCATCGCCCCCCTCGGCGATCCAGCGGCCCCCAGCCTGTCCGGTTAGTTCCTCCGAGTCTGACTGCGATCGGCCCGTCCCGACAGGGGGTTTTCCCCGGATCGACCCTGAACCGTCGACTCGAGCCGGCGAACGGCGCGGAATCCGGAGGGGGTGAGAGGGTGCCGGACCGGGAAGCGCCTCACGGCGCGTGGCCGCTCGTGGCGGCTAATTTTGGGACCCGGGGCTTGCACCGGCCCGACACCTCGAACAGTGTAACCGGTGCCCAAACCCCTTGTCCTGTTGGGATCTCGGGCCGCGAGACCATATAACATCCGAACGCGAGGGACGCAACTACCACAGGTGTCCGGCGCGTTCGGCGCGGGCCGCGGTCTGCAGCTGATCTGCGGTCTCGACCAGTTTCGACGCGGACAGCACCCGCTCGTGGCCGTCGTCGGCGAGGTGCGCCCGCCCGGTCGCGACGATCCGCGCGAACGCGGCCGCCCGGTCGAGAGTGGTGGCGAAATCACCGGTCGCGACACCCCGCAGTACGGCGTCGACCATGGCGCGGACCTCGGCCGGACCGGGTGGTTCGGCGACGCCCGCGACGGCGGCGTGCACCTCGGCGTACTCGCGGCCGGTGGCGAACTCGCGGGACACCTCATCGGCGTTCGAGTGCACCCACGACCGCAGTACGTAGAGCCGCCACAGCGCGCCCGGCAGCGAGTCGGCGGGGGAGTCGGACCACAGCTCGGCCAGCTCGTCGAGACCGTACTCGTCGGCGAGTTTGACCACCCGGGCATGCACCTCGGTGTCCTCGGACTTGCGCACGCCGCGGACCAGCAGTTCGGCGGTCCGGTGCGCCGCCTCGGTGACGGTCGCCGGGTCCGCGGCACCGGGCAGCGACTCGAACAACTTGTTGCCCGGCAGGATCGGTCGGCGCGGGTTGGGGGTGGTCACGGCGTCCATGGTGCCTGACGCGGCGAACGTCCGCATGCCGACCCGACCCGGTGCCCCGAAATGCGTCGGCGAGGGGTGCGAAATGAGCGATGAGACGATGTTCAGCGCATACTGGTGTCCTGATGGAGTCTTCTCGCGCGACGACGCGTCGTCACCTGCCCACGAGTCCTTTCGCCCCCCGGACCGCAGCCCCGATCAAGACCTTCGAGATTGGTGACCGGGTATCCCACGACAGGGAGGGCATCGGCCGCATCAGCGCTGTCGAGGGCACTCACGCGGTTGTGGTCGACCTGGGCGGCGGCCGGCTGCTGCGCGTCATGTCGCCTTTCGACAAACTGCATACGCTCTGACCGCCTGAGGTCAGTACGCTCGACCCATGGCGGGTGCGGGGAAACCAAGCAGCAAGCTGGCCAAGAACGTCGTCAAGTACGGCGTGCGATACGGGCCGTTGATCGTCGAGGCGGTGCGGCACGGGCGTGAGCCTGCGCAGCAGGCAGTGCAAGCCGCCTGGGCGAAGCGGTCCGCGCGCCGGAAGGCGGTCGAGCATGCTCTGACCGTGCGCGACGGCTCCTTGCTGAAGGTGATCAAGGACGGCCAGGCGATCTTCTTCGTGTTCTCTGGTGACGCGATCGTCACGACGTACCCGCCGGTGCCGCAGGCGACGTACCCCGAGCTGCTGCGGCACGCGGACCTGGACAAGCGCGAGCCGGCCGTCGTGCTCGCCGCGCGTAAGCCACGACCGCACCTGCCGACGGTGCGGCGCAAACGTTGACGCGGGCGTAACATTCCGGACCCGGCGGGGCAACAGGGCAGACGCACAGTGGAAGCACGTTTCCACGAGGGAGGGCGTCCGCATGCTCTGGAAGATCAGGACCGAACTCGCCGACCGGCCCGGTGCACTGGCCGAACTCGCTGCACGCTGTGGTGCGGACGAAATCAACATCCTCAGCCTCGAGGTCTTCACCGCCGAGACCGGCGCCGTCGACGAGCTGGTGGTCTCCACCGGCGTCGGCTGGAGCGCCGAGGACCTGACCGCACTCGTGGCCGAGGCCGGCTGCGTCGGTACGACGGTCCGCCCGTGCCAGGCCGACGTACTGAGTGACGCGCCGACGCGCTACCTGCGCGCAGTACTGCGGTTGATCGACGACCCGGTGTCTGTCGACGAGGAGCTGGGGAACCTCCAGGGCTTCGACGAGTACACGCCGGCAGAGTGGGCGCGGGCCGACGTGCTCGTGGAGATCGCCGGCCGACTGGCAGAGCGTTTCGACATTGTGGAGGGACCCCGGCCCGGTAACGGTGGCGTACCTGTGCTGCGGAAGGCGACTGTCCAGGACGCCGACGCTGTGGTTGCCATGCATGAGCGGTGCTCGTACGAGAGCCGCACCCGGCGGTACCACGTGCCGATGCCGAAGCTGACCGGCCGTACCGCGCGGCACCTGTCCGCACCGGCCGGTGGCGTGTCAGTGGTCGCGGACGTGGACGGCGCCGTGATCGGGATGGCGACGGCGGCCCCCTGGGAAGAGCTGGGCAGTACGACGATGGAGGTCGCCGTACTCGTCGAGGACGGCTGGCAGGGACAGGGACTCGGGCTCCGGCTGCTGCGCCAGGTGGTCGAGGAGGCCCGGGTGCTGGGCGCCGACCGGGTGGTGTGCATGGTGCAGCCGGAGAACCACGCGATGCTCCGGACACTGGAGCGGCTGCGGATGCGGTCGCGGGTGGTCCAGGACGGCGACAGTCTGATGGTGAGTGTCGCTCTGTCCGAGCGGAGCCTGTCGCATGCGGTGGATCGGCCCGTGGTGCAATATCGTCATACGCGTGCCACCCCTACCCACTGGTCGGAACCCCCACGGTCTGCTGGTCAACCTGCCCGCGAGCACTCGCTCGCCGCTCTTTCAGCTCTTCAGCCGCATTCTGATCGCGCTGGGGCTGCTGACCGTGATGGTGCTGATCGTGGTGGTCGATCGTGACGGGTACCGCGACAGCTACGACGGCAAAGTCGGGTTGATCGACAGCATCTACTACGCAACCGTCACGCTCACCACGACCGGGTACGGCGACATCACACCGGTGACGCCCACTGCCCGGCTGGTGAACGCCTTCATCGTGACTCCGCTGCGGATCGCGTTCCTGGTGGTTCTGGTCGGTACGACACTGGAAGTGCTGGCCAACGAGGGTCGCCGGATCATGCGCGACACGCGCTGGAGGAAACGGATGAAGGACCACACCATCGTCGTCGGCTACGGCACCAAGGGCCGCTCCGCCGTACAGACGCTGATCAGCAACGGGGTTCAGCGCGACAACATCGTGGTGATCGACCCGCGGGCGCAGGCGATCGGTGACGCAGGCAACGACCAGATGGCCGCCTTCCACGGCGACGCGACCAACCGGACCGTCCTGCGTCGCGCCGAGGTGATGACGGCGCGCGAAGTGATCGTGACGACCGACCGGGACGACTCGGCCGTGCTGGTCACGCTGGCGGTGCGGCAGCTGAACCCGAACGCGCATATCGTCGTCGCGGTCCGCGAGGAGGACAACGTGCCCCTGCTCCGGCAGAGTGGTGCGGACGCGGTCGTCACCTCGTCGGAGGCCGTCGGTCGGCTGCTCGGCCTGACGTCGGTCAGCCCGAACCTCGGCGAGGTGATGGAGGACCTCCTCACGTACGGCGAGGGCCTCGAGGTGGCCGAGCGCCCCGTCCTCGGCCGCGAGGTCGGCAAGCCGCCGTCCGCCGTACCCGACCGCGTCGTCTCGGTCGTCCGCGACGGCAAGGTCCACCGCTACTACGACTCGAACGTCTCGGTGCTCGCGGCCGGCGACAAGCTGATCGTCGTACGCCCCGCCAAGGAAACCCCGTGGGCCGAGCGCCCCGGCGCTGACGAGCGCGACGAGTAGCTCCCACCGCCACCCGATCCGTACCACCCCGCGTCCCTTCGCGCGCTCCGATCAGCGACTTTGTGCACCCACCAACCGTTCTGGGGCGTCGTGGACGGTTGATGGGTGCACAAGGTCGCCGGCGGTGGGTCACGGAACGGTTTCGCCGCGGGGATGTGACCGGGGAGATGTTGACGGGGTTGGAGCGGCGGCCTAATGTCTGGCCTGTAAACGATTACAAGAACGATTACAGGAGGTCGGCGTGAGTCGTCCGACGATCGCTGGGGTGGCCCGGGCGGCCGGGGTCTCGGTGGCGTCGGTGTCGCGCGTCCTGAACGGGTTGCCCGCGACCGAGGAGATGGTCGAGCGGGTCCAGCGGGCGGTGCAGGAGCTGGGGTACGTACCGGATGCGCGGGCTCGGTCGCTGAAGGTGGGGCGGACGTTCCAGCTGACGCTGGCGGTCGCGGATGTCGGTAACCCGGTCTACGTGACGATGATGCGAGCCGTCGAGGAGGTCGTGTCCGCGGCGGGTTATCGGCTCGTGGTGACGACGACCGGGCCCGACGTGGTCGACGAGGTCGCGTTGGTGCGTGGGATGGCGCGCGGGTACGCCGACGGGTTGCTCATCAGCCCGATCCGCGTCGACGAAGACCTGGTCAAGTCGATCCGCGAGTGCGAGGTGCCGGTGGTCGTCGCCGGTAACGTCCCCGCAAAGGCCGGCGTCGACACCGTGCGCGCGAACTCACCCAAGGGCATGCTCCTGGCCGTCGACCACCTGGTAGCCAAGGGCCGCACGCGGATTGCCTTCCTGAACGGCCCGGCGGACACCGTTCCAGGTGCCGCCCGTTCGAAGGGTTTCACCGAAGCTCTCAAGGCACACGACCTCGAGCCAACTGCGGCAGCCGAGGCGACCGACTTCACGTTCACCGCGGGACGGGTCGCGGCGCCCGGCCTGCTGGGTGTGGGAGACGAGAAGGCTCGAGCCGATGCTCACCTGCCCGACGCGGTGATCTGCGCGAACGACCTGCTCGCCGTCGGGTTGATGCACGAGCTGGCCGCGTTGGGGTTGCGAGTGCCGGACGACGTGGCTGTGGTGGGGATGGACGACAGCGAGTTGGCTGAGCAGTGTTTCCCGACGTTGACGAGTGTGAATCTGGGGTCGGCCGAGCGGGGGCGGCGGGCGGCCGAGTTGCTGTTGGCAAGGATCGAGGACAACGACCGGACGCCGCGACGCATCGTGGTGCAGCCGTCGTTGAGTATCAGGAGGTCCACCCCGTGACGGCGCTCCTCAGTTCAGGCAGGGAGGCTCCATGACCGCGACCCTGACCGCGCCGACGCAGGTGCAGAAGCCGGGTAAGCCCAAGCAGAACAGGGAAGCGATCTTCCTGTTCCTGCCCGCGTTGCTGCCGGTGCTGATCCTGAGCGTCTATCCACTGATCCGCGGCATCGCGCTCGGCTTCACCGACGCGCGCGCCGGTCTGCATGTGGAGACGAAGTTCGTCGGTTTCGACAACTTCAGCAAGTTGTTGCACAACAACCTGTTCTGGGACTCGTTCCGGATCGGTGTGATCTGGACGCTGTCGGTCACGATCCTGCAGTTCGTCGCCGCACTCGGTCTCGCGTTGCTGCTGAACACCGACATCAAGTTCCGCGGCGTCGCGCGGACGCTCGCGCTGATCCCGTGGGCGATGCCCCCGGTGGTCGTCGCGATCATGTGGCGCCTGCTGCTGCACCCGACCAACGGCCCGGTCAACGAGATCCTGCAGAACCTGCACCTCACCGACCACCCGATCAACTTCCTCGGCAACTTCAGTACGGCGCTGCCGGCCGTGATCGTGGTCGGCATCTGGGTCGGGATGCCGATGACCACGGTCACCCTCCTCGCCGGCCTGCAAGGAATCGACCGCACCCTGTACGAAGCGGCCGCGGTCGACGGCGCCGGTGCCTGGAGCCAGTTCTGGAACATCACGCTTCCGCAGCTGCGGACCGTTATCGTCGCGATTACCAGCCTGGACATGATCTGGAACTTCAACTCGTTCGGCCTGGTCTACGTGCTGACGGCCGGCGGGCCGGGCGGCAAGACGATGCTGCCGATGCTGTTCGCCTACAACGAGGCGTTCCGCTACGGGAACTTCGGAATGGCCGCCGCGATGGGTGACGTGATGGTCGTCATCATCATCCTGTTCCTGTTCTTCTACCTGCGGAACCGCCTGCGGAGCGAAGCATGAGAACTCGACCCACCACCCGCGCGCTCCAGTACCTCGCGGTCCTCGCGTACCTGATCTTCCTCGGCTTCCCGCTGCTCTGGCTGATCTCGAGTTCGCTGAAGTCGCCGCGGGAGTTCGCCAGCGTCACGCCGTCGATCCTGCCGAAGCACGTCGACTTCTCCAACTACACCGACGCGCTGAGCGAACAGGGTCTGGTCCGCGGCCTCGTCAACAGCCTGCAGATCTCGATCTACAGCACGATCCTGGTGCTGATCGTCGCGCTGCCGGTCTCGTACGCGCTGGCGCGTTTCCGCAGCAGGCTGCGGCCGCTGACGAACGGCTGGATCCTGGTCAGCCAGGTGTTTCCGGTGATCCTGATCGTGATCCCGCTGTTCATGATCCTGCGGCCGCTGCACCTGACGAACACGATCCCCGGCGTGGTGATCGTCTACATGGTCTGGTCGCTCCCGTTCGCGCTGTGGATGCTGCAGGGGTACGTCGCTGCCGTGCCGCGCGAGCTGGAAGAGGCGGCGTCGGTCGACGGCGCGAGCCGGCTGCGGACGATCGTGTCGATCGTGATGCCGCTGCTCCGGCCGGGCCTGATCGCGACCGCGATGTTCACCTTCATCTCGGCGTGGAACGAGTTCTTCTTCGCCCTGGTCCTGTTGCAGGACCCGCAACTCAAAACACTTCCGCTGGTGCTCGCCCGCTTCGTCGGTGCCGAGGGCCAGGTGCAGTTCGGCCCGTTGGCGGCCGCGTCCGTACTCGCAACTGTCCCAAGCCTGGTGTTCTTCGCCTTCCTGCAGCGCCGGTTGACATCCGGCCTGCTCAGCGGCGCAGTCAAGGGCTGAAACCAAGAAAACCAAAAGACGTAGTAGTTGGGTTTGAGGAGATGCAATGAAGAAAGCATTGACCGCCCTGGCGGCGGCGGGCGCACTGGTGGCGCTCGCGGCCTGCGGGGGCAACAGCGACAACAGCTCCGGTGGCTCGGGGTCGTCCGACGAGAAGGTGACGCTGAAGTTCCAGAGCCTCGCCTTCCAGAAGACGACGGTGGCCGCGACCAAGAAGATCGTCACCGACTGGAACGCCGCCAATCCGAACATCCAGGTCGAGTACGTCCAGGGCAGCTGGGACTCCGTGCACGACCAGCTGGTGACCCAGTTCCAGGGCGGGACCGCGCCGGACATCATCCACGACGAGTCCGCCGACATCACCGGCTTCATCAACCAGGGCTACCTCGCGGACCTCTCGCCGTACCTGAGCCAGGGCACCAAGGACGCCGTCTCGCAGGGCGTCTGGGACACGGTCTCGAACGACGGCAAGATCTACGGCGCGCCGACCCTCATGCAGTCGTACGTCGTACTCGCGAACTCCGCGATGCTCAAGCAGGCCGGGATCACCGCGACCGGTGACTCGCTGAGCTGGGACGACCTGGCCGCGGACGCGAAGAAGCTGACGGCCGGCGGCAAGTACGGCCTCGGGTGGGGTCTGAAGAGCCCGACCGCGACCGTGCTGAACCTCGGCATGAACTTCGACGGCAAGTTCTTCGACGGCACCGGCAAGGACGCCAAGGCAACGATCGGCGACGCCGAGCTCGAGGTGCCGAAGCGGATCCATGACATGGCCTACACGGACAAGTCGATCGACCCGACCTCGCTGACCCAGAGCGCGTCCGACGTACTGCCCGGGTTTTACGCCGGCAAGTACGGGATGATTGTGGCCGGCAACTATGTCGCGCAGCAGATCCTCGAGGAGGCGCCGAAGACCTTCCAGTGGGAGGTGCTGCCGCCGCTGAAGGGAACCAGCACCAAGCAGGCCGCGAACCCGCAGACCCTGTCGGTGCCGGCCGAGGGCAAGCACATCGAGCAGTCGGCGAAGTTCATCGACTACTTCATGAAGGCCGAGAACCTGGCCGCGGTCGGCCAGGGCGACTGGCTGATCCCGACCACGCAGGCGGCCCGGGACGCGATCCTCAAGACGACCGGCGGTAAGGACGGCTGGCAGCAGACGCTTGCCAGCGGCGCCGAACTGACCAAGGCGCCGTTCCAGAGCGTCGAGAACTACCCGAAGTGGAAGGACCAGATCGCCACGCCGGCGCTGCAGGAGTACCTGGCGAACAAGACCGATCTGGCTGCCCTGGGCAAGAAGCTGAGCGATGGATGGGGTCAGGTCAACCAGTGACGTCGGTGCTGGAAGAGAAGTCGGTAGGCGCCCTCGTCGGCTCCGCGGTCGGTGACGCGATCGGTGGAGCCGTCGAGGGCTGGACCCCGGAGGCGATCCGGGAACGGCACGGCGGCTGGGTGACCGGCATCGTCGGCCCGTGGTACGACGACTGGCGGACGGCGCGTCCGATCGCGCCGTACCACAAGGGCGACGGGCACATCACCGACGACACCTTGATGACACACGCGCTGGTCGAGGTGTACGACGAACGCCGCGCCCACCTCGACGCCTACGCGATCGCGGAGTCGCTGGTGCCGAAGATGCTCAACGGGACCCGCTGGGTCCCCGAGCTCGAGGCGGACGCGTTGCTGCTGCAGCGGGTGTTCCTGGCCGAGAAATGGCTGGTCGCCCGGCTGCACTACGGGCATGTCGATCCGCGCGAGGCCGGCGTCGGCAACATCGTCAACTGCGGTGCGGCGATGTACATGGCGCCGGTCGGCATCGCCAACGCCGGCGATCCCGAGGGCGCGTACGCCGAGGCGCTCGACGTCGCCGGCGCGCACCAGTCGAGCTACGGGCGGGAGGCGGCCGGCGTGTTCGCGGCCGCCGTCGCCGCCGCGATGATCCCGGGCGCGACCCCCGCGTCTGCGGTCGAGACCGCGCTCGGCCTGGCCAAGGACGGCACTCGGAGGGCCGTCGAGGCGGTCGCCGAAGCTGTCTCACAAGGCGACGGCGTGACCGACTGGGAGCAGGCGATTCCCTTGCTGCGCAAGGCGATCGAGCCCTACGACACCGTCGGCCCGAACTACCGGGAGCTGTCGATGGACGCCCGTCGTCCGAGCCGGACTAAGGCGATCGAGGAGCTTCCGGTCGCGCTCGGTTTCGTGCTGGTCTCCGAAGGAGATGTACGCCGGGCGGTCCTCGGCGGCACGAACTACGGCCGCGACGCGGACTCGATCGCGTCGATGGCCGGCGCGATCACCGGCGCGTTGAGCGGGCGCGACGGCGTACCCGCGGACTGGGCCGCCGAGATCGCCGCAGCGAGCAAGACCGACCTGATCGAGCCGGGGCGGGTGATGGCCTCGGTGGCCGTCGACCTGCAGGCCGCCGACGCGCGTCGATGGGCGCGACGTAGCGAAGTACTGGAGACTTTGACGCGATGAGAATGACCTGGGTCCAGCCGGAGGACCTGCTCCCGCACCAGCTGGTCCAGGCGCGGTCCGAGGGTGTCGACGTCACCGACGTCCAGGCCCGCTGGCTGGCAGCAGGCGGTACGACGGACGCTCCCGTGTCGGGCGCGTCCGCCGACCCCGCGCCACCGGCACTGCGCGCACTGGCCCGCGAGCTGCTCGACGTACTCGACGCACGGACTGCGGCGTGGCACGAGCCGGAGATCCCTGACCTGCCGTCGCTCGGTGAGGCGGTGGACCTCGAGGCGAGGACGTTGAACGCGTGGCTCGGCCGGTGTGCGGGCAACCTGCTCGGCAAGCCGGTGGAGAAGATCCCGCGCGAGGGCATCCGGGAGATCCTCGCCGCCTCAGGGCAGTGGCCGTTGACGCAGTACATCACCGCTGTCGGCGTACCGGACGACGTGCAGCAGCGGTGGCCGTGGAACCGGCGGTCGAAGGTGAACAGCCTGCGCGAGGTCATCAACGGCATGCCCGAGGACGACGACATCAACTTCGCCATCCTCGCCCTGCTGATGCTGGAGCGGCACGGTCGTGGACTGACCACCGAGGACGTCGCGCTGAGCTGGCTGAACGAACTGCCGGCCGGACGCGTGTTCACCGCGGAACGTGTTGCCTACCGCAACCTTCTCGAGGGTGTCGACCCGGCCCGCGCGGCCGTCGTCGGGAACCCGTTCCGCGAGTGGATCGGCGCGCAGATCCGCACCGACGCCTACGGCTGGGCGAACCCCGGCGACCGTACTGCGGCCGCACGGCTGGCCCTCGTCGACGCCCGGCTCAGCCACACCGGCGCCGGGGTCGACGGCGCACTCTGGGTGGCCGCCATGTCCGCGGCCGCCCTGGTCCTCGACGACCCGGTCAGGGCCGCTGTCGCCGGCCTCGAGGTGGTCAACGGCCAGGGTGCGATCGCCCGCGCCGTCCGCTTCGGGCTCACGCTCGCCGATGCGGAACTCGACGACGCGCTGGACGCTTTGCATGCGGAGTACGGCGACCTGCACTGGGTGCACGCGGTGAACAACACCGCACTCACGGCGTACGCGCTGACGGCTCCGGATTTCACCACCGCGATCGGTCGCGCGGTGATGGGCGGCTGGGACACCGACTCGGCCGGCGCCACGGTGGGTGCCGTGTTTGGCGCGACGCGCGGGGTTCCGGCAGAGTGGTCCACACCACTGGACAACCGGGTGACCACAAGCCTCCCGGGAATGAACCAGATCGCGATCGACGAACTGGCGGCTAGGACTGTGGAGGTGTCGCGGGGTGCAGTCTGAGGTTCCGGATGTTGTCGTGGTCGGCAGTGCGAATGTGGATCTGGTGTTACCGGTCCAGCGGATTCCGCGTCCCGGAGAGACCGTTCTCGCGGGTGTGATGAGCCGTGGTCCGGGCGGTAAGGGAGCCAACCAGGCGGTCGCCTCGGCGCGGGCGGGTGCACGGACGGCGATGGTCGTCGCGTTCGGTGCGGACGATGGCGGCGCGCTCCTGCGCGATGCGCTCGGCGGCTCCGGGGTAGACCTCTCGCTGGCGACGACCGGCGACGCCCCGACCGGTACGGCGATCATCACGGTCGAGGACAGCGGCGAGAACTCGATCGTGGTCGCCCCGGGTGCGAACGGCGAGCTGACGTTGTCCGCTGACGCGCTGGCCGCCATCGGACAAGCGAAAATCGTGCTTTCCCAGTTGGAGATCCCGTTTCCGACGGTGCAGGCTGCGGCCGCGGCATCGACGTACTTCATCCTCAACGCGGCCCCGGCCGCGGACCTGCCGGCCGAGTTGCTCGCCGAGGTCGACCTGCTGGTGGTGAACGAGACCGAGGCGGAGGCCATCGGCGGTCCGGACCGGTCGGCGCTGCTGAAGAAGGTGCCGGCGGCGATCGTCACCTTGGGTGGTGACGGCGCGGTCATCCTGACCCGGGACGAGGGTGAGATCGCTGTTCCCGGGGTACCTGTCGAGGTGGTGGACACGACGGCTGCGGGCGATACGTTCTGTGGGGTGCTGGCCGCAGCATTGGCTTCCGGGTTAGCTGCTGCGTCAGCTAACGACTCGATCACGGGAAGCGACCTGACGAACGCCGTCCGACGCGCTAACGTTGCTGCTTCATTGAGTGTTCAAGCCGCGGGGGCGATCTCCTCGGTGCCTCACGGGGATGCAATCGACGCGCGTTATGCGGAGGTGTACCTGTGAATCCGCTCGAACCGCGGCCCATCGATCTGCCCGCGAGGGTCGACCTGGGGCTCGGGACCGATTTGTCCTTCCTGGACGACGCCAAGATCCTCGGTGCGCCGGAAGACCCGGTCGACCTGCCGCGGTGGCGCGCCAAACTGGCCGAGTGGCGGTTCGGCGCCATCGAGCGGACGCGGTACGACGGCTCGCACTACGACGAGCCCGGTCGTGAATGGACCCAGACGGCGTACTCGGTGGCGCTGGTCTGGCTCTGGGACGACCTGCTGTACGACGTCGAGACCGGGAAGTTCACGCCGGAGAAGTTCGTCCAGCACGGGCTCGACGAGTTCGGCGGGCACGACGCGATCGTGCTCTGGCACGCGTACCCGGTGATCGGGATCGACGACCGGAACCAGTTCGACTTCTACCGGGACGTGCCGGGGCTGCGGGCGTTGATCGACGACCTGCACCGGCTCGGACTGAAGGTGTTCTTCGACTACAACCCGTGGGACGTCGGCACCCGCCGGTCCGCCCGCTCCGACGCGGACGAGTTCGCGGCGCTGGTGACCGACTTCGCTGTCGACGGCGTCTTCCTGGACACGTTGAAGGAAGGCGATCCGGCCTTCACCCGCGCGCTCCGCCGGGCGAACCCGGCGATCGCGTTCGAGGGCGAGTCAAGGTTGCCGATGGCAAGGATCTCGGACCACGCGCTGTCCTGGGCGCAGTGGTTCGCGGACACGGAGGCGCCGGGCGTGCTGCGTGCGCACCTGTTCGAGCGCCGGCACATGATGCATCACACCCGCCGGTGGAACCGCGACCACAGCGATGAGCTGCAGTCCGCCTGGGTCAACGGCGTCGGCATGCTGGTCTGGGAGTCGGTCTTCTCGGCCTGGGTCGGCTGGAACGCGCGCGACCGCGCGACCCTGCGCCGGATGGTCGCCGCGCAGCGGGCGTTCGCGCCGGTGCTGATCGACGGCGACTGGATCCAGCTGACCCCGGAGATCCCGGAGAAGGCCCGCGACCACGGCGTCTACGGATCACGGTTCGACCTGGCCGACATCACCTTCTGGACGCTGATCAACCGCGACGAGGAGGACTTCGACGGCATCGTGCTGCGCTCCGAGGATCAGGTCGGCGACTGGTACGACGTGACGTCGGGCGTCCCGATCACTGCGGACGACGACGGTGTGCACCTGGTCGTGCCTGGCCGTGGTGTTGCCGGCATCATCCGGGTCGGCGCGACCGCCGGAACTTCGTGCCGGGCGACAGCGCGTCGGCTGGGCACGATGGCGCGGGCGCATGTCCGCGAGTCCGCGTTCCCGATGCGCCCGGCCGAGCTGGTCGCGGTGCCGGCTGTCGCCGGTGACGCGTCGATCGGCGCGACGGTCGACGTACCGGCTGGGCAGCGGACGTTGATCGTGCGGCACCGGCGGCGCGAGACCGGGCTGTACGACACAGCGCCGTACGTCGAGGAGTGGAAGCCGCTGCCGCCTCGCCTGCACGACATGCAGACCGTCAAGCGCGAGGTCGAGCTGTCCGGCATTTCGGTCGCGGTGCGTGAGGTGACCAACGAGGAGTACTCCGAGTTCCTCAAGGCGACCGGATACCGGCCCGTGGTCGCGAACCGGTTCCTGAAGCACTGGGTCGAGGGCGCACCGGTTCCCGGGACCGAGGACCACCCGGTGACGTACGTCGACCTGCCGGACGCGCGCGCGTACGCCGCGTGGCGTGGCGGGCGGCTGCCGACCGAGGACGAGTGGCAGGTCGCGGCGGCTGTCGACGGGTTCGAACGCCGCGAGCCGCTGGTGTGGAACCTGACCGAGAGCGAGCACCGCGACGGCCGCAGCCGGTTCTGCATCCTCAAGGGTGGTTCGCACTACGCGGCCGAGGGCTCCGATTGGTATGCCGACGGCGGGCCGCAGCCGCCCGAGGTCAGCTTCAAGCTGGTGCTGACCGGCGGTGGCCTCGACCGTTCGGAGACCATCGGCTTCAGGTGTGCGGGATGAGGCCTGCTCCTCTCGACGGGGTGAAGGTGCTCGAGGCGGCGACACTGTTCGCGGGACCGCTGGCGGCGACCTTCCTCGGTGACTTCGGCGCCGACGTGACGAAGATCGAGCACCCGTCGCGGCCGGATGCCGCGCGGACGCACGGTGCTTCGAAAGACGGCGTCGGGCTGTGGTTCAAGACGCTCGGGCGGAACAAGCGGCTCGCGACGCTCGACCTGTCCCGCGGGCGGGACGTGTTCCTCGAGTTGGTCAAGACTCACGATGTCCTGGTCGAGAACTTCCGGCCGGGCACCTTGGAGCGCTGGGGTCTCGGGCCGGACGTGTTGCTCGAGGCGAACCCGCGGTTGGTGATCGCGCGGGTGACGGCGTTCGGGCAGGTCGGTCCGTGGTCGCGGCGGCCCGGGTTCGGCTCCTTGGCCGAGGCGATGAGTGGGTTTGCGGCGGTCACCGGTGAGCCGGACGGTCCGCCGACGCTGCCGCCGTTCGGGCTCGCGGACGGGATCACCGCGCTCGCCACGGCGTACGCCGTCCTGGTCGCGTTGCGCGAGCGGGATCGGTCCGGGGCAGGGCAGGTGATCGACATGGCGATCATCGAGCCGATCCTGATGATGCTCGGCGGCGGCATCACGGCGTACCAGCAGACCGGGTACGTGCAGCCGCGGCTGGGGAACCGGTCGTCGAACAACGCGCCGCGGAACGTGTACAAGACCGCGGACGGTCGATGGGTGGCCGTGTCGACGAGTTCGCAGAGCATCGCCGAGCGGGTGGTGACGCTGGTCGGACGGGCCGACCTGGTCGCGCAGCCGTGGTTCGCGACCGGGCGGGAGCGGGCCGAGCACGCGGACGAGCTGGACGACGCGGTCGGTTCGTGGATCGCGTCGAGGGGTCTGGACGAGGTGATGGCCGAGTTCGAGAAGGCCGAGGCCGCGGTCGGCCCGGTGCACGACATCCGCGGGATCATGACCGATCCGCAGTACGCCGCACTCGGGACGATCGTCAGCGTCGACGACGACGAGCTCGGCGGTCGGGTGCAGATGCAGAACGTGCTGTTCCGGTTGTCCGAGTCGCCGGGGTCGATCCGCTGGGCCGGCGGGCCGCACGGCGCGAACACCGACGAGGTGCTCGCGGAGATCGGCGTCACCCCCGACCAACTCGACGCGCTACGGGCTGCCGGAGTCGTGTAGTCCGTGTAATGGCCTGGAGGGGGCGTTCAAGGTGCTGACGGCACTGTATGTTCCGGCCAACCGGCCGGACCGGTTCGCGAAAGCTGTTGCCGCGGGCCCCGATCTGGTGGTGTTCGACCTGGAGGACGCCGTACCGGTCGACGCGAAGGCGGACGCGCGCGGCTGGGCGATCGCCTGGATCGCGGCGAACGCGCACGGGCCGGTCGAGATCCGGGTGAACGCGTTCGGGTCGCCGTGGATCGAGGACGATCTGGCCGCGGTCTCCGCCGTACCGTCGGCCCGGATCCGGCTGCCGAAGGTCGAGAGCGCGGCCGATGTGCGGGCCGTGCTGGAGAAGGTGCCGTCGGCAAGGATCACTGCGCTGATCGAGTCGCCGCTGGGTGTTGAGCGTGCGTTCGAGATCGCCACCGCCGATCCGCGGGTGATCGCGATCGCGCTGGGTGAGGCCGATCTGTCCAGCGCGCTCGGCGTTGACGATCCGGCCGGGCTGGCGTGGTCGCGCAGTCGGCTGGTGTCGGCGTCCCGGGCGGCCGGGCTGGGCGCGCCGATGATGTCGGTGTATCCCCGGGTGGACGACTTCGACGGGCTTCGGCGTACGTCGTTGGAGGGGCGGACGCTCGGCTTCGTCGGTCGTACGGCGATCCACCCGCGCCAGCTGTCCACGATCGTCGAAGCCTTCACGCCGACCGCTGTCCAGCTGGCCGAAGCGGAAGCGCTCCTGGAGGCAGTTGAGAAGGCGGGTGTCTCCGACGGCGGCGTTATCGTCCTGCCCGACGGCCGGATGGTCGACCCAGCCATGATCGGGCGCGCCCGCGAGGTGACCACCCTCATGCGAGAGATCTCGTCCCGGTCAAGTTAGTCTCGAAGCATGCTGCCGCGCAGGGTTGATGCCGTGGTGATCGGTTCCGGGCCGAACGGGCTCGTGAGCGCGATCACGCTTGCCGACGCGGGCTGGGACGTGCTGCTGCTGGAGGCCGCCGACACATTCGGCGGTGCGGTCCGGTCGACCGAGGAGGGCGGCTGGACCAGTGATCGTTTCAGTTCGAACTACCCGCTCGGGGTCGCGTCCCCGGTGATGCGGGCCCTGGAGCTGGAGAAGTTCGGCCTGAAATGGGCGAACGCCCCGCTGCCGCTGGTGCACCTGCTCGACGAGGACGGCGCTGCGGCGGCGATCCACCCGGATCCCGAGGACACCGCGAAGTCGCTCGGCGCCGAGCACCCTGGCGATGGTGAAGCCTGGCTGCGGCTGTACCAGCAGTACGTCTCGATCCGCGAGCCGTTGCTGAGCGCGCTGCTCACCACCTGGCCGCCGGTCGGCCCGGGGCTGAAGCTGGCGCGGAAGCTCGGTTCGGTGGGGGAGCTGCTGCGGTTCGCCCGGTTCATGGCGATGCCGATGCACCGAATGGGGCAGGAGCTGTTCACCGGGCGGCAGGGCCCGGCGATCATGGCCGGGAACGCACTGCACGCGGACGCGCCGTTGTCGGGCAGCGTCAGCGGCACGATGGGCTGGCTGCTCTCGATGCTGGCGCAGGACGTCGGGTATCCGGTCGCCGCCGGCGGATCATCGGCGTTCTCCACTGCTCTGGTACGCCGGGCCGAGCGATCCGGCGCGCTGTTGACCTCGGGTACGCCGGTGACAGGCGTCGCCGTGTCCGCGGGCCGCGTGACCGCCGTACACACTGCATCCGGCGAGACCATCTCGGTCGCACGTGCCGTCATCGCGGACACGTCGGCACCGGCGCTGTACGGCGAATTGTTGCCGGAGGCACTCATTCCGGCGGGGCTGCGACGTGATCTCGATGACCGCTTCGAGTGGGACTACCCGACGGTCAAGCTGAACTTCCGGCTCAGCGGCCCGATTCCGTGGAAGGCAATGGAGGCCCGCTCGGCCGGCGTCGTACACCTCGGTGGGACGGCTGACGATCTGGTCCACGTCTCCGCGGATCTCGACACCGGGCGGATCCCGGCGCAGCCGTTCCTGCTGATCGGACAGACCACGAAGTCGGATCCGTCCCGGTCGCCCGAGGGCTCCGAGGCGGTCTGGGCGTACTCGCACCTGCCGCGCGGGATCGCGGACGACGCGGCCGCGGAGAAGCTGGCCGGCCGGATGGAGCGCGCGATCGAGCGGTTCGCCCCGGGCTTCGGCGACCTCGTCATCGCCCGCGACCTGCAGCGACCGTCCGCGCTGGAGTCGAGCAACGCAGCACTCGGCTTCGGGGCCCTCGGCGGCGGCACGATGCAGCTGCACCAGCAACTCGTCTTCCGCCCGACCATCGGCCTCGGCAGCGCCCGCACTTTCGTCACCGGCCTCTACCTCGGCAGCTCCGCCATCCACCCCGGCGGCGGCGTCCACGGCGCCTGCGGCCACCTGGCCGCCCGCACCGCGATCCGCGACGCCTCCTTCCTGGGCCCCGTGACCCGCACCCTGCCCACCGCCGCCCTGCGCCAACTCCAACGGTGAGACTCGACGAGGCTGGTTGTAGGGCTCGGGTGGCGGCTGCGCGGGTGGGACGGCTCGCGACTGTCGGACCGGACCTGCGGCCTCATGTCGTGCCGGTGACGTACGCCGTCCATGGGGACGAGTTGTTCATCGGGATTGATCAGAAGCCCAAGACGACGACTGCGTTGAAGCGGCTGCGGAACATCGCGGGGAACGAGCGGGTCGCAGTACTTGTGGATGAGTACGAGGAGGACTGGACGCATCTGTGGTGGGTCCGGGTCGACGGGGTCGCGCGGGTAGTGGCGTCCGACGCGGCGGCGGTCGCGTTGCTGGTGGCCAAGTACCCGCAGTACGAGGCGGATCCGCCGCGTGGTCCGGTGATTGCGATCCGTGCTGAGGGGTGGTCGGGGTGGACGTATCGCGGGGAGGACTGAACGTGGTGGACGGGTTGCTGCGCGAGTTGGCGCCGCAGGTGCTGGGGTTCTTGGCGCGGCGGCACGGGCAGTTCGACCTGTGTGAGGACGCTGTCCAGGAGGCCTTGCTGGCGGCGGCGACGCAGTGGCCGGTGGACGGGGTGCCGGCGAATCCTCGTGGGTGGTTGATCACCGTTGCGACGCGGCGGTTGACGGACGCGTTCCGGAGCGAGAGCGCTCGGCGGCGGCGTGAGGACAGTGTGGCCGCGATGGCCGGGCCGGAGGAGTTGGTTGCCCCGGGCGCCGATGTCGACGACGCTCCGGACACCGATGACACGTTGACGTTGCTGTTCCTGTGCTGCCATCCGGCGGTCACGCCGGCGTCGCAGGTCGCGTTGACGTTGCGCGCGGTCGGCGGTCTGACGACGGCGGAGATCGCCCGGGCCTTTATGGTGCCGGAGGCAACGATGGCGCCGCGGATCAGCCGGGCGAAGAAGAGCATCAAGGCGGCGGGCAGCCGGTTCGCGATGCCGCCGGAGTCGGAGTGGGCCGAGCGGCTGCGCGTCGTACTACAGGTGCTGTACCTGATCTTCAACGAGGGTTACACGGCGAGCTCGGGGGAGGAGCTGCAGCGGGTCGAGTTGACCGCGGAGGCGATCCGGCTGACACGGATGTTGCGTACGGCGCTGCCGGACGACGGCGAGACCGCGGGCCTGCTGGCGTTGATGTTGCTGACCGACTCGCGCCGGGCGGCGCGGACGACTGCGGACGGAAGCCTGGTGCCGATCGACGAGCAGGACCGGTCGCTGTGGGACCGCGCGCAGATCACCGAGGGCGCCGACCTGATCCTGCACACGCTGCAGCGGGGAGGGCTCGGGCCGTACCAGCTACAGGCCGCGATCGCCGCCGTACACGCTGAGGCGCCGAGCGCGGACAAGACCGACTGGCGGCAGATCCTCTCGCTGTACGTCGTGCTGGAGAAGCTCGCCCCGAACCCGATGGTGACGCTCAACCGCGCCATCGCACTCTCGCAGGTCGAGGGTCCGCAGGCGGGTCTCGACCTGCTGGCGACGCTGGAGGACGACAAGAACATCACCGAGACCCACCGCCTCGACGCCGTCCGCGCCCATCTCTACGAGCGGTCCGGCGACCTCGCCACAGCGCACGAACATTACCTGGCGGCAGCTCGCCGTACGACGAGCTTGCCGGAACAGCGCTACCTGCAGGCGAAGGCCGACGCGATCACGGGATGAGTCGGTAGAAGCGGAACAGGTCGGTGTGGAACGGGAGCACGTGCGTCTGGCTGAACCCGGCCTCGGTGGCGTAGCGGCGGAGCGTATCCGGGCGCATCACCGCGCCGGTCGCGGCCGAGTCCGGGTCGCCCATCGCATCGGGGAGGCAGGACATCAGGCTCCAGCCGTAGTGATACTGCTCGAGAGCGGACGCCGGTGCGGTGAACTCGTCCTCGACCAGCTCGTCGAGGACCAGGACCGAACCACCGTCGGCGAGCATGCTTCGGGCGGTGCGTAGCGCGTCGACGGGTCGCGACATGTCATGGAGCGCTTCGAGGATCGTGACCAGGTCGAACTGTCCGCTCAAGGTCTCGGATGCGTTGGCGACGGAGAACGTGACCCGATCGCTCACCCCGGCTTCTTCGGCGTGCCCGGTTGCTGCAGCGATGGCGTCCTCGTCCAGATCCACGCCCTGGACGGTGATCCGGGGATAGGACTGGGCCATCGCGATCGACGACCAGCCGGTGCCGCAGGCGAAGTCGGCGACGCGGGCCGGCGGGTCGGCACGGAGGCGTTCGTCGACCTCGGGGATGGCGGGCAGCCATTCCTTGCCCAGCCGGTTCAGGTAGGTCGGGCGGTTGAACTCGGCCCGCCCCTCGGGCTCCCATGGTTGGTGTGGCGGGGCATCTCCGGTGCGGTATGCCTCCACAAGATCCGGGAGCATCCGGGCCGCTCGCGCGAGCTCGACGCCTTTGTAGCCGTGGTAGTTGACGGCGTCCTCGTCGGCGAGCACCGGAATGTGCTCCGCCGGCAAGGTGTAGCGCCGTTCGGTCGGTGGCGCCTTGGTGTTGTCGACGTCGATGAGACCGCTGGCGGCGTGGTGCTCGAGCCACTCGCGGATGTAGCGCTCGTTGGTGCCGGTGCGTTCGGCCAGCTCGGTCGAGGTCGCGGGGCCTTCGTCGGCGAGCGCGCGGTACAGCCCCAGGCGCTCGCCGAGGTAGATGGAGTAGAGCTCGAGTGCGGCTCCGGCGTTCCGGAAGATCCGCTCGACGAGTGCGTTGGTCCGGTCCATGGAGTGGATCGTACTGACGTCAGGACGTGCGGACCCGGCGGCCGCTCTCGTGGGATTCGATCGCGGCATGCGCGAGCTGCAGGGCCCGGCGGCCGGCGCGTGCGTGGACGGGTGGTTGCTCGCCCTTGCGTAGTGCGGTGAGCAGCGCGTCGACGTGGCGGTCGAAGGTACCGGCGAAGTTGCGGGACTCGTCGTCGAAGTACGTCGAGTGCCAGCGCTGCTCGACCGGGTCGTCGGCCTTCTGGAACGTGAGCGCGCGGACGGTGTCATGTATGACCAGTCGGCCCACCGTGCCGTTGACCTCGATCCGCTGCGTGTCGGGGTAGGCGTACGACGAGTCGTACGTGCCGAGCATCGTGCCGACCGCGCGGTTCTCGAACTCGAGTGCGAGCGCGACCGTGCTGAAGGCGCCGTACGTCTTGTCTGTCATCTGCGCGGCTACTGAGGCTACTGGTCCGACCAGTTGCTCGAGCAGGTCGAATCCGTGGCACTGGGTCTCGATGAGGTTGGCGTGCGGGGAGTTCCCGTGGTTCGCCTCGCCGCCGAAACGCCAGGTCGCGAAGACGAGGTCGCCGAGTTCGCCGGCGTCGATGAGCGCCTTCGCGCGCTGCACGGGTTCGGCGTACCGATGGTTGAAGTTGATCGCGAAGAAGTTGTCGCCGGCCTCCGCGAGCAGGCTGTCGGCCTCGGCGAGGTCGAACACGAGCGGCTTCTCCACCAGCAGCGGTACGCCGGTCCGCACCAGCTTCAGCGTGACGTCGTAGTGGTCCTCGTTCGGCAGGCAGACCGTGACGAGGTCCGGCTGCTCGGTGCGCAACATCTCGTCGAGGTCGGTGTACGGCGTGGTGCCGTACTTCTCGGCCCGCGCCCGCGTGCGGTCCGGCGTACGACCGAAGATGCCGCAGAGCTCAGTGTCCTGGCGTCGCGAGAAGATGCGGGCGTGGTGCTCGCCCCACCCACCGGCGCCCACGACCGCGACCCTCATGACGCCCCCTCCTGCGTGACAACGACTTTCCCGCTCTCGCCGCTCATGAACAGGCTGAACGCATCGGCGATCTCCGCAACCGGGAAGCGATGGCTGATCACGCGGGAGATCAGCTCCTGGTGCTCGGACAGCAGCGCTAGGTTGCCCGGCATCTCGTCGTACCGGAAGTACTCGCTGCCGAGGATGGCGTGTTCCGGCGAGATCAGGTCGCGGGAGACGTCGATGGTGAGCGATTCGCCGTGGCCGACGCAGATCAGTGCGCCGCGCTGGCTGACGATGTCGAGCGCGGCCCGGCGGGCGGACTCCTTGCCCGACGAGTCGAATGCGATGTCCGGAGAGCCGGCCTTGCTCAGATCGTCCGCGAGCAACGGGATCGCGCCGAACGATTCGGCGAAGTCGAGCCGCCAGCGGGAGAAGTCGGAGATGTAGACCGGTACGTCGTCGCCGTACTTGAGCTTGCTCATCACCGTCAGGCCGAGGCCGATCGGGCCGGCGCCTGCGATGTACACGCTCTCGACGTCTGGTCTGACCAGTGACGCCCGCCCGATCGCGTGGCTGCTGGTACCCATCACGTCGAGCAGCATCGTCGCGTTGCCGATCTCGATGTCGTCGGTGATCGGGAAGAAGTTCGACTCGTGCACCAGCTCGTACGGCCCGTAGCCGCCGTCGTGGCTGAACCCCATGTCGGCGCGCTTGGCCAGGCACTGGTTGGTGGCGTTCAGCTTGCAGCTGCGGCACTCGCCGCAGAAGTCCATCAGGAACACGGCGCCGCGGGTGCCGACAGGTGTATGGGTGCCTTCGCCGGCTTGCAGGACGGTGCCGGCGGCTTCATGTCCGGGTACGACGGACGAGCCGTCGTAGTACTGGTGCCGGTCGGTGCCGCACAGGGCGTTGGCCTGGACGGCGAGGAGGAGTTGGCCGGGTCCGGGGTCGGGGTACTCGTGGTCCGCGAACTCGATCTTTCCGGCGCCGGTGAACCTTGGGGCGAGGGCGGTGCGCGTCATGTCGCCGGAATTTACTACGTAGCAAATCCTGCCCACAAGGGTTTGTCCCGGGAACGCCTGATCAGCGGGTGGTGCTCTCCCGGACGCGGAGTTCGTAGCCGGCCATCCGGTGCTGCGGGACGTGATCGTCGTCGAGCTGCTCATCGAGGAGGTCGAGTGCCGTGCTCGCGATATCGTCGAGCAGCGGGGCGATCGTGCTGAGCGTCGGCGTCGACAGACTCGACTCGACGATGTCGTCGAAGCCGATGACCGACACGTCGCCGGGTACGTCGATCTTGCCGCGCTGCAGCGCCCGCAGAGCACCGAGCGCCGCCGAGTCGTTCATCGCGAAGATGCCGTCAGGGCGGAGCTTTTCGAAGATGCGCCTGACCGCATCCGCAGCTGCAGCGGTGGTCCAGTCGCAGTCGACGATCAGCTTGGGGTCGAGCTCGATGCCGTGCTTCTTCAGCGCGGCCTGATAGCCCTGGCGGCGGAGTTGGTACGAGCGCCTCGGGCCGTGGTTCGCGCCGAGCAGGACGATCCGTCGCCGGCCGGTGTCGAGCAGATGCGTAACCGCCGCCTGCGCAGCCTCGCGGTTCTTGATGCCGACGTGGTCGATCGCGCTGCCGGGCTCACGGTCGCCGACCAGGACGACCGGGTGCGTACTGCGTTGGTCGGTGCGGCTGAGCGAGACCGCGCTCATGATCACGCCATCGGTGAGCACGTCGCCGCCACCGCGGAGCAGTTCGACCTCGAGGTCGTGCCGGCCGCCGGTCGTCTCGACGAGGATCGTCGTACCGCGATCCCGGGCGGCGGCGATGACGGCTTCGGCGAGGTCGGCGAAGTACCGCTCGCGGAAGGTGGGCACGGCCAGCGTGACGGTGCCGGTGCGGCCGGTGCGCAGGCGGCGGGCCGCGGTGTTCGGGCGGTAGCCGAGGGCGTCGAGGCTGGCCTGGACGCGGGCGCGGGTCGCGGGGGAGACGTGGACGTAGTTGTTGACCACGTTCGAGACGGTGCGCTGGGACACGCCCGCGTGGCGGGCCACGTCGGACATGCTGACCGCCACTGCTGCGCTCCTTCCGGCCGGTTGCGTCAGGCTACCAGCGTGACCTGGGTTGTAACTTCGGTTTACAGTTGGCGGTATGAGCCTTCAGGAGAAGACCCGCGGGCGACGGGACGCGATCGGGGTCGGTGTGGCCCTGCTCAACAAGCTGGCCCGGTCGCGGGCGATCGACCGGTTCGGGCTGCGGAAGCCGGCCGAGCGGGCGGTGTTCGAGGCGACCAAGACCGGATTCCGGACGGCGGGAGCTCTCTCCCGGCGGTTCTCCGCCGCGACGAAGCTGACGGGCCTGTCGGAGCCGTCGCGGCTGCCTGCCGCCAAGGGGACCGGGCGGTTCGACCTGACGCCGACCGAGGACCAGCAGATGATGGTCGACGTCGTCCGCTCGTTCGCCTCCGACGTACTGCGGCCCGCTGCTGCCGCCGCCGACACCCGCTGCGCCACGGAGGCCAAGGTTCTGGAGTCGTCGGCCGAGCTGGGGCTGAGCCTGATCGAGGTACCGGAGCAGCTCGGCGGCATCGTCACCGAGCGGTCCGCGATGACCGGCGTACTGGTCGCCGAGGCGCTCGCGTACGGCGACATGGGGCAGGCGGTCGCGTGTCTGGCGCCGTCAGCCGTGAGTACGGCGATCTCGTTGTGGGGCGACGAGACGCAACAGGCGACGTACCTGCCCGCGTTCACTGGTCAGACCGTCCCGGCGGCCGCGTTGGCGCTGGTGGAGCCGCGGCCGGTGTTCGATCCGTTCGTGCTGCGGACGCGGTACACGGGCGGGCTGCTGAACGGCGTGAAGTCGCTGGTACCGCGGGGCGCCGAGGCGGAGTTGTTCGTGATCGGAGCTCAGACCGACGCCGGTCCGCGGCTGTTCGTGGTGGAGGCAGATCACCCGGGCGTGGTGATCGAGGCGGAACCGTCGATGGGGTTGCGGGCGGCCTCACTGAGCAGGGTGATCTTGACCGATGTGCCGGCCGTTCCACTTGGGTCCGTGGATGACTACGCCGAATGCGTGCGGTTGTCGCGGCTTGGCTGGTGTGCGTTGGCCCTCGGTACGGCGCGTGCGGTGCTCGACTACGTCACGCCGTACGTGAACTCGCGGGAAGCCTTCGGCGAGCCGATCAGTCATCGCCAGTCGGTGGCGTTCATGGTGGCGAACATCGGGATCGAGCTCGAAGGGATGAAGCTCGTGACGTACCGGGCCGGATCGCGTGCCGCACAAGGGCTTTCGTTCGCCCGGGAGGCGGCGTTGGCGCGGCGGTTGTGTACCGAGAAGGGCATGCAGATCGGGACGGACGGCGTACAACTGCTCGGCGGGCACGGGTTCGTGAAGGAGCATCCGGTGGAGCGCTGGTACCGCGACCTGCGAGCGATCGGCGTGATGGAAGGGGCGGTGCTGGTCTGATGATCAACCTCGAGACTCCGCGCAAGTTCCGGGCCTTCGTCAACCAGGCGCATCAGGTCGCGGCGGAGATGCTGCGGCCGAACTCGCGCCGGTACGACCTGGCCGAGCACGAGTACCCGGTCGAGCTGGACATGCTCGCCGCGATGGTCGACGGATTAGGTGCCTCAGGCACCGGTTCGGGCGCGGGCGCTTCCGGCGTACGGCGTAGTGCTTCGGATTCGGCGTCAGGGGACGAGGTCGTCAACGGGTCGAACCTGTCCTCGGTGCTGTCGATCATGGAGATGTGCTGGGGTGACGTCGGACTGCTGCTGTCGATGCCGCGCCAGGGACTCGGCAACTCGGCCATCGCGTCCGTTGCATCCGAGGAGCAACTGCGGCGGTTCGACGGGGTGTGGGCCGCGATGGCGATCACCGAACCGGACTGCGGCTCCGACTCCGCGAACATCCAGACGACCGCGTGGCTCGACGGCGACGACTACGTCCTGAACGGCGAGAAGATCTTCGTCACCGCCGGCGGCCGCTGCGATGCCGTCGTGGTCTGGGCGACGCTCGACAAGACGCTCGGCCGGGCCGCGATCAAGTCGTTTGTCGTCATGAAGGACACGCCCGGTATGACGGTCGAACGCCTGGAGAACAAACTCGGCATCCGCGCTTCCGACACCGCGACCATCCGCTTCGAGAACTGCCGCGTACCGCGCGAGAACCTGCTCGGCACCGCCGACATCGACCAGGGTTTCGCGGGCGTCATGCAGACGTTCGACAACACCCGCCCGTTGGTCGCGGCGATGGCGGTCGGCTGCGCCCGCGCATCCCTGGAACTCACCCGGGACCTGTTGGCGGAGGCCGGCGTACACGTCGACTACGACCGCGCCGTCCATCTCCAGCCCGCGGCCGCCGCGACGTACCTCGCGATGGAAGCCGACTGGGAAGCCGCCTACCTCCTCACCCTCCAGGCCGCCTGGATGGCCGACAACGCCCGACCCAACTCCCTCCAAGCCTCCATGGCCAAAGCCAAAGCCGGCCGCACCGCCAACGACATAACCCTCCGCTGCGTAGAACTAACCGGCTCCCTCGGCTACTCCGAACACGAACTCCTCGAAAAATGGTCCCGAGACAGCAAGATCCTCGACATCTTCGAAGGAACCCAACAAATCCAACAACTGATCGTCGCCCGCCGCTTGCTGGGCAAGACGTCAGCCGAGCTCAAATAGCCTTGTTGTAGGGGATTTCGCTGCTGCTGGCTCGGAGCTCAGAGCAGCCCCGGCCCTGGGTCGAGGTCCTCTGGATCCGGGCCGGTTGCCGCCCTGGTCCGTGACTGGTCCGTCAGCCGCCGCGCAAGTCGCTCGAGCCGCCGATCGACGGCCTGCCGGGCGCGGTCGTAGGACGAGGGCAGCATATGCGTGTACATCTGCAGCGTGAATCCCGGATCGTAGTGACCGAGGTATTCGGAGAGCTCCTTTATGTTGACCCCATCCGCCAGAGTGATGCTGGCGAAGTAGTGGCGCAGGGCGTGCATCCCCGCCGTGCCATCGCTCTTGAAGCGAACACGGCTCCTGCTGTCCTTCGCGGGCGGTGGGATGACGCCTGCCGTCACGAGCGCAGGCTTCCAGATGACCAGGTTGTACAGACCAGCGCGGATCTCACGTCCATCTAACCACGTAAAAAGCAGTGCATGGTCCTGGATCTCGCCGTCGAGGCGTTCCCATGGCAGTGAGATGGTCGTCGTGCCGAAACGCTCGAGGTGCTCCTTGACCATCTCCGCCAGAACAGCCGACATGGGAACGAAGCGTTCCTTGTCGTTCTTCGGCAGCGCGAAGACGTATTCCTTGCCGAGCCGCTTGATCTGACGGCGGACCATGATGACCTGCTCATCGAAGTCGAAGTCGTCCGCCGAGAGTCCGAACAGCTCTCCCTGCCGCAGACCGGCAGCCGATCCGATGGTCGGGATGAGCCTGTATTGCTCAGGATGCGCCTCGACGAGGCCGTCGATCGTCTCGTCCGACCAGGCCACGACCTTGGAGAATCGTCGACACGGTTTCTTGACGATCTTCGACTGGCCCGGGTTGCGCTTGATGAGCTCATCAGCGACCGCGAGTTCCAGACACCCGTTGAGCACCAGGAAGGCGCTCCTGGCCGTCGACGGGCCGTAGGCACCGATGATGTCCGTCAGCCAAACCGCGACTTCCGACGGCAGGATGCTCTTGACCATGCGCCGTCCGAAGACCGGCTCCACGTGGAGACGCCACTTCGACTCGTACAGAATCTCACTTGCAGGATCGACCGTCCGCGACTTCATCCACCGTGGCCAGATCTCCTCCAGCCGCACCTTCCCGGCATTCGGATCGAGATAGTCCCCACGATCCCGATCCGTCTCCATCGCGTTCGCGTACCGCAAGGCCTGCGTCTTCGTCTCAAACGCACGCGACCTCTCCTTCCCCCGCGGATCAATCCAAACCCCTAACCACCGCTTCCCCTTCCCCCAACGCTTCTCATCCCGCTCCCGCGTCACCTCCCCATCGGGTTGCGTGACAGCCCTCGTCCACTTGTCCTTCGCAAACGCCACCGCCGCCTCCTCGGCCCGCTAACACAGACCGAGCTCAACGTGTGAGAGCCGGAGACTTTGACTTGACATCCACCGACAATTGCCAGGACCTGTCACCTGAACGAGCCGTGATATCGGCCGGTGTGTGCTGGAGGGGACGCGGGCCGTCCAGGAACGCACCCGGAAACCGCTGATTCCAGCTGAGACTGATCAGCGTTATTCAATGATGCTTGGATCCCTTGCAGGTAACGGATTCCGCGGCTGCTTGTTGCGCGCAAGTTCTCATCCGTGCGCTCCTGGACCATGACCTGGCCGACGAACTGCGTCTGAGCGTCCTCCCGGTCGTGCTCGGCGACGGAGGCACGGCTGTTCGGCCCGACCAGCGACAAGGTTGCCGTGCATCTTCTCGATATGCGGGCCATTGGCCACGAACTGACCTTCCTCAGGTGTCAGGTCCTCCGCTGACCGGACCGTCCAGCGAGCCGGGGCGCCGCCGCTCAGGCGGTGTCCCTGCAGTGGGCTGAATCTCGAGGTCCCACCCCTGCGGGCGGCTGGACGGCCGTGGAGATGTCACACCTGTGGGGCGGCGTCGCTCTAGGACTCTGAAAGTGCTCCTAGAGAGAGAAGAGCGTCATGGATCAGACGATCAAGAGGCGGTGGCTGCTGTCTGCTGCGACGGCGATCACCGGCGGAGCAGTGTTGGGCTCAGTCGGTGGTTCGAACCAAGCGGCCGTTGCCTTGGGCGACGGCTCGGTGGTCGACCCGAGCGGAGGGATCATCCGGACACCGCCTGAGCGGTTCGCGACTTTGCCGGACTATCCGTTCGAAACGCATTTCGCGTCCGTCAAGCTGGGCGGTGCGTCCGGTGCGAGGGTACGGATGCACTACCTCGACGAGCGGCCGGCCGATCCGGCGAAGGCCTCCGGTGAGACCATTCTGCTTCTGCACGGCAACCCCTCGTGGAGTTACCTGTACAGGCACGTGGTTCCGCTCCTTGTGGAGGCGGGGCATCGCTGCGTCGCGGTGGATCTCGTCGGCTTCGGGAAGTCGGACAAGCTCACCGATCGGTTCGCGTACACCTCCCAGCGTCACGTCGACTGGCTTGCGGAAGCCGTCTTCGAGTACCTCGACCTCCGCGACGTCACGATGGTCTGCCACGACTGGGGCGGCATGCTCGGTCTGCGTCTGCTGGCTCGGGAACCCAGCAGGTTCCGGCGCATCGTGGCGTCGAACTTCGGACTTGCGGAAGGTGGCCGTGACCTCGGACCTGGATGGGCCTACCTGGCCCAGTGGCAGCAGCTCACGCAACGGACGGAGCAACTCCGAGCAAGCCAGGTGATCGAGAACTTCACCACTTCCGGCCTCCGGCCGGCCGTGCGGAGAGGGTACGACGCACCGTTCCCCGACGACCCGTCCCTGCACGGATTTCGTCGATTCGCCGTACTCATTCCGATCACCGCCGACGACGAGGCGAATCCCGCCATCCGTCAGACCTGGGACGTGCTCGAGACTCTGCGGACTCCGTTCCTGTGTGTATTCAGCGACCAGGATCATGTCTTCCACGGCGATCACAGCGGACTCAGCGCGCGGATACCTGGCGCTCAGGGGCAGCCCCATGTCGTGATCAAGGACGCCGCACACTTTGTGCAGGAGGATCAGCCCAGCGAGTTTGCCGCCGCAGTCAACGACTTCATCGAGCGGACGCGGTAGTTGCCTCCATGGAAAGGGGACGGTCTGCACGAGCCCTCGGAGGGCTGGACTGTCCCCTCCATGCACTGCTCATCGGATCGTGAGACTGCCTTGCCTGAAAGGGTGCGGTCGGGGAGACCAGCCGGGACTTCGTCGATGCGAGTCCAATCGGCAGTCATGCCTGGATCGATCACCAGCGCTTTCGTGGCCGCGAGTTCCACCAGCAGTTGCAGATCCAGGCCGATCGGAGACGGGTCGGCGTGCGACACGTAGTTGACCAGCCGGCCATCCTCGAGACCGATGAAGTCGCAGATGTCGATGGATGACCTCTGACCACTGGTCGCGCCCAGGACGACCAATGTCGCGTCGGGTGCGGTCTTGGAGATCGCGTCACGAAGCGACTCCCCGCCGACCGACTCGGCGGCGAGCGCCGCGAGGAGCGCCATCTCGCCTCGGCCCATTCAAGGTTGTCGACGAGAACTGGCACCACCAGCGCGGTCGGTGCTGCGATCTCGGAGAGGCATATGAGGCTAGTCAGGCTCCAGGCCTGGGCCAGTGCCGCGTAGTGACCTAGGGCAGAGTGATAAGCCCTTGATGTCACACTGAGCGGACCGTGGAGCTCTAGGTATGCGATCGGAAGCGAAGGCGGAAGGAGCTCAGGATGCAGGATCAGACGTCGGGCGGCGACGACTCTTCGGCGGACGATCTGTCGACAACGGCGATGGCGACGTTCGTCGAGTATCGGGAACTGCTCTTTTCCATCGTCTACAGCATCCTGGGAACCGTCTCGGACACCGAGGACGTGCTGCAGGAAGCCTGGCTCGCCTGGGACGCGCGTAACCAGTCGGTGGCCGGTGCGGAGATCGCCCACCCCCGTGCCTACCTGGCCCGGATCGCGGTCAATGGCGCCCTGGCCCGCCAAGTAGCAATTCGCCGCCGGCGGGAGACGTACGTCGGACCGTGGCTGCCGGAGCCCCTTGTCGATGCGGCGACCGGTGGCTCGGGCGCAGAGGCGGACGATGCCGTCGGCGCCGCGCTGCGGAACGAGTCGGTGTCGATGGCGATGCTGGTGGTGCTGGAGTCGCTGACACCGCTGGAGCGTGCTGTCTTCGTTCTGCATGAGGTGTTCGGCTATGCCCATCACGAGACTGCCGAGATCCTCGGTCGCAGTCACGCCTCAATACGTCAGTTGGCGCATCGAGCTCGCGAGCAGGTCCAGGCCCGTCGTCCGCGCTATGCGGTGGAACCGCGGCTGAGACAGCAGGCTACCGAGCGGTTCCTCGCCGCGGCAGCCGGCGGTGATGTGCAGGCGCTGCTGGAACTGCTGGCACCCGATGTGATCCTGGTGGCCGACGGTGGCGGCAAGGCACCGGCCGCAGGCCAGTACCCGATCCTCGGTCAGACCAAGGTCGCTCGAGCCCTGGCCGCCGGGGTCGGCCGCTTCCCCCGTGGACTGGACATCCGGCACCGAGAGGTAAACGGCGTACCGTCAGCGGTGTTCTTCCGCGGTGACATGCCATTTGCGGCTCTTTCGTTGGACCTGACCCCGGACGGCGAGCAAATCAGCGAAATCTACCTGGTGTCGAACCCTGACAAGCTGACTCACGTCAGGTGAACCTACGGGTCGTAGGGAGGGCGCACCGGAGCGACTGCGATGAGGATCCGGGAGTTGTCTTCCGTGACACCCTGTGGATGGGCGTCACTGGTTCTGATCGCCTGGAATCGGCGCTGTCGATCATGCGCCACATCCTGCTCATGATGGTGCTGGCGGCAACCTTTCCCGTGTCCTCGAAGGACCACGGTGGCAGCTGGCGCCGGCCTACCTCCTCGGCTCCGGTCGCTTCGCAGTCCATCTGGCCCGACTGTCCGGTCGCGGGAAAGCAATGCGAAGAACGGTACGGCAAACCTGATGCGGCATCTTTCGCGACGCGGCGATCAGGGTGTGGCTGAGGGGAGAAGTTGGCGGTCGGAACGCCAGTGGCAGCCGCACTTTCTTGTCGTGTGGTCGCCGTGGCGACGACAGCCCGCGCCACCGTCGTGAGCGGTCCGGTGCCCAGAGCGTCGAGCTCGTTCGCGGCGGCGTTCAAGCCGGCGCCGTCGCGGCGGATGCCGGCGTAGCTGCTGAGGATCGTGCGAATCCGCTCCGGCATCGCCAAGCGTGAGCTCACGGGTGAGGCCGGGGAATTTCGGTGTCTCGAGCAATCGGCTCTTGCGTGAACCCCATACACCTCGATTGTCGCCTCGACGGCGAACCGGACACTGCCACAGCCTGGCTTGGCGACGTCGTGATGTCACATTTCGCGTGACGAGAGCCTCCATAGACGCAACTACTCGGGCCAGCGACAGGAGGCAGCCGCCACGTGATCCACGACCGACAACATCGGTTCGAATAGTCGGCTCCGCCATTGCATGGAGCAACGAAAGAGAAACCAGTGAGTGACTTGACGAATCGCGCGGCGACGACGGGACCTCTTTGTCACTGCGAACTGTTGTGGTCCATGACCCTCAACGTACGCGTCACAAGGGAGGTCGGATGAAACTCACCATCTTCGCTGCCACCGGTGGGGTTGGTCGCCATTTGTTGGAGCAAGCCGTTACGGGCGGCCACGAGGTCACCGTCGTCGTCCGCGACCCGAGCCTCCTGACCAGGAGGGTCCGGACTGTCCGGGCAGACCTCGCTTCAGCGGATCCTACGCTGCTGGCGGAAGCGGTGTCGGGTGCTGATGCGGTGTTGTCCTGTCTCGGGCCAAGAGGCAGGGCCGGCGCGGGCATCGTCTCTCAAGGCACCCTTGCAATAGTTATGGCGATGGAAGCGTCGGCCGTTCGCCGGTTGGTGATCGTGAGCGTGGCCGGCGTCGCTACTCTGCCGGGTCCTGGCTCGTGGAGCCTGATAGCGAAGGCGCTGAGTGGCATCGGGGACATCGTGCACCACCAGCACTACGCGGACCTCCTCCTGACGGAGAGCTTGCTAAAGGCCAGCGAGCTCGACTGGACCGCGGTCGGGGTGCCGCCGCTCAACGATGGTGCCATGAGCGGGAACTACCGGGTCGCCACCGGGGAGGATCCTCGACCGGGTCTGCGGTTGTCCCGCGCGGATGCTGCGCATTGCATGCTTGCAGTCCTGCGCATGTCGGAGACGATTCGCCAATCGGTGGTCGTGAGCAACTGACCCCGTGGCGGGCGGTGTCACATCTTGCGGGTCGAATCTCTCATATCCGGTGTGGGCCGATGAGCGGCCCCTCTATGAATGTGGAGATGCCAGATGCGGATCACGATCCTGGGCGCGAACGGACCGACCGGGCGATTGCTGACTCAGCAGGCGGTGGCGGCCGGACACAATGTAGTGGCGTTGACCAGGCGACCGGACGAGTTCCCCATGCGGCACCCGAAACTCGTGGTCGAAGGTGGCGACGTCCTCAACCAGGACGCAGTCGATCCCGTGGTAGATGGCAGTGATGCGGTCTTGTCGGCACTGGGGACGCCGTTCAGCAAGGAGGAGTTGGAGGTCTACTCGCGTGGCGGCCATAACACACTTGCCGCGATGAAGCGTTTCGGTACACCGCGGTTGGTAGTCGTCACCTCGGGAGCGGTGACGGGGCAGCCCGAGCCGACTGGCGGCTTCCTGTTCAATCGGGTTCTCCAGCCATACGTCATGCGCGTTCTGGGCAAGACGGTGTACGACGACATGCGGCGGTTGGAGGAGTTGCTCAGCCTCAGCGACACCGAGTGGACAGTGCTGCGACCGTCCGGGCTCTTCGAATTGCCCGACGTGACGAAGTTCTCGATCACCGAGGAGCACGGACCCGGGCGGCTGACCTCGCGCCGTGACCTGGCCGCGGCGATGCTCGAGCAAGTGACGGATCAACGGTTCGTCCGCAAGGTCGCTCACGTCATCACAACGCAGGACAACCCGAGCCTCCTCTCCATGATCTGGCGCGAGGCGCGGAAGAAGTAGCGCTGCAACGGAGGATCGAGGGCGCAGCCTGGACGGTGCTGCGGGTGCTCAGCAGGCCCAAGAAGCGCGAGCGCGCCTCTCGCTTGGAGCGCACACTGCCGCTGATCCGGCGAGCGAGAACCTCCCGGCCGCTCATTGCGGCGAACGACGACAACCCGTCGAGTCGCGCTCGAGATGACCAGCGGGCGAGTGACCGATTACTGGCTGGCGGCGCTCGGGCCCGCTCGGCCGGCTCGCCCAGGCAAGGCGGTCGCTCGCCGCAGGACGTAGCCGGCTGCGTCCTGCATGTCGACCGCGGATCGCTGGTTCAGTCCAGGACGTTGGTGCGCGGGCACTCGGACACCAGGGCCTGGTCGGCACGATAGGTCGGGTCGGCGCCGCGGGCGACAACGCCGCCATGGAAAGCTTCTTCGCCCTCCAGCAGAAGAACGTTCTCGACCGACGAACCCGGTCCACCCGCGACAAACTCGCGATCGTCACCTGGATCGAACGCACCTACCACCGCCGCAGACGTCAAGCAGCACTTGCGCCCGGCTTTGAGTCTGTCAGTCGGGCAGATCGGCGATCCGGGTGGCCACTCGCTCCAGCAGGGCGAGTTCTTCAGTCGACAAGTGATCGACGAATCGGCGGCGGACCGACTCGAGGTGCTGTGGTGCGACCTGCTCGAGGAGCGCGAAACCGGCATCGGTCAGGTGATAGATGGAGCCGCGCGCATCGTCTGGATCAGGCTCGCGCTCGATCAGCCCGCGCGCCTCCATTCGGCTCACGTGATGCGAAAGGCGGCTGCGGGACCATTGCATCTTCACCGCGAAGTCCCTGAGCCCCCAACGACGGCCGGGCTTCTCTGACAACGTGCTCAGTACTTCATAGTCCGCGCTAGAAAGCCCGAGCAGGTTCAGGTCTCGCGCCAGCCGGGACGGCAGTGCTGTGAGCAGGCGCCGCACTGCGCGCCAGGCGCGTTCCTCATCGGCGGTCAACCATCTGGTGTCGGACACATCGCCATCCTACTTCTTTGACATGTCAAAGAAGAGAGTTACAGTCTTGGACATGTCAAAGAAAATTCTGGTGGTCATCGCCAGCACCCGCCCTGGTCGGCTAGGCCCCGCCGTAGCGGACTGGTTCTTGCAAGTCACCGCGCCGACCACGACCGAGCTGGACCTCACGATCGAGGTGGCCGACCTGGCGAAGGTCGGTCTGCCGTTTCTGGACGAGCCTGAGCACCCTTCGACCGGGATCTACCATTACGAGCACACACGGGAATGGAGCCGCCGGGTCCAGGCCGCCGATGGGCTGGTCTTCGTCACGGGTGAGTACAACTTCGCAATGCCTGCCACCCTGAAGAACGCCTTCGACTATCTGAGCCGTGAGTGGGCGTGGAAGCCGTGCCTGTTCATCGGCTACGGCAACACCTCGGCCGGATCCCGTGGCGTGCAGATGGCCCGCGGGGTGGCAACGTCACTGCGGATGCTGTCGATCGGCGGCGACATCTACCTGCGCATTGCCGACGACCTGCCGGACGGCACAGTGATCAGCAAAGACTCCCGCACGAAATACGCCCGATCGGCTCTCGGGCAACTTGCCCGGGCTGCCGAAGTCATGCGACCGCTGCGCAGTGAGGATGAGCAGATCGTGCCGGCCACCTCGGCGGACGTCGCAGAACTGGTCGTTCTACAGCGTGCTTGCTGGGTCGACGAGGCGGTCGCAAACCAGACCCTGGACCTCCCCGCCCTGCACGAATCTGCCGTCGAGGTCGAGGCAGCACTCCACGAGTGGTCCGTTTGGGTGGTTCGCTCGGCCGGGCGGCTGGTCGGCTCCGTCCGCGGGAAACGCGGGGGCGAAGACTGGCTGATCGGCCGGCTGATGGTCGCTCCTGACCAACGACATCGTGGCCTCGGGCAACGACTGCTCGCACACGCTGAAGCACACGCTCCCGGTGATGCGACCGCAATCCAGTTGTTCACCGGCGCGCGCAGCACCGGCCCCCAGGCCCTTTACCAGCGCGCCGGATACCAGCTGACCGCTGAAGGATCACCACCGGGAGCCGTGGGTCTTCGCAAATCGATTCCGGCGGGGCGAGCGCGTCAGAATTCGGAGCTCAACTCGACTGCGCCAGTGTTTCCGTCACGGTAGGGCGACTCTCGGGCGGGTATCGGCGTCCAGTCCCTCGGCCGGGCGCCCGCACGGCAAGTAGTCGCTCTGGACACAGCCCTCCACCTCGGCGTGGGCTGACGTTGTCTCTGGGGCCGCCCGCAGTGCGGGCGCCCAGCGTCGCGGCATCCATCGGGAGAACTTCGGCTGGTGGCCTTGCTGGTTCGCGGCCCAGGTTATATTGACAGGCGCCTGTCTAGTTGATACTTTGATCAGGCGCCTGTCTATATCGTTGGCTCGAGAGGCTCACCATGCCGACATCCGTTCTGCAATCCACCATGTCCTGCCGAGAGATCGGCGCAGGGACACCGATCGTCTTCTGCTTGGCAACCCCACGTCGTCATACCTTTGGCGCCACATCCTGCCGATCATCGGTGCCTTCGGCCGGTGTCCGGCCGCGGACCTGATCGGCATGTGGGAGTCCGGCAAGCCCGATTGCTCGTGGGCGGCAACGCTCGCCGCGGCCGAGCAGCACTTCTATCCCCGGAGTCGAGTCGACGCTGTCCTCATCCCGCACGCCGGCCACGTGACCAACCTCCACCGCAACGCCGATGCCGCCTACCCCTGCATCACCGCATGGGCCGACCACACCGTCGAAGCCGGCAAGAAACCTCAGCTCGGGTCATAGCGGACGCCTGAACCCGCGACGTACTGGCGGCGCTACCCCATGAGTCGATCAGGGTGCACCGACCACAGTCCAACGAGCTCGCGAACGACCTGCCTTGAGCCGCCGCGCCGGCCCACGGCAGCTACGACAAGCGCCGAAAACCCAGCGAAAGAAGGATCATGTCCATCGCGTACGTCATCACCGCTTCTGTCACCGTGGCTGCCAACGCCTTCTCGGGATTCGCGGCCATCACGCGGCTGCGGCCGATCATGGAGGTCCTGCGGCCGGCCCTCGCCGCCACGGGCATCCCGCAATCCTGGCTCACGTTCCCGATCGGAACAGCCAAGGTGGCCGGCGCAGCCGGTCTGGTCCTTGGCCTGTCCGGAGTACCGATCGTCGGCACCGCAGCCGCGATCGGGCTGGTTCTGTTCTTCGTCTGTGCCGCCTACACCCACGTGCGCGTCAGCGACTATTCACAGACGTTCTTCCTCGGCAGTTGCTTCTTTCTGCCGCTGGCGGTTGCGACCCTCGTGCTGGACATCGTCTCATCCTGATCTCGGCGGACCCGGGAGGCTTGGATTCGCGATGACATCGCAAAGCCCCGTACAGCTCGACAAACCTGTGTCTGTGGGCGGTCGAAGGTTCGGTACTCGCCGATCGCGTTAGTAGCGCAACGCGCGACGGGATCGAGAACCCTCGCGCGTCTATGGTCCGGATCGCGGTGAATGCCGCACCGGCCGGCCGTACGACGATCAGTCGGCGGCGGGAGGAGTGATCGGCCCGTCATCACGCCCGCCGACCCGGTTGAGCGTGCCGAGGCGGTATCGATGGCGATGCCGGTCACGCTGGAACGCTCAGCCCGTTGGTGAGGGCGGTGTTCGTGCTGCGCCCGCTGTTCGGCTATGCGTACGCCGAGATCTCGGAGCCGATCGACCGCACCCGGCGGCGATTCGGCAGGTGGCCCAGCGCACCCGCGAACACAGGGCCAGGCGCCCCCGCTTCGAGGCCGACCCGCGAGTGCAGCACGTGGTGACGGAGAAATTCGTTGCGCCGGAGGTGGGGGCTATGTCGGCCGATGGCGCGCAAGGCCCGGGTGGCCGGCCCTCATCCGCGGGGGTGACAAGATCGCTCAGCTGATCATCGGCGACGCCTCCCGCAGGTCCGTCCCGTCTTTGGGCGTTGAGCATTGCACCGTCAAAGGCGGCCCTCCGCGATGCTTCTGTCCCGTCACGCAATTTGCCGTGATCGTGCTCGACATCGACGGCGACCAGGTCGCGTGGTTCAGTCCAGCGGGACGTCGTTGATGGATGTCAGGCGAACCGTGGCGGCGGAGTCTGTTTCGCTGATCCGGTCGAGGAGGTCATGCAGGAGACTGTGTAGTTTGTCGAACTCGTCCGCGCCAATCAGCTCAGCCCAGCGGGTCTCGATGCTGTCGCCCAGAGTCGCGGCGATCGGCTGCACGGTCCTGCCCTTTTCGGTGAGTACGACCAACTGGGAACGTCCGTCGAGTGGATTCGGACGCCGGTCAAGATAGCCGGCCCGTTCGAGGTGCGTGACTGACTGCGCCATGGTCTGCTTGCGGACGCCGGCCCGGATAGCCAGCTCGCGAATCGGCAGTCCCTCCGGTGGAACGAAGGGGAACACCTTCGCATCTCCGGATCGGATGTCATCGAAACCTGCTTCGATCAGCGAGGCCTCGATACCGGCGGTGTATTCGCGGTGCAGCAGGCGGAGCAGAAGGGAGAGCCGCGACCGCTTGCCGGAGGTTGTCCTGCTCATGATGAGAGTCGTACCTGCCTCGTGTTTGGGTGATCGGGAGGTTCCAGTGTGCCGGATGGGCCCCCCGAAGCGGCTGATCCCTCGACGGCTGTGAACAGCTTGGGCCGCGCCCGATGAGAGACCAGCCGAACCCGTCAGTAGTCGATATACCAGTAGTCGGAGGTAGCGATGGTGGCCCGACCGCATCCCACCGTTGGCATCACCTTGAGGTACCCGCAGGTGGAGTTCCAGATCTTGACCCTGGCGCCGTCACGGAAAGAGTTGACCGACCAGATGGTTTCAGGGCTGTTGCAAACTTTGAGCAAAGCGCGCTCCTCGTGACCCTGACCCGCCACGCACCAGTCGGCAAACGGCTGCGCCCTGTTCTCCAACATGCTGCCAACATTGATCCAGCGTTGACTCGCGATGTCCTTGTTGCACGGCGCATCGGTTAGGTACATGTTGGTTCCTGGCGCGTTCAAGCATCTACCGCTGTGGGAGTTGCGGATGCTGAAGCCGGACACCGCCGCTTCCGCAGTGGTGCTCAAGGTCGTGACGCTGAGGAAGGCCGAGAGGATCCAGGCCAGAACTACGAGTTTCGTCGATGATTTCATTGCGCTCCAAAATTGAACCAACTAGACAAGTGCCTGACTAAATTAAGAAATAGACAGTCGCCTGTCAAGATGTCTTGTCTCTCGGTAAGAAGAGCAGTTGCTCTGCTGCCGCAGCATCGCGTCGCGGTAGGCCGGGAGCGCCTGCAGCTGTGCAGCGGCCTTGGGGTCGATGACCCGTCAGTTAGTCATCGATGACAGCAACTCCGACGAGCTACGAGGGAGCGGTCTGCGACGTCGCCCCGACCAAGAACAAACCAGTTGTCTGACGCGGCGCAGCGCGTGGGGCATCGACCGGGCGGCTTCGGCGATCGCGTAAGCGTCGCGCGCGTCGGTCTTGGCGTTTGCTGGGTGCAGGTCGGCGATCCGGCGCGTCGCCAGGAGGAGAGCGAACCGCATCGCTTCGCAGTGAACCCGTATTGACAGCTGCCTGTCTAGTTACTAGTTTGGTCAGGCACCTGTCTATTATGTCATCGTCCGAGAGGCCTGTCATGCCCAGCGCACCTGTTCTGCACTCCACCATGTTCTACCGGGAGATCGGCGCCGGGACGCCGATCGTCTTCCTCCACGGCAACCCGACGACGTCGTACCTGTGGCGCCACATCTTGCCGATCGTCGGCGAGTCGGGCCGGTGTCTGGCGCCGGACCTGATCGGTATGGGGGAGTCCGGTAAGCCGGACATTGCGTACACGTTCGACGACCACGCCCGCTATCTCGACGCATGGTTCGACGCACTCGGTCTCGACCGGATCGTGCTGATCGGCCACGACTGGGGCGGCGCTCTCGCCTTCGACTGGGCGGCCCGCCACCCCGGCCGGATCAAGGGCATCGCCTTCACCGAAACGATCGTGAAGCCGATGTCCTGGGAGGAGTTCCCTGCCGGGGCGCGTCCTCTGTTCGAGGCGATTCGGACGCCGGGGGTGGGCGAGGCGATGATCCTGGACCAGAACGCGTTCATCGAGGAAGCGTTGCCGAGGACCACCGCCCGCGGGTTGAGTGGCGAGGAGTTGGACACCTACCGGCGGCCGTACCCGACCAGGGAGAGTCGTACGCCGTTGCTGCAATGGCCGCGCGCGATGCCGTTGGACGGGCAGCCGGCCGACGTTGTGGCGAGGATCGTCGCGTACGACGCGTGGCTGGCCGCCAGCGCGGACGTGCCCAAGCTGCTGCTCACCTTCGAACCCGGCCCGGGCACGATGATGGGTCCGGAGATCGTCGACTGGTGCGCGACCAATGTGTCCGCTCTCGAGATCGAGACACACGGCCTGGCCGGACATCACACCCCCGAGGACCAGCCCGAGGCCATCGCCGCCTCGCTCGTCAACTGGCTGGACAAGCACAATTTCCGCTTCGACGGCGAGGGCTGACGGCGATGCTCGCGATCAGGCAGTACGCGTTCGGTGGCCCCGACAAACTCCTACTGGAGGAGGTGCCCGACCCGCACCCCACGGGCGGCGAGGCGCGGATCAGAGTCGAGTCGGCCGGCGTGCACTTGCTGGACACCATCATTCGCCAAGGCAGTGCAGGCCCGCGGGTCGCTCCCAGCCTGCCGATGACGCCCGGGCGCGAGGTCGCTGGAGTCGTCGACGAGATCGGTGCCGACGCCGACCAGGGCCTCCTCGGGCAACGCGTCGTCGCCGATCTCGGCCTGATCAGCGGCGGGTACGCCGAGCTCGCGTTGGCCCCGTCGGCGACGGTGCACGTCATCCCCGATGATCTCGACGCAGATTCCGCGGCGGCGATGATCGGCACCGGCCGTACCACGATGGCCATCCTCGAGCTTGCGGTGCCGACTGCCGATGACGTCGTCCTCATCACGGCGGCCGCCGGCGGCATCGGAACACTCCTGATCCAGGCGGCGCGTGCGGTTGGCGCGACGGTCGTCGGCGTAGCCGGTGGCCCCGCCAAGGTCACGCTGGCCGCCCACACCGGCGCCCACCACGCCATCGACTACAGCCAAGCCGGCTGGCCCGATGCCGTGCGCGACGCGTTGGCGGGCAGGCCTGTGACGCTGGTTCTCGACGGTGTCGGCGGCCTGGTCGGTCGGGCGGCCTTGGAGCTGCTCGGTGTCGGCGGACGGCTGATCATGTTCGGTTCGTCGTCAGGCTCGCTGACCGAACTGTCGGCCGGTGATCTGTTCGGTCGGGGCATCAGTGCCGCGTCCGCCATCGGCGCCAGGATCCTTCAGCGCCCGGGCGGCACCCGACCGCTGGAGCTGAGCGCCCTGGAAGCGGTCAACAGCAAACAACTCATTCCGGTCATCGGGCAGCGCTTCCCTCTTGCGGACGCCGCCGCCGCACACACTGCCCTGCAATCGCGCGCAACCGTCGGAAAGACGGTCCTTCGACCGTGACCCGGACTCCATCCCATCAGAACAGGAACACCACCATGCTTCACCGCATCCTGCGCGCCGTCGCCGTTGCGAGCCTGCTGATCGGCCTACCGGCCGCAGGCCTGGCGACGGCCGCCGCGTCCGATTCCGCGACGCACTGCCGAGACGTCACAGTGCCCGTGTCGATCGCGCCGGACCAGCCGGCGCAGTACCAGATCTGGGGCCAGCTCTGCACGCCCAACCATCGGCCCGGCGCCACCGTGCAGGTGCTGATCCACGGCTTGAACTACAGCCATCTGTATTGGGATTTCCCGTTCAAGTCGGCTCAGTATTCCTATGTGCGCTGGGCGAACCGGGCCGGGTACGCGACCTTCAATCTCGACCGCATCGGCGTCGCGCGCAGTTCTCATCCCGCTAGCACCGACGTCACCTTGGGGTCCAACGCCTACACCATCCATCAGATCGTCGCCGCGCTGCGTTCCGGCGCGATCTCCGGACGGACCTTCACCAAGGTGGTGCTCGTCGGCCACTCGTACGGCTCGGAGATCGCCAAGCTGGAGGCCTCGCGCTACCGAGACGTGGACGCGCTCATTCTGACCGGCAGCGCGCACAAGATCTCGCCGAGCACTCAAAGGCTGCTGGCCCAGCTAGGTCAGCCGGTCTCGGAGGTTCCGCGGCTGGCCGCGGAGGTGCCGCCCGGCGACAGCGGCTATGTGACGGCGCAGGACAGGCAACGCCCCGACTTCTTCTACTACCTGGCCGACGCGGACCCGCGTGTCGTGGCGCTGGACATCGCGACGAAGGAGACCAACACCCTCGGCGAGATCTTCAGCATCGGCGACGCCAATGCGCCGGGCGTGAGCGAGGAGCTCACCCTGCCGATCCTCATCGCGAACGGAGCCGCCGATCTGCTCGCTTGTGCCCCAGACGCCACCGATTGCTCGTCGGCGGCAACGCTCGCCGCGGCCGAGCAGCACTTCTATCCCCGGAGTCGAGTCGACGCGGTCGTCATCCCGCAGGCCGGCCACGTGATCAACCTCCACCGCAACGCCGATGTCGCCTACCGCAGCATCACCGCGTGGGCCGACCACACCGTCGGAACCGGCAAGAAACCTCAGTTCGCCTGGTAGCGGACGCGCGATCCCGCGACGTACTGGCGGCGCTTCTCTGCCCAGCCGATCAATGCGCGGACCTGGCTGGAGAGAGTCGCTCCGACCGACGTGAGGGTGTAGTCGACACGACCAGCTCATCGGCCGCATGAAGACCAACGCCTTCGGGCAGGCCGGCCATCACGCCCTCGAGGACCGCCCCGAGGACATCGCCGCCGCCAGCTCCGTCTGGATCGACCATCACAGTCTGAACCCACCGCGGACCGCCCGGCCCGCAGTGCTCTCGCATGATCCCATGAAGGAGACAGAGTGAGGATTTATCACAGAAGGCTGGCGGGCGCTTTGGCCGTTGCGGTCGTGAGCCTAAGCGCAGTCCAGATGCAAGCGGCGCTGGGCCAGTCCAAGTGGGACCCGGACGACATCGAAGTGTTCACCAGTGACCCGTTCGATGCCGGCACGGCGCTGCCTGAGAAGGTGTCCGCCGCCGTCGCCGCCGCTCAAGCGCAGGCGGAGGAGCACCCTTATGACCTCGGTGGCGCGTACTACGACCGATCGACCGGCGAGGTGGTCACCACCACGGTCACCCGAACCGGTGAACGGATCGCCGCGTCTTCGCGCTCCAACGTCGCAGTTGCTCCCGTGCGAGTCAGGAGCGTCACGACCGACTATGCGACGCTGAGACGAATCCAGCACGAGGCGATCAGCCTCGGCGCCACCGGTCTGCCGGGCAACGGCAGCGTATACGGCACCTTCGTGCAGATCGAGCGCAATCGGGTGGTCGTTGAAGCAGTTGCGGCCACGGCCGCTCTGCGCAAAGCGCTCGCAGACCGATTCGGTGCAGATCACGTCGCGATCCACCTGACCCCGGGCATCCCCTTGCCAAGGGCAACTTATGGTGGCTGGAGGGCTGACAGGAGCCCTTTTCTGGGCGGTGCCCGGATCAACGTTCCAGGTGGATATTACTGCACCGCTGCGTTCGCCTGGCGTAATGGCGGCTATCACGGCATCCTGACCGCCGGGCACTGCGTCCCCAACGGCGGACCGGTGTCATCTGTGGTCGAGTCGATCGGTAACACGATCAGCAACAACTGGAACGACGGCACCGGCACTGTCAAGTACCCCGGGGATCCCTACGACCGGGGCGATCTCGGCCTGGTACAGATCCCGGCCGGCACCGGGGCCAGTGACGCCCGGATCTACGTCGGCGGCCCGACCTCCAGCCTGTGGCGCAACGTGATCGGCCGGTTCAACCGCAAGTCCTACCCACTCGACAAGTACTGCACCGGCGGATCCACGACAGGCGAGATCTGTGGCTTCGCGGTCAGGACCGCCAGTTACGACGTCGACTATTACGACAACGGCACCTATGTCGGCACGGCCCGCAATGTCACCTACGGGATCCCGCCCTCAACGGGGAACGTCACCAACGGCGATTCCGGTGGCCCCGTCTACACGGTGGACAGCAACGGACAGGTCCAGGCCAAGGGCGTCATCTCCGGCGCCGGACCGAATCGCCAGTACTTCACCGAGATCACCGACGCAGTCAACGCACTTCCTGGTGACATCGCCACCAGATGACGCCAGTACCACGGCGATGCGGTCCCGCTCCGACCTCGGTCGGAGTCGGACCGCATCGCTGCGAGCAGGATCCGCGGTGTTAGTTGAGGTGGACTGTCCGGCTGGAACTCGGCCATCAACTGGGCCCGGTACGGCGCGTCGGCAAACCGCGGCCCCGACTGGAACGCGCGATGATCAACTGGCTCCGGCCAGACTCCCGGACCGCCACAGCAGCTTCAAATCGCGGAGGGACTCGACCGTTAATGTATATCGGCGTGGCGGGAGGCGCACTCCGCCGCTCGTCCTTGCATGGTCGAACGCTCCTGGCTGTTCTTTGTCAGGGCTGCGGCCCGCAGGAACTGCTGGCGGGCTTCTTCGTGCCGTCCGGCCCGACAAAGCAGGTCGCCCGTGACCGCCGGCAGCAGGTGGTAGCGGCGCATGCTGCGCAGATCGAAAAGAGGGCTCAGGAGGGCGAGCCCGGCGTGCGGCCCGAATGCCTGCGCGGTAGCCACGGCGCGGTTGAGCTCGATCACCGGCGACGGGCTGATCTGAGCGAGCCCGTCGTAGAGCGCCGTGATGCGGTGCCAGTCGGTGTCCGCGACGGTCCGGGCTCGCGCGTGACAGGCAGCGATCGCCGCCTGGAGCGAGTAGGGCCCGGCCGACCCACCAAGTTCGTCGACGCGTCGGAGGAGCGCAAGCCCACGGCGGACGAGCAACTGGTCCCAACGCGTGCGGTCCTGGTCCATCAGGAGAATTGGTTCGCCCTGGGGTCCCGTGCGAGCCTTCAGGCGTGACGCCTGCAGCTCCATCAGCGCCAGAAGTCCTAGCGTCTCGGGATCGCGGGGAGTCAGGCTGGCCAGCATTCGTCCCAGGCGGAGCGCCTCGGTGCACAAGTCGATGCGGATCCACTGCTCTCCGCTCGTCGCGGTGTGGCCCTCGTTGAACACAAGGTAGATGACCTCGCGTACGGCGGCGAGCCGCGCGGAGCGCTCGGTCGCCTCCGGCAGCTCGAAGCGGATGCTTGCCGCGGCCAACGTGAGTTTGGCTCGGACGATGCGCTGGGCAATCGTCGGCTCGGGTGCGAGGAAGGCCCGGGCCACGTCCTCGGTCTTGAGGCCGCAGATCACTTTGAGAGTGAGCGCCGAGCGGGCGTCGGGGGACAGGATCGGGTGACAGACCATGAAGATGAGCCCGAGCAGATCGTCGGCCAGGTCGCCGTCGACGACCTCGTCGATGTCGACGGCCACGGTCTGCGGGCTGGTGGCAGCGATCTGCCGGTACTTGCTGTGCAGGGTGTCGCGCCGTCGGATCCGATCGACGGCGAGGAAGCGTGCGCACTTGTGCAGCCAGGCTGCCGGGTTGTTCGGAATGCCTTCGCTCCGCCACTTCTCGATGGCGGTGACGAACGCGTCCTGGGTCAGTTCCTCGGCGGTGTCGACGTCCCCGACGAGCCGAACCAGGCGAGCAATGACACGGGGGGACTCGACGCGCCACAGCGTCGCCACGGTGGTGTCGAGGGCTGCGGTGTCCGTGGCGGCGCTGTGGCGGTCGATGGTTGCCGCCTTCCTCACAGGTCGGAGAACTCGAGGACGCGTCGTACGTCGAGCCGCTCAACACCGACCAACAGCGCGAACCTGCGCGCGTGCTCGACCGCCTCGGCGAGCGAGTCGACCTCGAGGATGGCGAAGCCGGCGATGAGCTCCTTCGCTTCCGCGAACGGGCCGTCGATGACCCGCACCTCGCCGTCCGTGACCTCGAGCCGGGCACCGGCGGAGCTCGGCGCGACACCTTCGCCGGAGAGGAGTACCCCGGACAGGGCCGCCTCCTGCATGTACTGGCCGATCGCGGCTTGCTCCTCGGGCGAGGGCAGGACGCCGTCCTCCATCGCCTCGGTCTGGTAGTGCATGACCATGTAGCGCATCTGTCTGTTCTCCTTGTGGTGAACGACGTCCAGCCATTCTGGACGGATCGTGCAGGTCGGTGATCAGCGCGTGGTCGGGGCGTAGACCAGGTGCACCACGCCGGTCTTGAAGGTGGTAGCGGTGATCAGGTCAAGCGATACCTTCGCGCCGTCAGCGAACAGCTTCTTGCCGCTCCCGACCACGACCGGGTGTACCAGCAGATGCAACTCGTCGACCAAGCCTGCTTCGAGCAGCCTGCGTACCAGGGTGGCGCTGCCGGTCGTGCTGAGCCGGGTGTCCTGCTTGAGGGCGGTCAGTTTCGCCGCGACTTCGCCGTTGATGACGGTCGAGTTCTCCCAGGTCGCATCGGTGAGCGTGTTCGACACGACGTACTTGCGCGCGCCGTTCATCTGCGCGGTGATCGGGTCGTCGGGGTCGGCGTTCGGCCAGTAGCCGGCGAACTCCTCGTAGGTCTGCCGCCCCAACAGGGTCGCGTCGGTCTCGTTCATCATCGTGCCGACGACTGCTCCCATCTCCTCGTCAAAGTAGTCGAAGTGCCATGTCTCGGGCGCCTCGATGACGCCGTCGATTGAAATGAAGAGGCTGGACTTGATCGATCCCATAATCGTCTCCTCGGTGTGTCGGAGCTTTGTAGGTGGTTGTGGGTGGCGTGCTGGCGGCTTTGTCCGGGTCATCGCGTGCCCGCGAGGCAGCGGCTCACCATGGTGATGACGACTGCGGCTGCCAGGAGATGAGCGCAGATCAGGGTGAGCTTGGTCGCGTTGTCGGTACCTGCGGCCGTCAGTGGCGCCACGGGGGACAGCAGGGCGAGCACGGCGGCCGCGATGCGATAGGTACGGGCCGGGCGTGAAGAGCGCCAGTTGATAATTGCCGCCATCGCCGTACCGGTGACCATGCACATCGCGACTGCGATGGCGCACGCCCCGGCGTTCACCGGGACGACGGAGGAAGGGCTGCCGCCCGGATTGCCGACCGCGAGGTCGACACCGGCAATCCGGACGATCGCCGTCAGTGTCTCGGTCGCGGCGGCAGCCGCGACCGTTGCGACCAGGCTGACCCGCAGCAGCGCGCGGAGCGGGACCTTGGCCGGGGTGGGTGGCGTGCTAGTCAAGGTCGCGGACCTCGTTCTCATGATGGACTCCGATGAACACCTGGCACCGACTTTCGGTGTCTTCCGTGCCTATGCCGAAGGAGCATCCCGGAAATCGACAACTGCTGAAATCCGGCAGGGGCCGCCGGGGTTTCTCCGGTCCTAGCCCAGGAAAGGAACCCCACGACGCCTCAGGTTCGCCGCTTTGCGGTGACGAGGCGTCGGCCCGGCCAGCGCTGCCCTCAGCGCAGCCTGGAGCCCCTGGATCGCTCCCCGCCACCGGAGATAGTGGCGGGGGCGCCCTGTGCGCGGGATCTCACGCTGGTGCCTTGCCGAATGCGATCTCGGCGATCGTCGCCGGGTCGGTCTCGGCGAGCTGTTGCAAAAGGGCGCGGGCTGTCTCGACCCGAGCCGCGTCGAAGAGGCTGAACACCCGACCGGTCGCCGCGCCGATCCGCTCGCGTACGGACTCGTAGCGCTCGGCTCCTGCGGGGGTGAGGCGGAGTAGCTCATCGCCGTCCTCGATCAGTCCGACGGCGGCGAGGCGCCTGAGCAGATCATCGCTGCTCGCGTGGTCGTACCCACTGGTGGAGAGCAGCTCTTTGACGGTCGTCGTCGGGGTAGCCCCTCGCAGGCCGAGGGTGTTGAGCGTGAACCACGCGCCGGGCTCAAGGTCCTCCTCGGTCAGGATCTGGATCAGCGGACCACGCAGGTTGCGCTCAGCGAGCGCCATCGCGGTGCCGAAGGGGAGTGTCGGTGCGTTCACGGTCAACTTCCTTCTAAGATGGACAGGCAACTGTCTACTGTAATCGAAAGACAGGAGACTGTCTATGTATTCGAGCATTCCCAATGTTGACCGCGTCGACCACGAGTCGGGCACCGATCACGAGGGCCGCGAGGGCGAGGATCGCGGACCTGGCGGTCCCGGAGATGTTCCTGGAACGGGATCAACAAGCGAGCCACGAGCACACACTCGCGAGCGTCGCTATCTCGCACGCCGCAGATACTCCAGCGTCCTCAGCGGCTATGAGTCAAGCGCTTGGTCTTGGCGACCTGAGGCTCCGGTTTAGGAGTGGTATCTCCGGGGAGCCGAAAAGTGAAGAGTAGGTTGTAAGCAGTGAATTACCTGACACTCTGTGTATCAAGATCGTGCGCATTCCGCGTCCGCTGGTCGTCAGACCGGTGATGGAACGGCATGCAGAGCTGGCTGGGCGGGGCGGGGCGGGGCGGGGCGGTAGGTTACATGGCTGTCCCTTCCTGTCTGTCGTCGGAGAGGTGTGACTGCATGTCCACGATGAGTAACTCAGAGGCGATCGCAGCATGGTCGGCGATGCCCACTGACGCGATTGAGGCGTACGACGATCAGGGCGACTTTCCCAAGCGCCACTTGATGAATGGGAACCTGCTCCGGATGCTGGGGTCCGTCGATGGTCGGAAAGTTCTCGATGCAGGCAGTGGCGAAGGCTATTTGAGTCGGCTGTTGGCTGAAGGTGGAGCTGAGGTGGTTGGTGTGGAGCCGGCTGCCGCGCTGCTGGCGCGCGCTCAGAGGATGGAGCAGGAGCGGCGTCAGGGGATCAGGTTTGTGTAGGCTGATCTCTCGACGTTGCCGGAGGTTGGTCAGCCGTTCGATGCGGTGGTCTGCAGCATGGTGCTGCTCGCCATACCTGCCTGGCAGTCGGCGATGGCGGCGTGCGTCGGAGCGCTGAAGCCGGGCGGCCGGTTCGTGTTCTCGATCACTCATCCGGCGTTTGAGAATCTCTACCCGACGTGGCGGGATCACGGTCATTATCAGCTTGATCGGTATCTGGATGAGTACGAGATGCCAGGGGGCTGTGCACCCGACTTCCACCGCCCGCTGTCGGCCTACATCAACGAGGTCATCGGTCTCGGGTGTCGAGTGATTGAAGTGTGCGAACCGGGACTGGATCCACAGGTCGCACGAGACAGCGGAATCGATGCGATCGAGTCCTACGTCGCGCTGCCGAACTTCCTGATCGTCAGCGCCGAGCGCGACAGGATGGCAAGCAGCGAGCGCACCACGCGACCCTAAACCATGAATCCTGCTTCGAATTCAGGCTCTCCGCACAAGTCCACCGAACTCGGCTAGACGAGGTCTGTCGAGCCAGCGCGCCGTGCATGACCAGCCTGAGGACAGCGCGAAACGTACCCGTGCGGCAGGAATCGCTTCGGGCTCAGCGGCCGATCAGCCGGCCGAGCGCGTCATCTCCGGCATTAGGTATTGCTGTCACGCCCCGATACCCCCCAGCGCGGGCCTGCCCCAGGCCCGCCGGCCACCTTCTGCTCCGTGGTCGGCAGAAGCACGCAGCCTCCGGCGCTTTGGGCTCCGGGCCTACTTCATGTCAGCGGATCCGCTTGGCGACCTCGAGCGCGAACGCCTCGTGGCGAGGTGCGTCCCGGTAGGTCCACGGGATGAGCAGAGTGTCAGCGTTCCTCAACTGCAATGCCCACCGGGTCCAGAACTGTGCCGGGCCTCGTGAGTGGAGTTCGAGCAGCCGGCAGGCGACCACGTCCGACAGTGCGGTCAGGCTGCCCCACACGTTCACCTTTGCGTGGTCCGGGACGCTTCCGCTGAACCAGTCCTTGCCGGAGCTTTTCCCGGAGACGCTGAGCACCGAGTTGCCGAGCAGCCCGATGCACTCCCAGCCTGAGCCCGTGTAGGTGGAAACAGGGTGTGACACCGGCTCGTCGCCTGCGAGCGCTGCGAGACCCTGCGCTATCTCGATCGGCGGGCGGGTGCCCGTAACTGCGAACAGATCGCTGAAGTCACTCAGCGCCCGCGCTTCTGACTCCATCGACTTCCCCCATGCAAAGTTGTGTTCGCCGAATCTAGCAGGCCCGCATTCTGCGCGGACTCATTTTCGAATTTCGCCATCAGAGAGATGGCCGAGGTTCGTTGCGTTGGCCTCCGTGCAGCTCCGGAGGTCCTCGTGGACCGGCGTGGTGATCGGCTCGCGCAGCTCGGCCACAGCGACAATCGTCTCCTCCTTCACGGCGGCGATGACCAGCTTGTCGAAGATGAACTGGTTGGAGGCTCCGGGTCTCGGATCCGCGAAGGCGGAAGGGGACGTCGCGCCCAAGCAGCTGAGGGGTGCCCTTAAGCGCTACTAGAGGTCGCCATTGATGGCGACCTCCTCATAGGACTGGGTAAAGTGTTTTTGCTCTGGCGTCCGCCATTGGCAGTAGCAGACACGAAGGGGGCGTCACCAGTGAGTGATATGCACGCAAGGGTTGAGCGGCTGAGAGAAAAAGCCGCGTCAACTGCAGCGCGTGAGCAGGCCGAGGCCAGAAGGACCAAAGAGCCGGCAGTGCCTAGCCACGATGCCGCCAGCAGCCCACCGCGTGTGAGCCCGGATCAAAAGGCGCGTCGCGACCTGATCCGGCGTTTTGCCACCTGGGCAGTAGGCTCTGGAATAGATCCCGAAACGATAAGCTCGCGCACCGTGACGCAGAGGCGCTGGTTCATACCGCGGTCGGTGGAGGTACCAGACTTGCAGGGCTGGACAATCTATTCCGAGTCATACGGACAAAGGGAAAGCGTGCATCGCGGCCGAGATGGGTCGGTCGATGTGACTGTCGATGACATTTCCCGCGTATACATAACCACGAACGGCCAAGTGCTGCATGACCGCGGTAGGTGGGGCATCGTTGAATGTAACTGGTCGCTGAGAGCCCTCGAGGATTACGTTGAGAGTTACATCGAAAACCACCTGTCTCACGGTGGCCGGTCGGTCGCCTGGCCCGACTAGCTGACGCGAGTGACTCGGCCATGGCGCCCGGTTCGTCCTTTGAAGAGGGTCAAGCGACCGTGGGCCCTCAGATCAGCGCCGGTCGGCACCCTCGACTGCACCGTTCACCGGGCCCGCTGCCCTCGTCGGCGCGGCGTTCACAACCGGCTTGCGCGCCGACCATGCTGTGCCCTCGGGTCGTTCACGATTGATGTTCCTCGTGATGCACTACTCCCGTGGAGCCAGCTATTGCTGCCGTGATCGCGGTCATCGGTACCCTCTTGGGCTCAGCCCTTACGTATCTCGGCCAGCAGAAGGCAACTATGCGGACTGCGGCGCTTGAAGCGCGGGAACGTGGTCGACAGGAACGCCTTGAGGCATGCGCAGCCTTCGGTGGTGCAGCAGTCCGCTGCCGAACGGCTAGCCAGGCTCGGTGCTGGAAACCTACGAGCGACAGCTCGTCTGGGCCTGACCTTCTGACGGCGGCTGCTCAGCGATCGGTTTTCACTGGCGTGATCGGACCCGGTACGACAGGGCCCTCGATCCGGCCGATGTAGCGACCGGACTCGAGGACGCCGGGGTCGTCATGCGCGGGCAGGATGAAACGGTATTTGAGTGCTCGTTTGATCGCTCCGATCTCCTCTACGACCGAGGTCGTGAAGTTGTTGCTCAACGCGGGATCCGAGACGACCAGGGCCGACGGCTGGACTCCGGCCGTGAACGTCCCGGTGGGCTGACTGTGCAAGGCGCCTTCGACGTCGTAGAACAGGTCGCCGCACAGGTACGCCTCGCCTTCGGAGGTCGGTACGACGATGCCGATCGAACCGGGGGTATGCCCGCCGGACAGGTGGCAGACGATGCCCGGCAGTACTTCTTGCGGCCCGGACTGCTCCAGGTCCAGAAATTGGATCGCACCGGGCGTGTAGACCCTGTCCAGCAGGTGGTGCAGGTCGTCGAGGGCATATGCGCGGCCCTGGATGCCGGTGCAAGCGTTCCCGAGTTCGCTGCGGTTGACGATCACGGGTACGTCGAGCGGCACCTTGTCGAGATGCCCGGCGTGGTCGCGATGTAGGTGGGTCATGATCACGCAGCTCAGATCACCAGGTGCCACGTCGTGTGCGGCGAGCTGTTCCTCGAATGTCTGCCCTGGCCCGACGGACCCACCCGCACCGAGAACAGCGGTGTCGCGGTAGCCGGCGTCGACGAGGACCGGACCCGGACCGCCGAGGACGAGAAACCCCTGGGCGGGTACGTCGATGACGTGGCCGGGCGCGATACCTCGCAACCGCATGGACTCGTCGATCGTGACGGAGCCGAAGTTCAGCCGATGGATCTCATAGGTCACCTGGTCGCCGATCACGATTCGTTCTCCCTGTGCTGAGTGGCGTAGCGGCGCCAGGCGTCGATGATCGCCTGCTTGATCGGGCCCGCGCCGTGTCCCAGGTAGTTCCGGTCGATCTGCTCGATGACCGGCTTGATGTCCGCGGTGACATTCCGGCCGAGGAGCAGCTCGGCGATCCATTCGCGGACGAGACCGGTCACCGCGGTCGAGTCGACCTGCACGACCTGGCCCGTTCTGCGATCGATCCGCAGGCTGACGGCCAGGTACTCGTGCGCCGCGCGGGATGCGGACATCGCCGGAACCTTGGCGTAGCCAACGACGATCAGGTGGTGCTCGATGTCCATCAGCCCAGACTGCCACTGCTCGGCGGCAGGGAGAACGATCGACGTTCCGGTACTCATGTCGGCACCGAGGCACGCATCAGGGCAGATGGCACCGGCTTGGCGCGGGCCATCGTCAGGCAGCCCGCGGCGAGTACCAGGGAGCAGATCATCGCGAGGAACACGACCGTGAAGGAGCCCGTGGTCTGGATCATCCACCCGATCAGGATCGGTCCGAGGAAGCCGGAGATCTGCGTGCCCATGTTGATGAAACCGAGCCACATGCCGACCTCGTGCGGCTGCACGATGTCCATCGGAACCGACCAGAACGGACCCAGCCCCGCGAACAGGAAGAAGCCCGACAGGGTGAGCGCGAGACCGGCGAGGTTCACAGTGGGAGCCAGGACGGTCAGCGCGATGGACACGGCGGTCAGCAAGTACGTCGCCGCGATGAACCGCCTGCGTACGTTGTTGAAGTAGCGCTGGCACATGAACGCGCCGATCACCAGTCCGGCGGTTCCGGCCAGGTACGGCGAACTCGAGAACACACCGGCATGGGTGAGGGTGAGTCCGCGGTACTTGATCAGGTAGGTGGGCAGCCAGCTCATGAGGCCGTACAGGACGAAACCGAAGAAGAAGAACGCACCGAACGTCAGCCAGATGTGCGGCAGCAGCCAGTTCCGTTTCTGGGCAAGGTGTCGGCTGGGCGGTACGTCGGTGCGGAGGTTCTTCTTCAGTGGCGAGTCCCGGAGCATCAGGAGCACGAGGAGCACGGTCAGCGCGCCCGGAATCGCCGTCAGGTAGAAGACCCAGCGCCAGCCGAGCGACGAGATGATGGGCAGCGCCACCACGGGAGCCAGCGCGGGCCCCAGGGTGAGTGCTGTCAGCATCAGCGCCAACGGCTTGGACCGTCCGCCGGACGGGAACCAGTTGGACAGGGTTCGCCACAGCGGCGGCGGGTGGAAGCCTTCGCCCGCGCCCATGAGGAACCGGACGGCGACGAGCGCGATCAAGCTGCTCGCGACCACCCCGGTCAGGAAGCTGAAGACCGTCCACCAGGCGATCGCGGCCGCGATGACCCGGCGTTGCCCGATCCGGTCGGACAGGTACCCCGCCGGGACCTGGACCGCCGTGTAGCTGAGGAACAGCGCGCCGGTGACGACCCCGACGACGGAAGGGGACAGGCCGAGTTCGCGCGACATGAACGGTAGCGCAGCGGCGATCGCCACCCGGTCGAAGTACGAGACCAGCAGTGTCAGCCAGAGCACTGCGACGATGACCCACGCGTACCGCGACGCGCGTCCGGTGACTTGGCCGGTGGACGTATTCGTGTCCATGGCGCTACTCCGCCTTCTGTTCGGCGACGGACGGGTCGAACGAGGCGTTCTCGGGAAGGAACGTGTTGACCGGCGAACCGAGGAAGTCCGGGACCTCGCCGTCGCGGTGCAGGCTCACCGCGAACTTCTTCACCAGCGGGTCGGCGTGCAGCCCCGGGCTGTGCACCTCGATCAGCGTGCACGGAGCATCGCCCTTGTTCCACGACCAGTGCACTTGCCCGGCAGGAATGCGGATGAAATCGCCGGCCCGCAGGTGGTACGCAGCTTCGTCCACGAATACCCACAGCTCGCCGTTCTGCAGCCAGTTCAGCTGCTCGCAGTCGTGGTAGTGCGGCGCCGAATGGTAGTCGGCCGGGCGGGTCGCGACCATCAAGGAGGCGGAGTTGCCGTAGACAACCTTCGTCGTGAACGAGGTGCTGCCCATGTCGGCAGTCTGTTCTTGGACCGAATCGGCCGAGGCGTGGATCGACACGAGAACTCTCCCTTCAAGGCACCGGCAGGCGCCCTGGCGGCGCGATCGCGACGCCTCTCAAGGGAGATCTTGTGACCGTGGTGTGGGTGGCGGACCGAGCGGCTGCCAGCGACACACCGTCAACAGGATCTGTTGATTTCTCCGGAATATAGACGCGACCTGTTGCGCCCGCAAGATGCCGGCCCTCGTGCTGGTCCGGTCGCCTAGTTATACGTTGTTCGCCGTACGTCGAACATCGAGGAGGGGGCGTGTTGGCAGTCTGTTATGTTTGATGAGTATCAAACATAACATCGGAAGTGAGACCTGCTATGCCATTGGTGCGCATCGATCTGTCCACCAGTCACACGGCCGAGGTTCGGGGTGCGATCGCAGCGGGTGTGCATCGCGCGCTGCGTGACGCGATCGGAATTCCCGCCGGCGACCGGTTCCAGATCATCACGACCCATGAACCCGGCGAGCTCGTCTTCGATCCCGACTATCTCGGCGTGGCTCGCACTGACGTCGTCTACGTCCAGATCACGTTGGTCGGTGGGCGCCCGGAGAAACTCAAGCTGGAGCTGTACCGGCGGATCACCGAGAATCTGGCCGAAGCCGGCGTGCGGCCGGACGACGTGTTCGTCGTCCTGACTGAGACCGGCCTGGCCGATTGGTCGGTCGGCAACGGCGAGGCCCAGCTGGTTGCCCAGGGCACCGTTCCGGGCCTGGCGGAATAGCCGACGTCCAGCCGATCCGAACCCTTGCCCCTGAGTGATCAGTTCTCGTCGCTCGTGGTGTCCGTACGACGATGGGCGCGGGGCGGCCCGGCGGGGTCCGGCCGGCTTCGGTGAAGGAGCGTCCCTTCGACGGCAGCGGCGAGCAGGTGCCGCTGCGCCTCATCGGCACGCACGGAATCCGAGTGGGACTGACCTTCCTCGACCACGAGGTCGTCCGGTAGCGGAGTTGCTGTCCGCATCGAGGGAGTGCCGCCGTCAGGTGTTGCCCTTTCGCGGGGACTGCCCGGAATCGTGGGCGGCGCGCGCCGTCTCGATCTCGACGATGTAGCGCTCCGCCCAGGCGCGGACCGCGGCGACCGGCGCGGTGAGCGTCGCGCCGAGTTCTGTCAGGCGATAGTCGACCTGCGGGGGAGTGCTGCCGTGGTCGTGGCGGGCGACGAGGCCGTCGCGTTCGAGGCTGCGCAGGGTTTGCGTCAGCATCTTTTCGCTGATCCCGTCGATCGCGTCGCGCAACTGGCCGAACCGCATGGGGCCGCGCTCGAGTGCGCCGACGATCAGTACCGTCCACTTGTCTGCGATTCGGTCGAGGGCCTGACGAGACGGGCAGGCAGCGCTGTAGACGTTGGCCAGATGTCCGTCGGCCAGCCGGGCGCGGCCAGGATGGCGACTGCCAGGTCGTGGCCGTGGTCGCGTCGGTTGCCGAGTCATACCGCGACACTAACTGCTGGTTAGTGATTCGGCAACGCCGGTCGCACGCAGACTTCCCTTTGTTCAGGGGGTACGCACTTACAAGTGCGTACTTGTGCGATACGCAGACGCTAACGAACAGTAAGTGGCGACAGCTTCATTGGGCGAGTGGGAGACACAGAATGCTGAACGTGGCATCACGCGAGCAGGTCAGGATCGGCGACACGACGGTCACCTACCTGCCGGACGGCGAGGTGCGGCTGCACCCGACAGAGGTCTTTCCGGAAAGTGCTCCGGACGGCTGGGCGCGGCATGCCGCCTACCTGGACGAGGACGGAAGGCTTCCGGTCAGTGTGGGTTCCTTCCTCGTCCGAACCCAGTCGTACGCGGCGTTGATCGATCTGGGACTCGGTGAGGTCGACTTCGAGGTGCCGGGTTTCGCCAGCTTCCGTGGCGGACGTCTTCTGAAGAGCCTGGCCGAAGAAGGCATCGGCGCCGACGACATCGACGTCGTACTCTTCACCCATCTCCACCACGATCACGTCGGATGGACGACGAATGTGGCGCCCTCGCCCGGTATGGCTACGCGCTCTGTCGACGGACTGACGTTCGCCCGTGCGACGCACTACGTCCGGCGTGAAGAGTGGGATCACTGGTCCGGGGTGGAAGACGTTGTCGGCCCACACCTCGAGGCGGTCCAGCGGCCGTTGGCCGAGCGCATCAGGTTCGTCGACGACCCGGGCTTCGACCTGCCTGGCCTGGAGATCCTGCCGACTGCAGGACACACTCCCGGGCACTCGTCAGTGATCGTCAGCGATTCCCGGTCAAATCGGCGGCTGGTGATCCTCGGCGACGTTATGCACACGCAAGCCCAGGTGAGCGATCCCGACTGGAACTTCAGGTTCGACGTGGATCCGGACCGTTCCAGGTCGACCCGTCGAGAGGTTCTGCGCCGTTTCGCCGGCGGGAACGACATCATTGCCGGCGGGCACTTCGCGGGATCCGTGTTCGGCCGGATCGGCACGCCGGCCATGATCCATCGCTGGGCGACGTGGAACCCGAGCAGCGAGCGGCCGGTTCTCGAAACCGCCGGCGTCTGAGAACCACACGTCCGACCCCAGATATCAAAGGAGTCTCTTGGCGTTGGCCGAGAACACATTCCCACTCAACGCGGCGCGGGATGCCGTCCGCCGGGGCACTTGCGGAGGATCCGGCGGCTGGTCGACCTGCGCGGATCGGTTACCGGTGCGAGGCCGGTGTTGCTCGAAGCATCAGGAAAAGTAACGCTGCGAACGGCTCGCGCGATTGCCCGGACCGGCGTCGACGCGATCTCCGTCGGGGCTCTGAGACACAGCCCGAGAGCCTTCGACCTGAGCCTCGCGATCGATCGATCACGGGACTCAGCAGTGCTGTTGAGCGGGCGCGAATCGACATCAGGACAGTGAGGACGATGGCAATCTCGGATGTAATCGTCGTGATCGGGGCTACAGGCAACCAAGGCGGTGCGGTCGCGGCTCGGCTGCTCTCGCAGGGCTGGGGTGTGCGAGCGGTGACTCGTGATACTGCGAGCGTGGCCGCGCAGCGACTGGCTCGCGCGGGAGCGGAAGTCGTGCCAGGTCACCTTGACGACCCTGCGTCGCTGGAGCGCGCTTTCGTGGGAGCTCACGGAGTGTTCAGCGTGCAGCAGGGAGCCTTGGGCGCGGCGGCCGTTCCGTACGACGACGAGGTACGCCGTGGCCGAAGCGTCGCGGACATCGCCGTCTCGTCGGGCGTGCGACACCTCGTGTACGCATCGGTGGCGGGCGCCGACCGGGCCCGTCATGTTCGCGCGTTCGGCAGCAAGTGGGAGATCGAGGAGCACGTTCGCCGTAGTGATATCCCGGCGACGATCCTGCGTCCGGTTTCATTCATGGAGAACTACGTCGATCCGGCGTTCGGCGTGCAAACCGGCAGACTGGCGACACCGTTTGTGGCAGATGTACCCGAGCAACTGATCGCCCTGGCCGATATCGGTGTCTTTGCCGGACTCGCCTTCGCCGGCGCCGATCAATACGTCGGCAGAACCGTCACCATCGCGGGCGACGAACTCCGCCCGCCGGACATCGCCGCGATCCTGTCTCAGGCCGCGGGACGGCACATTCCGTACGTGCAGGTGCCGCTCGAGGACGTCCGCCGATTCAACCCCGCGCTGGCCGAAGCTGCCGATTTTCTCAACCAGCAGGGCGGATACGGCGCCGATGTGGCTTCGATCCGGACGCTGTACCCAGGGCTGATGAGCTTCGCGGACTGGATGGCCGACGAGGGGGCGGCAAGAGTTGCCAAGCTGTTCTGAATCAACGATCGGAGAGAACATGGCCGACATGCACGGTGCGAAGGAACTCGTGCGAGCATTCCTGCTACAGGTTCGATCCGGCGCGCATCCGGAGTATGCCGACCGCTTTCTGGCTGCGCGGGTGCTCGCGCACCAGGTGCAGGCCGAGAATCCGGTCATCGTCGAGCGTTCGCCGCATGATTATGCCGAGCACGTCAGACAGATGACTGACCTGTACGGCGACTTCACGATCGAGATCGAGGAACTCATCGCCGAGGGCGACCGGGTATATGCCCGATGGAGCCAGCACGGCCGTCATGACGGAACTGTCGATGGCCGGCCGCCGACGGGCGCACCTCTGACACAGCTGACCAGCGCCGTGTACCGCGTCGCCGACGACCGCATCACGGAGTACTGGATCCAGATCGACCGGGCGGGCCTGGATGCTCAACTGCACAGTGGAGGTGCGGACGACAATCAGCCCTGACCGCCCCGCTCAGTTTCCACCCACGTCCATGTCGGCAGTGGCGGTTGTCCATGATTGTCTTCATCACGATCGTCGGCGAAGCGCTCGAAATCCCGTCGGCGAACCAGCCAACTGTGCTCACGACACGCCCAATACCGGCGATCTGGTCGGCGTAATCAACGAATCGACCGGCGGCGGCCGGGTGAGGCGTGCCCCTGACTCCTCCCGACCGCCGCCGCAACGTCATGACCATCACCCAACAAGGGCGCCAGCGCCTCCGCGGGCTCGACAAGCTTCTGGCCGCGGTCCAGGACGACCTGCTGGCACCCTTGACGAAGTCCGAGCGCGAGCAGTTCATCGACCTGCTGACGCGCGTCCTGGACCATCAGCTGGAGAAAGCCTCCCACCGCTGAGTCGACCTCAGATGGTTACTGCCAGCTTGCCCACGGTTCCGCGGGTGAAGTCGACGATCGCCTGTCCGGTCTGCGCGAAGGCATACGTGTGAGCGAGCGGGACGTGCAACCGGCGCTCGGTGACGTCAGCCGCCAGCCGGTCCAGCGTCTCGGGACTGGGGTCGGCCATCACGATCGTGGTCTCGAGATCCAGCCCATCGGGGGTGAAATGTACGGTCGATGCCAGCCGCCCGCCCGGAGCGATCAGCCCGGCGATGGTCGGTCCGTCGCCGGCCAGATGAAGAGCTGCCTGCACGCCCTTGGGTGCAATGCCGGACACTTGGGCGGCGAGGTCGGCCGGATCAACAGCCCAGGTGGCTCCGAGCCCGGTGACGAAGGCCGCCGGTGGACCGGGCTGCGCCGTCGCGATGACCAATGCCCCGCGAGCCGCCGCGAGCTGAATCGCGTACGCGCCGACCCCGCCGGTCGCCCCCGACACGAGAACGATCTCGCCCTCTTTCGGCGCGATCGCGTCCACCGCGTTGAGTGCGGCGGTCCCGGCGAGTCCGAGCGCGCCGGCCCGCGCGTGGTCGAGTTGCTCCGGCATCCGGGCCAGCCCGTACTTCGGACTTGCCACCACATACTCGGCGAAGCCACCGAGGCCGAGCGTCGGGCGCATCACAACACCGAACACGCGGTCACCGACCGCCAGGCTGGTCACCTCGGCTCCGACCCCGGCCACCACGCCGGCGAAGTCCTTGCCGAGTACAACCGGAAACTCGTATTCGTACACGCCCTGGAGGTAGCCCCCGAGGACTCCAAGGTCGAACCCGTTGACCGACGACGCCTGAACCCGGACGAGCACCTCGTCCGGCTGCGGCTCAGGGGTTGGCACTTCGGTGAGAACGGGGTCCGCGCCGAACTCGGAGAACGCAACTGCACGCATTCGTCTGCTCACTTCCCGAAACTGGTGGATCGACTGGAATCATTGACCGCCTGCTGCCAAGAGGCCGACACGACGGCGATGGCGACGGCCAGCTCCGTGGCGTCGCGCGGGGCGTAGAACATCACGATCGTGTCGGGCCACTCGGGGCGGCGGCTGATCGGATGTGGCTCGATCCAGCCCGCCTCCTCCAGCGGGGCAATCAGGGCGCGTGGCACCGTGAGATGCAGGAATCCGACCCGGTGGATGTGTCCGAACTCGTCCTGGCTCGGGTGAAGGAATGCCTCCCAGGGGCCGGCGGGATGGTGAAGCCGGAGTGCCAGAGAGGACGGTTCCGACACCTGACTTCGGGCGGTGAACACCCCAGGCAGCGACTTCGCCGCCTCGATCAGCTCCGCCCTGATCTCCGGCGGAGAGAACTGCTCCAGCTGGTCGTGAGGGATCATCCGTCCGGTGGTGACCGGTCTGCGGCCAGGGCGAGCCGGCGGAGCCGCGAGATCGAGATCAACCATTACAGGCCTTTCTGTCTGCTGGTTACTTCTTGTGCGTACAGAAAGTCTTGTGGATGCTGGCTGCATGACGGAAGAAGGCAGTTTGACCCGCCTACCGAACACCAATGTGCGCGAGCCGATCCGGGGCAGCCACCCGACCTGCCAGCTGCGCGACATCCTGGACCGGGCCGGAGACAAGTGGAGTGTGCTGGTGCTGGACCTACTGGGCTCGGGGTCGAAGCGGTACTCCGAGCTCCAGCGATCCGTTGACGGCATCTCTCAGCGCATGCTGACCCTGACGTTGCGGAGCCTGGAGCGAGACGGCCTGGTCGACCGTACCGTCACACCGACCTCGCCGCCTCGCGTCGACTACACCCTCACGCCAGTCGGAGCCACTCTCTCCAGCCAGGTCCGCGCACTGATCGACTGGGCCGAGAAGCACCGGCAGTATGTCGCGGAGTCGCGCCTCCGTTATGACACCAACTGACCTTTCTTGGCAGTTCCGACGGTGCGGTCGGCCCGTGCGGTGATGCTGCGGTAGGCGAGGTCGGCGTTGCGGTGCAGGTTGGTCACGTGGCCGGTGGGTGCGATGACGATCACGTCCACGCGGCTGCACGGGTAGAACCGCGGCCCGGCCGCGGCGAGCAGCAGTCGGGTGGCATCCGGTGCGCAGGCGAGCAGATCGGTGGCTCCGTCCGCGATCTGCCGTGCCCACCCTGCCGTCACCAGGGACCCGCGCCGCCCACCCGCCCGGCCCGGTCGGTGAACGGCGCAATTACGTCAGGCTCGCAGCTGGAGCCGGGTTGCCGCAACGGGCGCGATCAGAGCCATGCGCCGGCGACAATCTTGCCTCTGTCCTCGTCCGGGTGCTCGCGGACGCCGTACTGCGCGCGAGCACCGGCCCAGAGGATCAGCTGTCCGGCGTAGTCGGGATGGAGTTCGATGAGGCGGTTGAAGTAACCAAGGGCAGTGGTCTCGGTCTTCAGGGCGGCCTCGGCGTCATCCAGATACTGCCGGGTGGCCGCGATCTGGCGGACGGCATCGTCGTCACCTAGCCGGTTCTGGTGTCCGGAGACGATCAAGCGCGGCGCGAGTGCCTCGACGTTGTCGATCGCTGCCCGCCAGGGCACGAGACCGTCGGGCCCCAACGCATCGCCGACGTACTGGTGCGCGCCGTTGTAGATCACGTCACCGGCAATGACCAGCTCGAGGTCTGGGACGTGCAGGACGCTCGAGTCGTCGGAGTCGCCGTGGCCGACATCGACAATGTGGAGTTCGTGATCCTCCAGCATGAGGCGGTTGCCGGGCACCTGGACCGCGGTGACCGGCGCTTCCGGAATGTCGTCGTACATCTTGTCCCACAGGAACGGGCGCGCGGCGACACTCGCGTACATCTGCCGGATCACCCCCTCGGACGCGACGATGCGCGCGCCGAACCGGTCGGCGAGGAGTTGAGCTGCGAACCAGTGGTCTCCGTGCCCGTGGGTGATGTAGATGTCGGTGAGCTCGCGTCCCTTGCCGGCCACCCAGTCGCCCAGGTCTTTCACAACAGCTGGGTTGAAGCCGGGATCCGACAAGACGGCGTTCTGCTGCCCGTAGATCAGGGTGCTTGCAATCGGGGAGAAGCTCCTCGGCGCTCCATTAGGCAGGGTGCCCGGCTGTGCCGGTGCCTCGCTGACGAAGACGTCGTACCCAAGGCCCTCCGTCGGCTGCGTGCTGGTCATGATCCGCTCCTACGCATCGATTGATGGCTTCGACGATGCCTCTTCGGAGACCCTGCTCGCGCCAGGGTGATTCCCTGGCCCTGCGTAGTTCGAGGGGAGCCGTCGCCCGTGTCCTGGTCGCGGGCACGATCGGGACCCCGCGATGGACGCGCTCCTGCACGCGGAGTACAAGCGTGGCGGTGGAACGAGCGAGACGGTTGTTCGAGGGGCGTTGCCAGCAAGCTGCCGGACCGCCGGGCGGCCCTGGTCAACAACATCACGCACTCGGGATGCAGGATCGCGAACGGTGCCGCCTACGGCGTCGTCGCCGGATCAACGCCCAAGCCCCAGGCCCCAGGGCCGGTACGGCGCGGTGTTCGGCACCGGCGTCTGGGGTACCAGCTACGTCGTACTCCCGGCAGCAAAGCTCTACCAGCTTGCGCTCATCGGTGATCCGTCCAGACGTCGACGACTTCGAAGTCGAGCTCGAGCCCGATTTGCCCGCGCAAAGGGCCGTTCTGCCAGCCGAGGCGTTTGCGGAGGGCACGGGTGTGCTCGGGGCCGGTGGGTATGTCGTGTACCTCGAGGACTTGGTCGAGTGCAGTGGAGGTGGTGACCAGGAGATCTCGCAGATAGCAGCCCGTCTGCGTCTCGACATCGCTCATGTCGCGCACGCGTTGCAGCGCTCCTGCGAGAGTCGCTGGGTGCGGAACTGTTGCAGGTTGAGGTCGTCCCACTGCAGTCGTTCGGCTGTAGTTGCGTAGGTAGCGACATCGAAGCTCATTTCGAGTCGTTCGATACTGCGTCCCGGGTGGACGGGTCGGCCCTGCTCCGGGAACGTGGAGCAGGACGCCGGGAGGACGAATCCTGGTCAACTCCCGACGTCCTGCGCTAAGGGGAATCGGCATCGCACGGGTGTCGCTACGGTGCCGGCTCGCGTGCTACTAGTTCCCGAATGGCCGAGTTCTACTCGACCATCACGAGCGTGTTGTGCAGGCCGCTGGATCCGTTCGGTCGTGGGGCAGCGCGATCGGCGGTCTGAAGGTGTCCTTCGGCGTCGGTCGCGCGGACGGTGAGTTTGTGGTTGCCGGGTGTTGCGTTCCAGCGGAATGTCCACTGCCGCCAGGTGTCGATGGAGTCCTCGGCTGCGAGCTTGGCGGGCCGCCAGGGGCCGTCGTCGACCTGGACCTCTACCTTGGAGATGCCGCGGCGCTGCGCCCAGGCGACGCCGGCCGCGACGGCCGGTCCGGCCTTGATGGTGGCGAAGCCCTTGGGTACGTCGATCCGCGACGCGGTCTTGATCGGTGCCTCGACAGACCAGCCGCGATCGGTCCAGTACGCGCTGAAGTCGGCGAACCGGGTGACCTCGAAGTCGACGATCCATTTGGTCGCCGAGACGTACCCGTACAGCCCTGGTACCACCATCCGCACCGGGAATCCGTGCGCGAACGGCAACGGCTCGCCGTTCATCGCGACCGCGAACATCGCGTCACGTCCGTCGGTCAGGGCTGTGAGCGGTGTGCCGATGGTGAGCCCGTCGACGCTCGTCGACCTCACCGCGTCGGCGCCGTCCTGTACTCCGGCCTCGCGGAGAATCTCGGCGATCGGTACGCCGATCCAGCGGGCATTCCCGACGTACGGGCCGCCGACCTCGTTGGACACACAGGTCAGCGTGATGTCGCGCTCGATCAGGTGCCGGTCGAGCAGGTCCGCAAGATTCAGCCGGAGCTCGCGGTCGACCATGCCGTGGATGCGCAGCTCCCAGTTCCGGGGATCGACCTTCGGCACCGTCAGCAGCGTGTCGACCCGGTAGAACGACTTGTTCGGGGTGAAGAACCGGCTCACGCCTGCCACGTCTCCGGACACTCCGGCAGGCAGCGCCTGTGCCGGACTCCCAGGGGCTGGGACCTTGACCGCTGCACGAGTTGCCTCGTCCACGCCGCCAGGCACAAGGCGCGAGACCGCTAGCCCGGCCGCGCCGGCTGCGCCGATCGACAGAGCCGTGACAAGAAAGCGCCGCCGATCGAACCCAGGTACGTCGCTTGCGGACCCGCCGGCCGTCGGAACAGGCTCACTGTCCGTGCGGCCTGGCCGAAGTGGATTGCTAGGCCGCGCGTCGTCGGTAGAGGTCTCGTCTGGGCCGGCGCTGCCGACAGCCCGAGGCGAGGGCGGCGGACCAAGGGCTCTGAGAATAAGGACGATGCCGACCGTGGCGACGATCAGAGTCACCACACCGGGCAGCAGCCGGGTTAAAGGGTTGGTTGCGAGCGTCCGCCCGGTGGCGGCGGCCAGGATGGCCAGCACACCCAGGCCGATGGTGAGGACGACCGCCAAGCGTGGGCGGGACGCGCCGACGGTCCCCGCCAGCAGAGCGAAGATCGCCACCGCGAACAGAACGCCGCCAACGAGAATCGGCTTGTCGGCGGTGCCGAGGTTCTTCACCGCCCAGTCCTTGGCCGGACCCGGCGCGAGGTCGATCAGCTGCGTCCCCACCCCGACCACCGGTGACGTGCCGCCGACCAGCGCCGCGGCCAATTCGCCGAGACCAAGCCCCGCCCCCGCAGCTACAAGCCCACCAAAGCCGGCACGAACCCGGCGTCGCAACATGACTGACATGAACAGTATTCGGCGCCACGGACCGAACAGATGGGTGCGTGGCGCCGAAGCTCTTGGTACACGTCGTGCTGGTCATGACCCTGTTCAACGGTCTTTCAAGGAACAGATCCCGAACGACCCAGACAACTCTCGGCGAAGAAGGGCCAGCTGTGTTCGACATCGGATTCCCTGGATTTCTGGTGACAGGTCTGGTCGCAGTCGTTGCCTTCGGCCCCGATCGGCTACCGGAGTTCGTCCGTACGGCGGCACGCCTGCTGAATAAGGTCCGCGAGGTGGCAGCCCGAGCACAACACTTCCTCGGACTGCGCCGGATTGCGCAGGAGACCGAAGACGCCTGGCGCGGTCACGTCGTACAGCGAGCTGAAGGCCGCCGTGTCCCCGTTCGCGACGCGGTTCATCAGCTCGTCGAGCTCTGCAGTCGGTCGCTGGCCGCGAGTCCCCCAGGCCAGGGGAGTGGGGGAGGTCGGTCACGATCGGTCCTCCGCCGGAGAGAATCGCCTTACCAGGAGAGGCGACCGGACCGGTGCCATCGGCAACTGATGGTGGCACCGGTCCAGGTCCATGAGGCTGTGCGTTCGATCAGGCGGCCGGCGGCATCAGTACGGAGTCGATCAGGTACACGGTGGCGTTTGCGGTCTTCACGCCGCCGCAGATGACGTTGGCGCCGTTGACCTTCAGGCTGTCGCCCGAGCCGGTCACGGTGAGGTCCTGCTTCTCCACCGTGGCGTGCTTGCCGACCACGGCGGCCGGGTCGAGCTGGCCGGAGACCACGTGATAGGTCAGGATCTTGGTCAGGAGAGCGTCGTTGGTCTTCAGTGTGTTGACGGTGGCGGCCGGGATCTTCGCGAACGCCGTGTCGACCGGGGCGAAGACAGTGAATTCGCCGCCGTTGAGAGTCGAGACGAGATCGACCTTCGAGTTGAGCTTGCCGGAGACGGCTGCGACCAGGGTCTTCAGCAGTGGGTTGCCCGAAGCCGCGGTCGCGACCGGAGCAGCCGCCATGCCGTCGATCGAACCAGCGCCGGTGGCGTTGGCCTTGGCGTAGTCGGCGCAGCCGGGGCCGACGAGATCGGACATGTTGTCCGCGGATGCAGACGACGATGCGCTCGGAGTGTCTGCGGGAGCGGACGAGGAGGAGCTGGTGGCCGGAGTACCGCTGGAGTTGTCGTCGTTGCTGCCGCAGGCCGCCGTCGCGAGGACGAGGGCCAGAGCAGACGCGGCGAGGCCGGCGCGAACGATCTTCTTGGGCATGACGAGGGCTCACTTTCGATGTACGCCGACGGCTCGTTCCGCGGCTGACATCGGTACTTCGGCGCGGTACTGGCGCCGGATGGGTCCCACGCGGAACAAACAATTGCGTGCCGTCCGGCGCTTACCCGAAGGGCAGGCTGCGCGGTGATCGTGGTCGTTGACCTAGGATCTGGGCATGGCAGAGGTCGAAGATCCGCAACCTCAGGATGCTTTCGAGTTGCTGCTGGCAGGCAACGAGCGCTTCGTCGCCGGCGCACCTGAGCACCCGAATCAGGATGCGACGCGTCGCGCTGAGATCGCGCCGGGGCAGCGCCCGTTCGCCGTACTGTTCGGATGCTCCGACTCACGCCTGGCCGCCGAGATCATCTTCGACCGCGGCCTGGGTGACCTGTTCGTCGTCCGCACTGCGGGCCATGTGATCGGGCCGGAGGTGCTGGGCAGCATCGAGTATGGCGTGGACGTTCTGGATTGCCCGCTGGTGATCGTGCTCGGCCACGATTCATGTGGCGCGGTGGCGGCGGCGTGCGCTGCGCTCGCGGACGGTCTGCCGCCCACCGGATATGTTCGCGACGTGGTCGAGCGGGTGACGCCGAGCGTGCTGGCAGCTCGTGCCGCGGGTCGCGTGGAGCCCGATGAGATCCTGGCCGAGCACATCAAGCACACGGTTGACCTACTCCTGGATCGTTCCCGGGTGCTTGCCGATCGCGTCGCCACGGGCGACACCGCAGTCGTGGGGCTGTGCTACCGGTTGGCCGATGGGAGCGCCCAGTTGGTAGCCGCGCGAGGGCTGGAGGTTGCGGCCAGGTCGTGACCCGGATCACGCTGAGGCACGCGGTCCCGCGGCGCGGCGGAGCCGATTGGCGATCGCGAGTCCGAGCCCTTCCTCGACAGGCAAGGACGCGATGACGAGATCGCAACCTCGCTGATCGAATTCGCGCAAGAAGCCATAGAGTTCGTGCGCGTAGGCGGCCATCGAACCTGGAACTGCCACGACGACGTGAGCGTTGACCGCCGTGTTCGACGAGGTTGGCGGAACCATGACTCCCACCTGGTGACCGAGCTCCTGCGCGAGCTCGGCCTCGGCAATGACCTTCTCAGGAGCGACTAGGACGACCCGCGCCTTCGGCGCGTAATGCGATGGATGCTGGCCAGGCACCCGAACCTGGCTGGTCGAGTGCACCGCGAGTGGGCGTCCGAGGACCGCCTCGAGGTCCTCTCGGGTCGCCCCTCCGGGCCGCAGCACGCTCGGGATCTCACCCGTGGCGTCAACGATTGTCGACTCAACGCCAACCGTGCAGGGTCCGCCGTCGAGCACGAAGTCGACAGCGTCGCCGAGTTCGCTCCTGACGTGGTTCGCGGTAGTCGGGCTGACTGAGCCGAAACGGTTCGCCGAAGGCGCGGCGATACCACCACCGAACGCCGAAAGCAGCGCTAGAGCGACAGGGTGGTTCGGCACCCGTATGGCCACCGTCTCCAAGCCACCTGTTGCTTCGAGTGGCACCCTTCGGCCACGCCTCAGGACCAGCGTCAATGGCCCGGGCCAGAATCGTTCGGCCAGCTCGCGCGCGGGCGCAGGTACGTCTTCAACCCAAGCCTCGAGAGACTCCGCGCCGCCGATATGGACGATCAGCGGATGCGAGGGCGGACGGCCCTTCACCGAGAAGATACGTGCGACGGCAACGGGGTCCTCGGCATTGGCTCCCAGACCGTAGACGGTCTCGGTCGGGAGGGCGACCAAACCGCCGCCACGCAGCACCTCGGCTGCCTGCTCGATGTCACTGATTCGGACTGTCACGCCCGACATGCTCTCATTCCCGTGCCGCCACGCCGCCATCTCTTCTGACGTCTCAATTCCGCTCCCTCGTGGTCGCAGGTTAGTTGCCTGTGGCCCCACAGTGCGCCGTTGACTGCACAGACGTCGAACCAGGCCGCAGGTGGGACCGCTCCGAATGGGAGGTGGCAGGTCGCGTCGTGCGGGCGGCTCCAGCTCCCGACCCGGGACAGCAGGTGCTGCATCCCGTACGCGGTGGCCTCACGCGCTATCTGCGCCGCCAGGGGAGCTCAGCCTGATAGTCGTCCTCGTGGGTGAGACCCTTGATGATGGCCTCGCCGATCTCTGCGAACTGGCGGACCTGGTCAGGCGTGAGGTGGTCGAACATCGCCCGGCGCGCAGCCGCGACGTGACCGGCGGCTGCGGCGGCGAGGACGGCGAAGCCTTCGTCGGTGAGCACTGCGAGTTGGCCGCGCTGGTCCGTCGGGTCGTCGGTGCGTCGCGCCCAGCCGCGTTTTTCCAGCGCCGACAGTGCGTGCGAGAGCCGGCTGCGGGTGACCTTCAGGTGCTCGGCGAGTTCGCTCATCCGCAGCGACCGGTCGGGGGCCACGGACAACCGGCTGAGCAGGTTGTACGTCGCGTGTGACAGGCCGGCGTCCCGTTGCAGCTGCCGCTCCAGGTAGTCGCCCAGCAGCGTTGAAAGGTCGATGTATGCCAGCCAGGCGCGCATCTCCTCCTCGGAGAGCCAGGGGGTGTCGCTCACCAGACAAGCATACCGGAACGTTTGAACTCTCAAACAAAGCGGGTTATGGTCGAGCCGAATGTTTGAGAGTTCAAACTCTTGGGAGGCGTTATGAGGTTCACCGGGAAGGCCGGCACCGCGCTGATGGCGGCCGTCGTGGCGCTGGGGGCAAGCGCGAGCTACGCCATCGCCGATGCGAGCACGAAGGCCACGGCCGGCGCGTCGGGCGAGCAGGCAAAGTTGCAGGCGCTCTACCGCCAGGCTGAGGCCGATGGCGGCGAAGTGACCGTCTACATGGGCGGCGACAAGCCGGGACAGTGGGATTTCATCGCCAAGGCGTTCGCCGCGCAGTTCCCCGGCGTCAAAATCCATCTGGTCACCGATCTGAGCAAGATCCACGACGCTCGGATCGACAACCAGATCGCCACCCACGACCAAGTGGCTGACGTGGCCGTGCTGCAGACCGTGCAGGACTTCGACCGCTGGAAGAGCGCCGGCCAGTTGCTGAAGTACCGGCCCATCGGCTCCGACGAGGTCTTCGACAACGCCAAGGACTCGCAGGGCTACTGGACCGGCGTGTTCTACGGCGCTTTCGCCGACATGGTGAACACCAAGGAGGCCGGGTCGGATCCGTCGGCGTTCACCGCGGCCGATCTACTGAAGCCGGAATTCAAGAAGAAGCTGATCTTCACGTACCCGAACGATGACGACGCCGTCCTTTACGACTTCAAGCTGACCGTCGACAAGTACGGTTGGACCTGGCTGCGTTCCCTGGTCGCACAGAACCCCGCATTCGTGCGCGGCACGCCGTTTTCGGCCGGACCCGTGGCGGCCGGGGACTACCTGGCGACGCTCGGCACGGCGGGCGATCCGACGCCGAACGCGACCATGATCTTCCCGGCGAACGACCCGTTCAACAGCTGGGTGCAGCACGGGGCGATCTTCAAGAACGCTCCGCACAAGGCCGCCGCGAAGCTGTTCCTGAGCTGGCTGACGTCCCGGACGGCCCAGCAACAACTGATCGCTCCGTGGACCTGGTCGGTGCGCAAGGACGTCGCCCCACCGGCCGGGCTGCGGCCGCTGGCCACGTATCACCAGACCGATGTGGCCGGGTTTCAGTCGTTCATGAGCGACCGGGACGCGGTGGAGCGGTTCCGCTCGCGGGTGCAGCTCTACGTCGGCCAGGTCGTCGGTCCGGACCCGGCCGACCCGACCAACACCCTCGGATTGACCCCCGGCAAGTTCTGAGGAGTCAAGGCAGCGTTAGCGTGAGACGCGAAGGCCTCCTGGTCGTTGGAGCGGTTCTTAGACAGCTCCACTCCACGCCGGGAGGTCTTCACCCATCAAACACATTCACCTCGTGTCGTCACACAATCTCGACCGACGTGCCTGGTCAGTACAGCCAGCGGCGGCTACGACAAGCTCGGCGTAGGCACGCTCATGTACGCCAATAGCTCCTGCGGCGAGGTCCGGCTGAACATGCAGACCCGACGCAGGCGTCTCCGATCGGCGGTGCCTGGTCTGCCCGGCGCTACGCGACGGCCCAGGTCGCCGGGAGGCGACCTGGGCTTTGTTGCGTGTGGTGTGAGGACGAGCTGGCTGGTGTCAGGCGTCGTTCTTGAGGTCGCCGTAGAGCTCGACCTCGGACAGGTCGCCGAACCAGCTCGTGGCGTTGTAGATGCGCAGGTATCGGTAGTGGTTCGCACCCGAGGTCCGCTGGTCGCTCCAGGTGTTCGCCACTGCTCCGGTCAGCGAGGTGGTCAGATCGGTCCAGGTCTGGCCGTCGGTCGATCCTTGGACGACCGTACCGTTGGCCCGCTGCGGGTGGGTGGCCCGCGGCAGGAACAGCACTTCCTCGGGTTGTACGGTCGCGTGCGAGCCGAAGTCGAGGGTGTAGTAGGCGCCCGGTCCGCTGTTCAGGTCGCCGTACGTATCGGGGTTGCGGTCGAAGAGCAGGTAGCCGACCTTGTCGGCGCCCAGTCCGGTGCCGGGCCACTGCTTGTCTGAGGCGGTGACGGTAGCGACCTTGGCAACGTCGATGTAGTGTGCGGGGTCGCCCGCGATGTAGAGCTTCGATCCGTCGGTCGTTCCGTATGCGGTCGGGCCGGCCTTGCCGTCGGCATTGAGGTAGTCGACCGCGACCTGTATGTTGCCGGCAGCAACGTTGTCGAGCTTGGCCGAGGCGCTCCAGTTGATTCCGTCCGCCGAACTCGCCTTCGCCGTTACGCCCTGGACGGTGACGGTCACCTGCTGGAGTGGCTTCTTCGTGGTGACTGCGACGTCGACGGTGTCGCCTGTCATGATCTTGCCCGCGATGGCCTGTGCGGACGTGATCGAGGTCGACTTCACCAGGTTGCCGATCTCGTGCCGTTGGCCGTAGATGTGGAACTCGGTCATCTCGAACACGCCGCGCACGATCCCGTAGAGCACGTCCGGCAACTGTTTGATCATCTGGATCTTCAGGTACCGGAACTGGTCGTCCTGGAGATCCTTGGCGACGTCGAGCGTGTTGTAGTCCTGCGTGAACGCTGTGACCCCGGGGGTGAGACGGACCCAGGTGACCCCGTCGTTGGAGCCGAACACGGCCGAGTTGGCGAGCCGGTCGGCGAAGATGTTGCTCTGGAAGCCGAACTTCGTGGCGGACACCCGGTAGTCCGGACCGAAGTCGAAGGTGTGCGAGAGGTTGACGGCTTGGGGATAGACGGTGCCGGTCTGTTCGTCGCCGTCGACCAGGTTGACGATCCGGTCGCCCGTGGTGGACGAGGCGACGAGGCCCGGGTAATCGAGGCTGCCGTCCAGCGCGATCGTCGGCGAGAGCGGGCGCAGTCCGTCGACCGCCCCGACCAGGTCGGTCAGCGCGACCAGGTACTCGCTGTCCGAACCCTTCGTCCGCAGCTTGTCCGCGGCGCCGACGGCGTTGCCGTAGGCATCCTTCGTCGCGGACTCGTACACGGTCCGCTGGTTGTACCCGCGCTCGGCGAGCATCAAGGCACTCGTGCGGTCACCAGCCGCGGTGAGGGCGACGCGGCGGGCCGCCATGGTGGTGCCGTCGTCGGCAGCGACGGTGACCGTCCAGGTACCGGCTCGGGTCGGCTTCCAGGTGAGGACGCCGGTCCCTGGGTCGAGCACGGCACCCTTGGGAAGCCCGCTCGCGGTGTAGGTCGTGCCGTTCGCGGCCGTCGCCGCCAGGTCGACGGTGGCGTCGGCACCGACCCAGCCGACCACGCGATCGGCCGCGGCGGCGGGAAAGACCGGTCCGGTCAGCTCGGCCGCGGCGTTGATGTTGATGTGATCGATGTCGACAGTGGCGCCCTCGACCTCGATGAACAGAATGTCGTCCATAGGTCCGTCGGTCGTGACATAGCGCCACTTACCGCCGGTGTTCGGCACGATCACGGGATAGTCGCGTTTCAGGGTGCGTCCGTTCCTGGCGGTGTGCAGGTGCATTACCGCGTCACCAGTGGTGCGGACGAGGAAGCCCAGCTTCGGCCGGTCGGTCGCACCGTTGAGATAGGCGATCTTCGAGCCGGAGGACATGCTTACGTACCCGTCGCGGACCTCGACCTCCCCTGCGAGGCGGGTGTACCGGTCCTCGACCTGGTAGAGATTTGGGTTGTTGCCCAGCGGCCGGGTCGACTCACCCGCCGCCACAGCCGGCGCGAACAGCCACGAGTCGCCGCCGCCGTCGACGCCGTCCCAGTAGTTGCCTATCACACCGCCGCGCGAGTACAGCGGGCCAGGGCGTTTGGCATAGGCCTCGGCGTAGTAGGGCGCCATCGTCTTGACGTCCTTGCCGAGCGTGAACTTGTAGTAGTAGTAGATCTCCCAGAAGCTCGCCGTGACATACCGGCCGCGGTAGCCGTCGGCGATGTGGTTGTAGGTGTCGCGGATCGTGCCGTCCGGCGAGATCGCGTACGCCATCGGGGTCCACGGGGTGTCGTAGCCGAGCATGAACCGCCAGAAGTAGTCGGCGGTGGCGAGGATCCGGTTGTTGAGGAACTCGTAGGGTCCGACCGCGTTCGGGGCATCTGAGACGGTGCCGGCCACGGGGTCGACCTTCGTGCCCTGGGCGAGCAGCATCCGGGAAATGATCACGGCGTTGGTGAGGTCACCGCCGCCGTGGGCCTGGTCGCGGCCCATCTCGGCATGCTGGACGTGCGGGTCCTTGATCGGCTCGCCGGTCTTGTCGTTGTGGTCGACCCAGCGGAACAGCCGCGCGATCGAGCCGTTGAAGCCCTGGTCCTGCGCGGTGGCGTTCACGGTGAACCACTCGACGGACCGCTTGTAGAGGGCGGTGTCGTCCATGAAGATCGCACCGGCCATCGCGCCCATCAGCGGGTAGCTGTGCTGGTTCATGAAGTGGTTGTTGTCGTTCTGGAACGTCTCGATGACCGGGGTGACGAGGTTACGGGTGAACGCCTGCGTGTCCGCGTCGGTCCACGGGTACGCCTCGTCGGCGCACGACGTGTAGCGCAACAGGTCGGCCGCGGACACCATCCGGTTCATCGGGATTCCGGTGTGGATATGCGCGTCGGTGAAGTACTCGTACTTGGCCGGGTCCATCTGCTCCCAGATGCGAATGATGTCCAGCGCGTTCTTGCGGTAGACCTCGTCACCGGTGAGCACGTAGAGAACTGCCTGGGTGTAGGACTTCAATCCGTCGGCGATGAAGCGGCCGTTGAAGCCTTGGCTGTTGAATGCGTCGGAGGCAGGCTTTGTCGGGTCCCCGCTGCTGCGGTTGGACGATGTCACGGCCGTACCGGCCGCTGACGACTGCCGCATCGCTTGGTATGACGAGGTCCACGGTTCGGCGCCGGCGGCGATCTGCCGGCGGGCGTTCTCGAGGATCGGCTGGGTGAGCCCGACGCCGGGATGTACGAATCCTTGTGGGCTGACCGCGGACTGGAACGACAGGGCACACCCGCCCAGGTCGCGGGCGGCGGCCGGTCGGGCCACCGCGAAGAGGAGTCCGGTGACGAGCACGAGAGCTGCGCTGAACGCGCCGAGTCGCCGGACCCGGCCCCGCGCAGCGGCTGGAGTTGGATACACAGACAGCACCTTCTTTCCTGAGGCGGTGGCAGGAGAAATGCGGGTGAGGCACGACGTGCCGCAGCGAGAGCCGCTCAGCGAACGTCATAGTTACCGATTTCTACGCTAGGCATCATCTGGAGCGCGCGGCAAGAGCACAAGGCCTTGACGGCAACAAGTTCTTCTCCTAGCTTGCATAGAAATCGTTAACTATAGAGGTATCACCAGCCCAGATCCCCTAGCCCACCCCGGGAGATACGCGCATGCCCAGAAACAGCCGTCGCGCCGTGCTGGCCGGCCTCGCCCTGTGCCTGGCCGCCACCACGGTCGCCTGCAGCAGTAGCGACACCGGCAAGACATCCGCCTCCGGCCCGGTCGAGATCGAGTACTGGGCCTGGGCGGACGCCCAGCCGGTGGTGGACAAGTTCAACGCCACCCACACCGACATCAAGGTCAAGCTCGTGAAGCAGGCTGACCTTCCGACCACCGCGACCGGTCTGCGCAACGCGGTCGCGGCCGGCAGCGCGATCCCTTGCCTGGCGCAGAATTTCGGTGACGTGCCGGCCCTGCTGGCGGAGGGCCTGCTCGCTGACGTGACCGACTACCTGAAGCCCGCGGAGAGCAAGTTCTACCCGGCCTCGCTCAAGGGCGCGCAGGTGCAGGGCAGGTACTACGGCATCCCGACGGGCACCGGGCCGACGTTCATGATGGTCAACCGCGCGGCCTACGACAAGTACGGCGTACCGGTGCCGAAGACCTGGGACGACGTGATCGCGGCCGGGAAGGCGCTCAAGCCGCACGGCGTCCAGGTGATGAATCTGGCCGGTGAGGACCCGAGCACGCTCGTCAACCTGGTCACGCAGGCCGGCGGGACCTGGTACTCGGCGCAGGACGATGCGTGGAAGGTCGACTTCCTGTCGCCCGAGTCCGTTGCCTCTGCCAACATTCTTCAGCAGTTGGTCGACAACGACCTGGTCGCCAATCAGACTTATCAGGACCGGCCGGCCCTGATCGCCTACTTCGACCAGGGCAAGATGGTCTCGCTGCCGACCTCTACCTGGCAGCTGACCAACTACGAGTTGAACTTCAAGAAGACCATCGGCAACTGGCAGCCGGTCGACCTGCCGCAGTTCGCCGGCGCGACGAAGTTCGCCACCCCGGCTCACGGGGGCGCGTTGCTCGTGCCGAAGGGATGTCAGCACCTCAAGGAAGCCAGCGAGGTGGGCATCTGGATGAACACCACCAAGGACGGGGTCGACGCCACCTTCGACAAGGCCACCGGCTCCTACGCCTGGCCGGGCGCGATGCCCGATCCGTCGCCGTGGGTCGATGCCGCGGTGCCGCAGAAGCTGTTCGGCAGCCACCGGTCGGAGGCGAAGCCGGTCATCCTCAAGGCCTCCCGGTCCGGAGTGGACAACTGGGTGGTCGGCCCGAACTACACGGGCGTCTTCAAAGAGCTGCAGGACCAGTGGGCGCAGGCGGTGACCAAGAAGATCACCTTCCGGCAACTGCTCGAGAACATGCAGAAGTTCACCGTCGACGATCTGAAGGCCAAGGGCGTCAACGTCGCGAGCTGACCCGTCCACGGCGAGAAGGAGTGCGGATGTCCCTGGATCTGAAGCAGAACCCGTTGGCTCCACCGGCGGCGGAGCAGAGCGGGGCCGTCGATGCCCCCGGCCGGCGATGGCGACGTACGGTCGAACTGAAGGGCGCGTCGTTCACGGTGCCGTTCTTCGCGGGATTTGTGGTCTTCACAGTGGTTCCGGTGATCATGGCGCTGAGTAAGAGCCTCTACAGCTCGAAGAGCTCCGGACTCGGCTTCGGCGAAAAGACCGTCAGCTTCAGTGGGTTCGAGAACTTCGACCGCGCGCTGCACGACGTGAAGTTCTGGGGCAGCCTGTGGCGCGTCGCGCTGTTCGCGATCGTCGTCATCCCGCTGATCCAGGCCACCAGCCTCGCCCTGGCGTTGTTGCTCGACTCAGTCCGCCGCCGGGTCGCCGGGAAACTCCGGATCGCGATGCTCGTGCCATACATGAGCCCGGGCATCGTCGCCACCTTGATCTGGATCTATCTCTACAGCCCTGCCGTCGGTCCGCTCACGCCGTTCTTCAAGCTGTTCGGGATCAACGCGAACTTCTACAGCAGCGAGTTGATCTGGGTGTCGGTCGGCAACCTGATGGCGTGGGGCAGCATCGGCTTCAACATGCTGATCGTGTACGGCGCTCTGCAGGCCGTGCCGCGCGACATCTTCGACAGCGCGCGCGTCGACGGCGCGTCCGAGTGGCGCATCGCCTGGTCGATCAAGGTGCCCTACGTCCGGCGATCGCTCGTCCTGGTGAGCGTTCTCGGCATCATCGGAACCCTGCAGATCTTCAGCGAGCCGCTGCTGTTCCGCTCGATGACACCGGAGACCGTCACCAAGGACTTCACCCCGATCATGACCATCTACAACCAGGCCTTCGCGGTCGGCGACTTCAACTACGCCGCGGCGCTGTCGATCGTGCTCGCGCTCGTGGTCGGCCTGGTCTCGGCGACCTTCTACAAACTGACGAACAGGGCCCCCAGATGACAACGACTGATGCCCGCGCACGCCGGTACGACGACGACCTGCCGGCCGGCCACCATCCGTCCCGGCTCTCCAGGACCCTGGTTTGGACGGGCCTCGTCCTGTTCCTCATCTACTCGATCGCCCCCGTGTGGTTCCTGATCGTCTCCGCGACGAAGAGCCAGCGCGACCTCTACACCACCAACGGCCTGTGGTTCGCCGACTTCCACCTCTTCGACAACACCCGCGACCTCTTCACCTACCACGACGGCATCTTCCTGCGCTGGCTGGCCAACACTCTCGTCTACGGCGTCGCCGGCACCGTCGGTATGACCGTCCTCTGCGTGGCCTGCGGCTACGCCCTGGCCATGTATCAGTTCCGCGGCCGCGGCATCCTGATGGGCTGCATCATCGCCTCATTCCTGATCCCCGGCGCCCTGCTGACCATCCCGTCGTTCCTGCTCTACACCCGGTTGCACATCGTCGACACGCCCTGGGCGATCATCGTGCCGCACTTCTTCAGCGCGTTCTCCGTCTACCTGGCCAAGGTGTACGCCGAAGGCGCCATTCCGCCCGAGCTGCTCGAAGCGGCCCGGGTGGACGGCGCCGGCGAGTACCGTGCCTTCTTCACCATCGGCGCCCGGTTGATGACAACCGGCTCGGCGACCATCTTCCTGCTCGGGTTCGTCGGCTCGTGGAACTCGTTCTTCGGTCCGCTGGTGTTCCTGCGCGGCGAACAGAAATGGACCGTCATGCTCGGCCTGTACTCCTGGCTGAACATCAAGATGGACCGCTCCGTCGACCTGACCGGACTGGTCATCGTCGGCGCGATCGTCTCACTCATCCCGATCGTCGCCCTGATGCTGTCCATGCAGCGGTACTGGCGCTCCGGCATCACGCTCGGCAGCCTGAAATAGCTTTCCACTCATGAACGGAGGAGCCCGTGGCCGACCGCCCCGCGGCACTTTTCGCCCTCGGTGCACAGCATCTGCCGGACCTGTACCCACCACGGTCCATGCACCGGCTGCAGCGACTAGTGCGAGTCGACCAGACCGTCGTCGCCGAGCGGTTCGACACCGATGACATCCGAGCCGCCCTGGCCTCGACCGAGTTCCTGATCACCGGATGGGGCTGCCCACCGATCACCGCGGACGTCCTCGACGCGGCACCGCAGCTGCGGGCGATCCTGCACACTGCGGGCTCGGTCAAGGCCCTCTTGTCTCCGGCATGCTGGGAACGCGGTCTGGCGATCACCTCAGCCGCCGCGGCGAACGCCGTACCGGTGGCCGAGTACACCGTTGCCGCGATCCTGTTCGCCGGCAAGGACGTCTTCCGTCTCCGCGACCAGTACCACGCCACCAGACACTTCACCCTGGCCGAAGTACGGCGAGGCGTGGGGAACTACGGCCGGACGATCGGAGTGATCGGCGCCTCCCGGATCGGTCGGCGCGTCATCGAACTGCTCCGTCCGTTCGATCTGGAAGTGTGCATGTTCGACCCGTACGTCGACGCTGCCACCGCCGGCGAGCTCGGCGTACGGCTGGTCGATCTGGACACGTTGCTGCGCATCAGCGACGTCGTCAGCGTGCATGCTCCGGCGAATCCGCAGACCGATCGCCTCGTCGGAGCCGAACAGCTCACGCTGATGCGGGACGGAGCGACTCTGATCAACACCGCCCGCGGCAGTCTCGTCGACACCGATGCGCTGATCGGGCACCTCGAGGCCAGTCGGTTGTACGCCGTACTCGACGTGACCGAGCCTGAGCCGCAGCCGGCCGGCTCCCCACTCTGGGAGCTGCCCAACGTCTTCCTGACACCGCACATCGCGGGCTCGCACGGCAACGAACTTGCCCGCATGGGCGACTGCATCATCGGGGAACTCGAACGCATCCTCGACGGCCGCCCGTTCGCGCACGCGATCGCGGCCTCTGATCTGGACCGGGTCGCCTGATCTATCGTGGACCACAATTCCAGCACCTCCGAAAGGGGCCTTGGTGGCACGACAACCGGCATCCGGGGACCGCCCAACAGTCAAGGACGTTGCAGCTTCGTCCGGCGTGTCCGCCACCACCGTCTCCCGGGTGCTCGCCGGCAACTATCCTGTCTCGACCGCGACACGCGCACGCGTGATGAAGGCAGTCCGCGAACTCGACTACGTCATCAACGCCCAGGCCCGGGCCCTGGGCGGCGGCGGTACCAAGACCGTGGCCTTCATCGTCCATGACCTGGTCGGCCCCTCCTTCGCGTACGTAGGTCAAGGCGTCGAACAGCAGGCCACGGCCGAGGGCCGGCTGTGCCTGGTCTGCACCACACACGGCGATCCCGAACGCGAGCTCGAACTCATCGAACTGATGCGCGAGCAGCAGGCCGAGGCGGTGGTCCTGGTCGGCGGCGGCACCAACAGCCGAACCTACCTCGAGCGGATGACCCAGATCGCCCGGGCCCTGGACAAATCCGGCTCCCGCCTGGTGCTGTGCGGCCGTCCGCCGCTAGGCCCCGACGTACCCGCGACAGTCGTCGAGTACGACAACGAAGGCGGCGCCTACGCCATCACCAGCTACCTCATCTCCCTCGGGCATCGCGACATCGTGTTCATGGGTGCCGGCGAACCCGGCCACACCACCATTGACGGACGCCTCCGCGGCTTCGAGCGCGCGCATCAAGCACACCAGCTGTCGGCGCCGTCGCAGCAGGCAGTCGCGATCACCTTCGACCGCCAATCCGGATACCGCGCCACCCGGGATCTCCTCGCCGCCGGCCGCAAGTTCACCGCCATCTTCGCCGCAACCGACGTCGTGGCGAGCGGAGTGCTGGTCGCGCTACGCGAAGCCGGCCTCCGAGTACCCGAGGACATCTCCGTGGTCGGGTACGACGACATCCCACTGGCCACCGATCTCACACCCATGTTGACCACGGTCCACGTGGACTACGAAGAACTCGGCCGGACCGCCGTACGCCACGCGCTCAACCGCGACCGGCACGCCATGAGTCAGCACACCGTGATGGGCGTCCACGTGGTCATCCGCGATTCCGCCGGCCCGCTCCCAAAGCCGGCAAGGCGTTGAAACAGCCGTTCTTCGTCCACCCTTGCCGGCGGCCGGATCTGCGGGATGACCCGCTTCGAGGCGTTCTCACTGTCGGGCCAGGGTCACTGCGATGTCCATCACATAGGGTCTGTCTTCGTAGTGGACGGTGATGACGGTGGTGCCGGTGCCGTTGGGCCGGACGAGACCGTCGACGACTGCCGCGACGGCGGGGTCGGCGACGGTGAAGCGCAGTCGGTCGGCCGGGACCAGGTGCCGGGCCCCGGCGGCGTCATAGCGGTACAGCCTGATCGGCCCGCTCCCATTGCCGCTGGTGAAGGACAACTCGCCGGTCTGCAGAAAGGCTCCGCCTTCCACTCGCGGGACGGATGCGGAGTATCGGAAGAAGTCTGCGTCCACGCACCCGGGAGGACGGCCGTCGCGATCGTGATCGCCGTCGGAGCCGGATTCGGCAGGAAGTCGTTGTGGGTGAAGATTCCGACGCGGTCGCCGCGGTAGCCGCCGAATGGGGTCAGTGTCATCTCGGCCCCAGCACGGGCGAAGGTCGTTCCGCCGTCGAGGCTGTGGTAGTAGGTGAGCGTCTGGTCCGCGCCGGTGCGGGCTATGAGATCCACGGTGATGACGCCGACCGGCACCGTGGCGACCGGTCTGACCAGATCGTTGTCCTCGGTGATGATGCGGGTGACTGTGCCGGTCTTCTGTACGGCGATGGCGTTGTGCGCCGTGCCGCCGTTGAAGTGGGCCAGTCCGGCGCGTTGGCCGCTGGTCATGTGGGTGATGTCAAGACCGGCGGTGACCTGTGTCTGTTCTGAGCGCAGGTGACGCTGGTGCAGCGTGTTCCCCGCACGGAAGAACGAGGCGTTCCCGCCGACAGTGCCGAACGCCTTCAGGCGCAGCCATCCGGGGCGTTCGGTCAGGCTCCAGTAGCCGGCTCTCGGCTGGTGGTTCCACAGCCACCTCCGATCCAGCGTCGGACTGACGAATTCGTCACTGCCCTGCGGGCTGGTGATGGGGTAGGTGCGCGGTTGGGCGGTGGGTGTGCCTGGATAGGTCCAGTTCCCGGACGTGTACTTCTCGATGTCGCGGACGAGCGGCTTCGGCGCGGTCCACACCATCGTGCCCAGCCCCGCGGCGTCGGTCGCGCCGCCGAGAACTGGCCAGCCGTTGAGCTGCCATGTCACCGGCAGCAGATGCGCCTGGCGGTGAGCGGAGCCGCCGTCCCGCTGGGCGAACTACACCGGCTACACCTTCCCGAGCGTCCCCGGCGCGACCTTCGTCCTCACCTCCAAGGCGACCCAGGAGGAGCAGATCCAGGCGATCAAGATGCTTGACTACATCTTCACCGAGCAAGGTCAGATCAACGGCCAGTTCGGCATGGAGGGCAAAGGCTGGACCAAGCCTGGCGCCGGGGATGTCGCGCTCGACAAGTCGCTGAAGCCGGTGTTCAAGCAGATTCCGCAGAAGCCAGGATCGAAACCCCTGAACTCCGGCTGGGGCGCGCTGGCGCAGTACAACAACACCGCCCAGTTCCGGAACTCCGAGGCGATCGGCACTGACCTGTACTCCCAGGCGGGCTACGAACGCCGGCTGTTCGAGGCGACCAAGCTGTACGCCGGCCACGAGGACAAAGCCCAGATCTACCCGTTCTGTCGCCGCGGCGGCCGTACGTCATCGAACCGGTGCCGCTGATCACGTTGATGCCGTCGGCCAAGGCGAGTGAACCGGCCCAGCCGCAGACCATGTCGTTGTCACAGCGGTACCGGTCGTGCCCGAGCGCGGACCGTGGCGCCGCGTCGAGCGTGGGCACGTCCGCGCTCACTTCGCCGTACGCCGGTAGTCCGAAGAACGCGTAGGTGATGTCGGCGGGCCGGACGCCGGCCAGCGCGCAGACATGAGCCACGGCCTCGACCAGTACGCGCTCGACCAGCTCGGCTCCTTCGCCGGAGCTTGTGTCGAGGTAGTAGCAGCTGGGTGCGTCCGCCTCGGCGATCACCTCGCCTGCGGCGGTGACGAGGCAGAGCACCGTACCTGAACCGCCGCCGTCTACACCCAGGTAGATGGTCATGGCTCGAGCGGGTGGATGCTGACGCCCTGGACCACGCGGTTGACCTCGCCGTCGGGGAACGGGTTGTCCGGCATCCGGCCGAGCGCGACCGAGAAGCGCAATGCGAGCAGCTGGGCGATGACGACGTACGGCAATGCGAGCAAGGCGTCGTTCACAGCGGCCACACCATCGACGTGCCACGCGTCGTCGGAGGATTGCGCGTCGACGATCAGCACGTTCTCCGGGCTGATCGCCGTCTGGAGTTCGGCCGCGATGTCCTCGTCGTACCGGCGGGTGTAGGGATCGTTGGACAGGTAGACGACCGCGAGGGTCCGCTCGCCGAGGACGGCCTTCGGTCCGTGCCGGAAGCCGAGTGGGGTGTCGAAGTAGCTGATCACCTTGCCCGCGGTGAGTTCGAGGAGCTTCAGCGCCGACTCCCGAGCCAGGCCGCCGAGAGCGCCGCTGCCGAGGTAGACGATCCGTTCGTAGCCACGATCGGCATACCGCGCCACGTCGTCCGCGCGGGCGAGGACCTGCTCGGCCGCGGTGGCGAGCTGATCGGTCAGCTGGATGTTCTCGTCCGAGGCCAGCGCCAGCCAGGCGGTCAGCAGCATCGAGGTAAAGCTCGACGTCATTGCGAAGCCCCGGTCATTGGTTGCCGACGGCATCAACAGTACGAGCGACGAGGCAGCGTCCTGGTGTTCGCGGGCCAGCCGGCCGTCCGCGTTGCAGGTGATGACGAGCTGATGGACCGCGCGCAGGCAGGTCGTCGCCAGTTCGGTGGCGGCGACGCTCTCCGGGCTGTCGCCGGAGCGGGCGAACGAGACCAGCAGGGTCGGCACGTCCTCGGCGAACATCTCCCGCGGGTTCGAGACGATGTCGGTGGTCGCGATCGCCTCGACCCGGCGCCGCAACTTCCGCGAGAGCGCCGGGGCCAGCACCTCGCCGGCGAACGCCGACGTACCGGCGCCGGTCAGCACGATCCGCAGGTCCGGCCGGGCGAGCAGCGGCTTGAGGAACGCGGCGACCTCGTCCGACCTGGCCGCCAGCATCGCGGCCGCCTCACGCCAGACGGAGGGTTGCTGCAGAACCTCTTGATAGGTGACGGTCACGCGGCGACCTCGTTCGCGGCAAAGCGGTCCAGCAACGGGCCGTGGGCCTTGATCGCGTCGTCGAGGATGCCGCTCGCGACGGTGAGCCCGCCGACGAGCGGGTCCAGGACCAACGCCTGCAACGCGAGCGAGCGGTCGCCGGTCAGCGCCGCGCGGACAGTGATCTCCTGCTGCTGCGCCCGTGCCGCCAGGACGGCCGCGATCCCGTCCGGCAACGCGCCGACCCCGAGGCCGATGATGCCGGCGGCGCCGACCACAGCCGGGACCTCGACGACCGCGGTCGACGGCAGGTTGGGGATCTTGCCCTCGTTCGGCAGGTTCACCGCCAGCTCGACATGGTCCTTGCCGGTGACGATGGCCTCGGCGATCGCCACCAGGCGCTCCGCCTCCTGGTTGTCGGTCCGGGGGAGCGGTGCCTTGCCGTCGGCCTGGGCGTGCAGGTTCTCCCACAGGTCGTCCTTCTGGCCGATGTACCGCATGGTGGCATCCCGGCCGCCCTGCAGGCCCCAGGGCAGGTTTGCCTCGTCGACCGGGCTGCCGTCCGCGGCTCGCAGGTACCCACCGAAGAACTCGGCGACGTGCCGGTCGCCCGGCGCCGGGTAGCGCCCGAACGTTCGCATCAGGTCGGCCGACACCGGCAGGTGCACGCCTTCCTCGCTGGTCGAGGGCGCGTCGATGCCGCCGGCGCGCTCGGCCACGAATTTGCGCAGCAGCGGATACGCGTCCTCGGTGTCGTGGCGGAGGTCGAGCAGCCAGCAGAGATGGTTCAGCCCGGCGAAGACCGCCTTCAATTCACCCGGGCGGTAGCCCAGGTCGGCGGTCAGCTTCGAGAGCGTGTGCATGGTGCCGTGGCACAGTCCGACGGCCTTCAGCCCCGTCTCGGCGGTGATCGCCCGGACGTTCGCGGTCAGCGGGTTGGAGTAGTTGATGAGCTGGGCGTCCGGCGCCAGATCGGCGACATCGTTGCCGATCGCTACCAGTTCGGGCATGTGCCGCAAGGCCCGCAGGACGCCGCCCGGCCCCACGCTGTCACCGACGGTCTGGGCAATGCCGTACTTGGCCGGCACCTCGACATCGGCCCGCCAGCCCGCCGCGGCACCGACAGCGATCGTGGTGGTGACGAAACGGGCCCCGGGCAACGCTTCGCGCCGATCGGTGTGCGGGACGAACTCGAGCTCGGCTCCTCGTTCTACGGCGATCCTGCGGCCGACCCGGGCCATGGTCTCGGCGGCCTCGCCGTTCAGGTCGACCAGATGGACGGTCCAGCCATCGAACGTCCGGGTGGACGCGAGGTCGGTCATCAGCCCCGGTGTGAACACCGTGCTGCCCGCGCCGATCAGGACGATGGACTTCTCACTCACGGATTTTCCCTTCAGAAAGTCGGTGTCACTTGGTGCTGCCGGCCAGCAGGCCGTTGACGATGTAGCGGTTGAACGCCAGCGCCAACGCAGCCGGGACGATGATCGCCAGTACCCCGGCCGCGTTCAGCAGCGTCGACGGGACCACGTGCCGTCCCTGCAGCGCGGCGATGACGACGGTGAGCGGCTGGGTGGACAGATCGCTGGACAGCACGAGCGGGAACAGGAACTGTCCCCAGGCGAACAAGAAGGTGATCAAAGCGGTGGAGATGATGCCCGGTCGCGCCAACGGCAGCAGCAGATGCCACAGCACCTGCAGGCGACGGGCGCCGTCGACGAGACCGGCCTCCTCGATCCCAACCGGCAGACTGGCGAAGTAGTTGTGCAGGATCCAGGTCGCCAGCGGCACGAAGCCGGAGACGTAGACCAGCACGATGCCCGTGTAGGTATTGACCAGGCCGAAGGTGCTCATGATCCGGTAGAGCGGGATCAGCGTGGTGTACGCCGGGAACGCCATCGTCGCCAGTACCGCGTAGAACAGCACGTTCCGGCCGCGGAACCGCATCCGCGCGAAGGCGTATCCCGCCAGCGTGGCGAGCAGGACGGTCACGATCGTCGCGGCACCGCACTCGATCACGATGTTCACCGCCGACCGGCGGACCTGCGGCGCGATGTCGCTGTTGCCGCTCAGCAAGGCCGAGTAGTTCTGCAAGGTCGGGTTCGTCGGCAGGTAGTGGGCCGGCTTGGCGCGTGCGTCGGCCTCGGTCTGCAGGCTGGTCTTGATCGCCCAGTAGATCGGCCCGAGGGACCAGATCAGGATGAGCGCGACCCCGATGCTCCGGCCGGCGCCGGTACGACGCTTCACAGCTCGACCCTCCGGTAGACAAGGCGGACCACGCCGAGCGAGATCAGCAGCGTGACGATGGTGATCAACAGGGACAACGCGTACCCCTGACCGAAGTCGAGATCCTGGAAGCTGATGAAGTACGTCTGCATGGTGACCGAGGCACCGGTGTTGGCCGCCCCGTTCAGCACGTACGGCTGGTCGAAAACGTTGAGCGTCGCAATCACCGCTTGCACCATGGTGACCGCAATCCCCGGCCGGGCCAGCGGCAAGGTGATCCGGGTGAACGCCGACCACGGCGTACAACCGTCGATCTGGGCCGCCTCGTAGAGCTCGCCCGGGATGAGTTGCAGGACGGCGAGGATCAGCAGCACCGAGAGCGGCGCGATCTGCCAGACCTGGACGAGCTCGATCAACGCGATCGTGAGCAGCCGGTTCTGGCCGAGGAGAACCGCGTTCCCGTCGCTGAGATGCAGTGACGACAGCACGCTGTTGATCAGGCCCGCGTTCGGATCGAAGATGCCGGTCCAGAGGATGCCCTCGACCACCCCTGGCATCGCCCACGGCAGGATCAGGACGGCGATCACGAGGCTGCGGCCGCGGAACGGCTTCTGCAGGACGACGGCTGCACCGATCCCGATCAGCGTCGACAGTGTCACGCCGATCACGACGTACAGCGCGGTGTTGCCGATGCTGCCGACGACCGCGTGGTCCTTGGCCAGCCGGACGAAGTTGCCGAAGCCGTCGAACCGGGTCGGCGGGTCCAGCGCGTCCACCTTGAAGAACGACTGGACCACGGTGAACACGGCCGGCACCAGCGCCAGGCAGGCGATGAAGATCATCACCGGCGAGATCAGGAGATACGGCAGGAGGTCGAGGCGGGAACGGTGTACCGGCGCCGGGCCGGCCGGGATCTTGCTCTCGGCCGGCCGCGGCGTGGTGGTCGAAGAGGTCACGGTCACGACCCGGACGCCAGCTGGTCCGCCGTGTCGGCGATCGTCTTGATGGCCTGCTCGACCGACATCGATCCGGTCGCTGCGCCGTGCAGGTTGGTGTAGACCGCGTTGGAGAACTTCGGGTACCAGGACGGAGCGCCGCCCTCGAAGACGGGCTTCGAGCCTTGCAGCATCGGCACGAGGTCCTCACCGCCGACCAGGTTGCCCTTCGCGGTCATCTGCTTCACCGCCGACAGGTGCGACGGGATCGGGTACGTCGGGAAAGTCTTCTCCGGCCCGTTCACGCCGGCGAAGTCGGCCTGCTGCTGGGTCGCGGTGAACCACTCGATGAACTTGGCGGCGGCGTCCGGGTACTTGGCCTGCTTGGGGATTCCGATGCCGTCGGGGTTGCTGAGGTTCGCGCCCGGTCCGGAAGCACCCGGGGTCCGGATGTACTTGACCTTGCCGACGACCGAGGACGACTTCTTGACGTTGTACAGCGTGCCGACGTTGCCGGAGTAGTCCGAGAACGTACTGGCGACCTGCCCCTTGGCCATCAGGTTCTGCTGGCCCTGCGAGTCGGTGACGTTGATGTTGCCGGGCGGCACAAGACCGGACTTCAGCGCGTCGACCATCCACTGGGCCGCCTTGTAACCGGGCGAGTCCGGGCTGGTGAACTGCGGCTTGCCGTCCTTGTCGAGGATCGAGCCTCCGAACGCACCGGTCGTCTCGTACCAGTACGTCGACAACCCTTCCGCCGCGGCGAACGGGATGTTCAATGGGTACTGGACGACGCCCTTGGCCTTGATGGCCTTGAGGGCCGCGGTGTACGCGTCGATCGTCTGCGGAGCCGGGTTGGCGCCGGCCTTCTGGAACAGCTCGGTGTTGACGGTCGTGACCATGAACGAGGCGTCGTACGGGATGCCGACCACGTGGCCGTCAACGGTGAACGAGGCGAGCTGCGGTACGTCGGCCGCCATCGCCTTGGTGTCGACGTAGGAGTCCATCGGGTAGTACCAGCCAAGCTTGCCGAGCTGACCGACCCGGGACCAGTCGACGTTGGTTGCGTCGGCGAAGTAGGTCTTCGCCGTGGCCGCGGCCGAGATCTTGCTCTGCAGGCTGTCCCAGTCGATGTTGACCCAGTTGACGGTGATGCCCGTTTCCTTGGTGAACGCGTCCAGGGCTGCCTTCGGGGGAGCGTCCGAGGCGAGCGCGACGGTGATGGTCACTCCGCTGGTCTGCGTCGATCCGCCGCCGGCCTTCTTGTCGTTCGATCCGCTGCAGCCCGCGAGGACCAGGGCCAGACTCGTGACGCCGGCCAGCAGCGCCGTTCGGGTACTCCTCAACATGATTGCTCCGGGAGAGATCGAGTGCGCAAGTGCGCAGTTTCGCGCACGATGATGATTGGAAAGTAGTTCGAAAGAAAACTTCTGGTCAAGGCATTCGACTACATGCGCAATCTTTTGCGCGAGTGCGCACTTTATGTGCATCTTGTACAGTGCGGTTCGTGCGGAAGTCGGAGCGGTTGAGCGCGATCCTCGATCAGGTCGGCCTGCAGGGCACGGTGGGCGTTGCCGCCCTCGCCGTCGCGCTCGGCGTGTCCGGGGCGACCATCCGCCGCGACCTGCAGACGCTGAGCCGCAACCAGCTGCTGGTCCGCACCCACGGCGGAGCCATCTCCAACGAAGCCGGCGACGAGGTGCCGACCCGGGTCAAGGCCGCGCTGCGGCAGGCGGAGAAACGCGCGATCGGTCGCGCCGCCGCGGCGTTCGTCGAAGAGGGCTCGGTGGTCGGCATGACGGGTGGCACCACCGCGCTCGAGCTGTCCCGCGCCCTGGCCCAGCGACGCGGGATCACCGTCGTCACGAACGCGATCAACATCGCCTCCGAGCTGGTCGGCCACGCCGGGATCCGGCTCGTTCTCGTGGGCGGTATCGCGCGTTCGTCGTACGAGCTGGTCGGTCCGGCGGCGGAGGCGATGCTCGCCAACTACCACCTGGACATCGCCTTCGTCGGAGTCGACGGCCTGACCCCGGAAGAGGGCTGCACGACGTACGACGAGATGGAGGCACAGACCGACCTGGCCTTTCTGCGTCGGGCCAGCCGCAGTGTGGTGATCGCCGACAGCTCCAAGATCGGCCGGGTGACGTTCGCGCGGATCAGTCTGATCTCCGGTGTCACCGACGTGGTCACAGACCGCGGTGCCAGCCCCGAGCAACTCGGAGCGCTGGAGCGGGCCGGCGTTCGCGTCACCGCCGTCTAACGGCGCTCACGTGCGCAAATAGGACTGGAAGCTAGATCCCACGGACAACAAACGTCAATGGATCAAGGAAATGCGCAGCTGATTGCGCAAGTGTGCACCGATCGGGATCACCTTCGCCGGACCGATCACTTCGACTGATCAGTTCGTGGGCGTCGCTCGATCGCCGGTCCTACGGTCGTCCCGCATCTCGCTGGTTTCCCTACCGAATCGAGGCATACATGCCCGAGCCATTGGCCGACCTGCGGCTCCGCGACTTCACCCCGGTCTCGATGATGACCGCGACCGCGACCGTCGTGACCGAACCGGCCGCGCCGATCGTCGACGTCCACAACCATCTCGGCCGCCGCCTCACCGGTGTCTGGCGGGTGCCCGACCCGGCCGCCCTGATCGAGACGATGGACGAGGCCGGCGTCGCGACGATCGTCAATCTCGACGGTGAATGGACCGACGAGCTCGAGGCGAATCTCGATCGCTACGACCGCAAGTATCCGGGGCGTTTCGTCACCTTCGCCCGGGTCGACTGGAGCGACACCTCGTCACCCGGCTGGGGCGACCGGATGGGAGCATCGCTGACCGATTCGGTACGACGTGGCGCGGCCGGACTCAAGCTCTGGAAGGACATCGGGCTCCGGATCCGCGACGAGCACAACGACCTCGTCTTCCTCGACGATCCACGGCTGGAACCCTTGTGGGCCGCACTGGCTGATACGGGAGTACCGGCGCTGATCCATACCGCGGATCCGGTCGCGTTCTTCCAGCCGCTCGACCATCGCAACGAACGGCTCGAGGAGTTGCTGCGGCATCCCGACTGGCACTTCCACGGTCCAGAGTTCCCACCGCTGGAGCGGCTGATGGACGCATTCGAGGCCGTCGTCGCGGCGCATCCCCAGGTGCGCTTCATCGGCGCCCACGTCGGCTGCCTGGCGGAGAACCTCGACTGGGTGGAGGGAATGCTCGACCGCTACCCGAACTACCGCGTCGACCTCGCCGCGCGGATCGCCGAGCTCGGCCGACAGCCGCGGCGGACTCGAGCACTGATCGAGCGCCATCCGGACCGGGTGCTGCTGGGCACCGACTGCGCGCCCCCAGAAGTCGCCGACTACCGGATGTACCTGCGCTTCCTCGCGAGTACGGACGAAGCCTTCGCCTACTCGTCGGAAGAACCACCGCCGACCGGACGCTGGACGATCTCAGGCCTCGGCCTGCCGGACGACCTGGCGGCTCGAGTCGAGGGAGACAACGCCCGCGCGTTCATCCCGGCCCTCGCTGCCGGGAGCGGCGATGCCGGACTTTGACCTGATCGTCATCGGCGGCGGCATCGTCGGAGCGAGTGCCGCGTTGGCCGGTGTGCGGAAGGGCGCGCGGGTCGCGCTGGTCGATGCCGGCCTGGCCGGTCGGGCCACCGATGCCGGGGCCGGGATCGTGTCGCCCGTCGCGCTCGATCGTGGTGAGCAGCGCCCGGACTGGACGGCGCTGATCACCGAGTGCGTCGGCTACTACCACAGCCTGCTGGCCGAGCTGGATGCGGTCGACCCGGCCGGAGCAGGCTCGGCGACGTTCGAGCAGGTCGGTGAGCTGGTCGTGGCCGGCGACGATCCGCACGAACAGGCGGCGCTCGATGCGGTGGCCGCGCGGCTGTCGAATCCAGAGGGCAGGAGGGCGCACGGGGTCGTCAAACCGGTCGAGGTCGTCGACGGTGCGGACCTTCGCGAATACTGGCCGGAACTGCGCGGCGATCTGCGCGGCCTGTACATCGCCGAGGTCGGGCGGGTCGTCGGCTCCCGGCTGCACGACCGGTTGGTGACGGCGGCACGCCGGCGAGCGCAGGCGGGCCGCGACGATGCCGGACTCGAGGTGATCCCCGGTGCGGGAATCCTCGATCCACAAGGTCCGCGGGTCCGCGTCGGACCTCGGGTCCTCGACGGCGGCGCCGTTCTCCTGGCCAGCGGTGCCTGGGCAGGCGCGGACCTCGCCGGGTTCGGTGTGCAGGTCGGTATCCGGCCGATCCGCGGCCAGTTGGTGCACCTGCGGCTCGACGGTCAGCAGACCGGCATGCGACCGGTGGTCAACACGCCTGGTGGCGGCTACCTGCTCGGCTTCGACGACCGCATCGTCGCCGGTGCGACCCACGAGGACGTTGGCTTCGATGCCCGGGTCACAGCCGGCGGCCAGCAAGCGGTCCTGAAAGCAGCACTCGACCTGGCGCCCGGTCTGTCCGCCGCCACTGTTCTGGAGACCAGAGTCGGCCTGCGCCCCGCGACCAGCGACGGCCTGCCTCTGGTCGGGCCAGTGGCACCGGCGATCCACGTCGCCACTGGTCTGGGTGCCTGGGGCCTGACCCTCGGCCCGCTCCTCGGCGAACTGGCCGCCCGGCACGCCCTGGGCGACAACCTCCCCGAACGCCTCGACTTCCTCAGCCCCGGTCGCTCTGTCCCCAAGGAGTCCGCATGAAATCGGTACGACGTACTCAGCCTGTTGCTCGTAGCACCTTTCCTGGCCGCGGCCGCCTGCTCGGGATCCTCCGATTCCGGTGGCGGCGACGACAAGCAGGTCACGCTCACGTACGCGATCTGGGACCAGGCGCAGGTGGCCGCGATGAAGCAGATCATCAGTGAATTCCACAGCCAGCATCCGAATATCGACGTCCAGGTCCAGGTGACGCCGTGGGAGAGCTACTGGACCAAGCTGCAGACCGCGGTTACCGCGGGCACCGGACCCGACGTCTTCTGGATGACGATGGTGTACGCGAAGTACTACGCCACCGGCGGCGGCATCGCCCCGCTCGACGACCAGATCAAGAGCTCGAAGATGGACATGGGTGCGTACGTGCCCGCCGTCACCAAGGCCTACACGATCGATGGCAAGGTGTTCGGCGTACCGAAGGACGTGAACGGGTTCGGGCTGTGCTACAACAAGCAGCTGTTCGACGCGGCCAAGGTGAAGTACCCGGACGAGTCCTGGACGTGGAGCGACGTGATCGCCGCTGCCCAGAAGCTGACCAATCCGCAGAAAGGCGTGTACGGGTTCGTCGCTCCGGAGGCCGACGAGCTGAGCTGGTACCTGACCGTGCCGCAGGTCGGCGGACAGATCATCTCGCCGGACGGCAAGTCCTCGGGCTACGACCAGCCGGCCACGGTGAAGGGCATCCAGTTCTGGACCGACATGATCACCAAGTACCACGTCTCACCCACACTGCAGCAGACTACCGACACCGACCCGCTGGCGATGCTCACGTCGGGAAAGGTTGCGATGCGGTACTGCGGATCCTGGGAGCCCGAGGAGATCGCCGCTGTCCCGTACGGCAAGGCCCACATCGACATCGCGCCGTTGCCGGCCGGCCCCGACGGGAACCGGAACTACTACAGCAACGGGCTGGCCAACAGCATGTCGGCCAAGACCCAGCACCGCGAGCAGGCGTGGGAGTTCCTGCAGTTCCTCGGATCCGAACGCGCGGCCGAGATCCAGGCCAAGACCGGTACGGTCATCCCGGCGTACGAGGGACACGCCGAGGCCTACGCCAAGGCGATGCCGGAGTTCGATCTGCAGGTCTTCGTCGATCAACTGAAGTACGCGCAGCCGTTCCCGGCGTCGACCGACACCGCCGCCTGGCGCGATGACGCGACCAAGCAGTTCGCCGAGGCCTGGACCGGCAAGGCTTCCGTCGACGAAGTCTCCCGCAGCGTCGCGTCGAAGATGAACGACGCGCTGTCGAAGGAAAAGAAGTGACAGCGACACTCGATTCGGTGACCGGACCGACGCGCGCCGATCCGGTACGCCGGCGCCGACCGCGGCCACCGACCCGCGACAGCGGCTGGTGGGCGGCGATGTTGTTGCTGCCCGCCGCCGCAGGCCTGGTCGTCTTCGAGATCTGGCCGACGTTCCAAACGATCTACTACTCGTTCACCAGCTGGGGAGCGTTCGGCGGTCATACCTGGTCAGGGCTGGAGAACTATCGGACGCTGATCGCCGACTCGGACGTAGTCCACGCGGTGATCAACACGGCGATCATCACTGCGATCACCCTGCTCGCGGTGCCGATCTCGGCGGTCGTGGCGGCGCTCCTCAGCCTGCCGGGAATGCGTGGCGTCACGATCTACAGAACCCTGTACTTCCTGCCGGTGGTCACGCTGCCGGCCGCGGTCGCCCTGACCTGGAAGTGGCTGTTCAACGGCGACTACGGCCTGGTCAACTGGCTGCTGTCCAAGGTCGGGATCGACGGGCCGCACTGGCTCTCCGATCCGGCCACGGCGATCTTCGCGATCAGCATCGTCGGAGTCTGGGGATCGATCGGCTACAACATGGTGATCTTCCTGTCCGGCATCCGCGGCATCCCGGTCGACTACTACGAGGCCGCCGAGCTGGACGGTGCCGGGCGGGTGAAGCAGTTCTTCCACGTCACCGTGCCGTTGCTGACACCATCGATCTTCTTCGTCACGGTGATCACGGTGATCAACGCGTTGCAGGCCTTCGATCTGGTCTATCTGATGGTGGGCCAGCAGAGTCCGGCCATCCAGAGGACCGAGACGCTGGTCTATCTGTTCTACCAGCGCGGGTTCGCCGAGCATGACGGCGGTTACGCGGCTGCGATCGGCGTTCTGCTGCTGCTCGCGACGCTGATCCTGACCGCGGCACAGTTCCGGCTGCAGCGGAGGTGGGTGCACTATGGCTGACCCGATCAGGCGGCGGCGAGTGCGGCATCCGGTCGCGCATCTAGTGCTGTGTATCGGTGCGGTCTTCATGGTCGGGCCGTTCCTGTGGCAGCTCTCGACCTCGCTGCAGACGTTCGGTGAGTCGGTGAGTGTGCCGCCGACGTTCTTGCCGCACTCACCGCAGTGGTCGAACGTGACGACCGTCTTCAGCGCCCTGCCGTTCGGCCATCAACTGCTGAACACGACGGCGATGACGATCGCGCGGACGGTTGGGCAGGTGCTGTTCAGTTCGCTGGCCGGCTTCGCGTTCGCGCGGATGCAGTTCCGCGGTCGCGGCGTACTGTTCGGCGTCTTCCTGTCGGTGACGATGGTTCCGTACCAGGTGTTCCTGCTGCCGCAGTACCAGATCATGCAGAAGCTGGGGTTGCTGAACACCCTGGTGGCGTTGTTCCTGCCCGGGATGTTCAGTGCGTTCGGCACCTTCCTGATGCGGCAGTTCTTCCTGCAACTGCCGCAGGAGATCGAGGAGGCGGCCCGGATCGACGGGGCGAACATCCTGCAGATCTACTGGCGGATCATGCTGCCGATGAGTGCGCCGGGCATGATCGCGCTCGGCGTACTGGTGATCATCTGGTCGTGGAATGACCTGCTGTGGCCGCTGGTGGTGAACTCGGATCCTCGGCAGATGCCGGTGTCCGCGGGCCTGGCCAGCCTGCAGGGTCAGTACACGACGAACTTCCCGGTGCTGATGGCGGGATCGCTGCTGGCGAGTCTTCCGGTGATCATCGTGTTCATCGTCTTCCAGCGGCACCTGATGAGCGGGATCGCGTTCTCCGGCGTGAAGGGTTAGTCGTGGGTCACTAGCGGGTCCGGGCGACGTGCACCGTGACGCCGAGGTCGGTCAGTTGGGACAGCTCGTGCGGGTCCGCCGACGCGTCGGTCACCAGAATGTCGATGGCCGACGCGTCGGCGACCTTGGCCACGGTCGCCTGACCGATCTTGGAGCCGTCGGCAACGACCATCAGCCGGTGCGCGTGCGACACCATGGCGTGATTCGTGCGAGCCTCGGTGTGGTCGTGCGTGGTCACGCCGTGGGCCGCGCTGACGCCGTCGGCGCCGAGGATGGCCAGGTTGACGCTGATCCCGTTGAAGGCGCTCTCGGCCAGGCTGCCGACCAGCTCGAACGAGTTCGCCCGGATCACGCCGCCGGTCATGATCACCTGCAGGTTCGGCCGGGCCGCCACGGCTGCCGCGGTGGTGAGCGCGTTCGTGACGATGGTCAGCCGGCGGCGGGAGCCGAGCTCGCGGGCGACCTCCGCGGTGGTCGATCCGCCGCCGATCGCTATGGCCAGCGGCCGGTCGGACGGCAGGAGCGCGGCCGCTGTGACGGCAATCGCGTGCTTGGCGAGCGGGGATCTCGTGTCCCGGAGCCGAACCGGGAGCTCGGGGCCGGTGTTCGCCCTGGCGCCGCCGCGTGTCCGGGAGACCAGGCCCTGCTCCTCGAGGTGCGTCATGTCCCGCCGCAGCGTCGCCGGCGACACCTGCAGCTCGCGGCACAGCGTGACGACCGACAGTGCGCCACGCTCGGTGAGGAGGTCGAGGATCTCGACCAGCCGCTGCGTCCGCCGTGGCGAAGTCGCCGACGGTTGCCAGGAGCGCACGGGTGGGAGGGCTGCCGTACTCATGACGATCACCTCGTTCCGGCTTGCGCGACGAGTGGATCGCCCAGTCTAAGCACCTCAGATGACCCGTCGAGCTTCCGCGCAATCGACATGAGCGCATGCACCCGAAACCTGGGACGGTCATCGGGGGAGCCGTTCTGATGGACGCAGGAGAAGCGGGGTGAAGAGGGTACGAGCAGGGTCGCTGTTGCTGTCCGGCGATGACAGAGTCCTGCTCCGAGCACGACGTACGGCACGGTGTCACCCTGCGTAGTTGCCGCCAGCAACGATTCTCGCTCGCTGCCGTCTCGGTCGACCTGACGACCTCGTAACCCTCCCGTAGCTGTACATCCCCGACGTACCGCTCGACCTGGAGACCTTTCGGTTCATCGCGCCGTACACCGTCCCGTTCGCTCCAGGCCGATCTGGTCGGGGAGCGCGCTCAGTCTCTCCGGCTTCCGCATGATCGGCATGGAGCGATGTGCGCAGAGTTGCGCATTTGCTCATCTGACTGCCCATGTATTCGTATCCCTTGACCAGAAATGGGCAATACGGCTACGTTCACACCAAATTCGCGCGAAACATGCGCAGCTCTGCGCAGTGTGCTCACTTGATCGGCCCGCGGCCGCAACCCAAGGGAGAAATGGTGCTGAGGACCACACAGTGGGCCGGCGGCGCGCGCCGGTGCGGCGGGCTGACAGCCGCGGGGCTGAGCCTCTGAGGCTGTCCCGCGCGGAGGGGTTTCCGCCGTGCGACACCCCGTTCACATTCACAAAGGAGTCGAACCGATGGGCTTCAACTCATCAGGCACACGTCGTCGGCGGCGTCGGATCGCCGGCCTCGTCACGCTCGGGACCATCGCGATGTCGCTCGCCGCCTGCGGAGATGGGGGATCCGATGACGCAGCCGGGGGCAAGGTCACGATCACTTTCATGAACGACCAGGTCGTGGCAGGCATGCCGCTGGAACAGGCAATTCACAAGTTCGAGCAGGAGAACCCCGACATCAAGGTCGACGTACTCCCGGTTCCCTCGGAATCAGACTACGAGGCAAAGATGCGCACCTCGTTGGCCAGCAGCAAGCCGCCGGACGTCTTCCGGATCAACGACGACTACGTGCAGCTGTTCACACAGAACGGCACGCTCTTCGACCTCGCGCCGTACGTGAAGTCTGCGGGGCTCAAGGATTCCGACTACGCCGCTCAGGTGTTCAACTTCGGTAAGCAGTCGGACGGTCGGATGACCTCATGGCAGCTCGGCTACCAGTCCACGATCGTCTTCTACAACGTCAATGCCTTCAAGAAGGCCGGACTGCCGCTCCCGCCGGGTACGTGGAGCGGCAAGGGGTGGACGACGGCGAACTTCTTGGCAGACGCGCAGAAGATGACCGATGGCACCAAGATGTACGGCGCGACCGTGAGCGCGGCAACGAACTACGAGCAAACCTTCACGCACAACAACGGCAGCCAGGACGGCGTCTACAGTGCCGACGGCAAGAAGTTCACGCTGGCCGATCCGATCGGGGTTCAGACCGTCCAGTGGGTCGCGGATCTGACGTGCAAGTATCACGTCCAGCCGGCGTGGGCGGATCTGCTGCAGGACAACGCAGACATCCAGCTGTTCGCCCAAGGCAAGACTGCGATGTTGTTCGAACAGTCCGGCTCAGTGCCCTATCTGCGGCAGACCATCAAGAGCTTCGACTGGGACATCGCGCCACCGCCCGCCGGGACCGCGGACCAGGCCAACGAGGCCAGCGTGGTGAGCTACGCCGTACCGGCCAAGGCGAAGCACCACGATGCCGCCTTCAAACTGCTCAACTATCTCGCCGGTCCCGAGGCGGGCCAGATCCTCGGCAAGGGCGGCGCATTCACCCCCGTCAACAACCAAGCGGCCGAGGCAATCTCCAAGGCGAGCTCCGGCGCGCCGAAGCACGCCGACCTGTTGGCCGAGGCGGCCCACCATCTCACGGCTGGAAACAAGACCAACAACACGCTTGGCGCTCGTGCGATCTACCGCCCGGCGCTTGACCAGGTCTACAACTGCAAGAGCAGTGCTCAGGACGTGCTGTCGCGAGCCAGGCCGCAGGTCGAGCAGGCTCTTGGCCAGGGCTGAGGCCAGACCCATGGCGATTCACTCTGCGGTGCGGCGCGCTGAGGTTCCGCCGGAGGTCCGCCGCAACCGGCGACGACGCACCCTTGAAGGCTGGCTGTTTGCACTGCCGCTCGTGTTCGGCATCGTGGCCTTCCAGGCTGCGCCGATCGTCGTGTCGATGTACACCTCGTTCACGAGGTGGGACGGGTTCAACTCGCCCCGGCTCGTAGGCGGCCGCAACTACGTCGATCTGATCGTGAACGACCCCATCTTCCTTCAGGTGGTCCGCAACACAATCGTCTTCACGGTTCTGGGTGTGCCGGCGACGGTCGTTCTGGCTCTCGTTCTCGCGCTGCTCGGAAACCTGAAGGTCCCAGGTACGGCGTTCCTGCGGATGGCGTTCTTCACTCCATACGTCATGAATGTCGTCGCGATCGGGTTCGTTTGGTACTACATCTTTGGCCCGACCGACGGATTGATCAATCAGTTCCTACGGAATTTCGACATCCACGGCCCGGCGTGGCTCGCCGACTCCTCCTGGGTGATCCCAGCAGTGGTGGTGGTCAGCGCCTGGCAGGGCGTCGGATATCCGATGATGATCCTGCTCGCCGGCCTGCAGGGTATCCCGGAGGAGATGTATGAGGCTGCGCGGATCGACGGAGCCTCCGCCTGGTCACGGCTGTGGCGCATCACCCTGCCATTGCTGACGCCGCAGATCTTCTTCGTCACCATCTCTCAGTTCATCGCGTCGTTCCAGGTGTTCGGACTGATCTACGTCTTGACCAAAGGCGGGCCTGGCTATTCGAGCAGCGTCTACATCTTCTATCTGTGGCAGGTCGCCTTCCAGCAAGGCAAGTTCGGCTACGCGGCGGCAATGGCATGGCTGATCGTCGCGCTCATCGCGGTACTGACGTGGGTCCAGTGGAAGCTGCAGAAGAAGTGGGTGTTCTATGACTGACCTGGCGATCGACGACAGACCAGTCCTGGCGGGTGGCGGAGACCGCCAACTTCCCGCACCTGGCAAGCGCAAGTTCCAAGGGCGGCGGATCATCTTGATGATCTTCCTGATCTTGCTCGCGTTGTCCTTCCTGACCCCGGCGTTGTGGATGCTCAACGCGTCGCTGCGCCCGGAAGAGCACGTGATGGACTTCCCGCCGGGATTCGCACTGTCTCATCCGCAATGGGGCAACTACGCGACCGTGCTCCGCAACATGCCGGTCTACTTCCTCAACAGTGTGAAGTTGGCGGTCCTCAATGTTGTCGGTGGCTTGATCGTTTCGTCCTTGGCCGGCTATGCGTTTGCCCGGCTGACCTGGAAAGGCCGCGACGCCCTGTTCGGCATCGTGCTGGTGACAGCGATCGTGCCGAACATCATCTATCTGTTGCCGCAATACATCTTGTTCCAGAAAATCGGTTGGATCGACACACTGTTTCCGCTGTGGGTGCCGAGAGTGCTGACTCCGGTCTTCGGGACCTTTCTGATGCGCCAGGCGTTCAAGAGCCTGCCGGCCGGTTTGGAGGAGGCTGCGCAGGTGGATGGTGCTTCGACCTTCCGGACCTTCTTGACGATCATGGTGCCCCAGACCAAGCCGGCGTTGGCCGCGGTCGCGATGTTCACGTTCCTCGACTCATGGAACGACCTGTTCGGACCGCTGATCTTCCTCACCTCGCCCGAGAAGCAGACATTGCCCATCGGACTGGCTCAGTTCCAGAACGAGTTCTACACCCAGGTCGGACCGCTGATGGCGGGCGCGACGGTGACCGTCATACCTGTCTTCGTCGTCTTCCTTCTTGCTCAACGCTATTTCATCCAAGGAGTTACTGGCAGCGGCTTCAAGGGCTGACTGTTCAGGACCCTTTCGATCATCCAATTGCCACCCGACAAGGAGCATGCATCCAGATGTCAGACAAGTTCGTGGCCATCCAGATCGGTGCCGCGTCATTCATTGACGAAGGAACCGACAAGGTGCTGGACATCCTCGCCGAACGGGGCGGGGTGAACCAACTCTTTCTGGCCACACCGACCTGGACGAGAGGCACCGGCGGACGCCAGTTGCCCGGGCACCCGATTCCTGATCACGGCGTCCAGGAGTACGACCTCGACTGGGTCGGTGGAAACTACGCCACGGTTCACCCCGAGTTCTACGGGAACACCGTCCTCGGATCGATCGGCCGGGCGCCGGAGCACCCCGGTTACGACATGCTCGAGGACGTGATCCCCAAGGCGAAGGCGCGCGGGATGGGCTCGTACGCCTGGATCGAGGAGTCGAACTATTCCCAGGCGCTTCGCGACTACCCGAACTTCCCGAAGCTTCTCGAGGTCGATCTGTGGGGTCGGCCGACCCTGCACACCTGTTTCAACAACCCCGACTACAAGAACTGGCACCTGAGCATCGTCGAGGACTACGCGAAGTCCTACGACCTCGACGGCATCGCGTGGTGCTCGGAGCGGCCGGGTCCGCTCAACCTCGCAATCCAGAAGCCGGTCGAGGCGGGCGAACTCGGTTGCTTCTGCGCGCACTGCCAGCAGCTCGGCCGGAATCTGGGGATCAACGTCGAGCGGGCCCGGGAAGGAATGGCGGCGGTCCTCGCCTGGAACAACAAGACGTCATCGGGGGAGAAGGATCCTGACGGTGCGTTCACATCGTTCTGGCGAATTCTCCTGCGCTATCCCGAGGTGCTGGCGTGGCAGAACCTCTGGACGCACAGCCAGCGCCAGATGTACGCCGACATCTACGGCGTCGCCAAGGCGTGCAAGCAGGATCTCCAGGTGGGATGGCACGTTTACCACAACATCTCCTTCAGCCCTTTCTACCGAGCCGATCAGGACTACGGAGAACTCGCCAAGGTCTCCGACTTCCTCAAGATCGTGATCTACAACAACTGCGCCGGACCGAGGTTCTTCACCTGGGTCACCTCGATCTGCCGCACGTTGTTCGCCGACGCCACCCCGGCCGAGGTCTATCCGCTGATGCTGAAACTCCTGAACCTGGACGAAGGCCAGTTCGACGACCTGTCCCAGATCGGCTTCAGCGCCGATTACGTGAAGCGCGAAACGGCCCGGGCGAAGGCCGGAGTCGAGGGGACTACCACCAAGATCTACTCAGGCATCGACATCGACATCCCGGTCGGGATGAAGGAGGACTACGACCTCACCTCAGGCGACAACCTGACCCGGTGCTCTCGCGACGGTGTCCGCGACGCCGTCACCGCCGCCTTCAGCGGCGGCGCCGATGGCGTCGTGCTCAGCCGCAAGTACTCGGAAATGTTCCTGGACAACCTGTCCGGAGCGGGTGACGCGATCCGGAAGGTCTAGTCAACTGGACCGCTAGAGCGCGCCGGCGCGGCGGTCTGACGGCCGCCGCGCTGAGCCTGATCTTCCTGCTCGCCGTCATGGGCGCTCGGGGCGAGGCGGCCGGTGCAGACGTTGCCTTCCGACCGCTGTCGCCGGCCCGAACGCACCGAACTGGCATGGCGACGACAAACACCAGGCGCCGGACGGTCGGCAGCTACTCTCCTGGCCCTCGTCATCGCCTCTTGCGGCCTCCTGGCCTTCTTGGTCGTGACCAACCTGACCTATGCGCTTGCGGAGCATGGCCAGACATCCAGCCAGGCGGCGAGTCGGCGGGTGGGCTGCCCAGCGCATGCAAGTCGTGGAAGCTCATGCCGACGAGTTTGGTGACGTTGTTGATCCGGGGCCGTTCTGCGACGCAGCCCACCTGTTCCGCCGATTGCCTGCATCGTCGGCTCGTACTGTCCTGCTCCACGGCGACTTCCATTGCCGAAGTCTCCTCCTGTCGGGACGAGCCCGGCTCGCCATCGACCTTCCTCGACGGCCGGCGATCCGTCGTACGACGTGCCGATGTTCCTCCAGCACGACATGCACAAGTACGACGCATACAGCTGCGCTGCGTCCAACTGCTGTGATATCGACCCGCTGGAGTGGCCACGGCTGGGAGCTCGCGGCGAGGCCCGCATCGCGTTGCCGGTCATGACGTGCTGGCCCGCGCAGCTGTTCGACGGCCCGGCCAGCTCCAACCCGACCGGCCCGAGGAGATCGGGCGCTAGCTTACCTATCGCTTCAGTGTTGCTCTAGGCAAGCTCCTGGTCCAGCCAGGCGCTTACGGGCAGGCCGTCCCGCTGACGGAACGGACCGACCGGCAACTTCGCGCTGGCCGGGGTGGGCATCAGCCAGTCTCGGAGGGCCAGCCGACTGCCCGGTCAGGGTGTACAGGCTCTACCTGTCGGTTACCAGCACCGTGTTGCCATCGGGATCCTGGACGGTAAAGAACAGACAGATCTCCGGAGCACGTTCGATGGCGCTCGGCGAGCAGCCGTTTCCTTCCAGATCCGATCGAGCCCCGGCGAGGTCGGTCACGGCGAAGTTGCAAGTCGCCCAGTCCAAACCTGGCTTGACCTGGCTGCGTGGGCCTCACCGGCTTCGCTTACCTCACGACGTCGCGGTGAGCGATCGCTACGGCTGCTCGATTTCCGAGAACAGGCCCTGGAACGGGACGCCGGTGCCGATGAGCGTGCCGAACAGTTCGCCGGCTGCCGGTGTCGCGACGGCTGCGGACGCGTCCTCGTAGCTGTCGAAGTACAGGTCGAGCGTTCGGTACGACGGGGTGGCGGTGCCGTCCTCCTTCGGCCAGACCTTGGCCGACTCGAGCCGCTGCAGCTTCGGGAACGTGGCGGCGGCCTGCTTCACGTCGGCGTACACGCGCTCGAAGGCGTCGGGGTCGGTCGGGTTGTCGATGATCAGCGTGATCTTGGTGGGCATAGGTGTTCTCCTCGCTCCGTCGTTCGGACCACCCGGATTGGTAGAACGAACGTTCTGTCACAGTTGACCGTAGTCGGCCGCGGCGGGCGAGTCAAGACCGATCGTTCTACCTGGTCGCTTCGTTCGCCTGGCGTTCGGTGTTCACCCGGAGCAGTCCCTCGATTCCGTGCTGAAAGGTCTCCGACACCAGGACCGGGTCGAACAGGCAGCCGGCTGCCATCGCGCCGTCGCGCAGCATGACGAAATGGCGGGCTGCGGGCTCAGCGGTCCGGGCATGGACCTGCGCCATCAACGTGGTGAGCGTCTCCAGGAACCATTGCCGATGGGCGATGACCTCCTCGTGCGCCGGCTGCCCGGCGGGGTACTCCGCTGCGGCGTTCAGGAAGGCGCAGCCGCGGAACCCGGGGGACTGGATGGCCTGCGAGATCCAGTCGGCGATGGCCAGCAAGGCGTCGACCGGCGACGGGTTGGCGGCGATCGCGGCGTCGACCGCGCCGCGTTCCAGCTCGTGGACCTCGCGCAGGTAGCCGACGACAAGGTCCTCCTTGCTGGGGAAGTGCCGGTAGAAGGTGGCCCGGGTCACCTTCGCCTCCGCGACCAGGCGGTCGACGCCGACCGCGTGGATTCCCTCGGCGTAAAAGATCTGCGTCGCCGTGGCGAGCAGTCGCTGTCGTGCCTCCGAGGTCCGGGTCTCTGGCTGGCTGGTGGTCATGTGACCAGGGTAGCGAATAGAACGTTCCGTCTACAGGTCCAGGAGGTAGAACGTTCTGTCTTGACAACGACGGTGCTGCGCGAGATGGTGAGTGAACGGAACGTTCGGTCTACTTCACAGGGCCGGACATCATCTCGAGAGGATCATCGTGAGCACCGTTGAATCACCAATCGCCACTGCGGGCGTCGCGGGGGCGCTGCGCCGGCTGTACTTCGTCCGGTTCGCGTTCGCCATCGTCTGGGCGATCCTGCTGTTCACCACCAAGGCGGACCTCGGCGCGCTCGGCGTGACGCTGGTCGTCATCTACCCGCTGTTCGACCTCGCCGCGGCGGTCGTCGACGCCCGCTCGTCCCATCCTCACGGCTCGGCCCGCGGCCTGTACGTGAACATGGCGATCAGCGCGATCGCCACCATCGGCTTGGCGATCGCCGCCGCCTCCGGTGTGCCGGCGGTCCTGCGCGTGTGGGGCGCCTGGGCCATCGTTGCCGGGCTCATTCAGCTGATCGTCGCTCTCGGCCGCCGAGGTATGGGTGGTCAGTGGCCGATGATCCTGAGCGGCGGCCTGTCGGTGCTGGCCGGTGCGTCGTTCGTTGCAGGAGCCTCTGCGGACAACCCGAAGCTGACCAACATCGCCGGGTACGCCGTCCTCGGCGGCATCTTCTTCCTGGTCTCGGCGCTCCGCCTCGGCCGCGCCGCGAAGGGGAACTGACATGACCACGCCGTACGACGTCGTCGTGATCGGCGCGGGCCCGGTCGGGGAGAACGTTGCCGACCGCATCGTGCAGGGCGGCCTGACCGTCGCCATCGTCGAGCGTGAACTGGTCGGCGGGGAGTGCTCGTACTGGGCCTGCATGCCGACGAAGGCGTTGCTACGCAGCGGCGCCGCGCTTCGGGCCGCCCGTCAGGTTCCTGGCGCCCGTGAGGCGGTGACGGGTGATCTGGATGTCGCGGCGGTGCTCGCCCGCCGGGACGCGTTCGCCTCCAACTGGCAGGACGACGGGCAGGTGTCGTGGCTCGAGTCGGCCGGCATCCCGCTGTACCGCGGCCACGGCCGCCTCAGTGCCGACCGGGTCGTCGAGGTAACCGCGGAGGACGGTACGACGACCACGTTGACCGCCCGGCACGCGGTTGTCGTCGCGACCGGAAGTGGCGCGCTGGTCCCGGATATCGAGGGGCTTCGGGATGCGGCGCCGTGGACCAGCCGGGAGGCTGTCGCGGCGAAGCAGGTTCCAGGCCGGCTGGCGATCATCGGTGGCGGGGTGGTGGCCTCGGAGATGGCGACCGCGTTCAGCGAGTTCGGGTCCTCGGTCACGATGCTGGCGCGGGACGGCGTACTGCACCTGGCGGAGCCGTTCGTCGGTGAGCGGGTCGCGGAATCGCTGCGTGCCAAGGGTGTTTCGGTCCGGATCGGAGCTGAGGCCGGATCGGTGAAGCGCAACGACGACGGTACCGTCTCGATCACGCTGGCCGACGGTGAACAGGTCGACGCCGACGAACTGCTCGTCGCGATCGGCCGTACGCCGAACACCCGCGACCTCGGACTCGACACGGTCGGACTGACGCCGGGGGAGTGGCTCACGGTCGACGACACCCTGCGTGTCCTTGGCGCGGATGGCGCGCCGCTCGGCGACGGCTGGCTCTACGCGGCGGGTGACGTGAACCGGCGGGTGCTGCTGACCCATCAGGGCAAGTACCAGGCCCGCGCCGTGGGTGACGTCATCGTGGCGCGGGCGAAGGGCGAGGCGGTGGACGACGACCGTTGGGGCCGGCACGTCGCCACGGCGGACGAGCGCGCCGTACCGCAGGTCGTCTTCACCGATCCGGAGGTCGCGTCCGTCGGACTGACCGCGGCCGCTGCCGAAGCCGCCGGGTTGCGGATCCGGGTCGTCGACTACGACCTGGCCGCCACCGCGGGCTCGTCCCTGCACGCCGAGGGCTACCAGGGCCACGCCCGGATGGTGGTCGACGAGGACCGGAAGGTGATCGCCGGTTTCACCCTGGTCGGCCCGGACGTCGCGGAAATGTTGCATGCAGCAACGATCGCGGTGGTCGGCGAAGTCCCACTGGACCGCCTCTGGCATGCAGTACCGGCCTTCCCCACCGTCAGCGAGGTCTGGCTACGCCTCCTGGAAACCTACGGCCGGTAAGAGTTGCTCGGCCGCGGCGCATCAGTCGACAGCTGTCTGTCCCGCGGCCTCGCGGCCTGCCCAGGTGGTGAAGTCGGTGGCGGGCCGGCCGAGGATCCGGGCGACGCCGTCGCTCAGGTAGGCGTCCTCGCCGCGGCGGATGCCGCCCAGCATCGCCAGCCGCCATCGGATGTACTCCTCCGGAGTGCCGGCCGACCGCAGTTGCGCGGCGTGCTCCTCGGCGTTCTGGTCCTGAAACTCGACCGACTGACGAGTGGTCTCGGCGAGGATCCGCGCGGCCGCGTCGAACGTGATCGCCCGCGGACCGGACAGCTCGATCGTCTCGCCCTTGCCCGCGCGGGTCGCGAGCAACCGACCCGCGACCTCGGCGATGTCCTCGACGTCGACGAACGGCTGCGCACCTCCGCCGACCGGTGCGACGATGCGCCCGTCGACCGGTGTGAACATCGCCTCGGTGAAGTTCTGCGCGAAGTGTGTCGGCCGCAGGATCGTCCACGGGACCGGCCCTTCGCGCAGCGCCCGCTCGGCCCGCGCCACGTTGCCGTCGGGCCGGAACTCGACACCCCGGGCGGACAGCAGTACGACGTGGCTGACCGTCGACGCGGTCTCGAGGAGCTTGCTTAGCTGCGGACTCCAGTCCCTCGCGGAGCCGGGCCCGACGACGAAGATGCCGTCGGCACCCGCGGTCGCGGCGTCCCAGGTCGCGGGGGAGTTCCAGTCGAACCGGATCGGGCTCGTCGAGCGGCCGACGGGTCGGGTGGTGTGGCCGTCCTGGTCGAGGACGCGGGTGAGACGGCGGCCGACCTTGCCGGTACCGCCGAGGATGAGAAACGTAGCCATGTCGTCGACGGTATGGCGCGACGCCTGGACGAACAATCGGTGTTTGTCTCTCTTTCCTTCGCGATCGTCTACGCTTCGAGAGTGGACATCCTGGCCGACGAGCTGGCGCAGGCGCGGGCCCGCGGGGCGGTGTTCTCGGTCCTGGGTCGGCAGGCGCCGTGGGGTCTGCAGTTCAGCGGGACGCGGCCGCTCACGGCTCACCTGTTGCTGAAGGGGAATGGCTGGATCGAGTTGCCTGATGCCGACCCGGTGCCGCTGCGCGCCCACGACGTCGTGCTCGTGACCGCGGGTACGCCGTACCGACTGGTGAGTGCTGTCGGTGTCCCGGCCGAGCCGATCGCAGAGGCGCGCTCGGTGGGTTCGGAGACTGACGCGGACGCGGTGATCCTGTGCGGCGCGTACGTCCTGGAGGGCAGCATCGGCGATTCGTTGCTCCGCGCACTGCCGCGGATCGCCGTCGTCGAATCCGATCAGCTCGCGCCGCGCCACGCGGCGGCGATCTCGTTGCTGGCCGCCGAGGCGTCATCCGAGGGCCCTGGCCAGCAAGCGCTTCTGGACCGGCTGCTCGATCTCAACCTCGTCTACACCCTGCGCGCCTGGTGGTCCCGTCCCGACGCCGAACCACCCGGCTGGTACCGCGCCGGCGCCGACTCCAACCTCTCGCGCGTCCTCCAGGCGGTGCACGCCGACCCGGCCAAGCCCTGGAGCGTCACCACGATGGCCGAGCTGGCCGGCATGTCCCGCGCCGCGTTCTCCGCGCATTTCACCGCGGTTGTCGGCCAGCCCCCGGCTCGCTATCTCACCGCGTTACGCATGCGCCGCGCCGAAGACGCACTGACCCGCACGAACGCACCCCTGTCCCGCATCGCCACCGCCGTCGGCTACCGCAACGAATACGCCTTCGCCACCGCGTTCCGCCGGCACCACAACACACCCCCCGCCCGCTGGCGCCGCGAGGCCCTCCGCCGGACCTGACCTCACTCCTTCTGTAGCGGGCCGACGACTTCTCAAGTCCGGCAGCGTCTTGTTGTGGCCGGCTAGGTCAACTGACTGTGCGAATGACCCGGCCGGTGGCAGATCTGCGCACACACCAAACCTGACGAACGACTGTCCGCAGCGACGCGACGGCGCCGGATCTCAGTGGCCATCCGACGGAAGCGCGCGGGCCTTGCCGCACCGAATCCTGGGAGCCTGCGTGCTCCGGTGAACACCGCGTGCTCTTTCAAGGGAAGGTCCGCATGAACAATTCCTCCGCCGACAAGGGCGCCACGATCGTGCTCGTTCACGGCCTCTGGCTGAATCCGCGCAGTTGGGAGGGGTGGAAACACCACTTCGAGGCGCGGGGACACCGCGTACTCACGCCGGCCTGGCCAGGGCTCGACCGCGAGGTGGAGGAGATTCGGCGCGACCCCACGGGGATCGCCGGAGTCGGTCTTCGCGAGGTCGTCGACCACTACGAGAACGTCATCCGCGCGCTGGATCGACCGCCGATCATTATGGGCCACTCGTTCGGCGGCACCGTCGTACAGCTCCTGCTCGACCGCGGGCTGGGCAGCGTCGGCGTCGCGATCGACTCGGCGGCCGTCAAGGGCGTCCTTCCGCTGCCGCTCTCGACGCTCAAGTCGACCTTCCCGATTCTCGGGAACCCGGCCAACAAGAACAAAGCGGTCTCGCTGACGCCGGAGCAGTTCCACTACGCCGTCACCAACACGCTCACCGAGAGCGACTCCGCTGCCCGCTACGAGCGGTATGCCGTCCCCGGCTCGGCCCGTGTCCTCTTCCAGGGCGCGCTCGCCAACTTCAACCCTCGCGCCGCGTCCCGGGTCGACTTCCGCAAGCGCCAGGCCCCGCTCCTGTTCATCGCGGGGGAGGCCGACCACCTCGTGCCGCCGAAGGTCAACCAGGCCAACTGGCGGCTCGCCGCCAAGTCCGCGGCCGTCACCGAGTACCAGGAATTCCCCGGGCGCTCGCACTTCATCATCGGCCAGGACGGCTGGCAGGACGTCGCCGACTACGCGCTGAACTGGGCCGAGGAGCACCTCCCCACCCGCGTGTGACGTCCACGCCGTCACGAACTCCCGCGGGCAGACATGTCCACGGACCACAGTGAAAACCGTTCGAAACAAGGAGAAACCATGCGCAAACGTCGGGTTGTCCAATCCGCCGTCCTCGCCGTGACCGGGATCGCCCTGGTCGCCGGCGTGACCACGCTGGCATCGGCCGCACCGTCCGCCCAGACCGCGCCGGTCGCGCTGTCGAACCAGACCACGGCTCCGAAACCGACGATCGTCCTCGTCAACGGAGCCTGGTCGGACTCGGCCAGCTGGAGCAGGGTGGTCAAGCCCTTGCAGGCCGCCGGCTACCCGGTCGTCGCTCCGCCGACGGCCCTCCGCAGCCTGTCCGGCGACTCCGCCTACCTGGCTGCCTACCTCAAGACCATCCAGGGCCCGATCGTCCTGGTCGGGCAGTCGTACGGCGGATCCGTCATCACCAGTGCCGCCACGGGCAACCCCAACGTCAAGGCCCTGGTCTACGTCTCGGCCTTCGCACCGGACACTGGTGAAAGCGCCGGTGCCCTGACTGCCCGATTCCCGGGCAGCCACATCAGCAACGATCCCAACGCGCCCGTTCCCACTGCCCTCAGCCCCGTCCCCGTTCCCTTCCCGAAGCCCGACGGCACTCCAGAGGTCGTGCTCTACGCCAAGGCCGCGCAGTACCGGGACCTGTTCCTCAGCGACCGCCTCTCCGTGGCCGCCGCCGCGGAGCTCGCCGCGACGCAGAATCCCGTCGCCTCGGCGGCCCTGGGCGAGAACACCGCCGGCGAGCCGGCCTGGAAGAAGATCCCCTCGTGGTACCTCGTGTCCGACGCGGACCACCTGATCCCGCCGGCCGCCGAGCGCTTCATGGCCACCCGCGCCCACTCGCACATCGTGGAGGCAGACACTCCCCACGCAGCACAGGTGACCAACCCGGGGATCGTCGTCAACCTGATCGAACGGGCCGTCGCCGGCACCCGGTGACATGACCCGAGGGCACCGCCGGCCGACCCGGCGGTGCCGTCCGGCGCTCGTTCTATTCCGGCGGTCGTTCGAAGGAGTCGGCACCGGTCCCGCCCCGCCAGACCCGTGGCGGACTGCCGTACGCGCGGGAGAAGGCCCGGCTGAAGGCGGCTTCGGAGATGTAGCCCACACGGGCCGCGATCCGGCCGACCGGGTCGGACGTGCCGCGCAGCAGGTACGCCGCGTGACCCAGCCGGCACCGCAACACGTACGAGCCCGGTGTTTCCCCGACAGACTCGGCGAACCGCGTCGCGAACGCCGAACGCGACAGCGAGGTGAGCCGGGCCAGTTCGTCGACGGACCAGTCGCGACCGGGGTCTCGGTGGATCGCGGTGAGGATCGGTGCGAGCACCGGGTCCATCGCTGCCGTCAGCCAGCCGGCGCGGCGTACGTCGTCGGATGCCGCCCACGATCGCAGCGTCCAGATGAAGAGCAGGTCGAGCGCTCGCGACACCATGACGCGGGCGCCGGGTGCCCCGCGAGTCACCTCCCACATGAGCAGTTCCTTGATCGGCCGGAGCCATGCCTCGGATCCCGCGTCGCCGCGGACCACGATCGCCGGTGGCAACACACCGAGCAGCGGCGCCGCGACCACCGTCTCGACGAGGAACTCCCCGGTCACCCAGCTGGCCGGCGACGTCGCCCTGACGCTGTGGGCATCACCTCGCGCCAGCAGCACCAGGTCCCCGGCGTCCAGTTTCACGGTGTCTTCGCCCGCGACCTCGACGCTGAGCCCGCCCTCCTCGACGACGTGCAAGACCCTGGCCCCGGCCGGGTGTCGCTCATGTGGGCCCGAGTGGCGTCGTACGACGCCACCCTGCAGGTGAATCGCCTGCAGTACGTCCGAGAGCGCGTCGTGCTCGCCGTACGCCGGCGGCTGTGGAGAATCGGCAAAGTCTTCCGGATCATGAGCCATGTTTTCGCTCGGACCTCCTTCTAGGCTGCAAGGGCAAACGCGCCAGTACTCCGGCTGAACAGATCCAGCGCTCCCGACCTAGGAGGTAAACCACGTGATGACCGCCACGTAGATCATACGACACCGGATCATCTCGTCGAATCCAATTCAGGCTCGGACGATCCGGCTCCGGATGGTACGGTCGCACGGTGCCTCCGCAGAACAAGCGCCGCGACGCCTCGCCTCCGCCTGACGCCGGCTCGGCGGTCGGCGACCTGACCTGGCTGGCTCACCGTGCGGCGGCTGCGCTCGGCGACGCGTTCAACGAGGTCTCGCGTGATGCGGGGCTGGCCGATCTGCGTGACTGGCTCGTCCTCGAGCTGATCAGCAACGGTCCGGAGCGGACGCAGCTGGAGATCGCCACCGAGCTCGGTGTCGACAAGACCACGCTGGTGTCGATCCTCGACCGGATGGAGCGCGACGGGCTCGTCGTCCGGGAGCTCTCCGCCCGTGACCGGCGGGTGCGCATTCCGCGGGCGACCGCGAAAGGCGTCGAGGTGAAGGACCAGGTCGCCATTGCTCGCGAAACCGCGATCATGCGGCGCCTGTCGTCGATCCCCGCCCGTGACCACGCGAAGTTCCACGCGATGCTGTGGAGCATCGTCCAAGATCAGTGAACACCGAACGCGGAACCACTGCTTCAACGCCACCTCTGCCCAACGGCTGACGTCAGCACTCCGCGCGGCAGGAGTGAAGGATCCGTACGTTGGCAGCAACAGGTGCACATCGGCGAGGCTCGACGGGCCACGCAAGCGGGAGAGCGTGATCCAGGTGAGCGACACCGGCCTCTTCGAACACGGCCTTTTCGACCGCGGTGGTGTCGATTCCCTGGTGGGACGCGGCGTGGCGCTCGAGCGGATCCGCGGCTTCCTCGACGCCACCGATCGTGGTGGAGCGCTGCTGTTGTCGGGGGCGGCGGGGGTGGGCAAGACCGTACTGCTCGACGCCGTGGCGGAAGCGGCGGTCGCGAGTGGCTCGCGGGTCGTGCGTGCCGCCGGTGTCGAGTTCGAGGCCGACGTGAGCTACTCGGGACTGAACCAGGTCCTCTTCCCCTTCTACGAGGCGTTCGGGGAACTCGAGACCTCGCAGGCCGATGCGCTGCAGGTCGCCCTGGGCTTCGGGAGCGGAGCACCGCCGGAACGGCTCGTCGTGTCGAACGCGACCCTCATGCTCCTGCGTCACGTGGCCAAGACCGCCCCACTGCTCCTGATCGTCGACGACCTGCCGTGGCTGGATCGGGCCAGCGCCGCCGTACTGGGCTTCGTCGCCCGCAGGCTCAACGGCTCCCGAGTCACCTTCCTCGGGGCCCTGCGCTCGGGAAGCGAGACCTTCTTCAACCGCGGCGGCCTGCCCGAGTACGAGGTACCGCCGTTGGACCGAGAGTCCTCGCAGTTGCTGCTCACCACGCGGTTCCCGGCGCTGGCCGCTCGGGTGCGTGAGCGACTGCTGTCGGTCGCCCAGGGGAACCCGCTGGCCCTGCTCGAGTTGCCCAGGGCACTCAGCGGGGAGCAGCGCGTCGCCCTGGAGGACCTTCCCGCAGTACTCCCGCTCAGCGAACGGCTCCAGGCGCTGTTCGCCTCCCGGGTGTCTGTTCTCTCTCTCGCCGCGCGGCGGCTGTTACTGCTCGCGACGCTGGAGGGAACCGGCAACATCGCGATCCTGCAGGCGTCGGCACGGCAGGCCGGCTACGAGTCCGACCTCGAAGACCTCGCCGCGGCCGAGCAGGATCGACTGGTGGCTTTCGACGAGGGCACGCGCAGGCTTGTGTTCCGGCACCCCCTGATCCGCTCGGCGGTCGTGGACGCATGTCCGAGTGCGGAGCGCCGAGCGGCTCATCGAGCCTTGGCCGAGGTACTGGTGAACCACCCAGAGCGACGGGCCTGGCACCTCGGCGAAGCGTCCGCCGAGCCGGACGAGCAGGTCGCCGTCCTGCTGGAGCAAGCGGCGCGTCGAATTGCGGCCCGCGGAGACGCCGTCGGTGCGGTGGCTGCGCTGGTAAGGGCGGCCGATCTCAGCCCCCACGACTCGCATCGCGCTCGCCGACTCGCCGAGGCCGCATACATCGGCGCCGACGCGACCGGGCAGTTCCGAAGCGCCTCGGAACTGCTCGAAGGCGCCCGCTTGGCCGACCCGGAGCTGATGGGCTCACTCCACTTCGCGGCCGCCGCTGTCTTCCTAATTATCAACGGCGACGGGGACATCGATACCGCCCATCGGCTGCTGGTCGGCGCCGTCGAGGCGGGCACCCACGGCTACGACGCCCAGGACGGCGCCCTCATCGATGCGCTCCACCTGCTGCTGCTTCTTTGCTTCTTCAGCGGCCGTGCGGAGCTCTGGGATCCTTTGTACGCGACGCTTCGACGCCTGCGACCGGAGCCGCCCGCCCTGCTGTCGGTGGCCGCCAAGACCTTCTCCGATCCGGTCCGTTCCGCGGCCGGCGCACTGGACCAGCTGGAGTCCGTGCTCAGCGACGTACAGCAGGAATCCGACCCCGGCCGGATCGTTCGCGCCGGCACCGGCGCGCTCTACGTCGACCGCCTGGCAGACGTCCGCGAGCCGTCGTGGCGAGTCGTTCTCCAAGGGCGTGACGGCGGTCCGCCGCGTCGGCACATCGGCGGCCTGATGCACCTGTGCCTCGACGACTACCTCACCGGCAGGTGGGACGAGTGTCTGGACCTGGCCGACGAGGGAATCCAGGTCTGCCAGGAGTCCGGGTACCACTTCTTCACCTGGTACTTCTGGTACTGCCAAGCTGTCGTCGTTGCGGCTCGCGGCGACGACAAGACGGTCGACCGCTTGACCGACCAGATCATTCGCTGGGCCACACCCCGTGGAGTGGGTGCGGCGCTGCACTACGCCCAGCACGTCCGCACCGTCGCCGAATCCGGCCGCGGTGACTTCGAAAGCGCTTATCGAAGCGCGACGGCACTGGGTCCGGCGGGTGCGTTCGCCTCCCACGTGCCGCATGCGTTGTGGGTGGCGATGGACGTCGTCGAAGCCGCAGTACGGCTCGACCGGCACAGCGATGCCGCCGCTCACGTACGCGCCATGCAAGAGGCCGACATCGGTGCGCTGTCTCCGCGGCTCGGCCTGCTTGCCGCCGGTTCGGCGGCCTTGTGCGCCGCCGATGACAACGAGGCGGTGCGCCTGTTCGAGGAGGCGCTGGGGATACCGGGCGTCGACAGGTGGCCGTTCGATCTGGCCCGGGTGCGACTGGCGTACGGCGAACGGCTGCGGCGCGCCCGGGCCAACGCCGACTCTCGAGAGCCGCTGCGGCTGGCGTACGACGCCTTCACGCAGCTCGGCGCCGGACCCTGGGCGGACCGTGCCGCCAAGGAGCTCCGGGCCACCGGCTGGGGGGCGTCGAGAACCACGGCGAGCGGAGATGTGCTCACGCCCCAGGAACGGGAGATCGCGGATCTCGCGGCTTCCGGCTTGAGCAACAAACAGATCGCCGAGCGCTTGTACCTCTCGCACCGGACCATCGGCGCACACCTGTACCAGATCTTTCCGAAGCTCGGGATCACCTCCAGAGCTGCACTGCGCGACGCGCTCGCGGCCTTGGAGAGCAGCTAATACCTGGGGGCGGCGCCGGGAGTGAACCTCAACGGGCGGGTGCCTTTCGGGCTGCTGACGACGGCGGCGATGGCCTGCGCCGCGCGGGCGACCTCCGCGCTCCTGAGCTCGTGCTCGACCAGCTTCGAGTCCACCGCGTGGATCAGGCCGGGGGATCGGCCTTCGTAGGCTTGAACCGTCTCGGCGTCGTCCGGATAGACGGCGCGAACGCGAGGTCCGGCCTCAGGGACCAGGAATTCGAGTACGACGATCGTGGTCTCGATACCGAACTCGGTCAGCTCCTGGGCGTAGCTCGCGGCGAGGTGTTCGATCATCGTGACCGCTTCGGAGTACAGCGCGAGGTAGGGCTCGCCCACGGCGTCGTGGTTCGCCGGCACCACCCACACCAGCAGGCCTTCGCGCCGCTCGCGCATCTGTGGCAGCACGGAACGGTTGACGCGCTGAGTGGACAGCACATGCGCGTCGTAGATCTGCGCCAGCTGATAAGGCGTGAAGGATTCGAGTGGTCCGCGCGGCACCGGGCCGACGCCGTGGACCACCGCGTCGATCCTTCCGCACTCCGCCAAGATGTGGTCGACCGCGGTCGAGACCGAGCGCTGGTCGGCCATGTCCAACTGGACGGGGCGTGGGCCGTCGCCGCTCGGCTCGGCAAATCGGCCGGCGAGTGGACCGATCCCGGCGTACGTGGTGTGGCCTGAGTCGGCCAACGCGGTGGCGGTGGCAGCGCCGAGGTCACTGGAAGCCCCGGTAACAAGGACGATCTGTGACATGTGCTCCCCGTTGCTGTTCGGCTGTTCCATCAGTGTCGGCAGGATGGAATCCGACCGCATCGGTCGAACGACTGTCAGCGAGACCATGGTTCGTTGACCGCGCCAACGACCCTGTGCACGACGCGGTGGTACGGAGGAATGACTGCCGGTGTGGAGTTTCGCGCCGCCCGGCGGTGGTCTTCCGACGGAAGCGGTTCCCGGTGATCCCGGCGAGGCTGTCCAGGAGCGCCACGAGGCGAATTCCCTAGACGAGCGCGGAGTCATCGCGCAAGAAGGGCGAGACATGACAGCGAGTTTTGTGCAAGCACCTGGCGAGACGGTGGACGTCGCCGGAACGCCGTTCGCGTATCGCGAGTTGGGTCCGGCCGGCGGCGTACCGCTGGTGTTGCTGAACCACATCACTGCGGTGCTGGACGAATGGGATCCCGCTGTGGTCGACGGCCTCGCGGCCGAGCGACGCGTCATCGTGGTGGATCTCCGGGGCGTCGGCGGTTCCGGTGGCACGACCCCCGACAGCATCGAGGCGATGGCCGCCGACACGGCGGCCTTCCTGGAGGCACGCGGGCTCGACCTCGTCGATCTGCTGGGCTTCTCCCTGGGTGGCATGGTGGCCCAGGCGGTCGTCCAGCAGCGGCCCGACCTGGTCCGGCGGATCGTCCTGGCCGGTACGTCGCCCGCCGGTGACGAAGGGCCTGCCGGCTGGGGCTCGACGCTGCAAAATGCGTTCGGGAAGTCGGCCGCTGAAGGCAAGCACCCCAAGCACTACCTCTTCTTCTCGCCGACGTCGCGCAGCCAGGCCGCCGCGGACGCGTTTCTCGCTCGCCTGGACGAGCGTACGGAGGACCGCGACGCGCCCGTGACGGACGAGACGATCGGTGCCCAGTTGATCGCGGCAACGAAATGGGAGCAGGGCACCTCGCCCGCCGGTCTGACCGACGTGGACAAGCCCGTCCTGGTCGTCAACGGCGACAACGACCTTCTGGTGCCGACGATCAGCTCGTTCAACCTCGCGCAACTGCTCCCCAACGCTACGTTGAGCATCTACCCGGACGCGGGCCACGGCGCGATCTTCCAGTACCACCAGCTGTTCGTTCAGCAGACCCTGGAGTTCCTCCGCGACTGACGGGTCGCCAGGGTGCCGTCCGCGATCGGCACCGTGGCCGCTTCACCGGTTCTCCGGACCCTGATCGAGCAACAGCCATGACCATCGAAGGACGGAAATTCCATGCCCGCCAGCGATTCCCACTCCATCCAGCGTTTCCCGCACGAGGTGGTCCGCCTGACCATCCCCGTCACGACGACCTTCCCGGAATTCCGGGACAGCTACGAGCGCGCCGTACCGGAGCTTCAGGCACACCGCTACGAGCAGTTCAAGAAGGAACAGGCCAGTTGGGACCTCGTCCGGCAGGCAACTGAGGAAAACGCCCCGCACAGTTTCATCAGGTACTGGAGCACCGATGTCGGCTCCCTGATGGAACTGGCCGCCGAATCGCATGCGTGTGTGGAATACCTGATGGGCAATCACGTCTTCGCCCAACGCATGTTCCAGCACGACCCCTCGGTAATGCTCTACGCGCCATTGCGCACCGCGATCTACGTGGACCACGACAATCGCACGTGGTTCACGATCGACCAGCCCAGCACCCTGTTCGACAGCTTTGGCGACTCGCGTATCGCGCAGGTCGGGCGAGAACTCGACGCCAAGCTGGCCGACCTCCTCGACCACCTCGGCCTACCGGTGCCGGCCGAACTGACCGCTGACACCTCCCACAACTGACGATCAGCGAGCAATCCGGAAACCTGCACAGGCTCAGCCACCCCGAAAATGCCGAACCCCTGGCCGATGGTTCGGCTCAGGGGTCGGCAGGTTCGAAGGTGCGGATCAGTTCGCGGCGACGCAGGTCACGAACGGCTGGACCGTGATCTGGCCCTTGGGGTCGTTGTTGGTCAGGGCGATCGTCCAGGAAGTGGCCGTCGCGACACCGTCGACCTCAGTGAGATCGGTCGGGTAGGAGCCGTTCATCACCACGTCGGCCGCAGTACCGGATCCGGTGTCCCACTTGAGTCCGCCGCCGATCGCCTTCTTACCGTCGGCGCAATCGAGCTTCAGGGTGCTGAAGCCCTTCGGCACGTCCTTGGTCGGGCCGGTCACCGCGAGACCGGAGACGCCGTCCTTGCCTGCCGTACCGGCCGCACCTGCGGGGCCCTCCGGACCTGCGGGTCCGGCCTCGCCAGTGCCGACCTTGTTGAGCTTTTCCCGCACGGCGGGGCTCAGGTCAGCCTCCGCCAGCGAGTTGTCCACGACCTGGAGCGACGCGACCGAGCGCGCGCACAGCGGGTACGTCAGGTACTGGCATCCCGTACCACCCGCGGCGTTCGCGGCGATCGCACCTCCACCGATGATGCTGACCGCCGCGATGGTCGCGGCGACCAACTTCTTCTTCTTGGTGTTGAAGAGCCTCACACTGCTTCCCTTCTTGAGCCCCCGGAAGCTCTGACGGCCCGAGGGACGGCACACGGTATCAGGTCTGGACCGGTTCGAGCAGCCGGTCCGGCCCGAGAGTTCAAGCAGGTCCGGAAGGTCCGGTCCGCACCGCACCGAGCGCGCGTGCCGCCTGCTCCGGCGCTGCTGGGAGATCTTTGCTGTCAGCAACTACGGCTGGGGCCTGTGCGAGTGGGTCTTCCGGTTCTCGGCGATCAGCGACCCTCTCTCGGATTTCCGCCTTTGAGGATGCAACCGCAAGGAATTGGCTTTCCGTCTTGAGGGGGACATGGAGAGTGGAGGCGCGGATGACGGAGCGGGACAGGGCGTTCGTCGAGTTCGTGGAGGCGGCGATTCCGTCGCTACGGAGAACGGCGTACCTGATCGGTGGCGACTGGCACAAGGCGGAGGACGTCGTCCAGGAGACGCTCTACAAGCTGTACCTGGCCTGGCCGAAGGTGCAACGGGCCGGCAACCCGTTCGCGTACGTCCGCCGGATGCTGGTCAACGTTGCGTACGACGCTGGTCGGCGTCCCTGGCGCCGGGAGGTCAACAGCGCCGAGGTTACGGAGTACGCCGTCCATGGCGACTTCGCGGCCGGGCACGCTGACCGTGACGAGGTGCTCGAAGCGCTGCGAGCACTCGGGCCACGCCAGCGTGCCTGCGTGGTCCTTCGGTACTACGAAGACCTCTCGGTCGAGCAGACCGCGGAGATCCTCGGATGCTCGGAGGGCACGGTGAAAAGCCAGGCCGCCCGCGGCCTCGACACTCTCCGCAAGGCCATCGACCGGCGACGGAGTCCGGCGCTGTGAAGGAGAACGAGATGGAAGACACCCGCGAGGTCAGCGCTGAGCTGCAGCGCCTGGCCGACGCCACACCACTGGATCAATTCGACACGGCAACGGTCCTCGCCCGAGGCCGCCGCGGCCTCCGGCGCCGACGCTTCCTGAAGGCGGGCGGCGTCATCTCCGGCGTCGCTGCGGCAGCCCTCGTGGTCACCCTCATTCCCCACTTCACCGCTACCGGCAACGACCCCGGCGTGGCCGGCACCCAACCCGACAACTCCCAGTTCAGTTCGGTCGCGGGCGTCCCCCGCGGCGAGGAAGGCGCCGGCCAGCGGATCTCGGCGCAGGAGGCCGCACGCCGCTGCGCGCTGCGGTACCCCAGTACGAATGGCTCGATGAAGGGCAGCACCGGCTTCCGGTCCGTGAGCTCGCAGATCTACATCTCGAAGTCCCGTGCCAGGACCCAGCTGAGTCCGTTCTGCACGATCCCCGGTGGGGACAAACCCTCCGCCGCACTGGTCGCCGCCGCGAAGGCGGATCCGCTCCCGAAGGACGCCGCCGGCCAGCTTCGCAACTGCTCGGTGAGCGCCTGGGTCGACATGACCAAGTGGCACATCCTGGTCTCGGACCGGCTCAGTCTGGATGAGAAGAACTACCGTGGATTCAGCCGGGAACTGCTGATCGCGGCTTCACCGTCCGGCAAAACGGTGATCGCCTGCCAGTTGCCTGCGGACCAGATTCAGGGCGCCGGCTACGGCTGGGGGGTGACCGCCGTGCGCCTCGACGACCTCGGAACGGACTACCCGCGGATCGAGTGGCCTGACGGGACCTTCGGCAAGGAGATCGCCACGATCCTTCCCGAAGGCACAGACTGCAACGGTGCTGTCTGTGGCCGGTCGCTGCCCACCGGTTGGGGGCAAGCGCCGGCCAACACCGCCAAGGTCGTCGTACAGATCGGCTCCGGCCCGGGGTACGAAGCACCACTCAAGGACGGCTGGTACGCCTTCACCGCTCTCGACAAGACCCCGCACTCCAACAAAGATCCACTGAAGGTCAGGGCCTACGACAAGAACGGAAACCTCCTCAGCAAGCTCTACCCCGAGAAGTGACCGAAGCGTCGGCCCGGCAATCCCGGGCCGACGCTCTCTCAGCGGATCACCCGGCTTAGCGCTCGCTGTCCAGGTCTGCCATGTACGGCGCGGGGTAGCGCTCGCCCTTGGCCGCATCCTGCGGGAAGAGCTCGTCGAGGCGGGCCAGGTCGGCGGCGTCCAGGGGCACGGCGGTGCTTGCGAGCATCGACGAGACCTGTTCCGGTCGACGTGCCCCGACGATGGGGACGATGTGTTCGTCCTGGGCCGCCACCCAGGCGATCGCGACCTGGGCGATGGCGGCGCCCTTGGCTACGGCGACCTCGCGGACCCGGGCAGCGAGCGCCGCGTTGTGATCGAGGTTCGCCCCCTGGAACCGTGGGTGGTGCGCGCGAGCGCCTTCGACCTTGCCGCTGCCGCCGATCAGGCCCCTGGCGAGGACACCGTAGGCGGTGAGGCCGATGCCGAGCTCACGGCAGGCGTCGAGGATGCCGTTGCGCTCGATTCCGCGGCTGAGCAGGGAGTACTCGATCTGCAGGTCGCTGATCGGGGCCGTCGCAGCGGCGCGGCGAATCGTCTCGGCGCCGACCTCGCTGAGACCGACGTACCGGACGAACCCCTGCTCGACCAGCTCGGCGATGGCGCCGACGGTCTCCTCGATCGGTACGTCGGGGTCCAGCCGCGCCAACCGGTAGATATCGACATGGTCGGTACCGAGCCGCTGCAGGGAGTAGGTGAGCGACCTTCGCACCGTCTCAGGGCGGCCGTCGAAGCCGTCAGGCGCTCGGCCGGGGGAGAGACGGGCGCCGAACTTGGCCGACAGCACCACCTGGTCGCGGTGTCGGTCGCGCAGCGCGCGACCGATGAGCATCTCGTTGTGACCGGCCGCGTAGTAGTCGGCGGTGTCCAGCAGCATGCCGCCGGCGTCGAGATAGGCGTGGATCACGCGGATGCTCTCGGCATCGTCGGTCTGGCCGTAGGCGCCGGAAAGCCCCATGGCCCCCAGCCCGGGTGAAGTGACGGTCGGGCCGGTGCGACCGAGCTGGCGGGTGTCGAGTTGTGTGGTCATGCCAGCCAGCGTGTGCCGGTTCGCCGGCCCGCGGCAGGCCCGGCATATCGGGGGACAGGCTCTCCCTGCCTGGCCGACAGGAGGTGCACCAGAATGGACCCATGATCGACCGAGCCGGCCTCGCCGACTTCCTGCGCCGCAGGCGTGAACTGGTGCGTCCGGCCGACGTCGGGCTCCCGGACGGCTTCCGGCGTCGTACGCCGGGCCTTCGCCGCGAGGAGGTCGCCCGGCTCGCCGGGGTCTCGATCGACCACTACACCAGGCTCGAGCAGGCCCGCGGGTCGGCGCCGTCCGTGGCAGTCGTCGGCGCGATCGCCCGCGCGCTGCTGTGCGACCTCGACCAGCGCGACCACCTCTACCACCTGGCCGGGCTTACGCCGCCTCCACGCCGCGGTGGCCGGCACGTGCGGCCCGGCCTGCTCAGCCTCGCCGGCCGGATCACCGACGTACCCGTGGTCATCTGCACCGATATCGGCGAGGTGGTCTGGCTCAACCCGCTCGCCACGGCGCTGTTGAGGATGATTCCCGCGGGACCGGGCCGGGAGAGGAACACGATCTGGCGCTGGTTCACCGAGCCCGGTGAGCGCCCGACGCCGGAGGAGGACTGGGCGCGCCTGTCGGCAAGCCACGTCTCCGACCTACGAGCGACGTACTCCCGCCGCTCCGGCGACGCCGACGTCACCGAGCTCGTGGACGCCTTGCTGCGCACGAGCGCCGAGTTCCGCGAGCTCTGGGACCGGCACGAGGTCGCCGTACGACGGGCGGACCGCAAGACGTTCCTGCACCCGGAGGTCGGCCCGGTCACCGTTCGCTGCGAGGTGCTGCTAACCGAGGAACAGGACATCCAGCTGCTGGCGTACTTCCCGGCCGAGGGCACCGACGCCGCAGAGAAACTTGAGCTGCTGCGCGTGATCGGCACCCAGAACTTCCACACGATGCAGTGACCCAGCGTTGCCGGTCGGCGCCGGATCAGGTGGTGGCGGCGCGCTTCTTCTCGAGGCGTGCTGGGTCTGGCCATCTGACGTCGTACGCCCAGCCGAGCCGTTCGAATCGCTTGATGAGCCAGGCGTTGATGTCGATCTGGCCCTTGAGTACGCCGTGGCGTGCGCACGTGGGATCGGCGTGGTGGAGGTTGTGCCATGACTCGCCCTGGCTGAGGATGGCGAGCCACCAGACGTTGCCTGATCTGTCGCGCGCTGTGAAGGGTTTCTTGCCGGTGACGTGACAGATCGAGTTGATGGAGAACGTGACGTGGTGCATGAGGGCGATACGGACCAGAGTGCCCCAGAAGAAGCCGGTAGCGGCACCGTGCCACGACCCGGCCCACAGTCCACCGATGAGCGCAGGCGCCAGCAATGAGGTCACCGCGAGCACGCGGAACTGTCGCGACGCCATCGCCAGATCGCGGTCGTTGAGGAGGTCTGGCGCGTAATGCTTGGGCTCGGCGCGTTCGTCTCCCCATAGCACCCATCCGGCGTGGGCGAAGAGGAATCCCTTGGTAACGGCCCAAGCCGTGGTGCCGTACCGCCAGGGTGAGTGTGGATCTCCGTCTCGATCCGAGAACTTGTGGTGTTTGCGGTGGTCGGCAACCCAGCGGATCACAGGTCCTTCGAGCGCCATGCTGCCGGCGATCGCGAGCGCGATCTTTAGGCCGCGCCGGCATTTGAACGAGCCGTGCGTGAAGCATCGGTGGTAGCCGGCGCCGATACCGGTGGTAGTGATCGCGTAAAAGGCGATCAGTATGACGATGTCGCGCCAGCCGATCCAACCGCCCCAGGCGAAGAAGATCCCTGGCAGCAGGGCGACTGTGGGTACGACGATGAACACCCAGATGAGCGCACGCTCGAGCGTGCCGCCGACCGATTGGAACTCTTCCGGAGGCGCATCGTCCGTGCCGACTGCTGAAGTCACATCCACTCCTAGAGGTTGGCCCCAGCCAAGCGATCAGCCGCGTGTAGACAAGCAGCCCGGACGAGATTTCTCCGCGAGGGTTCTGAACAGATGATCAGGTACGAACGCAACCACGCACAACGGGCCGAGGTTCGTTCTTCACGTTCGCTGGCCTATCGGGCATCAGTACCTCCCACGGGTTCGTGCCGTGCCGCACCCGGTACCCGGATCCGTGCCAGTGAATGCACCTATCGAGGCTGGTGTCTGACGGGATGGGGTCGCCTGACGGCCAGACCGCCGACACCGACGTACGACGGTCGCAGCAAGATCCTCGACATGTTCAGCTGGTGAAGCTTTCGAAGAATTGCTGGATGTCGGCTGCCAGTAGCTCCGGCTCTTGATGTCCGGCCCAGTGGCCGCCGGTGTCGTAGACATTCCACGACACGAGATTGTGGTGATCCCGCTCGACGAACCGCCGGATCGGACTGGTGTCGTTGGCGAACTGCGCGAGTCCGAGCGGAACGGTGGATGGGCCTGCCGCAGACGGTCCATGCTCGTACTCGTAGTAGATGCGCATTCCGGACGCGACGGTGCCGGTAAGCCAGTACAGCATGAGATTGTCGAGGATGAAGTCGGCGTCTACTTGGCCCCGGTAGAGCTGGCAGACCCAGCCCAGAAATCCCACCGGCGAGTCGTTGAGCGCGTGCGCGAGCGTCTGGGGCTGTTGACCTTGCAAGACGCTGTAGCCGCCGACATTTGCCTCGAACCAGGCTGCGCCGGCGAGGGCAGCCTGCTCGGCCTCGGTCAGGCCCTCCAAATCTGCGGGATCGCTCGACGGCCCGGAGAAGATTTGAGTCACGTGTACGCCGACCACGGCCTGCGGCGCGATCCGGCCCAGGTCCAGGGACACGAACGTACCCCAGTCGTTACCGACGGCGCCGTACTTTCCGTACCCGAGGCGTCGCATCAACTCCGCCCAGGCCACCGCGATCCGCTGTGGACCCCAGCCTCGTTCCCGGGTCGGACCGGACAGACCGAAGCCGGGGAGGGACGGAATGACAAGGTGGTACCGCTCGCGGAGCGTTTCGATCATCGGCAGGAACTCGACAATCGAACCCGGCCAGCCGTGGGTGAGGATCAGCGGAAGGGCGTCCGACCGGACCGACTTCACCTGCAGGAAGTGCACATTCTGCCGGTCGATCGTCGTGACGAACTGCGGGTACGCGTTGAGCCTCGCCTCGATTCGCCGCCAGTCATAGCGGGTTCCCCAGTACGTCGCGAGCCTCCGCACTTCTGTCGCTGGTACGCCGTAATCCCAGCCCGCGTCCGGCAGGTCTTCGATGAATCGGGCCCGCGACAGCCGGTCCTGCAAAGCGTCAAGGTCAGCCTGGGGTACGTCGATCCGGAACGGCCGGATCTCTTCTCCGCTCGTCATCGTTCCTCCATCCACATCCGAGTGAGTCGTCCCCGGTGGACGACTCACGCCAATAGGTCGGGACGGCGTCGTGGGTTTCGACATCGTCCACCGGATGAAGGAGCCGACAGATAGGTGCAGCGTGGGGTGGTGGTAAGCCAGAGTGATCAGGTCGTCATCTGGACGGTCTGCTGCGCTGCCCACTGCTTGGCCGCGTCCGCGACCGGGATCGTGGGATCCACCAACCAAGCGGCCTCGACCCCGTAGCAGAAGGCGATGATCTCCATCGCCTTCAGCTGCGGGTTGATGTCGCCGCGCATCTCGCCGCGCTGTTGCGCCGACCGCAACGTCGCGGAGACGCGCTCGATCGTGGTCTGGTAGCCCTCCACCAGACGCGGGTGCAACTCGGTCTCCGGGCTGACGTTCTCGCCGAGTACGACGGTATTCATGCCGAGCAGGCTGTAGACCTTGTCGTCGTGCTGACTCGGCCAGCTGGCCATGTGCCGAGCGATGATGTCCACGATCTTGACCCCGGGGTCCGGCCCGTCACCCCACAGCCACTCCTCGGTGAAGACGAGGTGGCGATCCATGACCGCGTTGAGCAGCGCCTCCTTGGTGCGGAAGTGGTACAGCAGCCCGGTCTGTGACACGCCCGCCTCGGCGGCAATGTCCGCGAGGCTGGTCCCGCGGGCCCCGTTGCGTGCGATGAAGCGCACGGCGACATCGACAATGCGCTCGCGCGTCTCGAGGCCTTTGGCGGAGGTCTTGGGCTTCTGGGCAGCGGGCACAGTCGAGCTCCTCGCGGGTAGTGGTGGACCAGTTCGCGGCCAAGCATAGACAACCGACTGAGTACTCGGTAGCTTTTCGAAACAGACTGAGTACTCGGTCTGGAATTCTGGCAACGAGAGGACTGACCGATGGGTGGAGCGTTCGTGACCGGTCCGCCACAGCCGAGTGCGGAGATCCTGAGGTTTCTGCAGAACGCCGGCGCCTCGCCCGACCCCTGGAGCGCCGACATAGCGGCCGTGCGCGCGGACGCGCGAGCGAAGGTACTGGCGGTGACCGGCGAGCCCGCGTCGGTGGCTTCCGTTGCACCGGTCGACGCGGATGGCGTACCGGCCCGGCTGTACCGGCCCGCCGGCGTGGAACGCGGCGTACTGGTCTGGGCGCACGGCGGTGGCTGGATCCACGGTGACCTCGACACCGCTGATGGCGTTGCCCGAGCGCTGGCGAACCGGGCGGCCTGCGCCGTGCTGTCCGTCGACTACCGGCTCGCTCCCGAACATCCCTTCCCGGCCGGCTTTGACGACGTGTGGGCCGCGGCCGGGTGGGCGAGGCGCGAGTTCGAGCGAGTCGCGGTCGGTGGCGACAGTTCCGGCGGCAATCTCGCTGCCGCGGTAGCCCTTAAAGCGCGCGACCTGGGTGTCGAGCTCGCAGCTCAGTTGCTGATCTACCCGGCGGTCGACAGCACCGAGGACACCGACTACAAGCTCGCGTTTCGGCGGCGGTACGAGAGCTTCGCGGGGCGGACCGGCTTCGGCACCAACAGCTATCAACGGCTCCAGCACATCTGGGCGGCCTACGTTTCCGACCCAGCCGCTCGCAGTACGCCGTATGCCTCGCCGCTGCACGCGAAGTCCGTGGAAGGCGTTGCGCCGGCAACGATCATCACCGCCGAACATGACTTTCTCCGCGGTGAGGGGGAGGACTACGCCCGGCGCTTGAAGGGGGCCGGTGTCCCGGTCGAGCTCATCGAGTACGCCGGTCAGATCCATGGCTTCTTCGAGATGTTCACCGTTACTCCCGATGCACAGCATGCCGTCAACGCGGCCGGTGACGCCCTTCGTCGTGCCTTGCACTCCACTCAACCCTGCGAACCTTCGAAGGAGTTCTCGTGCGATCGCTGAACCTGTATCGAACCGCCGTCGGCGCGGTTGCCGCGCTGCTTCTTGCGGCCTGCGCACCAGGCGGGAACTCCGAGGCCGGACCGGCGCCGTCCAAGCCGGTGTCGACCGGAGTCGGCAGCGAGCCCGCGACCTTGAGGCTGCTGGTCAACAGCGGCGTCGACGTGCCGTTCTACACCGCCCTCGGTGAGCTCTTCCACGCGAAGTACGGCAACGTGACGGTCAAGGTGGACAACCAGGACTACGCCACCTTGACCACGAACGTTGCGCACATCCTGGCGGGAAGTACGGCGCCCGACATCGTGCGGGTCTCGCAGCTCGGCAATCTGATCGAGGACCACCTGCTGACCAATCTTGATCCGTACGCGAAGGCCTATGGCTGGGACAAATGGCCGCAGTCACAGTTTGCTTCGACGCGTGTCGGACCGGATGGAAAGCAGCGGGGGACAGGCTCGCTCTATGCGGTCGGTCCCGGGTTCGGCCTGACCGGTGTCTACTACAACAAGGCACTCGCACAGCGCATCGGCATGTCGAGGCCACCTGCAACCGCAGCCGAGTTCGACGAACTCCTCGGCAAAGCGAAGAACGCCGGATTGCAGCCGATCATGATCAACGGTAAGGACGGCGGCAGCGTGTATCCGCTGCAGAACCTCGTGATGTCGTCAGCAGCCGCCGCCCAGGCGGTCCAGGACTGGAACTACGCCAAGCCGGGCGCGACCATCAACACTCCGGCGACGGTCAACGGCGCGACAGTCCTACAGCGCTGGGGCCGGTCGGGTTACCTGCCGGCCGACGTCAACGACATCGATCAAACCCGGGCGCCTCGCGAGTTCCTCGACGGAAACGGTGTCTTCTTCCCTAGCGGCAACTGGCAGGCGCCCGGGCTGGACAAGTCCGGTGCGGGCAAGTTCGGCTTCTTCCTGTTCCCTCCGGGCCAGGCCGGTGGTCCGTCGTACGCGATGACTGCTGCCGCCAATCTGGGGATCGCGGCCAAGTCGTCGCACGCCGACGTCGCGGCTGCCTTCCTGGACTTCATCCAGACCAATATTCAGGCACGCCAGGACACAGTGACTCTCGGCGGCCTCGTGCCTGCCGGTCCAGCGGACGCTCCGCCTCCGACTGCCGCTGCTGGGTCAGCTGTCGCGGCGACCGTCGGTGCCTTCCAGGAGTTGCTGAAGTCCAACGGACTGGTCGGCTTCATGGCCGACGCGACGGCATCCATCCACGTGAACAGCCTCATCCCGCAGACCCAGCTCCTCCTGGCCGGCAAGACGACTCCTGCGGCGTACGCCGCCAAGGTGCAGTCCGACTACGAACGCGATCTCAGGCGATGACCGACGTACTGCTCCGGCAACGATCGGAGGATCCAGTCGCACCACGAGACGTCGTACGCCGGTCTGCGCGACGCACGCGGAACTGGGCGGCGTTGGTCTGGGTCGCGCCGGCGTTCGGGATGTACGCGTTGTTCGTGCTGTATCCGATGCTCCAGTCGATTCAGTACTCGTTCTACGACTGGGACGGCATCGGGCCGGCGAAGCCTGCTGGGCTGGACAACTGGAAGGCGATCTTCACCCAGCCTGAGCTGCTGCATTCGGTCGAGCACGCGTTCATCCTGATCGTCTTCTACTCGGTCCTACCGGTGGGGCTCGGACTGGTTGCGGCCGCGCTGATCCGTGAGCTCCGGCCCGGAGCGTTCAGCACGACAGCTCGGGTGATGCTGTTCATCCCGCAGGTGCTTCCGTTGGTCGCGGCGGGCATCGCGTGGACCTGGATGTACTCGTCGGACGGCCTTGTGAACCAGGTACTTCGAGCTGTCGGGCTCGAACGGCACACCCGCGCATGGCTCGGTGACTTCACGTTCGCGCTGCCGGCGGTCGGCGTCATCGGAGTGTGGGTCATGCTCGGCTTCTGCACCGTGCTGTTGCTCGCGGGCATCGGCAAGATCGAGCCCGAGCTGTACGAGGCGGCTCGGCTGGACGGAGCCGGGCGCGTCCACGAGTTCCTCGCCGTGACATTGCCGGGACTGAGGCGAGAGCTCGTCGTGTGTACGACGTTCACCGTCATCGCCGCGTTGGCGAGCTTCGACGTCATCCAGATCTCCACGCAGGGCGGCCCGGGCTATCAGACGATGGTGCCCGGAGTGGAGATCTACCGCTTGACGTTCCTTCAGCAACATGTCGGTCAGGCGTCGGCGCTCGCCGTCTTTCTGGCGGCGCTTGTCCTCGTGATCATCTGGCCGATCCAGCGGCTCGGGAGGGAGAGATGACGGAATCCACCGTCGCTCAGCGCGTCACCCGCACCGGCATTCTGCTGGCGCTGATGCTGTTCGCGATCGTGCCGCTGTTGAGTATGTTCACCACAGCCCTCGCCGAGCCCGGCAGCACTCCTCGCGGGCTGACCTGGCCGGGCGACCCGCACTGGCACAACTTCGTGGACGCCTGGAGTTCGGCGAACTTCCTCGCCCTGTTCCGCTCGAGCATTCTCATCGTGGTGGGCGTCGTGCCGGCCACGGTCGTGATGGCTACCGCCGCCGGTTATGCACTGGCGCAACTGAATGTGCCGTTCGGCAAGGTCATCTACGGTCTGCTCGTCGTCGGGCTGACTTTGCCGTTCGAGGCGCTGATCACCCCGCTGTACTACGACTTGCAGAGCATGGGTCTGCTCGGGTCCCGGTTCGCAATCGTGCTCCCGCTGATCGGGTTGCTCATGCCGTTCGGTGTCTTCTGGATGCGCGCGCACTTCCTCGGCATCGAGCCGGCGCTCACCGAGGCGGCGAAGGTCGACGGTGCGACCGGGTGGCAGACGTTCCGGCGAATTCATTTGCCACTGGCAACGTCCGCGTGGTCCGCACTGGCGGTGCTCTTCTTCCTGGCCAGCTGGAATCAGTACCTGTTGCCGCTCGTCCTCGTCGACGACCCGTCGAAGCGAACAGTGGCCGGCGGACTCGGCGCCTTCCAGGGGCAGCACGGCACCGACGTCGTGCTGCTCTGTGCCGGATCTCTGCTGATCATGCTGCCGTCGCTGGTGATCTTCTTGATCTTTCAACGCAACTTTGTGAGGGCGCTGATGCAGGGAGCCGTGAAATGACCAGCACAGGCCGACGGAGCGTGCTCATCGCACCGAGGACGTCGTGTTTGGAGGACTGCCGCAGTGGTCTCGCGGTCCGACCAACGGTGCCCGGACAACGCTCGGACACGAGCCCGTCGGTCGTACCCGAGCTAGGTTCGGACTAGCTGCATTAGCGGGAGAGCTTTTGGTGGGCCGGCCAGGCGTGGAGGGCGTTCTTGGCGATGTGCTCGAGGTCGGTGCGGGTCGCGCGGTCGCGGGCTTGGGCTGACATGCCCTGGAGTACGGCGGAGTAGAACCGCGCCAGCGCACGGGTGTCGGTCTGCTCGGGGAGTTGTCCGGCTCGGGCTGCGATCGAGAGCTTCGACTCGAGGGCGCGTAGGCCGGCGGCACGCAGTTTGCGCAGATGCTCTGCGAGCTCGGCCGACTGTGGGGAGCAGTTGGTTGTCGCGGTGATCAGCAGACAACCGTGCGGATGATCGGGTCTCGTGTACGCCGCAGCCGCCTCTCGGAGCAGGCGTTCGACGGCCTGCCGGGCCTGCGGTTCCTCGGCCAGCGCTCGTTTGGTGAAAGCCCCGTAGCTGCTCAGGTAGCGGTCGAGGGCCTCGAGGAAGAGAGTCTGCTTGTCGCCGAACGCGGCGTACAGGCTGGGGGCTGCGATGCCGAGCGCTTTCGTGAGCATCGCGATCGATGTCGCGTCGTACCCGTGCTCCCAGAAGACGTCGACGGCGGCCTCGAGTGCTTGCTCGCGGTCGAAGGATCGAGGTCTTCCCGTTCTCATCCGCCAATTGTATAGCGATCGCTCAGAAAGTCGACTACGGTACTTTCTGAGCGATCGATACAGAAGTCGGTCGGTAGAGATCAGGAGGTGACGCCATGGTGACCGTCGGGTTGTTCATCCGCGTCGAGGCCAAGCCGGACCGAGTCGCCGACGTCGAGGCGAAGTTCAAGGAGGTCGTGGACATCGTCCGGGCGGAGGGCCGGGCGGTGGTCTGGTTCGCGCTGCGGTTGGGGCCGACGTCGTTCGCGATCTATGACGCGTTCACGAACGAATCCGATCGGCAGGCGCATCTGGACACCATGGGCCCGGCGCTGCGTGCGTCGGGGGCCGAGTTGTTCGTGGCGGAGCCGGACGTTCAGTACATCGAGGTCGTCGCAAGCCTGCTTCCGGGCGAGTAGTCCGAACCGCGGGTGCGGACGGCTGCGATCCGCACCCGCCATCCTCTGAGAAGGGCCCATGAACACAACGCACGTGAACGGTGTCGACATCGAATACGAACAGGTCGGGCACGGCGAGCCGATGCTGCTCATCCACGGATCGAACCTCGCGGACGGACTCCGGCCGCTCACAACCGCACTGAGCCGGCGCGCGGCATCGCTGTCCTTCATCCGCTACCACCGCCGCGGGTTGGGCGGCAGCGCTGGTGGGCGACGACCGGTCAGCACTGAAGAACAGGCGGCGGACGCGCTTGGTCTCCTCGATGCGCTCGACCTGCCGTCCGCCCACATCCTCGGTTATTCGTACGGCGCAACAGTTGCGCTCGAAGCTGCGCTCTCGGCGCCGCAGCGGGTGCGCAGCCTTGTTCTCCTCGAGCCGATCCTGACGGAGGTTCCGAGCTGGGCCGAGTTCTCCCGCGGCATGGAGCCGGTGATGAAGCTGTACCAAGCCGGGGACATGGAAGGCGCGGTGACCGCCACCTTCGCCGCACTCGGCGGTCCGACGTGGCCGGACTTGATCCGGTCGGTCGGTACCGAGGCGCTCGCGATGGCCATCCGCGACACCGAGACGTACTACCGGGTTGAGGCACCTGCGCTACATCGGTGGACTCTCGATCCACAACGAGCCGCAGCACTCCGAGCTCCGGTCCTCTCCGTCCGGGGTATGAACAGCGGCCAGTTCTTCGCCGAAGGCAGGCAACTACTCCACCGGCACTTCCCGGACTGCGCGGACGCGGACATCCCCGACGCCAGCCACCTGCTGTTCCTGCAACAACCAGAAGCAATAGCAACCGCGGTCGTCAGCTTCATCGACCGCAACCGTGAGTCCGGCTGAACGAGGGAATCCACATCAGTTGCGCCCGCTCGTCTCGGAGCTCTGTTGCGTTATGCAGGTAGATACCTGCATAATTCAGAGGTGACCACGCAACAGGACGCCCTCGATCCGGTGTTCAAAGCGATGGCCGACGCGACGCGGCGCACGCTTCTGGACCGGCTCCGCCGGCAGAGCGGGCAGACGCTGACTGAGCTCTGCGCGAGTCTGAACATGGCGCGCCAGTCAGCGACCCAGCACCTCGATCTGTTGGTGCAGGCGGGCCTCGTCGTCGTCGTACGGCGGGGGAGGGAGCGCTTGCACTACCTCAATCCCGCACCGATCCACGAGATCGGGGAGCGCTGGATCTCGGCGTACGACGCGCCGCGGCTGGCGGCCCTGAGTGCCATCAGAGACCGAGCAGAGGAATACATGGTGACCGACACCGCCACAACCATCCCGACGTACGTGTACGTCACGTACATCCGGGCGAGCGCCGAACAAGTATGGAAGGCGCTCACTGACGCCGACGTGACCGCACAGTACTGGCATCACTCCAATGTGTCCGACTGGCAGGTCGGCTCAGCTTGGGAGCACCGCCGCATCGACGGGTCCGGCGTCGTCGACGTCGTCGGCACCGTGCTCGAGGAGAAGCCGCCCACGCGGCTCACTGTCACTTTCGAGACCGCTCCGGATAAGGAGCGGGTCAACGGGCCGTCGGTCGTTACCTTTCTCATCGAGCCGAGCGGTGACGTCGTGCGCCTGACCGTGACGCACGAGAACCTTCCCGACAGGGCGATGTTCGACCGTATGTCGAGCGGGTGGCCGGCGGTGCTTGCCAACCTCAAGTCGCTGTTGGAAACAGGCTCGGTTCTTCCCGCGGCCATCTGGGACATGCCGAAGGACGAGACCGCATGAGCCGCCCGATGCTGGAGGGCAAGAGCGCTGTGATCTACGGCGGCGGGGGCGCCATTGGTGGTGCCACTGCCCGGGTGTTCGCCCGCGAGGGAGCGAGACTGTTCCTCGCCGGGCGGACGCAGAGCAAGCTCGACGCTGTGGCGCGCGACATCACCGCGTTGGGTGGAACGGTCGAGACTGCGCAAGTCGACGTTTTCGATCAGCGCGCGGTCGAACGGCACGCCGCCGCAATTGCGGCCGCGGCCGGCGGCATCGACGTCGCCCTGAACGCAGTCAGTGTCATGCACGACCAGGGGACGTTGCTGGCGGACCTCTCGCTGGAGGAGTTCATGGTGCCGATCGACGGGTTCCTGCGGAGTTTGTTCATCACAAGCAAGGCAGTGGCACCCCACATGGGCCATGAGCGTCCGGGCGTCATCCTGACCTTGTCGGAGCCGGGTGCCAAGCTGGCCGCCGGCGGCATCCTGGGCCATGGTGTGAGCGCGGCCGGCAAGGAGGCGTTCTCCCGGCTCCTGGCTGCGGAGCTGGCGCAGAGCAATGTACGGGTCGTTTGCATCCGTCCACACGCCATCGTCGATGCGCCTGCATCGGACTCGTACACCAAGGATCTCTTCAAGCAAATGGCGTCCGCGGGCGATCAGTCGGTGCAGGAATTCCTCGAAGACGGGTTGGCCCAAGGGGCACTGCTCAAGCGTCTGCCCACACTCGCCGAGGTCGCCGAAACGGCTGCATTCCTGGCTTCAGACCGCGGCGGAGCCATCACCGCCACAGTCGCCAACCTTTCCGGCGGCGCCCTCGTGGATTGAGGCTTGGGGCGGTGACGCACCGCTGCGGGCGGTGCGTCACGGCGTCCGGTCATGAATAGGAGAGCTCGTGTCCAACTTCGACGTGTTTCTGTCTGACTGCCCGGCGCGGACGACTCTCGGGCTGATCGGCAATACCTGGGTGGCAGTTGTCCTGGTCGCTCTCGGGGAGCAGCCTCGGCGCTACACGGCGCTGCAAGCACGGATCGGTGGCATCAGTAAGAAGATGCTCACCCAGACCCTGCGCGACCTCGAGCGCCACGGCTTGGTTGCCCGGCCCGCGGACCACCGCTACCACCTCACGGAGCTGGGGCGCAGCCTCCTCGACCCCATCGGAGCGCTCGTCCGCTGGGCCGAGGAGCACACCGACGAGTTGCTGGACGCGCAGTCCGTCGCTCGGTGAGGCTGCTGCACGTCGTCGTGCAGAGTCAGGCGTCGGACGGGATGAGATTCAGCGCCGAGCGGACCGGAAGTCCGTTGCGTAGGGCCCTGATCATGACGATCGCCATCGCCTCCAGATGCCTGGCCTGGCTGAGATCGCCGATGTCGAACGGCTCCACTCCGACTGCTTCGATGAGCGGCGCCACGATCTGCTTCGCGCCCTGCTCGCCGCAGAACGGGACCTTCAGCCGATGGCCGCCGTACGTCGTCGGAGTCCGCCACACATCGGCGTGGCACAGATTGAAGGCTTTGACCACGCGACTACCCGGAGCCTGGAACTCGAACTGTTCGGCAAGGGATCGACCGTCCCAGCGGACCTGAGAGAAGTCCGGCAGGTAGACAGCGTTGCCGCAATCGATGACGACCTTGCCTTCCAGCAGGCCTGAGGACGCGCCGGAATCCGCGATCACTTCGGCAAGACCTTCGCTCCGCACGGCCAGGAGGGCGACTTCGCCGAACGCAGCTGCGTCGGCCAGCGAGCCGGCCTTCACATCGAGCCGACGGGCCAGAGAGCGGGCATGCTCGATGCTTCGGCCACCGATCAGCACGTCGTGTCCGGCCGCGATCCAGTGTGGTACCAAGGCTGCGGTCATCAGCCCGGATCCAAGAGTTGCGATTCTCATGTCACCGAAGCTAGCCATCCTCAGTGCACCAGATGGTTCCCTCGTCAGCTGCCGAGGACTTGGGGCGTCGGCTTGTTCAGGATGCGGCGGATTGCTCGGCGGCCTCGGTCGGCGGCCGATGGGTCGCGGTTCAGCAGGATGGCTTGCTGTACCGCTAGTGCGATGCCGCCGAGTTCGAAAACGAGTTGAGGGATGTCGGTGTCGTGGGGGAGTTCGCCTGCCGTGACGGCCTCGTCCAGTTCGGCTGTCACATAGTCGGTCCAGCGCGCGAGGGCGGTCAGGATCACGTCGCGGATCGGGCCCGGTCGTTCGTCGTACTCCATGGCGACGGAGGTCAGGAAGCAGCCGCGGTGCTCTTCGTCTTCCGTCATGTAAGCGATCCACTCCTCGAATGCGCGCGACAACCGCTCGAGGCCGGGACGCGCGCCGAGGGCGTGGCCCGGCACTCGGGCTCGGAAGCGCTCCACTGCCTCGTCGACGACTGCCAGTTGGAGCGCCTCCTTGGTGCCGAAATGACCGATCACACCGGCTTTGCTCATTCCGAGGTCGGTCGCGAGGTGACCGATGGTGAGTCCCTCGAGGCCGTTGACAGCTCCGAGAGTCAGAGCGCGCTCGATGATCCGGGTGCGAGTGGCGGCTGCTTCGACGACGGACTTGCGAGGGCTCATACAGCAGATCCTAACCTGACGATCGTTCGCCTATCACTAACGAACGATCGGTTGCCAAGAACACAACAACAGTCTTAAGCTAACAATCGTTCTCTAAAAGTGAACGGACGTAAGCTAAGGAGTAGGTTGTGAAGGTTCATCACCTCAACTGCGGTTCGATGCGCGAGGTCAATCCCCCGGAGAGTGCTGGGCTGGCGCCGGCGCGGGTCGTCAATCATTGCCTTCTCATCGAGACGGACACCGCGGGTCTGGTGCTCGTCGATGCGGGCTTCGGTACGGCGGACATCGCCCGCAGCGAGGAAACTCTCGGGCAGACGTTCCTGCAACGGGCCGAACCCGTGCTCGACCCGTCGGAGATCGCCGTACGCCAGGTCGAGAGGCTCGGTTACCGTGCCGACGACGTACGACACATCGTGCTCACGCACCTCGACCTTGACCACACCGGCGGGTTGGTCGACTTCCCGGAGGCGAAGGTCCACCTGCACGACGTGGAGTTTCGGGTGGGGATGGCGGCCACCAATCTGCACCCGGAACACACCGTTCGTCGCCGGCCGGCGCACTGGGCCCACCGGCCGCACTGGGTCACGTACAACGACCAGAAGGGCGATTCCTGGTTCGGGTTTGACGCACTGGAGTTGGACGGTCTGCCGGAGGAGATCAAGTTGATCCCGCTCGCTGGGCACACCGAGGGGCATTGCGCCGTAGCGGTCCGCGATACCGGCAGGTGGCTGCTGCATGCCGGCGATGCCTTCTACCATCACGGCGAGATTGACCCGGAGAACCGATGGAACCTGCCGGGCTGGGAGGCGCTGGAGGAGCTCACGGAGACCGACCGCCCGCTGCGGCTCGCCAACCATGCAAGGCTTCGTGAACTGATCCGCGACCACCGCGACGAGGTCGATGTGTTCTCGGCCCACGACCCCTGGCCGTTCGATCGCTACGCCCGGCAGGCGTAGTCAGGCTTCGGTGGGGTCGTGCTGTTGATCGTCCACGACGGTAGCGCTCATTTCCTGATCGGTTCGGTGTCTGCTCCACCAACGCAAACCGAACCAAGGAGATAGCTGCAATGGGAAAGATCGTGGTTTCGACGAACGTCTCGCTCGATGGTGTCGTTCAGGATCCGGACGGTCAGGAAGGCTTCAAGCTGGGCGGCTGGTTCGACCAGTTCACCGGCGAGGACCGTGATGCATGGGCGGAGATCCTTACCGATGAGGCCCTTCGCGCCGAGGCGCTGCTTCTCGGCCGGCGCAGCGACGAGTGGTTCGCCTCGCGGTGGCTCGACCGTTCCGGCGAATGGGCCGACAAGCTGAACACCATGCCCAAGTACGTCGTGTCGACGACTCTCGAACAGCCTCGCTGGGGTGCGGGCGCAGTACTGAGCGGTGACGTCGTGGCGGAGGTCGCCAAGGTCAAGCAGGAGGTCGAGGGGGAGATTGTCGTGTACGCCAGCTATCAGTTGGTGCGCACTCTCATCGAGCACGGCCTGGTCGACGAGCTACGTCTGTTCGTCTTCCCTGTCGTGCTCGGACGCGGTGAGCGCCTGTTCGACGGCATCGACGACAAGCTGCCGCTTCGCCTCGTCGGCGTACGGAATATCGGCGTGGGACTCACGTTCCTCAACTACGAGATCGCCGCGTAGACCGACCGAGATTCACCTCGCGCGGGGCGTCGCGTCAAGCGGCGCCTCGTGCGTTCCGGGTCATCGAATGCGGAGGACGATCTTGCCGGTGTTGCCTCCTCGTTCGCCGCGACGGTGTGCCTCTGCGGCTTGCTCCAGTGGGAAGACGGCGTCGATCTCGGGCCGGAGTTTGCCTGTTCGCACGAGGTCGGCGATCGCCGACATACCCGCGTAGTCCGGTTCGACCAGGGTGAAGCCTGACGAGACTCCGCGCGCTCCCGCTTCCTCGACCGAAGGTACGTCGTCCGCCCCAGCGAGCGAGATGAGAGTTCCGCCGCGACGGATCACGTGGAGCGATCGACGCGAATTGTCGCCACCGATCGGATCGAGTACGACGTCGATATCGCGAAGCACTTCGGTGAAGTCAACCGCGGTGTAGTCGACAACCTCGTCGATGCCCAGTTTCCGCAGGAACGGGTGCTTTGATGCCCGGGCTGTGCCGATCACGAAGGCGCCGAGCGCTTTGGCGACCTGAACGGCCACGTGTCCGAAACCGCCGGCCGCGCCGTGGACGAGAACTCGCTGGCCAGGTCGTAGCTTGGCCGTTTCCGTCAATGATTGCCAGGCAGTCAGACCCGTCAGCGGCAGAGCGGCGGCTTCGACGTGGCTGAGCGAGCTCGGCTTGCGAGCGAACTGCCGGGCGGGTGCCGTGACGTACTCCGCGTACGCGCCTGCCTGGCGGGGGAATCGCGGCATTCCGAAGACTTCGTCTCCTGGCTTGTAGAGCGTCACACCCAGGCCCACAGCCTCGACGACGCCCGACACGTCATGGCCGAGTATCGGTGGGTCTTCCCACAGCCTCAGGCCGCCGTGCGCGCGAGCCTTCCAGTCCGTGGCGTTCACCCCTGCGGCGTGGACGCGAACCAGGATCTCCGTCGGTCCGGGCTCAGGGCGCGCCACCTCGACTTCGACCAGGACTTCCGGCGGTCCCCATGCCTGTGGGCTGATCGCCCGCATCGAGGCACTCATCAGTCTTCTCTCCCTTTCCGTCGTTCCAAGTCACAGCCTGCGGGTGCGCCGGTCCCCGAGGCCATGGCCTTCTGGTCACCATGTGACAGAATCGGGCCATGGCCCCAGGTCGTCCGCATCGTGTGGTGGTGCTGGCTCTGGACGGCGTACTGACCTTCGAATTGGGCATTCCCTCGCGAATCTTCGGCAGTGCTACGGACGAGAACGGGCGGGCGTTGTACGAGGTGGTGATCTGCAGCGTCGACGGCGGCCCGATAACCACGGAGTCGGAGCTGACGGTGCAGCCGGCCAGCGGTCCAGAAGCGCTCGCGACCGCCGACACGGTGGTTGTCCCGCCGACCCAGCGTCTTGGGAACCTGCGCAGCGGTGAACCGCTGACGCCCGAGGTTTCGGCTGCCTTGGAGCTGATTCGGCCGCAGGCAAGGATCGCCTCGTTATGCACCGCGGCCTACGTCTTGGCAGCTGCGGGGATCCTCGACGGGCGCTCGGCTACCACGCACTGGAGCGAGGTGGAGAACCTGCAGCAGGTGTTCCCGCGGGTTCACGTCGACCCGAAGGTTCTGTTCGTCGACGACGGAGACGTGCTGACGTCGGCAGGTGTTGCCGCGGGCATCGATCTGTGCTTGCACCTTGTGCGCCGCGACCATGGGTCGACGGTTGCCAATCGGGTTGCGCGTCTGTGTGTTGTACCGCCGTGGCGCGAGGGTGGACAGGCGCAGTACATCGAGCATCCCGTGCCGGGACCGACGCAGGCTTCGACGAGCGGCACGCGGATGTGGGCCGTCGAGAACCTTCAGGAATCTCTGTCCCTGAAGCAATTGGCCTCCCACGCCCAGATGAGCCTGCGGACCTTCACCCGCAGATTTCGCGAGGAAGTGGGCATGGCACCTCTGCAATGGTTGACCATGCAGCGCCTTCGGCTGGCGCAGGAGCTGCTCGAGTCCACCGACCTGCCCGTCGATGTCGTGGCTCATCGCGCCGGCTTCGCCACCGGGAACTCCCTGCGCCAACACATGCGCGCAACCCTCGGCATCTCACCGACGCTGTACCGACGGGCTTTCTCCCATCCTTATGAAGGAGAGTTCGTATGCCGGACCCGTTGATAGCCGTGCCGGATTCGGAGTTGGACGAGTTGCGGCGCCGGATCCGGGCCACTAGGTGGCCGCGGCCCTGGCCGATGACGGGCTGGGGAGCGGGGACGGAGCCGGGGGAGCTTCGCAGGCTCGCTGAGTTCTGGGCGGACGGGTTCGACTGGCGTGCTCAGGAGGCAGCGATCAACGCGCTGCCTTCGCATCGGGCAATGGTCACCGGCGTGCCCGTGCACTATCTGCGTTTCGACGGGGAGACGGCCGACGCGGTGCCGATCGTTCTGACCCATGGATGGCCGAGTACGTTTCTCGAAGAGGTGGAGCTGGCCAAGCGGCTGGCGCGTCCGAGCGAGTACGGCGACGCTGGTGCCCGCGCGTTCACCGTCGTGGTGCCGTCTCTGCCGGGGTTTCCGTTCACGCCGGAGCAGGCGACGTTACCTGGCACCCCGACGCATGAACTCTGGCACGGGCTGATGACCGGGCTCGGCTTCACCCGGTATCTCGCACACGGCGGCGATCTCGGGGCTGGTATCAGCGCACGGCTCGGCCAGGCGCACCCGGAGGCTGTCGCCGGCATTCATGTGCTGGCCGTGGCCGACCCCGGCGACCAGTCCCGACCGACCGAGGACGAGGCGGCGTACGTCGCTCAGGGCGAGCAGTGGTACGCCGAGGAAGGCGGCTACGAACACCTGCAGCGCACCCGCCCGCTCACACCGGCCTATGCGCTCAACGATTCCCCGGTGGGGCTGCTCGCCTGGCTGCTGGAGAAGTACCGCGCCTGGACCGATCACGGCGACCAGCTCTCCGGTCTCGGGGAGGACCTGATCCTCACCCAGGCGAGCCTGTACTGGTTCACCGGGGCGATCGCGGCGAGCTTCAGGCCGTACTGGGAACACAAGCACTACCCGCCCGGCCCCGTGCAGGTATCGGTGCCGACCGGACTGGCCGTGTTTCCCGCCGATCTCGTCCAGCCGCCGCGGAAATGGGCCGAGCGCAACTACAACGTCGTGCACTACACGCGGATGCCTCGCGGCGGTCACTTCGCCGCGACCGAGGAACCCGATCTCCTCGCCGCCGACATCCGGGCCTTCGCAGTACTCACCTGAGCACCGCTTCGTAACGGCAAAGGGCTGAGTCTCATAGGAGACTCAGGACCGCAGCGGCGAAGCGGTCGGGTGCCTCCTGCGGGGGATTGTGTCCCACATCCTCGAGGATGAGATGTTCGTAGGGGCCGGTGAAGTGGTCCCGGTCGGCTGCGGGACCCGGTCCGAGCAGCCCGTCGGCACCGCTCTCCACCATCACGGTCGGGACGGTGATCGGTGGTTGCTCCGCGAGCAGCTCCTCGGTCCGCTGGTAGCGAGAGTCGCCGTCGGCCAGGCCGAACCGGTGACGGTAGGAGTGGATGACCACGTCCACGAAGTCTGGGTTGTGCACGCTCGATGCGCTTGCGGCAAAGGCTTCGCCTGCTTCCGTCCAGGTCGGTGACCACGTGCGCCACAGCAGCGAGCAAAGCTCTTCGCGATGCTGCTCGAGACCATGCCGTCCGCGCTCGGAGTGGAAGTAGTACTGGTACCAGAGCATGCTCTCCCACTCGGGGAGAGTGGGCTCGTTCGCAGCCGCGATGTTCTGGATGTTGTATCCGTCGACGGTCACGAGTCCCCTGACCCGCTGGGGAAGCAGGGCCGCAGTGATGCACGCGGCTCTGCCGCCCCAGTCGTAACCTGCCAGCACGGCGGACTCGAGGCCGAGCACGTCCATGAAGTCGACGAGATCCTGCCCCAGCGCGGCCTGCTGCCCCGAGCGCGGCGTGGCCGGATCGCGGAAGGTGGTCGGCCCGAAGCCGCGGAGGTACGGCGCCAGTACGCGCGCGCCCTGCGCTACCAGTGGCGCCACGACCTCGTCGTACGAACGGACGTCGTACGGGAACCCGTGCAACAGGATGACCGGTACGCCGTCAGCCGGTCCGGCCTGCTCGAAGGTGATGTCCAGGATGGGCGTGCCGGCAACCGCCGTGGAAGTGAATCCCATGCACCGATGGTCGCACTGTCAGGTCCGGGCCGGATGGGTCAAATGCCGCGACGTCGCGGAATTGTTAACGCGACCATTAGCTGCTGAAGTCTTGACCGATGGGTTTGGCGACGCCAACATGTGAGCGCTAACAGTCCGATGTGGGGCCACTAAATGGGGACGGACATCGGGGCCGGAAGGGGCGAGTCCTGTGAAGAAGAGGTTTATTGCCACCCTGAGTGGCGCTCTGCTGGTGCTCGGCCTCGCGGCCTGCGGCGGACAGGGAGCAGGCGGGACCACTGACACCGCAAGTCAGCAGCCGGGTGACCTGACCATCGGCGTCTCGATGCCGACGCAGACGTCGGAGCGCTGGATCGCGGACGGTAAGGCGGTGAAGGAGAAGCTCGAAGCCAAGGGATACAAGGTCGATCTGCAGTACGCGAACGACGACATCCCGACCCAGTCCCAGCAGGTCGACCAGATGATCACCCAGGGCGCCGACGTACTCATCATCGCGGCCATCGACGGCACCGCGCTCAGCAGTCAGCTGCAGGCCGCGGCCGACAAGAAGATCCCGGTGATCGCCTACGACCGGTTGATCCGCGGCAGCCAGAATGTCGACTTCTACGTCAGCTTCGACAATTACAAAGTCGGGGTGGCCCAGGCCAAGGCACTCCTGCGCGGCCTCGGTCTGGAGAATGCGGACGGCTCGAAGGGAACCAAGACCGGACCGTTCAACATCGAGGTCTTCGCCGGCTCGCTGGACGACAACAACACCCATTTCTTCTTCAACGGCGCCATGGACACGTTGAAGCCGTACTTCGACAACGGCTCGCTGGTCGTCAAGTCGAAGCAGACCAAGATGGAGCAGGTCGCGATCCTGCGGTGGCAGCAGGAAGCGGCGCAGAAGCGCATGGAGGACCTGCTGACCTCGAGCTACAACGACGGCGCCAAGGTCAACGGCGTGCTCTCGCCGTACGACGGAATCTCGCGCGGCATCATCACCGCCCTGCAGAACGTGGGCTACGGCACGGCGGCGAACCCGATCCCGGCGATCACCGGCCAGGACGCCGAGATCGCGTCGGTCAAGCTCATCAACACCGGCGTACAGAGCTCGACGATCTTCAAGGACACCCGGTTGCTGGCCGAGCAGGCCGGCAACGCGTCGGTGGCGTTCCTGCAGAAGAAGCAGCCGGAGGCGAACGACACCAAGTCGTACGACAACGGCGTGAAGGTGGTCCCGGCGTACCTGCTGCCGATCCAGACCGTCTTCAAGCCGGACATCCAGAAGGAACTCGTTGCTTCTGGCTACTACACGGCCGCCGAGGTCGCTGCCGGCCAGGCGAAGTGACGGGCGGTCCCGGCCGGTGGACGACGTACTGCTCGAGATGCGAGGGATCACGAAGAGGTTCCCTGGCGTCACGGCGCTCGAGGATGTGTCGCTGGTGGTCCGGCGCGGGGAGATCCATGCGATCTGCGGTGAGAACGGCGCCGGCAAATCAACGCTGATGAAGGTGCTGTCCGGCGTCTACCCGGCCGGCGCCTACGACGGCGAGATCAGGTTCGACGGGCGGCCGGTGCACTTTGCCGGCATCCGCGACAGCGAGGCCGTCGGCATCGTGATCATCCACCAGGAGCTGGCGCTGGTGCCGTACCTGTCGGTCGCGGAGAACATCTTCCTCGGGAACGAGCGCCGGGGCCGCGGTGGCCTGATCGACTGGAACCGGACCAACGCCGACGCCCGCGGCCTGCTGGCCTCGGTCGGGCTGGACGAGAACCCGGTCGCCCCGGTCATCCAGCTCGGGGTCGGCAAGCAGCAGTTGGTGGAGATCGCGAAGGCGTTGTCGAAGGACGTCCGGCTGCTGATTCTCGACGAACCGACGGCCGCCCTGAACGACGTCGACTCGGCGCACCTGCTCGATCTGCTCCGACGGCTGCGCGACCGCGGGATCACCTGCATCATGATCTCGCACAAGCTGAGCGAGATCACCGCGATCGCCGACTCGACGACGGTGATCCGCGACGGCCGTACCGTCGAGACGCTCGACATGGCGTCCGGGGACGTCACGCAGGAGCGGATCATCCGCGGCATGGTCGGCCGGGACCTCGAGAGCTTCTACCCGGACCGGGATTCCGCGCCGGGTGCGGAGGTACTGCGGATCGAGGACTGGACGGTGTGGCACCCGGTCCAGCCGCGCAAGGTCGTCGACGGCGCGTCGCTCACGGTGCGGGCCGGTGAGGTGGTCGGCATCGCCGGTCTGATGGGCGCCGGACGGACCGAGCTTGCGATGAGCGTCTTCGGGCGTTCGTACGGACGCAATATCAGCGGCCGGCTGTATCTGCACGGCCGCGAGGTCCGGGCCCGGACGGTGGCCGAGGCGATCCAGCATGGCATCGCCTACGCCACCGAGGATCGCAAGCGGTACGGACTGAACCTGATCGCCGACGTACGGGCCAACATCTCGGCCGCGGGGCTCGGCAAGCTGGCCCGGGCCGGGTGGGTCAACGGCAACGAGGAGATCAAGGTCGCCGAGCAGGGCCGGCGCGACCTGAACATCAAGACCCGCACGGTCCTGGACGTCGTCGGCACGCTGTCCGGCGGCAACCAGCAGAAGGTTGTGCTGTCCAAGTGGCTGTTCACCGACCCGGACGTGCTGATCCTGGACGAGCCCACCCGCGGTATCGACGTGGGCGCCAAGTTCGAGATCTACACGATCATCAACCGGCTGGTGGCGCAGGGAAAGGCGGTCGTCGTGATCTCCTCCGAACTTCCCGAGTTGTTGGGGATGTGCGACCGGATCTACACCTTGTCGGCCGGCCGGATCACCGGCGAGCTGCCGGTGGGCCAGGCCACTCAGGAGAGCCTGATGGCGCTGATGACGATGGAGAAGGAGCTCGCCGGATGACCAGCACCAAACCTTCCGCTCCGGCAGAACAGACCGAGAGCACGTCCTCGGCCGCACTGCACATCGGCACCAGCGATCCGCTGACCCTGGTCATGCGCAACCTCCGGCAGAGCGGCATCTACATCGCGTTCATCGTGATCGTCGCGCTCTTCGCCTCGCTCACCCACGGTGTCCTGCTCAGCCCGGGCAACATCACCAACATCGTGCTCCAGTACTCGTACATCCTGGTGCTGGCGATCGGCATGGTGATCCTGATCATTGCCGGTCACATCGACCTGTCGGTCGGGTCGATCGTCGCGTTGACCGGCGCGGTCTCCGCCGTACTGGTCATTCAGCACGACCAGCCGTGGTGGATCGGCATCGTGGCGGCCGTGGCGGTCGGTACGGCGGTCGGCGCGTGGCAGGGCTTCTGGGTGGCGTACGTCGGCATGCCGGCCTTCATCGTGACGCTGGCCGGCATGTTGCTGTTCAGGGGCCTGACCCTGGAGGTCCTGGACAACGTCTCGCTGTCGCCGTTCCCGGCGCAGTACCAGAAGGTTGCCAGCGGCTTCCTGAACGGGCTGATGGGCGGGCAGGGCTACGACGCGTTCACGCTGCTGATCGCGGCGATCGCGGTCGCCGGGTACGCGGTCGGCGTGTTCCGCACCCGGCTGGCGCGAATCCGCTACGAGCAGCCGGTCGAGTCGTTCCCGCTGTTCGTCGCCCGGGTGCTGGTCGTTGCCGCTGTCGTCATGTACTTCGCCTGGCAGCTTGCCCACGCCCGCGGCCTGCCGATCGTGCTGATCGTGCTCGGGGTGCTGGTGGCGGCGTACGGGTTGATGACCAAGAACACCGTGTTCGGCCGCCAGATCTACGCGATCGGCGGCAACCTGCCGGCCGCGATGCTGTCCGGCGTGAAGGTGCGAAAGGTCAACTTCTGGATCTTCGTCAACATGGGATTCCTGGCCGGCATCGCCGGCGTCATCTACTCGTCCCGCTCCAACGGCGCACAACCCGCCGCCGGCAACATGTTCGAGCTGGACGCGATCGCGGCAGCATTCATCGGCGGCGCGGCCGTCGCGGGCGGTGTCGGCACGGTGGTCGGTGCGATGGTCGGCGGCTTGATCATGGCGGTAATGAGCAACGGCATGCAGCTGATGGGCGTCGACCAGTCAACCCAGTCCGTCGTCAAGGGCCTGGTGCTCCTACTGGCCGTCGCCTTCGACATCTACAACAAACGCCGCGCCGGCACGACCCGCTGACAGGTCGAACGACGTTCGGCCGCCGTGTCGGATCTGAGCTGGGGTGGGTCAGGTGAGGCTGTCGCCCACGAAGTTGAGATTGAGGGACTCGATGCGGCGGAGTTGGGCGGCGGGGACGTCGCGGAGTGGGCCTTGTCCGGTGAGGACGGCGGTGCCGTGGACGAGCGCCCAGATGGGGTATTCGATGCCGACGCGTCGTTGTGGGTCCAGGGCGCCGGCTTCGACAAGTTCGTCGAGGGCGTCGCGCAGTAGTCCGAGTGGGCTGCGGTCCGGTTCGTCGCGGGCCGCGTACGTGTGCTGCTGTGGTAGGGCGAATGCGGTTGCGAACAGGCCGGGCTCGTCTTGGGCGAACCGCAGGTAGGCGGTGCCGATCGCGCCCAGTCGACGCTGGGCTGCGGCGGGGTTGCCGCGTTTGCCGCGGACGCGCGCGATGCCGGCGGCCATGCGGTCAGCGAGTTCCTTCATCGCGGCGGTGCAGACCGCGGCGAGTAGTTCGTCGCGATCGGCGAAGTGTCGGTAGGCGGCATTGGGTACGACGCCGACGATCCGCGTGGCTTCTCGCAGTACGACGGCATCGGGGCCACCAGCACGTGCGAGCTCAACTCCAGCCGCGACGAGTCCCGCGCGAACGTCGCCCCGCCGACGCTGCCGTCGTGGTGTTTGCTCTGTCGCCCCTTCGTCCATGCCGACAGCATAACGGCGTGGACATCGTCCACTAAGCTGACGAACGTGGACGGCGTCCACCAAACTTGGAGAGAGTTCGGACGCTCGGGCTGATCGACGGCTGCGACAGCTTCCGGTCACCGAAACAGACCTGAAAGTTCTGAGTCAGCTCGGCCGGTCAATCACCCCTCGGCGTGGAACATCAGCAGTACGGCGTGATTGTCCTGGTCGTGCCCTTGGTACACGTGCGTGCGTGAGGCGTCGAAGAGGATGGAATCGCCCTCGGACAGCTCTGGAGGCGCATCGGCTGGTCCCACGCTGATCCGCCCGCGAGTGAGCACCAGGCACTCCTGTACGCCCGGCAGGTGCGGTGCTGACTCCTGCTGTGACTGTGACACGTCAATGTCATAGACCTCGACAGTTCCGCGCAGTTTCACGCGGTGGAGCAGGCGAGCGCTGACTGCGTCGCCCTCGACGCGCGGTCGCTGGTGGTCGTCGGCGCGGACGACTTCTGGACCGCGGGCCGGCGCTTCCAGGAGTTCACCGAGCGGAACCTGCAGGGCGGTCGCGAGGGACCACAACGTACTCAACGTCGGATTGCCTCGGCCCTGCTCGATGCCGTGCAGCGTTGTCTTGCTGACACCGCAGGCTTGCGCGAGCGTGGCCAAGGAAATCCCGGCCTCGGTACGCAATCGGTGCACGGCATCGCCGACCACTTGCGTCGAGTTCATGTGTATCAGGATACTGCTATCGACGTACCAGTAGATAGAACACGATGGGGGAGTGCCATGACGGTGAGCAGACTTCGGGAGATCCCTGGGATCGGGGTCGACGTGGTGGGCGACTCAGCCGACGCCACCGGCGATCCATCGTTCCTGCGTCTGGAGAATCTCGACACCGACCTCCGGCCGCCTGAGGTTGCGCTCGCCGCCACCCGGGCCGCGATCGACGACGATGCAGCCAACAGCTACCTGCCATTCCAGGGCCATCGCTCGTTGCGCACGGCCGCTGCGGCACACGTCGGCCGGATCGCCCGACGTAACTACGACCCTGATACCGAATGCGTCAGCGTCGCCGGCGGGCTGAACGGGATCCTCAACACCTTGCTCGCCACTGTGGAGCCCGGCCAGGAGGTCGTGTTGTGTGACCCGATTTACGCCGGTCTGGTCAACCGCGTACGCCTGGTTGGCGGCGTACCCCACTTCGTCCCGGCAGAGGTGACGGAGAACGGCTGGACGGTGGATCCCGAGCGACTTGCCGACGCGGTCGGACCGCAGACGGCGGCTGTTTTGATGATGGGCCCGGCCATGCCTACAGGCCTGGTGCTGGACGACACTCACTGGTCCGCTCTTGCGGCTGCTTGCGAGCGGTACGACGCCTGGTTGATCTACGACGCCGCCATGGAGCGGCTGCGGTTCGACGGCCTCGGGCCCAGTCATCCCGCCACACATGAGGCTCTGGTACCGCGGACCATCACCGTCGGCTCAGCTTCGAAAGAGTTGCGACTGATCGGTTGGCGCGTCGGCTGGGTCGTCGGTCCCGCCGACATCATCGGGGACATCCGGCTGGTCGGGATGACGAACGTCGTCTGCCAGGTCGGCTTGGCCCAGAACGCCGTCGCAGCTGCCCTCAACGCTGTCGACGCGGATGCCGACGTAGCGACGGCAACCGCTGAATGGCGACGCCGCAGCGACACAGTGCTGACCCAACTGGCCTCATACCCGGTCATCCGTCCCCAAGGCGGCTGGTCGATGCTTCTGGACACCAGACCACTCGGACTCAGTCCGTCCGAGCTGAGCCACGCGCTCTTCCACCGGGCGCAGGTGGCGGCCACGCCCATGGACGGCTGGGGACCCAGCGGACAGCACTTCCTCAGGATCGTTTTCGCGAACGAATCGGTCGACCGCCTCGAGCAGCTCGGCGACCGATTCCAGCTAGCCCTGCGGTGACTTGTTCACTGCGACGATTGATCTGGCGTCGTTGCCCGGGTCCCTGCGGCGCGTTTAGATGCCCTTTGTGACGGACGCGGACGATGTTCTTGCTGCGGCGATCGGCCGTGCCGAGGCGATGGCAAGTCGTGATGAGCACAGCCTTCGAGAGCTTCTGCATCCCAGCTTCTGCTGGGTGTCGCACAAGGGTGACTGGTTCGATCTGGAGTCGTATCTCGACTCGAACCGGGGCGGCTCGAACAAGTGGTACGGCCAGGTGCTGCACGATCCCGACGTACGCGTCGTAGGTGACACGGCTGTCTTGAGGTGCATCGTGACTGATCGGGTGGACGTCGGCACAGGTCAGCCCGAGACCTTCACGATGCCTATGACGCAGACCTGGGTGCGCGAGTCTGACCGGTGGCTGTGCCTCGCCGGCCATGCGGGTCCTCGGCTGATGGGCGATTGAACTCCGATCGAGTTGTCGGATCGTGGGTGGCGGGTTCGTGGAGAGAGCAAGCGGACCTAACAGGATCTAAGACTCGAAGGAGAACCACGATGAACGACCGGGCCGGGCGAGCAACCAGACCATTCCGATTCGGGGTCGTCGCGCCGATCGTTTCTGACTTAGCGACGTGGCGAGACCGAGTACGCCGCATCGCCGACAGCGGCTACTCGACGTTGCTGATGCCCGACGTTCCTACCTGGCAGCCGGCACTTGGGCCCACGCTGGCAACCGCGGCCGCGCTCGCTGACGTGCGGATTGGCTCCTGGGTCTATGCCGCCGCTCTGCGCGAATCACGGAGTACCGCGTGGGAGGCCCACTCGCTCTCAGTACTCACCGACGGCCGCTTCGAAATGGGTATCGGCGCCGGCCGACCCGGGATCGAGGTCGAACTGGGACTGCCTGCCGTCTCCCAGACTGAGCGTCGCGCCAGGATGCGCGAGACCGTGGCCGCCCTGCGTGAGTTCGACGGCCCCGATCTGCACACGCCGGTCGTCATGGCGGTGAGCGGACCGAAGTCGCAGGCCTTGGCGCTGGAAGTCGCCGACGGTGTCACCTTCGTACTCGCGGCGGACGACGATCGGGTCGAAACCACGAAGCGTGTGCGTGACTTTGCCGGCCGCCGCGACATCGAGCTGGCCCAGCACGTCGCCGCCGTCGGTCACGGTGTCTCTCCATTCATGGCGGCTCCCAACCTCGACACCGCAGCTCTCCGCGCGGCCGACTCCCTCGTCATACTCCCCAGCGACCCCGCGGCAGCCGCCGAAGAAATCCAACGCCGCCGCGAGGAGATCGGCTTCTCGTACTTCGTCATCGGCGCCAACTTCGCCGACACCCTCGCCCCAGTCGTCGCCAAGCTCGCCGGCCAGTAGCCGACGCAGCGTAGAGCACGCGCGGCTGGGCTGACATGTTCGTTAAGTGGAAACATACCTGTCGGTACGAGCGTTAACTCTTTACGCTCCTGACATGCCGTGACAACACCGTCTCCTTAACTTTCTGGTCAGCAATCTCAAACGCCCAGTGAGTTGCCCAGTGAGGAGAAGGTATGGCGCAGACCAGACGTCAGTTCCTGCAGCAGGTCGGGATCACCGGTGGGGCGGGGGTTCTGTACTCCACGATGTCGGCGCTCGGCCTCACGAGTGTCGCCGAGACTCCCGCGTACGCCGCTCCGTCGCGGGCCGACCTGACCGGCCGCGGCGCCAAGCACATCGTCGTCCTCGGCGCCGGGATCGCCGGACTGACCTCGGCGTACGAGCTCCTGAAGGCGGGTTACAAGGTCACCCTGCTGGAGGCCCGCAATCGTCCGGGCGGTCGCAACTGGACCGTCCGTGGCGGAACCGTGGAGACCGACCTGGCCGGCAACACCCAGCGTGCGACGTTCTCGCCCGGTCAGTACATGAACGCCGGGCCGGCGCGGCTGCCGCAGCACCACGTGACGCTCGAGTACTGCCGCGAGCTCGGCGTCGCGATCGAGCCGTTCGTCAACCAGAACGCCGACGCATACCTGTACCGCGAGGGCTCGACTGCCCTGTCGAACAAGGCGATCCGGCATCGCACCGCCAAGGCTGACGTGTACGGCTACGTCGCCGAGTTGCTCGCCACTGCCACCGACCAGGGTGCGCTCGACGGCCGGCTGACCGCGGCCGATAAGGAAGCGCTGATCGGGTTCCTCGGCAGCTTCGGCTCGATCGGGAACAAGGCGGCCGGCTTCGCGTACACCGGGACCGACGGCCGCCGTGGCTACACCGTCGAGCCGGGCGCCGGGTTGGAGGGCGGTACGACGGCCCCGCCGTACGCACTGAGTGATGTGTTCGCCAGCGGCGTCGGGAACTACTTCTCGTTCGAGTTCGGCTGGGACCAGGCGATGATGATGTTCCAGCCGGTCGGCGGCATGGACCGGATCCCGTACGCGTTCGAGCGCGCGATCGGCAAGGACAAGATCCGGTACGGCGCGGAGGTGACCGGGTTGAAGAACACCGGCTCCGGCGTCGAGGTCACGTACAAGGACGGGACGCGGACCCGGATGATCACCGCGGACTACGCCATCTGCACCCTGCCGCCGCACCTGGCCGCGAAGGTCCCGTCCAACCTGCCCGCGCCGATCATCGAGGCCCTCAAGTACGCACGACCGACGAACGCCGGCAAGATCGGCATCGAGTACGGCCGGCGCTGGTGGGAGGAAGACCACAAGATCTACGGCGGCATCACCAACAGCAGCCTCGACACGGTCAACACCTGGTACCCGTCGTACAACTTCCACGGCGAGCGCGGGACCGTGATCGGCTACTACAACACCGGCGCGAACGCGAACGCGTACGGCGCTCTGACTCCGGCGGCGCGTCTGGAGCGCGCGCTGATGCAAGGCGCCAAGATGCACGGTGACGTGTACACCAAGGACGTGAAGGCGGCGTTCTCGGTGAACTGGCTGGGCACCAAGTACTCCGAGGCGTCCTGGGTCAGCTGGCCGTCCCAGACCGACGGGATCTACGCCCGGCTGCTCGATGCCACCGGCAACATTTACTTCGCCGGGGACCATCTGTCCCACGTCATCGCCTGGCAGCACGGCGCGATCACGTCGGCGCGGGCGACGGTGACCGCGTTGCACGACCGGGTGGTGGCGAGCCGATGAGAACACGACTGCTTGTTGGGGCTGTGGCGTTGGTGGTGTCGTTCACAGCAGGTGCCGGTACTGCGGCCGGCTGGTGGGACAAGCCCAGACCGCCGAAGCCCGGGACCGTCGTGCCGGCGTTGCCGGCCGGCCAGGCGAACCCGATGATCGCGACCGGCGTCGGGATCGGCGCGAACACGCCGGTCTACAAGACGAGCGGGATCGGGCCTTCGGCTCTCAACACCGGCGCTCCGGCCGGGTCCGAGGCGTCGTACATCGACACCGCGATCTTCCCGGGCGGGGCGCTGCCCACCGGGGTGACGATCACCGAGGCCCAGGGCATCAACGTGCTCAGGCGTATCGGGGAGAACCTCGCGGCGGTTGGACTGTCCTACGCCGACGTCTACACGATGCGGGTCTTCCTGCAGAATCCCGCCGGTGCGGCGACGGCCGACTTCGCCGGCTGGAACCGTGCCTACCGGCAGTACTTCGCGAACACCGATCTCACCACCGGTGCCTATGTCCCGGTCCCGCTCGGTACGGCGCCACCCGCCAAGCCGTTCGTGATCAACAAGTCGCGGCCGTCCCGCTTCGCGCTGGAGATCGAGAACCTCCCGGTCTCCGGCTGGCTCGTCGAGGTGGAGGTCGACGCGGCCTACCCGCAACACTGATCCGCTGGTCGTCAGCACCTACCAGCCGCGCCCCCGTCGGGGCGCGGCTGGCTCATCTCAGGACGCGCCGAGCGTGTCGTAGCGGGCTCGTGCTGTGGCGATCTCTGCTTGATGCGTCTCCGTCCAGGTAACCAGCGACTGGATCGTCGCGTGCAGTGTGACGCCGAGTGGAGTGAGTTCGTAGTCGACGCGTGGTGGCACGACGGGATGCACGGTGCGGCTGACCAGCCCGTCGCGCTCCAGTTGGCGAAGCGTGACGGTGAGCATGCGCTGGCTGATGCCGTCGATGGTCTTCTTCAGCTCGGTGAACCGCATGCACCGGTTGTCCAGGAGTGCGATCACCAGCAGCGACCATTTGTCGCCGATCCGGTCGAGGATCTGCCGTACGTCGCAGTCCTCCCGCGTGTCCCACTGGAACGCGTCCTCGGTGCAGCAGGAGTGACTCGGTTCCTTTGAAGTGCCTTCTTCCACAACTCCCGATGGTTCCTGATGATGGGGTCAGTTACAAGAGGTAACCATGAAAGGGAGTCCCTGTGTCATCAACCGTCACCCCGCAACGGCTGACCGGTCGCGCCTGGGCCGTTCTGTTCGTACTCTGCGGCGCGATCTTCCTCGAAGGCATCGATGTCTCGATGATGGGAGTCGCCCTGCCGTCCATCCGCGCCGAGCTCGGGCTGGCCACCGGCGAGCTGCAGTGGATCGTCAGCGCGTACGCGCTCAGCTACGGCGGCTTCGTGCTGCTCGGCGGCCGGGCTGCGGACCTGCTCGGCCGCCGCCGGATGTTCGTCACCTGGCTGGTCGTGTTCCTGCTGTTCAGCGGCCTCGGCGGGTTCGCGACCGAGGGCTGGGTGCTGATCCTGGCCCGCTTCGTGACCGGTATCGCGGCCGCCTTCATGACCCCGGCGGGCCTGTCGATCATCACCACGACGTACCCCGAAGGTCCGCAGCGCAACAAAGCTCTCCTGGTGTACGCCGGAACCGCGGCCGGCGGGTTCTCCTTGGGGATGGTCACGGGCGGGCTGCTCAGCGCGATCGACTGGCGCTGGGTGTTCTTCGCGCCGGTGATGGTCTCGGCAGTGATCCTGGTCGGGGCGATCGCGCTGATCCCGCGAGACAATGCAGCAAGGGATCGCGGTGGCTTCGACCTGGTCGGTGCGCTCACGCTGACCGGATCGATGTTGTTGCTAGTGGCAACAGTTGTCCGCGCGCCCGAGGTGCCGCCGACGCAGACAACGTCGACCGCGGCGATCGGCCTCGTACTCCTGGCAGCTTTCGCGTTGATCGAGCAGCGGGTATCCACACCGTTGATCAGGCTCGGGCTGTTGCGGAACACCGCGCTCGTGCGGGCGAATCTCGGCGCGATTCTGCTGGTCGGTTCTTTCGTCGGGTTCCAGTTCATCGCGGTGCTCTACTTGCAGGAGCTGCGCGGCTGGTCCGAGGTGGAGACCGGCCTCGCGCTGATGGTGATCGGCATCGACGCCGTACTCGCCCCGACACTCACGCCATGGTTGGTGAATCGGTTCGGCAATGGGCGGGTTGTGCTCGGCGGATTCGTACTCGCGGCTCTCGCCTACACCGCGTTCCTGCCGCTGGGGCAGAGCTTTGCTGCGATGCTGCCGGCGTTCCTGCTGCTCGGGCTCGCGTTCGCGCTCACTTACGGGCCGTTGACGATCGCGGCCACCGAGCGAGTGCCCGAGGAAGAGCAGGGGCTGGCGAGCGGCGTACTGACGACATCGTTCCAATTCGGCTCCGCCCTCGGGCTGGCGGTGGTGGCCGCAGTTCTGGCCGCGTCCGGCGAACTCACCGCAGACGCCTTCCGCACCGGACTCGCGGTGCCCCTGACGGCCGCCCTACTCGGAATTCTGGTAGCCGGAACGGCGCGGAATCGAAGGCACCAGACGTCTGCCGAACTGCAGTAACACCCGTAGGCGCCTGTGAATCTCGGTTGCTCTGGGTGCCGGCGTGTGAATACTGGCTGTCGTCTCGGTTGAGGTTGTCGGAGGGAAAGGGCCGCGGGAGTGGACATGCACGATGATCAGGTGGAGGTGAGCACTGGGATCGTTGCGGCCTTGGTTCGGGAGCAGTTTCCGGAGTGGAGGGGTGAGGCGATCCGGCGGGTGGCGTCGACTGGGACGGTCAACGCGATTTTCCGGATCGGGGACAGGCTCTCTGCGCGTTTTCCGCTGCGTCTGGTCGATGCCGGCGAGGCGCTGGCGGTTCTGGAGCGGGAAGCTGAGGCGAGCGCGGAGCTGGCGCACGTGTCGCGGTTTCCGGTCCCGGAACCCGTCGCGTTGGGAAAGCCTGGAGCGGGGTATCCCATGCCGTGGTCGGTGCAGACCTGGTTGTCCGGAACGGTCGCCTCTGACGCAGACCCGAGTGGGTCGCACGCCTTTGCCGAGGACCTTGCGGCGTTCATCGCGGACCTGCGGAACGCCGAGACGCGGGGACGGCTGTTCAGCGGTGACAACCGTGGCGGCGTGCTTGCTCAGCACGACGATTGGATAGCGGAGTGCTTCGAGCAGAGTGCGGGGCTGCTCGACGTACCTCGGCTGCGCCGGGTGTGGAGCCAGTTTCGGGAGTTGGCGCGCACGGGTGCAGACGTGATGAGCCATGGTGACTTGATTCCCGGCAACGTACTGGTCGTGGGGGACCGGCTCAGCGGCGTACTCGACACCGGAGGCTTCGGTCCGGCCGACCCCGCGCTTGACCTGGTCAGTGCCTGGCACCTGTTGCAGTCAGGTCCGCGGGAGGTACTCCGGCGGGCACTGGCCTGTGACGAGCTGGAGTGGGAGCGCGGCAAGGCATGGGCGTTCGAACAGGCGATGGGTCTTGTCTGGTACTACGCCGAGAGCAATCCGTCGATGAGCAGGATGGGACGCCGGACGCTCGATCGCATTCTGGAGTCGATGAAGTGATGTCGCCCGGATCCCTGAATCAGTGCAGTGGCATCGGGCACAGGGGTTCGGTGGCTACGTCGGCCAGGTCGTAGGCGATCAGGGGACATCGCCGGCAGTAGAGCAGTCCGTCGCGGGGATCGGTGAACAACTCGTGACCGTGCGGCCGGTTGGTGGCCGGGCATCGGGTTCTGTACGGGTCGTGCCGGTCGGCGAAATGAGCACCGCACCGGACACAGATCCAGCCCGCGGGGACGAGCCCTGTGGTCATCACCCGCTGTGCGTCAGCCACCCAATGGCCGTTGATCTCCGTGAAGAACCCGGTCACGCCTCGTCTCCGAACGATGGCAAACAACGTCCAGAGTGCCCAGACGAGCCGATCTCAATCTACCTGAGAACGGCGGACAGCGGGATTGTCGCTTGGATACCAGGGACCGGTGGCGGTGTATTAACCGCGTTTTTGGCGGCAGCAGGGTTTCAGGGCAGATTGTTTCCGGGCAGATTAAGGCGCATGGAACTCGGTGACCCAGCAGAGGCCCTCGCGGCGCCCGGCCCGGAGCGGGACGCGACCGCCGACATGTTCGCGCGGCTTGCGGTGGAGCTGCATGGCTCCGCCGGTGTCGAGGAGACGGTCCAGGCTGTGGTCGAGTTCGCGCTGCAGGCGTTGAGCTGTTCGTACGCCGGTGTAGCGCTGGCCACTCGCTCCGGGCCCGAGGTTCCTGCGGTGACCGACCCAGTGGTGGGGGAGATCTACCGGTGGCAGATGGCCGATGGGGCGGGCCCGTTGACCGCGTGCATGCGGGATCACACCACGCTCCTCGTGCGCGACACCGCATCGGACGATCGGTGGCCGGACTGGTCTGCGAAGGTGCTGTCGTTGGGGGTGCGGAGCGTTCTCGACGTACCTCTGACCACCGCGAGCGGCACGGTCGGCGTCCTGGGGCTGTACAGCGCGGCGCCGGATGCGTTCGATGCCGACGACGAAGCCGTAGCGCACATCTTGGCGCGGCACGCGTCCGTGGCGGTGGCGACCGCACGCAAGGAGGCGACGCTGGCCCAAGCGGTCGACGCCCGCAAGTTGGTCGGGCAGGCGATGGGCATCCTGATGGAGCGGTACGGCGTCGACGGCGACCGCGCATTCGCGATCCTGAAACGCTACTCCCAGGACACCAACACCAAACTCCGCGACGTCGCCCAGCAACTCATCGACACCCGCCGCCTACCGAGGTAGGGCTCGAGGCAGTTTGAGTGGGTTTCCGCGCGGGCACCGGGCCAGGTCAGAACGGGGATTCGGTCTGCCGGGACCACCGGCCAGAGATTTGGGAGTGACCATGAGTCTCATTCTGTGGATCATCGCGGCGATCCTCGTGATCGCCGGGATCTTCTCGCTGTTCCGTGGCCAGCTGATCTGGGGCATTGCCCTGATCGTGATCGGACTGCTCGTCGGCCCTGGTGGCGTCAGCATCTTCACCTGATCGATCCGGCCCTCCGCCGCGCGCCCGTCGTCATCCTGCGGACTCGGGCCGGCGGGGGACCGGCGTGACTGGAGTCCGTCCTTCGACTGCCTGCTCGAGGCGGTCGAGGGCGGTTCTCCAGAACGTGTCGTAGTGCTCGAGCCGGCTGTGGTGGATGCCGCCCTGGGTCAGGATCAGGTGGGAACCGCGCCGCGCCGGCACGACGTCCACCAGGACCGTGGCCGGGGGATGTGGCGGGTCGTCGAAGGCCGCCTGGAAATAGTGCGGCGGCTCGCACGTCGTCACGATGCCCGTCTGCTGTGTCTGCGGACCGGTCGCGACGAGGAAACCGCCGTACTGCGTGTTGCTCACGAGCGTCGCTCCTAGCCACCCGCTCAGCAGTTCCGGCTTGGTGATGAGGTCCCACAGGCGATCTGCGCCACAAGTCAACGTTCTGACATACCTGAGTTGTGGCGCCCGCCTTGTCACTTCTGCATATGTAGTACGCCCCATACCCGCCTAGTGCCCACCATCGCCAGTGGTAGTCGTGTCAGGGGTGGGGGCAGGGGCGAGCCGGGGGCTTGCTGCTGTCGATGAGTTTCCGTGCGACGTCGCCCGGCTCCGCGTTGGTCTCCTGCGCATAGCGGTTGATCACGGACAGAGCCTGGTCGGCGTCGAGACTGTTGCGTTCCATCAGGATGCCGACCGCTTGACCGACCAGCTTGCGCCCGTCGGCCTGCTCCCACAGGTCATGTTCGCGCTGCGCGCTGGCGAGCGCTATCGACGCGTGCCGGGCGAGGATGTGCGCGATCGCTTCCTCGGGCGGTCCGAATGCTTCCGGTTCGGTGCTGTAGAGACACAGGACGCCGACCGCTCCGGCTCTGGTCCGCAGAGGTACTTCGAGCACGCTGCGGACACCGAGCCCGCCGACCTCTTGGGTCCAATCCGGCCGACGCTGCGAGAGCACAGACGGATCGGCGACGGGAGCAGGCTCGTCGGACCCGTCGACGGTGTGCAGCGCGACGCCGGCATAGTCGCAGGCCAGGACCTTCAGCGCGAAGTCGACCACAGCGCGGATGGTCCCTTCGACACCGTCGGCTTCGTGCAACTCCAGCGCCAGCTGTGCGAAGCCTTCCGCGGTACCGGCCGGATCCGCGGCGGTCCCGGGATCGGCGAGGTGAGTCGGTCGGTGCCGGTTGTCGTACCGGCGGCGGGCGAGTGGATCACGGAGTACGGCGTACGCCGCGAGGATGCGTCGGAAGACCTCAGGATCGACCGGCTCGGTATCCGCGTCCGGCGGTCGGGTGTCGGGATGCAGCCGGTGGGCGAGGACCCGGAACGCGTGCTCGATCCGGGCGTCGTCGGCGTCGCACTCCACGCCGAGGACCGCATACAGGTCGTCGGTGATCGGAGCTGCTCGGGTGTCGTCCATGGCTGATCTCGAGTCTCGGAGCGGTGCAGCGCCCGGCGATGCGGCAGCCTGCCGTACCGCCGGGCGCAGCTGCGGGTCAGGCGTTGATCTGTTTGTGCTGATCCGCCGTGCCGATGGCGATCTTGCGCGGCTTCGCCTTCTCGGCGATCGGGATCCGCAGGGTCAGGACACCGGCCTCGTAGTCGGCCTTGATCCCGTCGGCGTCGAGAGTGTCGCCGAGGAACAGTTGCCGGGAGAACACCCCGAGCGGCCGTTCGGCGACCTGCATCTCGACGTTGTCGCCGCCCACGTCCGGCGGCCGGCGTTCGGCCTTCACGGTGAGCACGTTGCGCTCGACATCGAGCTCGATCGCCTCCGTGGCCACGCCGGGCAGGTCGAAAGCTACGACGTACTCATCGCCGACGCGGTAGGCGTCCAGCGGCATCGGGGTCGGCCGCGACCAGGTCCCCGGCGTCCCGGGTGAACCCAGGAATTGCTGGGTGAGTCGGTCCAGCTCCCGGAACGGGTCAGTGCGCATCAACATCGCTTCACACCTCCTGTTGGACATCAACTGTGGTGTCAACACGCACCTCTGATATAGCATGTCATCCATTCGATGACAAGCAGCATCGTCAACGGATTGGCGACACGAAGGGGATGTTGGATCGCGATGCATCAGAGCAACGACGACGTACCGCTCGGACGGACCGGCGCGCTGCGAGGATTCGGGGATCTCTACGACCTCTACACGTCCGAGCTGGACGAGTCCGGGCAGGACCGCCTGCTGGCTGCCCTCGAGAAACTGCACGAGATCCGTGGCTACCTCGACCGATGGGAACCGGCGCTGATCACCGCCGCGAGAGAGCGCGGGCTGACCTGGGCACAGATCGCACCGGCGCTCGGGCTGGCCAGCAGGCAGGCGGCCGAACGCCGTTACCTGCGGCTCAATCCGCACGCCGTCGACGCTCCCGGCTCGACCCGGGAGTTGCGCGTCGAGGCCACGCGCAATCAGCGCTCCGCCGACCGCGCGGTCGCGGACTGGGCGCGGGGACACGCGGCCGAGCTCCGGCAACTCGCCGGCCAGCTGACTGCCCTCGACTCGACGGCCACCGGACGGTCCGCACGCAGTAATCGCTCCAAGGCCCGTTCCTCGGCCGTCTCGTCCTCGCGGACCGCGAATCAGTCCGGGCTGGACCGTCTCCGTGCCGCACTTGCCGGCGACGACGTCGCCGACCTCGTCGGCCCGCTGACCAGTCTCGACGACGCCGTCCACGCCCGGCTGCGAGCGAATCGCCCGGAGCTCGCCGACCAGGTCGTCGCACTCGAGCGGACCACCGCCCAGATCCGCGACGACGACCTCACCCGCCGCAACACACCCGGAGAAACCACGACCTGACTGCGCGTGGCTTATCGACGCCGCTGCGTTGCTGGGCCTGCTATCGCGGTTCGCAGGAAGGGCGTCAGGGATTCCAGGGTGGTGTCGGGAGCTTCTTCGGGAAGGAAGTGGCCGGCTGGGACGGCGGCTCCGCTGACGTCGGTGGCCCACGATCGCCAGATCTCCAACGGGTCGTACCAGGTGTTGACTGCGCCGGTCGAGCTCCACAGGACGAGGACCGGGATGCTCAGCTGACGACCTCGGTCATGTTCGTCGTGCTCGATGTCGGCTGTGGCCGCGGCGCGGTACTGCTCACAGATTGCGTGCACGCGGCCCGGGTCGTGGAACTGTTCGCGGTAGATCCGCCGTGCCTCGGGATCGAAGGCGCGGGGGTTGTCGGACCACGTGTCCAGCAGGTGGTCCACGAACGCATCGGGGTCGCCGGCGATGAGTCGTTCAGGGACAGGGCTCGGGGCTGCCAGGAACGACCAGACCCAGTACCCGAGTGCGAAGTCGCGATCGGCTCGGGCGTAGGCGTCTGCGGTCGGGATGACGTCCATCACGGCCAGCGCGTTGATCGTGTCGGGGTGGTCGAGCGCCATGCGGTAGGCGCAGCGTGCCCCGCGATCGTGCCCGACCACGCTGAACTCCGGGAACCCCAGCTCGCGCATCACCGAGACCTGGTCGACGGCCAGGCTTCGCATCGAATGGCCGTGAAGCCCGCCCCCAGCGCCCTCAGCGCCGTCAGCGCCAGGAAATCCGGAGGCGCCGTAACCGCGGAGGTCCGTGGCCACGACGGTGAACTCGCCGGCCAGGCGCGGCGCGACATAGCGCCACATCAGGTGTGTCTGCGGCATCCCGTGCAGTAACAGCACCGCCGGACCGGTTCCGGCATGCACCCCGAAGATACGGCCGCCGGCTGTCTCGATCGTGAACTCGTCGAAGTCGTCGAAGACCACGTCGCCTCCACGCGGTGGAAGAGGCCGCGACTGGCTCGGTGGAACGTGGCTCCCGGCACGCATCTCCACAGTACCTCGTTGCGCGATCCGATCCATCGCGCCGAATCTCCCTTGCCGGCGCACCCGAGGGCTCCGTCCGCATGCCCCCGAGTCGTCCCGGGTACCGACCAGAAGTCATCACTCGAATCGCGTGAACCTGAGGAGGAATCGATGGGCAGGATTGCATTCCTGGTGGCCGCTGAAGGCATTGAGCGGGTCGAATTGACCGAGCCGTGGAAGGCGGTCGAGGACGCCGGCCACGAACCGGTGCTGGTGAGTCCGGACAGTGGCGAGGTACAGACGTTCAACCACCTGACCGCAGCCGACAAGCTGCCTGTCGACGAGGTTGTCGCAGATGTCTCGGTGGACGAGTTCGCTGCGTTGGTCCTGCCAGGCGGGGTGGCGAATCCGGACGCGTTGCGGACCGACGCCAAGGCGGTTGCCTTCGTCAAGGATTTCGTTGCCTCCGGCAAGCCTGTGGCCGCGATCTGCCATGCACCCTGGACGTTGATCGAGGCCGACGTCGTTCGTGGACGTACGCTGACGTCCTGGCCCAGCCTGCAGACCGACCTGCGCAATGCCGGCGCCAACTGGGTGGATCAGGAAGTCGCCACCGACGAGAACCTGATCACCAGCCGGAACCCGGACGACCTGCCGGCGTTCTCGGAAGCCCTGCTGAAGGCTCTCGGCTGACCGTGTCATGAAGCGTGGAGAACTGGACGACTTCTACCGCAGTTATCTGCAGCGGTGTAACGAGCATCGGTTCGACGAGTTGGGCGAGTTCGTCGACGGATCAGTCGAGGTGAATGGTGTGCCGCACGATCTGCAGCGGTACGCCGGGGGCCTGCAAAGCGTCGTACAGGAGTATCCGGACTTCCACTGGGAGCTGCGGCATCTCCTGGTTGACGGTGAGTGGCTCAGCGCACACCTGATCGACACGTACACCACCTCCGCCGGCCGGACCGCGAGCCTGCAGGAACTCGCGATGTACCGCGTGGCGGACGGCAGAATCGTCCAGGTCTGGGGTGACCTGGAGCACAGCCGCCTGGCACGGTAGACAGCTGCCAGGAGCCCGGCTCAGCCGCTTGATTGCGACTGTCCTCGGTGGGTACCGAATAGACATGGTGCCGGGTTGATGCCCCCGAGTCGCCCGGCGCCGCGGCCTCTGTGTTCAGACCAGCAGCACACGAGGCCCGCCGGTTGCAGCCGGAGCCGAGGGGTGTGGGCAAGCCCGCACCCCTCGGGGCTACCCGGGTCAGCTGTGTAGCCGTTCCGGCGCCGCAGTTTCGAGCGGTACGTCGTCGGCCGGGATGACGCCGAGTTGCGTCGTCTGACGCCCCAGGACGGCGTCGAACAACCAGTCGGTGGCTGTGCGGACGCGGTTCCCGGGCATCGACAGCAGGTGGTATCCGCGGGTGACGACCTTCGCAGGCAGGCCGGCCAACGGCACGTGGAGCGGATCAGCGGCTGCTTGGGTGCCGCCGAGGTCGACGAGGAAACCGAGATCCTCATGCCGGTAGGGCTGCTGGGTGCCGCTTCCGAAGCTCGCCGCGATGTTCGCAGCCGCCCGTTTGCCTTGTCGTTCGGCGTGCTGTGCGGTCATCGGCGTCACCTCGCCGGGCCTGGTGAGATCAGGTACGGCGGCCGCGTCACCGCAGGCGAAGACCTCCGGACGACCGGGCACCCGGAGGTACTCGTCGACGACCAGGCGACCCTTGTCGGTCTTCAGACCGAGCCCTTCCACCAGCGGATCGGGCCGCACTCCGACGCACCAGATCAGTGATTGTGTCGGGACGAAGGTCTTGTCGGTGAGACGTACGCCGTCGCGCGTTGCCTCCTCGACCGAGAGGCCCATCCGGACCTCGACGCCGCGCTCCCGCAGTACTTTGTCGGCCGTACGCGAAAGGCGTTCGTCGAGTTCTGGCAGAACGCGGTCTGCGACGTCGAGGAGCAGCCACCGGATGTGCTGATCACGGAGCCTGGGATGGCGCTTCCTCAGTAGTTCGGTGTAGAGGACGCCGTGTGCGGCGACTTCCGTACCGGTGTATCCGGCTCCGACGACCACGAATGTGCACAGGGCGTCGCGGGCGGACTGGTCGTCGGTCGCGTCGGCAAGTTCGAGCTGTTCGGTGAGGTGGTCGCGGAGGAAGATCGCTTCGGGAATCCCGCGGAAACCGTGTGCACACTCGGCGATTCCCGGAATGGGCAGGAGCTTGTTGACGCTGCCGGCCGCAATGAGCAGCCGGTCGTACGACAACTCGCCGCGCCCGCCGCCCGGTTCGGCGTACCGCACTGTCCGGGTGTCGAGGTTGAGACCGTCGACCTCACCGAGGATCAGCCGTACGCCGGGCAGAGTGTCGGCGAGCGACACCGTCACTCGCCGGGGTTCGATGATCCCTGTCGCGACCTCCGGTAGGAGCGGGACGTAGAGGAAGTAGTCGGTGGGGTTCACCAGGATGATCTCGGCGCGATTCCTGGCGAGTTTCCGCAGTCGGCGTGCGGCATGGAAGCCGGCGAACCCGGCACCCACTATGACAATCCTGGGCCTGTTCATGGGCCACCAGTACCTGCGCCGCCAACCCATCAAACAGGCTTCACCAGGACCGCGCGGGTATAGAGGAGGTCGAAGCCGCTGCGTTGGGCGTTCTGCTGGGACTTCGATGCCGGTTGGGTGGTGATGACACCGACGTCGCAGCCTGCGGCGGCGGCGTCGGACAGGCGGGTGAAGAGGAGAGCGGACTGGATGCCCCGGCGACGATGGCCGGGGAGTGTGGCGGCGCCCGCGAACTGGGCGACACCCCCGGTTGTCCGGAGTCCGGCCCCGCCGGCGATTTCGCCGTTCAGTACGGCGATGTAGCGCGTGATGTCGGCTGCCGCGGCGTCGCGTTCGGCCTCGATGTAGGTGTCGCGCGGGAACTCCTCGCGCCACGGAACTCCCTGGGTGTCCGGTACGGCGACGGCGTCGGCCATCAGGTTCAGCCAAAGGTCGAGCTCGTCGTCACCGCTCGGGCGGATCTCGATTCCGTCGGGCAGCGTGACGTCGTACTTGTCGGCGATGGCGATGCCGAGCACGTTCTCGAACGACTCCAACCGGTATCCGTGCCGGCTGAGGACGATGCCGATCTCCGGGTCGGCGAGATGCGGTAGCTCGACCTGCACAGGTGCGCCCACGCCGGCGTACGCGTGCTCGATCTCGTCGAGTACGTCGTCGGCCGGTACGCCGTCGAAGCCGAGCCCGACGACCTTGTTGAACGGCGAGTCGTCGTCGGCGAAGCTCGCGAGGCCGCCTGCCAGCGGGATCACGAAACCCCGGCCGTTGTCGAGGCGACGGTGAGTGGCGAGCGCGGTGGCTTCGATGAGCTCGGTTTCGGCTCGCTCGATCCGCTGCGCCAGGTCCGTGTCGCAGAACAACGGTGTTCGTTCGATCGTCATGCCCGTCTGTGTCACGGAGGCCGCCAGACGTTACGCGATGGGCACGGGGAAGGTATGCGACTGACTGAGACGGCGGATGTGTGGTGGAAGAACGCAGTGATCTACTGCCTCGATGTCGAGACCTTCTTCGACACCAACGGTGACGGATCGGGGGATCTGGCTGGGGTCGCCCAGCGGATCGATCATCTGGCCGATCTAGGGGTGACGTGTGTCTGGCTGATGCCGTTCTATCCAAGTCCGGACCGCGACGACGGGTACGACATCACCGACTTCTACGGTGTCGATCCGCAGCTGGGTACGCACGGTGATCTGGTCGAGCTGATCACGCTGGCCCAGGACCGCGGGATCCGGGTCATCGCGGACCTGGTCGTCAACCACACCTCGAACGCGCACCCGTGGTTCCAGAGCGCGCGCGCCTCGCGGCAATCGCCGTACCGCGATTGGTACGTCTGGCAGGACGAGCCGCCGGCGAACCAGCACGAGGGCATCGTCTTCCCGGACAAGGAGACAAGCCTCTGGCAGTACGACGACGAGGCGGGCCAGTACTACCTGCACCGCTTCTACAAGTACCAGCCGGATCTCGACATCGCGAACGCCGAGGTGCGCGAGGAGATCGAGCGGGTGATCGGCTTCTGGTCGCAGCTCGGGCTGTCCGGCTTCCGCGTGGACGCCGTACCGTTCCTGCTCGACACGTCCGGCGCCGAGGACGCCGGCAACCTGCCGGATCCGCACGACTACCTGCGCGATCTGCGAGCGTTCCTGGACCGCCGCTACGGACGGTCGATGCTGCTCGGCGAGGTCAATCTTCCGTACTCCGAGACGCGCCGCTTCTTCGGTGACGAAGACGGCGACGAGCTGACGATGTGCTTCGACTTCATCGGGATGCAGCGGCTCTACCTGTCGCTGGCGCGTAATGATCCGGCCGAGCTGGTGAAAGCGCTGCGGCAACGCCCGCCGGCTGCCGAGGAGGGCCAGTGGGCGACGTTCGTGCGCAACCACGACGAGCTGACGCTGGACAAACTGTCCGACGACGAGCGCCAGGAGGTGTTCGACGCGTTCGGACCGGACAAGGACATGCAACTCTACGGCCGCGGTCTGCGCCGACGCCTGCCGCCGATGCTGGGCAACGACCAGGCGCGGCTCAAGATGGTCTACAGCCTGCTGTTCTCGCTGCCCGGTACGCCGGTGCTGTTCTACGGCGAGGAGATCGGAATGGGCGAGAACCTCGCCATCGAGGGCCGAGGCGCGGTCCGTACGCCGATGCAGTGGACCTCCGGGCCGAACGGCGGCTTCTCGACGGCCGACCCGTCACAGCTCAGGGCGCCGGTCACCGAAGGCGAGTTCGGTCCCCAGAACGTCAATGTCGCCGCCCAACGCCGGGACCCGGACTCCCTGCTCAACTGGATGAAACTGCTCATCCGGCGTTATCGGGAGTGCCCGGAGCTGTCGTGGGGAGAGTGCACGATTCTCGAGCACAACGCCCCGGCCGTCTTCGCGCACCGATCGGAGTACGAGGGTGGCGCCATCGTCACTGCTCACAACTTCGCGGCCGAGGCGACCGAGGTGAAGCTCGCGGTCGCCGGTTCGGGCGTCGGACTGCGCGCCGTCGATCTACTGCGCGACGAGTCCACTGACCTGGCCGCGGACGGCACGCTGTCGCTGCAGCTCGAGCCCCACGCCGCTCGCTGGCTCCGCATCGTCGGTCCACAGGACCGCTACCTGATCTGACCGCCGGCCGCCACGGCTCTAATGGGCAAAAAGCATATTGCCTGTTAGAGTCGGGGATGGAGGTGGTTCGGGATGGAGTATCGGCCGGAGTTGATCGGAGGGCATCTCGGGCTCGACCTCGTGAACACCGTTGCCTGGCGTCTCGATCCCGCGCGGACCGTCGATCGCTTCGCGGAGTTGCCGAAGGTGCAGCTCTGGTTGCTTGCCGCCGGCGTGAGCCCGGACGAAGCCGTGACGACGCAGCTGCGCGACGACCTGGTCGCCGCGCGGGACGTTGCGTACGACGTACTGGCGCCTCTGGCGGTCGGAGGACAGCCGACCCGTGCCGCGATCGACGCGTTGCACGAGCTCGTCACCGGCGTCGTCCGGTCAGCCTCGGTCGAGCTGGATCCGTTCGGATGGCGAGCCGATGATCCGGCCGGCGCCGTCCGGCTGGCGGTCTGGCGGCTGTTCGAGGACGAGGACCTCGGTCGGCTGCGTCAGTGCGGAGATGGGGGCTGCGGCTGGCTGTTCCTGGACCGGAGCAAGAACGGATCGCGCCGGTGGTGCAGCTCGGCCGACTGCGGCAACCGGGCTCGCGCTCGACGCCACTACGAGCGGGCCCGGGGCGGGAGGACAGCATGAGGTCGTCCGATCGGCAGTCGTTCGTCCGCGGACTCCGTCTCGGCGTCGGACCGGCGCTCGCGACCGGAGTACTGGCGCTCAATTTCGGCGCCGAAGCACGGGCCCGCGGATGGGGGAGCGTGGAGACGGTCGCGTTCTCCGCGTTCGCGTTCAGCGGATCGGCGCAGTTCACGTTGCTGAGTTCGTTGTCGGGAGCAACCGTCCTGGCGGCGATCGTCGCGGCGATGGCGATCAACGTGCGCTACCTGGTGATGAGTGTCGCGATCGCGCCCAGCCTGCGCGGTGGCCGGTTCGCGCGGGTGCTGCAGGCGCAGGCGATCGTCGACGCGTCGTTCGTGGCCGCACACGAGGAGGACGACCGGTACGACGTCTGGCGGCTGATCGGAGTCAGCGTCCCGCAATGGATCTGCTGGACCGCGGGCACGGCCGCCGGCGTATTGGCCGGTCCCTCCCCGGAGCTCATGCACAAGCTCGGTCTCGACGTCGCGTTCCCGGCGTTCTTCATCATCTTGCTGATCGACGAGGTACGTCGTTCCCGGCGCGCGATGCTGGCCTGTGCGCTCGGCGCGATGATCTCCGCCGCGCTGTTGTTCCTCACCGGCCCCAGCTACGCCTTGCTCGGCGCCGCTGCGGCCACCCTGATCGGATTGCGACGAAGGAGGCCTGATGAAGCTGTGGCTGTCGATACTGGCCGTGAGCGCCGCTAACTGGTTGATGAAGGCTGCCGGCCCGCTGATCTTCGGGAAGCGGGACCTACCGCCGGCGCTGGTCGATATCACCCGACTGACCGCACCGGCGCTGCTCGCCGGACTGCTTGTCACCGACCTGGGCCGCGACATCGACTGGACCGAGCTGATCGGAGTCGCCGTTGCCGGCGTCCTCAATCTGTTGAGGCTGCCGATCCTGCCGTCCGTCGCCGCCGGCGTCGCCGCCACGGCCCTGACCCGCCTCGCGTCGGCCTAGCTACCAGCTGCTTTCCTGCGCCGCCGTGGCTCCGCCGACCGAGGCGGGGTCTGACGCATGTGATCTCGCGCGCGGCCGAGGATATCGGCGAGCGTCTCGATATCGGAGCGAGACAGCGGGGCGAACAGCAGGTCGCCGAGGATTGTGACGTGACCGGGGAAGACCCCCGCGAGCACAGCCCGCCCTTCCTCGGTAATGGTGACAGTGATGCTGCGCTCGTCATCGGAAGACGGTGTCCGGGTCACCAGGCCGCGCTTCTCGAGTGTCTGGGCCTGGTAGGTCAGCCCGCTGCGGCTGTAGACGACGCCGTCGGCCAGATCGGTCATCCGCCGGCTGCCGGTCGGGGAGTCGCCGAGGGTGGCCAGGAGCTGGAACTGCACGTAGCTGAGGTCCCCGGCCTCGCGTAACTGCTGCTCGACGGCGTGCTTCAGCAGGCTGCTCGCTTCGATGAGGGCGAAGTACGCGCCCAGTTGGGTGGCATCCAGAGACGACGGCGAGGAAGTCATGAGCCGGACTCTATCAGTGCTTCTAACTCGAAGCACTTGCTTCTAATTCGAAGCAATGCTACCTTCGTTCCAGTTGCTTCGAATCCGAAGCACATTGCGAAGGGAAGAGACGATGAAGGCAGTACGGTTCCACGCAACGGGTGGCCCTGAAGTTCTGCGCTATGAGGACGCCGAGCTACCGATCCCCGGGGTGGGCCAGGTGCGCATCCAGGTCGCCGGGTCGGCGTACAACCCGGCCGACGGCGGCCTCCGCGGCGGATTCCTACCGATCCCGGTGACGTTGCCACACATTCCGGGCTACGACGTCTCCGGCACGGTCGACGCGCTCGGCGACGGGGTGGACGGTCTCGCTGTGGGGGAGAGCGTCGTCGGGTTCATCCCGATGGACGCTGACGGCTCGGCAGCGCAGTACGTCGTCGCCCCGGCGGACGCGCTGGTGAAGGCGCCGACGAGCATCCCGCTGGCTGATGCTGCGGGGCTGCCGTCGGTCGGGCTCACCGCCTCACAGGCGCTCTTCGAGGCCGGTGAGCTGAAGGCCGGTCAGCGGCTTCTGATCAACGGCGCCGGCGGCCCGGTCGGCGGATACGCCGTACAGCTGGCCAAGCGTGCAGGCGCGTATGTCATCGCCACCGCGAGCCCGCGCAGCAGCGAGATCGTCAAGGCGGCCGGTGCGGACGAGATCATCGACCACACGGCTATCACTGTGCTCGACGCGGTCACCGAGCCCGTCGATGTGCTCCTCAACCTGGCTCCGATCACCCCCGACGGGTTCACTGCTCTGGTCGCCCGGGTCCGTGACGGCGGCGTGGTCGTCTCCACGACTCCGACCGTCCCGACGCCCGGGGACGAGCAGCGAAACGTGCGCGCGGCCACGATCTTCCTCCACCCGGACGCAGACGTCCTCTCGCATCTCGTCGGCCTTGTCGACAGCGGCGACCTCCACGTCGAGATCGCCCGGCGCGTGCCGTTGAGTGAGCTGCCGGCGATCCATCAGCAGGCCGACGCGGGAGAGATTCACGGCAAGGTCGTGGCTGTCCCACCCGGCGTCTGACGCTATGCGAACACGTCCGCGAACCAGTCGAGTTGGGCGGCCTGTTGGTAGGCGCCGCCGCCCTCGTGCTCGTTGTGACTGTAGATCCTGATGTCTTTCGCAGTCCCGGCGTAGGCGTTGTAGGCGGCGAAGACGGTCGAGGGTGGGCAGTTCGGGTCCATCAGCGCGACCGAGAACAGTGCCGGTGCCGTGGCCAGACTGCCGAGATTGACGCCGTCGAAGTAGCTCAGGGTCCGGTAGGCGGCTTCGACATGGTCCCGGAAACCTCGCAGGTACTCGGTGATCTCGGCGTACGGCGGCTCGTCGGTGATCTGCACACCCCGCTCGAAGTGGCACAGGAACGGTACGTCGGGTGCGCAGCCGAGCAGCCGAATCCCGGCCAACCCGGCCAGACCGGCCGCGGCGATGGCGATGCCGCCACCCTGGCTCCCGCCCGTGACGATGAGCTTGTCCGGGTCGACTAGCGGGGACGTCCGGACCGCGTCCAGCGCCCGCACGGCGTCGATGAAGACTCGGCGGTAGTAGTAGGTCTCAGGGTCGGTGATGCCCGCGGTCATGAACCCCGGGCTGTGGTTGAGGCCGGCGTACGCAGTGTTGTCCGGGGTCACGTCGGGGCCGCCGCTGTCGTAGCCCTGGCCGCGGTTGTCCATCTGGAACAGGGCGTAGCCGGCCTGGGCCCACAGGGTGTTGCTGTGCGGGAAACCGCGGCCGCCGGAGTAGCCGAAGTACTGGACCACGGTCGGCAACGGGCCGGTGGCGCCGGCCGGGACATGCAGCCAGCCCTTGACCGGCGCACCGCCGAAGCCGGCGAACGTGACGTCGTACGTGTCGATGACAGCGAGCTTGTTGTCGATCGCCGTGAACGTCGCGGACAGGTCGTGCGTGCGCGCCTCGTCGATCGAGCGTCGCCAGAAGTCGACGAAGTCCTCGGGTTTGGCGACCTCGGGCCGGTACTCGCGGAGCTCGTCGAGGGGAAGATCGAACATCGCCATGGGCAACCAATCTGAACCGTGGGCCAGTTGGTAGCCTACTGCGGCCTTGGCGGCGAGCATGTCGAAATCCGTCTGCTCAAAGGAGAATATCCCTTACCCACAAGGGTTTCTGCTCACTGCGCCGCCAACTGGACGCGCACGATGGAAGGGCCTCGTTCGGTTCGCGCCGTCGTCATCCGCAGCTCCGCTGTACCTCGAAGCTGCGCCGGATCCCTACTATTTCTTCATGGCGAGAGCGAGCGAGGGCGTCGGACGAGCTCCGAGCATGACTGACGTGGCGGCCGCGGCCGGCGTCTCGCATCAGACCGTGTCTCGCGTGCTGAACGGATCGGAGCTGGTCCGCGCCGACACGCGCGCCCGCGTCGAGGCGGCGATCGCCGAGCTGGGCTACCGGCGTAACAACGCGGCCCGTCTCCTGGTGACGAACAGGTCGCGCCGCATCGGGATGATCTCGGCGCACCTCGTTCTGCACGGGCCCAGCATGATCGCGGTGTCGGTTCAAGACGCCGGCCACAAGGCGGGGTACGACGTCTCGCTCGTCGCGGTCGAGGACTTCTCGACGCAGTCGCTCCGGGAGGCGGTCGGCCGTCTGCTCGACGAAGCTGTTGAAGCGATCGTCGTGGCCGTTGCGCATCGGGAGGCGCTCGAGCAGGTCAGATCGCTCGACGCGGCGGTCCCCATCGTCGTCGTGCAAGGCGTGAGCGCCGGACAGCCGATGGCGGTGGGGATCGACCAAGAGGCGGGTGCCCGGCTGGCGGTGGAGCATCTGCTCGACCTCGGTCACCGGCACGTTGCCCATGTCACCGGCCCGCTGGAGTGGGTCGAGGCCGGTCAGCGTCGCGCGGGCTGGCAGCTCGCACATGAGGAGCGTCATGTCCTGCCCGGGCCGGAGCTCGCCGGCGACTGGTCGCCGAAGAGCGGGTACGAAGCGGGTCTGCGGATCGCCGAGGACCCGGACGTGACGGCCGTCTTCGCGGCCAACGACGGCATGGCGATCGGGCTCATCTACGCCTTGCACGCGAAGGGTCGCGACGTACCCGGCGAGATCAGCGTCGTCGGATTCGACAACGTGCCCGAGGCGCCCTACCTCTGGCCGGCGCTCACGACCGTCGACCAGGAGTTCTCGCTGCTCGGCCGGCGTGCGGTCGAGCTGACCCTGCAGGCGCTGGCCGGGGATCTCGATCCGTCGACCCAGCTGATCCGTCCGGCTCTGGTCCTCCGCGACTCGACGGCCGTCCCGCGCCTCGGTTAGCGCTAACAGCCGTGTCTACGTCACAGTTGCCAGCCTTGACGCGCGGAATGTTAACGCTCACAATTTCATCTTATGAGCACTGCCGAACAGTTCGTTGTCGGAGTGGACTTCGGGACACTGTCCGGTCGCGCCGTCGTCGTCCGTGTCGCCGACGGGGCCGAGCTCGGTGCCGGCGTGCACGAGTACGCACACGCCGTGATCGACGACCAGCTGCCCGCGACCGGCCGGCGGCTGCCGCCGGACTGGGCGCTGCAGGTGCCCGACGACTACCGCGAGGTACTGCGGACCGCCGTACCCGCTGCCGTTGCCGCAGCCGGGATCGATCCTACGCAAGTGATCGGGATCGCCACCGACTTCACCGCCTGCACGATGGTGCCCTGCTTGGCCGACGGCACGCCGCTGAACGAGGTGGACGGGCTGGCGGACCGTCCGCACGCCTACGTCAAGCTCTGGAAGCACCACGCCGCCCAGCCGCAGGCCGATCGCATCAACGACCTCGCGCGTGAGCGGGGCGAGAGCTGGCTGCCGCGGTACGGCGGGCTGATCTCGTCGGAGTGGGAGTTCGCGAAGGGGTTGCAGCTGTTCGAGGAGGACCGCCCGCTCTACGACCGGATGGAGCGCTGGGTCGAGGCGGCCGACTGGATCGTGTGGCAGCTGTGCGGCCGCTACGTCCGCAACGCCTGCACGGCCGGTTACAAGGGCATCCTGCAGGACGGCCACTACCCATCGGCTGAGTTCCTTGACGGTCTCGCGCCCGGCTTCGGGACATTCGTCGCCGACAAGCTGGAGCACCCGATCGGCCAGCTCGGATCCGCGGCCGGCACGCTGACGGCCGAGGCGGCGGAGTGGACGGGTCTGCCGGCGGGTATCGCGGTCGCCGTCGGCAACGTCGACGCGCACGTGACGGCACCGGCAGCGCAAGCCGTCGACGCCGGGCAGATGGTCGCCATCATGGGTACGTCGACCTGTCATGTCATGAGCGCTGATGCGCTGCGCGAGGTTCCCGGCATGTGCGGTGTCGTCGACGGCGGCATCATCGCGGGAAGCTGGGGCTACGAGGCCGGGCAGAGCGGTGTCGGCGATATCTTCGGCTGGTTCGTCGACAACGCCGTACCGCCGTCGTATCACGAAGCCGCGGCCGCCGCCGGGGAGTCGCTGCACGAGCACCTCACCAGGCTCGCCGCCGGGCAGGCCGTGGGCGAGCACGGGCTCGTCGCGCTGGACTGGCACAGCGGCAACCGGTCGGTGCTCGTCGATCACGAGCTTTCGGGCCTGATCGTCGGCCAGACGCTGGCGACGCGTCCCGAGGACGGCTACCGAGCGTTGCTCGAGGCAACGGCATTCGGAACGCGGGTGATCACCGAGACGTTCGGCGACAGCGGCGTACCGGTGAAGGAGCTGATCATCGCCGGCGGGCTGGCGAAGAACGCGCTGCTGATGCAGATCTACGCCGACGTGACCCGGCTTCCGCTCTCGATCATCGACTCCGAGCAAGGACCGGCGCTCGGGTCGGCGATCCACGCCGCGGTCGCGGCCGGTGCCTATCCCGACGTTCCGACCGCCGCCAAGAACATGGGCAAGGTCAGGCGCGGTGTCCACCTCCCGGACGAAGAGCGGGCCAAGGCCTACGACCAGCTGTTCGAGCTGTACCTCGAGCTGCACGACTACTTCGGGCGGAACAGTCGGTTGATGCGCAAGCTCAAGTCGATCCGGCGCACCGCTCTGGAGACCCGATGAGCGCGATCGCGGAGGTCGCCGAGACGCTGACCCGGCTGCGGTCCGAGGTGGCTCAGCTGCACGCGCATCTTCCGGCGTACGGGCTGGTGGTCTGGACTGCGGGCAATGTCTCCGCCCGGGTGCCCGGTCACGAGCTGATCGTGATCAAACCGAGCGGGGTCGCGTACGACGAGCTGACGCCCGCGAACATGGTGGTCTGCGATCTCGACGGCCGCGTTGTCGACGGTGAGCACGCGCCCTCGTCGGACACCGAGGCGCAGGCGTACGTCTACCGGGAGATGCCGCACGTCGGCGGTGTGGTTCACACGCATTCGCCGTACGCCGTCGCCTGGGCCGCGCGCGGCGAGTCGATCCCGTGCGTCACCACGATGTGCGCGGACGAGTTCGGCGGCCCGATCCCGGTCGGCCCGTTCGCGATCATCGGCGACGACTCGATCGGCCGCGGGATCGTCGAGACGTTGCGCGACTCGCGCTCGCCCGCGGTGCTGATGCAGAACCACGGCGTGTTCACGATCGGGCCGACCGCCAAGGCCGCCGTCAAGGCGGCGGTCATGTGCGAGGACGTCGCCCGCACGGTGCACCTCGCCCGCCAGCTCGGCGAGCCGATCCCCATCGAGCAGACTTATATCGACCGCCTCTTCGATCGCTACCAGAACGTCTACGGACAACGATGATCGCCGGAAGGACCACATGTCTGTGAACAGCACACTGCGAGAGGTCTGGTTCCTCACCGGCAGCCAGGGCCTGTACGGTCCGGGCACCCTCGAGCAGGTCGCCGAACAGTCCCAGGCCGTCGCGAAGCGGCTGGCCCGCGCCAACCTGCCGGTGGAGATCGTCTGGAAGCCCGTGCTGCTCGACGCCGGCGCGATCCACCGGCAGATGCTCGAGGCGAACAGTGCGCCGCAGTGCGTCGGCGTGATCGCCTGGATGCACACGTTCTCGCCCGCGAAGATGTGGATCGCCGGACTCGACGCGCTCCGCAAGCCGTTGCTGCACCTGCACACACAGGCCAACGTTGCGTTGCCGTGGGCAACGATCGACATGGACTTCATGAACCTCAACCAGGCCGCCCACGGCGACCGGGAGTTCGGCTACATCCAGTCCCGGCTGCACGTGCCGCGCAAGACCGTGGCCGGGCATGTCGAGTCGCCCACCGTCCAGGCGCGGGTCGGGCACTGGGCCCGTGCCGCGCTCGGCGTCGCGGAGCTCCGGTCCCTCAAGCTCGCCCGGTTCGGTGACAACATGCGCGACGTCGCCGTCACCGAAGGGGACAAGGTCGAGGCGCAGTTGAGGTTCGGTGTATCGGTCAACACCTACAGCGTCAACGAGCTGGTCGCAGCGGTCGACGGTGTGGCCGACGGCGACGTCGACCCACTGGTGCAGGAGTACGCCGACACCTACACCGTCGCGCCCGAGTTGCTGCCCGGCGGCGACCGGCACGAATCCCTGCGGTACGGCGCCCGGATCGAACTCGGCCTGCGCTCGTTCCTGACCGAGGGCGGGTTCGGCGCGTTCACCTCCAACTTCGAGGATCTCGGCGGCCTCCGTCAGCTCCCCGGCCTGGCTGTGCAGCGGTTGATGGCCGACGGGTACGGGTTCGGCGGCGAGGGCGACTGGAAGACGTCGGTGCTGCTGCGCGCGAGCAAGGCGATGGCCGAAGGGCTGCCGGGCGGCACGTCCTTCATGGAGGACTACACGTACCACCTGGTGCCGGGGGAGGAGAAGATCCTCGGCGCGCACATGCTCGAGGTGTGTCCGTCGCTGACGACGGGCCGCCCGTCACTCGAGATTCATCCGCTCTCCATCGGCGGCCGCGAGGATCCCGTCCGGTTGCGCTTCACCGCCGATCCCGGCGCCGGCATCGTGGTCGGGATCGCCGATCTGGGCGATCGCTTCCGGTTCACGGCGAACGTCGTACAGGTCGTCGAGCCGGACGAGGAACTCCCGCGGTTGCCGGTCGCGTGCGCGGTGTGGAAGCCGGAGCCGTCGCTGGCCACCTCGGCCGAGTCCTGGCTGACGGCGGGCGGACCTCACCACACCGTGCTGACCACGGCCCTCGATCGCGAGGTGTACGAGGACTTCGCCGACCTGCTCTCGGTCGAGCTGGCCGTCATCGACGCGTCGACCACCGTCCGCGAGTTCCAGCGCGAGCTCCACTGGAACGACGTCTACCACCGCCTGACCCGAGCTAGGTGACATCCTCCTGGAGGAGGGTGTCACCGGCCTTGTCGAGGTAGGAGATCGTCAGGGCTTGGGTGTCGAAGATCCATTTCTCGATGCCGCTGTCGGCGAGAGCCTTGGACATCTTCACGTAGTTCGTTTCCTTGAGGGCTTCGGTGAGCATCGTTCGATCGCTCACCTCCGCAATCGTGAACTTCTCGTGAGCCGGCGGCGTCGAGACAACATAACCGTCGGCGCCGCGATGCTCGGTGTGGCCGTCCGTCACGAACGACACGGATTCTCGTACGCCGATGTCCTTCAAGGCGTTGAGGTACGCCGGGAGCGTTGCCGCCTTGCCATGTCTGTCATGGATCTCGTTGATCTGGTCGATCCTGAACATGACGTTCACTCTAAGGGCGATCAGCCGAAGCTGAAGGTGAAGGCGGAGATTCCTGGGGTGTAGGTGAGGGTCATGGTTTTGCGTTCGGCGGTGGGGCTGTCGACCAGTTGGTAGGCGTTCGGGGTGCCGTCGACCTGGATGACCCGGTCGGGTTCGCCGGGGATCGAGACGGTGACGGTGCCGTGGCCGGACAGGACGTGGTACACCTTCGAGGCGTTGAAGTTGAGGCGTGCCCGGGAGCCGGTGGTGGACGTGACGCTCTGCGTGCCGACGGCCCAGTCGCCCCCGAGGCTGTAAGTGTCGTTCGGTTGAGTCGGATTGACGCCGAAGGCAACGGTCTTGCCGGGCGTGAGCTTGCCCGACGTGCCGGCGAGGTTTGTCGAGCGCGAGTAGGCCAGGTACGTCTCCGGCGTACGGCCGTCGACTCCGACGTCGGTCTTCACGGTGCCGTCCACCGGCTCGGGCAACTTCGTGTTCGGGTTCGCGGTGGTGAGGAGATCGCGGAGCTGCTGTTCGGTCTGCGCATAGTCGCCTTCGCCGAAGGTGATCGCGCGAACGGTGCCGTCGGCATCGATCAGGTACTTCGCCGGCCAGTACTGGTTCCGGTACGCCGTCCAGGTGGCGAGGTTGTTGTCCTGGACAACTGGGTACTCGATGCCTTCCTTACGGATCGCCGACCCGACGTTCCCTGCGTCCTTCTCAAACGCGAACTCGGGGGAGTGGACACCGATGATCTCCAGACCCAGCGACCTGTACGCCTTGTCCCACGCGAGCAGATGCGGTGTCGCGCGCTGGCAGTTGATGCACGAATAGGCCCAGAAGTCGACCAGGACGACCTTGCCCTTGAGATCGGCCAAGGTGGTCGGCGATCCGTTGAACCATTTCTGCGTACCGCGAAATTCCGGCGCCGCTCCACACGAGGCCAGCTCCGCCGCGCCCGGCGTGCACTTGCTGAGTTCGGCCGACGCATTGCCGATCGCCGGTGCGAGTGCGCCCTGCACTGTCTTGTTCTCGGCGACCTTCTTCTCCAGTCCACTGGTGTAGGACGGCAGCTCGCGCTGGATCACATCGGTGATGTTGAAGGCCAGCGCGCCGGCGAGCAGGATCATCACGACCCCGCCACCGATCCGGAAGCCGCGTGCATGACTGCGGTACGACTTGACCCGCTGGGAGATGCGCGAACCGGCGGAAGCGAAGATCAGCAGCGGCAGCGCTGCCCCGAGCGCGAACGAGACCGTGAGTACGACGGTCCGCGAGCCGATGTTGCCGGTTGCGCCCGCGACCGTGATCGCGGCGAGCACCGGACCGGCGCACGGCACATACAACGTGCCGAGACCCAGACCGAGAACGAACGCGCCGCTGTCGTTCCGGTTGATCTTCGGCAGTCGGTAGAACGGCTTCTCGATGAGATGTCCGAGCGCCGGCACGATGAGGCCGAGACCAACAAGCGTGAGGATGGTCAGGCCGGTCCACCGCAGGAAGTCGTCCGGTAGTCCGAGCGCCGAGAGGATCACGGAGCCGACCAGCGTGAACACGCTGAAGCTCACCACGATGCCGACGATGATCTTCAACGGCCTCAGGTCGCGTCGCGTCGACGTACCACCGGCTTCGGCTGCGGCCTGGGCGTCAGCGTCAGCTCCTGTTCCTGTTCCGGCTCCGGCTCCGGCTCCGGCGAAGAAGATGATCGGGAGCATCGGCAGCACACACGGGGAGACCCCGGTGATCAGACCGCCCAGCAATCCGATGAAGGCCAGCGTGATCATCTGCAACACCCCAAGGCGGAAGCTCAACAAGACACCGGTACTTCGTCCCAGCTCAGCTGCCGGATGGGTGCCGCCGAGGGCCAGACCGTATAAAGGACTGGTGACCGAGTCTGTGATCCAGTTGCTGCGCGATCGCCGGAAGCAGGGGAGTACGCCGGGGCATCGCCGCGATGATGCGCGGCTCGTGCTGCTGATCGAGGGCGGAAGCTCGCGCGGTGCGTACTCCAGCGGTATGACGGTCGCGATCGAGCAGCTCGGACTGCTGCCGTTGTTCGACGGTGTCTACGGCAGCTCCGCCGGTGCGCTGAACGCGGCCTGGCTGCTGTGTGGTCGCGCCGACAGCACGAAGCATGCCTGGTGGGACCGCACGATCATGGGCACGACCATCAACCCGCGACGGATCCTGCGCCGCCAGCCGGTGGTGGACACCAGCTATCTCGTGCAGAAGGTCTACACCGAGATCATGCCGATGGGGTTCCAGGAGGTGCTCGACAACCCGGTCGGGATCCATCCGATCGCGACCGACGCGATGACCGGTCAGCCGGTCGACCTGCATCCGCATATCCACGATCAGGCAAGCCTGCAGACAGCCCTCCGTGCTTCGGCCGCGATGCCGCTGCTGGCCGGTCCGCCGGTGGAGATCGACGGTACGCCGTACGTCGATGCCGGGGTGAGCGAGGGCACACCCGTGCGTACGGCGCTCGCCCAAGGCGCCACACACCTCGTTGCCTTCCGCACGCGTCGGCTGGACGAGAGGCAATCGCCGCCGTCGCGCGGCGAACGGGTGTTGATGACGCGCTGGTTCACTCGCCACGCCCCGGGCGCCCTCGAGCCGTGGTTGCATCGCGTCGAGATCCGGGCGGAGGAGGAGCGGTTGCTGACGTCGCATCCGGCAACCATCCAGGTCCGCCCACCGGCCGGAAGCGTGAGCATCGGCCGCACAGAGCGACGACCCGATCCACTCAAAGCAGCAGTCGAAACGGGGCGGCGTGCGGCTCTCGCCGCATTGTCCGGAAGCGTTGAGGTGTCTCCGTGAGGACCGCCGTCGGTGTGACCTACACGGAAACCGGCACCGGACCGGCCGTCGTTTTTGTCCACGGCCTGCTGGTCAACGCGAACCTCTGGCGGAAGGTCGTGCCGGAGGTCGCCAAGGCCGGCGTCCGCTGCATCGCGCCGAACTGGCCGCTCGGTGCACACCAGTTGCCGATGGCACCTGACGCCGACCTCACGCCGCCCGGAGTCGCCAAGCTGATCGCGGACTTCCTGACGGAGCTCGACCTCACCGATGTCACCATCGTCGCCAACGACACCGGTGGCGCTCTCACCCAGATCCTGATGGCCAACCACCCCGAGCGGATCGGCCGCGTGGTACTCACGCCGTGCGACGCCTTCGAGGACTTCTTCCCACCCCCGTTCGACAAGCTCCCCAAGCTGGCCCGCCTGCCCGGCGCGATGTGGCTCGGCAGCCGTCATCGCGAGCGTCGACAGCAGCTACACCCTCGCGGCGGCCGAGGTGCTGACCGAGTTCGACAAGCCGGTCCTGCTCGTCCAGGCCGCCGACGACCGCATCTTTGCGCGCCGGCTGTTCGAACGCCTGGCGACAACCTTGCCTGATGCGACGTTGGTCACCGTCCCGGACTCCTACTCCTTCATCCCGGAAGATCAGCCCGAGGAGCTGATCCGGCTGATCCTGGACTTCACCAGGTGCCGCGGTGGTCGGGGACCAGGAAGGTGATGGGGATCATCAGGAGGAGGATGGCGGCGAAGACCACGAAGCTGTGGGCCTGGGTGGTGCCGGCGTCGGTGGCGTGGTTGAGAATCGCGGTGGTGACGGAGACGGCGACGATTCCGCCGGACTGACGGAACATGCCGCGGAGGCCGGCGATCGCGGAGATCTGGTCGGGGGCGAGTTGCAGGCTGGCGTTGTTGGAGGCGGGGATGGACAGGCCCATGCCGATGCCGGTGATGCCCGCCGCCATCGCCAGCCAGGCGTACGGCGTGAGGCCGTGCGGGGCGAGCGACATCAGCGTCATCCCGCCCGCGACCAGCACGAAGCCGCCGATCATCGGGGCCCGGTAGCCGGTCCGGCGGAGTGCGAACACCGCGAGCCCCGCGACGCAGATCATCCCGACTGCCCTTGCCGTGAGCAACGTTCCGGCCTGGAGCGGCGGGATGCCGTACCGCGATTCGGCGTACAGGGGCACGAGTGCGCCGAAGCCCAGCATGGCGGCGCCGAAGAGGAAGTTGATCGTGTTCATCGCGCCGAAACCGCGTCCGCGCAAGAGGCTGATCGGGATGAACGGCGTCGCGTACCGGTTCGCGTGCCGGACGAACAGGAAGCCGAGCACGAGCGCGATCAGCATCGCCACGATGAACAGCGGATCGGTGGGCTCCGCGCCGGCGCTGCCCAGCGAACTGATCCCGTACATGCCGAAGAGCATCGTCACCGCGAGCAGGAAGGCGCCGGTCCCGTCGATGCGGGAGGTCGCCTTCGGGACGCTGCTCGGGATGAACCGCAGGCCCAGGACGATCAGCAGCAGACCGATCGGGATGTTGACGACGAAGATCTCGCGCCAGGACCAGTACGTGACGATGATGCCGCCGATGATCGGGCCGATGATGCCGCCGATCGGGAAGATCGAGGTGAACATCCCGATCGCGCGGTCCCGGTCGCGGCCGAACTGTTCGGCGACGATGCCGGTCGCGGTCGGCATGAACGCGCCGCCGCCGATCGCCTGGAACGCGCGGAACACCACCAGCAGGTAGATGTTGTCCGCGAGACTGCAGCACAACGAGGCGACCGTGAACAGCGCTGCCGCGCCGAGGAAGATCTTCTTCCGCCCGAACTGGTCGCCGAGCCGGCCGGCCAGCGGCATCACGATGATCTGGCCGAGGGCGTAGACGGTGATCGTCCAGCCGCTCCAGGTCAACTCGGCCTTCAGGTCGCCGCGGATTGCATTCAGCGCCGTCGCCACTATGGTCTGATCGATCGATGCCATCAGCAGGGCGATCGCGACGATGCCGAAGACGAGCCGCCGGTGGGCCAGTGGCTCGCCTGACCCAGCTGCGGCCGGCTCGGTGATCGCCGGTGGTGAACTCGACGGTTCCATCGATGAACAGACTACATTGCTTGCTGGCAGGCAATAAAGGGGTGACATGACTGACACCGAGACGTTGAGCAAGCTTCGTGGCGTGATCTCCAAGCTGGCGCGGGAGCTCAACGCCACGGCGACCGACGAGGGCCTGACGCCGACCCAGGCGTCCGTTCTCGGCCTGATCACGTTCCGTGGCCCGCTCGGGCTGACCGAACTGGCTCAGCTCGAGGGGCTCAATCCGACCATGTTGTCCCGGGTGGTCGGCCGGCTGACCGAGCTCGGGCTGATCCAGCGCGACCCGAACCCGGACGACCTGCGCGCGGTCCGCGTCGAAGCCACCGACGCCGGCCGCCGGCTGCACGAACGCGTGAAGCTGCTCCGCACGGAGGCCCTGGGTGCCTGCCTCGACCAGTTGCCGGAGGCGTCCGCCCGGACGATCATCGACGCCCTCCCGGCCCTCGACGATCTGGCCCAGAGCCTGCGTGCGAACCGCTAGCGGACGTCGAGCTGCTTGAGCTGGTCCTCGGTGAGGCTCAGGGCGACGCCGTCGAGGGCCGATTCGAGCTGGTGGAGCTTGCTGCCGCCGAGCATCGGGCGGATGCCTTGGGCAACCAGCCACGCGAGGACGACCTGGCCGCGGGTGGCGCCGGTCTGCTCGGCGACGTCATCCAGGGCGGCGAGGCGGCGGGTGTTACCCACGTGGTCGTACACCTCCGGGATCTGCTTGTCCGGGTTGTCGTACGCGCCGGACAGGAGCGGCGTGTAGGCCCAGACCTCCATCCGGTGTTCGCGTGCGTGGTCCAGCTGTTCCTCGCTGAGCTGCCCGAACGGGTGTGCCGTCGCCTCCGGCAGCGTGCCGGGGCGGACCCGCAGGTAGGTGGCGCTCAGTTGGAGCGCGTCGATCGGCGCGAACCCCTTCGACAGGGCGTGTTGGCGGGCGCGTTCGATGCGCCAGGCCGGGTGGTTCGACGCGCCGACACGTCGTACCTGCCCGGTTCGGTTGAGTTCGGCAACGGCGTCGGCGGTTTCCTCGATCGGCGTACGGCGGTCCTCCTGGTGGAGCCACAGCAGGTCGACGTGCTCGATGCCGAGTCGGTCGAGGCTGCCGGCGAACGCGTCGTGGATCGCCCGGCGGCTCAGACCCGAGCGCTGCTCCGGCCACGAACCGGCCCAGAGCGGTTCCGCACCGACCTTGGTGGCGATCCGGATCCGGTCGCGTACGCCGGGGCGCGCGGCCAGCCATCGGCCGAGTACCCGCTCGCTGGCGCCGCCGCGCCCGTCGTCACTGGCCCAGAACGCGTAGCAGTCGGCGGTGTCGATCCAGACCCCGCCGCGCTCGACGAACCGGTCGAGCAACGCGAACGACGTGTCCTCGTCGATCGCCGTACCGAACATCATCGCGCCGAGCACCAACGGTGAAGTAAGAGCTGTCATACCGAAGACGATCCAACCTGGAGCGCACACCAGGTCAAGCCCACCCAGTGGCCGGCGCAAGGGACGCCTGGACCTAGCTCAGGTCAGCTGTCGGGCGTGGGGTTATGCAGGCGATGTGTGCCGGTGGGGCCGACCTCGAACCTGAAGCCGTGGGGCGTGGTCCATTCCACGGTCTTCACGTCGACACGACGGACGTTCCAACCGCGGGCGTGGGTCTTCACCCGGTGGGCGAACCGGCTGAGCGGCGCGAGGTTCCGGGTGCTGGTCTGACCGATCGGGCCGTACGGATCGTAGGGCTGGATGTGGTCGAGGTCGATGGTCCGATGGGTCTCGCGGGTGCCGTACGGGAACAGCTCGACTGGGTGCGTGAGTCTTACGCGTTCGCGGATCCGGGTCGGGATCTCGTAGGCGTCCGCGCTCACTGCATCGTTGAGGTCGATGACGGGCTTGACGGTGTACGGCGCGTGGCCCACCAGCTCGGTCAGCTGATCGGCCAGCAACGGACCGATCCCCTCGGCACGGAGTACTCCGTTGCCGGTGGCAAGCGTGAGGTCCGTGAGGTGCACGAAGACCTCGGTCTGCCCAGGACGTACCTGTCCGCCCGTGTTCCCGGAGCTCGCCAGGCTCGCAGCGTTGGCAGGGTTCGCGTAGGCGTCGCGTTTGATTTGCGCGAGGCGTGTGTCGAGCGCCCGCTGGGCGGCACCGTCCAGTGGCCCGCCCTCGTCGGGCTCGCTGCGCGGGCCTGGGATGTACTCGATCGGCCGGCTGTCGAACGGGTCACTCGGCGGATCGGGATCGTATGGCCCGACCTCGTCGGCCAACGGGGGATCCTGCAGCTCGACCGGCTCAGCGGCCGGATCAGCCAGGTAGGCGCCATCGCCATCCGCGCGGTCGTACGACGGGCTCGCCGGGGACGCCGCTGTGTCGGCGTGAGCCGGGTCCGCCGACGTATACGGGGTGTCGCTCGAGCGGTTCCGTGGGCCGAAGGCGTCGCGGCCTGCAGCCGGTCGCGTGTCGACGCCGGCCTGCGGGTCAGCTGCTGCGGATCGGGTGCTGGGGCCTGTCGCCGCGTCGCGTGGGCCGGACGCACTGGAGCGCACCGCCATGTCGCGTGGGCTGGACGCGCGGCCTGTCGCGGGCGATCGTGTGCCGGTGGCTGATTGCGAGGCTCCATCCACTGGACGCAAGCCAAGCGCCGCTTCGGAGGTCGTCGTGTTCGCTGGTTGCCGGCTGGGGCTTGAAGCCGAGCCTGTGGTGTGGGCGGGGCAGGGCGCGGTGGTTGTGGACGTGGCTTTGGACGTCGTTGTGGATGTGTTTGTGGGGGCGGTTGGGGTGGGGTGGTGGTGGGCTTGGGTGAGGAGTTCTTGGGTGAAGCGGGGGTCGGCGATGATGCCGATGGCGTCGGCTCGGCGGTGTTGGAGGTGGCGGGTGTCGCCGATGGTTTTGAGGGCTTGGGCGATGGCGGTGATGGTGGCGTCGTGGCGGATGACGGCGGCGGCGGGGGCTTTGGCGTAGATGGTTTTGTTGCCGTGGTGGTCGCTGCGGCCGATGAAGACGCCGCGCTCGCCTGCGGCTTCGGTGGCTTCGTTGCGGGCGAGGTCGGGGTCGGCGTGGGTTTTGGCGGCGCGGATGATCCTGTCCAGCCGGTACGGCGTGATGGCGTCGATCAACGGCGCGACGCGACGATCGACGTACCGGGCGGCATCTTCGGACAGCTTCAGGCACAGTGAGGCGAGCTGGCGCGCCTTCCAGGGGGTGGCGTCACCAGCGAGTACGCGGGCCCAGGTGAACGGGAACCGGTGGCGCAGTGCCAGCGCCTCGCCGAGGAACTGGCGTGCCACCATCGGCGAGATCCCGAGCATGACGCCGAACTCGGCGATGGCGAACTCGGCGATCTCCGGGCAGCCCTCGCCGCCCAGCACCACGGCGCCCTCGCGGCCGTCGGCAGAGCGGCGACCAGGCCGGATGCCGCAGACCGACGGGTGGAACCGGTCGGCGTAGATCTGGGCGTGCTCGAGCAGTCGCGCGTCGGCCCGGTTGGCCATCGCGCGGTGCTCGGCGGCCGACTCGAGCAGGTCGGCCGTGGAGAGCTCACTCAGAACAGTCTCGAACATGTGTTCGATTCTAGCTGTTCGACTGTCGTCTGCCAAATTGGCCCGCCCGGCGAATCCCCTTATTTCAAGGCGAACGCGCGCATATCTCACCGCCGCGATCGGGTCCCTCCGGCCGAATCCCGGAGCGATCGTTCTTGCTCTGCGTGCCGTACAAGCCGAGGGGAGGCAGGTGGGTTGCGCCACGGGCGGTCACCGAAGCTGGCCAGTACTCTAAATCTCTTGTTTTCTTGGTCTGCGGGTTACTTGTCGAGTTGCTCGCGGTACCAGGCTGCTTTTTCCTCGAGGCGGGTGCGTTGGGATTCCAGTTCGGCGATTCGAGTTTCTACGACCTTGGCGTGTTCCTCGATCAGGGCGAGGCGTTCGGGCATGGTCTCGTCCGAGCGGGCGAGTTCGCCGTAGCGGCGCAGGCGCTCGATCGGCATTCCGGTGTCGCGCAGGCAGCGCAGGAAGTCGAGCATGGCGAGGTCGTCGTCGGAGTACTGCCGTCGGCCGCCCGAGTTGCGCGCCACCGGCGGCAGGATGCCCTCGCGCTCGTAGTAGCGCAACGTGTCGATGCTGAACCCGGACCGCTCAGCCGCCTCTGCCGGACCGTATGTCGTCATGTCCCGAGCCTAAACGGGCCGGTGGTCAGGATCGAGGGAGACTTCGGGTGTCGATGAGTTCGCGGGCGACGTCGTGGAGTTTGGTGTTGGTCTGCTGGGAGTAGCGCTTGAGGACGAGGAAGGCCCGGTCGGCGTCGAGGCCGTAGCGCTCCATCAGGATGCCCATCGCCTGGCCGACGAGCTTACGGGCGTCGACCGCGAGGTTGAGGTTCTGCTCGCGGCGGGCGGTCGCGACGGCGACGGACGCGTGCCGGGCCAGGATGTGGGCGATCGCCTCCGCGTCCGGCCCGAACGCATCCGGCTCGACGCTGTACAGGCCAAGCACGCCGACGGTGCCCGCGGCAGTCCGCAGCGGCACGTCGAGAACGCTCCGGACTCCCAGCTCGAGGACCTTCTTGGCCCACTCCGGCCAGCGCGGCTCGGACGTGGTGTCGGGCACCATGACAGTCGTCTGGGTGCGCATGCACTCGACCAGCGGACCGGCCTCGCCGTCCATCTGGAACCGGTAGATCTCGGCCACGGTCGGGTCGGTCGCCGCCGGAACCTCCGGGTTCCCGCCTCTGGCATAGAGCGCGACTCCGGCGTACTGACAGTCGACGGCCTGCAGAGCGAACTCCACAACCGTCTCAACCGTCTCCTCCACACCGTCCGCGTCGTGCATCTCCAGCGCAAGCCGGGCGAAGGTCGCCGCGACTTGGTCCGGGTCGCGTAGCGCGGACCGAGATTCGAGCTCATCCACCTCTCCATCATGCACCTCAGCCTCACCTGTCACGAGGCGACGCGTATGCCAATTCCGCCGCGGGTGCGTTGACCGGACGGAAGTGGGCACAGGGAGGTCTCAGCCCGAGGTGGTTCGCGGAGGAGGTCGGGGATGTACGAGCAGGCCCGGCGGACGGCGAGCGGGTTGAGGGAGGCGCTGCCGCCGACTCGGTTGCCGGTGCTGCCCGGCGTCGACCTGTCCGCTCGCTACCTACTGGCAGAGCCCGGCGCAACCGCTGGGGGCGACTGGTTCGACTCCGTGGTTCTCGAGGACGGCCGGGTCGCATTGCTGGTCGGCGACGTCGTCGGGCACGGAGCCCGGGCATCCTGGGTGACGGGCCGGCTGTGCGCCGCGCTGTCGATGGCGCTGCTGGACGGCGCGGACCCGGCCGTCGCGATCAGCCGCCTCGAGAAGTTCGCGAGCCGGGTGCCGGGCGCGGAGGCCGCCACGGTGTGTGTCGCCGTACTGGATCCGGCCACCGGGGACCTGACCTACTGCACTGCCGGTCACCCGCCGCCCCTGATCGCGTCGATGGAAGGCACCTCGCGGTACGTCGAACCGTCCGGCGGCACCCCACTCGGCGCGCCCGGCGGCTACCAACTCCGCCGTGACCGTCTCGATCCGGACGACGTGCTGCTGCTCTACACGGACGGACTCATCGAACGCCCGCACAGCACGCCGGATCAGGCGACCGCTGATCTGCTGAGCGCCGCTGCCGCAGCCGTTGCGGCACCGCAGCACTCTGCTGAGCGTGTCACCGAGCAGGTACTCGAGCTGCTGGCCGGTCATTCGGACGACGTCACGGTGCTCGCCGCCCACCGGCGTACCCCGGTGGTGGCGTTGACGCAGAGCGGCGAGGCTGTTCCGGCGACCGCGGCGCGGTTCCGCGACGAGTTCTCCGCTTGGCTGCGCGCTCTGGAGCCGGAACCGGTCGTGGTGATCGGAGTGGAGAGCGCGGTCATCGAGTTGATGGCGAATGTCGTCGAGCACGCGTACTACGACTGCGCACCCGGTCAACTCACGCTGACGGCCGACCTGGCGCCGAGCGGGGAGCTCGCGATAGCGGTGCAGGATGGCGGTCGGTGGAAAGAGGCGGAGCCGGCCGCCGACCGTGGGCACGGGCTCGCGCTGGCAGGTGCGATGGTCGACGACCTGACTGTCGAGCGGACCTCCGACGGTACGACGGCGACCGTGCGTACGGCGCTGACCAAGGCGCCAAGCAGGCTCGTGGGGGAGGTACAGCCCGTTGCCGAGCGGGCCGAGTTCTCCGCGGCGGTCGCCGACGGGAGGCTTCTGGTCGGGGGACCGATCGACATCGTCACCGCGCGGGGGTTCGACCGCATCCTGCGTGACGTGGCGCGCCACGCGACCCGACCGCTCACTGTCGACCTGTCACGGGTGACACACCTCGCCAGCGCAGGCATCCGGGTGCTCGCCGCCGCGCTACGCCGCAGCGACCGCAAACTCGAACTGGTCGCGCGACGGGGAACTCCCGCCGACCACGTGCTGGCTCTGACTCAGCTCCCGCATCGCACAGCGTGAAACACGTGTGGCCCGGGGTACCGGTGCGTCGTACGACTATCGGACCTTGGACGGTGACACGTGCTGCGGTGGATAGCAGTCGGAGTGCTGACGGCGGCATTTCTGACCGGGTGTGGTGACCCCGACCAGAAGTTCCGGGACAACGCCGCTCAGACAGCACGGACCGCTGCCTCGGAGGTGAACACGACCAGCTTGGTCGTCGAGCAACTGCGGGCGCAGCGGCTCTGGGCGCAGCCGGCCCGCCGGATGGTCGACGACGCCGAGAAGAATCTCGGGAAGACGGCTGACTCGTTCTCGACCCAGCAACCGTCGACCGAGCAGTCGGCCAGGCTGTACGAACAGGTCAACTCGACGCTCGACGATGCGGTGTCCGCGGTGACCGCGGTCCGCATCGCGCTCGGGAACGACGACCTGGCCGCGGCCGTACGCCAACTCCCGGCCCTTCGACTGTCCGGCAAGGACCTCGATCAGATCGGGGAGCTGGCGAAATGAAGAAGCTCCTCGGTGTCACGCTCGGCATCCTGACCGCGATCGGCGGCTTCGTCGACATCGGCGACCTGGTCACCAACGCCCTGGTGGGCGCGCGCTTCGGGATGCACCTGGCTTGGATCGTCCTCGTCGGCGTGATCGGGATCTGCTTGTACGCCGAGATGTCCGGGCGGGTCGTCGCGATGTCCGGCCGGCCGGTGTTCGATCTGATCCGCGAGCGGCTCGGACCCCGGACCGGGCTGCTTGCCCTGGTGGCGTCGTTCCTGGTGACCCTGCTGACGTTGATCGCCGAGATCGGCGGTGTGGCGCTGGCGTTCGAGCTTGCGAGTGGAGTCAGCTACCTGTTGTGGATGCCGCTGGCTGCGTTCGCCGTGTGGCTGGTGATCTGGCGGGTCAAGTTCTCCCGGCTGGAGCAGGTCTTCGGACTGCTCGGACTGCTGCTGATCGTGTTCGCGGTCGCACTGTTCAAGCTCGGCCCGGACTGGGGCCAGCTGTTGCACCAGGCAACCCAGCTGCATCCGACCGGGCACGAGGGCTGGGCGACGTACGCGTACTACGGGATTGCGCTGTTCGGCGCCGCGATGACGCCGTACGAGGTGTTCTTCTTCTCCTCGGGAGGGGTGGAGGAGAAGTGGACGCGGCGCGACCTGGGAACCGAGCGGGCCAACGTGTTCATCGGATTCCCGCTCGGTGGGCTGCTGTCGCTGGCGATCATGGGGTGCGCCGCGGTGCTGTTCCTGCCGGCCGGTATCCAGGTCGGCACGCTGGGCCAGGTGGCGCTCCCGGTGGCCGTTGCCTTGGGCAAGATCGGACTGGCGGTCGTGCTGATCGGCATGTTCGCGGCGACGTTCGGCGCGGCGCTCGAGACCGCATTGTCGTGCGGGTACACGATCGCGCAGTACCGCGGCTGGCAGTGGGGGAAGCTCGTCCGGCCGCGGGAGGCGTCGCGTTTCCACGTGATCATCATCGTGTGCCTGGTGCTCGCGGTGCTGACCCTGTTGACGGCGGTCGACCCGGTGAAGGTGACGGAGTACTCCGTGGTGTTCGCCGCGATGGCGCTGCCGTTGACGTACCTGCCGATCCTGATCGTCGCGAACGATCCGGACTACGTCGGACGGCAGACGAACGGTCGTGTTCGCAATGCCTTCGGGCTGTTCTACCTGGCACTGCTGACCATTGCGTCGGCTGCTGCGATACCGCTGATGATCATCACCAGAGCAGGAGCATGATCATGTCCGGACGCGTCCTTCACGCGCAGCTGCATCTGCTCGACCGGCAGCTGATCGACCAGGCCGACGGGCACCTGGCCGGCAAGATCGACGACGTCGAGCTCGACCTCGACGCCGACCCGCCGGTGGTGGCGGCGCTGATCTCCGGCCGTGCCGAGATCCCCGCGGCCCGGATCGCCGAGATCGACACGGCGGTGACGATCTCGGCCGACGGCCTCGACCTGGACTACTACGACGACTGGATCGAGCGCCACGTCATCGACAAGATCCCCGGAGCCGGCGATGCGACTGAATGAACTCCTCGGCCACCGGGTCATCGATGCCGACGGTGACGAGCTCGGCGGCGTCGCGGATGTGCGGCTGGTCCAGGACGGACCGCTGCTGGTGTCGATGCAGCGCGCGTTGCGGGTCGACGGCCTGATCGTCGTGGAGAACCGCGCCACCCGGTTGTTCGGCTACGAGCGCCATGTCGGCCCTGAGCTCCTGCGCCGGCTCGTGCATGCCCGATTGGGCGGCGTCTGGTACCTGCCGTGGAGCGAGGTCGACGAAATCACTGCCGGCACCGTCACCACGACGAGCCGTCGCGGAGATCTCCGTCCGTTGGAAGAAATGGCTCGGTACTGAACGATGCGGCTGAAACGAAGTCAGGTCGACGAGCCGGGGTTCCAGCGCCGGCGACGCGGGCGTGGATTCAGCTATCTCGATGTCGACGGCAAGACGATCAAGGATGTCGACGTGGTGGAGCGGATCCGGACGCTGGCGATCCCGCCGGCGTGGGACGACGTGTGGATCTGCCCCTATCCGAACGGCCACATCCAGGCGACGGGTACCGACGAGGCCGGGCGGCGGCAGTACCTGTACCACGACGACTGGCGGTCGGCACAGGACGCGGTCAAGCACGACCGGGTGCGTCAGCTGGCACGCAAGCTGCCGGCGTTCCGGGAGGCCGTAGACGAGGATCTGTCCGCGCCGGGCCTCGACCGGCGGCGGGTGCTGGCGGTGGCGCTGCGGATGCTCGACTACGGCGTCTTCCGGACCGGGAACACGAAGTACGCCGATGAGAACGGCAGCCGGGGTGCGGCGACACTGCTGCGTGACGACGTCCGCGTGAGCAAGGGGAAGGTCAGGTTCGACTTCGTCGCGAAAGGTGGGCAGGAGCGCACGATCGTGCTCGACGATGATCGGCTGGTGCAAGCCGTCCGGTCGCTGAAGCGCGGCCGGCACCAGAGCCCGCGCCTGCTCGTCTACAAGGACGACGACGGCTATCACGAGATCGACGCCGGGATGATCAACGACCGGTTCCATGAGCTGGTCGGCGACGACTACACGGTGAAGGATCTGCGCACCTGGACGGCCACGGTGCATGCCGCCGTCGATCTGGCCGACGCCGACCCGCCGACCACGAAGGCAGCGCTCAACACGGCGGTGAAGGAGATGCTCGAGGAGGTCTCCGATCACCTCGGCAACACCCCGGCGGTGGCCCGCAGTTCGTACGTCGACCCGCGCATCATCGATCAGTTCGCGCATGGCCGGACGATCGCCCAGGTGATCGACCGGGTCGGCGACGATCTCGACAACGCCAAGACCCGCGCGACCGTCGAACGGTCCGTCAACCGGATCCTGGACGAGGACAAGCGGTAGCGCTTACTCGGCACACAGGCAGTTGATGCCGGGCTCGATCCAGTCCTGGCCGGACCATTCGGGATGACGCTCGATCAGCAGGGCTTTGACCTCGGCGCGGATGTCGGACTCGCTCAGGGCAGAGTCCCGTCGGCGCCAGGTCTCGTCGCGGAGTTCGCGGAGGTAGTCGCCGACGGAGGTGAGGATCTCCGGGCCGCCGAGCTCGCCATGACCGGGTACGACGATCTTCGGCGCGGTCGTGGTCAGTCGATCTATCACGGACAACCAGCCGACGCCGGACACATCGACGTCGTACGGCGGGAACCACGGGAAGATCGCGAACTGTCCCGTCTCGGCGAGGTCGCCGGTGAACAGCACGCCCGCGTCCGGTACCTGGATGACCTGATCGCCCTTGGTATGCCCGCGACCGGTGGCCCGCAGCTCGACGATCCGTCTGCCGAGATCGAGGTCGCGCGCGTCCCCGTACACCTCGTCGGGCGTGGGGATCTCGACGTCCTCGAGCCGCTCGGCGATCGAGCCGCCGAAGCCGCGGAACATCTCCAGATATCCGGCGCCCTTGGACTCCAGGTCGTCCGCCTGCGCACGGTTCACCAGGTACGTCGCGTGCCCCGCGAAGACCTGAGCGCCGAACGCGTGCTCGGGATGGAAGTGGGTCGTGGTGAGGTACAACCGTCGGCCGCGCGCTACCTCCGTCGCGAACGCCAACACCTCCGAGGCGTTGGCGATGCCGATGCCCGTGTCGACGACCAGGACGGCATCGGTGCCGCCGATGATGCCGATGTTGGGCACGAGGTCGACCTGCTTGTTCGGGATTACGAGCAGGTCGGGCGCGAGCTCCTGGGCGTCGGCAACGCGGACGGCGGGGTCGGGCAGCAGTACGTCGGTCATGCTCCGATCCCACCTCCTCCACCGTCGCGACGTCCAAGACCGATCCGGTCGCAGCGATACCGTGCGGGTATCGTCGCTGGTCATGGAGCTGCGCACCCTGCGGTACTTCGTCACCGTTGCCGAGGAACTCCACTTCGGCCGGGCAGCGACGCGGCTGCAGATGAGCCAGCCGCCACTGAGCCGGGCGATCAAGCAGCTGGAGCGAGAGCTCGGCGCCACGCTGTTCGACCGCTCCTCGGCGGGGGTCGCGCTCACGCCGGCAGGCGTCGTACTGCTGGAGGAGGCGCGGACCCTGCTGGAGCAGGCCGATCAGGTGCCGGCACGGGTACGCGGCGCGGTCAGCTTCACGATCGGCATGCTGGGGGACAGCACCGATCCGGGCGCGACCCGGTTGGCGGCCGCGTACCGGCAGCAGCATCCCAGTCTGGAGGTCCGCATTCGCGAGGCCGATCTGACCGATCCGACGTGCGGTCTGCGGGCCGGTCTCGTCGACGTGGCGCTGACCCGGGCACCGTTCGACGAGACCGGATTGACCGTGCAGGAGCTGCGTGCGGATCCAGTCGGCGCCGTACTGCGGGCCGACGATCCGTTGGCACAGCACGATGAGTTGAAGCTCGCGGACCTGGCGGATCGACGGTGGTTCCAGTTTCCTGCGGACACCGACCCGATCTGGCAGTCGTACTGGAACGGCGGCCGGCATCGGGAAGGTCCGGTCGTGCGGTCGGTCCAGGAATGTCTGCAGGCCGTGTTGTGGAACGGCACGGTCAGATTGAGTCCGCTCGGGCACAACCCGCCGGGCGAGCTCACCGTCGTACCGATTCTCGACCTGCCGCCGAGCCGGGTCGTGACGAGCTGGAAGACGGGGGAGACCAACCCGCTCGTCCAGTCTTTTGTCGAGCTCGCCTCCACCGCGTACCGGGGACAATGGCCCGATGAGCGTTCTTGACAAGTTCTCGTTGGCCGGGCGGACGGCGTTGGTGACTGGTGGCTATCGCGGCCTCGGGCTTGCCTTCGCCACCGGACTGGCCGAGGCCGGCGCGGATGTAGTGATCGGGGCACGCGATGTCGCGGCGTCCAAGGAGGCGGCCGCGCGGCTGGCCGAGCGCACCGGGCGGACGGTGATCGGCGTCGGTCTCGATGTGAACGACCGTGCGTCCGGTCAGGCCGCGGTCGAGGCCGCGCTGGAGGAGACCGGTCGCTTGGACATCCTGGTGAACAACGCCGGAGCCTGCGTGCATCGGCCGTCGCTCGACATCCCGGACGAGGAATGGGACGAGGTGTTCTCCACGAACGTCGACGGTCTGTGGAAGCTCAGCCAGACGGCCGCGCGCCACTTCACCACGGTCGGCGGCGGCACCATCGTCAACATCGGCTCGATCTCGGCACAGATCGTGAACCGTCCGCAGTGGCAACCGGCGTACAACGCGTCGAAGGCCGCCGTACATCAGCTCACCAAGTCGCTCGCCGCCGAATGGGCGCCGTTGAACATCCGGGTGAACGCGGTCGCGCCCGGTTATGTGAAGACCGAGATGGCGCCGGTCGACGAGCCGCAGTTCAAGGCGCGTTGGATCGACGACGCCCCGATGCAGCGGTACGCCGTACCGGAGGAGATCGCGCCGACCGTCGTCTTCCTCGCGTCCGACGCGTCCAGCTTCATGACCGGCTCAGTTGTGGTGATCGACGGCGGCTACACCCTTCACTAGCTGGTCGCGCCGGCAGCCGGAACCAGCTAGCGGGTGATGCGGTCCACTCGGTGGCCGGTTTGGTCGAAGACGTGGATGCGGGCGGTGTCCAGGGCCAGGTGGATACGGGAGCCGCGTTTCAGGTCGGCTTCGGCGGGCAGCTCGATGACCAGGTCAGCTCGCCGGTGAGTGGGAGGCAGGAGCTCCGGCGGGGCGGTTGTGCGGGCGGGCCGGACTCGCGACAGGACCCTGGTCAGCACCGACGAGGGCGCGTCCTGAGGTGGTACTGCGTGCAGCGGTCCCGTCCGGCCGACGTGGTCGGGGTTGACCGCCTCGATCCCGCACTCGACGAACGCGATGGATTGTTGCCCGTGGAACTCGAACGCGCGCAACGTGCCGGACAGTTGGTTCGCGACGTCCTCGTCGGTGATGACCCGGAAGGCGTTCGAGCGGGCTCCGACGATGACCTGGGCGCCGTCGTGGTGGCGCAGGACCAGCGAGCGGCGATCGGGCGGGGGCAGGGCGATGGACTGGGTGCCGAAGTCGAGCGCCACCCGATGATGTGCGGTGACGCGGACGGTCGCGGACAGCAGGTTGATCCTCGGTGCGCCGAGGAACCCGGCGACGAATGCGGTCGCGGGGTCGTTGTAGACCTGCGCCGGGGTGCCGACGTCCTCGATCCGGCCGTCGCGCATCACCGCGATCCGGTCGGCCAGCGTGAGCGCCTCGACCTGGTCATGGGTCACGTACAGCGTGGTGACGTGCAGGTCCCGCGTCATCGCGCCGATCTCCTGGCGCAGCTCGGTCCGCATCGTGGCGTCGAGGTTCGACAGCGGTTCGTCCAGCAGGAACACGTTCGGACGGCGGACGAGCGCCCGCCCGATCGCGACGCGCTGACGCTGCCCGCCGGACAGCGTCCGCGGCATCCGGTCGAGAACCGACCCGATGCTGAGGATCTGCGCCAGGCCGGCGGCGGTCGAGCTCGCGGCGTCGTCGCCGTGCCCGGCGACCTGGAGCGGGAACATGATGTTCTCGCGGACGGTCCGGTTCGGGTAGAGCGCGCCGGTCTGGAAGACCATCGCCACCTGGCGATCCTTCGGCGGCAACCGGGTTCCGTTGGTCCGGCCGAACCAGATCTCGCCGGCCGTCACCCGCTCGAGCCCGGCGATCATCCGCAGCAGCGTGGTCTTCCCACACCCCGACGGCCCGAGCAGCACCATGAACTCGCCGTCGGCCACGTCGAGGGACAGCTCGTCGACAGCCAGGTGTTCCCCCTCGAACACCTTGGACACCCCGTCGAGCCGGATCGCTGTCATCCCGTTTCTTATACGGGAAGACCGGTCGACCGGCAAGGACTGAAGCCCGCTCTGCAGGTACTTGCAGACGGCAAGATTGAGCACCTGACTGTTGCTATAGGCAAGCGTTTGTGCAGGCCGATCAAACTGCGGTCTGCGGGGTGCCGTTGACGACGACCGTGACGAGATCGCCGATACCGCCCTCGGGGGTGCGCGTCAGTTGGATGAGGTCGGCTCGGGCGCCGACTTCCAGGCGGCCGCGGTCCGTCAGGCCGAGGAGGTTGGCCGGGGTGGTGGTGGCCATCGTGACGGCGGTGTCGAGGGGAAGGCCGCCGGGGCCGGTGGACCAGCGGAGGCAGTCGAGGAGGGATGCGCCGCTGCCGGCGAGGTACGGCGTACCTTGCAGGCGCAGGCTGCCGTCGGGGCCGACGGTGACTGCGCCTCCGACTGCCGTCGTGTAGTCGCCGGGGGCGCAACCGGCTAGCGCGGCGGCATCGCTGGTGAGTACGCAGCGCGTGGGGCCCTTGGCCCGGACGAAGGCGGCGAAGGTGTCGGCGGGAAGGTGGTGGCCGTCGGCAATCAGCCCGGCGGTCAGGGCGTCCTCGACGAGTTGCGGCCAGATCGGATTGTAGTGCCGATCGAGCTGCACAGGCAGGGCGTTCCCGAGGTGCGTGGAAAGCCGCCCACCCGCGGCAGCGAACGCGTGGACCTCGTCAGCCGTGGCGAGGGAATGCCCGACCGATACGACCACCTCTTCCGCGAGGTGGCGGGTGAACTCGAGGGCCCCCTTGCGTTCGGGGGCCAGCGTCACGATGGCGATGGCGCCGCTCGCGGCCTTCTGCCAGCGGGCGAACTCGTCGAGGTCCGGGTCGCGGATGACGGCCGGGTCGTGTGCACCGCGGGCGCCCTCGACGCTGGAGATGTACGGACCCTCGAGATGCAGGCCGGGTACGCCGTACGCCGTTGTCGGATCGGCTGCTCTGGCCGCGGCGGCGCGGGTGACGAGGGCGGTGGTCGTTGCGTCGTCGGCGGAGATGATCGTGGGGTAGACAGTCGTGACGCCCTGCTGCCACAGCACGCGGACGAGGTCCGACAATTCCCCGGCCGGGCGAGTGGGATCGTTGACGTCCAATCCGGCGTACCCGTTGAGCTGAATGTCGATAAGGCCGGGGAGCAGTAGTAGGTCGGGTGCTGTCGGGTGGTCGGTGATCTCCTCGATGCCGGCTGCGGAGTACCGCACCCGCACGCCGCGGCCGTCGGCCGTCCGACCTTCCAGAACCTCAGTCATAGCTGACACAACTACAGCTTGTTAGGTCTTTTGGCGAATGGGGTATTGGTATCTGGTGGCTCGGGGATGGTTGGTGCTTGCGCTCGGCTCGCTGCTCCTGCTGACGGCGTGCGGAGCTTCCGGCACGGCCAGGGCTCAACCCACGGCGACCGTGACGGTCACGCAGACGGTGACCGCACCCGGAGCCAGCACGCCGCAGACTACTGCTCCGCAGAGCAGTGCGCCGCGGCCGTCCGTCGAGGCGGGTGTCGTGCCGAACGTCGTCGGCCTCAACCACCAACTGGCCCAGGACACCATGCAAGCCGCCGGCTTCTACTTCCTCACCGAAGAGGATGCGACCGGCCAGGGCCGTCTGCTGATCAACGACCGCAACTGGGTCGTCGTCTCGCAGCAACCGGCCGGCGGCACCCACGCAACGCCCGACACCAAGATCATCCTGCGCTCGAAGAAGAGCGGCGAGTAAGAAGGGGACCTGCTCGGTCAGCCCAGCCGGCGGATTGCCTCGGCGATCGAGTTGGTGACGGGGGCGCCTGTCGCCTCCAAGGATGACCGTGACATTGCGCCGGTCGAGACGAGGATGCACTGGGTGCCGGCTGCCTGGGCGGCCTCGCCGTCGTCCACGACATCGCCGATCAGTACGACGGTTGCCGGGTCGAGCTGTTGTGCTTCGAGGTGGCGGATGAGGCTGTCGGCCTTCGACCCACCGCCGATGGCAGCGGCCAGCCCGTCGATGCGGGTGAAGTACGACGTAAGCCCGTACTGCTCGACGGTCGGAGTCAGCCGCGCGTGGAACCACATCGACAGCAACGACTGCGTCCGTCCGCTCTCGGCGCACTGCCGCAGTACGTCGAGAGTGCCGCTGGCAAGCTCACAGGTGTGCAGCAGCGCGTCGTACCGCTCGTGGTAGAGCTTGTCGACCCGCGCCCACTCCTCCTCGTCGAGGGTGCGTTGCAGGATCTGCTCGTACGAGACCTGCATGGGCCGCGCGTACGCCGCCTGCCACTCGCCCCAGCTGAGTTCCGGCCGACCGAACCCGGCACAAACCTCGTTGACGGCGGCCAGTACGGCGTGATTGTCATTGAGCAGCGTCCCGTTCCAGTCCCACACCACATGCGAAGCCTTCATCTGGGCAACTGTAGACGGGCTCTCAGACTGGAAAGGTGGCCTAGTGGGTCAGATCACGGAGCTGACACAGGTAGTCCCTGCGGACCCTGGCAAGCCGGTTCGTCCCGAAGCAGCGTCCAGCCAGCGCACCTCGCGCGAGCTTGCCGAGCACCCGGACACGTGGTCGCACGAGCAGGCCGACGAGGTCGTACGCCGCTACACCGAGCTGGCTCCGGTCTGGGACGGTGACCGCGGTGGCTACCGCTCTGTCCCGCTCGCCGACGCACTCCAGCGTGGTGGGCCGTGGCCCGACGGACTGTGCTTGGAGGTCGGCTGCGGGACCGGACTGCTCTCCGCACTCATCCAGGACGTCTGGCCGAAGGTGATCAGCCTCGATCTGACCTGGGCGATGCTCAGTCGTTCACCTGCTGCGTGGCGTGTCCTGGGAGATGCGTCGCAACTGCCCGCCGGCGACGCGTCGGCACAGGCGGTCGTGCTGGCCGACGTACCTCTGTTTGCTGATGAGGTTGTGCGGACGCTGACGCCGGACGGGGTGGTCGTGTGGTCCAACGCGCTCGGTGAGGACGCACCGCATCACGTACCGATCGAGACCGTGCTGGGCGCGTTGGAGAAGGCTTCACGAGAGGACTGGTCTGCGGTGATGTCTCATGCGGGCTGGGGTTTATGGGCCGTGCTGCGTCGAGGGGAGGCGGCATGAGTTTCCGGAGTGCGGTGGAGATTGGGGTCGGGTTTCACGCGGACGTGATCGCGCCTTTGGTGGGGGAGGTGGAGTATGCGGCTGGGCTGCTTGGGTGGGGGTCGGATGTGCTCGGGTATGACACCGAACGCTCGACGGACCACGGGTGGGGCCCGCGGGTTGTTGTGCTGGTGGATGCGGGTGAGGTCGAGCGGGTACGGAAAGCCGTCGACGACGGACTGCCGGACGAGTACGACGGGCATGCGGTGCGCTTCGGCTGGGACAGTCAGGAGCCGGTGCATCATGTCACGGTCGCGACGCTGGGCGACTGGCTGCGCGGACAGCTCGGATTCGATGCGTCGCAGGGCATCGGTATCGCGGACTGGTTGGTCACGCCGCAGCAGCAGATCTTGGGCGTCGTCGCTGGTCAGGTGTACGCCGACGACGGTCGGCTGGCCGCAGTACGCGATGCGCTCGGCTGGTACCCGGACCAGATCTGGCGCTGGCTGCTCGCCTGCCAGTGGTCGCGGATCGCGCAGGAGGAGGCGTTCGTCCAGCGCACGTACGAGGTGGGAGACGAGCTCGGGTCGCGGGTTGTCACAGCTCGCCTGGTGCGTGACGTGATGCGCTTGGCGCTGCTGCAATCCCGCACCTATGCGCCGTACACGAAATGGCTGGGCACGGCGTTCGCGCGGCTCGATCACGCCGACGGACTGGACCAAGCGCTCGCCGACGCGACCGCGGCCGTGCGGTTCGCTGATCGTGAGCAGGCGCTCGTCACGGCGTACGAGCTGGTCGCGCGTCGCCACAACGCGCTCGGCGTCACCGAGGAGCTCGACCCGGCGCCACGGCCGTATTTCACTCGGCCGGCGCAGGTGATCGATGCGGGCCGCTTCGTGCGTGCGTGTCTGGCGACAGTCACCGACGATGCGGTGGCGCGCTGCGGGTTGATCGGATCGATCGATCAGTTCGCCGACAACACCGACGTCCTCAGCAATCCGGAGGCGTTCCGCAAGTTCGTCGCTGTCTATCGTTGAGCGATGACCCTCGCCAGCCACGTCATCCGCTCGATCACGACCGCCGACCACCGCTACGACTACCTCCGCACGATCGGTCGCAACTCGTTCCTCGGCAGCCACGGGAACGGCGGCAAGCAAACGGTCTACGTCGTGGAGACCGATCGCGGCGCCACCGGCTGGGGTCTGCCGCTGTGCGACGCCAACCCGCGCGCGCTGATCGGTCGCAACCTGGCCGAGCTGATCGACCCGGATCGCGGCGTGATCGACCCGGCGGCGGAGTTCCTGGACTACCCGCTGCACGACCTCGCGGCCCGGATCCTCGACGTACCGGTCTATGCGATGCTCGGCGGCCACGGCCCGACCCGGGTGCGTTGCTACAGCGGCGGCATCTACTTCGACGACCTCGACCACGGGCTGGAGGCGATCCGGACGAATCTCGCGCAGGACCACACCTTCGGGTTCCGCGACTTCAAGCTGAAGATCGGCCGCGGCCACCGCTGGATGGATTCGCGGGCCGGCCTGGCGCGCGACATCGAGGTGACCCGGCTGACGCGTGAGCTGTACCCGGACGCCGGGATCCTTGTCGACGGCAACGACGGGTTCACCCTCAACGGCCTGTTCGAGTACCTCGACGGCGTCGCCGACTGCGATCTGTACTGGATCGAGGAACCGTTCCAGGAACGCCGGCCTGATCTGCAGGCGCTCCGCGAACGCCTGCAGACGATGACGAACCGGCCGAAGCTTGCCGACGGCGAGTACGACCCAGATGTGGACCACGTCCTCCGTCTGGCCGGTGAAGGTCTCGTCGACGTGGCCCTGATGGACGTCATCGGCCACGGCCTCACCGCCTGGCGTCGCACCATGCCGCAACTCGCCTCCGAAGCCTCACCGCACGCCTGGGGAGTCCCGCTCAAGACCCTGTACGCCGCCCACCTCGCAGCCGGCCTCGGCAACATCCCGATCGTCGAAGGTGTCCCGGGACCCGATGCGTACACGCTCGAGGACGGGTACGTCGTCCTGTCCGAGGAGCCCGGCTTCGGCCTCGCGGCTCCGTAGTCAGGTCAGCGGTTCGCCGCCGTCCACGCGCAGCGTCGTACCGGTCACGAAGCTGTTGGTCATCGCGAACAGGACGGTCTGCGCGACGTCGTCCGCAGTACCGATCCGTCGGGCCGGGTTGCGTTCGCTGACGTCCCGGAAGTAGTCGTCCTTACGTGCGCCGAGCCCGTCCCACGCACCGGTGTCGATGACGCCGGGGGAGATCGCGTTCACCCGCACCGGCGCCAGCTCCAGCGCCAGTGAGCGCGCGAGGACGTCGGCCGCGCCGTTGGTGATCGCGACCGCGAGCGTGCCGACGGCGATCTTCGCCGCCGCGACACCGGAGAAGATCGTCAGCGAGCCGCCCGCGTTGATCCGCGGCGCGAGGTGCTTGGCGAGCATCAGCGGGCCGATCACCTTCGTGTCGAACGACGCCCGCACCGCGTCCCGGTCGAGGTCCGCGACCTTCCCGCGGGCCCGGGCCGACGCGGTTGAGACGATGTGGTCGACGGTCCCGAGCCGCTCGCCGAGCGCCGCGATCGAAGCCTCGTCGGTCAGGTCGACGTACTCGGTGGTGATGCCCGGCTCACCGTCGTACGCCGCCTTCAGCTTGTCCTGATTGCGACCCGCGGCGACGACCTGTGCGCCGGCGTCCCGTGCGGCCAGCGTGACCGCGCGGGCGATGCCGCCGCCCCGGCCGACGACCAGAACTGTCATGCCTTGAAGTGTCATGCCGCTTACCGAACACGAGCGGCCGGCCGGCTCGCATCCGCCACTGGCTGGCCTCCAGACGTCCTGTGCGGCGGCGTTGGGTGTGCTCGTTCGTGACTTTGTCCGCTATCGGAGATCGTTTACCGACACGGCTCCGGTGGGCGTAGGTTTGTCGCTCATGGCCATGTTCGACCTTTCCCTCGACAAGCTCCGCGAGTACCGGCCCGAGGTGGCCGCGCCCGCCGACCTGGTCGACTTCTGGCGCCGTTCCATCGAGAAGGCGCGCACCGACGACCTGTCCGCCTCGTTCACGCTGATCGACAACAAGCTGGCGCTGATCGACACCTACGACGTCACGTACGCCGGCTTCGGCGGGACGCCGGTCAAGGGCTGGCTGCACGTGCCGGCAGGCGCCACCGGCCCGCTGCCGACCGTCGTGCAGTACCACGGCTACTCCGGCGGCCGTGGCTTCCCGCACGCGACCACGCTGTGGGCGCAGGCCGGCTACGCCCACTTCGTGATGGACACCCGCGGTCAGAGCTACGGCGCCGGCGGTCTGGACGCCACGCCGGACGACACGCCGCATGCCGGTCTCAACCACACGCCGGGCTTCATGACCGCGGGTATCACCAACCCGGAGACCTATTACTACCGGCGGGTGTTCATCGACGCGGTCCGCGCGCTCGACGCGGTGAAGACGTCGCCGCTGGTCGACCCGGACAAGCTGATCGTCACCGGCGGCAGCCAGGGCGGCGGCATCTCGATCGCCGCGGCCGGTCTCGCACCGATCGCCGGTATCGAGCTGCTCGGCTGCGCGCCCGACGTACCGTTCCTGTGTCACTTCGAGCGGGCGCTGCAGATCACCGACAAGGACCCGTACGGCGAGATCACGCGGTACCTGAAGGGGTTCCGGCAGGACGTCGACGCGGCACTGCGGACGCTGAGCTACTTCGACGGCGTCAACCTCGGCCGGCTCGCCACGGCGCCCACGCTGTTCTCGGTCGCGCTGATGGATGCGACCTGCCCGCCGTCGACGGTGTTCGCGGCGTACAACCACTACGGCGCCACCGGGAGCGAGCAGAAGGACATCGAGGTCTACCAGTACAACGACCACGAGGGCGGCCAGACGTACCAGCAGCTGGCCCAGCTCGACTGGTTCGCGCAGATCTTCGGGGCCGCGACGAAGTAGTCATCGACGGACCGATGAGTTTGTGGTCCGGCCGTCGTTACACGGTCATCGATGTCGGTCAGACTGGGACCGACCGTGACCGCGGGAGGCCGCAGATGGACTGGAAACTCGAGCTCGTGATCGTGCCGGTGTCGGACGTGGATCGGGCGAAGAAGTTCTACACCGACCAGCTCGGGTTCGCCGAGGACGTGGACCACCGGGCCGGCGACTCGTTCCGGGTCGTGCAACTGACCCCGCCCGGGTCGGCGTGCTCGATCACGATCGGGACCGGCGTCACCTCGGCGAAGCCGGGCAGCTACCAGGGCACCCACCTGGTGGTAAAGGACATCGAGGCGGCCCGCGCCGAGCTGGTCGGCCGTGGCGTGGACGTCAGCGAGCCCTTCCACTTCGGCACCCAGGGCAAACAGGACGGTGTGCACCCCGACCGCTCCGACTACAACAGCTTCCTGTCCTTCGAAGACCCGGACGGCAACAACTGGACCGTCCAGGAGGTCGGGCACCAGTCATGACGACGCTGGAAGAGGCGGCGTTCGCGGGCGACGAGGCCGCGTTCGCCGACCTCGCGGGCCGGCACCGGCGCGAGCTCCACGTGCATTGCTATCGCATGCTCGCGTCGTACGACGATGCCGAGGACGCCGTGCAGGAGACGCTGCTGCGGGCGTGGCGCAGCCGCGATCAGTACGACGGGCGGACCTACTTCCGCGCCTGGCTGTACCGGATCGCGACCAACGTGTGCCTGGACGTCAACCGGCGACAGACCCGGCGCAGTACGTCGCCCGGCGACATGGCGTGGCTCCAGCCCTACCCGGACCGGTTGCTCGACGAGATCGCTCCGCCGGCCGATCAGCCCGACGCGGTCGTCGTGGACCGGGAGACGATCGAGCTCACGTTCCTGATCGCCCTGCAGGCGTTGCCTGCTCGTCAGCGCGCCGCACTGATCGCGCGCGACGTCCTCGGCTGGTCCGCGTCGGAGACCGCCGGTCTGCTGGACACCAGCGTTGCCGCGGCCAACAGTGCGCTCCAGCGCGCCCGCGTGACGATGCAGCAACGCCTGCCGGCCCGACGCTCCGAGTGGAGTGCACCACGCCCGACGGCCGAGGAGCGCGAGGTGCTGGATCGCTTCATCGACGCGCACCAGCGGTGTGACGCGGCGGCGGCGATCGCGATCGCGGCCGAAGACCTGCGGATCTCGATGCCGCCTGACCAGTTGACGTTCACCGGCCTGACCGCGTGCCTTCCGTTGTTCGAGCGGGGCATGGGGCCGAAGCGCGACGGCGAGTGGCGGTTGGTGCCGACCGCGGCAAACCGGTTGCCCGCGGCAGCGTCGTATCTGATGCGTCCGGGGGACACGGTGTGGCGGGCGTTCAAGCTCGACGTGCTGTGGGTCAGCGACCACAAGATCGTCGAGATCACCACCTTCGGCTACTCCCGTTTCCCCGCCTTTGGCCTCCCGGACCAGCTGACCCCCTAGGGTAGTGGTCATGCTGGGACTACCTGCGGGGATCCGGGCCTGTCTCTTCGACCTGGATGGTGTGCTGACCGACACCGCTGCCGTCCATGCCGCCGCGTGGAAAGAGATGTTCGACGAGTTCCTCCGCGCCTATTCGGAGCAACACGGGATCGCCTTCAAGGCCTTCGACGCCCGGGCGGAGTACGACGCCTATGTCGACGGCAAGCCACGGGCGGACGGGGTGCGGGACTTCCTGGCCGCGCGTGGCATCACGCTGCCTGTGGGCGCCGCCGACGATCCGCCGGACGCCATGACGGTGAACGGCCTCGGCAACCGGAAGAACGAAGCCGTCCAGCGCCGGATCCGGACCGAGGGCGTGCACGTGTTCGAAGGCTCGAGGCAGTACCTTCAGGCAGCCGAGCAGGCCGGGCTCCGCCGTGCGGTGGTGTCGTCGAGCGCGAACACCCGCGAGGTGCTGGACGTCACCGGACTCGCCAAGTACGTCGAGCAGATCGTCGACGGCGTGACGATCCGGACCGAAGGCCTGAAGGGCAAGCCGGCGCCGGACACGTTCCTCGCAGCGGCCAAGCGCTTCGGCCTCGACCCGTCCGAGGCGGCCGTGTTCGAGGACGCGCTGGCCGGTGTATCGGCCGGTCGCTCCGGCCACTTCGGGTACGTGGTCGGAGTGGACCGCGTCGGCCAGGCCGCCGAGCTGAAGTCGCACGGCGCCGACGTCGTGGTCCGCGACCTGGCCGACCTCTTGTCAGCCGATG
>NZ_SODP01000001.1:2943496-3098381 GCF_004365355.1 Kribbella pratensis | reverse complement strand
GTGTCAGCCGATGTGTCAGCCGATGTGTCAGCCGATGTGTCAGCCGATGTGTCAGCCGATGTGTCAGCCGATGTGTCAGCCGATGTGTCAGCCGATGTGTCAGCCGACGTGTCAGCCGACGAGTCGGCCGACGAGTCAGGAGAGGTGGAGGGCGAATGATCGACCGAGGCCATCACCCCATCGAGCCCTGGCGACTGCGGGAGACCCGTCTCGCGCTCGACAAGCTGGCGCAGTCGGAGTCGCTCTTCGCCCAGTCGAACGGCCATATCGGCCTGCGCGGCAACCTCGACGAAGGCGAGCCGTACGCGATCCCCGGCACGTACCTGAACTCCTTCTACGAGCAGCGCCCGCTCCCGTACGCCGAAGCCGGCTACGGCTACCCGGAGTCCGGGCAGACGCTCGTCGACGTGACCAACGGCAAGCTGATCCGGCTGATGGTCGACGACTCGCCGTTCGACATCCGCTACGGGTACCTGACCAAGCACGAGCGGTCGCTCGACTTCCGCACCGGCATCCTCGAACGCGACGTCGACTGGACCTCGCCGGGCGGCAAGCGGATCAAGGTCCGCAGCCGCCGCCTGGTCTCGCTGACCCAGCGCGCGATCGCTGCGATCGAGTACGTCGTCGAGCCGGTCGACCAGTCGGCCCGGTTCGTGATCCAGTCCGAGCTGGTCGCCAACGAAGCGCAGCCGAAGCTGTCCGACGACCCGCGCGTCGCCGCAGTGCTCGACAACCCGCTGAAGCCGGTCAGCCACGACGGCGGCGAGCATGGCGTCGTATTGATCCACCGGACCATGCGCAGCCAGCAGTTGATGGCAGCTGCGATGTCGCACGAGGTGGACACCACGGTCCGGTACGCGATGGACCAGGACGTGCGTGAGGACTGGGCGCGGACCACGGTGATCGCACACCTGCAGCCGCGCGAGAGCCTGCGCGTCGTGAAGTACCTGGCGTACGGCTGGTCCAGCCTGCGTTCGGAGACAGCGATCCGGGACCAGGTCGCAGCAGCCATCGCGAGCGCGCAGTTCTCCGGCTGGGACGGACTGACCAAGCAGCAGGTCGACTTCCTCGACGACTTCTGGGACGGTGCCGACGTCGAGGTGCAAGGACACCCGGAGCTGCAGCAGGCGGTGCGCTTCGCGCTCTTCCATGTGCTGCAGGCTGGTGCGCGCGCCGAGCGTCGCGCGATCCCGTCCAAGGGGCTGACCGGCGCCGGCTACGACGGGCACACGTTCTGGGACACCGAGGGCTTCGTGCTGCCGGTGCTGACCTACACCATGCCCGACGCGGCCGCCGACGCGTTGCGATGGCGACATTCGATCCTCGAGCTGGCCAAGGAGCGGGCCGAGGTCCTCGGCTTCAAAGGCGCGGCCTTCCCGTGGCGGACGATCCGCGGCCAGGAGTGCTCCGGCTACTGGCCCGCCGGTACTGCGGCGTTCCACCTCAACGCCGACATCGCCGAAGCGGTCATGCGCTACCACACCGTGACCGCCGACGACGCCTTCCTCGAAGAGGTCGGGTTGGAGTTGCTCGCGGAGACGGCCCGGCTCTGGATGTCGCTGGGACACCACGACCGCAACGGTCGCTGGCACCTGCCCGGCGTGACCGGCCCGGACGAGTACAGCGCCGTTGCCGACGACAACGTTTTCACCAACCTGATGGCGGCGCGCAACCTGCGGTTCGCGGCGGAGGTCTCGGTCAAGCTGCCCGCGAAGGCCCGTGAGCTGGGCATCGACGCCGAGGAGGAAGCCGCGTGGCGCGACGCGGCCGCTGCCGTGTACGTGCCGTACGACAAGGATCTCGGCGTACACCCGCAGTCCGAAGGGTTCACCGGGTACGCCGTGTGGGACTTCGACGCCTACAAGAACAAGTACCCGCTGCTCCTGCACGCGCCGTACTTCCAGCTGTACCGCACGCAGGTGGTGAAGCAGGCCGACCTGATCCTGGCGACGTTCTGGTGCGGTGACGCGTTCACCGACGAGGAGAAGGCGCGGAACTTCGACTACTACGAGCGGCTGACGGTGCGGGACTCGTCGTTGTCCGCGTGCGTCCAGGCTGTGATGGCCGCCGAGGTAGGGCATCTGGACCTCGCGTACGACTACGCGTACGAGGCCGCGCTGATCGACATGCGCAACCTCCACCACAACACCGGCGACGGTTTGCACATGGCGTCGCTCGGTGGTGCGTGGAGTGCGCTGGTCTGCGGCTTCGGCGGCTTGCGCGACCGCGACGGCCACCTGTCGTTCGACCCCGCGCTGCCGACCGGGCTGGGCGGGCTGAGCTTCTCGATCCGGTGGCGCGGGGTCCGGTTGAAGGTCGAGATCGATCCGGTGGCGGTGAAGTACACCGTGCACAACGGCCCGGACGCCGAGGTCACCTTCCGGCACGCCGGCGAGGAGATCACGGTCCGGGCCGACCAGCCGGTCGTCCGGACGCTGGAGAAGCGCCGACCGTTGCTGCCCCGGCCGCCGCAACCGCCGGGCCGCGAGCCGCGGCCGGCGATGGCGATCAACGAGGGCGGCTGATTCTTAGCGGCTGATTCTGGCCGGCTGATTCTGACCGGCTGATTCTGACCGGCTGACTTTGGCCGGCTGATGGTTACCGGGTGATGGACGAGTTCTTGTGGCGGGCCGACAGCGACTCGGCTGTGCCGACCAGCAGCACCGACGAGATCACCGCGATGATGAAGCCGAACACGTTCAGCTCGAAGATGCTGCCGGTGCCGAGGATCGCGGCGATCGTGCCGCCGATCACCGAACCGGCCAGGCCGAGCAGCAACGTGGCGAGCAGGCCGAGCTTCTGCTTGCCGGGCGTGAAGAGCCGGGCCAACGCTCCGATGACGAGTCCGGCGATGATGAAGCCGATCATGGCTGAAGACCTCCGAGGGTCGAACGGTAGGACTCCAGTCTCCGGCCGCGGCGGCGCCGGCGGCAGTGGAGTTCTCCCTGACCGGACCCGGATCCGACCCTGGGTTCAGCTCCCGGTGTGGGCGCCCAGTCGGAGCCAGTCGGTGGCAGTCGGCTCTGGTCAGGTCCGTGCGGTGGTGAGGAGCAGGTCGCTGTTGACCTTCAGCCTGGGCGTCGCCTGGAGCTCACTGAGCACTGCGGTCGCAAGCTCGTCGGCGGCGTCCGGGCTGCTGTGCAGCAGGGCCTGATAGCTGTTCCGGCAGGGTGAACCGGGGGCGAGAATCTCGACGTACTGCTCGATGTCCGACAGCGTCGGCTTGCCCTTGACGACGTCCGCGGTGCTCTTCGCGCACCTGATCAGGGTCGGCTGTGTCCGGGCCAGGCTGTTGTTGCCGAGCAACTGGTCCGCCAGTGCCTTCGTCAGGAAGTACTGCGCGGTGGTCCCCTTGTCCTGCAGGTACCGTGCCGTGGCGAACTCCTTGAGGCTGTCGCTGAGCACGCAGACCCCCCACTGCGGCGGTACGACGATGACCTGGCTCTTGGGCATGAACACGGGGATGTCCAGGACCCCGGCGAGACCGCCGCTGTTGTTGACGGCGATCAGGGCGGCCCGCGACGGCAGGTCGGTCGGATTCCCGGACGGCGCGGCGATCAGCCGGCTGGTGAAGCCCGCGTCCGGCATGATGATGACCGTCAGCCCGCCGATGTTCTTGAGCAGCAGCGACGTGCGGGTCGGATCGGTGCTCGCGGCCAGCGCGACGCCGTCCGCCTGGGCCTCCGCGGGGAGCTGCTCGGTGGAATGCGCACAATCGGTCGCGGCCTTGACCGGACCCGTGGTTCGCGGAAGGACGATCGAGGGGGTTTCGGTCACCGGGCTCGAACCGTTCGAACCGTCGGTGCTCGAACAACCGGCGACTGCCAGCAGCACCGCCCCGGACATGAGTGCCCAACCACGTAGCGTCACGATCAACCCCCGATCCCGAGCCCCAGGTCCCCACCTAGCTCGGCCTTCGTCCCAGAATACTGTCCGATCCGTCGCTTAGTCTCTCTTTGTGACCGTTCATCAGGTGTCGAAGCGAGATGCGCGACGGCTGGCTGTGCGCGCTCAGCTGCTGACGAGTGAGCGGCCGGACGATCTGTTCGACGTCGTGCGCGGGCTGAACGTGATCCAGCTCGACCAGACGGCGTACGTCGCGCCGAACGCGGACCTGGTCGCGTGGAGCCGGCTCGGTTCGTCGTACGACGCTGCTGAGCTTGCGGATGCCCTGGCGATGCAGCAGCTGCTCGAGCTGCGTGGGTTCGTGCGGTTGCCGGAGACGCTGGCGCTGTTCCGCGCGCAGATGGAGGCCTGGCCGTCGGACGGCGAGTCGCTGGACTGGCAGCAGTACCGCGCCGACTGGGTCAAGTCGAACGAGGGCTGCCGGCTCGACATCCTCGAGCGGCTGCGTCAGGACGGTCCGCTGGTGATGCGCGAGCTACCGGACACCTGCGTGCGGCCGTGGAAGTCGAGCGGCTGGACCAATAACCGCAACGTGTCGCAGCTGCTCGAGTTCATGATGCAGCGCGGTGAGGTGGCGATCGCGGGCCGGGACGGACGGGACCGCCTGTGGGACCTGGCGTCCCGGGTGTATCCCGACGACCCGGTCGTGCCGCTGGAGAAGGCGGCCCGGATCCGCGACGAGCAGCGGCTGCGTTCGATGGGGATCCTGCGGGCCAAGGGTCCGGCCTGCCCGGGCGAGCCGCTCGACGCCGGCGAGGTGGGGGAGCGGGCCGTCGTCGACGGCGTCCGCGGCGAGTGGCGGATCGATCCGGAGCTGCTCGACCAGCCGTTCAGCGGGCGTACGGCGATCCTCTCGCCGCTGGACCGACTGGTGTACGACCGGAAGCGGCTCGCCGAGATCTTCGACTTCGACTACCAGTTGGAGATGTACAAACCGGTCGCGAAACGCAGATGGGGGTACTTCGCGCTGCCGATCCTGCACAACGACCGGCTGGTCGGGAAGCTCGACGCGATGTCCGACCGCAAGGCCGGGGTCTTCCGGGTCGCCGCGATCCACGAGGATGAGCCGTTCTCGAAGACGCTGACCGCGGCCGTCCACCGCGAGATCCGCGATCTGGCCACCTGGCTGCGCCTGGAACTCGTGCTCACCCCTTGATGCGCTGCCTCCTTGAGGCGCTGAACCCTTGACGGATGACCATGTTCACGTAAACATCACCGGGTGAGGTCAACCGCTCGCAGTATCGCCATCGTCCTGCTGTCCCTCGTCACGCTGGCCTCCGGGCTGGCGTCCGGGCTGGCTCTGCCGGCCGCGGCCGGTCCGCCGCGGACCGACGACTTCCGCGGCGTGAACTGGGCCGATCCGCGCGACAACTACGCCCACGACGAGGTGGTCCCGTCCGGCCTGAGTACGGCGGACGACTACCGGACGACGTACCGCAAGTCGACCGGGATCGTCGGCGAGTTCCGCAAGGAGCTCAAGGCGAACACGATCCGCCTGCCGATCAACCCGTCGAGCGTGGGCACCCCGTGGTGGAACTCGTACCGCGCCGCGATCGACGCGTCGGTCGGAGCAGGGTACAAGGTCATCCTCAGCTACTGGGAGGCCGACAACGCCAAGGACGGCCGGGTCGACGACGCCGCGAAGTACGCCGCGATGTGGGACACCGTCGTGCAGGCGTACGGGCAGAATCCGCGGGTCTACTTCGAGCCGATGAACGAGCCGTTCGGGTATTCGCTGACCGAGTGGGTGTCGTTGACGTCGGCGTGGATCGCCCGGCACCACGACGTACCGCGGGGGCGGATCGTGATCTCGGGCACCGGCTACAACGACAACGTGACCGGGGTCGGCGCGGCACCCGAACTGAAGGGCACGCTGCTGTCGCTGCACTTCTACGGCTTCTGGGCCTCCGACACCACCGAGGCCGCCTGGCTGGCGAACCTCCGGCCGCGGATCGGTTCGTACGGCTGGCGCACGATCATCGACGAGGCCGGCTCGCCGATGACGATCGGCCTGAACTACGGCAACCACGAGGGCAACGTCTACACGGCGTACCTCGGCGCGCTGACGCAGGTCGCCCGCGAGCAGCAGATGGGCATCGTCTACTGGCCGGGCCTGCGCACCGGCGACTCGTACTCGATGACGACGCAGGTCGGTCCGAGCGATCTCCAGGTCAACAGCCAGAGTGGCCGTGACCAGCTGTGGTGGGGCTGGGGTCTGCTGAAGAACGAGCCGACGAACACCCTGCCGCCGGCCCCGCCGGGTGAGCCGCTGCGGGGTGTGGCGAGCGGCCGGTGTGTCGACGTACCGGGCTTCTCGACCAGTCCAGGGACAGCGCTCGACCTGTGGGACTGCAACAACGGCGGCAATCAGTCGTGGAACCAGACCGCCAGCGGTCAGCTGACTGTGTACGCCGACAAGTGCCTGACCGCCGGCGCCTCCGCGGCCACTATCGAGAACTGCACCGGCGCCGCCGACCAGACCTGGCAACTCAACGCCGACCAGACCGTTACCTCAGCAGCCGGCTGCCTCACGGCCTCCGGAACGGGCAACGGCGCCGCCGTCATTGTTGCCCCCTGCAACGGATCCGACGACCAGAAGTGGACCCGCTCCTAGCCGTGCCTTGCGTTCGATGGCCTGGCCCCAGGTGGTGCCGGCCAGGAGGAGTACGGCCCCGAGCGCGGCGGTGAGCGTCAGCTGCTCGGAGCCGAGTCCGATGCCGATGGCAACGGCCCAGATCGGCTCGGTGCCGAGGAGAAGACTTGCCCGGCTCGCAGACGTTCGTTGGACTGCCCACGTCTGCACGAGGAACGCGAAAACGCTGCAGAACAAGGCCAAATAGGCCATCTGGAGCCAGCCCACGGCGGGGATCGCGGACAGGTGAGATACGGCGGGTATCGCGAAGAGCGCGGTGCCGACGAGGGTCTGGACTGTGGTCAGCTGCAACGGCCTCAGGCCGGTGGCAAGGTGTCCGACCATTGCGACATGGCCGGCTCTGACGACGGCGGCCGCGAGCATGAGCAGGTCGCCGACGCCGGGGACGTGGAGTCCGTGGCTCGACATCAGCAGGCCGACGGCCCCGACGCAGATCGCTGCCGCGAGGTAGAACCGGCCCGGGAGCCGTCGACGATCGAGCAGCGGGGTCAGGACCAGCGTGAGGCTGATGATCAGCCCGGCGTTGGCGGCGCTGGTGTGTGTGACGCCGTACGTTTCGAGGATCAGTACGGCGGCCTGCGTGAGGCCGAGGACGCCGCCGATTCGGAGTTCCTTGCGGCTGATGCGTCGTACGAAGAGCAGCAATGCGACCGCGGAGATGGCGTACCGGACGAAGAGCACGGTCAGCACCGGCGTGGATGCGGTCGCGGTCTTGGCGGCGAGGTAGCTCGAACCCCAGACGATGGCAACCAGCAGCAGCAGGAGATCGGTACGGCGGTTTGCGGGCACGGCTCCAACGGTGACCGCTGACGACGTTGAAGCCAAGTACCACTTTCTTAAGCGACTCTGTAGAACGCCTACAGTATTGGGATGGACGAACGACAGCTCCGAGTGCTCCGGGAAGTCGGCGAGCTGGGGAGTGTGACGGCCGCGGCCGAGGCGATGCTGGTGACCCCGTCCGCGATCTCGCAGCAGCTCAGGCTGTTGCAGCGCTCGATCCCCGTCGCGTTGACCGAGCGCGACGGCCGTCGGGTGGTGCTCACCGCGGCCGGACGTGCGTTGGCCGGGGCGGCGGCGGACGTGGAGTCGGCGTTGGCGCGCGCCCGCCAAGTCGTGGACGATTTCGCCGAGCAGCCGGATGCGGTCGTGTCGGTGTCCGCGTTCCACAGTGCGGCCGCTGCCTTCTTCCCGTCACTGTTGCAGGCGGGGGACGGGCCGCGAGTCAGCCTGCACGACGAGGATGTCGCGCAGGACGAGTTTCCTCCGTTGACCCGGGAGTACGACGTGGTGCTCGCGCATCGGATGGATCATGCAGCTCCCTGGCCGCGGACGGTTGCGGTCACGCCGTTGCTGCACGAGCCGTTGGATGTCGCCGTACCTGTTGGTCATCGGTTGGCGTCGAAGGTCTCGCTGGCACCGCGCGAGGTGGCGGGCGAGCCGTGGATCACCGTGCACGACGGGTTTCCGTTGATGGCAACGATCGAGGCGATCGGGGCGGCGGCGAACCGGCGGCTCGAGTTGGTCCACCGCGTCAACGAGTTCACCGTGGTCGCGGAACTGGTTGCCGCGGGCGCCGGTCTGGCGCTGATCCCGCGGTGGACGGCCCGGTCGCATCCCGGGATCGTGCTCGTGCCGATGCGGGGCGTGCACGTACGGCGGCACATCGACGCCCTGCACCGACCCGAACGCACGGCGCGGCGGGCTGTACGGACGACGCTCGCGAACCTACGGGCCGCGGCCGCGACGATCCGGACCGCAAGCGCTTGATAGCCTCCTGACAGTTCGCTCCCCGCCCGGAGCAGTCGTTCCGGGAAAGGGAGACATGACGGGAAGAGTGCGCGGCGTCCTTGCCGCGGTCGCGGTGCTGGGAGTGGTCGGCGTGATCGCCGGACCGATGGCAGCGGCGCAGAACCGGCCGCCCGGCGTACCGCGTGGCGAGATCGCCATCCCGGTGGCACCGGAGTCGAACGTTGCGTCAAGCAACGGACCGCTGCGAGAGCTCGAGCCGGACGGCCCGTTCCATGGTGCCCGCGCCGTCGTCGTGATGGTGTCCCACGGCGCACGGACCACCGTCCGGCTCCAGGTCACCGGCGTCGAGCCTGCGACCGGCAGTTTCGGCGCGCACCTGCACACGGGCCCTTGTGTGGCAGGCGATGGCGCGGCCGCCGGACCGCATTACAACACCGACGTGATCGAGGGCCGCAAGCCGGTGCGAATGGACCGCGAGCGCGAGATCTGGCTCGACTTCACGGTCGGCCCGAGCGGCGCAGGTGCGGCGTCAACCGTCGTACCCTTCGCCCCGAAACCCGGCAACCGCTCCATCGTCATCCACAGCTCGGCGGGCGCCCGCCTGGCCTGCCTCCCGCTCAGCTGGGACTAGGCCGAGCCGCCGTTGCTCTTCAGCAGTTGGCCATTGACCCACTGGCCTTGCGGGGAGCAGAGGAAATCGACCAGGTGAGCGGTGTCCTGAGGCGTGCCCAGGCGGCCGAGTGGGGTTTGCTGGAGACAGGCGTCACGGATCTCGTCGGTCATCCAGCCGGTGTCGATCGGGCCGGGGTTGACGACGTTCGCGGTCACGCCGAGCTCGGACAGCTCGTGCGCCGCCGCGAGCGTGATGCGGTCGAGCGCGCCCTTGCTGGCGCCGTACGGGAGATTGTGGACGGTGTGGTCGCTGGTCAATGCGACGATGCGGCCGGTGCCATGGGAGCCGGTGAAGCGCTGGGCGAACTCGCGGATCAGCAGCCAGGTCGCGCGGGCGTTGACCGCGAAGTGCCGGTCGAAGCTCTCGACGGTCGTGTCGAGGATGCTCGAGTCGACGGACTCGCAGTGGCACATCACCAGTGCGGTGACCTTGCTCAACTGCTCCTCGGCGGCAGTGAAGATCCGCTCCGGCGCCGACGGGTCGACGAGATCGGCCTCGATCGGCACGACGGTCGCGCCGAGATCGCTCAGCTCCTTGACGATCTCGTCCGTCGCCCCGGACTGCACACCCCACTGCATGCGGTCGTCGTACGCCGTCCAGTAGGTGAACGCGATATCCCAGCCCGAGGCGGCCAGCTGACGGGCGATACCGGCGCCGATGCCGACGGTACGGCCGACGCCGGTGACGAGGACGACTGGGCGGGCAACTGACTGGGTCATGCCGGCGATCCTGCTGGACGGCCCGCCCGGCCGGCAACCGGATTGTTCTCCGGATTGTTCTCCGGATTGTTCTCCGGATTGTTCTAGGTCCCGTGGTTGCTATGGACTATGTGCGCGTCCGGCCCCGGGAAGAAGAGCGACTCGGTGTCGGTGTCGGTCCAGTGCACGAGGTACGGCGGTGCGCCGTCCGGATCGTGCACCTCGACGATCTTCCCCTCGCGCCGGTGTGCCATCAGATGTGTGGTCTCGACCACAACTTGGTCCCCTGCTGCCGCTTTCACCACACCCACCTCCTTCACCATCAGCTTCGTCCCGAAGGGGCGTTCCGCACCACCCCCTACCCGATGTTCGGTAGCGTGACAGTGGCCGTCGTGCCGCCGGTGCTCGACGAGGTCAGCGTGATCGTGCCGTTGTGGGCGCGGGTGATCTCGCGGGCGATGGACAGCCCCAGACCGGATCCGCCGCTCGCGCGGGAGCGGCTGATGTCGAGCCGGACGAACCGTTCGAACACTCGCAGGCGATCCGCCTCGGGGATCCCGTCGCCGTCGTCCTCGACCGTGACGATCGCCGACCCGTCCTTCTCGGCCGTGGCCAGGTGGATGCTGGTGTGCGCGGCGCGGGCAGCGTTGTCGACGAGGTTCCGCAGTACCTGACTCAACCGCGCCGGGTCGCCGACCACGCGGACCGGGTGGACATCACCGGTCACCTTCAGTTCGGGCATCGAGCTTCGCAACCGCTGGATCTCGGCCGCGACCAGATCGTCGAGGTCCACGTCCGTCTGCTGCATCCGGATCCCGGTGTCGTCGGCCTTGGCGAGCAGCAGCAGGTCCTCGACGAGCTTCCGCATCCGGTCGGTCTCGGTCCCCATCACCGCACGCAGTTCGTGCCACGCCCGCCCGGTGGTGTCTGCCTCGATGACCTCCAGCGCCGCGGTCAGCGTGGCCAGCGGCGACCGCAGTTCGTGGCTGGCGTCCGCCACGAACGCCCGCTGCGTCGCCTGTCCGGTCTCGAGCCGGTCGAGCATCTCGTTCATCGTGACGGCGAGGCGCGCGATCTCGTCCCGCGTCTCCGGCACCGGGACCCGCTCGGTCAGGTCCCGCGTGCCGATGCCCTGCACCCGGGAGCGGATCCGCTCCACCGGGCGCAGCGCCTGTCCGACCATCAGCCACCCGGCCACGCCGACCACGATCAGCAACGCCGGGAACCCGATCACCAGGTACCTCGCGACCGTCGCGACCGTCTGCCGTTGCGTCTCCACCGACGACGCGACCACGACCGTGTACGTCTGGCCGCCGTACGACGCTCCTTGCGCGACGATCAGGTAGTTGTGGTCGTCGTCGATCAACGGCATCTCGCCGACCTCGGCCCGCATCAGCGCCCCGGCCGGCGGACGGAGATCGGTCAACGGCGTGTTACCGACCCGGCTCGACGAAGCGGCGATGACGCGTCCGGCCGGATCCAGGACCTGGACGAGCTGGGTCGCGCGGGTGGTCTCGACCAGATCGCGGGTGAGACCCGCCGTACCCTCTGAGCTCACCTGGCCGGCGACGTCTCCGACCCGGCCTTCAGCCGCATCGGAGACCTCGGTGATCAGGGCATGCTGCAGAAGCAGGAGCAACGCCGCGGCGCCGAGCATCAGCGCGACGGCGACCACGATCACGGCCGCGGCCGTCGAGCGACTCCGCACGCTCGCCTGCCGCCATCCACCCGCGGTCCGGTACCACCCGTCGACCCGTCGCCGCACGACCGTGCTCACCCAGCAATCTTCGCAGGTGCCGCTAGCCGCCCTCGGGGTTGAGCCGGTATCCCATGCCTCGGATGGTCTCGATCGCGTGCCGGGCGAACGGGGTGTCGATCTTCTTCCGCAGGTACCGCACGTAGACCTCGACCACGTTCGGGTCACCGTCGAACGCCGGGTCCCAGACCGATGCCAGGATCTCGGTCTTGCTGACGGTGTCGCCGCGGTGCCGCATCAGGAACTCGAGCAGGCCGTACTCGCGGGGCGTGAGGGTGATCTCCCGCCCGTCCCGCTCCACCCGCCGCCGGGCCACGTCGAGGGAGAGGTCGCCGGCGGTCAGGACCACCGGCCGCTCCGGTCCGCCGCGCCGGATCAGGGCCCGCAACCGCGCGATCAGGACCAGGAAGCTGAACGGCTTGGTCAGGTAGTCGTCCGCGCCGAGATCGAACGCGTCGGTCTGGTCGTACTCGCCGTCCTTCGCGGTCAGCATCAGCACCGGCGTCCAGATCCCGCGCGCCCGGAGCATCTCCAGCACCCGGTAGCCGTTGAGCTTGGGCAGCATGATGTCCAGCACGATCACGTCGTAGCTGTGTTCGGTCGCTGCCCACACCGCGTTCTCGCCGTCGTGCACCATCTCCACGACGAAGCCGGCGTCGGTCAGACCGCGGTGGACCGTGTCGGCCAACCGCAGCTCGTCCTCGACCATCAGCACTCGCATCCACCCAGTGTCACCGAGGTGCGCTGAGAATCCGCTGAGAGGTGGACAAACTTGACTCGATGAAGTCGGCCCACCTAGCGTTGTCGAAGCGCTTCGACAGTGTTCTGCACAGTGTTTCAACACCCTCCGGGAGAGGCTGGCCACGATGAAGTTCAGCGACGGGTACTGGCAGCTCCGGGCGGGAATGACGCGGTTGCGGCCGGCCGAGGTCGAGAGCGTGCAGCCGGGGGACCGGGAGCTGACCGTGTTCGCGCCGGCCAAGCGGATCGAGCGGCGCGGCGACACGCTCAACCAGCCGCTGTTCACTGTGACGTTCTCCTCGCCGGCGCGCGGCGTGATCGGGGTCCGGATCGCCCACCATCTCGGTGGCCTGCCCGCGCGCCCGGCGTACCGCTTGAATACCGACGACGATCATCCGGTGAAGGTGGATGTCGGTGCCGCCGAGGCGCGGTTGACCTCCGGTGAGCTGAGCGTGGTGATCGCGCTCGACGGGCCGTGGGACGTGCGGTTCGAGCAGGACGGCCGGCCGCTGACGAACTCGGGTGCGCGGAGCGTCGGCCTGATTACCGATGCCGATGGCAAGCAGTACGTCCACGAACAACTGGCGCTCGGTGTCGGCGAGACGATTTACGGTCTGGGGGAACGCTTCGGTGCGTTCGTGAAGAACGGTCAGATCGTCGACAGCTGGAACGCCGACGGCGGTACGTCGAGCGAGCAGGCGTACAAGAACGTGCCGTTCTACTTGAGCAGCAAGGGGTACGGCGTACTCGTCGACAGCCCGGCCCGCGTGTCGTTCGAGGTCGGCTCGGAGGTCACGTCCCGCAACCAGTTCAGCGTCGAGGGCCAGGAGCTCGGGTACTACGTCTTCGCCGGTCCGACCCCGAAGGACGTCCTCCGCCGCTACACAGCACTGACCGGGCGGCCCGCACGCGTGCCGGCGTGGTCGATGGGGCTGTGGCTGTCGACGTCGTTCACCACGGACTACACCGAGGAGACGACGAGCGCGTTCGTCGACGGGATGGCTGAGCGGGACCTTCCGTTGAGCGTGTTCCATTTCGACTGCTTCTGGATGCGGCAGTTCCACTGGTGTGACTTCCTGTGGGATCCGGTCGCGTTCCCGGATCCGGCCGGCATGGTCCGGCGGCTGAAGGATCGCGGTCTGCGCGTCAGCCTGTGGATCAACCCGTACATCGCGCAGCGGTCGGTGTTGTTCGAGGAGGGCAGTCGGCTCGGCTATCTGGTCAAGCGACCGGATGGCTCGGTCTGGCAGTGGGACATGTGGCAGGCCGGGATGGCGATCGTCGACTTCACCAACCCGGATGCGACCGCGTGGTACCGCTCGAAGCTGCAAGTCCTGATCGATCTGGGCGTCGACTGCTTCAAGACCGACTTCGGCGAGCGCATCCCGACCGATGTCGTCTGGCACGACGGATCCGATCCGGAGCGGATGCACAACTACTACGCGCAGCTCTACAACGCGGCCGTGTTCGGACTGCTCGAGGAGAACCGGGGCGAGGGCGAAGCCGTGCTGTTCGCCCGTTCCGCGACGGCCGGCGGGCAGCAGTTCCCGGTGCACTGGGGTGGCGACTGCGAGTCGACGTTCGAGGCGATGGCAGAGTCGTTGCGCGGCGGGCTCTCGCTGGCCGCGTCGGGCTTCGGGTACTGGAGCCACGACATCGGCGGTTTCGAGGGCCTGCCTGATCCCGCGATCTTCAAGCGCTGGGTGGCGTTCGGGCTGCTCTCGTCGCACTCGCGATTGCACGGCTCGTCGTCGTACCGGGTGCCGTGGGCGTTCGACGACGAGGCGGTCGACGTACTGCGGAAGTTCACCAAGCTGAAGCTGTCGTTGATGCCGTACCTGATGATGGCTGCCGCCGAGGCGCATCAGGACGGCGTGCCGATGATGCGGCCGATGGTTCTGGAGTTCCCCGACGATCCGGCGGTCGCCTATCTGGATCGCCAGTACATGCTCGGTCCCGATCTGCTGGTTGCGCCGGTGATGAGCGTGGACGGCGACGTCTCGTTCTACCTGCCGCGCGGACGATGGACGTCGCTGCTGACCGGCGAGGTGCTGTCGGGTCCGGGCTGGGTGCAGCAGACCCACGCGTTCGACAGCGTGCCTTTGTTCGTGCGTGAGGGTGCCGTCATCCCGATCGGGGCGGTCGACGACCGGCCGGAGTACGACTGGGCCGACGGGGTCGAGCTGCGCTGGTTCGCGCCGAGCGAGGGGCAGACGACCGTGGTCGAGCTGCCCGACGCCGACGGGGGAGTGGCTGCCGTGATCGAGTTGACCCTGCGCGACGGTGAGATCGAGTCGCGCGTGGTCGAGGGTGTGTGCGAGCGCTACACCGTCAAGCTCTCGAGCACCACGTCCGCTGCCGAGAAGACCGCATAGAGCGTGTGTACGCCGGTCACCGGGACGAGTTGCCCGGTGATCGGCATGAGCTGAGTTGTGGGTCGGACCGTGCCGAGGAGCTCCCCGTGCAACGGATCGTCGAGGCGGAGCTCGATCGTCGCCGATCCGGTCCCGCGGTTGGCGGCGGTGACGTCGACAGCTGTTTCCGAGTTCAGCTGGACGTCGTGAAACGCCAACCAGGCTTGGGGTTCCAGTGAGACGGTCGTCTCGTCGGACAGAGTGATTCCGCAGTACTCGTCGAAGCTGGTCGCAGCCAGTGCGAGCGTCCGCGACGGGATGCGTTCGCCGCGGACGTCGAGGGTCGTGGTCAGTCGAAGGTCCGTGCTGGACCGGCCGGCCATGACGCTGTGGCGTGCCGACTCGACGCAGTGGCGGTCCCGCGTCACGTCCCAGAATCCGAGGTCGGCCGCGGCGACGGTCAACTCGACTTCGGCGCTCTCTCCGGGGGCGAGCGTCAACCGGCGGAAACCACGGAGCTGCCGGAGCGGTTGTTTGACTCGTGAACGCTGTTGACGGGTGTACAGCTGGGCCACCTCGGTGCCCGGCCGGTCACCGGTGTTGGTCACCGTGAACGTGACTCGGACCTCGTCGTCGGATGCGATCGACGGAGCGCTCAGCCGCAGCTCGGCGTACCTGAAGCTCGTGTAGCTCAGGCCGTGACCGAAGGGGTAGAGCGGCGTACCCCGGTAATACAGGTATGTCGCGTCGGTGGTGATGATGTCGTAGTCGAGGAGGTCGGGGAGGTCCGCCGCGGAGTCGTACCAGGTCTGGGTCAGTCGTCCGGCCGGGTCGTGGTCGCCGAACAGTACGTCGGCCAGCGCGCGGCCGTACTCCTGCCCACCGTGCGCGGACCAGAGGACCGCCGGCAGGTGCTGCTGCGCCCAGCCGATCGCGAACGGATAGCTGCTGCTGAGCACGAGCACCGTGCGCGCGTTCGCGGCGTGGACCTGCCGGATCAGCCGGTCCTGGGCCGCCGGGAGGTCGAGGCTGTCACGATCCTCCGTCTCCCGGCCGTTCACCAACGGGTGGTTGCCGGCGACAACGATCGCGACGTCGGCGCGGGCGGCGATGACGGCTGCCTGTGCGGCCCCGTCGACGACGACGTCGAGCGTGAACGGGGTCGCCTGCTCGGCCAGGCTGATCGCACCTTCCGCGTCGACGTGGAGGTACCGGCCGCTGTGCAGGTGCTGGATCAGCACGGTTCCGGCCAGCTGCTCGAACCTGAACGTCTGCTTGACTTCCCAGCCGTTGGGACCGGGCTGATCGGCGACGAGTTCCCCGTCGTCGCTCACACTCAGGTGCTGCCCGTTCTGCACCGACCGCAACGCGAATGCGTCCCCGCCCCAGTCGAACAGGTCGAACTCGCCCGGCTCCCGGTCGGCTCGCAGTACGGCGTCCGGGCCGACCATCAGGTACGACGAGGAGTCGGCGATCCGGAGCGTGACCCGGTCGACGCCCTCGCAGTACTGGACGCGGTCGCGGCCGAGTCGCTCGACGATGCCGTCCAGCGCAGTGATCTGGTACGGCAGCGTTCCGGCGTACCAGTCCTCCCTGACGGCGCCGGCGAGCGGTCCGATGACGGCGATCCCCTGGACGGAGTCGGTGAGGGGCAGGACCTGGCACTCGTGCTTGAGCAGGACGATCGCCTGACGTGCGGCGTCCTGGGCCAGCTCGCGATGGGCGGGACAATTGACCAGATCAGGCTCGAGACCGCGGTACGGATCGAGTTCGGGCGGGTCGAACTCGCCGAGCCGGAGCCGGATCGCGAGCACGCGCCGTACTGCGGTGTCGATGTCTGCCCACGTGAGCAGACCGCGTTCGAGCGCCTCGCGGAGTCGGTCGATCGTCGGGGTCGAGTTGGTGTCGTCCTGCGTGAAGCTGTCCACGCCGGCCTTGACCGCGGCGGCGTACGCGGTCGCGCCGTCGGGCGCGTACTGCTGCAGACCGAACAGGTTGCTGGGCGCGTAGGCATCGCTGACGACCAGCACGTCGTCGCCGGTCCAGGTGCGGAGTACGTCGTTGATCAGCGGGCTCAGGTGCGCAGGCCGTCCGTTCACCAGGTTGTAGGACGGCATCACCCCGACCGCTGCGCCGGACTCGATCGGGGCGCGGAACGCCGGCAGCTCGTACTCGTGCAGGACCCGCGGCGGCAGGTTGCTCGAGGTCGTGCAGCGATCGGTCTCGTTGTTGTAGGCAAGGAAGTGTTTGAGCGTCGGAGCGGTCCTGAGGTACGACGGATCGTCGCCGGCGAGCCCGCGTCCGTACGCGGTCGCGACGACTCCGGTCAGCCAGGGATCCTCGGCGTACCCCTCCTCGTTCCGGCCCCAGCGCGGGTCGCGGAGCGGGTTGACCACCGGGGCCCAGACGTTGAGGCCGACACCGGCCGGGTCCTTGTGGTGGAATACGCGGACCTCGTCACCGACCGCGGCGCCGACGGCCCGGACCAGCTCCGGGTTCCAGGTGCTGGCGAGGCCGATCGCCTGCGGGAAGACCGTCGCCGGCCCGAGCCAGGCGACGCCGTGCAGCGCCTCGGTGCCGGTGCGGAACGCGTGCAGGCCGAGCCGCGGGACGGGCGGCTGGTACTGGTGCAGGAGCGCGACCTTCTCGTCCGGGGTGAGCCGGGCGAGCAGATCGTCGATCCGCGCGCCGGTCGGCCGGGCCGGATCACGGAACAGGGGAGGAGCTGGAGTTCTCATCGGCGATCGACTCCACGGGCTGTGTGTCGAAGCGCTTCGAACGATCATCGTCGACAGTTGATCGAAGCGCTTCGACAGATCGGGCGTGAACAGAGGGTTGCATCCTGAGCGCCGACGGTCAAGACCTCGCGGGGTCGCTCGGGGTAGGCGCTTACCGTGCCGTCGGCAGGGCTAGCGGGCCGGGAGCCGCCCTTGGGTGAGGGGGGTCAGAGCCTGAGCGGCGGCGCCCAGGGGAGTGGCGGTGTCGGGGAGCGTCGACGCGAGCACTGTGCACCCGCCGGCGTCGGGGGCGATCGTCGCCTCGCGGAGTGCCTTGTCGAGCGCGGGGGTGAGGTGGTCTGCGAGGAGGGCGTAGGCGCCGCCGAGGACGACGACCTCGGGGTTGAGGATATTGACGAGCGCGGCGATGCCCTGACCCAGATAGCCGCCGGCTTCGGCGAGGACCTGCGTGACCGTGGGCTCCTCGGCGTCCGCGCGCCGGATCAGTTCCTCGAGTTGGAGTTGCGGATCGCTGTCGGTCAGATCTGTCCGGGCCATGATCGACGGCAGACTCGCCAGCGCCTCGAGACAGCCCCGTCGACCGCATCCACAGCGAGGCCCGTCCGGGACCAGGCGCAGGTGGCCGATCTCCCCGACGTACCCGAGGTGGCCTTCGAGCGGCTTGCCGTCGACGATGATCCCTGCCCCGACACCGGTGTCCCCGGTCAGCCGGATCAGGTTCCTGGTGCCGGCGTGCGGGCCGTAGAGATGCTCGGCCAGCACGCCCAGCGACGCGTCGTTGTCGACCGTCACCGGGATGTCCGGCCGTCCGAGTGCCGCTGCGAGCTCCGCCCGCATCGGCACGTCCCGCCAGCCCAGGCCCGCGGCCAGTACGACGGCGCCGTCGCGATTCACGAGCCCTGGCACGCCCACCGTGATGCCGAGCACCTGTCGACCGGACGACTGCACGGCGGTCACCGCCCGGCGGGCCAGGTTGGCCAGCGCCGCGATCGTCTTCGCGGGCCCGGCGTCCACACCCGGTCCGGCACGGTGCCAACGCAGTACCTGCTCTCCGGCGGTGTCGCAGCCCAGCGCGGTCAGGCCACGGGCGCTCACCTCGAGCCCGATGGTCGCGTACGCCGATCCGTCGAGCACGAGCAGCGTCGCCGGGCGGCCGACGTGGTTCTGGGTCTGCTGGGTCTCGCGGACCAGGCGGCGCTCGAGCAGATCCCCGACGATGCTGGTCACGGTCGCCTTGTTGAGACCGGTCCCGGTGGCGATCGCGGCCCGCGAACAGGGTGCCTGGCGGCGCAGGTAGCCCAGCACCGCGGCCAGGTTGGTCGCGCGGATATGGGTGTGGTCCGCGGTCTGTGTGGTCAAGGTCCGTCCCTCGATCGAGTCCTGCGCGAGGTTGTGTGTGCTGATGCCACGCCGGCGCATCGCCGAACACAACCTAGTTCTACACCTTGTCGCCCCGTCGGCTCTGAGCTAATTTGTTTGGCTACCAGCCCAACTAATTCTAGGGGATGCAACGTGACCGGACCAGAGATCGGCGGCACCAGGCGCCGGACCTTCATCTCCCTGCTCGGCGTCGGTGCCGCGGCCGCCGGCGGTGTCACACTGACCGGCTGCTCCAACAGCAGTTCGGGATCCAGCACGAGCGGCCGGGCCGAGACCGAGGACAAGTTGTCCGGCCTGCTGCCGAAGTTCATCGCGTACGAGCCGGTGAAGCCGGACCTGCCCGGCGAGAACGGCGCGTCGCCCGGCTTCTCGCACTATCCGAGCGAGCTGAAGCGGGCTGTGCCCGACAAGATGGTGCCGAGCGGCAAGGAAGTCTCGGCGATGACGCCGCTGTGGAGCCCGATGCCGCCCGGCCTCGGCAAGAACTCCTACTACGACGCGAACAACGAGCGGATCGGGGCGCCGGTCCGGTTCAACATCCTCAACGGCAATGACTACGGCGACAAGCTCGGCCCGATCCTCGCGGCCGGCAACGTGCCCGAGCTGCTCTGCATCCCGGGCTGGAACATCTCCGGGTTGACCCGGTTCGGTCAGGCCGTGGACAAGCTGTTCGAGGACCTCACGCCGTACCTGGCCGGTGACAAGGCGGCGGAGTACCCGATGCTGGCCAACCTGCCGACCCGTGCCTGGGCGTACGGCGTGTGGAACTCCCAGCTGAAGGCAGTGCCGTTCCCCTCGGACGGGTTCCCGTGGGCGCTGTTCTACCGCAAGGACATCTTCGACCAGGTCGGCGCGCAGCCGCCGAAGAACGCCGACGAAGTACTGGCGCTCGGCAAGCAGCTCACCGACGCGAAGGCGGGCCGGTGGGCGTTCGGCTCGGTCGCCGACGAGATGGCCCGGATGTTCGGGGCGCCGGGCAGCTGGCGCAAGGACTCCAGCGGCAAGCTGGTGAACAAGATCGAGACTCCGGAGTTCGAGGAGTCGGTGGCGTTCGTTCGCAGGCTGTTCCAGTCGGGGTACGTGCATCCGGAGGTGGTCGCGAACGCCGGTGCGGACGAGAACGCGCTGTTCGAGGGCGGCAAGTTCGTGATCCGGCAGAACGGGCTGGGCGGCTGGCACGAGGCGTTGCAGCGGCAGCAGACGATCAACCCGAAGTTCAACCCGCAGCCGGTGATGCCGTTCGCTCACGACGGCGGTGCGCCGATCACCTGGGGCGGTGATCCGGCCGGCATCTTCACCTTCGTGAAGAAGGGGGTCGGCGAGCAGCGGGTGAAGGAGCTGCTCGGCGTCATGAACTACACGTCGGCGCCGTTCGGAACCGAGGAGTACGTGCTCTACAACTACGGGGTCGAGGGCAAGCACTACGTGAAGCAGGCCACCGGCGCTCCGAAGCTCACCGCACTCGGGCAGAAGGAGGTCTCGCAGACGTACATCTTCCTGGGTGGCCGTCCGACGGCGATCACCGAGAGCGAATACCCGGGGTACGTGCAGTCGATGAGTGCTTGGCAGAACGCGGCGGCGAAGGTCCGCGAGAAGAACCTGTTCGACGGGATCCGGGTCGAGCAGCCGGCCAAGATGGCCGCGCTGTACCAGCCGTTCGACGACGCGCTCCAGGACATCTTCCGCGGCCGTAAGCCGGTCAGCGAGCTGAAGACGGCGGTCAAACAATGGCAGACCAACGGCGGCAACGAAGGCCGCGACTTCTACGCCAAGGTCCTCAGTGACAACGGTCGTTAAGCCCCCGGAGCGGGCGGCTCGGCAGGCGGCTCCGGCGAGGTCCGAGAAGCGTTCCGGCATGCGGTTCCGGCATCGGTTGCGGCGGGATTGGCCGTTGTTGGTGATGGTGTTGCCGGTGATCGTGTTGCTGGGTGTGTTCCATTACTTTCCGACGCTCGGCAACGTGATCGCCTTCCAGGACTATTCGCCGTACGCCGGGATCCGGGGCAGCGAGTTCATCGGGTTCGCGAACTTCAGCCGGATGTTCTCCGAGCCGGCGTTCTGGCGGGCGGTCGCGAACACCCTGTCCATCACCGCGGTCCAGCTGATCTTCTTCTTCCCGATCCCGATTGCCTTGGCCCTGCTGCTGAACAGCGTGCTGTCGGCAAAGATCCGCAACGTTGTCCAAGGCATCGTCTACCTGCCGCACTTCTTCTCCTGGGTGCTGGTCGTGTCGTTGTTCCAGCAGATGATCGGCGGCGCCGGCCTGCTGGCGCAGACGCTGCGGGATCACGGACACTCGGCAGTCGACCTGATGACGAAGCCGGACACGTTCATCCTGCTGGTCACCGCCCAGTCGGTCTGGAAGGACGCGGGCTGGGGGATGATCGTCTTCCTCGCGGCCCTCTCCACCATCAATCCCGCACTCTACGAAGCCGCCGCGGCCGACGGAGCCAACCGCTGGCGCCGGCTCTGGCACATCACGCTGCCCGGCCTGCGTCCGGTGATCGTCCTGCTCCTGATCCTGCGCCTCGGCGATGCGCTGACGGTCGGCTTCGAGCAGTTCATCCTGCAACGCAGCGCCGTCGGCGGAGGCGCCGCCGAGGTGCTCGACACGTATGTGTACTACCAGGGCCTGCTCGTCGGCGACTTCGGGTACGGCGCCGCAGCCGGTCTCTTCAAAGGGGTGATCGGCCTCGTCCTGGTCCTGGTGGCCAACCGATTCGCTCACCTGGTGGGCGAGCAGGGGGTGTATTCGCGCTCATGACCGCAAGAGCTGTCTGGGAAGAGGAACCGACCGCGATCGGTCGGCTGAGCAAGCCGGTCGTACTGACGCTGATCGCTTTGGCGGTGGCGTTCCCGCTGTACGTCGTGGTGGTGACAAGCCTGTCCAGCACGGAAGCGGTGACCCGCGCCGGCGGGTTGGTCGTCGTACCACGCGAGCTGACCGTGGCGGCGTACGTGCAACTGCTGTCCGGCGGTGTGGTCACGAGGGCGTTGCTGATCAGCGTGTTGATCACGGCAGTCGGCACGGCGTTCAGTCTCGGGATCACCGTGCTGGCGGCGTACGGATTGTCGCGGCCGGGGTCGGTGTTCCATCGGCCGCTGCTGTTCGTCGTACTGCTGACGTTCCTGTTCGGGCCGGGCATCATCCCGAGCTATCTGCTGGTGAACTCGCTCGGCCTGATCGACCACTACGCGTCGCTGATCCTGCCGACCGCGATCTCGGCGTTCAACCTGATCGTGATGCGCTCGTTCTTCATGGGCATTCCGGGGGAGCTGATCGACAGCGCGCGGATCGACGGCGCGGGCGAGTTCGCCATCCTCCGCCGAATCGTCATGCCGCTGTCGAAGGCCGTCGTCGCGGTTGTCGGCCTGTTCTACGCCGTCGGCTACTGGAACGCGTTCTTCAACGCGCTGCTGTACATCAACGACAACAACAAGTGGCCGTTGCAGATGGTGTTGCGGACGTACATCGTGCAGCAGCAACCCCTGCCGACCGGCGCCGGCGGCATAGCGACCGGCACCGGCCTCGGCATGCAGCCGGCACCCGGTCTGGCCATCAAGATGGCGATCGTCGTGATCGCGATCGTCCCGGTCCTCCTCGTCTACCCGTTCATCCAGCGGCACTTCACCAAGGGCGTCATCATCGGCGCGGTGAAGGGATGAGCACGCGACGGCAGTTCCTTGCCCTCGGCACCGGTACGGCGATGCTCGCGGCGACCGCCGGTCACGCCCAGGCCGCTGCGTCGAACAGGTATCGCTGGCGAAACGTCGAGATCGTCGGCGGCGGCTTCGTCACCGGAATCACCCACCATCCGGGCCGGCGCGGGCTGATCTACGCGCGCACCGACATCGGCGGTGCGGTCAGGTTCGACAATCGCACCCAGCGTTGGGTGCAACTGCTGCACTGGATCGGCTGGGACGACTGGAACTGGACCGGCGTCGAGAGTCTGACCATCGACCCGGCGGACCCGCGGTGGCTGTACCTTGCCGTCGGCACCTATACCAACGACTGGTCTCCGATCAACGGGGCGATCCTTCGCTCCGTTGATCAGGGCCGGACGTTCGTGCGGACCGACCTGCCGTTCAAACTCGGCGGCAACGAACCCGGCCGGTCGATGGGTGAGCGGCTGGTTGTCGACCCGAACGACGGCCGGATCCTGTTCCTCGGGACCCGCAACCAGGGACTGTGGCGCAGCGCCGATCGCGGCGTCACCTGGGCGCGGGTCGACAGCTTCCCGGACACCGGCACGCGCGGTATCGGGATCGGCTTCGTCTTCTTCGACCCACGCGACGGCACGATCTACGCGGGTGTGGCCGATGCCGCGGCCGGGTTGTACCGCAGCACCGACGCCGGTGTGACCTGGGCGCCGATCCCCGGCCAACCGACAGGACTGTTGCCACACCACGGCGAGCTAGGGGCCGATGGCAACATCTACGTGAGCTACGGCGACCTGCCGGGTCCGTACGAGATGTACGACGGCGCCGTGCACAAACTGGACACCGCCACCGGTGAGTGGACCGACATCACCCCGCTGCGGCCGAACACCGGCGGCGAGGCCGGGTTCGGGTACGCCGGCCTCGCCACGGATCCGCGTCGGCCCGGCACCGTGATGGTGGCGACGATGGGCCGGTGGGGTCCGGTGGACGACATCTTCCGATCGGTCGACGGCGGACGGACCTGGTCCTCGATCGGCGAGCGGATCGTGCTCGACACGTCGGGAGCGCCGTACCTGAACTTCCACGGGACACCGAAGCTCGGCTGGATGATCGGCGACATCTCGATCGACCCGTTCGACTCGGCCAAGGTCCTCTACGTCACCGGTGCGACGATCTTCGGCACCGACGACGCGACCGAGGCCGAGGCGGGCCGCAGTACCCACTGGTCTGTCCGTGCGCAGGGCCTGGAGGAGACCGCCGTACTCGACCTGATCAGTCCGCCCTGGGGACCGCCGCTGATCAGCGCGCTCGGCGACATCGGGGTGTATCGCCACGACCGGCTGGACCGGGTGCCGCCGGACGGACAGGCGTCGAATCCGGTCAGTGGAACCTCGCCGAGCCTGGATTACGCCGCTCGAGCACCGGGATTCGTGGTCCGGCTGGCGGACGCGAACGCGGGGGAGCGCGGCGCCTACTCGACCGACGCCGGGGTGAGTTGGCAGCCGTTCACCGGGGAGCCGGCACCGATGACGCAACCCGGCCGGATCGCGATCAGCACGGACGCGCGGACGATCGTCTGGGCGCCGGACGACCTGGTTGCGCACTACTCGCGCGATCGTGGCGCGACGTGGACCGCAGTCACGGGGCTGCCGGTCAAGGCCGCTGTCGTCGGTGACCGGGTCGACGGCAGGTTGTTCTACGGATTCGATCCAGCCACCGGTACGGCGTACGTCAGTACGAACGGCGGCGCTTCCTTCACCGCGACCGCGATCGGTCTGCCGACCGGGGCCGGCAAGCTGGAGACCGTGCTCGATCGGGCCGGGCATTGCTGGCTAGCCGCGGGCGCCGGCGGTCTGTATCGGTCGGTCGACAGCGGGCTAACGTACTTTCCCGTGACATCAATCGATGAGGCCTACACCATCGGCTTCGGCAAGGCCGCGCCCCGTCACCGGGACATGGCTGCGTACACATCGGGGAAGGTGGCCGGCGTCCGCGGCATCTTCCGGTCGGACGACAGCGGCGCCTCGTGGGTGCGCGTGAACGACGACCGGCACCAGTACGCGTCCACCGGTGAGGCGATCGCCGGCGATCCGCGGGTGTACGGACGGGTGTACCTGTCCACCAACGGCTTCGGGATTCCGTACGGCGAGCCGGTATGACGAGACTCTGGTACGGCGGCGACTACAACCCGGAGCAGTGGGATCCGGCGGTGTGGAAGGAGGACGTCGACCTGATGCGTCAGGCCGGCGTGAACCTGGTCACCGTCGGCGTCTTCTCCTGGTCGACCCTGGAACCGTCTCCGGGGCAGTACAACTTCACCTGGCTGGACCAGGTTCTCGACCAGTTGTACGACGATGGCGTCAGCGTCGATCTGGCGACGCCGACCGCGTCGCCACCGCCGTGGTTCAGCCGGCTGCACCCCGAGGCGCTGCCGGTGACAGCGGACGGCGTACGGCTCACGCACGGCAGCCGGGACACGTACTGCGTGTGCGCGCCGGCGTACCGCGAGGCCGCGCGCGGGATCGCGCGGACGCTCGCCGAGCGCTATCACGATCACCCGGCACTGGCGATGTGGCATGTGCACAACGAGTACGGGACGGTCTGCTACTGCTCGTTGGCTGCGGCACGATTCCGCGAGTGGCTACGGGAGCGCTACGGCACGCTCGACCGATTGAACGAGGCGTGGACGACCGCGTTCTGGAGTCAGGGCTACGCCGAGTGGACGGACGTCGAGCCGCCACGAAAGACGCAGTACCTGGTGAATCCGACGCAGTACCTGGACTTCCGGCGCTTCTGGTCGGACGAGCTGCTGGCCGCGTATCTCGAGCAGAAGACCGAGCTGCGGAAGGTGTCGGCATTGCCGATCACCACGAACTTCGTGTTCGGCAACTGGGTTCCGGTGAACCATGCGCGGTGGGCCGCCGAGGTAGATGTCGTTGCCATTGACCACTATCCGGATCAAGCCGGGATCGGGGCCGAGGAGCAGACGGCCTTCGGTGCGGACCTGGCCCGCGGCTGGGCCGGTGGGAGGCCGTGGCTGTTGATGGAGCAGGCGGCGGGAACGCTCAATACCGGGCCCCGGATGCACGCGAAGGAGCCGGGGCGGATGGCGCGACACAGCCTCTCCCACATCGCCCGCGGCTCGCAGGGTGCGCTGTTCTTCCAGTGGCGGGCGTCGCGGGGCGGAGCGGAGATGTACCACTCGGCGATGGTGCCGCACGCGGGCCCGGACAGCCGGATGTTCAGGGAGATCACGCAGCTCGGATCGGAGCTGCCGCATCTGGCTGAGGTTGCCGAGAGCAACGTTGTGGCCGACGTCGCGATCCTCTGGGACGTCGAGTGCTGGTGGGCGATGCAAGGCACCCACCTGCCCTCGTCGTCGCTCGACTACCTGGCCGCCGTCCGCTCCGCGCATCGGCATTTCTGGCGCGCGGGAGTGACGGTCGACTTCGCCGCCCCCACCGACGATCTGGCGTCCTACAAGCTGGTCGTTGCCCCCAGCCTCTATCTCGTGAGTGACGATGCCGCGGCGAATCTCACCGCCTACGTGGAGAACGGCGGCGACTTGGTCGTCGGGTACTTCAGCGGAATCGTCGATCCCGATCTGCGGGTCCGACTCGGCGGGTATCCCGGTGCGTTCACCGAGCTGCTCGGCGTGCGCGTCGAGGAGTTCCATCCGCTGCCCGACGACGGCGAGGTCGTCCTTTCCTCCGGCGGCCGCGGGCGCTTGTGGAGCGAGGACGTGCACGCGGTGTCAGCCGAGGTCGTCGATCGGTACGCCGGGGGAGTGCTGGACGGCAAGCCCGCGATCACGCGCCGCCAGATCGGAGCAGGTATGGCGTGGTACGTGTCAACCGAGCTGGACGATGCCACCGCGGCGCGGCTGTTCGAGCTGCCGGCGTCGCCGGTGGAGACCGTACGACGACGGTCCGGCGACACCACCTGGACCTTTCTGTTCAACCACGGAGACGCAGAGTTCGCCGTACGGGATGCAGGCGAGTTGGTCGCCGGCGAGCTGCCGGTTCCGGCCGGCGGTTATGCCGTGGTGAGGTCGCCGTGAGGGCAAGTGCTGCCGCGGGCAGTCAGCGTCGGGGGGACCAGCGTCAGGCTCGGCACCTCGCCACCCTCGAGCTTCGCGATCAGCGACTCGACCGCCTGGTCGCCGATCCGTTCCGCCGGGATGCTGACCGACGACAGCTGGGGGACCTGCCGCTCGGCGACGTCGTCCGCGCAGATCGCGACCAGCGACATGTCCTCCGGGACGCGGCGGCCGAGGCGGCGCAGCACGTCGAGCAGCGGGCCGATGATCGGCTCGTTCTGGACGACCAGCCCGGTGATGTCCGGGTGATCGCTGAGGAGTTGCTCGACCGTGTGCAGGATCGCGTCGAAGGTGTGCTCACACGGCGTTTCGACCCCGAGCACGCCGCGGCGTTCGGCTGCCTCGACGAATCCGGTGAGCGTTCGCTGGGCGAATCCGGTCTGGCGCTCGTAGACGGCCGACGGAGTACCGAGCAGTGCCAGCGAGCGATGGCCGAGGTCGGCCAGGTGGTCGACACAATGCGCGCCGGCGGCAACGAAGTCCAGGTCGATGCAGGTCAGGCCGTCGGCGTCGTCGGGGTATCCGATCAGCACCGACGGCATCGGCAGCTCGCGCAGCACTGGGACCCGCTCGTCGTGCAGTTCGACGTCCATCACGACGAGCGCGTCCACCAGCGAGCTCTGCGCGACCCGCTCCAGCCCGTCCGGTCCTTCGTCGGCGGTCAGCAGCAGTACGTCGTGATCGAACCGGCGGGCCGTGGTCACGACCGCGGTGGCGAACTGCATCATCACCGGGACATGCATACCGGTCCGCAGCGGGATCACCAGCGCGAGCACGTTGGACCGCTGGCTGGCCAGCGCCCGGGCGCTCGCGTTCGGGCGGTAGCCGAGCGCGTGGACGCTGCGCTGCACCCGCTCCCGGGTGTCGGTCGAGATCGTCCGCTTCCCGCTGAGCACGTAGGACACCGTGCTGGCCGCGACCCCGGCATGCCGGGCCACGTCGGCGATCGTGACCATCGCACTCCCTTTCCTCGACCTGCCCCAGTTCTACCCCAGTCGAAGCGCTTCGACACCCCTTTATACCCCTGCACTCGCCCACGGTTCTTCCCCTGCGTTCGCCCCAACGAGAGGAAACGACATGCCGAGATGGTGGAAAGCAGCAACATCAGTGCTGACAGTACTGGCCGCCGGCCTGGTGACCGCGGCACCGGCCGACGCTGCGGCCTGGTCGTCGTCGGACAAGTTCGGCACCTGGTCCAACGGCGGGTACACCGTTCGCAATGACGTCTGGGGCAGTGGTGCGCAACGACGTACGACACCTGGGCCGACAACAACGCCTACGAGATCATGCTGTGGATGAACAAGCAGGGGGCGGTCGGCGCGATCGGGTCGAAGCAGACCACGGTCTCCGTCGGCGGTCAGACCTGGGACGTCTACCGCGGCAGCAACGGCGCCAACGCGGTGTTCTCGTTCGTCCGCACGTCCAGCACGAACTCGGGGTCGGTCGACGTCAAGGCCGTGCTGAACTGGATCCGCGGTCAGGGCTGGATGGGTGACGCCACGGTCGGCGAGGTCCAGTTCGGCTTCGAGATCACGTCGTCGTCCGGCGGCCTGAACTTCACCAGCAACTCCTACTCGGTGTCGTCCAGCTGATCGACCCGGAGGATTCGCGCCGACGGCTCGGCCAGCTCGGTCGCTACGACGAGGGTGTCGTCGTACCAGGTGGTGGTCCAGCCGTCGGCGTCGGTCGGGAAGATCGGACGGACGGTCCCGCGCGCCAGCGGGATCGTCACCTCGGCCGGGCCGGCGCTTCGGTGCCACACGGCGAGATAGGTGGATCGAGAGCCGGTCAGGCCGAGTGCCACCCACTCGTCGGTCCACTCCGGCAGGCCGAGCGGCCAGCAAGGGACGAGAGTGTCGAGCTCCTTCAGGACGTCGCGATGCGCCGCCAGCGCGGATCGGATCAGCTCCAGCTCGGCGTCGGTCATCCGGTTCAGGTGACCCGACAGGTAGAGCCGACCGAGCACGCCGTTCACCAGCGCAAGCGTGAACTCCTCGCGCGTCGTCCCGCTGATCGGATAGGCCCAGTGCCCGGCCTGCTCAGGCAGTACGGCGGCCGGCGCCGCGGCGCTGATTGTTGCGTAGAGCAACGGGTGCTGCTGGTCGGAGGTGGACTGCAGATGCAGGCGCGAGAGCATCGCGTAGTCCATCCGCATCGCCCCGGAGGCGCAGTTCTCGATCAGCAGTTCGGGGTGCCGCTCCTGCAGTGCGTCGAGCCAGTCGAGCAGCGCCCGCTGGTGTTCGAGCAGTCCGTGTCCGAGCGACGTACCGCCCTTGTCGGTGCCCGGCCCGGTCATCGTGTTGTTGTCGAACTTGAAGAAGCCGATGCCGAAGTCGGCGACGAGCCGGTCGACCGTGTCGTCGAGGTGCCGGCGCGCCAACGGGTTGCGCAGGTCGAGCAGATACCGGCCGTGCTCGGCGACGCGGATGCCCTGCTCGGTGAGAAACGCGTCGTCGGGCAGCTCGTGAGCGATCGGCGCGTCGACGCCGATCACCTCGGGTTCGAGCCAGAGGCCGGGCACCATGCCGCGTTGGTGGATCCGGTCGATCACCTCGCCCAATCCGCCGGGGAAGCGGGTGGTCGAGGGCTGCCACGCCCCGACGGTGCTCCACCAGTCGCCCTCGGCGTACCAGCCGGCGTCGATGCAGAAGTAGTCCGCGCCGACCTCCGCCGCGGCGTCGATGAGCGGCAGCAGCTTCTCGGTCGTTGGATCGCCCATCAACGTGTTCATGTAGTCGTTGAAGATCACCGGCATCCGGTCGTCGACCGGCCGGCGCTTCCGCACCGCACGACGTTGACGGGTGAGCGCGGCGAAGACGCTGTCCCGATCAGTTCCGGCGACAAGCGAGACCGGCACTGTGGTGAACGTCTCGTCCGCGGTCAGCCGTAGCGTCCATTGGTGCTCCTGCGAGGTCGGCCCGCTGAGCAGGAGATAGCCGCCGCGCCGGTTCTCGCCGAGCTCGTAATGCCACGGCCCGTTGTGTTCGATCTGCCAGCCGAGGGCATACGACGTACCGACGAGGACGCCGACCGGCAATCGTTCGCCGGTCGACCACGAGCCGGTGCTGGTCACGGCGTGCCGGCTCTTGGACACCGGGTAGTGCGGGTCGCGGACGATCTGCGGTACGCCGCCCGCACGCAGCGACTGCACCGACCAGCGGTTCTCGGCCATCCAGTCGTTGGCGGCGGAGTACAGATCGGCGTCGACGGAGTCCAAGCCGACGACGAGCGATGAGAGGAAGTCCAGCACGAGTTCGCCGGGCCGCGTGAGAGATGCCTCGGACCAGGCCTGCACGCCGGCCCCCGCCTCGAAGACGCTCGTCACGCGAAGACCGGTGGTCGCGTCCTCCTGGACGATCCGCAGCATGGCGCCGGAGTCCTCGTGGGTGACGTAGCGGAGCCGCCGGCCAAGGACCGTGTCGACATGGCGGTTCGTGCCGGGGGAGCGCCCGTGTCCGAGTGCGGAGACCTCGACCAGCGGCTGGCTCCCAGGCTCCGTGCCGGTGGTCAGCCGGACCGGGCCGTCGTCGAGCGCGAAGGTCAGGGTCAGCTCAGGCGTCCGCCACACGAGGTTCATCGATAAACCTTAGAAGGCTCCGCCCTTCCGGCCTCAACTCGCGATCCGCGACGTGGACGGCTCAGCGTGATCCCGAACAGCACGAGGCCCAGCCCGAGCACCTGCTGAAGCGTGAGCACGTCGCCGGAGACCAGAACGCCGAGCAGTACGCCGGTCACGGGATTGAGCAGCCCGATCAGCCCGACGGACGCTGCGCTGAGGTGACGCAGGCCCGTGAACCATGTGGTGAACGCGAGAGCGGTCGCGACCAGGCCGACGTACGCGAAACCGCCGATCGCGGGCAGATCGAGGTGAGGCGGGCCGCCCTCGAAGATCACCGCGAACGGGATCAGGACCAGACCGCCGGCGATCAGCTGCCAGGCGGTGGTCGCGATCGGGCCGTCGGCTCGTCCCCACTTCTTGGCAAGGATGTAGCCGAAGGACGACATGGTGAGGGCCGCGACCGAAGCGGCGACGCCACGCAGGTTCACGGCGGTCGTTCCGGTGCCGAGGAGCAGGCAGACGCCGGCGATTCCGGCCGCGGCGCCGGCCAGGACCGGAACGGTCGGTCGTTCGGCGAGCAGCGCCCAGGCGAAGAGGGCCATCGTGAGCGGCGAGGCGGACATGATCGTCGACGCGAGGCTGACCGGAAGCAGCTGGGACGCAAGGTAGATCAGCGCGAAGAAGGCGCCCATGTTGCAGACGCCGAGCAGCAGCGATCGCCACCACCAGACGCCGCGGGGGAGACGCCGGGCCACGCAGAGCAGGAGGAACCCGGCGGGCAGAGCACGGAACACCGCGCCGTACAAGGGATGTCCGGTCGGCAGGTACTCGTGTGTGACGAAGTAGTTCGTGCCCCAGGCAATCGGTGCGATCGCGGTGACCAGGGTCCAGCGGAAGGTATCTTCCATGGAAAACACTATAGCTTCCCAGGAAGATATAGTGGTCCGCGTGACCGATCACGTGGCCAGGATCCAGGCGGAGTGGCAGGCGGAGCGGCCGGATGTCGACACCAGCCCGCAGGGGGTGATCGGCCGGCTGCACCGGATCGCGAATCAGCTCACCGGTGAGCTGACGCTGCTCTACGCGAAGTACGGGCTGTCGGAGGGGGAGTTCGACGTCCTCGCGGCGCTCCGGCGCGCGGGTTCGCCGTACGAGCGTGCGCCGGGGGAGATCGCGCTGCACACGATGGTGACGACCGGCGCGGTGACCAAGCGGGTCGATCGGCTCGAGGCGGCCGGTCTGGTCCGGCGGCGGCGCAGCGACGAGGACGGGCGCGGTCGCGTGGTCCGCCTGACCCCGGCCGGGCGCCGACTGATCGACAAGGCGTTCGCCGCACATATGGCAAACGAGAAGCGGCTGCTCGAACCGCTCAGCGCGGCCCAGCGGGCCCAACTCGAGAGCATCCTCACAACCTGGCTGGCGCATCTGGAACCGCCGGATTGAATTGAACGCTTGACAGTGGCGAGCCAAACGTTTGTACCGCTATTTTGCTGAAGTCGCAACTTTCTTGAAGCTTGAGGCATCATGAAAGTGGCCAGGGACTACGCGAAAGTCCCCGCGGTGCTAACGACCGGGCGTCCCCGTCGTTGAACCGTGCAATCACCGCTGTGAGCTCCAGCACTCCCCGCCTGCGCTCACGAAGGCTCAGGAGAGTGTGTGCACGTCCCTCGCATTGTGATGATCGTCGCGAACGACATCACCAACGACACCAGGGTCCTCAAGGAGGCCGTCGCGCTGGGCAAGGCCGGTTACCAGGTCACGCTGCTCGGAGTGTCCGCGTCCGGCCGGCTCGCCATCGACACCATCCAGTCCGGCAAGTCCGGCAAGTCCGGCAAGTCCGGCAAGTCCGGCCGGTCCGAGGTGGTGATGATCCGCGTGCCCGGCCACTTCGTCCTGCGGGACGAGCGCAACCGCCGGCGCCGGCTCCGCCGCGGCCGCCGGTTGTTCGACGTCCGGCCCGAAGGGGTCGAGACGGCCCGGGTCGCGGCGCGGCTCGCGGACCTGAAGGCTGAGCGCGGACGAGCCACGGCGCGGCGCAAGGCGGGTCAGGTCGGTGCGGCCGCCCATCTGGCCGGGGTGGCCCGCCGATCGCTCCGGCACCGACGCCTGCGGCTGTCCCAGGCAGCGGTGTCGGCGCGCGCCTGGCTCGGCGAGACCGAGGCCGAGCTGGCCACCAACTTCTGGCAGTGGTGGGACACCCGGCTGCCCGGCCGGAGCGGTCTGGTGAGGTGGCGCTCGGTCATTCCGGAGGCCGACGACTACGAGGCGATCTTCGGCGACCTGATCGACCAGCTGCGGCCGGACGCGCTGCACGCCCACGACATGCACGTCATCGGGGTCGCCTCGCGCGCCGCGGGCCGGGCCGACCTCCGCGGTCGCAGCCTGAAGGTCGTGTACGACGCCCACGAGTACGTCCCCGGCCTGTCGCAGTACGGCGGCCGCACGCCGCGGATGATCGCGGCCTGGGCGCAGCACGAGGCCGAGTACATCCGGACCGTGGACCGGGTGGTCACGGTGAGCCCGGCGATCGCCCGGACCCTGCAGAAGCGGCACAAGCTGGACCGCGAGCCGACCGTGGTGATCAACAGCCCGGAGCTGTCCGAGCGCGACAGCGGGATCACCGACATCCGCGCCACGATCGGGCTGCCCGCCGAGGTGCCCCTGCTGGTCTACAGCGGCGGGGTCACCCGGGCCCGCGGCGTCGAGACCGCGATGGAGGCCTTGCCGCTGCTGCCCGGCGTCCACCTGGCTGTCGTGTGCGTGCCGCACGCTCGCACGCGACCCGTCGACGAGCTGCGGGCGCTCGGCGCGTCCCTGCAGATCGAGGACCGGGTGCACTACCTCGACCCGGTCGCGCCGAACGACGTGATCCACTTCCTCCGGACCGCGGACGTCGGGCTGATCCCGATCCTGCGGTACCCGAGCCACGAGATGGCCCTGCCGAACAAGGTCTTCGAGTACACGTTCGCCGGGCTGCCGGTGGTGACCAGTGACATGCCGACGCTCGAGGAGTTCGTCGGCAAGACCGGTATCGGCGAGGTCTTCGAGGCCGAGAACCCGGACGCGCTGGCCGTTGCTGTGAAGACCGTCCTGCAGGACCCCGAGACGTATCGCGAACGCGCCGCGGACCCGGGGTTGCGGGACGAGATGTCCTGGGAGACCCAGGCCGGTCACCTGCGCGACCTGTACGCCGAGCTGGTCGGCGCCCCGCCCGTCCAGGAGGACGTCGTACCCCGACTGGTGCTGGGACCGAACGGCTCCAAGGCCGCGAAGGCGTGGTTCCAGGACATTGAGGGTGCCGAGATCATCCGGCGCCCGTTGACCTTGCCCGACCTGGATCGCGTGACGCATGTCCTGATGGAGGACTGGCAGTCGGTGCTGGGCAGCGACGACCTGATCGCCGACCTGCCGCTGCTCACCGCCGCCCGGATCAAGCACGCCGTCGTGGTCTACGGCCGGATCGACCGCCAGGACGTACGGCGCCGGATGCGGGCGTATGACGGCACGGTCTTCGTCACCGACCGCGTGATCGCGGATGCCGTCGAGGGCACCGTCTGGCTGCCGCCGGCCGACGAGGGCGCGAAGGTCCTGCGCGACTTCCTGGCCGGCTAGCTCCCGCTGCGAACGCCATGCGGGGACACCTCCTCAACCCGCCTGGACACGGGTGGGTAACCTCTGGTGGTCGCAAGGTGAGCCGATAGGAGATGATGCCCACCGTGACCGGACCACAACGCGAGCTCGCGCAGGCGCCGTCGGAGAATGATCCGGCCGTCGCCGGCCTGACCGTTGGGCTCGGTGGGCCGTCCGGGCGGTTCGCCCGGCCCGGTTCCTCCTGGTGGACGCCGCTGCGGATCGCGCTCGCGGTGTGCACGATCACGTTCGGGCTCGGCGTCCTGCAGAAGGCGCCGTGCATGGAGGCCGGCTGGGACCGGCAGAGCTGGCGGCCGTTCAAGGCGCTGTGCTACTCCGACATCGGCTTCCTGTACCAGGAGCGCGGTTTCGCCGAGGGCAATCGGCCGTTCCTCGACACCGGCAACTACCCGGTGCTCGAGTACCCGGTGCTGACCGGCGGCTTCATGGAGGTCGCGGCGCGGATCACCTGGTTGATGACCGGCGACCCGAAGAAGGACATCACCGTCGAGCAGAAGCGCGACACGGCCGGCGTGTTCTTCGTGGTCAACATGGTGATGCTGTTCATCTGCGCACTGCTGATCGTCGGCTTCACCGCCGCCACGGCCCGCGGGGCCGAAACCCGTCCCGGTGCCGCGCGAGGGCAGCCTCTGGACGCCCTGTACGTCGCTGCGGCGCCCGTGCTCGCACTGACGTCGACGATCAACTGGGACCTGTTCGCGGTCGCGCTGACAGCGGGCGCGATGTTCGCCTGGTCGCGCGGTAAACCGGTGTGGTTCGGCATCCTGCTCGGGCTCGGGACGGCGGCGAAGTTCTATCCGTTCCTCCTGCTCGGGCCGTTGCTGATCGTGTGCATCCGCGGCCGGAAGCTGTGGCCGTGGTTCCAGGCGGCGATCGCGGCCGGGGTCGCGTGGGGTCTGGTGAACGCGCCGATCTACCTGCTCGCGAAGAACGAATGGCTGTCGTTCTGGCAGTTCAACGATCAGCGCGAGAGCGACTACGGCTCGATCTGGTACGTCCTCAAACTCGCCAACCACGAGGTCGCGGACGTCAACCAGCTGAACATCGTGATCTTCGCCGGCCTGTGCCTGTCGATCGCGATCCTCGGGCTGATGGCGCCACGACCGCCTCGGTTCGCCCAGCTGGCGTTCCTGGTCGTCGCGGCGTTCCTGCTGATCAACAAGGTCTACTCACCGCAGTACGTCCTGTGGCTGCTGCCGCTGGTCGCGCTGGCCCGTCCGCGCTTGCGGGACTGGCTGATCTGGCAGGCCTGTGAGTGCTTCTACTGGATGCTGGTGTGGATGCATCTCGCCCAGTTCCTGGCGCCTGGCGATCCGCAGGTGCCGGACCGGATCTACTGGTTCTCCGTGATCCTGCGGATGGCCGGCACGCTGTGGCTGATGCTCGTGGTCGCCCGCGACATCCTGCTGCCGGAACGGGACCCGGTCCGCCGGGGCGGCCTGGTCGACGATCCGAGTGACGGCGTACCGTCGCGGGGCCGAACCAGGCTGGCCACCGCGCTGGACCCTGCCTAGAGCATCAGTTTCGACACGTCGAGGTTGCCGCCGCTGACGACAGTGGCGGCTGTGGTGGTGTGGTCGAGCTGGATGCTGCCCTCGAGCAGCGCCGCGAACGGAGCGGCTGCCGCCGGTTCGAGGGCGAGCTTGGTGCGTGACATGACCAGACGGGTCGCCTCGAGAAGAGCGTCCTCGCTCACGCGGACGATCTGGTCGACGTACCGCTGGATGAGCGGGAAGTTGCGGGTGCCGCAGACAGGCGCGGCAAGGCCGTCGGCGATCGATCGGGCCGTGGCAAGCTGCTGCGGCTCGCCGGCCTCGAGGCTGCGGCTGACCACGTCGGCTTGCTGAGGCTCGATCCCGATCACGCGGATCTCCGGCTTCACCAGCTTGAGCGCCGTCGCGACGCCCGAGATCAGCCCGCCGCCACCCACCGGCACCAGGACGGTGCCGAGGTCGGGCCGGTCCGCCAGCAGTTCGAGCCCGAGGCTCCCGTGTCCGGTGATCACGTCCTCGTCGTCGAACGGATGGACACCGGTCAGCTTCGCTCGTCCTTGATCCGCTCGTACTGCGCCATCAGGTCACCCTCGACGAGCTCCACGGTCGCGCCGTACCCGCGGGCGGCGTCGATCTTCGCCTGGACGGCGGTCTTCGCCATCACGACTGTGGCCGGGACGCCGGCGTCCCGTGCGGCCCAGGCGAGCGCACCGGCCGCGTTCCCGGCCGAGACCGTGATCACGCCACGCTCCCGCTCGGCGGCGCTGAGCCGGAGCAGCTTGGTCAGCAGACCGCGGACCTTGAAGCTGCCGGTCTTCTGGAACAGCTCGGCCTTGAGCACCAGGTCGGCGCCGAATCGCTCGTTCAGCGCCGACGAGGTCAGCATCGGTGTGCGGTGGATCCGTCCCTCGAGCTCCCGGGCGGCCTGGCGGATGTCATCGAGTGTCGGCATACCTCAGACCTTAAAAGTCCAGTAACCCGATCATATTTCGAGACATAGGCTGCCGACGGTCGCGGGGGTTCTACGGTCGGAGTCATGAGGCCGACCCTGACCGTGATCGTGGATCCCGCCGACCGCTGGATGAGCCGGGCCGCGTGTATCGGGCAGGCGCCGGCGTACGACGAGAGCGCGTCCCGCTGGGAGCAGAGCAAGGCCCGTGAGCTGTGCGTTAAGTCGTGCCCGGTGCTGGAGGAATGCCGCGAGTGGGCCCGGCGGACGAAGTACACCGGAACGGCCGCCGGCGAGACCCTGTTGTACGGGCGTCGCCGCGGCCATCCCGAGTCGGCTGCGAGCTAGACGCGCGCCGCGACTGCTGCGGCGAGCTTCTCTGCGGCTTCCGGGTGCTGCGGGAAGAACAGCTCCGGCTCGATCAGTTCGAGTTCCATCAGCAGGAAGCGGCCGTTGACGACCACGCCGTCGACGCGGGCGTACGCCGGCGTGCGGCCGGCCGCCTGCAGCGCGGTCCGGGCGCCGTCGAGTACGACCTCAGTCGGCTCGGCCGGCGTCACGGTGCCGCCGAAGTCGTCCTGGACGCGGTAGTCACCCGCGGCTGGGTGCTTGACCACCGCGTGGGTGAACTCGCCGTCGACGAAGATCAGCGACCACTCGCCGTCCTCGACGATCTCGGACTGGAAGGGCTGCACGAGGTACACGAGCTCGGGCAGCTCGGTCAGCGTCCGGTCGAACTCGGCGGAGCCCGCGACACCGCGGACGGTGTGCAGAGCGGTCGCGCTGACGGTCGGCTTGACCACGATCTCCTGCCCGGCGAGCCCGCTCACCACCTCACGCAGGCACGCGCCGGCCGCGACCTGGGACGGCACGATCGCGACACCGCGCTCGCGGAGCTCGAGCAGGTACCGCTTGTCGCCGTTCCAGCGGATCAGACCGGAGTCGTTGAGCAGCGGTACGCCGGCCTTGTCGAGCAGCGCGAGCCACTCGGTGAACTCGTCGTACCGCCGGTGGTAGTCCCAGACGGTGCGGAGCAGGACCGCGTCGTACGCCGACCAGTCGACGGACGGGTCGGTCCACACCTCGGCCACCGGATCGAAGCCGGCGGTACGGAGGGCTTCGACGAGCGGGAGGTCGTTCGGGTGCAACTCAGCGTGCTCGGCCGAGGTCGCGAGGGCGATGCGTTTCGTCACGCTCGCCAGTGTTGGCAGGCGACCGGGCCGCAGTCAAACCTGATTCCGCAACGAATCGGCGACGGATCGTAATCGCGCTGACAACGATGACACCGGCCGCGAGGTAGATCAGGCCCTGCCGGGTGTCGTGGCCGAAGCTCCCGTAGGCGAGGTACGCCGCGATCGGTACGGCGAGCCATTCGGGGCGGTGCGCGAGCGCGGCGAGCGCGATCAACGGGAGGCCGTACCACGGGTACGTCGGCGTGGCGATCAGCAGCGCGGCGCCGTACAGCCAGCAGCAGGTGAGGGCGAGCGGGTCGCGTCTGGTTCGGGTGAAGGCGAGGACGGCGAGGGTGAGTGCGAGCAGCGCGGCGACGATCTGGCGGACCTCAGGAGGCAGCAGGAGCGCGAGAATCGCCGATCTGGAGCTGCCGTCGTCGAACCCTTCCTGGCTGAGGTAACCGGGCAGGAAACCGAGCACCAAGGTGCCGACGGCAAGGATATGCGGGACGTACGACGCGATGAAGGTGCTGAGGGCAACGATCGGCCGCCGGGTGCGGAAGGCCGGGAGGAGGAGAAGCGGGAGGAGCTTGACACTACCGGCCGCGCCGAGGAAGACGGCAGCAAGCTTCGGGCGCTTCGCAGCGGTGATGACGGCGGCCGTGATGAGCAGGGCTGCGAGGACGTCGACGTGCGCGGCGTTACCCGCCTCGAGAGCGACGATCGGTGACCAACCCCACAAGGCGGCCCACCGGGGATTTTGTACGGCGAGTAGCCAGGTGAGTGCAATCGCGAGCAATGCGGCCGCTATCTGCAGGCCGAGCGTGCCGACGGACCATGGGGTGAACAGCGCGACCACGGTGAAGTAGGCCTGCGCGACCGGCGGATAGATCGTCGGCACCAACGGCCGATTGATGCGCGTGCGCGGGTCGTCGGCGGAGTACTTCGCGAGCGCGTCCGGATCGGTCGGCACGCGTGGCGGTCCGGTCACGCCCGACTTCTGCGTCGGCGACAGTCCGGGGAACAGCACGGGATCCCGCAGTTGGGCAAGCGAGTCGTCCAACGGCACGTGGGCGTACGGCGAATGCCCGGCCAACTGCACCCGCCCGTCCCACACGTACCGATAGGCGTCCGTACTCGTGATCGGCGCGTGCAGCAACCCAGGCACCTGGCACAACCCGGCCACGATCACGACGGCGGCAACACCCAGCCCCCGCCCGAACCGCCACACAATCGCCGCGACCGCCAGGGTCCCCACCGCAAGCACCCCATTGGGCCCCCATTGCCCCGCCGCCGCCACCACCGCCCCCGCACTCACCACCACTGCCGCGCCCCCGCCAATCCAACTTTGAGCACGGTTCGACCATCGCGAGCGCCGGATCATGGTTGGGCCGTGCACAAAGTGGGCGGGGTCACGGCGGGGGAGGTGGTACGGCGGAGGGCCAGGAAGGCTCGGTGGCCGGCGCGCCAGTCCTCTGTCGGGTGGAGATTGGCGTGGCGGGCGTAGCGGAGTACTGCGCGGGTGCCGACTCTTGCCCAGGGCAACGGGGTGGAGCGGCGGCCGGTGGAGCTGCGGAGCACGATCGGCGCGGTGTCGTCGAGGTCGTCGTTCGGGTCGACCTCGACCAGGACGAGGCCGTCGGGCCGGACGAGTTCGGCGCAGCGGCGGAGCAGGTCGACCGGGTCGCCGCCGATCCCGATGTTCCCGTCCATCAGCAGCACGCTGCCCCAACGGCCTTCGCCCGGCAGCCGGTCCTGCACCGGACGATGGAGAGCAGCCGCGCCCCGCGACGTCGTGAGTTTCACGGCGCGCGGTGAGACATCGACGCCGAGCGCGGGAATCCCGCGTTCGGCTAGTGCGGTCACGATCCGTCCAGGTCCGCAGCCGATGTCGAGCACCGGGCCTTCGCAGCGGCTCAGTGCGAGCCGGTCGACCTCGTCGGCGGGCGCCGTCCAGCGATCGAGCTCGGACAGTGCCGGCACGGTCCGACCATCGATGCCAGTGGCAACAACACGCGCACTACCGCCGAGGGCTTGCTCGAACAGCAACCCCGGATGCGCCGCGTGCTGCAACCGCCGGTACAACCGCGACACCCGCAACGACGGGAACTCGGCCGCGAGGTACGCCGCGTCGCGGGGCGTGTCCATGTCGCGCAGCGTCGGCAGCATCCCCACCCGCAGACCCAGCTCCTGCAACCGCTGCAGTTGATCGCGTCCGGTGTGATCGGTCGACATCGGTACGCCGACGAGCGCGCGACGGTCCGGCGTTCGGAGCCCGAGGCACCAATACCCGCCGTCCTCGGTCAGCCCGAGCACAGCGTCGTACCCGGCCCAATGGAACCCGAGCAGCTCGGGCCGGATCTGCGGCGTATCCATTCCGACGAGCAGCATCGGCGAACCGTCGTACGCGTCCTCGAAGGCCGCCGCGATCCGCTCGTCCAGCCCGTCGCCACGCTGTCCGACAACCGTGAACCCGGCCGGCAACCACGGGCCCGGATCGCCCTCCAGCGCGAGAACCCGCTGCGACGCACGCGCCGCGAGTACTGCGCCCAGGGTGTCCACCAGCGACGCCCGGGCCAACGCCGCCGCCTCCTGCGCAGTGAACTCGCTCTGCAGCCGCGTCTTCACCCGCCCCGCCACCGGCTCCTTCGCGAGGACGATCAGCGTCCCCTTCACCGTTTCCTTCACCGGGCAAGAACCTTCGACATGTCCAGTACGGCGCGCGCCGCACCCAACGGGGTCCCCGTCACCTTCGAACGACCCGAACGCGGCAGGTAGTCCACATCCACCTCGGCGATCCGCCAGCCCGCATCGGCTGCCCGCACAACGGTTTCCAGCGGGTAGCCGGACCTTCGATCGGTCAGCCCGAGCTCCAGCAGCGCCGTACGACGGCCCGCCCGCATCGGACCGAGATCGTGCAGAGCAACGCCCGTACGCCGCCTGATCCGGCGCGACAGCTCGAGGTTGGCGAGGCGGAGATGCCACGCCCAGGTGCCCCGTGTCACCGGGCGCCGGCGACCGACGACGAGGTCGGCGCGATCGGCAAGGACGGGTGCGGTCACCCGGCTGAGCTGCTGTGGATCGAGCGACGCGTCCGCGTCCATCACGGCGACGACGTCGGACTCGGCCGCTTCCAGGCCGGCGTGGCAGGCAGCGCCGTACCCCTTGAGCTCGCAAGGTACGACGGTGGCGCCGAGCCGGGCGGCGATTTCGGGGGAGCCGTCCGTGGAGCCGTTGTCGACGACGATGGCGCGGACGCCGGCCGGGAGCCGTTCGAGGATCCAGGGCAGGGCGGCCGCCTCGTTCAGGCACGGCAGGACGAGATCGACGGGCATTCTTCGACGGTAGGGACGAAGGCGCGGCCGCGGTGGCAGAACCCGGCTACGGATCGCTTACGTCGTACTGCGTTCCGGCACTGGTGCGGCCTCGCGCCGACCGGACGATCTACGCTCTGAGCGTGGCTACTCGTGTTCTCGTGGTCGACGACGACCCGACTGTGTCCAACGTCGTCTCCGCTTACCTGACCAAGGCGGGGTACGCCGCCCGCGTGGTCGCGGACGGCGTGTCGGCGGTCGAGGTCTGGCAGCAGTGGAAACCGTCTGTCGTCGTCCTGGACGTGATGCTGCCCGGATTGTCCGGCCTCGAGGTGCTGCGCCGGATGCGCGCGGCCGACGACGGGGCCGCGGTGATCATGCTGTCGGCGCGCGGCGAGGAGGAGGACCGGCTGGTCGGGCTCGAGGTCGGCGCCGACGACTACGTGGTCAAGCCGTTCAGCCCGCGCGAGCTGACGCTGCGGGTGCAGGCGATGGTGCGGCGCGAGGAGCGGCTGGCCGGGCTCGACCTGACGCCGACCAAGCTGAGCGCCGGGCCGGTCATGGTCGACACCGCGGCGCGACGGGCGTACCTGAACGGCGACGAGCTGTCGCTGACCCACCGCGAGTTCGACCTGCTCGCGTATCTCGTCTCGCACGCCGGCAAGGCGTACACCAAGGCAGAGCTGCTGCGGCGGGTGTGGGGCTGGGACTTCGGCGACTCGTCGACCGTCACCGTGCACGTACGGCGGCTGCGCGAGAAGATCGAGGCCGATCCGTCGGATCCGAAGCTCGTGCTGACCGTGCCGCGGACCGGGTACCTGTTCGCGGGCGACTTTACGGGCGACCGAGCATGAACAAGGACATGTTCACGATCCTCGCGCTCACCACGTTGTGGACGCTGGTGGTCGCGGGGATCGGCGCGGCGATCCTGTGGCAGTTCCGGCGGCGGTCGTTGCGGGTGACGATGATCGTCGCGGGTCTCGCGCCGATGGCGGCGGCGCTGGCCGCCGTACTGCAGAGCGTGCGGGCCATGTTCATCTCCGAGCACGACTCGTGGGTGGTGCTGTGGACGTTGGCGTTCGCGGCCCTGCTCGGGCTGGCGATGACGGTCCTGCTCGGGCACTGGATCACCACGGGGTCGCGGGACGTCGGCCGGCGGTTGCGGCAGCTCGGTACGTCGTACGACGCGCCGGAGGCTCGGACCAGGGCAGTGCCGGCCGAGCTGGCCGACCTCACGAACGAGCTGGAGATGACGCGGAAGAAGCTGGCCGCGTCGCATGAGCGGGAGCGGGCGTTGGAGGCGAGCCGGCGCGAGCTGGTGGCGTTCATGTCGCATGACCTGCGGACACCGCTGGCCGGGCTGCGGGCGGTGTCGGAGGGACTCGAGGACGGCGTGATCGAGGACGTGCCGGGTGCGCTGCGGCAGATGCGGTCGACCGTCGATCGGATGACCGGGCTCGTGGACGACCTGTTCGAGCTGTCGAGGTTGTCGGCAGCGCCGTTGCCGACGCGGCGGTCCGCAGTCAGCCTGCGTGAGCTGGCCGAGGACGTCGCGGGGGAGAACAACGAGCACGCCCGGGCCGAGGGCGTCCGGCTGGCGTTGTCGACCCCGAACAACGACGATCGCCTCGCCGTACGAGGGGATCCGGACGAGTTGACGCGCGCAGTGACGAACCTGGTCGGCAACGCGATCCGGCACACGGCTCCCGGCGGAACCGTGACCGTTTCGGTGGACCGGGAGACGGATGGCCGCGTGCGCCTGGCCGTGACCGATGCCTGTGGCGGCATCCCGGACGACGACCTCGAACGAGTCTTCGACATCGGCTGGCGTGGCGACGAGCAGCGCACGCCCGAGCCGGCCGGCAACTCGACTCATGCCAGTGGTGGCGGGCTCGGGCTCGCGATCGCCCGCGGTGTGGTCGAATCGCATGACGGCAGGATTGGCGTCACCAACGTCGACGGCGGGTGCGCGTTCCAGATCGACCTACCGCCGGTTGCCGCTCACAACTAGATCCCTCAATCCGGTGGCCAGGTCGTAGCCCGGCTTCCACCCGAGATCGTACTTCAGCCGGTCCGAGGACGCGGTGATGTGGCGGACGTCGCCAAGACGGTACTGGCCGGTGACGACCGGGCTCGGACCGTCGTAGACGTGGGCGAGCTCTGTCGCCAGATCGCCGATCGTGCGGACGGTCCCGCTGCCGACGTTGTACGCCGTGAACGCCGGCTGCTGGGGAAGCGCGGAGGCTGACATGGTGACGGCCGTCGCGATGTCGCGGACCTGCACGAAGTCGCGGCGCTGCCGGCCGTCCTCGAAGACCCGCGGTGCTTCACCTCGCTCGAGCGCCGAGCGGAAGATCGCGGCGACTCCGGCGTACGGCGTGTTGCGAGGCATGCCGGGGCCGTAGACGTTATGGAAGCGGAGGGCGGTGACGCGGCCATCCGTTTCGCGAGCCCACGTTGCGGCGAGGTGTTCGCCGCTGAGCTTGCTCGTCGCGTAGGCGTTCCGCGGATCGAGTGCGGCGTCCTCGCTCACGAGGCCGGGCTGGAGCGGCGCGCCGCAGTACGGGCAGGGCGGCTCGAAGCGGCCGGCTTCCAGGTCCTCGGTACGGCGTGGTCCCGGCGCGACCTGACCGTGCTGGGCGCAGTCGTAGCGGCCTTCGCCGTACACGACCATCGAGCTGGCGTAGACGAGGTGGCGGATCTTGGCGTGGGCCAGAGCTTTGAGGACGATCGCCGTACCCAGGCTGTTGGTGGAGACGTAGTCGTCGATGTCGTCGAGATGTACGCCGAGGCCGACCTTGGCGGCGAGGTGGATGACGGTGTCGATGCCCTCCAGAGCCTGGGCGACGCAGTCGGCGTCGCGGATGTCGCCCACGATCAGGCCGGGACGAGGCGTGGGTTTCTGGGCGTGGACGTCCGGGCGGAACGAGTCCAGGATCGTGACCTCGTGGCCCTCGGCAACGAGTTGGTGGTGGACGTGCTGGCCGATGAATCCGGCGCCGCCGGTGAGCAGGACTCTCATCGGGCTGCCGCCGTACCGTCGAGGGCGTGCCGGCAGCTGCAGTCCGCGTCGGGTTTCGGCAGCTGGCTGATCACGTCCTTGAGCAGGTCCTGCAGGCGCTCGATGCTGTGCTTGAACGCTTCGAAGACCTCGGCCTGCGTGACGCCGGCGCCGGTCTCGACGCCCGCGTCGTGGTCGGTGACGACGGCGATCGACGTGTAGCAGAGGGCGAGCTCGCGTGCGATCGCGGCCTCCGGCGCGCCGGTCATGCCGACGACCGACCAGCCCTGCGCCGCGTGCCATTGCGATTCGGCCCGGGTCGAGAACCGCGGGCCGTTGATCACCACCATCGTGCCATCGGGTACGACGTTGCCGGCGGCAATCACCGTGGCGCGGCCGGCCGGGCAGTACGGGTCGGCGGCGGAGGTGTGGACGACCGGGGCTTCGTCGTACACGGTGTGATTCCGACCCCAGGTGCGGTCGACGTACTGGTCCGGGACGACGAACGTGCCCGGGGTGAGCTCGGGTTTCAGCGAGCCGACGGCGCACGGGCCGAGGACTTGACGGACGCCGAGTTCGCGCAGTGCCCAGAGGTTCGCGCGGTAGTTGACGCGATGCGGCGGGAACCTGTGGTCGGCGCCGTGCCGGGGGATGAACGCGACCTGGCGGCCGTCGAGGTCCCCGACCACCGGCGGCTCACTGGGCGCGCCGAACGGGGTGTCGAGCTCGATGGTTTCCGCGTCGGTGAGGAACGAGTAGAACCCGGAACCACCGATCACGCCGATATCAGCCATGGCTCCGACGCTAACGGCGGCAGCGGCGGCGACTACCGGATCCGGCCGGACCGTCAGCGCTCCGTAATCGATGGTCGAATATGCGCGTGGAGATCTCCGGGGTGCTGCTCGCGGTCGGCGCGCTGCTGCTGCTGATCGGCGCCTACGCGACCTGGACGGCCGGTCGGCTGGACCGCCTGCACCACCGGGTGGATCTCGCCCGCGCCTCGCTGGAGACCGAGCTGGCGCGCCGGTCCGCGCTGGTCGCGGAGCTGGCCGGCAGCGAGATTCTCGATCCTGCTTCTGCGTTGTTGTTGCTCGACGCGGCGCACCGGGCGCGCGCGGCGTCGCTCGACGTACTGGAGGTGCGCGAGCAGGCGGAGTCCGCGCTGACCCGGGCGATCCATGCCACCGGCACCGATATCGAGCCGTGGGCGGGGGAGCTGACGCTCGCGATGCGCCGGGTGCAGTTGGCGCGACGGTTCCACAACGACGTCGTAGTGTCTACGCGGGACCTGAGGCAGCGGCGGCTGGTGACCTGGTTCCGGTTGGCCGGTCATGCGCCGATGCCGGCCACGATCGAGCTCGAGGACGGGGAATGAGCAGCTTCGAGGAGCACGTCGAGCGCTATCGGCACGAGCTGCGCGTGCACTGCTACCGGATGCTCGGGTCGTACGACGAGGCCGAGGACCTGGTCCAGGAGACGTTCCTGCGGGCGTGGCGAAGGCTGGACGATTTCGAGGGCCGGTCGTCGGTTCGGGCGTGGCTGTACCGGATCGCGACCAACGCGTGCATCGACGTACGGCGGCCACGTCGCGTTCTCCCGTACCAGCTCGAGCCTGCCTCCTTTCCGTCGACGGCCCTTCCGGCGCGGGAGGACGTGCCGTGGTTGCAGCCGTTTCCCGACGTACTGCTGGATCGGGCGGAGGAGCCGGACGCGGTCGCGATCCGGCGGGAGACGATCGAGTTGGCGTTCCTGATCGCGATCCAGCATCTTCCGGCGCGCCAACGCGCCGTACTGATCTTCCGCGACGTGCTGGGCTGGCCGGCCCGGGAAACCGCTGATGCCGTGGACCTGTCGGTGGCCGCCGTGAACTCAGCCCTTCAGCGAGCTCGACCTGTCCTTCGCGAACACCTTCCGTCGCACCGCTCGGAGTGGTCGGCTCCCGATGTCTCTGCCGACGAACGCAAGCTCCTGCGGAGCTACATGACCGCGTGGGACAACGCCGACCCCGACGCGCTCGCAGCTCTTATGCACGAAGACATCCGGATCACGATGCCGCCGTACCCGTTCTGGTTCGAGGGCCGCGAGGATGCGGTGGGCTCGTTGATCCCGAACCTCACGCCGGAGTATCGCGGTCATTGGCGTTTCCTGCCGACCACGATCAACCGCCAACCCACCCTCGCGGCCTATCTCTTACCCCCGCATATGACGTCCTATCAGCTGTTCGCACTCGATATCTTCCGCATCGAGGACCGTCGAATAGCCGAAATTACCGCCTTCGAAACCACGGACCACAAACTTTACGGATTACCTGCGACGGTGTGATCAGGCGCCGTGCTCGTTGGGCTGCCTGCGGGTGCGGTTCGAGAAGTCGCCGGTGACCTTACCGCGGTGGTAGACCCGGTTGTCGTCGCCGAGATGCCCGGCCTGGGTCGCCTTCTTGGCCTGCTTGCCGCTGGTCGTGCCACCGTTCGCCACCGCCTGCGCGCCGGTGATCTTCTTCCCGAACCTCGTCTTCGGCTCTTCCTTTTTCGCCATGCCACTCTCCCATCAGTCGGAATGCGGAGACGTCAGCGGCCCGGTGGCGTAAAAACTCGTTTGAAACTATTTGGCGTCCGCGTAGCTTTCCACGGTTGCCGTGGTGAAGGCGAAATTGGTGGGGGTCGGGCCGAAAGTCAGCGTGCCGGCCAGATTGCCGGCCTGCTGGATTGCGTCGGCGACCTGCTCGGCCTCGTCGGCTGGGCAGTGGACGATGACCTCGTCGTGCTGGAAGAAGACGAGCTCCGCCTTCAGCGGCGTGAGGGCTTGCCGGAGCGCGGCGAGGAGCAGGAGAGCCCAATCGGCCGCACTGCCTTGGACGACGAAGTTCCGGGTGAAGCGACCGCGGGCTCTGGCGTGGCGTGGGTCGGTCGTGGGGACGTCCGCGGGCGGGCCTTCGAGAAGGGCCGCGTCGAGCGGATGGCCGGTGGGCGGGCAGGTGCGGCCCAGGTACGTGCGAACCAGGCGGCCCTCTTCGCCTGCTCTGGCGGCGTCGTCGACGTACGCGACGGCTTGGGGGAATCGCTTGCGGAGCATGGCCAGGTTCTTCAGGCCGTCCCCAGAGGTCTGGCCGTAGATGGCGCCGAGGACGGCGAGCTTCGCCTGCGCCCGGTCGCCGGAGAACGCCTGGTCCGACACGGCTTTGTAGAGGTCACCGGAATCACTGGAGACCTCCATCAGCGCGCGATCGCGGGAGATCGCGGCGAGGACGCGTGGTTCGAGTTGGGAGGCGTCGGCGACGACGAGACGCCAGCCGGGATCGGCGACGACCGCGCGGCGGATGACCTTCGGGATCTGCAGACCGCCGCCGCCGTTGGTGATCCAGCGACCGGAGACCGTGCCGCCGGGGACGAAGCCGGGGCGGAAGCGGCCGTCGTGGACCCAGTCGTTCAACCAGGACCAGCCGTTGGCGGTGTAGATCCGATACAGCTTCTTGTACTCCACGAGGGGCGCCACGGCCGGATGGTCGATCGTCTCGAGCTCCCACCGCCGGGTCGACTTCAGTTGATACCCGGCCTGCTTGAACGCCTTCAGTACGTCGGCCGGCAGCTCGGGCCGGACCCGATGACCGAACGCGGCCGAGATCTCGTCCGCCAGCTCGGTCAACCGGCGTGGTTCGCCCGTACCCCCGAAGCGCTCGCCGAGCAGCTCGCTCAGGACGTTGCGATGGGCCTGCGCGCTCCACGGCAGACCGGCGCGATCCATCTCGGCGGCGATCAGCATCGCGGACGATTCCGATGCCGTGAGCAACCGCATCCGGTCCGGGTGCTCCGCGAGGTCATGCCGCCGGAGCTGGTCGGCGTACACCCTGAGCAGGGCCTCGAAGGCGATCGGCTCGGCAGGAATGTCGAACAGCGACGACTGCTCGCCCGGCACGACGGCGCGCATCGGCGGATCTGGCGGGACCGGCGCCCCGCTCAGCCGCGCCCAGGCGGCGGCCGCGGAGCGTGGCTCGCCGAGGCGGCCCTCGTGCCCGAGCAGCAGGCCTTCGGTGTTCTCGAGGTCGTAGCAACGCTCGACCCGGACCCCGGCCGCGAGCAGGCGTGGATAGATCTCGGCCGACGATCGCCACACCCATCGGGTGACCTGCGGCCGCGACGCCACGGCCGCGACGAGGTCGGGCTCGTGCCGGATCTCGCCGGCGGGCTGCCCGTCCGGATGCAGCGCGACAAGCGTCGCCCCGCCGCCGTCCTCAGGCGCGATCGCCCACCGTTCGTCCATACGCGAATCCTCACACCCCGCACCGACATCCGCGGACTTTGAGCACCCGTCAACCATCGCGGGCGGCTGGGAATGGTTGGTGGGTGCTCAAAGAGATGAGGCCAGTGGTGGGATAGTGGACTTATGTGGCGTGCGGGGGATCTGGAAGCGGCCGACGGGACGAAGACCGAGCAGGTCGAAGGTCTCGTACTGCGGCGGATCGAGCGCGGCGACCTGTCCATCGGATCGCGACTGCCCTCGGAGCGGGTCCTCGCGGAGCGGCTCGGGGTGAGCCGGGTGACCGTCGTACGCGCCTTGGAGAACCTGCGGCGGGACGGCGTACTGGAGACCAAGCGGGGATCTGGGACCGTGGTGCGGCCATTGGACCGGCTGCTGGACCCGGTCGCGCCGGCGTCGACGGTCACGGCGGGGGACCAGCCCGTACTGGACCTGCGGTTCGCGACCACAGCCGCGCCACATGACGTGGCCGAGGCCGCTGCCCAGATCGTCGAGGACGGATTGCCCCAGGCGATGGGTGGCGATGGACCGCCGCCAGGTGGGTCGATCGAGCTCAGAGCAGCGCTGGCGGAGCGGTTGACCGTCGAGGGCGTGCCGACAGAGCCGGAGCAGCTCACGCTCACCGTGGGCGCAGCGGCCGGACTGAACGCCGCGTTGGCCGGACTGGACCTAGGGCCGGGTGTGGCGATCACCGAGACCCCGACGTACCCGGCTGCGTTCGATCTGCTCCGCAAACACCGCCTGGACGTAGCAGGCTGGCCCGCTGGCGTCTGGGACACCGATCAGCTCGCCCACCTCTGCCGGCGCCACCGCCCGAAGGTCATCTACCTGCAGGCCGACAACCACAACCCAACCGGACTGAGCCTCCCGGCGGACCGGCGCCAGGCGGTCGTCGAGATAGCACGGCGGTACGGCGCTGCGCTGATCAGTGACGAGACCATGCGGCCGCTGTGGTTGGCCAGTGGGGAGCAGGCCGAGCCGCTCAGCCGGTATCCCAGGACTGTGAGTGTGGGATCGCTCTCTAAGACGGTGTGGGGTGGGCTGCGGGTGGGGTGGGTCCGGACCGGAAAGCAGTTGCGACGGCGGATCAACACAGCCGCACAGCTCAGCGTGGCTTCTCCGAGTGCGCTGGACGACCTCCTGGCGCGGGCGATCGTCCAGAAGCTCGACAAGGTGATCGGCCGCCGCCGTACCCGGCTCCGCACCAACCTGGCCGCACTGGAAACTGGACTGAGGACGCTGAACGGTGTGGCCTGGCCCACGCCGACCGGCGGTATGACGCTGTGGCTGGAGCTGACCGAGACCAGAGCACGCAGAGTGCTCGAGGCTGCACGCGAACAGAACCTTCTGCTTGGCTCGGGCGACCTGTTCACGCCGGACGGCACCGACCGGCGGCACATCCGGATTCCGTTCACTGCCCCGCCGGCGACGCTGCGGCTGGTCGTCGCCCGGCTCGGCGATGCGCTGGCTCAGTCCACTTGATATGAGGTGGACTGAAGATCCATGCCGGAAACCTCCTAATCTGAAGAGGAGCCCCACGACCAGGAGGAAGCAGTGAGCGAGAACGTGACCCCGCAGACCGGTACCGCGAAGGTGAAGCGCGGGATGGCCGAGATGCTCAAGGGCGGCGTGATCATGGACGTCGTCACCGCCGAGCAGGCCAAGATCGCCGAGGACGCCGGTGCGGTCGCGGTGATGGCGCTGGAGCGGGTCCCGGCCGACATCCGTGCGCAGGGCGGCGTGTCCCGGATGAGCGACCCGGACATGATCGACTCGATCATCGGCGCGGTCTCGATCCCGGTGATGGCCAAGGCCCGGATCGGTCACTTCGTCGAGGCTCAGGTCCTGCAGAGCCTCGGAGTGGACTACATCGACGAGTCCGAGGTGCTCACCCCGGCCGACTACGCCAACCACATCGACAAGTGGCAGTTCACCGTGCCGTTCGTCTGCGGAGCGACCAACCTGGGCGAGGCGCTGCGGCGGATCACCGAGGGTGCGGCGATGATCCGCTCGAAGGGCGAGGCCGGCACCGGTGACGTGTCCAACGCGACCACCCACATGCGCCAGATCCGCCAGGAGATCCGCAAGCTCACCAGCCTCCCTGAGGACGAGTTGTACGTCGCCGCCAAGGAGCTGCAGGCGCCGTACGAGCTGGTCAAGGAGGTCGCCACGCTCGGCAAGCTGCCCGTCGTACTGTTCACCGCCGGCGGTATCGCCACCCCGGCCGACGCCGCGATGATGATGCAGCTCGGCGCCGAGGGCGTGTTCGTCGGCTCCGGCATCTTCAAGTCCGGCAACCCGGCCCAGCGCGCCGAGGCGATCGTCAAGGCCACCACGTTCCACGACGACCCCGACGTGATCGCCAAGGTCTCCCGAGGCCTGGGCGAGGCCATGGTCGGCATCAACGTCGACGACATCCCGCAGCCGCACCGCCTCGCCGAGCGCGGCTGGTAGCAGGTCGGACCTGGCGCTGGCTGCTGGTCGGCTAGCGTCGGGGTGTGTTGCTGCCTGAATCGTCCGTGCAGGGGGCGGAGCTGCCTGTGCGGGCGGTTCTGCCCGCTGTAGTCGATGCGGTGCGTGGGCGCGGTACGGCGGTGCTGGTCGCGCCGCCGGGATCCGGGAAGACCTCGCTGTTGCCGCTCGCGCTGGCTGACGCGCTCGAGGGCACGGTCATCGTCGCCGAGCCGCGCAGGATGGCAACCCGCGCGGCCGCGACCCGGCTGGCGATGCTGGTCGGCGAACCGCTCGGGCAGCGAGTCGGCTACGCGATGCGCGGTGAACGCAGCGGCGGCAAGGGGCTTCGCGTCGAGGTGGTGACGACAGGGCTCCTGGTACGGCGTCTGCAGCAGGACCCGGAGCTGCCGGGCGTCGCCGCGATCGTGATCGACGAGTGCCACGAGCGGCACCTCGATGCCGACCTGCTACTCGCGTTCTGCATCGACATCCGGGCGAATCTTCGGGAGGACCTGGCCCTAGTCGCCACCTCGGCCACGGCTGACACGACCAGGCTGAGTCGGGTCCTGGGTACTGACGTTCCGGCGCCCGTCGTCACCGCGTCTGCCGCGCTGTTCGACGTGGCGATCGAGTGGGTGCCACCACCGATCCCCGTGCCGCTGCTTCCCGGCGGACGGGTCGACCCGCGGTTGCTGGATCACGTCGCGGACGTCGTACGGCGTGCGCTGACCGAGAACGACGGCGACATCCTCGTGTTCGTCCCGGGAGAGGCCGAGATCAACGGTGTGACGCGGAGGTTGGCCGGACTGAATGTCCTCCCGTTGTTCAGTCGCCAGTCGAGGGCTGAACAGGAGCGTGCGTTGACGTCGGCCGGCACTCGCCGGATCGTGGTCACGACGTCGGTCGCGGAGAGTTCGCTGACCGTGCCGGGGGTCAGGGTTGTGGTCGACTCGGGTCTTGCCCGGGAGCCGCGGACCGATCAGTCCCGCGGTCTCGGTGCCTTGGTCACCTGCCGGGTCTCGAGATCGTCGGCCGACCAGCGAGCGGGTCGTGCCGGGCGGGAGGCGCCTGGCCGGGTCTACCGGTGCTGGTCTGCCGCCGACCACTCGCATCTCGACGATCATCCGGCGCCGGAGATCGCGATCGCCGATCTGGCCTCCTTCGCGCTCGACCTCGCGGCGTGGGGTGCGCCCGCCGGCGACGGTCTGACCTTGCTCGACGCGCCGCCCGCACCGGCGATGACCGCCGCCACCGAATTGCTGCGCCGCCTCGATGCCATTGACGACGGCGGCCGGATCACCGCGCGGGGACGGCAGATGGTGGCGGTCGGGGCGCATCCTCGGCTGGCTCGCGCGCTGCTGGACGGGACGCCGCGGGTCGGCGCCGACCGGGCCCGCGAGGTCGTCGCGATGCTCTCCGACGACTCCGGCCGCGACTTCGGCGATGATCTGCCCGCCCGCTGGCGAGCCCTCCGCCGCGGCGAGGACCGCAGCGCCACGGCCCGCTGGCGAGAAGAAACAAAGCGCCTTGGCCGAGGCGGGGCGGCCGGTGAGGAGCTGGGCGGCGATCGAGTGCGGCCGGCGGTCGGTGGGCCGGCTGGCCGGGGGAGCGGAGTACCAGACGATCTTGCCGTGGGAGTTGTGGTGGGGTTGGCGTATCCGGATCGGATCGCGCGGCTCCGGCGGGCCGACTCCACGACGTACCAGATGTCTGGCGGAACGGGTGCAGCGCTGGATCCGCAATCGCCTTTGCGGACCACTCCTTGGCTGGCGATCGCGGTTGCCGATCGGGCACCTGGTCGCGCCGACGCCAGGATTCGCTCCGCGGCGCCGATCGACGAGCAGACCGCGCGCGATATCGCCGGCGATCTCGTCTCGACCACCGACCAGATCCGCTGGGACGACGGCCGGATCGTGACGCGGCGCGTCGAGGCATTCGGTGCGATCGTGCTCAACGACGTACCGCTGGCAAAGCCCGACCCGCTGCTCGTCCAAGCGGCCGTCCGCGACGGCATCCGGCGCAGCGGTCTGTCCGTACTGCGCTGGACGGAGCCCGCACTCGCCCTGCGGGAGCGGCTCGCGTTCTGCCACGCCCACCTCGGCGCTCCGTGGCCTGCGGTCGACGATGCGTCACTGCTGGCCGATCTCGACGAATGGCTCGGTACCGAGCTCGCCTCGGTCCGCGGTTCGCGAGACCTTGCCCACATCGACGTGGCCTCCGCGCTCCGGCGACTACTGCCGTGGCCCGCGGCAACCAGGTTCGGCGAACTCGCGCCGGAGCGGCTCCAGGTCCCCTGCGGTTCCGAAGTACGACTCACGTACGACGGCGCCGAGCCGCCCGTCCTCGCGGTGAAGCTGCAGGAGGTCTTCGGCTGGACCGACACTCCGGCCGTCGCGGACGGTCGTGTCCCGGTCGTCCTGCACCTCCTGTCGCCCGCACGGCGCCCGGTCGCGATCACGAGCGATCTCGCCTCGTTCTGGAAACAGGGATATCCGCAGGTCCGAGCCGACCTGCGGGCCCGCTACCCCCGCCATCCGTGGCCGGAAGATCCCCTCACCGCCCTCCCGACCAAGCGAGTGAAACCTCGCCGCTGAACCGGATCAGCCTGGTTCGGTTGCCCGCGGCCCACAATGTAAGGACAAGTTCCGAGGTCACGAAATGGGATCGGATCCGGCGCGTCGGTCGCGGTCGCGGTGCAGGACGGCAAGCGTGGGGACGTGTGCTGCACAAGGGGTTTCGGGCTCGGGGGCCGTCAATTGCGGGGTCCGGGACCCGCCGTCGCGAGGCTTGACGCCGGGCGACTTTGGCAAAGACAATGCGTAATCACTTCGGGCGGCAGCGCGTCGGAGTGCGCCCTGCCGCCATTATCGTGCGGCTGGACCGTGGGCAACGAGCAGCGACGAGCGCTCGCCGGCTACGGGACGGGGGGATGTTCACCACAAGGGGCAGGTGTGTTCAGCACCGTCGGGAATCTAGCGAGAAGAGGCAGGACCAAATGAGCGAGACCAGCAAGATCGGACGGCGGAGTCTCCTGCGAGGGAGCCTGGCGGCGGCCGCGGTGCTTCCCCTCAGTGGCGTGATCGCCAGCTGCGCCGGCAGCGGCAGCGACAACAACAGCTCTCAGCAGGGCGGGGCCAAGAGCACGGACAACCCGTTCGGCATGGCGGACAAGTCCACCGTCGACGCGGTCATCTTCAACGGCGGCTACGGCTACGACTACGTGCAGTTCGCGGCCGACTTCGCGCAGAAGAAGCAGGCGGGCTCGACGTTCAAGGTCTCCCCGTCCACCCAGATCGCCCAGCAGTTGCAGCCGCGCTTCGTCGGCGGCAACCCGCCGGACCTGATCGACAACTCCGGCGCGAACCAGATCGGCTTCAACACGATCCTGGACCAGCTGTCGACGCTGGACGACGTCTTCGAGGCCAACAACTACGAAGGCAAGAAGATCGCCGACACCCTGTACCCGGGAGCCAAGAACCCCGGTACCTTCGACGGCAAGTTCGTCGCGATGAACTACGTGCTCACGCTGTACGGCATCTGGTACTCCGACAGCCTGTTCAAGGCCAACGGCTGGGAGCCGCCGAAGACGTACGACGGGCTGCTCGACCTCGGCGCCAAGGCCAAGGCCAAGGGCAAGTACCTGTTCGTCTGGGGCAAGGAAGCCGCCACCTACTACCACACGATGGCCGTCGACGGCGCCATCAAGGAAGGTGGCGACGAGGTCCGGCTGGCGCTGGAGAACCTCAAGGAGAACTGCTGGTCGATGCCGCAGTTCCAGGGCATCTTCAAGGCCATGGAGACCATGGTCAAGAACGGGTACTTCGTGCCCGGCGGCGCCGGTACCCAGTTCACCGCCGCGCAGGCGAAGTGGAGCAACGACCAGCAGGCCATCCTCTACCCCTCGGGCTCGTGGATCGAGAACGAGATGAAGAAGGCCACCAAGGCGGGCTTCGACATGAAGGGCGTCCCGGAGCCGACCCTGACCGAGAGCCCGAAGCTGCCGTACGAGTCGCTGCGCAGCGCGGCCGGCGAGCCGTTCATCGTCCCGGCCAAGGGCAAGAACGTTGCCGGCGGCAAGGAGCTGCTGCGGGCCATGCTGTCCAAGGACGCGGCGACCAACTTCGCCAAGACCCGGCTCGCGCCGACGATCGTCAAGGGCCTGGTGCCCGCCGACGGGTTCGGCTCGACCGCGCTGCAGTCGCAGACCGCGATGCTGGACGCCGCCGGTACGAACGTCTTCGACTACCAGGTGTTCGGCCTGTACGGCATGAACACCGACCAGCTGGTGGTCTGGAACTCGTTCCTGTCCGGCCAGCTGGACGCCGCGGGCCTGACCAAGGGCCTGCAGCAGATCACCGACAAGGTGCGCAACGACAGCTCCGTCAAGAAGATCCCGGTCACCAAGTGACCACGACGCAAGAGGCTGTGCCGGGAGGCGGACCCAAGCGGTCCGCCACCCGGCGCCGCCGGCCGCTGACCTTCGACCGTGTCAGCTTCATGGTCGTGTTCCTCGGCCTGCCGCTGGTCGTGTTCGTGGTCTTCGTGGTCTCGCCGTTCGTGCAGGCGCTGTACTACTCGCTGACCGACTGGTCCGGTTTCAGCGCGGGGCAGAACTTCGTCGGCTTCGACAACTACGTCCGGCTGTTCCACGACGACATCTTCCTGAAGGCCGTCCGCAACAACATCGAGCTCGCGATCGTCGTGCCGATCGTGACGATCGTGCTGGCGCTGACCCTGGCCACGCTGGTGACGATCGGCGGCTCGGGCACCGGTACCGTCCGCGGGCTGCGCAACTCCGGCTTCTACCGGATCGTCTCGTTCTTCCCGTACGTGATTCCCGCGATCGTGATCGGCCTGATCTGGGCCCAGGTGTTCACGCCGGGCTCGGGCATCCTGGACGCCGTACTGTCGAAGATCGGGCTGCACCAGTTCGAGAACTACGCCTGGCTCGGCGACGCGCGGACCGCGATGCCGGCCTCGATGTTCGTGATGATCTGGGGCTTCGTCGGCTTCTACATGGTGCTGTTCATCGCCGCCATCCGGGGTATCGACCCCGAGGTGTTCGAGGCGGCCCGCATCGACGGCGCCGGCCGGTTCCGGACGGCGATCTCCATCACGGTGCCGCTGATCCGCGACAACGTGCAGACGGCCTACATCTACCTCGGGATCGCCGCCCTCGACGCCTTCGTCTACATGCAGGCGCTGAACCCCGGCGGCGGGCCGCAGAACTCGACCCTGGTGATGCCCCAGCAGCTGTTCACCACTGCCTTCACCAAGGGGCAGTTCGGCTACTCGACGGCCATGGGCGTGGTCCTGGCCGCGGTGACGATGCTGTTCGCGCTCCTGGTCTTCGTGGTGAACGCCCTGACCGGCGGACGTGAGCGGAAGGTACGCCGATGACAACCACTACCGCCGACCGGGCCGACCTGGTCGCCGACTCCCGCGCACCCGGCACGGGGTCCCGGGAGGGCAGGGGCGTCGCCACGACCGCCCACATCGCGCTGATCCTGTGGTCGCTGCTGGTGATCCTCCCGCTGCTGTGGACGCTGGTGTCCTCGTTCAAGTCGACGCAGGAGGTCCTGGGCAATCCGCTGACGCTGCCGCACAAGCTGCGGTTCGAGAACTACGCCAACGCCTGGACGACGGCCGGCATCGGTCGCTACTTCGCGAACACCGTGATCGTCGTGGGCTCCGCGCTGGTGCTGGTGATGATCCTCGGCGCCATGTGTGCGTACGTGCTGGCCAGGTTCACGTTCCCCGGCAACCGGCTGATCTACTACTCCATGCTGGCCGGACTGACGTTCCCGGTCTTCCTGGCGATCGTGCCGCTGTTCTTCGTCCTGAAGAACCTCTCCCTGCTGAACACCCTGCCAGGGCTGATCATCACCTACGTCGCGTTCGCGCTGCCGTTCACCGTCTTCTTCCTGCACAGCTTCTTCAAGGCGCTGCCGGGCGAGGTCTACGAGGCGGCGCAGATCGACGGGGCAGGTGAGTGGCGAACGTTCTTCTCGGTGATGCTGCCGATGGCGAGGCCGGGGATGGCGTCGGTTGCCATCTTCAACTTCCTCGGGTTGTGGAACCAGTTCCTGCTCCCGGTCGCGCTGAACACCGACTCGAAGAACTATGTCCTCTCGCAGGGCATGGCCTCGTTCGCGTCGCAGGCCGGTTATGCGGTGGACTTCGGTGCCCTGTTCGCGGCCGTGGTGATCACGGTGGCGCCGGTTCTGGTCGTCTACATCATCTTCCAGCGTCAGCTGCAGGTGTCTGTTACCGCCGGAGGCGTGAAGTAGCGCCTGAACTACCCTTGAGCAGTGACAAGCAACCTGCAGTCGGTGGACGAACGGACCGCCCGGGAACTGCGTGGCCTCGCCCGCGTCCTGGTGCGGTCCGGGTACGCCGATCACGCCGCCATCACGGCCGCGCTGACCGAGGCGGTCCGTGAGGACGCACCCTCGATGGACGCCGGCGCATTGGTCCCGCTGCTGATCGGTGAGGCGGTGATGGACCTCAACGCCGACGCCGCGACCTGGCCGGAGAGCACCGACCCGGACAGATTGGACGCCGTACTCGCGGAGCTCGAAGAGCTGGGCGTGGTGGTGGTCCGGTACACGTCGGACCATCACGAAGCCCGGAAGGTGCTGGAGGCCGCGGACAGTCCGCAGGGTCTGGTGTTCTTCACCGACACCGACGTCTGGCACGCGGTCGACTTCGGCATGCTCGAGTTGAAGCTCTGGCACCCCGACACCGCCAACGTCGCGCCCGGCGAGCCGCTGCTGGACGACGTACTCGAGCTGCTGCACCGCCACGACCTGCCCGCCGCCTTCGACGAGGGCCGGATCGAGGTCACGCTCAACTGGCAACGGAGGGTGACGCTATGACGGTGATCGGAGTGTTCGCCCTGCAGGGCAATGTCCGCGAGCACCTGGCGATGCTGACCGAGGTCGGTGTCGAGGCGCGGCCGGTGCGGCGTCCGTCCGAGCTGGAGCAGGTCGACGGGCTGGTGCTGCCCGGCGGGGAGTCGACCACCATGTACAAGCTGGCGCGGACGTTCGAGCTGTTCGAGCCGTTGCAGAAGCGGATCGCGGACGGGATGCCGGTGTTCGGCACCTGTGCCGGGATGATCATGCTCGCGGACACGATCACCGGCGGGACCGCCGACCAGGAGACGCTCGGCGGCCTCGACGTGACGGTGCGGCGGAACGCCTTCGGTCGGCAGGTCGACTCGTTCGAGGCCGACCTCGAGTTCGCCGCTTTCGACGCGCCGTACCACGCGGTGTTCATCCGGGCACCGTGGGTGGAGCGGGTCGGACCGGACGTAGAGGTACTCTCGACGGTGAGGTCGGGCCCCGCCGCGGGTAGGATCGTCGCGGTCCGCCACGACCGGCTGCTCGCCACGTCGTTCCATCCGGAGATGACCGGGGACGCGCGGCTGCACGGCTACTTCGCCGAGCTGGTCCGGGCCCACTGAGTCGTTGTTGTAGGTAGAAGGGTTGGGTTCGCCATGTCAGGCCACTCCAAGTGGGCCACCACGAAGCACAAGAAGGCCGTCATCGACGCGAAGCGCGGCAAGCTCTTCGCGAAGTTGATCAAGAACATCGAGGTGGCCGCCCGGATGGGCGGTGGCGACCCTGGCGGGAACCCGACCCTGTACGACGCCATCCAGAAGGCGAAGAAGTCCTCGGTCCCGAACGACAACATCGACCGCGCGGTCAAGCGCGGCTCCGGTGCGGAAGCGGGCGGCGCGGAGTACCAGACGATCATGTACGAGGGGTACGGCCCGAACGGCGTGGCGATGCTGGTCGAGTGTCTGACCGACAACCGGAACCGCGCGGCCGCGGACGTCCGGACCGCGATGACGCGCAACGGCGGCTCGCTCGCCGACCCGAACTCGGTCGCGTACCTGTTCAACCGCAAGGGCGTCATCGTCGTCGCCAAGGAGCAGGACGGGAAGTCGCTGTCCGAGGACGACGTGATGGAGGCCGTGCTCGAGGCCGGCGCCGAGGAGGTCAACGACCTCGGCGAGTCCTGGGAGGTCGTCACCGAGGCCACCGACCTGGTCGCCGCCCGGACCGCGCTGCAGGACGCCGGCATCGACTACGACTCCGCCGACGTCCAGTTCGTCCCGTCGATGACGGTCGAGCTCGACGCCGACGGCGCCGCGAAGATCTTCCGCCTGATCGACGCCCTCGAGGACAGCGACGACGTACAGAACGTCTACGCGAACTTCGACGTCTCGGACGAGATCATGGCCGAGGTCGGCTGACCGACCTGGGCACAGTTCCCATTCCGGTCACATCCCGAGGGCCTTTCCGTCGATCACCTGACTCGACGGAGGGGCCTTCGGCGTTGTGACCTGGTTGTACTGGCTGAAGCTCAGCGCGTCGGCGCCGGACTCCAGCCGGACCGGGCGTGCGGTCGCGGTGTCGACCCAGAGCGTGCCGTCACCGTCCCCGAGGCCGATCGCGGGGACGCCGTCGACGGTCTTGGGTGCGGTCTTCCTGACCGAGCCGCTGGGCTCGAACAGCGTGTCGAAGAATTCGGCCTTGCTGGCGAACAGCGCGAAGTTGCCGAGGTCCTTGTCGCTCATCGTCGTCCGGATCCAGCGGCCGGCGATCAGACCGACGATGGCGTCCGCCTCGGCCTTGGACTTGGTCTGCGACCGCCAGAACTTGTTGCTCATCTTCAGGTACGCCGTCTTGCCGATCACCATGACCGACATACCGCCGTCGCTGGTGGTGATCGACCCGTGGCCACCGTTCTTGGTGACCCGCACGTCGAGAACCATCCGCTCTTTGCCGTCGGAGACAGCGCCCTTCATCCGGACGCTGGTGGCGGCCTTCGCGGCGGCCTGCGTCTTGGTGAGGATCTTGGCTGCCGACAGGCCGGCGATACTGCTCGCCGCCGGCGGCGCGATGGACGGCTTCTCCAGGACTGCTGTCGGTGTGTCTGATGGTGTCGCTGTGGGGGTGGTGGCTACTGGCGTAGGTGTCGGTGTGGTCTCCACGGCATCGTCACTCGCGGCCTTGGGCCCGCCGCATCCCGCGACGAACGCCATCAGCGCGATTGCGCCCACAGCCGATCGATTCCTCAGCATCCTGCTCTCCCCCCAACGACGGCACGGATATCAGGAAGATGCGCAGCGGACCGGAAAAGTTGCTCAAAGCGGCGTTCCGGCATCAATCGAATTCCGGAAGTAGATCGTCCGGTTGCGGTTCTACGCTGCCAGCATGGACACGCACACCGCTCGGCCTTCAGCGTTGACGAGCGCGCCCGGGTTCACGCCCGGACGTCCTCCGGAATGGGATCTCACCATCTTCCTGCACGGCGATGAACTCCAGACCGCACTCATCACCTTGGAGCGCAACCGACGTACGTTCGCCTGGAAGTGCTGGGATGTGGACTCGGACGGCCTTCAGTTGCGCCTCGGTCCGTCCGCGATCACTCTCGGCGGACTTCTCAAGCACTTGGCGCTGTGTGAGGAGATGAAGTTCCAGAGCGACCTGACCGGCGCGCCTCTGCTGCCCGAGTTCCGCGACATCGACCACGAAACCACCTGGGACACGTGGGCTTGGGAATCAGCCAAGGACGACGATCCTGAGGCGCTCCGCGATCTGTGGGTCCGCGCGGTACACCGCTCGCGCGACACCCTCGCCGCCATTCTCGCCGAGTCGGGCCTCGACCACGCCCCCGCAGGCGGAATGAGCCTGCGCCGCCTCATCAGCGACCTCATCGAGGAATACGCCCGCCACACCGGCCACGCCGACTTCCTCCGCGAAGCCGTCGACGGGGCCACCGGCGAGGGCCCGCCAAGGAACTTCCCCGTTCCCTAGCCGCGAGGATCTCTTCACGCGCATGTGACTCGTGGGTAACATGCGGGTATGGCGAGTCAGGTGTTGGGGTTGTGGGAGCGGTTGCGTGGGGTGCCGGGTGGGGAGGTTCTGTTTTCCTGGGGGTTTACCTGGAAGGCGCCTTATTTCCGGTCGGTGCGACCTCGGTTCTTGCAGGTGGAGCGGGACTTTGCGGCGTTGCGGTTGCCGAAGCGACGGGCGGTGCTGAACCACATCGGGACCGTGCATGCGATTGCCGTGTGCAACGGGTTGGAGGCCGCGATGGGGGCGTTGGCGGAGGCAACGGTGCCGACGGGGAAGCGGTGGTTGCCCAAGGGGATGGAGGTTTCGTACCTCGCCAAGGCGACGTCCGACCTGGTCTGTTCGGCCGAGACCGATCCGGACAGCTGGACCTCGGGGCCCGATGTGCCCGTGCGGGTGAAGGCGACTCGCGACGACGGCACAGTCGTCGTCGAGGGCGTCATCCACCTCTGGGTCACCGACAAGAAGACGTCCGCGGACCGGGTGGCGAGCGGGAAATAGGTCTGAACACGTCGGCAACAGGTGGGAAATGGGGCCGCATCGATCGGCGCGTGGGACGTAGGGTCGGCGGGTGACCGAGTTGCGGGTGGTGGATGTTGTCGAGGAACAGCTCGATGCGGTCTGGGAGGTGCGGATTCGGTCGTTCGGGCCTGGAGGGGACCGGGACGAGTGGAAGAAGAATGCGCTCACCTTCATGGACGGCCGGTTCCTCGGTGTCGTCGATGGTGACCAGCTTGTCGCCGCGGCGCGGATCTGGCCGTTCGAGCAGTGGTGGGGTGGGCGTCGGGTCCCGATGGGCGGAGTGGCCGGCGTAGTCGTCGCCCCGGAGTACCGCGGTCGTGGTGTCGGCAGCCTGATGATGCGTGCGGTGCTGCAGCGATGCGCCGACAAGGGATACCCGCTGACGGCGCTGTATCCCGCGACGACTGTTCTCTACCGGCACCTGGGGTATGAGTTCGCGGGTAACAGGTACAAGTTCTCGTTCCAGGCCGCTGATCTCCGGACGCTGGGCGGCAAGGGTACGGCGGTGCGGAAGGCGGGCCCGGCCGACGCGGATCTGTTCCTGGAGCTCGCCGGGAAGAATCACGCGGTAAGGCGTTCGAGCGGTCCGCTGATCTGGCCGCGCACTGAGGTCGAGTCCTGGCTGGAAGACGAGAACAACTTCGCGTACGTCGCCGACGACGGCTTCGTGGTCTACAACTGGTCCGACGGCGACCTGGCTGTCGACGAGCTCATGGCCGGCTCCGAGGAGACCGCACGGGCCCTGTGGGCGACCGTCGGCTCGGGCGCGTCGATCGCGAAGTCGGTGCAGGCGTACTGCCCGCCGTTCGACCCGATCCATCTGCTCGCCGAGCACGAGGCGGCCGGCGACACGCGGATCAACCGCTGGATGCTCCGCCTCATCGACGCTCCAGCCGCCATTGCATCGCGAGGCTTCCCGGAAGGCGTCGTACTCGAGGCCGACCTGCGGATCGACGACCCCGAGCTGCCTGCGAACACGGGCGACTGGCACCTGTCGGTCGCTGACGGATCGGGCAGCCTCACACCCACGGACAGCCCGACCGACGCCCTCCGCTGCGGCCCGCGTGGACTAGCTGCGCTGTATGCCGGTACGCCGCTTGCGGCCCTGCGCGGAGCCGGACTGGTCACCGGGGGAGCGCCGGCAACGGACGCCGGGCTGGATGCGGTCTTCAGCGGACCGACGCCGTACATGCTCGACTACTTCTGAGTTCGGCGCGTCGATTTCGTCAGTCGCGAGACCGCCGTCTAGGGTTATCGAACAAACGTTCGGAGGTGGTCCATGCGGGTGCTCGGCGTCGACCCGGGACTGACCCGGTGCGGCCTCGGCGTCGTCGAGGGCACGCCGGGGAAGCCCCCTGCACTGGTCGCCGTCGGAGTGATCCGCACGCCGGCCGACCTGGACGTGTCAAAGCGGCTCGTCCGGATCGAGGCGGAGTTGGAGGAGTGGATCGCCAAGCACCAGCCGGACGCGGTCGCCGTCGAGCGAGTGTTCGCGCAGCACAACGTCCGGACCGTGATGGGGACGGCGCAGGCCTCGGGAGTGGCGATGGTCGTCGCGGCGCGTCGCGGACTGCCCGTCGCGCTGCACACGCCGAGCGAGGTGAAAGCCGCGGTCACCGGATCGGGCCGGGCGGACAAGGAGCAGGTGACCACGATGGTCACCCGCATCCTCAAGCTGAGCGAGCGTCCGACACCCGCCGACGCCGCGGACGCGCTGGCGTTGGCGATCTGTCAGGTCTGGCGTGGTGGCGTGGCGAGCAAGCTGCAGGAGGCGGCCTCCAGCCGGTCGAACCTCGAGGCTCTGGCGCAGGCGCAGTCCCGGCTGCAGGTGGCAAGATTGCGGGCCGCGGTGGCGGCTCAGCAGGGCAAGCGGTGAGCACGGAAACGGGAGGTTGGCGATGATCGCCTTTGTGCGTGGACCGGTGGCGGCCATCGGAGTGGACAGCGCCGTGGTCGAGGTCGGGGGAGTGGGCCTGCAGGTGTACTGCGACCCGGGCACGCTGGCCGGTCTCCGGCCGGGTCAAGAGGCCCGGATCTCCACGTCGATGGTGGTTCGCGAGGACTCGCTGACGTTGTACGGGTTCGCCGACGACGATGCGAAGAACCTGTTCGAGCTGCTGCAGACCGCGTCCGGGGTCGGCCCGAAGCTGGCCCAGGCGGCGCTCGCGGTGCTCAGCCCCGACCAGTTGCGGCAGGCGGTCGCGACCGAGGATCTCGTCGTACTGGTGAAGGTGCCGGGCATCGGGAAAAAGGGCGCCCAGCGGATCGTGCTGGAGCTCAAGGACAAGATCGGTGCGCCGTCGAAGACGGTGACCGGGCGGCCCCTGCAGACGCAGGAGGCGTGGCGGGAGCAGGTGGCGGCCGGTCTGGTCGGTCTGGGCTACTCGGCCCGCGACGCCGAGGACGCGGTCACCGCAGTGTCGCCGCTCGCCGCCGACAGCCCGAGTCCGGCCGTTCCCGACCTGCTGCGTGCCGCGTTGCGCGTGCTCTCGAAGGCCTGAGAGGGCGTAGGCGATGGAAGACAACGTCCGGCCGCTGGTGTCCGCCGACGCGGTGGATCTCGAGGAACGCAAGATCGAGTCCGCGCTCCGGCCCCGCACGCTGGCCGAGTTCGGCGGTCAGCGCCGGGTCAGTGAGCAGCTCGAGCTGGTGCTGCACGCCGCCCGCGGGCGCAATCGCGCGCCGGACCACGTGTTGCTGTCCGGTCCGCCCGGCCTCGGCAAGACCACGTTGGCCATGATCATCGCGAGTGAGCTGTCCGCGCCGCTGCGTGTGACGAGCGGGCCGGCGATCCAGCACGCCGGCGACCTCGCCGCGATCCTGTCCGGGCTGAGCGAGGGCGAAGTACTGTTCCTCGACGAGATCCACCGGATGTCGCGGCCGGCCGAAGAGCTGCTGTACATGGCGATGGAGGACTTCCGCGTCGACGTGATCGTCGGCAAGGGGCCCGGCGCGACCGCGATCCCGCTCGAGATCCCGCCGTTCACGCTGGTCGGGGCGACCACGCGGGCCGGTCTGCTGCCGGGGCCGCTTCGTGACCGGTTCGGGTTCACCGGTCACCTGGAGTTCTACGAGTCCGCCGAACTGGAGAAGATCGTCAACCGCTCGGCAGCCTTGCTCGAGGTCGACATCACCCCGGAGGGCGCGGCAGAGATCGCCTCGCGCTCACGCGGTACGCCGCGTATCGCGAACCGGCTGCTCCGCCGGGTCCGCGACTACGCAGAGGTGCGGGCGGACGGCATCATCACCCTCGCGCTCGCCAAGTCGGCCCTCGAGCTGTACGAGGTGGACAAGATGGGTCTCGACCGGCTCGACAGGTCCGTTCTGGACGCGTTGTGCCGCCGTTTCGGGGGCGGACCGGTCGGTCTCTCCACGCTGGCGGTTGCGGTGGGCGAAGAACGTGAGACTGTTGAAGAAGTGGCCGAACCGTTCCTGGTCCGGTCGGGCTACTTGGCCCGTACGCCGCGTGGTCGTGTCGCCACCCCCGCGGCCTGGCGGCATATCGGGCTGAAGGTCCCGAAGGGCGCGACGTTCGCCGACACGCTCTTCGACACCGACGAAGACTGAAGGAGCTCGACCCAACTGAACAGCGGACGTCGGGGAACGTCCGCGGACGCCGGAGCGTAGTTACTGCAGGAGCGAGTAACGCAAACGTGACCCGGTGTCATGAGGTACTTGTTGCCGCTCAGGGTTAGACTCCCCGGTGGCCTGACCTCCAGGTTATTCCGCTGCGACCTGCGCGCTTCGAGCAGAGCGTGCCGGACGCCCGTATTTCCGATCGACAAAGGATTCTGAGACCCGATGCAACTCCTCGCCGTACCGATGGCCTCCTCCGGGGGCGGCGGCATCACGCTGCTGCTACCGCTGATCCTGATCGTCGGAATGATCTGGTTCATGAGCCGCACGCAGAAGAAGCAGCGCCAGCGCCAGGCTGACACCGTGGCCGCGCTCGCCCCGGGTAGCAAGGTGATCACCACCAGCGGCCTGGTCGGCATCGTCGAAGAGACCGACGACGAGTACGTGACGCTGGAGATCTCCGAGGGCGTGCTGGTTCAGGTCGTGAAGGCCGCGATCGGCCGGGTCGTCCCGGAAGAGGACGCCGCCGACGAGGCCACCGTCACCGCGGACGAGTCCGCCGACTCCACTGTTGCCGCTGACTCGACCGATTCCACCACTGTGGTCTCGACCGACGAGTCGAAGGTCGACGTTCCGGACACGGGCCGTGACAAGGCCGACGGCAAGGTCCAGGACGCGCCGAAGCTGCCGCCGACGCACACCGAGAACTGAATTCCGTCCCACCAGCCTGCGGCGCGGCGTTCGGCGTCCACCTGACGGTGCGGCGCGCCCAGAAGTACGAAGGTTGAATCTGACGTGGCAACGAGTTCGTCGACATCCCGCCCCGGGCGGAACCTGATCGCCTTGCTGGTGATCATGGTCCTGCTGCTCGGCATCATGGCGCTGACCAAGACCTGGAAGCCCAAGCTGGGACTGGACCTGCGCGGTGGCACCACCATCACGCTGACCGCCAGCACGTTCGACGGTAAGGGCAAGGTGACTGCCGACCAGTTGAACGAGGCGAAGAACATCATCGGCCAGCGCGTCAACGGCGCCGGTGTGGCCGAGGCCGACATCACCACCTCCGGGTCGAACCACATCAACGTGGCCGTCCCGGGCGCCACGAAGGAATCCCTGGTGTCGCAGGTCGGTCAGACCGCCTTGCTGTACTTCCGGATCGTGCTGGGTGCGCAGGCGACCGCGCCGGCGCCCGCACCGACCCCGACTCCGGGCGCCAGCACGACGCCGAAGCCGAGTACGACGCCGAAGCCGAGCGCGACCGTGAAGCCGAGCGCCACGGTCAAGCCGACCACGAGCAGTACTCCGAAGGGCCGGGCCTGGACCAGCGCGCTCGCCGATGCGACGCCGACGCCCACCCCGAAGGCGAGCACGACGCCGAAGCCGAGCACTCCGGCTGCGACCCCGTCGACGCCGGCCACCGCAACGGGCGACCCGCTGAACTACACGCCGGATGCGGCCACGCAGGCGGCGTTCGCGACGTTCAAGTGCGGTGACAAGCAGCTCGACGACCCGAAGACGGCGATCTTCTCCTGCGACCAGAACGGGCAGTACAAGTACCTGCTCGGTCCGGCGATCCTGGCGGGTACCGACCTGTCGGACGCCAGCGCGGGCATCCCGCAGAACGGTCTGCAGTGGCAGGTCAACCTGAAGTTCACCTCGGCCGGCGGCGAGAAGTTCCTCAAGGCCACCCAGAACATCTCCCAGCGGGGCCAGGGTCAGAACCTGTTCGCGATCGTGCTGGACGGCAAGACCATCTCGACGCCGAGCGTCGACAACCCGATCCCGGGCGGTCAGGCGCAGATCACCGGTACCTTCACCGAGGCCGAGGCCCGCGACCTGGCGAACGTGCTGAAGTACGGCTCGCTGCCGGTCAAGTTCGACATCTCCTCGGTCGAGACCGTGTCGCCGCAGCTCGGCGGGGACCAGCTCTCCGCGGGCATCTGGGCCGGCATCATCGGCCTCGCCCTGGTCGTGATCTTCTGCTTCCTGTACTACCGCGGTCTCGGCATCGTCGTGGTGCTGTCACTCCTCGTGGCCGGCATCCTGACCGGATCTCTGGTGATCCTGCTCGGCAAGGCGATCGGCTTCACGCTGACGCTGGCCGGTATCGCCGGTTTGATCGTCGCGGTCGGTATCACCGCGGACTCGTTCATCATCTACTTCGAACGACTCCGGGACGAGGTGCGTGAAGGCCGTAGCCTGCGCTCCTCGGTCGAGACCGGCTGGGCCCGCGCCAAGCACACGATCATCGCCGCCGACTCGATCTCGCTGCTCGCCGCGATCGTGCTGTACGTGCTGGCGATCGGCAGCGTCCGCGGCTTCGCGTTCACCCTCGGCCTGACCACGTTGATCGACCTGGTCGTGGTCTTCCTGTTCACCAAGCCGGTGGTCACGCTGCTGGCCCGCACCGACTTCTTCGGCCACGGGCACAAGCTGTCCGGCCTGGATCCTGAGCATCTCGGCGTCGAACGACTACCCGGACAGACGAAACCGGCAGCCCGGCCGCGGAAGACGCCGTCGACGCGCAAGCCGCTGGGAGGGCAGGTCTGATGTCGAAGCTCGGACAGATCGGTGCGAAGCTGCACCGCGGTGAGGTCTCCTACGACTTCATCGGCCACCGCAAGTTCTGGTTCAGCCTCTCAGCAGTCCTGGTCATCATCTCGCTGGCCGGCCTGTTCGCCCGCGGCCTGGCGCTCGGCATCGAGTTCCGGGGTGGCGTCGAGTACGACGCCGCCGTCAAGGTCACTGACAGCACGGTGGACGACTTCACCAACGCCGTGAAGGCGACCAACGCCAAGGGCCTCGGCGACCCGGTCGTCACCACGATCAACGGCAACAAGGTCCGGGTCCAGACCAAGCCGCTGGCGCAGGCCGACGTCGGCAACGTGCGGGCAGCGATCGCCAAGGAAGCCGGCATTCCTGCCGAGCAGGTCACGTCGCAGCAGATCGGCGCGTCCTGGGGTAGGCAGATCGCCGACAAGGCGATCCTGGCGCTGATCGTCTTCCTGGTCGCGGTGTTCGCGGTGATCTGGCTCTACTTCCGAGAAGCCAAGGCCTCCATGGCCGCAATCATCGCCCTGATCCACGACGTCACGATCACCGTCGGTGTGTACGCACTGGTCGGCTTCGACGTGACGCCGGCGACCGTGATCGGCGTACTGACGATCCTCGGCTACTCGCTGTACGACACCGTCGTGGTGTTCGACAAGGTCCGGGAGAACACCCGGGGCATCACCGGTTCGAACCGGTTGACGTACTCCGACGCGACCAACCTCGCGGTCAACCAGACCGTGGTCCGGTCGATCAACACCACGGTCACCGCTCTGCTCCCGGTCGGCGCGATCCTGGTCGTCGGCACGGTCGTGCTCGGCACCGGCCCGCTGAAGGACCTGTCGCTGGCGCTCTTCGTCGGTATCGCCGTCGGTGCGTACTCGTCGATCTTCATCGCCCCGTCGCTGCTCGCGACCTTCAAGGAGCGCGAGCCGGGCATGAAGGCGCTGAACAAGCGTGTGATGGCGAAGAGGGCTCAGGCGGCCGCTGCTGCGACCGCGGAGCCGGTCGCGGTGGCCACGGCTGGCGCCGCCGCACGGACCGCCGTACAGGACACGCCGCGCCAGGACTCACCGCGACCGGACTCGCCGCGACCGGACTCGCCGCGGAAGGCGGATCGGGCCACCGGTACGGCGCCGACGCCGTCGACCCGGCCGATGAAGGCGACGGCGGCCGGGCGTCCGCAGCCGACGCGCAAGCCGCGGTCCAAGCGCGGTAAGTGATGCGGTCGCTCGAGCAGGTCCTCGCCGACGGCATTCGCGATATTCCGGACTACCCGCAGCCGGGGGTGGTGTTCAAGGACATCACCCCGCTGCTGGCCGATCACACCGGCTTCACGCAGGTGGTGGAGGCGCTGGCGGCGGCCGGGACCGACGACGACGGGAACCCGGTGGTCGACAAGGTGGTCGGGATCGAGGCGCGCGGGTTCATCCTGGCCGCCCCGGTCGCGCTCGCCCTCGGCGCCGGGTTCGTGCCGGTGCGCAAGAAGGGAAAGCTGCCGGCGGCGACGTACGAGGAGTCGTACGCGTTGGAGTACGGCGAGGCGACCATCGAGGTGCACCAGGACGCGTTCGCTCCGGGGGACCGGGTCCTGGTCATCGACGACGTCCTCGCCACCGGCGGCACCGTCGAGGCCTGTCTGCGGCTGATCCGCCGCTGCGGGGCCGAGGTCGCCGGTACCGCGGTCCTGCTCGAGCTCTCGTTCCTCCCGGGCCGCAAACGCCTCGAAGGCGAAACCCTCACGTCCCTCCTCACTGTCTGAAACCTCCACGGTTTGGTGGGTACACCCACCAGACCGTGGGTTGGCCAACCGGAATGCGGTTGGCCAACCCACTCGCGGGTGGGTGTACCCACCAGACGGGGACGGTCGGCGGTCTGAATTCGGGCAAACTCTCCGCGGTCGGGCGCTGACCCGGCGTGTTGTCCACAGGCGGGTCTGCCTGGTTGGTCAACGGCCTCTAGACTGGTGGTCTGTCGGCGGAGGGACACAAACGTGGGCGAAGACCCGGCGATGACATCTGCGGTGCCGAACGCCGTACCGCAAGAGCCCCCGCGCGCGCCGTCACCGGTGCGCCCGGTCTCGCCGACGCCTGCGTCCCAACCGCCTGCCCAGGCTGCCCAGGCTGCTCAGCCGCCGGTCCAGCCGCCGCGGATCGCGCCGGCCCGGGTCCGGGCCCGGCTCGCCCGCCTCGGCGGCACCCGGCACCCGAACCGTGCGCCGATGCTCGAGCCGCTGTTCCGGGTCGTCCGCGCGACGCACCCCAAGGCTGACCTCGGGCTGATCGAGCGTGCGTACCGGACCGCGGAGAAGTACCACACCGGTCAGTTGCGCAAGAGCGGCGACGCGTACATCACGCATCCGCTCGCCGTCGCCACGATCCTCGCCGAGCTCGGTATGACCGCGCCGACGCTGTGCGCCGCCGTGCTGCACGACACCGTCGAGGACACGCCGTACACGGTCGACGAGCTGACCCGCGACTTCGGCGAAGAGATCGCGATGCTCGTCGACGGCGTGACCAAGCTGGACAAGGTCAAGTACGGCGAGTCCGCGCAGGCCGAGACGATCCGCAAGATGGTCGTCGCGATGTCGAAGGACATCCGGGTCCTGGTGATCAAGCTCGCCGACCGGCTGCACAACATGCGCACGCTCGGGTTCCTGCGGCAGGAGAAGCAGGAGCGGATCGCCCGCGAGACGCTGGAGATCTACGCCCCGCTGGCCCACCGGCTCGGTATGAACACGATCAAGTGGGAGCTCGAGGACCTTGCGTTCTCGACCCTGCACCCGAAGGTGTACGACGAGATCGTGCGGCTGGTCGCGGAGCGCGCGCCGTCCCGGGACGAGTATCTGGCCTCGGTGATCGACCAGGTCCACGAGGACCTGCGGGCCGCGAAGGTGAAGGCGACGGTCACCGGCCGGCCGAAGCACTACTACTCGATCTACCAGAAGATGATCGTCCGCGGGCGCGAGTTCGGTGACATCTACGACCTGGTCGGCATCCGGGTCCTGGTCGAGTCGGTCCGCGACTGTTATGCGGCGCTGGGCATCCTGCACGCGCGGTGGAATCCGGTCCCCGGCCGGTTCAAGGACTACATCGCGATGCCGAAGTTCAACATGTACCAGTCGCTGCACACGACGGTGATCGGCCCGCAGGGCAAGCCGGTGGAGCTGCAGATCCGGTCGTTCGCGATGCACCGCCGCGCGGAGTACGGCATCGCCGCGCACTGGAAGTACAAGGAAGACCCGAGCTCCGTCGCGCCCGCCACGCCGACCACCGACGTCGGCGGTCCGAACGACATGCCCTGGGTGCGGCAGCTCGTCGACTGGCAGCGGGAGACGTCCGACCCGTCGGAGTTCCTCGACTCGCTGCGGTTCGAGATCAACAACTCCGAGGTCTACGTCTTCACGCCGCGCGGCGATGTGATGTCGCTGCCGACCGGTTCGTCGCCGGTCGACTTCGCGTACGCGATCCACACCGAGGTCGGTCACCGCTGTATCGGCGCCCGCGTCAACGGGCGCTTGGTGCCGCTGGAGAGCACGCTCGAGAACGGTGACGTCGTCGAGGTCTTCACCTCGAAGGCGCAGGGCGCGGGTCCGTCACGCGACTGGCTGACGTTCGTCAAGAGCCCTCGCGCGCGGAACAAGATCAAGCACTGGTTCTCCAAGGAGCGCCGCGACGAGGCGATCGAGCACGGCAAGGACGCGATCGCGAAGCAGCTCCGCAAGGAGGGCCTGCCGCTGCAGCGTCTGCTGTCGCACGAGACTCTCACCGCGGTCGCCAACTCGCTGCGGTATCCGGACGTCACGGGTCTGTACGCCGCTGTCGGCGAGCAGCACGTCAGCGCGCAGGCCGTCGTACGGCGTCTCATCGAGACGTACGGCGGCGAGGAGGGTGCCGCCGAGGACCTGTCCGAGGGCGTGCGCCTGCCCGCGAGTCGTGAGCGCCGCAAGCGCACGGCCCGGGGCGATGCCGGCGTCATCGTCAAGGGTGCGACGGACGTGCTGTCGAAGCTGGCTCGGTGCTGTACGCCGGTTCCGGGCGACGAGATCATCGGCTGGATCACGCGCGGGGCGGGCGTCTCGGTGCACCGCGCCGACTGCGCCAACGTGGAGAACCTGAAGACCCAGCCGGAGCGCATCGTCGAGGTGGAGTGGGCGCCGACCGCCCAGTCCGTCTTCCTGGTCGCCATCCAGGTCGAGGCGCTCGACCGGGCGCGGTTGCTGTCAGACATCACCCGCGTGCTTTCGGACTATCACGTGAACATCCTGTCCGCAGCGCTGACGACAACCCGGGACCGCATCGCCAAGTCCCGTTTCACCTTCGAAATGGGCGACCCGACTCATCTGGGCCACGTGCTCAAGGCGGTTCGCTCGGTCGAGGGCGTCTTCGATGTGTACCGGGTGACGCAGTAGTTCGGTTTGTGGGGCCGGGGACACTGCGACTATGAGTGGTCTCGGCCGGCGGGCGTTCCTGGTTGCGGGTGCCGGGGTGTTGGCGGGGTGCAGCGATTCGTCGGCCCAGGACCAGCCGTCGCCGAGCTCTCCGTCCAGCCGCACGCCCAGCCCGACGGCCAGCTCCACGCCTGGCCCTACGCCGAGTTCTCCGCCGAGTTCTCCACCGACTCCATCGGTGACGCCTGGTTCGCCGCCGGCGACGACCCCGACTCCCACGCCTGCGGTCACCCTTCCTGCTGTGCGGGCTTGGGTGCCAGGCCCGGGGGAGATCCAGCCGCAGGTGAAGCGGCTGGCGGTCGCGGCGGTGATGAAGCTGCTGCAGCCGACCGATACGCCGGTGGCGATCGACGTGATCGATGCGCAGTACGGCGGGATCCTGAGTTCTTCGGCCAGCGTGCTCGTGCCGTGCCGGGTGTACTCGATCCGGGGGAATCGGGTGATCAGCGGTGGTTCGACAGTCGACGTACGGCTGAGCAAGTCGTCGCAGGCCACCTGGCGCGTCACGGCGACCCATCCGGCTCAGCCCGGTGCACCAGCTGCGACCCTGTCGGCCGCCGCGCGGAAGGTGCTGGCGGACGAGCAGATCTCGTTGCCGCCGGCATCTGCCGCGGACATCAGGTCGGGCCAGGTCCATGACAGCGTGCTGAATGCGATGCTCGAGCTCGCGAAGACCTACCGGATCGGCGTGAGCGTCATCCGCTCCGGCCACCCGCTCGATGTCTTCGGCACCGACCGTCCGAGCGACCACCCCCGCGGCCGCGCGTTCGACACCTGGCAGATCAACGGCCACGCGGTGGTCTCACCGGATACGTCGCGCTCGCTCATCACGTCGTACATGCATGCCGCTGCGTCAGCCGGCTCGTACAACGTCGGCGGTCCGTTCCAGCTCTCGGGTACGGCGTACTTCTCCGACCAGACACACCACGACCACGTGCACGCAGGCTTCCGGAGCTAATCCCACTCCCACGCGATGCCGACCGTCCCAGGGTCCGCGGACGGTTCGATCACGTGGACCCGGCCGTCGGGCGTCAGCATCAGCTCGCGCTGCACCAAGTTCGGACCTGAGGTGTGGCGGCGGCGCAGCTCGTGGACGCGGACCGGCAACGCGGCGCGGTCGAACTGGACCTCGAGCACGTAGTGCATCCCGCCCCACTCGCTGAAGCGCTGGTAGTCCGTTGTCGGCAAACCGCTCGGGTCATCGATCTCGTAGTGCACGACGGCGGTCTCCCCGACGGCGAGCACCCGATCGAGCAGCAACTCGCCGAGCAGCGCTCCGGCCTCGGGGGAGCGGGCAATCCGGCCGGTCCGGCAGCCGCTCAGTGCGCGGAGCGTGACCTGCTCCGCGTCGCAGCCCGTCTCGCCCTGGTGCGCGATGATCAACCGATCCACCGGCTGTACGGCGACCACGCTCTGGATCACGCTCCGGCGCTGGGCACTGCGGTCGGCGCCGATCCTGACCTCCTCGAGCACCGTCACATTGCGAAGCCGCCCGTGGGCATCCCGGCGGAGCCGATCGAGCAGCCGGGTGAGCGCCTCGGCGTAGTCGACAACGGCGTACGGCTGGGGCGAGGTGCCCGGCTCGCGCGCCGGCGGGATCCGGACGGTCAACCACCCGGCCGGCACCTGCAGAAGCTCCTCGAGGGCCGTGATGACGGCCAGTGAGTCTTCGCGCGGGATCCGTCGGCCGCTCTGCCACGTGCTGAGGGTCGCGACGCCGACATGCAGTCCACGGTCGGCGAGATGGGTCCTGATCCGGTTAAGCGCCAGCCCGCGGCGCGAGATCGCCTGCCGCAGCGCGTCCGCGAACGACGCCTCCGGCGTCACCGCAGGGACCGACGCTTCGACCGATTTGACCATGGGCCCACGCTCCTTCGGAGCAGTGTAAACATTCACAGCACGGTCCGACAGCGGTTCGTCACCCGCTGTTCACGGCGCAGGCGCGTTCACAACCCGTCGTACGGCGGGATCCGACGACTTGTCGCGCCGTCCCGGTGTCCCGACGATGGTCTCCGCCCAACTCCGTTCGAAGGAGGACCCATGCGCAGGCTCCGCCCCAGCCGCTCCTGGTCGTTGCTCTTGGCCACGATCCTCGGGCTCGCGACACTGGCCCCGCTCGCGCCGCCCGCCTCGGCCGCGCCCAGCAGCTACTACCTGAACGTCTCCGGCCAGGCCCAGCAGAAGTCGAACTGGTGCTGGGCCGCGAGCGGCAACAGCATCGCCGCGTTCTACGGCCGCTCGTACTCGCAGAACCAGTTCTGCAACCTGGCCTTCGGCAACAACGCAAATGCGACCTGTCCCAACAACCAGGCGACGCTGGCCAACGACCAGCAGGCGTTCCGCACGATCGGGATCAGCGCCGGCAGCTACATCTCCGGCACGCTCAGCTTCAACACGCTCGTCACCGAGATCGCCGCCGGCCGCCCGGTGATGACGCGGATCGGGTGGACCTCGGGCGGCGGTCACATGATGGACATCATCGGGTACGACGCGTCCGACTCGACGCTCGAGTACTACAACCCGTGGCCGGACGACCCGCGCTACAACTACTCGACGTACAGCTGGTACCGGTCCAACTCGCAGTTCACGTGGACCCACTCCCTGTACCGGATCGGAGCCTGACATGCGCCGTCTGCTTCGCTGTGCCGCCGTACTCGCGGCCGGCCTCGGCTTCGGACTCGCCTTCGCCGCCCCGGCCAGTGCCGCCGCACCTCAGCCGATCGCCCCGAATGAGTTGTCCAAGGCAACTAACGCTGCTCACTCGTCGTCCGCTGTCCAGCTGCTCGCGAAGGTCCCGGGTGCTGCCGGCAAGGCTGCGGCGAGCGTCGGCTCGGACAGTCACGCTGTCTACGCACTCAATCCGGCCTTCGTCCGCGACGCGTCCGCGCCGGTCGCCACCTTCTGGTACGCCGCAACCGGTGCCAGCAAGGGCGGACAGGCATTGACCGTCTTCACCGCTCCGGACTCGCGCGGCGTCTGGCAGCCGGTGAATGTGGCCTCCGGCAACACCGAGGCCCGGATGGCGACTGCCGCCGGCGGTGCTCTGCTCTTCACAGAACCCCAGATCGGCGCCTGGTATGCCCTGACCGCCGACCAGGTCCGGCCGCTCAACCCGTCCGCTGTGAAGTCGATCGGCTCCAAGCCGATCGCCGTCACGGCGTACCAGAAGCTCGTCTCCCAGCGCTACGCCGACAAGCTTCCCGGCAGCACCTACAACGAATCCGGCATGGCAGGAGGCTACGACACAGCGGCAGTAGTCAAGGCGCCAACTTCCCACTCCGCCTACCTCGTCCCCGGCGTCGCGGCGTCCGGCGTACTCATGCTCGGACTCCTACTCACAGTGAGGCGCAAAATGACCTACAACGACTGACCCTCGCCCGCCCGGTTCGCCGTATCAGCCAGTCCCTCGGTACGACGAACCGGGCGCTTGCGATCATGACCCAATGCCCTTCCCGGATGAAGTTGGCCGCGGCGTCACAGTCGTCGACTATCAGCCTGACTGGCCGGCTGAGTTCACGCACCTCGCCGACAGACTGCGCGCGGCGGTGGGGGATCGGGCCGTTGTCATCGACCATGTCGGCTCCACTTCAGTCCCCGGTCTGGCCGCGAAGGACTGCATCGACGCCCAGATCCGGGTCGACGCCCTCTCCCCGGACCTCGTCGAACTCCTCGAGAACGCCGGCTTCCGCTGCCGCCCGGAACCCTGGAACCGCGTAGAAATCTCCAGCGGCCAACGCTGCGACAAGCTCGTCTTCGCCCCACCCATCGGTGAGCGCGCCACCAACGTCCACATCCGCCTGACCACCGGGCCCAACACCCGCTACGCCTTACTCTTCCGCGACTACCTCCGCGCCGACGCCAAGGCCCGCGCTTCCTGGGGCGCCTTCAAACAACGCCTGTCCCAATCGGTCCACGCCCTCGCCGACTACGGCCAAATCAAAGCCCCCGCCACCGAAATCCTCATGCTCTCCGCCGAACACTGGGCCGCAGACACCAACTGGACCCTCTCCTGACTCACCACCGCCGCGGCAACCGAGGCTCCTGACAGAGAAACCCACCAACGGCAAGCTCCAGCGCCGGATAAGACCCCCACAAATCCGTCCGCCGCACCGAGATGATGTGCCACCCCAACCCATCCAGTTCCGCACGCCGGGTCTCGTCGCGTGACTGTTGTCTGGTCGATGAGTGCCACTGGTCGCTGTCGTATTCCAGGCCGAGCTTGCGGCCGTCGATCGGGCGGTCTGGGTAGCCGACGTCGAGCCGGTAGAGCCGGCTCGGGCCGTCGACGCGGATCTGCAGGTCAGGCCGGCCGAAGCCGGCGTCGAGCAGGCGGAGGCGGAGCCAGGATTCCGCGGGGGATTCGGCCCGCCGGTCCGCGTGGCGGAGGATGTCTTGGCTCTGGCTGTATCCGCGGCGGCCCTCGCAGGCAGCCGACGCGGCGCGGAGCGCCCACAGATCTGCCTTACCCGAGCGGAGGATGGCGTCCACGGCGGAAAGGGCGAACGGCCGCGGCAGCGTCATCGCGAGTGCGAGTGCAGTGGACGCGGGGCTGGTGACCCTCAGGCCATCGAGCTCGACCACGTCCGCGTCGGGAACGTCCCGAGTCCATTGGGCTTGCACCAGGTCCACAGGTCCGAGCGCGGTTGTCGCGATGCCGTGGAGCCAGGCGGCCGCTCGCCCACACACCACGGCATCCGCCGGCACGACCAGGCGCAGCGCGTCAGCTCGTAGCGCGGGTGAGTCGGGCATCCGGACGTCGACATAGACACCCTTGAGAAACTGACGAATCTCGCCTCGCGCCAACAGCCACGCAAGCTTGCGCGGCACCTGCCGAGCCGTGAACGGCAGGCCGGCGAAGTAGTACGGCTGGTCGTACTCGAACATCCCAGCAGAATGCCGGATTCTCCGCCCGCATGCTCAAAGTTGTCCACAGGCCCCTGCTCGGGTTGCCCGGATCGCCAGGCCATCACAACGTGCAGAGCGCGGCCACGCACCGCCCGCGGCCGCGCCGACCGCGCGATGGTGATGGCGTGGACATCCGCACATCACGAGCCGACGGGAGGCTCGGCCACCCGCCGTCAGATGATCTCAGCTGGTTTAGCTGAAGTCGGTGAGGGCGTTTTGGGCTTGGGTTAGCCATTCGCGGCGGGCGGCTATGGCTTCGCGGGCCTCGGTGGCCTTGCGGGTGTTGCCCTGGGACTCGAACTTGGCGGCCTGCTTCTCCAGGTCGGCGATCAGGGATTGGAGCTGCTTGACCGTCGCCTCGGCGCGGGCTCGGGCCTCGGGGTTCGAGCGGTTCCAGACCTCGTCCTCGGCCGCCTTCACGGCCTGCTCGACCGCGCGCAGCCGGCCGTCGATCGCGCGCATCGAGTCGCGCGGGACCTTGCCGATCTGGTCCCAGCGGTCCAGGTACTCGCGGAGCTGCTCGCGGGCGGTGCGAGCGTCGGTGACCGGCACGATCGTCTCGATCTCGACGAGGAGCGCTTCCTTGGCCGCGAGGTTCTCGACCTGTTCGGCGTTCTCCTCGGCCTGTACGGCGTCCCGTGCGCCGAAGAACAGGTCCTGCGCGGCCCGGAAGCGCGCCCACAGCTTGTCGTCCACCTCGCGCGGCGCGGGGCCCGCGGCCTTCCACTGCCGCATCAGGTCGCGGAACCGGCCGGACGTCGGACCCCAGTCGGTCGAGGCCGCGAGCGACTCCGCCTCGGCAGCGAGCCGCTCCTTCACGACCGCGGCCTCTTCGCGCTTGGAGGACAGCTCGGCGAAGTGCTGCTTGCGATGCCGCGTGTACGTCGTACGCGCGGACGAGAATCGGTGCCACAACTCGTCGTCCGACGACTTGTCGAGCCGGGGGAGTGCCTTCCACTCGTCCAGCAGCTCGCGCAGGCGGGTGACGCCGTGGCGCCAATCGGTGCCGGCGGCGATCGTCTCGGCCTCGGTGGCGATCTTGGTCTTGGCGGACCGCGCTTCCTCGACCTTCGCGGCGCGTTCGGCCTTGCGGCGTTCACGCTGCTGCGCGACGAGCGGGGTGAGCGCGTCGAGCCGGGCGCGCAGCCCGTCGAGGTCGCCGACCGCCTGTGCCTCCTCGATCGAGCCGGTGACCTTCTTCACCGCGGCCCGGGCGTCGTCCGGTGACACTGTGCCCGCCTGGACCCGCTGCTCCAGCAGTTCGACCTCGAACGCGAGCGCGTCGTACCGGCGGGTGTAGAACGCGAGCGCTTCCTCAGGGTTGGCGTCCGGCCACTGACCGACCGCGCGTTCACCGTCCTTCGTACGTACGAAGACAGTTCCGTCCTCGGCTACCCGGCCCCAGTTCTCTCCGGCCACAACTCGCCCCTTCCGGCGGTATGCACTGCGCTCGTGCCCATTCTGGTCAGTCCCCGGTCCAACCGTGCGAACAAGGGCCTGCCCGGGCGCGTCGAGCTGCCTTCTCGACGCTTATCCCTGAACAATCACAAACTCCCAGCTCACGCGCAACGGTGTTGCGTCACAATCCGGTGCGAAGTACGGCGATCCGCCCGGGTAACCTTGGTGAGTCCGGAAACCGTTCCAGGAAGGTGCGTCGTGCTCATCGCCGGGTTCCCCGCGGGTGCGTGGGGTACGAACTGCTACGTCGTCGCCACCGGCCAGGGCGCGGAATGCATCGTTGTCGATCCGGGCATGGACGCGACCGCCGGCGTCGAGCAGGTGGTCGAGGAGAACAAGCTCAAGCCCGTCGCCGTGCTGCTCACACACGGTCACATCGACCACATGTTCTCCGTACTCCCGGTCTGTGGGACATACGACGCGACCGCCTGGATCCACCCGGACGACCGGCACCTGCTCGCCGACCCGATGGCCGGGATCAGCCCGGAGACGGCGCGGATGCTGCTCGGCGGCAAGCACGAGTTCGCCGAGCCGGACGATGTCGCCGAGCTCAAGGACGGTCTGAGCCTGGAGCTGGCCGGCCTCACCTTCACCGTCGACCACACCCCGGGCCACACGCGGGGGTCGGTCACGTTCACCACGCCGTACGACGGGCCGGAAGAGGTGCCCGCGGTGCTGTTCTCCGGTGACGTGTTGTTCGCCGGGTCGATCGGCCGGACGGATCTGCCTGGCGGCGATCATCCGGCGATGCTGCATACGTTGGCCACCAAGATCCTGCCGATGCGCGACGAGATCGTCGTCCTGCCGGGTCATGGTGGCCAGACCACGATCGGCCGGGAGAAGGCGACCAACCCCTACTTGCAGGACCTGGAGATACCAACACTATGAGCAAGGCCAAATGAGTAAAATCAGCCCGCTTAGCGGGTTCCCAGAATTTCTACCGTCGGATCGAATCGTGGAGCTGCAGTTCCTCGACACCATCCGGGAGACGTTCGAGCTGCACGGTTTCGCGTCGATCGAGACCCGTGCGGTCGAGCCGGTCGAGCGTCTGTCCAACCAGGGCGAGGACGCCGACAAGGAGATCTACGGTGTACGACGACTTGCCGCCGGTGCCGACGAGGACGCGGCCCTCGGACTGCACTTCGACCTGACCGTGCCGTTCGCGCGGTACGTGCTGGAGCACAGCGGCAAGCTGACCTTCCCGTTCCGTCGCTACCAGATCCAGAAGGTCTGGCGCGGCGAACGCCCGCAGGAGGGCCGGTACCGCGAGTTCACGCAGGCGGATATCGACATCATCGACAGCGGCGAGCTGCCGTTCCACTACGAGGTCGAGCTGCCGCTGGTGATCGCGGATGCGTTCCGCAAGCTGCCGATCCCGCCGTTCCGGATCCAGGTGAACACCCGCCAGATCCCGGAGGGCTTCTACCGCGGTCTCGGCATCGAGGACATCACCGGCGCGCTCCGGATCGTCGACAAGCTGGACAAGATCGGCCCGGACAAGGTCACCGACCTGCTGACCGCCGCCGGTCTGTCCGCGGAGACGGCCAAGCAGGTGCTGCGGCTCGCGGAGATCTCGTCGACCGACGCGTCGTTCGCGGATCAGGTGCGTGCGCTCGGCGTACAGCACGAGATCCTCGACGAAGGGCTCGAGCGGCTGTCGCAGATCATGACGGCTGCGAACGAGCACGCTCCCGGCCTGCTGGTGGCCGATCTGAAGGTCGCGCGCGGGCTGGATTACTACACCGGCACGGTCTACGAGACGCAGTTGATCGGCGACGAGGGATACGGGTCGATCTGCTCCGGCGGGCGGTACGACTCGCTCGCGTCGGACGGCAAGACGACGTACCCGGGCGTCGGCATCTCGATCGGGGTGTCGCGGCTGGTGCACCGGTTGATCAGCAAGGGATTGCTGAAGGCGAGCCGGAGTACGCCGACGGCCGTGGTGATCGCCCTGAACTCCGAGGACGATCGAGCCGAAGCGATGCGTACTGCGATCCAGCTGCGGAGTCGCGGGATTCCGGTCGAGGTCGCCCCGGCGGCGGCGAAGTTCGGGAAGCAGATCCGGTTCGCGGATCGGCGCGGGATCCCGTTCGTCTGGTTCAGCACCGAGAACGGGCCCGAGGTGAAGGACATCCGCAGCGGCGAGCAGGTGCCCGCGGACGCTGCCACCTGGGCCCCGCCGGTCGAAGACTTACGTCCAAGTATCGAAACGCACAGTATTGAATCGCACAGGGAGAACTCGTGATCCGTAACCGTTCCGCAGGTTCGCTGCGCGCATCCGACGCCGGCGAGACCGTGATCCTGGCGGGCTGGGTGGCGCGGCGGCGCGATCACGGCGGCGTGGCGTTCATCGACCTGCGCGACTCGTCCGGCACCGTCCAGGTCGTCATCCGGGACGAGGACGCCGCGCACGGCCTGCGGTCGGAGTACTGCCTGAAGGTCGTCGGCGAGGTGTCGCCGCGGCCGGAGGGCAACGCCAACCCGAACCTCCCGACCGGCGAGATCGAGGTCATCGCCACCGAGGTCGAGGTGCTCAACGAGGCCGCTCCGCTGCCGTTCCCGGTCGAGGAGCACCACGCGACCCCGGTGAACGAGGAGATCCGCCTCAAGTACCGGTACCTCGACCTGCGTCGCCAGGGTCCCGGCGCGGCGATCCGTCTGCGGAGCAAGGTGAACCAGGCCGCCCGTACGGTCCTGGCCGAGCACGACTTCGTCGAGATCGAGACGCCGACGCTGACCAAGTCGACGCCGGAAGGTGCTCGCGACTTCCTGGTGCCGGCCCGTCTGCAGCCGGGCAGCTGGTACGCGCTGCCGCAGTCGCCGCAGCTGTTCAAGCAGCTGCTGATGGTGGCCGGCATGGAGCGGTACTTCCAGATCGCCCGCTGCTACCGCGACGAGGACTTCCGCGCCGACCGGCAGCCGGAGTTCACCCAGCTCGACATCGAGATGAGCTTCGTCGACCAGGACGACATCATCGCGCTGTCCGAGGAGATCCTCACCGCGCTCTGGAAGCTCGTCGGGTACGACGTGCAGACGCCGATCCCGCGGATGACGTACGGCGAGGCGATGGCGCGCTTCGGCTCCGACAAGCCGGATCTGCGGATGGGCCTCGAGCTGGTCGAGTGCACGGAGTACTTCAAGAACACCCCGTTCCGGGTCTTCCAGGCGCCGTACGTCGGCGCCGTGGTGATGCCCGGTGGCGCCGACCAGCCGCGGAAGCAGCTGGACGCCTGGCAGGAGTGGGCCAAGCAGCGTGGCGCTCGCGGGCTGGCTTATGTCCTCGTCGGCCAGGATGGCGAGCTGGCCGGGCCGGTCGCGAAGAACCTGTCCGAGGAGGAGCGCGCGGGTATCGCCGATCACGTCGGCGCGAAGCCGGGCGACTGCATCTTCTTCGCCGCGGGTCCGGTGAAGTCGTCGCGGGCACTGCTCGGTGCGGCCCGGCTGGAGATCGGCCGTCGTGGCGGCCTGATCGACGAGTCGGCGTGGTCGTTCGTGTGGGTCGTCGACGCGCCGCTGTTCGAGCCGGCCGACGACGCGACGGCCGCCGGTGATGTCGCGGTCGGGTCCGGCGCGTGGACCGCCGTACACCACGCCTTCACGTCGCCGAAGCCGGACTCGATGGACACGTTCGACACCGACCCGGGATCGGCGCTGGCGTACGCGTACGACATCGTCTGCAACGGCAACGAGATCGGTGGTGGCTCGATCCGTATCCACCGCGAGGACGTGCAGAAACGCGTGTTCAAGGTGATGGGGCTGAGCGACGAGGAGGCCTCGGAGAAGTTCGGGTTCCTGCTCGACGCGTTCAAGTTCGGCGCGCCGCCGCACGGCGGGATCGCGTTCGGCTGGGACCGGATCACCGCACTGCTGGCCGGCACCGAGTCGATCCGCGACGTGATCGCGTTCCCGAAGTCCGGCGGCGGCTTCGACCCGCTGACCTCCGCGCCGGCGCCGATCACGCCGGAGCAGCGCAAGGAGGCCGGCGTCGACGCCAAGCCGGAGAAGGCTGAGCCCAAGGAGAAGAAGGCGGAGTAGGCCGCCGCTGGGCCGGGTCGGCCGGACCGCGCGCGTCCGGCCGACCCGGCATCAGCCTCGCCGGAGCCACCGAGTTCTTCCCATGTCACCCGGGCGGGGTGATGCCACGGCGACCCGCGTCAGGTGTCCTCGAAAGCGTGGTGGACTACCCCGACGAGCACGTGCAGCGACCACGGCGCCGCCGCACCAGACGGCTGCGCGACGTCTTCGGCTCGCCCGACAGCTATGGCCTGGTGCTGGTGCTCATTCTGGTCACCTACGCCGTGTCGGCGACGGTCACGGCGACGTGGGCGTTGTCATTGGTGCTGTTCGTGCAGATCGGCACCATCTGGACGACGCTTCACGCCTCGCAGGCCCGCCGCCGTCTCCGCGCCGTCGCCAGCGCGGTCCTGGTCGCCTCGGCCGCGGTGGCGATCCTGCAGTTGTTCGTCCCCGGCGAGCCCCCCGGAGGCGGACTCATCGCGGTGACCTGCGGCCTGCTTTACCTGATCGCACCAGGCGTCATCGTCCGCCATCTGGTACTCCGACCGGCCGTGGACATCGAGACCTTGCTGGGTGCGATCGCCGCGTACCTGATGCTCGGTATGGCGTTCGCGTTCGCCTACCAAGCGGTGGGGGCGTTGCAGCACGGTCCGTTCTTCGGGACTCAGGGGGAGGGCAACATCTCCCAGGACCTGTTCTTCTCGTTCACGACGCTGACCACGACCGGGTACGGCAACCTCGTCCCGGCGAAGAACCCGGGGCAGAGCCTCGCCGTCACCGAGATGCTGTTCGGCCAGTTGTTCCTGGTGACGGCGGTGGCCAAGGTCGTGAACGCCGTCCGCCCCACCCGGGTTCGCGGCCGCCCACCCACCGACGACGACAGCCGGTGACTGTGTCAGGTGGGTTGTGCGCGGAGCCAGGTCTTGTCCGGGGTGAGGTAGTCGGTGCGTTGCAGGCCGACTTCGGCGAGCTGGGCCGCGAGGTCGTCCTCGGAGAGGTTCTGGGTGAGGATCCGCTGCGACCAGGTCTTGCCGTCGATGGTGTACGTCAGCGTCGCGGCCTGGCGGTTGCCGGGGAGTTCCTCGACGTCGGAGATTTCCATCCTGCGTTGCTCGTTCACCATCACGGCCGGGCCGCGCAGCATGCCCGGAGTCTGCTGCTGGAGGATCACCGAGCCGCCGGGGCGGACGTGGTGGGCGCAGGTTTGTAGCAAGCGCAGGCGTTCCGCGTCGTCGGCGACGTTGATCAGGAACGACATCATCAGTACGACGTCGAACTGCCTGTCCAGCCTCAGCTCGTCGATCGTCGAGCAGATCGTCTCGGTTTCGGTGACTCGGGCGATCATGTCCGCCGACTCGTCGACGGCGAGCACCCGGTGCCCGAGGGCGAGCAGCGGCCGGGTGATCCGCCCAGTCCCGCAGCCGAGCTCGAGAATGCTGCTGCCCGGGTCGATCGCGGCGTTGATCAGCTCGTCCTCGCCGTGCACCTGCGTGATTTCGTAGAGTTCGACCGCGCTGCCGTCCGGTGTGAGCGGTCCCGGTCCGTTGCCACCTTGTCCGACTCTCATGCGAGCCAGCCTCGCCCGGCCCGCGGGCGATCGCCAAACCTTCGGCCCAGACCGAAAGACCCTCGTTCGTATACGATGAACCGGGTGAGTACGAACCCGGTTCTGGTCGGCGAGGGGCATCGGCCGTTGCGCGACGTTGTCGCTGCGGAGTTGCGGCGCCTCATCCTGGACGGCTCGTTGCCGCCTGGAGAGCGCCTGGTCGAAGACCGGCTCGCCCAGCAGTTGGGGGTGTCCCGCAACCCGATCCGGGAGGCGATGCGGGTCCTGGAGGCCGAGGGATTCCTGGACGTCGCGGCCCGGCGGGGTGCCTTCGTGGCGAAGCTGTCGGCCCAGCAAGCCGAGGACCTCTTCCAGGTCCGGCTCGCGCTGGAGCCGCTCGGCGCCCGGCTGGCTGCGTCCGTCGGTGATCCCGAAACCGACTTGATCGCAAGGGCCTGGGCCATTCTCGACCTGGTTCGCGAGTCCGGACCGGAGCAAGACCTCGACGTCTTGTCCACCCTGCACACAGAGCTGCACTCGCTCGTCTTCGAACTGACAAGGAACGACTACCTGATCGCGCTCGCGATCCCGATGGTGAAGCGAGGTCAGTGGTTGCTGCGGCAGAGTGCCCCGTTGCAGAACCCGGCCGCGTGGGACGAGCACCACGGCCTGATCGCGGCGATCGCGGCGGGCGATCCCGACCTGGCCGAGGCGGCTGCGCGTCACCACGTGCTCAGCGTCCGCAACGCGCTCCGTCCGCACCTGGAGCCGCCTGAGCCGCTCCACGACCTCAGCTGACCGAGACTCCGTATACAGCGCTGACCTCAGCTGACCAAGACACCGTATACAGCGCTCGACCGCAGTCCTTCCCGCTCCGGCGCGTCGGTTCCTCCGGATCTCCTGCGCCGAGCAGCACATTCCCGTTGTTTTACAGGCGAACGGCGACAGTCGCCACGGGCTTGAAGCGCCGAGACGAAACCACCCCGTGCCCGCGGCGAAACATGGACGTAGCAGAGACCGTATACAACATACGGAACAGCTCTTCGTTCCTGCCCAAGGAGCCCGTCCATGAACCACACACTTCCAGGTCAGATCACCCGCCGGAGGTTGCTCGGCTGGGGCGGCGGCCTTGCCGCCGGGGTCGGCCTCGCCCCGATGGTCACAGCCTGCGGCGACGACACCTCGTCCGCGGCCACCTCCGCCGGCGGAGGCACGTTGACGATGGGGATCAACGCCGCCCCCGACACGCTCGACCCGGGCGCCACCGGGCTCGCGCTCACCCTGCTGATCTCGTTCGCGCTGTTCGACCCGCTGGTCTACTGGCTGCCTGACGGCAACGGCGGGGCCGCGTTCCACCCGGGGCTGGCCGAGTCGTGGACGATCTCGCCCGACGCGTCGAAGTACACCTTCAAGCTGCGCAAGGGCGTCACGTTCCACGACGGGACGCCGTTCGACGCGAAGGCGGTCAAGGCGACGTACGACCACGTGGTCGACCCGAAGACCAAGTCCAAGAGTGGTCTCGGCGCGCTCGGGCCGTACAAGGAGACCAAGATCCTCGACGACTACACCGTGCAGATCGTCTTCACCGCGCCGAACGCGTCCTTCCTGCATCAGCAGGCGGCCGGCAACTTCGGGATCTCCTCACCCGCCGCGCTGGCGAAGTACGGGCCGATCGGATTCGGGAACAACCCGGTCGGGACCGGCCCGTTCACCTTCCAGAGCTACCAGCCCGGTAGCCAGCTGACGCTGCTGAAGAATCCGAAGTACACCTGGGGGCCGAAGGCCCTGGGCGACGGCCCGGCGAAGCTGGACAAGCTGGTCTTCCGCATCGTCACCGACGACAGCGGCCGCTACAACGCGCTGCAGAGCGGGCAGTTGCAGATCGCGATGAACCTGCCGCCGAACAACATCTCCGCGGCCCAGAAGTCGGGCAAGTACCAGCAGCTGCTGGTGCCCTCGATCGGAACCCCGCTGGGCATGCCCATCAACGTGACGAAACCGCCGACCGACGACCCGATGGTGCGGCAGGCGATCATGTACGCCGTCGATCAGGACGCGCTCGTGAAGAACGTCCTGTACGACGTGTACAAGCCCGCGCACAACGTGCTGACCCCGATCACGCCGGGCTTCAGCGCAGCGGCCTCCAAGACCTACTCCTACGATCCGGACAAGGCCGGCAAGCTGCTCGACCAGGCCGGCTGGAAAGCGGGTGACGGTGGCACCCGGACCAAGAACGGCCAGAAGCTGAACCTCGAGATCATCCTGTTCAGCGGCGGCGGACTGGAGCTGCCGACCCAGTTCGTGGTGTCGGAGTTGCAGAAGGTCGGGTTCAGCTCGAACACCAGCGTGCAGCCGTTCGCCACCGCGCAGGCCAGCTTCAACTCCGGCGTACACAATCTCGGTTCGTTCGGCTACTACGGCGCGGACCCGTACCTGCTCAACATCTGGGTCAACTCGAACGCGATCCAGTCCGGCTTCAACTGGTCGCACTACGCCAACCCCGCGGTGGACAAGCTGATCGCCAAGGCGAACTCGACCGCCGCCGACGCGACCCGCAACGGCCTGTACGAACAGGTCGGCCAGAAGCTGATGCAGGACTCGATGTATCTCCCGCTGTGGGATGTGGCCGGAGCGTTCACGCTCTCGCCCAAGGTGCGGAACCTGCACCAAACCCTGAACGGCTACCTGGCGTTCCACAGCGCCACGCTCGGCTGATGACGCTGTTCGTGGTGCGCCGGCTGGGCGCCGCGATCCCGGTCGTCATCGGTATCACGCTGATCGCCTTCGTCCTGGTGCACGTCGTACCGGGTGATCCGGCCAAGGTGATCCTGTACGGCGCGAACGCGTCACCGGAGCAGATCGCGACGCTGCGACAGCAGCTCGGGCTGGACGAGCCGCTGTGGCGGCAGTACGCGGACTTCGCGGTCAACCTGCTGCACGGCAACCTCGGTACCTCGTTCCTGACGCAGAACTCGGTGGCCTACGAGTTACTGTCCCGGGCCCCGAGCACGCTGATCCTGACCGCGAGTTCGATGCTGGTAGCGGTGCTGGTCGGCATACCACTGGGACTGGTCGCGGGGATGCGGCCCGGCTCGATCCTGGACACTGTGGCGCGGTGGATCTCGTTCGTCGGCGTCGCGGTTCCGTACTTCTTCCTGGCGCTGCTGCTCGTGCTGGTGTTCAGCGTCCGGCTGCACCTGCTGTCCGCGATCGACGACGGTACGGCGAAGAGCCTGGTGCTGCCGGCGGTTTCGCTGGGCTGGGGCTACGCGGCGATCCTGACCAGGCTCGTCCGCGGCCGGGTGATCGACGAGATGCGCAGCGACTACGTGAAGTCCGCCCGGGCGCGCGGCAGCGGCGAGGTGCGGGTGCTCCTGCGGCAGGTACTGCGGAACTCCTCGGTGCCGGCGGTCACCACGATCGGGCTGCAGTTCGGCAACATCCTGACCGGTGCCGCGATCACCGAGGTGATCTTCGGCCGGGCCGGGCTGGGGAGCTTCCTGGCCACCTCGATCACGAGCAAGAACATCCCGGTCGTCCAGGGTGCCGTGGTCGTGATCGGGATCGCCTACGTGGTGATCAATCTCGGCGTCGACCTGATCGTCGGTGCGATCGACCCACGCACCCGGCAGGAGGCCGCCGCGTGAGCCGGGTGAGATGGGCGGCTCTGGGTCTCGCGATCCTGCTGGTGCTCCTGCTGCTGATCGCGCCCGACGTACTCACCCACACCGACCCGGTCGCGACGAGCGACGCGCACCTCGAGGGACCCAGCGGGAGCCATCTGTTCGGCACCGATCTGCTCGGCCGGGATGTCTACAGCCGCACCGTGTACGGCGCGCGTCCGGTCCTGATTGCGAGCTTCCTGGGGGTTTTGCTTGCCACCGCCGCGGGCGTCGCGATCGGCGTCCTGGGCGGGGTGGCTCCGCGTTGGCTCAATGCCGCGGTGATGCGTCTGGTGGACGTGTTCCTCGCCCTGCCGGTGCTGCTGATCGCGCTGATCCTGATCGCCACCGCCGGCTCCGGCGTGCGTAGCATCGTGCTGGCGATCGGGATCGCGTTCACTCCCGGCTTCGCCCGGGTGGTGGAGTCGTCGGTCCGCCGGCTGCGGACGGCGGAGTACGTCGAGGCGGCCAAGGTATTCGGTTCCACCACGCTGCGGACCTCGTGGCGGCACCTGCTGCCCAACCTGCTGACCGAGGTTGTCGTGCTCGGCAGCAGCGCGATCGGCTGGGGCGTTCTGACGGCGACCACGTTGAGCTTCCTCGGCCTCGGTGTCCGGCTGCCGGCGCCGGACTGGGGCAGTGACTTGGCGGCCGGCGCGACCAACCTGGCCGACGCCTGGTGGCTGTCGACCTTTCCCGGGCTGGCGATCATGGCGACGATCCTGCTGGCGAACTTCTCCGGCGACCACCTGATGCGAGTGCTCGATCCACGAGCCGGTGTCAGATTCGGGCGCTCCTTCCGCCGGCTCGCCGTCCGGCTGTCCCGTCACGGAGGTGACATCGCACATGAGTCTGCTTGAGGTGAACGGGCTGCGGACCGAGATCGCTACCGCACAGGGCAGGATCCGGCCGGTCGACGGGGTGAGCTTCGCCGTCGAGGCCGGGCAGACCCTCGGAGTGGTCGGCGAGTCCGGGTCCGGCAAGACGATGACCGGGATGTCGATCATGCGGCTGCTGCCGCCTGGTGGGTCGATCACCGCCGGCTCGATCCGGCTGGACGGCCGGGAGCTGACCGAACTGGACGAGCCGGCCATGCGCCGGGTGCGCGGCAGCGAGCTGGCCATGATCTTCCAGGACCCGATGACCTCGCTGAACCCGGTCCGGACGATCGGCAGCCAGCTGCGCGAGACGTACCGGATCCATGTCGACAGCAGCCGGGCGGCGGCAACGGCGCGAGCCATGGAGGTGCTCGGACTGGTAGGGATGCCGCGTCCCCGCGAGCGCCTCGACGACTATCCGCATCAGCTGTCCGGTGGGATGCGGCAGCGGGTGATGATCGCGCTCGGCCTGATGTGCGATCCGAAGCTGCTGATCGCCGACGAGCCGACGACCGCGCTGGACGTGTCGATCCAGGCCCAGATCCTGACCTTGATCGACGAGCTCAAGTCGCAGTTGTCGATGGGTGTCCTGCTGATCACCCACGACATGGGCGTGATCGCGGAGTACGCCGACCGGGTCGCCGTCATGTACGGCGGACAGGTGGTCGAGCAGAGCGGCGTACGGGAGTTGTTCGAGGCGCCGCGGCATCGATATACCGAGGCGTTGCTGGCGGCGATGCCCACACTGGAACTCGACCGGAACGCCGCCCTGGCGACGATTCCCGGCAGTCCGCCGGCGTTGCTGGACCTGGCACCAGGCTGCCGGTTCGCTCCGCGGTGTGCCTTCGCGCAGGACGACTGCCGCAGTGCTGATCCGGCGCTGGTCGGCGCGGATCACCTTCACGCCTGCCTTCATCCGGCCGACGGCCGTACTGCGGTCGTGGGAGCGGCGGCCGTCGACCGAAGGCCGGCGGAGCCGAGTGGGAACGACTCGCTCGTGCAGCTTTTCGACGTCCACAAGAGGTTCCGGGTACGGTCGAAGCGACCGTTCGACGCGCAGCGGGCCGTGCAAGCCGTCTCGGGGGTGACGTTGACCATCGGGGCAGGCGAGACCTTGGGCATCGTCGGGGAATCCGGCTGCGGCAAGACCACCCTCGGGCGGATGCTGGTCGGGCTGGAACAGCCGACCAGCGGCTCGGTCAGCTTCGACGGCCGGGATCTGTCCGCGCAGAGCCGGAACGGATTCCGCAAGCGCCGCCGCGATCTCCAGATGATGTTCCAGGATTCGGCCGCCGCGCTCGACCCCCGAATGACCGTGGCCGGCCTGATCGCGGAACCGCTGGCGGCCCAGGGCATCGGCACCCGGCGCGAACGACGCCGGACCGTGAGCGAGCTGCTGGACGCGGTTGGACTGCCGCCCGAGGCGGCTGCGCGCTACCCGCACGAGTTCTCCGGCGGTCAGCGGCAGCGGATCGCGATGGCCCGGGCGCTGGCACTCCGGCCGAAGGTGATCGTCGCGGACGAACCGGTGTCCGCGCTGGATGTCTCGGTCCAGGCGCAGATCCTCAACCTGATGCGGTCGCTGCAGGAGCGGTACGGCCAGACGTACGTCGTGATCTCGCACGACTTGTCTCTGCTGAAGTACCTGGCCGACCGGATCGGGGTGATGTACCTCGGCCGGTTGGTCGAGCTCGGCGCGGGGGAGGACGTCTACAACACACCGCGTCACCCCTACACGGCCGGCCTGATCCAGGCCATCCCCGTCCCGGGGGCGGCGAAGAACCGGGACGCGGTCGGGCGTTCGACAGGCCTCGGCGGAGAGTTGCCGTCGGCAATCGATCCGCCGAGCGGCTGCCGGTTCCGGACCCGATGCCCGCTGGCGACGGAGCGCTGCGCGACGGAGGTTCCGGTGCTGAAACCTTCGGACGGCCTGCACGCGGTCGCCTGCCACCACCCCCTGACCACTCACGTCCTGACGCCTGCGAGGTAGACGATGGACCACAAGCTTGACGCCACCCCGGAGACCACCGTCGACGTGTTCGGCGCCGGGCTGCCGACGGTGCTGACGATCGACCCCGGTGACACGCTGACCGTCCATTCACTGGATGCTTCGGGCTACCTGGCACCGCAGCGGACCCCCGGTGAGCAGCAGCCGAAGATGTTTGCCGAGGCGCGCGGTCACTGCCTGACCGGACCGATCGCGATCCGGGGAGCACAACCCGGTGACCTGCTCGCGGTTCACCTGGTCTCCCTCACTCCCGACCCGTGGGGCTGGACCGTCGCCGGCGCCCTGAAGTCGCCGATCACCGAGCGGCTGGGAGTCACCGAGCAACCGTCGTGGCTGCTCTGGGAGCTCGACCCCGACGCCGGCACCGGCCGCTGCAACGGCGGTTTCACGCGTGAGCTCGCACCGTTCCTCGGCGTGATCGGGGTGGTTCCCGAGGACACCGGCGAGCATTCCACGATCCCGCCCCGTGCCCTCGGCGGTGGCAACATCGACTGTAAGTCTCTGGTTGCGGGCTCGACGCTCTACCTGCCGGTCGCGGTCGCGGACGCGATGCTGAGCCTCGGCGACGGTCATGCCGCGCAAGGCGACGGTGAGGTGGGCGGTACGGCGATCGAGTGCCCGATGACGACGACGCTGACGGTCGACCTGGTCCGGGAGCCGCGTCCGGTCGAGTCGATCCACGCGGAGACTCCGGACGGCCGGATCACCTTCGGGTTCGACGCCGACCTCAACGTCGCGACCGGCGACGCCCTGGACGCGATGGTGCGCTGGATGCAGGCCATTCTCGACGTCGACAAGAGCACCGCCCTGGCTCTTGCCAGTACTGCGGTCGACCTCCGCATCACCCAGGTCGCCAACCAGACCTGGGGAGTCCACGCCCTGCTGCCGAGCGGCGTGCTGGCATGAGCACCGTGCCGACCGTGCGGACCGGGATCTTCAAGCTCGGGGATCTCGAGACGGAGCGGGGCGGCGTCATCCGCGACGCCCAACTGTCCTGGCAGACCCACGGCACGCTGTCGCCGACCCGTGACAACGTCATCGTCTACCCCTGCAGCTACGGCGCGACCCACGAAACGCAGGAGTGGCTGATCGGGCCCGACGGCGTACTGGACCCCGAGCGGTGGTTCATCGTGATACCGGACATGTTCAGCAACGGGCTCTCCTCCAGCGCGTCGACGGACCCGGACTTCCCGTCGCTCGTGACGATGGCGGACAACGTGCACGCGCAGTACCGGTTGCTCACCGAGGAGTTCGGGATCGACCGGCTCGCCGCGGCCTACGGGTTCTCGATGGGCGCCGGCCAGGCGTACCACTGGGCGGCTCTCTACCCCGGCTTCGTCGAGCGGGCGATCGTCGTCTGCGGGAGCGCACGGACCTCGCTGCACAACCGGGTCTTCCTGTCCGGCCTGCTGCGGATCCTCGAAGCCGCTCCCGAGTACTGCGGCAACGGGCGGTTCACGGCCGAGCCGATCGCCGCCAAGCGCGCGTTCGCGCACGTGTACGCCGGGTGGGGGCTGAGTCAGGACTTCTACCGGGCCCGGCTGTTCGAGTCGGTGCTGGGGGCGCCGGATCTGGACTCGTTCCTGCAGACCGACTGGGTGGATCGCTTCGCCGAGAGCGCCGCCGCCGACCTGTACGCGCAGGCGCTCACCTGGTTGGAGGCCGACATCAGTACGCCGTTCGACGACGATCTGGTCGCTGCGCTCGGGGCGATCACCGCCCGGGTGCTGCTGATGCCCTCGGCCACCGACCTCTACTTCCGGACCGCGGACAACGAGCTGGAGCTGGCCTCGTTGCGGGCGGCTGAACTCGTGGAGATCCCCAGCATCTGGGGACATCGTGCCGGCTCGCCTCGCGACATCCCGGCCGACCTCGACTTCCTGCGCCGGCACGTGCGGGACTGGCTCGATGCCTGAAAGGACACTGTGATGAGCAGCGCCGAGACGTACGAGATTCTGCCGCCGACACGTGAAGGCCGGGTGCCGTTGTCCGGCGGCGAGACCTGGTACCGGATCACTGGGGACCTGGGCAGTGGAGTCACGCCGTTGGTGATCGCCCACGGTGGGCCGGGCGCGACGCATCAGTACCTGCTGTCGTTGACTGCGCTCGCGGCAGGCAGGCCCGTGATTCACTACGACCAGTTGGGATGTGGGAACTCGACTCATCTGCCGGACGCGGATCCGTCGTACTGGACTGTCGAGCTGTTCCTGGACGAGCTGGACAACCTGCTGGAGCACCTGGGGATTGCGGACGACTACCACCTGCTGGGGCAGTCGTGGGGCGGGATGTTGTCGGCGGAGCACGCCGTGCGGCGTCCAGCGGGGTTGAGACGACTGGTGATCTCCAACTCGCCGGCGTCGATGCCGCTGTGGCTCGAAGCGGCGGCGTTGTTGCGTGCGGGGTTGCCGGCCGAGGTGGAGAAGACGCTGCGCGAACACGAGGAGGCGGAGACGACGAACTCTGCGGAGTACGCGGGCGCGATGAAGGTGTTCTACGACCGGCACGTCTGCCGCGTAGTGCCCAATCCGCCGGAGGTCGCGGCGGCGTTCGCGTCCATCGAGGAGGATCCGACCGTCTATCACACGATGAACGGGCCGAGTGAGTTCCACGTCGTCGGGAGCCTGATGGACTGGACGATCGTCGACCGGTTGCCGCGGATCGCCGTACCGACGCTGGTTGTCTCCGGTGCGTACGACGAGGCGCAGCCCGTGTGCGTGTCGCCGTACGCGGAGCTGATCCCGGATGCGCGCTGGCAGGTGTTCGCGGAGTCTAGTCACCTGCCGAACGTCGAGGAGCCGGAACGGTACGCCGCGGTCGTGGAGTCGTTCCTCCGCGGGGGCTAGGCTCGAACGGTGACGATCGTCGTACCGATGGAGTTGCTGCCGCATCTGCGACGGGCCCGGGATGTTGCCGACCGCAACTACGCGGAGCCGCTCGACCTCGTCGCGCTGGCGACCGCGGCGGGCGTCTCGAAGTACCACTTCCTGCGCTGCTTCGCGGCGGCGTACGGCGAGACGCCGATGCAGTACGTGACCCGGCGGCGGATCGAGCGGGCGACCGATCTGCTGCGGGCGACGAACCTGACGGTGACCGAGGTGTGCGGGCTGGTCGGGTACAGCAGTCTCGGCTCGTTCTCGCAGCGGTTCACCGAGTTGGTGGGGATGACCCCGACGACGTACCAGCGGACCCAGACCGGGGCGCGGATCCCGGGATGCTTCGTGTTCATGCTCGGATTGAACTCCGCAATTCCGGAGAAGCCGGCGGGGGAGTCCGGGGCTTAGCGTCGTAGTCACGACCTTGGAGGAGGAACTGTGATCACGAACGTGAGCCTGGTGACGGTCTACGTCAACGACATCGACGAGGCGAAGGCGTTCTACACCGAGAAGCTCGGATTCGAGCTCGGTGAGGACATCACGCTCAGCGAGGACTTCCGCTGGTGCACTGTGCATCAGGCCGACCATCCCGAGCTCGAACTTGCGCTGATGCTGCCCGGGCCGCCGATGGACGAGGAGTCCGCTGGGTGGATCCGGCGGATCATGGCCAAGGGCTCGATGCATGGCGTGGGGCTGGCCACGGACGACTGCCGGAAGACCTTTGCCGAGTTGACGGCGCGCGGCGTCGAGTACATCCAGGAGCCCGCGGATCGGCCGTACGGCGTGGAGGCGGTCCTGCGGGACAACTCGGGCAACTGGCTCGTGCTGGTGGAGCAGAAGGCGTACACGGCATCCGACTTCGCGTGACCCTCGGTTGACCTAGGCTCTTTGTATCAATACATTTGGTACAAAGATCTCGAGGGAGCGTGGTTTCGGTGGAGGTGCTGTGGGTGGTCGGGCTGATGGTGGTGTCGTCGGGGATCCTGTGGACGCAGCGCCGGAGGGCGGCACAGCGGGAGGTCGATCGGCGCATCGAGCGCGGCGGGCTGCCGGGGGAGCGTGATCTCGTCGAGGCGGCGCTCGAGTGGTACCGGCGCCGTCAGGAGATCCTGATCCTCGGCGTACTGGCCGGCGTGCTGATTGCCGGTGCCGCCGTCGTACTCGTGCATCTCGGGATGGATCTCGGCTTCGTGCCCGGCGCCGTGCTGGACATCCGGCTGGTCAGTTGGCTGCTGGCGGCGACGGCTGCGTTCGGTGGGTTCGCGACGCTGATCAACGGCTATCGGACCGTTCGGGCCTCGCGCGCCGACGGACCGCGGCTTGCGGCGCTGCGGCCGCGGAGGTTGAGCGACTACCTGAGCCCGATCGAGATCGCGATCTACCAGGGGTGCGTCGTCGTGCCGTTGGTCGGCGCCGCCCTCGGTCTGGTGGTGCTTGGTACGAACGACCACCCGGCGCGGGGCTGGATCCTGATCGCCAGCGGTCTGGCCGGTGTGGTGGTGTGCGCGATCGGGCTGCTCCTGACGCGTACGGTGTTGCGTGTGAACCAATCGTCCGGACGCGAGGCCGAGCTGCGGTGGCAGGAGGCGCTGCGGGCGACGACGCTGCGGGACATCGGGTCGGCGGTGCTGACCGTCGCGTGGCTGCTCGGTGCGGCGATGCCGACGTCGTTCGATTGGCCGTCCGACGTACCGGGGTATGTGGAGCCGCTCGCTACGGCGCTGTTCCTGGTGTCGGTGGGGTTGTGGTGTACGGCGCTCATGGTCGCTGCCAGCCGCCGCGGGCTGCAGCGGGTGCAGCGAGTTGCCGGATGATCATCTCGGTCGACCCGGCGGCAGCGAAACCGCCGTACGAACAGGTGAAGGACCAGATCTCCGGGCTGATCCGGACCGGCGAACTGGCGCAGGGGACCCGGTTGCCTACTGTTCGGCAGTTGGCGGGGGACCTCGGGCTTGCGGTCAACACTGTCGCTCGTGCCTACAAGGAGCTGGAGGCGGAGCGATTAGTGGAGACGCGAGGGCGGAACGGGACGTTCGTCCTCGCGTCGCGCAGTCGGGTGGATGACGAAGAGACTCGCGCTGCAGCGACCGTCTTCGCGCGGGCTGCTCGGCGGGCGAACTTGTCCCTTCCGGAAGCCACCGAACTGCTGCACCGAGCGTGGTGACCCTTCTAGCGCTTGTTGTGGAGGCGGAGCAGCTCCGCGCGGGTGTGGACGACGCCGGGCGACTCCGCACCGTTGGCGCGGGCGATCTCCTGGGCCAGGTCGCTGGCGGCCTCTAGACGGTGATTGGCTTTGCGCCGGCTGTGGAGGTGTTTGCGGTACTTCTTGCGGTCCTTGTGTAAACCGCTGACGGCGTCGAGGAGGGGTGGATCGACGGCGCCGGTCGCCAGTTCCGGGGTGAGGAGTTCCCGGATCCAGGTGCGTTCGTGTTGTGCGGCGTGGCGGAGTACGGAGAAGAGGGCGGTCAGTTCCACCGCTGCGATCAGGAACGGGAGGATGCCGGCCCACACGCCGCCGTTGCTGACGACGCCCATGTCGTCCCAGGCGAAGTGGAAGAACATCGCCATCAGCATCGTCAGGACGCCCCGTACTACGTTGCGCTCGCCGCGGGTGCGGCCCAGCACCCACATCAGGCCGGCGCAGAAGATCGCGCTGAACAGGGCGTGCGAGACGATTCCGGCGGCGCCGCGGACGATGAAGACGCGGAGGGACGACCCGAGCTGGTCGACGCCGTACTGCTGGGTGGCGCCGTTGTACACGTACAGGATGTCCTCGAAGACCTGGAAGCCCAGGCCGATGAACGCGCCGATGATGAAGCCGTCGTACGCGCTGCGGACAAGTCGTGGCGCCAGGCCGATGAGCAGGATGAGGCCGATTGCCTTGGCGAATTCCTCGTTGATCGGGGCGGTCAGGCCGGCGCCCCAGGCCTGCGCGAACGACGTACCGCCGATCTTGGCCCAGATCGCCAGCAGAGCCGCGTTGGCGGGCAGTGCGATCCAGAACGTCGCGGCGACGCCACCCCAGACGAAGCCGGTCGCGAGTAGTCCGGCGGGCTGGGCCGTGAAGCGGTTGTGGTGGCGCAGGAGGAGCAGCCAGGGGACGAGGTAGAGCCCGAACAGTACGACGCCTCCAGCGAGGGCCGGTGTGTAGAACTGAGCTCCGGGGCCGAAGACTCGCAGCATGGTGATCGCACCGGCGCCGACGCCGAGCACGTAGACCCAGAACGCGACGTTGTGTGGCTGCAGGAACCGGTACGGCTGGCCCCAGCCTGACTCTTCGATCGCGTCGAGCTGCGCGGCCTTCTCCTGCGGTACGGCGGTCATCGCGCCGCTCCCGGGGTGATGCTGCGCAACATCGCGCCGACCTGGTCCTCGTAGTGCTCAAACTGCCCGGACGCCGTACGGACCCGGACCAGAAGCGCCGGCGCACTGTCGGCGGCATCGCCCGTCCCCATCTTGAACGCCACGTCGACGCCGTCGCCGCTCGGTCCGCTCCCGCTCTCGACCACGCCGACCAGCCCGGAGTCGGTGGTCAGTGTGCCGCGTGCTGCCGTCACGCCTGGCGGGCTGCCTTGCGATCGGTGCACTTGGTCGAGGAACGCAGCCGCGCTGCCGTCGAACGTCGTACCGATCAACTCGATCGTCGCGCCGCCCTGCGCGAGCAATACCTCCAGGCTCGTCGCGCTCGCTCCCGCGCCGCCGACGAGCGTCCCCTGCTCCAGCTGCCACCCGACCGGCGGCACCGCTGTCGCCCCATTGCCGAGGTCGAGCACCTGACCGGCGCGGATCTCGTTGTGCCACGGAATCGCCGCGTTCAGCCCCTGCCACCCGTAGATCAGCAACAGCGCGATCGCGAGCGCCGAGAACCCCGCCTTGAACGTCCGCCGATCCAGCCCGAACCACCGCTGCTCAACCGGCACCCATTCCCGCGTACTCACGACCAGCCCCTCTCGTGGGTTGCAATCACTGTAGAGGGCGGCTCAGGTTCCGTGACTCCTGACGCAGATGACATCGCCGCCTTCTTGGGAGACCACTCGGAGGCCGGCGGTTTCCAGCTCGACTCGTAGGGCGGCGGCCTGTAGGTGGCGCCGGTGGGGGAGGTACCAGGTGCCGTCGAGCTGGATCGCGTCTTCTGCCGGGCCTGCAGCCTGGTAGCAGATGCCGCTGGTGGCGTCATACCGGAAGTCGTTGTCGTAGACGCGGTCCGGCTCATATATCGCGGTGGAGAGGACGTAGTACCCGGTGCTCTTGATGCGATCGCGTACGGCGCCGAGCAGCTTGGCGCGATCGGTGTCGGTCACGATGGACTGAAGGCAGTAGCTGTCCAGAACCACGTCGTACTGCTTGCCACCGGCCCCCATTGCACAGACGTCCTGCACGCTGAAGCTGACGTCGACACCACGCTGCCGAGCGAATCGCCGAGCCATCGCGATCGCCTTACGTCGTACTCGTCGGTCTCCCCGAAGAGGTCGCTCCACTGCGTCAGGCCCTGCTGCTCGAGCCGCTGATACGCCGCCTGATGCTCGGCGTAGTAGTACCTCACGCGAACCTCCCCCGTCGTCGAGCGCTTACTATGTCTCGCTGTCGTCCGCCCCGACCACCCAATTCCGGCGACGACAGAGAGACTGACGGGAGGATGGCCGATGGACGAGGCGGAGAAAACGCACCGTGCGGACGCCGAGGCCGAAGCCGAGCGCATCCAGCAGGAGGTCGAGGAGGCCACGGCCGACCCGGCCGCCCAGGAGGAGTGGATCCGGCAGTCCAACCTCATCTACGGCGGACTGGCCGCGGCCGGACTCGTCGTGGTGCAGCCGTTCCTGACCTCGTCCCCGCTCGACCTGTCGGCGAAGATCTGCGTGATCGCCTTCGCTGTCTCGATCCCGCTACTCGCCGCACTCCTCGTGCTGAACCGCCAGGAGGCATTCCGCCACCGGGTGACCAGCTCCCGCCTCGTCGCGGTAGCCAAGGCGATCGCACAAGGCTCCGCCTTCGCCGGCATCGCAGCCGCCTTCTGGCACATCTCCCTGATCGCCGGCATCGTCTTCGTAGCCGTCGCGATCTTCGCCGTCGGCGTCCATTCCTCGGGCTACATGCAACTCGAGTACGACGGCAAGTTCCGCTCGAGATTCCGCCGCCGTACCTGATGCCGTCAGGCGTGCAGTGTCGGGCGGTAGGTGAGTTCCTGGGTGTGATCGTCAAACGTTCGGGTTTCGAGTAGCTCGAGGTCGAAGTCGGAGTAGCCGTGGAAGATCGGTGTTGTTCCGGTCTGACCGCAGATGACGGGGAAGAGAGTCACCTGGACGCGGTCGACCAGGCCCGCATTCAGCAGCGCCCGGTTCAGGGACAGGCTGCCGTGTGAGCGCAGCGGTACGTCGGAATCCTGCTTGAGCCGGGCGACGATGTCGACTGCGTCGCCCGTGGCGATGGTCGCGTCGGGCCACTCAACCGGTTCGTGCAGGGTGCTCGACACGATCGTTGCCGGCAGGCTCCGCATCCGGGTGACCCATTCGTCGTACACCTCGGCATCCGTCGGGCTTGTCGCCAGGATCTCCGCGAACGTCCGGAAGGTGTCGGCCCCGAAGACCATCCGCGCCGGCTCGCCGTACACGGCGGCGCGGTGCTTGAGCAGCTCGGGGCCTTGCTTGCCCCAGTACCCGCCCCAGTCGCCGGAGTGGGAGCCGAAGCCGTCGAGGGTGGAGAAGATGTCGAAGGTGTAGGTCGCGGTCATGAGGTTCTCCTCGGTCGTTTACCCCTGCGACGAACACCTCACGGCCGATCCGACATCAGTTGACGCTGGAAGAATCGGGCGGCTTCGTCTGCGACGTCGTACCAGACCTGCCCGTCGTAGGGCGCGTCCGGATCGTCGAGGAGGTTGTGGTGTCCGCCTGCGATGGGGACCAGCCGACTGTCCGCGCCCACCGCACGCAACGCGCCATGCAGCAGTTCGGCATGCTCGTAAGGGACTGTCTCGTCCGCGGTCCCATGGATGATCAGGTACGGCGGGGCGCCGGCCTTCACGTGGGCCACCGGGCCGGCTGCGCGCAACCGGCTCACGTCGCCCCCGACCAACGCGGTAACCGGGGACGGCCGATCAATCCGCATCTCACCACCCGTCCGCGTGAGATCACTGGGCCCGCTGATCGTGACCACCGCCTGCAGCTGAGTTGCTGCGCTCTTTGTTCACGGGTCAACCGCGTTGGGCCGATCCAGATGGTTGGTGGGTGCACAGAGTCCCTCGGGGTTCACGCCGGCCATAGCGGCGAGGTGACCACCGGCGGACTGTCCCCAGATCCCGATGCGCTCGGGATCGACCGGCAGCCCGAGCGGATTGCGCCGCAGCCATCTCACAGCAGCCTGTACGTCGTGCAGCTGCGCCGGGACCGCCTGCCCGGTGTGCCGCACTGAGATCCCAACCGCCAGAAACCCCGCCCGCGCCATCGCCGGATTCACGAACTGCGACATCGCCGCCCGCCGATCCCCGGGGCCCCCACCCCGGACACCCATCGACCCGCACAACAACAGGGAGTGGATCCGAGGTCATCGTCCAGAGCACATCCAAACAGAGCTCAACCCCGCCATGCCTCGCATACGGAACGTCCAGAAGGCAGGTCAGCTCCGAAGCCATATCCATCACTCGAACCTCCCGACGGAACCGTCGCACCGCCCGGCAACCAAGATCCAGAGCGGCAGGGGAGAGCCGTCTCCAGCGGCGGCAGCCCGGCCTGGCGGAAACGATTCCAGATTCTTGGGGCAACGTTGTAACGAGCTATGTACACACCGTCTCGGCGTTGCTACTGTCCGGCCTGAATTGACATCGATGTCAACCTCAGGGAGTGGTCACGATGGTTTCGAGACGAGCGTTCCTGGCGGGCAGCGGTGCGGTCACAGTGGGGGGTCTCGGACTCGTTCCGGGGCTCGCAACCTCAGCGCAGGCTGCTGCCCTCGATGGATCGGCCACAGCATCGACGTCCGGCAGCCCCGCCCGGCTGCTGCCGGTGTTCAACCGCCCGAAACACCTGGATTACGGCGACGTCAGCAAACTTAGCGGGGGAGATCAGACCCTGCTGACAACGTTGCAAGGCATCGTCAACCGTACCGAGCCGGAGTTGTACTTCATCTACGACACCGGGACGCAGAGCGTGCCGGACGCCAAATGGCTGACCGACCTGCGTCTGCCGACCAAGCTGTACAAGAACCCGCTGGACCTGATCGCGAAGTACCGCAACCGTGTCCGCGGCGCGATCGTCTACGACCCCGCCGTACCCGACTCGATCAACGTCGCCACGACGCTGGCCGGCCTGGAGAACGCGGTCGTCGCCGACGCGGACCAGGCGAAGGCGTACGGCCTGAAGATCGTGAAGGACCTCCGCGGCGTGTTCGACGACGACGTGGTGAAGACCTACCGGTGGCAGCTCGACAACCTGTTCCCGCGGGTCACCAAGCAACTGCTGGCCGGTCTGCCGCCGACCCGGGTGGTCGACGTGGAAGGCGTGGTCTGGCAGGAGATCGCTCGCGAGACCCAGCAGATCCGCGACTCGTCGAACCGCGGCACCTACAACCTCGACGTCTCGGCCAAGCTCGGCAAGGAGGCCGTGTATGTCAAGTTCGCGGACTCGTTCACCGACGACGGCTGGGGTGCGTCGGTGCGCCACGTGGTGGTGACGGCGAACGGCGCCGAGTTCGCCCGCTTCGAGCCGAACACCCCGGAGGAGGCGCCGTACCTGTTCGACGGATCGCACTCGTCGATCGGTGGCGAGGCCAACCGGTTCGCCGACGGCGGCAACTACTGGATCTACCGCTTCGAACCACCCGCGGGTACGACGTCCCTCGTCGTCACGGTGGAGATGTGGAACCAGTACCTCGTCAGCGCCACGGACACCTCGCCGACCCGCGTCGAGCCGTTCCCGTACTTCCGCGACTACGTGGTTGCCACCAAGGCCCTGGTGAGCTGGCTACCACCCGGCGGCGCGACCGGTGACCTGCTCATCGAGCACTACGCCAAGTGGCCCACCCTCGCGCCGTACATGGGCTGGTTCGCGAACGACGTCTCCGGCGAATGGGACGGTGTGGACCTGGCCAGCAAGGGCGGTTCGCCGGTCGTCGCGGCCGACTTCTACATGAACGGCACGGTGCACGCCGGCACCGCCGCACCCATCTCCAGCACGCCCCGGCCGGTACGGCGGGTCAACAAGGCGAAGAACAAGGTCTATCTGACCCTGACGTTCGGTGAAGGCGACAACATCCAGTACTGCCAGCGCCGGCTGCGCGACATCTGGGACGACCCGAAGCGCGGCGAAGTACCGACCAACTGGACGATCAGCCCGCTGCTCGCCGAGGCCGGTCCGAACATCTACAGCCACTACCAGCGCACCGCGACCGCCAACGACTACCTGGTCTGCGGCCCGTCCGGCGGCGGGTACACCTATCCGGCATCGTGGAACCCCGGCGAGCTCACGAAGTACCTCAAGATGACCGGCGACTTCATGCGCCGTACCGCCCTGGAGGTCGTCTACGCGTACAGCGGCCGGCAGGACGGCACCTGGGTCCAATTGTCGGAGGAGATCGCCAAGGGGTACGCCGATTACACGCCGACCAAGGGGATCATGCAGACCTGGGACGGCGACACGTTGACGGTGCGCCACGGCGGCATCCCGATCACCGGCGGCTGGGGCGCACCCGGTAAAGCGGTCGAGTTCAAGGCCGCGCTGGACCAGCGGATCGCGAACTGGGACGGTGCGAGCCCGCTGTTCATCTCGGGCCTCATCGGCGCCTGGTCCTGGACGCCGTCGGACATGGCAGAACTCGGACCGCTACTGACCGATCCGTACGAGCTGCTCCTCGGTAACTCTTTCTACGACCTGCTCAACCGAACCCTGTAGCAGGCGGAAGCGGTCGCCCGGGGGGAGGAACCGGGCGACCGCGGGGCGGGCTTACCAGTGGTGCGCGACGTCGATCACCAAGCGCGTGTTCGATCCCGGCCCGGCCAGCGTGTAGACGCGGAACGGCAGCCGGGCGCGGACGCCGAGCCCGATCGTCGTCTGTCCCTCGAACGTGCCCGCGTAAGCCACCTGCCGGAACGTGCTGTAGCCGGCCACGTTGGTCAGCTCCCTGGCATTCTTCGGCGAGTACGTCGCGGCACCGGTCGAGCTGTACGCCGGAGCGCGGACCACGACCTGCAGTTTCGCCCCGCCGCGGAGCGGGACGAGGTGTCCGGCGCCGTCGGTGTAGACGTTCTTCACGTAGCGGACGTCGTACCCCGGTGCGCGACCGCGGATGTCGACGACGATCCGGTCGTAGCAGGCATGCCGTCCGGTGCGGACGGCGGTCACCGGAGCCTGCGTCATCCGGCTGTTTGCCTCGGGCAACGATCCCCAGCCGCGCGGGCAGGACGCGATGGCGACGGCGGTGGTCGAGGTGTTTCGGGGGGCGGCAGCGGATCCGGTCAGTACCGGTGCGGCGAACGCGGCCGCGGGGACTGCCATCACCGCTAGTGCGGCGATGATCGTCTTGGGTGTGATGTGGTGGATGTTCATGATGTGTTCCCCCCTTGTGAGGACACTTACTTGGACGACACCAGTCGCCAACTGGTTTGCTTTTTATCCTGGTGATTTCAGGTAGCCGTTCGGGCACGATGTGCAGATGACGCCTGACGAGCTGCTCGACGTGTTCCATCGCCGCATCCGGCTACCGGATGCGGACGCGATTCCCGGCTGGAAGCAAGAGCACGAGGGGCTGGTGCATCGCTCGTACGTCGAGGGCCCCGAGGGAGCCGGTTTCGTCGAGACGCCGCGCGGGCTCGGGGATGACCCGGACGCCGTGATCGAGCAGGAGCTGGCGTTCTTCCGGGAGCGCGGGCTGCCGTTCGAGTGGAAGACCTACGCGTACGACGAGCCGGCCGATCTCGGTGAACGGCTGGTCAAGGCGGGCTTCAGCAAGCAGGACCCGGAGACGCTGATCCTCGGTGAGGTGGACCGGATCCTCGAGCGGCCGTCGGCGCTGCCGTCGAAGGTGCGGTTGCGGGAGGCCGACGGAGCGGACGACTTCCACCGGATCGCCGTACTGACCGACACGCTGTGGGGTAACGGGCTGGCACGGATCGTGGAGCAGTTGCAGGACGAGGCGCGGATGTTCCCGGACCGGTTGTCTGTCTTCCTGGTCGAGGACGTGCTGAAACAGGGCCCGGCCGTGTCGGCGGCGTGGATCCGGTTCCACCCCGGCACCGGGTTCGCCAGCCTCTGGGGCGGCGGAACGCTCCCGGAGTGGCGCCGCCAGGGGATCTACAGCGCACTGCTTGTCCATCGCGCCCGGCTCGCGAAAGACCGCGGATACGAGTTCCTCCGCGTCGACGCCTCCGAGGACTCCCGCCCGATCCTCCAGAAGCTCGGTCTCCACGCCGTTACAACCACGACACCGTACGAGTGGACACCCTGACTCACGGGACGGCCCGCCGTCCCCTGACGAGCGGAACGACACGCCGACGCTGTACGTTGCCTGCATCATGGCCCTGAAAATCGCTTCTCGCTTCCGCCGGCTGCTGCAGCGCCCCGGCTCGATCGATCTCGGCCCGTACGAACGGCTCACCCAGCTGGTCGGCGAGGCGGAGGAATCGGTCCAGTCCCTGACCGACGAAGAGCTCACCGAGGCGGCCACGGAGCTGCGGACCACCGGTGGCCTGCACGAGGACGAGCAGATCGAGTTCCTCGCGCTGGCCCGGGAGGCAGGCAAGCGGGCCCTCGGCGAGCGGGCGTTCGACGGCCAGGTCGTCGGTGCGCTGGCGATGCTGCAGGGCCGGGTCGTCGAGATGGGGACCGGTGAGGGCAAGACGCTGGCCGGTGCGATCGCCGCCGCCGGGTACGCGATCGGCGGCCGCCGGGTGCACGTGCTGGCCGTGAACGACTACCTGGCCAAGCGCGACGCCGAGTGGATGGGCCCGGTGTACGAGCTGCTCGGTGTGACCGTGTCGCACGTCGGCCAGGCGTCCACGCCGGAGGAGCGCCGCGAGGCGTACCAGGCCGAGGTCTGCTACGTCCCGGTCAACGAGATCGGCTTCGACGTACTGCGGGATCGTCTCGTCACCAAGGTCGACGACCGGGTCGCCGTCGAGGCCGACGTGGCGCTCGTCGACGAGGCCGACTCGGTGCTGATCGACGAGGCCCGCGTGCCGATGGTCCTCGCCGGTGCGACCCGGTCCGAGGCGCTGGACGACGACGTGGTCCAGCTCGTCCGGACTCTGCGCGCGGGCGTGGACTACGAGATCGACGGCGACGGCCGGACCGTCGCACTGACCGACCGGGGCACCGACAAGGTCGAGAAGGCCCTCGGCGCGAGGGCCGAGGAAGCTGCGGCCGAGGAGGCGGCGGCCGAGGAGGCGGCGGCCGAGGAGGCGGCGGCCGAGGAGGCGGCGACTGACTCGACGACTGACGAGGCGGAGACGGTCGATGCCGCGGGCGAGGCGGAGGCCGGGGAAACCGAGGGCTCGGGGGCGGACGCCTCGGGGGCCGACCAGTCCGAGACAGACGACGCGGAGGTCGAGGAGCCGGCGCCGAGGGAGTTCAACCTCTACGCGGACGAGAACCTGGACCGGCTGACCCAGATCAACGTCGCGCTGCATGCCGAGGTGCTGCTGCGCCGCGACGTCGACTACCTGGTTCGCGACGGCAAGGTCAGCCTGATCAACAACAACCGCGGCCGGGTCGCGAAGCTGCAGCGCTGGCCCGACGGTCTGCAGGCTGCGGTCGAGGCCAAGGAGGCCGTGCCGGTCAGCGACTCCGGTGAGGTGCTGGACAGCATCACGGTGCAGGCGCTGGTCAAGCGGTACAAGACGCTGTGCGGCATGACCGGTACGGCGGTGGTCGTCGGAGAGTCGCTGCAGGAGTTCTACGACGTCGACGTGGCGGTTGTACCGCCGAACAAGCCGAACATCCGCAAGGACGACCCCGACCGGTTGTACCTGACGGTCGAGCAGAAGAACGAGGCGCTGGTCAAGCACATCGGCGTCGTGCACGAGTCCGGCCGGCCGATCCTGATCGGCACGCACAGCGTCGAGGAGTCCGAGCAGCTCAGCGACAAGCTCGAGGCGGCCGGGATCGAGCACGTCGTACTGAACGCGAAGAACGACGCCGAAGAGGCCGCGATCATCGCCGAGGCCGGTGTGCCCGGGACCGTGACGGTGTCGACGCAGATGGCCGGCCGCGGTACGGACATCCGGCTGGGCGGTAAGGACGAGTCGCACGACAAGGAGAAGGCCATCGAGCTCGGTGGCCTGTACGTGATCGGCACCGGCCTGCACGCGTCGCGACGGCTCGACGACCAGTTGCGTGGTCGTGCCGGCCGTCAGGGCGACCCGGGCGAGACGCTGTTCTTCGCGTCGCTCGGGGACGAGCTGGTGACGCGGTACTCCGTTTCGTCGGGCCTGCGCCCGCACCCGGACGAGACCGGGCGGCTGACCGACCGCAAGTCGATCGGCATGCTCGAGCACGCGCAGCGGGTCGCCGACGGTGCGAACGCCGAGCTGCACCGGACCACCTGGCAGTACAACCGCCTTACCGGCCAGCAGCGTGCGATCCTGCTCGAGACCCGCGAGAAGGTGCTGACCGAGGACCTGGCCGCGACCGAGCTCGCCGAGCGGGCCAAGGAGCGGTACGACGAACTGGTCGACGAGGTCGGCGAGGACGTGGTGAAGGCCGCCGCGCGACGGATCGCACTGGGCCATCTGGACCGGCGGTGGACCGACCACCTGGCGTACCTCGCGGACCTGCGCGAAGGCATCCACCTGCGGTCGCTGGCCGGCGGCATCGTGCACCTGAAGCCGATCGACGAGTTCAACAAGTCGGCGATCGCGTCGTTCGACACGCTGATCGAGGACGCCTGGAAGGACGCGGCCGAGACGTTCGCTACGGCGGAGATCACGTCCGAAGGCCTCGACGAGGAGGCCAGCGGGATCCCGCGGCCGACCGCGACCTGGACGTACCTGGTCAACGACAACCCGTTCGGCACCGAGGCGGACCGCATCCTCGGCCGGCTCCGCAACGCGATCAAGCCTGAATCGGCGGCCGAGCCCGACGAGATCCTCGACGAGGAGTTCGACCAGGACGACCTCCCGGAGGAACTCCGCGACGCCGACGACGACGAGGACCTGCCCGAGGAACTGCGCGACGCCGACGACGAGGACGACGAAGAGAAGTCGGACAAGAAGGACTAAGACTTTGGTTTAGGCGCGCACAGCCGTCGGCTCGATGTGGTCCGGCGGCCGGGCGGGCGACGCTGTCGGCATGCCCACCACGCGTAAAGGCCGATGGCTCCTCGTCGTCGACATCGCCGTCCCGCTCGCTCTGTACTACGGCCTCAAGGCGCTCGGTGCCGGTGACCTGATCGCACTGCTCGCCGGTGTGATCCCAGGTCTGATCAGTTCCGCGGTCTCGCTGGTGCGCGAGCGGCGTACGGACCTGGTCGGGATGGCCGTCGTCGTCAGCATGGTGGCGAGCACGGTCGTCGCAGTACTGGGTGGAGATGCGCGCCTGCTGCTCGTCCGGAACGCCTGGATCAGCCTGCCGTTCGCCGGCATTACCTTGTGGTCGCTGCGGCACCCGAAGCCATTGACCTACATCGTCACCCAGGCGATGTTTGCCCGGCGGGCGGCACTGATGGACGAGCTGTGGGAGACGAACGCGCGGTTCCGGGACGCCTGGAAGTGGATCACCGTGTGCTGGGGGATCGCGTCGATCGTCGACGCGATCGTGCGCGTCGTGCTCTCGTACACACTGCCGATCTCCGTAGTGCCGGCGCTCGACCCGGTGATCACGATCGCCACCATCGTCGTCCTGCAGGTGCCGACCATCGTGCTGTTGCGGCGGAGCGGCACTTACCACCTTGTGTTCGCCCCCGGTCGTCCTACCGCCGTGGGATGACGGACGGACACCTTCCGGCAGACGCCGTACGCGAGCTGGTCCCCTCCGCCCCCCACCACCCCATCCCGCATACCACCCGGCGGGGCCTTGAACACCTTCCCGGGGCCTAACACCTGTTATTGCCTGTCCCAGCCCACCAGGAGGTGTTCAAGCCCCCGACAGCTCGCGGGGGTGCGGGGGCGGGGACGGCAGGGGCCGGCGTAGGCGGGGGAGTGTCGGCGGGGGAGGCGGCGTCGCGGGGGAGCGTCGGTGGGGAGGCGGCGTCGCGGGGGTGTGTCTGGTGGGGGAGGCGGCGTCGCGGGGGTGTGTCTGGTGGGGGAGGCGGCGTCGCGGGGGTGTGTCTGGTGGGGGAGGCGGCGTCGCGGGGGAGTGTCGGTGGGGGTGGATAGGGTTGTGGGGTGAGTGAAGGGTTGTTCGATCTTCCGGGTGCTCCTGCGCCGGCCCGCGGTGGCGGGAGCTTGGCGGATGCGGATCACACGGCGGCTCCGTTGGCGGTGCGGATGCGGCCGCGGAGTCTGGACGAGTTGGTGGGGCAGCAGCACCTGCTTGCACCGGGCTCGCCGCTGCGACGGCTGGTGGAGGGTGACCAGCCGATGTCGCTGTTGCTGTGGGGCCCTCCGGGGACGGGCAAGACCACGATCGCGGCCGTGGTGTCGCACCAGACCAATCGGAAGTTCGTGGAGCTGTCCGCGGTCACGGCCGGTGTGAAGGACGTGCGGCAGGTGATCGACGGCGCCCGCCGCGACCTCTCCCGCGCGAGCGGTGCGGTGGAGACCGTGCTGTTCATCGACGAGGTGCACCGGTTCACGAAGGCACAGCAGGACGCGCTGCTGCCCGGCGTGGAGAATCGCTGGGTGACGCTGGTCGCGGCCACCACGGAGAACCCGTTCTTCTCGGTGATCTCGCCGCTGCTGTCGCGCAGTCTGCTGCTCACGCTGGAGTCCCTGACCGACGACGACATCTCGCTGCTCCTCGATCGGGCGCTTTCCGACGAGCGGGGACTGAACGGCGAGTTCGAGCTGGCTCAGGACGCGCGGGACCACCTGCTCCGGATGGCCGGAGGGGATGCCCGCCGCGCACTCACGTACCTGGAAGCCGCGGCCGGCGGAGCTCGCGCCAAGCACGACCAGGCCGTCAAATACGAGCAAGCCACCGACGGTACGCCGGATGAGCTGCCGGGGCGGGCGGTCATCGACCTGGTGACGCTGGAGACGGCGGTCGACCGGGCCGCGGTGCGGTACGACCGGGCCGGCGACCAGCATTACGACGTCGCGTCGGCGTTGATCAAGTCGATCCGGGGTTCGGATGTCGACGCCTCCATGCACTACCTGGCCCGGATGATCGAGGCGGGGGAGGACCCTCGCTTCATCGCCCGACGACTGGTGATCTCCGCGAGCGAGGACATCGGCATGGGCGACCCGACCGCGCTCGGCGTCGCGGTCGCCGCGGCCGAGGCGGTGCAGCTGATCGGTATGCCGGAGGCGCGGATCAACCTCGCGCAGGCCGTCGTCGCGCTGGCGCTGGCGCCGAAGTCCAACGCGGTGATCGTGGCCGTCGACGCCGCGATCGCGGACGTGAAGGCGGGCAAGGTCGGTCCGGTCCCGCCGCATCTGCGCGACGCGCACTACGCAGGCGCCAAGAAGATCGGCCACGGCTCGTCGTACGAGTATTCCCACAACGATCCGCGCGGCGTCGTGCCGCAGCAGTACGCCCCGGACGTGATCGACGGCACCGACTACTACAAGCCGACCCGGCGAGGCGGCGAGGCGGCGTACGCCGATCGGGTGGCGGCGATCCGCAAGATCCTGAGGGATCGGAAGTGAGCCGGGTCGCCGACCACGTCGACGCGTTCAACCGGGCGGTCACGACCGGCGACTGGGACGCCTTCGCCGAGCGATTCGCCGAGAACGCGGTCATGAGTTTCGTACACGTTCCGGTCGGTCCGTTCGAAGGTCGGACGGCGATCGCGGCGGCGTACCGGGAAAATCCGCCGTCCGAGACGATGACGCTGCTCGACGACGGTGACGAACTGGCGCGTTTCCGCTGGTCGGGCGGTGGGACCGGTTCGATGGAGCTGCGATGGACACCCGGTGGGGCCGTTCAGGCACTCACGGTGAGCTTCGACTGAAGCGTTCGAATAGGTAGGCTCCCTCACGGCCTGGGGGCGAAAGGTAAGCACGTGAGGCAGTTCCACATAGGTCGACATGTACGGAAGTTCGGAGCGCGGCACAGCCGCCGGCGCGCACCGGTCCTGAAGCTCGGCGTTCTCGCGACGGTCGTGGTCGCGCTGGCCGGAGCATGGTTGCTCGACCCGTTCGGCTCGAGCGGCACGGCCGGTTCGCAGTCGCCCCAGTCCGCCGGCGTCGCCAGTGCTCCGGCAGAGCGGTCGCAGGGTACGTCGCGCTCGAGCACGAGACCGTCTCTTCCCGTGGGGAAGCCAATGCAGCCGGTGTCCCCCTGGGCCCCGACGGCGACTCCCAGCACGCCCTCATGGGCCGCTCCTCCACAGACGCCGAGCAGCCCGGGCAGTACGACGTCGAGCCCCGGCGGTACGACGTCGAGCCCCGGCGGCCCCACCCCAGGCGGTACGACGTCTGCCCCCACCACAACCACGCCGACAACGACCACCCCGACGACGACCACAGGGACGACCGGCACTCCGACGACCACTCCGACGGCGACCACTCCGACAACCGGCACGCCGACAACCGCGACCCCCATGCCGCCGACAGGCACACCGACCACAACCACGCCGACCACAACCACGCCGAGCCCCGGCACCCCGACACCGACGCCCGGCGCGACGACAAGCACCCCGTCGACGACGCCCAGCAGCACCCCGACGGTCGTGTACAAGGACTGTGACGAGGTCCGGGCGGCCGGCAAGGCCCCGCTGTACCGCGGTGACCCCGGCTACACACCGGCGCTCGACCGCAACGGCGACGGGATCGCCTGCGAGCACGGCAATTCCTGACCGCCCAAGTACATCGACGTAGCTCCTCGTGCCGGTTTGGTGGGCGACTGTGATGTGAGGGATGGTGTCCTGGAGCAGAGTGCGCTATGGCCGCGCGATAGGGTCGGGCGTCCATAAGGGCACACAGTCATAAGGGCATGACAGCTCACAACGGGCTCGCTACGGGAAGGTGGATCGTTTTCCATGAGCGTCGGTGAAGTCGCGGGGCTGATAGCGGCCTGCGCGCTGCTCATCCTGGTAGGCCTGCTGGCTTATCCGATCCTGAAGCTCGGCAAGGTGTTCGACGAGACCCGGATCATGGTCAAGGGCGTCTCCGATTCCAGCATCCCACTGCTCGGCGAGGTAACCACCACGGTGGCGACCACGAACGCCCAACTGGCCAAGGTCGACACGATCACCGACAACGCCACCACGGTGACCACCAACGCGGCGGCGCTGATGTCGCTGTTCTCGGCCACCGCCGGCGGCCCGCTGGTCAAGGCGGCCGCCTTCACGTACGGCGTACGCCGCGCGCTCGGCGAGCAGCAGCGCAAGGACGTGAGCCGCCGGGTCAAGGAAGAGATGAAGGCCGAGCGGAAGGCGCGGAAGCTGTGAAGCGGATCATCTGGCTGATCATCGGGATCGCCGTCGGTGTGTACGCCGTCACCCGGCTGAAGAAGCGTGCCAGGGTGCTCGCCCCCGAGGGGATGCAGGAGTCCGCGGCCAAGCTGGCCGCCGCGGTCCGGCACTTCGGCGACCAGGTCCGCGAGGGCATGGCCGAGCGGGAGACCGAACTGCGCGACGCGCTGGGTATCGAGACCACAAACGATCGTGAGGACTACCGGTAACACCCATGGAAACCAGTGAGATCAGGCGGCGGTTCCTGCAGTACTTCGAGGACCGGGGCCACACCGTGGTGCCGAGCGCGCCACTGCCGTCGCCGGACCCGAACCTGCTGTTCAACGTCGCCGGCATGGCCCAGTTCGTCCCGTACTTCGTCGGCCAGCAGACCCCGCCGTACCCGCGCGCGACCAGCGTGCAGAAGTGTGTCCGGACCCTCGACATCGAGGAAGTCGGCAAGACCACGCGGCACGGCACGTTCTTCCAGATGAACGGCAACTTCTCCTTCGGGGACTACTTCAAGGAGAAGGCCATCGAGTACGCCTGGGAGCTGGTCACCAAGCCCCAGAATGAAGGCGGCTACGGCTTCGACGAGTCGGTGCTGTACGCGTCGGTGTACTACGACGACGACGAGGCGATCGCGCTCTGGAAGCGGATCGCCGGCCTGCCCGACGACCGGATCGTCCGGCTGGGGATGAAGGACAACTTCTGGTCGATGGGTATCCCGGGTCCGTGCGGCCCGTGCTCGGAGATCCTGATCGACCGCGGCCCGGAGTTCGGCGCCGACCGGGACTGGGAGGCGGGCGACCGCTACCTGGAGTTCTGGAACCTGGTCTTCATGCAGAACATCCGCGGTGAGGGTGGCGGCAAGGAGGGCTACGAGATCCTCGGCGAGCTGCCGAAGAAGAACATCGACACCGGTCTCGGCCTCGAGCGGGTCGCGTACCTGCTGCAGGGCGTCGACAACATGTACGAGATCGACGAGATCTACCCGGTGATCGAGCGTGCGTCCGAGCTCAGCGGCCGCAAGTACGGCGTCGAGCACGTCGACGACGTCCGGTTCCGCGTGGTCGCAGACCACGTCCGCAGCGCGCTGATGCTGATCGGCGACGGCGTCACCCCGGGCAACGAGCAGGGCGGTTACGTACTGCGTCGCCTGCTCCGCCGGGCTATCCGTTCGATGCGGCTGCTGGGCTACGAGGACCCGAGCCTGGTCGAGCTGCTGCCGACGAGCCTTGAGCAGATGAAGAAGTCCTACCCGGAGCTGGAGGCCGACTTCGGCCGGATCAGCCAGGTCGCGTACGCCGAGGAGGAGGCGTTCCGCCGTACGCTCACGGCCGGTACGACGATCTTCGACGTGGCGGTGCGCGACACCAAGGCCAGCGGTGCGCACCAGCTGGAGGGCTCCAAGGCGTTCCAGCTGCACGACACGTACGGCTTCCCGATCGACCTGACCATCGAGATGGCGGCCGAGCAGGGCCTGAACGTCGACACCGAGGGCTTCCGCTCCTTGATGAAGGAGCAGCGCGAGCGCGCCAAGGCGGACGCACGCGCGAAGAAGGCCGGTCACGCCGACACGTCCGGCTACCGCGAGCTGCGGGAGAAGGGTGTCACCGAGTTCACCGGCTACCAGGAGCTGTCCACCGACTCGCAGGTGCGCGGTCTGCTCCGGGAGGGCGCGGTCGCGCCGTTCGCCGAGCAGGGCGAGACCGTCGAGGTCGTGCTGGAGAAGACCCCGTTCTACGCCGAGTCCGGTGGTCAGATCGCGGACGAGGGCCTGATCCTCGGCGACGGCCTGAGGCTGAAGGTCCTCGACGTGCAGCGCCCGGTCAAGGGCCTGATCGTGCACAAGGCCGAGATCCTCGAAGGCGTACTCCGTCCCGGCGAGAACGTGCACGCCGCGGTCGACCACGAGTGGCGGGTCTCGGCCTGCCAGGCGCACTCCGGCACGCACGTCGTACACGCCGCGCTGCGTCAGGTGCTCGGCCCGAACGCGTTGCAGAGCGGTTCGTACAACAAGCCCGGCTACCTGCGGCTCGACTTCGCCTGGTCGTCGGCGCTGGACCCGTCGACCCGTTCGGAGATCGAGGAGGTCGCGAACCTCGCCGTACGGAAGGACCTCCCGGTCTCGGCGCAGTACATGACGCTGCCGGAGGCGCGGGAGTGGGGCGCGCTGGCGCTGTTCGGTGAGACGTACGACGAGCAGGTCCGAGTGGTCGAGATCGGCGGCCCCTGGTCGCGTGAGCTCTGCGGTGGCACGCACGTGAAGCACTCGTCGCAGGTCGGTGCGCTCACCGTCACGGGCGAGTCGTCGGTCGGCGCCGGCGTACGGCGGATCGAGGCGTTCGTCGGCCTGGAGGCGCTGCACTACCTCGGCCGCGAGCGCGCGCTGGTCCGCCTGCTCAGCGAGAACCTGAAGACCCGGCCGGAGGAGCTGCCGGCAAAGGTCGCCGACCTGGCCGAGCGGCTGCGCGCCGCGGAGAAGGAGCTCGAGCGCGTCCGGGCCGCCCAGGTCCTCGAGGCCGCGGGTGAGCTGGCGAAGAACCCGAAGGACGTCTTCGGCGTCCAGTACGTCGGGCACCGTGCGCCGGACGGCGTGAACGGCGGCGACCTGCGCAAGCTGGCGCTGGACATTCGCGGCCGGATGGCGAACGACAAGCCGGCCGTCATCGCCGTACTGAGTGTGAACGACGGCAAGCCCGGCGTGGTCATCGCACTCAACGACCTCGCCCGCGAGTGGCGGCTCAAGGCCGGTGACCTGGTTCGCGTCGCGGCCGAGAAGCTCGGCGGTCGCGGCGGCGGCAAGGACGATGTCGCGCAGGGTGGCGGTACCGACCCCGCCGGCGCCGACGAGGCGCTGGCGGCGGTCGAGCACACCGTCGGTCACCTCGTCACGGGTTAGATGAGACCAGCACAGATGAGACCGCGGAGATGAGACGAGGCGTGCGGATCGCGCTCGATATCGGGGATGCCCGGATCGGTGTCGCCAGCAGCGATCCGCACGGAATCCTGGCCACGCCTGTGGAAACCGTCCGGCGTGGGCCCGGGGATCTGGATAGGATCGCCGCACTCGCCGCCGAACTGGAGGCGTTCGAGATCGTGGTCGGGCTGCCGCGCTCCCTGTCCGGGGGCGAGGGACCGGCCGCGGTGAAGATCCGGGAGACGGCGGCGCAGGTGCTGGACAAGGTACGCGAGGGGACGACGATGCGGCTGGTGGACGAGCGGTTCACCACCGTCACCGCCGAACGGATGCTGCGGGAGCGGGGAAAGAAGGGCTCCAAGCGGCGCGCGGTGGTCGATCAGGCCGCGGCGGTCGTGATTCTGCAACATGCGCTCGACCTCGAGCGCGAGACCGGCAACCCACCCGGGAGGCCCCTGTGAACGGACCATCGGTGGATCAAGAGCTGAACGAGGGCGAGGAGCAGGCCGACGATCTCGGCAGCGGCCTCGGGCTGCGGGCCGAGACCCGCGCCGAGCGTCGCGCCAACCGGCGCCGGGCTCGCAGCCGCCGCGCGTTCGGCTGCTTCGCCGGCTTGATCTCGCTGATCGTCGTCGGTGCGATCGTGGCCGGCGTCGTGGTCGGCTTCGGCAAGGGCAAGGACGCGCTGGAGGGCGTGTTCTCCGCACCGGACTACACCGGTGAGGGCACCGGATCCGTTCAGGTCGAGATCACCAAGGGGCAGTCGACCTCGTCGATCGCCGACACGCTGGAGAAGAAGGAAGTCGTCAAGAGCGCCCGCGCGTTCGAGCGCGCGGCCCGGGACGATCCGCGGTCACTGCAGATCCAGGCGGCGACCTACACCCTCCGCAAACACATGTCGGCCAAAGCCGCCCTGGCGCTGATGATGAACACGGCCGTGTCGATCAAGGTGATGCGGGTCAGCGTGCCGTCCGGGGAGACCAAGGGCGAGGTCGCGGTCATCCTGCAGAACAAGCTCAAGCTGCCCGCCGGCGCGGCCGCGGCCGCGATCAACCACCCGGCGGCGCTCGGCCTGCCGGCCTACGCGCAGGGCAATCCCGAGGGTTTCCTGTACCCGGCGACCTACGACGTGCCGAAGAACGCGAACGCGACCGTCATGCTCAAGCTGATGACCGCGAAGTACGCGTCGATCGCCAAAGACCTGAACCTGGTGCAGACCGCACAGCGCAAGAAACTCGACCCGTACCAGGCGGTCATCGTGGCCAGCATCATCGGCGCGGAGACCAACAAAGAGGCCGACTACGGCAAGGTCGCGCGGGTGATCTACAACCGGCTGGCGGCCGGGATGTATCTAGGCATGGACTCGACGGTCCACTACGTCGTCGGTAAGGACGGCGGCGTTTACACGACGCCCGAGCAGCGGAAGAACCCGTCGAAGTACAACACCTACATCCACAAGGGTCTGCCGCCGTCGCCGATCAACTCGCCGACCCGGGCGCAACTCAGCGCCGCGCTGAACCCGACACCGGGCAACTGGAAGTACTTCACGCTGGTCAACCTGGACACCGGCGAGACCGCCTTCGCCGACACATACGCGGAACACCAGGTCAACGTGAAGAAGCTCCAGACCTGGTGCCAAGCACACACCGGGAAGTGCTGAGTTGACCCGGTGCGCAGTGCTCGGTTCGCCGATCGCGCATTCGCTGTCACCGGCGATGCACCGCGCCGCGTACGCCGAGCTCGGACTGGACTGGCGGTACGACGCGTTCGAGGTGCTCGAGGACGAGCTCCCCGCGTTCGTGGCATCGCTCGGTGAGGACGTTCGTGGGCTGTCGCTGACGATGCCGTTGAAGCGCATCGCGCTCGACCTGGTCGACACGGTCGATCCGGTCGCGGAGCTGATCGGCGCGGCGAACACGATGCTGTTCGAGCCCGACGGATCGCGGTCCGCCCACAACACCGACGTGCCCGGGCTGGTGAACGCGTTCGCCGAGCAGGGCATCACGGCTGCGGAGACGGCCGTCGTGGTCGGTGGCGGTGCGACAGCCGCATCCACCCTGGCTGCTTTGCGGGGCATGAAGGTCACCGAGGTGACGGTCGTCGTCCGGGATGTCTCGAAGGCCGACCGGTTGCTTGACCTGGCCGCGGAGCTCGGACTCCGGACGTCGGTGGCGGACTTCTCGCAGGTCGAGCAGATCGGTGGCTTCGACCTGTGCGTGTCGACCCTGCCGGGCGGCGCCGTCGACCCGTGGGCCGAGCACTTCGCCGCGGTGGCGCCGGTGGTGTTCGACGTGGCGTACCACCCCTGGCCGACCAGGCTCGCGATCGCGGCGCACCGGATCGGTACAGAGCTGTTGAACGGACTTGACCTACTCGTGCATCAGGCGACCCTCCAGGTGGAGATGATGACGGGTAGGTCGCCGGCTCCTCTGGCGGCCATGAGGACGGCCGCGCGTGAGGAGTTGGGGGATCGTGAGCCTGCTTGACCGCCGTACTGTACTGAAGGCCGGCAGCGCCGCAGCGGTCGTCGGACTGACCGGATGCGGAGACTCGACGGACAACGCCGGCGGCGGGGCGACCAGCTCGACGCCGACGACCAGCTCCGAGCCCAGCTCCACTGCTCCGGCTCCGACGACGACAGCGCCCAGCAGCACGGCCGCGCCGAGCACCACGACCCCGAGCAGTAGTCCGAGCAGCAACCCGAATACGTCGGCCCCGACGCTGACCTCCACCGCGCCGAACTGGAACTCCTTCTCCCGCTCGCTCACTGGCAAGCTCTACCTGTCCTCGACCTCGGGATACGCCGCCGCGCACCAGCTGTTCAACCCGCGCTGGGACAGCGTCCGCCCGACCGCCGTCGTGAAGGCCGCGAACCCCGCCGACGTACAGAAGGCGATCAACTTCGCTCGCGACAACAAGCTCGTGCTCGTGCCGAAGAGCGGCGGCCACTCGTACGTCGGTGCGTCCACGATCGCCAACGGCCTGCAGCTCGACGTCGGCGCGCTCCGGGGCATGAGCTACTCGAACGGCATCCTCACCGTCGGCGCCGGAGCCCGCTTGTACGACGTCCACGCGTTCCTCGACCGGTACGGGCGCTCGCTGCCGACCGGCACCTGTCCGACGGTCGGCGTCGCCGGCCTCACGCTCGGCGGCGGGATGGGGATCCACACCCGCACGTACGGGCTGACCTGTGACCGGGTCGTGTCGATGGGCGTGTTCACCGCCGACGGGAAGTCGCACAATGTCAGCGCGACTGTCGACCCGGACCTGTTCTGGGCCTTGCGCGGCGGCGGTGGCGGCAACCTCGGCGTGGTCACGTCGTTCCGGTTCGCCACGATCCCGGCCACCAAGCTCGGGTTCTTCCGGCTGACCTGGCCCGAGTCGCAGGCCGCGGCCGTCGTCCGCGGCTGGCAGAAGTTCGCGCAGACCGCGCCGACGACCTCCTGGGGCAACCTGCACATTGATGCCCAGAGCAACGGAACGCTGTCGGTCCACGTGCTCGGCATCTCCACCACCGGCAACGCGAACGCAGCGGCCGCACAGCTGGAGTCCTTCGTCGGCGCGAAGGCGTCGGCGCGGAGCATCAGCGTCAAGTCGCATCTGGAGGCGGTGAAGTACCTCGGCGGCGGCACGACGAGTCCGCGGCAGGGCTTCCTCGCGGGTTCCGACGTACTCAAGGGTGCGATGGACGCGGCGACGATCACCGCGCTGCTCGGTGAGGTGAAGGCGGCCGCGCGCGCCAAGACGCCGGCGTCCGCGATCCTCGACCCGCTCGGCGGACAGGCGTCGAAGCAGCCGGCCGGCGGGGCATCCTGGCCGTGGCGCAGCGCGCTCGGCGTGGTCCAGTGGTACTCGTCCGCGCAGGGCACGACCGCGAAGACGTTCATCGCGAACGGCCATCGCGCCGTCCGGTCGGCCTCAGCCGGTGCCTACGTCAACTACCTCGAGGCCGGTCGGGCAGTGAGTTCGTACTACGGCGGCAGCGCGGCCAAGCTGCAGGCCGCGAAGAAGAAGTACGACCCGTCCAACTTCTTCCACACCCCGTACACCCTCGCGTAGCTAATGTTCCGCCAGTGAAGCTTTGGCGGGTGGTTGCTGGTGTCCTGGCGGTCGGATTCCTCGCGGCCGGGGTGACACCTGCCTGGGCGTGCGCGTGCGGCGGCTACCTCCCGGACGCGCAGTCGCGAGCCCGCGCGTACGGCGAGAACGCGCTGGTGCAGTACGCCGGCGGCACCGAGAAGATCACGCTCTCGATGGCGATCAACGGCACGTCGAAGAAGGCGGCCTGGATCATGCCGGTCCCGGCGGCCGCGAAGGTCGAGCTTGGCGACGACCAGCTGTTCTACCGGCTCGACCAGCTGACCCGGCCGAAGATCGTCTACAAGAAGACGTACTGGCCGTTCCGCGACCTCGGGATCATGGGCAACGCTCGTGATTCCGCCGGTGCCCCGGCCCCCGGATCCGGGGTGAACGTCCGCCAGCAGATGGTCCTCGGCCCGTTCGCGGTCGCACGGCTCAGCGGCTCGACCGGTACAGCGGTCACGGACTGGCTGCGCACGAACGGGTACGTCGTACCGACGACGCTGGCCGCGAACCTCACGCCGTACCTGACGGAGAAGTGGGAGATCGTCGCGGTGAAGCTCGCGCCCAAGCAGGACGGCGAGAGTCTGAGCGGGGCGACGCCGCCGCTGCGGCTCACGTTCGCGTCGGAGCGGATCGTCTACCCGATGCGCCTGAGCAAGGGGGCCACCACCGCGCAGACGGTGACGGTGTACGTCGCGGCCGAGCACCGGGTCGACGCCACGAAGCTGCCGGACGCCGCGGTGAAGCCCGAGCTCCTGTTCGCGGGCCGGGTCGAGGACGATGCGCTGGCAACGCCGGCCAACTTCCTGACCGCGTACATGGCGACGTACCGCGATCCGGGCCGGATCACCGACGACTTCACGTTCGCGCCCGCCGCGACCGACGCGGAGTACCAGCGCGTCAAGGTCATCACCCAGAACGACGGCTTCTGGAGCACGCTCGGCGTGATCTTCGGAGGCCTGCTCCTGATCGGCACCGGGGCCGCCGTCATCGCCAGGATGCTTGTACGGCGAGCATGATGAGCTTATGACGATCTACTTCACTGCAGCGAACGACGACGCGGCCGCTGCCGCATTGAAGAGCGCTCCGTCCGGCGACGAGACGGTGACGAGTGAGATCACTCCGAGCGGTGACGCGTTCACCGCGCTGATCGAGTTGGTGTGGGGCAAGTCGCTGGACGAGCTGTCCGACGACGAGGCCGAGCGGAGCGGGGTCGCGACCACGCTGACCGAGGGAATCGCCCGGCTCGGCGACGCCCTGGTGGAGGCACTCGCCGACCGCGACCAGGGCGAGCTCGAGGACCTCGCCGGACCATGGGCCGACCAGGTCCCGGCGCTGAAGGACGACGAGCACCTGGTCGACTTCCTCGGCAACCTGCAGCATCTCAGCCGGAACGCGAAGGCGTCCGGCGGCGGGGTCTACGCGGTCGAAACCTTCAGCTGACGAAGTCGATCTGGTGGTCGTGGCCGGCGAAGCTGAAGGTGTCGCCGGCGTGCAGGCCCTCGATGGCCGCGTAGATCGGCGCGTCGGCGGCGATCCCTTCGTACGTCGCGCCGTCGCTTTCGAACGCGGCCGCGACCACGCCCACGACGTACCGGTCGCCGTCGAACCCGATGATCGCGCCGGGTCCGATCTCGTCGCGCGGTCCGAAGTCGAGCTTCTCGATCTGGTTGCGGATGCCCGCCTGCCGCTGCTCCCGGCCCTCGAGCAGCCCGCCGAGATCACCGGCCTCGGCGGCCTGTGACTGGTCGTCGACCGAGAACGACGAGTCCTGGTCGAGCTTCGCGGCCGCATCCTTGCGGGCCACGTCACCCCGGGCCGCCAGCAGGTCGGCCTCGACCTGCTGCAGCAGCGCGTCCTTGACCCGGCTCTTGTCCACGGTGTTCATCGGCAGTCCTTCCCGAGATGACCTTTCCATCACACTCCCACACTCTTGTCCACAGGGCGTGCGAAGACGGGCCACTGATCGGCCGCGGGATCGTCTAGGCTCCTGGATCGTGCCGGCTGACAACGCAGTGCTCGCCGCGGGGATCGGTGTGGTCCTCTGCGGTTCTGCTGCGGCCGTGCTGGGCCCTTGGCTGATGCGCAACATCCCAGAGCCGGTGCTGGAGGAGGGTGAGACCAAGGTCCCGTACGCGTCGGTCGCCGGCCGGCAAGCGGCGTACTGGTGTGGCGGGCTCGCGGCGGTGTCCGGGGGACTGCTGGGCTGGATGCTCGGGCTGGATGCCGTGCTGCCCGCATGGCTGGTCCTCGCGGTCGCGGGGGCGGTGCTCGGGTATATCGACGCGCGGACGCGGTTCCTGCCTTCGGTGATCATCTGGCCGACGTACGTCGTCGTCGCGGCCGGATTGCTGGCGGCCGCGGTCGCGACGGGGGAGTGGGGATCGTTGCGCCGGGCAGTGATCGCCGGGGCGATCGGGTTCGCGGTGTTCTACGTGCTGTGGTTCGCGTTCCCGCGCGGCGTCGGGTTCGGCGACGTCCGGTTGTCGGGGCTCCTCGGGATGGCACTCGGCTGGCTGGGCTGGGGGCAGTTCGCCGCCGGGCTGTACGGCGGGTTCTTCCTCGGCGCGATCGTCGGCATCGTGTTGATCGCCGCGCGGGTGATGACGCGCAAGCAGATGGTCCCGTTCGGGCCGTTCATGCTGATCGGCGCGCTGGCCGGCGTGCTGCTCGGGGCGCCGTTGGAGCGGTTGTACGCCGGATAGGTGATCGCTGCACTCCACCAGATGGTTGATGTGCGGGCACCGTCCGCCTTCCTAGGGTCGAAGTATTCGAACTCTCGGGAGGGAATCTCAATGCCAGTCAGTCGTCGTGGTCTTCTGGCCGGGACTGCAGTTGCGGGTGCGGCTCTCGCCGTTCCCGGTACTGCGTCCGCCGCCGTGACCACCACCGCCCGCAGCGACAAGATCGGCCCGAACGACGCGCGGTACCAGGATCTGGTCCAGCGCGGGCAGAACCGCCGGTTCATCGGCAAACCGCAGTACGCGCGCGTGATCCGCTCCACCGAGGACGCCGTCGCGGCCGTCCAAGAGGCGGTCCGCAGCGGCAAGCGAATCGCGGTCCGCGGCGGTGGACACTGCTTCGAGGATTTCGTGGACAGCAGCGACATCGAGGTGCTGCTCGACATGTCGACGTACGACGAGGTCGCGTGGGACCCGCAGTACAAGGCGTTCTCGATCGGGGCGGGCGCCGTCCTCGAGACCGTCTACAAGGAACTCTTCTACGGCTGGGGTCTGACGCTGCCCGCGGGCGGCTGCCTCAGCGTCGGGGTGGGCGGTCACTTCAGCGGCGGCGGGTACGGTCCGCTGTCGCGGAAGTACGGCTCGGTCGTCGACCACCTGTACGGCGTGGAGATCGTCGTCGTCGATGCTCACGGCCGGGCGCGGTCGCTGGTGGCGACCCGCGACAACGCGTACCAGGACCTGTGGTGGGCGCACACGGGTGGCGGTGGTGGGAACTTCGGTGTCGTCACGCGCTACCTGATGCGCTCCGCCGGGGCATCAGGCCGGACGCCCGAGGAATCGTTGCCCAAGGCACCGGCTGCGCTGCGCTCGACCCTGCTGCTGTACGACTGGAAGACCACGACCCAGGCCGGGTTCCTGCGGACGGTGCGGAACTGGTTCACGTTCTTCGAGCAGCACAACACAGCGGACTCGCCGTACGCGACGCTCTATGCGCCGTTCATCCTGTCGCACTACAGCGCTGAGCAGTACCTGCTCTCGACCCAGATCGACGCGGCCGCGCCGAATTCGGAGCAGTTGATGAACGCGTTCAACGCGGCGATGGTCGAAGGGGTGGAGCAGAAGCCGCAGGTGATCGACCTGGGCGTCGGGCCGTTCCTGCACCTGACCATGCAGCGCTCGATCGAGGAGACGGCGGCGCCGAACCGCGGGAAGTACAAGGCCGGATACCTGAAGAAGGGGTACTCCGACGAGCAGATCCTCTCGCTCTACCGCGGGCTCACGGATACGACGTACAAGGGTCCGGTGTCGTCGATGCTGCTCGTCCCGTACGGCGGCAAGGTGAACACCGTCCCGTCGAACGCGACCGCCGCCGCGCAGCGCGACGTGATGGGCAAGATCGTCCTCACGGCAGCGTGGGACAACGCGAGCGACGACGACATGCACCTCGGCTGGATGCGGAAGGTGTACGGCGACATCTACCGCGACACGGGCGGCGCGCCGGTGCCGAACGCGACCAACGCCGGCTCGTACATCAATTACCCGGACGTGGATCTGGCCGATCCGGCGTACAACAAGTCCGGTGTGCCGTGGCACGACCTGTACTACCTGGGCAACTATCCGCGACTGCAGCAGATCAAGTCGAAGTGGGACCCGCGCAACGTGTTCCACCACAAGCTCTCCATCGAGCCGGCCTAGTCACCAGCCCGGGTAGCGGGTGGTCCATGAGGTGTGTGGACCGTAGTCGCCGTGCAGACGCTTGCCCTGGGTGAACTCCAGGGCGAAGTCGTCGGCGAGCTGGAGGATGACCGGGCGGCCCTCGACGGTGAAGACGAGCTCCGCGGGAAGAGCCGTCTCGCCGTGGAGGGCGCCCAGGATGTTGCCGCAGATCGCGCCGGTGGAGTCGCTGTCGCCGGAGTGGGTGACGGCGAGTGCGAGGGCGTCGAGGAACTGCTCCGGCTCCGGGTAGGCGAGCGCCGCGAAGACCGCGATGGCGAGCGCCTCCTCGGCGACCCACCCGCCTCCGAGGCGCTCGACCGTGACTGGACCGGCGGGTGCCGTCGCGGCCAGGTGTCGCGCGAAGGCGAGCGCAGTACTGGTCTTCTCGTGGCCCTCGTGCTGTTCGAGGAGCTCGATCGCACGAGACAACGCATTGTCGAGACCGGCGCCGTTGCACAACTCGTGGATGATCGCGGCGAGCGTGCCGGACGCGAGCTTGCCGGTCGGGTGACCGTGCGTGTACCCGGCGGCCGTCGCGGCCGAGTCGAAGATCCAGTCGGTCGGAAAGTACTCAGGCAGCAGCCCGAACGGCGCGACCCGCATCACCCCGCCGCACCCCTTCGAGTCGTTCACCGCCTCCCCGCCGAACTGCGGGATCCGCGCCTCGCCCTTGCGGGCCTCGGTCAGCGCGGACAGGCAGGTGTTGCCCGGTGCGCGACGTGCGTACAGCCACTGCTCGGCCAGCAGCCAACCGTCCTGCTCGCCACTCGGTCCGGGCAGGTTCTGCGTGTCCAGCCAGCGGTCGTACGCGTGATGCACGACGCCGATCGTGAACCCGAGCCCGCGGTCCGTCCGTACGCCGGCCCGGATCAGCCCCTCGATCGTGAACAGCGTCATCTGGGTGTCATCGGTGATCGTCCCCGCGGGCCAGCCGTCGCCTCCCGGGAGGAACGTCCGTACGCCGTCCGGGTGCTTCGCGACGATCGACCGACCATCCTCGAACTCCACCGGTCCGCCCAGCGCGTCCCCGATCGCACCACCCAGCAAGCATCCACGCACCCGTGCCCGCCACGTCTCCTCAGCCGCCCGATTCATGCCAGGACCCTATCGGGGGTGGTGTAAGCGCTACCCTCACAACGGGTTCCAGGGCCAGTTCCCCCGGCGCTTGCGGCTTCTACCGTCGTTGGTAGAAGCTATCGACCGTTCAAGGGAGCAGACGATGACCCCCGCATTCCGTCGTACCGCCGGGCGCCTGGCCGTGGCGGCACTCGCCACCACCGCCCTGACCGGCGCCGCGATCGCCGGCGGTCAGGCAGCGAGCGCCTCCACCAGCTGCGACCAGTCCCCGATCATCAAGACCGTGGACGCGGTCCTCTCGGTCCGCAACGGCCTCACCCAGGACACCCAGACCTGCCGCTGAGTTCGCGGATTCTGTCCAGTCTGTCTAGACTGTTCGCGCGAGGTGATGGCGATGACGGCTGTGGCTGGACAGTGGCAGTTGCAGGAAGCGAAACAGCATTTCAGCGAGTTGATCCGGGCCGTGCAGACGAGCGGTCCGCAGTTCGTGACCAAGCACGGTGAGCAGGTTGCCGTCGTGCTCGACATCGTGGACTACCGACGGATGACGGGGGTGGAACTGGTGGAGGACTTCAAGAGTTTCCTGGCGTCGGCGCCGGATATGAGCATGCTCGAGATCGAGCGTCCGATGGATCCGGAACGGCCGGTCGATCTCGAGTGAGCTATCTGCTCGACACCACCATGGTGTCGGAGTTCCGGAAGAAGACACCGGACGCGGGCGCAGTCAAATGGTTCGACTCTGTTCGGTCGGGTCAGCTCTACGTCAGTGCACTGATGGTCGGTGAGCTCAGAAAAGGAATCGAGCGGCTGGCCGATCGGGATCCGACGCAGGCCGCCGCACTCGATGACTGGTGCCGGCGTCTTGTCCGCGGGTTCTCCGATCGCATCATCCCCGTTACGCAGGACATCGCGGAGACCTGGGGTCGGTTGAGTGCGCGGACTCCGCTGCCGGTGGTCGACGGGCTCATGGCTGCGACCGCCCTCGTCCACGACTGGACATTCGTCACGCGCAACACCACCGACGTCGAGCCCACCGGCGTGCGTGTGCTCAACCCCTTCGTCAACTGAGACCGCCGTCCGGAGGGTGAGCGGGGCGTGAAAGAATCCTGGCATGCTGCGCTGGCTTACCGCCGGCGAGTCGCACGGACAAGCGCTCGTCGCCGTACTCGAAGGTCTTCCCGCGGGGGTTGAGGTCACCACTGATGACGTGGCCGACGCCCTGGCCCGTCGACGGCTCGGCTACGGCCGCGGCGCCCGGATGAAGTTCGAGCGGGACGAGGTGACCTTCCTCGGCGGTTTCCGGCACGGGCTGACGCTCGGGAGCCCGGTCGCCATCCAGGTCGGCAACACCGAGTGGCCGAAGTGGGAGCAGGTGATGAGCGCGGATCCGGTCGACGCTGAGACGCTGGCGGGCCTCGCGCGGAACGCCCCGCTGACCCGCCCGCGGCCCGGTCACGCCGACCTGGCCGGCATGCAGAAGTACGGGTTCGACGAGGCTCGTCCGGTGCTCGAACGCGCCAGCGCCCGCGAGACCGCCGCCCGGGTCGCCCTGGGCGAAGTTGCGGCGCGCTTCCTCCGCCAGTCGTACGGCGTGACGATCGTCAGCCACGTCGTCGAGCTCGGCACGGTCAAGGCGCCGTACGGCGTGATCCCGGCGTACGGCGATGTCGCGAAGCTGGACGCTGATCCGGTGCGCTGCCTCGACCCCGACGCGAGCAAGCAGATGGTCGCGGAGATCGACGCCGCCCAGAAGGCCGGTGACACGCTCGGCGGCGTGGTCGAGGTCGTCGTCGACGGTCTTCCGCCGGGCCTCGGCAGCTACGTGCACTGGGACCGGCGGCTCGACTCGAAGCTGGCCGGTGCGCTGATGGGCATCCAGGCGATCAAGGGTGTCGAGCTCGGTGACGGGTTCGAGCTCGCGCGTACGCCGGGGTCGAAGGCGCACGACGAGATCGTTCCCGATGGCGGTGCCGTCCGGCGTACGAGTGGCCGCTCGGGTGGCACCGAGGGCGGGATGAGCACTGGCGAGACGCTGCGGGTCCGCGCCGCGATGAAGCCGATCGCGACCGTGCCGCGGGCTTTGCGGACGATCGACACGTCGACCGGCGAGGCCGCCTCCGCGCACCACCAGCGGTCGGACGTCTGCGCCGTACCGGCCGCCGGGATCGTCGCCGAGGCGATGGTCGCGCTGGTGCTGGCCGAGGTCTCGCTGGAGAAGTTCGGCGGCGACTCGGTGGCGGAGACCGCGCGGAACCACCAGTCGTACCTGGCGAACCTGCCGACCACGATCACCCCGCGGGAGTGGGAGTGAGCCCGGTCGTCGTCCTGGTCGGCCCGCCGGGATCGGGTAAGTCCACGATCGCGGCGCTGCTCGCCGAGCGGTTGAAGGCCACGCACCGCGACACCGACACCGACATCGAGGCCGTCGCGGGCAAGCCGATCTCCGAGATCTTCGTCGACGAGGGCGAGCCGCACTTCCGCGAGCTGGAACGGGCCGCGATCGTCGAGGCGCTGAAGGGCGACGGCGAGGTGCTGTCGCTCGGCGGCGGCGCGATCCTGGACCCGGCAACCCGCACGGACCTGGCCGGCCACACGGTCGTCTTCCTCGACGTCAGCCTCGGCGAGGCATCCAAGCGCGTCGGCCTTAGCGTCGCCCGGCCGCTGCTCCTCGGCAACGTCCGCACCCAGCTCCGCAATCTGATGGAAGCCCGTCGCCCGTTGTACGCCGAGGTCGCCAAGCTGACCGTCACCACGGACAACAAGACCCCGGACCAGGTCGCGGACGAAATCCTGGAGCACCTCACATGACGGACGCCCCGACCGGCTCACCGGCCGCCGGACCTACGTCTGCGGCTGGTGCGTCCGCGGCCAGTGCGTCCGCGGGCGGCGCTTCGGCGGGCGGTGCGTCTGCGGGCGGCGCTTCGGCGGGCCGTGCGTCTGCGGGCGGCGCTTCGGCGGGCGGTGCGTCTGCGGGCGGCGCTTCCGTGGGTGGCGCTTCCGTGGGTGGGCCGACGCGGATTCGGGTTGCTGCGGCGGCGCCGTACGACGTTGTCATCGGCAACAACTTGCTCGGTGAGCTGCCGGTGCTGCTGGGTGACGGGGTGCAGCGGGTTGCCGTCGTTCATCCGCGGGCGCTGCGGGAGACCGGCGACGCGATTCGCGACGACCTGACCGCCTCCGGGTTCACCGCGCACGCGATCGAGATCCCGGACGCCGAGGACGCCAAGACCGCCGAGGTGCTGGCGTACTGCTGGTCCGTCCTCGGTCAGGCCGGCTTCACCCGCTCGGACGCGATCGTCAGCGTCGGCGGCGGTACGACGACCGACCTCGCCGGGTTCGTCGCGGCGACCTGGCTGCGCGGCGTGAAGGTCGTGCACATCCCGACCACACTGCTCGGCATGGTCGACGCGGCCGTCGGCGGAAAGACCGGCATCAACACCGCCGAAGGCAAGAACCTGGTCGGCGCGTTCTGGGAGCCGGCTGGTGTGCTGTGCGACCTGGCCGCCCTCGAGACCCTGCCGCGGAACGACTACGTCAGCGGCCTCGCCGAGGTCGTGAAATGCGGGTTCATCGCCGACCCGGTGATCCTCGACCTCGTCGAGAAGGACCCGGCCGCCGCCACGAGTCCGTCGTACGACGCGACCGAGGAGCTGATCGCCCGGTCGATCCAGGTGAAGGCCGACACGGTCGGCGCGGACCTGCGCGAGCGGACCACGTCCGTCGGCGGCCAGATCGGCCGGGAAGCGCTGAACTACGGGCACACGCTCGGCCACGCGATCGAGCGCGTCGAGCGGTACAAGTGGCGTCACGGCGCCGCGATCAGCATCGGCATGGTCTTCGTCGCCGAGCTGGCCCGCGCCGCCGGCCGCCTCGACGACGCGACCGCCGACCGGCACCGCGCCGTACTCGAGTCGCTCGGCCTCCCGGTCACCTACCGCGCCGACGCCTGGCCGCACCTGCAGGACGCGATGAAGCTCGACAAGAAAACCCGAGCCGACCGCCTCCGCTTCGTCATCCTCGACGCCCTAGCCAAACCGACAATCCTCGAAGCTCCCGACCCAAGCCTCCTCATCGCCGCCTACAGCGAAACCAGCTAACCCACCACCGGCATCCCACCCACCGGATCCTCGCCCACCGGGTCCTGGCCCAGCGGCCCCCCGCTGGCACCTCACCCACCGGCACCCCACCCACCGGCACCCTCACCCACCGGGTCCTCGCCCAGCGGCACCCCACTGGCACCCCACCCACCGGCACCTCACGGCGCCTCCCCCTCCAGCGTCTCGCCACCGGCCCGCCTGCGCCTCGCCCGCCCCGAGCCCGCACGGACCTCGCCGCCCCCAAACCCTGCCCCAAGGCGCTGGGGCTGGCACAGGTTATCGGGGCTCGGCACAAGGTATTGCTTGTCTTCGCCCACCAGTTCTTGGGCTCGCCCACCAATTCTTGTGCTCGCCCACGGGCACTTCGCCGCGGCGCCCGGCCTGCCCTGAGCCCGCACGGACCTCGCCGACCCCGGATGCTGGCACAGGGCGCCGGGGGCTGGCACAGGTTATCGGGGCTCGGCACAAGGTATTGCTTGTCTTCGCCCACCAGTTCCTGTGCTCGCTCACCAGTTCTTGTGTTCGTCCACGGGCACTTGGTCCCCGGCGCCCCGCCCGGCCAGAGCCCGCACGGACCTCGCCGACCCCGAACCCTGCCACAGGGTGCCGGGGGGTGGCACAGGTTCTCGGGGCTCGGCACAAGGTATTGCTTGTGCTCGCCCACCGGTTCTGGTGTTCGCCCACCGGTTCTGGTGCTCGCCCACCGGTTCTTGGGTTCGCCCACCGGTTCTTGGGTTCGCCCACCGGTTCTTGGGTTCGCCCACCAGTTGTGGTGCTCGCCCACCAGCGCTTGTGCTCGCTCATCAGTTCCGGGGGCGACACCCGTCGTCTTGTGGTGGTGCGGGTGCGGTGTGAGGATGGGAAGCCCCTCGGAAAGGGCTTTCCATATGAGCAAGCAGCGGATTGCGATTGTCGGTACCGGTGGGATCGCCGCCTCGCACGCCCGGGCGGTCACCGCCTTGGCGGAGCGGGCCGAGCTGGTCGCGGCGGTCGACGTCGACCTGGATCGGGCCAAGGCGTTCGCCGACAGATGGAACATCCCGGCGACGTACCCGAGCCTGACGGACCTGCTCGCGGCGGACCGCGTCGACCTCGTCCACCTGTGTACGCCGCCGAACTCGCACGTCCCGCTCGCCGTGGAATGCCTGGCGGCTGACGTCGACGTGTACCTGGAGAAGCCGCCGACCCTCTCGCTGGACGAGTTCGACAAGCTGGTGGCGGCGGAGGAGAAGTCCTCCGCGCAGGTGGCCTGCGTCTTCCAGCACCGCTTCGGATCGGGCGCCGTCCGGTTGCGTCAGCTGCTAGGCGACGGCGTACTCGGGCGACCGTTGGTTGCCCTGTGCAACACCGTTTGGTACCGCGACGACGCGTACTTCGACGTTCCGTGGCGCGGGACGTTCGACGTCGAGGGCGGCGGCCCGACCATGGGCCACGGGATCCATCAGTACGACCTGCTGCTGTCGATGCTCGGCCCCTGGGAGAAGGTGACCGCGCTCGCGGCCCGGCAGGCGCGACCGACGGAGACCGAGGACGTCTCGATGGCGCTGGTGACCTTCGAGAACGGCGCCGTCGCCTCGGTCGTGAACTCGCTGGTGTCCGCGCGTCAGACTTCCCAGCTCCGCTTCGACTGCGCGAACGCGACGGTCGAGCTGGAACACCTGTACGGCTACAAGAACCCAGACTGGACTGTCACGCCGGCGCCCGGCCATGAGGAGATCGCCGACGCGTGGTCCGCGGACCTCCCCGACGTACCGAGTGGCCACACCGCCCAGCTGGCCGCGATCCTGGACGCCAAGGAGGCCGGCACGGCAACTCCGGTCACCCTCGCGGAGGCCCGCAACACGCTCGAACTGGCCGCCGCGATCTACGCCTCAGCCTTCACCGGCAAGCCGATCCGCCGCGGCGAGCTGGCTCCCGGCACGCCGTACGCCCAACGCATGGGCGGGCCTGGCGCTCCCTGGAGTGCCTAGCTCAGCTCAGATGGGAGCGGTCGCTGGTGCAGTACGTCGAGCCGTGAGACCGCTCTGGTGAGGACGACGTAGAGCCGATTGAGGCCGTGGGGTTCGGATGCGACGATGTCGGCCGGCTCGACCGCGATCACATGGTCGTACTCGAGCCCCTTGGCCAGGCTCGCCGGTACGACTGTCACCCGGCCGTCACCATCGGCTGCGACCACGTTGATCCCTGCCGTCTTCAATGCTTCGGTCAGCGCCGGCAGTTCATGGTCGGTCGCGATCACGCCGACCGAGCCTTCCTGAGCGAGCGCCCGCTGCACGCTCTCGACAACCGCGGCCGGGAGGTCGTCGACGCGGGTGATGGTCAGCTCGCCGTCGGAGCGGAACGACGTCGTTGGTGGGACGTCGACATCCAGGGAAGCCAGCAGACGGTTCGCCAACTCGACGACAGCGGCGGGCACGCGATACCCGGTGCTCAGGGCAACTATCTCCGCCGTCGGTTTCCCGAGATGGCCAAGCTGGGTGAGCCAGTCGGTCGCGGCCCAGGCCGCCGTACCTTGAGCCAGGTCGCCGAGCACGGTCAGCGAACTGTGCTCGCTACGCCGTGCGATCGCACGGCACTGCATGGGGGAGAGGTCCTGCGCCTCGTCCACGATGACATGCCCGTACGTCGGCCCGCGCTCGAGCAACGCACTCACCTCGTCGAGCAGTACTGCGTCCGCCGCCGTCCACCGTGCGCTCTTCGCCTTCCGCGACCTCGGCCACCTGATGGCGTCCTGCTCGTCCGCGGTCAGGATCCCGTCCGCGGCAGCTGAAGGATCGCTCAGCACCTCGGCCAGCACCTCGTCCGCCTTCAGCTGCGGCCACACCGCCTCGACGTCCGGCGTCACCGCCCGCGACATTCGACGCTGCCAAACCCCGTTGCAGTTCTGCCCGCGAGCCTCCGCCTGCCGCTGCAACGCCGCGACGATCCGCGCGATCACCCGCTCGCGACCGGTGAGGTACGTCGTCGCATCCGCCTCGGCCTCCACCACCATCTGGGCGAACTCGTGGTGGTTGACCCGCCACTTGTACGACTCGTCACTCACCACGACTGGCCGCGACGGGCGACCGATCCGCGCGTACACCGCCTTCCGCAGTACGTCGGCCATCCGCACGTCGTGCTTCACCGAAGCGGCGGCGTGCGTGTCGGTCGCCCGGACCTCGCGATCCAGCAGCTGCTCGATCGTCGTCTGCTCGACGTCCACCTCGCCCAGCGTCGGGAGTACGGCGGAGATGTAGTGCAGGAACGCCCGGTTCGGACCAAGCACGAGTACGCCGTTGCGCGTCAAGCGGGACCGGTGTGCGTACAGGAGGTACGCCGCCCGGTGCAGGCCGACCGCCGTCTTCCCGGTCCCGGGGGCGCCTTGGACGCAGACCGAGACGTCGAGGTCGGTCCGCACCAGCGTGTCCTGCTCCGGCTGGATCGTCGCGACGATGTCCCGCATCGGGCCGACACGGGCGCGCTCGATCTCACGGCGTACCAGCTTGCTGTCTGCCTGCTCGCCCGCGGACAGGCGCTCGTCCTCGAAGCTCGTCAGGGTCTGACCCGACCAGCCGAACCGGCGGCGGGTCTCGATCCCGCGCGGCTCGACCGCGGACGCCTGGTAGAAGGCGGCCGACACCGGCGCGCGCCAGTCGATCACCATCGGCGGCCGGCCGATCGCATCCGAGATGTGCCGCCGCCCGAGGTAGTACGTCTGCCGACTGTGCTCACCGGCACCTGAGTCGGCGGCGCCGTAGGCGATCACACCGAAGAACGGCGGGTTGTCGCCCTCCTCGCCCATGTCCCGCGCGAGCGTCTTCAGATAGAACCCCAGCCGCTCCGCCGTGTACCGGTCGCCCCAGGTGTGCTCGCCGATCGCCACGTTCTCCCGCGCGCCGGCCACCATCCGCCGCAGTGCCGCCCAGCAGCGCTCGGCGTACTCGCGCTCCGAAACCAGATCCCGCATCCACCCCTCCGCGAAAGATTAACCCGGTCAATCTTTTGCCTAGGTTAACATCATGACCGTGACCGGACTTCGCGAGCGCAAGAAGCAGCAGACGTACGACGCCCTGTCCGAAGCGGCCATCGCGCTGTTCCTGAAGCGAGGTTTCGACGAGGTGTCGGTGACCGACATCGCCGAAGCGGCCAACGTCTCCAAACCGACCCTGTTCAAGTACTTCCCGACCAAGCAGGACCTCGTCCTGCACCGGATCGCCGACCACCGCCACGAGTCGGCGCGGGTCGTGACCGCTGCCGGAGTCCCACCGGTCCAGGCGCTCCGCGAGCACTTCCTCGCCGGATTGACCGCCCGCGACCCGATCACCGGCCTGAACGACCACCCGCAGGTCCTTGCTTACTACAGGCTCGTCTTCACCACACCCGCCCTGACGACGCGGCTCCACCAGTTCATGGACGACGACGAGCGCGCACTCGCCGAAGCTCTTGGAGGTGATCTCACGGGCGAACTCCTGGCTGCCCAAGTGGTTTCCGTCCAGCGAGTCCTGTCCCGCCGCAACTGGGAGGTCATCACCGCCGGCCAACGTGCCGCGGACCGCTACCTGGACGCGGTGACCGAAGCGGAGACGGCCTTTGACGGGCTGCCGATAGGGTGACTGCTGTGACGGATGCGAGCAGGCGAGTGCTGGTGCTGAACGGACCGAACCTCGGGCGCCTGGGCTCCCGCGAGCCGGAGAAGTACGGTACGACGACGTTCGCCGAGCTGGTCGGGGTGTGCGAGAAGACCGGCGCCGAGCTCGGCTTCGAGGTCGAGGTGCGGCAGACCGACGACGAGGCGGAGCTGGTCGGCTGGCTGCACGAGGCGGCCGACGACCGGATTCCCGTCGTACTGAACCCGGCAGCGTTCACGCACTACTCGTACGCCCTGCGCGACGCGATCGCGCAGCGGACGGCTCCGCTGATCGAGGTCCATCTCACCAACCCCGCCACCCGCGAGGAGTTCCGGCACACCAGCGTCGTCGCCGGTGTGGCGACCGGGACCATCGCCGGCTTCGGCCTGGACTCCTACCGGCTAGCGCTCCGCGCACTCACCAGCCTGGATTCATAACCAAACTGCCCTTTCGGGCATCAGGTGGTTGTGGGCAGATTTCACAACACCTCGGGGGAGTGGCGGGTATGACGACACCGATCAATGGGCAGCACCGGATTCCGGTCTGGGTCAAGGCGCTGGACCCGCTGTCGCAGTTCGGGTTGGTGCACACGCTCCGGCAGTGCCCGGAGATCAGCCTGATCGACGACACCGACCTCGTCGCTCGGCTGACCGGGCTGCCCGGCCTGCCCGGTCCCACGCGGTCAGGTGACCAGCGCACCACCCCGCCAGTGGTGGCGTTGATCGCCGTCGACGCGCTGGACGCGGGCGCTGTCCAGGTACTGCGGGCGGCCACCCAGCGCGGTTGCCGCCGAACCGTGCTGATCGGCAGCGCGATCGACGACGACGCGCTGATGACCGCTGTGGAGCTGGGGGTGTCCGGCGTACTGCGCCGGACCGAGGCGACCGCTGACCGGATCGTGCACCTGGTGAAGGCTGCCGCTGCCGGGGACGGCAGCCTGCCGCCGGACCTCCTTGGCCGGTTGCTGGGCCAGGTGCCGGGGATGCAGCGGCAAGTCCCGGCACCACGGGGGCTGTCCCACACCGGCCTGTCTCACATCGGCTCGTCCCACACCGGTCTGTCCGACCGCGAGACGCAGGTACTGCGGTTGGTGGCCGACGGCAAGGACACGCAGGAGATCGCTCGTGAGCTGTCCTACTCGGAGCGAACGGTGAAGAACGTCCTGCACGACGTGACCAGCCGGCTCCAGCTGAAGAACCGCACACACGCCGTCGCGTACGCACTGCGCCAAGGTCTTATCTGAAAGACCTGAAGCAGCCGGCCCTCGCCAAGCAGCGGGGGCCGGCTGTCTAATACCCGACGGTGAAACGCTGCCGGACGTGTTCGGCTCGCTCGGCCTCGTCGACGAGCGCGATCGCGAAGTCTTCCAGCGAGATCGTCGAGTTGCCCTGCGCATCGATCACCAGATGGTCGTAGCCCTGCCGATAGCGCCCGGTCCGCTCGCCCGGCTCGAGCAGCGCGGGCGGGCTCACGTACGTCCAGTCGCAGCCGCCGGCTGCCCGCACGACGTCGTACTGCTCGTTGCAGGCTAGGGCGATCGGGCGCAGGTCGACCGGGAAGTTCGGTGAATCGACCAACTGCACTTCGGTCCCGGGCACGATCAGACTGGCTGCACCGCCGACCAGGATCAGCCGGATGCCGCTGCCACGCAGTCCGATCAGCAGTCCCTTGGCAGCAGCGACGAGCTCGCTTTCCTGTCCAGGACGCGGTCGGGTCGCGCTGATCACCACGTCGTGCCCGGCGCTCAGCCGTGCGACATCTTCGGGATCAGCCGCGTCACCCCGCACCGGACCCGAGCGGCCGACGGCGGTGACTTGGTGGCCGCGGGCAACTGCTTCGTGGGTGACTCGACTGCCGACGGCGCCGGCCGCACCCCAGACCAGGATCCTCATCACCGCTCCCCGGCTGCGACGAGGACGGGACCTTCGGCGGCGGGCGTCGGCCGCACCTTCCGGCGTACCTGGGCGGTCACGAGGGCGCCGAGCACGATCAGACCGCCAACGGCCTGCCAGATGGACAGGTGCTGGTCCAGCACGAGCCAGCCGAGCGTCGTCGCCATCACCGGGCTGAGCAGCCCCAGGAACGTCACCTCCGTCGGAGCGAGCTCGCGGAGTCCGCGGAACCACAGCGCATACGCGACGGCGGATCCGAACAGCGCCAGGTAGGAGTAGCCCGCCAGGTTCCGCAGGGTGAAGTCAGGCAGCGCGCCCTCGACCAGGAAGGCCACTGGCAGCAGGACCAGTCCACCGGCGACCAGCTGCCAGCCTGTCGTCGCCAGCAGGGGAGCGGGTGACGTCCAGCGCTTGCTGAGTACGACGCCGAACGCCATCACTACCGCACCGCCGACAGCCGCGAGTACACCCAGCATGTCGAGTTGTGCAGTGGCCCGCAGTACCAGCAGGCCTACGCCGAACACACCGGCGATGGCGGTGAGGACAGTGCGCAGCGACAGACGCTGCCGCAGCAGACCGGCCGACAGAACCGCGACCAGTAGCGGCTGGATCGCACCGACTGTCGCGGCGACGCCGCCTGGCAGCCGATATGCGCCGACGAAGAGCAATGCGTTGAAGGCACCGATGTTGAGCGTGCCGAGGACCAGCGAGCGCCACCACCAGCTGCCGCGGGGAAGGACGCGGGTGATCGCGACCAGCAGGAGGCCGGCCGGCAGCGACCGGAGCAGCGCGGCCAGCAGCGGGCGATGAGGTGGGAGGAACTCGGTCGTGACCAGATAGGTCGTACCCCAGAGCAGCGGCGTGATCGCCGTGACCAGAAGAAGAGAGACTCGATTGCTTAGCACTAAGGTAAAGTATCTCAGCGCTAAGCTACTTGCAATCCCTCAGCGCTAAGCAATTCGGCAGTAGGCTGGGCGGATGGCAGATCACGTCGACCTGGTGCTCGAGCAATGGCGGGCGCGACGGCCGGATATCGATCCGTCGCCGATGGGGGTCATCGGCCGGCTGAGCCGGCTCAGCGCGCTGTTCGACGCCGAGCTGCGGCGGAACTTCGCGAAGTACGAGCTGGACCGCGCGTCCTTCGACGTACTCGCGACGCTGCGGCGCAGCAACGCGGAGCACAGCCTGACGCCGGCCGGGCTGATGCACTCGTCGATGGTGACCTCAGGGGCGATCAGTCAGCGGCTGGATCGGCTGGAAGCTCGTGGTCTGGTGACGCGTGCGCCCAGCGAGACCGACGGCCGCGGCGTACAGGTCACGCTGACGGCCAAGGGGCTGAAGCTGATCGACAAGGTGCTGCCGACTCATGTCGACACGGAGGCGCACCTGCTTGCCGGCCTGTCGGCGGCGGAACGCGACCAGCTCGCCGGTCTGCTCCGGACCTTGCTGGAATCCCTTGGAGACAAGCGCGATTAGCTGGGAGTCGTCCCGGGTCGCGGCGCGTTGCGGACGGTCTGCCAGAGCTCATCGATGTCCGAGCGGTCCTCCGGCTCGGGCTTGTCGACCCAGCCGCTGGCCCAGACGTTCTCCTCGCGGTCGTCGAGGTTGAAGATCGACTCCGCGAACGCGGCCGAGCCGACGTACCGCCGGTCGTCCTCGTCCGGTTCGTTCTGGTCGTCTTGGCTGGGGTCGTCCTGGTCGGTGGTGCGGGGAGTCGTCTTGGGGGCGACGAGCGAGCGGGCGTACTTCTGCGCTTCGAGGATGCCCAGATCGCGCTGCTCGCCCAGCAGCCGGATCGCGCCGACCTCGTTGTTCGCCTTCATCAGCGTCCGCACCTGGGCGTCCAGGTCCTGGTTCGACACCGGCAGGCGGCTCTGCTGCGGGCGATGCGCCGGCGGCTGGTACGGATTCGCGTTGTACTGCGCCGGCTGGTACTGGGCCGGCGGCTGGTACACCCCGGTCGTCGGGTACTGCGCGGAACCGCCCGGCAGCTGTGCCGCCTGGCCCGGGGAGGTCCGCTCGCCCAGATGACGTGGCTGGCGGCCGTTCTGCATCAGTTGCTCCAGCGCGGCCCCGACCTGCTGACTGCCCGGCGCGCTCCCGGTCTGCGGGAAGGTGGACTGCTGGTTCGGCAGAGGTGCAGTCGGACCGCCCTGACCGGCCGCGTGGGTGTACTGACCCTGGAACTGCGTGGGCTGGTTGCCGCCCTGCTGGGCCTGCATCCGCTCGACCAAGGCCTGGACGCGCGGATTCACCTTCCCACTGCCGCGGTTGGACTGCTGCTTGGCCTTGTTGATCAGGCTCACGACGATCATCACCACGATGAAGATGATGAATCCGGTCATCGCAGGCCTCCTCCCGTGGACGGTCCGGCTCTCAGCGTAGAGCCCTCAGGGTCCGCGGAGTCGGAGGAACCGGAAGTGACCGCTACAATCGCTTGTTACCGCTGATCAATTTCGAAGGGCATACCCGCGTGGCAACGACGAACGACCTCAAGAACGGCATGGTGCTCGACCTGGACGGGCAGTTGTGGTCCGTCGTGTGGTTCCAGCATCACAAGCCGGGCAAGGGCGGCGCCATCGTCCGGACGAAGCTCAAGAACGTGCTGTCCGGCAAGGTGGTGGACAAGACCTTCAACGCCGACGTCAAGGTCGACGTTGCCACGGTCGACAAGCGTGACATGACCTACCTGTACAACGACGGGTCGGCGTTCGTGTTCATGGACAAGTCGACGTACGACCAGCTGCAGCTGCAGCCCGAGGTGGTCGGTGACGCCGTCCACTTCCTGCTGGAGAACCAGGACGCCATCGTCGCCGTGCACGACGACCTCCCGCTGTACGTCGAGCTCCCGGCCTCCGTCGAGCTGACCGTCGAGTACACCGAGCCGGGTCTGCAGGGCGACCGCTCCAGCGGCGGCACCAAGCCCGCCAAGCTCGAGACCGGGTACGACATCCAGGTCCCGCTGTTCCTGACCACTGGTGAGAAGGTCAAGGTGGACACCCGCACCGGGGACTACCTCGGCCGCGTCACCTCCTGAGGCCCTGACACACCTGAGAGAGCTGACAACAGAACATGTCTGCCCGTAGCAAGGCCCGCAAGCGCGCACTGGACGTGCTGTTCGAGTCCGAGGTCAGGGGGCTGCCGGTCGGCGGCACCCTGGCCGACCGGGTGGCCGACAACGACCCGCCGGTGAACGAGTTCACTGTGGCGCTGGTCGAAGGTGTCGCGAAGCACATCGAGCAGATCGACGACCTGCTCGAGACCCACTCGGTGGGCTGGACGCTGGACCGGATGCCGGCCGTGGACCGCAACATCCTCCGGATCGGTGCCTACGAGCTGCTGTTCGACGACCAGGTCCCGGACGTGGTGGCGGTGAGCGAGGCGGTCGCGCTGGCGCGCGATCTGTCGACGGACGAGTCGCCGGTCTTCGTGAACGGGCTGCTGGCGAGACTGCTGCAGCTGAAGCCCACACTGGGCGTCTGAGAGATTCGGCCGGCTGACAGACTCGGCCGGCGCAGAGATTCGAGGAACGAGGGGGGCGAGCCCTCTCCGAGTTCCTCTGTGTGTCTGGCCCGGTGACCGTCTCGGTACGGTCCCGGGCCGCCGATGCGTCCCCGTGCGCGGCCGGTGAGGTGGTACCTGCCGCTTGTACTGCGTGGTGTTGCTCGTCCTGCTCTGTTGGGTCAGATGGAGAAGGCGGGCGGCCGCGGGCCAGCTGCTACAAGCCCCGACCGTCTAGTGCCTTCATCTGCGATCAGGCACAGCGATTGACGCTGGGCGTCAGGCGCCGGCTGCCTCGGACGATTCCTCGACCTCGCCCTTCGCCTCCGGGTTCAGCACGCCCCAGGAGATGAATCGCTCGGTCAGCGTCGTCGGCGACTCGTCGTAGATCACGGCGAGCGTCCGCATGTCGTCCTGCCGGATCGACAGCACCTTTCCGTTGTAGTCCCCACGCTGAGCCTGGATCGTGGCGGCATACCGCGTCAGCGGACCCGCCTCGCTCGCGTCGAGGTGTTGCAGAGCCTCCAGGTCGAGGATCAACCGGGGCGGAGCGGCTGCAGCTGCGGCCGCGCTGGCGGAACCAGGGAGCAGTTCACGGATGGGCACGCCGTAGAAATCGGCGAGCTCCGCGAGCTTCTGGACCGTGACGGCTCGATCGCCGCGCTCGTAAGAGCCGACGACGACCGCCTTCCAGCGACCCTTGGACTTCTCTTCCACACCATGCAGCGACAGTCCTTGCTGCTGGCGGATGGCGCGTAGCTTGCCACCCAGTGTCTTCGCGTATTCGCTAGGCACGCTGGTCTTCCCTCCGACTAGTTTCGTCTTGTCCGGCCCGCAGGGTACGGCCCGAAAGGTGAAACCCCCCTCGATTACACAGAGTAACAATATTCTGGGTGTGAGGCCAGCGTCAAGACGGCGTGTCACATCCGATACCATGTCAAGCGGTCCGAACGTCCTTTAAAGACCCGTCCAGAGAGGCGGGAAAGGAGGAACGGTAGCGATGAGCCCTGCCCAGAGTGCAGAGCAACCCGAGTTCACGCAGCCGCCGCAACACAGTGGTCGCGAGGTTCTCGACGCTTCCGACATTTCCCGGGCACTGACCCGGATCGCCCACGAGATTCTCGAGCGGAACCGCGGCGCCGACCCGGTCGTCCTGCTCGGCATCCCCACCCGCGGTGTCGCGCTCGCTCAGCGCGTGTCCGCCCGGATCCAGGCGGTTGAAGGGCAGAGCGTGCCCACAGGGTCACTCGATGTGACCATGTACCGCGACGACATCGGCCTCAAGCCGCCCCGCGGCCTGGAACACACCGACATCCCCGCGGACGGGATCGACGGCAAGGTCGTCGTCCTCGTCGACGACGTGCTGTTCTCCGGCCGCACGATCCGCGCGGCCCTCGACGCGCTCGGCGACATCGGCCGCCCGCGCGCGGTCCAGCTCGCGGTCCTGGTCGACCGGGGCCACCGCGAATTGCCGATCCGCGCCGACTACGTCGGCAAGAACCTGCCCACCTCGCTGGTGGAGCGGGTCACGGTGCACCTCACCGAGTACGACGGGGAAGACGCCGTACTGATCGCAGACAAGGGGGCGAAGGGCTGATGAAGCATCTGCTGAGTGCCGGCGACCTGAGCCGCGACGAGGCCAATCTGATCCTCGACACCGCCGAGGAGATGCGGTCGCTGGCCGACCGCCCGATCAAGAAGCTGCCCGCGCTGCGCGGGCGGACCGTGGTCAACCTGTTCTTCGAGGACTCGACCCGGACCCGGATCTCGTTCGAGGCGGCCGCCAAGCGGCTGTCGGCGGATGTGATCAACTTCTCCGCCAAGGGCTCGAGCGTGAGCAAGGGCGAGAGCCTGAAGGACACCGCGCTGACGCTGCAGGCGATGGGCGCGGACGGCGTGGTCTGCCGGCACGGCTCCTCCGGAGCGCCGCATCTGCTGGCGAAGTCCGGCTGGATGACCGGCTCGGTGGTGAACGCCGGTGACGGCACCCACGAGCACCCGACCCAGGCGCTGCTCGACGCGTTCACGATGCGCCGCCATCTCGGCTCGCTGGACGGCCGCCGGATCACGATCGTCGGCGACGTACTGCACTCGCGGGTCGCGCGGTCGAACGTGCTGCTGCTCTCGACGCTCGGCGCCGAGGTGACCGTGGTCGCGCCGCCGACACTGCTGCCCGTCAACATGACGAGCTGGCCGTGCGCGACGTCGTACGACCTGGACGGCGCGCTGGCGAAGACCGACGCGGTGATGATGCTGCGGGTGCAGCGGGAGCGGATGAACGACGCGTTCTTCCCGAGTGCCCGCGAATACACGCGGCGGTACGGCCTCGACAAATACCGGATGGCGCAGCTGCCGGACGAGGCGATCGTGCTGCACCCTGGCCCGATGAACCGCGGGATGGAGATCAGCGCCGAGGTCGCCGACTCCACCCGCTCGGTGATCGTCGAGCAGGTCACGAACGGCGTGGCCATCCGCATGGCCGTCCTTTATCTGCTGTTGTCAGGTAGTAACGAAGAGGAGCAGACCGCATGACCGCATACCTGATCACCGGAGCAAGCGTCGTCGGCGGTGAGGTGGCGGATCTGCTGATCGACAACGGCGAGATCGTTGCTGTCGGCACCAACCTCGAAACCCCCGCGGGTACGACGACCGTCGACGCGCAGGGCCTGATCGCCCTGCCGGGTCTGGTCGACCTGCACACGCACCTGCGCGAGCCCGGCCGCGAGGACGCCGAGACCGTGCTGACCGGCACGCGGGCGGCGGCCAAGGGCGGCTTCACCGCGGTGTTCGCGATGGCCAACACCGACCCGGTCGCCGACACCGCGGGCGTCGTCGAGCAGGTCTGGCGCCTCGGCCGCGACGCCGGGTACGCGGACGTGTTCCCGATCGGCGCGGTCACCGTCGGCCGGAAGGGCATGCAGCTCGCCGAGCTCGGTGCCATGGCGGACTCGGCTGCTCGCGTCCGGGTCTTCTCCGACGACGGCGACTGTGTCTGGGATGCGGCGCTGATGCGGCGTGCGCTCGAGTACGTGAAGGCGTTCGATGGCGTGATCGCCCAGCACGCCCAGGAGCCACGGCTGACCCAGGGCGCGCAGATGAACGAGGGCGCGCTGTCCGGAGTACTCGGACTGACCGGCTGGCCGAGTGTCGCCGAGGAGGCGATCATCGCCCGCGACATCCTGCTCAACGCCCATGTCGGGTCGAAGCTGCACATCTGCCACCTGTCGACCAGAGGTTCGGTGGAGATCGTCCGCGCCGCCAAGCGCCGCGGGCTGGAGGTCACCGCCGAGGTCACGCCGCACCACCTGCTGCTGACCGAGGACCTCGCGGCCTCCTACAACCCCGTCTACAAGGTGAACCCGCCGCTGCGCACCAAGGACGACGTCGAGGCGGTCCGCGAGGGTCTGGCCGACGGCACGATCGACATCGTCGCCACCGACCACGCGCCCCACCCGGTGGAGGACAAGGACTGCGAGTGGAGCGCGGCCGCATTCGGCATGACCGGCCTAGAGACGGCGCTCAGCGTCGTACAGCACTCGATGATCGACACCAAGCTGCTGACCTGGGCCGAGGTGGCCGACCGGATGAGCTACCGCCCGGCCTCGATCGGTCAGATCTCCGACCACGGCCGGCCGCTCGAGACCGGTGCGCCCGCGAACGTCGTGCTGTACGACCCCAGGGTCGAGCGGACCGTCGTACCGGACGAGTCGGTGTCGCTGTCGCGGAACACGCCGTTCGAGGGGATGACGCTGCCGGGCAAGGTGGTCGCGACGTTCCTCCGCGGTGTGCCGGTCGTGCTCGACGGTGAGCTGACTCGGTGAAGAGCTTCCTAGGCATTCTCGGCACGCTGCTGGTGCTGGCAGCGGGCTACTTCGGCATGTACCGGGGCTGGCGGAACCGCCAGTCCCGGCAGTCCGACCTGGCGCCGCTGCCCACGGTGCCGGGGGAGGACAAGACCCGCGGCGTCGAGGGCGTGTACGTCGCAACCACGAGCGCCGGCGACTGGATGGACCGGATCGCCGTGCACGAACTGGGCGTCCGCAGCATCGCGGACCTGGCCGTCAGTGAGGCCGGCCTGATCTTCCACCGGCAGGGCGCGACGGATGTGTTCATCCCCGCGGACCACGTGACCGGCGTACGGACCGACCGCGGGATCGCCGGCAAGGTGACCGCGGAGAAGTCCGGCCTGGTCGTGGTCACCTGGACGCACGACGGCCGCGAGCTCGACACCGGGTTCCGCCCGCGTCGCAAGGCCGATACCGCCGCCCTGACCGAATCCATCGCAACACTGATCGGAGCCGAGCAAAGATGAGCCAGCCCGCACTCCTGGTCCTCGAGGACGGCCGGTCGTTCGCCGGCACGTCGTACGGGGCGACCGGCGAGACGTACGGCGAGGCGGTGTTCACCACCGGGATGACCGGTTACCAGGAGACGCTGACCGACCCGTCGTACCACCGGCAGATCGTCACCCAGACCGCGCCGCACATCGGCAACACCGGTGTGAACGACGAGGACGACGAGTCGCAGCGGATCTGGGTCGCCGGGTACGTCGTCCGCGACCCGGCCCGCGTCCCGTCCAACTGGCGCGCCAAGCGGTCCCTGGACGACCAGCTGAAGAGCCAGGGGATCGTCGGGATCTCCGGTATCGACACCCGTGCGTTGACCCGGCACCTGCGTGAGCGCGGCGCGATGCGGGCGGGGATCTCCACCGAGATCCTGGATCCGGCTGCCCTGCTGGCGAAGGTTCTGCAGCAGCCGCCGATGGCCGGCGCGGACCTCGCCGACGAGGTCACCACCCCCGAGACGTACGTCGTACCGGCCGAGGGCGAGAAGCGGTTCACCGTGGTCGCGCTCGACCTCGGGATCAAGTCGATGACGCCGAAGCGGATGGCCGAGCGCGGCATCGAGGTCCACGTGATGCCCGCCACCGCCTCGCTGGACGAAGTACTCGCGGTCAACCCGGACGGCATTTTCATGAGCAACGGGCCGGGCGACCCGGAGACGACCGAGCACCCGACCACGCTGCTGAAGCAGTTGCTCGAGCAGAACAAGCCGTACTTCGGGATCTGCTTCGGCAACCAGGTGTTCGGCCGGGCGCTGGGGCTGGGGACCTTCAAGCTGAAGTACGGGCACCGCGGGATCAACCAGCCGGTGCTCGACCGGGCGACCGGCAAGGTGGAGATCACCGCGCAGAACCACGGCTTCGCGGTCGACGCGCCGATCGATTCAATGGTCGAGACGCCGTACGGCACAGCCGAGGTCAGCCATGTGTCGCTGAACGACAACGTGGTCGAAGGATTGCGGCTCACCGGCAAGGACGGCCGCGTGCTGGCGTTCTCCGTGCAGTACCACCCGGAGGCAGCGGCGGGTCCCCACGACTCCGCCTACCTGTTCGACCGGTTCATCGAGCTGATGGAAGGGCGGAACTGATGCCGCGGCGGACAGATATCGAGTCGGTCCTGGTGATCGGCTCCGGCCCGATCGTGATCGGTCAGGCCTGCGAGTTCGACTACTCCGGCACGCAGGCCTGCCGGGTCCTGCGCGAAGAGGGCTTCCGCGTCGTGCTGGTGAACTCCAACCCGGCCACGATCATGACGGACCCGGAGTTCGCCGACGCCACGTACGTCGAGCCGATCACGCCGGAGTTCGTCGAGAAGGTGATCGAGAAGGAGCGCCCGAACGCGCTGCTCGCCACCCTCGGCGGCCAGACCGCGCTGAACGCGGCGATCGCCCTGCACGAGAACGGCGTGCTCGAGAAGTACGGCGTGGAGCTGATCGGCGCGTCCGTCGACGCGATCCAGCGGGGTGAGAACCGCGAGTCGTTCAAGCACATCGTCGAGAAGCTCGGCGCGTCGGTGGCCCGGTCGGTGATCTGCCACACGCTGGACGACGTGATGGGCGCCGCGGACCAGCTCGGGTACCCGCTGGTCGTGCGGCCGTCGTTCACGATGGGCGGCGTCGGCTCGGGGATGGCGTACGACGAGGCCGACCTGCGCCGGATCGCCGGCGCCGGACTGCACGCGTCGCCGACCACCGAGGTCCTGATCGAGGAGTCGATCCTCGGCTGGAAGGAGTACGAGCTGGAGGTGATGCGCGACAAGGCCGACAACGTCGTGATCATCTGCTCGATCGAGAACCTCGACCCGATGGGCGTGCACACCGGCGACTCGGTCACGGTCGCGCCCGCGATGACGCTGACCGACCGCGAGTACCAGGTCATGCGGGACCTTGCCATCGGCATCATTCGCGAGGTCGGAGTCGACACCGGCGGCTGCAACATCCAGTTTGCGGTCAACCCGGCCGACGGCCGGCTGATCGTGATCGAGATGAACCCCCGGGTCTCGCGCTCGTCCGCGCTGGCGTCGAAGGCGACCGGCTTCCCGATCGCGAAGATCGCCGCGAAGGTTGCCATCGGCTACACGCTGGACGAGATCCCGAACGACATCACCAAGCAGACGCCGGCCAGCTTCGAGCCGACGCTGGACTACGTGGTGGTGAAGGTGCCGCGGTTCGCGTTCGAGAAGTTCCCGGCCGCGGACGCCACGCTGACCACGCACATGAAGAGCGTCGGCGAGGCGATGGCGATCGGCCGCAACTTCACCGAGGCGCTGCAGAAGGCGCTGCGGTCGCTGGAGAAGCCGGAGGCCCGATTCTCCTGGGCCGGGCATCCGGCCGGCGACCTGGAGCCGCTGCTGGAAAAGATCAAGACACCGCAGGACGGCCGGCTGCGGATCATCATGGACGCGATCCGCGCGGGTGCGACTCCCGAGAAGATCTTCGACGCGACCAAGATCGACCCGTGGTTCGTGGACCAGCTGTACCTGCTGCACGAGACCGCGCTGCAGGTGGCGGCTGCGCCGCGGCTCACGCCCGAGGTCATCAAGCTGGCCAAGCGGCACGGGTTCTCGGACCTGCAGCTGGCCGAGATCCGTGGGCTGACCGAGGACGTCGTCCGCGGCGTACGGCAGGCGCTCGGGATCCGGCCGGTCTACAAGACGGTCGACACCTGTGCGGCCGAGTTCAAGGCCGAGACGCCGTACCACTACTCGTCGTACGACGAGGAGTCCGAGGTCGCGCCGCGGACCGAGTCGGCTGTGCTCATCCTGGGCTCGGGGCCGAACCGGATCGGGCAGGGCATCGAGTTCGACTACTCCTGCGTGCACGCGTCGATGGCCCTGCGCGAGGCCGGGTACTGCACGGTGATGGTCAACTGCAACCCGGAGACGGTCTCGACCGACTACGACACCTCCGACCGGCTGTACTTCGAGCCACTCACTTGCGAGGACGTGCTCGAGATCGTGTACGCCGAGATGCAGGCCGGCCCGGTGGCCGGCGTGATCGTGCAGCTCGGCGGCCAGACGCCGCTCGGGTTGGCGCAGCGGCTCGCGGACGCCGGCGTACCGATCGTCGGGACGTCGCCGGAGGCCATTCACCTGGCCGAGGAGCGGGGCGCGTTCGGCAAGGTGCTCGCGGAGGCCCAGCTGCCGGCGCCGAAGCACGGTACGGCGCTGTCCGCGGACGAGGCGCAGGCGGTGGCCGAGGAGATCGGGTTCCCGGTGCTCGTGCGGCCGTCGTACGTGCTGGGCGGACGTGGGATGGAGATCGTCTACAGCTCGGCCGAGTTGTCGGCCGCGCTCGAGCGGCTGGGCGGCGGCGAGGCGTTCGAGCACCCGGTGCTGATCGACCGGTTCCTCGACGACGCGGTCGAGATCGACGTCGACGGGCTGTTCGACGGCGAGGAGCTCTTCCTCGGCGGCGTGATGGAGCACATCGAGGAGGCCGGCGTCCACTCGGGCGACTCGTCTTGTGCGCTGCCGCCGATCACGCTCGGGAACGCGGATATCGAGAAGCTCCGGACGTCCACCGAAGCGATCGCGCGCGGGGTCGGTGTCCGCGGGCTGATCAACATCCAGTACGCCCTCGCCGGCGATGTGCTGTATGTGCTGGAGGCGAACCCACGGGCATCGCGGACGGTGCCGTTCGTGTCGAAGGCGACCGCGACACCGCTGGCGAAGGCCGCCGCCCGGGTGATGCTCGGGGCAACGATCGCCGAGCTGCGGGGCGAAGGGTTGCTGCCGGCAACCGGTGACGGCGGCACGCTGCCGCCGACGACGCCGATCGCGGTGAAGGAAGCCGTGATGCCGTTCAACCGGTTCCGGACCATCGACGGCTCGTCGGTCGACACCGTGCTCGGCCCGGAGATGAAGTCCACCGGCGAGGTGATGGGTATCGACGACACCTTCGGTACGGCGTTCGCGAAGTCGCAGGCGGGGGCCTCGCAGCCGCTGCCGATCGACGGCAAGGTGTTCGTCTCGGTCGCGAACCGGGACAAGCGGCACATGATCTTCCCGGTCAAGCGGCTGGCGGATCTCGGCTTCCAGATCTACGCGACCGAAGGCACGGCCGACGTACTGCGGCGCAACGGCGTCGAGGCGGTCACCGTCCGCAAGAGCAGTCAGGGCCCCGGCCCGAACGGCGAGCCGACGATCGTCCAGATGGTCCAGGACGGCGAGCTCAACCTGATCGTCAACACCCCGATCGGTATCACGCAGGGCGGTTCGCCGCGCCTCGACGGCTACGAGATCCGCAGCGCCGCAGTAGCACGCAACATCCCATGCATCACCACGGTCCAGGGCCTGGCAGCCGCTGTGCAAGGCATCGAGGCCCAGCGCGCCGGCGACATCGGCGTACGGTCGCTCCAGGACTGGGTGCCGAGGATCCACGGTGTATAGGAGAGTTGTCCGACCGGTCCTGTACCGGCTGGGTCGCGGTGACGCGGAGGTCGCCCACGAGCAGACGCTGAAGGGGATGCGCCTGGTGGGGCGCATCCCCGGCGGCCCTGCGCTCGGAGCCCGGATGTTCAGGTCGGCGTCACCGCGTTCGGTCTTCGGCCTGACGTTCCCGTCACCGGTCGGGCTGGCTGCCGGGATGGACAAGAACGGGATCGCACTGCGGGCGTGGCCCGCGGTCGGTTTCGGCTTCGTCGAGGTCGGCACCGTCACCGCGCATCCGCAACCGGGTAACGAGAAGCCCCGGTTGTTCCGGTTGGTCGAGAACGAGGCTGTCATCAACCGCATGGGCTTCAACAACCTCGGCTCCGAAGCGCTCGCGGACCGACTCGCGGCGTACGGCGAACTCGGCTACCCGCTCGGCATCTCGATCGGCAAGTCGAAGATCACCCCGCTCGAGGACGCCGTCGAGGACTACGTGACGTCCCTGCGCCGCCTCTACCGGTACGCCGACTACTTCGCCGTGAACGTCTCCTCACCGAACACGCCCGGCCTGCGCTCGCTGCAGGACGCCGGCCACCTGCGCGAACTACTCGCCGCTCTGCGCGCCGAGGCCACTTCGCTGACCGTTGCCGGGCTCGATCCGAAGCCGATCCTGGTGAAGATCGCACCCGACCTGACGACGTCCGCGATCGACGAGCTGCTCCAGGTCTGCACCGACGGACACGTGGCCGGAATCATCGCCACCAACACCACCATCGATCGGGCGGGCGTCTCGGATCATCCGTTGGCTCGCGAGACCGGGGGCCTGTCCGGGCGCCCCCTTGCGGAGATCGCGGCGAAGACCGTCGCCCACATTCACAACGAGACCGGGGGAGCGTTGCCGATCATCGGGGTAGGAGGGATCGTCGAACCGTCCGACGCCGCCCGCCTGTTCGACGCCGGCGCCAGCCTGGTGCAGGTCTACACCGGCCTGATCTACCGCGGCCCCGGCCTGATCCGGGCCATCAACAGGAGCTTGCCGTGAGCAACCAACTAGTGGGGAGCGACATGCGTAACAAGCCGTTCGGTGCGCGTCTGCGCGCTGCCATGGACACCCGCGGGCCACTCTGCGTCGGCATCGACCCACACCAGCACCTGCTCGACGCCTGGGGCCTGCCGGACACGGCCGAGGGCCTGGCCTCGTTCACGTACGGCGTCGTCGACGCGCTCGCCGACCGGGTCGCGGTGTTCAAGCCGCAGTCCGCGTTCTTCGAGCGGTTCGGGTCGGCCGGCATCGCCGTACTCGAGCAGGCCACGATCCGGCTGCGGGACGCCGGTGCGCTGGTGATCATCGACGCGAAGCGCGGAGACATCGGCAGCACGATGGGCGGGTACGCGGCGGCGTACCTGGCCGAGAAGGGTCCGCTGGCGTGCGACGCGCTGACGGTCAGCCCGTACCTCGGGTTCGGCTCGCTGCAACCGGCCATCGACGTGGCGCGCGAGTCCGGCGCCGGCCTGTTCGTCCTGGCGCTGACCTCCAACCCGGAGGGTCCGCAGTTCCAGACGGCGCGCACCGCCGACGGCCCGACTGTCGCCGGAGCGGTCCTCGACGGCCTGCGCGGACTCAACGCGGACGCCGACGACCTCGGGTCGTTCGGGGCAGTTGTTGGCGCGACCATCAGCTCCACCGACGAGAACCTCGACATCAACGGCCCGCTGCTTGCCCCCGGCCTCGGCGCCCAAGGCGGCACGGCCGAGGGGCTGACGAAGGTCTTCGGCACGGCGGTCCGCAACGTCGTACCGTCGAGCTCCCGCGAGATCCTCGGCGCCGGACCGACCGGCCTGCAGGCCGCGGCCGACCGGGCGAACGATGCCTACCGGACCGTGCTGGGCTACTGACGGAATGCACTAAACGCTGATAGAATAAGAACCAGCAAATCCCGCGAGCTATTTTCGCGGGATTTGCTCGTTTATCTTGAATTTCCGGCCGGTGTTATGCGATCTTCCTTCGCATGTCTGGTCTGGGGATTTGCGAGCGGTTCTATCGGAAGGTCGTCCGGCCGCAGTTGGACGTGCCGCACAGCGCCGCGCTGCTGGGGCGCGGGTCGGAGGTGCTCGGCTTCGACGACGAGATGTCGACCGACCACAACTGCGAAGCGCGGGTGCTGCTGTTCGTCGATCACGGTGTCGAAGTGCAGCCGGAGGTGCCGACGACGTTCGAGGACCGGCCGACCTGGGTCGAGGTGCATACGCTGCACAAATACTTCCGCGACCAGTTGGCGTTCGACATCGACGCCGAGCTGACGCCGCAGAATTGGCTGACATTTCCCGAGTCGATCCTTCGGCAGCACACGGCCGGTGGTGTGTTCCATGACGACTTGGGTCTCGCGGCGGTCCGCGAGCGGCTGGCGTACTACCCGGACGATGTGTGGCGCTATTTGATGATCACCGCGTGGTGGCGGGTCCATCCGGAGATGAACCTGGTCGGGCGGGCCGGGTACGTCGGGGACGAGCTCGGATCGGCGTTGATCGGCGCGCAGCTCGTTCACGACCTCATGCAACTGTGCTTCCTGATCGAGCGCACCTACGCGCCGTACCGGAAATGGTTCGGTACGGCGTTCAACCGCCTGTCGTGCGGCCCGACCCTGACGCCGCTGCTGCGCGAGGTGCTGCGGGCGGAAACGTGGCAGCAACGCGAAGAGGCGCTGATGGCGGCCTATCGCGGCGTCGCCGAGCTACACAACCGATCGGCCGTCACCACGCCGATCGAGCTCGGTGTGGAGCAGATGTGCGGCCGGCCGTTCAAGGTCGTCTGGGGAGACTTCATCGGCACGCTCACAGCCGACCTCCAGGATCCCGCCGTACTGCAGCTCTACGAGCGCTGGCCCGTCGGCGGCATCGAGCAGATCCGCGACACGCTGTGGAAGGCCGTGGATCGCCGTCAGGCGCTGGACTTCTTGTAGAGCGTCGTCAGCAGTTCGACGGCCGCCTGAGTCGCCGGATGCGGGTCCTCGCGACGCCAGATCAGGTGCACGTCGACCGGCGGGGCATCGCGCAGCGGGCGATAGACGACGCCATCCCGCCGGTACTGCGTCGTCGTCGCCTGAGGCGTCACGCCGACGCAGCGGCCGGAGGCGATCGCGGCCAGCCAGTCGTCGACGTCATGGGTGAACTCGATCCGCGGTCGCGCGTCCTCCGGCCAGAGCTCGATCGTGGTGCTTCCGGTCCGGCGGTCGATCACGATCGTCCGGTCGGCGATCTGCGCGAGCGTGAGCGATCGTTTGCGCGCCAGCGCGTCATCGGCCGGAAGTACGCCGTACCGCGGCTCCTGGGTCAGCAGCACGTGGCCGAACCTGCTCAGGTCGAGGTGGCTCCGGACGACGGCCAGATCGCACAGACCCTCGGTGAGGCCGCCGGTGGCTGTGTTCGTGCGGATCAGTTGCAGCTCGACCTCGGGGTGGGCGGCAGCCCATCGGCGCTGGAACTCCGTCGTATGCCGGCCGAACGCCGACCACGCGTGCCCGACGCGCAGCCGGGTGTGGCCGCTGGTCGCCTCAGTCACCAGTACGTCGATCTCGGCCAGGATCTGCCGGGCCCTCGCGAGGACTTGGACGCCTGCAGTCGTCGGTGTGATCGAGCGGCTGGTCCGATGCAGCAGGCGTACGCCGAGCCGTTGTTCCAGGGCCAGCAGGCTCCGCGACACAGCGGCCTGGGAGATCCCGAGCTCGATCGCCGCATCGGTGAATGTCCCGTTGTCCACGATCGCGACCAGGCAGCGCAGGTGCCGCAGCTCGAGATCCATGACTCCAGCGTATAGATCACCGCGCGCCCGCATTTTGTGGCGACGCCTGCTGGGCGGACTCTCGTGTTCGTGAGGCGAGAACGGTGGGTCGGAGTGGTGATGATGCTCGGGAGCGGGCTGTCGACGCAGGTCGGAGCGTCGGTCGCGGCGCTCGCGTTCCCGGTGATCGGTCCGGCGGGCGTGGTGGCGATCCGTCAATGGGTCGCGGCGATCGTCCTGCTCGCGGTCGGCCGCCCGCGTCTGCGATCCATCACCGCCCGCCAGTGGCGCCCGGTGATCGGGCTGGCCATGGTCTTCGCGGTCATGAACCTGTCCCTCTACACGGCCATCGATCGGGTAGGCCTAGGCCTGGCAGTCACCCTGGAATTCCTGGGTCCGCTCGCTGTTGCACTGCTCGGCTCACGTCGCGTGCTCGACCTGGTGTGCGCGCTCGTCGCCGCGCCGGCAGTGGTGCTGCTGGCGCGACCCCAAGCGACAACCGACTACCTGGGCATCGGGCTCGGCCTGCTGGCCGCGATGGGCTGGGCCTTCTACATCCTGCTCAACCGCAAGGTCGGTCGAGAGTTGCCGGGTGCAACGGGTTCGGCCGCCGCTGCTGCGTTGTCCGGACTCGCTTATATTCCTGTCGGCGTGATCGTGCTGCTGCATCACCCCGCCACGCTCGCCGCTGCGTCGTACGCGCTGGTGGCCGGCGTACTGTCGTCCGCGGTGCCGTTTCTCGTTGATTTGTTGACGTTGCGGCGAGTGCCGGCACAGTTCTTCGGTGTGTTCATGAGCGTGAACCCGGTGCTCGCGGCAATGGTCGGTCTCGTGGTTCTGCACCAGGAGCCGGCGATCGTCGACTGGGCGGCGATCCTGGTGATCGTCGCGGCGAACGCGGTCGCGATCTCGTTCGGCGGTCGCGACGACGCGCCACATCACAACCCGGTTCCAGTCGAGCCGTGCGATCTTGTTCACGGCGTGCCGGAGCTCGCGATGACCCCGGCGTTCGGAAAGGTGTCGGCGGACGGGGAGCCACAGACTTCCCGCGCGACGTGTGAAGGAACAGAATGCGGAAGCTGGCAGCCCTCGCGGCCGTAGTGACGATCAGTGCCGGTGTCCTGACGGCATGCTCCGGCGGCGACTACTGCGGTGACCTGAAGGGCTACGTCGACTCGTCGAAGAACCTGGACATCAAGGACTCCGACGCCGTCGGCAAGATGCTGGACCAGGCCAAGAAGGTGTCGAAGTCGGCGCCGGACGATCTGAAGGACGACTGGAAGACCGTCATCGACTACGCCGAGAAGGCGCAGGACGCCAACGGCGACACCAACAAGCTGCTGGAGCTCGCCAAGAGCGACGGCGACAAGATCACCCCCGCTATGCAGGCGATCACCAAGCAGGCGAAGGACACCTGCAAGATCGACCTCCCGGGCGCAGGCAACGCCAACTGACGCTCGCGGTGCCGGCAGGGCGGCGTCGCATCGCCGTCCCGCCGGCGCCACGGCGACAGCACCTGACCGTACCTGGCAGCATCCGGATCGTCCGACAGCGGAACGTATTCGTTTCGGATGATTTGGTGACTCCCGGTAGCGTCGTTCGCACACGACCTCCCGACCCCCGAGGATGAAGCCGTGAAACGTGCTCTCGCCATCATTGCGACCGTGGCCGCCGCTGTGACGGCAGGCGGTGCGCTGACCGCCTGCACCGACGAGCAGGCGTACTGCGTCGACCTCGCCAAGTACGCCGCCAAGGCCGTCGACGTCGACCCGCAGAAGCCGGTCGACTACGTGAAGATCCTGGACGAGGCGAAGAAGCTCCAGGAGTCCGCGCCGAAGGACGTCAAGGACGACTGGGGTGTCGTCGTCACGTTCGCCGAGAAGGCCAAGGCGGCCGGTTCGGACCGGGTCGAGCTCGCGAAGCTCAGCAAGGAGACCGGCGCCGTGATGACGGCGTACAAGAACATCAGCAGCCAGGCCAAGGACAGCTGCAAGGTCGACCTCCCGGCGCTGAACTGATCAACTGATCGTTCGAATCCGCAGCCCGTCCCGCGACTCTGCTCACCGCGTCCTGATCGCGGGCTGGAGCCGTGTTAGGTTCCCTTGCGAAGCCATACAACGGGACAGGTGAAACGGTGCCACTTCCTTCTTTGACCCCGGAGCAGCGTGCGGCTGCACTGGACAAGGCCGCGGCCGCGCGGCGTGAACGAGCCGAGATCAAGAACCGGATCCGGCACTCGGGAGCGTCTCCGACGGAGGTGCTCCACGAGGGCCAGACCAACGAGGTCATCGGCAAGATGCGGGTGAGCCAGCTTCTGCAGTGCATCCCCGGCGTCGGCAAGGTCCGAGCCCAGCAGATCATGGAGCGGGCCGGGATCTCCGAGACGCGGCGGGTGCGCGGCCTCGGCTCCAACCAGATCGCCGCGCTCGAGCGCGAATTCGCTGAGTGACGCTGGGTGATTCAGTGTGAGCCAGACCGAAATCCATCCCGGCTCGTTGGACACTGGTGTGACGATGACCACGCACCCTGACAATGTCGCGAACGAGCCGCTGGCCGCCGATCCCGGCCCGGCGCGGTTGACCGTGCTGGCCGGGCCCACGGCGGTGGGGAAGGGGACGGTCGCGGCAGAGATCCGCGAGCGATACCCCGACATCTGGATCTCGGTCTCGGCAACCACCCGCAAACCCCGGCCGAACGAAGTGCACGGCGTGCACTACCTGTTCGTCTCCGACGCGGAGTTCGACCGAATGGTCGCGGACGGTGAGTTGCTCGAGTGGGCCGTCGTCCACAAGGCGGCCCGCTACGGGACGCCGAAGCAGCCGGTGCTCGACAAGCTCGCCGCGGGCCGGCCTGCCCTGCTGGAGATCGACCTGCAGGGCGCGCGTCAGGTCCGCGAGACGATGCCGGAGGCACAGTTCGTGTTCCTGGCGCCGCCGACCTGGGACGAGCTGGTACGCCGCCTGGTCGGCCGCGGCACCGAGACGCAGGAAGAGCGCGAGCGCCGGCTCGAGACCGCCGTACTGGAACTGGCGGCCGAGAAGGAGTTCGACGTGACGATCGTGAACGCCTCGGTTCGGGAGGCTGCCGATCAGTTGGTAAAGTTGATTCGATCACCCTCCATCTCTGGAAAGAGCTGACTTTGTCTGGCAACCAGCCCGTCGCCATCGGCATCACCTCGCCGCCGATCGACGACCTGCTCACCCGCACCGACTCGAAGTACAAGCTGGTGCTGTACTCGGCCAAGCGCGCGCGGCAGATCAACGCTTACTACTCGCAGCTCGGCGAGGGCCTGCTGGAGTACGTCGGACCGCTGGTCGAGACGCACGTCCAGGAGAAGCCGCTGTCGATCGCCATGCGCGAGATCAACGAGGGCGTGCTGACCTGCACCGACATCGACCCCGAGGCCGAGGCGGAAGCCGCTGCCGCGGAGAAGTCCGAGTAACCCACTCGCAATGACGACCGGGAACGGGGTCAGCTGATGTCCGGATCCGGTGAAGTGCAAACCCCTGGGACCACAGCTGTCCCGGGGGACTCTGTCGTTCCCGCTGCGCCCGTCAAGCACAAGCCCAACGTTGTGCTGGGCGTCGGCGGCGGCATCGCGGCGTACAAGGTCTGTGACCTCCTCCGGCGGCTGACCGAGTCCGGGCACAGCGTGCGCGTGGTGCCGACCGCGGCCGCGCTGGAGTTCGTCGGCGCGGCGACCTGGGCGGCGCTGTCCGGGAAGCCGGTGACGGCCGACCCGTTCGACAACGTCGAAGAAGTGCCGCACGTCCGGATCGGCAAGGCGGCTGAGCTGGTCGTGGTCGCGCCCGCGACCGCGAATCTGATCGCCAAGGCCGCCCATGGGCTGGCCGACGACCTGCTGACGAACACCCTGCTCACCGCACGCTGCCCGATCCTGTTCGCGGCGGCGATGCATACCGAGATGTGGGAACACCCGGCAACCCAGGCGAATGTCGCCGTCTTGCGTTCTCGCGGCATCACGGTTCTCGACCCGGCGGTCGGCCGGCTGACCGGCGCCGACACCGGCCGCGGACGGCTGCCCGAGCCGTCGGAGATCTTCGCGATCAGCCAGCTGATGCTCGCCGACGAGGCGGCCCGCGCCGCCGGGCAGTCGGTCGCCGACCTCACCGGCAAGCATGTTCTGGTCAGCGCAGGGGGAACGCGCGAACACCTCGACCCGGTCCGGTACCTGGGCAACTCCTCGTCCGGCAAGCAGGGCTACGCGCTCGCCCGGATCGCTGCCGCCCGCGGCGCCAAGGTCACGCTCGTCGCGGCCAACTCCGAGCTGCCCGATCCCGCCGGCGTACAGGTCGTTCCGGTCGTCTCGACGCGCGATCTGTACGACGAGATCACTGGCCGCGCGGGTGACGCGGACGCGATCGTGATGGCTGCCGCGCCCGCCGACTTCCGGCCCGCCGACGTCGCCGAGCACAAGATCAAGAAGACCGCCGACGGCGCCGTGCCCGCGGTCAACCTGGTGCAGAACCCGGACATCCTGCAGACCATCTCCCACGACCGGGCTCGCGCCGGCCAGGTCATCGTCGGCTTCGCGGCAGAGACCGGCGACGCCGACCACACCGTCCTGGAGCTCGGCCGCGCCAAGCTGGAACGCAAGGGCTGCGACCTCCTCGTCATCAACGACGTCTCCGGCGGCAAGGTCTTCGGCAGCGACCTGAACGAGGCCGTAATCCTCGACCGCGAAGGCAACGCCCTCCCCGTCCCCTCCGGCAGCAAAGACGCACTGGCCGGCGTCATCTGGAACCTGGTCGCCACCCACTGGCCCTAGATCGGGAGAGGCAGCGGTGCCCGCATCGTGAGGCTGACGATGCCGTAGGTGAAGCCGAGGTGTTCGTTGAGGCGGCGCATCGACTCGTTGCCGCGCTGCGTCCAGGTGTAGATCTCGGTGATTCCGTTGTCGGCCGCCCACGCCATGCTCGTGCGCTTCAGGGTCGACGCGACCGACTTGCCGCGCCACTCCCGGCGTACGGCGGTGTACCCGACCTCTGCACGCTCGGGGCGATCCGAGTCGAGCTTGAGCCCTGCCACGCCGATCACCTGGTCACCGGCGACAGCCACGAACATCGCGGCCGGGTCGTTGATCCACTCCTTCTCCCAGTCGGCTGCCGAAACCTTGAGCGCGACCGAGTGGTCCATGTCCGGGATGGTCGGCAACGCGACCTGGTGATAGGCCGCCGTCCACAGCTCCGGGCGTTCGGCGACCGAGACGATCTCGTACTCCGTCGGCGGCGCCGGCCAGGGCTCGTCGCCGATCTGCCGGACTTGTTCGACCTCCCGATTCGCCTCCTTGAAACCGAACCGCTCGGCGAACAGCCGGGACTCCTGGTCGTCGACGCTCGCCCCCGCCATGTCGTACCCCTGGGCAACGCCATGCTCGGCGAGCACCCGGAGCAGCTCCGTGCCCACGCCGCGGCGGCGGTGGTCCGGGTGGACACGCGGCATCAGCGACGCCCGCTCACCGTCGCCGGACCGATCCGCCAGCCCGCTGCCGACGACCTCACCGTCGACCTCGGCCAGCACAGTCAGCCGTCCGGGTCGATCGAGGTCGCGCATCTCGGCGACGGACGGGCAGCGCTCGTACGGCAGGACCGCGATCCGCACCGCGCGCCAGGCTTCGTAGTCGGCGTCGGTGATCGCCGTCCGGATGGTCGTGGTCATGCTGCTCAGCTTGCCCCAACCGACCGCAATCGGCTCGAGGTTTTCGCGCCCCGCACCCCGCATCCCCCGGCCCCGCACCTCGCACCTC
>NZ_SODP01000001.1:813472-2943398 GCF_004365355.1 Kribbella pratensis | reverse complement strand
ACGCGCCTCGCGCCTCGCGCCTCGCGCCTCGCGCCTCGCGCCTCGCGCCTCGCGCCTCGCGCCTCGCGCCTCGCGCCTCGCGCCTCGCGCCTCGCGCCTCGCGCCTCGCGCCCTCGCGCCTCGCGCCTCGCGCCCCGGACCCCGCGCGCCCTCCACCGAAGCCCACTTTGTGCACCGGATGGTCGTCTTCCGCGCGCATTCTTGGTCATCCGGTGCACAAAGTGGGCCGCGCGGCGCTGGGGACCCGGCGCGCGAGTGGGTGGGTAGAGGTCAGAAGGTGTCCTGTTTGGTGCCTAGGGTCGTGGACATGGAGATCAGGTGGGACGCGATCGTTGCTCGGCGGATGCGCCGGCACGGTCTGATCGAGCCGTTCGGTACGCCGGTCGACGCCGTACGGGCGATGTGTGGGGCGCATGCGCAGATCGCGACGGCGGGGGAGGCGTCGGTGGCGATCCGGGTCGCGGAGGCGACTCGCCGAACGGTGCAGCAGAACGACGAGTTGGTGAAGACGTTCGGGCCGCGGGGGACTGTCCATCTGTTGCCGCTCGAGGATCTGCCGATGTGGACGGGGGCGTTGTCGGCGCTGCCTTCGGTCGGTAGCCAGCCGGATCCGATCAGGATGTCGCAGGACGAGATCGATCAGGTGATCGTCGCCATCGGTGAAGCACTCGCGCACGAGGATCTGACCGTCGACGAGCTGACCGAAGAAGTCGTACGGCGGACCGGCGCCTGGGCGCGGGAGCCGACGATTCCCGCCTTCCAGGGTGCCTGGGCCCGTTGGCGGCAGGCGACCTCGCTTGCGGCGAACGCCGGCGTACTCTGCCATGGCCCGATGCGCGGCCGGCTGATGACGTACGCGAACCCGCATCGCCTGCGCCCGTTCGAACCACTCCCGGCCGAGAAGGCGCTGACAGAGCTGCTGCACCGCTACCTGTACTCCTACGGACCGGCGACCCCGCAGCAGTTCGCCCGCTGGCTCAAGACCACGCCAACGTTCGTGAAGCCGTACTTCGATGATCTACCGCACGCGACGCTGGCAGACCATACCGTATGGTATGCCCCGGGTGACGGTGACTTCCCGGACGAGCGCGTCGACGGTGTGCGATTGCTGCCGTACTTCGATGCGTACGGCGTCGGCAGCTACCCCAGGGAACTGCTCTTCCCCGGCAAGGCCTTCGACCGGGCGACCGCTCGCGGGCAGGCCGGCAACTACCCGCTGCTGCTCGTCGACGGCATCGTCGCGGGCGTCTGGCACCAGAAGAAGTCGGGCCGGACCCTGCACGTCACGGTCGAAGCACTGACCCCGCTGAACCGTCGCCGCCGCAAACTCCTGGACGCCGAGGTAGAGCGGCTGGGAGCGATCCTCGGTGGTGCGCCATCGCTCACACTCGGCGACGTGGCGGTCGGCGCTCACGCCTGAAACCGGTACCGATGTCCACAATATGATCAGCAATCCCGTATTCTGGATGAATTCGGAGCGTTACCGGGATTCCGGTGGAAACTGCTGGCATACTGCCCAAGATGCATCGCCAACCGTCGGTGCATGGGGGGACCGTGCGAGTGTGGGGAACAATCGTGCGGCACGAGAGGAATCCGAGGGAGAACTGTGGCGAGGCGCCTTTTCACGTCCGAGTCCGTGACCGAAGGTCACCCGGACAAGATCGCTGACCAGATCAGCGACTCCATCCTCGACGCGTTGCTGGCCGAGGACCCGAAGAGCCGCGTGGCGGTCGAGACCCTGATCACCACGGGTCTGGTCGTCGTCGCGGGCGAGGTCACCACGACGGCGTACGTCGATATCCCCGGGATCGTGCGGTCGCGCATCCTGGAGATCGGCTACGACTCGTCCTTGAAGGGCTTCGACGGCGCGTCCTGTGGGGTGCAGGTCGCTATCGGCAGCCAGTCGCCGGACATCGCGCAGGGTGTCGACACGGCGTACGAGACGCGTTCGGACGCGTCCGAGGATGCACTGGACCTGCAGGGGGCAGGGGACCAGGGACTGATGTTCGGCTACGCGTCCAACGAGACGCCGGAGCTGATGCCGCTGCCGATCACGATCGCGCACCGGCTGTCGGAGCGGTTGTCCGAGGTCCGCAAGAACGGCACGCTGGCGTACCTGCGGCCGGACGGCAAGACCCAGGTCACGGTCGAGTACGACGGTGACAAGGCGATCCGGATCGACACCGTGGTGGTGTCCAGCCAGCACGCGGCGGACATCAACCTGGAGTCGATGCTGACCCCGGACATCAAGAAGCACGTCGTCGACCCGGTGCTCGAGCAGTTCGACATCGACTCGACCGACTACAAGCTGCTGGTGAACCCGACCGGCCGATTCGAGATCGGCGGCCCGATGGGCGACGCCGGGCTGACCGGGCGGAAGATCATCATCGACACGTACGGCGGAATGGCGCGGCACGGCGGTGGCGCGTTCTCCGGCAAGGACCCGTCCAAGGTGGACCGGTCGGCGGCGTACGCGATGCGCTGGGTGGCGAAGAACATCGTCGCCGCGGGGCTCGCGGACCGGGTCGAGTGCCAGGTCGCGTACGCGATCGGCAAGGCCGCGCCGGTCGGCTTCTACGTCGACACGTTCGGGACCGAGAAGGTGCCGGTGAGCAAGATCGCCGACGCGGCCCGTGAGGTCTTCGACCTGCGGCCGGCCGCGATCATCCGCGACCTGGAGCTGCTCCGCCCGATCTACGCCCAGACCGCCCGCAACGGTCACTTCGGGCGTACCGGCGAGGACTTCACCTGGGAGCGCACCGACCGCGTCGAGGCCCTGAAGGCCGCGGTCAACAAGTAATACGGCGGTTCCGACGACCCGGTTGTGGCAGTTGTCCACAGCCGGGTCGCGGCGTTCCGCGCGCTGTCGTCCGGGCGGACTAGAGTTTCCCGGTGACATCGGACTCGCCGGAGCAACTCACGCTGCTGCGGGACGCCGTGCGCAAATCCCGGACCAAAGAGCCGGCCGAGATCACCGAGACGTTGCCGGTGGCACGGATCGCGGTCGATGTCTCCCTCCCGCATCTGGACCGGCCGTTCGACTATCTCGTCCCTGAGGACATGGCCGAGGCGGCGCAGCCGGGCGCCCGGGTGAAGGTTCGTTTTGCCGGCAAGGACCTGGACGGGTTCGTGCTGGAGCGGCTTGCGGAGTCGGATCACGACGGCAAGCTGATGAGGTTGCGCAAGGTCGTGTCGCCCGAGCGGGTGCTGACGCCGGAGGTCGCGGACCTGTGCCGTGCGGTCGCCGATCGGTACGCCGGAGTGCTCGCGGATGTCACGCGGCTGGCGGTCCCGCCGCGGCACGCGAAGGTGGAAGCGGAGCCGCTGCGCTGCGATCAGCCACCGCGTCCGCCGGTGTCCACCTCGCGATCCGAGTGGTCGCCGTACCCGCCTGGTTTTCTCGATGCGATCGCGCGAGGTGAGGCGCCGCGGGCGGTGTGGACCGCCGTACCGGGGGCTGACTGGGCGTTGGCGTTCGCGCAGGCCGCGGCTGTCTGCGCTGCATCCGGTCGGGGCGCCCTGCTGCTAGCCCCCGACGCGCGCGACCTCGAGCGACTGGCGGCCGCCTGCGAAGCCGTCCTCGGCCCGTCCGGCTTCGTCACGCTCTCGGCCGACCTCGGCCCGACAGCTCGCTATCGCGCCTTCCTCGCCGCAGTCCGCGGATGCGCGCGGGTCGTGATCGGCACGCGGGCGGCGGCGTTCGCTCCGGTGGCGGATCTCGGGTTGGTGGCGATGTGGGACGACGGCGACGAGTCGTACGCCGAGCCGCGCGCGCCGTACCCGCATGCGCGTGAAGTCCTGCTGCTGCGGGCGTTCCGGCAGAATTGTGCGGCCGTTCTCGGCGGGTTCGCGCGGTCCGCGGAGGCGGCGGCGTTGATCGAGTCGGGGTTCGCGCACGAGCTGATCGCCGACCGGAAGGTGATCCGCGCGGCGGCGCCGTCGGTGCACATCGCGGGCGAGTCGGATATCGAGTTGGCGCGTGATCCGAGCGCGCGGGCGGCGCGGCTGCCGCACCGGGTCTTCGAGATCGCGCGCGACGGTTTGCGGTCCGGGCCGGTGCTGGTGCAGGTGCCGCGGGCCGGATATCTACCGAGCCTCGTCTGCCAGACGTGCCGGGCGCCGTCGCGGTGTTCGACGTGCGGCGGCACGTTGCGTCGTACGGGCGGATCCGGGCCGGCGAGCTGCAGTGTGTGCGGGCGTCCGGCGGTCGACCACCGGTGCCCGGAGTGTGGCGACACCCGGATGCGCGCCGCGATTGTCGGCGCTCGTCGTACTGCGGAGGAGTTGGGGCGGGCGTTTCCTGGCGTCGTGGTGCGTACGTCGGGCGGCGAGAACATGCTCGATGTCGTATCGGATGCGCCGGCGCTGATCGTCAGTACGCCGGGAGCCGAGCCGGTCGCCGAGGGCGGGTACGCCGCGGCCGTCCTGCTAGACACCTGGCTGATGCTCGCCCGCCCCGACCTACGAGCTCCCGAAGAAGCCGTACGCCGATGGTTCAACGCGGCCGCCCTGGTCCGATCGGCCCGCGACGGCGGCACCGTGATCCTCGTCGGCGACCCGTCCGCCCTTCCACTCCAGGCCATCGTCCGCTGGAGCCCCGAGGGCTACGCCACCCGCGAGATCGAGGAACGTCGCAGCGCCCGCCTGGCTCCCGCCGCCAAGCTGGCCGAACTGACCGGCCCCTCTGAGTCCGTCAACGACCTCATCACCCGCCTCCGAGACCTCGTCCCACCATCCGCGGGCCTGGAGGTCCTTGGCCCCGTTGACCTCGACGAAGAAACCGTCCGAGCCGTAGTCCGCACCCCCCGCCAACACGGCGCAACCCTGGTCCGCTCCCTCAAAGAATCCCAATCAGCCCGCACCACCAAGAAAAACCCCGGCACAGTCCGAATCCAGGTAGACCCACCCAGCTTCGGCTGATTCCGACTCCTATGTCGCCCACCTCGGTCTCGCCCTACCTCCTGCCGGGGCCCGCGCTCGGCCCTTGGTCCACCTTGTGCACCGGATACGCGCTTTCGCCGCCCGACGCTGACCATCTGGTGCACAAAGTGGCCACCCGCTCCGGCGAGGGCGGACCTGAGCCACTGATCAAGCGCACACCGCCCCAAGCAGGAACGCTCATGCCTCGGCCGGCGAAGACCCGCCGGGCGGGTTTGGTCAGTGATGCAGATCCGCACCACCGGACACGAGCCGGCCCAGCTCGCCGCCACACATGTCGGCTACGCTCCAGCTGCCGGAGCACCGGTAGCGGCTTGTTGGTCCGCTGACCGGATACAACATGCCAGCCGTCAAGCAACCCGCCGCCCGGCACTCCCGCAACCCGGCACTCCCGCAACCCGGCACTTCCGCCGCTGGCGACCCCCGTCAGCGGCGACCTGTGGATAACCACCCGACCTCCATGCGCCGGACGGATACGCTCAAGCAGGAAGGGCAGGGGCGACGTCGGGCGTCACGCTCAAGCGGAGGTTGCGAGGGGCGTTGCGGCGGCGAGCAACTGGTGGCCCAGCGGAGTGCGGTGGTAGAGGACGGTGCGCCCGTCGCGGTGGGAGCTGACTACGCCGGCGTTGCGGAGGATGCTCAGGTGGACGCTCAAGGTCGGGGCCGAGACACCCAGCTGGTGGGCGAGGTGGGTGGTGGACATCGGTAGGTCCAGGTGGCTGACGATCGCGGCGCGGGTGCGGCCGACGAGGTCTGCCAGGGGTGAGTCCGTCGTGTCCTGGCGGTCCTCCCACAGGCGGCCGAGACCGCGCGGGGGATACGTGATCGTCGGCACGTGCGGCGCGCCCGTCACCGCCAGGCCGGCGGGCCAGGTGAAGACGCACGGCACGAGGAGCAGGCCCTGCCCGGCCATCGGCTCGCCGTCGCAGGTGTACGGGCGGTCGATCTCGACGCGATCGCCGCGGTAGCTGATCGACGGGTGCAGGTTGCGGAACAGCCGCTCGATCCCGCCGCTCGCCAGCTCGTCGAGCCGGAACGCGAGGTCCTCCTGCAGCAGCGACCGCATCCGCCGCCACTCCGGCTCGATCGCCCGGCGCCAGTAAGTCTCCAGCGCCGACGTGATCAGCTCGAGCGCCTTCGCCGGATTCGCGATCAGCTCCGGCAACAGCGGGTGCGGAGTGTCGTGATGCAGCCTCCCGAGCTCGTCGGTCACGATCTCGTGCGGCGTAGCGGCGATCGCGGCCAGGCCGGACTCGAAACTCGTCGACCGCCGTGGGGGAGCGGGCGTCATGAAATCAGGGATATAGCCGTACGGCGGAATCAGGGCCCTGAGCAACGTCAGGTCGTCACCCGCGATCGTCGGCCGGACCTTCTGCAGCCACGGACCGTGCACGCTCTGCGCGGTGTTGTTGCTCAACGCCCGCACACTCGTCATCGCTTCCCACACCGGCGACAGCGCGAACCGGATCCGCCCGACGTCACCGGCGTTCAGCCTGATCGTGATCACCCGGCCAAGATTAGTCCTCACCCTAATCATCGACAACGGTCGGCATCGACCCGAGAGTTGATCCCATGAGTGCAGTCGCCATCGACACCGCCGCCCCCACCGCCCTGCCGCGGGCGTTCTGGGCGCTGTGGGTGTGCCAGCTGGTCAACCGGCTCGGCAGCTTCGTGCAACCGTTCCTCGTCCTGTACCTGACCCACGACCGCCACCTCTCGGCCGGTACGGCGGGAGCCGTCGCGGCCGCAGTCGGCGCCGGATCCGTGTGCGCGCAACTCGTCGGCGGCTGGCTGGCCGACCGGGCCGGACGCCGGGTGACCATGCTGATCTGCTTCTTCGGTACCGGCGCCGCGCTGATCCTGCTCGGATCCGCCCGTTCGATGGCGCTGATCTGGGTGACCGCCTTCCTGGTCGGCCTGCTCAGCGACCTGTTCCGCCCGGCTGTCCAGGCGACGGTCGCGGACCTGCTGCAGCCGACCGAGCGGGTGCGCGCGTACGGCCTGCTGTTCTGGGCGATCAACCTCGGCTTCTCCGTCTCGACCGTCAGTGCGGGCGTCCTCGCGTCGTTCGGCTACGGCCTGCTGTTCTGGGTGAACGCCGCCACCTCGGTGATCGCCGGCCTGGTCATCTGGATGATGGTGCCGGAGAGCCGCCCGGCGCCCGAAGAAGACTCAGTACGCCGGGCGCTGCTGCCGGTCGTCGTACGCGACACCGTGTTCCTGCTGATGATCCTGATCCAGATCGGCTACGCGACCATCTACATGCAGGGCTACTCGACCCTGCCGCTGGCGATGTCGGATGACGGTCTCTCGTCCCGGACGTACGGTCTGGTGATCGCGCTCAACGGTGTCGTGATCGTGCTCGTCCAGCCGTTCCTCGGCAGATGGTTCGTCAAGCTCGACCGGCCGAAACTGCTCGCGGCCTCGATGCTGGTCGTCGGGCTCGGCTTCGGCGTCGGTGCGGTCGTGCACAGCTGGTGGGGCTACGCGATGTCGGTGGTGGTGTGGACGATCGGGGAGATCGGGTTCGCCGCCGTGATCGGCGCGGTGTTCGCCGACCTCGCGCCGGTCGACCTGCGCGGCCGCTACATGGGTCTGTCCGGGATGGCGTTCGGCGTCGGCACCGTGATCGGTCCGCTGGCAGGCACGAACGCCCTCGAATACCTCGGCCCCACCGTCACCTGGCTCGGCTGCGCCGTCCTCGGTGTGGTGATCTTCATCGGCCAGTACTCGCTGGCGCCGGCGCTCCACGCCCGCGCCGCAGCCAACGCGGCAACCGCCTGAGTTGAGCGGTGAGAACCCGTCACCACGACGTCCGCGACCGCAACCCACGCCGTGTCTCATAGGGTTGAGGGCATGACGATCGACGCGGTGGTGTTCGACATCGGTGGCGTGCTGCTGGACTGGAGTCCCACCTACCTCTACGCCGACCTGATTCCCGACGAGGAACAGCGGTCGCACTTCCTGACCAACGTGGCCACGCCGGCCTGGAACCACAAGCAGGACGAGGGGCGCACGTGGGCCGAGGCCGTTGCGGAGCTGACGAGTCTGCACCCGGAGCACGCCGAGTGGATCGAGGCGTACGACACCGGCTGGCTGAAGATGGTCAAGGGCGTGTTCGAGGACACCGCCGCGGTACTCACCGAGATCAGGGCGCTCGGCCTGCCGACGTACGCGCTGACGAACTTCTCCGGTGAGAAGTGGGAGATCGCGAAGGACGCGTTCCCGATCCTCACGCAGTTCGACGGGGAGGTCGTCTCGGGCATCGAGCAGACCGTGAAGCCCGACGAGAAGATCTACCGGATCCTCATCGACCGCTTCGATCTGGACCCCGCGCGCACCTTCTACACCGACGACATGGCGTACAACGTCGACGGTGCTCGCGCGGTCGGTCTCGACGCCGAAGTCTTCACCGGTGCGGCCGACCTCCGGACGCAACTCCGGGCCCGCGGTCTGGCCGTGTAGCGGTACTACAGTGGTTTGGTGACGTCCGTACCTGGAGACCGCTCGCCCTCGATCGGGGACGTGGATCGCGACACCGCCGTGCGACGCGTGCAGGAGGCCTACACGGACGGGATCCTCACCCATGAGGAGATGGACGCGCGCCTTGACCAAGTGCTGGGTGCCAGGACCCGGCAGGACATCCAGCGGGCCCTGGCATCGCTGCCGGCGCCGGACCCGGGCCGCTCCGCGACCATCGGCGCGGCGTCCGGGCGGATCGTCCGTGCCGGGGTCTGGCGGGTGCCGCGGACGCTGAAGGTGCACTCCGCGTTCGGCCGTGTCCGGCTCGATCTGACCCGCGCGATCTTCGAGCATCCAGAGGTCGACATCGAGCTCAAACTCGGGACCGGCGGCGCGAAGATCCGGGTGCCGCGCAATGCGGTCGTCGAGCTCGAGGGTCTGCACACCACCTGGAAGGACTCGCAGTACAAGCCGCCGCGCGGGTCGACCGGCACCGGGCCGCGGATCCGGATCACCGGTACGGTCGGGTTCGGCCGGGTGCGGATCTGGCACGCGCGCTGGTAGCCGCGTTCAGACTGCCGCCGAGATCGTCTCGGTGTACGTCGGCGTGCTCGCGAGGTGCGCCGCTTCGACGTACACCGTGTTGTCCTGACACGTCATCGGGGTGAGCGCGACGCCGGGTCTGGCGGCGTACATCCGTTGCGGGCTGGCGAGACCGGGACGCCAGCGGTTGATCTGGTAGGTCTCCTCGCCGGCCGGGCTGACCGTGCGGACCTCCCACAGAATCCAGTTGCCGCAGGCAAGGATCGTGTCGGTGACGACGGTGCCGAGCGGGCGGGCGGGGGAGTCGCCGGACTCGCGCACGTATGCCTTGCTCTGGTACTGGTCGGGGTCCGCGGCGGCGACCTCGGACCACACCGTTGCGCCGGCGATGGTCGCGCCGCTCCACTGGATGCAGTTGGTTGCTGCGGGCACCGGTTTCGCCGTGCCGCCGGTCAGGGGAGCGGAGAGGATGCGTTTGCAGCGGCGAGCGGTCTCCGGAGCGATGATCTCGCTGAACGTGACGGTGTCGGCGGAGACGACCGGATCGGCGACGTACCCGGGGGCGGCAACGCAGGTCACAGCGCGCGACTTCAGGGTGGCAAGCTCGGCGACGATCAGGCACGAGCGGTTCTTCGCGTCGGTGGAACTGTAGGCGAACGTGCCGTTGTAGGCGCCGATCTCGGGTTCGGAGACGGGTGGGAGTCCGACGGGTGTCGCGGCCTTGCCGGTCGTGAGGTCGTAGCGGACGACTTTGATCTCCGGGTCCGGGCCGTCCGAGCGGATGTCCTCGATCAGGGCCCAATGGTCGTCGATCACAACGGGGGACTGGGCAACGAAACCGGTCGTCGGGACGTGGCGTACGACGACCTTCCGGCTGGTGCGGTCGGCGATCGTCGTCGTACCCGCCTCGTCGCTTCCGCGCGTAACGACGTACTTGTGTTGCTGGGTGACGAGGTGCTGGCCGTCGACCGGTTGCCGCAGGACGTTCGCCCAGACCGGGATCGCCGTACCGCTGTCCGTCGGCCGGGTCGGGGTGACCGACGGCTTCGGCGTTGGGGTGGGGGCCGGCTTCGGCGTTGGTGTCGGCGTGGTGGTTAGCGTGGTTGACGAGCAACCGGCCAGCGCCAGGACGAGAAGGGTGCCTGCGGCAACCGTACGGCGACGCATCACAGCCCGATGTTCTGGAAGGAGTTGGCCAGGGTGGCGTTGAACAGTGCGCTCGCCGGGATGTTCCGCGGGCCGTCGGTGACGTTGCCGCGGCTGTTGAACCGGCGCTCGTTGAACACCTCGAAGATCGCGATCGTGCCGTTCGCCTTGTCGTAGCCGCGGCCGACCTGGTAGTGGCCGCTGTGGTTGAACGCGAGGTACGGGAAGTACCGCTTCAACAGCTGCACGTGCTCGATCACCGGGGCCTTGTACACACCGAGGTGCTTCTGGTGGACGGTGAAGAACGTCTGCGCGTTCCAGTCCGAGACGTTCTGCACGACGTACGTGCCCGCGGACTTCGGCCAGGCGGTCTTCACGTTGGTCTGCTTCACCATCGCTGAGATCGCCGTACCGCCGGTGGTCGACCCGAGGTCCTTCGCCCAGGACGCCTGGGTGTCCTTCTGGTTGTCGTCGGCCCAGTCGATCGACTGGAACGTCGCCGGACCACACCAGTACCCCTTCTCCTGCGAGGTCTGGAACCCCTTCATGATGTACGCCGAAGCCGGCGTCTTCACCGGAGCAGCCGGCGTTTGCGGAGCAGAAGGCACCGGCTTGGACGGCGCGACCGTCGGTGCGGTCCGAGTCGGCACCACCGTCGCCGTCGCAGTCGGAGTGGCGGTAGGAGTGGCAGTCGACGTCGGCGTCGCGGTCGCCTGGGTCGTCGGCTCGTCGGACGGGGTTTCCGGGTTCACGGGAGGCGTTTGGGCGGCGACCAGCTCGCGGAGTTCGCGAGCTTTTTCGCGGCCGTTCCAGGCTGCTTGCATCTCGTCCAGCTCGGCGGCGACCCGGGTGCTCTTCGGCATCGCGGCACGCTGGGCGACGAAATCGGCCGGGGTGAGGTCACCGGTCGGGATGTCCTGCTCGACTCCGGCCTCGTCCGCCGCGCGCAGGGTCGGCGAGCTCACGAGAGACTGCAGCTGCGCGCCCGTCGGCAGCTTGTCGACGAAGCCGAGACCAAGGCAGTAGTTCTCGGTGTCGAGCTTGAAGCACCTGAGCATGGACTCGGTCTGCTCGGTCTTGTCCGCCGACCGCACCTGCAGATCGCCCGGCGACGTCTCGGTCACCTGCTTGACCACCTCGCTCCACGACCGCGCCGCAGGCTCGTCCACCGGCAGATTCGCAGTCGGCCCGGCTGTCGGTGTCGTGGCCGTCGGTGTCGCCGCGGTTGGCGTCATGGTCGGTTCGACGGTGGGCGCCGAGGTAGGTGCAGAGGTGGGCGTCGACGTGGGGGGAGCGGTCGCGCCGGACGGCCCGGAGTACTCGGGCTCGCGGGGTTGGTAGGCCTGGGCAGTGAGGGGTGCCTGCGCAAGCAGTGCACCCAGGAGGATCAGAGTTGCCCCCCGTGCTGCAGTGAGCATTGGGTCTCCCGAGCGGCGTGTGACGGCAGTGACTGAGGGTACGCCTGGGACCACAGTACGTGCTTGTGGCAACAAACGGGAGGGGCCTCCCGTCCTGAATCCACTCCACGAGCCAACTAGACTTGCGCAGTCCTGCCTCGTGGAACCCGTGTGGAGAGTCTGTGTCGGTCCAACCCATCCGCCTGTTCGGCGACCCTGTGCTGATCACCAAGGCCGAGCCGGTCGTCGACTTCGACGCCGAGCTGCGCCGCCTGGTCACGGACCTCACCGACACCATGCAGGCGGCCCCCGGATCCGGCCTGGCCGCGCCGCAGATCGGCGTCGGGCTGCGGGTGTTCACATACCACGTCGAGGGCGAGCTCGGGCACCTGATCAACCCCGAACTGTCGCTCTCGACCGACGAACAGTTCGGTCCCGAGGGCTGCCTGTCGATCCCCGGTCTGACCTTCGACTGCCGCCGCGCCCAGTCGGTCATCGCCAAGGGCTTCAACATGTACGGCGACCCGGTGGTGATCGAGGGCTCGGACCTGCTCGCCCGCTGCATCCAGCACGAGACCGACCACCTGGACGGCATCCTGTTCGTCGACCGCCTCGACCGGGAGACCCGCAAGCAGGCGATGAAGGCGATCCGCGAAGCCGACTGGTCCGGCCTGGGCGGCCCGCCCCAGCTCAAGCTCTCGCCCCACCCCACGAATGGATTCGGTCTTTGAGAGTCGTCTTCGCCGGTACGCCGGAACCAGCTGTCATCGCTCTCGAGGCGATCGTTGCCAGCCGCCACGAACTCGTCGGCGTCGTCACCCGCCCGGATGCGCCGGCCGGCCGCGGGCGCAAGCTCGTCGCCTCACCGGTCGCGCAGTACGCCGAAGAGCTCGGCGGGATCGAGATCCTGAAGCCGGTCAAACCGAGCGACCCGGACTTCCTGGCCCGGCTGCGGGAGATCGCGCCGGACGCCTGCCCGGTCGTCGCGTACGGCGGTCTGCTGCCGCAGGCTGCGCTCGACATCCCGCGGTACGGCTGGATCAACCTGCACTTCTCGGTGCTGCCCGCGTGGCGTGGGGCCGCGCCGGTTCAGCACTCGATCATCGCGTGCGACGACGTCACGGGAGCAAGCACGTTCCGGATCGTGAAGGCGCTCGACGCGGGACCCGTGTACGGCGTACTGACCGAGCCGATCGGCCCGTCGGACACCTCGGGTGACCTGTTGCACCGGCTGGCTGTGTCGGGGTCGAAGCTCTTGGTCGACACGTTGGACGGTATCGAGGCCGGCGTACTGGAGGCTCGGGAGCAGCCGGCCGACGGCGTGACGCTCGCGCCGAAGATCACGGTCGAGGATGCCGAGCTGGATCTGAATGCGCCGGCGCAGCGGGTCGATCGGCTGGTGCGCGGGTGCAACCCGGCGCCGGGGGCGTGGACGACGTTCCGGGGCGAGCGGCTGAAGGTGCTCGCCGTCCGGCTGACCGACGACGAGCTGAAGCCCGGCGAACTGCAGGCAACAAAGTCGAGTGTGAAGGTCGGCACCGGGAGCCGCGCGGTCGAGTTGGTCACGGTTCAGCCGCAGGGCAAGAAGCCGATGGCCGCGGCCGACTGGGCGCGCGGTATCCGTCTGACCGATGACGATCGGCTGGGTCCGTCCTGTGAGCGAGCGTAGCGAGTGAACAACAAGCACAGCAGTGCAATCACTCACGCCGGAACCGAGCGCAGCGAGGTGGAGGCGTGAGTGATCGGTCTCCTCGCAATCGTGCGCCGCAGGTCCGGCCGGATCGGGTCCGGCGGGTTGCCTTTCAAGTCATCCGGCAGGTGACGGCCGAGGGTGCCTACGCGAACCTCGCCCTCAACAAGGCTCTCCGCGATGCACGCCTGTCCGGTCGCGACGCGGCGTTCTGCACCGAGCTCGTCCACGGGACGCTGCGCTGGCAGGGCACGTACGACGCATTCCTCGCACGCAGCGCCTCCCGCCCGTTGGCGGACCTCGACCCCGAACTCCTCGACCTGCTCCGCCTCGGCGCACACCAGCTACTCAACATGCGAGTCGACTCGTACGCCGCGGTCAACGAGATGGTCACGCTGACCCGCTCCGAACTCGGCCAGAAACGCACCGGCATCGTCAACGCCGTACTCCGGAAGATCAGCCAGCGCACCCTGGACCAGTGGATCGACACGGTCGCCCCGTCACCGGATGAGGATCGTCTGGGCTTCCTGGCGATGGCCGAAGCCCACCCGCGGTGGGTCGTGGAGGCCTTCGACCGCGCCCTCACAGCCGGACCGGGCGCTGCCCCGCCAGGTGATGAGGCGGTCGAGCTGGAGCGGTTGCTTGTCGCTGACAACGAGCCTCCTCGGGTGACGCTTGCTGTTCGGCCGGGGCTGGCGGAGGTTGACGAGCTGGTTGCGGCTGGGGCGAGTCCGGCGCGGTGGTCGCAGTACGGCGCTGTGCTTGAAGGTGGAGGTGATCCGGGCCGGATCGAAGCCGTTGCTACCGGGCGGGCCGGCGTGCAGGACGAGGGGTCGCAGCTGGTCGCGGTCGCGTTGGCTTCAGCGAAGGTTGACGGGGATGACGCCAACTGGCTGGACCTGTGTGCGGGGCCGGGCGGGAAGTCCGCGCTGCTGGCGACGCTCGTTCGCGAGCGCGACGGGCAGTTGACCGCCGTCGAGCCGCTCAAGCACCGGGCCGAGCTGGTCCGCTCGAACCTGCGCGCGATCCCGGGCAATCACAAGGTTCTCGTGGGGGATGGCACCAAGCCGACCTGGCCGGCCGGCTCCTTCGACCGCGTGCTCGCCGATGTCCCCTGCAGCGGACTTGGCGCGCTCAGGCGTCGCCCCGAGGCCCGCTGGCGCCGTACGCCGGAAGACGTCGTCGAGCTGCGTCCGCTCCAGGAGGCGCTGCTCGACTCCGCGATCACCTCGGTCCGTCCGGGCGGCGTGGTCGCGTACGTGACCTGCTCGCCTCATCCCGACGAGACCCGCGCGGTCGTCGACGCCGTCCTGGGCCGCCGCGACGACGCGTCCCTCGAAGACGCACGGGCGTTGTTCCCCGGCGTACCGGATCTGGGAGACGGACCCGACGTCCAGCTCTGGCCGCATCTGCACGGCACCGACGCGATGTACCTGGCGCTGATCCGACGGTCGTAATGGGGACCTGCTGTCAGCAGCTATTGGCTGGACGGTCATGATGGTGAGGTGACAACAACCGCCTCGCCTCCCGCCGTGTCGACCCGGCAGCACCATCTCGTCGGCCTCGTCTCGGCGTTCGGGATCGGCATGCTCGTCGCGGTGCAGTCGCGGCTGAACGGCGAACTCGGCGGAATCCTCGGAGACGGGATCCCCGCAGCACTGATCTCGTTCGGCACCGGCCTACTGATCCTGCTGATCGCGACCGCCGTGGTGCCGCCTGTACGTCGCGGACTCGGCAACGTCTGGCGCACGATCCGCAGACCGATGCGCGGGTACGGCGGTCTGCGCTGGTGGCAGTGCCTCGGTGGACTCGCAGGCGCCTTCCTCGTCGCGACGCAGTCGATCACTGTCTCCATCATCGGCGTCGCGGTCTTCCTGGTGGCCGGTGTGGCAGGGCAGGCGATCAGCAGCCTGGTCGTCGACCGTCTCGGCTTCGGACCCGCCGGCCCGCAGCCGCTCACCCCGATCCGGATCGTCGGCGCGATGATCGCTCTGGTCGCGGTCGCCCTGGCGGTATCGGAGCAGTTGAGTCACCCCGACGGCCTGCTGCTCGCGGTCCTGCCCGCGCTCGGCGGCGTCGGCACCGCCGTACAGCAGGCCATCAACGGCCGGGTCGCGCGGACCGCTTCCTCCGATGCGTACGGCGCGGTCGCCGCCGGGGTCGTCAACTTCCTGGTCGGATTCGCGGCCCTGCTGCTCGTCTTCCTGGTCGATCTCGCATTTCGTGGCGCACCGCGACACCTCCCGAGCGAGCCCTGGCTGTACTTCGGCGGCGCCTGCGGTGTGATCTTCATCAGCGCCGCCGCCGCAGTGGTCCGGGTCGTCGGCGTCTTCGTACTCGGCCTCGGCACGATCGCCGGCCAGCTCATCGCGAGCCTGTTCATCGACGTCTTCGTGCCCGTCGCCGACAAGCCGGTCACGGTGCCGGTCGTCGCGGGGACGCTGCTCGCTCTCGCCGCGGTCGCGGTCGCAGCCGTCCCCAACCTCCGCCGCCACGCCTGACCGAACCCGGATCTGCGCCACTGACCAACTGGCCGTTGCCGGCGCGGCTCACGCTCAGCCGGCACCCGCTACCGGCCGCGGGCGGAGGTTGGTCAGTGGCCCAGATCCGCCGCTCAGATGGTCGCCTGGGCCGCGACGACGGGCTTCTGGCGGAGCGAGGTGAGGACGCCCTGCGAGACCGCCACTCCCAGCAGGACGATGAGGCCGCCGACCGGCTGGTACCAGGTGATGTGCTCGTGCAGGACGATCACGCCGACCAGGATCGAGAAGACTGGCATCAGGTACGTGACCATCGACGAGCGGCTCGCGCCGATCAGCCGGATGTTGCGCATGTTCAGCACGAAGGCGAGCCCGCTGCCGAGGGCACCGAGCGCGACGACGCTCAGCACCACCTCGATCGACAGCGACCACGGCGCGGGCGGCGCCTGCCGGGTCACGATCGGCGCGACGATCGCCAGCTGAACAGTTGCGCACAGCAACAAGGCTGCGGACAGCGCGGTACCGGACAGGGTCGTCCCGGCCAGGAACTTCTTCTGGTAAGGGATCGCGAGTCCGTAGAACACCGCCGCGAGCATGCACAGCCCCTGCCCGAGCAGGTCTGCGCCACTGTCGACCCGCCACGCGCCGAGGACGACGAGCATCCCGGTGAACCCGATCAGCAGCCCGACACCGCGCTGTACCGAGAACACCTCGGTGCGGAAGATCAGCACGGCGATCGGCAGCACGATCAACGGGGTGATCCCGTTCCAGATGCCGGCCAGCAACGACGGGATGCGCTCCTCGCCGTACCCGAACAGAGTCCACGGGATCGCTGAGCCGATCGCACCGGCGACGAACGAGTGCGCCCACAGCCGCGGATCGCGCGGGAGCGACTCGCGCTTCACGACCAGGATCGCGAGCAGTACGACGGACCCCGCGATCACCCGCCCGAGCGCCAGGTAGAGCGGCGGCAACTCCCGCACGCCGACCGAGATGAACAGGAAGCTGCAGCCCCAGATCGCGGCCAGGGCCAGCATCACCGGGAGCCAGGCCCGCACCGGAGCCTTGTCAGGAGTCGTAACGGTACTCACTCCTGACATCCTGCACTACGTCACCGACATTCCGGAGATTTTTATCCGTATTCGGGCAGCTGGCTGTGAGTAATGGACAGCACGTAGCGGCGGGTGTCAGGGGCGAGAGAGGATGACGCTCATGAGTGCCTTCGATGTGGTGGCGGTCCGGAAGCAGTTCCCCGCGCTCGACGAGGGAGCGGCACACTTCGACGGCCCGGGCGGCTCACAGACGCCGCAGGCCGTCGCCGACGCGGTAGCAAGAACGATGACCTCGGCGCTCGCCAACCGGGGTCAGCTCACGGCCGCCGAGCGCCGCGCCGACGAGATCGTCGTCGGCGCCCGGGAGGCGATGGCCGACCTGCTCGGGACGACCGCGCAGGGCATCGTCTTCGGTCGCAGCATGACCCAGCTGACGTACGACTTCTCGCGCACGCTCGCCAAGTCCTGGAGTGAGGGTGACGAGGTGATCGTCACGCGGCTCGATCACGACGCGAACGTCCGCCCTTGGGTGCAGGCTGCTGAGGCCGTCGGCGCGACGATCAAGTGGCTCGGGTTCGACCCCGAGACCTCCGAGCTCGACGACCTCGCTCCACTCCTCACCGACCGTACCCGCCTGGTCGCGGTTACCGGCGCCTCCAATCTGCTCGGTACGCGGCCCGACACGCAGCACATGGCCGACCAGGTCCACGAGGCCGGCGCGCTCATCTACGTCGATGGCGTGCACCTCACCGCGCACGTGCCGGTCGACGCGGCGTACGCCGACTTCTACGTGTGTTCGCCGTACAAGTTCTTCGGGCCTCACCTCGGCACGCTGACCGCCTCGCCGGAGCTGCTCGAGACGTTGAAGCCCGACAAGCTCATGCCGTCGTCGAACGTCGTACCGGAACGCTTCGAGTTCGGCACGCTGCCGTACGAACTGCTGGCCGGCACGACCGCGGCCGTCGACTTCCTGGCTAGCCTCGGCGGGACCGGCGCGACCCGTCGCGAGCGGCTCGTCAGCTCTCTCGAGCTCGTCGAGGAGTACGAGGACAACCTCCGTGACGACCTCGAGTCCCGCCTCGCCGCGATCCCCGGCATCACCCTCTACGGTCACGCCGCGAACCGGACGCCGACCCTGCTCTTCAACCTCGAGGGCCACAGCACGGCAGCCGTCGCCGAGCATCTCGCGAAGGCGGGCGTGAACGCTCCGGCCGGCTCGTTCTACGCGTACGAACCTGCTCGCGTCCTCGGCCTCGGTCCGGCCGGAGCGGTCCGCGCGGGCCTCGCGCCGTACACGGACCAGTCGGATGTCGACCGTCTCGTCGCCGCGGTAGCCGCCTTGACCGGCCCGAGAAGCACTAACTAAAGTCTGTGGGGAAAGTAATCCGCCCCGAGGGAGCCAGGTGAGAGAACCGACTGCTGTTTTCGTCCAGGCGGATCTCTCGGACGGGTTGATCACCGCGGTCGGATCGGGCCCGACCTGGTCCGCGGCCGGCGCCGAGGTCAGCTGGAACGACGGGACCGTCGACGTCACCGCGACGACGATCTCCCGCGTTGCGCTCCGCTGGACCTCGAAGCTGCCGGCGGATGCGCTGATCCTCGGCGACGCCTGGGAGCGTTCGTACGGCGACCTGCAGTGGCGTCACGTCCAGCCCGAGCGTTTGCTGCCGTGGTACTTCCTCATGTACGACCCGCGGACCGGCGCCACGACCGGCGCAGGCGTCGACGTGCAGCCGAGCGCGTTCTGCGCCTGGACGGTCGACGCCGACGGCTTCACGCTCTGGCTTGACCTGCGCAACGGCGGCGGTCCGGCACACTTGAGGGGCCGGACGCTGACCGCGGCGACCGTGCGACTATTCAAGGACAGCGGCACACCTTGGCAGACCCTGAACGCAGCGGTCGCCACCATGAGCACCCGACTACCGGCGCGACCTGAGCCCGCGCCGGTGGTCGGGGCCAACAACTGGTACTACGCGTACGGCGAGAACTTCGACGAGAAGGCCGTCCTCCAGGACGCGACCACGATCGTCGAGCTCGCCGACGGCCATCCGGTCAAGCCGTTCAGCGTCGTCGACGACGGCTGGTACCCGGGCGGCGTCTGCTCCGGCGGGCCCTGGGACCGCGGTACGCCGGGTGTCTTCGACGACATGGCGGGTACGGCGGCCGCGATCAAGGCGATCGGGGCGCGTCCGGGCCTGTGGTTCCGGCCGCTCCTGGTCCGCGAGCCCGGATCGTTTGCGTCGAAGGGACCGCACGACAAGCCCGGCCGCGCGCTCGATCCGTCGTACCCCGAGGTCCTGGACGGCGTGCGGGCCGACCTCGAGCGGTTCCGGTCCTGGGGCTTCGAACTCGTGAAGCACGACTTCAGCACGTACGACGTCTTCGGCGCGTTCGGACCGGCGATGGGGTCGCGGCTGACCCGCGGCGGCTGGCAACTCCACGACACCTCGCGGACGACGGCCGAGATCATCCTCGCGTTCTACCGCGAGATCCGTGCCGCGGCGCAGGACGTCGTACTGATCGGATGCAACACCGTCGGCCACCTCGCCGCCGGGCTCGTCGACGTACAGCGGACCGGTGACGACACGTCCGGGCGCGACTGGGAACGGACCCGGAAGATGGGGGTCAACACGCTCGCGTTCCGGCTCCCGCAGCACAACCGGTTCTTCGCCGTGGACGCGGACTGCGTTCCGTGCACACCGCAGACGCCGTGGGAGCTCAACGAGCGCTTCCTCGACCTGGTCGCCCGATCCGGCACTGCGCTGTTCTTGTCGATCGATCCAGCAGCCCGGACCGAGCGGTCAGACCAGGCGCTGCGGAACGGTATACATTTGGCGCTCAGTGGTGGTGCGGCGGCTGGGATCGAGCCGACCGATTGGCTCGTCAACACCACACCCAACGCCTGGCGGGCGGGTGACCAGGTCCTCCACTACGACTGGTCTCGTCCGTGGGGTGCGGACCCGACTGCCAACTGACCGGGGGACTCTGTGACCGTACGGCGGGGTACGAATCTCGATCGGGTCGGCGGCTTCAACGATGCCGTCGTACTCGATGCGATCCGCCGCAGCGGGCAACTGAGCCGTGTCGAACTCGCCGAAGCGACCGGGCTGTCCGGCCAGGCCATCTCCAACATCGCCCGTCGTCTTCTCGACGCCGGGCTCGTGCGGGAGGCGGGCCGGCTGCGCGGCGCGGGCCTGGGCAAACCGCGGACGTTGCTCGAGCTCGAACCCACCGGCCAGTATGCCGTCGGTGTGCACCTCGATCCGTCCGTGGTGACCGTCGTACTGCTCGATCTCACTGGCGAGGTGGTCGCGCGGCGACCCGTCGAGCAGGACGCCGACGATCCAGGCGTACTCATCGACGGCATCGCGAAGACGATCGAGGCAGTGATCGCGGATTCCGGTGCTTTGCGCGATCGGGTCACGGGCGTGGGCATCGCGGCACCCGGTCCGATCGATGTCGAGCGAGGTGTGGTCGTCGATCCGCCGAACCTGTCGGCCTGGCATCTGGTCCCGCTCCGCGACGAACTGCGGGAGCGGACCGGACTGCCGATCCTGCTGGACAAGGACGTCACGGCCGCCGCGTCGGCGGAGAAGTGGGCCGGACAGGGCGGCAGCTTCCTGTTCTTCTATCTGGGGACCGGTGTTGGCGCCGGCCTGGTGATCGGTGACGAGCTCGTCCGGGGCTCGTCCAGCAACGTCGGCGAGATCGGTCACGTGATCGTCGATCCCGACGGTCCGGTCTGCTACTGCGGGCGGCGTGGCTGCGTTGGCGAGAGCAGTCAGCCGAGCTATCTCGTGCAGCAGGCGATGGCGGCCGGCGTACTTGCCCAAGGCATCGATATCGAGGATCGGCCGGCGGTGGATGCGGCGTTCGCCCGGCTGTGCGCGTTGGCCGCGGACGGTCCTGGTGTGGCGCGGGAGATCATCGTGGCGCTGGCCGGGCGGATCGCGAAGGTCGTCGAGGACATCGCCAATCTGCTCGATCTGGAGCGGGTTGTCTTCGGTGGTCCGCACTGGGAGCACCTTGCGCCGGTGCTCTGCGATGCGGTGCGCGATGCGCTGGACGGCCGGTTCCTGGTGCGCGCGGTCCATCGGTTCGAGGTCGTGGGTACGGCGCTCGGCACCGACGTCGGCGCGATCGGCGCCGCCACCCTGGTCCTCGACCAGACGTTCTCGCCGAACCCTTCCTTGTTGTTGCAGAGCAGTTCCGTTGTCGCTGGTGAAAGGTGATTGTGTTGTTGACGTCCTCCGTGCCCCGTATGGGGGGCTGGGATTCCAACTGCTACGCGGAGGTAGCGAGTTGAGGTTCACGCTTCGGCGAGACCCGTCTGGGCGTCTCTCGGCGTACGCTGACGGCCCGCCCGGCCGCGATGTTAATTGCCGCGTTCACGTCCGCGTTGACCTGGTGTCTGCAGGCCACGCACTGGAAGACCGCTTGGTTCTTGCGGCTCTCTGGTGCGCGGTGCCCGCAATTGCTGCAGGTCTGCGATGTGTATGCGGGGTTCACTTTCTCGACTCGCCCCGCAGCCTTGTGTTCCAGACGACGTACCAGCGCACCCCAGCCGTTGGTCAGTATGCCGCGGTTGAGTCCGGCTTTAGCTCGGCGACGGTTCGGCCCGTAATTGCCCAGTCGTTGGGGGTCGGGTCGGGGTTTGGGTCGTTTGGTCATCTGCGTGATGCGCAGGTCTTCGACCCTGATGACGTCGAACCGTCGTGCGAGGCCGGTGCTGGTCTTCTCAACCCAGTCCTTGCGGCGATCGCTGGCGCGGGCGTGCAGTTTGGCGATTGCGGCCTGCGTCCGCCGGCGTCGTTTCGAGCCGCGACGGCATCGGGTCAAACGGCGTTGCAGTTGCTCGAGCCGATCCTGTTCAGATTCCGTCAGCCCAGGGCAGGCCAGGAGTTCGCCTGTGGACAGCGCAGCAGCCACGATCACTCCGCGATCTATACCGACGACCTCACCAGTCCCCAGTGCAGGGATCGGCGGCGGGATCGCCGCGAAGGCGAGGTGCCAGCGACCCGACCGGTCGCGGGTGACGCGGTAGGATTTTGCATCGGGTATGGCACGCGACACACGAAGTCGTACCCAGCCGACCTTCGGCACCATCACCCGCGCCCACTTACGACTGGTCTGCTCAAGGCGGCTTGCTTGCGGTCCGACAACGCGAAACCCCTCGTGCAGCCCGGCCTTGCGCCACGTCGGCCGCGCGTGAGTACGTTCGTGAAAGTTCTTGACAGCCTGGGCGAAGTCTCGCAACGCCTGCTGTTGAACGGTTTGCGACCCCGCCCGCAACCAGCCGAACACGGCCCGCGCATCGGTCAGTTGCCGTGCTTGCTCGACGTACCCAGGCGTGCTTCCTTTGTCGCGCGTCCACATCGACCACTGCTCGAGCGCGAGGTTCCAGACGTACCGGGCATGCTTGCACTGTTCCAGCAACGCAACCCGCTGCATGGGAGTCGGGTACAGCCGGAACCGGGACATGCAGTAGATCCAATCAGCCGGGACCGACAGTCCCCGATATCCGAAGGGAGGGAGTCGCGGTTCGTTGCCGACAAGAACGACGGGACCGCCCGCGGCCAATCCAATGATCGACCCCGAGGTCCTCGCCCGAGCCGTTGCTGCTGTTCAGCAGGCCACCGGCGACGAGGTGATCGCGGAGATGTTCCGGCGCTCGATGGCCGGCAACCTGCCCGCAGTCGCCCAGCAGTTGCCGGACGGGACGACGTTCGTGCTCACCGGCGACATCCCGGCGATGTGGCTGCGCGACTCCGCGGCACAGATGCGCCCGTACCTGCTGCTGTGCAAGGACGATCCGGGGCTGCAGGACACGCTGATCGGTGTACTGCACCGGCAGCTCGAATACGTCGTCCTGGATCCGTATGCGAATGCCTTCAACAAGGAGGCGAACGGCTGGGGTCATGTGACCGACCAGACCGAGATGTCGCCGTGGGTGTGGGAGCGTAAGTACGAGATCGACTCGCTGTGCTTCCCCCTCGAGCTGGCCTACCGGCTGTGGCGGATCACCGGCCGGGCGGACGTGATCGACGAGCGGTTCCGTGCGGCGGCGGAGGCGATCGTCGAGCTGTGGACCGTGGAGCAGGATCACGAGGCGAGGTCGCCGTACCGGTTCCAGCGGCTCGACGACCGGCCGTCGGACACGCTGGTGCGCGAGGGACGTGGGCGGCTGACGCGGCCGACCGGGATGTCGTGGAGCGCCTTCCGGCCGAGCGATGACGCGACCGAGTTGGGCTTCAACGTTCCGGGCAACATGTTCGCGTCGGTGGTGCTCGGGTATCTGCAGGAGATCGCGACCGAAGTACTGCGCGACTCCGACCTGGCCGACCGTGCCAAGGCGCTGAAGGCGGACATCGACGACGGCATCGCGCGGCACGGGGTTGTGGATCATCCCGTGCATGGGCAGGTGTACGCGTACGAGGTGGACGGCTTGGGGGAGGCGTTGCTGATGGACGACGCGAACATGCCCAGCCTGCTGTCGATCCCGCTGACCGGGTACGCGGCGGCGGACGATCCGACGTACCTTGCGACGCGGAAGCTGTTGTTGAGCCCGGAGAACCCGTACTACTACAGCGGTACGCATGCAGCGGGGATCGGTAGTCCGCACACGCCGCCCCGGTACATCTGGCACATCGCGCTTGCTGTGCAAGGCATCTCGAGCACCTCGCCTGAGGAACGCCAGCGGCTGCTGGAGCTGTTGCGCGACACAACCGGCGGCACCGGTCAGATGCACGAAGGCTTCGACGTCGACGACCCCTCGCAGTACACCCGAGAATGGTTCTCCTGGGCCAACGCCATGTTCTGCGAACTAGCCCTGGTCCACGCCGGCATCAAAAGCTAAACGGACACCGCTCCGCGGCGCCTGTCTTGTTAGCCGCCTCCGGCGGCGGGTGCTGAAGGGGTCGGGGCCGCGATATCGCGTTGGAATCATCCGGTGGAAGACCTCGTAGCACGCTGGGTGCAGGTTGGCGTTCGGCTCACGCGCGATGTTTCAGGTGATGTCTCGGTTGCGGGTGGTCCAGAGGGATAGGGCTGTGAAGAGGGCGCAGTAGGCGAACAGGGTTAGTAGGGCTCGGGGCCCGCCTACTGCGTCGCGGACTCCGGGTGGGGCGTCGGAGGGGGTCATGGTGGTGACGGAGAAGACCAGCGAGCCGGCGTTGGTGCCGGGGAGGGTGTTGGTTAGCCATTTCAGGCCTGGTAGGAGACTGCTGACGACCCCGGCCAGGAGCGTCTCGATGCCCAGGATCCAGACGACGCCTAGGCCGATGGGCAGAGCTACGTTGCGGAAGGCAACGGCTAGTACTGCGCCGGCCAGGCACCACGTCATGAGGACGAGCCAGCCGCCGGCTAGGCCCTGAAGGAGTGCGCCGATGCTGGGCCAGGTCATCGAACCGCTCTCAGCGGCGGCGATGCCGACGCTGCACAACGCACAGGCGACGAAGATCCCGAGGACCCAGAAGGCGATCACCGTGCCTAGGGCAAGGAACTGCGCACCGAGAATCGTGCCGCGGCGTGGCCGTTGGGTGAGGACGGTTTTCAGCGTTCCCCAGGTGTACTCGCCGCCGATCACGATCGCGCCCAGGACAAGCGCCAGAGCGCCGGCGAAGATCGGATAGCCGCCGATCGTGTTGTCGATGACGCGTTCGGGGAGCATGCCGCGGAGTACCTCGGCGCGCGGTACGCCCTCGGTCGACGGACTGTCGTCGCCGGTGGTGTAGGCAAGGTAGGGCAGCAAGTAGCCGAAGATCAGGCTCAGCACCAACCCGGCGCCGAACAGCACCCAGACCGCGGATCGCTTGCGGAGTTTGAGCATCTCCGCCCGGTAGCTACCCAACATCGGCCTTCTCCTCGGTGGTGAGCTCGAAGAAGATGTCCTCGAGCGCTCGCTCGGTCATATGCAGTTCGGAGACGGCGATCCCGGCGCCGACCAGCACGCTGTTCACCTCGGCGGCCCGGCTCGAATCCACCGCCACTCGGAGCGTGTCGTCGTACTGGTGCACGGTGCCGAAGCGGCTCAGGATCGCTTGCGCCTGGTCCTTCGGGTCGGCGCGGACCACCAGTTCCTGTTCGCCGCGGAGTTCGTTGACGTTGTGCTCGGCAACCATCCGGCCGGAGTTGATGATCCCGACCCGATCGCAGATCTGCTGCACCTCGCCGAGCAGGTGGCTGGACAGCAGTACGGTCCGGCCGCCGGTGCCGAGCTCGCGGATCAACCGGCGCATGTCGCGCATGCCGGCCGGGTCCAGCCCGTTGGTCGGCTCGTCGAGGATCACCAGCTCCGGATCCTTCAGCAGCGCGGCCGCGACCCCGAGCCGCTGCTTCATCCCCAGGGAGTACGTCGAGAACCGATCCTTGGCGCGATCGGCCAGGTCGACAAGCTCGAGTACTTCGTCGATCCGCCGGCGCGCCACCCCGGCGTACTCGGCCAACAGCCGCAGATTGTCCAAGCCCGACAGGTACGGGTAGAACGCCGGGGACTCGATCATCGACCCGGTCCGTCCCAGTACTTCGGCCTGCCCGGGCTTCCCGCCCAGCACGCGTACATCGCCACTCGTCGGCGCGATCAACCCGGTCAGGATCCGGAGCGTGGTGGTCTTCCCTGCGCCGTTCGGTCCGAGGAATCCGTAGACCTCGCCCGGCAGCACTGTCAGATCGACACCATCGACCGCGAGGGTGTCGCCGTACCTCTTCGTCAGTCCACTGACCTCGACTAGCGCATCCATGCCAAGAGCGTGGCGGTCGACCCCGCCACGCCGCGTCACCTCGGGGGAGTGACCGCACGTACCTCAGCAGGAGTAGTGCTAACGACAGGAGGTGTGTGCTGATGCGGCGTGTTTTGTGGTGAGCTCAGGCGGCGCGCAGTCGCGAGCGGACCGACACCTCCTGTCGTTACGGGCCCTGCCTCAGCTGCTGGGATTGGATGGCAGGCGGTCGGTGTTTCCGGCGGCGAGTGCTTCGGCTACGTGGTCTACGGCGGATCGGATCAGTTCGCCGTAGCCGTCGGTGGGGAGCAGGTGGAGGTGTTTCCGGGCCAGCTGCAGGTGTTCGTCCGCCTGCAGTGGCTGCGCCAGGCGGCGGTAGTCGTCGGCGAGGTTGAGGTGCAGGGATGGGAGCCAGGCGGTGTCCTCGACCACCTCCAACGCTCGGAGGTCCCACTCCAGTTCGTCGGAGGTTTCGTCCTGTACGTCGGCCAGGTAGTGCGCGATCGCGCATCGGGTCTGCGGATCGTCGACTGCGTCCCACAATCCACTCAGCTGGCGACGGGCGGTTTCACGATCCCCGGCCTGGCCCAATGAGACGGCGGCGGTGATCTCGTCGAGGTGCATCATGCGAGCAGCCTCGCGGTTCGAGTAGCTGGAAGGTCAACCCAGCCAGCCGGGACGGACCAGCCCGGTCTGGTAGGCGACGACAACCAGTTGCGCGCGGTCGCGGACGCCGAGCTTGATCATCGCGCGGCTGACGTGCGTCTTCGCGGTCGCCGGACTGAGTACGAGCCGCTCTGCGATCTCGTCGTTCGACAAGCCCTCGCCGACAAGCGCCACGATCTCCTTCTCACGTTCCGTCAGAACGTCGAGTTCCTTGCTCGCATGTGGTTGCCGGCTGCGTGACGCGAACTCGGCCACCAGCCGCCGCGTGACACCGGGGGAGAGGAGCGCATCGCCGCGAGCAACGACCCGGACGGCCTGCAACAGTTCGACCGGCTCGGTGTCCTTCACCAGGAACCCGCTCGCCCCGACCCGCAGCGCCTCGAACACGTACTCGTCCAGGTCGAACGTCGTCAGAATCACCACATGTACGTCGGTCAGCTCGGGATCGGCGCCGATCTGCCGCGTCGCTTCAAGGCCGTCTGTTCCAGGCATCCGGATGTCCATCAGCACGACGTCGGGCTTCTCGGCGCGCGCGACCGTGACCGCCTCGGCGCCGTCGGCAACCTCACCGACCACCGTGATGTCGTCCTCGGCGTTCAGCAACGACCGGAAACCGGCCCGCACCAACGCCTGATCATCCGCCAGCAGCACCCTGATCATGCGCTGGAGCTTATGCGAGCCCGGCGTCATGGGCGAGGAGGGCGATCTGGGTGCGGTTGCCGAGCTCCAGCTTGGTGAGGATGTGGGAGATGTGCGCCTTGACCGTCGCGAGGCTCATGAACAGCTCGGCGCCGATCTGTGCGTTCGCCTTCCCCTGCGCGACCGCCAGCATCACGTCGTACTCACGGGGTGACAACAGTTGGAGCTTGTTCTGCGCGATCGTGTGGGCGTCGGCCTGCGTGGCAGCTCGGTCCATCAGCCGGCGGGTGATGGCCGGTGACAAGATCGGATCGCCGGCCGCGACCCGTCGTACGGCCTCGACGATCTGGGCCGGAGGGGTGTCCTTGAGCAGGAACCCGCTCGCCCCGGCGCGCAGGGCATGCAGCACGTTCTCGTCGGTGTCGAAGGTCGTGAGTACGACGACCTCGGGCGGATTCGTCCGCGTCCGCAGCCGCCGCGTCGCGACGATGCCGTCCACCCGCGGCATCCGCAGGTCCATCAGCACGATGTCGGGGAAGTGCGCGTCGACCGCGGCCGGTACTTCGTCACCGTCGGCGGCCTGACCTACCACCGAGATCCCGTTCGTCCCGTCGAGCATCATCTCCAGGCTGGCCCGGACCAGCGCGTCGTCGTCCACGACGAGTACGCGGATCGGCGTCGCTGCGGTTTCGCTCATGGGGGCCACGGTAGCGAGGCCTCGAGCCGGAAGCCGCCACCGGGCATCTGCCCATGGTCCAGCGTCCCGCCGGCCAGCTGCACGCGCTCGGTCAGTCCCACCAGGCCGGTCCCGCTTCCGGGCGTCAGCGTGATCCCGTTCGGGGCCGGGTTGGTCAGCTCGATCCGTAAGCCGTCGCCCGGTCGCCCGTCCACCGTGACCGTCACGGGTCGCCCAGCGGCGTGTTTACGTGCGTTGGTCAGTCCCTCCTGCACGATCCGGTACGCCGTCCGGCCTGTTGCCGGGGGCAACGAGGTGGGATCCGTGACGCGGTCCTCGTAGGCGACCGTCGTACCTGCCTGGCGCGACTCGTCCACCAGTGCGCGGACGTCTCCGAAGGTGGGCTGCGGCCGGCCCTCGTAGACGTCCTCGTCCCGGAGGACGTTGATGACCTCGCGCAGTTCGTCGAGCGCCTGGTGTACGCCGGTGCGGATCACGCCGGCCGCCTTCGCGAGGCGCTCGGGAGACGAGTCGGGGCGGTACTCGAGCGCGCCGGCGTACGTCGCGAGCAGGGACAGGCGATGCGCGAGTACGTCGTGCATCTCGCGGGCCATCTTCGTGCGTTCGAGGGTGCGGGCTTCGGCGACCCGGCGGCCTTGCTCGGCCTCAGCCCGCTCGGCGCGCTCACGGAGCGACTCCAGCAGTTGGCGGCGGGCCTGGGCGGCTTGGCCCCAACCGAGCAGAGCGGCGTGGACGACGACGTCGAGTACGGCGAACCAGAGGTACGGGAGTCCGCTGATCGGTTGCCACAGGCCCTGGATCAGGTGTGCGACAGTGCCGGCGATCGCGACCAGAAGCGCAGTACGGAAGGGACGCCGGAGGGCGACGGTCAGCGTGCCGACGGTCGACGGCGGCGTAGCGGCGGGGGAGAAGACCGCGAGTGCGGCGAGCGCGATCGCGCCGTGCACCGGGCGGCGGATCAGCAGCGGGATTACCGCAACGGAAAGGATCCCGACCACGATGTCGAGCACGAAGAACTTCCGGTGCTCCGGATCCGACCATCGTCCGACGATCGTCCCGGCGACCATCGCCGCGACCAGCCCCAACGCCACCAGCCCGGCCAACCGACCCGACCTCCGCGGCACACACAACTCCTCCATGCCGCCGAGACTAAGCGGCCCCGCCCCTCCCCACCACCAACCAAAGTAGAACCCGCGCCTCACTCCACCTGAGCGTCGGCCTCCGGCGTCCCGCGCTCCCCGTCGGCGAACGGCGCTAGCTGCGCCGCCTGGTAGAACCCCCGGATGTGTGCGGTCACCAACGAGGCCGCGCGCTCCGGCTCTCCACCCCGCACCGCGGCCAGGATCCCGCGATGCTCGTTCCGCAACCCGACCGCCACCGCTTCCCAGTCCGGCAGATTGGGTACGGCGGCCAGCACGTATCCGTGGATCGCCGACCGCAACGAAGTCATCACCGCCGCGATCAACACGTTCCCGGCCAACCCTGACAGGGCGACATGGAACTCCGCATCGAGCAGATGGAACTCCTCCGGCGACAACCCCGTGTCGTCCATCCGATCCAGCAGCCCCTCCGCCACCTTCAGCTCATCCGCCCCCAACTCACGCTCGGCAGCCTCCCGCGCCGACCACGACTCGAGCAGCAGACGCGTCTGCACGACGTCCCCCATCGGCAGGTGATTCGTTGCCAGATGCAACCGAAGGACCGCGGTCAGCGGCGACACCGGCTCCGCCACGATCACCGCACCCGCCTCCGGCCCGGACCCGGTCGCCGTCCGCACCACCCCCATCGCCTCGAGCACCCGGACCGCCTCGCGCACCGACGGCCGGCTGATCCCGAGCTGCTCGGCCAGCGTTCGTTCCCCGGGCAACCGCCCGCCGATCCGCAGCCGCCCCGCGGCCAGATCGGCCTCCACCCGGTGCAGGACCAGCTCGTAGTTCTTCACGTGGACACTGTATCGGTGTGGTCGGACCACAGGGTAGGGTGTGGTCCGACCACAGATTGAGCCGGGAGTTGTGATGACCGATCGCCAGATGCCCAAATGGTCCGAGCTGAAGCCGTTGCTGCGGCCGAAGCCGATCACGGTGAACGCCACCGAGCGGCGGCTGGAGAAGGCCCTGACGATCGCGGACCTGCGCGCGATCGCGAAACGCCGTACGCCGAGGTCGGTCTTCGACTACACCGACGGCGCGGCCGAGGCCGAGATCAGCCTGCGCCGTGCCCGCCGGCTGTTCGCGGAGATGGAGCTGCAGCCGTCGATCCTGCGCGACGTGTCCGAGATCGACCTCGGTACGTCGATCCTCGGCGGCCGCTCCGAGCTGCCCTTCGCGTTCGCGCCGACCGGGTTCACCCGGATGATGAACCACGAGGGCGAGAGCGCGGTCGTGAAGGTCGCCGAGCAGATTGGCATCCCGTACGCGCTGTCGACCATGGGCACCACGTCGATCGAGGACGTCGCGGCCGCCGCACCGGACGCGCGCAAGTGGTTCCAGTTGTACGTCTGGAAGGACCGCGAGGCCGGCGAGGATCTGGTGAAGCGCTCGGCCGCGGCCGGCTACGAGGCGTTGATGCTGACCGTCGACGTACCGGTCGCCGGCGCTCGCCTCCGCGACGTACGCAACGGCTTCACGATCCCGCCGTCGCTCACCGCGAAGACGGTTCTGGACGCCTCGCTGCATCCGGCGTGGTGGGCCAACCTGCTCACTACGCGACCGCTGACGTTCGCCTCGCTGTCCACCTGGGACGGCACGGTGGCGGAGCTGCTCGACAAGCTCTTCGACCCGACCATGACGATCGACGACCTCAACTGGCTCCGCTCGATCTGGGACGGCCCGCTGATCGTGAAGGGCATCCAGACCGTCGCGGATGCACGCCGTGTGGTCGACGCCGGCGCGGACGCGGTTGTGCTGTCCAACCACGGCGGACGTCAGCTCGACCGGGCGCCGACACCGCTGCGCATCCTCCCCGACGTACGCAAGGCAATCGGCACCGACGCCGAGATCTACCTGGACACCGGCATCATGTCCGGCGCGGACATCGTCGCGGCGATCGCCCTCGGCGCCGACGCCTGCCTGGTCGGTCGCGCGTACCTGTACGGCCTGATGGCCGGCGGCCAGCGCGGCGTCGCCCGCGCCGCGGAGATCCTCACCAAGGAGGTACGCCGCACGATGGCACTACTCGGCGTCTCCAGCGTGGCCGACCTCAACCCGTCCCACGTCCGCCTCCCGTAACACCAGCCGAACCACGTCCAAGCACTTCGCCGGCCCAGCGCTTCGGGGGACCGTTGCTCACGGCAAGCGCCTGCGGCTGGTTGTACGCCGTGGCGGCTTGCGGCCGCCCGACCTACAGCGGGAGGGTCGCCGTGATGCGCAGGCCGCCGGACGGCGTGCGGCTGGTGGAGAGGGTGCCGCCGAGCGCGGTCGCCCGTTCGCGCATGCCGCCGATGCCGTTGCCTTCCTTCGGCGGGGCGGTGAGCGACTGGCCGTCGTCGTCGATCTGCAGCATGAGCGCCTGTTCGCCGTACTGGATCCGGACCGTTGCGGACGTGGCCTTCGCGTGGCGTACGACGTTCGTCAGCGACTCCTGGATGATGCGGAACGCCGCGCGATCGAGCCCGGTCGGTAGTGGACGCGGCTCGCCGTGGACGATGCGATGCACCTCGAGGCCGGCTCGCGACGTACGAGTGATCAGGTGGTCGAGATGGTTGAGACCGGCGACCGGTTGGCGCGGCGCGGATTCGTCGGACTGCCGCAGGATGCCGACGATCGAGCGGAGCTCCACCAGGGCATCCTTGCTGGCGTCCTTGATCGCGGCGAGCGCCGGCTCGGCCCGCTCGGGCTGCCGGTCGACCAGGTGGAGCGCGGTCGATGCCTGCACGTTGATGAGCGAGATGTGGTGCGCCACGACGTCGTGCAACTCCTGCGCGATCCGCAGCCGCTCCTCGCCGGCGCGGCGCAGTTCCTCCTCCTTGCGGGTGCGAGCTGCCGCGTTGACGCGGTCGCGGTGTGCGCGGAACAGCTCGGCAAGGAAGCCGAGGACGACGAAGCAGGTGCCGACGAGGAGAGTCTGGTACAGGCCGAGTTCGCTGAGCCCGAGGATCAACCGTCCGCCGACATGGCCGAGGTAGAGCGCGGCCAGCGCGGACCAGCCGGAGACGCGGTAGCCGAGCCGGATCGTGGTGAACACGGCGATGATGAACGCGAAGATCATCGGGCCGTAGGCGTACCCCATCAGCATGTAGACGAGCGTCGACCCGACTGTTGCCCACAGCACCGGTCTCGGGTGGGTGCGGAGCCAGTACAGCGACAGCGATCCGATCAGGATCAGCAGCACCATGAACCAGTCCGGCCGGCGGCTGTCCGGCTCGCCGTGGACCGCCGCGCCGATCGAGCCGCCGACCGCGATGATCGAGACGATCACGGGCAGGACGATCCGCCGCGCCCAGTACCCGACGCCGGGCGAGGTGATCGGCTCAGTCGTGCTCACAGTACGAAACCGTAGAGTGCCGCAGGCCAGGTGTCATCGGCGCCACGGAGTACTTCGGCCTGCTCCTGCTGCGGTAGTTCAGTACTTGACCTTGTAGATCTTCTCCTCGTACTGCGGCCCGTAGTACTCATCGAGCGTCGTCAGGTCTTCGTCGGGACGCTCCAGCGTCTGGGAGATGACGGCCCGACGCGGGACGGCGTCCGGGTTCCAGGTCTCGGGCTTCCAGAGCTTCGAGCGCATGAACGACTTCGAGCAGTGGTGGAAGATCTGCTCGATCTCGATCAGCAGCGCCAGCTGGGGGCGGTTGCCCTTGACGATCATGTCGTCGAAGAACGGCGCTTCCCTGACGATGCGGGCGCGGCCGTTGATCCGCAGCGTGTCGGTGCGGCCGGGAACGAAGTAGATCAGACCGACGTGCGGGTTGCTGAGGATGTTCGTGAAGCCGTCGACGCGGCGGTTGCCGGCCCGGTCCGGGATCGCGATCGTCGAACGGTCGAGGACCTTGGTGAACCCGGCCGGGTCGCCCTTGGGGGAGACGTCGCAGTTGCCGTCCGCGTCGGAGGTGGCGATCAGGCAGAACGGGGAGGCATCGAGCCACTGCAGATCCAGGTCGTGGAGCTCTTTGCGCTCCTTGCCCGCGGCTGCTGCCAGTGGCGGCGGAACGAGCTCGCGCAGCTCGTCGTACGACGTGATCTCGACCAGTCCGGGAATCTCCATCAGGCGACGTTCTCCTCTACCAGCGACGGCGTGGCGTCCTCGTTGACGGCCCTCGTCCGCGCAGCCCATCGTACGGCGGGACCAGTTGCGCAACTGGTCCCCAGGAACAGGGCACCGATGACGATCCAGCCGATCGGACCCCAGCCGAGGATCACCGTGGTGAGCAGCGCGGGGCCGAGCATCCTGGCGATCGCGGGGCCGGTGCCGAAGAAGCCCTGGTACTGGCCCTGCTTGTCCGCAGGGGCGAGTCCGAAGCTGATTTCCCAGGCGCCGGACGCGAGCTTCATCTCGCCGACGGTCAGCAGCGCGGCGGCGATCACCAGGATTCCCGCGGTGACTGCGGGGGTCAGGTGGGCGGCAGTCGTCGCGAACACGCCGCAGGCGGCCAGCATGGCGAGTCCGGCGTACCGCACGGAGCGGGCGGCGGTGCGGAGGTCCTTGACGCGCTTGGCGATGTGGACCTGGAAGAACGTGACGCCGAGGGTGTTCACGATCATCAGCGAGGCGACGACCCAGCTCGGCGCGCTCGTCCGGGTCACGATCCACAGCGGGCCGACGAGGCTGATCAGCGGCATGAAGAGCAGCATGATCGCGTTGAGCAGCGCGAGGACGGCGTACGGACGGTCGTGCAGGACGGCGAGGCGGGGTTCGCCTGTGACCCGGATCGTGGTCGCGATCGACGGCACCCGGCGGATGAGAGCGGCCGCGATCAGGAAGCTGAGCGCGTCGATCGCGAAGACCGTCAGGTACGCCGCCTCAGTGTCGAAGCGGAGCGCGATGCCGCCGAGGAGCGCACCGACGGCGAGACCGGCGTTGACCGTGGACTGTAGGAAGGCGCGGATGCGGGTGCGTTCAGCCGGCTGCACCAGGCCCGCGAGGAGCGCTTGGCGGGCTGCGGTGAGTCCGGTTTGGCTGCAGGCGTAGACGATGGCCGCGATCAGGAAGCCCGCGAAGCTGCGCACGAACAGGAATGCTCCGACGCCGGCGGCGGTCATGAGCGCCAGGAGTACTGCGGTGCCGCGCGCTCCACGCCGATCGGCGAGGTTGCCCAGCGGGACGCCGGTCAGGAAACCCACGAGCCACGCGATGGTCAGCCCGAGCCCGACCTCCGCGGTCGACAGGCCGACCACCCGGGTGAAGAACAACGCCGAGGTTACGACGAACGCGCCGTCGCCGACCGAGTTGGCCAACTGCGCCATCGCCAGGTCCCGCGGCGCTCCGGCCGGGGGAAGCATCTGCCCAAGTCTGCTGCTCATGACTTGAGCCTAGGGACTCAGCGGCCCAGCAGGCAGGTCCACTCCAGCCACGGAACGTTGGGCCACTTTTGTCTGTGGACAACCCTGATCCGGGGGTGGAGTCGCGGCACTTTCTAGGTATGAGCTTCCTCGACCTGACACCCACCTGGACCGACCAGCCCCTCACCGACCCACGAGTCGCCGCCGACGTCGTAGACCTGATGCTCACCCTCGGCGACCGCCAACGAGGCACCTTCGCCGTCATCCTCTGCGACCCCGACGACCACTACCGCGCGACGATCACCGTCGACCTCCCATCGGAATTCGACCGCCTGACCCCGCCCCCAGACACCCACACCCTCTGCGCGACCGCCCTCACCCCAATCGTCACAGCCATCCAAACCGCCCCCAACACACCCCTGATCCTCGCCCTAGGCCGCCCAGGCCCCACCCGTTCACCCGCCCTAGACCACGACTGGTCCACCGCCGGCCGGGCCATCTGCCAAGCCGCCCACCTACGCCTCCTCAGCTTCCACATAGCCACCGCCAACGGCATCTACCAACCCCACACCAACCACCCCCTCACCAACACAACCGCAGCCTGACCCCCACCACATCGCGCCCTCACACGCCGCCCAAGCGCGCCCGCCCACCGCGCCCACCGCCGCGCACCGTCGTACTGCGTGTGCCTGCGTGTGCCGGCGAACTGCGTGTGCCTGCGTGTGCCGGCGAACTGCGTGTGCCTGCGTGTGCTGGCGTACTGCGTGTGCCTGCGTGTGCCTGCGTGTGCCTGCGTGTGCCGGCGTACTGCGTGTGCCTGTGCCGTACCCGTACCCGGGGTACTGCGTGCTCCCGCGCATGTCGGCGTGCTGATGCGTCAGCGCGGCGCCGTACCAGGGCCGGCGACGATGGCGCAGACCGTACCCGGGACCGACCTGCTGCGGGCTGCTCTTGTGTGCCGCCTGCTGCTGTACGTCGCGTGCGTTCTGCTGCGTGGAGGCGTGAGGACCGGCGCCCTACGAACGCCGGGCACCGAACGCCGACCGCACGCTCCGGGTCAGACATACTGCGTGCGGCTGCCGCGCACTACCGCGTCCCGCTCGGCGCCGGTTCGTGCTGCCGCATGCGCCGCGTGCTGCTCTTGCTGCCGTGTCGCTCCGCGCAGGTTTGGGTGGGTTGTCAGCGGACGCCGCGGGGGCGGAATTGGATGCTGATGCGGGGACCGATGCGGCCGGAGGCCTTGGGGATTGCGTGTTCCCAGGTGCGTTGGCACGTGCCACCCATCACGATCAGGTCGCCATGCCCGAGGGGATATCGGACGGTCGAGCCCACCGGCCCGCTCGCTCCGGCAGATCCGCCCGAGCCGCCTGGGCGCGGGCGTAGGGCCAGTACGCGGGCCTCACCGACTGACAGGATTGCGACCATCGTGTTCTCGCGATCGCCGCGGCCGATTCGGTCGCCGTGCCAGGCGACGCTGTCGCGGCCGTCGCGGTAGAAGCACAGCCCGGCCGTGCGGAATGGTTCCCCCAGTTCCTCGGCGTACCGCTCGCTCAGCGCGTCCCGGGCCTCTTCCAGGATCGGCAGCGGCAGGTCGACGTTCTCGCCGTAGAAGCAGAGCAGTCGCGGTACGTCGACCACACGGTCGTACATCTGCCGCCGCTCCGCCTGCCACGGCACATCCCGCGCCAGCCGCCCGTACACCTGGTCGGCGCCGGTCAACCAGCCCGGCAGCACATCGATCCAGGCCCCGCGGCCCAGCTCGGTCCGCGTCAGCCCGTCCAACGAGCCCAAGGCCGGATCCTCGAAAGCATCCAGCAACGAGCCCTGGAGATCAGCACCCATACCCCCACCATACCCGACATTCGAACATCTGTTCCCCTGCTGTTGATAATGACCATAGAGGTCGCGGGACGAGGGTGCGGCATCGTCGGCGTCGGGCTCGGTTGTGGGGTGTGGCGCCCTGGTGCGTCTATGTGCGGCTGATCGGTCAGTTGTGCGGGCCTGGCTGGAAGACGCGGACGTCCTGGGCGCAGCGGCAGGCGGCGGCGATCTTCGCGGCCCATTCCAGGGCTTCCTTCCGGGTGGGTACGTCGACCACGGTGAAGCCGCCGAGGAGCTCCTTGCTCTCGGGGTATGGGCCGTCGGTGAGCATGCCCTCGGTGACCGTCCCGTCCGTGGCGACCACGGCGGGCTCCTCCTCGGGGTCGAGTCCGCCGGTGAAGACGTAGACGCCGGCCTCCATCGCCTCCTTGATCACGGCGCGGGCGGCCTTGCTGATCTCGGGCATGACCTCCTCGGGGAAGTCCATCGCGTTCATGCCGAACGAGATGAGGTACTCGGTCATCTCAGCACTCCTTGTCCGGACGGCCTCCCGCCGGCCGCCTCTCATCCCTGCAACGAACCCGATGCGTCGAATCCGACAGGCAGACGGAAATTCTCACGGCCCGTAGTACACCTTCGCCGTAGTTTGGTGACTTCGACGACCCGCTACCCGACCTGGAGGTCGTGCAATGACCAGCAAGTTCACCGAGCTGGCGATCGACTGTGCGGATCCGAGCGGCCTGGCGCGGTTCTGGTGCGCGGTCCTCGGCTACGAGGTGCAGGACGACGGGGAGGACGGCGTGGTCACGATCGGCTCGCCGCTGGTGCCCGAAGGCAGGAGCCGTCCCGGTCCGGTGCCGCCGACGCTGACGTTCGCGCGGGTGCCGGAGGGCAAGACGGTTAAGAACAGGCTCCACATGGACCTCAACCCGACGGATACAGATCAAGAAGCCGAGGTACGTCGGGTGGTCGCGTTGGGCGCACGCCCCGCCGACGTGGGGCAGACGGGCGACGAAAGCTGGGTCACGCTCGCCGATCCCGAAGGCAACGAGTTCTGCATCCTCGCAAGCCGGCAGCCCTGATCGGCCGGCGACGGATGACTCGCGTGCTGATCCGAAACGTCGCTGTGCTGGTGGTGCCCGAGCAGGGCGAGTGCCGGGTCGACGAGGCGCAGGACATCCACATCCACGACGACCTCGTCACCGCAATCACGCCAACAACCGCCGACAGCCCGACGGCCAATCCAACCGACAGCCCGACCGACAGCCCGACCGGCAGCCCGACCGGCAGCCCGACCGGCAGCCCGACCGGCAGCCCGACCGGCAGCCCGACCGGCAGCCCGACCGGCAGCCCGACCGGCAGCCCGGCCGACAGTTCGACCGCCAGCCCACCGGACGGTCTGGCCGGCAGTCCGACGGATGCTCCGTCCGACGGGGAGGTGATTGACGGGACGGGGCTGGTTGCGGTTCCGGGGCTGGTCAACTCCCATACGCACAGTCCGATGGTGATGATGCGCGGGGCGGCGGAGGATCTTTCGATCGCGGACTGGTTCAACCAGCGGATCTGGCCGATGGAGGTGAACCTGACGCCGGAGCGCGTGCGAGTAGGTGCGCGCCTCGCGTGCGCCGAGATGCTGCTCGCCGGCGTCACCACGTTCGTCGATCACTACTTCCACGCCGACCAGATCGCGGCGGCCGCGATCGAGTCCGGCATCCGCGCCGACCTCGCGCCGACGTACTTCTCCTCCGCGGGCGCGGACGGAATCAAAGCAGCGGTCGACACGACCCGCGAACTCAGCCGGCTCCATCCGCGCATCACCGCGAGCCTCGGCCCACACGCGACGTACACAGTCACCGACGACGACCTGAAACGTACGGCGGAGATCGCGCGAGCGGAGGGTTTCCGCATCCACCTGCACGCCGCGGAGACCGGCGACCAAACGCAAGCGTCTCTCGACAACCACGGCGTCACACCGGTCCAGGTGCTCGAACGGACCGGCGTGCTCGAGGCGGGCGCCCTGATCGCCCACGGGTGCGGCATCCGCGACGACGACCTCCCGATCCTCGAGCGGTACGCCGATCGCACGGCCGTCGCGTCCTGCCCGAAGGTCTACCTCAAGCTTGCGATGGGCGAAGTCACGCCGATCAAGGGCCTCCGCTCGGCCGGCGTACAAGTTGGCATCGGCACGGACGGAGCCGCCGTACACAACACCCTCGACGTCTGGGAAGCGATCCGCATGTCGCCCTGACCCAGAAGCAACGCGAGCACGACGCCGAGTGGATGACGCTGTCCGACACACTCCGCCTCGCCACCCGAGGCAGCGCCGCAGCAGCCGGCCTCGCCGGCCGGATCGGCGTCGTCGAACCAGGCCGGCAAGCAGACATCGCCCTGGTCGACCTCAGCGCGCCCCACAACCAACCGGTTCACGACCCACGAGCCGCCCTTGTCTACTCCGTCCGAGCCTCCGACGTGGTCACCGTCCTCGTCGCGGGCAAGGTCGTGGTGCGCGACCGCCGACTCACCACGATGGATCTCGAAGAGGTCCTTGCCGACGCGAAGTCGTTGGCCCACACGCTCGTGGACCTCTCGAAGGGCGGCGCGATCCAGCACTACGCGCCCTGACGACACGGCCGCAGCAACCGGGGCATGCACGACGACACGTTCAGCTGATGGTGACGTCGAGAACTCCAGTGCGGACCAGAATCGATGTACAAAGCTGCAACCGTGCAACGACGTCCCACGAGAGCGCCGACAATCCGGCGCAGGAGCGACGGAAGGTGATCCGTGAAGTACATGCTGTTGATCCGGCCCGACCACGAGTACCCCGACGGCGTGCCCGACGAGATGATCCGCAGGACCGAGGCCTGGGTCGCCGAGATGAAGGCCCGTGGCGTCCATCTGACCGGCGGGGCACTCCATCCGCCGGCGAAGTCGACCGGCGTACGGCGGCAGGGTGCCAAGGTGGTCACCACCGACGGCCCGTTCGCCGAGTCGAAGGAGCAGATGGGCGGCTTCGACCTGATCGAGTGCGACACCCTCGCCGAGGCGGTCGAGATCGCTGCCGGCCATCCGGTCGCCGAGGCCGGCATGGTCGAGGTTCGTCCGATGGTCGAAGAACTGGCATCGCTCGGACGACAGGCTGTCGCCGGCCGCACACCCTAGGCTCGGGCCATGACTGTGGACCTGGGTTCCTGGCAGAGGGCGCCGTTCACCGGCGGCGGCCTGACCTACGACTGCTTCGAGAAGGGCGAGGGGCCGGGCGTCGTGCTGATCCCGGAGATCCCGGGCCTGAGTCCCGAGGTGGCCGAGTTCGGCGAGCATCTCGTCGCCGCCGGCTTCACGGTCGTGATCCCGTCACCCTTCGGTACGCCGGGACGCGCGGCCACCGCCGGCTACACGCTGGGAATCGTCGCGCGGCTCTGCGTCTCCAAGGAGTTCCGCAGCTTCGCGGTGAACGCCGAGCGGCCGATCACGAAGTACCTGCGTGCGGTCGCGAAGGACCTGGCCGGACGTACGCCGGGCCGCGGCGTCGGTGTGATCGGCATGTGTTTCACCGGAGGTTTCGCGCTCGCTGCGGCCGTCGAGGACGTCGTCAACGCGTCGGTGCTCAGTCAGCCCGCAGTGCCCTTCCCGGTCAGCGCGAGGATGCGGCGCGATCCGGGGATGTCGCAGGAGGAGTTCGAGGTCGTCAAAGAGCGCACGCGGACCGACGGGCTGTGCGTGCTTGGCCTGCGGTTCAGCGGCGACCGCGCGGCCCCTCCCGAGAGATTCAACACTCTGCGTGCTCACCTCGGCGATGCGTTCGAGGTGATCGAACTCGATTCGTCGCCGGGCAACCCCGACGGATACGCCAAGGGCGCGCACGCGGTGCTCACCGCAGAGATCCGCGACAATCCGCCGAATTCGGCCTTCAACGCTCGCGCCCGGGTGGTCGAATTCCTCGAAGAACACCTCACAGCGACCGCGTGACGACGTTCAGTGCGGAAATGTCAAAACCACGTTGAGTAACTCGTCCGGTGTGATTCGGTGGCTTTCACGCTGGGGAACGTGGTGATGCCTGGGGGTTGTTCGTTGCGGTCTGCATGTAAGGGGGCGCGGTGGGTGACGCCGTTGTTCTTCCTCTGGTCGTGGGTACCTGGGTCATGGCACGATCGGCAACCGAGGGCACAACAGGGGACGCATCGCATATGGCGGGTGCCAGGCACTGGACGAGTGAGGCTGTATGAACGGGCGGACAGCGCAAGATAGCCGGATCCCGGTGAACGGGTCGGGCAACGGGACCAACCGTCACGGTCCGCAATCATCCACTCACCTTCAACCACCGGACCAGTCCGAGGGTCCGACCGGCGAACATCCTCAGCCGAATCAACAGAATCAACAGAATCAACCGAAGCAGCCGAACTGGCAGCCGGGGGAGAAGATCGCCGAGATCCGCACCGACCAGCCCGACCAGCCCGGACAGCCCGACCAGCCGCCGCGCTCGGACTGGCTCTCCGAGGTCCGTGATCGGCCGCGCGAGCACAACGGTACGGCGCTGCGCCAGTTCAACACCCCGGTCCGGGTCGACGAGATCGCGGTTGCCGCGATGACGCTGGCCGAAGACCTGCAGGCGGCGACGCAGAGCATGCCGGACTCCACCGAGCTGCGCCGGTTCCGGCACGAGCTCGACCAGGCCGCCACCACGTTCCGCGAGATGGCGTCCAAGCTCGAGGCCACCGCCGGCAAGCTCGTCCGGCTCGCGGCGAACGAGGGCCAGGTCTGCGGTGTCGGCTGGGGCGTCTGCCCCGAGCACGGCCTGACGCTGATGAACATCGGGGACACCGCGACCTGTCACGTCCTGGGCTGCGGGCGGCAGAACGAGGGCGAGGTCGAGCGCTGCGAGCACCCGGTCGCCTACAAGGTCGTCGACGCTGCCGGACCGGCCCTGCTCACCTGCTCCGGCCATGCGATCGCCTGCCGGATGTACTTCGACAACCCGGTCATCACCGCGACCGCCGACAGCATGGAGCTGTTCTAGCTCCGAGGCGGTCCGGGCGGTCCAAGCGGTCCACGCCGTACCGAGGTCAGCGGCGCCTGCCTGAGCAGGCGACCGCTGCCGTTGGTCTGTCGCGCGGCGAGCGTACAAGTCTGACAAAGCCCCGCAAGAACTTGACCGCTCCGTAGCTCTTGACGCCCTTCTGTCGTGAACTTAGTTTGTTGGATCAACAGACAAAGTCGGCAGGGAGGCACGAGGATGACGTTGACCGACGGTCGTCGCCCCGGCAGCCGGGGTGTCGCCGCCGATCACGTCTCGCTCCGACGGAACAACCTCTCGGTCGTACTGCGGCATGTCCGCGACCTCGGCCCGCGGTCCCGGGCCCGGATCGCCGAGGAGACCGGCCTGAACAAGGCCACCGTGAGCAGCCTCGTCGCCGAACTCGTCGAACGCGGACTGCTCCGCGAAGGCTCCGCCGACTCGTCCCGCGCGCTCGGTCGCCCTGGCCTGCTCGTCGAGCTCGACGGCACCGGCGTGTGCGGCGTCGGTGGCGAGATCAACGTCGACTACCTGGCCGTCTCGGCCCTCGACCTGACCGGCGCGGTCGTGCTCGAGAAGCGCGTCCCGGTCGACGTCGCGCACCTCGATCCCGCTACGACGCTCGACCGCTTCGCGGACCTGGTGCAGGAAGCGGTCGCAGGCGTCGAGGTCCGTGGCGGGCAGTTGGCGGGCGTCACCCTGGCCGTGCCGGGCCTGGTCCAGGGCGAGACCGGCGAGCTGAAGATCGCGCCGAACCTGGGATGGGGCGAGCTGTCCGTCGCCCAGGAGATGCGGTCGCGGCTGGGCGACCCGACGTACCCGTTGCACGTCGACAACGAGGCGAACCTTGCGGCGCTGGCGGCGTACGCCGATCTGCGCCAGACCGAGGACGAGCCGGTGCACGACCTCGTGCTGCTGACCGGCGCGGTCGGTGTCGGCGGTGGCGTGGTGGCCGGCGGGCAGCTGTTGCGCGGCGGGCACGGGTACAGCGGCGAGGTCGGGCACATGCCGGTCGCGCCGCCCGGACGGACCTGCGGCTGTGGCCGGACCGGCTGCTGGGAGACCGTCGTCGGGCTGACCGCACTGTTGCACAAGGCAACGGACAGCGACGACCCGGTACGGGATCCGTCGCTGGACGTGGAGCAACGGCTGGCCGGGATCACCCGGCGGGCCGAGGCGGGGGAGGCGCGGACGCTGTCCGCGTTGAAGGACGTCGGCACCTGGCTGGGGATTGGGGGAGCGATCCTGGTGAACATCCTGAACCCGGACGTGCTCGTGCTCGGTGGGTACTTCGCCGTGCTCGGGCCATGGCTGAAAGAACCACTGGAGAAGGCGATCCGCGAGCGCGTGATCGCACCGGACGGCGGCGGCTGCCGGGTGGTCCGGTCCGAGCTCGGTTTCGCGGCGGCAGTCCGCGGCGGCGCGCAGATCTCGCTCGACCAGGTCTTCGTCGACCCGACGAGGATCGGGGTGGCGCGATGACCGACCTCCTGACCATGACCGGCATCGTCAAGGAGTTTCCCGGCGTACGCGCGCTCGACGGCGTCGACCTCGACGTTCGCGCCGGGGAAGTGCACTGTCTGCTCGGGCAGAACGGCGCTGGCAAGTCGACCTTGATCCGGGTGCTGACCGGTGCGCACCAGCCGGATGCGGGCACGATCCACTTGAACGGCGAGCCGGTCCAGCTGAACAGCCCGACCGCGGCGATCCAGCGCGGCATCGCCGCGATCTACCAGGAACTCGACCTGGTGCCCGACCTGACCGTTGCCGAGAACATCTTTCTGGGCCACGAGCCGGCCCGCTTCGGCTTCAGCCGTACGCACGAGGCGACCGCCCGGGCCCGCGAGATCCTGCAGGGTCTCGGGCACGCCGAGATCCCCACCCATCGCGCAGTCGGTTCGCTGCCGGCCGCCGGGCAGCAGGTCGTGAGCATGGCCAGGGCGCTGTCGCGTGACGCCCGCCTGATCGTGATGGACGAACCGTCCGCGGTCCTCGATCCCGAAGAGGTGTCGAACCTGTTCCGGGTGATCCGCGGCCTGACCGAACGCGGCGTCGCGGTCGTCTACATCTCGCACCGGCTCGAGGAGATCCGCCAGATCGGCAACCGGGTCACGGTCCTGAAGGACGGCGCGACGGTCGCCACCGGACTCGACGCCCGCGAGACCCCGACGAAGGAACTCATCCGGCTGATGACCGGACGCTCGATCGAGTATGTCTTCCCGCCGCGCAACGAGGTCGCGAGCACGGCGCCGGTCGTCCTCGAGGTCGACGAGCTGACCAGGCCGGGCGAGTTCGCCGGGATCGGCTTCACGGTCCGAGCCGGCGAGATCCTCGGCCTGGCGGGCCTCGTCGGCTCCGGCCGCTCCGAAGTACTCGAGACCGTGTACGGCGCGCGACGCGCAGCGAGCGGATCCGTCCGCGTCGACGGTGTCGCGCTACGGCCGGGCCGGGTGCAGGCGGCGGTCAAGGCCGGGGTCGGGCTCGCTCCGGAGGAACGCAAGAGCCAGGCACTGCTGCTGGACCAGGCCGTGTACAAGAACATCACGGTGTCGACGCTGCAGCGGTTCGCCAGCGGGGGATTCCTGAACAACCGGGCCGAGCGGGAGGCAGCCGCCGGCCTGGCCAAGTCGCTGGACCTGCGGCCGCCTGGGGTGGACCATCCGGTCCGCAACCTGTCCGGGGGCAACCAGCAGAAGGTCGTGCTGGCGCGCTGGTTGCTGCGCGACTGCCGGGTGCTGCTGCTCGACGAGCCGACACGCGGCGTCGACGTCGGCGCGCGCTCGGAGATCTACGCGCTGATCCGCACGCTGGCGGCCAACGGGGTCGCGATCGTGCTGGTCTCCAGCGAGGTCGAGGAAGTGCTCGGTCTGTCCGACCGGGTCGTCGTACTGCGGGAGGGGCGTGCCGTCCACACGGGACCCGCGCAAGCCATCGACGAACACCAGGTCCTCGACCTGGTGATGGAGGGAAGTGCGGTGTGATGAGTGAGGACATCACGACACCTGACACAACGGGGGAGACCGGACCGGACACGACAGCGTCGAGCCAGGCCACTGTCACCCAGCCGGCAGCCCAACGATCGGCGAACCTGCTCAGGTCGGGGGTCGGACGCAACCTCGGTCTGGTGGTCGCGCTGGTCGTGCTCTGCATCGTCGGTGTGATCACCGCCGGCGACACGTTCGCCACCGGTGCCAACGTGCTGACCATCCTGCGGCTGGCCGCCGTCATCGGTGTCGTCAGCGTCGGCATGACGTTCGTCATCACCGGCGGCGGGATCGACCTGAGCGTCGGCGCGATGGTCGCGCTGGCCTCGGTCTGGGCGACCACGCTGGCGACCCAGCAGCTGGCCGCCGACTACCACTGGATCCTGATGGTCTCCACGGCGCTCGCGGTCGGTGCCGCGTGCGGCCTGGTCAACGGCCTGTTGATTGCCTACGGCAAGATCGTGCCGTTCATCGCGACGCTGGCGATGCTCGCGGCGGCCCGCGGTCTGGCCGAGATCATCTCCGACCGGAAGACCCAGATCATCACGGTCAATTCGTTCGTCGACTTCTTCGGCGGCTCGCTGATCGGCGTCCCGGTCCTGGTCTGGATCTTCCTGCTGGTCGCCGCGGCCGGCTGGGTGGTGCTGAACCGGACCACCTTCGGCCGCCGTACCTTCGCCGTCGGCGGTAACGCCGAGGCCGCCCGGCTGGCGGGGATCAAGGTCCAGCGTCACACCGTGGCGCTGTACGTCGTGGCCGGACTGTGCTGCGGGATCGCCGCGGTGATGTTGATGGCGCGGACGACGACGGGGAGCTCCACCCATGGTCAGTTGTACGAGCTGGACGCGATCGCGGCGGTGGTGATCGGCGGCACGCTGCTGTCCGGCGGCCGCGGCACGATCGTCGGCACGGTCATCGGCGTACTGATCTTCACGACGTTGAACAACGTCTTCACGCTCAACAACCTGAGCATCTCCGCCCAGTCTGTGGCCAAGGGCGCGATCATCGTGGTCGCCGTCCTGCTGCAGCAACGTCTGGCCGCCCGCACGACGAGTTCATAGGAGGACAACGATGTCCAAACGTTTCGCCCGAAGTCTGGTGGTCGCAGGTCTGGCAGCCGTCGCCTTGACTGCCTGCACCAGCAACACCCCGAAGACCGAGGACAATGCCGACAAGGCGCCGGCCAACCAGGCCGCGGTCAAGAACGACGAGCCCGGCAAGAAGGTCAAGATCGGCTTCTCCGCGCCGGCCGCCGACCACGGCTGGATGGGCGCCATCACCAAGGCGACCCAGGCCGAGGCCAAGAAGTACTCCGACGTCGAGCTGATCGTCGCCGAGGGCACGAACGACGTGAACCTGCAGATCAGCCAGGTCGAGACGTTCATCAACCAGAAGGTCGACGCCATCGTTCTGCTTCCGTTCGACGGGGCGGCGCTCACCCCGGTCGCGACGAAGGCGATGGAGGCCGGCATCACGGTGATCAACGTCGACCGCGAGTTCGACAGCCCGTTCGCGGCCCGGACGACGGTGCTCGGCGACAACCACGGGATGGGCGTGTCGGCCGGTACGTACATCTGCGACCAGCTGAAGGGCAAGAAGGACGCGGTGGTCGCCGAGATCGCCGGCATCGACTCGCTGCCGTTGACTCAGGACCGCAGCCGTGGGTTCAAGGAAGCGCTCGCCGACTGCGGTCTGAAGGTCAGCAACCGGGTGGCCGCGGAGTTCACCGTGGAGTCCGGCGAGAAGGCCGCCGCCAACCTGTTGCAGGCAGCGCCGAAGATCGACGCGATCTGGAACCACGACGACGACCAGGGCGTCGGGGTGATGGCCGCGATCAAGAACTCCGGCCGCAAGGAGTTCTTCGTGGTCGGCGGGGCCGGTTCGGCGAACGTGATGCGGGACATCAAGTCCGGCAACTCGTTGCTGAAGGCCACCGTTATCTACCCGTCCACGCAGGGTGCCGACGGCATCCGGCTGGCCCGTCTGCTGGTGCAGAAGAAGGCTCTCGGCGACCTGGTGGAGGTCGAGGTGCCGCGCACCGTCCAGCTGTACGCGCCGGTGGTCACCAAGGAGAACGTGGACCAGTACCTGCCCACCGCCTTCGAAAGCTGATCAAACACAGCGAGAGCTAAGAGGAGAGCAATGACGAACCTGGGCATCGGCCTGATCGGCTACGCGTTCATGGGCGCGGCCCATTCGCAGGCCTGGCGGAGCGCGCCGCGCTTCTTCGACCTGCCGCTGGACCCGGCCATGAATGTGCTCTGCGGCCGCAACGCGGAGGCCGTGCAGGCCGCCGCGACGAAGCTCGGCTGGAAGGACACCGAGACCGACTGGCGCAAGCTGCTCGGCCGCGACGACGTCCAGCTGGTCGACGTGTGTACGCCGGGCGACAGCCACGCCGAGATCGCGATCGCCGCCCTGGAGGCCGGCAAACACGTCCTCTGCGAGAAGCCGCTGGCCAACACCGTCGAGGAGGCCGAGGCGATGACCGCGGCAGCCGAGGCGGCCAAGGCCAAGGGGATCAGGTCGATGGTCGGGTTCACCTACCGCCGGGTGCCGGCGATCGCGCTGGCCCGCCAGCTCGTTGCCGAGGGCAAGCTCGGGACGATCCGGCACGTCCGCGCGCAGTACCTGCAGGACTGGATCGCCGACCCGGAGGCGCCGCTGTCGTGGCGGCTGGACAAGTCCAAGGCCGGGTCGGGTGCGCTCGGTGACATCGGCGCGCACATCATCGACATGACGCAGTACATCACCGGTGACACGATCGGCGAGGTCAGCGCCCGGCTGGAGACCTTCGTCAAGGAGCGCCCGGTCGCCGCCGAACACTCCGGTCTCGCCGGTACGGCGGGGACCGAGCGCGGACCGGTGACGGTCGACGACGCTGCAGTGTTCCTGGCCACGTTCCGCTCCGGTGCGCTCGGTGTCTTCGAGGCCACCCGCTTCGCGACCGGCCGGAAGAACGCGATCCGGATCGAGATCAACGGCAGCCTCGGCAGTCTGGCCTTCGACTTCGAGGACATGAACCTGCTGCACTACTACGACGCGACAGATGACTCGAGGACGGCAGGCTTCCGCCGCATCCTCGCCACCGAACCCGACCACCCGTACGTCGGTGCGTGGTGGCCGCCGGGCCACCTGCTCGGCTACGAGCACGGCTTTACCCACCAGGTCGTCGACCTCGTCACCGCGATTGCCGAGGGCACCGATCCGGCGCCGTCGTTCGCCGACGGACTGCAGGTCCAGCGCGTGCTGGCCGCGGTCGAGACCAGTTCTACAACCCGTCAATGGCAGGAGATCTCAGCATGAACAGCTTTACCCCGACCAAGGACGACAAGTTCTCGTTCGGTCTGTGGACGGTCGGTTGGCAGGGCGTCGACGTGTTCGGTACGGCGGTGCGCCCGGCGATGGACCCGGTCCACGCCGTCGAGAAGCTCGCGGAACTGGGCGCCGCGGCGGTCACGTTCCACGACGACGACGTCGTACCCGATGACAGCACTCGCGGCCAGGTGCTCGAGCGCTTCACGAAGGCGCTCGCCGACACGGGCATGGGCGTCGAGATGATGACCACGAACCTGTTCAGCCACCCCGTCTTCAAGGACGGCGGCCTGACCGCCAACGACCGCCAGGTACGGCGCTACGCGTTGGCGAAGGTGCTGCGCAACGTCGATCTGGCCGCCGAGCTGGGCGCGACGACGTACGTGCTGTGGGGCGGTCGTGAAGGTGCGGAGTCCGGTGGCTCGAAGGACGTGCGGGCCGCGCTGGACCGGTACAAGGAGTCGATGGACCTGCTCTGCGCGTACGTCCGCGAGCAGGGGTACAACATCCGCTTCGCGATCGAGCCGAAGCCGAACGAGCCGCGCGGCGACATCCTGCTGCCCTCGATCGGCCATGCGATTGCCTTCATCAACGATCTCGCCGACCCGGAACTGGTCGGCATCAACCCCGAGGTCGGGCACGAGCAGATGGCGTCGCTGAACTACGCGCACGGCATCGCGCAGGCGTTGTGGCACGGGAAGCTGTACCACATCGACCTCAACGGACAGCACGGTCCGCGGTTCGACCAGGACCTGCGGTTCGGCGCCGGCAACCTGCGTGAGGCGTTCTGGACGGTCGACGTACTGCAGGGGTCGGGGCGCTACCCGGCGTACGACGGGCACATCCACTTCGACTACAAGCCGCCGCGGACCGAGGACGAGGACGGCGTCTGGGAGACCGCGCGCGGTTGTATGCGGAACTACCTGATCCTGCGCGAGAAGGTCAACGCGTTCCGTGCCGACCCGGAGGTCGCCGAAGCACTCGCGGCGGCGCGGGTTGCGGAGCTGAACGAGCCGACGCTGGCCGAAGGCGAATCGCTGGCCGACCTCCGCGGTGCGTCGTACGACCCGGATGCGCTGGGCAACCGCGGTCTCGGGTTCGAACGTCTGGACCAGTTGGCGATGGAACACCTCCTCGGCGTCCGGTAAGGAGTAGACGACATGGCTCGACCGATCACGTTGTTCACCGGGCAGTGGGCCGACCTCCCGTTCGAGGAGGTGGCCCGGCTGGCGGCCTCGTGGGGCTACGAAGGTCTCGAGATCGCCTGCTGGGGCGACCATCTCGACGTACGGCGTGCTGCCGAGGATCCGGCGTACGTCCAGGACCGTCTGGACATCCTGGAGAAGAACAACCTGAAGGTGTGGACGATCTCCAACCACCTGCTCGGGCAGGCGGTCTGCGACGATCCGATCGACCAGCGGCACCAGGCGATCCTGCCCGCGCACATCTGGGGCGACGGTGATCCGGAGGGGGTCCGGCAGCGGGCGGCCGAGGAGATGAAGACCACCGCCCGGGCCGCGCGTGCGCTCGGCGTCGATGTCGTGGTCGGGTTCACCGGGTCGTCGATCTGGAAGACGGTCGCGATGTTCCCGCCGGTGCCGCCGGCGATGCTCGAGGCCGGGTACCAGGACTTCGCGGACCGGTGGAACCCGATCCTCGACGTGTTCGACGAGGTGGGCGTGAAGTTCGCCCACGAGGTGCACCCGTCGGAGATCGCGTACGACTACTGGTCGACGACCCGGACGCTCGAGGCCATCGGGCACCGGCCGGCGTTCGGGCTGAACTGGGACCCGTCGCACTTCGTCTGGCAGGACCTCGACCCGGTCGGGTTCCTGTGGGACTTCAAGGACCGGATCTACCACGTCGACTGCAAGGACGCCAAGCGTCAGGTCGGCAACGGCCGTAACGGGCGGATGGGTTCGCACCTCGCCTGGGGTGACCCGCGGCGCGGTTGGGACTTCGTCTCGACCGGCCACGGGGATGTCCCGTGGGAGGCGTGCTTCCGGATGCTCAACACGATCGGGTACGACGGCCCGATCTCGGTCGAGTGGGAAGACGCCGGCATGGACCGCCTGGTCGGCGCCGCGGAAGCGGTCCAGTTCGTCCGCTCGCTCGCCTTCGACGCACCGACCGCATCGTTCGACGCGGCGTTCTCGTCCTAGAGCTTTCCGAAGAACGCCTGGAGGTCCTCGATCACCAGATCGGGGACCTCCACCGCCGCGAAGTGGCCGCCGCGGTCGAACTCGGTGTAGTGCACGACGTCGAACTCCCGCTCGACCAGCCTGCGAACCGTGCTGTCGTTGGGAAACACCGCGAGCCCCGTCCGAACCGGGCACCACGCGACCTCGGCGCCCCACGACGACTGGCCCTCGCGGTAGAGCCTCGCCTGTGACCCTGCGGTCCCGGTCAGCCAGGTCAACGTCACGCTGTCCAGGATCTTGTCGTTGCTGATGGCACCGATCCGGTGGCCGTAGTCGTCGTACCACTCGAGATTCCAGGCCAGCTGGCCCACGGGGGAGTCGACCAAGGCGTACGCCAGGGTCTGTGGTCGCGTGGACTGGATCGACGCGTATCCGGACCGCTCGGCCTGCCACCTGTCCAAGCCGCTCAACCGTTGCTGCTCGTCCTCCGTCAGCTCCTCACCCTGCGGAAACGCCAGGTAGCTGTCCAGGTGCATCCCGATCACCCGCTCCGGCGCCAATCGCGCGAGCGCCGGCGCGATCCGCGCGCCCCAGTCGTAGCCGTGCACGCCGTACCGCTCGTATCCGAGCTCTTCCATCAACGTCGCCCACGCCCGCGCGATCCGCTCAACACCCCAGCCGGTCGCTGTGGTCGGGCCGGAGAATCCGAAGCCGGGCATGGTCGGGATGACCAGGTCGAAGTCCTCCGCAAGCGGCTCGATCAGGTCCAGGAAGTCGGAGTTCGAGCCCGGCCAACCATGCAGCAGAAGCAGCGGGGTGCCCAACGATTTCCGGTGGATGTAGTGCACGCGCTGTCCGTCGATCTCGGTCAAGTGCTGGGGCTGCGCATTCAGCCGCTTCTCGAACTGCCGCCAGTCGTACGACGCACGCCAGTACTCCGCGACCTCGCGCAGCCGGTCGAGTTCGACGCCGTACGACCAACCAGCCTCCGACAGCTGATCCGGCCAACGGGCCGTGTCCAGTCGCCGCTGCAGCTCGTCCAGCTCTGCCTGGGGTACCGCTGTCCGAAACTCCATGGCTCCGACACTAGAAGGCGTAGCGGACACCAGCTGACCGCTACGGTTACGCTCGCCCTATGAGTGCTGGAAAGTACACCGCGCAGATCGTGGAGGTTCCGGACCACGGCATCAAGTTGGAGCCGGTGGAGGGTGCGACCGTGCCGGACGGGCCGAACGAGGTGAACCTGCTCGGGATGTCGATCGCGTTGGCGTTGGGTGCGGCGGGATATCACCACCACGCCGAGCAGCGTGACCCCGAGCTGCAGACGCTCGACGCGTTGCTCGCCGGCGATGCGGTGATGCCGTGGAAGCCGGCCGAGTCCGGGAGTACGGCGTACATCGTGTGCGAACTGAACGACGGGCGGCCGACCTGCGAGGTCCGTCCGACCGCCGGGTAACGACGGCGACATGGCCTGGCCGGCGGCGCCCGCGCTGCGGCGGCCGCGGATCCTGCGGCAGCGGTGGCTCGATCTGTCGTTCCTGCATTGGGCCGTCGAGCCGGCCGACGTCGCGCACTTCTTCCCGCCGGGAACGCGTCCGGACACCTTTGAGGGACGCACGTACGTCGGTCTGGTGCCGTTCCGCATGGTCGACACCGGGTTGCCGCGCGGTCCGGGCGTGCCGTACTTCGGCTCGTTCCTGGAGACGAACATCCGGCTCTACTCGATCGACGAGACCGGTCGCCGTGGTGTCGTGTTCCTCAGCCTCGACGCGAACCGGCTGGCGGTGGTCGCCGCGGCGCGGACTGTCTTCGGGCTGCCGTATCGGTGGGCCCGCATGAGTCACGTGCGCGACGGCAACCACCACACCTACACGTCGAGATTGCGTGGGATCGAGTCGGCTGTGGGGATCTCACTGGGGGAGCGCTTGCCTGTCGGACCGCTTGAAGACTTCCTCACCGCCCGCTGGGGTCTGCACATCGAGCGCGCCGGCCGCACCTGGTACCTGCCCAACGAGCACCCTCCCTGGATCCTGCACTCCGCGACGCTTACCTCGCTGGACGCAGATGCCTTGCTGAAATCCGTCGGTCTGGTGCCTCCGGGTCGGCCGCCGGACCATGTCGCCTTCAGCGCGGGGGTGCCTGCTGCGTTCGGTCTGCCATTAGGCCAGCCGTCTCCTGGACGATGAACTTCAGATCCACCTGCGTCGCCCAGCGGTTGACCTCGGCCGCCAGTGCTTGCGAGCCCGCGATGTCGCCTTCATCGCGCAGCAGCACGGCGAGCAACGTCTGCTGAGCCAGTGCTCCGAGCAGATGCCCGACCTTCTGCCGCAGCTCGGTCGATCGCTCCCAGTGTTGTCTCGCCAGCGCCAGGTCGCCCGCAGTGTGTGCGTGGTCGCCGAGATGCCTGAGCGCGAGCGACATCAGCAGCTCGTCGCCTGCCTCCTCGCCCAGTTGGTACGCCGTTGTGTAGTGCGCAAACGCGTCCTCTGACTGGTTGTAGAGGTTGTCCGCCATCACACCCGCGTAGAACGTGACGGCTCCTCGGCGGGCATCGTCAGGCGCGTCGGCGATCAGCTGTCGGGCGCGCTCCGCGAGATCTCCGTCGTCGGCGCGTGAGCCGAACAGGGCGGTCGAATAGTCCTTCCGGAGTTTCAGCATCGCGAGATCCCACGACTGAGCTGCGAGAGCTTCAACTGCGGCCAGGGCCGCGGGGGCGTGGTTGGTCTGTTGAGCGAAGTCCTGGTCTGTCGCGACCTCGGCCCGGGCCAGCGCGAGGGCCAGGTGCTCGGTCGGATCGTCGGGGTCGGCGGCGTTCAGGAGCGCGGTGGCGGCGGACCACTGGCCGGCGCGCATGAGGTGAGTGGCGGCGGTGACGACGTCTACAGCTGCGAGCTGGCTCATGCCGAAGAGAGTATTTCGACGTCGAAATATTTGACAACTAACCTTCAGCGGCTGAAAGATTAGATGGGTGAAGGACTTTGTGGATGCTCATGTCGAGCTCTGGGCCGGTCAGTTGCCAGGGCTGGATCCTGAGGTCGAAGGGATCACGGTCCGCATGCAGGTCCTGACGCGGTACCTCGAACGCCGGCGGGAGGCCGTGCTTGCGGAGTACGGGCTGCAGTTGTGGGAGTTCAAGACCCTCCATATGCTCCGCCGCGGCGGTACGCCGTACCGGGAGACGCCAGGTGGGTTGGCCAAGCAGCTCGGGATGTCCGCGGCGGCGCTGACCAATCGTCTTGATGCGCTGGAGCGGCGTGGGTTCATCGAGCGTGCGCACGACCGCGACGACCGGCGCAAGGTCGTCGCGACGCTCACCCGGTCCGGGAGCGACCTCTGGGAGCGTGCCATCGGCGATATCAGCCGGGTCGAGGAGGAGCTGGTCCACCAGCTGCCGGCCGCTGACCGCACCCGGCTCGACGACCTGCTGCGGCAGCTGGTTCTCATCACCGAGAAAGATTTCTAGCCGCGTCATGTCAATCTGAGCCCGCCGGCTCCGACCTCTGGGTGTAAGCGCCGAAGATCCTGGAGGACGGACCCATGGAACCGCTGAACCTGATGGTCTCGCTGAGCCACTTCGCCAACGACAACCGCGACAACAAGCACGGCCTGAGCGAGCGCGCCGGCCGCCGTCGCCGTACGGACAGCAGCGCGACTCCCGAGCGTCGTCGCAGTTGGTGGGTGATCCGATCGCGTGTCAGAGTCCTTTCGTGACTGATGCCTCGAAGCGCGAGCAGTTGCTCGCTGTGTACGACGACCAACTGCGCGGAACCAGTGAGAGCGCGGACGTGCCGACGAGCATGGACGGCCCGGTGATCCGGGTCGAGTACCCGAGCCGCGGGTTCGTCAGCTATCGCACGCTCGACGGTCTCGACAGCGCCGAGATCGACGCGCTGATCGCCCGCCAGCGCGACTACTTCGCGGCCAAGGGCCAGGCGGTCGAATGGAAGCTCCGCGGTCACGACCGGCCCGCCGACCTGCCGGACCGGCTGCGCGCCGCCGGGTTCGAGCCCGAGGAGCAGGAGACCGTGCTCGTCGCCGAGAGCGCCGACATCGCCGAGCGCCTCCGCGGCCGTGACGCGGTCGACGGCGTCACGATCCGCCTGGTCTCCGACCGCGCCGACTTCGAGCGGATCGCCGCGATGGAGTCGACCGTGTGGAACGACGACTGGTCCTGGCTGGCCGACGACCTGGTACGCCGGCACGCGAGCGGCACCGACATCTTCGTCGCCGAGGTCGACGGTCAGGTGGTCTCCGCCGCCTGGGCCGTGTACAAGAAGGGCACCGAGTTCACCGGCCTGTGGGGCGGGTCGACGCTCGCCGAGTGGCGCGGCAAGGGCATCTACAAGGCGCTCGTCGCAGTACGCGCCGCTCGTGCCGTCGAGCTCGGCTACAAGTACCTCCACGTCGACGCCTCCGACGACAGCTCCCCGATCCTGCAGCGCCTCGGCTTCCTCGCGGTCACCACAACCACGCCGTACGTGCACAAACCGGCTTAGAGGCCGGCGAACCGGGCCACCGTGTTGCGCACGTACTCATGCATCGCGGGACTGCCTTTGTGGCCTGCGTCGGCGAAGGTAACCAGTTCGGCGCTCGGCCAGGCTTGAGCGAACTTCCACGCGGCGTCGAACGGACAGCTCAGATCGAGCCGTCCGTGGATGATCACCCCTGGGATGCCTGCCAGGATTTCGGCGCCGCGAAGCAAAGCCCCGTCGTCGAACCAGCCGTCGTGGGTCGCGTAATGGGCGCAGATCCGTGCGAAGGCCAGCAGGTCGGCCGAGGCGCGGTCGCTGAAGGGTGCCGGTTTGCCGTGGAGCTCCAGGGACAGGACAGCGTCCTCCCAGGCCGACCAGTTGAGCGCCGCCCTGGATCGCACCTGCACATCGGGGTCGTTCATCAGCGTCACGTAGGCAGCGACAACGTCTCCAGGCTCGGTGACGTCGTTGCGGAACCGCTCCCACTCCGCTGGGAACAGTTGTGCGACCCCGCCGCGATACAGCCAGTCGACCTCCGCGCGGCCCATCAGCCAGAACGCGGGCAGCACCATCTCCGACACGCGTTCGGGATGCCGTTCGGCATACGCGACTGACAGCGCCGATCCCCACGAACCGCCGAAGAGCAACCACCGTTCAACCTCGAGCTGCGCACGTAGCTGTTCCATGTCGCGCAGCAGGTGCTCGGTGGTGTTGAGCGACATGTCCGTTGCGAGCTCACTCGCATGAGGGGTGCTGCGTCCGCAGCCCCTTTGATCGAACAGGATGATCCGATACCGCTCCGGATCGAACAACTTCGGCGTACCGGATGGACTGCCGCCACCGGGTCCGCCATGAACGATGAGCGCCGGCTTGCCATCCGGATTCCCGCGCTCCTCCCAGTAGACACGGTTGCCGTCACCGGTCTCCAACATCCCGGACTGACGAACCTCGGTCGAGGAGTGTGTGCCAGACATATGAACCCCTCCAAGGGCAAGAAAGTCATCGCAGACCGTACCCGTCTAGGGATCCAGCCCCTCGCATAACCACCCGATCGGCTTGCGCTGTCAGGTGAAGGCACGTGGAGAAGCTCGGCGGACGGCACCGCTGAAGCTCACCGGTCGGCACACGCTGCTCCGGTACACGGGCACTCGGTGGGTACGTCAGCCGACGTCAGCTGCTTGGCCTCCCCACGGATCGAAGGGCGCAGGTTCCGTCGGGCGGGCAGGTGTGGGTGGCGGTGTGTTGTTCGGGCCTGATGGGTGGTCGTCGTCGGACCACGGGTCGGGGCGTGGGGTGGTCGGTTGGTGGACTATGTCGGCGGTGGGTGGTTTGTACTTGCCGGGTGGGATGGCCGTCGGGTTGGCCCAGGTGGGGTGGGTGACCTGGACGACGCCTTCGAGGATGCGGATGCGCCAGTGGCCGGAGTGCAGGTCGCGGTGGTCACGTTTGCACAGGAGCGCGAGGTTGGAGACGGCGGTGATGCCGCCGTCGAGCCAGGAGACCACGTGGTGGGCGTCGCAGTGGATGGGTGGCGCTCCGCACACGACGCAGCCTTTGTCGCGGGCGTTGAGGGCGCGGCGCATCGGACGGGTGACGAGGCGTTGGCTGGTACCGACGTCGAGTGGTTGCGATTTTGACCCGAGGACGATCGGGAGGATCTCGGCGTCGCAGGCCAGCTGGCGGACAGTCGCGGCCGACAGGTTGTCCCCGAAGATCAGCGCGCCGGTGGCGTTCGCGGTAGCGGCGGCGAGGTCGTTGTAGTCGATGGTGATGCTGATGTGTGGCTTGGCCCCGTGACCGGGCACGAGCTGAGGATCGCCGCCCGAACCGTCCGCGTCACGTCTGTCCGCATCACGACCTTCGGCGTCACGAGCGCGTGCGTCGGGCCGGCCAGTGTCAGCCGGCGGGAGGGGAAGCCGGATGAGCGTGCCGCCCTCGCCGTCGCTGTCGTCGTCAGTCGCGCAGTCGTTCGCGGTGCCACTGTCGGCCGGCCTGGTGTGGGCGGCGGCTGTGCTTGTGACCGTGCTGGTCAGGCCGGCGGTGCCGGTCGTGCCGGCCGTGCTGGTGGTGTTGAGGATTGTGGTGACGGCGTCGGCTTGGCGTTTGCTCAGGGGGCGGGGATCGAGTTGGCCGTCGACGGTGCGGTGGGGCTTGGCATGGGCGTGAATCAGGGTGCGGAAGAGTTCGGCGTTCTCGTTGGCCAGGAAGCCGCGGAAGGTGACGCCCCGGTCGGCGGTCTTCCAGGTGAGGGACTCGCGCGCATACGCGGCCTTCTCGTCGGGCTCGGGGCCGTCGGGGTCGAGAATGTCGCGAATCTTGTGGCCGGCCTTGCGTAGGTCCGACGGTGTGTGGGTGGCGGCCAGGTCGATCAGTTGCCGTTCGGCGAACTCGAGATTCTCGGCCGGGACGCTCGGGGGCAGCTTGTCGAGGATCGCCACGATCGCCGCGGCCTGCGCGGGATGCACCCGCCACGTCCCGGGCACGTCGGTGTCGTCGGTGTCGTCGGTGTCGTCGGTGTCGCCGGTGTCGCCGGTGTCGGTGCTGTCGGGGTGTCGGGGGTGGTGGCTGTGTCGGGGTTGGTGAATGGGAAGGCGGGATCGGGGAGGGCGGCTGACGTGGCGGCGTACTTGGTCAAGGCGGTGGCGAGGCGAACGTCGCGGTGGGCTTCGGTGGAGTCGATGCGATAGCGCTTGATCAGCAGCCGCGCGGTGTTGCCGGCGCCGAGCTCCGTCGCATACCCGGCCTGGTCGATGGCTGCGATCAGCTGCAACCCGAGAGTCTTCAATCGGGACGTCTCAGCGAAGACCGCGTCGAGAGCCGACAGCATCTCGCTGTCGCTCATCGACCAGACGGGTCGTTCGCCGAGGATCTCCATGCCGCCAACTGTAGACACGACCTCCGACAGTTTTTCAACCCAAGATCCCCTTATTTTCAGGGAGTTCCACGACCCGCAGGTTGTCCACAGCCAAGCGGGTTGTGCGCAGATTCGCAGAAACTTGCTTCAGGCAACGAATGGTGATGAGTTGCTGGTTGCGGGTCAGGCCGGCGGTCGGTAGAGCGCGTAGTGCATGGGGCCGTTGTGTGGTAGTTCGAGTTCGGCGATGACGGTGAAGCCCAGAGATTCGTAGAAGCCGACGTTCGCGGGTTCCTGGGTCTCGACGAAGGCGGGGGAGTGGGCGGCGTCCGCGGTCGCGAGACCGGGGGCGATGACGGCGTGGCCAAGGCCTTGGCGCTGGCGGTCGGGGTCTACCGCGGCGAGAGCGAGTAACCAGACGGGCATGCGCGGGTGGAACAACCCGATCGCCTGGCCGTACTCCGCAGTGAGCGCGGCGCGGGATCCGCTGAGCTCCTGGAACGCGGCGGCATGTGGTGCGAACGCGTCGGCCGGCATGTCCGGCGGAAACCAGACCGCGACCGCGCTCACGTCGTCGGTGACCCAGATCCGCCCGTGCGGCAGCCCGATACCTTCGACGAACAACCGGTGGTACTTCGTGAGTCGTTCGCCATACCCGTCCGGGTCGAGGCAGGCCCGGGACATCGGGTAGTCGAACAACGCGCGGGTGAGCGTGCCGACCGCCGCGTCGACGTCCGATTCGGTTGCCTCGCGCACCTTCATGTCCGCAGGACCTCGATGATCAGGTCGGCGACGCCGCGCATGCCGGCCGCGTTCGGGTGGTACGGAACGAAGCCGCCGAGGTTCGGCGGCAACATCGTGAAACCGGTCGTCCACGGCTCTGCCGAACCAATCGCGTGGTCGCGACTCGCCGCCGACGCCGCGACCAGGTCCGCACCCGTTGCCGCCGCGGCCTTCGCGAACGCGCCGGCCAGACCCTCCGCCATCATCGCGACGCTCGGTAGCTGCTCCTCGTTCAGCGGTACGTCGAGGCGCGGGCGCGTGGCCGGTCCGATCAGGCTGAGGTAGTCGACGAGCAGGATGCGCGCGTGCGGTGAACGCTCCTGCGCCTGCTCGACGACCTTGGTCAGTGAGTCCGCGACGGCCTGGTACGACGCTTCGTCCTTCAGGTAACTGACGCGCGCCCGGATCCGGTTCGCGACCCGGCGGCCGAGAATCGTGGCGGGCTTCGCGATCGTGTTGAGGAAGCTCCCGCGCAGGAACGTGCCGACGTACTCGAGATCGTTGCCGCCGACGGTGATCGTGACCAGCGCGGTGTCCGGAGTGAGCGCTTCGAGCTGCGGTGGCGCGTCGTCCTGTGGGGTGTCGAGCAGGTGCGCGGTGGTGGCGCCGGAGTACGACACATCCGTGAGGTCGAGGCCGAGCTCCGCGGCGACGAGGTGCGCGTAGTTGTTGCCCGAACGGCCTGCGGGCGGGTGCACGATCGGGCTGATCCCCGGTCCTGCTGCGAACGAACTACCGAGGGCGACGTACCGGCTGCCGGATGCGATCACCGGACCACGATAGTCCTTCCGGAGGTACGACATACTGCCTCGGTGACTGACGACGTGTTCGGTACGGCGGGAATTCGCGAGCGGGTGCTGGCCGGATGGACGGCCGCACCCGTTCGCTTCCGTGAAGACGCGAACGCCGAGGAGGAACTGGCCCTCGGCGGGTACGTCGACCGGCTGGTGATCGAACTGGCCCAGAACGCCGCCGATGCGGCCGCACGCGCCGGCGTACCAGGCCGGGTGCTCTTCGAGTTCAAGAACAACACGCTGGTCGTGGCGAACACCGGTGCGCCGTTGGCTGCGGACGGCGTCGAGTCGCTGGCGACCCTGAGGGCATCAGCGAAGCGCGAAGAGCCTTCAGTGGGGAGGTTCGGAGTCGGCTTCTCCGCTGTGCTTGCGGTGACCGACGAACCGGTCGTGCTGTCGCGCACCGGCGGCGTGCGGTTCTCGAAGGCCGACACCGCGGCTGCGATCGCCGGACTCGCGGCTGATCTCGACACCGAGGTACGGCGACGTGACGGGCAAGTGCCGGTCCTTCGACTCCCGTTCGAAGCTGACGGCGAACCGCCCGCGGACTACGACACCGCCGTCATCCTGCCCCTCCGCGACGAGGCGGCTGCCGCGCTGGTCCGGCGCCTGCTCGCCGAAGCCGACGACGCGCTCCTCCTCGCTCTGCCCGGCCTCCAGCGCATCGAGATCGAGACCGACGACGACCACCGGATCCTCCAAGATGTCGAGTCACGCTGGCATATCCACCGCACTCTCGGCACCTTCGACGCTGCAGAACGCGAGCAGCTACTGGCCGACCGCCCCACCGAGGAACGCTCCCGCCCGAACTGGTCGATCGTGTGGGCTCTGCCCCGCAACCCGCCGCCGCAGCCTTCGGCTGCTGCGGCGGCCGGGGAGGCGGGAGACGCGGCGGCGGCGGTGGCGGTGGCGGGGGAGGCGGGAGACGCGGGTACGGCTGCGGCGGTGGCGGAAGCTGCGGTGGAGGTGCCGGGGGTTGTTCATGCGCCGACGCCTACTGACGAGCCGATGTCGCTCGGTGTGTTGTTGTTGGCGACATTTCCGCTTGAGTCCACTCGGCGCCATGTGGCGAAGGGTCCGTTGACGGATTGGCTTGTGCGGGAAGCGGCGGCGGCGTTCGCCGGCCTCCTGAGTGAGCGAGCCAAGGCGGGCGACATCGTCCTCCACCTCGTCCCGACCGGGCTCGCGGCCGGGACGCTGGACCGGATGCTGCGCGAGGAGATTCTGAACCATCTCCCAACGACTCCGCTGCTGAGAGCTGTGGAGGACGGGTCTCTGCTGCGGCCGCGGGACGCCGTCGTGGTGGAGGGGGCGGACGACGCGTTCAACGAGAAGCTGGCGCCGATCGTGCCGGGCCTGATCAGATCGCGGCGGGAGGATCGACTGGCGCTGGATGCCTTGCAGGTAAGGCGTTTGGAGCTGGCTGAGGTAGTGGATCAGCTTGGGGGAGAAGAGCCGGCCGAGTGGTGGCGCAAGCTGTATACCTCGCTCAGCGCCATGGTCACCGATGCGCTGATTCGGGAGTCGCTCGGCACGCTGCCGGTGCCGCTTGCCGACGGGCGGCTGGTGCGGGGTGCGCGCGGATTGCTGCTGCCCGGCCCGGAGATCCCGGTCGACACCCTGGCAGCCTTCGGTGAGTACGGCGTACGTGTCGTGCATCCCGACGCCGTCGACCCAGCACTGGAACGACTCGGCGCGATCCCCGCCACCCCGCGATCGCTCCTCGAGGACAGTGCCGTCCGCACCGCAGTCGAGCACTCCGCCGAGGCCGACGACCCCGACGCGATCGCCCACGCCGTACTCAGCCTGGTTGCCGCCGACCCAGCGCAAGCCGAGGGGCTCTGGTGGCTCAACGACCTGGTACTCCGTGATGCGGACGGCGAACTTGTGCCCGCAAACGCCTTGGTTGTCGAGGGTTCCGACGCACAAGCCATCCTCGACCCCGACGAGGTCGCACCCATCGCCAGCGACGTCCTCGACCGCTACGGACTGCCCGCGCTCGAAGCCGTCGGGGTGCTCGCGACCCTCGGCGTCGTCGCCGCCTCCGACGTCGCCCTCGATCAACTCCCCGAAGCCGTCCAGGACCTCGACGCGATCGAGGACTGGGCGTACGACGTCGCACCCGAAGGCTCCCGGTACGGCGCAACCGTCGGCGAGCTCGAGGCGATCCGTGACCTGGACTGGATCACCGACGACAACTGGCCGAAAGCCCTGCAGATCATGGGTTCTGAGCCCGATCTCCGCCGGGCGCTCGTCACTCAGATCCGCGTCGTCGGCCCGGACGACCGGCCGCTCGGCGTACCGTCCTACGCCGCCTGGTGGATCCGCGAACACGTCCTCCTTGACGACGGCGAACCACTCGCCGGACGTGCGGACCCCGAAGCCGAACCTGTGCTCGCGACCTTCCTCGACGAGGCGCCTGCCTGGACCGCCGCCCTCGATCCGGAGATCCGTACGGCGATCGGCCTCGTCCGCGAAGTCGGCGACCTCGACGCCGACGGCATCAGTCTGGTACTCGACCGTTTGGCCGACCCCGAACGCGAGGTCGATGCCGCCTCGATCCTCCGCCTGTGGACCCGGCTCGGCACGCTCGCGCTGTTCCCCGGCGATGCTCCGGAGCAGACGCGTGTGCTCGACGCCGATGGCGTGACCCGGGTGATCGACGCGGATCAGGCCGTCGTCATCGACGGTCCGATGTGGGTGCAGCGGGACGACCTCGGCGGGTTCGTGATCGGCTCGGGCGCCGCGGCCGACGGCCTGAGTGATCTCCTCGACGTACCGATGGCCCAAGAGATTGCCGAGGGCAAGATCGGCGGCGAGGGTACGGCGGCCGACGTACCGCCGATCGTCCGCGAGCTGGTGCCCGAGGTGCCGGCGACCTGGTGGGAGCACGAGGAGCTCACCGTCGACGGCGTCGAGGTCTCGTGGTGGGTGGACGCCGACGGCGCCCCGCACGCGGCGACGTTCGACGGTCTCGCCAAGGCCCTGGCCTGGTCCGCGGGCCGGTGGGACCGGCGGCATGTGATCCGTGCGGTTCTCAACGAACCGGACCGCAGCACCGAACTTCTGGTCGACGCTGTCTACGACTGACCGGAACCGGCCGCGGGGGCGGATCTGCACGCCCTGTGACCGCCGTTGGAAGCGTTTCCGCCTCCGGGCGTCACTCAGAGCGAACCAACGTTGTCAGAGGTTGGTATATCGACTGATCTGCGGATATGACGTCCGGAGTTCAACGTGGCAATGAACTCTTGCCAACGTTGTCAACGCTACTTATAGTCCGTGACACCTCTCGGTCGGTGAACAGCTCGTCCGCGCAACGGAAACGGAGGTGACTTTCGTCATGAACGAAGCACCGCGCCCACAGTTCGAAGACGTCCAAGATGTCGTCCGCTATCAGCTGAGTCGGCGAAGCATGCTCGGCGGAGGTGCCGCGGCGGCGATGACCGCCTTCCTCGCCGCCTGCTCCGGCGGCGGCGGCTCGTACTCCGACAAGCCCGCCAACAACAACAAGCCGGTCGCGACCAAGTCGATCCAGATCGGCAAGGCCAACATCCCGGTCCCGCGGGACCAGTCGGTGATCGTCGGCCAGGTCGAGTACACCGTCTTCGACAGCTTCAACGGCATGATCCCGAACGGCTCACCCTCGGGCGCCGGCGTGGAGCTGAGCACCGAGCCGTTGTTCTACCTGAGCTTCGCCACCGGCGAGATGCGTCCCTGGCTGGCGACCGAGTACAAGTACAACGACGACCACACCGAGGTCACCTTCAAGTTCGACCCGAAGGCGCACTGGAACGACGGGAAGCCGCTGGGGGCGGCCGACTTCAAGTTCACGATCATGCTCCTGAAGGACCGGCCCGACCTGTTCGGCGGCGGCGGTGAGCTGAAGGAGTTCGTCAAGGACATCGAGGTTCCGGATCCCCAGACCGCGGTGGTCAAGATGCTGAAGCCGGGTCCGCGGTTCCACTACAACTTCATCTCCGCGATCGCGGGTCCGCCGCTCGGGATCATGCCCGAGCACATCTGGAAGTCGCAGGACCCGACGAAGTTCAAGGACAACCCGCCGGTGCACAGCGGTCCGTACAAGCTGAAGCAGGCGATCCGGAACCAGAAGATGTTCGTCTGGGAGAAGGACCCGAACTACTGGAACAAGGACAAACTCGACGTCAAGCCCCAGTACGTCGTCTACCAGAGCACCTCGAAGCAGCTCGACCAGGCGTCGCTGGCGTTCGAGCGTGCGGAGTTCGACGTCGGCTCGGTGGACGAGCCGCACGCCAAGCAGCTGCGCAACACCGGCTACCCGGCGCTGGTGACGACGCAGTTCCACGACCCGAACCCGCGGGTGATGTGGCTGAACTGCGACCCGTCCCGCGGTGTCATCTCGGAGCCGAAGATGCGGTGGGCGATCAACTACTGCCTCGACCGGGAGAAGATCGGCAAGTCGATCTGGCCGGTCCCGGTGCCGCCGGCGCAGTACCCGTGGGCGGACTACCCGACCAACGACAAGTGGAAGAACGACGAGCTCGCGAACAAGTACAAGTTCGAGTTCAACCCGGACAAGGCAACGCAGCTGCTCGACGAGATCGCGCCGAAGAACGGCGCCGGCAAGCGGATGTACAAGGGCAAGGAGATCAACCTCGAGATCATCACGCCCTCGCCGGTCGACGGCGGCGAGTACGCGATCGCGAACGTGCTGAAGACCGAGCTGGCCAAGGTCGGCGTACCGGCCACCCTACGAAGCCTGGCCGGCAACGTGCACGACGAGAAGTTCCAGCGCGGCGAGTACGACATCGACTCCAGCTGGGCCGGCATCGCGATCGACCCCGAGCAGCTGTACTCGGACTGGACCAGCGACAAGTACCAGCCGGTCGGCAAGAACGCGGCCGGCAAGAACAAGCTGCGGTACCGCAACCCGAAGTTCGACGAGATCTCGAAGAAGCTCGCCACGCTCGACCCGGAGAGCCCCGAGGCGAAGCCGCTGCTGGACCAGGCGCTGGAGATCTACTTCCAGGACCTGCCGATGCTGTCGGTGATCCAGACCGGTTACCCGTCGTACTTCAACACGACGTTCTGGAAGGGCTGGCCGACCGACGACGACCTGTACGAGGTCCCGTTGAACTGGTGGCAGCACTTCATCTTCGTGCTGGGCAAGATCGAGCCCACCGGGCAGAAGGGACCGGCGTGACGGCGGAAGCCCCGCCCGCGGTCGCTGTCGACAAGAGCCAGGACTCCGCACCCGTCTCGGGGGTGCGGGCCTGGCTGTCGCGGCATCCGCTGGCGGCGTACGCGATCCGCCGGTTCGGGCTGTACCTGATCGAGTTGTGGGGCGCGCTGACCATCGCGTTCTTCTTCTTCCGGCTGATGCCGGGCGACCCGATCCAGACCCTGATCCAGACTCTGCAGCAGAACTACATCTACAACGCGCAGGCGAGCGCCGAGATCATCGCCCGCTACAAGCACGAGTTCGGCCTGGACGGGAACCTGCTGACGCAGTACCTGGTCTACATGCAGAAGCTGATCCTGCACGGCGATCTCGGGCCGAGCCTGATCAACTACCCGACGCCGGCCCAGACGGTGATCCTGCGATCGTTGCCCTGGACAATCGGTTTGCTCGGCATCTCCGCCGTGATGGCGTGGATCCTCGGGGTCGTCATCGGCGCGATCGCCGGCTGGCGGCGCGGCAAGCTCGGCTCCGCGATCGCCACCAACCTGTCGATCGCGCTGTCGCACGTGCCTTACTTCTTCGTCGCGCTGATCCTGGTGTACGTCTTCGCGTACTCGATGGGACTGTTGCCTGCGAGATCGGCGTACGACTCCAACATCAATCCAGGGATCAGCTTTGCCTTCATCGGCAGCGTGCTGAAGTACGGGTTGCTGCCCGGCCTGTCGATCGTGATCATCGGGACGTTCAGCTGGATCCTGTCCACCCGGATGCTGATGATCCCGATCCTCGGCGAGGACTACCTGGTGTATGCCGAGGCCAAGGGGCTGAAGAACTCGCGGATCCTGACCCGGTACGCGCTGCGGAACTGCTACCTGCCGCAGATCACCGCGTTCGGTATCTCGCTGGGCTTCATCTTCAACGGCAACGTCCTGGTCGAGCAGCTGTTCAGCTATCCGGGGCTCGGCACGACGCTGGTCACGGCGATCCAGCAGCTCGACTTCAACACGATCCTCGGCGTCACCGATATCGCGATCTTCTCGGTGCTGACCGCCGTCCTGCTCCTCGATCTCCTGCTCCCGCTGCTTGACCCGCGGGTCAAGTACTGGAAGTGATGACGATGAGACTTCTGACCGCGGTACTGCGGACGATCCGCAACAGCCGGCGCCTGGCGACCGGCCTCGTCATCCTGGCTCTGCTCGTGCTGGTCGCGCTGTTCAGCCCGTTGATCGTCAAGGCGGTCGGCGGTGGACAGGACCCGATCGAGCTCGCGGCGTACGACAAGTGGCAGGTGCCCGGGCCACAGCATCTGCTCGGCACCGACCAGTTCGGCCGGGACGTGTTCGCGATGGTGGTGAAGGCGCTCGCGGTCTCGCTGCAGATCGGCGCGATCGCCGGCGTGATCTCGACCGTCGTCGGTGTCATCGTCGCGTTCGTCGCCGGGTACAAGGGCGGCTGGATCGACAACGTGCTCTCCACGTTCACCGGGATCCTGCTGGTCATCCCGACGTTCCCGCTACTGATCGCGCTGTCGGCGTACGCGAAGAACGTCAGTCTGTTCCAGGTCGGCGTGATGATCTCGATCTTCTCCTGGCCGTTCGCCGCTAAGACGATCCGTTCGCAGGTGCTCTCGCTGAGAACGCGGCCGTATGTCGATCTCGCCCGGGTCAGTAAGGCGCGGGACATCGAGATCATCGTGACCGAGCTGCTGCCGAACCTGCTGCCGTTCATCGGCGTCGGTTTCGCGTCGTCGGCGCTGGGCGCGATCTTCGGCCTGGTCGGTCTGGAGATCATCGGCCTCGGGCCGGGCGGCGTGATCGACCTGGGCCAGATCATCTTCAACGCGATCGGCACCGGCGCGCTGACACTGGGCGCCTGGCCGATGTTCGTCGTACCGATCGCCCTGCTGACGTTGCTGTTCGCGGCGCTGAACATGGTGAATATCGGCCTCGAAGAGGTCTACAACCCGCGACTGAGGGGAGTGGCCGGTGAATAACGTTCTCGAGGTCAAGGGACTCGAGGTCGTCTACTCGACCAACCGCGGCGACGTGCAGGCTGTCCGCGGCATCGACCTCGACGTACACCGCGGCGAGATCCTAGGGATCGCGGGGGAGTCGGGCAGTGGCAAGAGCACGCTCGCGGTCGCACTGCTGCGGCTCCTGAAGGCGCCGGGCAAGGTGACCGGCGGTTCGGTCATGTTCCACCCCGCGGGCCGGTCGCCGGTGGACCTGCTGAAGGTGCACGGCGAAGAGCTGCGGGTACTGCGGTGGAGCGCGCTTTCGTATCTTCCGCAGGGTTCGATGAGCTCGCTCAACCCGGTGATGCGGGTGGAGGAGCAGTTCAAGGACGTGATCCTCGAACATGCACCGGCACGCAGGGATTCGCTCGGCGAGCTGATTCCGCGGCTGCTCGGCCAGGTCGGTCTCGAGCCGCGGGTGGGCCGGATGTACCCGCACGAGTTGTCCGGCGGGATGAAGCAGCGGGTGCTGATGGCGATAGCGGTCGCACTCGAGCCTGACCTGGTGATCGCGGACGAGCCGACCACTGCGCTCGACGTGACAATCCAGCGGGTGATCCTGCAGTCGCTTGCGGATCTGCGCACCGACTTCGGTGTGACGCTGATGGTGATCTCGCACGACATGGGTGTGCACGCCCAGCTGGCCGACCGGGTCGCGGTGATGTACGAGGGCAGGCTGGTCGAGGTCGGCGACGTACGCCAGGTGTTCAAGGATCCACAGGATCCCTACACCCGGCAGCTGATCGAGTCCATCCCGCGCTTGGGAAGGAAGGCATCGTGAAGTCCGAGCTCGAACTTCGTGGCGTACAGCAACGGTTCCATGCCCGTGGGGTCGCCGACGGCTACGTGACCGCGGTCGATGACGTCAGCTTCAAGCTGCTCGCGTCGCCGCCGCAGATCGTCAGCCTGGTGGGTCAGAGCGGCAGCGGCAAGAGCACGATCGCCCGCAACGTGCTCGGCCTGCAGAAGCCGACCGCCGGCTCGGTGCTGTACGGCGGCAAGGACATCTTCAAGCTGAGCCGGTCGGAGTACGACGCCTACCGGCGCGACGTGCAACCGGTGTTCCAGGACCCGTACGCGATCTTCAACCCGTTCTACCGGGTGGATCGCGTGCTGTGGAAGGCGGTGAAGAAGTTCAAGCTGGCCTCGACCCGCGAGGCAGGGCTGAAGCTGATCGAAGAGTCGCTGCAGGCGGTCCGGCTGGAGCCGGAGAACGTCCTCGGGCGGTACCCGCACCAGCTGTCCGGTGGGCAGCGCCAGCGCATCATGCTGGCCCGGGTCCACATGCTCCGCCCGTCGTTCATCATCGCCGACGAGCCAGTGTCGATGCTGGATGCCCAGGTCCGCAAGCACTTCCTGGACATCCTGCTCGACTTCCAGCGCGAACACGGCATGACCACGCTGTTCATCACCCACGACCTGTCGACGGTGTACTACCTGGGCGGCGAGGTCATGGTCATCACCAAGGGCCAGATCGTCGAACGCGGCCCGGTCGCCACGGTCATGCACGAGCCGACCCACCCGTACACGAAACTCCTGCTCGACTCGATCCCGTCCCCCGACCCCGACCAACGCTGGACCACCCGCATCCAGGTCGACGAACTCGAACGCCTGGACGACAACACTCCCGCCGACACCACCAAGCCGGAGGCCCCGGTCCTGTAGCCCCGATCCTGAAGCGCCGATCCTGTAGCCCCGATCCTGAAGCGCCGATCCTGTAGCCCCGGGGCCTGAATCAGGCGCTGATCTTGAACTTCGCCGACGTCGCCAGCTCGGCCAGCCGGCGGCTGGTGAACACCGGTTGCGTCAGCGGCGATCGGCCCGAGTCCTCGACCTTCTTGGCCTGCGCGACGAAAACGACGGTGCCGTCGTCGTACCGGTAGGCGGCCCACTGGTCGAAGCCGCCGCGCCCGTTGGTCGTCAGCACGCCGACCTTCTTGCCGCCGACGTCCGTGACGGTGCAGGCCCCGGTCCCGCCCCAGAACTTCCGCGCGAGCGTGCAGGGGTCTGTCGCCGGCTTCCCGTCCGGCGTGGTCGACTCCACCAGCAACTTCCCGACCCGGTCGCCCTTCTGGACCGGGATGGTGGCCATGTACTCCCAGTAGTCCGGCTCACCGTCGCTGGACGCGTACTGCGCCTGTGGCCATCGCATCGATCGGCCGTCCGGGAACTTCAGGTTCGGGGTGCTGAACCCCGCCGGTGCCGACGAGCTCAGATTGTTCATCAGTGTCACGGCCCGGTCGGCGCGAGGACCCGCGGTCGCCGTACGGTCCACCTGGCCCTCGGGCCACGGGTCAGTGGACTTCCGCGTCTTCGGCGCCATGGTGCCGGCCGGCGTCGGGGTGGACGACGAGGTAGACAACGACGACGGGGTCGCCGCCGGCCGGGTCGTGCCGGTGTCGCCGGCCACCATCGGGCCTTCCGACCGGTTACCGGTGTAGTTCGCGATCAGCACCGGACCGGCCCCGGCGGCGACCACCAGCGTGACGACGGCAGCCCCGGCCCACCTGACCGTGCGCCGCTTGTGTGCCCGGCGGGCCTGGTCGAGAGCGCGCCCAGGATCCATCGACGCGGGCGGACGGCTGCGCACGATCACGTCGTGGAATGCCTCGTTGAGATCCTCTTCGTTCATCGAACCCTCTCCTGTTCAAGCAACCCCCGCAGCGTCGCCAGGCCGCGCGCGGCCTGGCTCTTGACGGTTCCGGTCGAGCAGTCGAGCAGCGCGGCCGTCTGCTCGACCGACTGGTCCTCCCAGTACCGCAGGACCAGTACGGCGCGTTGCCTGGGCGGCACCTTCACGAGTGCCTCCAGTAATACGAGCCGTTCGTCGGGGAGATCGGGTGACGGCACCGCCCAGTCGGCCGGCTCCGACCCGACCGACTCGTGCCGGAACCAGCCTCGGCGCCGCTCGGACAGGAAGGTGCGGACGAGTGTCTGCCTGGTGTAGCTGTCCATCACCCCGTGCCGCTGAATCCGCCGCCACGCCAGGTAGATCTTCGTGAACGTCTGCTGGACCAGGTCCTCCGCGCGATGCCAGTCCCCGCAGAGCAGGTAGGCCGTGCCCCGCATGGCATCGGAACGTGCGGCGAAATACGCCTCGAACTCGGCGTCCCGATCACTCATCTGCTCTCCCATCCTCGATCCCCGGGTTAGACACGCCTACCAGGTCGAAGTTGGTTGCATCGCAGTACGAGGGAGTTTGGTAGAGGGTCCTTTCTCAGGCGGTCTTGATGGCGGGGTCGCTCTGGCCGGGGGCGCCGGTTTCGACGTGCCCGGCGTAGCGGCGGAGGTAGGTCGTGTCAGCGTCGGTGGTGACCGAGACGTCGTACCAGCGGCTCGTGGTGGTGACCGTGAAGGTGGTCTTGCCCTTGCGGACGCTGAGCGTGGTCTTCTTACCGTCGTACGCGTTGGCGATCGTGACCTGGCGGGCGGCGTCGGAGGTGATGGTGAGGTCGATGTTGCCGGTGTGGGCGTTCTCGCGCGCGGTGATCTCGAGACCGGTGGCGGGCTTTCCCTTGAAGGAGCGGAGGAAGCCGTTCGGGCCGTGGACGGTGAGGTCGGTGACGCCGCCGGAGTAGATCGGGTTCCAGCTGTCGGCGACGGTCTTGCCGGCCTCGGTGGTGTACGTCCACGGGCCGTCGGTGCGGTTCGCGGACGTGATCAGGAACTGCGCGCCGGCCTGCGGCCCGGAGCTGAAGGTCAGCTTGTACTTGCCGTCGGCAACCGCTCCGTCGACGACCGGTGCGTAGGGCAACGGCCGGGTACGGCGGCAGCCGCGCTCCTGTGCCGGGAGCTTGCCGACCGCGGGCGGCGTCGGCACGTAGTCCGGGTGCCGCTTGTTGTCCGGCGGCTGGTACGCGGTCGTGTCGGGAAGCTTGGCCGGCCGCGTGGCCGTCGTACCGAAGTCGAACGCGGACGTCAGGTCGCCGCAGACCGCGCGGCGCCACGGCGAGATGTTCGGCTCGTGCACGCCGAACCGCGACTCCATGAACCGGATGATCGACGTGTGGTCGAACGTCTCCGAGCACGTGTACCCGCCGGTGCTCCACGGCGAGACGACGAGCATCGGCACCCGCTGGCCCAGGCCGTACGCTCCGTGCGCGGCCTTCGTGCCGGTGTACAGGTCCGGTCCCGGGTCGACCGTGGACAAGCCCTGGGAAGCCGACAGCGGCGGGAACGGCGGTACGACGTGGTCGAAGAAGCCGTCGTTCTCGTCGTACGTGATGAACAGCGCGGTCTTGCTCCAGACCTCGGGGTTCGCGGTGAGCGCGTCGAGGACCTGCGAGATGTACCAGGCGCCGTAGTTGGCCGGCCAGTTCGGGTGCTCGGTGAACGCCTCCGGCGCGGCGATCCAGGAGATCTTCGGCAACTGGTTGTTCTTCACGTCGGCGGCGAGCCGCGCGAACAGGCTCTCGCCGGCCTTCGCGTTCGTGCCGGTGCGAGCCTTGTCGTACAAGGGGTTGCCGGCCGAGGCATTGCGGTAGTTGTTGAAGTACAGCAGCGAGTTGTCACCGTAGTTGCCGCGGTACGCGTCGTCGATCCAGCCCCAGCCGCCGGCGGCGTCGAGGCCGTCGCCGATGTCCTGGTAGATCTTCCACGAGACACCGGCCTGCTCGAGCCGCTCGGGGTACGTCGTCCAGCCGTAGCCCGCCTCGTCGTTGCCGAGGACCGGGCCGCCGCCGGTGCCGTCGTTCCCGGTGTAGCCGGTCCACATGTAGTACCGGTTCGGGTCGGTGGAGCCCATGAACGAGCAGTGGTACGCGTCGCACAGCGTGAACTTGTCCGCGAGCGCGTAGTGGAACGGGATGTCCTCGCGGGTCAGGTACGCCATCGTGGTCGACGTCTTCGCCGGGATCCACTGGTCGTACTTGCCGCCGTTCACGGCCTGGTGCGCGTCGCCCCAGCTGTGGGCGAGGTCCTGGATGAACTGCATGCCCAGGTCGTCGGCGTCCGGGTGGAACGGCAGGATCTCCTTGCCGAGGGCATCCTTCTGGTGCCACACCGGCTGACCGCTCGGCAGCGTCACCGGCCGCGGGTCACCGAACCCGCGGACACCGTTGAGCGTGCCGAAATAGTGGTCGAACGACCGGTTCTCCTGCATGAGCACGACGATGTGCTCGACATCCTGGATGGTGCCGAACCGGCGGTACGCCGGGATGGCGGCAGCCTGCTCGATACTGTTCGCCATCGCGGCGAACGCGGCCGAGGCTCCGGCCAGCTGGAGAAACCTCCGGCGATTGATCTCTGGCATGCAAGTCTCCTGACAGGCGGTGGGGCGGATGGAGTCTGAAACACCAGCACTGCGACGGAGGCACCCTAATCTGAACGTTTAAACGATGGAAGATGAACTCTGCCCCGATTGCTCCTCGCGACGATCGGCGGGAGACTGGACTAGCGCGGCCTGGGGGATTGGGGGAGGCTGCGATGGGCGGGCAGGCGCTTTTCGGCGCCAGGGAAACCGGAGTGGAACGGCTCCAGGCGGAGCTAACGGCGCTGAGGGACCAGTTCGCCGCGGCCGACGAAGTCCTGTCCGCGGTCGGCCGCTCGGCCGGCGATCCGGACACCGTCCTGACAACCGTCGTCGAGAGCGCCTGCCGCCTGTGCCGCTCGCAGGCCGCGCAGCTGTATCTGCTCGACAACGGCCGCTACCAGCTGATCAAGGCTGTCGGGATGTCAGCCGAAACGATCCGGTACCTCGAGGAACACATGATCACGGTCGATCGCGGCTCGCTGGTCGGGCGGGTCGGTCTCGATCGCACCACCCAGCAGATCGCGGACGTCCTCGCGGACCCCGATTTCGGTCGTCAGGAGCTGCAGCAGATTGCCGGGTTCCGGACCACGATGGGTGCGCCGATGCTCGTCGACGACGAGGTTGTCGGCGCGCTGACCGTCTGGCGCAACGAGGTCAGCCCCTTCGACCAGCGCGAGCAGTATCTGGTCACCGCGTTCGCGGGTCAGGCCGCGATGGCGGTGAACAGCGTCAAGCTTGTGCAGCAACTCGAGGCGCGCGGCGCCGAGCTCGCCCGCAAGCTCGGCGAGCTGGAGGCCCTGCGCGAGGTGGGCGAGGCGGTGAACTCGAGTCTCGACGTCTCCAATGTGCTCTCGACCGTCGCGAAGCACGCGGTCCGCATCTCGGCGACCGACGGCGGCTCGATCATGGAGTACGACGAGGCCCAGCGATGCTTCCTGGTCCGTAGCGTGTACCGGACCGATCCGAGCGTGATCGAACGGCTGCGGACGACCCGGATCCATCTCGACGAGACGCTGGTCGGTCGCGCCGCCAAGCTCGGCCGGCCGCTGGCGGTCCCCGATCTCGGCGCGGTCGAGCTCGATCCGCACCTGGCCGTCCTGTACGACGCCGGCTGGCGCTCACTCGTCGCCGTTCCCCTCCTGCGGGAGGGGCAGATCGTCGGCTCACTCGTCGTACGACGCAAACGGCCCGGAGAGTTCTCAGCCGAGACGCTGGCGCTGCTGGAGATGTTCGCCGATCAGTCGACCCTCGCGCTGCTCAACGCCCAGCTCTATCGCGAGCTCGAGCAGCAGAGCGCGGAGCTGGAGATCGCGAGCCGGCACAAGTCCGAGTTCCTGGCGAGCATGTCGCACGAGCTGCGTACGCCGCTGAACGCCGTGCTCGGATTCTCCGAGGTTCTGCTGGAGCGGATGTTCGGGGATCTGAACGAGCGGCAGGAGGAGTACCTGCGCGATATCCACGGCTCCGGCCGGCACCTCCTCGAGCTGCTGAACGAGATTCTCGACCTGTCGAAGGTCGAGGCCGGCCGGATGGAGCTGGAGTACACGACGTTCCCGCTGCGCCGGCCGCTCGAGAACACCGTGGCGATGCTGCGTGAGCGGGCGGCCGCGCACGACCTCGAGCTGCGGGTCGAGATCGGACCCGGCATCGACGAGGTGTACGCCGACGAGCTCCGGCTGAAGCAGGTGGTGCTGAACCTGATGACGAACGCGGTCAAGTTCACCGACGAGGGCGGTTCGGTCGTGGTGCGCGCGACGCGGTCCGGCGCCGAGGTCCACATCACCGTGACCGACACCGGCCGCGGCATCCCTGCCGAGGACCGGGAGCGGATCTTCGAGTCGTTCCAGCAGGGCGGCCGCGGTCCGTCCCGGGAGGAGGGCACCGGGCTGGGGCTGACGCTGTCGCGGCGGATCGTCGAGCTGCTCGGCGGGCGGATGTGGCTGGAGAGCGAGGTCGGTGTCGGGAGTACCTTCGGGTTCTCGCTGCGCAGCAGGGAGAACGAGGTCCGGCGGGACCCGGCCCGGGTGATCACGGATGTCGTGGTGATCGAGGACGACAGACCGTCGCTCGAGCTGATCACCGCGTACCTGTCCGGTCCGGCCGTGCGGGTCACCGTCGCGGGCGACGGTCAGGCCGGGTTGGACGCAGTACGACGGGTCCGGCCGGCCGCCGTACTGCTGGACATCCGGCTGCCCGGGATCGATGGATGGGCGGTGCTGCAGGCACTGAAGGCTCAGGATGCGACCCGCGACATCCCGGTGGTCATCGTGTCGATCGTCGACGAACGAGGTCGCGGCGCTGCCCTCGGCGCAGCCGCCTACCTGGTCAAACCGGTCAGCCGGGACGCGTTGCTGCAGGCCTTGCGGGCGGTCGGAGCGCTCGCCGACGACGAGGGGGAGAATCGATGAATCCAGGCCGGATCCTGGTGGTGGAGGACAATCCGAAGAACCTCAAGCTGGTGCGGGACGTACTCCGCTTCTCCGGCTACGAGGTGATCGAGGCGACATCGGGTGAGGACGGGGTGCGTCTCGCGGCGTCCGAGCATCCCGACCTGATCCTGATGGACCTGCAGTTGCCCGGTATCGACGGCGCCGAGGCGTTGCGCCGGATCCGGGCCGGCGAGCGCGAGCACGCCGTACCTGTGGTTGCGGTGACGGCGTTCGCGATGGACAACGACCGGCATGACGCGTTCGAGTCGGGATTCAACGGGTACGTCGAGAAGCCGATCAGCATCCGCCGGCTGCCGCAGCAGGTGCACGACTTCCTCCAGCTCGGCGGGGCGACGACATGACCGCGGACAGAACGAGAGTTCTCGTCGTCGACGACCAGCCGCCGAACGTCCGCTTGCTGGAGGCGATCCTCAGCCCGCGAGGGTACGACGTACTGACCGCGTCCTCCGGCGAGCAGGCGCTGGAACTGATCGGTGCCGAGGACGTCGATCTCGTCCTGCTGGACATCCTGATGCCGGGGATCGACGGGTACGAGGTGTGCCGGCGGATCCGCGACCAGGTGGACACGGCGTACCTGCCGGTGGTGATGGTGACGGCCAGCGGCGACGAGCAGAAGGTGAAGGCGCTCGAAGCCGGTGCCGACGACTTCCTGACCAAGCCGATCAACCAGAGCGAACTGCTGGCCAGGGTCGCGTCGCTCGCGCGGATCAAGCGGTACCAGGACACCATCAAACGGCAGGCCGCCGAGCTGGCCGGATGGAACCAGGAATTGGAGTCGCGGGTCGAGCACCAGGTCTCGCAACTGCAGCGGATGGGCCGGCTGCGGCGCTTCCTCAGTCCGCAACTCGCCGAGCTGATCGTCGATTCCGGCGACGAGTCGTTCCTGGACAGCCACCGGCGCGAGATCGTCGTCGTGTTCTGCGACCTCCGCGGCTTCACGACGTTCGCGGAGGCGAGCGAGCCGGAGGAGGTGATGGGCGTACTGGAGGAGTACCACCACGCGCTCGGTGACCTGATCTTCCGCTTCGAGGGAACGCTCGAGCGGTTCGCGGGCGACGGTCTGATGGTGTTCTTCAACGATCCGGTCCGGTGCGAGGACGGTCCGCTGCGTGCGTTGCGGATGAGCGTCGCGATGCGCAGCAGGGTCCGTGGACTGGCGGAGGCCTGGAGCCGGCGCGGGCACGACCTGTCGCTGGGCATCGGGGCTGCGCAGGGGTACGCGACGCTGGGCACGATCGGTTTCGACGGGCGGCTCGACTACGCGGCGATCGGCAGCGTGACCAACCTCGCCGCGCGGCTGTGCGCGGATGCCGAGCCCTGGCAGATCCTCGCGACCGAACGGGTCTTCAGCGCCGCCGGGGACGGGGTCCTGGGCGAGGACGCCGGGCTCCGGGAGGTCCGCGGCTTCAGCCGGACCGTGCATGCCTACAACATCCGTGGGCTCGACAACTCGAGGATCGCGTCATGACCGGTGATCTGTGGACGGCGCCCGACCGGACAGAGCGTGTGCTGTCGGCGTTGAGCGAGGCTGAGCGGTACGAGCGGTTCGATCTGCTGCAGGAGCGGATGGCCGGCGCGTGGGATGCGATGCGGCGCAACTATGACGACGAGTCGGTGATCGTCGTTCCGTCGCTGACGCTGGACAAGACCGAGGCCGAGACCGGGACGCTGATGCAGGCGTATGAGGAGCGGTTTCTGTTCTTGCTGATCTTGTTGCGGGAGCCGCGGTTGCGGATGGTTTATGTGACGTCGATGCCGATCGCGCCGGGGATCATCGAGTATTACCTGTCCTTGCTGCCCGGTGTGATTCCGAGTCATGCGCGGGCGCGGCTGTCGCTGATCTCGGTCGATGACGCGTCGCCGGTCTCACTCAGCGAGAAGCTGCTGGCCCGGCCGCGGCTGCTGCAACGGATCGCCGATCTGATCCCGAACCGGATGCGCTCGCACCTGATTCCCTACAACACGACCGAGCTCGAGCGCGACGTCGCGATCAGTCTCGGCATCCCGATGTACGCCGCTGATCCGCGGCTCGCGCCGTTGGGGTCGAAGTCCGGGTGCAGGCGGTTGTTCGCGGAGATCGGCGTACCGCATCCGCTGGGGAAGGAGGACCTGCGGAGCCTGGACGAGCTCGCCGACGCACTGTTGACGATGCGAGCCGAACGGCCCGCGATGGACAGCGTGATCGTGAAACTCAACGAAGGCGTGTCAGGTGAGGGCAACGCAGTGGTTCGGCTGAAGGGGCTGCCGGCGCCCGGTACGCCGGGGGAGCGGGATGGCGTGCTGCAGCGACTCCGCGAGATGGAGCTGGAGTCCGTGACGACGCCGTTCGACGTCTACATCGCGAAGTTCGCCGACAACGGCGGCATCGTCGAGGAGCGGATCGTCGGCGACGAGTTGCGCAGTCCCAGCGTGCAGCTGCGGGTCGTGCCCGGTGGCAAGGTCGAGTTGTTGTCGACGCACGATCAGCTGCTCGGCGGGGCAAGTGGGCAGAGCTATCTGGGCTGCGTGTTCCCGGCGGCGCCGGAGTACGCGCGGATGATCACCGAGCATGCGGCGACGATCGGGCAGCGGCTGGCCGACGAGGGAGCACTCGGGAGGTTCGCGGTCGACTTCGTCGTGGTCCGCGGCGCGGACGGCGGCTGGACGCCGTACGCGATCGAACTCAACCTGCGCAAGGGCGGTACGACGCACCCGTTCCTGACGCTGCAGTTCCTGACCGACGGGCGGTACGACCCGTGGTCGGCGATGTTCCTGACGCCAACCGGACACGAGAAGCACCTGGTCGCCACGGATCACCTCGAGTCGGAGCTGCTCACCGGGCTCGGACCGGCTGACCTGTTCGACATCGTCGCGCGCAACGGGCTGCACTTCGACCAGTCGCGGCAGGTGGGGATCGTCTTTCACATGATCAGCTGCCTGACCGAGTGCGGCCGGCTCGGACTGACCGCGGTCGGGGACAGTCCGGCGGAGGCAGATCGCCGGTACCGTGATGCCTCCCGCATCGTGCTCGCCGAGGCCGAGAAGGCTTTCGCGGAACGACCGCTCCCGCTCTGAAGGGCTTACATGCAGCGAGTTTGGTACGTCGCCTACGGATCCAACCTCGCACTCAACCGATTCCGCTGCTACCTGTCGGGCGGGCGCCCCGAAGGTGGCGCACGTGTGTATCCGGGCTGCCGCGACCGCAGCGACCCGGAGGCGATGGCCGGCGTCGAAGTGCCCGGCGGCCTCGTCTTCGCCGGCACGTCGAAGGTGTGGGGCGGAGGCTCCGCCTTCTACGACGCGAGCGCTGACGGAACTGTTGCCGGCCGCGCCTATCTCCTGACCCCCGACCAACTCGGCGACGTCGCCGCGCAAGAGATGCGCCGCGAGCCCGGCGGCGAGTTCGCCGTTGATCTCGCCGGCCTGCTGCCCGTTGTCGACTCGCTGCACACCATGGGCCCGGGCCGCTACGAAACAGTCGCCCGCCTGGGCGAGCGCGACGGCGTACCGATGTTCACGGTCACCCACGGAACCGTCACCGACCTCGAGCCGTCCGCTCCAACCGCGCCGTACCTGCAATGGATAGCTACCGGACTGGTTGAAGCGCACGGCTGGGGGATCGATCGCGTCGTCGAGTACCTGCACGCGGCGCCGGGCGTTGGGTTGGGTTGGACGCCCGGCGCCTTGCGGTCAGTGCTTGATGGCGATGCAGGTCGCGGTTGAGGTTTTGGTGGGGTCGCTTTCCGAGGTGGCGGTGAGGGTGATCTTACCGATCGGGCCGGTGCCGGGCTTGGTGTAGACGGGGACGGTTATCTGCTGGCCGGCGTCGGCGGTTGCGAGGGCGTTGGGCAGGGCGATGGGCCAGCCGTCGGCCTTGGCGGACAGGCGGTAGACGTCGCCCTTCAGGTACTGCGTGATGTCCTCCGGCCCGGACGTCGTACCCGCCTTGCCGGTGTTCGTCAGACTGAAGTTGCAGGTCTGTACGCCGCTGCGGTCGGGCTTGGCCACCGTGGGCAGGACGCGTACGCCGCGCTTCTGCGCGCCCGAGCCGTCGAGCGAGCGGATCGCGACCGTGTACGACAGCACGCCCTTGCGGTCGCGGTGAACGTTGGTGATGTAGAAGTGCAGGCGGTTCGCCGTGTCGGTGTACTCGTACTCGCTGCCCGAGTTCGTGCCGGCGTGGAAGAGCGCGTCCGACAGCTGGCGGTAGTCGCCGATCGTGATCGGGACCTTGGTGCCGTCGGGCAGGACGTAGTCGGTCATGTTGATGTCCTGTGGGTTCGCGTCGACGACCCACTCGAACGGCGCCCGGTCCTGGTTCTTCGTCTTCGCCAGCAGTACGCCGGAATCGGGCGTGAACGAGTCCGTGCCCATCCGGTCGACGACCTCGACCGTGTAGTTCTGGTACCCGCGACCGTCGCACAACGGATCGGTCGCCGCGTTGCACGGCGCGTCGAGATCGCCGGCGCCGCCGAGTTCGATGTTGATCCCGGACAGGTCCTTCGCGCCCGGCTTCACGCTGCGCGCGGTCACGTTTGCGATCACGACCCCTGACGACGCGAGGGCTTCGCGGGACAGTCTGAGCACGTTCTGCTCGTCGACCATCTGCAGCTTGATCTTGTTGCGGAGCATGTGTTGTGCACCCATCGAGGCGCCGCCGGTCGCGGGGATCATCCACCGGCTGTGTGGACCACCCGGGCCGTTGAAGCTGCCCCGCGACAGCATCTCCCAGATGCCTGTGTACGAGCGTCTGGGCGGTACGCCGTACGGGTTGTTGTAGTTGTCGCCGATCCCGAGGATGTGGCTGAACTCGTGCGCGAAGACTGCCATCCCCGAGCTCTCGGCCTGCGTCGACGATCCGCCGCCCGCGTTCGGCCAGATCGAGGAACCGGCGGCCCACGACGTCCAGTCGACGTACCGGGTGTCGGACCAGTTCGGCAGAGCCGGGTCCGGCGGGCCGAAGTCGTCGGTGACGTCCTCCTTGGTCGGGAACTTCATCATCCCGAACTCCTGCCAGGTCGACGATTCGTCCTGGCCGGCGCTGAGGAAGAACACGAAGTCGAAGCCGGCCGGTACCTCGGCTCCTTGGTCCGCGACCCACGCGGCCTTCCCGTCGGTCCGGATGTCGCGGTCGCAGTTGTCGCCGGCCGGGCACTCCGCGGGGCTCTGGAACTCCATGCCGTACTCGTGCGACTTGCCCGGCATCCGGTACGGGCCGAACGCCGTGAGGTCGACGCCGTACCGGCCACCGGAGTCCTCCATCCAGTACTCGTGCAACGTGTGCCCGTGGTTCAGCGGCTCCGGTGTGTTGAGGAAGTTCTTGTAGAACTGCGCGACCTGATCCCGCGGTACGCCGTTCGCCGCGGCACTGGGATTGCCGAAGACGGTCGAGCCCTTGGGCTTGGTGATGACGAAGTCCTGGTTCGGGTAGTCGAGCAGCACGAGCGCACCCTTGAAGGTCCGCTGCGATCCCTTCACCGCGGGATCGGCCCAGTTCGTCCCCGGCGGTTTGGTGTAGTCGTCCCACGTCATGTGGTCCGGGTTCTCCCAGTTCTGCGGGTCGATCGGACCCGGCAGCCCCTGGGACACGGTCTTCGCGACACGCTGATCCTGCCCCGACTCCTGCCACGGCTGCTTCTGCGGCCAGTGCGGGTACTGCCAGGCGTTCACGGGATCCGGGGGAGGAGCGCTCGGTGCGGCGAGCGCCATCGAAGGCACCGAAACAGCGGCAAGCACCACAACCAGCCGCAAGACACGACGAACTTTCCGTTGCTCAGACACGGGCGGGCATCCGATCGACGAAGGGGCGGAACATCGAGTAAGCCCTGAGCATGCCGCCTGCATGCCAATGACACAAGCAGTACGGCGGGCTGCGTATCGGGTCAGGCAGCCGCGATGCCGCGGAGGTAGGCGAGGTGGTGCGAGGTGGCGAACGACACGATCTTGGTCCTCGATAGTGCACGGCTGCGGCCGGATGCGGCCTCGGTGAACCTTTTGTCGCCCCAGGAATAGTCCGAGCCGTAGAAGCTGTCCGACGCCACCAGATCTCTGGAGACAAGACGCACGGTCCGCGTCGTCCCTGACGATTCGTCGTCCGCGTCGACGACCCGCTCCCTCAGATAGAGCCAGTGATCGCCGCAGGTGTACTTGAGATTGATGTGATTGGTCGGATACCCCCTCGGATCCCAGACCGGATGAGCGACGCCGTAGTCGCCGAGGCGCAGATCATCAAGTCCGCCGGCCACCAGCGATCGCCAGAGGTCCTCCTCGAAGCGCTGCTGCTCCCATCTGTGCAGCTGGCTGAGCGTCTTCGGTACAGACCCGCTCAGAATCGTCCTCGACCGGAATGGGCCGACTCCTCCGAGGCCTTCGACCAAGCTCGCGACGTCGTCCACCCGACCGGCGTCGATCCCCGCGATGTAGGAAAGATCGACCAGGAGGTCGAGGTCGGACGGCCGCGTGCCGAGGCGCTCTACCGCAGCGATGACAGTCTCGGGGGTCGCGGAAATCAGCGGCACTCGCAGCCCGCACCCATGGCCGAGATCTCGCGCCAAGCGGCCGGTGGCAGCCAATGTGCGTTCGTCCGCGGCGCTGTGAGTGACCGGAATGAACGGGACCGGATCGAGGTCGAGCAGGTCAACCGGCTCACTGAGCCGTCGGGCGAGGTGGTCCAGTACTGCGCCGGCGCCGTCGAACCCTGCGGCCGTTGCCATGTTGGTCGCATCGAGCATCATCAGGCGTCCCAGCCGGTAGGTGCTGCGGGTGACCTCCACGACGCGATCGACGAGGTTGTCGACGGAGCTCGTTCCGTTGTGGCCCAGCGACAGGACGGGCTGGACGCCGTGGTCGAGGTCGAGCGCCGCCAGAGCGTCGAGCTCGCCGCGTTTCGCCCGCAGTACGACCAATGCCCGGAATCCAGATGCTTCCGCCACGTCGCCCTCCCGCTACGCAGTGTCATTTCAGGGTAAGCGGCCAGGTCACGCCATGCATGCGACACGAGAGAACACTGTATACAGTATGGCGAGTATGGTGTCCCGGCTTTTGATGGAGGAGCTATGTACTCAGTCACGGACCCGGCGAGTGGGCAGCTGGTGGAGGAAGTGGCCAACTCGACCGAGGAGGAGGTGCGGGTCGCGATCGGGCGGGTGTACGACGCGTACCAGGACTGGCGGCGTCGATCCGTGCGGGAGCGGGCCGCGATCGTGGCGCGGGCGGCGGACCTGTTCGAGGAGCGGGCGGACGAGCTGGCCCGGATCATGACGCTGGAGATGGGGAAGCGGATCAACGAGGGCCGGGGCGAGGTCGGCATCGTCGTCGACATCTTCCGGTACTACGCCGAGCACGGGCCGGCGTTGCTCGCGGACGAGCCGATCGAGATCAGGGGCGGGAACGCCGTCATCACCAAGGGCCCGATCGGCGCGCTGCTCGGGATCATGCCGTGGAACTTCCCGTGCTACCAGGTGGCCCGGTTCGTCGCGCCGAATCTCGTGCTCGGCAACACGATCCTGCTCAAGCACGCCTCGATCTGCCCGCGGTCGGCTCGCGCGATCGACGAGATCCTGCACGCGGCCGGCGTACCGGAGGACGTCTACGTGAACACGTTCGCGTCGAGCCGGCAGATCCCCGGGATCCTCGCCGACGCGCGGATCGCGGGCGTCTCGCTGACCGGTAGCGAGCAGGCCGGCATCTCGGTCGCCGCCGAGGCCGGCAAGAACCTCAAGAAGACCGTGCTCGAGCTCGGCGGCTCCGACCCGCTGGTCATCCTCGACACCGACGACATGGACGAGACCGTCAACGCCACCGCGACCGCGCGGATGCGGAACTGCGGCCAGTCGTGCAACGCGCCGAAGCGGATGATCGTCCTCGCCGACATCTACGACGAGTACGTCGACCGCCTGACCAAACGCGTCGCGGAGTACTACGTGCCGGGCGACCCCTCCGACCCCGACACCAAGCTTCCGCCGCTCGCCTCGACCGCAGCCGCCGACGAGGTCGCGGCCCAGGTCGCGAAGGCGATCGAACAAGGCGCCACCCTTCGCGCCGGCGGCCGCCGCATCACGCCCGGCGCGTATCTCGAGGCGACCGTCCTCACCGACGTCACGCCGGAGATGGACGCGTACTACGAAGAGATCTTCGGGCCGGTCGTCATCGTCTTCCGGGCTTCGGACGAGGACGATGCGATCCGGCTGGCCAACGACACCCCGTTCGGTCTCGGCGCATCGGTCTGGGGAACCGATGCCGACCGCAACCGTCGGGTGGCCGACCAGATCGACGCGGGCATGGTCTACCTCAACCGCGCCGGCGGCTCCCAGGCCGACCTCCCGTTCGGCGGCATCAAACGCTCGGGCCTCGGCCGCGAACTCGGCCCGGCCGGCATCGAGGAATTCATGAACAAGAAATCGATCCGGCTCTGACGTCAGCAACCGCTCAGAGAGGGTTCGGTGCGTTCCAGCCCCTCGTCGACAGGCCGTTAACCGCGCATACTGCGAGTGAGCGAGGGGGCCGACGATGACCGTACCCGGTGAATACTCCATCAAGACCTATCGCTATCTGCGGATGGCGATGGTGGCGATGATCGTCCTGCTCGGCGCTGCGGTGGTGATCGAGTGGTCCAAGACCGATCCGAGTTGCCTGCAGACGTCGATCAGTGCGTACTACTACACGCCGGTGCGGGCGATCTTCGTCGGCGCGCTGATCACGATCGGCGTCTGCATGGTGGTGCTGAAGGGCAACACCGAGCCGGAGGACATTCTGCTCAACGTGGCCGGCATTCTCGCGCCCGCGGTCGCGCTGGTGCCGACGCCGGGACGGGGCACCTGCCACTCGGTGCCGGTGGCGCTCGGGGACGCGGCCGCGAACGTCGCGAACAACATGCTCGCGCTGTTCATCGTCGGCGTACCGTGCCTGATCCTGACCGCGGTGTTCATCGTCCGGGACCGGATCAAGAACCCGGGTCGCTGGACGCCGATGTACCTGGTCGGGCTGGGCGTCGCGGTGCTGATCTTCGGCGGCGGGCTGGTGTGGTTCTTCGCCGACCGCTCCGGGTTCATCGGGCACGCGCACTACGCGGCGGCGATCGTGATGTTCGTCTGCATCGTCGCGGTCGTGCTGCTGAACGCGGAGCAGTTCCGGCGCAAGCAACGCAAGCACGCCGTACCGCATTCGCCGGCGAACAGGTACTCCGTGATCGCGATCGCGATGGTGGTCGTGCCGCTGCTGATGGTCCTGTGGAAGAAGCTCTTCGGTTGGGACCACGCCGTGCTGTGGATCGAGGGCACGCTGATCGTGCTGTTCGCGGCCTTCTGGATCAGCCAGACGCAGGAGTTGTGGAACGACGGGATCCGTCAGGAGTTGCCGCGTTCGCAGGCCACGCCGTCGCCGTTGCGATCCAGCGCTGCGGAGTAGCCGGGATCGCCGCGGTGGAGCGGGGCCTTTCCCGCGGCGCGGACCTCCGCACAACTGTTGTACACAACAGTCGCCCGAGTCGGCGTCGTGCGTGGACTCTGAGGTGTTGTCGGCAGTGTCGTCGTCGGCGCTTCGGTGGTCGGCGGCACTGATCGCTGACCGACCTCGGTCGGTGTCGTGGTCGGTGTCGTCGTGGCGGTCGTCGTGGCGATGGTCGTGGTGGTCGGCGGTCCCGCCGGTGTGCTGGACCCGATCTGCGGCGTCGTCGAGGTCGGCGTACGTTCGGCCTGGGCCGGCGTCTCGCTTTGCTCGGCCGGAGTTGCCGGCGCGGTCGTGGACCTCGACGGCAGGAAGTCCGGCGCGGTATCGGTGGAATCACCGCCGCTGAACGGGTTCAGCAGCACCAGCGCCATCAGCGCGGTGGGTACCACGACGATCGCAAGACTCGTCAGCCGGCGCGGTCCGCCGTACCTCCCGATCGGTCCGCGCACCGCTCGGCCGTGCTCGTCGACCCAGAACACCCAGCGGTCCGGCGCCGCCGGCCAGGACTCGGGTGGCTGCCATCGCCGTGCTGGCCGCCAATCCGGTGTCGGTGGATCAGGCCACTCCGGTGGTGTGTTGAATTGCCGCACTTTCCGTCCTCCCCGGAGGGCAGCCTAACCACCGGCGCGCGGGGAGAAACATCCGGGGCTACCGAAAGCCCTTTGTTTCATACGTTTGCCCGCCGCCGGGCCCCCGGACCGGGACGCGGTACGGCGTCGCGCGGCGTCGTCACTCGATGACCGGACTCGCAGTACAGCTCGGTATGTACGGGCGCTCCGCACTCGCGATGCTCGATCCTGAGCGGTGAACCCTCGGGGCCGGCCAGGTACTTGTCGCCCCAGTCGCGGATCGCGATCAGGACCGGGTAGAGGTCGAGCCCCTGCTCGGTGAGGCGGTATTCGTACCGCTGACGTGCGCCCGGTTCGCGGTACGGCGTACGCCGGAGGATGCCGTGATCGACGAGCTTGGCGAGCCGGTTGGACAGGACCTGGCGGGGGATGTCGGTGCGCACCCGCAGATCGTCGAACCGGCGGATGCCGTTGAACACCTCGCGCAGCACGATGACCGTCCAGCGTTCGCCGAGGATCTCCATGGTGCGGCCGATCGGGCAGTTCGCCACCGACCAGTCCAGCGCGTTGTAGGTCGTCAAGCCACTCATCCGGCCATCGTAGTGAGCTCTAGGTCTCGTTGACAGACCCAGCTGGGTGATGTGAGGCTCGAGCCATGACGGAGACTCAGCAGGTGCCCGCGGACGAAGCCGGGGCAGCGCCCGTCCGAAGCCGGACGTTCACCTGGACGGATCCGGCCGCCACGGCCGCGCAGGTCGGGAGCTCGTCCGGGCTGGAGATGCTGCTGGCGATGCGCGACGGGCTGATCCCGGCGCCGCCGATCCTGCAGTTGGTTGGGGCGACCGGGTTCGAGCCCGAGGAGGGCAAGGTCACCGTGTACATGCCGGCGGCCGAGTTCCACTACAACCCGCTCGGCTCGGTGCACGGCGGCGTCATCGCCACCCTGCTCGACACCGCCGCCGGCTGCACCGTCCACTCGACCCTGCCGGCCGGCGTCGGCTACACCTCGCTCGACCTGATGACCCGCTTCATCAAGCCCGTCACGGTCGACTCCGGCGTCCTCCGCTGCGAGGGCGCGATCATCAGCCGCGGCCGCCGTACAGCAGTGGCCGAGTCCCACCTGTACGACGAACGCGGCAAACTCCTCGCCCACGCAACGTCGACCTGCCTCATTTTCGATCTGCCGACGGCCTGAGCGGGGCGACGTCCCAGTCGTCGTCGGAGGTCCGGAGTACTGCGATCGCGCAGTATGCGAAGCAGACCGTCATCAGGAACCACGCGGCCATGTCGACGACCGGCTGTTGCAGGACCACGAAGGCAACGACATGCGCCGGTGTCGTGAGCACCATCGCGAGCCAGCCGATCAGCGGAATGCTCCCGCGCAGCGCGAACCCCATCAGGATCGCGCCGATCACGTGGCCGGCGACGAAGACGGCTGTGCTCACCCCCGCGAGCCCGGACGACCAGAGCTGGTCGATCACGACAGCCGCTGTGCCGCGTTGGTCGGCCGGAAGCCGGCCGCCGACGAGGTACAGGTTGTCGATCGCGCCGACCGCCCACGAGCCGAGGTAGGCGACCAGGTTCACGACAACCGCGATCGTCGTCAGCACCGGCCTGCGCGGCCGCGACAGCCGGGCGGCCGCGAGAAACGCCGGCACGATCGTGAGGATGCCGACGTAGCCGAGCAGCGCGAAGATGAACTGGCGGTCTGGGTTCGCGGCGATCTGCTCGAGCGCACGGCGTGTGTCGTCGTCGTTGGTCTGGAACAGCCGCGCGATCCCGATGCTGGTCGCGGGTACGAGGAGCACCAGCGCCGCCGCGCGGCGACGGAACCGTCGTACGTCGTGAATCCGACGCGTCGGCTCGGCCGCCACCGGAGTCTGTCGGAATGTTGTCATTTCCCCTCCCAGAACGTCGATGTGGTTCTGAGCGTGCTGGCCGTGTCCGGACGGCAGCAGAGGGACACCTACCGGTCGCGCCGGGTGGTTGCCCGGGATGACCAGGAACTGATTCCCTGTCCAGGCGCGGCAGATCGAGTGATCATGACCGTATGCGGAGGGGGACTCTCGCGTTGGCCGTGACGGCCGTTGCCCTGCTGCTCGCCGTGGTTGCGGTGGTCGGCACGCTGCTGGTCGGCCTGGACGCGAGTACGGCGGTCTCCAGCTACCTGATCACGAACATCGCGATCGGACTGTCCGCCGTACCCGGCGGATTCCTGATCGCGAGCCGGCGGCCGTCGAGTCCGATCGGGTGGCTGCTGCTCGGCCTCGGCTGCGCGCCGCTGCTGACTGCGGCGATGGTTCCGTTGGTCGCGACGGGCAACGAATCGGGGTGGCCCGAGCCGGTCATGCGGCTGGTCGTTACAGTCCTGAACTTCGCGTGGGGTTGGGGTTTGTTCTGCTGTTTGCCGCTCGCGCTGCAACTGTTCCCGACAGGCCGACCGGTCACACCGGCCTGGCGCCGGCTCGTGTGGCTGACGCTCGTCGTGGCGGTCATCGCCTGTGGCTCGACCGGACCGACACCTGAGTACGGCACCTCGTCGTACTTCGTCTCGCCGTGGTGGCAGACGGGCGAGCTGATCGCCGGAGTGCTCATGCCGGTCGTCTTACTTGCGACGGTGACCAGTCTGATCGTCCGCTACGTGAAGGCCGACGAGGTGGTCCGGCAGCAACTGCTGTGGCTGGTCGTCGCGGTGGTGCTGGTGATCCTGGTCAACAGCCCGACCTGGTTCTCGGTGCCGGTCGGTTCACAGATCTTCCTGTTGCTGAGCTTCCCGCTGATCCCTGCCGCAATGACGGTCGCGGTGCTGCGGCACGGATTGTTCGATGTTCGGCTCGTGCTGTCGCGGCTGCTGCTGTACGGCGTTCTCTCGCTCGGCGTGATCGCCGTGTACTCGGCGTTGGTCGCGCTGCTGGGGCAGCTTTTGAGCTCGGCCGGCGCACCGGTGTTCGCCGCGTTGGTCGTTGCGCTTGCCTTCAACCCGGTGCGGCTCCGGCTGCAGTTGCTGGTCGACCGCGCGTTCTACGGCTCGCGCCGCGACCCGGTCCGCGCGGTGTCCGCGGTCGGGCGTCAGCTGGCCGGCGACGACCTCACCGGCGTACTCGAGGCGCTGCGCGACGCCTTGCGACTTCCGTACGCCGCGATCGAACGCGGCGCGGAGTGCTTGGCCGCGAGCGGGCAGCGACCCCACGTCGTCCACAGTGTCGAGCTCCGGCTCAACGACGAGGTCCGCGGTCGCCTGGTCGTCGGCGTACGGCGTGGTGAACGGCAGCTGTCGAAGGCGGATCGGGCTGTCCTGAATCTGCTCGCCGGGCCGTTGGCGGTCGCGCTGCATTCGACCGCGTTGCGGATCCAGCTGCAGCAGTCTCGCGATCGGTTGCTCTCGGCAACGGCTGACGAACGCGAGCGGCTGCACCGCGACCTGCACGACAGTCTCGGGCCGGTGCTCACCGGTGCGGCCTTCACCGCCGACGGCGCCGCGCTCGCGGCCCGGTCGAACCCGGAGCGGGCCGAGCAGTTGGCGACGCAGCTCGGCGAACAGCTGCGGGCAGCGATCACCGATGTCCGGCGGATCGTCTATGCGTTGCGGCCACCGGTGCTCGACGAGCTGGGACTGGTCGCGGCGCTGCGGAAACAGGGCGCCGATCTCGGCCGGATCGCGTTGAGCGTCGAGGCGCCGGACGAGTTGCCGCGGCTGCCCACATCCGTCGAGTTGGCGGCGTACCGGATCGCGAGTGAAGCGCTGACGAACATCGTCCGGCACTCGACCGCGCGGCGGGCCACAGTGTCGTTGAATGCCGAGCCGGGAGCGTTGACGATCACTGTGACCGACGACGGCAGGTCGGAGAGAGCCTGGCACAGCGGAGTGGGACTGGAGTCGATTCGCGCCCGGGCCGCAGAGCTCGGGGGAGCATGCGAGGTGGGTCCGACCGCGCAGGGCGGCAGGGTGGCCGCAGTACTCCCGTTGGGAGGGAGCCTGTGATCAGGGTCCTCGTCGCCGACGATCACCCGGTGGTCCGGGACGGACTGCGGGCGTTGTTCGACCAGTTGCCGGACGTGCAGCTGGTCGCCGAGGCCGCGACCGGACGGGAGGCGATCCGCGGTGCGGTCACCGAGCGCCCGGACGTCGTGATCATGGATCTGGGGATGCCGGACGTCGACGGGTTCGCCGCGACGGTGGAGATCGGCAAGGTCGCGCCTGAGGTCGCAGTACTGGTACTCACGATGACCGACGACGACCGGACGCTGAGCCGGGCGGTGCAGGCCGGGGCGATGGGCTATCTGCTCAAGGGCGCGACGAAGGAGGAGATCCTCCGCGCGGTGACGGCCGTGGCTTCGGGCGAGGCGATCTTCGGACCGAGCATCGCGCGCCGGCTTCAAGCCCAGCTCAGTACGTCGTACCGCGAACCGTTTCCGGAGCTGACCCCGCGCGAGCGCGAGGTACTGCGGTGGCTCGCGACCGGGCAGTCGAACTCGGCCATCGCCGAGCAGCTCGGGCTGTCGGTGAAGACCGTGAACAACCTGACCTCGTCCGTCTTGAGCAAGCTGCGGGTGACCAGCCGGACCGAGGCCGCGCTCCTGGCCCGCGACCAAGGTCTGGGCCAGGAGCGGTGAGACGTCAGCGGGCCTGATCGGCCAGGAGCTTCTCGCCGGCGACCAGGCGGACACAGGTGGCGAGGCCGGTGATGGCTGCCTCGACCTCGGGGAGCTCGGGGTACGTCGGGGCGATGCGGATGACCTGGTCCGTCGGGTCGTCGCCGTACGGGTGGGTGGCACCGGCCGGGGTGATGGCGATGCCGGCGGCCTTCGCCTTCGCGACGACCTCGCGGGCGCAGCCCTCCGGGACCTCCAGGCTGATGAAGTAGCCGCCCGCCGGAGCGGTCCACGACGCGAGCCCGGTGCCGCCGAGCTCGGCGGTGAGGATCTTGTCGACGGCGTCGAACTTCGGCCGGATCAGCTCGGCCAGCGTCCGCATGTGCGCCCGCAGCCCGTCGGCGTCGCGCAGGAACTGCACGTGCCGGAGCTGGTTGATCTTGTCCGGACCGATGCTCCGCTTGACCGTGTGGCTCAGCCACCACTCGATGTTCGCCGGCGACGACCCGAAGAACGCCACACCGGCTCCGGCGAACGTGATCTTCGAGCTCGACCCGAACACGAACGCCCGATCCGGGTGGCCGTTCTCCGCACACAGCGCGAGCACGTCGGCGATCTTGGCGGGGGAGTCGGTCAGGTGATGTACGGCGTACGCGTTGTCCCAGAAGATCCGGAAGTCCGGCGTAGCGGTCTCCATCGCGGCCAGCCGTCGTACCGTCTCGTCGGAGTACACGGTGCCGTCAGGGTTGCTGTACTTCGGAACGCACCAGATGCCCTTGATCGCGGCGTCCTCCGCGACCAGCCGCTCGACGACGTCCATGTCCGGGCCTTCGGGCGTCATCGGGACCGCGATCATCTTGATCCCGTACCGCTCGCAGATCCCGAAGTGCCGGTCGTACCCCGGCACCGGGCACAGGAACGCAAGCCCCTCGACGTCGGCCCAGCGCTGCTCGGCGCCCGGCACCTTCCCGAGCAGAGCGAACACGACCGCGTCGTGCATCAGCTCCAGGCTCGAGTTCCCCGCGGCGAGCAGCTGCTCGACCGGCACCTGCAGATCCTCGGCGAAGATCGCCCGCACCTCCGGCAGCCCCTGCAGGCCGCCGTAGTTCCGCAGGTCGGTCCCGTCCGCGGCCACCGGCTCACCACTCAGCTCCAACACACCGTTGGCCGCATCCAACTGCTTCGGCGACGGCTTCCCCCGCGTCAGATCAAGCTTGAGCCCCTTGGCCACCAGCGCTTCGTAGTCCTTCCGCGCACGCTCAACCTGACCAACCAGCTCATCCACACTCACGGGGGAGTCCTTTCACAAGTACTAGGTGTCAGCCCCAGCCTAGTGATGACCCGATGGTGTGCAGAAAGCGGTACCGGCCTGCGGTCAGCCGCCGCGGCGGGGGTGGCATTTGGGGTCCCAGGGGAGGCAGGTGGGGATGTTGGGTGGGGGTTTGATGGTTGGGGGGACTACTGGTGGTGTGACGGGTGGGGTGACCGGGGGCTGAGCCTTGCTGCCGTTGGAGATGATCAGGGTGACGGTCGAGCCGGCGGGTGCGCCGTCCTCCTGGCGGGGGGTGGTCCAGGCGACGGTGCCGGCGGGGGCGTCGGAGTCGACGCGGTCGCCGTGGGACATGACGACCTTGAAGCCCATCGACAGCAGCTTGGCGCCGGCCTCGGCGGGCGTCATGCCCTTCAGGTACGGCAGGTCCTTCACGTTGCCGCGGATGATCTTGTCGTCCGGCTTGGTGAACTTGGTGGTCGGGAGCCCCTGCAGGGCGCCCTGCATCGCCGTCTCCCAGATCGGGCCCGCGGTCCCCGAACCGGACGCGTCCTTGAGCTTCTTGCCGTTGAAGACCTGCTTGATCAGGTTCGACGCCGGCGGATCGGCGTCCCCGACGACGGCGGCTGCGGCGAGCTTGGACGAGTAGCCGGAGAACCAGACCGCCTGGTTCTCGTCGATCGTTCCGGTCTTGCCGGCCAGGTCGCTCTTGCCGAAGTTCAGCTTCGCGCCGGTTCCGCCGTCGATCATCACCTGGTGCAGCACGTAGTTGACGCCGTCCGCGACACCCGGCGAGAGCACGCGGTGGCAGCCCGGGCCAGGAGTGGGGATCGGCTTCTGCGTCTTGATCACGGTGACCGATGTGACGATCTGCGGGGTGCAGTAGATGCCGCGGGCCGCGAAGGTCGCGTAGGCGTTCGACAGCATCAGCGGCGTGATCAGACCGGCCGAGCCGAGCGTGAACGACACGACCTGTTTCAGCGGCTTCAGCAGCTGCGCGTCGTACATGCCGAGTTTCGCGGCGATCGTGGCGATCGGGCAGAGGCCGATCTGCTGGGACAACTGCAGGAAGTAGGTGTTGGTCGAGGCCTTGGCCGCATCGACCATCGACGGGTCGGCGATCGTCTTGGTCGAGTTCTTCGGGTTGTAGCTGTCGACGGACGTCGGCCCGCTGCAGGTGCTGAACTCCTTGCCGCCGAGGCTGATCGTCTGCGGCGAGTTGATCCGGTACGTCGTCGGCACGCCCTTGGCGATCGCGGCCGCGATCGTGAAGGCCTTCATCGTCGACCCGTTCTGGAACCCGCCGAAGCCGCCGGCGTACGACTTCTCGACGTTGTAGTTGTACGCCGTCTGCCCCTTCTTCGAGCCGTACGAACGGCTCTGCGCCATCGCCTTCACCAGACCGGTGCCGGGCTCGACCATCGTGATCGCCGCCACCGCCTGGTCCCCGGCCTTCGAGTGCGCGTTGATCGAGGCCTGCGCCGCCGCCTGGATCCGCTGGTCGAGCGAGGTCTTGATCACCAGACCGGCGGTCTCGATGTAGTTCTCCCGCTCCTCGTCGGTCTTACCGAACGCCGCGTTGTCCTTGAGCTTGGACACCACGTACTCGCAGAAGAACGGGTACTTCGAGTTCGCGCACCCGCTCGGTGCGATCCGGACCTTCGCGGGGTCGATCACCGGCGTCTTGATCGCATCCGCCGCCTCCTTGGCGGTGATGATGTTCAGCTCCTGCATCCGGCGGAGGACAACGTCGCGGCGCGCCTTGGCCCGGGCCGGCTGGTCGATCGGGTCGTAGCCGGTCGGGTTCTTCACCAGACCGGCCAGCATCGCGGCCTGCGGCAGGTTGAGCTTGGCGGCGTGGACGCCGAAGTAGTGCATGGACGCGGCCTCGACGCCGTACGAGCGGTCGCCGAAGAAAGCTAGGTTCAGGTAGCCGTTGAGGATCTCGTTCTTGGTCAGTTCCTTCTCGACCGCGATGGCGTAACGCAGCTCGGCGATCTTGCGCTCGTACGTCTCGGCGGTGGCCTCCTTGACCTCCTCCGGCGTCCGGGCCTTGTTGATCAGGTTCAGCTTCACGAACTGCTGGGTGATGCTCGAACCACCCTGCTGGACCCCGCCCGACGACTGGTTGCGCAGCATGGCGCGCAGTGTGCCCTTGGCATCGATCGCGCCGTGCTCGTAGAACCGGTCGTCCTCGATCGCGACGATCGCCTTGAGCATGACCGGGCTGATCTGCTTCAGCGTCACCGGCGTGCGGTTCTGCTGGTACAGCGTCGCGATCGTCTTGCCGTCCGCGTCCTGGATGATGGTCTTCTCGGCCAGCGGAGCGGTCTTCAGGTCCTGCGGCAGGTACTGCACGGTGTCGTGTGCGGTGGCCGTCGTCACGCCGACCAAACCGGCGAACGGGAGGGCCAGTCCGGCGCTCAGTGCTCCGGCCAGAACGCTGACCAGCAGGAACACGAACACCGACATCACGACGTTGGGCCGCTTGGCCCGCCGTTCGCCTCTGTGCATGGTTGGGCAGATTACGTCAAGTGGAGGATCTCCGGCACTCTCCTCGTTACGGAATTTACACATTTGCCCAGCGATCTCACCAACAGTGACCGCGCTATCACTGCCCGGCGATCACCGAGGGCCGCTTCGGCTCAGGGCCGGATGAGGACCTTGAGTGCCTCGCGGTCGTCCATCGCGCGGTAGCCGTCCGCGACACCGTCGAAGTCGACGGTCCGGTCGAACACTTTGCCAGGAGCAACGGCTCCGTCGAGGACGCCCGGCAGGAGCCGCTCGATGTACGCGCGGGCCGGAGCGGGGCCGCCGGTCAGGGTGATGTTCGGCAGGAACAGCGTGCCGAATCCGATCGGCGCCTCGTCGTACTGCGGGACGCCGACGCGACTGATTACACCGCCCGGGCGGACCACCCCGAGGGCCTGCTCGTACGCCGGGAAGTGGCCGACCGCCTCGAGGACCACGTGGGTGCCGTCGCCGCCGGTGAGGTCGCGGACCTTGGCGATGCCTTCGTCGCCGCGTTCGGCCACCACGTCGGTCGCGCCGAACTCGACACCGAGATCGGTGCGGTCCTTGTGCCGGCCCATCAGGACGATCCGCTCGGCGCCGAACTGCCGCGCCGCGAGGACCGCCAGTAGTCCGACCGCCCCGTCGCCGATGACGGTGACGCTGGTCTTCGCCGAGACGCCGCCTTTGAGCGCGGCGTGATACCCGGTCCCGTAGACGTCGGACAGGGTCAACAACGAGGGAAGCAGCGCAGGGTCCTCGCCGCCGGGCACCTTGACCAGCGTGCCGTCTGCCAATGGCACCCGGACGGCCTCGGCCTGACCGCCGTCGACACCGTTCGCGTTCCAGAAGCCGCCGTGCCGGCAGGACGTCTGCAGGTCCTCGCGGCAGAAGTCGCAGGTCCCGTCGGACCACGCGAACGGCGCGATGACGAAGTCGCCCTCGCGCAGCGTGGTGACGTCCCGGCCGAGGTCCTCGACGACACCCACGAACTCGTGGCCCATGGTCTTGCCGCCCGGCGTGACAGGGAGGTTGTGATACGGGTGCAGGTCGCTGCCGCAGATGCAGGACCCGACCACCCGCACGATCGCATCAGTTGGTTGCTGGATCACCGGATCCGGTACGTCGATCACTCGGACATCGCCGGCGCCGTACATGTAGGTCGCTCGCATGGATCCAGTGAAGGTCACGCACTGTGGGTGGGGGAGATCCTGTCGTTCCAGGTAATGCCAGTGCCTCCCTCGGTGCGGCGACGGTCCGTAGTGTTGTGCGCATGGACCACCGAGCCGAGATCAAGGAGTTCCTCAGCTCCCGGCGAGCCCGCCTTACGCCCGAGCAGGCGGGTCTGCCCGCGTACGGCGGGAATCGTCGCGTGAAGGGGCTGCGCCGCGAGGAGGTCGCGCTGCTGGCTGGTGTCTCGGTGGACTATTACGTGCGGATCGAGCGCGGGAATCTGGCCGGCGCCTCCGAGAGCGTTCTCGAGGGGCTCAGCCGTGCGCTGCAGCTGGACGACGCCGAGCGGGACCACCTGCACGCCCTCGCCCGCGAGTCCGACGCCGCCCCGGTACGGCGACGTACGCCCGCGAAGGCGGTCCGGCCGGCGCTCCAGCAGATCCTCGACGCGATCACCGACGTACCGGCGTGGATCCGCAACGCCAACTTCGACATCGTCGCGGCGAACGGGATGTCCCAAGCCCTCTACGCGTCCATGTTCGCCGACCCACGCCGGCCGGCGAACACCGCCCGCTTCACTTTTCTCGACCCGGCCTCCCAGGAGTTCTTCGTGGACTGGGATCGCGCGGCCGACGACATCGCGGCGTCGTTGCGGTTGCAGGCCGGCAGGACCCCGCACGACAAGGCTCTGACCCAGCTCATCGGCGAGCTCTCCACCCGCAGCGAGACGTTCCGGACCCGGTGGGCGGCCCACAACGTCCGCTTCCACCGCTCCGGCACCAAGAAGCTGCACCACCCGGTCGTCGGCGACCTCGAGATCGACTTCGAGGCAATGGAATTCCCGTCCGACCCCGGCCTGACCATGATCATCTACACCGCCCCACCCGGCTCACCCACCACCGACGCCTTCAAACTCCTCGCCAGCTGGTCCGCGACGACCGCGGAGTACGTCACACCGGAGTGAGCATGGTCAGGTGTTTGGTCGACCGCAGCTGACTTCACAGCCGGCTCCCAGGTAAGCCGAAGGTCGGGCTCAGCCGGCGGCTCGACACTGAGGTGGATTGACCACCCTCAGGAGCCGCCATGATCGACGTACCCGCTGCCGTGCTGCCCGGCCGCCGTGCCCGCACCGACAGCACGGTGCGGACAGGCGCCCTCGTGGCCCTCTGGCTGAGCCTGCTGCTGGTCACGTATTGGTGGGTTGCCGGCGGCGGTGTGCAGGAGTTGGGCGGCTGGGCAACCGGTCTGACCTCGGTCGGCCGACTCACAGGCCTGCTCGCCGCGGTGCTGCTGCTGGCCCAGGTCGTCCTGATGGCTCGCGTTCCGGTACTCGAGGCAGCCTTCGGGCAGGACCGCCTCGCGCAGCTCCACCGGCTGACCGGCTTCACGTCGTTCAACCTGATGATCGCGCACCTCGTCACGATCACCTGGGGCTATGCCGCGGGGGAGTTGACCAAGACTCCGGCGACGTTGTGGGACCTGACGGTCGACTACCCCGGCATGCTGCTGGCGGTCGGCGGTACTGCGTTCCTGTGCCTCAGCGTGCTGACGAGCATCAAGGCCGCTCGGCGACGAATGCGCTACGAGTCCTGGCACCTCCTGCACCTGTACGCCTACCTTGGCGTCGGACTCGCGTTACCGCACCAGCTGTGGACCGGACAGGAGTTCCTGTCGTCGACCGGCCGCACTGTGTTCTGGTGGACCGCCTGGTCGGTGGCAGCGGCAACGATCCTCGTCTACCGGATCGGCGTACCGGTCGCACGTAATGTCCGTCATCGGCTGCGGGTGACGAACGTCGTCCGTGAAGCAGACGGCGTCGTCTCGGTGTACGTCGGAGGACGGCACCTGGACCGCCTGCGGACCGAAGCGGGCCAGTTCTTCTCCTGGCGGTTCCTGGGCCGGCCCGGCTGGACACGCGCCAACCCGTACTCGCTCTCGGCGGCACCGGACGGCCGGAGTCTGCGGATCACCGTGCAGGAAGCAGGTGACGGCAGCGCGGCACTCAGCGCCGTACGACCGGGTGCACGGGTACTCGTCGAGGGACCCTTCGGGCGGTTGAGCGACCGAGCCCGGACCGGGCGCAAGATCGCGCTGATCGGAGCCGGCGTCGGGATCACCCCGCTGCGCGCATTGGCGGAGGGTCTCGATTACGCACCTGGTGACGCGGTGCTCGTGCAGCGGTTCACCGATCAGCAGCTGTTCAGGAACGAACTGCAGACGCTCCATCACCAGCGTGGCCTGTCGTTGCTGACCCTGCCCGGGCACCGTCGCAGTTCCGGGTCGTGGCTCGGCGCCGGCCCGGGCGAACTCGACGACCTGCAAGCGCTGCGGTACTGGATCCCGGACATCGCCGAGCGCGACGTCTATCTGTGCGGACCGGACGCGTGGACCCAGTTGGTGCAGTGCACGCTCACGGCCGCCGGCCTACCGGCCGAACGGCTCCATCTCGAAACCTTCAAGTGGTGACCTGTGAATCGCATCGTGCTCTGGATCCTCGGTACGGCGTCGGCCGTCGTCCTCATGTTCGGCTACCACACCTCGACGTCCGGTCCGCAGGCAACGACACCCGTCCCCGCGGGCACCTTCACGCCGCCGCCCACAACGTCACCGCCATCCACGTCACCGCCATCCACGTCACCGTCAGCATCCCCTTCAGCCCAACCGTCGGCCCAGCCGTCCGCAGCGGGAACGTCGACCGTGACAGGTGATGTGGCGCAGACGCAGTGGGGACCGGTGCAGGTCCAGCTCACCCTGCAGAGCGGCAAGATCACCGCCGTCAGCGTTCCGCAGTACCCGAACGGGAACCGCCGCGATGCCGAGATCAACGAGTACGCCCTGCCGATCCTGATCAACGAAACGGTCCAGGCCCAGAGCTCCCAGATCGACATGGTCAGCGGGGCGACGGTGACCAGCGACGGCTACATCCGTTCCCTGCAAAGCGCTTTGGACCAGGCCGGATGACGACACGGTACGTCGACCACGTGATGGGTATGCCGATCAGCCTGGCGCTGCGCGGCCGGCACACCGACGACGACGTCGCAGCCCAGGCGTGGACACAAGCCCTCGACGTACTGCGTGCCGCCGACCGGATGTTCAGCACGTACCGAGCGGACTCGTACGTCTGCCGTCTCAACCGCGGCGAGCTGACGGTGACCGACTGCCCGCCCGAGGTCGCCGAGGTCCTCGCACTCGGCGAGCAGGCGCGCTGCGAATCCCATGGCGCGTTCGACGTACGGCGTGCCGCCGGGCTGGATCCGAGTGGTGTCGTGAAGGGATGGGCGGTCGAACGCGCCGCGCACGCCTTCGATCTGTTGGCCGGCACGGACTACTGCCTCTCCGCCGGTGGAGACATGGTCTGTCGCGTCGCCGGCCCGAACTCGCCGGCGTGGCGGATCGGGATCGAGGACCCGCACGCCCCGGACAAGCTGGTCGCCGTCGTGCCGATCCGCAACGGCGCGATCGCCACGTCCGGACTCCACCGGCGCGGCGATCACATCATTGATGCCCGCACCGGCACCACGCCGACCGCGCTCGCGTCTGTCACCGTCATGCACCGGTCGCTCACACAGGCCGACATCGACGCCACAGCAGCGTTTGCGCTCGGACCCGACGCGCTCACCTGGCTGCAGTCACGCCCGGGTCGCACCGGCCTGGTCGTCCTCGCCGACGGCACGCGTCAGATCTTCGGCGACAGCACCCGGGAGATGACTTCGTCCACCAGCTCGCGCGGAATGGGGCGGTGGGCAACGAAGTGACGGTAGAAGAACGGGCTGGTGAGGAGGTCCGTGGTCAGTTCGGGGTCGGTGTCCGGGCCCAGTTCGCCTCGGTCGCGGCCGCGGGCCAGGACGGCGAGCATCGGCTCCCGGCGACGGTTGGTGAGATCGGTGTGCAGCTTCGAGAGGGCGGGATCGTGCTCGGCGGCGTCGATGAATGCGGCGAGCAACCGGGGGAACGGCGTCCGCTCGAGCATCGTCACGAACGCGTTCAGGATCTCCGCGACATCGGAAACCACGGATCCCGTGTCAGGTGTCGGGAAGGGGCGGAAGGTGTGGTCCATCGCGTCGACCAGCAGCGCGCCGGTCGTCGGCCAGCGCCGGTAGAGCGTGGCCTTGCTCGCACCGGCCCGCCGTGCGACCGCCTCCATCGTGAAGCCCGCCAGGCCGGCCTCGTCCAGCACCTCCAGGGCAGCGGTGAGCATGCGCTGTCTGGCGCCGTCCCCGCGAGTGGCGCGGAAGCTGCGAGCGTCCATTGATCCTCCTCCATCGAAACGCTATCGTACCGATAGGTAAGAGTACGGAGCCGTTTCGATAGCAGGTGATCCGATGAGGAGTAGCGCGTACTGGGCCATCACCACGGTCGTGGTGGGGGAGTGTGCCGTCGGAGGCGCGATGGACCTGCTCCGGTTGCCGCCGTTCTACCCGATGATGATCGACCTCGGATACCCGAGCTACCTGGCCACGATCCTCGGTACGGCGAAGCTGATCGCCGCGGTGATCGTGCTCGCGCCCGGACTGCCGCGCCTGAAGGAATGGGCGTACGCCGGAGTGCTGATCAACATGATCGGCGCTGCGGCCTCGAACGCCGCCGCACACCGCTACTCCGGGACGATCGCCCCCGCCGCGTTCGCCGTACTGGCGCTCGCGTCGTGGGCGATCAGACCCGGAAGCAGACGGCTCTGAGCAAAGCTCCGAGCAGAAGGATCTAGCTGCTCAAATCGCGAAGGCTCCGGCCGTCAGTTGTCCAGCGAGATGATGCCCGCCTCGACGGGGCCGGATTTGCCGTACTGCGCTCCCGTGATGACGAAGACCAGGCCACGGTTCTGCGGGTCCCCGGGGCCCTCCAGCGGGATGGTGAACCGGCTGTAGCCGGCCGGCATCGGCGACGAGAACCGCGTCCAGGCCCCCGGGGCGCCGAGCTCGCGGTTGATGAAGAAGTCCTGATCGTCGTTGCCCGTGACGATGATCGTTCCGTTCACGCCCCCCGACTGCGACCACGTCACGACGGGAGCGCCGTTCGGGGCGGAGCCGTTCTGGTCCACGAGCGGGGTGTCCGGGGAGAACCGGAACGACTCCGGGTCCTTCGCGATCCGGTAGTGCACGTGGTACGAGTAGTTGTTCTGATCGGGGTTGGTCGGGTCGTCGGGCTCGCCGAATTCGTAGGTCATGATCCACAGATCGCCCTTCAGCCGTGCCACCGTGGTCATGCCGGGCCGCTCGGCGTAGGCGGTTCCGGTCGCGTCGTCGACGACCGGACCCCACGTGTGCAGGTCCGTGCTGGTCTGGTGCGCGAGCTTCTGGCCGAAGTTGGGGTCTCGCTGGTCGGAGTAGTAGCAGATCAGGTTGTCGTTGTGCAGCAGCAGGAACGGCTCCCACACCGGCGTCGCGCCGTTCGTCGTGTTCGCCGGTCCACCCTGGGCCACCGTGCTCAGGAACTGCCAGGTGAGGCCGGCGTCCGTGCTGGCGTACAGCTGGATGTTCGTGCTGCTGAAGTTCGTGCCGAGCCAGTTGCACGCGAAAAGAAGCGCGCCCTTGGGAAGACCGGCGAACGCGCGGGGCAGTTGATAGAGGAACGGCTGCAGATACACCCCGGTCGCCGTGCCGGCGTTCGGGACGCTGCTCTGCTTGGCCCAGGTGCGGCCGTCGTCATCACTGCGATAAAGAGGGAACCCCGGGCCGCCGCCTTGGTAGGTTGCGAGCAGGGTCTGCGATTTGCCCGGCGCCGAGGTGCCGAGCCGGACAGCGCGGGCGTAGGACGTGCGCCCGCCTTGACCAGCCACCACGACGGGTCCGAACGGAACCTCCCCGCCGGGTTTACCCGGATTACCGGCCGGGCCCGGGTCTGCGAATGCCGGCCCTGTAAGGCCCAAGCCCACGCCTGCCGCCGCTGCTGCGCCCGCACCGAGGAACACCCGGCGGGAAATCTGCGGCCTCAGGTTGGTCGAATTGCTCACAGGTCCATGGCGATCCTGCACTCTTGCCTCCCTGTTGAAGCCCCCCGCCACGCACGTCCATGCGCGTGGCTCCGAAAGGGGGTATTCGCACGACAGTTCTGAATGGCGTCCGAACGGCGCGTTCGGCAGACCGGTGCTCGCGTCCCGGACGAGCCGGGACGCGAGCAGACGGCTCTGACCAACGCGCCGAGCAGAGGGGTCTAGCGGCTGAAACCGGCGGTGAGACCGGACAGCAGTTGCCGGCGGCTGACGGCGTACAGGATGACGATCGGCAGCGTGGTCAGGACGACCGAGGCCAGGACCGCCGGAACGTTCACGCTGTACTGGCCCTGGAAGGTCCACAGTGCCAACGGCAGCGTGCGCTTGTCCGGGCTCTGGGTCAGGATCAACGGCAACAGGAACCCGTTCCAGACGGCCAGACCGTTGTAGATGCTCACGGTCACGAGCGCCGGCCGGGTCAGCGGGAACGCGAGTGTGCGGAGCATGCCCCACTCGGTCGCGCCGTCCACCCGCATCGACTCGAACAGTTCCTTCGGTACGTCGCGGATGAAGTTCGACAGCACCAGCACCGACAGCGGGATCGAGAACGCGACGGACGGCAGGATCAGCGCGAGCAGGCTGTCGTACAGGTGCATCTTGATGATCAGCAGGTAGACCGGGATGATCGTCGCCTGCAGCGGGATCGCGAGCCCCATCAGGAACATACCGTTGACCCCGGCAAGGAACCTGCTGCCGGCGCCGCGGATGATCGCGTACGCCGCCATGAACGAGATCCCGACTGCAGGGACGATCGTGCCGATGGTGACGATCACGCTGTTGATGAAGTACCGCGGAAAGTCGGACTCGATAACCAGCTTGTAGTTCTCCGACGTCGGTGCGGACGGCAGGGCGAACGGGTTCTGGGTGAAGTAGTCGCTCTGGTCCTTGAAGCTGGTGACCACGATCCAGTACAGCGGGATCACCACGATCGCGAGCCAGATCCAGCCGGCCAGTCCGCCGAACCAGTTCAGCTGGAGCAGCTTGTGCGCGCGCACCGGTCCGCCGCGGGCGCGACGGGTCGACGTACTCGAGGTGGTTGCGATCGCCATCTCAGGCACCTTCCTGCTGGCTGGCCGTCGTACTGCCGCCGAGCCGCCGGAGCAGCAGCGCGAGCACCAGACCGAGCAGCACGATGATGGATGCGATCACGCTGGCGGGACCCATCTGGTTGGACATGAAGCCACGCTTGTACATGTCGAGGGCGAGGACCCGGGTGGCGTCACCGGGGCCGCCCGCGGTCAGCACGAAGATCAGGTCGAAGAAGGTCAGCGAGCCGACCACCATCAGGGTCGACGACGTGATGATCGTGTACTTCAGTTGCGGGATGGTGATGCTGAAGAACTGCCGGATCCGGCCGGCGCCGTCGATCGAGGCCGCCTCGTACATCGTGGTCGGGATCTGCCGTACGCCGCCTTGGTAGATCAGCGAGTGGAAGGGGATGAACTGCCAGGACACGATGAAGATCACCACGGCGATCGCGAGGTTGCTCTTACCGAGCCAGTCCTGGGTGAGGAAGCCGATGTGCAGGCCCGCGCCGAGGCCGAAGTTCGGATCGAGCAGGGCCTTGTACGTGATCGCGATCGCGGCCGAGCTGAGCAGCAGCGGGATGAAGTACAGCACGGCCAGGAACGCGCGGTACCGCTGCCGGCCGGCCAGGAACGTGCCGAGCAGCAGGCTCATCGGGGTCTGCACCGCCCAGGACAGGATCATGATCTCGAAGGTCACGTAGACGCTGTGCCACGTCTGCGGATCGGACAGCACCGAGCGCCAGTTCGCGAGCCCGTTCGCGTGGATCGGGCCGAGGCCGTCCCACTGGGTGAAGCTGAGCACGACCACGCCGATCAGCGGCACGACCCCGAACACGACGAACAGCACCAGCGCGGGCAGCACCATCCAGGCGACCGGACCGCTCCGCCCGACGCGGGACCCCCCGGCGTCGGACGAGACATTGCGGCCGGTCGCCGGGACGACGGGCGGAGCGGTCACGGTCATGGAATCTCCTGGCCTTCGAGGTGTGACAGGTTCACTGGCCGATCACCGCGTTCATGTTGTCGGCGAACTGCTGCGGCGAGATGGACAGCTGGAAGAGCTTGGCGATGTTGTCGAGCAGGGTCTCGGCCTGCGTCGGGCTGAGGGCCTGGTCCCACGACTGGGCGAAGTTCTTCGCGTTCGCCGCCGTGTCGTAGACGAAGTTCAGCCACTCGGAGTCGTTCTTGTCGGAGATCGACGAGAGCTTGTCCTTCGCGCTCTTCACGACCGGGATGTTGCCGGACTTCACCCAGGCGTCGACCGTGGCGTCGTCGAGGGTGTTGTTCGCGATGAACTTCTTGGCGTTGTCCTTGTCGGCCTGGCTCGCCTTGGAGGAGATCGACATGTACTGGCCCGGGTTGCCGACGGTGTCGGACGGGTCACCCTTACCGCCGTCGACCGGCGGGAAGTTCATGTAGCCGAGGTGGCCGCCGGTGACGAAGTCCTTGCCGGACGACTTCATGTTGCCGTACGTCCAGGCGCCGTGCAGCATCATCGCGGCCTTGCCGGTGTAGAGCAGTGCCTGGTCGGCGTTGGAGTCGGCCGTGATGGACGAGAAGCCCTTGATGAAGCCGTTCGCCTTGATCAGCTTCTGCATCTCGTCGAGCGCCTTGAGCGCGGACGGGTCGGACCAGCCGTCCTTCTTGCCGTCGTAGATGTTCTGGAAGACCTCGCTGCCGCCGATGCGGTCGAAGAGGAACTCCAGCCACATCATGTTGGTCCAGCGGGACTGGCCACCCAGCGAGAACGGCGCGATGCCCTTCTCGTTGAACTTCGGCACCAGGTCCATGATGTCGCCCCACGACTGCGGCGGCTGGGCGCCGATCTTCTCGAACGAGCGCTTGTCGTAGAACAGCACGATCGGCGTGACGGTCTCGCCAGGCACGGCGTAGAGCTTGCCGTTGACCGTCGCCGCGGTGAAGGCCGACGGGAAGATCGAGTTCTTCAGGTCGGTCTGCTGGTTGAACCAGTCGGTCAGGTCCTCGACCTGGCCGGCCTCGACGTACGCCTTCAGGCCGCCGCCGCCCCAGCCCCAGATCAGCGTCGGGCCCTGGCCCGCGCCGATGGCGGTCTTGATCTTCGCCTTGAACGCGTCGTTCTGGAACTCGGTGGTCTTGATCTTGCTGTTCGGGTTCGCGTCGTTGAACCGCTTGACCTGCGCCTCCCGGATGCCCTGCTGGGGCTGACCGGTGAGGAACCAGTACGTCGTGCCGCTGCCGGCCGCCGCTCCGGTGGTGGAACCGGGCGTACTACTCGGGCCGGAGCTGCCGCAGGCCGCGAGGCCGGCCGCCAATGCGCCGCCGCCGACCATGCCTAGGAAGGTACGACGGGATGTCGTCATCGGATCCACTGTGATCTCCGTACTCCATGCTGCCCCGCAGGTTGCGGAAGCACCTGCCGATATGACTTGTTTTCGAAACATAGGTTTCGGAGATAGTGCTGTCAAGACTTGAACTAAGGGCACTTTGGGGTCACAGTGAGGTCACGTAAATGCCTGCTGTTACAGGCGAATAACGGTCCCTAGGCCGATCGCCGGGATGTCGGTAGAGTTTCGAAAACTTTTCGATAATTGCTCACCGAAAAGAACGTTCATCAAGGGAGATTTTCTTGTCCAACTCGACTGACCGGCCCTGGCGCGACCCGGCGCTCCCTGCCGCCGAGCGGGTCGGACTGCTGCTGCAGGCGATGACGCTGGAGGAGAAGGTCGCCCAGCTGGGCAGTCGCTGGGCCGGTAACGATATGGCCGACAGTGACCTTCCCGAGGACGAGACGATCAACGTCGCGCCGATGGAGGACGTCTTCTCGGCCGGCGGTTCGCAGTCGCTGGAGGACGCGAGCCGCGAGGGCCTCGGTCATCTCACCCGGGTCTGGGGCAGCTACCCGCTGTCGGTCGAGCAGGGCATCGCCGAGGTGGTCCGGCAGCACGAGGTGGTGCTGAAGAACTCCCGACTCGGCATTCCCGCACTGGTCCACGAGGAGTGCCTCACCGGCTTCACGACGTACGGCGCGACCGTCTATCCGGCGTCGATCGCCTGGGGCGCGACGTTCGACCCGTCGCTGGTCGAGCGGATGGCAGCCGCGATCGGACGGGACATGGCCGCGGTCGGCGTACATCAGGGACTCTCGCCGGTGCTCGACGTGGTCCGCGATTATCGCTGGGGTCGCGTCGAGGAGACGATCGGCGAAGACCCTTACCTGGTGGCGATCCTCGGCTCGGCGTACGTGCGAGGTCTGCAGAGCGCGGGCGTGATCGCGACGCTGAAACATTTCGCCGGGTACTCCGCCTCGCGCGCCGGCCGCAACCACGGTCCAGTGTCGATGGGCAAGCGCGAGCTCCTCGACATCATCCTGCCGACGTTCGAGACCGCGATCGCGACGGCCGGCGCCGAGTCGGTGATGAGCTCGTACGCCGACATCGACGGACTGCCCGCGAGTGCGGACCCGTGGCTGTTCACCGACGTACTGCGGGGTGAGTGGGGCTTCGGCGGGACCGTCGTCTCGGACTACTGGGCGGTGCCGTTCCTGGCGTCGATGCATCGGGTCGCGGCAGACAATGCGGACGCCGGCGCGCTGGCGTTGACGGCTGGGACCGACGTCGAGTTGCCCGACACGATCGGGTTCGCCGGGCTGGTGGACAAGGTGAAGTCGGGCGAGGTGTCCGAGGAGCTCGTGGACCGGGCAGCGCGGCGGTTGCTGCTGCAGAAGATCGAGCTCGGCCTGCTGGACGAGGACTGGACGCCGGAGGGTTCGGTGCAGGCGTCCGTCGAGCTCGACTCGGCGGAGAATCGTGCGATCGCGGCCGAGCTGGCAGAGAAGTCCGTGGTGTTGCTGGACGCGGGCACGGCGCTTCCGCTGACCAACCTCGCGAAGGTTGCCGTCGTCGGGCCGGTGGCGCACGATCCGCGCACCTTGATGGGCTGTTACGCGTTCCCGAATCATGTGCTTCCGCGGTACCCCGAGCGCGGGCTGGGGATCGAGATCGCGACGCCGCTCGATGCCTTGCGCAAGGAGCTGGCCGGCGTGGAGGTCTCGTATTCAAAGGGTTGTGAGGTCATGGGCGACGATCGCTCCGGGTTCGACGAGGCTGTTGCGACGGCCCGCGAAGCCGATGCAGTGGTCGCGTTCGTGGGCGATCTGTCCGGTCTGTTCGGGCATGGGACGTCCGGTGAAGGATGCGACGCCGAGGACCTGCGGCTTCCGGGGGTGCAGGGGCAGTTGCTCGATGCGTTGCTCGGCGCCGGGAAGCCGGTTGTCCTGGTGGTGGTTTCGGGGCGGCCGTATGCGCTCGGAGAGTTTGCGGACCGGGTCGCCGGGCTCGTGCAGGCGTTCATCCCGGGCCAAGAAGGTGCGGCCGCGATCGCCGGTGTGTTGAGCGGGCGGATCGTGCCCAGCGGGAAGTTGCCCGTCCAGATTCCGCGGCATGTCGGAGGGCAGCCCGGTACGTACCTGCAGCCGGCGCTCGGCAGTGTGGAGAGTGCCGGGATCAGCGGTCTCGAGGTCCGGCCGTTGCACCCGTTCGGCTACGGCGCGTCGTACACGAGCTTCGAGGTCGGCGACCTCAGACTCAGCACGCCGGAGATCGCCAGCGACGGTGAGTTCACCGCGACGGTGCGGGTGCAGAACACCGGCGAGCGTGCTGGTGACGAGGTCGTTCAGTTGTACCTGCGGGACGTCGTCGCCCAGGTCGCCCGGCCGTTGAAGCTGCTGACCGGGTTCGCGCGGGTGTCGCTCGAGCCGGGGCAGGGCGTCGATGTCACGTTCCAGGTGCACGCCGATCGCACGGCCTACACGGGCCCGGATCTGAGACGGATCGTCGAGCCCGGCGAGTTCGAAGTGATGATGGGCACGTCGTCGCTCGACCTGCCGTGTCGCGCTTCGGTGCGGATCACCGGTGATGTGAGGGTGGTGGGACACGACCGGGTCCTGACGACGCCGGTCACGATCGCAGAGGATCCAGGAGGAGGGTGACCAGATGACTCGGTTGAAGGGTCGCGTCACCCTGGCGACGGTGGCCGGGTCCGCTGGTGTCTCGGTCGCCACCGTCTCCAAGGTGCTGAACGGGCGCAGCGACGTCTCGCCGGTCACTCGTGCGCGGGTCCAGGAGATCCTCGAGAAGCACGGGTACGTCGGTCGCCGCCCGGACCCGGTGCAGCGGGACACGATCGAGCTGTTCTACCAGGGCGTGCTGAACGCCTACTCGGTCCAGGTCATCCAGGGCGTCGTCGAGGCAGGCCAGGCCGAGGGCATCGACGTCGTCCTGAACGCGCACCCGCCGCACCCGCAGGCGTCGAGCAGCGGGCGGGCGGCGCGATGGATCCGTGCGCTCATCGGCAACGGCCGGCGGGCCGCGATCGGGCTCACCAGCCAACTGGCCGATGCCGACCTGGCCGCGCTGGCGCGCGCCCGGCTGCCACTCGTGGTGATCGACCCCGCGAACATCCCGCAGCCCGACGTCACGAGTGTGGGGTCGACGAACTTCGCCGGCGGCATGGCCGCCGCCCAGCACCTGCTGTCCCTCGGCCACCGCCGGATCGGGTACGTCGGCGGCCAGCCGACCTCGGGCTGCAACCGGGCCCGGATGAGCGGCTTCCGCAGCGCGATGGACGCGGTCGGTGCGACGGTGCCACCGGAGTACATCTGGCTGAGCGACTTCCTCTACGACGACGGCGTCGCCGGCGGTTCCTTCATGCTGGATCTGCGGGACCGGCCGACCGCGATCTTCGCCGGCAGCGACGAGGTCGCGCTCGGGATCCTCGAGGCGGCGCGGGCGCGTGGTCTGCGGGTGCCCGAGGACCTCAGCCTGGTCGGCTTCGACGACACCGAGGTGGCGCGGCTCGCGTCGCCGCCGCTCACCACGGTGCGGCAGCCACTGCGCGAGATGGGCGCGGTCGCACTCCGTACGGCGTTGCAGTTGGCCGCCGGCGAGCAGGTCGCCTCGCACCACGTCGAGCTGGCGACGACCCTGATCGTGCGCGGCTCGGCCGCACCGCTCGAGTTGTCCTCCGTCGCAGCGTCCTGATCATTCCTTCCGGTCCGCGAGGGCCTTCGTCAAGTAGACCGCTGCGACCAGCAGGACCACCGACAGCGCAGCCAGGAGAGTGAGCGGTACGGCGTTGGCGCCTGCCGTCCTGTCGTTCGACAGCACGGTCATGATCGGGCGGATCGGGGAGACCCAGCGCAGCAGCAGTACGACGAGGATCGCCGCGGCCGCGGTCAGCATCGCGATCCCGATCCGCCGGATCACCAGCCGTGAACACAACAGCCCGATCGCCGCGCCGACCAGCGCGGCGCCGAGTTGCGCGGCCGCACCGACCGCGAGATCGCCCGCAGTGACGACATGCTTGCCTGTGACGATCGGGTAGACCAGCCCGATGATCAGCAGCGGCACACACCACGTCACGACGACCGCGACAGTTGTCGCCACAACCCGCAGCGAGCTTCCCACCGTCACGACCGTGATCTGCCGCTGCGTCGGGTCCTCGTGATTGACGATGCTCACGGTCAGCCACGTCGTACACACCAGCATCGCCAGCACGCAGAACGCGTACGACGACTGGAGTGGGCCGTTGTCCGACGTCGTGCCGACGGCCAGCGCGGCCAGGAAGATCAGCGTCGGCGGGAGGTAGCGCTGCGAAAGCAGGACGCTCGTGAGCAGGTAGCGATAGAGGGCAGTCACTCGGACCTCACCTGGCGGACCGTCGTGACCGACCAGCCGTGTTGCAGGGCCGTCAGCAGTGTTGCGTCGTGGCGGCCGGTCGGAACCGTCAACGTGATGCCTGCCTCGTGCGGTCGTACTTCGACCACGTCCGGGTACCGCGACCAATCGATGTCCGCGCCGGGCACCATCGAGATCTCGGTCAAACTTGTCTGATGGGTGAGCGCCGTCAGCCGGCCGCGCTCGATCTCGCAGACCCGGGTTGCCGTTGAACGGACAACCTGGGCGGAGTGCTCGGTGAAGGCGACGGCGGCGCCGTGTGCGGCGGTCTCGGTGAGGAGTTCGCGCAACGTGGTGTGAGCGGTGGCGTCGAGACCGGCCCACGGTTCGTCGAGGACGAGGAGCTCAGGTTGTCTGAGGAGTGCTTGAGCGAGCGCGACCTTCTGCGCGTTGCCTTTCGACAGCTTCCGCATCGGTGTGTCCGCACCGCCCGAGAGTGCGAGCCGGTCCAGTAGCTCGTCGGCGCGTGCTTGCGCCGTACGCGTGCTGAGGCCGCGGATCCGTCCCATGTGCCTCAGGTACGCCGACGCCGAGAGCCGATCGTGCGACGCGAACACATCCGGGACGTAGCTGACGACGGTGACGTTGCGTTGCACCGATCCGGCGGACGGCCGGGACAGGCCGATCATCAACCTGAGGACCGTGGACTTGCCGGAGCCGTTGGCGCCGACCAGTGCCAGCAGTTCGCCCGCGCTCACCTGCAGGTCGACGTCAGCCAGGATCTCCCGCCGCCCGTACTGTTTCGAAACTTTCCGGAGCCGGACCACTTCCATGTTGCGAGCCTATCGAGCCGGCGGGCCGCATCACCCGGGACAGCGGGCGGGTCAGGATCGCGGAGACGATCAGGGACGCGGCCGCGAAGGCCGTCATCGCTGGGGCGGCCGAGGTCAGGTCGGCCAGAGCACCGGCCAGGATCGCGACCACACCGAACGTCGTGCCGCGTAGGGCCGACTCGAGCCCGAGCACCTGACCGCGCAGCTCCGCCGGTGTGAGGTCGACGAGAACCTCCTGCTGGGCAAGGGAGGCCGAGTAGCCGAAGCTGCCGACGGCGACGAGTACGCACAGCACAGCGATCGGTAGCTGGAACGCGAAGCCCAGGAACGGTACGGCGAGCACGAACCGGAGCCACCGGGCCGCAACCCGGCGGCCCTTGCGGGTGAGGAACCGGCCGACGGTGAGATCACCGCTCATCATCCCGGCGGCCCCCGCGGCGAGCAGCCAGCCCGCGCGAGGTCCGGCGTACGGGACGAAGAGGGCTTCGCAGCCGACGATCAGGCCGTTGGGAAGAGTCAGCGCGAGGAGGAGCGGGCGGGTGCGCTTCTGGGCGAGCAGGGCGCGGTTGCCGCGCCAGGTCTCGGCGAGCCCCGTCCGCGCGACGCGGCGTGGAGGACGGTCCTGCAGCCCGAACCGGACGACCGGTACGGCGAGGGTGGCGAAGCCGGTCGCGATCCAGAGGACGGTTGATGGGCTGACGGCCTGGAGCAGGATGCCCGCGATACCGAACCCCGCGATCTGCATCGCGCCGACGGACAGGTTCATCGCGGAGCGGCCGAGGATGAACTGGTCGTCCTGCACCACTTCGCCGAGCAGGCCGTACCGGACACCGGCGCCGATCGACAGGCCGTACGCGAGGGTGAGCGAGAGAACCAGACGCAGGCCGGGGGAGAGGTCGAGGGCCGCCTGGATGCCGACCGCAACGGCCGAACCGGCCGCGAGCACCGTGAGGATCCGCCGGGGCCGTGCGGTGTCGGCGGCCGACATCAGCGTCGAGACACCGAGCACCTGCGCGAGCGACGGACCGAACATGATCATCGCCGCCAGCAGCGCGGACCCGGTCGTGGCGTCGACCACGATCGCCAGCGTGAGGCTGGTCATCGTCGAGGACGCATTGCCCAGGGCGCTGCCGATCCACAGGTTGCGGAACTCGCGGTTGGCGAAGATCTGCGTGTAGGTGCTCATGCTCCTGCTCATGTCAGGGAGCATCGACCGCGGTCCGTCGAGCACCTACAGTTTCGGGTGGAGGCGAAACGTTGTCCGAGTTCCTGGTCGATGCCGACACTCTGGCGAACGCGCGCTTCGGTACGTCGCAGCTCACCGAGACCGTGTCCGCGCTGAAGCTGCTGCGAGCGCCGGTCGAGCCGTGGTACCGGCCGTGGAAGGACCACCACCACGCCGCGTACCGCGCTCAGCTGGCGGCCGAGCCGGTCTGGGCGGCGATCGTCGACAGCGCGTTCGGGACGAGCTGGGCGGCCGACTTCTTCACCGTCCCGCCGCTCGAACCGGATCTCGCGCTGGAGGAGGAGCTCGGCCCGCTGCTCGCGCTATCGGACGACCACATCCGCTCGGACCTGAGCGTCGTACGCACGCCGTTGCCGTCGATCCTGCTCGAGACGCGTGGACTGGCTGCTGCGGCCGCCGGGTTGTTGCGGTGGATCTGGAGCGCGACCATCGAGCCGGACTGGCCGCGGCGGTTGCGGGTGCTGCAGGCCGACATCGTGTCGCGGACGTCGCGCCTCAGCGAGCAGGGCTGGTCGGGAGTACTGCGTGGGCTCGGGCCGGACGTGCGCTGGCTCGGCGAGGGGCGGATCCAGGTCAACCGCTGGGACTATCCGCCGACCGATGTTCGCGGACGGGACCTGATGTTCATCGCGGCGCACACGCAGCGGGTGAACGTGAGCTGGCGGCTGCCGGACCGCTTCGCGCTGGCCTACCCGGTCACCGGCATCTTCGCGCCGACGGCGACACCGGACGAGCCGTTGGTGCAACTGCTCGGGCGCAACCGTGCGCGCATCCTGGTCGAGGCGGCGTCACCCGTGAGCACGACGCTGCTGGTCGCGACGACCGGGTTGTCGTTGGCGACGATCTCCGACCACCTCCGGGTGCTGACTGACAGCGGGTTGCTGGAACGCCGCCGGTCCGGGCGGTCGGTCTTGTACTGGCAGTCCGACACCGGCCGTCGCGTGGTCGGACGGCCGGCGTCGGGCTGAAGGCGCCCGTCGAACGGACACCGGGGCTCGCCCAGCTGGGCAGCTAGCGCAGGATCTCCAGTTCGGCGGTGAGTGCGAGATCCGACACGGACGAGCCGGCTCGGAGGGTGAAGATGCCGGGCTCGGTGGTCCAGCCTGCCCCTTCTTCGGCAACAGCCCAGTGCTCGAATGTGTGCTCGTGCCAGGCGACCGTGATTTCGCGGGCCTGGCCGGCGTCGAGGCGTACGACGGCGAAGCCGGCCAGCCAGCGCGCCGGGCGATCGATGGTGCTGTCGGCGCGTTCGGCGTACACCTGGACGATGTGCTTGCCGGGGCGGTCGCCGGTGTTGCGGACGGTCAGCGCGACCGACGTCGGGTCGTTGGCACGGAGGTCGGACAGCTCCCACGTGGTGTAGCCGAGACCGTGACCGAACTCGTACGCGGGCTCGGTGCCCGCCTTCAGCCAAGCGCGGTAGCCGATGTGGATGCCCTCGTCGTACCGCACGACGCCGTCCTTCGGGGTGACGTCGATGACCGGGACATCCTCCTGCGCGCGCGGCCAGGTGGTCGGGAGCCGACCGCCGGGCTCGGTCCGGCCGAGGAGTACGTCGGCGAGCGCGTCGCCGTACTGCTGGCCACCGAAGTACGTCACCAGCGTGGCCGCCACGTCGTCCCGCCAGGGGAGGAGGACTGGGGAGCCGGCGTTGACCACGACGACCGTACGGGGGTTGGCCGCGGCGACCGCACGGACGAGGTCGTCCTGACGGCCGGGAAGCGCGAGCGACGTACGGTCATAACCTTCGGACTCGACCTTCGAATTGGTGCCTACGACAACCAGTGCGACATCCGCCGCGCGGGCCGCCGCGACCGCCTCGTCGATCAAGGCCTGGGGGTCGTCGTTGCTCGGCTCGACGCCGACGACGATGCCGAACGCGTTGCTCAGACCGCCTTCCAGCTTGGGCAGATCGAGCTCGACGCGGATGTCCACCGGCGTACCGGCGGTCACGTCGAGCGGTGTCGAGATCGACGGCGGTGAGAGCAGCGCGGCGCCGAGGTCGGAGCCGACCGGGACCGCGGTGTCCTCGCGCAGGAGGTTGCCGTCGGCAAAGATCCGGCCGCGGCCGACCGAGGCGAAGCCGAGCTTGATCGCACCGGATTCGACCGGGGTCCAGCTGGTCCGGAACTCGAAGACGGTGGACTCGGCGATCGGTGCATCGCCGCCGAGGTAGACGAGTGCGCTGGAGAAGCGGTCCTCGGCGTACAGCTCGGTGCCGTCGGCGGCCAGGAAGCGTACGCGGGCGCCGCGCTCGCCGGTCTGCGGATTGGTCATGGTTGCCGGTGGCAACTCGGCGACGCCCTCCTGGACGACGGCGCCGATCGAGTAGGTGACCTCGGCGTTCGGGAGCGCGTTGCGGATTCCGTCCAGCGGGGAGACGACGGCCGACGGGATGACGGTCGCGCTGCCGCCGCCCTGGGTGCGGGCGTCGCGGGCGTTGTGACCGATCACGGCGACGCGTCGGAGCTCGCCCCATGGCAGTTCGTCCTTGTTGGTGAGCAGGACGGTGCCCTCGGCGGCCGCCGTACGGGCGAAGGCGACGCCGTCGACCTGCGGCACGTCGGCCGGCTTCTCGTACCCTTCGAGGGCACCGACGCGGGCGGCGAGCGCGAGGATGCGGAGGACCTTACGGTCGATCGCGTCCTCCTTCACCTCGCCGGACCGGACGGCTTGGAGGAGCGCGTCGCCCCAGGCGCCGATCGGGCCGGGCATTGCGAGGTCTTGGGAGTGCTTCGCGCTCTCGACGCTGCGTACGGCGGTCCAGTCGCTGACCACGACGCCGTCGAAGCCCCAGTCGGTGTTGAGCGGGGTCTCGAGCAGGTCGTTCTCGGAGGCGGTCGCGCCGTTGATCGAGTTGTACGCGCTCATCACCAGCCACGCCTTCGATTCGGTCACGGCCTTCTCGAACGCGAGCAGGTAGACCTCGCGGAGCGTGCGCTCGTCGACCACGACGTTCGCGGTGAAGCGGTCGGTCTCGAAGTCGTTCGCCACGTAGTGCTTCGGGGTGGCGCCTACGCCGAGCTCCTGGACGCCGGCGACGTACGCCGCGGCGAGCTCCGCGGTCAGCACCGGGTCCTCGCTGAACGCCTCGAAGTGCCGGCCGCCGAGCGGGGAACGGTGCAGGTTGATCGTCGGCCCGAGGACGACGTCGACGTTCTTGCGGCGGGCCTCGAGCGCCGACACCACGCCGTACCGATGGGCGATCTCGACGTCCCACGAGGACGAGAGAGCGGTGGCGGACGGGAGGTTGAGCGACGGGTCGCGCTCGTCCCAGACCGGACCGCGGACGCCGCTCGGGCCGTCGGACAGCACCATCGAGCGGAGGCCGATCGCGGGGAGCGCGTAGGTCGACCAGAAGTCCTGGCCGGTGAGGATCCGGACCTTGTCCTCGAGGGTGAGCCGGCCGAGCAGGTCGTCGAAGTTCATGGCGAAGACTGTACGTGCGAAAACCGAGTGATGCTAGGTTTTGGCTATGGCAACTTCCAGAGGTCCGTATGCGAAGGGTGTCGCGAAGCGCGAGGAGATCCTGCGGGCCGCCCTCGAAGTGATCGCGCGGCACGGCTACCGGAAGACGTCGACGCGTGAACTGGCCGCCGCAGTCGGGCTCAGCGAGGCGGGGTTGCTGCACTACTTCGGCTCGAAGGAGAAGCTGTTCGAGGCCGTACTGCGAGCCCGCGACGAGGCGGACCGCTCCCGCTTCGCCGACGTCGCAGACTCCATCGACCTCCTGGCTGCGGCGGTTCGCCACAACGGCTCCGTCCCGGGCCTGGTCGAGCTCTACTCGACCTTCTCCGCCGAGGCGGGCGACCCCGACCACAATTCCCACGGCTACTTCGTCGATCGCTACGCCGGCATCCGCGCCTCCCTCGCCGACGCGGTCCGCGCCCGTCAGACAGCCGGCACGTTCACCCCGTCAGCCGACCCGGAAACCATCGCCACGCTGCTCATCGCGCTGTCCGACGGCCTACAAGTCCAGTCGCAGTACGACCTGGACGCCGACCCGGGCGATCTCTTCACCCACCTCCTGAACCTCCTCTCTGGCCTGCCGCGAGATAGTTGAACCATGACGAGCCCCGCCGAAGACCCCACCACCCCGGTCGGCGCGGAAGCACCTTCGGTGCCTGCCTCGGCGGGTGGGGAGCGGACGCCTGCGGCGCCCGCGTCGGCGGGTGGGGAGCGGACGGCTGCGGCGCCCGCGTCGGCGGGTGGGGAGCGGACGCCTGCGGGTGGGGAGGAGGCACCTTCGGCGACCGTAGTTGGACCGAGCGCGCCCGCCACCACCGGGAAAACGGACGAGGCATCCCCACCTTCAGCACCCGTCGGCGTTAGCCGGCGGGTGCTTACCAAGGAGATTTGGCTTGTGCTCGCCTTGTCCTTGGGGGCCTCGGGTGTGGCGGCGGTCATTTCGTTCGCTGGTGTCTTGACCTCCTCGAAGCCGATCAGTGGGCAGACGGCGGTGATCGTTGGGTCGCGGGCGCCAGGGCGGCCTTGGCTCGATCTGAGTTGGCAGGTGTTCGCGATCGTGACCGCGCTGGTTCCGGTGGCGCTGGTCGGGCATTTTCTGGCCCGGAGCGGCGAGACGATGCGGACGATCGGCTTCGACCTGCGCGACCGGTTCCGGGATCTCTGGCGTGGTACGGCGATCGCCGCGGTCATCGGCGGTGCCGGCCTGCTGTTCTACATCGGTGCACACGCGACCGGCGCCAACCTGACCGTCGACCCGTCGCAGCTGCCCGACTACTGGTGGCGGATCCCGATCCTGATCCTGGTGTCCGCGCAGAACGCCGTACTCGAGGAAGTCATCGTGCTCGGCTACCTCAACCACCGGCTCGACCAACTCGGCTGGTCCGTGCGCCGGGCGACCGTGACGAGTTCGCTTGTCCGCGGTTCGTACCACCTCTACCAGGGCCTCGGCGGCTTCGCCGGCAACGTGATCATGGGCGTGATCTTCACCTATCTGTACCGCCGCTGGGGCCGCGTCATGCCGCTGGTGGTCGCTCACACCCTGATCGACACCGGCGCGCTGATCGGTGCGACGTACCTGCTCGGAAAGGTTTCCTGGCTCCCGAGCTAGTCGGCTGGAAAGACTGACACGTAACCGATCATGGTTCTGACGGGTTGAGGTTGTCGTGACAGTCAACGGGGAAATCACCAGTCCGCCCGAAATCGATGCCGGTCTGGCCGCCGCGGCACTCGCCGTGTTCGCGCACCGGCACGAGGTCGTCCACCTGCTGTACGCCGCCACCGACGAGCCGGACGCGCTCGCCCGGATCGGCGACCTGCTCCGGGTCGACGAGGCAACGATCGCGCGCGTCCTGGACCAGCCGCTGCGCTGGATGCTGCCGCAGTTCCGCACCGAGCTCGAGACGATCGCGTCCACACCCGATCCCGTGATCACCGCGCCCGCGGTGATCCCGGCGGACCTCGAGCCGGCGCCGACCAACTGAACGCTGCACATTCCTGCAAACGGCCACCCGCGAGCGCTCCCGCGCCTGGCTGCTCGCCTGGAACCAGAACCACGACGCGATCGCCTTCTACCGCCACCTCGGCTGGCAGGAGCCCGAGGTCCGCGGCCCCGAGCACGACATCCTCGTCTTCGTCACCCCGCACTGACCCCACGCGCCCGACCCGACCCGCCCCCGCCCGACCCGCCCGCCCCCGGCCGACCCACCCGACCCACCGGCCCCCGCCTCGCTCCGTCCGACCACCCGCCGCCGTCCGACCACCCGCCCCCGGCCGACCCACCCGACCCACCGGCCCCCGCCTCGCTCCGTCCGACCACCCGCCGCCGTCCGACCACCCGCCGCCGCCCGACCCGCCGGTCCCCGCCTCGGTCCCTCCGCCATCTGAGGGGTCAACCCCTGAGCTGGTGGGTTAGGCAGTCAGAATCCGAGGGGTCAACCCGCCATCTGAGGGGTTGACCCCTCAGATGGCGGAGGGACCGGGGTCAGAGGGCGAAGAGGTCGGCGGCGTTGCGGTGGGGTTGGCGCCTCACGGGTGGACCGGGGTCAGAGGGCGAAGAGGTCGGTGGCGTTGCGGTGGGGTTGACGCCTCAGATGGTGGACGGGGGTCGGAGGGCGAAGAGGTCGGTGGCGTTGCGGTGGGGTTGGCGCCTCAGATGGTGGACGGGGGTCGGAGGGCGAAGAGGTCGGTGGCGTTGCGGTGGGGTTGGCGCCTCAGATGGTGGACGGGGGTCAGAGGGCGAAGAGGTCGGTGGCGTTGCGGTGGGTGATCGCCTCGTGTTCGGCGGGGGTGAGATCGGCGGCTTCTAGAGCGCCCAATGCGACCGACGGGTCGATCAACGTCGCGTCGGTCCCGAACATCAGGCGGCTCGGGCCGATCCGGTCGAGGATCCAGCGGATCCGGTTCGCCTCCGGAGCGGACCAGCACGGCTCGAACCAGATCCGGTCGGACCGGTCGGCCGCCTCGGGCACCCGCGGCCAGCCGTTCGCGCCCATGTGACCGGCGAGCACCCGCGCCTCGGGCACCCGGGCCGCGACATCGGCCAGATCGACGACCGTGTCGCCCCATGTGTGTACGAGGGTGGGCAGGCCGTACTCCGTGGTGAGCTCGATCGCGGCCTGCATCGCGGGCGAGCTGATCGGCGTACGGCTGTATTCGCTGTGGATTTTCGCGCCGACCCACCGCGACCGCCCGTCACCGGCGAGCAGGACGTCGAGGTCGGTCCGGGCCTCGTCGAGGCGGCGCGGGTCGACGACGATCATGCCGCGCAGCCGCTCGTCGACCGGGAGCTGTTCGGCGAGCGAGCGGTTGCCGAGCGGGGCGTCGTACACGATGCCCTCGATCGACGAGACCAGCTGGAGGTCGATGCCGAAGCGATCGATCAGGTCGAGGTTGACGTCGATGCTCGCGGTGTCCATCGAGAAGAACCACGGACCCCAATGGGCGTGTACGTCGATCAGCATGCGGGCTCCAGGAGGGTCGTGAGGCTGCGGCTGCCGGCTTGCGCGATCTCGTCCGGGCTGAGCTTGGACGTCAGCAGCCGGCGGACTACCGAGCGGGTCTCGTGGAACGGCGTCCGGCAACCGAGCACGAGCCGTTCCGCGCCGACCTCCGCGGCCACGATCTCGAGCGAGTCCGGGCCGGTGAGCATCCGGGTCGAGGTGTGGAAGCCGGGCTCGGAGCGGGCCAGGATCACGAAGTCGCCGAGGTAGTAGAAGTGCGTGTCGAGGAAGACCACTCGCGCCCCGAGCCCGCGCAGCGCCGGTCCGACCTTGCGTACGTCGCCCTCGGTGAAGATCGTGACGCCGGCGTTGACCAGCAGCTGCACGACATGGCCGAACGACGGGAAGCTCGGCTCCACACTCTGCGCGGTCGGCGCCAACCGCACCGCTCGCGGTGGAGCATCACCCGACAGCAGTCGCTCCAGCTCCTTCTCGGCGCCCAACGGATCGCGCAGGTCCAGCACCGGGCACAATGTCCACCCGTTGCCTTCAGCAACCTTACGTGCCTCGTCGTTCCCCGACGGTACGTCGAAGTGCACCGCCCGCAGCGCGGATACGACCCCGCCGGAGATCCCGCTCGCCTCGAGCACCTCCCGCACCTTCTGGGGCGGTCCCCAGCGCCCGGTCGTCACCTCGTGCCCGACAAGGATGTCGCAGTCGAGCAGCAGGGGAGTGTCGGTCATGAGGCCTCCCGGGCCAAAGCTTTGTGCACCTTGCGGATCGCCGCGACGATGTCGTCGACGTCGGATTGGGTGTAGTTCTCGTTCCAGGGCAGGACGAGGAGGCGGTTGTTGATCAGTTCCTCCGAGTTCGGGCACAGGCCGACCGGGTACGAAACGTCCTGCAGCGGGAACCCGGAATCGCCGTACGTGATCCGCTCGCGGACGGCGGGCGCGGCGTACAGCGGGCTGGTCAGATACCCGCCGTTCGCCGGGATGCCCTCGGCCGTCAGAGCGGCGGCCCATTCACGCATGTCGCCGGCCGATTCGGAGATGATCAGTGGGTACTGCCAGTACACGTGGTCGTGTCCGTCGGGTGGCGGCGTGAGGCCGGCCAGGTCCTCGATGGCGGCGGTCGCCCGGAGAGCCGCCGTACGACGGTCTTCGATGACGCCGCGGAGTCGATTCAGCTGGGCGCGTGTGACCGAGGCGACGAGCTCGGTCATGCGGTAGTTCAGCGCGAGGAACAGGTACGTCCGTTCGTCGGTGTCGCGCGGCCAGCCCTTGTCCGCGAACAGCCGCATCCGCCGTGCTTTCTGCGCGTCGTCGGTGACCGTGAGCCCACCGTCGCCGGCGCTGATGTGCTTGGTCTGCTGCAAGCTGAAGCAGCCGATATGCCCGATCCGGCCGACGAACGAGTCGCCGACCGGCGCGAGGTACGCCTGCGCGCAGTCCTCGATCAGCAGGATCCCGTGCTGGTCGCACAATTCGCGCAGCTCGCGCACCCGAGCGGGTTTGCCGAACAGGTGGACGACGATCACGGCCTTGGTCCGCGGCGTGATCGCGGCCGCGACCGTCTCGGGCGTCAGGTTCCCGGTGATCGGGTCGACGTCCGCGAACACCGGTACGGCGTTCTGCATCATGATCGGGAAGACGGTGCCCATGTCACTCATCGGCGTGGTGATGATCTCGTCACCCGGCGCGGGGTTCACCGCGGCGACGGCCAGGTGCAGGGCCGCCGTACCCGAGCTGCAGGCGACGGCGTACCCGGCGCCGAGAAGCGAGGCGAACTCCAGCTCGAGCGCGGGCACCTCGGTGCCCCAGGTGGCCGACAGCATGCCGCTGCGGAGCACCCGCTCGACCGCTTTGACCTCGTCGTCACCGAACCGCCGGCCGCTGGCGTTCATCACCGACGGCAGCGGCTCCGCCCGCACCGGCGTACCGCCGTCCCTTGCAAGCTGACTGTTCTCCATCGGAATCCTTTGCTTAGGGCAACGGTAGTTGGACGAGGTCGCGGTCCGCGAGGCCCCAGACGCTGTGCCGGGTGCCGCGGACCGGGGTCAGTTGCGGGACGGTGTACCAGCCGTCGCCCAGGTTGTTCACCAGCAGCTTCGCGGGGCCGGGGCCGAGCTGGCACAGGTTCCCGCCGAAGTTTGTCTCACAGTAGACGCCGGTCCGGTCAGTGTGGAGCTGGCCGTAGCCGGACAGCTTGTTCTCACCGCGTACGACGGTCTTCGTTCGCAGGTCGTACCGGAACCAGCCGCCGCTCGTACGCTTCAGTACGCCGTACAGGATCCCGTCGTGGACCGCGACGCTCTGGATGGATCGTTCGCCGGCGAGTGGTTCGACGGTCCAGAGCAGCTCGCGCCGGCAGAGGTCGAAGGCGGCGATCGCGGCCGAGGTGCGGGTCGGCGTGATGCCACCACCGCCCACGACGTCCCCGCCCAGGTATGCGATGCCGTCGACGATCGAGACCGTCATGACGCTCTGGTCGGGCAGGATCCCGTAGTGCACGTCCAGCTCGCCGGTGCGCACGTCCAGTAGCGTGAGGGCGCCAGTGAGCTTCCCCGTGCCGGGCGCCGAGGCGATCGCGAGGAGCTTCGACTTCTCGTCGTACGCCGCCTGCCAGGGACGGATCTGCTGGTGATCGATCGTTCCGAAGCTGTGGACCTCTTTGGTGCGTGGGTTGACGCGGACGACCTCGGTGCTCGGGTACAACGCGGAGTACAGCTCGCCGCGCACCCAGGTGAGCGTCTTCGCCTCGCCCGCGACGCGGAGGCGACGGGTCGTGTCACCGGCATGCTCGGTGATCACCCAGTGACCGCCGACGTACAAGTGCGGGTCGCCGAGCACGATCGACTGCGGCTTGTCCGGCGCCGGCGTGAACCCGGCGTCGATCAGGTCGAGCAGTTCGAACGCACCGGTGGTGACGTCAAGCCACCAGAGCACGCCGGACCCGGTCGCGCCGAGTAGCGTGGTCGCATCGAGGAACTCGAGCTTGCGGTGCTCGTCCTGCGGCGCCGGTGTCGCCACCGCGACAAGCCCCTCCGGCGCCCACTTCCACACTGCGCCCGAGGTCCGAGTCGTCAGGTATGCCGTGCCGTCAGCAGCAACGGTGATCGCGTCGACGCCGGTCTCGCCTTGGGGGAGCGGCGTACTGCGGACGTCGGTGCCGTCGAGCGCCATGCTGAGCACCGCCTGGCTGCTGCCGACGAAGATCCGGTCGTCCGTCGCCGCGAACGGGCCGAAGTTCTGCCCGCGGGACATCTCGGGCGTGAGATCCCGGAAGACTTTCGTACTGCGGTCGTACCCGACCAGCTGCGACGGCGTGTAGATCCCGGCGTACACATGGTTGCCCGCGGCACCGACATACCGTCCGTACTGCGCGCCGGCGACCGGTGCGCCGAGCTGGGTCGGGGTGTTCGTCGTGGGGTCGATCTGCCAGACGGCGCCGTTCGGATAGCTGACCGCGAATACCTGGCCGTCAGGTGCCGTTGTCATGTCCCAGACGAAGCCGCCGGCGCCGGCCAGCGTCCCGACCTTGGTCATGGAGCCGTCGGCGGGATCGAAGCAGTAGACGTCGGCGACCGGGTAGAGCCCGGCGTAGACCTTGCCTCCGGCAACAGTGATGCCCCAGCCGCCCTCGCCGGTCGGCAGCTCGACGGTCCTCGTCACCAGGCGGGTGGTCAGGTCGATCTCGGTCAGCCGGGGCGGGACGATGCCGCGGCTGATGACGTAGGCGTGGCCGTCGTGCACCGCCATCGCGACGACGGCAGCCGTCACGACCGCGGGACCGGCGCTGGGCAGCGTGGATCCGTCGATGGGACTGTCCTCGGCGTGAGCGGTGGTGGGCCGGGCGCCGAGGGTGCCGGCAGCTGTGCCGGCCAGAGCACCGGCGAGCGCCGTACGACGGGAGATGATCATCGGAGTCCTCCGATCCGGACCAGGTCACGGCCCTTGATCGTGTAGAGCGCGTCGCCGTCGTGGGACGTGGTGATCAAGGGGTAGCTGTAGATCTGGGCGCCGAGGTTGTCGACCACGGTGGTGATCTGCAGGGCCGGCGTGATCTTGAAGACGCGCTGGTTGTCAGTGCCGTACAGGCCGGAGCGGGCGATCGTCAGCCGGCTCTGACCGGTGCCGAGCGTAGCGCTGTCGACGAGCTTGCCGGTGCGCGGATCGAGCACGGCGAGTCGGCCGTCATCGGTCGTCGCGTACAGGCGGCCGCGGTAGACGACGAGATCGCTGAAGCTCTGCGCCTTCGACAACGGAGCGTTTTCCCATAGGGTTTTGTTGCGGCGCAGGTCGTAGGCGACGACGGTTGCCTCGGGCAAGATCGGCTCGGTGCCGAGGCTGTTCCGGGTCGCGCCGCCGAGGTAGGCGATGCCGTCCGCTGTGGTCACCGATCGGACCGATTGCTGCGGTACGACGCCGCGGTGGACCTCACGTTGGCCGTTGCTCAGGTGCTGCTCGACCAGTGTGCCGTCGTACTTGCCGTAGTCGGGCTCGGTGGAGATGAGCCAGGTGCGGGACCGGGCGTCGTACGCCGAGTCGGTCGGGCGGGTCTGCTCGTTGCCGACCTGGCCGAGTTCGTGCAGGTCGGAGCCGTCGGGCCTCATCTGCCACAGGCGGGCCAGCGTGTAGACGCCGAGGTAGATGTCTCGGCCGACCGGGGTCAGCGTCTTCGCCTCGCCGGGGAGGAACGTGCGTGTGCTGGCACCGGTGGCGAGGTCGTGGACCTGGATGCCGGCCTTGCCGCTCACCAGCACGGAGGTCGAGGTCGCGGCGATCGCCATCGCCTGCTCGGGCGCGGGCGGGAGGCCCGCCTGGCCGAGGTCGGTGCCGGTGAACTCCCCGGTCGCCTCGTCGAAGTCGACGACCTGGCTGGTCAGCTCGGCACGGATGGCCGAGCCGTCGACGAAGATCCGGTTGAAGTACGCGCCGTCGTACGGCGAACCGATTGTGGTCAGCGTGTTGTCGCGGTAGCGGTAGAGCGTGCCGGACGGTCTGGTGCCGAGGTAGATGTCGGCGCCGTCGATCGTGATCGCGGTGATGTACTGGTCGCCGCCGGGCGTCTGGACCTCGACTGGATTGCTCAGATCGGCGGTGTTGAAGACGAGCATGGTCCCGGTGGGGGACAGGCTTGCGGCGAGCTTCGTGCCGTCCAATGCGAGGGTGGCGACGAAGGTGCGGTCGGCGTACTTGGCGGGGAGTACGTCGCGGCGCTCGCCGGTCGCGCGATCGATCGCGATGAGGTGTGCCTTGGTGCCGACGCCCGCGTAGATCGTGGTCGCGTCGGCGGCGATGCTGCGGACGTACTGCTCGCCCGCGACGGCGGCGCCGTACGACTTGGTGGCGCCGGTGGCCGGGTCGTACTCGTGGACGGCGCCGTCCGGGTAGGTGCCCGCGACGATCTTGCCGTCGGGTGTCGCGGCGATCGACCAGATGAACGAGCCGAACTGCGTGACCTTGGTCGCGGCACCGGTCGTGGTGTCGACCCGGTAGACGTCGCCAGGGGTGTACAGGCCGATGTACAGATCGGTGCCGAGGTGGGTCATCGCCCATGCGCCGGCGCCGGTAGGCAGCGAGAACTTGCGGTCGACGGTCTTGCTGACCGGGTCGAACGCGCCGACCTGGACGGGCGAGACGCCGGAGGTGATGGTCCAGATCCGGTCGCCGACCTGCTCGGCGACGCTCGTGGAGGTCACGGCCGACGCCGGACCGAGGTTCGTGACCGTTGGACTTTCGGTCACGTCCGGAATAGAGGCAGCGGCTGGAGTTGAAACGGACACCAGTCCTGCGCAGATGACGAGTGCAGTGATCAATCCCCGTGCGATTCGCTTGTCCACAAGGCCTCCCGGGACAGTGCGCACTGAATTACGGTCATGGCTGAAATTAGCCGGACGTGCGTCAGTGCGTCAACTACTCGGGAAATAATCAGAGATGAACGCGATAGACGACCAGCGGGCGGCCGCTGCCGGTGCCGAGCTGGGTGCCGGTGGCGTCGGCGAGGCCGGCGCGTTCGAGGCGGTTGAGGACGCGGCGCGCAGTACGCGGCTGGATGCCGAGGTAGTCGGCGACCGAGCGGGTCGTGAGACCGTCGTCGGGCGTGGCGTGGACGAGTTCCTGCAGCCGCTCGAGGGTCGCCTTCGAGAGTCCGGCGCGCTGTGCGAGCAGTTGCAGCTTCGACCGCTGCTGAGCGCGGGGTGCTGCCCCGCCAACCAGCACGAGATCGATGTCGTTGCGCAACGACACGACCGCCGCCGTACGGCCGGCAGTCTTCGCCCGGCCGAGAGCGCGGCGCGCCAATGCCTCGGTCTCGGTGCCGGATCCGCCGATGCCGAACCCGATCCGGACTGGTCCGAATTGTTCCTTCAACCGGGTGAGCATGCCCAGCTCGGTGAACGCGGCCGTCGCCTGCTCCAGCGGTCCGCGGGTGGCGATGACGAGCCACCGCTTGTCGTCGTACCGGATGACGCTGCCGCCGAGCGAGCCGGCCTCGCGGCGGAGGGCGCTCTCGGCGTCGGGGGAGATCTCGACCAGGCCGAGGGCGATCTGCGCATCGTCACTGCGCAAAGCGTCATGGACGAGCAACAGACTGTTCACCGCGCTGCGCACCGAGTGGACCGACGGTGCGAGCCGCAGCGTGGTCTGCTCGGTCCGGAGTTTCTCGTACGCCGAGCGCAGACAGGTGATCGCGACGGTCGCGCGGGCCTCGTGATGGAACTCGAGGATCTCCTCGAGGCTGAGCCCGGGACGGTACGGCAGCACACGTACGCCGCTCGTCGGCAGCCCGACCTCGTCGAACGTCTCGCGGACCTCCGCCTCGTCGAGCACGTCGATGCTGAGCGAAGTGACGTCGCGGCCCTCGCTGAGCAGCTGCACGAGGGCACGCATGAGCGTGGCGCCGGTGTACTCGACGTGCGCGGCCGGCCGGTCGAGCAGGCCCTGCGCGGCGGCCATCTGGTACGGGACGACGCCGGTGAACAACCACGCGTCGACACTGCCCGGCGCGTTGGCCATCACCTTCGGCGTATCGGTCTCCCGCCGGTACCGCAGCGGGATGATCTCGACCCCACGCAGCCCTTTCAGGATCCGGCTGGTGGAGGTGACCAGGTCCGACGGTCCCACCACCCCGATCGACGTCACCATGGCGGGGTCCCCTCCTTCATCCGGTCAGTCTCACCACAACACCCCACCGCTGCAAGAACCCGCGCCGTCGTCGGCTACGTTCCCCTCATGGCCCGGGTTGACGATTGGATCGACGAAGGTACGGCGAAGTGCCGCGAAGCACTGGTCGACCTGGACGCACCGTCCGCGCTACCAGGCTGGAAACGCCGCCACGTGGCAGCCCACCTCTCCCTCAACGCCGAGGCCCTCTGCAACCTCGTCCACTGGGCCCACACCGGCGAAGAACGCCCGATGTACCCATCCCCCGAAGCCCGCAACACCGCCATCCAAACCGCCGCCCTCCGCCCGGCCGATGAGCTGCGGAGCTGGTTCGACTCGTCGGCCGCGATACTCGACGAGGCCATGGCCACGCTGAGCTCCGAGCAGTGGAACGCCACGATCCGCACCGCCCAAGGTCATCCGGTCCCAGCCACCCAGATTCCCTGGATGCGCAGCCGCGAGGTCATGATCCACGCCGTCGACCTCAACACCGGCGTAACCTTCGCGGACCTCCCAGCCGACTTCCTCGAGGCTCTCTGCGAAGACATCCGCGCCAAGCGCGGCGACGTACCGGCAGTCACCGCGCCCCTCCCGAAACTCGCGGCGTACCTAGCGGGCCGGTCCTACTCGGAGGTGCTCACATCCGACGGTCGCCCGGCGGAGCCACTACCACCCTGGCTCTGAGCCTCCTGCCGCGCACGATGTTCCCGCCAGACTGACGGGTCGTAGTCGGGCCGGCTCTTCACGTAGGCCATCCAGGTCTCCCGGTCGATCTCGCCGGTGATCCGTGCCCGGTACATCCGCAGGTACTCCGGATCGTCCGGCGACATCGGGTCTCCGGGACGACTCCCGACCCGCCCGTCGATCAGCTCCCGCACGACATCCGCGTGCCCCGCGTGCCGAGTGGTGTCGAGCAGCACGGTCAACACCATCTCCCGCAGCGTGACGCTCGAACCGGAGTGATGTGTGCCGGACGTGTCGAGGTCAAGCTCCTCGATCGTCCGCGCTGCCGCCGCACACGCACGCCGGTAGACGGCGACGATCTCCTCCGTCGACTCGTCCGGCCTGGCCCACAGATCCAGACCGAAGAACAGCTCCTCGTCATCCTCGATCGGCAACGGCTCCCGCTCCCGCCCGAACGCCGAGACAAGGTAGCCGTAGGTGATGCCGGTCAGGTGCTTGACGATGCCGATCAGATTCGTGCCGGTGTCCGTCATCGGCCGCCGGAGCTCCGCGTCGCTCAGCCCTTCCACCTTCCAGAGCAGGGACTGCTGGACCTCGCCGAGGTGCTTGAGGAGCTGTGCCTTCTCGTCCATCCGCGGACTATTTCACGATGCGGTAGTGGAGGTGGGTTACGTCTTGGGCTGGGAGTTGGCGGATTTGTTCTAGTTCGGTGGGGGTGGTGGGGAGGTTGGCGAAGAGGGGGCGGCCTTGGCCTAGGAGGACGGGGACTACGTGGAGTTCCAGTTCGTCGAGTAGGCCGGCTTGGAGGAGGGACTGACCTGCGCCGGCGCCGTGGACGAGGACGTTGCGGTCGCCGGCGGCGGCCTTCGCCAGGGCGGCGCACTCGGCTACGTCGGTGACGAAGCGGGCGCTTCCCGGTGGTACGTCGTTCTCGTCGACGTGATGGGTGAGGACGAAGATGGGTACGCCGTCGTGGTGGTCGCCGTTCCAGCGGCCGGCGTGTTCGAAGGTGCGGCGGCCGGCGATGACGGCGCCGGTGGCCTGGGCCTCGCGGTACACCTGGCCGCTGGGTCCGTCGGAGTCGCGGTCGTCGAGCCAGTTGAACAGCCGGAACCCGCCGCGGCCCATCGGCTGTTCCACGCTGTCCTCCGGCCCGACGACGTACCCGTCGAGCGACATCGTCATGTAGAGCACGATCATCTGCTGCCTCCAAAGACGTGGTGTGGATCGTATGCCTGCTTGATGGCGAGCAGACGCTCGTGGTTGCCGCCGTGGTACGCCGTCGGATCGGTGAGGTCGGGATCGGGGAAGTTGGGGTAGAGCCGGCCGGAGGCGTGCGGGTGGGCGATGGACCAGGAGCGACGTACGGCGATCCGATCGGTGCTCGCGTGTTCGAGGAGGAAGCGTTCGCTGCGATGGGCGAAGGCGGTCGCGTCGGAGGCGACGCGGTTGTAGGCGCCTCCCATCGGGGTGAAGTTGAGCTCGCACCAGGCGGTCAGCAGTCGGGCGACGGTGTCGCGGGGGAGCGGCGAGCTGAAGAACTCGGACTTGCTGTGGACGACCCCGCCGTCCGGAACGTCCTCGTCGGAGAAGCTGCGCTTGAGGTCAGGCCAGCTGAGCCCGTCGCGGAGTTCGACGTGACCGCTCAGGGGACCGGGGTCGAAGGGCGCGAGGGTCGCGCCGAAGACACGCACTTCGTCGGCAGCCACGGCGAGGCTGGCCGTGATGGTGTCCGGCGCGTCGGGAGCCCAGGTTTGCCATAAGGCGATCACCTCGGCCGCCTGGGTTCGGGGCCAGGTGATGCTGAAGCGCGTGGCGGTCGGGGACGGTACGGCGGCGAACACGAGCGACGTGACCACGCCGTACTGACCGCCACCCGCCCCGCGCAGCGCCCAGAACAGATCCGGCTCCTCCGTATGTGAGCACTCCACGACCCGGCCATCCGCGAGCACGACCGTCGCCGCTGCGAGCCGATCGCAGGTCAGCCCGTACCGCCTCCCGAGCAGCCCGAGCCCGCCGCCCAACGTCAACCCGGCAATCCCGACTGTCGGCCCACACCCCGCCGGAATCGTGACCCCATGCTCATGCAGCCCGCGATACACGTCCGCCAGCCGAGCCCCCGCGCCAATGGTCGCGAGGGACGCCTCCGCGCCGGTTGCCGTCGGGGCGGGGGTTACGGCGATCGTGGACAGGCCCGACAGGTCGAGCAGCAGCCCGGTGGTGGAGGAGCGGCCCGCGAAGCAGTGGCCGCCGCCTCGCGGGGCCACAGCGAGTCCGTGCGAGCGCGCGTAGGCGAGCGCATCGACCACGTCCTCGGTCGAGCTGCACCGAGCGATCGCCGCCGGGCGGATGTGGTGGTACTGCGGCAGGGCGGGCCGGCGGAGGTCGTCGTACCGCGAGTCGTCAGGCCCGATCAGCTCCATGGGTTGACGCTAGAGCCGGCGCCCTCGTCCGCGCTTGAACGAAACGGTCGTACCACCCGGCGAGAAACGGCGCGTACGACGCCGAGTGGTCATGCCCGCAATCGCAGCGACCCGCCTTGTCGCCGAGCAACTCGCGCGGAGTCACCCCGGTCAACCGCACGCACTCCCTGGTCAGATGCGCATGATCGGCGTACCCCGTCTCGGCGGCCAGATCCGCCAGCCCGCCACCGAACCCGGCCTGCGCCAACGCGAGATACCCCTGGAACCGCAGCGTCCGCTGCAACGCCTTCGGACTCACCCCGACCGCACTCAGACACCGCCGCCGCAACTGACTCTCCGACAGCGCCAGATCGTCGGCCAGCGTCGCGATCCCGGTCCGGTCCCACGGCATCAGCCGCCGTACCATCTCCGCCACCACCGGATCCGGCTGCAACTGCCGGCGAGCCAGATACCGCTGTACTCCAAGCAACGCTTCCTGCGGCGACGACTCCGCCACGATCGACCCGATCGCCACCGCAGCAGGCCCCCACAGCTCAACCGCACAATCGACGAGCTCATCGGCCGGTACGCCGAGCAGTGCCGTCCCCGCGCCCGGCATGAACCGCACCCCGACGATCGTCGTCCGCGGCGGGATCACCTGCAGATGCGCCCGCGTCAGCGGCCCGATCAACCGTGGTACGCCGCCGACCGGACAGTGCAGCTCGACCCCACCCGTCGGCAGATCGCGCTGCGGATAGGGCTCCGATCCCGTGCGCTGGATCCAGACCGTACGAACCAGCCCCGACAGCAGGCGGAGCGGGTGCCTCTCCTCGTACGTCTGGTCCACGGCTAGACCTCGATATGGGATCCGATGATGACGGTACGGTCCCGCGGCAGGCCGAAGTACTCTGCGGCGTCGGCGGTGATGTGGGACGTGGCGAGGAACAGCTGCTTGCGCCAACCCGCCATCGTGGGGGACTTCCCGCGGCGGAGCTCGATCTTCGACAGGAAGTACGACGCGTTGTCGAGGTCGATCGGGCCCTCGGTCGCGGACGGGTCCAGCAGAGCGAGAGCGCTGGGCACGTCCGACGCCTCCATGTACCCGAACTTGATCGTCACGTGCGTGATCCCGTCGTCGCCGTATCCGAGGTCGTTGACCATCACCCGCTGGTCCTCGGGAACCCGCGGGATCTCCTCGGTCTGGATCGCCACGATCACCACGTGCTCGTGGCGCACCTGGTTGTGCTCGACGTTCGCCCGCAGCGCGAGCGGGGTGGTGACGCCGCCGCGGTTCAGGAAGATCGCCGTACCGGGGACCGTCCGCACGGGCATGTCGCCGGAGCCGAGCTGGTTGATGAACTCCTGCAGCGACCCCTCCGCCTTCTCCCGCTCGGCCGTGACGACCTGTCGGCCGCGTTGCCAGGTCGTCATGATCGTGAACGCGGTCAGCGCGATCAGCAGCGGCAGCCAGGCGCCGTGGACGATCTTGGTCAGGTTGGCCGCGACGAACAGCAGGTCGATGGACAGCAGCACGGCGGCGCCGATGCCGATCAGCCATTTCGGGATGTTCCAGCGGTAGTGCGCGACGTACAGGAACAGCGTCGTGGTGACGGTGATCGTGCCGGTGACGGCCATTCCGTACGCGTAGGCCAGCCCGGCCGAGCTGCGGAACGCGAACACCAGCGTCAGCACCGAGACCAGCAGCAGCCAGTTGATCCAGGGCACGTAGATCTGGCCGACCGTGGTCGCCGAGGTGTGGGCGATCCGTAGGCGCGGCAGGTAGCCGAGCTTCGCGGCCTGCGACGCGACCGAGTACGCGCCGGTGATCACTGCCTGCGACGCGATCACGGTCGCCGCGGTCGCGAGCACGACCAGCAGTGGCCGGGCCCAGTCCGGGACCAGCAGGAAGAACGGACCGCTGAGGTTGGCCTCGTCCTTCAGCACCAGTGCCCCCTGACCCAGGTAGCTGAGCACCAGGGCGGGCAGGACGAGGAAGAACCAGCCACGGGAGATCGGCTTCCGGCCGAAATGCCCCATGTCGGCGTAGATCGCCTCTGCGCCGGTGATGGAGAGCACGACCGCAGCCAGCGCGAAGAAAGCGATATGGAAATGCCCGGCGAGGAACCCGATCGCGTACGTCGGCGAGAGCGCCTTCAGGATGGCCGGGTGCTGGGCGATCCCGCCGATCCCGCACGCCCCGATCACCACGAACCAGACGATCATGACCGGTCCGAACACCCGGCCGACCGCCTCGGTGCCGCGCCGCTGGACGGCGAACAGCAGGATGATGATGACCGCGGTGATCGGTACGACGTACTCGCCGAGCGATGGCTCTACGAGTTTCAGGCCCTCGACCGCGGAGAGCACCGAGATGGCCGGCGTGATCATACTGTCGCCGAAGAACAGCGACGCCCCGAACAGGCCGAGCCCGGCCAGCGCGATCGCGCCCTTGCGTTCCGGGTGCTGGCGACCCCACCCGCGCAGCACCGTGATCAGTGCCATCAGGCCGCCCTCGCCGTCGTTGTCGGCGCGCAGCGCGAGCAGGATGTAGGTGATCGTGACGACGATCATCACCGACCAGAAGATCAGCGAGACGACGCCGAAGACGTTGTCGGCGCTGACCGGCACCGGGTGCGGGTCCTCGGGGTTGAACACGGTCTGGATCGTGTAGATCGGGCTGGTGCCGATATCGCCGAACACCACACCGAGTGCCCCGACGACTACCGCGAGTTTGACGGTGTCGTGGACGTTCGGCGTATGGCTCGTGGCGCCGTCCTGCTGAATTGTCACGGCCCGGACGATACCCGCCCCGAGTGCTTCCGAGGTGCATGTCGAGCCCGCGGCCGCGACTCCGACGTACCTGGTGACTACGGAGGAGGTACAGACCATGACGCCGGAGCGGGTACTGCGGACCTACGTCACGCTGGTCGCGGTGTCGACGGGTGCATCGTCGATGATCTGGGGCATCAACACGTTGTTCCTGCTGGACGCGGGCTTGAGCATCGGCAAGGCCTTCGCGGCCAACGCGTTCTTCACCGCCGGCATGGTGCTGTTCGAGGTCCCGACCGGTGTGGTCGCGGACACGGTCGGACGGCGTACGTCGTACCTCCTGGGCACGGCCACTCTGTTCGGGTCGACGTTGCTCTACCTGCTCCTGTGGCGGGCGCATGCGCCGTTCGCGTTGTGGGCGGTGGTGTCGGTGCTGCTCGGTCTCGGGTTCACGTTCTTCAGCGGCGCGACCGAGGCGTGGCTGGTCGACGGCTTGCACGCGACCGGGTACCGCGGGTCACTCGACGCGGCGTTCGCGAAGGGCCAGGTGGCGAGCGGGATCGCGATGATGGGCGGCTCGATCGGCGGCGGCTTCCTGGCCCAGGTGACGAATCTCGGCATGCCGTACGTCGTCCGCGCGGTGTTGCTCGCGGTCACCTTCGGGGTGGCGTGGCGGGCGATGCGCGATCTCGGGTTCACGCCGAAGCCGCGGGTCTCGGTGCGGGGTGAGATGGGCGGGATCGTCCGGGCGTCGCTGCGGCACGGGCTGCTGAATCCGCCGGTGCGCTGGGTGATGCTGGCCGGTCCGTTCACGGCCGGTGTCAGCGTGTACGGCTTCTACGCCGCGCAGCCTTATCTCCTGCAGCTGTACGGGCACGCCGATTCGTACTGGATCGCGGGTCTGTCGGCCGGGATCGTGGCCGGTGCGCAGATCGCCGGCGGCGCGTCGGCGTCGTACGTCGCGCGCATCTTCCGGGACCGGATCGCGATCCTGATCGGGGCGATCGCCGCCTCCGCGGCCGTGATCGCGCTGATCGGTCTGGTGACGTCGTTCTGGGCCGCGCTCGGTCTGCTGATGGTGTGGGGCACGATGTTCGCCGCGATGACGCCGGTGCGGCAGGCCTACCTGAACAGTCACATCCCCTCGGAGCAGCGGGCGACGGTGCTGTCGTTCGACAACCTGCTCGGTTCGGCCGGTGGCGTCGTGGTCCAGCCGGGGCTCGGCCGGTCCGCGGACCTGTGGGGCTACGGGCAGGCGTACCTGCTGGCGGCTGGGATCCAGGTGCTCGCGGTGCCGTTCCTCGGGCTGGCTCGCCGTAAAGCCGTCGAGGTGACGCCGGACCAGCCTCTAGCCTTGCAGGCGTGACGGTTCGACTGATCATCCTGAACGGCGGATCCAGCTCCGGGAAGACCGCGATCGTGCGGGCGCTGCAGGAGGTGCTGGACGAGCCGTGGCTCGGGTTCAGCGTGGACGACTTCGTCGACGCGCTGCCGGCCAAGCTCGAGGGGTCGCCGGACGGGATCGTGATCGGTCCGGACGGCGAGGTATCGGTCGGCTCCGCGTTCCGCGAACTCGAGGCGGCCTGGACCGCCGGGATCGTCGCGATGTGCCGGGCCGGCGGACGGGTCGTCATGGACGACGTCTTCCTCGGCGGCCCGTCCTCGCAGCAGCGCTGGCGGAACGCGATCGGCGACCTGGAGACGCTGTGGGTCGGTGTCCATTGCGATCCGTCGATTGCGGCCCAACGCGAACTCGCCCGCGGCGACCGGCCACCCGGCATGGCTGAAGGACAGGCGCTGATCGTCCATCAGGGCATCACGTACGACGTCGAGGTGGACACGTCTCACACCGGGTCGATCGACTGCGCGCGGACGATCGCGGCCTACGTGAAGGCCTGATCGACGACGGCGAGCGCGCTGATGATGCGTTCGCGATGTTCCGCGGCGACGACGGCGGGGTCGTCTCCGGCGAAGATCCGGCGTACCGACTCGAGATGGACGACGCGGTAGGCGGCGACCGTGAGCGCGGCGGTCAGCTGAGGATCGGGTACGCCGGTGTGCGCCATCGCCGCGGCGATCGCGTGCTCGATCTGCTGCAGTAGTTCGCGGGCGCGGTTCTGCAGGGCCCGGGACTCGGCGACGACCTCCCAGAACCGGCGGAACGTGCCGCGGATCGTGGACAGCGGGTTCCCCTCGTCGGCCAGCGCGACCAGAAGATCGGACAGCGCCCGGACCGCGGACGTGCCGGCCGGGCGGTCGTTGACCGCGGCAACGACCAGGGCCTCCGCCTCGGGGTACCGGTCGAACAGTAGGTCTTCCTTGCGGGCGAAGTGCGCGAACACGGTCGGCCGCGCGACGTCCGCCGCCTCGGCGACCTCGGACACCGACACCGCATCGAAGCCGCGCTCGAGGAAGAGCGCGGTCGCGACCTCCGAGATCCGGGTCCGGAGCTCGGCCTTCTTCCGCTCCCGGCGGCCCTGGTGGTTCACGGTTTAACCATACCGGATAAAAAGATGTACCGAGTATGAGTTCACTTGCTAGGCTCGAGATCATGCGATCAATCGGGGTGAACTACGACACCGGCCTGCAGTACGACGGCCGCAGTACGCGCAACCGTTTCGACGCCGACGCGGTGCGCCGTGAGATGGCGGTGATCGCGGACGAGCTGCATGCTCCCGCGGTCCGGGTGGTCGGCACCGAGCTCGACCGGCTGGTGGTGGCGGGAGAGGCGGCGTTGGCTGCCGGGCTGGACCTGTGGTTCTCGCCGATGCCGATGAACCTCGAGCCGTCCGAGTTCATCGCGTTCCTCACCGACAGCGCCGCACAGGCCGAGGTACTGCGGCAGTCGGCGCGCGGTGACGTCGTGCTCGTGCTCGGGTGTGAGCTGTCCGTGTTCTGCAAGGGATTCGTGCCGGGCGAGACGACGGGGGAGCGGCTCGCGCTGATGGGCGATCCGGCGACCTGGACCGACCCGGCCAAGCTGACGGAACTGCAGGCCGGCCTGGCGCGCTGGGGTGCGGTGCAGGAGGAGCTGGCGAAGGCCGCTCGGAGCGCCTTCAGCGGTCGGATCACGTACGCCGCCGGCCTGTGGGAGGACGTGAACTGGGAGCTGTTCGACATCGTCAGCGTCGACGCGTACCGGGACGCGGCCAACGCGGCGACGTTCGCCGACGAGTTGGCGTCGCGATCGAAATGGGGCAAGCCGGTCGTCGCCACCGAGTTCGGCTGCTGCGCGTACCGCGGCGCGGCCGAACGGGGCGGGACTGGCTGGAGGATCGTGGACCGCAGCGTCGTACCGCCGGTCATCAACGGTTCGTACGAGCGGGACGAGGAGGAACAAGTGGAGTATCTGTTCGAGCTGGTCGAGGAGTTCGACCGGATCGAGCTGGCGGCGGCGTTCTGGTTCAGTTTCGCGGGCTTCGAGCTGCCGCGCCGCGAGAACGATCCACAGCACGATCTCGACCTCTCGTCGTACGGGCTCGTCGCGGTCGGCGACGACGGGCAGTGGCGGCCGAAGAAGGTGTTCGGCAAGCTCGCGGAGCTCAACGCCGACCGGAGCTGATGGACCGGCGGGTACATTTGACCCCGTGCTGACAGCGAAGGGCGCGGCGACGCGGGACCGGATCGTGACGGCCGCTGCTGCCGAGATCCGCGAGCGTGGGATCAGTGCGGTGAAGCTGGACGACATCGGCCGGCGCAGCCGGACCGGGAAGAGCCAGCTGTTCCACTACTTCCCCGAGGGCAAGGAGCAGTTGCTGCTCGCGGTCGCCGAGCGGGAGGCCGAGCAGGTGCTCGAGGACCAGGAGCCGCACCTCGGGCAGCTCACCAGCTGGGACGCCTGGGCCGAGTGGCGTGACGCTGTCGTGGAGAAGTACCGGCGGCAGGGGGTGAACTGCCCGCTCGGCGTACTGATCACCGAGATCGGGCGGCACACCCCCGCCGCGCAGGCCGTGACCGGGAAGCTGCTCGAGCAGTGGCAGCGACGGCTCGAGCTCGGCATCGAGGACATGAAGGCCGCGGGCGAGATCCGTGCCGACGTGGATCCCGCCCGCGCCTCGGCCGCGCTGGTGGCCGCGATCCAGGGTGGCGTCGCGATCCTGATGGCGTCCGGTTCCTCGACCCAGCTCGAGTACGCGCTCGACCTGTGCCTGGACTACCTGCGCGCTAGCTCCAATTGACCACTGGTGGCCGGTAGCCCGCCGGCTTGTCGGCGACCTTCGTTCCGGCGTTGACCAGCCAGCCCTGGTACTGCGGTGTGAACATGCGGTACACCGATTCCGGCGGTACTGCGCCGGCGTCGTCGAGCGCCGTACGGAGCTCGGCCGGCAGTTCGAACCCGAGCGCCTCGATGCTCGACCGGAGCTGCTCCGGGCGGCTCGCACCGACGATCGCAGACGCGACGCCCGGCTGGGTGGCTGCCCAGTTGACCGCGACCTGAGCCATCGTCACGCCGAGCTTGTCCGCGACATCCTTCACCGTGTTCAACAGGTCCCAGTGCCGGTCGCCCCATGTCCGCGCCGGTGAGCCGTCACCGGTGAGTCGGCCTTCGCCTGCCAGGCCCTGAGCGTCGTCGCGCTGGTACTTACCGGTGAGGAAGCCACTGGCCAACGGGCTCCACGCGGTGATGCCGAGCCCCAGTTGCTGTGCCATCGGGACGTGCTCGGTCTCGATCGCCCGCTCGGCCAGCGAATACGGCAGTTGCAGGCTGACCATCGGGGTCAGCGAGTGCGCGTCGGCCAGCGTCTGCGCGCGGGCGGCATACCAGGACGGTACGTCGGACAGCCCGGCGTACCGGATCTTGCCGGCGCGGGCGAGGTCGTCGAAAGTCCGCAGTACCTCGTCGATCGGGGTGATGCGGTCCCAGGTGTGCAGGAGGAACAGGTCGACGTAGTCAGTGCCGAGCCGGCGCAGGGACTCGTCGAGCGCGCGGATGAGGTGCTTGCGGCTGTTGCCGCCGGCGTTGGGGTCGCCGGAGTCGACGCTGTTCGTCGCCTTGGTGGTGAGCACCATCCGCTCCCGGATGCCCGCCTCGGCGATCAACCGGCCGAGGATCCGTTCGCTCTCACCCGCGGTGTAGAAGTCGGCGGTGTCGATGAAGTTGCCGCCGGCATCGACATAGGCGCGGAAGATCGCCCGCGCCTCGTCCTCGGTCTTGCCGTACGGCGCGTGGAAGCCCGCCTGCCCGAAGTTCATCGTGCCCAGTGCCAGCCGGCTGACCCGCAGCCCCGACCGCCCGAGCAGGTAGTAGTCGTCAAGTGCCATGCCCACAGCGTTGCTCGGCAAAAATGGACCGGCAAGTACAAAGTCACACGGCGGTGTAGCCACCGTCCACAGGTACGACGGCTCCGGTCACATACGCCGCGGCCGGCGAGGCGAGGAACGCGTACGGCGCCGCGATCTCGTCGACCGTGGCGCGTCTGCCGAGCGGCGTGAACGTGGTGATCCGCTGGTCCGAGGCCGGATCGTCGTGCGCGGTCACGCTGTCCATGATGTTCGCGACGTACCCGGGCGCGACCGCGTTCACCCGGATCCCGTGATCGGCCCACTCCGCCGCGAGCGTGCGGACCAGCTGGTTGATCCCGCCCTTGCTCGCGGCGTACGGTGCCAGCGTCGGGATCCCGACCTGGCCGGCGATCGACGACGTCATCGTCACCGACCCGCGCTCCTGGCGCCCGATCCAGTACCGCGCGGCCGCCTGCGCGGGGAGGAACGCCCCACGCAGGTTCACCGCGAGAATGCGATCCCACTCGTCCGGCGTGTACTCGACCGCAGGCTTGATGATGTCGATCCCCGCGTTGCAGACCAGATGATCCAGCCGCCCGAACGCGGCGACTGCCGCCTCCACCAAACCCTGTGCGACCGACGCGTCGCCGACGTCTCCGGCCGACCCGACCACTCGCCCCGGAAACTCCGCTGCCAGCCGCGCCGCGGTCGCCGTGGTCTCGTCCGCCGCGTACCCGTTGACGACCACGGCCGCGCCCTGCCCCAACAGCGCCCGCGCGATCGCCAACCCGATCCCACGACTCGACCCGGTCACCACAGCCGCCCTACCCGTGAGATCGAACAGCGTGCTCATGCGGCCAACGGTAGTGCGTGAAAGGATTTCCTCGTGGCCCTTTCTGAACAGCAACGGATTGTGCTCGAGCGACTGGCGGAGCTGGTCGTACCGGCGGACGAGTTTCCGTCCGCGGCGGGCGGAGTGATCGGGTTCGTCGAGCGGGTGCTGGCTGAGGATCGGCCGGATTGGTTGCCGCGGGTCGAGCGCGGGCTCACGGTTGCTGAGGCTGCTGGGCTTGAGGGCGCCTTGGCGGATACCGATGGTGCGTGGCTGGTTCGGTTGGTGGCGCAGGGGTATTACGCGGAGCCGGCGGCGTGGGGGATGGTGGGGTGGCAGAGCGGCGACTTCCCGACGGTGCAGACCGAGTTGGCGATCACGCCGCGGTCGGCGGTGGCGGATCGGTACGACGCGATCGTGATCGGCTCCGGGGCTGGTGGGGGAGCGGCGGCGCAGGTGCTGGCGGAGTCGGGGAGGTCGGTGCTCGTCGTCGAACTGGGTCGCTATCCGACGACGGAGTCGCTGGCGCGCGATCATCTGCGCAATCCGCGGTCGGTCGGGGGGCTTCCGGCGTACACGGATCCGGATCCCGCGGGGCGGCCGCGGATCTCGGTCGTGGATGGTGTGCGGAGTCAGGTGCTGCCGCCCGACGGTGGGTGGGGGAACAACGCGTTCACGGTCGGTGGTGGGACGCGCGTGTACGGCGCGCAGGCGTGGCGGTTCGTGCCGCGGGACTTCCGGATGGCGACGACGTACGGCGTACCGGAGGGGAGCGCGCTCGCCGACTGGCCGATCTCGTACGACGACCTCGAGCCGTACTACTCGCTGGCCGAGCACCGTTTCGGGGTGAGCGGTGGCGGGACGGATCCGTGGCACGAGCCGCGATCGATCCCGCTGCCGATGCCGCCGATGCCGCGGACCGGGCCGGCCGAACTGCTGTCCGCGGCTGCGGAGCGGTTGGGCTGGGGGATTCTCGACGTACCGCTGCTGATCAACTCGGTCGACCACCAGGGACGATCGGGGTGCGTGCGGTGTGGACTGTGCGTCGGTTTCGCTTGTCCGGTCGATGCGAAGAACGGGACACACAACACCGCACTGCCCGCCGCGCTCGCGACCGGCAACTGCGCTTTGGTCACCGAGACGACAGCCGAGCGGCTGGTCACCTCAGCAGGGCGGGTCACCGGTGTCGCACTGGTCGCGAGCGATGGGTACGGCGGGATCTGGCGCCGGACCGTTTCCTGCAACGAGGTCGTGGTCGCGGCGGGCGCATCCGAGACGCCGCGGCTGTTGCTGAACAGCGCGCACGACGGCGAGCCGAACGGGATCGGCAACAACCAGGACCAGGTCGGGCGGCACTTGCAGGCGCATGTGTACGCCGGTGCGATCGGGCTGTTCGAGGACGAGGTGGTCGATCTCGTCGGGCCGGGTGCGTCGATCGCGACCTGCGACTTCCGGCACGGGAACGACGGGATCATCGGCGGCGGGATGCTCGCGAACGAGTTCGTGCCGACACCCGCGGCGACGTACGACTATCTGACCGGCGCCGGGCTGATTCCAGCCGCCGGGGCGGCGGGCAAGCAGGCGATGCGTCGTGAAGTACGGCGGATGCTGCGCGTGGTCGGGCCGATCCAGGAGGTGTCGTCGGCCGAATCGCGGGTGAGGGTCGATCCGTCAGTGCTCGACCGGTTCGGCAATCCGGTCGTGGTGACGAGCGGATCGATCCATCCGGAAGACGTGCGCGCACACGGCTTCATGAGCGCCAAGGCCAAGGCATGGCTCGAGGAGGCGGGCGCGATCCGGACCGCCGTCGGCGCCTTCGGCACGCTCGGCCGAGCGAGCAGCGGACAGCACCAGGCCGGCTCGTGCCGCATGGGCAACGACCCGGCGCGTTCGGTCACCGATCCGCACGGCCGTGTCTGGGGTCATGACAACGTCTGGATCGCGGACGCCTCACTCCACGTCACCAACGGCGGCGTGAACCCGGTCCTCACCGTCCTGGCCAACTCCTTGCGCATCGCCGACCAGATCGTGCGTTGACCTCAGGCCAGCGTGCGGGAGATGCCTACGCCGCTGCGCGCGTCGGGGCCGTACTTCTCGATCTCGGCGGCCAGGTTGAGCCGCGCGACGCCGGTCTTGTTGCGGTCCTCGTCGGTGAGCAGGTCGGCGGGGATGATCCAGACGATCTCGAACTCGAGCCCGTCGGGGTCCTTGCCGTACAGCGACTTCGTCGTGCCGTGGTCCGAGGCGCCGACGAGCGCGTCGTGCTCGCTCAGCCGGCCGGCCAGGTCCTCGAGGTCGCCGAGCGTGTCGACCTCCCAGGCCAGGTGGTAGAGCCCGACCGTCGTCCGGCCCGCGCCGGACGAACCCGCCTGCGAGCCGATCTGGAACAGCCCGAGGTCGTGGTCGTTGCTCGACCCCGGCGCCCGGAGGAACGCCGCGCCCGGGATCGCGTCACCGGTCTCGGTATAACCGAAGCCGAGGACGTCTCGGTAGAACGCGACGCTCGCTGCGACGTCGCGCACGTACAGGACCGCGTGGTTCAACCGGAAGATCGCCATACCCACGATGATAGTTGAGAACTCAACTTTAGACTAGCGCCGGCGCCGGGGCTTCTGCCGGCTTCTGTCCGGCTGCTTCTTCGCGACCGGCCTCTTGGCGACCGACTTCTTCGCGGCCTTGGGTGTCGCCGGGCCGCGGGTGCTGTTCGTCGTCCGGCCGCGCACGATGCCGATGAAATGCTCGACCAGCTCACCGGTCTCGTCCGCTTCGGGCCAGCTCAGCGCGACCTGCGACTCCGGTACGCCGGTCAGCGGGCGGTACGTCAGGTCCTTGCGATGGTGCAACCGCGCCAGCGACTGCGGTACGACGAGCAGACCGGTGCCCATAGCAACCAACTCGACGGCGTCCCCGGTGCGCGCCGGCCGTTCCTCGATCAGCCGCCCCGGCGGTCGATCCCAATCGAGTACGTCGTCCTGCGGGTGCAGCATGAGCTCGTCCGCGAGGTCGTCCACGGTGATCTCGTCGGCGGCCGTGATCACGTGATCCTTGGGCACCACGACGACCGTCTGCTCGACGTACAGCGGGATCGCGTGCAGGCCGGTCCGGTCGATCGGCAGGCGCAGGAGCGCCGCGTCGGCCTCGCCCCGGCGTACCAGGTCCGGAGCGTCGGCGGCGGTGACCTGGATCAGCTCGAGCGGGACGCGGGGGAGGCGCTCGGCCCAGATCCGGACCCACTTGGCTGGGGTCACGCCAGGAACGTAGCCCAGCCGGAATCCGGTCACGTCGTCAGGTTACCGGGCGTTACGCTGCTGTCATGACAGCGCGCAAGACAACCCAGAAGACTTCGCAGACGATGAAGCCCTCGACGGCGGCGAAGAAGCTGGACGTGTACCTCCCGGCCACGCCGGCGGAGTTCCAGGAGGGTGTCGTGTCGCGCGACGAGCTGAACGCGCTGCAGACCGACCCGCCCGAGTGGCTCCGGGAGCTCCGACGGACCGGACCGCACCCACGTTCCGTGGTGGCGGCAAGGCTCGGCGTCTCGATCAGCGGCCTGGCCCGGGCCGGCATCACCGAGGCCTTGACGACAGACGACATCGAAGCCATCCGCGCCGAGAACCCCGACTGGCTCGAACACGAACGCGCCACCCAAGCCGAAGTCCGCCGCCAGGCCGCCGAACAGAAGCAGCAGAAGTCGTAGAGCCCAAGGGCAATCAGAAGTCGTGGCCGAGCTCTTCTGTGAAGAGATCGAAGGAAAGACCGGAGAAGAGGGCTGCCCTGCCGCTCCGGACGAGTTCTCCGGCCCACGGCCCCGCTGAGTCGTGGCAAATGGTTTCGGCTCCGAACACCGAGTCGTGGATCAAGGCAGATTCTCAGAACCTCTTTCCACGACTCGGCGGAACCGGGGCGAACCGGCTGCCACGACTCGGCGGGTTCAGGTGATTCGGACGCGGAGGCGGCGGAAGCCTTTGCCTTTGCTTTCCATTTTGACGACTTCCAGTTGGCCGATCATTGCGGTCGACGCGACGTGGGTGCCGCCGTCGGCCTGGGTGTCGAGGCCGGCGATGTCGACGATGCGGACGATCTCGATGTCGGGCGGGAGCAGGTTCGTCGCGGTCCGGATGATGTCCGGGATCGCGAACGCCTCCTCGCGCGGCAGGTTGCTGACCGTGATTCGGCGATCGGTGCGAATCTCCGCGTTCACCGCCTCCGCTACCCGCTCCTTGAAGTCCGGCGGTACTTCGGCCAGGTCGAAGTCCATCCGCGCCGACAGCGGCTCCATGTTCCCGCCGGTCACGAGCGCGCCGAAGTCGCGGAACACCACGCCGGTCAGCACATGCAGCCCGGAGTGGGTCCGCATCAGCTGAGTACGCCGTTCGTCGTCGAGCGCCCCGCGCACCGCCGTACCGACCGGAGGCACCGGGTCGCCGTCGTGCGGCACCAGATACAGGTCGTCCCCGCGCACCGTCCCGACGATCCGCGTCCGTACGCCGCCCCACAGCAGCACACCCTGGTCCGGCGGCTGACCGCCACCACCGGGATAGAACGCGGACCGGTCGAGCACGATCCCACGCTCCGGATCCACCCCGACGACCGTCGCATCCCACTCCCGGACCGACGCATCGTCCAGATCCAGCCGATGCGTGTGCCCGTGCTGATTCCCGTCACCGCTCATCTCAGTGCGCTTTCACGAGTTCTGTGAATGCATCCAGGGCCCGGCGGATGTTTTCCACCGAGTTCGCGTACGAGAAGCGCAGGTGGTTCTCGCCGTACACACCGAACGACGTGCCGGGGAGACACGCGACGCCGGCCTCGTCGAGCAGGCGATCGGCCAGGTCCGATGCCGACAGGCAGAGCTCGCTGATGTTCGGGAACGCGTAGAACGCGCCGCCGGGCTCGACACATGACACACCCGGTACGGCGTTCAGCCCGGACACGATCACCTCACGCCGTTCGCGGAACGCGTCCAGCATCCGATCGACGTCGTCCCATGGTCCTTCGAGCGCGGCGATCGCGGCGTACTGGCTGAAGGCCGACGTACAGGAGACGGAGTTGATCATCAGTCGCGTCACCGGCTCGACCAGCGGCTCCGGGAACACGCCGAAGCCCAACCGCCAACCGGTCATCGCGAACGTCTTCGACCAGCCGTCCAGCAGGACCGTCCGCTCGCGCATCCCGTCGACGTCCAGGACGCTGTGATGCTCGCCGTCGTACCGGAGGGCCCAGTAGACCTCGTCGCTGAGTACGACGAGATCGTGCTCGATCGCGATCTCGGCGATCTGCTGGAGCTGCTCCGGGGTGGAGGCGCTGCCGCAGGGGTTGTGCGGCGAGTTGAGGATGAGCAGCTTGGTCCGGTCGGTGACCAGCGAGCGGAGCTCATCGGGGTCGATGACGAACCCGTTCTCCTCCCGCAGTGGCACCGGCACCGGCTTCGCGCCGGCGAACGACGCGATCGACGCGTACATCGGGAAGCCGGGGTCGGGGTAGAGGACCTCGTCGCCCTCCTCGCACAACGCGAGGATCGTGAAGAACATGATCGGCTTCGCGCCCGGCGTGATCAGCACCCGGTCGGGTGAGGTCCGCAACCGGCCGGTGCGCTCTAGGAACTCGGCCACCGTCGTCCGCAGCTCCGGGATTCCAGGCGCCGGGACGTAGTGCGTGAAGCCCTTGTCCAGGGCCTGCTGCGCGGCGGCGATCACGTGCGCCGGGGTGTCGAAGTCGGGTTCGCCGATCTCGAGGTGCACGATCTCGCGACCCTGCGCCTCCAGCGCCTTCGCCTTGGCCAGCACCTCGAAGGCCGATTCGGTCCCCAGTCGTCCCATCCGCTGAGCAAGTTTCACAAGCCAAATCCTAATCTGCAACGATGAAGAACATGGCACGGGTAGCGGTGACAGGAAGCAGCGGCAAGCTGGGTCGCGCGGTGGTCGACCACCTCGCGGACAACGGCTGGGACGTGGTCGCGCTCGACCAGGCTCCGCCGGCGCGCGCGGACGTGACGTCGACACGGCTCGATCTGACCGATTTCGGCCAGACGTACGAGGCGATCGCGGGCATCGACGACCGCCACGACGGCGTCGACGCGGTCGTGCACCTGGCCGCGATCCCGGCACCGGGCCTGCGGCCGAACGCGGCGACGTTCCACAACAACATGACCGCGACGTACAACGTGTTCTCCGCGGCGCTGCGGGCCGGCGTCCGGAACATCGTGTGGGCGTCGAGCGAGACCGTGCTCGGTCTGCCGTTCGACGAGTTCCCGCCGTACGTGCCGGTGGACGAGGACTACCCGCCGCGGCCGAACAGCACGTACTCGCTGGTGAAGACGCTCGAGGAGGAGCTCGCCCGCCAGCTGTGCCGGTGGCACCCGGACCTCAAGCTGATCGGGCTGCGCTTCTCCAACGTGATGTATCCCGAGGACTACGCCCGCTTCCCGTCGTTCGACGCCGACGCCCGGGCGCGCAAGTGGAACCTCTGGGGCTACATCGATGCCCGTGACGGGGCGCAGGCGGTCCGCAAGGCGCTCGAGTACGACGTGACCGGGACCGACGTCTTCATCGTCGCGAACGCCGACACCGTGATGTCCCGGCCGAACGAGGAGCTCCTCGCCGAGGTGTTCCCCGGCGTGGAGGTCAAGCGGCCGTTCGGGCCGAACGAGACGCTGCTGTCGATCGACAAGGCGCGGCGTCTGCTCGGCTACGAACCTCAGTTCTCCTGGCGAGGACCGAACGGGAAGAGCGAGTCCGGGTCGTAGGTGGCCCGGACCTCGCGCAGTCGCGCGAACGTGTCGGCGGGCCAGGACGCTTCGTAGGAACCCGGCAACGCGAAGCCGCCGGCGAAGTTCACCGTGGTCTCGGCACTGATCCACGGCTCGAGCTTCGCGATCAGCCCGTCGACCGTTGCCGGCAGCACCTTTTCGAACAGGCTCGGATCCGGTACGCCGATCAGCGTCAGGGTGTACGCCCCGCCGCGGCCGCCGACCGCACTGCCCTCCGGTACGTCGCGTTCGGTCGCGCCGCCGAGATGCCGGATCTCGACCGCGATCAACGGGAGCTGCTGGTCCGGACCGGCCGCCTCGAGGAAGGCCGCGACGAAGTCGGCGTCCAGCTCGTCGAGCATCATGCCGCGGTCCCACGACGGCGTCGGGTCCTTCGGGTCGTTGTGGATCAGCGGAATGTCGCTGGCCGGCATCTCGCCGACCGCGTCGATCAGCGTCGTACCGGCGTCGCGGATCGGCTGGAACAATTGCTTGCCCTCGGCCACATCTCCGACGTACGCGAACCGCACGCTGAGCACGGTCTTGCCACGCAGCGGTTGCGGGATGAACTCGAGCGGTGGGAGGCGCAGGATCACGACCGACGAGTTCGCACTCTCCGGCAGTGTCTTGGTCCACTCGGTCCAGGTGCTCAGCACGGGAGCGATGTGCTCCGCGTCGAAGAACACCGATCCGCCGTACAGGGTGCTGAGCTCGGCGAGCTCGAAGTCCATCGACGTGACGATGCCGAAGCCGCCCTTGCCACCGCGCAATGCCCAGAACAGGTCCGGGTTCTCGGTGGCGCTGGCCGTCACCGAACCAGCAGCGGTGACCACTCGGAAACTGCGAGCCCAGTCGGATGAGAAGCCGTAGGTCCGCGCGAGCGGCCCGAGTCCACCACCGAGCGTGTAGCCGATGCAGCCGACGACCTCGGACGCACCCGCGATCGGCGCGAGTCCGTGCGGCGCGGCAACGCTGATGACGTCGGCCCACACCGAGCCGGCGTTGATGTGCGCGATCCTGGTGTCCGGGTCGACGGTCACGCCCTTGAGCCGGGAGGTCGTCACCACGATCCCGTCCTGGATCGGGTTCGGTACGCCGTGCACAGTCGCCAGCACGCGAATCGGCGAACCGGTCTCTGCCGCTGCCCGAACCACGGCGGCGGCGTCGTCCACGGACGTCAGGCCGACCACCACCTCAGGACTGTGGGTAACCGCCAGGTTGAACCCCGACAGCTCTTCCGCGAAGCCCTCGTCCCCGCGCGCCAGCACAGGTCCCGCGACCGCTCCCCGCAGCCGGCCGATCAATTCATCCGACACGATGCTTCCCCTCCGTCGACTGCCGGAAGTCTTTCACCGGGCCGGGTCAGGCTGGAAAACAGGCTCGAACACGCCTGAAAGGGGGGCCGACTCGACGGTAACGGGCATGGGCTGAAAACCTGTGCCAGCAGAGGGCGATCCCTTCTGTACAAGCAGGGTGAGACACGGAGGCGGTCGATGTTCAAGCGTATCGCAGTAGTGAACCGGGGCGAGGCCGCGATGCGGCTGATCAACGCGGTCCGGGAAGTCAACGCCGAAGGCGGTGACCCCATCGAGACCGTGGCCTTGTTCACCGACGGCGAGCGGACCGCGACCTTCGTCCGCGCGGCAGACATCACCTATCCGCTCGGCCCGGCATCGGCCCGGCCGTACCTGGATCTCGCCGTCCTCGAGCGAGCGCTCCGTGAGACCGGCGCCGACGCCGCCTGGGTCGGCTGGGGATTCGTTGCCGAGGACCCCGCATTCGCGGAGCTGTGCGACCGGATCGGCGTGACCTTCATCGGTCCGTCGGCCGATGCCATGCGCAAGCTCGGCGACAAGATCGGGTCGAAGCTGATCGCCGAGGAGGTCGGCGTACCGGTCGCGCCGTGGAGCCGCGGGGCGGTCGAGTCGCTGGACGCCGCGCTGGAGGCGGCCGAGCGGATCGGCTACCCATTGATGCTCAAGGCAACGGCCGGCGGCGGTGGCCGTGGTATCCGAGTGGTCCGCTCGGCAGACGAGCTGTCCGACGCCTACGCACGGACCAGCGACGAGGCTGCCCGCGCGTTCGGTAGCGGCGTCGTGTTCCTTGAGCGGCTCGTCACGGGTGCGCGGCACGTTGAGGTGCAGGTCATCGCGGACGGCCAGGGCACGGCGTGGGCGCTCGGCGTACGCGACTGCTCGGTGCAGCGCCGCAACCAGAAGGTGATCGAGGAGTCGGCGTCCCCGCTGCTGTCCGCGTCGCAGGTCGACGATCTGAAGGCTTCTGCCGAGCGGTTGGCGCTCGCGGTCGGGTACAAGGGCGCGGCGACGGTCGAGTTCCTGTACCACCCGGGCGAGAAGTCGTTCGCGTTCCTCGAGGTGAACACGCGTCTCCAGGTCGAGCACCCGATCACCGAGCTGACCACCGGGTTCGACCTGGTGAAGGCCCAGTTGCACGTTGCCTCCGGCGGCCGGCTCGAGGGCGTCAAGCCGGTCGAGAGCGGTCACGCGGTCGAGGCACGTTTGAACGCCGAGGACCCGGACCGCGACTTCGCGCCGTCGCCCGGGCGCATCGCCGTACTCGATCTGCCGGCCGGTCCCGGGATCCGTGTCGACACCGGCGTGAGCGCGGGTGACAGCATCCCCGCCGACTTCGACTCGATGATCGCGAAGATCATCGGGTACGGGCGGACCCGCGAGGAGGCGCTCGCGCGGCTGCGGCGGGCGATGGCCGCGACGACCGTGCTGATCGAGGGCGGCGCGACCAACAAGAGCTTCATCCTCGAGCTGCTCGACCAGCCCGAGGTGATCGACGGCAGCGCGGACACCGGCTGGATCGACCGGGTCCGCGGCGAGGGCCGCCTGATCTCGCACCGGCACTCCGGGATCGCGCTGGTCGCGGCGGCGATCGAGGGGTACGAGGACGCCGAGCGCGTCGAGCGGATCCGGCTGTTCGAGACCGCGCACGGCGGCCGCCCGCAGGTGCAGCACGAGGTCGGCCGCGCGATCGACCTGAAGCTGCGCGGCGCGAGCTACCGGGTCACGGTGGCCCGGATCGGTCCGGAGCGGTTCCGGGTCGGGGTGGGCAACGGCAACGGCAACCTGAAGGTCGTGGACGCCGAGCTGGAGCGGCTGGACGAGTACACGAGCAGGCTGGTTGTCGGCGGACAGCGGTTCCGCCTGGTGACCGCGACGCACGGCCCGGTGCACCTGGTCGAGGTCGACGGCGTGACCCACCGCGTCAGTCGCGACGAGGGCGGCGTACTGCGCTCGCCCGCGCCCGCGCTGGTGGTCGCGACGCCGGTGCAGACGGGTGCTGAGATCGAGGCCGGTGCGCCGGTGCTCGTGCTCGAGAGCATGAAGATGGAGACGGTGCTCTACGCGCCGTTCAAGGCGACCGTGAAGGAGCTGCTGGTCTCGACCGGCAGCCAGGTGGAGACCGGTGCGCCGCTACTCCGGCTTGAGCCTGTGGCAGATGACAGCCTCGAGCAGGCGGCACCGGTTCAGAACGGCGTAGAGCTGGATCTGCCGAACGGTACGGGGGAGAAGTCTGCTGCCGAGCGGGTGGAGCGCGGGCTCGATGACCTGCGGAGCATGCTGCTCGGGTTCGATATCGACCCGCAGGACGAGGGCGGCATGCTGGCCGACTACCTCGCCGCGCGATCCGAGCTCGCACATCAGCTGGCCGGGCCTCCGGTCGGGCCTGAGATCGAGCTGCTGAGCGTGTTCGCCGACTTCGCCGAGCTGAGCCGGAACAGGCCAGCCGGCACGGACACGAGCATCGAGAACCGCGTACACAGCCCGCGCGAGTACTTCTATACGTACCTGCAGAGCCTGGATCCGGATCGCGGTGGATTGCCGGCCGAGTTCCAGGCCCGGTTGACGCGGGTGCTCAGCAACTACGGCGTGACCGGGCTGGAGCGCAGTCCCGAGCTGGAGGAAGCGGTCTTCCGGATCTTCCTGGCGCAGCAGCGCTCGAATCCCGACGTGGTGCTGGTGACGTCCGTGCTGCAGCGGTGGATCGCCGAGCCGCTGCCGGAGTCGCCGCTCGACGAGTCCGTGCACGAGCTGCTGGACCGGCTGGTGCCGGCGACGCAGCTGCGGTTCCCGGTCGTCGGTGACCTGGCCCGGAGCGTTCGCTTCCGCTGGTTCGACCAGCCGCAGGTCGACGCCGAGCGGGCCTCGATCATCGCCGGGGTGAGCGACGAGGTCGCCGACCTGGCCGCGCACCCGGATGCGCCGGACCGGCAGCAGCGGATCGACGCGCTGGCCGCGATCCCGGAGCCGATCGTGCGGTTCCTCGCACAGCGGCTCGAAGGCGGCTGGGGTGAGCGCGAGCCGATGCTCGAGGTGCTCGTCCGCCGGCACTACCGCGAGTACGAGCTGCACGACCTGCGCGACTTCGCCGTCGACGGGCGGCCGGTCGCAACCGCCGACTATTCGATCGACGACCGTCCGAGCCATCTGGTCACGACGGTCGGGACCGTGGCCGAGCTCGCCGACCGCGACAGCGCCCTGTCCCGGATGCTGACCGCGCAGGTCGACGCTCGTACGGCCGGCCACGAGGCCGTCGTCGAGCTGTACCTGTACGGCCCGGACCTGCCCGAGTCGCAGCAGGAGGCCTCCGACCTGTACCGCCGCATGGTCGGCGACCTCCCGGTCTCCCAGCGGGTACGCCGGATCTCGGTCGCGGTCGCACCGGGACAAGGCCGCCCGGTCTCGTACTTCACGTACCGCCCGGCCGGCGGGTCGATGGCCGAGGACGACAACGTCCGCGGCGTACACCCGATGGTCGGCCGCCGCCTGAACCTCTGGCGGCTGCGCGACTTCCGCATCACCCGCCTCGATGCGCCCGAGGATGTGCTCCTCTACTACTGCGTCGCCCGGGACAACCCGGCCGACCGGCGGCTCGTCGCGCTGGCTCAGGTCCGCCAGTTCGCCGTCGTCCGGGACGAGGACGGCCAGGTCACCTCGCTGCCGCACGCGGAGCGGGCGATCGCGAACTGCCTCGAGGCGATCCGCCGCGCCCGCTCAGCGCGTGGTGCGGCCGGCGCCAAGCTGGACATGAACCACGTCTGGGTGCAGATCTGGCCGGTGGTCGAGGCCCAGGTCGACGAGGTGACCGCGCTGCAGCGCAACATCGCCCCGCTGACCGCGGGCGCCGGGATCGAGGAGGTCCTGGTCCAGGGCCAGGTCCAGGCTCCGGACGGTACGACGAACCCGGTCGCGGCCCGGTTCTACTACCAGCACGGCGCGGGCGTCGTCACGTCGGTCGAGCAGCCGCCGACCGGTCGGCTGATGCCGCTCGACGACTACGCCCAGAAGGTTCAGCGGTCCCGGCGACGCAACACGATCTACCCGTACGAGGTCAGCGGCATGGTCGCCGGTCAGGGCGGCTCGTTCGTCGAGCACGACCTCGACGACGCCGGCAACCTGGTCCCGGTCGAGCGGCCGAAGGGCCTGAACAAGGCCGGCATCATCGTCGGTATCGTCACCACGCCGAGCGAGCGGTACCCCGAGGGCGTCACCCGGGTCGCGATGAGCGGCGACCCGACGATGGCACTCGGCGCGGTGGCCGAGGCGGAGTGCTCGCGGATCATCGCGGCGCTCGACCTGGCCGAGCGGATGCAGGTCCCGGTCGAGTGGTACTCGCTGTCGGCCGGCGCCCGGATCTCGATGGACTCCGGCACCGAGAACATGGACTGGGTCGCGAAGGCGCTGAAGCGGATCGTCGAGTTCACCCAGGACGGCGGCGAGATCAACGTCGTGGTCGCGGGGATCAACGTCGGCGCGCAGCCGTACTGGAACGCCGAGGCGACGATGCTCATGCACACCAAGGGCATCCTGGTGATGACGCCGGACAGCGCGATGGTTCTGACCGGCAAGCAAACGCTGGACTTCTCCGGCAGCGTGTCGGCCGAGGACAACTTCGGCATCGGCGGGTACGACCGGGTGATGGGCCCGAACGGACAGGCGCAGTACTGGGCGCCCGACCTGAAGGCGGCCCGGGACGTGCTGATGACGCATTACGACCACACGTACGTCGTGCCGGGGGAGAGCGGTCCGCGCCGGGCCGTGACGTCGGACCCGGTGGATCGCGACGTCACGCCGTACCCGCACGAGGTGGCCGGGAGCGACTTCAAGACGATCGGTGAGATCTTCTCGACCGCGACGAACCCGGACCGGAAGAAGGCGTTCGACATCCGCACGCTGATGCGGGCGGTCACCGACCAGGACCACCCGGTGCTGGAGCGCTGGGCGGGGATGGCCGACGCCGACACCGCGGTCGTGCAGGATGCCCGGCTCGGCGGGTTCCCGGTCTGTCTGGTCGGGATCGAGTCCAAGTCGGTTCCGCGCCGGGGCTTCCCGCCCACCGACGGCCCGGACACGTACACCGCGGGCACGCTGTTCCCGCGGTCGTCGAAGAAGGTGGCGCGGGCGATCAACTCGGCCAGCGGCAACCGTCCGCTGGTCGTGCTGGCGAACCTGTCCGGCTTCGACGGCTCACCGGACTCGATGCGGAACCTGCAGCTCGAGTACGGCGCCGAGATCGGTCGCGCGATCGTGAACTTCCGGGGACCGATCGTTTTCTGCGTCGTCTCGCGCTATCACGGCGGCGCGTTCGTCGTGTTCTCGAAGTCGCTGAACCCGTCGATGACCGTGCTCGCGGTCGAGGGCTCGTTCGCCTCGGTGCTCGGCGGCGCGCCGGCGGCCGCGGTCGTCTTCGCGGGCGAGGTCGACGCGCGAACCGCTGCGGATCCGCGGGTCGCGACGCTGGCCAAGCGGGTCGGCGAGGCGACCGGAGCGGAGCGGGCTGCCTTGGCGACAGAGCTTGCCGACGTGCGAACCGTCGTACGGGCGGAGAAACTGGGCGAGGTCGCGACCGAGTTCGATCGCGTGCACAGTATCGAGCGGGCGCGCGACGTCGGGTCGGTCGATGCGGTCATCAGTGCAAGGGAATTGCGGCCAAAGTTGATCGAGGCAATCAATTCCGGGGTACCCGGAAGCTGATCACTCGCCTACCCTGGGGATATGCGTACCGGGAGGGGCGGTCGCAATTGGGCTCGGTCGTTGATCACGTTCATCGGCGTGAGCGTGCTGTCGGGTGCGCTGGCGGCGGGGTTCGTGGTGCCGTTCGCCGGATTCGCCGGACGCGGATCGGCTGACGTCGCGGCCTCGCTCCAGAACCTGCCGAAGGAGCTCGTGATCGATCCGGTGGCCGTCCGCAGCCGCATCCTGGCCGCGGACGGCACGCTGATCGCCACGCTGTACGAGCAGAACCGCGTCCCGGTCCCGCTCGGTGCGGTCAGCCCGATCATGCGCAAGGCGATCGTCGCGATCGAGGACTCGCGGTTCTACGACCACGGTGCGCTCGACCTGAAGGGCACGCTGCGAGCGATGCTGCGCAACCAGACCGAGGGCGAGGTGCAGCAGGGCGGGTCGAGCATCACCCAGCAGTACGTGAAGATGAGCCTGGTCGAGAAGGCGCGGACCGCGGCCGAGCGGGCGGCGGCGACAGCGGTCACGTACGAGCGCAAACTGACCGAGCTGCGGTACGCGATCGCGGTCGAGGACCAGTTGTCCAAGGACGAGATCCTCGAGCGGTACCTGAACCTGGCGAACTTCGGCGACGGCGCGTACGGCGTCCAGGCGGCCTCACAACACTATTTCCGGACCACGGCCGATAAGCTCACGCTCCCGCAGGCGGCGCTGCTGGCCGGGCTGGTGAAGAACCCGACCGGGTACGACCCGACGAACGACCTGACTCGCTCCAAGGCGCGCCGCGACGTGGTGATCAAGCGGATGCTCGAGCTCGGCGTGATCACGGTCAGTCAGGCCAACCGTGCGCTGCGGGCGCCGGTGATCGACCTGGCCAGGGTCGAGCCGGTACCGAACGGCTGCGCCAATTCGCGGTACCCGTTCTACTGCGACTACGTGGTCTCACAGCTGCTGACGAACCCCGAGCTCGGGGCGACCGTGAAGGACCGCGACCACTACCTGAAGACCGGCGGCCTGCAGATCCGGACCTCGATCGACCCGCGGATCCAGGCGGCCGCGCAGGCGTCGATCGACAAACACAGCAAGCGCACCGACACCGCGGTCGCCGCGATCACGGTGGTCGAGCCGGGCACCGGGCTGGTCAAGGCGATGGTGCAGAGCAAGCCGTACGGCAACGGGCGCAACCACACGAACTACAACTACAACGTCGAGAAGTCGTACGGCGGGTTCGGCGGGTTCCAGAACGGCTCGACGATGAAGGCGTTCACGATCGCGGCGGCCCTGTCGAAGGGCTTCCCGATGGACTACCGGATCAACTCGCCGGAGCAGATCGACCTGCGGAACACGAAGTTCCGGACCTGCACGGGGACCACCCGCGATCCGACGTACCAGCCGAAGAACTCGACGCACAGCGGTGACCTGACCATGGTCGAGGCGGCGCGGTTCTCGACCAACACGTACTTCCTGCAGTTGTCGCAGCGGACCGGGCTGTGCGCGATCGCGAAGATCGCGGCCAAGCTCGGGATGTACAACGGCCAGACCGGCGAGCCGCTCGACCAGGTCGCGTCGATGACGCTCGGCGTCGGGTACGTGACGCCGTTGATGCTGTCGAACGCGTACGCAACGTTCGCGGCGCGCGGGAAGTACTGCAAGCCGCTGGCCGTCACGTCGGTCCGGGACAAGTCCCACAAGCTGATCCCCGGGCCCGGCTTGGACTGCAGGCAAGCGCTGCCGCGTGCGGTCGCGGACGGGGTCAACCGGGTGCTCAGCCAGGTGATGATGCCTGGCGGCACCGGCGGCCACCTGCGCTTCGGCACTCGCGACATGGCCGGCAAGACCGGCACCATCCAGCAGAACCTGGCGGTCTGGTTCGCCGGCTACACCCCGAACCTCGCCGCCGCCGCGGTCGTCGCGGACGCCACGCTGCCGTACACCAACCTGATGTTCCGCCACACGCTGAACGGCGTGGACATCGCCGACCCGACCGGCTCCGGCACTGCCGGCCCGCTCTGGGAGAGCGCCATGCAGGGCGCTCTCCGCGGCCTGCCGGTCGAGCGTTTCGTGAACCCGCCGAGAAAGATGATCGGCAACCCGAACCCCACGCCTGCCGACTCCGGGAAGCAGAAACCGACGCCCAAGCCCAACACCGCTCCCCGCTGAGCTCACGTGCCCAGCGCCCTGCTGATCGTCGTCGGTCTGGTCGGGCTGCTGGGCGGCGCCGAGCTGGTCGTGCGCGGCGGGTCGGGGCTGGCCGTGCGGCTCGGCCTGACGCCGATCGTGGTCGGGGTCACGGTGGTGTCGCTGGGCACGAGCATGCCGGAGCTGGCGATCGGCGTCGACGCGGCCCGGCAGGGCAACGCCGGGCTGGCGGTCGGCAACATCGTCGGCACGAACCTGGTCAACCTGCTGCTGATCCTCGGCCTGAGCGCGCTGATCAGCCCAGTCACCTTCGACACCCGGACGCTGCGGTTCGAGCTGCCGCTGATGACGGGGGCTTCGCTGTTGCTCGTGCTGATCGCGCTCGACGGGTCACTCGGTACGGTCGACGGCATCGTGCTGGTGCTGTTCGGGGCCGGCTACACGTACGGCGTACTGCGGTCCGGACGCCGCGAGTCCGCGCCGGTGAAGGCGAAGTACGACGCGTCGTACGCCAAGCCCGCCCGGACCTGGGTCGATGTGCTGTGCCTGATCGCCGGGCTCGCGGTGATCGTCGTCGGCGCGACGCTCCTGGTCGACGGGGCGGTCGACGTCGCGATCTCGCTCGGGGTGAGCGACGCGGTCATCGGGCTGACGATCATCGCGATCGGCACGTCCGCGCCCGAACTGGTGACCACGATCCTGTCGACCGTCCGCGGCGACCGCGACATCGCGCTCGGCAACCTGCTCGGCTCGAGCGTCTACAACATCGCGATCATCCTCGGGATCACGGTGCTGGTCGCCCCGGGCGCCGTCGAAGTCCCGTCCGAGGTCCTGGAGAGCGACCTGATCCTGATGGCCGCCGCAGCCGTCGCCTGCGTCCCCGTCTTCCTCTCAGGCCGCCGCATGACCCGCCTCGAAGGAGCCCTCTTCGTCACCGCCTACGCGGCCTACCTGACCTGGCTCCTCCTCACCCGCGCCTAGAGCGGCCTGAGGTCGGTGCCCGGGACCCAGGCGATGTCGCCGTTCTTGTCCCGGACCCGGCCCAGCCACTCGCCGTTGTCCCGTATCCAGACGTCGAGCTCACCGGTCGACCAGGTCGCCCGCTGAACCTTCTGAGCCGGCTCGACGTGCCGCACGGCGTCCGCCGGGCGTGGCCCGTGAGCGTCGTACTGCACGTCGAGATCGGAGGCCAACTCCCGCGCCTTCCCCTCGTCGTCGAGACCTGTCGCACGCCACCCGTTGACCGCCCCGTCCCAGACGCCGAACCCGTTGGATCCGTCGTCGGACGGGCGAACCGTGAACCGACCAAGCATGTTTTCAGATTACCGCTTGATCGAACATATGTTCTAGTCTTGATCCCGACGGGAGGTGTGTGAGATGGATCAGGTTCGGTAGCGGAAGATGATGCGGCCCCGGTTCAGGTCGTAGGGACTGAGTTCTACCAGAACGCGGTCCTCCGGGAGGATCTTGATGTAGTTCTTGCGGATCTTGCCGCTGATGTGCGCCAGGACCTTGTGGCCGTTGGTGAGTTCGACCCGGAAGTTGGCGTTGCGGAGGCACTCGACGACGGTGCCCTCCATCTCGATGCCGCCTGCTGTTCTAGGCATGATCAGACCCTTCCCGGCCGGCTGATGAGTTCCAGACTGCCGCCTGTGCGTTGGGCGCCGAGCCCTTCGAACAGCGCCAGCGCGGCCGTGTTGGTCTCGTCGACCTCCGCTGTGGCTGCTTCGAAGCCGGCCTGATGCAACCCGCTGAGAGTGTGAGTCAGCAGGGCGCGAGCGATGCCGTGCCGCCGCTCGGCGGTCAGTACGGCGACCAGCCCGATCCGCGGCCGCCGGGTCCTCGTCGCCACGCGGACCAGTCCGACGTACCGTCCGTCCCGCACCGCGACCGTGTACTTCGACGGGTCGAGTGGTCTCGTGCCGCCCTGCCACGGCAGCACCTCCGCAGGCATCGTCTGCCAGCCGACGGTCGCCTCGACCTCCGCGCGGATCGCGCGGTCGAGCTCACGCAGCGGAGCCTCGGCCGCGGTCGTGATGACCACTCCGGACGGCGGGTCCACCGGCGCGAGTTCAGTGGGTACGACGAACTCCGACTCGCGACGCTCGCGGGTGAATCCTGCGCGTTCCCAGTTGGCGGTGAGGTCGCGATCGGTCTCGTCGACCACGGTGTACCGCGGTGCCGGCTGATCGGCCAGCATTGCGGCGGCGAGCCGGTCGAAGACCGCGTCACTCCAGGTGTCGATACTCAGGAACGTCCTGCCGTCGAGCCGCCGCGAGGCATGCCCGCGGCCGACGACCAGATCGTTCTCGATCGCGTGCCATTGATTCTCCGCGACACGCGAGAGCGTCAAAGTGTTCATAGGTGTTTCCCTTCGGGAGCCTGTCGTGGCGCTCCCGGCTGACACCTACGTCAGTCGCCCGCCCGTGACCACGACAGGGGGAGCACCCATTGCTCTGCAGCGTTCATGGGGGCATCACCTCCTGGTGTGGTGTCACGGACCACGGCAAGGTACCAACCCGCTGGTCGCGGCTGCCACTCATTTTGCGCGCTGTCGAACATATGTTCTAGTCTTGATTCCGACGGGAGGTGAGTGCGATGGGCTACAACAATCCGCCGATAAAGTGGTCGGAGCTGGAGCGCAAGCTGTCGGACCGCTCCCGCCCGGGCAGCCACGGCGGTCGGCCGGTGACGGGCGACGGCGGTGACAGTCCGGCATGGTCGCAGCATCGCGGGCCGTATGTCGCCGACGCCGTCCACCGCCCAGAGCACGCCGTGCCGTATGCCGAGCTCCACGCCCATTCGAACTTCTCCTTCCTGGACGGCGCCTCCCAACCGGAGGATCTGGTCGAGGCCGCGGTCCGCCAGGGGCTGCATGCGCTGGCGCTGACCGACCACGACGGGTTCTACGGCGCGGCGCGGTTCGCCGAGGCCGCAGCGGCGTACTCGATGCCGACTGTTTTCGGTGCCGAGCTGTCGCTCGGGCTGACCGGCCCGCAGAACGGCGTGGCCGACCCCGAGGGCAGTCACCTGCTGGTGCTGGCGGAGGGGCAGGACGGCTATCACACACTGGCCGGCGCGATCACCAAGGCGCAACTGGCCGGAGGGGAGAAAGGGAAGCCGGTCTATGTGCTGGAAGAGCTGGCTGCTGTTGGCCGCAAGCATTGGCTGATCCTCACCGGCTGCCGCAAAGGCCTGGTCCGGCAGGCGCTGGAGCTCGGTGGACACGCCGACGGTCCGGCGGCCGCGGGCCGTGAGCTGGATCGGCTGACCGCTCTGTTCGGCAAGGACCGCGTGGTGGTCGAGTTGATCGACCACCACCTGCCTGCCGACACCCTGCGGAACCGGATCCTGGCCGACCTGGCCGCCGACCGGGGTCTTCCGGTAGTTGCCACAAACAACGTTCACTACGCGACCCCGGCGAAGCACAAGCTGGCGGCCGCGCTGGCCGCCGTGCGGGCCAGGCGCGACCTGGATTCGATGGACGGCTGGCTGCCACCGAGCGGGATGGCGTTCCTGCGTTCGGGGGCGGAGATGGCGGCCCGCTTCCGGCGGTACGACGGGGCCGTGGCGCGCTCGGTGACGCTGGCCGACCAGCTCGCGTTCGACCTCGCGCGGGCGAAGCCGAAGCTGCCGCTGCGCGACGTACCTGATGGTCATACCCCGATGTCGTGGCTGCGGGAGCTGACGTTCGCCGGCGCCGCGAAGCGGTACGGGACCCGTGAGCAGCGGCCGGATGCCTACGAGCGGCTGGAGCGGGAGCTCGACGTCATCGAGGAGAAGGGCTTCCCGGGGTACTTCCTGATCGTCGAGGACATCGTCCGGTTCGCGCACGACAACGGGATCCTCTGCCAGGGCCGCGGCTCGGCGGCGAACTCGGCGGTCTGCTACGCGCTCGGCATCACCGCGGTGGACAGCATCCTCTACAACCTGCCGTTCGAGCGGTTCCTGGCCACCACCCGGGCCGAGGAGCCGGACATCGACGTCGACTTCGACTCCGGCCGGCGGGAGGAGGTGATCCAGCACGTCTACGAGAAGTACGGCCGGCACAACGCCGCCCAGGTGGCGAACGTGATCTCCTACCGCCCGAAGTCCGCCGTCCGCGACATGGCGAAGGCGCTGGGGTACTCCGTCGGTCAGCAGGACGCCTGGTCGAAACAGGTGGACGGCTGGAGTCCGGAGATCACCTCGACCGAGCACGACATCCCGCCGCAGGTGGTGTCGATGGCGACCGAGCTGCTGAAGTTCCCGCGGCATCTCGGGATCCACTCCGGCGGGATGGTGCTGACCGAGCGCCCGGTCGGCGAGGTGGTGCCGATCGAGCACGCGCGGATGGAGAAACGGACCGTCCTGCAGTGGGACAAGGACGACTGCGCGTGGATGGGGCTGGTGAAGTTCGACCTGCTCGGGCTCGGCATGCTGGCCGCGCTGCAGTACTGCCTCGACATGGTCCGCGAGCAGATCGGCGAGTCGTGGGAGCTGCACACGATCCCGCGGGAGGAGGCCGGCGTCTATGACCAGCTCTGCCGGGCGGATTCGGTCGGGGTGTTCCAAGTGGAGTCCCGCGCACAGATGGCGACGCTGCCGCGGCTGAAACCGCGACGGTTCTACGACCTGGTCACCGAGATCGCGTTGATCCGCCCCGGCCCGATCCAGGGCGGCGCCGTCCATCCGTACATCCGCCGGCGGACCGGCGAGGAGCCGATCACCTACCTGCACCCGAAGCTGCGACCGGTGCTGGAGCGGACCATGGGTGTGCCGCTGTTCCAGGAGCAGCTGATGCAGATGGCGATGGCGGTCGGCGAGATCGACGGTGACGAGGCCGACCTGCTCCGCCGGGCGATGGGGTCCAAACGCGGCATCGAGAAGATCTCGTCCCTGAAGGACAAGCTGTACGCCGGGATGGCGGGCAACGGGATCACCGGCGACCTGGCCGACGAGATCTACGAGAAGATCGAGGCGTTCGCGAACTTCGGGTTCGCCGAATCGCACTCGATCAGCTTCGCGCTGCTCGTCTACTCCAGCACGTGGCTGCGGCTGCACTACCCGGCAGCGTTCCTGGCTGCGCTGCTAAGGGCCCAGCCGATGGGGTTCTACTCACCACAGTCCCTGGTGGCCGACGCCCGCCGTCACGGTGTCGAAGTACGCCGTCCGCACCTGCATCTCTCGGGTGTCGACGCGGGGCTCGAGTTTCTCGTCGACGGGCAGGAGCGCACCGGTCCGACCGGGTCGCCGGACTGTCTGGCGGACCCGCAGCCGTTGGTGGGTCCGTTCGATCCGCAGGCGCCGTTCGACAACACCGTGCATCGCCGGGACGGTGTGTTCGCGGTCCGGCTGGGGTTGTCCGAAGTACGCACGGTGGGGGAGAAGGGCGCGAAGCTGATCGTCGAGGAGCGGGAGCGGGGTGGGCCGTTCACCGAGATGGCCGACCTGGTCCGGCGGACCGGGATCACTGCGGCCCAGGTCGAGGCGCTCGCGACAGCCGGGGCGTTCGACTGTTTCGGACTCGACCGGCGGCAGGCGTTGTGGGAAGCGGGCCGCGCAGCCGAGGAGCGCCCCGGTCAGCTGGCCGGCATCACCGCCGCCGGCCCGCCGCCGACGCTGCCCGGGATGAGCGACATCGAGGCCGACATGGCCGACCTGTGGTCCACCTCGATCACCACCACCAGCCACCCGATGGAGCGCGTCCGCGAAAGACTCCGCGCCGAAGGGATCCTGTCCGCCGCCCAACTCCGCGAAGCCCCCGACGGCGCCCGCGTCCGGGTAGCCGGCGTCGTCACCCACCGCCAACGCCCAGCCACCGCCTCCGGCGTTACCTTCATGAACCTCGAGGACGAGACCGGCATGGCCAACATCGTCATCACCGTAGGCTGCTGGCACCACCACGCCGCCGTAGCCCGCAACGCCGCCGCCCTCATCATCCGAGGCCGCATAGAACGGGCCGGCGAAGTAACCAACCTCTCCGCCGAACACCTAGAACGCCTCCCCCTAGCCGCCCGAACCAAATCCCGAGACTTCCGCTAACCCCACCCACCCACCCACCCACGCAAACCCACCACCACACCGTGAACAGGACACCGCTTCGCGGCGGCTGTTTTGTTGGCCTCTTCGCGGCGAGCGTGGACTGCCGGGAGCACGTACCCTGACGAAACAGCTGCAACCTGCGGCTTGCGAGGGGGACACCGCTTCGCGGCGAGCGTGGATTGCCGCGACTGAGGTTGCATCTGGCCGAACAACTGCGAGCTGTGGTCGGGTTCGCCGAGCAGGATGCCCCGAAGATGCAGCAAATGCTCAGCTCCGCGAAGTGGACGCCGCTGGGCAGTTGCTCAGTTGTTGACCTGCATCCTCGGGGTCGGAGTGTTGACGGGGATTCTGATTGGTGGAGCGACTGCGAGCACGCGACGATTGGTGCGACCATCAATTCGACGGCTGTGCCACATGCGCGTTGGTGAACCAGGCAGACGTCGGTGTAGGTCGGCGGGTGGGGTCCGTCGGTCGCCGAGTCGTGGCGGATGGTTCGGGGGTGGAAGCGCGAGTCGTGGATCGGGGTTGCTGGGACGAGCCGAGATCCACGACTCGGCGGGTGCGGCGCGAAGATTTGTGTTGGCGATGTACGTGGTGCAACGGCTGCAAGGAGCTGCGACGCCGGCGAGGCCGAGCTCGGGCACGGCCGGTTCTCGGTCGTCCGTGCCGGCGGCGGATTGGACGGCGGGGCGGGGACAGCTGCAGTGGGAGCAGTCGGACTTAAGCGCGGGTGAGCTCGTATGCTCGAATATTCGGGCTTGGCCTGTGCATGGGGCGACGTCGCTTACGGCTGCGTCTACGTAACCTCCACCGACGTACACCTCGTCGGGATACGCATGCCAGTTGGCGGGTGGCGGCGGCCGGCATGCAGCTTCCGGAAGGGTGGTTCGGCGCGCTGGAGCAGGCGGAGTTCCCGCACGGGCAACGTCGTACGGCGGACTCTCTCGTGGCGACGCTCGCCACCCGCGCGGGCATGTTGGTGATGTCAGCTGAGGAACGCAACGCCACGCTGGCCCGCATCCGCGCTTACCTAGCGAGCAGACCAGAGACTGCCCGCGGCGAGTTCACCCTCCCCGATGCTGACCGCAGTACTACGTGTCAAGCGGCTCCACGGGGTGGGCGGTTGAAGATGCGGCGCAGGCGGTTCAGAGCCTGATCGGTGAACAGGCCGGTGAGCGCGCCGGTCAGGACCAGGACGGCTACGCCGGCGCTGGAGGTGGATTCGTCGCCGATGCTGATCAGGCCGGTGTTGACGGCGATCACCGAGACGGAGGCGAGCAGCGCGGACCACAGCGGACGCATGATGTACCACGCGACCTGGTGATTCGCGCCGGTCGTACGGGCGAACGTCATGCTCTGCTGGATGACGCTGCCGACCGCGCCCGCCGCGGCGCCGACGATGAGCAGGCTCATGTTCAGTGTGATCGCGAAGTCGACCGGCCAGTGAGCCGACCGGCTCGCGACCTGGTGCGGCCCGACGGCCTCCTGGGCTGCGACCAGGTGTTCCGCCAGCCCGTACGCCGCGATGAGACACGGCAGCGCGATGACAGCCTGGGCGATGTTGATCGTGACGATCAGCCGCCGGTGAGAGCGCCGTACGGTCCTCGTCCGCCTCCGATGTGGTTCGACTGTGTTGCTCATGGCAGTTCCTCCCCCTCAATCAGACGGAGTCGCCGACAACCCGCCGCGATACATGAGAAGTACAGTGCGAAGGGTGCCTGTCGATGTGGTGACGGAGGTCGTGATTGAGCGGCCGGTGGATGTGGTCGCGGCGTACGTCGGGGATCCGTCCAATGCGCCGGAGTGGTACGCGAACATCGAGTCCGTGGACTGGCAGACCGAGCCGCCGGTCGAGGTTGGATCGCGGATGGACTTCGTTGCGCACTTCCTGGGCCGGCGGCTCGCCTACACGTACGAGGTGGCCGAGCTGGTTCCTGGTCGTCGCCTTGTGATGCGCACAGCTCAAGGGCCGTTCCCGATGGAGACCAGCTACGAGTGGTCGGAGGCAGACGGCGGCGCGACGCGGATGACGTTGCGGAATCGCGGGGAGCCGAAGGGATTTGCCGGGGTCGCAGCGCCGTTGATGGCAGCGTCCATGCGGCGGGCGAACACGAAGGACCTCGCCCGCCTGAAGCAGCTACTCGAAACGCGCTGAGACCTCAGCCGGCCTGCGACTCGGACAGGTGCGGGGCCAGCAAGGTGAGTAGTTGGGTGTGAGTCTCGGGGGAGGCGGAGGCGAGCAGGCCGGGGGTGGTGTGGAGAGGGTCGCCGCGGAAGTTGGTGACCGGGAGGCCGGCGGCTTGGCAGAGGATGGTGCCGGCGGTGAAGTGGACGCTGGTCGGGCTGACGTTGTCCGCGATGTAGGCAGCTTGGCGGCCGACCGCTACCCAGGCCAGGGCGAGCGTGGTGGAGAAGACCCGGAGGGCAAACGCGGCGCGGAGTTTCTCGTCTGTCAGGAGTTGCGCGCCTAGGAACGGTCCGGTGCCGTCGATGTCGATGTCCACAAGCCGCGAGGCCACGGAGGGTACGGCGGGACGATCGGCGCCGTTGTGGCGGATGAAGACCGTGGTGCCGTCGGTCCAGAAGATCTCGTGGGTGAGTGGCTGGGCCACGGCAGCGACATCGCCGCTCGGGCTGCGAAGTGCGACGTTCACGGAGAACAGCGGATTCTGAGCCGCGAAGTTGAGCGTCCCGCAGAGCGGGTCGACCAGCCAGGTGCGCTCCGCCTCGCCGCTGGCGCCGAACTCCTCGCCGATGACCGCGTCGTCCGGACGGGCGCCCTGGATGACCGCCATGATCGCGCGTTCGGATTCCAGGTCGGCCTCCGTCGCGAAGTCGGTCCCCGCCTTCGCGTACCGCTCCAGCTGCCCGCCGAATCTCTCCCGGATCACCGCGGCGCCGGCCTCCGCCGCCGCAACCGCCACCTCTGCATCATCCATACCGGTATCCAACACGGGGCGGCAGGTCAGCGCTGGTAGACCTCGCTGAGATTGCCCTCCGGGTCGACCGACTTCAGGATCGCGCCGGTGATGTCGGCCAGTTGCGCGAGCTGCTCAGGCGTGAGTACGTTGATGATGTGCTGGCGAACCGTTGCCACATGGCCCGGCGCGGTCGCGCGGATCTTCTTCCAGCCGGCGGCCGTCAACCGTGCGTTCGTCGCCCGCGCATCCTCCGGGCAGGGGAACCGCTCGACGATTCCCCGATCCTCCAGCCGCTTCACGACGTGTGACAGCCGGGGGAGGGTCGCGTTCGTTCGCTGGGCCAGCGCGGTCATCCGAAGAGTGCGCTTCGGTGCCTCGGACAGCATTGCCATCACGAAGTACTCGTAGTGGGTCAGCTCCGCGTCGCGCCGCAGTTGGGAGTCGAGGACGCCGGGCAGCAGCTCGAGTACGGCGGCCAGCCGCAACCACGCCGTCATCTCCGTGTCGTCCAGCCATCGGGTGCTCATCTCAACATTCTGGCAGCAAAAGGTTGTAGCTACAACCTTATTGCGCTACCGTGATGGTTGAACGCACAACCAAAAGGAGCTTGAGCATGACGCACGTCAGCATCATCGGAAGCGGCAACATGGGGCAGGCGATCTCGTCGGTCGTCGCCAAGGGCGGCAACAGCGTCGAGCTGTTCAACTCCAAGGACACGGACAAGCCGGTCACCGGCGACGTCGTGATCCTCGCGGTGCCGTACCCGGCGATCGACCAGGTCCTCGCCGATCGCGCCGACCAGTTGAGCGGCAAGGTCGTCGTCGACATCACCAATCCGCTGAACTTCGAGACGTTCGACTCGCTGGTCGTGCCGGCGGACGGTTCGGCGGCGGGCGAGCTGGCCGGGAAGCTGCCGGACTCCAAGGTTCTGAAGGCGTTCAACACCACGTTCGCGGCGGCGGTCGCGTCGGGCCGGGTGGGTGAGGTTCCGACCACGGTGCTGATCGCCGGCGACGATGCCGACGCCAAGGCGCTGCTCGCCGGGATCGTCAGCGCCGGCGGGTTGAAGGCGGTCGACGCCGGGTCGCTGAAGCGTGCCCGCGAGCTCGAGGCGCTCGGGTTCCTGCAGCTCACCCTCGCGATCGGCGAGAAGATCTCCTGGACCGGCGGCTTCGCCCTGGTCTGAGAACTGGTCCGCGGACCTCCCGCCTGAGGACCGGTCCGAGGATCCGACGCCTGAAGGCCGGTCCGAGGACCTCGCGTCTGAGCAAACTAGCGCAACAGCGCGAGCCGTACGCCGAGGCCGATGAAGATCCCGCCTGTCGCCGTGTCGATCCGGCGGCGGGCGGTACGCCGGGAACGCAGCCAGCCGCCGATCCGTCCGGACAGCAGGCCGACCGTGCCGTCGACGAGGAACTCCAGCACGATCAGGATCGCGCCGAGCACCGCGAACTGCAGCCACACCCGACCGTGCTCCGGCACCACGAACTGCGGTAGGAACGCGATCGTGAACGTCACCATCTTCGGGTTCAGCAGGTTCGTGGTCAGCCCGGTCAGATAAGCCTTCCGCCCCGACATCGCCGCGCCGGCCGGTGCATCGCCGATGGCGTCGTTGCGGTGCCGGATCATCTGCACCCCGAGATAGATCAGGTACGCCGCGCCGACGATCCGTACTGCGGTGAACGCAACCGGCACCGCCGCGAACAACGCGGCCAGCCCGGCCGCCGCCACCGCGACGTGAACAGCCTCACTCGTGGCAACCCCGGCCGTCGCGAGCAATCCGGCCCGCGGACCGCTGCGCATCCCACACCCGAGGATGAACAACATGTCCGGCCCGGGCGTGATCATCGCGATCGTCGTCGTCAGCAGGAACGCGAGCAGAAGGTGCTGGTCGATCGGCATATCCCGATCGTCGCACGGCCATCGGACAATTCTGACCGAATGCGGGCAAGCGCTTACCTGATCGCTCCGACGATGGAACACTGGGCGACCATGGATGCGCCTCGAGTGATCAATGACAACGGTGCTTGGTGCTGGTTCCAGGACGAGCGGGCCTTGGTCGATCCGGAGAGCGGCCTGCTCGTCGTCGGTTCGATCGCCGCCCCGGAGGGGCCCGGCGGCGACGAACGGGCCGGCAACGTCGAGCTGACCGTCGTAGATCTGCAATCCCCTTCAACCCAGGTCGTCGTACTGCATGAGCAGTTCGAAGCCGACGATCACGACGTACCGGCGTTGTGGCGGCGGCGGGATGGTCGTTGGCTGGCGGTGTACACGAAGCACAAGACCGACGACCTGACCCGGTGGCGGATCAGTGAGCCCGGCGACCCGCGCACGTGGGGCCCGGAGCGGACGTTCGACTGGAGTGAGTTCACCGGCGGCCGCGGCGTCACGTACTCGAACCTGCATCAGCTCGACGGCCGCCTCTACTGCTTCGCCCGCGCGGTGAACGACGACCCGTGCGCACTCGTGTCCGACGACGAGGGCGACACGTGGGAGTACGCCGGCAAGCTGTTCACGCGCCCGAAGGTCGGCTACGTCAACGGCTACACGCGCTACGTCTCGACGCCCACGCGCGTCGACCTCATCACGACCGACCACCATCCGCGCGACTACAACAACTCGATCTACCACGGTTACTTGGAGGGCGGTGCTCTGCACCGGACCGACGGCACTGTGGTGGACGCGAGAGCGCTCGACGCCGACGCGCCGTCGCAGGTGGAGCTGACCACGGTCCTCGCCGCGGACTCGGTCTGGGACGGCGAGCCGATGACGCACTGCTGGACCGTCGACATCCGCCGTGGCGATGACGGCTCGCTCGCTGCGGTGATGCTCGCCCGCCACGACGTACCGGAGAATCCTGAGGATGCCTTCGCTCGGGAGCATCCGGTGCCGGATCACCGCTTCTTCTATGCACGGCTCGCGCCCGGCGGCACGTGGCAGGTGCAGCAATTGGCTAAGGCCGGCCACGGTCTGCTGGTGCACGAGAACGACTACACCGGCCTGGTCGCGATCGACCCGTACGACCTCGACTCGCTCTACGTCTCGACGCCGATCGACCCGCGCGACGGCGCCGCGCTGAAACATCACGAGATCTTCCACGCCCGCATGAACGGCGCCGGAACAGCCGGGACAACGGGGACAGCCGGGACGACGTGGACGCCGGTGACCGAGAACTCCAGCGTCGACAATCTCCGGCCGATCGTCGCGCCCGGCGATCCGGCGCGCATCCCGCTGCTCTGGTTCCGCGGCGAGATGACGGCCTCGCAGCACTACGCGTGTGAGGTCGTTCTCCTGGATCGCCTGCGACAGACATAATAACAAGCGGTACCATCTCAGCCATGACTGTTCCGGTATGGCGGTTGTGGGTGGCGGTGCTGTTCGGGTATCTCGCGTTCGGCGCGACGTTGCAGGCGTTGCCGTCGTCTGTGCCGGAGAAGTTCGGCGGCGGCGCGCTGGCCAGCGGGACCGCGGTCGGCATCGCGTTCCTGGCGACGGCGTGCGGGCGGCCGTTCGCGGGCCGGCTGGCCGACGCGGGCTGGTCGCGGCCGGTTGTCCTGATTGGGGGAGTGCTGGCCGCGATTGGGGGCCTCGGGCAACTGCTTGCGCCGGATCTGTTGCTCCTGCTGGTCGCGCGGCTGGTGATGGGCGCGGGTGAGGCCGCGCTGTTCTCCGCGGCACTGCCCTGGGTGCTGTCAGGTGCACGCGTGGCGCAGCGCGGGCGGTTGGCCGGCTGGTTCGGCTTGTCGATGTGGGGTGGGTTGGCCGCGGGACCGGTGATCGCGACACTGGTCGGCGCCGAGGTCTGGTGGGTCGTCGTGGGACTGTCGCTCGCCTCGGCCACGCTCGTGCTGACGACCCGCTCCGACCCGGGTCGACTCGAACCGCTGGCCAGGATCCGTCGCCCGAGCGATCTCGTGCCGCCCGGCGTACCGTTGCCCGGAGCAACCATTGGCCTGGCCGCCTACTGCTACGGAACAGTGGCCGCCTTGCTCGTACTGCGATTGCGCGCTGGCAACCTCGGCGTCGACAACATCGCGCTCGCGGTGTTCGCGGCAGGATTCCTGGTCACGAGATTTGCCGGCAGCCCGCTGGTTGATCGGTTCGGCGGCCGGAGCATCGCGGCAACGACCGTGAGCCTCGAGATCGTTGCCCTCATCGGACTCGCCGTGGCCACAGATAATGCGACGGCGATCACCTTCACGGCACTGGCCGGCGTCGGCCTGGCGCTGATCTACCCGGCCTGTATCTCGATGACGCTGGATCGCGTACGTGGACTGCGGCCGGGCATCTCGATGGGTGTGATGACGTCGTTCTGGGATCTCGGCGTCATGGCCGCCGGCCCGCTCGGTGGTCTGATCGCCGAACAGGCCGGCTATCAACAGGCATTTCTCGTCGCGGCCGGAGCCGGACTGCTGTGTGTCCTGGTCGCCCTCAGAGTGCCGACTCGAGCAGCGTCTCCACGATGACCCGCGCCTCCGCGCCGAGCCCCGGATCCTGGTCGACCGCGCTGATCAGCGTCGCACCTTCCAGTACGACGACCAACTGCCGCGCGGTCCGCTCCGGATCATGAGCCCCGGCATTCGTCAGCAATCGCTCGAAAAGCTCGCGATAGAAGGCGAGATGCTCTCGCGCGAGCCGCCGCGGCGCGCCGTCCTGAGCACGGTCCTCGGTCGCGGCATTCATCATCGCGCAGCCGCGGAACCCGGCTTCGGCGTACCAGCTGGCAACGAGGTCGAAGACGGCGAGGATCTGGTCGCGGCCGGGCGGTGCCTGCTCGACCGCTGCGTTGTGCCAGGCGCGCACCCGTCGGGTGCGGTCGGCAAGCACCGCTTCGACGAGGCCGTCCTTCGACTCGAAGTTCTTGTAGATGGTCAGCTTCGACGCGCCGGCGGCCTCGACGATCTCGTTGATCCCGGTCGCGTGGATCCCGCGCCGGCCGAACACGTCGGCCGCCGCCTTCAGGATCCGGGCCTTCGTCGCCTCCGGATCCAACCGTTCCCCAGCCTTGACCGGCATCGTCCAACCACCTCCGCACCCCAGCCTACCGAGCTGGACCAAGATGAGAACGATCGGTACTATCAAGCTCATGTGGACAGCAGCGGGATTCGAGCACGTGGCCGAGGCCTTCGACCGGAACTTCACGCAGCGCGGTGAGCTCGGCGCGGCGTTCGCGGCGTACCACCGGGGCGAGTTGGTCGTCGACCTGTGGAGTGGTGTTGCCGACCCGGAGACGGGCCGGGCGTGGGATCGCGACACGATCCACCTGATGTTCTCCGGCACCAAAGGCCTCACCAGCGCGTGCGTCCTGCTGCTGGTGCAGCGTGGCCAGCTGTCGCTGGACGATCCGCTGAGTCGCTACTGGCCCGAGTTCGGTGCCGAGGGCAAGGATCGGATCACGATCGCGGAGGTGCTGTCCCACCAGGCCCGCCTGCCGTGGGTCGAGGCCGGGTACGCCGACCTGCTCGACCACGACGTGATGGCAGCACACCTCGCCGCGCAGGCGCCGGCCTCCGATCCGCGCGCAGGCTTCATGTACCACGCGGTGACCTGGGGCTGGCTTCTCGACGAGTTGGTACGACGGGTCGACGGCCGCACGGTGGGGCGGTTCTTCGCGGACGAGTTCGCCGTACCGCTGGAGCTCGAGGTCTGGATCGGCCTGCCCGAGGAACTGCACTGGCGAACGGCGACGATGGTGGCTCCGGAAGGTGTTCTCGTCGATGGCCCATGGTCGGAGTTGAACCGGCCCAATCCGCTGTGGATTCCAGGTTCGGAGAAGATCTGGAACAGCGAGGAATATCGCAGCGCCGGGCTCGCGGCGGTCGGTGGTTACGCGACAGCCCGAGGGATGGCGAAGTTCTACGCATCTCTCCTGGGAGACGGTGTCCTGTCGCCGGAGATCGTCGAGCTCGGTCGCCGGGAGATCCGGCGTGGCATCGAGCCGACGTGGGGCAGCCCGATGGTTTACGGTGCCGGCTTCGAGTTGCAGAGCGGCGACGGCCCGGCCGACGCGTTCGGTCACCCGGGGGCCGGTGGCTCGCGGCACGGCGCATGGCCGGGCCGCGAGACCACCTTCTCCTACCTGATGAACGAGGTACGCGTCGGACCGGACGAACGCTCGCTCACCCTGCTCGCTGCCTTGTCAGGGGTTCGGGCTCAGCCGAGGTAATCGCGCCACGGGCCGGTGATGGCCAGCGTGATCCCCGGCGTCTGGATGTTGACGAACAGCACCTTGCCGTCCGCGGAGAACGTCGGGCCGGTGAACTCCGAGTCGTTCAGCATGTTGCGGGCGATGGCGTACGTCGGTCCGCCCGGCGTCGCGCTCAGCACGTGGCTGCTGGCCTGACCGTCCTCGGCCAGGATCAGCGAGCCCCACGGCGTCACGGTCACGTTGTCCGGGCTGTCGAAGTTCAGGTCGTCGTACTTCGCCTCGGGGCCCTTGTTCGCGGCGGCGTTCTCGGGGAAGTACGTGACCAGCTGGATGGTCTTCGCCTCGTAGTTGTAGAACCACACCATGCCGTCGTGCGGTACGGCGTCGGCGGGCAGGTCGGCGGTGCCGGACTCGGCGTACGAGTTCACGACGTACACGCCCTGCTCGGTGCCGTAGACACCCTCGAACTTCTTGCCGCGGGTGATCTGGCCGTCGGTGAACTGCTTGCGGACCGAGGTCGTCGCGCCGTCGCGGTCCGGCACCGGCACCCAGGTGGTGCGGAACGGGCGGAGCAGTTGGGCCGAGGTCAGGTACGCGACGTCCGGGATCGGCTTGCCGTCGTCACCGAGGATCGCCAGCGCCTCGAGCGTGCCGAAGTCCTTGTTCTGCAGGTCCTGCCAGCTGCGCGAGCTGAGCCGGTAGCCGCGCGGCGCCGACCAGCGGTAGAAGGTGCCGTTGGGGCCGGACGCGTCCTCGGACAGGTAGATGTGCGTGCGGTCCTCGTCGATCGCGAGCGCCTCGTGCGCGTAGCGGCCGAGGGCCTTCAGCGGCACCGGGTGCACGGTCTTGCCGTCGGCCCAGACCTCGAAGACGTAGCCGTGGTCCTTCAGACGGGTGGTGCCGTTGGCCTTGTTCTCGGTCTCCTCGCACGTCATCCAGGTGCCCCACGGCGTCGGGCCGCCGGCGCAGTTGGTGATCGTGCCGGAGATGCCGACCCATTCGCCGAGGTTCTTGCCGTCGCGGTCGACGGAGATGACCGTGCAGCCGCCGGCCGCACCGACACCGCTGTCGTACACGGTGCCCGCGATCGGCGGTACGCCGAGCGGGTTGTCGGCGCCGATCTCGTGGTTCTGGATCAGGGTGTAGGTGCCGTGCCGGCTGCCGTCGAAGACCGCGGTGCCGTCGTGCAGCGTCGGCGTCGGCTGACCGCTCGTCAGCTTGGTCTCACCGGCCTGGGTGACGACCCGGTACTTGAACCCGGCCGGCAGCGCGAGCAGGCCCTTCGGGTCGTCGAGCAACGGCGGGAAAGGCCGGTGCTGCGGGAACGGCGTGTGGCCGCTGCGCGAAGCCGGCGCGGCCTCGGCCAGCGTCGGTACGGCGCCGACAGCGGTGAATCCGACTCCGGCCGCACCAACGGCGGCTCCGCGGAGGACGGAACGACGATCGACAGACATGCAATGCTCCTTGGCCGTGCGGTAGACAGAAAGGGCGGTTCCCGAGTTCCCCCGATCCTTCAGGTCGCCGGCTGACAGGTGGGAAACGGAATCTGAACAACATTCGTGCGATACATCTGCAACGAATACAGGTGTTCCGCCGTCTACTGTGGGAGGTGATGGTGATGCGGACAGTGAGCGTCGTACTCGCGACAGCCTGCCTTTTGGTTGCTTGCGGCAATAACACCGGAACTGACACCGGAAACGGCACCGGCACGGGAGGGACTCCTTCGATGACACCAAGCCCCACGAGCAGCAGTACTCCGCCGGGCGGACCCGTCGAGCAGGCCAAGGCCGACCTCGCCAAGCGGCTCAGTGTCGATGCGGCACGGGTGACGCTGGTGAGTTCGGAGGAGGTCACCTGGTCGGACGGCAGTCTCGGCTGTCCGGAGCCGGGGATGATGTACACCCAGGCGCTGGTGCCGGGTGCGCGGATCATCCTCGAGGTCGACGGTACGCAGTACAACTACCACTCCGGCGCCAACCGGGCGCCGTTCCTCTGTGAGCATCCGCGCTAGCCGGCCCGTAGGAAACTTTCCTGGTGACCGGGTGTATCAACTGGCACCGAGGGTGACTCCGCACAAATGGGGGGATGTCCTCAAGTTGTTGCAGGGGGGAGGACAACGCGAGGGCGCGCAGAGGGGGAGGCTGAGGTGGTGCGGGAGGACCGGCGGTCAGGCCGGTGAGTCCCGCACCGCCTCAGTGCGTCACGTCAGCTGACCGACGTGATCGCGTCGCCGGCCCGCAGTACCGGACCGACACCCGGCTCCGGCTGGGTCAGCGCGAAGGCGAGCAATGCGTCGGCCGCCTGCTTGGCGTTCTCGCCGGTGAGTGACATCCGCCCGGCGATCAGGCCCGCCACGAGCGGCGTCGCGAACGACGTACCGCTCCAGCGCGCCATGCCGGCGAACGAGCGCAACTGGCCGGCGTTCGGCGGCTCGGTGCACTCGTAGTCGCCGGTGAGGAACGCGTTGACCAGATTCTCGCCCGGTGCGTAGACGTCGACCCAGCCGCCGAAGTTGCTGAACGACGCCCGGTCCCGGCCGTTCTCCGCGAGCGCTCCGACGCCGACGGTCTCCGGGAACGCCGCCGGCCAGAAGTAGTCCCGGCTCGACTCGTTGCCGGCCGCGGCGACCAGCGTGAGGCCGTTGACGCGGTTCAGCCGGGTCTTGATGAACACGTCCAGACCGAGCGCCGGCAGATCGAACCGTGTCCGGGTGCCCGCGGACAGGCTGATGATGTCGGGCGCGAGATCGAGTACTTCGTCCAGCGCCGCGGCGAGGTCGAACTCCCACATCGCGCCGGCCGAGGTGAAGTAGCTCTTCACCACGATCTCGACGTTGCGGGCGATGGCTCGCATGACGCCGGCGATGAAGGTGCCGTGCCCGGCGTACGGCCGGATCCGACCCGAACCGTCGAAAGCGTTCTCCGGGTCACCGGTCACACCGTTCAGCCAGTACGCCGCCGGCGCGTCCGACCAGCCCACGTCGAGTACGACGACCTTCACGCCGCGACCGTCCGCGGCGCCCGCGGACAGGAACGGTGTCGGCAGCACCGGGTCCGGCGGGATCCCGGGTGGCACCTCCTCCGGCTCGGTCGCCGGACACGGGCTGACGCTGGGCGTCACATAGAACAAGTGCTCGGGCGTGACCACGCCGCGCCCGAGCCGCAGGTCGGCGTACTTCAGGAATCGCTGGGTGACGGAGCGGTCCTCCGGCGCGTCGCCCGGAACCTTCTCCGGCAGCAGCAACCGGGTCACGCCGCCGATGCCGCCCTCGGCCGGGCGTCCGCCCTGGAAGAGCTCGATCACGCGGGTGAGATCCTCGTCCCGGACCAGGACGACCCCCGTGCGGTATAGATAGTCGACGCCTTCGGGGCGCTTCTCCCAATCCTCGGGATAGACCTCGACCTCGCGTTCGAACGCGGCCAGAATCAGTTCGATCTGAGCGATGTATTTCCGGTCGCCCGTTTGATCCGCCATTTCCTTCCTTCCCCCCTCGATGAATACAGCGCTTGATCAGCGCGGCGCCGTTATCATTCCAGAATGTCGACGCCCGGGGGGAGTGCCGAGGCGGTGGAGAATCTGCTGCCGCTCGCATTGTCACGCCCGCACGACGCGATCGCTTCCGCGCGCACGGTGCTGGCGAGTGATCCGCTCGCGATCGAGGCCTCGTTCGCGCATCAGGCCTGGGGCATCAGTCTGCGGCAGCTCGGCGACATCCCGGCGGCGGTCCGCGAACTGCGTACCGCGCTGCGGCTCGCCGAGCAGTCCGGACGTTCGGAGCGCGAAGCGGATGTCCTTGCCACATTGGGCGCAACGCTCGGTCGAGCAGGCCGGAGCCGCGAGGGTTTGGCGCGGCTCGATCGTGCGGTCGAGCTGAGTCGCGGTGCGCTGACCGGCCGGGTGTTGCTACGGCGTGCCGACGTACTGCTGGTGCTCGGGCGGCATCGTGAAGCGCTCAACGATCTGCGGTTGGCGATCGAGCGGTTGCGGCGTTCGGGCGATCAGGTCTGGGAGGCTCGGTCGCGGAACTATCGCGGTTTCATCCAGCTCGCGTTGGGTGGCACGAAGCGGGCGGATGCGGATTTCGCCGTCGCCGAGAAGTTGTACGCGGCAACCGGGCAGGAGTTCGAGTACGCCGAAGCGCGGCAGAATCGCGGATTGGTCGCGTACTCGCGCGGCGATCTGCCGTCGGCGCTGCGCTACCTCGACGAAGCGGGACGACGCTTCGCCGCGGTCGGTGTGGTCTGGCCGGACCTCGCGATCGACCGCTGCGGCGTACTGCTCGCCGCCGGGCTCAGCGCGGAGGCGCTGGCCGAGATGGATCAGGCGATCGCCCGGATGGAAGCAGAAGGTGGTACGGCGACCAAGCGGGGTGAGCTGTGGTTCGCGGCAGCGACGGCGGCGCTCGCGGCAGGCGATCCGCAGGCCGCGCAGGACCGGGCGGATCGGGCGCGTCGGTTGTTCTCCGCGCAGCGCCGGGAGTGGTGGTCGGTGCGGTCGTCGATGGTGCAGTTGGAGGCTCGCTATCAGGCCGGTGAGCGGGGTGCGCCGTTGTTGCGCCGGGTGATTGCGACGGCTCGGCGGCTGGACGCGTTGGGTGCGTCGGAGGCGTCGGCGGCGCATCTGCTGGCGGGTCGGCTAGCGTTGGCCGATGGTCGGTCGCGGACCACGGATCGTGAACTGGAGTTGGCCGGGCAGCACAGCAAGGACACGCCGCCGATGGCTCGGAGCGCTGCGTGGTTGGGGAAGGCGTTGCGGGCTGAGGCTCGGGACGATGTGCGCGGGATGTTGTCGGCGTGTGGTCGCGGGCTCGACGCGTTGGACGAGCATCGGCTGACGATGGGCGCGACCGAGTTGCGCGCGTTGGCGACTGGTCAGGGCGCTGAGTTGGCGCAGTTGGCGTTGCGGGACGCGTTGCGGCGGGATGATCCGCGGCGGTTGCTGGTCTGGGGCGAGCGGTGGCGGGCGACGGCGTTGGGAGTGCCGCCGGTCAGGCCGTCGGATGACGAGCAGTTGGGCGCTGACCTTGCTGCTTTGCGAGACGTCGTACGGCGGTTGGATGCGTCCCCTGATCATTCGTCGGAGAAGGAACGCCGACGGCTGGAGAAGGCCGTTCGGGATCGGGCGTTGCGAGCGCAGGGTGGGGCGTTGGGTGGTATGGCGTCGCGGTTCGACGTCGATACGTTGGTTGATGCGCTGGGCGAGACCGTGCTCGTCGAGTTGATCGAGGTCGACGGTGTCCTGCATGCGGTGGTGGTCCGGGACGGACGCATCACCCGGCACGAGGTCGGGCCGCTGGCCGCTGCCGCCGTTGAGGTCGAGCGCTCTCGTTTCCGCTTACGCTGGCTCGCCCATGCCCGCGGCACGGCGGGTGGTGCGCGGGGGCGGGAGTATCGGGGGCCTTCGCTCGAGGTGCTGGGGCAGCGGCTCGGGGATGCGATTCTGGGGAGTGCGCAGGAGTTGTTAGGGGACAGGGCGGTGGTGATGGTGCCGCCGAGTCGGTTGCAGGCGTTGCCTTGGGGACTGGTGCCAACGTTGGCCGAGCGGCCGGTGAACGTGGTGCCGTCGGCGGCTACCTGGCTGCGGGCGCGGCGGTTGCGACCACCGGCTGACCGGCGGGTCGTGCTGGTGCTCGGGCCGGGCTTGTCAGCAGGACGGGCGGAGGTCATGCGATTGGCCGAGAAGTACCCGGACGCGACCGTGCTCGCCGACGGCGATGCGACCGCGGAGAAGGTACTGCGGGAGCTCGACGGCGCATGGATCGCGCACATCGCGGCACACGGGACATTCCGCGCGGACAGCCCGCTGTTCTCGTCGTTGCGGCTCGACGACGGCCCGCTGACCGTGTACGACTTCGAGCGGCTGCGCAGAGCGCCGTACCGGATGGTGTTGTCGAGTTGCGACTCCGGGCTGGCGAAGCCGGTCGGTGCGGACGAGCTGTTGGGGTTGAGCAGCAGTCTGATTCCGTTGGGCGCGGCGGGGATCCTGGCGAGCGTCGTACCGGTGAACGATCCGGCGACCGCGCCGTTGATGCTCGCGTTGCACGACAACCTGCGGGCCGGTCAGTCGCTGGCGACCGCCTTCGCGGGCGCACGGACCGAGGCCCGTGGCGATCCGGTCACGATTGCCGCGGCGCGATCCTTTGTCGCGCTCGGCGCCTAGCGACCGGATGTATCAGTAGTGGTCCGGACCGACTCTGTACTAGTGAAGCGGTCCGGTGCGAGAGGGGGCGGCATGCGGGACGACCCGACAGTCGTCGACCTGGTCACCCGGGCCAGGGACGGCGAGAAGAATGCCTGGGACGAACTGGTGGAGCGATACGCGCCACTGGTCTTCTCGGTGTGCCGGCGGTATCGGCTGGCGCCGCCTGATATCGACGATGTCGGGCAGAGCGTCTGGTTGCGGTTGGTCGAGCATCTGCCCGGCCTGCGCGAGCCGGCCGCGTTGCCGGGCTGGATCGCGACGACCACGCAGCGGGAGTGCTTTCGGCTGATCCGGTCGACCAGCCGGGTCGAGCCGGTCGACCTGGCGGAGTCGCCCGACGTACCCGAGCAGGCGATCGCCGAAGAAGAAGTGCTGCGGCACGAACGCCGGACGATCCTGCGTACCGCGTTCGCCGAATTGTCGCGTCGGTGCCAGCTCTTGCTGGCGTTGCTGATCCAGGATCCGCCACCGCCGTACGACGAGATCAGCCGGCGATTGCAGGTGCCGATCGGCAGCATCGGGCCGAACCGGGCGCGCTGTCTGACCAAGCTGCGGCAGACGCCGGCGCTGGCGTTGCTGGCGGCGGACGGACCTGATGGTTTCGATCAAGGGACGAGGGGGTGAGAACCGTGATGAATCCGGACTGGAACGACGACGAGAAGTTGATCGATGCCTTGCGGGACGCGCTGGCGTCTTCCGACGAGGTGCCGACCGCGTTCGTCGACGCGGGTAAGGCGGCGTTCGCGTGGCGGACCATCGACGCCGAACTGGCAGCTCTCACCTACGACTCGGCCTGGGATTCACTGGACGCGCTGGCGATCCGGTCCGAGAGCGCGATTCTGCGGTCGCTCACGTTCGCCTCCGACGGCTGGACGGTCGAGCTCGAACTGACACCCGACGCCGTCCTCGGTCAGCTGGATCCGCCAGAGGCCGGAGTGGTCAGCGCCCGCGGCGAGACCGGCAAGCTGGCCACCACCGACATCGACGACCTCGGCTTCTTCGTCCTCCACCCGCCGCCGAACGTACCATACCGTTTGGTATGCACGACCACGTCCGGCACCACGATCCTCACCGGCTGGATCACCCCCTGACGGGTGGACAGGTCTGTGGTTTGCATCAGCAACTGGTGGGCTTGAACAAGAACTGGTGAGTCTGAACAAGGAATTACTTGTTCGAGGCCCCGACAACCTGTGTCGGGCACCGAGGCTCGGCAGACCGGGGTCAGGCGGCGAAGACCTGCGAGTCGTCCGCGAACGCCTTGAATTCAAGGGCATTCCCGGCCGGGTCGAGGAAGAACATCGTCCACTGCTCGCCGGTCTGACCCTGGAACCGCACGTACGGCTCGATGACGAACTCGGTGCCGGCCGCCTTCAACCGCTCCGCGAACGCCTGGAACTGCTCGACGGTCAGGATCAGCCCGAAGTGCGGCACGGGTACGTCGTGACCGTCGACCGGGTTGTGGATACGCTGCTGCCGCTCGGGGGCGAGGTGGGTGACGAACTGGTGGCCGCGCAGGTTCCAGTCGATCCAGGTCTCGGAGCTGCGGCCCTGCTCGAGGCCGAGGACCTCGCCGTAGAAGTGTCGCGCCGCATCGAGGTCGTCGACCGGCATCGCGAGATGGAAGCGGGGGATAGGCGAGTCGAGAACGGTCATGCCGTCATTCAAGCAGTCATTCAAGCAGTCGTCTCGTGCCGTTGCTCGATCTCCACGTGAGGACGAGATTGCCAGAGCGCCCACTCCGCGCTGACGTCGCCCGCGGTACGCAGCAGCAGTGGGAGGTGGTCGTGCAGCAGCGTGTCGACCGTGGTCTCGGCAGCGTGGACGGTCACGTTCATCGCGGCCCGGACCGTGCCGGTGCCGTCGCGGACTGGCGCCGCGACCGAGCGGACGCCCGGCGCGAGCTCCTCGTCGGCCAGCGCCCAGCCGCGGGCACGGATCTCGGTGAGCTCGTCGCGCAACTGGTCAGCGGTCCGGCCGATGTACGGCGGGAGTCCCGCGCGACTCGGCAAGGCGAGAACATCGGCCAGCTCGTCGGGCGAGAGCGCGGAGAGCAGCACCTTGCCCTGCGAGGTCTGCGCGGCCGGGAACCTGGTGCCGATGTCGACGCGCAGCGCGATCAGCTTCGGCACGGACACGCGGGCGACGTACACGATGTCCGAGCCGTCGAGTTGTGCCATCGACGACGACTCACCGGTCCGGGCGACGAGTGACTCGAGATGCGGTTTCGCGATGTCCCAGAGTCCGAGCGAGCCGACGTACGCCATCCCGAGGGTGAGGACCTTCGGGGTGAGCTGGAAGGCGCCGTCGCTGGTGCGGACGAAACCGAGCTCCTCGAGGGTCAGCAGGAGGCGGCGCGCCGTCGGCCGGGCCAGGCCGGCCGCCGTCGCCACCTCGCTGAGGGACATGGTCCGGTGATCGACGTCGAAGCAGGCGAGCACATCCAGCCCGCGAGCCAGCGACTCGACGAAATCCGGACCTGCGCCACGCCCTGCCATCTGTTGCTCCTCCTCGATCGGCTACCGCTCACCGAAGATGGTGCCACGTGCTTCCCGCGTCGAGTCGGACTTGTAGTCGGTGTACTGGTACGGGTTGTCGAGCACCTCGCCCTTCGGCAGCTCCGGGTTCATCCCGCTCCGCCACGCCTCCTCGCCGAGCGTCGACCGCAGGTAGTCGACGGTCGACTCGACTTCCCGGCGTACGGCGGCCAGGTCGCAGCCGACCAGCTGATGGTCGTGCTTCACGACGCGGCCGTCGACGATCACGGTGTGTACGTCGCCGCGCTGGGACTGGAACGCCACCTGGCCGTACGGGTTGATCAGCGGGAAGGACACCGGCGAGCTGTCGTTCTTGATCAGGATGACGTCAGCCTTCTTGCCCGGTTCGAGGCTGCCGAGGTCGTCGCGGCCGAGTGCCTTCGCGCCGCCGCGAGTCGCCCAGTCGACGACATGCTCCGCGCGCAGATGGCTGTGGGTCACGGTGGCGCCCTTCATGTGCGCCTCGAGATGTTCGCGGGCCCGGTCGGCGCCGAGCGTGGTCCGCATCGAGCTGAACAGGTCGCCGCTCCACCAGACGCTGGTATCCATCGACAGCGACACCGGGATGTTGTGCCGGCGGACCTGCCAGGTGGGCGGGTAGCCCTGGCCGGCGCTCTGCTCGGACTCGGTGGAGACCGAGATCGAGCCGCCGGTCGCGGCGATCCGCTGGTACGAGTCGGTGGTGAGCGTGGCCGCGTGAACGTAGATGTTCTGCGGCGTCATGAATTCGTTCTCGTGCATCAGCTTGATGCCGTTGTCGTTGGTCGCACCCCACACGCCCGCATGCGTGGTCACGCCGAGCCCGAGCTCCCGCGCCACCTCGAAGGCGGCCTTCTCCGGGAAGGCCGGGTCGCCGGTCACGTCGAAGGCCAGTTGCAGCCCGAGCGTCGAGTCGTCGCGCATCCGCTCCAGGAACGAACGCACCGCCGGGTCCGCGGTCCACTCCCACGGTCCGGCCTGAATGTTGCCGTAGGCAAGAACAAACCGCCCGGGTACGGCGCGTAGCGCGTCCGCGGCCGCCTCCGCGTGGTCGACGCTCTGCAGCCCGTGCGACCAGTCGACTGTCGTGGTGACTCCGGCCTCGAGCGACTCCCAGGCCGAGGTCAGGTTGCCGGCGTGGATGTCCTCCGGCCGGAACGTCTTGCCGTGCTCGAGGTAGTACCAGACGAAGTACTGCGTCAGCGTCCAGTCGGCGCCGTACGCGCGCATCGCGGTCTGCCACATGTGCCGATGGGTGTCGATCATGCCCGGCATCACGATGCCGCCGCTCGCATCGATCACCTGCGTGTTCTCGGGGACTTCGAGCGCCGGCCCGAGGGCAGCAATCTGATCGTCGACGATCAGGACATCGCCGTTGTCGACGATCGTGTGACGGTCGTCCATGGTCAGCACGGTCCCGCCGCGCAGCAGGATCGGCCGGCCCGCCAGCGGCGTCTCGGCAGTGGTCATGGTTCCCCTCCAGCAAGTGGCCGGACATGCGTCCGTATGGCGGTCATCGGGGCGATGAGACTCACTATCTGAGTGCCGGAGCGGGGGTGTCAAGGGTTCGGGCCGGTGGTTGACAGCCGAGCGCCGAGCGGCTGAGACTGAAGCGATCCAACCGCGCGGACACATGTCCGGAATTCTCTGCTGGGAGGTCGTGTGACGGGTCCGCTCTCGGGACTGCTGGTGGCCGACTTCTCCCGGATCCTGGCCGGCCCGTACGCGACCATGCTGCTGGCCGACCTCGGCGCCGACGTGATCAAGGTCGAGGCGCCCGGCGGGGACGACACCCGGTCGTGGCAACCACCGGTCCGCGACGGCATCTCGACGTACTACCTCGCGGTGAACCGGAACAAGCGGTCGATCGCGCTCGACCTGAAGGACCCCGGCGACCTGGCGGCGGCGCAGGAGCTGGCGCGGCGCGCGGACATCCTGGTGGAGAACTTCCGGCCGGGTGGCTTGGCCCGGTTCGGGCTGGACTACGAGACCGTTGCCGACGGCAACCCCAAGCTGATCTACGCCTCGATCAGCGGGTTCGGCTCGGGGCCGAAGGGCGCCGCGTTGCCCGGGTACGACCTGATCGTGCAGGCGATCTCCGGATTGATGAGCCTGACCGGCGACCCGAAGGGCGAGCCGTTCCGCGCCGGGATCTCGGTCTTCGACGTGATGGCCGGACTGCATGCCACGATCGGCGTGCTGTCCGCGCTCAACGCGCGGCACGAGACCGGTCGCGGCCAGCACGTCGAGGTCAACCTGATGTCGTCGGCGCTGTCCGGTCTGGTCAACCAGTCCAGTGCGTACGTTGCGGGCGGCGTCGTACCGCTGCGGATGGGGAACAGCCATCCGAGCCTGTTCCCGTACGAGCCGCTGCCGTGTGCGGACGGGGAACTGATCATCACGGCCGGGAACAACGGGCAGTTCCGCAAGCTGGTCGAGGTTCTCGGCGTACCGGAGCTGGCCGACGATCCCCGGTTCGACCGGAACGAGAAGCGGACCGCGAACCGCGAGGAACTACGGCCGTTGCTGATCGAACGACTGTCGACCAGAACCAAGCTGGAGTGGTTCCGGGACATCATCGCGGCCGGGGTGCCGTGCGGGCCGATCAATACCGTCGACGGCGGCGTCGCGTTCGCGGAGGACCTCGGGCTGGATCCGGTGGTCACGGTCGGCGGGATCCCCGGGGTGCGCAATCCGATCACGTTCACCGGCGACACAGGCGGCTCAGGCGAGGCCGCGTCGTACCGGCTGCCGCCGCCGTCGCTGGACGAACACGGCGCCGAGCTGAGGAAGTGGCTGGAGGGCCAGGAATGAGCGACGAACAGGTGGCACCGCCGGCGTTCCCGACGTCACTCGGTACGTCGACCGCTGACGAGATCCGTCTGCTCGGGCAGGATCTGACCGCGGATCTGATGGGCAAGGTGGGGTTCGGCGAGCTGGCGTTCTGGCTCGTCGCGCTGCGCCGGCCGACACCGTCGGAGACCCGCGTGTTCGAGGCGGTTCTGGTCGCCCTGGCCGACCACGGGTTCACGCCGACCGCGATCGCCGCGCGGGTGACCTACTTGTCGGCACCGGATTCCCTGCAGGGGGCGCTCGCCGCCGGCCTGCTCGGTGGCGGATCCCGCTTCCTCGGCGTGACCGAGGACTGCGGGATGTTCCTGCACCGAGCGCTGGCCGGCGGCGAGCCGCCGACAGACGATTCCGGCTGGGACGAGCTCGCACTCGAACTCGTCAAGCAGTCGCGGGCGAACGGGACCTTCATCCCCGGCTTGGGACACCCGGTCCACAAGGTCCAGGACCCGCGGACGCCGGTGCTCATCAACCTCGCCCGCGAAGAAGGCCTCGAAGGTCCGCACCTCAAACTCTTCCAGGCGATCGGCCGCGTGCACGAGCAGGTGCTCGGCCGCAAGCTGCCGCTGAACGGGGCCGGTGTCTGTGGCGCCGCGCTGGCCGACCTCGGGTTGCCGGTTGAGCTGCTGCGCGGATTCGCCTTGCTGGCAAGAGCCGCCGGGCTGCTCGGCCAGCTCGCGGAGGAGCGTCGCCGGCCGATCGGAATGGATATCTACGCAGGAGTCGACCGCAACGCCGTGTACGTCGATCCGGAATCCTGAAGGAGATCGTATGGCCACAGTCGCCGCCGTGATCGCTTCCACGCATCATCCGTTCTACTACCGGGCCAGCACCGCCACCGGCGCGGACCGGCCGCCGTTCGCCGACGAGTGGGTGGCGAAGATCGAGGCGTTCCGCGAGACGCTGACGAAGGCCCGGCCGGACATCCTGGTGATGGTCGGCAGCGATCACTTCCACCAGTTGTGGCTCGACAACATGCCGCAATTCCTGGTCGGCAAAGCGCCGTACTTCGACGCGAACTGGTACAACGAGGAGCGCGAGTTCGGGTTGCCGCGGATGCGACTGGCCGGCGACGAGCAGCTCGCCTCGCACATCCTGCGCAACGGGCTCGACGCCGGCTTCGATCTTGCCTTCAGCAACGAACTGCGGATCGACCACAGCATCACCTGCCCGATCATCACGCTGCGCCCGGACGCGGACCTGCCGATCGTGCCGATCTACACGAACATCTTCGCGCCGCCGCTGCCGCGTCCCGGCCGGTTCGTCGAGCTGGGACGGACGATCCGGCAGCTGGTCGAGTCGTGGCCGATCGACAAGCGCGTCGCGATCATCGGCACCGGGCACTTGTCGCTGGAGCTCGGTGGTCCGCGGCAGTTCGGCGAGCACGGGCCCGATCCGGACTTCGACCGCAAGGCGGTGGACTGGATCGCGAGCGGTGACCTCGACGGATGCCTGTCCGAGGTAACGCTGGACAGCCTGCATCAGCCGGGCAATGCGACGCACGGCTTCATGGACTTCATGCTGATGATGGGCGCCGCGGGTGCGGGTGCGAAGGCGGATCACGTCGACTCGCTCGATCTGTTCCACACGATGGAGGCGTATTTCACCTGGTACCCGAACGGAGTGCCGGCATGAGTAAGTACCTGCTCGACAAGTTCCTCTATACCGTCGATCGCGACCCTGCCCTGGTCGAGCGGTACCGGGAAGACCCGGCCGGGACAGTGGCCTGGTGGGAGCAGGAGCGGGCCAACGAGATCCTGAACTGCGCCGTGGCGGAGAAGTCGACCTGGCTCTCGTTCACCGACGACGAGCGGAAGGCTCTTCGGGAGCATGACCATGTCGCGCTGTTCGGGCTCGGCGCGCATCCGTTCCTGACATTGACGCTCTTCATCGCGATGTTCGAGCGGGACCACGGACCGCTCGAGTACCAGAAGACGTACGGTCGCGTGCTGCAGGAGCACTACTCTTTGCCCTATCCCGACATCGCCACCTGAGGAGGACGCGTGCGAGCCGCAGTACTGCAAACTCACGGCGAACCACCCAAGCACGTCGAGCATCCGGACCCGGTTGCCGGGGAGGGCATGTCGATCGTGCGCGTGACGGCCGCGCCGGTCGTTCCGCTGGACCTGTTGTGCGCTTCGGGTACGTCGTACTTCGGGCCGCCGGCGTTGCCGTACGTGCCGGGTGTGCAAGGTGTCGGCGTGGTCGAGCAGTCTGAGGTGATGACGCCGGGGACGCGAGTGTTCTTCGCGACGTCGGCCGGGATGGCCGCAGGGGACGGCAGTTTCGCGGAGCGGGCCGCCGTACCCGATGCGGACCTGATTGCGTTGGAGACACCGGTCGGGGACGCGGCGGTGGCGGCGATCGGGTTGTCCGGGGTGGCCGGCTGGATGACGTTGACCTGGCGGGCCCAGCTACAGCCGGGGGAGCAGGTTCTCGTGCTCGGCGGCGGTGGTGCCGTGGGCCAGGTCGCGATCGGCGCGGCCCGGGTGCTCGGTGCGTCACGAGTCGTCGCCGTCGCCCGGTCGGACGCGTCGAAACAGCGGGCGCTCGCGGCCGGCGCGGACGAGGTGATTGCCGCGAGCACCGATGTCGACGAGCTGACGAGCCGGCTCGGCGCCCCGTCGTACGACGTGGTGATCGACTCGGTCTTCGGAGCAGCCGCGACGGCCGCGGCGCGGGTGCTCGCTCCGGGCGGCCGGCTCGTCAACCTCGGCGGATCGTCGGGCGACGAGGCGGTGTTCTCGTCGGCGGTACTGCGGGGCCGGTCGGCGAGCGTGCTCGGGTACACGAACAACGCGCTGACGGCGGACCAGCGGCGGGAGGCGTTGACCGCCGTACTCCACCATGCGGCTTTCGGTGCCATCGCGGTCGCTCACGAGACCGTCACGCTCGACGAGGTCGCGGACGCGTGGAAACGTCAGGCCGCCGGCGAAACCAGCGGCCGCCTCGTGCTGACGATCACACCAGCCGAGTAACCAGACCGAAGTCCTTCGCTTCGTCCGCGCTGAGGACGCGGCCCGGCTCGAGGTCGTTCATCACCTCGTCCGGCGAGCGGCCGGTTGCGTTCGCAATCAGATCCCGGAGGCGGGTGATCTGGCGTTCATGCTGGTCCGCCACGGTGGCGAGGTGGTCGGCGGTGCCTTCGGCGGCGAACTGCGGCAACGACAGGACGAACATGGTGTGGCGGTGGGCCTCGCGCTGTCCGGCCGCGGCGAGTACGGCGATGGCCGGACCGCGAAGGGTGCCGCGGGCAACGGCATGGACCGGTGAACCGACCAGGTCGATCGCGGCGGCGAGCGCGAGCGCGGCTTCGAGCTCGGACTCGGCGGAGGTCAGTTGCAGGGTGATCGGGTCGTTGCTGTAGGCATCAAGCAGGAGGAGCTGCGCGGTCACGTGACTCGCGAGTGCGTCGTCCAGCCGGCCACTGACCAGGATGGTCCGCTGTGCGAGCAGCCGGTCGGCAAGCTCCCGCTCGAGACTGATCGAGGTCGGCTCGTACCAGGTAGGCAGGATGGGCTGAGGGGCCGGCTGCGGCGGCCCGGGCCGGGGTGGAGTCGCGGGTCTCGGGCTCGGGATCTCCGGGCCCGGCGGCCAGGTCGCGGCGGGCTTCTCCAGGTACATGATTTTCCTCCCGGTTGCTTCCTTCCCACCACCCTGCGCCACCCGATCCGCCGACAGAAGGCTGTTCCGCTGTCAGCAGACGAGTCAGCTGAGGGCAGACACGGCGGCGACGATCCGGTCCCAGAAGACGGCTTGGTCGAGGGTGACGGCGATCCGCGCGTTGGGCGGGCGGCCGGTGTAGCCGTCGAGGTCGACGACGGTTGCGCCGGAGGTCCACTCGCCTCGGGTTTCGATGACGAGGTTTGCTTCGACGCAGCCGACGATCGCCGGCTCGATCACCCGCGCGACCGCGACCGGATCGTGGAGCGGCGGTGACTCGAAGCCGAACAGCTCCCGGTAGGTGGACGCGAAGAAAGTCATCCACTCGATGCACACCCGCGCCAGCGGCGTCCCGAGCTGCTCGAAGCGCGCGAGGACGCCGGCCGTCACCAGCGCCTGATGCGTCACATTCAACCCGCACATCGTGAACGGCACGCCGGACCGTACGACGAGATCCGCCGCCTCGGGGTCGACGTACGCGTTGGCTTCGGCGAGCGGTGCTATGTTGCCGCGGTCGGTGGATCCGCCCATCCAGACGATCTCGGTGATGTTCGCGGCCAGGCCCGGCTCGTCGGCGAGCAGTCGCGCGATGTTCGTCAGCGCGCCGGTCGCCACGATCGTCGCCGGCGTCGTCCGCAGTACGTCGACCAGCAGCTCGTGCGCGGAGTACGGCGACTCCGGCACGGACGGCTCGTCGTCGAAGAGCGGCCCGTCGAGACCGGTCTTTCCGTGGACGTCGTCCGCGATGCGCAACCGCCGTACCAGCGGCCGATCCGCACCACGCGCGACCGGGATGCCGGCCCCGCCCGCGAGCGACAGCACCCGGCGCGCGTTCACCGTGCACTTGTCGACGGTCTGGTTGCCGGCGACGGTCGTCACCGCGAGCAGGTCGACAGCCGGATCGGCCACCGCGAGGAGGATCGCCATCGCGTCGTCGTGGCCGGGATCACAGTCGAGGATGAAAGGTCTGGCCATGCGCCAGGGTACGACGCTGGAGTTGTTGCTGTTTCCGGGACGGTTCAGGTCCTATGTTGGCTTCATGAGCGAGAAGGAGCAGCCGCCGCCGCAGGACCAGTCCACGGCCGACCGCGGGCCCGGCTCCGGTCGGGACTCGGGTCCGGGGGATCGCGGCGACGGATCGCGGCGGCCCCCGCACAAGCCGTGGCGGACCGAGGGCCTGCCGCCCGGGCACGGTGACGGCGACAAGCCGCGCCGCCCGAAGTGGTGGAAGTGGGCCGCGTGGATCCTCGGCGGGTACCTCGTGCTGTTCCTGCTCACGACGATGCAGGACCAGATGTCCGGCGCCCAGCAGACCATCGCGTACACCGACTTCACCGCCCAGGTGCAGAAGCACAACGTCGCCGAGATCTTCGCCCGCGGCGACACCATCCAGGGCCGGCTGAAAGAGGCCGCGCCGGTGCCGGGCAAGACCGACCAGACCTACACGAAGTTCACGACCGAGCGGCCGACGTTCGCCAACGACAACCTGTACGGCGACCTGCAGAAGGGCGGCGCCACGGTCCGGGCGACCCCGGTGGTCGCGCAGCGCGGCGTACTGCTCAACCTGCTGATCTCGCTCAGCCCGTTCCTGCTGATCGCAGCGTTCTACTGGTGGTTGTTCCGGCGCCAGCGCGCCTCCGGTGGTCTCGGCGGTATCGGCGGGTTGTTCGGCGGCGGCGGCCAGCAGAAGAAGCCAGTGGATCCGAGCACGGTGCGGGTGACGTTCGCCGACGTCGCCGGGATCGACGAGGTCGAGGCCGAGATCGAGGAGGTCGTCGACTACCTCAAGGATCCGGAGAAGTACCGGCGGCTCGGGGCGCGGGCGCCGAAGGGCGTCCTGCTCGAGGGCGCACCCGGCACCGGCAAGACGCTGCTGGCCCGCGCGACCGCAGGCGAGGCCGGCGTGCCGTTCTTCTCCGCGAGCGCGTCGGAGTTCATCGAGATGATCGTGGGCGTCGGCGCGAGCCGGGTCCGGGAGCTGTTCGGTGAGGCACGCAAGGTGGCGCCGGCGATCATCTTCATCGACGAGATCGACACCATCGGCCGTGCTCGCGGCGGCGCCCGCTCGATCAGCGGGCACGACGAGGGTGAACAGACGCTGAACCAGATCCTCACCGAGATGGACGGCTTTTCCGGCACCGAGGGCGTCGTGACGCTTGCAGCCACGAACCGCGCCGACGTCCTCGACCCGGCGCTGCTGCGGCCCGGGCGGTTCGACCGCACGATCACCGTAAACGCGCCGGACCAGCCGGGCCGCGAGGCGATCCTCAAGGTGCACGCGCGCGGCAAACCGCTCGCCCCGGACGTCGACCTGAACGCGCTGTCCAAATCCACCCCGGGGATGACCGGCGCCGATCTCGCGAACCTGCTGAACGAGGCAGCCCTCGCGGCGGCGCGGCAGGGCAAGTCGCAGATCACCCAGCGCGATCTCACCGACGCACTCGAGAAAATCCAGCTCGGTGCGGCGCGGAACGTGGTCATGCCCCAGGAAGAGCGCCGGCGTACGGCGTACCACGAAGGCGGGCACGCCCTGCTGGGGATGATCCAGAAGGGCGCGGATCCCGTCCGCAAGGTGTCGATCATCCCGCGCGGCCGTGCGCTCGGCGTGACGCTGTCGACGCCGGACACCGACCGGTACGGGTACGACGTGGAGTATCTGCGCGGCCGGATCATCGGCGCACTCGGCGGGATGGCGGCCGAGCAGGAGGTGCTCGGGGTTGTGACCACGGGCGCCGAGAGCGACCTCGAGACGGCGACCCGGATCGCCCGCTCGATGGTCGGCCGCTGGGGCATGTCCGACGCGATCGGGCCGGTGTCGATCCTTCCGCCCGAGGGTGACGCGCGGACGGCCGGAGTGTCGGACGAGCTGCTCAACACCGTCGACGCGGAGGTCCGGAGCCTGATCGAAGAGTGCTACGCCGAGGCCCGCCGCCTCCTCCGCGACAACCGCCCCCGCCTCGACTCCATCGCCGAACAACTCCTCCTCCACGAAACCCTCGACGAAGCCGACGCCTACGCCGCCGCCGGCATCCCCCACGAGGCCCCCGCAACCACCACCGCCCAACCCCAACCAGCCCCCCGAGACGGCGCCTGACCAGCGTCTCCGACGGGGAGGATCCGGATCTGGGCGGGCCTCCTGCCGGCGCTGGTTGGTGTGTGGCGCCGGGCGGGAGGTCGCCTTGATGTTGGGGGCTTATCCGATGGTTACTGTTTGGCCGAGGTCGTTGTAGCCGGTGGTTGGTTGCCAGGTGCCGTTGTTGGCGAGTTGTACTGCGTAGACGGCGTTGTAGGTCTCGGTGGAGCCGGGCAGGTGGGACTGGGACTGGAGCTTGGGGTCGGCGATGTTGAGGAGGACCTTGTACTTGCCTGCGGGGACCTTGACGCTCCAGTTCAGGCTCACGGTTTGGCCGGCGCCCCAGCGGCGTGGATCGGCCGGAACGTTGATGCGGTAGGTGTGCTTGGAGTTCTGGAACACCAGTTGCACCTGCCGCGGGTTGTACGGCGCTGCCCAGCCGTCGTTCCGGATCTTCACGCCGACGTCGACCTTGCCGTGTGACTGCGACACCGTGGACTGGGTCAGCGCGAACCGGTAGCCGAGCTTCTGCTTCGCGATCGTGATGTTGTCGCCCCAGCTCGCCAGCACGTCCGGGTGGTACTCGATGTTCAGGAACGAGAAGTGCAGCTGGGCCATCTCGGCCGAAGCGGACGGCCACTCCGAGCGCGGTGCGTCGACACCGCACGTCTCGCCGCCCTCGGGCACATAGTTGGTGTCCTGGGCAACGAAATCCTTGTCCAGCTGGAGCGGGTCGCTCAGGTAGGTGCCGAAGTCGTCCGGGCTGGCCAGGAAGCAGTCGTTGTGCTGCCCGATCCGCGCGACCGCGGACCCGTTGTACGCCTGCTGCGCGGTGAGCCCGCCGGCGGTCCCGGTCGGCAGGCCGTACATCCGTTGCTTCATGTACGGCGTACGCACCTGGACCATCTTGTCCTTCGGCAGCGCCTGGAGCAGCGCGTCGATGACTGCCTTGCGGTCGGCCCAGTTCTGGTCCGACACCTGGCTCGGGTCAGCCGGGTTCGAGAAGTAGTCCGTGTAGTAGCCCTCACCCCACAGGCCGACGAAGCCGGACTGGACGACCGCGATCATGTCGGCGTTCTTCCGCAGGATCGGCGTCAGCTGCTTGATCTGCTTGACGACCCGGGCGACCGGCGCATCGCCGTACGGCGTCGGCGGCGGCCAACCGTCACCGGGCAGCGCGTAGGCGAACCGGACGATCATCTTCACCCCGGCGGCCCGTGCGGTGTTGAAGTCGGCCTGCATCAGGTCGAGGTAGTGCTGGTCGATCACGTCCTGCTTGGCGAACTTCTCCAGATAGAACAGGCGGAGGATCTGGGTGATGTGTTCCTGCGTCCGGAAGTTGCGCAGCTTGGTGACGTCGAGCGGGACGTAGCCGGAGTTGTCGGCGTAGTAGTGCGTCTCGGCGTGGTGGTAGAAGCCACGTTCCTGATTCGAGATCACTTCGTCGGACGTGCTGTAGGTGACAGTAGTGCTCGGGGGAGCGTGGTGTGCCATCGCGGTCTGGGTCGGTAGCAGCAACCCAACCACCGCGAGGCTTGCGGCAAGCCGTCTCATGCGGGTGTCTCCTCGGACTAGCTGACGGTGAGCGTGTGCAGGAGCGAGTTCATCCCGGTCGTCGCATCCCAGGTGCCCTGGTTCGCGAGGTGGATGGAGTACTCGGGGCGAGTGGACAGAAGCGGATCCGGCAGGTTCAGCAGCAGGGAGTACGAACCTGCCGGAAGATTCGTGGGCAGCGTGAGGGTCTGCGACACCGTGGTCGACGTACCCGCCGTCCAGCGGCGCGGGTCGGAGCTCATCGCGAGCTTGTAGGTCGAGCCGGTCGACGTGTTCCGCAGTACGAGCTCGAGGCTGCGGGGGTTGAAGGGCGTCGCGTAGCCGTCGTTGTGGACGGTGAACGAGATCGGCAGGCTGCCGCCCGCGGAGGCTGTCGCGGGATAGGTGCCGGACTCGAGGCGGAAGCGGTAGCCGAGGTTCTTGCTGATGTCCGCGAGGCAGCCGCCGGTGTTCCACGAGTTGAGGACGGTCGGCTCGTAGTCGGTGTTGATGAACGACCAGTGGAACTGCGCGAGCTCGCCGGTCGCGGTCGGGCAGCTGGAGCGCGGCGGGTTCGAGCCGCAGGTCTCGCCGCCCATCGGGACGTACGTCGTGTCGGCCTGGAGGTACGGGTACTCGACGGACGTGTTCTCGTACGTGCCGAAGTCGTCGGGGCTGGCGAGGAAGCAGTCGTTGTGGTGACCGATCCGCGAGAGCGCCGAACCGTTGTAAGCGGCCCCCGGTTGTACGGCGGTCGTCGAGTACATGGTGCGCTTGAACTTCGGCGTACGGAGCTGGATCATCCGCGTCGACGGGACGACGCTCAGCAGCTTGTCGGTGACGGCCTTGCGGTTGGCCCAGTCGGTCGACGTGACCGTGCCCGCGTTGCCGAAGTTCTGCGTGTAGTACCACTCACCCCAGGCGCCGATGAGACCTGCCTGGACGACAGCGATGACGTCCTTGCCGGAGTTGAGGTACGGCGCCAGTTGGTCGAGATGAGCCAGGATCCGGTCCTTCGTGGTGTCGTCGCCGGTGGTCGACGTCGTGTACGCGAAGCGGAGGACCATCTTCAAACCGGCCGCCCGCACGGTGTCGATCTGCTGCTGGAGCTGATCGAGCGCCGCCTGTGCGATCGGCCCGTTCTTGTACTCCGCCAAGTAGAAGACGCACATCACCAGCGAGATGCCCTGACCGGTCCGGTAACTCTGCAGGGTGCTCTGGGAGAAGTCGGCTTTGTCGCAGTCTCCGGTGTGGTGATAGAAGCCGCGCTCGGGGTTGGAGAAGTTCTCGGAGGACGCCGTGTAGGTCACGGTGCCGCTGGTGCCACCGGAGTACACCTGCGTGTACTTCGTGGACGTCTCGAGCGGAGCCTCTACCTGGAAGATCAGGTCCGCGTCGTTCGGGGTCGCGGTCTCGCCGAGGTCCGAGCGGTTGACCGTCCACTGGGCGACTCCGCCTGAGCTGGAGAACGTGACCGTGCGGATGAGCGTCCAGCTCCAGCCGGTGCCCGTGTGCTGGTACAGGCTGCCGTTCTCGAGCAGGTAGTCGGCGCCCGTGCCTGCCTGCGCGAACCCGGTCGACGCGTTGCGGTCGGCGTCGACGTACACGCGGAGGAACTGCGGGGTGCCGGTGTAGGAGAAGCGGTAGGTGACGGTCGTGGCGGTGTTGGTCGCGGAGGTGCCGCTGATCGCCGCCTCGGCGGGGGAGACCAGCAGGGCAGCAAGGAGTGCACCGGTGAGGAGTGCGCTGAGCAGGCGGAACGGACGCATCATGATGCTTCCTCTCGCTGGGCGGGGCGATGGAATAATCATGGAGTCCAGGAAAATTATGTCAAGGTCTCAGGCCGGTCCTGATCGTCGCCTCGACCTCGTCGAGCGCGAGTCGTACGGCGCCGAGCGCGACCCCTTCGTCGGCGAACGCCGACACCCGGATCTCGGGCGTCCGCAGACACCACCGGTCCAGCTCCCGCCGTAACGGCTCGACCATCACGTCCGCCGACCGCGAGAACCCGCCCCCGATCACCACCAGCTGAGGATCCAGGGTGAGCACCAGAGCCGAGGCCCCCACGGCCAGATCACGCACGTATCCGCGCACTGCTCGGGTCGCGTCCCGGTCTCCTTCCCGAGCGGCGAGGAACACGCTCTCGAATCCGGCGGACGTCGAGGCGTTCTCGAGCCAGCTCTCGAGGTGTTTCGGGGCTTGTAACCACCCTGCGGCGGGGAGGGCGCCGATCTCGCCGGACCAGTTCGCGAAGCCGCGGTGGAGCTTGCCGTCGATGATCAACCCGGCGCCTGTTCGGAGCCCGGCCAGCAGGAACACGACGTCCTTGGCGTAGCGGGCCACCCCACGCCAGGTCTCGGCCAGGGCGGCCAGCTTGCAGTCGTTCTCCACCCGGACAGGTCCGGGGACAAGGCGGCGTACGTGGGCGGCCAGGTCGACGCCGCTCCACTCCGGGAGGGAGTCGGAGAGCATCACCTTGCCGGAGCCGTCGACGAGCCCGGTGGTCGCCACGCCTGTGGACCAGATCTGACCGGCCTCGACGCCCGCGCCGGCCAGTGCCTTGGCCACGCAGCGGTCCATCACTGCGAGTCGCTCGCGCCGGCCGGCCTCGGGATCGACCGTGATGCGGGTCTGGTTCAGCACCTCGCCGTCGAGGTCGGTGACGAGGGCGAGTGCCTTGTGTCCGCCGATGTCCACCCCGAGCAACCGGCCCGCCCCGGCGTTGAACCGGTACCGCCGCGCCGGCCGCCCGACCGACCCCGACGCCGGCGCGACCTCGGCCAGCCACCCGCGTCCGAGCAGGTCGCGTGCAACATCTTCGGTCGAAGCGCGCGACAACCCCGTGCGTTTCGACAACTCGGTCAGCGTGAGTGGCTGATCGCCCCGTAACTCCCGCAGTACGGCGGATGCGTTGAGCTGACGCAACCGCGAGAGATCCCCGCCGACAGGCTCCTCACTCATCGCGGCTCCTCTAGTTATCCAGGACTCCCGGATAACTATAAGCACTCCGGCTGCGCGCGGATCTCACCGTGTGAAAGGGCGCGCCGCACCCCTGTCCAGACCTCCTGACAACGTTGTACCGTGATCTGCCGACGGTCGATCCGAAACGTTTTCGCATCAGGAGGACCAGGTGTCCAACCCACTGAAGATCGCGACCCTCAGCTTCTGGCACGTGCATGCCGGCGACTACTCGAGGCAGGCTCAGGCGCACCCGGGGACGGACCTGGTGGCCGTCTGGGACGACGATGCCGAGCGCGGCAAGGCCGCCGCCGAACAGTTCGGCGTCGAGTTCACCGGCGACCTCGACGCCTTGCTTGCGCGGGAGGACCTGGACGGTGTGGTGATCACGACGCCGACCAATGTCCACCGCGACGTGATGGTCAAGGCGGCCCGGGCCGGCAAGCACATCTTCACCGAGAAGGTGCTCGCGCCGACGGTCGCCGAGGCCGAGGAGATCGTTGCCGCGACCGACGAAGCCGGCGTGAAGCTGATCGTGTCGCTGCCGCGGCTCTACCACGGCTACACGCAGGCGATCAGCGAGGTCATCGACGACGGCACGCTGGGCACGATCACGTACGGCCGGGTCCGGCTCTCGCACGACGGCGCCATCCCGCGCGACGGTGTCGAGGGCTGGCTGCCGCAGCGGTTCTTCGAGCCGTCGACCGCGATCGGTGGCGCGCTCACCGACCTCGGCTGCCACCCGGTGTACCTGACCCAGTTGTTCCTCGGCGCGCATCCCGACACGGTCAGTGCGACGTACCGCTCGATCGCCGAGCGCGGTCTGGAAGACAACGCTGTCGTGGTCGTCGGATACCCGGACCAGAAGATCGGTGTGATCGAGGCAGGGTTCGCGAGCCCCAACCCGTTCACGATCGAGCTGTTCGGCACGGACGGCACGCTCACGTACACCGACGCGGGCAACGTGCTGCTGGTGAACGGTGAGCAGGTGGACGTCCCGGAGCACTCGACCGACGCGTTCGCGCAGTGGGTCGATCACATCAACAACGGGACCCGCGCGGACGACAACATCGCGCGCGCAGTCGAGTTGACCCGTTTGGTGGTGGCTGCGAACGAAGCCGCCAAGACCGGTAACGCCATCGCCTACAACTGAGGAGACAGTCATGCTCAAGGTCGGACTGATCGGGGCTGGCGGGATCGCCTCGGCGCACATCAAGGGTTACCAGCAGCACGCGGACAAGATCGGCGTGACGGCGGTGGCGGACGCGGTCGAGGAGACGGCGAAGAAGCGGGGCGAGGAGCTTGGCGCAACGCCATACACGGACTACCGGGAGATGCTGGCCAACGAGGAGCTGGACGCGGTCGACATCTGTCTGCCGCACCACCTGCACCGCGACGCGATCGTCGCGGCCGCCGAGGCCGGCAAGCACGTCCTGTGCGAGAAGCCGTTGTGTCTGTCGGCCGAGGAAGCAGCCGATGTGCGCAAAGCGGTGGTGAAGAACGGCGTGACGCTGATGTGCGCGCACAACCAGTTGTTCATGCCGGCGGTCGCGAAGGCCAAGGAGCTGCTCGAGGCCGGGACGATCGGCACGGTCTACGAAGTACGGACGACCGACAGCTTCTACAACGACTTCGACCCGAGTTCGATGGGCTGGCGGGCGAGCAGCAAGACGAGTGGCGGCGGCGAGCTCATTGACACCGGGTACCACCCCACCTATCTGATGCTGCACCTCGCCGGCGGGCTGCCGGTCGAGGCCACCGCGATGCTCTCCACGCACCGGTTGAAGTTCATGGAGGGCGAGGACTCCGCGCAGGTCCTGATCAAGTTCGACAACGGAGTCGTCGGTCAGCTCGTGACCAGCTGGGCGTACGAGCCGGCCGCCTCCACCGAGCGCTTCTCCGCCGTCGGCGAGCTCGGCTCACTGACCAGTGACGGTACGACGCTGTCCTACCGCCTGCGCTCGGGCGAGACCGAGACGTTCGACTTCGAACCGGTCGACACCTTCGTCGCCGAGATCGGCCACTTCGCCGACTCCCTGCTCGGCAAGACTCGTCCGCTGCATACCGAGGAGGAAGGGATCGCCGTCCTCGGCATCCTGCTCGCGGCGTACGAAGGCTCCCGATCGAAGACGATCGCGCCAGTACTCAAGGTCTAAGCCTCGAAGTAGAACCCCTCTGCCAGATCCGCGAGGAGGTCCGGGTGCGTGGGCTGCCAGCTGAGCAGCTCGCGCGTCCGGGCCGAGGACGTCGGAGTGTTCATGGTCGCGAAGTGGGCGAGGAAACCGAGGTACTGCGGTGCGTCCTCCGCCGTCACCGCGCGGGTCGGAAGATCGAGCCCCGTGCCGATGGCCTCCGCGATCGTGCGGAACTCGATGCCCTCGTCCTGGACGGCGTGCAGACGGGTGCCCGCCGGTGCCGACTCGAGCGCCAAGCGATAGAGCGTTGCGGCGTCGAGCGTGTGCACGGACGGCCAGCGGTTGGCCCCGTCACCGACGTACGCCGAGAAGCCGTTCTGGCGGGCGAAGGCGATCAACGACGGCGCGAAGCCGTGGTGATCGAGCCGGCTGTGGGTGATCTGCGGTAGCCGGACGATCGACGAACGGACGCCCTTGGCCGCGAGCTCGACGACGAAGTTCTCCGCGTCGATGCGGTACCCGCCGGACGGATCGAAGTCGTCCTCGGTCCCGATCCGGTCCTTGACGATGCCGGCGAGCATGCCTGTGCCCGACGTACTGACCAGTGGCTTGTCGGTGCCGGCGAGAGCGTCGCCGATCGCCTGCAGTGCGGCGAGATCCGAGGCGGCAGCGGCGGCCAGATCGCCCGCCTGCATGGCGTCGTGGCGGAACGCGAGGTGCACGACTCCGTCCGCCGCGGCAGCCGCCGCCTGCAGGCGGTCGAGGTCGTCGAGGTCACCGCGCACGACCTCGGCGCCCCAGCTCGTGAGGCGCTTCGCCGACTCGTCGGAGCGGACGAGGCCGAGAACCGAGTGGCCGTTGTGCAGGAGTTCCGGTACGACGGCCGAACCGACGTGCCCGGACGCTCCGGTGATGAACACGCGCATGCGAGATCCCTTCTCAGTGATGTCATTGACTGACATCACGATGCTACACCTTCTGATGTCAGTCAATGACATCAGCTAGGATCGATCCATGGGACGGTGGGAACCGGATGCCGCCGGGCGGCTGCGTGAGGCGGCGATGGCGCTGTACGCCGAGCGCGGGTTCGACGGCACGACCGTCGCCGACATCGCCGACCGGGCCGGTGTCACCGCGCGCACGTTCTTCCGGCATTTCACGGACAAGCGCGAGGTGTTGTTCGCCGGATCCGAGCTTCTCGAACAGTCGATGGTGAAGGCGCTGGCCGATGCTCCGGCGGACGCGGGGCCGATGGAGGCGGTCGCGGCCGCCGTCCTGGCGTCGGCCGAGTTCTTCGACGACATCCCCCGGGACTACTCACGCCGCCGTCAGGACCTGATCAATGCGACCCCCGAGCTGCGCGAGCGCGAACTGATGAAGATGGCCGCGCTGACGTCCGCGCTCACCAAGGGCCTGCTCGAGCGAGGGGTGGCTGCCGACGTCGCGCCGCTCGCGGCCGAGACCGGGGTCGCGGTGTTCCGGGTGTCGTTCGAGCGATGGATCTCCGCCCCGGACGGCGAACCGATCGCCGACGTCATCCGGTCGACGCTGAAGACACTGAAGACCCTGTAACCCCTGTCCCGCCTGACTGTTTGACGATCTCGTCCCAGGATGCAACGGCGACGAGGGCGACACAGGTGACCGCGATGAGAGCGAGGTCGGTCACCGAGCCGACCTGCGGGGTCGCGAGTGGCAGGAGCAGCAGGACCACCACGCCGGCGAACGACGTACCGAGGTGGATGCGGGACGGTTCGGAGATGATCCTGTGCACGCCCCACAGGAGCGCAACGAAGCAGGCGGCCGGCACGGCGACGGAGTAGCTCGCGGCGGTCGGAGAGATGTGCAGGTCGTGGCTGGTCTGCTCGACGACGACCTCCAGGCCGGCGCCGAGCGCGGCGAGCGACGCGAAGATGCCGTAGTGGCCGTAGCCCCAGCGGTACGAGCGATCCCGGCGCTCCTCGAGCCGCGGGCCAGCCGGGCGCAGGAAGTACAGCCACCACAACGCGAACAGGATCACCAGACCGCACGCGGCAACCGCGATCAGCTCGGCACTCACCTCGGTCTCCTCGACAGCACGCCGTACTGCGTTGGAGGAGGCCAGGACCGCCTCGCCGAGCAGGATGATCGTGAACAACCCGTACCGCTCGGCGATGTGGTGGGGGTGCCAGTGCGTGGCCCGTGGTCGCTCGGCCCACAGCGGCACCGATAGCTCGAGGATCGCGAGGATGATGAATGCGATGAGCAGCACGGTGTCGGACGCGCCCGCGTCGGCGAGATACAGCCGCCCGAACCAGCCCACCTGCAACGCCCCGATACCGAACGCGTAGCGGAACGCAGTACGGCGTGAGGCCCGGTCCTCGATGCCCGCCCGCAGCCAGAGCGAGACCAGCCCGAGCCGCATGACCAGGTAGCCGGTCGTGACCATCACGTAGTCGCCGTGGTCCGCGGCCGCCGGAACGCCCGCCGCGAGCAGCAGCACTCCGGCCATCTGCACCATGGTCAGGATCCGGTACGTCACGTCGTCGGTGTCGTACGACGACGCGAACCAGGTGAAGTTCATCCAGGCCCACCAGATCGCGAAGAACACCTGCAGGAACGGCAGTACGCCGTCGCCGCCGTGACCGGCCGCGATCGTCCGTGCGAACTGCTCGGTGACCGCGGCCACCGCGACGACGAAGGTCAGGTCGAACAGCAGCTCCAGCTGGCTGGAGACCCGGTTCGGCTCGTCGATCGGCCGTGCGGTCATCCGCACGCGGATCCGGACCGTGGCGTTCGGCACGGGGTGTCCCTTCGTCAGGCGTCGTCAACCAGTGAGACAGGACACAAGCCTCAGGTGTGACTGTCACAAGCCCGGTGGGTGCCCTGTCTTACCTGATGACAGCGCAAAGACACGGAAAGACAACCGAAGGGGATCTGCGATGAAGATCGTCATCATCGGCGGTACCGGCCTGATCGGCACGAAGCTGGTGGCGAAGCTCACCGAGCACGGCCACGAGGCGGTGCCGGCCGCGCCGAGCACCGGTGTCAACACCATCACCGGAGAGGGCCTGGCCGAGGTGCTCAAGGGCACCGACGTCGTGATCGACGTGGCCAACTCGCCGTCGTTCGAGGCCGGGCCGGTGATGGAGTTCTTCAAGACCTCGACCGGCAATGTCCTGCAGGCCGAGGACGCGGCCGGGGTCCGGCACCATGTCGGCATCTCGATCGTCGGCACCGAGCGGATGCCGGAGAACGCGTACTTCGCCGCGAAGATCGCCCAGGAGGAGCTGATCAAGGCCTCCGGTCTGCCGTACTCCCTCGTGCACTCGACGCAGTTCTTCGAGTTCGTCGGGCCGACCGCGGATTCGGGCACCGGCGACGACGGCAAGGTGCACATCGCGCCGGTCGCGTGGGCGCCGATCGCCGGTGACGACGTGGCGAAGAACCTCGCGAAGGTCGCGGTGGGCGAGCCGCTGAACGCGCGGATCGACATCGCCGGCCCGGACGAGTACCGGATGGACGAGTTCTTCCGCAAGGCGCTGGCGCAGCGCGGCGACACCCGCGAGGTCGTCTCCGACCCGCACGCGCTCTACTTCGGCGCTGAGCTGAAGGAGCGCAGCCTGGTCCCGGTCGGCCCCGCCACTCTGGGCGAGCTGCACTACGACGAGTGGTATGCCGCACAGGCCGGTCGATGACGATGGGTACGAACGACGAGTTGCGGGAGCTCGAGGTCGAGGTCGACGCGGACATCGAGCTGGACGCGGCAGACACACCTCCGGACGATGATGAGCTTGACTGGGTGCTCGACCCGTACGAGGCACAGGCCGAGACCGCCGATCTGAACAGCCTGCGCGGCGCGATCCAGGCGCTGGAGGGCGATGAGCAACCGTATTCTCCAGCAGGGGACTGACAGAAGGGTGTCGATGGAGCTCCACGAGCTTGACGGGGCGGTCGCGGTCTTCAACGAGGTGCGGCCCCGCCTGATGGGGATCGCGTACCGGATGCTGGGCAGCCACACCGAGGCCGAGGACCTGGTCCAGGAGGTGTGGCTGCGCTGGCAGGCCGCGGACCGCGGTACGGTCCAGAGCCCGGTGGCGTACCTGTCGACGGCGGTCACCAGGCTCGCGATCAACGCGAGCCAGTCCGCGCGTGCCCGGCGGGAGACGTACATCGGGCCGTGGCTGCCGGAGCCGGTCGACACGAGCGCCGATCCGTTCCTCGGTGCCGAGCGCGGGGAGGCCTTGAGCTTCGCGGTCCTCCTCGTGCTCGAGCGGCTGTCGCCGACCGAGCGGGCGGCGTACATCCTGCGCGAGGCGTTCGACTATCCGTACGACGAGCTGGCCACGATGCTGCAGTCGACCGAACCGGCGGTGCGGCAGTTGGTCAGCCGGGCGCGGAAGCGGATCCGCGCGGAACGCCGTACCGAGGTCAGCGGGAGCCAGCAGAAGAAGTTGCTCTCGGCCTTCGTCGAGGCGGCGCGGTCGGGTGATCTCGCGGTGCTGGAGCAGTTGCTGGCCAAGGACGCGATCAGCTACTCCGACGGCGGCGGGGCGGCGCGCGCGTCGAAGTTCCCGGTCGTCGGGCGGGAGCGGGTGGCGAAGTACCACCGGGCGTTCCACTCGCGGTTCTGGGCCGGCGTCACGGTGGAGTTCGGCCGGGCGAACGGCCGCGCGGTCGCGATGCTCGAGCGCGACGGCGTGGTGTTCGCGGTGTGCACGGTGATCGCCTCGGACGACGGCATCGACGAGGTGCTGTGGATGATGAACCCGGCGAAGATCACCGCCGTCGCTTGAGCTGGAGGAGATGTGTTCAAGCGGGGCGATCATGCCGTCGTACACCGGTTCGCCATGGCGTGCCGGGCCGGCAGTGCGGCCGCGATCCGGAGCCTGCTGGCGCCTGAGGTGATCGCGGTCAGCGACGGCGGCGGGCAGGTGTTCACCGCACCGGGGCCGGTGCGGGGGATCGCGCAGGTCGCGGAGTGCGTGTCGGCGGTGCTCGGCGTACATCCGGAGATGGCGCTCACCGTCGAGGCGGTCAACGGCCAGCCGGGTGTCGTGTTGCGTGCCGCCGGCCGGGTCATCGCTGTCGTGAGCCTGAAGGTGACCGGCGCGAAGGTGGCCGCGGTCTGGATCGTGCTGAACCCGGACAAGCTGCGGCACTGGGTCTGACTCTCTCCTGGGGAATGAACACCCCCTGGTCTGGTGTTGACGTGTCAACCTAGAATTGTCGGGTGAGCGGACAGGAGAGTGGCGACATGGCCGATTTGGCCACGCTGGATTTCGGGCTGGACACCTTCGGGGACATCCCTGTGGACGACACCGGCGCGCCGGTGACGGATGCGGCGGCGATCCGGCAGGTGGTCGAGGAGGCAGTCCTGGCCGACCAGATCGGCGTCAATGCGATCGCACTCGGTGAGCACCACCGGCCGGAGTACTCGATCTCCTCGCCGGAGACTGTGCTGGCCGGCATCGCGACCAAGACCTCGAACCTGAAGCTCGGCTCGGGTGTCACCGTGCTGAGCTCGGACGACCCGGTGCGGGTGTTCCAGCGGTTCTCCACCGTCGACGCGCTGTCGAACGGGCGGGCCGAGGTGATCCTCGGGCGTGGGTCGTTCACGGAGTCGTTCCCGCTGTTCGGGTACGACCTGGCCGACTACGACAAGCTGTTCGAGGAGAAGCTGCAGTTGTTCGTGCAGTTGCTCGACGAGAAGCCGGTCACCTGGGAGGGCACGGTTCGCGCCGCACTCGACAACGCCGACGTCTATCCGAAGACCGAGTCCGGGCGGCTGCACACCTGGGTCGGCGTCGGCGGGTCGCCGCAGTCCGTCGTCCGTACGGCGTACTACGGGTTGCCGCTGATGCTCGCGATTATCGGCGGGGCGCCGGACCGGTTCGCGCCGTACCTGGATCTGTACAAGCGGGCGGCGGAGCAGTTCGGGACCGTCGCGCATCCGGTCGGGATGCACTCGCCGGGGTTCGTCGCGGAGACGGACGAGCAGGCGAAGGAGATCTTTTACGCGCCGTACAAGGTGATGCGGGACCGGATCGGTGCGCTGCGCGGCTGGCCGCCGTTGAAGCGCGACGAGTTCGAGTCCGAAGTACTGCACGGATCGATGTACGTCGGGTCGCCGGAGACCGTCGCGCGCCGGATCGCCGATGCTGTCGGGACCCTCGGGGTCTCGCGGTTCGACCTGATCTACTCGGGTGGTCCGTTGCCGGTGAGCGCTCGGCTGAAGGCCGTTGAGCTGTACGGCACGAAGGTGATCCCGCTGGTGCGCGACATGCTCGCGGAGTCCAAGTGACGACGATCGGGATCCTGGGAGCTGGCAAGGTCGGGACCGTCCTTGCCAGGCTCGCGATCGCCGCTGGGTATCGCGTGCTGATCGCGGGATCGGGTGACGTGTCCAAGATCGCGCTGATCGTGGAGGTCGTCACGCCGGGCGCCGTGGCCACGACCGCTGCCGAGGCGGCGGCGGAGGCCGATGTGGTGATCCTGGCGCTGCCGCTCGGGAAGTACCAGACCATCCCGGCCGACGCGCTGCGCGGAAAGCTCGTCATCGACGCCATGAACTACTGGTGGGAGGTCGACGGCATCCGCGACGACCTGACCGATCCACGGACGTCGTCCTCGGAGCTCGTCCAGGACTTCCTGCCCGACTCACGCGTGGTCAAGGCCTTCAACCACATGGGGTATCACGACCTCGACGAGGGCTCTCGCCCTGCAGGCGCGGCCGATCGCAAGGCGATCGCCATCGCGGGCGAGCCGGCCGACGCGGCCGAGGTCGCACAGCTGGTCGACGCGCTCGGCTTCGACCCCGTCCTCGCCGGTTCGCTTGCCGAGGGCAAGCGCCTCGAGCCAGGCACCGAACCCTTCGGCGCCAACGTCCCCGCACCTGAACTGCGCGAAATGCTTGCCCGCTACCCCGAAACCGTCAAAGGCCAAGAGGTAGCGCAGCTCCGCTCCGCTGCGGAGAACGCCGCGTAGCTACCCGCCCCTAGCGCACCTTGAGCACCCACCAACCGTTCGTCCGCGGACGTTGTGGTTGGTGGGTGCTCAAGGACGGTTGTCAGGTGCGGCGTGGATGTCGAGCGGCGTACACCTGTCACTGACCGGCGACTACGCCGGCGAGCTCCTTCACCTGAGGGCGCGCGGCTCGTTCGGCGCCGATGCCGGCGCTGATCACGCAGGCGATGCCGACGGCCTGGAGGAGACCGGGGGACTGGCTCAGGAAGATCCAGCCGACCAGTAGGGCCAGTGCCGGCTCGAGGCTCATCAGAGTGCCGAACACTCCTGCATCGAGCTTGCGGAGGGCGAGGTACTCGAGGCTGAACGGGATCACCGGGAGCAGCAACGCCAGCCCGAAGCCGATCACGACCAGCTGCCACGTCATGACCGGGATCGTGCTCGGCCCGGCGACCGCGGTGGCGACGACGGCGGCTACGGGCAACGAGACGCCCATGCCTTGCAAGCCGGTGACGTTCCCTCCGACATGCTGCGTGAGGACGATGTACGCCGCCCAGCACGCCGCGGCGCCCAGTGCGAACATGACGCCCAGCCCGTCGACCGAACCGTGCCAGGGCTGGGTCAGCAGCATGACCCCGGCGAACGCCAGCGCGGGCCAGATCAGCCGGCCGCGACTTCGCAGTACTGCGACCGAGAGCGGACCGAGGAACTCGAGCGCGCTCGCCGTACCGAGTGGCAATCGGGCGGCGGCGGCCATGAAGAGCAACGTCACACCGGCGGTCGCGATGCCGAGCCCGACCGCGGCCAGGAACGAGTTGCGGTCGAACGAGCTGCGGCGCGGGCGGAACAGCACGAGGACGATCAGGCCGGCGCAGGCGAGCCGCAGCCAGGCCGCGCCCTCCGGTCCGACCTGGTCGAAGAGCCCGACGGAGGCAGCCAGTCCGAGCTGGACCATCGTCATCGACAGAACCGCGAACGCTACGCCGGTCTGCCTGTCTCGTGTGCGCATGCCTCCAGTGAAGCCCGCGATTTCATTCGCGTCCACGTGAGAATCGTGGACACATCGTTCATGATGTGTGAATGGACGTACGCCGTCTCGAACTCCTGCTCGCGCTGTCGCGACTGGGTTCCATGCATGCGGTCTCGGACGCGCTCGGGGTGACGACGTCGACGGTCTCGCAGCAGATCGCGGCGCTGGCCAAGGAAGTCGGGACGCCGCTGATCGAGCCGGACGGTCGCCGCGTGCGGCTCACTCCGGCGGGTCGGCGGCTGGCCGGTCACGCGGTCGACATCCTCGCGGCGCACGAGGCCGCGCGCGCCGACCTCGATCCGTCGGCCGAGCCTGCTGGGACCGTGCGGGTGGCGGCCTTTCATACCGTCATCCGGGACAGCTTGCTGCCCGTCGTAGCTCAACTGCCGCCGGCCGTGCGACTGGAGATCCAGGAGCAGGAGCCACCCGAGGCGCTCGCGCTGTTGGAGCGGGACCAGGTCGACCTTGCGCTGAGCTACGACTACAACCTCGCACCCGCGGCGGTCGACCGGGCGCTCGAATCCATACCCCTCTGGGAGTCCACCTGGAGCCTCGCCGTACCGTCCCGCTCCCGCCGCACCACCGGTACGACGGCCGACGTACTGGCCGCCTTCGCCGACAGCGACTGGATCGTCAACTCCCGCCACACCGCCGACGAACACGTAGTCCGCACCCTGGCCGCCCTCGCCGGCTTCGAACCCCGCATCACCCAACGAGCCGACACCCTCCAACTCGTCCAGGAAATGATCACCGCCGGCTTGGGCGTAGCCCTCATGCCGGCCACCTACCCCAAAACCACCGGCATCTCCCTCCGCCGCCTCCGCACCCCCGAACCCCAGATGCGCGCCTACGCCCTGACCCGCCGAGGCCGCACCGACTGGTCCCCGCTCTCCCTCGTCCTCAGCCTGCTGACCCGCCGCGCCCGTTAGCGCTTCACAGATGGGGGGGTCACCTCACTCGACCAGCTTGCCGTCGGTGGAGACGTGGCGCATCAGGGGGCGGAGCTCGTCCGGGATCGGTGGGATCTGCTCGGGCTGGATGTCGCCCGGGCCGGACCAGACGAAGTTCACCTGGAGGGAGTCGTCGAGGTCGGGGTAGTCGGAGCGGTTGTGGCAGCCGCGGGTCTCCCGGCGTACCAGGGCTGCGTCGAGCGTTGCGCGCGCGGCCATTGCCGACGCCTTCAGGTCGAACGCGTGCGCCAGGTCCTGGAAGCCGGCGATATCCGGATGTACGCCGACCTCCTGGATCCGTGCCTCGAGCTCGGCCAGCTCGGACAACCCGGCGTTCAGACCGTGCTCATCGCGTACGACGCCTGCCCGCGCGGTCATGGTGTCGCGCAGCGACCGCTGCAGGGCTCGGACGTTCTCCGGGCCGTCGTTCGCCAGCAGGGCGTCGATCTCGGCGCGGGCCTCGCCGACCGCGTCCGCCGAGCGCAGCTGCGCCTGGCGCCCGATCGAGTACTTCGCGGCTTCCTCGGCCACGATCCGGCCGAACACCAGCAGCTCGATCAGCGAGTTGCCGCCGAGCCGGTTGGCGCCGTGCAGCCCGCTGGCCGCCTCGCCGATCGCCCACAGCCCGTCCACCCCGGTGCCGTGGTCCTCGGGCCGGACCCAGACGCCGCCCATCGAATAATGCGCGGTCGGCGCGATCTCGATCGGCTGCTTGGTGATGTCGAGCATCTGCAGTTCGAGCAGTGTCTGGTAGACGCGCGGGAGCCGGCGCATGATCGTCTCCCGGGGGAGGTGGGACACGTCGAGCCAGACGCCGCCGTTCGGGGTGCCGCGGCCTTCCTTGATCTCGGTGTACTCCGCGAGTGCGACCCGGTCCCGCGTCGACAGCTCCATCCGCTCCGCGTCGTACCGGGCCATGAACCGCTCGCCGAGCGCGTTGCGCAACTGCCCGCCCTCGCCGCGTGCCGCTTCGGAGACGAGGGTGCCGGCGGCGTTCTCGGGCTCGATCAGCCCGGACGGATGGAACTGGACGAGCTCGGGATCGCGCAGCTTCCCGCCCGCCCGGACCGCGAGCCGGAACGCGTCGCCGGTGTTCTCGTCGCGACGGGACGACGTACGTCGCCAGATCCGGGTGTGACCGCCCGCGGCCAGGATCACCGCGTCGGCGTGGATCACGTAGCGCCGCCCGGTCGTCAGGTCGAACCCGTACGCCCCGAACACGGTGTTGTCCTTGACCAGGATCGACGTCACGTAGACCGTGTCCAGGATCGGTACGCCGAGCTGGACCGCGCGGTTGATCAGCGTCCGCTGGATCTCCAGGCCGGTGTAGTCGCCCGCGAACGCGGTACGGCGATAGGTGTGCGCGCCGAAGAACCGCTGCGAGATGCGACCGTCCGCCTCGCGTGCGAACGGCATACCCCAGCGCTCGAGATCCTCGATCCCGCGGGCGGCGCCGCTGGCGACGATCTCGACCGTGATCGGGTTCGCCAGCAGGTAGCTCTCCTGCAGCGTGTCGGCCGCGTGCTGCTGCCAGGTGTCCTCGGGATCCATCGTGGCCAGCGCCGCGTTGATGCCGCCGGCCGCCAGCGACGTGTGCGCGTCGGACCGCGGGCGCTTGCCGAGGGCGAGAACTTCGACGCCCTGTTCCGCCAGCTCGATTGCGGCCCGCAGACCGGCACCACCGGTTCCGATCACCAGGACCGATGTGGCGATCTGCTGTTCGGTGATGCTCATGGGGTCTCCCTGTGCTCGGTGCTCTCACCAAACAGGACAGCGCAGCGTGCCCGGTTGTGACTGTCTCGCCGGTCACAACAGCGGTGTCTGTTCGGTCTCTACAGTGATCCCGAAGTGGAACCCGAAGTTGAACCCGAACAAGAAGAGGAACCCATGAGCGAGAATCCGGTCGTCGTCCTGGTCCACGGCGCGTTCGCCGAATCGGCCAGCTGGAACGGCGTCATCGAGCGCCTGCAGGCCCAGTCGATCGAGGCCGTCGCGGCGCCGAACGGACTGCGCAGCCTCGAGGGCGACGCGCAGTACGTCCGCGACGTGATCGCGGGCATCGGCAAGCCCGTCGTCCTCGTCGGCCATTCGTACGGCGGCATGGTGATCACCGAGGCCGCGGCGAACAACGACGCGGTCAAGGCCCTGGTCTACGTCTGCGCGTTCGCACCCGACCAGGGCGAGAGCGCGTTCGCGTTGTCCGCGAAGTTCCCGGGCAGCACACTCGGCGACGCCCTGAACGCGTACCCGGTCAGCACCGGCGGCAACGACCTGGCGATCCGGCCGGACGTCTTCCACCAGCAGTTCTGCGCCGACGTACCGGCGGACCAGGCCGCGCTGATGGCCGCGACGCAGCGCCCGGCCACCGAGGCCGCGCTGACCGCCGAGCTGGCGACCGACAGCCCCGCGTGGAAGTCGACGCCGTCGTGGTTCGTGTTCAGCGACCTCGATCTCAACATCCCGGTCGCCCTGCACCGGTTCATGGCCGAGCGGGCCGGCGCGAAGAGCACCCGCGAGATCGCGGGCGCCTCGCACGCCCTCAGCGTGTCCCAGCCCGAGGCCGTCACCGCCACCATCCTGGAGGCCATGAACGCATAGCTCCGACCGCGCGTAGTTTCGATACCCAAGGGTTCTGTACCCGCATCGGTGTTCGCCCGTAGCCTCTGCTGAGGGGGTGCGAGCGATGACCACCAGCGGCAACGAGCCGGAACTGCGAGGGCGCCGGGCGGAGTGCGCGCGCCTCGACCAGGTCGTTGCCGGCGTGCGCTCCGGTTCCGGTCAGGTGCTCGTCGTTCGGGGCGAAGCCGGGATGGGCAAGTCGGCCCTGCTCGACTTCCTGGTCAGCCGTGCCGAGGGCTGTCGCGTCGTACGGGCCTCCGGCGTCGAGTCCGAGATGGAGCTCCCGTTCGCCGGCCTGCATCAACTGTGTCTGCCGATGCTGGAGTTCCTCGACCGCCTCCCGGGTCCGCAGCGGGACGCGTTGGGAGTCGCGTTCGGGCTGAGCGTCGGCGGACCACCGGACCGGTTCCTGATCGGTGCGGCGACGCTCACTCTGTTGTCGGCGGTATCGGACCGGAGTCCGCTGCTGTGTGTGATCGACGATGCGCAGTGGCTGGACCAGGCCTCGGTCCAGACCCTGACGTTCGTCGGGCGCCGGTTGTTCGCCGACCGGATCGGACTCGTGTTCTCGCTCCGCGAGCCGGTCACGGGCCCGGAGTGGCGCGGCTTCCCGGAGCTGCCGGTCAGAGGCCTCGCCGACGAGCACGCCGGTTCGCTGCTGGACTCCGTCGTACCCGGGCGGCTGGACGCGCATGTCCGCGGCCGGATAGTCGCCGAGACCCGCGGCAACCCGCTCGCCCTGCTGGAGCTGCCGCGTGGCCTGACCGCGGCGCAGCTGGCGGGTGGTTTCGAGCTACCCGATGCCCGTCCGATGGCGAATCAGATCGAGCAGAACTTCGCTCGCCGCGTGCAGGCCCTACCGGCGGACACCCAACGGCTGCTGCTGACCGCAGCCGCCGAGCCGGTCGGCGACGTACCGCTGCTGGTTCGCGCCCTGACGATCCTCGACGTCCCGATGAGTACGGCGGCGGCGGCCGAAGCAGCCGGGTTGATCGATATCGGTGCCGGGGTCCGCTTCTGGCACCCGCTGGTGCGTTCGGCGACCTACCGCACCGCCGATCCGGCCGGCCGGCGGGCAGTTCATCAGGCGCTGGCCGAGGCGATCGACCCCGCCATCGATCCCGACCGCCGGGCCTGGCACCGGGCCCAGGGTGCGGACGGCCCGGACGAGGGCGTCGCCACCGACCTGATCAGTTCCGCCGACCGAGCACAGCGCCGCGGTGGGATGGCCGCGGCGGCGGCGTTCCTCCAACGGGCGACCGAGCTGACCCCGGATCCGGCGACTCGGGCGATCCGCGCCCTCGCGGCCGCCCAGGTCACTTTGGCAGCGGGCGCGTTCGAGACCGCGTTGCGGCTACTCGTCACGGCCGGCAACGGCGAGGTCGATGATCTGCACCTCGCCCGGGTGGAGCTGCTGCGCGCGCAGATCACGTTCGCATCCGGCCACGGGCTGGAATCCGGTCCGCTGCTGCGCGCCGCCGCCCGCCGCCTCGAACCGCTCGATCTCGAGCTCGCTCGCGACACCCACATCCAGGCGCTGGTGGCGGCGCAGTACGCCGGGAGGTTCGGCGCGACATCGGGCCCGGGCGGGACCAGCGCGCTGACGGCCGCCTCTCAGGCTGCACGAGCAGCCCCGACCTCCGACCGGCGGCGCAAGCACGACGTGCTGCTCAGCGCTGTCGCGACGACGTTCGCGGACGGGTATCCCGCCATGGTGCCGCTGGCCCGGGAGGCGGTCCGGTTGTACGCCTCCCCGGACGGGACGAGCGACAGCGACGACCTGCGATGGCTCTTCCACGCGGAGTTGATGGCCGTCGACCTCTGGGACGACGAGGGCTGGGACGCGCTGGCCACCCGCCACCTCGGCATCGCCCGGGAACTCGGCGACCTGAACGAACTCCTGCTCGCGCTGCACCACCGGGTGCATCTGAACCTCTTCTCCGGCGAACTCTCCGCGGCCGAGAGCCTGCTCGCGGGGGCCAAGAACATCAAGGACGCCACGGGCACCGACCTCGCGCCGTACGGCGAGATGGGCCTCGCGGCTTGGCGCGGACGCGAGGCGGCGGCCAGGCCGCTGATCGCCGCGGGCATCGAGGATGCGACCAACCGCGGCGAAGGCGGCGGATTGACCACCTGCTATGTCGCGAATGCCGTTCTCTACAACGGCTTGGCCAGGTACGACGATGCGCTGGCGGCAGCGGTGCAGGCGACGGCCTACCCGGCCGAGTACGGCGTGGCGAACTGGGCACTGCCCGAGCTCGTCGAGGCGGCCGTGCGCGGTGGCCACCCCGAGCGGGCGGCCGAGGGGTTCGAGCTGCTGGAGCGGATCGCGTTGTCGTCCGGCACGGACTGGGGCCTCGGGCTCCTGGCCACGGCGCGCGCCCTGCTCGCCGACGGGGACGCGGCGGAACGGGCGTACGGAGAGGCTGTCGAGCGCCTCAGCCGGACACGGATGCGGATGTACCTTGCGCGGGCGCAGCTGTTGTACGGCGAATGGCTGCGCCGCGAGGGCCGTCGACAGGATGCGCGCGGGCAGCTGCGGACGGCGTACAAACTGTTCTCCGCGGCGGGCGCGAGCGCGTTCGCGGAGCGGGCCGGACGGGAGCTGTCCGCGACCGGCGAGGTGCTGGACGAGCGCCGGGCGGACCGCAGTCCAGGCCGGGATTCGCTGACGGCTCAGGAGGCTCATATCGCGGAGCTGGCGGGCGCCGGGCTGACCAACGCCGAGATCGGTGCGCAGATGTTCCTCAGCCAGCACACTGTGGAGTGGCATCTGCGCAAGGTCTTCGCCAAGCTGGGGATCACGTCGCGCAAACAGCTCCGCCCCTGAGCCCGTCACAATCGGCAGGCGCGGGTTGTCATACCTGACAAAGAGACTATGGACGGAGAAATGGTGCGCAGGATCCTGGTGGTGGGCGGCGGGTATGCCGGTTTCTACACGGCGTGGCGGCTGGAGAAGAAACTGCGGCGGGACGAGGCCGAGGTGGTCCTGGTCGACCCGCGGCCGTACATGACGTACCAGCCGTTCCTGCCCGAGGTGGTCGCCGGTTCGGTCGAGGCGCGGCACGCGGCGGTGTCGCTGCGGCGCAACCTGAAGCGGACGAAGATCGTGTCCGGGATGGTGATCAACATCGCGCATGCCGACCGCACGGTGACGATCCGGCCCGCGGACGGCCCCGACTACACGATGACGTACGACGTGATCGCGGTTACCGCGGGCGCGGTGACGCGGACCTTCGACGTACCGGGTGTGGCCGATCGGGCGATCGGGATGAAGCATGTCGAGGAAGCGGTCGCGATCCGGGACCGGCTCTTCACGGCCTTCGACGAGGCGGCCGGTTTGGAGCCGGGCAAGCAGCGGCGCAAGCTGCTCACGGTCACCTTCGTCGGCGGCGGGTTCTCCGGGGTCGAAGGGTTCGCGGAGCTGCTGTCGCTGGCGCGGGCCTTGCTGAAGAAGTACCCCGAGCTGTCGGAGAGCGACCTCGCGTTCCACCTGGTCGAGGCGACCGGCCGGATCCTTCCCGAGGTGAGCGACAAGCCGGGGGAGTGGGTCGTGAAGATGCTCGAGAAGCGCGGCGCGGTCGTGCACCTCAGCACCACGATGCAGTCGGCGGACGACGGGCACGTGGTGCTGTCGGACGGCTCGGAGTTCGACTCGGAGCTGATCGTGTGGACGGCGGGGAACGCCGCGACCCGCCTGCTGCGCAACCACACCGACCTGCCGCACAACCAGCGTGGGATGGTCCAGGTGCGGGCCGACCTCCGGATCGGGACCGACACCGAGGTGATCGAGGACGCGTGGGCGGCCGGCGACGATGCCGCGGTTCCCGATCTCACGTCGTCGACTCCGGGCGCGTACACGGTGCCGAACGCGCAGAACGCAGTACGGCAGGGGAAGCTGCTCGCCAAGAACCTGCTGCGGTCGCTGCGCGGGCGGGCGCCGAAGAACTACGAGCACCACAGCCTCGGCGTGATCGCGACGCTCGGTCTCGGGACCGGCATCTTCCAGTACAAGCGGCTCGTCATCAAGGGCGTGCTCGCCTGGCTGATGCACCGCGGGTACCACGTCCTGGCGGTCCCGACGTGGGACCGCAAGTTCCGGGTGCTGGCGATCTGGCTGGTGGCGTTCTTCTACGGCCGCGACATCGTGTCGCTGGCCTCGGTCCAGAGTCCGCGTGAGGCGTTCGAGACCGAGGCCAAGGCGACGCTCAGCGCGAGCCGGCCGGGATGAGCAGGTCGGTCAGCCCGAAGGTGTCACCGGCAGCGGGCAGCATCGGCTGCCAGTCCGGCTCAAGGCTGAGGTAGCTGGCCGGGTCCGCACGCAGGAGCCCGATCAGCACCTCGGCCACGATCCGGCCGCCGACCGGACCGAGCCGGTCGCCGTCGGCGAGGTACTCGGACTCCTTGAGGATGTAGAACCACAGCGGCGTACCGCCGGGCCAGGTGTCCCCGGTGATCGACAAAGGCAACGGCGGTACGCCGAGGAGCTTGGCGACCTCCTCGCCACTCGGCAGACCGGTCGTGTCGCCGCGGAGCAGATCGCGAACGGCCAGCGACCGGTACGCCGATTCGTCGACCGCGCCGGTGATCCGCTCGGGCAACCCGATCAGGCTCGCGGCCAGCCGCCCGTCGAGTCGCTTCGCCCGCTGCGCCGGCGGCCGGCCCGGTACGTCGAAGATCTGCGCGAGGTCGAGGCGCCGATCGACGGGCAGCGGGCCGAATCCGACCAGGTCGGGGAACAGCGGCAGCTCCGGCCCGTCCTCGACCAAGTGGTACGCGTGCCGGATCTGACCGTGCCCGTAGCGGTACGCGGCGTCGGCGTACTCGAGCGGGATGAACGCGTTCATCGGCTCCGGGTTGAACCACTTCCCGCCGTCCTCGAGCACCTCGTCGACCAATGCCTGGCCGACCAGCCGCGGCAGGAAGTCGTGGACGGCGATCCACTGGTAGTGCCAGGTCAGCGCGATCCGCGCCTTGTCGAACACGTCCGCTTCCGGTACGCCGTGCGTCCGCAGGTGGTCGACGATCCGGTTGTGGGCGTGCAGCAACGCCACGTGCAGGCTCAGCGTGAAGATGTGGACGTCGTTGCGCGGATCCCCGATCAGCGCGATCCCTTGCTGGTTCCGCGGTACGTCGTACCCGTCGGGGCTGAGCAGGAATTTGGCCGGATCGTTCGCGTCGAACATGTACGGCGAGCCGATCGGCCCGTCGGCGTACAACATCTCCAGATTGAGCCGGGGCGACCGCGCGTTGCGCAGTGCGTCGGTCTCGACCCCGCCCATCAGCGGCGACCGGTCCGCGGTCGTGTCATGAGCGAGCAACTGCCCGAAGAACGGCCAGCCGGCCGCCTGCTCGGCGTCGTCCCCGCCGGCACCGAGATCCAGTGCGGCGGCGGCATCACAGATCCCGCCGTCACTGCCGGCTCGCATCAACACGTGCGGGTCCGTCCCCAGCGGCTCGAGTCCCGGAAACATCCGCCCGTACCGCGCTCCGCCAGTCGGCCGATCCACACTGCGCACCAGACTCAGACAGTGATCCCGCGCCGCCGGATGCATACTCATCCCAACCTCCCGAAGATTCCGATCCACAGGGAAAGACAGCCCAAGCATGCCTCTTGTGACCGGAGTACTCAGCTGATCCGAGTCAGTCGGCCGTCGGGGAGGACGCGGATGGTGGTTCTGCGGGCGCCGACCGTCAGATCGACGAAGAACATGGTGCCGACCGTGCGGGTCTTGTAGGTGACCGTTTCGGTGGAGTTGGCGGGGACGATCGCGGAGAGGATGGTGGCTGTCGTTCCGTTGCGGCCGAACTTCACGACCGGGGCCGGCTCGCGGTGGAAGATGTCGGGGTAGTACCAGCCCTGGACCGGGTCCTGCTGGCCTTGCACGACCGTGATGCCGTCTTTGGGCGGCTGCTGCTGGTAGGGGATCTGGAGCAGATAGGTCTTGGACTTGTCGCCCGGCTTCGCGGCGACGGCCGTCGTGGGGGACTGGACGGTGATCTTCTGATCCGGCGCGAGGTGCCAGAGGGTTTCATAGCGCTGCGGGCCGACGGACTGGCCTCGGTCAAGGGTGATGATCAGGTCCGGGTCCTTGAGGACGAGTACGTCGCGTTTGCGCGTCACGCCCGGCGCCGGGGAGTCGGCCAGCGAGTACGACTCCGCGGTCGGCGTGATCGACGCCTGCACCAACTGCGTCTCCACCGACGTCATGTCCGCCGACGGGATCGTCATCACGTTGTGCGCGGCCGCGCTCTTCGACCACGCCTGCCACTTGTCGAGCTGGTAGCCCGAGTGTCCCGGGTCGATCAGGACGTCGCGGCCGTGCGACGAGTACGTGATCGACATGTGGTCGTCATGGCCGTGCAGCCGCCGCCCCACGCCGTACCGGATGCTGTACGTCGACTCCTGCGCGAACGGTCGCGTCTCGCCCCACCCGGTCCGGCCGAAGACGTACCCCGCGTCGTACACCGCGATGCGCTTCGACGGCTTCGTCCCGCGCTTCCCGAGCGTGGCGACATAGTCGAGCGCGGTCCCGGCCGCACCCGTCGGCTTCTGCGCTACGGCGTCACCGACCTGCTGCAGCTCACCAGTCGACTTGGTCGCGAGCGCCAGCCACTCCGACAGCGCGGCCCGCCGCTGTGAGATCACCGGTCCGGGGTTCGATCCGCAGCGCTGCAGGGCTGTGGTCGCCCGGCCCCACAGCAGGTAGTTGAACATCGCGTACCCGACCGACTGCTCGTTCGTCGAGCCTTGCGTGTCGATCGCGGTGGTGATCGCCTCGGTCAGCCGATTGACCGCGAGCGTCTTCAACTCCGGCCGCTTCAGCGTGCAGCCGACCCCGAACAGCGCGATGCTCTCGTCGGTTCCGTGGTTCGACGGGCCGCTCCAGTTCACGATCATGAACTGCGCATGGTCGATCAGCGCCTTGTCGAGCCAGGCGTACTGCGCGGGCAGGCTGCGGACATGCATCCCGGTCAGAATCGCCTGGCGCGCGCACAGCAGCACATTCGTGCGGTGCATCGTGGCCTCCCACGCGCCGACGTCACCCTTCCACGAGTACGGGTTGTCCTGCACCCAGTCGTGGATGATCGCCATCGTGTGCGCGAGCACCTTCCGGTCGCCGCGTTGTCCGGCTTCGATCCCCTGACCCAGCCAGCGCAGCGAATGCAGCCACATGTACCAACTCGGCTTCTTATACGGGTCGGAGCGCCAGTTGATGTCGCCGTTCCCGTTGCCGACCTTGTACGGCGGGTCGTCGCCCCAGGAGAACGTGTCGTTCATCAGCATCGACACCGGGACCTTCGACTGGATGCCGCTGTACCCCGAGCACTCGTACGTGCCGGTGTTGGCGACCGGCGTCGCCGGCGGGGGAGTGGCCGGGGTGTCGACGCCCGGGAGCGGTTCGTCGGTCGAATCCGGGAGGGTGGGCTTCGGGCTCGGCGTACTGGGCTTCGGTCGGCTCGGCGTCGGCGAGCCGGCGGCGACAACCGGCGTACTGCGGTCGCGGGTGCCGGGCATCAGCACGAAGACGGCGCCGGCGAACGCGACCGCGCAGACCAGCACGCAGGCAAGCGTCAGCGCGACGGTCGTGCTCAACCGCCTCGTGCGCTGGGGCGCCACTCGCTCCCCCTCCCGGCCCGGCTCTCACCAAGCAAGACGCTCCGACCCACCCGATTAGTTGCGTCCAGCCCCCGTCGAAGCGTAGCGGTGGGACGGTTCAGCAATCGGAGGCTGCCGACGGTACCGGGATCGGCGTACGTCGGCCGGCGGCCGCAAGCGCGGTGACACCCAATCCGGCGATGCTCGCGGCGGCGGCCACGATCGCGCAGGTGATGAAGCCGGTGCTGAGGCTGTGGGCTGTGCCCAGTAGGGGGCCGAAGGTGGCCACGCCGATGGCGCCGCCGATCTGGCGGGAGGTGTTGAAGGCGGCCGAGGCGGCGCCGTGCAGGTCGGGTTCGACGGCGGCGATGGATTGAGCGGTCATGGTGGGGACGAGGAGGCCGGAGCTGAACCCGATGGGGACGAGGGCGAGAACCATCGGCCAGACGGCGGACGCGGTACTGGCCCAGGCGAGTCCGAGGAGCGCGAGGGTGAGGACGGCCTGGCCGATCGCGAGCACGGCGGGGCGACCGAGGCGACGGGTCAGCGGGGCGGAGCAGAGGTTGGCGATCGAGATGAGGCCGGTCAGCGGTAGGAACAGGAGGCCGGTGACCAGCGGGCTGAGTCCGCGGCCCTGCTGGAGCAGCAAGCTCATCGTGAACAGCACGCCGTAGAACGCGAAGTTGAGCAGCGTGCCCTGGGCAGCGGCGGCCGCGAAGCCACGGTCGGCGTACAGCTTGAGCGGCAGCAGCGGTGCGCCGACGGAACGCTCCACGACGATGAAGGCGACCAGCCCGGCGACCATCAGCGCGGCCGCACTCAACACCGCCGGATCGAGCCACCCGCGCGTCGGCGCCTCGATCAACGCGAAGACCAGGCCACCGATGAAGGCGGTGGCGGTCCCCATCCCGGCAAGATCCATCCGACGAGCCCGGCGAACCACCGACGGCATCGAGCGCATCGCCCAGATCGCGGCCGGGATCCCGATCACCACGTTGACGGCGAAGACCGCTCGCCAGTTCGCGAGCGCGACCAGGCCGCCGCCCAGGAGGGGACCGGCCGCCATCCCGGCGCCACCCGCAGCGGCCCACCAGCTGACCAGGCGGTGCCGGCTGTGCTCGTCAGTTGCCGACGCGGTCGCGAGGACGAGCGCGCTCGGCAGCAGCAGCGCCGAGCCCGCGCCCTGGACGAGCCGAGCGAGATTCAGCATCAGCATCGAGCCGGCCGCCGCGCACACCGCGGAGGACACGGTGAACACCACCAGCCCGGTCAGGAAGGCCCGCTTCGCGCCGAGCGTGTCCGCGATCGCCCCGGCACCGAGCATCAGCGCCGCGAACGACAGCGTGTAGGCGTTGAGCGACCACGCGAGCTCCGCGCGGGACGCGTTCAGGTGGGTGGCAAGCTGGGCGAGGGTGACGTTCACGATCGTGCTGTCGATGAAGACCATGAACGAGGCGATCAGGGCCAGCGCGACGACGGACCGGCGGTGCTCGAAGGGCATGACACCCACCCTACGTCGCTGTTCGATGTGCGTCGAACAATATTTCGGTGCGCGGACGCGGTACCGTTCTCCGCGAAGGGGGTACTGCGGATGGATCTGCAGCTGGGTGGGAAGACGGCGGTCGTGACGGGTGCCGGCCGAGGAATCGGCCTGGCGATCACGCGCTCGCTGGTCGACGAAGGTGTGAAGGTCGTCGCGGGCTCGCGCACGATAGGCGCGGAGCTCGAAGGGCTACCCGTCGAGGCGTTCGCCGTCGATCTCGGGACGACGGACGGTCCGGCGCGGCTCGTCGACGAGGCGGTCAGCAAGGCCGGCGGGTTCGACATCCTGGTGAACAACGTCGGCAGCGTGCGTCCGCGCCCGGGCGGGTTCGCCTCGGTCACCGACGACGACTGGCTCGAGACGCTCAACCTCGACCTGATGTCGGCCGTTCGTACGACGCGCGCCGCGTTGCCGATGCTGATCGAGCGGTCCGGCGTCATCGTCACGGTCTGCTCGGTCAACGCGACCCTGCCCGACCCGCTGGTGATCGACTACAGCGCCGCGAAGGCCGCATGCCTGAGCTTCTTCAAGTCGTTGTCGAAGGAGGTCGGGCCGAAGGGCGTCCGGGTCAACACCGTCAGCCCCGGTCCGGTCGCGACCGACCTGTGGCTGGGCAAGGGTGGCGTCGCGGAGACCGTCGGCGGTGCGGTCGGCGCCGCGCCGAAGGATGTCGCCGCTCAGGCTGCGAAGGACTCGGTCACCGGCCGCTTCACGCGTCCGGAGGAGGTCGCCGATCTGGTGGTGTTCCTGGCCAGCGACCGCGCCGGCAACCTCACCGGCGCCGACATCATCCTCGACGGCGGCATGACACCGACGATCTGACCGACGCCGATGGTCTGACCGACGCCGATGGTCTGACCGGCGGCGACGAGCTGACCGGCGGCGACGAGCTGACCGATCCCGGCGCCGCGGGACCGGCGCCGGGATCGAGCTGTCAGGCGGCGAACCCGGGGTCGGGCTCGGCCACGTGGCAGGCTGCCTCGTGGTCCTCGCCCAGGCGGCGGAGGACCGGCGTCTCGACGTGGCACCGATCGACCGCCAACGGGCAGCGCCAGCGGAAGCGGCACCCCGGTGTCGGGTCGATGACCTTCGGCGGCTCGCCGGTGTCGCCTTCGATCCCCGCGGCCAGCGGCGCCCGCGGATCCGGCACCGCACCGAGCAGCAGGTCCGTGTACGGGTGCTTCGGGTTCGCGAGCACCGATTCCGCCGGGCCGGACTCGACGATGTGCCCGGCGTACATGATCATCAGCCGGTCCGCGACGTACCGCGCGCTGGCGATGTCGTGGGTGATGTAGAGGAACGACACCCCTTCGGTCCTGCGCAGCTCGGCCATCAGATTCAGCAGGCCGATCCGGATCGACACGTCGAGCATCGACACCGGCTCGTCGGCCAGGATCAGCTTCGGTTTGTGCGCGAGCGCCTGCGCGAACCCGATTCGTTGCCTCTGGCCACCACTCAGCTCGTACGGGTACCGGTGCATGATGTCGCCGGCCGGCGTCAGCCCGACCGCCTCGATCACCCGCGCGGCCTCGTCCTCCCGCTGCGACCCGCTGAACTCGGGCCGGTGCAGCTTGAGGCTGCGCAGGATGCCGTGGGACACCCGGAACGCCGGATTCAGCGAGCTGAACGGGTCCTGGAACACCATCGGCACGTCACCGCGGTAGGACAACTGGTCCTTGCGGGACCTGAACGTCGACATCGCCCGGCCCTGGTAGAAGATCTCACCGCCGGTCGGCTTGTACACGCCCGCGAGCAGCCGCGCGATCGTGCTCTTCCCGCTGCCGCTCTCACCGGCGAGCGCGACGATCTCCTGCCGCCCGATCGAGAAGTTCACGTTGTCGACGGCGTGCAGCATCTGCCGCGAGAACCCGCGCCCGACCTTGAAGTGCCGGCTCAGGTCCCGCGCCTCGATCACCGGCGCCGCGGCCGATTCCGTCATCTCGCGCGATTCGGTATCCATCGAGGTCATCGGGCCTCCCGGCCTGGACTGAGGAGCGGAGGGAGCGAAGCGACCGGAGCGACGAGGGAAGGCCGGGAGTCACAGCCCGATGACCACGCCGGTGCCGAAGGCCCGGCCAAAAGTACAGTCATGACACCTCCCGGGCGGATGCGATCGACGGTGCGTGCAGTAGGCAACGAGATTGGACGGCGCCGACCTGGTAGAGATCGGGCTCGATCTTCGGGCAGTCCTCGAACGCCTTCGGGCAGCGTGGCTGGAACCGGCAGCCGGGCGGCGGATCGGCGAGGTTGGGCGGGCTGCCAGGGATACCGGTCAGCGGCACCTTCGGCCCGCGGATCGACGGGAACGCATCAAGCAGACCTTCGCTGTACGGGTGCTCCGGGTGATCGAAGACCGCCCGCGTCGCGCCGAACTCGACCACCTGCCCGGCGTACATCACCACGAGCTTGTCGGAGAAGTGGCTGACCAGCGACATGTCGTGCGTGACGAAGATGACCGCGAACCCGAGCTTGCGCTGCAGCTCCTTGATCTGCACCATCAGCGACCGCTGCGCGACTACGTCGAGCGCGGACGTCGGCTCGTCCATGATGATCAGGTCCGGCGTGAACAGCAGTGCCATCGCGATCATCGCGCGCTGCCGCATGCCGCCGCTCAACTGGTGCGGGTAGCTCTTCAGGTGGATCGGGTCGATGCCGACCAGCCGCAGTACCTCGGCCGGCCGGTTGTCGTCGACCACCTCGTCGTGCGCCATGATCGTGTCGTGGAACTGCGCGCCGATGCTCTTCACCGGGTTCAGCGCGTTCATCGCGCTCTGCATCACCACGGAGAAGTCACGCCACCGCAGCGACGCGAGCTTCTTCTCGCTCATCGTGACCAGGTTCTGCCCGAGGAACTTCACGCTACCGCCGGTGATCGCGGCCGGCGAGCTCAGCAGGTGCGCGATCGCGAACAGCAGCGTCGACTTCCCGCAGCCTGACTCGCCGACGACACCGACGAACTCACCTGCCTGTACGTCGAGATCCACGTGGTCGACCGCGACGACCGGGTGTTGACCGGTGTCGTACTCGACGGTGAGATCACGGACCTCAAGAAGCTGATCGGGCACGTCGCCTCCGAACCGGCCGCAGCGCGGGATTGCTGATCTCGTCGAACGCATAGTTGAGCAGGGCAAAGGAAACACCGAGCAGCGCGACCGCCAGACCCGGCGACAGCGCCCACGCGGGTAGCCCGTTGACCAGGGCGCCCTGGTTCTGGGCCCAGTAGAGCATCGTGCCCCAGCTCAGCGAGTTGGGGTCGCCGAGGCCGAGGAACTGCAGGCCGGCGGCGGTGAGCACGGAGTACAGCGCGGCGCCGAGGAAGTTCGCGACGATCAGCGAGATCATCGTCGGCAGGACCTCGACCACGATGATGTACGACGACCGCTCGCCGCGGACCCGGGCCGACTCGAGGAAGTCGCGGTTGCGCAGCGACAACGCCTGGGCCCGCATCTGCCGTGCGCCGTACGACCAGCCGGTCAGGATCAGCACGACGATGATCACGGTCAGGTTGCCCTTACCGGCGTACGTCGCCAGCACGATGATCAGCGGGAACGTCGGCAGCACCAGGAAGATGTCGGTCAGCATCGACAGGCCGTCGTCGGCGTAGCCGCCGAGGTAGGCGGCCGAGACGCCGATGATCACGGACAGGATCGTCGCGCCCAGTCCGGCGACCACCGCGATGATCAGCGACTCACGGGTGCTGTAGATCAGTTCGGCGTACACGTCCTGGCCGAGGCCCGTCGTGCCGAGCCAGTGCTTGCCGGACGGGGACTGCAGCGGCAGTTCGCCGATCGCCCGCGGATCGCCGTGCAGCCAGGGCACGAACAGATGCGGGAACGCGGCGAGCAGGATGAACAGCACCAGCAGGCCGGCGCCGATCATGGCCTTGCGGTTGTGCATGATCGCGCGCAACAGCCCGCCCCGCGGTCGCCGGGTGGCAGTGGTGGTTGTCGGCGCGGCGGCGCCGGTGACGATTGCGCTCATCGGCTATCCCTTCGTCCGGGCTCGTGGGTCGAGGAGGAACACCGCGAAGTCACAGAGCAGGACGCAGATCAGCACGGCCAGCGTCACCAGCAGGAAGAGGGCCTGCAGCAACGGATAGTCGGTGCTCACGGTGGCGTTGTAGAACATGTAGCCGAGGCCGGGGTAGTTGAATACGTACTCGACCAGGATCGTGCCGGAGATGACGAAGCCGAGCGACATCGCGAACCCGGACAGGTTGGGCAGGAACGCGTTCCGGCCGGCGTACCCGAACATGATCCGCCGGCTCGGGATGCCCTTGGCCCGCGCCATCCGGACGTAGTCCTCGGCCAGCGTGGTGATCATGTTGTTCCGCATGGTCAGGATCCAGCCGCCGATCGCGGTGATCAGGATCGTCGCGGCCGGCAGGATGCCGTGTTTCAGGACGCTGAAGATGAACTCACCGTTGAACCCCGGCGTCAGTCCCTGGTCGTAGTTGAAGTCGTTGGGCAGGATCGCGTGGTCACCGATCGCGAACAGCGAGATGAACAGCAGCGCGACCCAGAAGTACGGCAGCGCCGACGTGACGATGAAGACCGGCGGCACGACCCCGTCGATCAGCCCGCCCCGCCGCCAGCCGGAGATCGTGCCGATCAGCGTGCCGATCGCGAACGCCAGGATGGTCGTGATGCCGACCAGCCCGAGCGTCCAGGGCAGGGCACTGCCGATCAGCGTGGTCACCGGGACGCCGAGGCTGCTGCCGATCGACACGCCCCAGTGCCCGGTGACCATTGCTTTCAGATACTCCAGGTACTGCAGGACGATGTTCTTGTCCGGCTCGAAGCCGAACTCGGCCAGGACGGTCCGCAACTGGTCCGCCGTGACCACCGAGCCGCCCTTGCTGAGCCGCTCCCGCAGCGCCTCCTCCGGACTGCCCGGCATCATCCGCGGGATGAAGAAGTTCAGCGTCATCGCGGCCCAGAGCGTGAGCACGAAGAACCCGAGACGTCGTAGCAGGTATCTCACCGCAAATAGCTCCTCGTGCTCACGCTGGACGGTACTTCCGGACTACTTCTGGACTATTTCTGGACTACTTCTGGGCCGACTTCGAGTACAGGTTGGCCAGTACCTGTCCGGCGTCCGGGATGTTGTACGGCGCCGGCTGGGCGTACGGGTTGTCCTGCGTCGGCCAGCCCTCGATGTCCTTGGTGTTGTACTGGTACCAGTCGACCGACTCGGTCGTCGGGATCAGCGGGACATCCTTGATCATGTACCCAGAGATCTGCTTGATCAGCTTGACCTGGGTGTCAGGATCCGCGCTGGCGTACTGGTCGAACAGCTTGTCCACCGCGGGGTTGCTGTACCGCGAGTAGTTGCTGTTGGCCTGCTTGCCGATCGGGGCGGTGTTCTTCGAGTACAGCAGCTGCCGCAGCTCGTAGTACGGCGTCGGTCCACCGGACAGGCTGGAGTAGGCCAGGTCGTAGTCACCCGTGTACAGCTTCTGGTTGTACGACTGCTGCTGCAGGTCCTGGACGCTCAGCTCGATGCCGACGGCAGCGAGGTTCTGCTTGACCACGGCCAGGGACGCGTCCCAGTCGGTGTAGCCGGTCACCGTGATGACGCTGAGCTTGAGCGGGTTCGACGACGAGTAGCCGGCGCTCTGCAGCAACTGCTTCGCCTTGTCGACGTTCGGCTTGTCGTAGCCGGCCGCCGTCAGGGCGTCCTTGTCGAAGTACTTGTCGAAGGTCGGCGTGACCACACCGGTCTGGTTCGCGGCCGGCTGGTAGCCGCTCTCACCGATCTTCGAGATCTGCTCCCGGTCGAGCGCGTAGGCCAGTGCCTGCCGGACCGCCAGCTTGCTGGTCGCCGGGCGGGACGGGTCGTTGTTCGGCACCAGGGCGACGTTCGCGGTCGGCGGGAACCAGTAGTTGTTCTCCGGCGACTTCGACTTGTAGAACTTGTCGATGTTCGGGATGTACTGACCGCCCCACTGCGCCTTGCCGCTGGCGAGGTCGAGGTTGGCCGGGTTGTTGTCCAGGTACGCCGGGTACTGGACCTTCTGGATGTACGGCTTGCCCGGCTGCCAGTAGTTGGCGTTGGCGGCGTACGAGATGTTGTTCGCGGTGCAGGACTCGACCGTGTACGGACCGGTGCCGACCGGCTTCGGGTCCGCCCAGGTGGCCGGCTTGGAGGCCGCCTCACCGGTCGACCAGATGTGCTTCGGGACGATGTCGACCTGGTTGGCGAAGTTGAAGAAGTACGGCTCGGCCGCGCCCTTGAACTTCAGCGTGACCTTGTTGCCGGCCGCGGTGACGCTGGTCAGCCCGGCGCCGGTCCACAGCGCGTAGATGTCCAGGGCCGGCTGCGCCTTCATCAGGTTGAACGTGTAGACGACGTCATCGGCGCTGAACGGCTGCCCGTCGCTCCACTTCACCCCGTCGCGGATCGTGAAGACGATCGAGTCCTTCTTCGGCGACCAGGCGAAGTCGGTGGCCAGCATCGGCGTGGTGGCACCGGCCTTCAGCACGTTGACGAAGGTCAGCGGCTCGTAGACGAAGCCGCCCGCGACGCCGTTGACCGACGGGTTGAACGGGTTGAACTGACACGGCCAGGTCTGTCCGCCGACGTTGGCGATGGTGACCGTGCCGCCCTTCTTGTACTGCCCGGTGCTGCCGCCGCTGCTCGTCGAGGACGACGGGTTGCTTGACGACGCCCCGCTCCCGATCGGCTTGTCGCCACCGCCGCACCCGGCGGTCAGTGCGCCGACCGCTATCGCGGCGACCGCGATGCGTGTGATGCCCCTCATCGTCTCTGCCTTTCGCTACTGGTAATCCTGCTCATGCGAATGCTTCTGCACCGAGGACAACTCCTGCTGCCTCGACGCCAAGGGCGAGCGCCCCGATCAGCGGAGCGTCCGAAGGAAACCGGGCCACCGACAACTCCGGTGGGAACGGGACGGCCACGTCGAGGGCGCGACGCAGGCCGGCTTCGATCTGGTCCCAGGAACGAACCAGGCCGCCGCCGACGACGATCCGGACCGGATCGACCGCGATGGCCAGGTTGGCGAGATGCATCGCCAGTTCCCGGACGAACTCGTCGGTGAGGACGGCGGCGTCCGGCTGGGTCCGCGCCATCGTGAAGACGTCGGCGGCCGTGACCGGCTGCCCGAGCCGGGCGGACCCGGTGGTCTCGAGTGCCTGACCGCTGACGACGTGTTCCAGGATCGTGCGCTCGTCCGCGTCGACGTACACGTCGCCGGCCGAGCGCAGGTTGTAGCCGATCTCGCCGGACGCGCCGTGCGCGCCGGTGATCACGGTGCCGCCGGCAACGATCGCGATCGCGAGACCGGTGCCGAGATTGACGTACAGCCCGGGGTCGCAGTCCGCGAGCGCGCCCCAGCGCAGCTCGGCCGCCGCGGCCGCCTTCACATCGGTTGCCAGCCGCACGGGTACGCCGGGAAAGCCGTCCCGCACCAGCCGGCCGAACGGGAGGTCGTCCCAGCCCGGGAAGGTGGGAGCCAGTTCGACGCGGTCGTCGTACGGGATGCCGAGGGTGGCCGCGCCGACGCCGGCGAGCTCCTGGCCGGGGGCAACCTCGGCGAGCAGTTCGTGACCTGCGGACAGGCCGCGGGCCATGGCCTCGGCAGCACCGCCGGACGCCCCGTCGAACTCCGGGCGGCTGTCGATGGTCCGCGTACCCAGACGGCGTCCGGACAGGTCGCTGACCGCCAGGGCGATCTTCGTCCCGCCGAAGTCGAGTCCGAGGACGACCGGCGTTGGAACCACGGGGGTGGCACCTCCTCGGGCCAACCAATAGAATCGATAGGAAACTAACTTAACAACCAACGGACCACAAGCCTTAACTCCGAGTTGGTGGTCGAGTTGTTAACAGCGAGGGGGTCGACGTGACGGTTGTTGCGCCAGGTGCGTCCGCGGCACGCCCGCAGCTGATCCGGGAGATCAACGAAAAGGTACTGCTCGATCACATCCGGCGATCCGGACCGATCTCGCGGACGGAGCTCGCCGGGCTGACCGGATTGTCGAAACCGACCGTGTCTGCGGCGCTGAGCTCACTCGAGCGGACCGGTCTGGTGCACGTGACCGGCCAGCGCACCGGCGTACCAGGACCGGCGGCGAGCCTGTACGAGGTCCGGCCGGACGCGGGGTACGTGCTCGGGCTCGACGTCGGGCGGGAATTCCTGCGCGGGGCGATCTCGGATCTCGCCGGCACAGTGCGTGCGCGGCTGAGTGTGCGGACCAAGGCCGGCGACGCGATGGCTCGCATCCAGGAGCTGGCGGACCTGACCGCAACCCTCGCGACGGAGACGGGGATCGACGTCACGCAACTGACCCAGACGGTCCTCGGGAGTCCCGGTGTCTACGACCCGCGACTCGATGCCTTGACACTGACGGGACGACTGTCCGGCTGGGATTCACCGGCGACGCTGGCGGCGCTGCGCGACCGGTTCGGTACGTCGTTGATGATCGAGAACGACGTGGACGCCGCCGCGATTGCCGAGCGGGTGCACGGGCACGGCCGGAACGTCGACAGCTTCGCCTTCGTTTCGGTCGGTACCGGTATCGGTATGGGACTCGTTCTCGACGGGAAGCTTCGGCACGGATCGCACGGAGTAGCGGGGGAGATCGGGTACCTGCCGTTCACCGAAGGCAGCGGTAGCGATCAGCGGGATGCCCGTAAACGTGGCGGTTTCGATGCGTCGGCGTCGGCGGCGGCTGTAGTGCGAGCAGCACGGCGGGCCGGCGTCCGCGGGGCGTCGACTGCCGAGAAGGTGTTCGCGGCCGCCGCTCGCGGCGACGCCGTAGCAGCCGCCGTCGTCGCCGAGGAGGCACTGCTGGTCGCCAAGGCGGTGTGCACGGTGATCACTGTGGTGGATCCCGAGCTGGTCGTGCTGGGCGGCGGTATCGGCCAAGCGCCCGGCTTCCTCGAAGCCGTCTCCCAGCAACTTCACAGGCTCGCCCCGGTGATGCCGGATGTGAAGGCCAGCGTCCTCGGCCGCGAATCGGTGGTGGCCGGTTGTCTTGCCGCCGGTCTGGATCGGTCCTGGCAGACCCTCGTCGGCCGGGTCGGAACCCAGGGCTGATTTCTGCACCGACGGTTCGAGTTCCGGGCGTGGATCGTCCGGAATGGTCAGTAGGGTTCGAGCCATGATCGCTATGTACCCGAGCTTTGTGATGGATTGCCCCGACGCCGGGGCCCTGGCGCGGTTCTACGCCGAGATCCTGGGCTGGAAGGTCGAGGCCCGCGACGACTGGGCCGACATCAAGCCGGAGGACGGGAGCAACTGCATCTCGTTCCAGCAGGTGGAGAACTTCAAGGCGCCGTCGTGGCCGGGTCAGGACGTGCCGCAGCAGATGCATCTCGACGTCATGGTCCGCGATCTGGACGAGGCAGAGGCCGAGGTGCTGAAGCTGGGGGCGACCAAGCCCGAGCACCAGCCCGGGACGACGTTCCGCGTCCTCCTGGACCCGGCGGGGCACCCGTTCTGTCTCTGCGTCGACTGAGATCGCCTAGGGTTGGGGCGTGACGAGTTGGCGCGAGGAACGGCGGCAGGCGGCGGTCGAGCATGCCGCTGCGCTCGAACGCCGGAAGGCCTCGGAGACCGCTCAGGCTCGTCAGCTCCTCACCGACTTCATCGCGACGCTGAAGGAACGGGGCGTCGAGCCGGAGCCCTTGCGCGCGCAGGTCGTCGGGACGAACACGAGCTATCGGACCGACCTCACCGGGTGGTACCTGCGCCGCAACCGCTCGCTCGCCGTGGATGTCGAGGGCAACTTCTACATCCTCGGCGTGCCCGCGAGCCTCAAGGCCCGCGTCGCCGGCGTGCGAGTCGCGCCGTCCGACCCACCGCTGATCGTCGGCCAAGGCGCCCGCGACGGCGAGTCGCTGCCTCTCGCCGAGCTGCTACGCCTTCGCCTGGAGTCCTGACAGCACGCTCTCGATCAACGCCGTACCGGGCGCTGTCCGGCCGCCCGGTCCGGGTGACGGCATGACGTCGTCCATCTCCAACGCCTCGCCGCACTCCGAGCAGCACACCGTTGCCCTCGTCACCTTGCCGCACGTCGTGTGCGTGAACCGGAGCGGCTGGCCGGCCGGGGGAGTCGCCCACCGATCGCCCCAGGCGGTCAACGCGATCAGGATCGGCACGAGCTCCTGCCCCGCCTGGGTCAGCTCGTAGCTGTACCGGACCGGGTTCTGCTGGTACGGCGTACGTCGTACCAGGCCGCCGTCGACGAGGGTCGTGAGCCGATCGGTGAGAAGGTTGCGGGAGATCCCGAGGTCCGTGACGAACTGGTCGAACCGATTCAGGCCCAGGTAGAGATCGCGCAGTACCAGCGGCGTCCACCAGTCACCGATCAGCTCCAGGGACTGGGCGAGCGAGCAGTGCATCGAGGCGAAGCTGGTGTTCCGCATGCCCCGAGTGTAGTCAGTTGCGTCATTGAACTCACTCGCTCTAGGGTGACGGCATGGGCCTTTACCACCGGATCGTGGCGCGGCAGGTGCGGAACGCGTTCGCGCAGATCAGCGCGGGCAACTGGGAGGCGATGGTCGCGGGGATGGCGCCGTCGTTCACGTACCGGTTCTACGGGGACCACGCGCTGGGCGGCGAACGCCGGACCCATGAAGCGCTGCGCAGTTGGTGGGAGCGATGCTTCCGACTCCTGCCGAACACCCGCTTCGAGGTGCGGGACGTGCTCGTCAACGGCTGGCCCTGGAACACCAGGGTCGCGACAGCAGTCACCGTCCACGTGGGCGTCGTGGACGGTTCGACGTACGAGAATGTCGTTCATCAGTTCCTGCGGATCCGGTGGGGCAAGATCACCGAGGTGCGGACGCTCGAGGACACCGCCGTGCTGGAGAAGACCCTCGACCGATTGGCCGCTGCCGGGTACGCCGAGGCGCACGCCGCGCAGATCACTGGTTGAGACTGTCCGGCTTGAGGCCTTTGAAGGTCAGGTAGAGGCCGATCGACAGCTCCCAGAGAGCGACCGGCACGGTGGCGATCCCCGACCATGCGGACAGCTGCGTGTTGTGTCCGAGGACCGTCAGGATGTTCGCGGTGAGCAGCAGCGGTGCGCCGATGAGGCCCATGATCGGCATGAAACGCGGGACCCGGCGGGAGCGGTACATCAGGGTGCCGAGCAGGATCGCGCTGATCGCGGGCATGGTGCCAGGGCCGAAGAGGAAGGTCCAGTTGCGGACCTCGACCAGCGCGCGGCCGACGGTGGCGAGGGCCGCGGAGTCCGTCCCCTGAGCACCGGCGAGGTCCTGTCGGAGCGTGACGACGGCGACGAGGCTGACGACACCGATCATGATCACGGCGGCCTCGACCGTGCGGGACGTGACGAAGCCGAGGGCCAGCGACTCCTTGTGCCGCTTCATGACCGGGAACAGGGCGACGGCGCTGCCGATGCCCGCCAGGGCGTTGACGAAGTCGAGGAGACATCCCCACAGCACACGGGTGTCCTGCCCGGCCCCGAGGATGTAGTTGTGATCGTTCAGTACCGGCCCGATGAGGAACAGTGCGGGAAACGAGGCGGCGAACGTCACCAGGTAGAAGATCCCGGCGGCGCGGGCGTGGCCGCGGTCCGGATCGGTGGTGACGGTGCTGACGGGGGCGGTCGCGGCTGGTGCGGTGATGGTCATGACTGTTTCCTTTGCGGTTGATCGAGGTCGACCCGGTCGACGGACAGCAAGGGCAGACCGAGGTCGCGGAGTCGTTGCAGCAGGCCGTGCAGGGCTGCCTGATCGGCCAGGGGGCCGTGGAGGACGGTGGTGCCGTCGGCGTGGGTGCGCAGCGTCATACCGTCGAACCACGCGGCCCACCGGGGATCGAGACGCCCGTGGAGGCGGATTTCGTACCAGGCTGATTCGTGGTTCATGCCTGCAAGTTAGGAGCGGGCCTGGTGAGGGCGCATCACATCATGTGGTGATCTTCAGCGGGTGAGGAGACCGAGCTGATGGGCTCGCCTTATCGCTGCGCGCCGGTTGTTCACGCCGAGCTTGGTGTAGATGTGTTTGGTGTGCGTACGCACGGTGTTGAGCGACACCACGAGCTCGCGTGCGATCGAAGGTCCGTCGAGCTCGCTCGTGAGCAACCGCAGTACGTCGAGCTCGCGATCGCTGAGCGGGTCGAGCAGAGTCTGCGGAGTGCTGACGCGTGTGGGCTGCCGGGCAGCGTCGAGGAGCCTTCGTACGTACGCCGATGCGGGTCGGAGCCGCTGAAGCATCGTCAGCATGGGCTCACCTTCGGCGACGAAGACCCGGACGTAACCTTCCGGTTCGGCCAGCGTCAGTGCTCGTTCCAGAGCCGCCGGATCGCGGCCGGCGAGGGCCTGAAGGACGAGGATCTCGATCAGGCTGCCGGTCCGGTCCTCCGCGGCCGCTCGCAGCCTTTCGAGTAGCGGTACGGCGTCCTTGCGCTGAGCCATCATGAGCCGGGCCGCGGTGATGTGCTCGTACTCGTGCAGATACGACAACTCGTCAGGCACGCTGTCTGCCCACTCCTGCGCCGCGGACAGGTCGCCTTGCCTGATCAGCAGTCGTGCTCGTACGGCGGTCAGCGGGCGGACGTTGGGGGAGAAGTCGCCGACGTACACCGTGATCGCGGCGTCCAACAGGTTGAGTGCGCTGTCGAGATGGCCTTCGGCCTCGCGGATGCGGGCCATCGCGAGTCGCCAGCGGTACGGGTTCTGCGGGAGGTCGGACGCCGCGCCCAGCTCCTCGGCGCGGCGCAGGTAGTCGGTGGCCGCATCGAGATCGTTGCGCTCCCAGGCGATCCGGCTCAGTCCGACGTACATGTCGGATGCGCCGCGTATGCCGTCACCGGCGAGGGAAAGAGCTCGTTCCAGCGTCGCCTCCGCCTGACGGAGCCGGCCCTGGGTCATCTCGAGGTCGGCCAGCGTGACGGAGCAACCGAGGACGTCGGAGATGTGGCCGGCGCGTTCGAGCCCGGCGGCGGCCGCGGCGTACCCGCGATGCGCGGACTCGATATCCCCACCGGCCCAGGACGCGAGAGCAGACAGCGCCGACGCGGCGGCGATCGTGAGGTCGTCGCCGGGGATGGCGAGATCGAGCGCGACCGCGGCGTGCTCGATCGTGCCGGGTGGATGGCCCGCTATGAGGTCGAGCGCGGCCCGGTACGTCTCGATGGCGCTCGGCAGGCGCTCGAGCTCCGAGCGATCAACGACGACGAGTTCGTCGGCAGGCCCGGCCAGTTGCCGCTCGATGTCCTGCAGCCGTTGCTCGACTCCTGGGAACTCGTTGCTTGCCATCAACGCTCCGACGAATCCGATCGCGAGCACCGGCCTCCGCCGTACGACGTCCTCGGGGATGTCGTCGAGCCAGCGCCGGATCGTCGCCTCCTGCCGGTCCCGCCTGAGCGCAGGGACAGCGAGCTCGACCAGGTCCGCGGCATGGTCGACGTCTCCGGCCGCGACGGCATGGTGCACGGCTGCGACGGTGTCGCCGGCATCGTCGTACCACTTGGCTGCGCGTCGATGCAGGTCTGTAATGTCGCCGCGCTCGGCGAGTAGACGTGCTCGTAGGACGTCGGCGAAGAGGTGGTGATACCGGTACCACTGCCGGCGATCGTCAAGCGGTACGACGAACAGGTTCTGGCGCTCGAGCGATTCGAGCATCGCTCTGCCACCGGGCTGTCCGGTGACGGCATCGCACAACGAACCGGTCAGTCGATCCACGATGCTGGTCTCGAGCAGGAACCGGCGTACCTGCGCCGGTTCACGATCGAGCACCTCGTCGACGAGGTAGTCGACGATGTACCGGTCGTCGCCGGCGAAGTCGTTGATGAACCCGGTCGCGTCGCTGCGACCGCGCAACGACAGTGCCGCCAGTCCGAGAGCGGCGATCCAGCCTTCGGTGCGTTCCTCGAGCGTCGCGATCGCGTCGGCGTCGAGCCCCATCCCGGTGAAGTAGCTGCTCACCTCTTCGAGCGTGAAGCGCAGATCGGCGGCCCGTACTTCGACGAGCTCGCCCCGGGCACGCAGGCGCGCCAAGGGGAGGGCAGGGTCGGCCCGGGTGCTGATCAGCAGGTGCAGCTGAGGCGGCAGATGATCGAGCAGATAGGTCATGCCCCGGCTGATCTCGAGGCTGTCGGCGAGGTGATAGTCGTCGAGGACCAGATCGATCTCGCCCGGCAGAACGCTGAGCTCGTTGAGAACGCTCGCGAGGATGGTCTCGATCGGCGCGGGACCCGACTGCAACACCGTCAGTGCGTCGTCGGCGACCCCCGGTGCTGCGCGATCGAGCGCGGTCAGAACGTACGTCCAGAAGGCGACCGGGTCCTGATCGCTCTCCTCCAGCGATACCCACGCCGCGCCGTCAGAGGCCCACTCCGATACCAACGTCGTCTTGCCGAAGCCGGCCGGAGCGGACACCAGGGTCAGCCCGGTGCCGTCCTTGCGCAGCAGCCGCTCGTCAAGCCGTGGCCGGTCCACCAGACCCGGCCGGGTCCGCGGCCGGAAAAGCTTGGTCTCGACGAGAAGGCCGGCCATCACACCCCCTCCGGTACGACGTCCTGGGACGAGAGTAAGCCCGCGATTGTCGTCGGCCGACGACATCTTCCCCCGGCGCGGACCGCGATCTACCGTGTGGGAGCAAATTCCCTGCGAGTCGATCCGGAGCGGGCCATGGCGTCGAAGTCCTGGAGTTCATGTGTTGCCTTGACCTCGGCAGCTGTGCTGACACTGGTTGCCGGGGTGGCCGCGCCCGCCGCCGACGCGAAGCAGCCGGCCGGCGGCACCACCGCGAAGGCACTGGTCTTCATCCCGAACCCGGTGCAGTCCAGCGGCGACGAGTCGCTCACGGACCAGAAGGACTCCGCGACCGCGGTCCCGCGCGGGGACTACTACCAGGTGACCCTGACCGACCTGGACGGGTCGGGCTACCTGCGCGGCACGTGGGCGAACGTCCGCAGTGCCACCGGCACTCCGGCGTACACGACCAACGGCACGTACTTCTACAACCGCCACGACGACCAGTTCGAGCAGGTGATGGCCTACTTCTGGGGAACCCAGGCGCAGAAGTACCTGCAGTCGCTCGGCTTCGGGCGGGACCTGCCGCCCGTGAACGCCGAAAGCCAGGACTACAAGGTCGACCAGTACGGCCTGGACAACTCGTTCTCCCGCGACGATCACGACACCATCACCCTGGGCAAGGGCGGTGTGGACGACGCCGAGGACGGCGAGGTGATCGTCCACGAGACCGGTCACGCCGTGCACGACGCACAGGTCCCGGGCTTCGGGTCGACCCTGGAGGCCGGCTCGATCGGTGAGGCGTTCGGCGACTACTTCGCGGTGACCGTCGGCGACTGGGTCGCCAAGCAGTACGGCGTACCGGTCAAGGAGCCGCTGGCGTGCGTGGCCGACTGGGACTCGGTTTCGTACACGTCGATCGTCCCGCACTGCCTGCGCCGCCTCGACGCCGGCAAGCACTACCCGGCGGATGTGGTCGGTGAGGTGCACGCGGACGGCGAGATCTGGTCCCAGGCGCTGTTCCAGATCCGGACCGCTCTCGGCCCGGCGGTGGCTGACCGGATCATTATCGACGCGCAGTTCGGATTCGCGCCGGGCACCAGCTTCGCGGCGGCGGCCCAGCAGACGGTCGCGACCGCACGAGCCCTGTACGGCGCATCGCAGGCGGCCGTCGTCCAGAAGGCGTTCGCGGACCGCGGCATCCTCTGATCCCTCCGATTGCGGGCCCGGCCGGAAACCCGGATGCTTTTGTCGGCGGGGCCGGTTACGGTCGGTCGGGTGCTGACTCTGCTTCGCTACGGCGTTCGTGTTGCACCTGGAAGCACCCTTCTGACGATGGGTCTGGCTGTCCTCGGTTCGCTGCTGGGGATGGCGGTCACGTTGCTGACCGGGCGGGTCGTCGGGGCGGTTCCGGGTGTGATCGACGGACGCGCCGATGCGATGTCGCTCGAAGAGTTCAGCTGGCTGCTCGGCGGGCTGCTGGCGGTCTTCGTCATCGACAGCCTGACGCCGGCGCTGCAGCAGGTCGCCTCGCTGACGATGGATGCCGGCATGGTCCGCGCGATCGGCACCGGCATCACCGAGCCGCTGCTCCGCCCGCGTCGCGTGCAGCACCTCGAGGACGCCGAGGTCCTGGATGTGCAGGAGCGTGCAAAGGGCAAGGGCGGATTCCACCTCGCCCAAGGCATGAGCCAGTTGCCGTACCTGCTCGCCAGCCGGATCACGCTGATCGGCTCCGCGGTGATCGTCGGCGCGATGTTCGCCTGGTGGGTCGCGGCCATGCTGGTCGCGATGACGCTGATCCTGGAGTGGTACGGCGGACGTCTGGTCGAGCGTGAGATCGACACCTGGTGGGGCAACACCGAGGAGCAGCGCCGCGCGAGCTACCTGTTCAACCTCGGCATGCGCGACGCCCCGAAGGAGCTGCGGGTCTTCGGTCTGCACAACTGGCTGGTCGAGCGGTATGTCTCCGACTGGACGGCCGGCTACCGCCCGGTCTGGGCCCGTCGCCGCCAGAACGTGAAGTTCTCGATCCTGATCGGCGGCGTGCACCTGATCGCCAACGGCATCGCGATCGTCGCCGTCGGCCGCGCGGCGCTGAACGGCTCGTTGCCGCTCACCCAGGTCGCGACCACCCTGCCCGCGATCCTCGCGATCGGACAGTCCAACAACGGGTACGGCGTGGTGCAGGTCCGCCGCGGACTCTCGGCGTACCGCGCGATGCGGGACCTGCCGCAGACGATCGCCGAGCGGCACCCGGAGCCGGTCGCGGACCTCCAGCACCGCATCGAGACGATGCCGGCTCGGGAGATCCGTTTCGAGAACGTCAGCTTCCGCTATCCCGGGTCGGAGGTCGACGTACTGCGTGGCCTCGACCTCACGCTGCACGCGCACGAGGCGCTCGCGCTCGTCGGCATCAACGGCGCCGGCAAGTCCACCTTGGTGAAGCTGCTCGGCGGCGGGTACAAGCCGACGAGCGGGCGGATCCTGGTAGACGGTGTCGATCTCGCGGAGCTCGATCTGGCGGCTTGGCAGCGCCGGGTCGCGGCGATCGTGCAGGACTTCCTGCGGTTCCCGCTGTCGGTCACGGACAACGTCGTGTTCGGTGCGGTCGAGCGTGCAGGGGACGAGCTGACGCTGGCCAGGGTCGCCCGCGAGTCCGGGATCGACGCTGTCGTGCGGGGTCTGCCGAAGGGGTGGGACACCGTGCTGGACAAGACGTTCGACGGTGGCGTCGACCTGTCCGGTGGGGAGTGGCAGCGGGTCGCGTTGGCCCGGGCATTGTTCGCCGTCCATGCCGGCGCGGGCGTGCTGGTGCTGGACGAGCCGGCCGCGGCCCTCGACGTACGGGCCGAGGCCGAGTTGGTCGAGCGGTATCTCGAGCTGACCTCCGGCGTGGCGTCGCTGATCATCTCGCACCGGTTCTCGGTCGTGCGCAACGCCAACCGGATCTGTGTGCTCTCGGACGGACGCATCGTCGAGGACGGAACGCACGAGGAGCTGCTGGCCGAGGACGGCGAGTACGCCGCGATGTTCCGCCTGCAGGCCGAGCGTTACGTGACCGGACCGGAGGCTGTCGATGCCTAAGACGTTCCGCATCCTCGCCCTCTGGCTGGGTACGTCGTTCCGCGCGGCGCCCGGGCTGATGACGATCTCGGCCGTACTCGTCGCGGCCCGCGCCATCACCGCACCGATCCAGACGTACGGCGTGAGCCGGCTCGTCGACGGGATCGCGTCGGACCAGTCGAGCACGATCGCTCTCGGCATCGCGATCATCGTCGGCTGCCTCGCCATCTCGTTCGTCGCCGACGGACTGGGATGGCCGTTGCAGGACACCGCGCAGGAGCGGATGGCCGGTCGCGTGCACGCGGACCTGCTGGACGTGACGGCTGGGATCCCCGGGCTGTCCCACCACGAGCGGCCAGATGTCGCCGACCGGCTCGAGCTGGTGCGTGAACGTGCCTGGCGGATGGGCGTCGGCGCAGAGGTGCTGTTGTGGGCCTTCGCCACGGTGACGAACACCGTGACGGTCCTCGCGCTGCTCGGGTCCGTGCATCCGCTGTTGCTGATTCTCCCGTTGCTGGGTGGCGCGCGCATCTGGTCGGCGTACCTGAGCAGCACTCGGCAGCAGAAGGCGTGGGAGGACTCGCTGCCGCAGGAGCGCCTGGTCGACCGGCTGATCGAGGTGGCGAAGGATCCGCGGACCGGTCTCGAGCTGCGGGTGTTCGGACTCGGGAAGGTCTTGCTCGACAGGATCTTCGCGCTGCAGACCGAGCGGTTCGAGCGCCGCGTTGCCGCTGCGCGTTGGGGCGGGAAGGTCGACGGCTCGGTGCGGCTCGTGTTCGGCCTCGCGTACGCCGCCGCGATCGTCTGGGTGATCGCACTGGCCCGGGACGGGCAGGCCACCGCGGGCGACGTCGTACTGGTGCTGCTGCTCGCGCCGCAGGTCGATCAGATGACCGGCGGCATCGCCCAGAACGTGTACTGGGTGGGCGAGGTCGTGCGCAGCTTCAGCCGCTACGACTGGCTGCGCGAGTACGCGAAGCAGAACTCGTGGCGCTCCAGCGCGACCCCGGCCCCGGAGCGTCTCACCTCGGGGATCGAGCTGCGAGACGTCGGATTCTCCTACCCTGGCTCGGAATCCGCTGTGCTCAGCGGCATCAGCCTCACGCTGCCGGCCGGTGCGGCGGTCGCGCTGGTGGGGGAGAACGGCGCCGGGAAGACGACCCTGGTCAAGCTGCTCGCGCGGATGTACGACCCGACGACCGGAAGCATTCGGATCGACGGCGTGGACCTCGCGACGATCCAGCCGGACGAGTGGCGATCGCAGCTCTCGGCCGGCTTCCAGGACTTGGTGAAGTTCGAGCTGACCGCGCGCGAGGTCGTCGCGATCGGTGACGTGGCGCGGGCCGGCGACGAGGACGCAGTCCACACCGCGATCGCGCGCGGAGATGCGGAGTCGGTGATCGCCGGGTTGCCGCACGGTCTGGACTCTCAACTGGGCAAGAAGTTCACCGACGGCGTCGAGCTGTCCGGCGGCCAGTGGCAGCGGCTCGCGCTGGCCCGTGCGTTCATGCGCGAACGCCCGCTGCTGTTGCTGCTCGATGAGCCGACCGCAGCGCTCGACCCGGAGGCCGAACACCGGCTCTACGAGCAGTACGCCGAGGCAGCGAAGGTCGCCGCGGCTGAGACCGGCGGGATCACGGTCCTGGTCTCACACCGGTTCTCGACCGTCCGGATGGCCGACCTGATCGTCGTCATGCACGACGGCCGGGTCGAAGAGTTCGGCACTCACCCCGACCTGCTCGCAGCGGGCGGGCGGTACGCCGAACTCTTCGAACTCCAGGCCCGCGCCTACCGCTAGGCCCGCACCCGCCGATCCGCACGCTCAGCCAGCTCGTCCTCACCGACCAGCGTGATCATCTGCCCGTCCGGCGCGCACAGCATCGTCACGGTGAACTTCAGCGGGATGTCGGACCGGTTGTTGCCGTCGCTGTAGTGGATCACGTCACCACCCGGCTCCCAGAACGCCTCACCCGCCTTGATCACCCGCGGCGCCTCACCCTCCAGCTCGAACAACATCTCGCCTTCGACGACGTACCCGAACGCCGGCCCGGAGTGCCGGTGCGGCGGCGCACCCGGATCGCCGCGGCATAGTCGATCACCACCGTCATCGCATGAAAGCCCTCGGGGACGAACGGCGGCTCGATCTCCTGCAACATCGTGAACGCGTTCTGCCAGGTCGTGGACCGCTGCTCGGTCGTATCGGTCATCGAAGGTCACCTTCCAGTCGGTAGTGGATCTCTGCAGGAAAGACCGGTCAGCGTGGTGGTGTGTGACGGTCACACGGCAGGGGGCTGCTCTGTCTTAACGGGTATGAGCCAGCGCATCGAGACCGTTGACGACCTTCATCAGCACCTGCAGTGGGCGATCGAGCTAGAGCACGCCACACTCCCGCCGTACCTGTGTGCGCTCTATTCCCTGGACCCGGCGCGGAACCCGGATGCGGTCGAGCTGGTGAGCAGCGTGTTCGTCGAGGAGATGATCCACCTCTCGCTGACGGCCAACCTGTTGAACGCCGTCGGCGGCGAACCGCGGCTGGACTATCCGGGCATGCTGCCCGGGTACCCGCGCCGGCTTCCGCACGGTCAGGTCGAGCTGTCGCTGTTGCCGTTCGGTCCCGAGGCGCTGGAGATGTTCCTGCGGCTCGAGAAGCCCGAAGCGCCGGGCTCAGCGGCGCAGAGCGATCACTACGAGACGATTGCGCAGTTCTACGACGCGATCGAGGAAGGTCTGCGGTACCTCTGCGAGACGCTCGGCGAGGAGAAGGTGTTCTCCGGCGACCCGGCGCGTCAGGTGACGGTGGGAGCGTTCCATCACACCGGCGGCACAGTGCAGCCCGTCACCGATCTCGCGTCGGCGTTGGCCGCACTGGACGAGATCGTCGAGCAGGGGGAGGGCACGTCGCGCGGCGAGGTCTGGGACGGCGACCACGACATCTTCCACCCGGACCGCGACGAGGTCGCGCACTACTTCCGGTTCAAGGAGCTCGAGCTCGGCCGGCGCTACCGGCGCGGCGACACCCCGCAGTCCGGTCCGACCGGCGAGCCGGTCGCGCTGGACCTCGCCGGAGTATCCCCGATGCAGCCGAGCCCGCACCGATCGGACAACGCGCAGATCCGCGCCGCGCAGGAGGAGTTCGACGACTCGTACTGCACGCTGCTGTACGTCCTCGAGCAGGCGTTCACCGGTGAGCCGGCCCTGATCCGCGACTCTGTCCGGGCGATGTACGGCCTGAGGGCCGGGGCGCTCAAGCTCATGCAGCTGAGCGAGGACGACGACACGGTGGCTGGCCCGACGTTCCTCTACATTGATCCGGAGCGACGACGCTAGGGCCGCTGGAAGGCCCCTGAGAGGGCCGCCGAGAGGGCAACTGAGAAGCCGCTGAGACGTTTGGCCGAAAGAGCCGCTTCCAGTTCGCCATTTGTTAACGCTCGGTCTTCACCTCGCCGTACATCGGTTACTAATGTATTCACCATGGACACACCGCCCGCTGTCCGTGCTCGCGGAATCACCAAGTACTTCGGTGAGGTCGTCGCGCTCGACGGCGTCGACCTCGACGTCGCACCAGGCCAGATCCACGGCATCGTCGGACCGAACGGCGCCGGCAAGACCACGCTCCTCGGCCTGCTGCTCGGACTCGCCGTCGCCGACCGCGGCACGCTCGAAATCCTCGGTACGCCGGTCGGCCGAGCCCTCGCTGTACCGGTAGGGGTCGCCGGCTTCGTCGACGGTCCCGGCCTGTACCCGTCGATGACCGCCAGACAGAACCTCGCGGCCCTGGCCGCGCTGCGCGGTGACGAGACGCAGACGATGAACATCGACGAGGCCATCGCCCAGGTCGGCCTCACCGATGTCGCCGACGACCGCGTCCGCGGCTTCTCGCTCGGCATGCGCCAGCGCCTCGGCCTGGCGGCCGCGCTCCTCACCAAGCCCAGGCTGCTGATTCTCGACGAGCCGTCCAACGGCCTCGACCCGGCCGGCAAGAAGCACGTGTACGGCGTACTCACCCGCCTGGCCGCGGACGGTACGGCGGTGATGCTCTCGAGTCACCGGATGGACGACGTCGAGCAGCTCTGCTCCGAGGTGACGATCCTGTCGGCCGGACGGGTCGCGTTCTCGGGACCGATCAGCAAGCTGGCCTCGGAGGACAGCGAGCTCGACTACCGGGTTCTCACCTCGAACCCGGCGGCCGCCCGCCGGATCGCCCGCCAGACGAACGGGATCCGGCTGCGCGACGAAGACACCGTCAAGGACGGAGTCGAGTTGCTGGTGATCTCGGCGACGATCCCGGCGCTGGACGAATTCGTGAAGCGGCTCGTCGAGGAAGAGATCGCCGTCCGCGAACTCGCGCCGGTCGTATCGCCCCTCGAAGCAGCCTTCCTCGCCCTCACCGAGCAGCAGGAGAACAACTGATGACGGCTACCGCCGCCACCGACACCAGTGCCGTCACTGCCGGCACGCTTGTGGTCCGCAAGGTCCCGGTTTCCCGCGGGTATCGCTTCGAACTCGTCAAACTGCTCTCGCAGTGGCGCGTCCGGGTCCTGATCATCGCGTGCTGGCTCGCCCCCGCGGCTTTCGTCGCGATCATCAGCCAGCAGGCCTCGCTCCCGGTCGACACTCTGTTCGGCCGGATGATGCATGCGACCGGCTGGGCCGGTCCACTGGTCCTGCTCGGCTTCTCGGGATCGTGGGCGCTGCCGCTGCTCACGTCGCTGGTCGCCGGTGACGTGTTCGCGTCCGAGGACCGCCTCGGCACCTGGCGGCACCTGCTGGTCGCGGTGCGCTCGCCGCGCCGGATCTTCGTCTCGAAGGCACTGGCCAGTCTGAGCATCATCCTCGTGCTGGTGATCGGACTGGTTGTCTCCAGCACGGTCAGCGGCCTGCTGGTTGTCGGCAACCGCGAGCTGATCGGACTCGACGGACATCTGCTCTCGCCGGGCCACGCGGCCGGGGCGGTCCTGCTCGCCTGGCTGTGTGCACTTGCTCCGACCCTGGCCCTGGCCGCTATCGGCCTGCTCGGCTCGGTCGCACTCGGCCGGTCGCCGATGGGCCTGCTTCTCCCGGCAGTGGTTGCGCTGGCGATGCAGATCGTGCAGCAACTCCCGGTCCCGGTCGCGTTCCGCCTCGCCCTTCCCGGCTACGCCTTCATCAGCTGGAACGGCCTCTTCACGAGCCCGGCACAGCGCGGGCCGTTGCTGATCGGCGTCGCGGTCAGCCTGGTCTGGACGATCGTCGCCACTGGCCTCGCTTACTTCCTCTTCGTACGCCGTGACTTCACGAACCCGACGAACGACGGCTCCGGCCGCCGGGCGTTGACGGCCGGCCTGCTGCCCCTCGTCGGATTGCTCGTGGTCAGCACCGCGGTCATCGCTCCGGTGAGCGGCGTCGGTTCGGGCATCGACCAGGACAAGGTGCAGAAGGCCGTCGCGACCGAATTCGCGCATCTCTACCGCCTGCAGACCAAGCAGCTCAATCGGGCCGATGTCACCGAGGAGCAACTGCAGAGCGCCGCGGAATGCACCAAGGGCGGGGACCAGGTTGCCGCGAAGGGGCCTGGCAACGACTGGCGGTGCGTCATCAGCTGGCACATCCCAGGGGTGGAGGTCGCCGGCTCGGCGATCTACCAGCTCGACATCAACCCACTCGGTCGGTACGTGTCCGACGGGGACGGACCGAAAGAAGTGAACGGCTTCTTCCTGGTCCGGACCCCGTCCGGGGACGAACCGAACCCACTGTGGCAGTTCGACGGCAACATCGAACTGCTACCTGCCAAGTAAGGCCAACCCGAAGGGATCAATCCCATGCAGGTAACACGCCGCCGCAGGCGTGACGAAAAGGGTCCGTCCAGCCCCTTGCGACGCAGAGTACCACTGGTGACAGCCGGTACTACTGCGATCGCGGTGGCACTGGCCGGGACCGCGGTCGCCTCGACGACCGGCTTCGGTCACGACCAGGTCGGCCAGGTCACGGACAAGGGTCAGGTCGTTTCGTCCGACCAGTACATCAAGCCGATCGGCGACCGTCTCGTCCTCCAGAAGGGCAAGATCATGTCGTCCAGCACGAGTCCGGACGGCAGCCACCTGGCCGCCGGCGTGACGGACGGCGGGATGGCGCTGGCGATCGTCGACCTGAAGAACTGGAAGGTCCAGCAGTACGTCGGCAACAACGCCGCCGCGGACCTGAAGATCCCGGGCAACGACATCGGCCAGGAAGGCCCGACGTACTCGCCCGACGGCAAGCAGCTGTGGCTCGGCCAGACCGACGGCTACCGCCGGTTCGACGTGAACGCGGACGGCTCGCTCGCGAACCCGACGTTCGTCACGATCGCCGCCGACGGTGCCAAGCACGCGCTCGCCAGTGAGGTCGTCTTCTCGGCCGACTCCAAGACGGCGTACGCCGCGGTGAACGGCCAGAACCGGGTCGTCGCGATCGACACCGCCACCGGCACGATCACGCAGAGCTGGGCGACCGGCAACGCGCCGCGCGACATGGTGATGGTCGGCAACAAGCTGTACGTGAGCAACGAGGGCGGCCGGACCGCGCAGCCCGGCGACACGACGCTCGACTCGTACGGCACGCCGGTCGTCGCGAACCAGAACTCGATCACCACGACCGGTACGGTCAGCGTGATCGACACGAAGAACCCGGCCGCCGCGGTCGGCAGCATCCCGGTCGGTCTGCACCCGACCGCGGTGTACGCCAAGAACGGCGCCGTGTTCGTCGCGAACACCTCCAGCAACACGGTCTCGGTGATCAACACCAAGTGGGACAAGGTCGCCCAGACCATCACCACCCAGCCGTGGGCCGAGGCCAAGGTCGGCTACGAGCCCGACGGCATCACGCTGACCGACGACGGGCACCTGCTGGTGTCGCTCGGCCGCGCGAACGCGGTCGCGGTCTACAAGTTCCGCAACCCGCTGGAGCCGGTCAGCTACGTGGGTCTGCTGCCGACCGACTACTTCCCGGCCGAGCTCGCCCAGGTCGGCAAGGACATCGTCGTCTCCAACACCCGCGGTATCGACGCCCGTCGCGACACCACGGCCGCCGGCCACGGTACGCACGACACCACGTCCAGCCTGACCAAGTTCCAGCTGCCCGACGACCACGCGATCTCGAAGTACACCGCGACGGTCTTCGCGCAGAACGGCTGGACCAAGAACTCGGCCCAGCTGGCCACCGACAAGGGGCACCGCGCCCCGGTCGCGGTCCCGGCCAAGCTCGGTGACCCCTCGACGATCAAGCACGTGTTCCTGCTCGTCAAGGAGAACCGCACCTACGACCAGGTGTACGGCGATATCCCGACCGGCAACGGCGACCCGGCGCTGACGCAGTACGGCGAGAACGTGACGCCGAACCAGCACGCGCTGGCCAAGCAGTTCGGGCTGTACGACAACACCTACGACGTCGGCACGAACTCCGCCGAGGGTCACAACTGGCTGATGCAGGCCGACAACCCGGAGTACACCGAGTCCTCGGCCGGTGAGTACCTGCGCAGCTACGACACCGAGAACGATGCCCTCGGCCACCAGGCCAGCGGCTTCATCTGGACCGGGGCCCAGGCGGCCGGCAAGAGCGTCAAGGACTACGGCGAGTTCCTGTCGATCGAGAAGAAGCCGGCTGGTGCGAGCTGGCAGAACCTGTACTGCGACACCAAGCAGATGCAGGGCGGTGCCGACACGAAGTACCCGATCCAGGTCGGCTCGGCGATCCCGTCGCTGAACAACGTGGCGGTCCAGGGCTTCCCGCAGTTCGACACCACGGTGCCGGACATCTACAAGGAACAGGTCTGGGAGAAGGACTTCAAGAAGAACGGTCCGGCGAACCTGAACATGTTCTGGTACTCCAACGACCACACCGGCGGGACCGCGAACGGCCCGGCGCAGGTGGCCGACAACGACCTGGCCGTCGGCCGGACCGTTGACGCGATCACGCACAGCAAGTACTGGAAGGACTCGGCGATCTTCATCGTCGAGGACGACTCGCAGGCCGGGCTCGACCACGTCGACGGGCACCGGGCGCCGATCCAGATCATCAGCCCGTACGCGCAGCACGGCGTCACGGACAGCCACTACTACACGCAGATCATGATGATGCGGACCATCGAGCAGATCCTCGGGATCCACCCGATGAACCAGAAGGACACCGCGGCCACCCCGATGTTCGGCGCGTTCACCAACAAGCCGGACTACACCCCGTTCACCGCGGTCCCGAACCGGACCTCGCTGACCGGCGGCGTGAGCCCGCTGCCGACCTGTGGCGCGGACGTTCCCGCGGCGCAGAACCCGAACGTCGCGCCGGCACCCACGGCCGCCGTTCCGGCGAGCATGACCGCGATGGCCGCGACCTGGTCGGCGTGGAAGGACCAGCAGCGGACCACCGGCCCGAACGCCAAGGCCGACTTCGCGAACCCGTCGCAGATGAACCACTACGACTGGTACGAGGCGCACAACTGGTCGACGCCGTACCCCGGCGAGACCAAGATCGTCGCGCCGAACGACGTACCGGGCGCGATCATCCCAGCAGGAGAGAACGACAACTGATCGGCTGACCGCTTGGTGAGGCAGTAATTGGGTGGCAGGCCCGCGACGTCGCTGGTAGCGTCGCGGGCCTGTCTTTTTCGGGATCGAATCGAACCGGATGGATCAGCTCCGGGGCGGGACCCATGCTCACGATTCGAGGCACTCTGCCATGGCCGAACTCGAGGCCGAACGGGCCTTCCTGACCACTGCCCAGACCGCGCTCCACCGCATGTACGCCGAGGTCGTCGACCGCGACGTCCCGGTGATCGGTGGCGAGGACAACGACGAACGCTTCACCAACGAGGCCAACCAGCGGGCCAAGGAGATGCGCACCCACGCGCTTCTCGACCTGCCCGACGTACCGCTGTTCTTCGGCCGGCTCGACTACGAGCACGGCACCATCCCGGACCTCGACCAGATCTACATCGGCCGCCGGCATGTGCACGACGGCAGCGGCGTACCGCTGGTCATCGACTGGCGTGCTCCGGTGTCGGTGCCGTTCTACCGGGCGACCCGGAGCGACCGGCAGCGGGTGCTGATGCGTCGCCGCTACGGGTTCTCGGACCATGCCGAGTTGACCGGGTTCGAGGACGAGCCGCTGACCGGCGTCGTCGAGACGGATCAGGCGGATGCCTTCCTGCGAGCCGAGATCGAGCGGCCGCGCACCGGGCCGATGCGCGACATCGTGGCCACGATCCAGCCCGAGCAGGACGACCTGGTCCGCGCGCCGCTGCATCCGAGCGTCTGCGTGCAGGGCGCGCCGGGCACGGGCAAGACCGCCGTCGGTCTGCACCGGGTCGCGTACCTGCTCTACACCGAACGTGAACGCCTCGGCCGCGGCGGCGTCGTGATCGTCGGCCCGAACCGCTCGTTCCTGTCGTACATCCGCAAGGTCCTGCCCGCGCTCGGCGAGGTCGACGTACGGCAGATCACGATCGACGAGCTGCTCACCCGGCCGACCGGGGCGATCGACGACGTGGAGGCCGAGCGGCTGAAGGGCGACGCCCGGATGGCCGACGTACTGCGGCGCGCGTTGTGGTCGTACGTCGGTACCCCGACCGAGGGAGTCCTTTACAGCAAGGGATCCCGGCGCTACCGGGTGCACGACTACGAGGTCGTCGACATCGTGTCGGACCTGCGCGAGTCGACCCGGTACGCGCCCGGCCGGAACGCGCTCGCGCAGCGGATCGCACACGTCGTCCTGGTCCGGATGGAGGAGCGGGCGGAGTCACCGGACGACCGCGTGCAGAACGCGGTCGCGCGCTCGAAGCCGGTGAAGGATGTGCTCGACTCGGTCTGGCCGCGCGTCGCACCCGAGCAGATCCTGCATCGTCTGTTCTCCAACGCGGACTTCCTGGCCCAGGCCGCTCCGGCGCTGACCGACGAGGAACGTACGGCGCTGTTGTGGACCAAGCCGGCGCGGTCCTGGAAGTCGGCGAAGTGGTCGTTCGCGGACACCGTCCTGCTCGACGAGCTCGAGGACCTGATCGAACGGCGGACCGGATCGCTCGGTCACCTCGTCCTGGACGAGGCGCAGGACCTGTCGGCGATGCAGCTGCGCGCACTGGGCCGACGCTGCCGGACCGGTTCGGCGACGGTGCTGGGCGATCTGGCCCAGGCGACGACGCCGTGGGCCGCGGGTTCGTGGGACCGCGTCCTCGGTCATCTCGACAAGAGCGACGGTGTCGTGGCGGAGCTCGACCGAGGGTTCCGCGTGCCCGAGCAGATCATCCGCTTCGCGGCGAAGCTGCTTCCCGAGATCGCTCCGACGCTGAGTACGCCGAGCGGCGTCCGGACGGTCGCCGACGCGCTGAGCGTCGTACCGGCCAGTGAGTCGACGCTCGCGGACGAGGTCATCGCGGCGTGCAAGTCCGCGCTGGCCGGCGAAGGTTCGGTCGCCCTCATCGCCGCGGACGATCAGGTCGCGGCGCTCAGGGATGCGATCGCTGCCGCAGGCCTCGAGGTGGCGCTGATCGGCGAGACCGAGGACGAGATCGACACGGTCCGGCTCGTCTGCGTGCCGGCAACGCTCGCGAAGGGCCTCGAGTTCGACGCCGTCATCGTCGCCGAGCCCGCACATATCGTCGCGGCCGAGCCCCGCGGCCTGCACCGCCTGTACGTCGTCCTCACCCGCGCCGTCAGCCGCCTCCAGATCATCCATGCCGAGCCGCTTCCGGGTGCCCTCGGCTGATCCCCTCGCGCAGCTATCGTGGCGCGATGAAGCTCTTCGTGGTGGTCGTGATCGTGCTGTTCGCGGCCGGACTCACCTGGGGCATCGTCGCGCTCGTACGCCGGCAGCGGTACATCGACTCGCTGCGGCAGCGTGGCTGGAACTTCGTCAACAGCCCGACGTTCGACGCCGTCGCCCGGCTCGGCAATCCGCCGTTCGGGCTCGGTTTCGTCCGCAAGCCCGATGACCAGATCACCGGTCTGACCGCTCTGGGTCGTCCGTTCCAGGTGATCGAGTACAGCACCTCGCACTGGTCGGGCTGGGTCGGCATGGTCACGTTGTCGCGCCGCCTCCCCGAGTTGTGGATCACCGGCGGCGACACCCGGCCGCGGTACGGCGTCCTCGCGCACGCCGTGCCCGCTCCGCCGCAGCTCGGGCCGGGCTGGCAGGTCGGTGCACTCGAGCCGGACTTCGCCGCGGAGGTGATGAATCCGCAGGTGTGTTCGCAGCTGAGTGCGATGGCCATGTCAAACTCAGGCCTGCCGGGGTTGAACGTGGGTATCGACAGCGATCAGCTCGTGGTGCTGGATCCGCCGCGGCAGAAGCCCGAACTGCTCGCCGCCTGGCTGGAGCAGCTGGGCGCCGTCGCGGCGGCGATCGACGCCACGCCGCTCGACCGCTGGATCCAGCCCGAGCCGCAGGCGCGACTGACCTTCTATCACCACCCGGACTGGTACTGGGTCGGTGTCGACGACAGCCTGCTGGAGTTCACGCCGGTGAACCGTGGCGGCCACGCCCACAGCACCAGCGAAGTGATCCGCGGTCGGGACGGCGACGGGCCGCCGTTCGTCGCGTTCACCCACCACTGGAAGACGACGCGGACGGAGTCGTACACCGACAGTGAGGGCCGCACGCAGACCCGGACGGTGACCGAGAACCACAGCGAGCCGATTCTCGGGTTCCAACTGCCGATCTGGATGCCGCGACTGGAGGTCGGGCCCAAGGGGTGGGGCGGCGGGATCAGCTTCGAGAGCGAGGCGTTCAACCGGCAGTTCGCGGTGCACTCGCAGGACACGAAATTCGCGTACGACGTGATCCACCCGCGCCAGATGCAGTACCTGATGGCGAACCCGCCGGCGTCGTTCCGGATCGAGGAGGAGTGGGCCTGGTTCTCGCCCGGCGAGCACAGCCAGCCCGCGATCGCGCACAGCTCGGAGTTCCTCCGCGGGTTCCTGGCCCGGGTCCCGCGGTTCGTCTGGCGGAATCTCGGCCTCCCGGATTCACCCTACCCAGCCCCTGAGATAACGCCCGTCCCGTAGGGGGAATGCGATTACCCTCGGCGCGGTTGCGTCTTTGGGTGTGGCTCCACGGATGAGCCACGTGTCTTGGGAGGCATCATCACAACGCATGCGGCCCTGCTACCGGGCGAGCGAACCTCGGCGGCTGCAGGTCAACATACCGGCCAACGAACCCTGGTCATCTTCGGCGCCAGCGGCGACCTGAGCTCGCGGTTGCTGCTGCCGGGTCTGGGCAGTCTGCTCGCCGGACCGCGGGCGACCAGTGTGCGCATCATCGGGACCGGGCGCTCTCCGCTCGCGCCGGACGAGTGGACGGACCGGGTCCGGTCCGCCTTCGAGTCCCGCGGCGAGATCAGTTCGGCGGCCGCGGACACGCTGGCAACGACGGAGTACGTCGCCGGTGACCCGACCGATGTCGAGCACCTCCGGGCGCTCCTCGAGCTCGCGGGCCCCGCGCCGGTCCTGTACTTCTCGCTGCCGCCGGCGGTGACGACGGCCATCGTCGCGAAGCTCCGCGACGTCGAGCTGCCGGAAGGCACCGAGCTCGCCTTCGAGAAGCCGTTCGGCACCGACGCCGAGTCCGCCGCCGCGCTCAACCAGCTGGTCGGCTCGCTCGTGCCCGAGGAGAACGTCCACCGCGTCGACCACTTCCTCGGTCGCACAGCGGTTCTGAACCTGATCGGCCTGCGGTTCGCGAACCGACTGTTCGAGCCGGTCTGGAACGCCGAGCACATCGAGAGCGTCGAGATCGTGTACGACGAGACGCTCGGCCTCGAGGGACGCGCGCAGTACTACGACAACGCGGGCGCGCTGGTCGACATGATCCAGAGCCACCTGCTGCTCGTCCTCGCACTGCTCGTGATGGACGCACCGGCGACCATGGACGCCGTCGAGGTGCGCAGCGAGATGGCGCGTGCGCTGCGCAGTACGCATCTCTACCGCGGCTCCGCGATCGAGGCGGGTCGACGGGCGCGGTACTCCGCGGGCATCGCGGACGATCGCGTGGTTCCGTCGTACGCCGACGAGGACGGTGTCGACGCGGAGCGGGGGACCGAGACGCTGGCCGAGGTGACGGTCGAGGTCGACACGAACCGCTGGGCCGGTGTGCCGTTCACCCTGCGCTCGGGCAAGGCGCTCGGGGTCGCGCGCAAGGAGATCGTGGTCAAGTTCAAGCCGCTGCGGCACCTGCCCTCCGGTCTGAACGGCGCGCGCGACGGCGAGACGCTCCGCATCGGGCTGAACCCGGGCGAACTGTCCCTGTCCGTCCCGGCGCTCGGTGTCGACGGCCCGTACACGATGGGCCAGGTCTTCCTGGACGCGACACTCCCGTCCTCCTCGGTCCTCCCGTACGGCGAGGTGCTGAGCGGCATCCTGCGTGGCGACCCACTCCTGTCGGTGCGCGGTGACGTGGCCGAGCGGTGCTGGGAGATCGTCGAGCCTGTCCTCGCCGCGTGGCGCGCCGGCGAAGTACCCCTCGACGAGTACGACGCAGGCTCGAACGGACCGGGGACCTGGAAGTAATCCGGGCCGATATCGCACAGAATCTTGACACGGTTAAGTAAATAGAACCAATATCCTATCCGATTCGGTTCTCTCAGAGAGGTCACCGCCATGACCAGATCCGTTCGGAGCAGGAAGGTGCGGACCGTGCTTACCGGTCTCGTCGCCGCCGTACTGCTGCCGGCAGGTTTGACGGCTACAACGTCCGCAGCAGCACCCCAGACGACGCCTCCGATCGCGCCAAAGACGGCTGCTCCGCAGCAGGCCGTACGGGCTCCGGCGGTCACGACCACCAACGTCGAGTCCGGCGGCCCGGCCGGCGATATCGCACTGCACCCCTACATGGGGTGGAGCAGTTACAGCATGCAGGTGTACGACGGCGCCGGGAACTGGATCTCCGCGGACCAGTTGATCAAGCAGTCCGACGCGATGCACGCCAAGCTCCAGCCGTACGGGTACAAGAACATCAACATCGACGCCGGCTGGAACGACGGTATCGACGCGTACGGCCGGCCGGTGCCGAGCAAGAAGCTCTACCCGAACGGGCTGCAGGCGGTGATCGACCACATCCACGCCAACGGCCAGAAGGTCGGCCTGTACGCGATCCCCGGTATCGGCAAGGAGGTCATCGACGCCAACCTCCCGGTGTACGGCGCTCCCGAGTGCAAGACCGGTGACCTGCCGGTGCAGCCACTGCAGAAGGCGGACTACTGGGGCATCGGCTACAAGATCGACTTCTCCAAGCCCTGCGCGCAGAAGTACATCGACTCGATCGCCGACCTGTTCGGCTCCTGGGGCCTGGACTTCCTGAAGTTCGACAGCGTCACGCCGGGCTCGGGCATCAGCGACCTGTCGGTCGACGCCCGCGACGACGTCAAGGCCTGGTCGTCGGCGCTGGCTCGGCACAAGATCTGGCTCGAGCTGTCCTGGGCGCTCGACATCAACTACGCCGACACCTGGAAGCAGTACGCGAACGGGTGGCGGATCGAGTGGGACGTCGAGTGCTACTGCCCGGGCGTCGCGCTCACGCAGTGGCAGAACATCAACCGGTTGTTCCCGAAGCTGGCGGACTGGTGGCGCCACGCAGGACCGGGCGGCTGGAACGACCTCGACTCGCTCGACGTCGGCAACGGCCAGATGGACGGTCTCACGAAGGACGAACGTCGTACGGCGGCCACGCTGTGGGCAGTCTCGGCGGCGCCGATGTACGTCGGCAACGACATGACCCGGCTGGACGACTACGGGCTGAGCCTCCTGACGAACCCCGAAGTCATCGCGGTCAACCAGGCCGGACGGCCGGCGCAGCCGCTGTCGACGAAGACCAACCGCCAGGTGTGGTTCGCGCTGAACCCGGACAGCAGCTACACCGTTGCCTTGTTCAACCTTGGCCAGACCGACGCCGACATGACGGTCAACTGGGCCGACCTCGGCCTGGACGGTACGGCGAAGGTGCGGGACCTGTGGGCGAAGAAGGATCTCGGTCAGTTCGCGACCGGTTTCACCGCCAAGGACGTGCCGATCCACGGCGTACGGCTGCTGAAGGTCACGCCGCAGAAGGCGTCTTCGATCCGCGTGAACGACGACGACCTGCGGGTCGCGTACGACGGCGCGTGGCAGCGCAACAACAACTACGAAGTGCCTGCAGTGTCCGAGCCGCTGACCGTGACGGTCACCGACTCGCAGGCGAAGACCGCGGATGTGGGTTCGCGGACGCTCGAGGTCAACAACGACGACTCGCAGATCACCTACACCGGCAACTGGCACCAGAGCACGGGTCGAGGGCTCGGTGACTACAAGGACGACGTGGCGTGGACCGAGACCGATGGCGACTCGTTCTCGTACAGCTTCGTCGGCACCGGCGTCGACTACGTGACGGAGACAGATCCCGGACAGGGTGATGTCGACATCTACGTGGACGGTCAGTTCAAGCAGACGGTGAGCACGTACCTGGATCCGTCGCAGGGACACAACAAACCGCAGCAGGTCGTCTACAGCATCTCGGATCTGCCGAACGGCTCGCACACGATCCGCGCGGTGAAGAAGTCCGGCCAGTTCATGCTGCTCGACAAACTGAACATCCGGCAGGAGAGCCTGCTGAACCCGGACTCGGCGACGTTCGACAAGGGCGCCCCGGCCGACGTCAGCGTCGAACTCGGCCGCGATCCCGGTGAGCTGGCCGGCATCTCGAAGGCCGGCCAGGACCTGGTCGCGGGCACCGACTACACGGTGGCCGGCAAGGTCGTGACGATCAAGGCGGCGTACCTCGCGACCTTGGCGGCGGGCACGGTGCCGCTGGACTTCCGGTTCCGGGGCGACTACCGCGACGACATCCACGCCACGACGGCGAACGGCGCGGCGGTCAACTTCGCCTTCACCGGCACGGGTGTCGCGTGGAGCACCGAGGTCGCTCCGGACCAGGGGAACGCCGACGTCTTCGTCGACGGCAAGCTGGTACGCCGGGTGAACCTGCACGGCGATGCCCGCGTGACCAACCAGCAGGTGTTCACGGCGACCGGCCTGAAGAACGGGCCGCACACGCTGCGCATCGTCAAGGTCGACGGCGACGTACTGCGCAACGACACGGTCAGCTACACGCTCGCGAAGTAAGCACCCGTTTGGTGGGTATACCCACCGCAGTGGGGGTTGGCCAACCGGAATCCGGTTGGCCAACCCCCACTCTTGTTGGTCTACCCACCAAACGCGGCGGGGGCGGGGGCGGGGCGGTGTTGCTGGGGTCACAGGGTCTGACTGACTGATCAGTCAGTTACTTTGTTAGGCTTGCCTGCGGGGGATCGAGCTGGCATCCCTGTCGAACGAGCGAGGTGCCGCCTTATGTCGTTGAGCGATATCACCGTCCCGCGCCGACGTAGCCGTCGGCGGCGGGAAGACTCCAAGCTGGCCGACCATGTCGAGCGTCTGGGCGAGGAACATCCGCCGATTCCGCTCGAGAGCGTCGACTACACGATCAAGCGCCCACGGCTGCTGGCCGAGCGCTTCGGGTCGGTGCTGGCGTACATGACCCGGGTTGAGCTCGAGGTCGAGCGGAACGTGCTGGAGCTGAACATCCTGCTGCCGGACCCGCCCGAGGTCGACCGGCGGTTCTACGCGGACGTGTGGATGCCGCAGGAGACTCGGCACGGCCTGATCCTGGACCAGATGCGGGAGCTGGCCGGCATCGAGGCGCACGAACCGAACCTGACCGACGTCGACTTCAAGCTCAAGCTGCTCGGCGCGCTCGGCAAGGTGCCCGGCGTACAGGACATCAGCAGGATGCTGTACTACCTGACCGGACTGGCGACCGAGCGCTCCGCGGTGCTTGCCTACAACAAGCTTCATGCAGGCCTCCTCGAGCTCGGCGAGAAAGCGATCGCCGCCACCGTGGTGGCGCCGATCAAGCGGCAGGAGCCGGGGCACTTCGCCTACTACCAGATGGCCGCGCAGGAGCTTTGGGGGCAACTCTCCGGTTGGCAGCGGTGGCTGACGCGCGGGCTGCGGAAGCGTACGTTCGATGTTGTGGGTGCCTACAACAAGCTCCAGCGGACCCAGTTCGGTGACGTGATGCACGCCCTGGACATCAGCAGAGGCGGCGAGGACGACCTGCGGGAGTACGCGCAGAAGGTCGGGCGCGCCGAGTACGAGCTGATGTTCGCGCACCGGCGCGGGCTGCGGGTTCCGGACTACGTCTTCAAGGCCCTGCGGCGATCCGCCGAGCTGGCCGCCGAGCGGAAGGGCGAGGCCTGGCCAGCCGTTGAACCAGCCGCATCATGAGGCCCACGGCATGACTGCTCACGCGCACGCGCGTCACACCAAGCGGCAGGTCATCATCGAGACCGCCGAACGGCTGTTCGCCGAGCACGGGTACGACGCGACGTCGACGGCACGGATCGCGCACGAGGCCGGCGTACCGTCCGGTCTGGTGTTCTACCACTTCGCGACCAAGCTCGACCTGCTGCTCGCGATCGTGCAGGAGCGCCCGTCCCCGAGCGAGGTACTGCGATCCGCCGCCCGCGGCCGGACCGTACGGCGCCGGTTGCAGGCGATCGTGGCGACGATGGCGGAGGAGCTGGAGCACGACCGGGCCGCCAGGATCATCGTGTTCCGGGAAGCGCAGGGCAGGCCGGAGATCGCCGAGCGGGCGGCCGAGTTGTTCGCGGAGGCGACCGAGACGGTGGCCGACGTACTGAGTGGTGCCGACGACGTGGTCGCCGAGCCGGACCGCGTGCAGACGGCCGCAGAGTTGGTGGTCAGCCGGGTCTTCCTCGACACGGTCGCGCTCGGTCAGGCCGATACGGCGGCCGAGCGGCACGAAGCGATGATCGATCTGGTCGCGGATTCGCTGACCACCCCCGGCGGGCGCGCCCAGCAGGACTGAGCGCGCCCTTCTCCGGTCAGGCCCAGGGATCGAACGGGATCCCGGCCGGCTTGGACGCGTTCAGCAGGTTGCGGAAGCGGTCGTCCTTGTCGGTGATCTTGATCGTGGCCGAGCCGAAGTCGGCGGTCATCAGGATGTCGCGCAGCGACGTGCTCGGGTAGCCGTTCCAGCCGACCAGCGGCGGGTACCGCCAGTCGTGGTAGTGGTTCTCCGGCGGCTCGTCGTTGCTGTTGGCGAGGCGGAAAAAGTGCGTGCTCGCGCCGTCCTTGTGGTAGACGACCTTCGGGTGCGATCCGTCGAAGCGGACCTGCGAGCGCGGGTAGGTGACCTGGCTCGAGTGCTGCGTCGTGGTCACGTACTCGACCTGGTTCGACGCCTGGTTGATCCAGGAGATCACATGCTCCCAGTCGTGCCGGTGGCCGCCGAGGCTGCTGCCCGGCAACGCCTGGTCCTTCTCGAAGTAGCTTGCGTACACGACCGCGCACCAGCCGTTGTTGCACTTCTCGCGGGAGTAGGTCTGTGAGTTGTCGAGGTCGGACTGGTCGCGGCAGTTCCCGTTCAGGGCGCCGGTCGGGTTGAGGCCGGGGTTGAGCGTGCCGTCGGCTCCGATGGCAGGGGTGGCGTAGCAGCCGTCGGTGTCGTAGTCGTACGCCGGGGAGAACGACTGCTCGTACCCGTCGGCGTTCTGCGGGAGGTGCGGCGGCGGGGCGGCGAACGCGAACGCGGCCGAGGTGACGATCAGGGCGGCGGTTCCGAGGACCACGCCGAGCGTGCGGCGGGCGGACACTTTCATCGAATGCTCCTTCAGAACTTAGTTCAGGGCGGAAAGGAACGGCACGAGGATGCCAGTCGCGGTGCACCGGCGCATATACGTCACGTGCCTACAGGTTGACGGTCCGTGAACACCCGGAATTCGTGGGATGCCAGGTCTCGTATTGGTGGTGCAGAGTGGGTCCTGAGACCTGTCGGCTGGGGATGCTGAGGAGCGACGGCAGGTAGTTCCTGGGGAGGAACAGCGTGGCTTTTGAGGAGAAGGCGGCGCCGCCGCCTGCGTTGCCAGACGGGTCAATCCCGACGTACGGCGGTCACGGGCTGCCAGGGAGCACGAACGGCGAGCCACCGCTGTCGCCGTTCGGCTGGGGTCCGAGCCTGACGTACTTCGACAACAAGAGCATCCGCGGCCGGGCACCTGTGGGCAGCGTGCTCCCGTTCATCGTTCTGCTCGTCCTGTACGGCGGAATCGTCTCCGCGCTGCTCACCGCACTCGCCGTCCGCGCCTGATCCTTCGACGCGCGCCTCGCCTCTGGCCCAGTAGTTGCTGTTGGCATCATGCTGGTGACCGGGAGGTGTGATGCGGCTGGACGGGAAAGTTGCGCTGGTCACCGGTGCGTCGGCGGGGATCGGTGCGGCGGTTGCTGAACGGCTCGCGGTGGCGGGCGCCCGGGTGGTGGTGCACGGGCGCGACGCGGAGCGCACCGCTGAGGTCGCCACGAGAGTAGGCGGAGCACCTGTCCTGGGCGATCTCGCCCTGCCGGGCGTCGCTGCCGAGGTCGCGGATGCCGCCCTGGCTGTTCATGAGCGGATCGACATCCTGGTCGCGAACGCCGGGCTGGGGTGGTCCGGGCCGTTCGTGCAGATGCGGGCCGAGGAGATCGACCATCTCGTCGCGCTGGATCTGCTCGCGCCGTTGCAGCTGGTCAGGTGCTTGCTTCCGTCGATGGTCGAGCGGCGCGGCGGGCATGTAGCGCTGGTCGGCTCGATCGCCGGTCGTACGGCGGTTGCCGGTGAAGCCGTGTATGCCGCCACGAAGGCCGCACTCGACGTCTTCGCCGAGAGCCTTCGCCTGGAGATTCGTGGTAGTGGTGTATTCGTGAGCCTGACCGTCCCGGGTGTCGTCGACACCGGTTTCTTCAGCGCTCGCGGCCGGCCGTACGACCGCAAGCGCCCCCGCCCGGTGCCCGTCGCCGACGTCGCGCGGGCGCTGGTTGATGGCATCGCCAACGATCGTGCCGAGATCTGGATTCCCCGTTGGTTGCGCGTCGCACCCGCCGTACGCGCGCTTGCGCCGGGACTGTACCGGCAGCTGTCGGCGCGGTTCGGCGAGCAGGTGATGCCACGGTGAGAGGCATCGTCGTACCGTCGGCGGACGCGTTCTTCCTGCATATCGAGCGGACCGGCGCACCGCAGCACGTCGGCGGCATCGTCGTCCTCGAACCGTCGGCCCGACGCCCGACGATCGACGAGGTCCGCACGATCGTCGCGGACGGCTTCGCGCAGTTGCCGCGGATGCACCAACGGCTCGGACCGCCGTCGCGTTGGCGCCGGCCGCGCTGGATCGAGGCCGGCGAAGCCGACCTGGACTGGCACGTCGTCGAGCACCGGTCCACCGACGGGTACGCCGGTCTGCTGCGTTACATCGGCGACCTCGCCGAGCAACCGATGCCCAGGGACCGTCCGATGTGGCGGATCGCGATCGTCCGCGACATCGGTCCGGGCGGTGTCGACGGGCTGGTCGTGCTGGTCCACCATTCGATTGCCGACGGCATCGGAACGGTCCTGCAAACGTTCAGCCTGTTCGAGCCGCCGACCAAGATCGAGCTGCCGTCCGGCGCCGGTCCCGGTCGGCTGACGCGCGCCGTGGCGACAGCCGTCGGCCTCGCCCAACTCGCAACCGACGGTACGGCGGCCAAGCTGCCGCCGAGCTCGCTGCGTCGCGAGTTCGCCACCGCGGCGGTCGAGCTTGACGTCGTACGACGGGCCGCGTCCGCCCGCGGCGTACGTGTCACCGATGTGCTGATCGCCCTGCTCGCGGACAGCGTGTACGCCGTCGCGCCCGGACTCGCCCAAGCGGTGAACGGGCAGCTGCGCTTCTCGGTGACGACGATGGTTCGTACGCCGGACAGTGCGGCCGAGGGCAATGCGACGGCCGCGGTCATGGTCGAGGTGCCGGTCGACGGACGGCCGTTCGACGACTTGCTGACCGAGGTGTCGGCGCGAACCAGGCGGCTGCAGCGGCCGACCCGAGCGCTGGCTTCCCGGTTCGTGCTGGCGACCGGATTGCGGCTCGTGCCGGAGCCGTTCGCGCGCTGGTTCGCGCCGACCGTCTACGGGCAACGATTCCTGCACGCGGTGGTCTCGAACATGCCCGGCACGACCGAACAGCTGTCGTTCGCGGGTGTGCCCCACGATCGGGTGTATCCGATCCTGCCGCTGGTGCCGGGGACTCCGCTCGCCGTCGGTGCGCTGAGCTGGACAGGCGTCCTGGGGATCGGTCTCGCGACCGATCCACAGCTGATCGACGGTCCGGCGCTGGCCGCCCGGCTCAACCAGGCGTTGGCGCGGTTAAGGACCGGGCCACTCGAGGGCGAGGAACAGGCGAGCGCGTGATTCGGGGTCGTCCAGGCGATCGCCGTACAAGGCCCTGAGCCGGGCCATGCGATAGCGGACGGTCTGCGGGTGGATGCTCAGCTCGTGCGCGATCGCCTGCCGGTCGCCGAAGTGCTTCAGCCAGCTGGCCAGCGTCTCCGCGAGCCGCTCGCGGGCAGCCTCGGTCTCGCCGGCGAGCGGCGCGAGCATCTCCTCCCGTAAGGCGGCCACCAGGGCCTCGTCCCGCCAGACGATCAGCGCGTCGAGATGCTCGTCCGCGAACACCGGGTCGTCCGTGAGTACGCCGGTGTTGCGCAACCGGACCGCGATCCGGGCGATCTCCAGGCTGCGCGGGAGCTGAGCCAGGGCGACCGAATTGCCAACCACTGCGCCCATCCCGGCGAGCTCGCGGCTCAACTGCAGGCGGCGACCCGGGCCGGACGGTTCCGGAATGATCGCGCCGACCACGGCAGCGTTGCGACGAATCGGCAATGCACCGGGCTCGAGCCGTGCCACCAGCGTCCCGGCCGGCTCCTGGTCGCCGTCGCTGTAGATGACAACCGCTGCGGTCTCCGGGATCCGCCAGGCGGCCTGCTGCGCGGCAGTCCGGATCGCCTCCGTGCCGGCCCGTCCGGAGAGCAGGAGGTTGGCGAGGTCTTCGCGGCGTCGTTCGCGCGCCATCGCATCCTCGATCTGCTCCTGCAGGTAGCCGTCGGCCGCGGAGAAGGACAGCTGGTTGACGAAAACGAAGACCGAGTCGGCCAGCGCGGCGAGGTTGTCCGGCGCGAAGTCCAAGCGGAGCGCGGTGGCGGCGACGTGCCGCCAGGCCACCCGGGCCCCGAGCTGAAAAGCTGTCAGTAGTCGGGTCAGGTCGTTGCCCTCCTGCAACTGGCGTCGGCCGATCTCCTCGAAGACCCGTCGGACCGTCTCGTCGGCGCGGTCGAGGGTGGTCTGCTCCGGGTTGGCCAGGTTGGCGATCGACATGTCCAGCAGACGGTGCACGAACAGCTCGGCCGGCTTCACGACCGCGGCCCGGTCGGTGTCGAGGAAGGCGGCGTAGTCCGGCCAGTGCTCGGCCAGCCGGTCCCGCACTTCGGCCACCAGGTCAGGTAGTCCGTCGAGCAAAGCGTCCTCGAGCCGTGCCCGGTCGAAGGTTGCGATGGTCATTGAAGACTCCTCGGGGGGAACCCACTGAGGCCAACTGTAATCCTGTGACAAATTCTGGCCTGCCGAATGTTCGTCAACGGGGCAGAGTTGGCACGAAACCGCTTCCCATCATGGAACTGTGCATCCAGACGGACTGCAGAACGTCGCCCCCCTCCGGCAACTGGGTAGAAGGGAACGCACCGAGAACTTTCCTGTCGCACTGAAGCTCCTGCCCGCCTCGCACCGGGAGTCGCTGCACGCTGTCTACGGTTACGCGCGGACCGTCGACGAGTTTGGCGACAGCTACGCCGGTGACAGTACGGCGGCGCTGCGCGCGTTCTCGGTGGATCTCGACCACATCTGGGCCGGTGAAGAGCCCGAGCATCCGGTACTGCGCAGGCTGCGCCCGATCGTCCGGCAGCACGATCTGCCGACCGATCCCTTCCACCACTTGATCCAGGCCAACCTGCAGGACCAGACGGTCACCCGCTACCGAACCTTCGAGGACCTGGTCGGGTACTGCCGGCTCTCTGCCGATCCGGTCGGTCGCATGGTGCTCGGCGTCTTCGACGTACACGATCCCGAAACTGAGCGCCTGTCGGATCTGGTGTGTACGGCGCTGCAGCTGGTGGAGCACTGGCAGGACGTCGCCGAGGATCGCCACGCGGGGCGGATCTACCTGCCGCAGGACGACCTCACGACGTACGGCGTGGCGGAGACCGATCTCGATCGACCTCAGGCGACACAGCAACTGCGCGACTTGATGATGTTCGAGACTGCGAGGGCCGCGAAGATGCTCGACGAAGGTGCAGCGATCGTCGGCCGGTTGCACGGCTGGGCGCGGATAGCCGTGGCCGGGTTCGTGGCCGGTGGTCAGGCGACGGTCCGGGCGTTGCGTCGTACCGGCGGCGATGTACTGGCTCGGCAGGCCAAGCCGTCCAAGCTCGCTACCGTCCGCTTACTGGTCAAGGCGGTCGCTCGATGACGCAGCTGAGCGAGACGGTTGCGGAGGCGTACGCCGCCTGCCTGGATATCACCCGGACCGAGGCACGCAACTTCTACTACGGCATCCGCCTGCTGCCACCGCCGAAACGCAACGCCCTGTCGGCGCTGTACGCATTGGCGCGTCGCATCGACGACATCGGCGACGGTGACCTGCCGCTGGAGGAGAAGCGCGCCGCGCTGGCCGGAGTACGCAAGGATCTCGGTCGGCTCGGGGATATCGACGAGCCCGTGTACGTCGCGGTTGCCGACGCAGCGCGCCGGTACCCGGTGCCGCTCGGCGCCTTCGAGGAACTGGTCGCGGGGGTGGAGACCGACCTTGCCGACGTACGCATCGGTGATTTCGACGAGCTGGTCGTGTACTGCCGGCGCGTCGCGGGCTCGGTCGGGCGGCTGTGCCTGTCGATCTTCGGCCCGACGGGCTCGGCCGACCTCGAGACGCTCGCCCTGTACGCCGACCAGCTCGGTATCGCGTTGCAGCAGACCAACATCCTCCGCGACATCCGCGAGGACCTGACCAACGACCGGATCTACCTGCCGGCCGACGAACTCGAACGCTTCGACGTCCTGATCGAACTCGACGAGCACGGCAACCTCGACGATCCACAAGGCCGGCTGGCCGGGTACATCCGGTACGCCGCCGGCCGCGCGCAGGACTGGTACTCGCTCGGCTGGCGTCTGCTCCCGTACCTCGACTGGCGCAGCGGCGCGTCCTGCCGGGCGATGTCGGGCATCTACCACCATCTGCTCCGCCGGATCGGAGCCAACCCCGTGTTGGTCTACGACCAGCGCTTGTCATTGTCGGCGGGGGAGAAGGCACAGGTCGCGATCGCCTCGCTTGCGGGAGCCCGCTCATGAGGAGGGTCGCTGTGGTCGGAGGTGGCCTCGCAGGGATCACTGCGGCGCTGCAGCTGGCTGATGCCGGGTGTGAGGTGGTCCTGCTGGAGGGGCGGCCGAAGCTGGGCGGCCTGACCCATTCGTTCGAGCGCGACGGGCGGTGGATCGACAACGGGCAGCACGTGTTCCTCCGCTGCTGTACGTCGTACCTCGGGTTGCTCGAGCGGCTCGGAGTGCGGGATCAGGTTCAGCTGCAGTCACGGCTCGACGTACCGGTGCGGAGCGGACAGCGTCGCGGCGTCGGGCGGATTCGGCGGAACGCGATGCCGGCGCCGCTGCATCTCGGGCCGGCGCTGGCGACGTACCGCTGGTTGAGCCTGGCCGAGCGGGTTGCTGCGGTGCGCGGCGCGTTGGCGATGGGTCGGGTGGATCGGACGGCAGCGGAGACCGACGCGCAGTCGTTCGGCAGTTGGCTGGCGGCGCACGGGCAGGACGCGCGGGCGGTGGAGGCGCTGTGGGAGTTGATCGGGATCGCGACGCTGAACGCGCGTGCTGACGACGCGTCTCTTGCTGTCGCGGCAACGGTGTTCCAGGTCGGTCTGCTGGAACGGAGTGATGCTGCGGATATCGGGTGGTCGTTGGTGCCGTTGCAGCAACTGCACGGCGAGGCTGCTGCGCGTGCGTTGACGGCTGCCGGTGTTGCTGTCCGGTTGCGGGCGCGGGTTCGGGCTCTGGACGCGGTGGATGGTGCGTGGACGATCGAGGGGGAGCGGTACGACGACGTCGTACTGGCGGTGCCGCCCTCGGAGGCCGCGAGCCTGCTGCCGGACGATGCGGTGGACTTGCCGGCCGGGTGGGCGGAGGCACTCGGCAGCTCTCCGATCGTCAACGCGCACGTGGTGTTCGACCGCGTGGTGCTCGACGAGCCGTTCGTTGCCGGCGTCGACAGTCCACTGCAGTGGGTCTTCGACCGCACCGTCCAGAGTGGAAGCAATCCGGCCGAGCAGTACATCGCCGTCTCACTGTCGGCGGCCGATGAGCTGATCGACACCCCGGTGACCGAACTGCGCGACGTGCTGGTGCCTGCCCTCCGGCGGCTGCTCCCGGCGGCCGCCGACGCGCGTGTGAAGGAGTTCTTCGTGACCCGAGAGCGACATGCCACCTTCCGGCCGGCACCAGGCACCGGCCGTTTCCGCCCCGACGCGACCACCACCCGCCCCGGCCTGCACCTGGCAGGCGCCTGGACCGCCACCGGCTGGCCCGCCACCATGGAAGGCGCCGTCCGCAGCGGCCAAGCCGCCGCCTCCTCGGTTCTGAGCCGCACGGTGGAGTCCGCGGGGTCGGCGGCCGAGCCGTCGGTGGGGGATGTGGTCCTGTGACGGCTGTGGAGAGGATGCCTTCGGCAACTAACGTGCTGGATCTGCTGGCCCGTGGGCGGGAGCTGGTTGATCCGCACCTGCGGCACGCGCTGGAGCGGCTCGACGAGCACAGCCGGTTGGTTGCGACGTACCACTTCGGTTGGTGTGACGAGGAGGGTCGTCCGACCGGGGCGAACTCCGGTAAGGCGATCCGGCCGGGGCTGACCCTGCTCGTCGCCGAGGCTGTGTGTGGATCACCTGAGCCCGCGGTGCCCGGTGGTGTCGCGGTCGAGCTGATCCACAACTTCTCGCTGATCCACGACGACCTGATGGATCGCGATACGCAACGCCGCCATCGCCGTACCGTCTGGGCGATCTGGGGCGACGCGACCGCGGTGCTGGTCGGCGACGCGCTCGCGTGTCTCGCGGACGAAGTGCTTGCCGAGTGCAACTCGCCGTACGCCGTTCACGCCGGGCACGCCCTCGCAGTCGCCACCCGCGAACTGATCCGCGGGCAGGTGCTCGACGTCGCGTTCGAACGCCGCGAATCGGTCAGCCTGTCCGAGTGTGTGGATATGGCGGCGGGCAAGACCAGCTCGTTGCTCGGTGCATCGGCGCAGCTCGGGGCGATCCTGGCGGGTGCCGACGCCGCGACCTGCGAGGCGTTCCGGACGTACGGCTGGGAGCTCGGGCTGGCCTTCCAGATCGTCGACGATCTACTGGGCATCTGGGGAGCGCCGGAGAAGACCGGTAAGCCTGTGTTCTCCGACCTGCGCGCGCACAAGAAGACGTTGCCTGTCGTGTGGTCCCTCGAGTACGGCGGTGTGCACGGGCGCGAGTTGGCCGCGTGGTTCGCCGAGACAAGCGATCCGAGCGAGGACGACGTACGACGGGCCGCCGTACTCGTCGAGGATGCGGGCGGTCGGGAATGGGCGTTGGCAGAGGCCGAGGAGCGGGTGCGTAAGGCCGGGAAGGCGCTCGACGCCGCGGGTATCGCTCCGGCCAATCGGGATCAGCTCGATCAGTTGGCCCAGTTCATCGCGGAGCGGCAGCTGTGACGGCCGAACAGGTAGCCGATGCCGACCTGCGCGTCGAGGAGTGCCTTGACGCCGCGGTGGCCTACCTGCGTTCGTTGCAGCACGACGACGGCTGGTGGAAGGGCGACCTGGCAACCAACGTGACGATGGACGCCGAGGACCTGATGCTGCGGCACTTCCTCGGTGTGGCGACTGCGCAGACCGACGCGGAGACAGCGCGGTGGATCCGGTCGCAGCAACGTGAGGACGGGACGTGGGCGACGTTCCCGGGTGGGTCGGGCGATCTGTCGACGACGGTCGAGTCGTGGGTCGCGTTGCGGATGGCCGGCGATGATCCGGCCGCCGCACACATGGCTCGGGCGGCGTTGTTCATCCGGTCTGCGGGCGGGGTCGAGAAGGCCCGGGTGTTCACGCATATCTGGTTGGCGTTGTTCGGTTTGTGGGAGTGGGACGACTGTCCCGATCTGCCGCCGGAGATGATCTTCCTGCCGAGTTGGGCGCCGTTGAACGTCTACAACTGGGCGTGCTGGGCGCGGCAGACGATCGTGCCGCTGACGATCGTGAGCGCGCATCGTCCGGTGCGTCCGGTCGCCTTTACCGTGGAGGAGTTGCGGGCGGGTACGACGGTTGTGCCGCGCCGGGCGCCGTGGACGCTGGAAGGTGCCTTCCAGCGGCTGGACGTCGTACTGAATGCGTACTCGCGGTGGGGACCGCGCGGGCCGGCGAAGGGGCTGCGGCGGTTGGCGATGCGGCGGGCGGTGGAGTGGATCGTTGCCCGGCAGGAGGCCGATGGTGGGTGGGGTGGTATCCAGCCGCCGTGGGTGTACTCGCTGATCGCGCTGGATCTGATGGGGTATGCGATCGATCATCCGGTGATGGCGGCGGGGTTGCGCGGGCTCGAGGGTTTCACTGTGCACGCGGAGACTGCTGAGGGGCCGGCGCGGTGGTTGGAGGCTTGTCAGTCGCCGGTGTGGGATACCGGGCTGGCCGTCGGGGCGTTGCTCGATGCAGGTGTCGAGCCGGACGACAAAACGGTGCTCAAGGCAACCGATTGGTTGCTGGCGGAGCAGATCGACGCGCCGGGGGACTGGCAGGTACGTCGGCCTGGGTTGGTGTCCGGCGGGTGGGCGTTCGAGTTTGCGAACGACGGCTATCCGGATACGGATGACACGGCGGAGATCGTGCTGGCCTTGCGGCGGGTCGACCATCCTGAGCCCGCCCGGTTGCGGAAGGCGTTGGACAAGGCGGTCGAGTGGACGGCCGGGATGCAGTCTGCTGATGGCGGGTGGGGTGCGTTCGATGCGGACAACACGGATACCACGCCGTTGAAGCTGCCGTTCTGCGACTTCGGCGCGGTCATCGATCCACCGTCGGCGGATGTGACTGCGCATGTGGTCGAGATGCTGGCGGCTGAGGGGCGGACCGAATCTGCCGAGTGTCAGCGTGGGGTGCGCTGGTTGCTGGACTCGCAGGAGAAGGACGGATCGTGGTTCGGGCGTTGGGGGACGAACCACGTGTACGGCACGGGTGCCGTCGTACCTGCGCTGATCGCTGTCGGCATGTCGCCGCGGGATCCCGTCATCCAGCGGGCGGTGCGGTGGGTGGAGGAGCACCAGAACGCCGACGGCGGATGGGGCGAGGACCTGCGTTCGTACGTCGACCCGTTGTGGATCGGCCGTGGTGACTCCACCCCGTCGCAGACGGCGTGGGCGCTGCTCACCCTGCTTGCCGCCGACGAGCGAGGTGACGCCGTACACCGGGGGATCGGCTACCTGGTCGACACCCAGCGCGCGGACGGCGGCTGGGACGAACACCGCTACACCGGCACCGGTTTCCCGGGCGACTTCTACATCGGCTACCACCTGTACCGCCTTGTCTTCCCGATCTGGGCCCTGGGCCGCTACCTCGGGAGAGACAGATGACTCCCGTCGTCTACACCCCCTTATTCGCCGAGTACTTCGCCCTCCGCGACAAGCTGACGATCCCCCTGACCCGCACCGGCCGCTCACAGGGCACCCCAGCCCAGGGCCCCGCGCTGATTGCGGGCGTCGGCGGCGCGCTCATAGACCGCATCGCGCCAGGTGATGTCATCGTCGCGAGCGAGATTCGCCAGCGTGGCGAGCCGGGGGCGGCGTCGGGCGCCGGACCGGGCGAGGGCCGGCGGGTCGTACCGAGCTATTCGGCTGAGTTGGTCGCGGGGCAGTTGCGCCGGTTGGGGATGACCGTTCACACCGGGCCGGTTGTGACGACGGACCAGGTGATCGACGCGGTCGGTGCGCGGGCTGCGCTGGCGGCCACCGGGGCGATTGCTGTTGACACCGAGTCTGGTCTGCTGGCGGGGGATGACGGGCAGAGCGTCGTTGTGCGGGTGATGGTTGATACGCCGGCGCAACCGTTGCGCCGTGTCGGGATGCCTGCTCGGGGGATCAAGGCGTTGGCTCAGCTTCGGCGTACTGCTCCGGCAATCGATGCCTGGGCGAGGGCTGTAGGCGAGCGGGAAGTCCGGCTCGCGGCGCCGCGGTCGTTCTGTGCTGGGGTTGAGCGCGCGATCGACACGGTGGAACGGGCGTTGGAGCGGTTCGGGGCGCCGGTGTACGTGCGTCGCCAGATCGTTCACAACCGGCATGTCGTCAATGACCTCGAGCGCCGCGGCGCGGTCTTCGTCGAGGAACTGGACGCCGTCCCCGAAGGCAGCCTCGTCGTACTCGCCGCCCACGGTGTCGCACCGGCCGTACGACGGCAGGCGGACGAGCGTCGTCTCACAGTCATCGACGCCACCTGCCCCCTCGTCGCGAAGGTGCACCACGAGGTACGCCGGTACGCCGCCCGCGACACCACCGTCGTACTCATCGGCCACCCGGACCACGAGGAAGTGATCGGCACGATGGGCGAGGCGCCGGAGCACGTGATCGTCGTCGCGTCTCCGGCCGAGGCGGAGACGGTCGACATCCCCGACCCGGCAAAGGTCGGCTACGCGATGCAGACCACGCTCGCCGTCGAAGAAGCCGCCGAGACAGCCGCAGTACTGCGGCGCCGCTTTCCCCTGCTGATCGAACCAAGAACCGACGACATCTGCTACGCGACCAGCAACCGCCAGGCCGGCGTCCGCGAGATCGCCGCACAGTCCGACCTGGTGATCGTGCTCGGTTCGCAGAACTCGTCCAACTCGCAACGCCTCGCCGAAGTCGCCGAGGCGGCCGGTGCCCGCGCAGTACTCGTCGACGACGCCGGCGAGCTCGACCTCGAGCTCCTGGCCGGTGCCGAGCGGATCGGCATCACCGCGGGAGCGTCGGCCCCGCCTGAGCTCATCGACCAGTTGATCCGCTGTTTGTCCGGGCTGGGCCCGGTGTCCGTCACCGAGAACGGGACGCTGACCGAGGACGTCCGCTTCGCGCTACCGAAAGAGGTGAGTCAGCCGTGAGCATGCCGCTACGGCAGTCCATCCGCCTGGGCGGATACCTGATGAAGCAGAAGCTCCGGCGCCGGGAGAAGTTCCCGATCCTGCTCGAGCTCGAGCCGCTGTACGCGTGCAACCTGAAGTGCGCCGGCTGCGGCAAGATCCAGCAGACCCACGACTGGCTGAAGAAACGGATGTCGGTCGAGCAGGCCGTCGCCGCGGTCGAGGAGTGCGGTGCGCCGATGGTGTCGATCGCGGGCGGCGAACCCCTGATGCACAAGGAGATCGACGAGATCGTCCGGCAGTTGCTTGCCCGGGGCAAGATCGTGTTCCTGTGCACGAACGCCGTCCTGATGCCGAAGCATCTGCACAAGTTCGCACCGCACAAGAACTTCGCGTGGATGGTGCACATCGACGGCCTGCGCGAGCGGCACGACCAGTCGGTCTGCAAGGACGGCGTGTTCGACCAGGCCGTGGACGCGATCAAGCAGGCGCAGGCGGCCGGCTTCCGGGTGATGACCAACACCACGTTCTTCGACACCGACAGCCCGCAGGACGTCATCGACGTACTCGATTATCTGAACGACGAGCTGAAGATCGACAACATGCAGATCTCGCCGGGGTTCGCCTACGAGAAGGCGCCGGACCAGGAGCACTGGCTCGGCCCGGAGGAGACCCGGCAACTGTTCCGCAAAGCGTTCGGCGACGGCCGGCGGAAGAAGTGGCGGCTGAACCACTCGCCGCTGTTCCTCGACTTCCTCGAAGGCAAGGTCGACTTCAGCTGTACGGCGTGGGCGATCCCGCTGTACTCGCTGAAGGGCTGGCAACGCCCGTGCTACCTGATGGACGACGGGTACGTCGGGACGTACCAGGAACTCATCGACGACACCGACTGGGACAGCTACGGACGCGGCAAGGACGCGCGCTGCGCGAACTGCATGGCGCACTGCGGCTACGAACCGACCGCAGTCGTTGCGACCCTCGGCTCCCTCCGCGAATCGATCCGCGCCGCCGTCAGCTGACCACTGTCTGATGGGTACACCCACCTGGCTGTGGGTTCACCCACCGGAATCCGGTTGGCCAACCCACAGCCAAGTGGGTTCACCCACCGGAGTGCTCGCGGAGGCTGAGGATGGTGAAGGCGACGATCGCGAAGGCGGTGAGCGTGGCGGGGATGAAGAAGACGTGGGGGAGGCCGATCGCCGCCACGCCGATGCCGCCGATCGTGCCGCCGATCGCCGAGCCGAGCGGGATCGCGCCCAGGAAGACGCCGGACGCGGTGCCGGCGCCTTCCGGGTAGAGGTGCTGGGCGATGGAGACGCCGAGCGCGCCGACGCACGCCCAGAGGCCGGCGTTCAGGATCTGGCCGAGGAACAGCCCGGCGACCGACGTACTGAGGGCGTAGGCCAGGTTGCCGCACAGGCCGAGTACGGCGCCGGCCGTCATCGCTCGCATCGGGCCGAAGCGGTCGGCGAGGCGGGCGACGACGGGCAGCATGAGGAGTTCGAGCAGCGGTTGGATGCCGATCACGAGGCCGCGCACCGAATCGGAGGTGTGGAGCTGCTCAGCCATGTAGATCGGGAGGTAGCCGAACTTGATGGTGTCGCCCGTCATCGCCAGCACGCAGACGGCGGTGAACACCAGCAACGGCATCATGTGATCGATCCGCCGGCGCTCAGGCTGGTCAGAGGGCGTGCGGGTCGACGGGACGTCGTACCGCTCGACGCGCTGACGCCCGAGCGGGATGATCGCGGCGAACACGCAGACCGCGGTCGCGACCAGCAGCGCCCGCAGCCCGAACACACCGCCGAACCAGCTGCCGAACACTGGCCCGAGGATCCAGCCCGTCGTGAACGCCATCCGGATGGTCGCGATGACCCGGTTCTCGGCCCGGGTCGGGTGGCGGCTGAGCTCGTCGCGGCAGGCGGCGAACAACTGCGCCATCGAGCCGCCGGCAACGCTCAGCGCGAACGTGCTGATCACGAACGGCATCCACACTGCGTTTGCCGACGCCATCAGCAGCCAGCCGGCCGCTCCGACCACCGAGCAGATCCGGAACCACAGCAGCCGGTCGTGACTCCGGTCCGACCAGCGGCCGACGATGAACCCGGCGATCGGGGAGGCCACGTTCGTCACGTAGTACAGCCCGGCGAGCGGCAGCGGCGTCCCGAGATCGCGGACCAGGAACAGCGTGAGTTGTGGAGTCGCTGCCGACAGCCCGACCCCGGCGATCAGCAGTGAGAGGAAAGCCGAACGGTAGAACCGTGACCGAAGCACAGTGCCCAGGGCCGACTCCGACCGGTCCAGCATCCACCCCTCCAACGGAAAGCGCCTGCCTCGAACGATAGGCGTTATGCCGCGATCTTGCTTAAGTGTGTCAGTCCTCGAACAACAGACCGTCCGGCTAGAGCCGACCGGCCAGCCGGACCGTCCGGTCGGCGAGGTCGGAGATCACCGAGTTGTCGAAGCCGAAGAGCGCGGAGCGAGTCCGGTTCTCGAGCGGCGCGATGAGTTGCTCCGGCAGGTTCTGGGTGCCGCTCAAGATCCCGAGGACCGACCCCACGGTCGCGCCGTTCGAGTCGGTGTCCCAGCCGCTCATCACCACCCGCCCGACACCGGTCAGGTAGTCGCCCTCCGACCAGAGCAACGCCGCCGCGACGATCGCCGCGTTGTTGATCGTGTGAATCCACGAGTAGTGCCCGTACCGCTCCTGGATCACCCGAAGCGCGTCCTCCCACGAGCCCTCGAGCTCCAGCACGTCCCGGATCGCCTCGGCCAGCCGCGACTGCGGTGGCACGACGGCCAGTGCGCGCTCGACGGCCTCGCGCGGTGAAGACGCCGTGAACGCCGCTGCAACGAGCGCCGCGGCCCACATCTCGCCATAGATCCCGTTCCCGACATGCGACAGCGCAGCGTCCTGGTAGGAGAGCCGCGCGGCCGCCCAGGGGTCACCGGCGTGCACGTACCCGAAGACGTCGCCACGGATCTGCGCGCCGATCCACTCCCGGTACGGATTCCGTCGCCGCGCCACCTCGGGCACGGTGAACCCGTCCACGAGATTCACGTACGCCGCCCGCTCCGCCGTGAACACCTGGCCGACCGGGAACAGCCGCAGCCACGCCGCGCCGACGTCCTCGGGACGCAACCCGCTGCCATGTGTTTCGAGTAGATGCAGCGCCAGGATCGGGTAGTCGATGTCGTCGTCGCGCGCCGAACCCTTCACGTTCCCCCGCGTCGTCTCCGGCCAGCACGACGTCAGCTCGAACCCGTCCGGCATCGGATCGAGCACCGGCACGTAGTCCCGCAGTGGGTAGGAGTCCGCGAGCGTCAGGTAGTCGCGGATCCGGGCCGACGTCCAGTAATCCCCCGATTCGACCGGCTTCCCCACGTTGCACCCGGCGATCCGGCCGAGCCACGCGGCGTGGATCTTGTCGGCCAGGTCAGGCACCTCCGCCGGGTCAGCCGCCTCCGGGAGCACGCCGAGCGTCTCCTCGATCTCGTCGAGCTCGTCCGGTTCGACGTACTTCCAGCCCGGCAGCCTGGCCGCCAACGACATCCGGTCGACGAGGTCGAGCACCGCGGCCCGGTCCTCCGGGTCGGTCCGGTTGGCTTCGCGGACCACCTCGTCGACGTCGTACCCGGTCTCCCGCCGCTGCCGCACCTCGGCGTACAGCAGATCCGCCGGCCGCATCGCGTCGTAGTGTCCACTCGAGTACCCGGGCCCCAGCTCCACAGCGCCTCCTCGTCCTGTCCGCTTCTGGCTAGGGTCTCAGCATGCAGCTGAAATCGATGCCCCGGGCCGCCTCGTGGTTGCACGTCGAGGTGCGGGTCGGGTTCGAGGTGCTCTTCGTGGACGGTCACCGGCTGCGCGGCCGGACGTCGGCCCGCGAGGGGGAGTCGACGTGGTACGTCGGGTACGAGATTGACGTAGACCCCGACTGGCGGACGCGATCCGTGCACGCGATCAACTCGAGCGCGTCGGGGGATCGCGAACTCGTGCTCGAACGGAGTACCGACGGTTGGACCGTCGACGGGGTGGCTCGGCCGGATCTGGACGGCTGCCTCGACGTGGACTTCGAGTCGTCAGCGGTCACGAACACGCTCCCGATCCACCGGCTGCCGTTCGTCGTCGGTGAGGCGTACGACGTGCCGGCCGCGTTCGTGCAGGCCGACGACCTGAGCGTGATCCGGCTCGAACAGCGCTACACCCTGCTGAGCTCCGACGACCGCCGGCACGTCTTCCACTACGAGTCCGCGACGTTCGACTTCGCGTGCGAGCTGACGTACGACGCCTCGGGACTCGTCCTGGATTACCCGGGCATCGCCGTCCGCGACCGTTAGAAGCAAACTGTGCCCGCCCTCCGGGGGAGGGCGGGCACAGTGCTCAGACGGAGGTTGGGCTGGTGGTCAGCCGCCGTTGAGGGTGTCGAAGTTCGGCGCGATGCGGAAGTACTGCGGGTCCGAGAAGGTCAACGGGACCTTGCCCAGGCTCTTGATCACGGTGCTCGTACCGTTGGCGTGACCAACGGCGTAAAGGTACCCGGACTTGGTGTCGCGGTCGATCGCCAGCAGCAGCGTGCCGCTCGTGCCGCACTTGGTGGCGATCAGCTGCTCGAAGCCCTGCCAGGTCGCGGTGCGAACCGTCTTGCCGACCGTCGCGGCGTTGTTCTTGGTCGGCCAGGTGACCGTCAGCAGCGTGCCGGCCCGGGTGTTGGCGATGAAGGTCTCGGTGGTGTCGGTGCGGCCGATCAGAGCCATCGACTTCACCGTGCTGAGGCCGCCGACCCCGCCGGTCGAGCGCCAGCCGGAGCCCTCGGCAACCCAACGGTCCAGCTGGCCGTTGGTGCGCTGGGCATACAGCGTGGTCCGGGTCGGGGACCCGACCTTCTGGTGGATGGACTGGTCGATCCAGCGGTAGCCGGCCCAGCCGCCACCGATGCGCAGGTTGTTGTGCGGGTAGTGCGGGTCGATCTGGCTCTCGGTGTCGACGGTGAACGTGCTCGAATACAGCGCGCCGCCTATGACGGTCAGCCCGGACCTGGTCTCGCCGCCGGCGCGGAGCGGGGTGCCGGTGACGGTGCTGATGTGCTGGACCTGGTTCGCGCCGAACACTCCGGCCGTCCCCCGGACTCCGCCGACGGTGATCGGCGCCGTGGCGTTGATCATCCGGCTGGTGAACGCCCCGTTGGCCGTCACCGATCCGAGCCGGAGTGCGCATGCGGCGGTCGTGCTGGACTCTGCGGTCGGCTTCGCCTGCGCCGACGACGCTGCGGCCGCGCCGAGCCCCAGTGCGAGCACCGCGGCCGAAGCCAGACTTGCGGTCTTGCGAAACATGTGGATCGTCCTCCCCTGGTGCGGAGGCGTCCGCGCCTCCGTCGTACCGCATTGGATTCCGGCCGCCGCCGAAAAGTTCACAGCCGTGTTGCGGGAAATCCCGGCGTCCGGCCCGACTAGGGTTCGGGGTGATCGGGCGGACTAGCGGGGACGGAAGGGAGGGCGCGGCGGCGAAGAGTTCGGCGGCGGGTCCGGCCGCGCGCCGTACTCCGCGTCCTGGTCCCGGTGGTGCTCGTGCTCTCGATGACTCCGGACTTGTTGCTGCTGGCAACCGGATTTATCCCGCACACCTCCGGCATCGCGGTCGCCGTCCCGGCGTTCGAGCTGTCAAGAGGTTGAAGGCTGCGTGGTTGAGAGCGACATCGAAGTGACCCTGTGACATACACGACTCGGCCGGCGTTCGCCGGTGGTTCAACGGGGCGTGTGAAAGCTGCCGTGTGACCGGGCTACCTGGTAGACACAAGACTCGGCACGGGCGGCGGACAGGGAAACGGCTTCGATGGTGATGGTGTGGCGGTTCGGCGCCGTGAGCGTCGACGCTGTCATGGCGGTGATCCGTGACCCGGCGACCTTCGCGGACTGGATGGTCGCCGTGCCGTCCCCGCTCCGGGCCGGGCCGAGCTGGCCGGAGACCGGGTCCGTGATCCAACGCGACACCGGCCGGGAGATGCGCGGCCGCCACATGCAGAACCGCAGCCTGATCGTCGCGATCGTCGATCGCTGGCGACCCGATCGGGAGCTGATCGTCCGGCTGCGCAGCGGGCTGGGCGGTTGGGTCCAGATCGCCGTCTCGGTTCAGCCGCGTCCCGGCGGATCCCTGATCGAGGTGAGTGCCGAACCGCTGACCGCCTCCGCTCGCCTCCGGTACGCCGGCACCGGCCGCAACGCCGCCGAACGACGCTGCGCCCTCGTCGCCGAACGCCTGATCGCGCTGGCGACCCCAAGCCCCGTCGACGAGTACTAGGGGATCAGCACGATCCGCCCGAACACCTCGCCGGCGTCGATCTTCTGATGAGCAACTACGGCGTCGTCGAGCGCCAGCTGCTCATGCACGACCGTTGGCAGCTCACCTCGAGCGGCTGCCGCGAACTGCTCGGCTCTGACAGTACGACGCTGCTCGGCCGGCACAGTGTCGGCGCTGAAGGTGGAGAACGTCAGCGAACTGCGGAACGCCGCCATCAACGTCGTACCGAAGTCGGCAGGCGGTTGGCCACCCACGATGCCGACGACAACAAGTCGGCCGTTCGGCTTCAGCTTGCCGAAGTACGTCGGCAGGTCCGGACCAGCGACGACATCGACGATGACGTCGTACGCCGGGGGACCGTCGCCCGCGCCGGATCGGTCCAGAACGTGGATCGCGCCGAGCCGGCGCAGCTGTTCGCCGCGCTTGGCCGACGAGGTCGTGACCGCTACAGCGGATGCGCCCCGGCGGGCAGCCAACTGCACGCTCAGGATGCCGATGCTGCCCGCGGCGCCGCGAACCAGGACGGACTCATCGGGCTGGAAATGCACGTGTTCCAAGGCGAAATGGGCCACGACTCCCGAACTGCCGAGCGTCACGGCGTCGGCGGCAGACAGGTCGTCGGGAAGCGGTACGACGTGGTCGATCTCGGCTGTCGCGTGATCGGCATAACCACCACCCAGGCCGGTGAAGCCCCACACGCGTCGGCCGATCCAGGACTCGTCGACCTCCCGGCCGACGGACTCCACCGTGCCCGCGACCTCGGAGCCGGGCACGAGTCCTTCGGTGAACCCCCAGCCGGCGAGGCTGCCGTTGCGGATCAGCGCGTCGACACCACCGACGCCGATCGCGTCGACGGCGATCAGCACCTCGGTCGGTCCGGGCACGGGCTTCGGCAGGTCGACCACGCTCAGCCCGTCCGGCGCGCCGAATGCCTTGATGATCACGGCCTTCACTCTAAGTTCCTCTCGATCGGTTGCGGATCGAGCCTATGTGGACGCAGGTGTCCACTTAGCTAGAGTGAGAGTGATGACCGAGCAATTGCCTCAGAAGCTGCGTTCCGACGCGGAGGACAACCGCGACCGCATTCTCGAGTCGGCCCGCGTGCTGTTCGCCCGTGAGGGGCTGACTGTTCCGATGCGGGCGATCGCCCGGCATGCCGGGGTCGGGCCGGCCACGTTGTATCGCCGTTTCCCGACGAAGCAGCTGCTGGCGACCGAGGCGTTCGCCGAGCAGATCCGTGCGTGTCAGGCGATCGTCGACGAAGGTCTGGCGACGCCGGATCCGTGGCAGGGCTTCTGTTCGGTGATCGAGCGGATCTGCGAGTTGCATCTGCAGAACAGGGGATTCACCGATGCGTTCCTGGCGACGTACCCGGATGCGGTCGATATCGCCGAGAGCCGGGAGCTCACGCTGAAGTCGGTCGCGACCTTGGCGCGGCGGGCGAAGGCGCACGGCCGGTTGCGGAAGGACTTCGAGTTGGCTGATCTGATGATCATGCTGACCGCACATCGCGGACTGCACGTGTCGGATCCGGCAACCCGCACTACGGCGTCGCGCCGGTTCGCAACCCTTGTCGTACAGGCGTTCGCGGCCGAACACGCCTGAGGCGGTCGTGGTGAACGTCACTGGCCTTGTCGAAGCAGTCCGCTTCCGTGTTGTGGTTGCGTTGATCAACGATCCTTGACCACTTGGCGCAGGCGGTTCGTGGCGCGGAACTGGAGTTGCTTGATCGCGCCGTCGGTGCGGTCCATCGCCGCTGCGGTCTCGCTGATCGACAGGCCGGCGAAGAAGCGCAGTACAAGGCATTCGCGCTGATCGTCGGGCAGCCGGGTGAGTGCGTCGCGCACCGTCGCCGTGCTCACGGACAACAGTGCGGCCTGCTCCGGTCCGACGGCGTCGTCGACCTGCGGAGTGATCTCGTCGGTGACGATCGCCAGCCTGCTCCAGCCGGAGCGGTGGTGGTCGATCACGACGTTCCGGGCGATGGTGACGAGCCAGGCCGCGAAGTTCAGCTGTGCCCGCGGCCGGCGGGCGATCGCGCGGAACGCTCGCAGGAACGTCTCACTGGTCAGATCCTCGGCCGCGCTGCGGGACGAGGTCTTGCTGTAGGTGTAACGGTAGATGGACGGCAGGTACCGATCGTAGAGCTGCCCGAAAGCGGCTCCGTCACCCGCTTGCGCGAGCCGGATCAGTGCGTCCTCGTCGTCGGAATCGTCGGTGTGTCTGTGATCGGCAACCCTGTAGGCAGCCGTGCTTGCACCTGCGATGGCCATGCGCTTCCCAAGCCCCGTTCTCAGTCAGCTACGCGGTGAACATCACGAAAAGGTTACCGAAAGTCGCCCACCGTGTCACTCCCCTTCCTCCCTGTCACGTGTCCTGTGTCAACGGCTCGGGTTCGAGGTGAAGGTTCGGATGCGCCTTGGTTTGTGATTCAGTGCCCTATGCGTTTCAGGCTGGACACGTCGTACGACGCCTCTCCGGAGGAAGTGTTTGCGATGATCACCGACATCACGTTCCAGGGACAGGTGTTCGAGCGGCTGCGGGTGCATTCGTACGACGTCGTGGTGGGAGATGCCGGTGACGACCTGAGGGTGCGGTTCCACTGGCAGACGCAGGCGTCCGACGTGCCGGTGGTTGCGCGGCGGTTCGTCGGGAACACGTTGGAGCTGGCGCAGGTGAAGGTGTGGCACCGGCCCGATGCCAACGGCGCGCGTGAGGCTGACGTCGACGGTGAGGTGACCGGCGTACCGGTGAAGGTGTCCGGCACGACCCGCATCGTGCCGGACGGGCGCGGGACCACCCAGGCGTTCGACCTGCAGGTGACGGCCTCGGTGCCGATGGTCGGCAAGGGTATCGAGCAAGTGGTCGCCGACGCCGTACGCGTCAGGTTGGAGAAGAAGTTCGAGGTGGCCCGCGCCTGGCTGTCCGGCTCGTTGTGATTTCACGCCAGGGCTGAGTTCGCGCTCTGAATCCCAGCCCCAGCGGCTATTCGCGCCAGCCGGTCAGGTCGACGGACTTGGCGGTGTCGACGCGGAACGCGAGTTTGATCGCGGTTTCCTTGCCGGCGGGGAGGTCGAGTTTCCAGGTGATGACGCCGAGGTCGGTGGTCTCGGCCGGCTCGGGTTCGGCGCTGAGCGGCTTGACGGTGATCTCGTGGTCGCGTGCCACCGGCAACTGATCGAGGACCGTGATACGGGCGTTGCGCGGCGTGTGGTTCTCGATCTTCGTCTCGTACTCGACCTGACGGCGGCGCGTCGATCCGAGCGTCGCCTTGCTCGCTTCCCGGCGTACCAGCTTGCGCTCGACGCGGATGCGGTCGTCGAGGCCCAGCGCGAGTTCGACGTCCTCACCGGGAGCCCACAACGGCAGCGCGGCCGAGCCGACGAACTCCGCTTCGTGGAAGACCGAGGCCTTGCCGGCGGGCAACGTGTGCGCGGACGAGTTCACCACCGTGGCGCGCAGATGAACGTCGGTCGATCGCACCGGTGCCGTGATGTAGTCCAGCTCGGCCTCGAGGTCGATCGAGGCGATCGTCGCGCGGTGCGTTGCTCCGTCCGCCGGTACGGCGACCGGCCGCGGCGGGGTATAGCTCGCGGCGGTCATGCCCTGTTCGACGGTCGCCTCGACGGCATCGAACGCCGCCTGCTCGGCGACAAGCGCGGACGCTCTGCGGGACTGGAGATTCTCTCGTCCGCCCGCCACTTGCATGCCGAGCGCGACCGGGCCACCGGGCGCGACCGGCATCGGCGGCTGGAAGCGGTCGAGGTACCACGGGTCGAGCTCAGGCACCTTCGCGGTGACCGTCGGCCGCGCTGTCGACAGGGTCAGGTCGCACTCCGGCCAGTCCTCGCCGGACTGCTGGGTGATCAGGCCGTACCAGCTGAGCGTGAGCCGGCCGCCGGTGAGACGGACGTCGTACGAGCTGGTCCAGTTGGCCGCGGGCACGACGTACGAGAGCTCGATCTCCACCTCGGCCTCGGTCTCCAGCGCGAGCGCGATCGCAGCCGTCCGCCGGTCGGGGATGCGCTGCTGCACGATCGCGGCCAGCCGACGGTCCGCGGCGGCAAGACGCTTCTCGGCCTCGCGGCGTTGCGCGGCGAGCTCGCGTCGGGTCGCGCGTACGGCGGACAACCGGTCGGTGAGCGACTCGGTGAAGCCGCCCAACTCGGCGCCCGCGTCGCCGGATGCCAGCGTGCGCGCGAAGCTGTTGCCGGCGCGGCGGGCCAACTGTGCGAGGAATGTGTCGAGCTGCGCCTGGACGTCATCGGCGTCGATGAGCTGCGTGACCTCGTCCTGTGCGTCGAGCCGCGCTTGCTCCAGAGCCGCGACGGTCTCGTCCGGCGCCTGCGGGTAACGCTGGGTCGCTACGTCCACGCCGAGCACGGTCGCGGGTCCACGGCCGGCAACGCGAATCGAGTCCTCTTCCAAGGACAGCGGCAGCGGTTCGACGTATACGGTCTGGTCCCCAGCGGGCACGGTGATCTGTCCGCGTCGCGTCACCCGTGCGCGACCCGGATAGACAGTGACAGCAACGATCGGCGCATCCACCACGAGTTGGTCCATGCCTCCGACAGTAGCCGCCGACCGGGACTACCTCCTGGGTGTTACCGGCCAAGCGACGTCGTCGATCGCCAACCACGGAGCAGCAGCGACGACGGCAGGCGTCGTACCGGCGAATGCGCCGACTTCGCGGTGCAGGTGGGACTGGTCGACGTACCCGCTCTCGGCGGCAACGGTGGCTATCGCTTCGCCCGCTGCCAACAGGTGCGCGGCGTGGTCGAAGCGCACCAGTTGAGCGGCTCGCTTGGGGGTGATGCCGAGCTGTGAGCGGAAGCGCTCCCACAGGCGTTTGCGGCTCCAACCGACCTCGTCCGCGAGGCCGTCGACCCGCAGGCGCCCCTGGCCGGCGAGGGTTCGCTGCCAGATGTGTGCCACCTCAGCGTCGACCGACGTATTCAGCCGTCGGCCGAGCACCTCCACCACGATGGCGAACCGCTCGTCCCAAGACGCAGCAGCACGCAATCTGTCCTCGAAGCGCTCTGCCCCGCGACCCCACACCTCCGCGAACGGCGCCACCGTTCCGGTGAGCCCCGCGGCGGGACCAAAGGCGCGAGCTGCCACGACCGGCGATAACCGGACCTGCAGACATTCGCCCAGCGTCCCGGCCGCGTGCACATCGCCCGGAAGGAGCCCGACGAATGCGCTGCCCTTCTGGCTCCGGCCCGCTGCGTCGTAGATGAGGCCCTCGTCGTCGCTCAGATCGACGATCAGCGTGACCGACGGATGCGCCACCATCGCGATATCGACGAACGCCGGGGCCCGATGCCGGAACCCCGCCATGCGCACGCCGGGCAGCTCACCTGGAGTGCGTGGTACGGCGATCTCCACCTGCGTCCAGTCAGGCGGCGCCACGGTCAAGCGCATGTATCGATGCTAGGCCGTGAATTCCAGGACGAGCTTCACCGTGAGCTCAGGCGCTTCGAGCGGAGTCACGTGCCCGATCCCCGGCAGCATCTCGATCCGCGCGTCCCGCACGACGGCGTAATCGTTCGCCGATGCCGGATCCCAGCGCGGATCGGCGGCCCCGAAGACGACGAGGAGCGGTAGGTCGAGCTCTGCGAGCCGCTCGGGGACGCCGCGCTCGCTGATGTATTCGCCGTTGCACCGCAGTACGTCGACGAAGTCGCGGTACGGCAGACCCCGAAGGTCGGCGATCAACTCGTCCGGGATATCCAAGTGGACGGCGCAGGTCGCACTGATGCCCTTACGGATGAGCTTGTCCGACCGCAGCGCCCAGGTGAGCCGACCGAGCGGCGGCCCGGACAGCGCACGAATGATCGCCGGTTGCGGCAGGAGCGCCTCGAGTCTGGGACCGGTGCTGAGCAGAACCATCGAGGTCACCAGATCGGGCCGCTGCTCCGCGAGCGAGGTAGCGACGTACCCGCCGCTCGAATGTCCGACCACGGTCAGCGGCCCGAGGCCGAGTGCGTCGATCATCGCCGCCACGCGCCCTGCCTGTGCAGGGATGTCGTACGACGTGACCGGCGCCGAATGGCCCAACCCGGGCAGGTCGATCGTGACGACATGGTGGCGTTCGGCAAGTGCTGGGACCATCGGCGCCCAGCATGCGCCGGAAGCGCCGGAACCGTGGATCAGCAACAGCGGAGCGGCTTGCTGCGAGCCGCTGTGGACCACATGCACTCCCTGCGAGTGCTCGACGGAGTTCTCACTCATGTCGATGACAATGCGCGTTCGGCGGCTTGTCGGTCTTGTACAAATGTCCGTAGTCTGCGAAGGGCAGCTAAGGAGGTTCCGATGAACCAAGGCTTGCTGAACTCGTTGACGGAGGCCGAGCGTCTGCTGGTCGCGGAGACCGAGCGGGACGCGTTGAAGGGCCTGGACGAAGACGAGTTGCTGGACCTGCATCAGCGGATCCGGCGCGCGCGGACGAAGTACGTGAAGAACTACCGGCGGGCGGCGAGTGCGGCCGTGGCCGACGTCGGCGGCCGCGGGATGTCGTACCCGCGCAACCAGCGGGACCGCGACAAGGCCGAGCTGTTCGAATCGGTGCTGGCGAAAGTCAGCCGTGAAGTCGCCGTGGTCGCGAACCGCGCGTCGATGCAGCTGCGCAGTGAGCGACTCGAGGCGGCGCGGGCCGCGAAGGCGGCGGCACCTGCCATGCGTGCGACCGACGGGTCCACGTCCGAAGTGGTCAGCAGGCCGCGGACGGTGAAGAAGACCACCGGCGGACTGAAGAAGGACGCCTCGACGCGGGCCATGGGTGCCCGCCGGCAGGCGAAGCGCGACTCTCGCTGAAAGCTCACCCGAATCGGGGGATCACAATGCGCGTGCTACCAGGGTCTGCTGGTCCGGTGCGTCGACGGAGGTTTGCGAAGACACTGGTGATCGGCGCTGCGCTGGTCACGGTAGGTCTCGCCTACACCGTGCTGGTGCCGCGCAGCGCGACGGGTGCGGACGGTCCCCAGTCCGACCAGATCGAGGCGGGCCGGCGGCTGTTCGCGGTCGGCTGCTCGAGCTGCCACGGCCTGCACGCCGAGGGCGGCACGAACGGTGAGGGCCGGGTCGCCGGCCCTTCGCTCATCGGCGTCGGCGCGGCCGCGGTCGACTTCCAGGTCAGCACCGGACGGATGCCGGCCGCCCAGACCAACGCACAGATCCCGCAGAAGCCGCCGGTCTACACCCAGGAAGAGATCGCCCAGCTGGCCGCGTACGTCGCCTCGCTCGCCCCCGGGCCTGCGATCCCGTCGCCCGACGAGTACGACGTGAGCAAGGTGACGCAGGCGGAGATCGTCCGCGGCGGCGAACTGTTCCGGACCAACTGCACCGCGTGCCACAACTTCTCCGGCCGCGGCGGAGCCCTCCCGAACGGCCGCTACGCGCCGTCGCTGAAGGGCACGTCGCCGCGCAACATCTACCAGGCGATGCTCACCGGACCGCAACAGATGCCGGTCTTCTCCGACAGCGTCCTGCTCCCCGACGACAAGCGCGCGATCATCGCCTACGTCGTCGCCCTGCAGCACACCGACGACCCGGGCGGATTCGGCCTCGGCCGGCTCGGACCGGTCTCCGAGGGCCTGTGGGGCTGGTTGGTCGGTATCGGTCTGCTCGTCGTGGTCGCGGTCTGGATCGGGGCGAAGGTGCCCCGGGTCCGCCGCCGCGACTGACCGCGGAACCTGCTGCTGTCCGCCACGCCCGGCTGCGGTCCGTCACGCTCAACCCCTGCCGCAATCGACCCGAACCCGTTAGTCTCGATTTCCGAAGTACGTACGAGGAGTGGGGACCAAGGATTCGGACATAGCACGCCCGCCCAGGGGAGGGGTGACGCGCGTGACGAGCCCAGGGCTCGATCGGGAGCGCGACGCATTCCGGAGGTCGGCCGACGGCAAGACGCCGCGACCGCCCCTCACACTTGTGACGCGCGAGCGGCTGCATTCAGCGCTTGATCTGGGCGTCGCTTCGCCGCTGACCATGGTGATCGCACCGGCCGGCACCGGTAAGACGGTTCTGCTGTCGGACTGGGTGACGCGCCGGCGACGAGCCGGGGAGCCGGTGGTGTGGGTGCCCGGGCAGACTCCCGGCTCGCTGCAGGGATTCCTCGAGCGGGTGGACGCCGCCGAGGGCTCCCCGATGCTGGACCCGATCGTCGTCGACGACGCCCACTTGTTGCCTGCTTCAACCGTCACCGCCTTGGCCCGCGTTCTGCAGGAGGCACCGCACGCACTCCGGCTGTTGCTCGCCACCCGGTACGACCTGCCGCTGCCGGTCTCGGAGCTCGAGGTCCGGGGGATGGCGCTGACCTTGCGCTCGCGGGACCTGCGGTTCAACGACGCCGAGGCGACCGAGCTCGTGCAGGCGCACGCCGAACACGCGACCGCGGACGACATCTCGCTGGTCCAGGAGAAGACAGCCGGCTGGGCCGCGGCGCTCGTACTCGCCGCTCGAACGCTGCAGGCGTCCGGCGATGTCGTGTGGCCGCTCGCCAACCAGCGGCCGGTGCTCGACCTGTTGCTCGGCGAGACGCTGAACACGCTCGACGAACGGGTGCTGGCGATGCTCCTCAGCACCTTCGCGGCCACCTCCCTGACAGGGCAGTTGGCCGCCGTACTGAGCGGCGACAGCGAGGCCGGCTCGATGCTCGAGGATCTCGCGGGCAGCGGTCTCCTGGTCACGGCGTACGCCGATGAGGCTGCCAATGACCGCGGGAGCAACCCGCTGTACCGCTACCACCCGCTCCTGGTCGAGCTGCTTCGCCGGCGGATCGCGACGAATGCCGCGGACCGGCAGTTGGTCGTCACCGCGCACCACCGTTCGGCCTTGTACTACGAGAGTCACGGCGACAGCGAGGCCGCACTCCGCAGCGCGCTGGACGCCGACGACGTCGAGTTGGTCGAGCGGATCCTGCTCGGTCACGGGCCGGCACTGCTCGCTGCGGGCGAGGCCGACCTCGTCGAGGCCGCCTTCGACTCGCTCCCGGCCGGCTACGTCGACCAGCATCGACACCTCTTCGGCGTCCGGGGACTGTTGCGCCGAGTCACTGGAGATGTGGCCGGCGCCGTCCAAGATGCCGCATTGGCTGACGAGCCGGCGACTGAATCGACCCCGGAGGTGGAGGCGGACGCAGTACTGCTGCGGTTGTGGGAGTCGCGCTACGGCTGGCATGACGTACACGTCGCGATCGAACGGGCCAGGTCGCTGCTGACGCGCGCCGTACTCGGTCCCGAGCGGCTGGCCTGGTTGCTGATCGAGCTCGCGGCGGCGGAGACCTGGGCCGACGAGCTGGACGCAGCGCTCAGCCATCTGGACGAGGCCCTCGTGACTGCGCGGATGGCGGGCCAACGCCAGCTCATCGCAGGTGGCCTTGCCCACCGGGCGGTCGTTCAGCATGTGCGCGGCCAGGTCCGGAGCGCGGCCCAATCGGCCCAGGCCGCTATCGACGTCGGGGGAGAGCGCGGCCTTCCCCCGGAGTACGCCGTACGAGCGCAAGTCGTGCTGGGATTCGCTGCGCTCAGCGAGCTGGAGGTGGACACCGCGTGCGCTTACCTTCAACAGGTCGCGGCCGCCGACGTGGCCGGATCCGACACGGTGGTCGCCGGTCTGCGGGCGATGTTGCGTGCGGTCCTGCTCGTCGAGCGAGGTCGTCTGGGGGAGGCCCTGACCGAGGTCACCAATGACCCGGTGGCCGCGGGCCCGTTGCCGACGTACCTCTCGCGGGATCTGGCGTTGCTGCGGTCCTGGCTGGCGACGTTGCTCGGCGACAAGACCACGGTCGACGCACAGCTCACGGTGCTCGAGCGCACCGGCAACGCAACCGAGGCCGAGCTCATCCGGGCCATGACCTCGTTGGTCCAGGAGGACGCCCCGACAGCATTGAAGCTGCTCGACGCCGGCCTCGAACACCCCGACATCTATCCACCGCTGGCCTCGGCCGCCGCCTCGTTCCGGACCGTCCTGCTGGACCGGACCGGCGACGAGCCGGCCGCCGAGGCCGCACTGGTCGACACCCTGAATCGCGTCACGCCGCAACGCATGCTCCACGTGCTGACCTCGGCCGGCGACGAACCCGCCTTCCTGGACCGCCTGCGCAGACATGTCACCGGTCCGAACCCGCACCCGTTCGCGGCCGCCGCGCTCGAGAAGTTGTCCGACTACCAGGCCGGATGGAGCCAGGCCGGCGGGATGACGCCACTCGCACGGACCAGGCCGGACGCGAACGCCCCGCCGCCGCGGCGGCTCGACGCCGTCGTGAACGGCGCCCGGATCCGGCTGACGGCCCGGGAGGCCGAGGTGCTCGACCAGCTCGCGCTCGGCAGCTCGTACGCCGAGGTCGCGCAGGCCCTGTTCATCACCGAGAACACGGTCAAGACCCATCTGATTTCGCTCTACCGCAAGCTCGGTGTGGACAAGCGATCCGCCGCCCTGCGGACCGCCCGTGCCGTCGGGCTGCTGTAGTGGTGGATCACCTGGAGCGGGTGAGTTCCCGTCCCGGCGGGGTTCTGGGACGGCTGGCCGGCAAGGTCACCGAGCGGGTCGTCGAAACCGTCCAACCGGACCTGGTGCTGTCCCATGTCGACGTGGACGCCCTGGTCGACCGCGTAGACCTCAATCGCGCCCTGGCCCGCGTCGACCTGAACCAGCTCTTGGAGCGCGTCGACCTCAACCTCCTGCTGGAACATGTCGACCTCAACCTTCTCCTGGATCGCATCGACGTCGATCGCCTGATCGACCGTGTCGATGTCGAGCGCCTGCTCGAACGCGTCGATATCGAGCGTCTGGCCCGGCGGTCCGGTCTGCCTCAGATCGTGGTCGAGAGCCAGACCCGCCTGGCAGGCTCGCTCCTCGACGTGATGCGTCGACAACTCGCCGGCCTCGACGCCATCCTCAACCGCGGCATCACCCGTCTGCTCCGCCGGGAACCCGCGCCCCGGTCCCGAACCGTCACGGGTGAATACGCCGGCATCGTGACCAGGGCGACTGCCACCGCACTCGACGTCCTGATCATCGCGACGACCTTCACGATCGGCCTGGCCGGCGTGAACCTGCTGACCACCTCATTCTGGGGCGTTGAAGTACGACATGCCCTCCCGGCAACGATCGCGCTGGCGGTCTTCGCGTTCTCCTACGCCTTCGGGTTCCTGGCGGTCGCGGGCCGCACACCGGGGCAGGGCACCATCGGCCTCCGGGTCGTGCGCTCCGACGGCGGCCCGATCCACCCCGGACAGGCCCTGAGGTGGGTCGTCGGCTTCCCGCTCAGCGTCGTACTGTTCGGACTGGGTTTCGTGTCGATCGTGTTCCAGCGCGAGCACCGGGCGCTGCACGACCTGATCGCGGGCACCACGGTCGTCTACGACTGGGGCGACCGTCCCGCCGAGCTGCCCGGTCCGTTGTCCGCGTTCCTCGCGCGGCACGAGGACGCGGGTTCACCCTAATCGGAGGAGGCCGGCGACGGACCCGGTTTGATGGGATGAGGCGTCCAGCGCGGCACAGGGACGCGCCTGCCATCGAGGAGTTCGCATGACCCATCTGGTGGTTCTCGGTCTGGACAGTCGTGAGGACGCCGAACGCGTCATCGCACTGACCGATGATCTTGCCAAGCAGCAGCTGCTGCAGCGTGAGGACGCGGCGTACGCCTACAAGGACGCCAAGGGCAAGGTCCGCATCCAGCAGTCCATCAACCTGACCGGGGCCGGCGCCGCGAGCGGTGCACTGTGGGGAACGCTGATCGGCCTGATCTTCCTCAACCCGCTCGCCGGCTTCGCCGTCGGCGCGGCGTCCGGAGCGGTGGCCGGCAAGCTCACCGATGTCGGCATCAACGACGACCTGATCAAGCACGTCGGGCAGGAGTTGCAGGACGGCCACGCCGCGGTGTTCCTGCTGGCCAAGTCGGCGACCGTCGATCGCGTCGTCGACGCGCTGAAGCCGTTCAACCCGACGGTTATCCAGACGAACCTGACCAAGGAACGCGAGGAAGAGCTCATCGAGGCCCTGCAGAGCTGATCCCGGTCCGCACCGAGGTACTGAGGAGGGTTTCGTGAACACGACCCCACGCGACTTCGATCCGATTCCTTCGACCCGGTACCAGGTGCGGGTCGCTGTCGTTTCGCTCAAGCAGGCCACGGACGAGGCGGACGCGCTCGCCGTGCCCGTGGCTGCCGGCGTCGAACCCCCGGAAGAGCTGGGGACCGACCTGGCCGGTCTCGAGTCGGCCGGCTTCACCGGCAAGCGCGGTCAGACGCTGGTTCTGCCGCGTGCAGACGGGCCCGTCCGGGTCGCGGTCGGGATCGGCGAGCGCGGCGAGACCGACCCGACCGTCGTCCGTGATCTGGCCGCCGAGTTCGCGCGCGCCGTTCCGTGGCACCGCAAGCTCGCGATCGAGGTCGCCACCGGGGACCAGGCGGACTTCGGGGTCTCGGTCGCCGACTTCGCGCAGGCTGTGACCGAAGGCGTGCTGCTGGCCCGCTGGCGGTACTTCGTCGGCCGCGACGCCGAGCAACCCACGCTGGAATCGCTGCTGATCGTTGCCTCCGACGACGACACCGCAGCGGCCGAGTCCGGCGTCGAGCGCGGCCGGATCGTCGCGGCCGCGTGCGCTCTCGGCCGCGACCTGGCGAACTGCCCGGCGACGACGCTGTCCGCCGTACGGATGGCCGAGGTTGCGGTCGAGGTGGGCGGGGCTTCGGGGCTGGAGGTCGAGGTCTTCGACAAGGACCAGTTGATCGCGATGGGATGCGGCGGACTCCTCGGTGTCAACCGGGGCAGCGTCGAGCCGCCCCGCATGGTCCGGTTGCGGTACCAACCAGCCGATCCGACCGGCCGGATCGCCTTGGTCGGCAAGGGAGTCATGTACGACTCGGGCGGCATCAGCCTGAAGCCGAGCGACGAGTCGCACGCCCAGATGAAGAACGACATGACGGGCGCGGCCGCCGTCCTCGCCTCGATGACGGCACTGCGCGACCTGGGGTGTACGGCGGCCGTGACCGGCTACCTGATGTGTACCGACAACATGCCGTCCGGGTCGGCGATGAAGCTCGGCGACGTGCTGACGATGCGCAACGGCACCACGGTCGAGGTGCTCAACACCGATGCGGAAGGTCGTCTCGTCATGGCCGACGCGCTGGCGCTGGCGACCGAGGAGCCCGTCGACGCGATCGTCGACATCGCGACGTTGACCGGCGCGTGCCTGCGGACGTTCGGCATCGAGGTCGCGGGCGTGATGGGCAACAACTCCGCTGTTGTCGAGCAACTACGGCACGCCGGTGACGCGGTGGACGAGCCGGTGTGGGAGTTGCCGCTGCACCGGTCGTACCGATCTCAGCTCGACTCGACGATCGCCGACCTGACGAACATGGGCGGGATCAACGCCGGCTCGATCACCGCCGGCCTGTTCCTCGAGGAGTTCGTCGACGGCAAACCCTGGGCTCACCTCGACATTGCCGGTACGGCGCAGGCCCCCGCGCCGCGGACGTGGCGGAACAAGGGCGCCACCGGCTTCGGCACCAAGCTGCTGATCGAATTCGCCCTGAAGTTCGCGGCCCCGAAGGACGGAGCGGCATGAACGCCAAGGCGGTCCCGGACGACAAGCCGGTGAAGAAGGGCGGGATGCAGCGCGTCCTCGACGGCATCGAGCGCGTCGGCAACAAGGTCCCGCACCCGGCGCTGATCTTCCTCGGGCTGATCGTCCTGGTGATCGTGCTGTCGGCGATCCTGTCCTGGGCCGGGACGAGCGTGACCACCGAGGTCGCCGAGCCGGCCACGGCGCAGGTCGCGCCCGAGTACGAGGGCGGCACCAGTGTTGCCGGCAACGACGCACCGCCCGCGCCGGCGATCCCGGACTACTCGCTCAAGCACGAGACCATCACCGCCGAGAGCCTGCTGACCGGGGACGGCATCCGGTTCATCTTCACCACCGCAGTGCAGAACTTCAACGACTTCGGTGTGGTCGCGGTGATCCTGGTCGCGATGATCGGGGTCGGCGTGGCCGAGGAAGCGGGGCTGATCGCCGCGCTCATCCGGAAGATGGTGAAAGTCGCGCCCCGGGCGGCGATCACGTTCATCATCGTGCTGCTCGGCGGTATCTCGAGCGTTGCCTCGGATGCGGGCTATCTGGTCCTGATACCGCTCGGCGCGGCGGCCTTCGCCTCCCTCGGGCGACATCCGCTGGCCGGCATCGCGGCCGCGTACGCCGGTGTCAGCGCGGCGTTCTTCGTCAACATCCTGATCACTCCGGCCGACGGCATCATCACCGAGGTCACCAACGAGACGATCAAACTGGTCTCTCCCAACGTCCACCTGAACGTCACGGCCAACTTGTACTTCAGCATCGCCGCGACCCTGTTCTGCGCCGCGGTGATGACGGTCATCACCGAGCGCCTGCTCGAGCCGCGGCTGGGCAAGTACGACCCGGCCGAGGCGCCGGCCGACGCTCCGGTCGACCACCAGCCGACCGAGGAGGAGATGCAGCTGGAGTCCCGCGGGCTGCGGTGGTCGGTCTACTACCTGCTCGTCGCGGTCGCGATCGTGTCGGCGCTGACGTTCATCCCCGGCGCTCCGCTGCGTAACCCGGACACCGGCGAGATCTTCGGGTCCTCGCCGTTCATGAGCAGCCTGCTCTTCATCATCTCGATGCTGTTCCTCGCCGCGGGTCTCGGCTACGGCCGGGGCGCGAAGTCGCTGACCGGTAGCACGAACGTGATCAACGCGATCGTGAAGACGTTCAACGGGCTCGGCGGACTGATCTTCCTGATGCTGCTGATCGCGCAGTTCATTGCCTACTTCAACTACTCGAACATGTCGAGGCTGGCCGCGACCGGCCTGGCCGACCTGCTCGAGCGCGCGGACATCGGGGCGTTGCCGTTGCTGATCGGCTTCATCCTGCTGGTCTTCGTGATCGACATCATCATGCCCGGTGTGATCCCGAAGTGGGCGATCCTGGCGCCGATCTTCATCCCGCTGTTCTACCGGCTCGGCATCGCGCCGCAGACCGTGATCGCGGCGTACCGGGTCGGGGACGGTCCGGCGAACGTGATCACTCCGCTGATGGTGTACCTGCCGTTCATCGTGCTCGTCTGCCAGCGGTACCGGAAGAAGGCCGGTATGGGCACCGTGGTGTCGATGATGCTGCCGTACACCGGGATCGTGCTGGTCACGTGGACGCTGTTCTACATCCTCTGGTACGTGATCGGGATTCCGTGGGGTCCGTCCGCTCCGGTTCACCTCGGCTAGACAGTCGGGACGAGAGATGGATGACGGCACCCTCAGCCTGATCATCCTCGGAGCGGCCGTCGTACTGTTCGTGTGGAACAGGCTGCCCGTCGATGTCGTCGCGGTGCTCGTCGCCCTGTCCTTGTGGGCGACGGGCGTGCTGGGTTTCACCGACGTCCTCGCGGGCTTCGGCGATCCGGTGGTGATCTTCATCGCCACCTTGTTCGTGGTGAGCGAGGGTGTCGACTCGACGGGCGTGACCGCGTGGGCCGGCCAGACCATCGTCCGGTACGCCGGAACCACGCGGACCAGGCTGCTGATCGCCGTCACGGCGTTGTGCGCGGTGCTGTCCGCCCTGATCACGCTCAACGGGTCCGTGGCGGCACTGCTCCCGCTCGTGGTCATGCTTGCGATCCGGATCGGGCAACCGCCGTCACAGATGCTGATGCCGCTCACGTTCGCCGGCAGTGCGGGATCGTTGCTGATGCTGACCGGGACACCGGTGAACATCATCGTGTCGGAGGCGGCCAGAGATGCCGGTGCGGGCCAGTTCCAGTTCTTCTCCTTCGCGGTCGTCGGCGTGCCGCTGGTGATCGGCACGATCGCGATCTCGGTGCTGCTCGGTCCGAAGCTGCTGCCGTCCAGCCGGCCCACGCACCAGGAGGCCGACCTCGCCGTGCATGCCCGGACGCTCGACGTCCACTACGCACTGCGGGACGGCTTCTACCGCTTGCAGGTCCGTGACCTGTCGCCCTTCCTCGGGCAGAGCGTGCACGAGATCGACCTCACGCCGTACCCCGGGGTGGCGATCGTCGGCGTGCAGGACGGGCAGGGGCACAACCGCACGGACGCGGCGATCGACGCGGGCGACGTGCTGGTGGTGACCGGGCCGTCGGAGAAAGTCAGCGATCTGGTTGTCGACAATCTGCTCGCGGTGAGCATGACACCGGTCGACGATCTGCTGACCCGGGACTCCGGCGTGGTCGAGGCGGTGATCCCGCCGCGGTCGGCACTCGTCGGCGAGACGGTGTTCCCCGGGATGCATCGAGGTCACGACCTGGTGATCATCGCCGTACAGCGGATGGGAAAGGACCGCGGCAACCGGCACACCCAACTGGCCGAGGGCGACGCCCTGCTCGTACACGGGCCATGGGAGACCCTCGAGGAGCTCAACCGGGACCGGGACATCCTGCTCGTCGACTCGCCGGAGCTGGTACGGCGGCAGGCCGTGCCGTGGGGGCCGAAGGCGTCGGTCGCCGTCGCGATCCTCGCGGCGATGGTCGTGCTGCTCGCGACCGGGGCGGTGCCGCCGGCGATGGCCGGTCTGCTGGCGGCGACGGCGATGGTGCTGTCCCGGGTGGTCGGTCCGAGTCAGGCCTATCGGGCGATCTCCTGGCAGATCGTGGTCCTGATCGGTGCGCTGATCCCGTTGTCAGGCGCGATCCAGTCGAGTGGCGGCGCGGACCGGATCGCCGACCTGATCATCGACGCGGTCGGGCCGGGCCGTCCGTATCTGTTGCTACTGGCACTCTTCCTGGTAACCGCCGCGCTGGGGCAGATGGTCAGCAATACCGCGACGGTGCTGATCGTGGCGCCGATCGCGGTGGCGGCGGCCGAAGGCACCGGGACGAACGTCAAACCGGTGCTGATGGTGATCGCGGTCGCCGGTGCCGCCTCGCTGCTGACCCCGATCTCGACACCGGCGAACATGATGATCATGAGCCCGGCGGGCTACCGGTTCGGGGACTACTGGAGGCTCGGTCTGGTCGTGATGGCGTGGTGGTTGCTAACGGCAATCATCATCGTCCCGCTGGTCTGGTCGTTCTGACGTGTCGGCGAGCAGGTACATCTCGACGGGCGGCCTGCCCGATCCGTCGACGGTCGACGATCTGGTGCGGATGACCTACGAGCTGTACCGCGGCGTCGGCGAAGGGACGGTGTCCGATGTGTATCCCGCGTTGGCCCGGGTTGATCCGAACACGTTCGGGGTGTGTGTCGTCGCGACGAACGGGCGGTTGTTCGAGGCGGGGGACACGCGGCATCCATTCACGATCATGAGCGTCGCCAAGCCGTTCGTGTTCGCGCTGATGTGCCAGGCGGTGGGTGTCGACGCCATTCGCGAGCTGGTCGGGGTGAACGCGACCGGTCTGCCGTTCAACTCCGTGCAGGCGGTCGAACGGTCGCCCTCCGGGCGGACCAACCCGATGGTGAATCCGGGGGCGATCGCGACGACCAGCTTGACGCCCGGCAGTTCGCTGGAGGATCGGTGGCAGTTCATCGTTGACGGGTTGTCGCGCTTCGCCGGTCGCGAGCTCGAGCTCGACGTCGAAGTGCTGGAGTCGGCGTTGGCCACGAACCATCGCAACCGTGCGCTGGCGGCTCTGCTGAAGAGCATGGGCGGCCTGGCCGGAGATGCTGCCGAGGCGACCGAGCTCTACACCCGGCAGAGCTGTTTGAGCGTTGCGGCGACGGACCTGGCGGTGATGGGTGCGACGCTGGCGGACGGCGGGGTCTGTCCGCTGACGCAGGAGCGGGTGGTCGACGCGGATGTCGCTCGGGTGACGTTGGTGGTGATGGCGATCGCGGGGTTGTACGAGACCTCTGGTGACTGGTTGCTCGACGTCGGCGTACCGGGGAAGAGCGGGATCGGCGGCGGCATCGTGACGGTCTCACCCGGCAAAGGCGCGTTGGGCACGTTCGCGCCGCGGTTGGACCGGGCGGGCAACAGCGTGCAGGGGCAGCTGGCCGCGCAATTCCTGGCGCGGCAACTGGGCCTCGACCTACTCGCCTCGCAACCCGTCCCGCCCGTCGCCTAGCGCCCCGCCTCTTAGGGGGCGGCGAGCTTCAAGGTGGCGGTTGCTGAGGCGCCTGCTCGCAGGTAGGTCAGTTCGATGGTGTCGCCGACCTTGCGCGTCAGTGTGGCGACCACGATCTGCTCGCTGCTGACGGCCGGTTGACCGTCGACCTTGGTGATCACGTCGCCGGCCTTCAGACCGGCCGCGGCGCCCGGACCGGTTGCCGCGAGAACGAAGAGGCCACTCGGGCTCCCCGATGCCTGAGCGAGCGCGGGAGGAATCTCCTGGACCTGCAGCCCGGTGGTCGGGTGCCCGGGTTTCCCGGTGCGGATCAGCTCGTCGGCGATCGGATTCGCGAGATCGATCGGTATCGCGAAGCCGAGACCTACGCTTCCGCCACCACTGACCCCCGACGCGTTCGGGACGGTGGCGATCGCGGCGTTCACCCCGACCAGCTTCCCGGCACAGTCGACCAGCGCACCACCGCTGTTGCCGGGGTTGATCGCGGCGTCGGTCTGGATCGCGCCGATCAAGTGGTGCGTCACCGTCTCACCCGGCACCGGCACGTACCGATCGAGCGCGCTGACGATCCCCGAGGTCACCGTGCTCGCGAGACCGAGCGGAGCGCCGAGCGCGACCACCGGCTGGCCGACCTGCAGGTTCGCCGACGAGCCGACCCCGATCACCGGATACCCCTTCGCCTCGTCAGCAGCTTTCAGTACGGCGAGATCGGTACTCGGATCGCGCCCCACGATCGTCGCGGCAGCGCTGTGACCGTCGCTGTACTGGACGGAGATCGCGCCGCCGGTGGCAGCCGGCGAGATGACGTGGTCGTTCGTGAGGATGTAGCCGCCGTCCCGGAACACCTGCCCCGATCCGGTGCCGGCCGCGGCGCCGCTGCTCGCCGAGATCGTGACGATCGACGGCAGGACCTGATTCGCGACCGGGATCGCCGCACACATCGCCGTACCGCCACCGGCACCGCCACCGCCACCGCCGCCGGCTGACGACGCGTTGGCGGTGTCTCCGCTGCGGCGGATGCTGACGATGATCAGCGTGGCGACCAGCGCGGCGACGATCACGCCCTCGACGATGGCGGTGATCAAGAGCCGGTTCGGGCCGCGCTTCACCGCGGGCTGTTGCGGTCCGCCGTCAGCCTGGGACATTGCCTACCTCCCTTGCCGAGAATAGGTACGGTCCGGCTCCGGGAGGTCACCTGATCCGGGCGACTCCGCGTCGGTGACCGCGCGGTCGAAGTACAGGTAGACGACGGCGGCCGCGACGAGCGGCATCGCCACCGCGAACAGCAGCGAGGAGACCACGTTGATCAGCCTCGGCTGCAGGTCCGTCGCGAGCAGCAGGATGATCCCGGCGATCGGCCCGATCGACAGGCCGAGTCCGACGATGATCGCGAGCGGCCAGGCGGTTCGCCACCATCGCCCCTTGACCAGGAGCCGGCTGCGTCTCAGCGCTGCACTCGCCGAGACCCGCTCGGCCATCACGGCAGGTATCGCGAACGCGCGGCTGGCCGCGTAGTAGATGGCCAGGGGGATCGTCGCGACGATGATCGTGAGGACGGCGATGATCACGAAGTACCGCACCGACACGGCGGCCAGCGGCCGGGCTTGCGCGCGTACGTCACGCCAGGTGAGTGCGGCCGACGCCGGGGCGTCCCGGTCGAGTCGGTCGAGTGTCGAGGTGACCGCGGCCAGCAGTGCGACGTATGTCGCGGCGGTGAGGATCGTGATCGCGAGCGCGATCAGCGAGGCCCAGAAACCGGTCGCGTGCTGGGTCGGCGCGCCCAGATCGGTCGGCGAATCGCGGCGCGCCGCCTGAAGATCCGCCAGCAGGAGCGTGGCCAGACCCAGTACGACGAACGTCGCCGCGAAGGCTCCGAACAGCCCGGGGCGTCGCCGGAACAGCTGGAGCGCAGACGCCACCGTCTGCCCCCACGCGCGCCGCCTTCGGGCAGGCAACGGCGCGGCGTCACTCCAGCGGGTCCGGCTCGCGGCGAACCAGATCACTGCGACGAGCGCGGCCAGGATCAGCACGAGCAGCCAGATCCGGTCGAGGGTCTCGCGGAGCAGGTTCGATCCGGCGCCGACCGCCGTACAGAAGACGCCGGTGCCGCTGGGCCCGAGCACCCGGCCGGCGGGCACGATCGTGCTGTCGTCACGCCAGGTCGTCTCGGCATCCTGGATCGGCCGCACCCAGGAGTCCTTCTGGTTGGGCCCGGTCGGGCCGTCGAAGAACGAACGCTGCCGTTCGCCCCATCGGCCCTCGAACGCCAGCCAGGGGTACTCCTTGAGGTACTCGGCGCGCGCCATCGGTACGTAGGCGACGTGGGGTCTGAGCTCGGTCGCGGGTCTGGTCGTGTCGTCGCAGCCGAGACCCTCCGAGCCGCGACCGAGGTACAGACGTTGACCGTACTTGTTGGCATGCGAACCCGCCGCCGGATAGACGACCGGATGGCTGCCGTCGACGATCTCGAGCTTGGTGTCGCCCCACCGGGCCCGCTCCGCGCCGCCATGCTGGCTGAACCCGATCGCCGTCGGCTCCGTGGCCAGGGCAGCCTCCGGCGTTGCCGCGTCGAAGATGAGCTGGACGGACTCCCAGTCGCCTTCATGCGTGTTGTTGTAGTCGTTGAAGATGTAGAAGAACCAATACTCCAAGGACAGCTTCCCCGGGTACGCCGGATCGCCCGCGACGTGAGCGTAGACGGTCGCCGGATGCGTGCTGTTGATGCGTGCAGACCACTCGGCGTAGTCGCAGCCCGGGCGCAACGGATCGCCGGGGAAGTCGAGGAAGTGACCCGGGTACCCGCGGCCCAGGTCCGTACCCTCAGGCTGAGTCTTGACCAGGTCCGGCGGTCGCCAGGGGCCGCGCAACGCAACCTGCTGATCACCCAGTACGGCGTTGACGTCGGTCGGCTGGAACTGTTCCCCGCTGTCGCAGCTCGTCCCGAGGTTCTGCAGGCGGACCACCGGGGCGTAGCGATCAGCGAGTGTTTGTGCCGCTGTGTCCTCGGGCGAGACCGCGGCGGCGGGTTGGGCCAGTCCGGCGAACAGGGCGCCTGCCAGGGCGAACACCAGCGTCCCGCGCAGCGTCATGCGACCAGGGTGTGGGTCAACTGTTCCTGGCCGGGTCACCCGTTCCAGGTGAACCGCCGCCACAACGCGATGATCAGCAGCCCGACGACAACCGGCAGCAACTGGATGGCGACCCGCCACACGAGCAGTCCCGCGACGAGGTCGGTCGCGTCGACGGCGGTGTGGTCGGACACGAAGGCCGCATAGGTCGCGTCCAGTACGCCCGCGCCCATCAGCGGCAGGCCGGTCAGCGGATAGAGCACCATGAAGCTGCAGAACATGACGATCACGGTCGGCCCGTCCAGCGTGACCCCCACGAACCCCTGGCACAGAACGAGCACACCCGCTTCGACGCCGATCAGCAGCAACTGGCTGAGAAACGCGAGCCACCCGCGCTCTTGCATCCGCCCCGCGCTGTGCGACTGGAACGACACGAGTCGCTCCTCCCATACCTCCGGACCCGGACTGGACGGCCGCACGCGCTGGATCAGCCGTCCGAGCAGACGCCCGATCGTCGCCGCCGACCGCGCGGCCCGCAGCGCATAGAGCAGGCCGACGAGCAGTACGCCGGCTGCCACGCCGAAGAGCAGCGCCGCCCAGGCGAAGGGCGCGTAGAAGTCACGCGTCGCCCAGAAGATGACGAAGCCCATCACCGGAGCGGCGAGGCGGGCGATGTAGAACAGCGTCGTACTGAGCGTCAGGCCCGATGCGGCGTCGGTGTTGTCGATACCCCAGGAGCGGAGCATCGCGAGTCGCAGTACGACGTCGCCGGGGGAGGGCGCGATCGTCGCGATGGAGGCTGCCGCGACATCGCTGATCATCGCTTTCAGGTAGCTGAGACCGGCGATGAGCAGCGCCAGCGGGGCGGCCAGGATCGCACGGCGGATCAGGATCACGACCAGCAGGACCGCGATCTGCCATGCACTCAGATGGGTGAGGGCATAGCCGACCTCCGCCCAGTCGATGCCGCGCAACAACCGCAGCAGGAGCCAGGCCACCACGACGATGACGACGAGCCGGGCCAGTTGCACCACGGGTTTCGGGATCTTCCGCCGAGCAGCTCGAGGAGTTGGCACTGCCGGGGGAGCAGACTCGGCCACATCTCCCAGCCTGCTGACCGTGCGAACAACCACCATCCCCCGATCCGGGGGAGCCGAGTTGCCCACGACGGCAGCAGAGTCCTAAGTGACGGCCGTGAAGGGGGCGTCCTATGGGCCACTACGTCATCCGGGTGAAGGGAACCTTGTCGCGCGACCTGACCGACGCGTTCCCGTCGATGACCGCTGATACCGAGCCCCCGCAGACCGTCCTGCACGGGTACCTCGACGACCAAGCGGCGCTGGCCGGCATCCTGAACCACCTCGACATGCTCGGGATCAGCATCGTCGAAGTCCTGCAGGTCCCCCCTCCAGCGAACGAGCACTGAGAACGTTCTGCCGGCCGTCCTGTCCACTGTTCTGGTCGGAAAGGGCCTAGACCTGTTCCGGTGAGGCGGACGGCGCGCCGTTGGGGGGTTTCGGCGGGGACGCGGTGGGAGACTGCGGGAGGGGGGTTGGTCCGGAGGAGCGTGAAGCTATGGGTCTGACCGATGCAGTCACCGCACTTCCCTTGGCGGCGAGCGCTGATGTGAACGCGCCGTGGAACGCGCACGACACCCGGGTGCTGGTCGTCGCCGTGATCGGGATCGGCATCATCGTCGCGCTGATCGTGGGATTGAAAGTCCATGCGTTCCTCGCGCTCACGATCGGGGCTCTGTTCGTCGGGCTGGCATCCGGCATCCCGGCCGGTGCCGTGACGAAGTCGTACGAACTCGGCGTCGGCAGCGTCCTCGGGTACGTCGGGGTGCTGATCGCGCTCGGCGCCATGGTCGGCAAGTTACTGGCGGACTCCGGCGGCGCCGATCAGGTCGTGGACACCCTGCTGCGCGGCAAACGCTCCGTGCTCCCGTGGAAGATGGCGCTGATCGCCACGATCATCGGCATCCCGATGTTCTTCGAGATCGGGTTGGTGCTGCTGGTTCCCGTGGTCGTGCTGGCGATCCGGCGGACGGGCGCGAAGGCGATGTTGCTCGCCATTCCGGCTCTCGCGGGCCTGTCGGTGCTGCACGGGTTCGTCCCGCCGCACCCGGGACCGTTGGCCGCGATCGGCGTACTGCACGGCAACGTGGGCATCACGCTCGCGCTGGGCCTTTTGGTGGCGATCCCGGCTGTGATCATCGCCGGGCCGCTGTTCGGGCAGATCGCTGCTCGCTGGGTGCCGATCGGCGCGGCCGGTGCCGGGCTGGAGGTCGCGGGCGGCGCGCAGGACAGTGAGCCGGGCGGGACGGGTGCGTCGCCGTCCGGTCCGGGCGGAGTCGAGGTCGCTACCGAGCAGGCCCAGCGGACGGGGACGCCGAGCTTCACCTGGACGATCGTGACCGTGCTGAGTCCCGTCGTACTGATGCTGCTCAAGGCCGCGTCGGACGTGTGGATGAGCAAGGACAACGCGCTGTATCCGGTGCTGCAGTTCATCGGTGACCCGGTGGTCGCGCTGCTGTTCGCGGTCTTGCTGGCGATGTACACCTTCGGTACGGCGATCGGCTTCGGTATCCCGGTCCTGAGCAAGAAGATCGGCATGAGCCTGATGCCGATCTCCGGGGTGATGCTGATCGTCGGCGCCGGTGGCGGGTTCAAGCAGGTCCTGGTGGACGGCGGGGCGGGGACGGCGATCGCGAAGATCGCGATCGCCGCGAACCTGTCCGCGCTGATGCTCGGCTGGATCGTCGCCGTACTGATCCGGCTGGCCACCGGTTCCGCAACGGTGGCCACCGTGACCGCCGCCGGCATCGTCGCACCGCTGGCCGTCGGCGAGAACTCCACGCACATCGCCCTCGTCGTGCTCGCCATCGGCGCCGGCTCGCTGTTCTTCTCGCACGTCAACGACGCCGGCTTCTGGCTGGTCAAGGAGTACTTCGGTATGACCGTTGGCGAGACCATCAAAACCTGGTCGGTGATGGAGACGCTGATCTCCGTCGTCGGCCTCGCCATGACGTTGCTGTTGTCAACCTTCCTCTAGCGTTCCGTCAGCGAGGCAGCTAGGCGGTCAGGGCCTTGATCAGTTCGGCGACGTCGGGGACTCCGATGCCGGTGACCTGGTCGTAGCCGGCGGCCGCCGTGAACGCTCCGTTGGTGCCGGCGGTGATGTCGCGGAAGCAGGGGCCGCCGGCCAGCGGGTAGAGCTGTGGATTCAGGAAGCCGAGCGGCTCCTGTCCGGCTTTGATCCGGGCTTCGTTGATCAGGGCACAGAAACCCGCCCACACCGGCGCGCTCCAGCTCGTCCCGCCGACGCCGTGCGGCAGCTGCAAGCCGTTCAGAACCAGGAACGCGCCCGTGCCGGGATCGGCCACGAGACTGACGTCCGGCACCAGCCGCATCTTTCCCTTGGGTACACCGGGACCGGTCTGCCAGGCGGGTCGACGGAAGAAGATGCTCGCCCCGCCGCCGCTTCCGGCCCACCCGGTCTCGGCGGACGCCGTGCCCTGGTCCGTCAGGTGCAGTGACGTGCCGCCGACCCCGACCACCGCGGTGTCCGACGACTCGAACTCCGCCTGCAACGGGCCGTGCGAACCGTGCCCGGTCAGATCCGGGTTCGAACCCGCGTCGCCGCTGGAGACGAACACGTTGACCCCGGCGGCGGCGAGCCGCAGGAATTTCGCGTGCTGGGTCGCGACCTCGCCCTGTGGCCCGCCCATGAACGTCTCGCCGAGACCGAGGCTGATCGATAGTTGCCGAAGGCCCGGATTGCTCGGGAGATCGGCGATGATCCGGTCGAGAGCGCGGTCCAGTGCGACGAACGCGAGAGATCCGCTCGCGTACACACGAATCTTCGCGCCCGGTGCGATCCCGCTCGACCAGGCGACGTCGAGCGTCTCCTCGCCCGAGGTCGCGGGCAGCGCCCCGCCGCCGACATTGATCTTCCTCACCCGGCTCGCCTTGGTGCTCAGCCCGTTGACCTTCCAGAACATCGTGATGTCGGACGTCTTCGGCACCGTGTCGATCAGGATCGCGATCGTCTGCCCCGTACCGTCCACCTCGAGGCCGCTCGCGCCGTACGCGCTGAGGATCTCGGAGACGAGGTACGGCGGCGAGTTCGGCACGTTGACCGCCTGCGCCGCCGGGACGGCCGGCCCGGGGACCGCGCGGAAATGCTTGTTGGCGCGCCGGAACGGCTGCAGGCCGATGATGGCCCGGACGCCGTCACCGACGGTCGACGGCAGGCTTGGTGCGTTGCGGGCAGCGGTGAACGTGATGCCGTCCTTGGTCACCTGTGCCATCTCGACCTGCAACTGCTTGGACAGATTGTCGACGGTCGACGTCGTGTAGATGCTGGTCCCGTCGTCGGACACGTGGTCGATCGCGAACCCGTGTGCGTCCAGCCACTGCTCCAGCTTGGCGCGTTGCTTGTCCGACGCCTTCAGCGCGCCGAGCTGATCGGCCGGTACGACGTCCCCGCGCGCCACCGCGTCCTCCAGGCTCTGCTGGTCGGCTTCCGGCAGCGCGAGCGAGAACATGACCTCCATCGTCTCGCTCGCGTTCCGCGCTGTCGCGGCCTGGACGAGCAGCCCGTTCGCCGCGAGTCCGTCATCGGGTGGCAGCGGGACAACGCTGTCTTCGAACAACTTCCTGGCCATGATTCCCCCTTGTGGCAATGCCTTTCGATCCCCCTGGTGCTCACGCATCAGCCACGTTCGACGTTCCTCCTCAGCCCGGGGAAGGTCAATGCTCGGTCTCCAGGCTTTCGCCGGATTCCGATCCGGGAGACGGCGGCGGACAACGGGTGCTCTCGCGGATGACGAGGTCGTAGTCGGCGGCGATCTCCGCCGGGGGAGAATCATCGCCGGCCAGGCGGTTGAGGAGCAGTTGTACGGCGTGCTTGGCGATCTGGGCCTTGCAGCTCAGCCATCGCGGCGGCGCCGTCGGCCCGGTGGAAGAACTCCGTCGGACGAATCAGCTCGGGCATGAGCTCCATCCCCGCAGTACGGAGAGCGGCCGTGTAGCCCTGGGTCCGAAGCCGGCCGGTCTGGCGGCTCTCGTCGAACTGGTCGCCGATCGCCGCGATCCGTTGCCGGCCGAGGTCGATCAGATGCCGGGTCGCGAGCTCGGCGGCGGCGACGTTGTCGATCATGATGTGGTCGAGGCCGCCCTGGACGACACGCTCACCGAGCAGCACCACCGGTGTCGAGGACGGCCGGTCGCGCAGGTCGGCACCGCCCAACGCCAGCGGGTTGAAGATCAGCCCGTCGACGGCGCGACCCGGCAGTACCTGTCGAACTGCACCCAGACCAGCGGCCTTCCGAACACCATCGGCGCCGGCATCTGGGAGCCGCGGTTCCTGCTCACTTCGAACAACACCCTCGCCTGCTTCATCTCCGACGAACGCGCCGGCGGCGTACTGGGCTGCAGTGGACGATGATGGCCAGCGGCACCATCCGCTCGTTGGGCAAGGCCCTGGACATCGTCGGCCACGGTACGGCGAACCTGACCAAGGTCCAGCTCTGGGACTGCGGAACCGCCGGCGGGCAGATCTGGCAGCCCCAGCTCAATGGCGCTCTCCTCAACCCCCAATCCGGGCGGTGCCTCGACAGCCCGAGCGGTGCCACGGCCGACGGAACGAAACTGCAGATCTACGACTGCAACGGTCTAGACCCGCAGAAGTGGAACGTTCCCGTCTAAGCAATGCTCAACGAGCGGCAACCTGCGTTCTCGGCGCTGGGCGAGCCGGATGGCCTGTGCACGGCTTGAAGGCTCGCCTGGCGGCTCGGGCGTGGACTCGGACCGACGGGGGCACCTGCACGTCTCGGGGATGAGGGTCGCGCGGTCTGCACAATCGGTCTGTCAGCCCGGTTTGTGGGGTATACCGCCAGGCGAACACTTCCACCCTAGAACCGGACGGACCGGCAAGTGTCGATTTCCGCCGACTTGACCGCTAACCGGACAAGACCACTCCCGAATCAGCTCACCGGACGGGCTCGGCCGAGCGCGGACGGAGTCAGGACCGGGTGGGCGCGGAGGTAGGCGATGAAGCCCTCGTGGTCGCGGTCGTTGCGGTACGGGTCGGTGAAGCCGGCGAAGACCTTGGTGCCGTCGCCGCCGATCAGCGTGTAGGCGAGCGCGGCGACGCGGTAGGTGCGGGTCAGATCGAGGGGCTTGCCGTCGATGCGGACGGCACCGGGATCGACGCGCTGACCGATCGGCTTCGTCGTGTCGTAGGTGTAGCTCACGTTGTGCGACACGGCGAACGGCGCGAACTTCTCCGTCCCGTTGGCCTGCGCCACCCACTGGGCTTCGAACGCAGCGTGGAGTTGCGTCCCGGGCAGGGTCACGGTCAGCACGGGATTGCCGTAGCCGAACGCGCTCCACGCCTCGCCGAACAGAACGGTGCCGTCGGCATCGGCCGGATTGGTGCCCTTGGCAAACAGAAGGTCCCCGGTCAGCGCGTTCGAACCGGACACCGGCTTGACCGAGATCATCGCCAGGTCGGCGCGTCCGTCGCGGTGCTGGTTCGCGTCCCAGTACGCGAAATCGGCGGCCAGGTTGCCCATCGTCGATTCGCCCGACGCGTTCGGCGTACGCGTGAAGTCGCCGGTGACGGTGGCCAGCGGTGTGGCGTAGCGCTTCGCGCCCTTGGCGGTCCAGTAGTCGGCGATGTACTGCAGCTCTTCATCGACCGGTACGTCGCGGGTGTTGGCGTGGTTCGTGGACGTGGTGAGCTCACGGATCACGTCACCCGTCCGCGGGTCCAGCTTGAGGTTGATCTCGTTGATCAGCGACCCGTGGTTGCCGGCCTCGACGACCGGACGCGGTACGCCGTTCGGGTCCGGGACCATCATGTTGAAGCGGCAGTGCCAGTGCCCGGTGACGATCGCGGCGATGTCCGGCGAGGCCTGCGCGGCCAGCTGGAAGACCGGTCCGGAGGGGTTCGTGCCGGCGTTGTAGTCGTTGCCGGCCACACCGCCGTCGTGGATGTTGATGACGATCGCGTTGATGCCGCGCTTCTTGAGCTGCGCGGCGAGCTTGTTGGCCTGCTCGACGTCGGACAGCGACCGCAGCTCGGGCTGGTACGACGTGGACCCGGTCGGGGTGTCCATCACGGTCAGGTGGATGAACGCGATCGGCAACTTCCGCCCGCGCCCCGCGTCGACCCACTCGATGTTGTACGGCGGGACGATCGTCCGGCCCGTGTCGGCGTGCACGATGTTGGCCGTGTAGAAGCGGAAGTTCGCGCCGCGGAACCGGTGACCGGTCGAGTCGACGAAGTTGTCGTCGCGCCCGTTCACCGGGTACGGCGCACCGTGCTCCATGTGGTCGACGAGGAAGCTGACCGACTGGTCCAGCTCGTGGTTGCCGACCGTGCTGAACTGCAGCCCGAGCGCGTTGAGCGCCTCGACGGTCGGCTCGTTCGCGTGCGCGTCGATCTCGAACGGCCAGCCGGAGAAGTTGTCGCCGGAGGAGAAGAAGAGCGAGTTCGGTCGTCCCTCGCGCAGCCGCTTGAGGTGTGTCGCCATGTAGCCGACACCGCCGACGGTCACCTGGACGCCACCCGCGCCGGTGATCACGCTGCCCTGACTCGGCGTGGTGGGCTGCAGGTAGCCGTGCAGGTCGGTGATGTTGAGCAGTTGTACGTCGACGTACCCCGCGGCTGCGGCGTCGTCGAGGGCGTCCGGGCTGGCGTACGCGAGGTCGCCGACCGCTGCGGCGGTGGCGACCGCTCCGGTGGTGGTGAGGAACGTCCGGCGGCGGATCCGTCTGTTCACTGCGAACCTACTTCCTGGGGGCGTCATGGGGGAGAGCGCGCGTTCGTGCGCATTATTGCCTCTTTCCGACATTAATAGCCTCGCCGCGGGCAGGCGTCAACGCCTGACTGAACAATCGGCGAACGCGAGTCAGCGCTGGGAGGAGTCGAGACTGGCGGCTGCCAGCGTCGGCAGCGGCCCGCGCGAGCGGGCGAGCAGGTGCTCGTCGACGGCGTCGAGAGCCAGCGATGCGGCGCCGAGCGCGACGCACAGCGCGCCCAGCGAAGAGGCCCGCAGTTGCGGCACCCGCGGGCACAGGCGGTCCAGCTCGGCGGCGAGCGGCTCCATCAAGACGTCGGCCGCCTGCGAGAACGCGCCGCCCAGCACCAGCAGCCGTGGATCGACGATCGAGATGGCCGTCGCGGCCGCGACGGCCATCGCCTTCGCATACTTCCGTACGGCGTTTACCGCGGCTCGGTCGCCGGCGCGGGCAGCTGCGAACGCCCGCTCGGCCTTGTCCATCTCGGGAACCTCGGCCGGTGCGACGGCATGCAGGTGCTCGAGCGCCGCCTCCCAGGCGACTCCGCGCAGCGCCGACATATCCGCTGCCGCGCCGTACGCACCGCGTCGCAACTTCCCGTCGAGCACCAGCGCCAACCCGGTGCGTCGGCCCGCGTGCAGGAACACCATGTCCGTGCCGCCGCGGCCGCCGCGGCGTTGTTCGGCCAGGGCGGCGAGCTGGCTGTCGTTGTCCACGACAACGAGTCGTGCCGATCGGCCGAAGTACTCCGCGAGATCGGTGCCGGCCCAGTCGGGAATCGCATTCGCCCGTACGACGGTGCCGGCGGCGTCGACCAGTCCGGTGGTGCCGACGCCGACGGCCCACAGGTCCGCGTCGGCCTCACGCGCGCACGCAGCGACCACCTCGTCGGCCGCCGCGAGTCGTTCGAGGCGCGGCGTCTCCGGAGTCACGGATTGCCGTCGGCTCACGAGCGTCTGCCCGTTCAGGTCGGTGAGAACCCCGCGGACGGAGAACGCTCCGATGTCGAGGCCGACGACGTACCCGGCCTCGGCGCGGAAGCGGTAGCTCCGAGCAGGCCGGCCGCGGCCCCGGATCGCCGGGCTCTCCTCGACGAGCCAGCGCCGGGTGACGAGGCTCGCGAGGACCTCTTCGACCGCGGTCCGTCCGAGCCCGCTCTGCTCGACGATCTGCGCGACCCGCACCTCACCGGCGGAACGCACGCCCGCCAGTACGGCCCGCTCGTTGAGCTGCCGCAACCGGGACTGGTCCCCGGCATCCGGCATCGTCGACCCCATGATCGCGCCAGCTTAGTATCACGAGTCCCAGATCGGGCCGAGCGCAGGGATCCCCAACTGTTCGAGTCCGTGCACCACCGACGAGGTGACGTTGCGGCTGGACACGCAGACCACCGGCCAACCCATCAGGTTGATCAGTGAGCCACCACTGCAACGCAGCCTCAACAATCCCCACGGATGACCCTGGAGCACGCGATCGTGAGCAGATGGCCGGAAACGAAGGACAGCCCAAGGTCCCCGACCTGACCGCGGAGTGGGTCGAGATGTTCACGAACACTCCGAATCCGCTGTCCGAGAGGCTCCAGAACCTGGAAGAGTCTGGCGCGGATACCGAGGCCCGGGCCGCCTTCCTCCGTGGCGAACTGCACAAGCTCACCCGCAAGGACGGGCCGTCCAAGTAGCCCTGGAGCCGACCGCTGTCGGAGGCTACCTGAGCGAGCGGAACGCTGTGCGGACCTCCTGGGTGAACAGCTGGGGCTCTTCCCAGGCGGCGAAGTGGCCGCCGCGGGCCGGCTTGTTGTAGTAGGCAAGGGTCGGGTAGGCGAGTTCGACCCAGCTGCGTGGCGACTGGAAGATCTCGCCCGGGAAGGAGCTGAACGCTACCGGCACGCTGACCGGTGGCGGGGTCTGTCCGCCGCGGGCCATCGCGCCCTCCCAGTAGGCGCGTGCGGCCGAGACGCCGGTGCCCGTGAGCCAGTACAGGGTGACGTTGTCGAGGATGTGGTCGCGGGTGAGATTGCCGGAGACCAGTCCGCCGCGGAACGCGCGGGAGATCTTGTAGTAGCTGTCGGTGTCGTGGTCGAGCATCCAGGACGCCAGCGCGACCGGCGAGTCGAGCAGGGCGTAGCCGATGGTCTGCGGACGGTTGGACTGCTCGACGATGTAGCCGTTCCCGGTCCGGCCGAACTCGCCGAGCGCCTCGGACGCGGCCACCTCTTCCGGCGTGGTCGCCGGGAACTTGGCGCCGCCGAGGGCCGGGACGAGCAGGTTCAGATGGATGCCGAGTAGGCCGGCTGGTGCGAGACGGCCCAGGCTGTCCGTGACGGCGGCGCCGACGTCGCCGCCCTGGGCGACGTACTTCTGGTAGCCGAGGCGGCGCATGAGCTCGTCCCAGGCCCGCGCGGTCCGGCCGGTGTCCCAGCCGGTCTCGGTCGGCTGGGCGGAGAATCCGAAACCGGGGACCGACGGCAGGACCAGGTGGAACGCGTCCGCGGCGCTGCCGCCGTGAGCGGTCGGGTCGGTGAGCGGGCCGATCGTCTCGAGCAACTCGACGATCGAGCCGGGCCAGCCGTGGGTCATGATCAGCGGCATCGCGTCCGCGTGCCGGGACCGAACGTGGATGAAGTGGATGTCCACACCGTCGATCTCGGTGGTGTACTGCGGCAGCTTGTTGAGCTTGGCCTCGAACCTGCGCCAGTCGTACCGGGTGTTCCAGTACTTCGCCAGCGCTTGACTGGTGGCCAGCTGCACACCCTGCGAGCGATCCGCCACGAGCTCCTCGGAGGGCCAGCGGGTCGCGGCGACCCGCCGGCGCAGCTCGTTGAGCTGGTCGCGCGAAGCGGTGAAGTGGAACGGCCGGATCCCGGTCGAGCCGGATGAGGACGACCCAGCAGCCGGAGCTGCCACGGCCTGGTCGCCCAGCGCCGAGACGGCCGGTACGGCGAGCCCTGCGGCGATCCCGCCGTACAGCACTGTGCGTCGGCTGGGCCTGGGGGACGCTGACGTAGACATATTCTTTCCTTTCACGAGTTCGGGGTACTCGTGAAAGCCTGCTCTGCCTACGACGGCGTCGCCCCAGTAGAAGTCCCTGGTCCCTGGTCTCAGTCGATGACCGCTGGTGGGGCCTTCTGGTCGGCCAGGTTCACGACTTCACGCTTGCGCGGGAGCATCAACGCCGGCACCAAGGTGATGACCACCAGCACCCAGGCGACCCAGTAGGTGTGGGCGAACGCAGCGGCGGCTTCGTTCAGGCCGCGCTCGATCACGGCCGGGTCGAGGTGCAGCGGAATGATGCTCGCGGGGCGCGTGTTGGACAGGATCGCTGCCTGCGTCTCGCGGAGTCCCGCGCCGAGCCCGGGAATGTTCTGGGTGCCGGGGATGATCGGCGAGTCGTTGAGCTGGTTGGTCAGGATGACCGACATCGTCGCGACGCCGCACGAGGAGGCGATCTGCTGGCTGATGTTGAGCAGTGTCGAGCCGCGTGCGACCTGGGGGCCGCGCAGGGTCCGCAGTGCGGTGGTGAACAGCGGCATCATCGTGCCGCCCATGCCCAGTCCCATCACGAAGAGCATCGCGATCAGGATGCCGTACGGCGTGGTCGCGGTGATCTGGGTGAGGCCGAACATGCCGATCACGATCAACCCGATCCCGAACGGCACGATCCGGCCGACCGGGACCTTGTCCACCAAGCGCCCGGCGATCGGCATCGTCACCATCGCACCGATGCCTTGCGGCGCGACCAGGAGGCCGGCCTGCAGCGTGGACTCGCCGCGGATCTGCTGGAAGTACGTCGGGACCAGCAGCAGTCCGCCGAAGAACGCGGCGGCGAACAGGAACATCGTGATGATCGAGATGGTCAGGTTGCGGTCGCGGAACAGCCGGAGATCGAGCAGTGGGTGCGCCGGCCGGAACGAGTGCCAGACGAAGGCCGCCATCAGCAGCACACCGATCAGCACCGAGACCCACACGCGAGGTGCAGTGAAGTCACCACCCTCGGCCGGCAGCGACGAGATGCCGAACAGGAACAGCGCGAGCCCTGGCGACATCAGCAGCACGCCGACGAAGTCGAACGACTCGGACGGCTCCGCGTGGTCCTTGGCCAGCGCGAACCACGCGTAGATCAGCGCGGCAACGCCGAGCGGGACGTTGATCAGGAAGATCCAGTGCCAGCTCGCCACCTGGATCAGCCAGCCACCCAGGATCGGGCCGAGGATCGGGCCGAGCAGCATCGGCACACCGAGGATCGCCATCAGCCGGCCCATCCGGCGCGGACCGGCGGCCTGGGTCATGATCGTCATCCCGAGCGGCATCAGCATGCCGCCACCCAGACCCTGCAGGACGCGGAAGCCGATCAGCATGTCGATGCTGGAGGCGGTCGCACACAGCGCGGACCCGGCGGTGAACAGGAAGATCGCGGCCATGTACAGCCGCTTCGTGCCGAACCGGTTGGCGGCCCATCCGGTCAGTGGGATCACGGTCGCCAGCGCGAGCGTGTACCCCGTGACCGTCCAGGCGACCGTGGAGTACGCGACCGGGTTGCCCGGCGTCCCGAACTCGTCCTGGAACGTCGGCAGCGCGACGTTGACCACGGTGATGTCGAGGATGGACATGATGGCCCCGAGCACCACGACACCGGCGATCTTCAGTACTGCGGCATCGATCTGATCGGGGTATTCGGCTTGCGTATCAGGCTGACTCACGAGTCCCCCCTTGGGTACGAGCACGTCAGTCCAGAGCCTACGCGCGCCCACCCCCCAAAAGTCAGCCAGTTTCGCCGGCGTGACTCCCTGTCGTCACCCAACTGCCGAGCAGAGCCAGCGCGTCCGCGGAAGGGGACGCGGGCTCGGGGGAGTAGGCCGTGATCGTGAGCCCGGCGTCGGCAGACAGTTCCATGGCTTCGAAGTCGACCGTGACCACGCCGACCACCGGGTGGCAGAAGGACTTCGTGCCGGTGCGGTGCAGGCGGACGTTCTGGTCGGCCCAGCGGGTCCGGAAGTCCTCGCTGCGGGTGCTCAGCTCGCCGATCAGGTCGGTCAGATCCTTGTTGTACGGGTCGCGTCCGGCCTCGGTGCGCAGGATCGCGACATTGGTGTTCGCGGACAGATTCCAGTCCGGGTGGAACTCGTGTGCTCTCGGGTCGAGGAACCCGAACCGTGCGTGGTTCGGCGCCTGACCGGGAGCGGTGACCGGGCTGTCGAACAGCGGCGCGAACAGGGCCCGCCCCAGCGCGTTGGCGGCCAGGACGTCGAGGCGTCCGTTGCGGACCAGCGCGGGTGTCGTCGCCATGCTGTCGAGAATGCGCTGCACGGCCGGCCTGACCCGGCGAGCGGGTTCGCGGTGCGGAGTGCGATGGCCGGCGTTCGCAGTACGCGCTAGGTCGAACAGGTAGGTACGTTCGGCTTCGTCGAGCTGGAGGGCGTCCGAGATGGCGTGCAGGATGGTCTCGGAGACGCCGGAGATGTTGCCCTTCTCGATCCGGGCGTAGTAGTCGACGCTCAGCCCGGCCAGAGTCGCGACTTCTTCCCGGCGTAGGCCTGGCACCCGGCGGTTGCCGCCGTAGTACTGCAGGCCGGCCTGCTGCGGTGTGACCTTCCCGCGCCGGCTGACGAGGAAGTCGCGCACCTGCTTCCGGTTCTCCGTGCTCACGTTTCCAGCTTAGGAACCCCGGCACCGAAGAGGGGGGTTCTGTCAGTACCCCGTTCAGCGAGACCTCCCGCTTGCCGTCCGGTGGGGGTTGTCTGGCTATGAGCATCTAGGAGGACACATGAAGGAACGCACCCTTGGAGCCGACGGTCCCGTGGTGTCGGCGATCGGGCTCGGCTGTATGACGATGACCGGTGGGTACGGCGGTCGGCCGGATCGAGGGGAGATGGTCAAGCTTCTGCACGCCGCGGTGGAGCTTGGTGTCACGTTCTTCGACACCGCGGAGACCTACGGGCCGCATGCGAATGAGGAACTCGTGGGGGAAGCGCTGGCGCCGTACCTGGATCGGGTGGTGGTGGCAACGAAGTTCGCGAACGCGATCGATCCGGTCGAGCGGAAGCCACTCGGGCGGTTGTTGCGGCCGGACGAGGTTGCAGGCGCAGCTGAAGGCTCGTTGCGGCGGCTCGGGGTCGACGCGATCGACCTGTATTACCAGCATCGCGTGAATCCGGCGTACCCGATCGAGGAGTTCGCCGGGGCGGTGAAGGAGCTGATCGAGGCGGGAAAGGTCAAGCGGTACGGGATGTCCGAGGCCGCCGCGGGTACGATCCGGCGCGCGCACGCCGTGCAGCCCGTGACCGCCGTGCAGAGCGAGTACTCGTTGTGGTGGCGTCGGCCGGAGGAAGAGGTCCTGGCGACGTGTGAGGAGCTGGGGATCGGGTTCGTGCCCTTCAGCCCGCTCGGCAAGGGATTCTTGACCGGAACGGTCGGGACCAGCTTCGACAAGGACAACGATCTGCGGGCGCGGATCCCGCGGTTCGCGGCCGAGGCTCTGCAGCACAACGTTGCAATGGTCGAGTTGGTGCAGTCCTTCGCCACCTCGAAGGGCGTGACGCCGGCGCAGATCGCGCTCGCGTGGTTGCTGGCGCGGAAGACGTGGATCGTTCCGATTCCGGGTACGACGAAGCTGCACCGGCTGGAGGAGAACCTCGCGGCCGCGGAGGTCACGCTGACCGCGGACGAGCTCGACCGGCTGACGGAGGCGTCGTCCCGGATCGAGATCGAGGGCGGCCGGTACCCGGATGAGCTGGAGGCCCAGACCAACCTGTAGGTCGTGGCCTACTGTGGTGCGTGACGGACCCCGTTGAGGAGGAACGATGTCGGACGAACCTTTCGAGACGTCGGAGAACGTGCACCGCGATCGCCGCGAGCACGGTGGCGCCGACGCGATCCACCCGGACCAGGACGAGCTGGACCGCCGGACCGAGGAGGAGCGGGTCGAGGCCGGCGTCGACGCGTACGACCCGGACGAGGTCCCGCCGGCGACGGACGAACCGCTCCCGACCGACGTGACCCAGTCCGAGGTCTACGAGGAGGCGAAGGCGGAACTGGACCGCGAGGAGTCCGAGGGCGAGATCTACCCCCTGACCGACCGCCACCCCTTCCCGCCGTCCCACTACGACCGCTCCTGAGCCCAGGGCCAGCGCATGATCGCGCGCATGTGGCGAGGCTTGGTGCCGACCGAGAAGGCCGCGGAGTACGCCGAGATCGTCGAGCGCACCGGCATGTCCGGGTACCGGCGTACCCCGGGCAACCAGGGCGCGCAGCTCCTGACCCGGGACCTCGGCGACGGCCGGACCGAGATCGTCACGCTCAGCTGGTGGACCGACCTCGACCACATCCGCGCGTTCGCCGGCGACGACATCACCCACGCCAAGTACTACCCCGAGGACGACGACTACCTGCTCGACCGAGAGCTCACCGTCACCCACTTCGAGGTCAGACCCGAGGACACCTGACTACAGCTGGGCCTCTTCGGCGGCGTACGACAGCAGGCGCGCGGTCCTGAGCACGATCCAGACGTTGACCCACTTCCAGACGCCGGGCCAGTGCTGGTCGACGGCCGCCCGTACGTCGTCGGACACGTCGTCCAGCGGTACGACGTCCGCGGGCCCCTCGGCGATGACCGCGACGTGGGTCTCGTCGTCGTTCTCGGCGATGACCATGGTCAGCCAGGGGTTCTTCGCCAGGTTGCGCGCGCGGATCGACCCGGCCACCGCGGGCAGCCAGAAATCGGTGCCGCTGCGGATGTACATCGACATCGACGCATGAGGCCGGCCGTCGGGGCGGCTCGTGCCGACGACGGCGTACTCCCGCCGGCTGAGATACCGCGTGAGCTGGTCGGCGGTCAGCCGGCGCTCGGGTGGGTAGGTGCTCGCCGTCGCCGCGGTGGCGTGCTCGAACGTCCGGTCCTGCAGTTCGGCGAGTACCTCCGTCATCGTTCACTCCCAAAGGTCGCGTGGTTGTCTGCGACTCACGCTAGGGGTGTGGGGCCGGTTCCTGCTTCTCGATTCCTGACGGGAAGCCGAAGGGCGCGAGGAGGGTGGGGTCGTGGAATTCGACCACTCGGGAGATGCCGGTGGGGGTGATGGTCAGTACGACGATGCCGGTGGCCTGGCCTTGGTGGTAGACGGCGGCGGCGGGTTGGGCGTTGGCGGTCGTGGGGATCAGCTTCCAGTCGCCGGGCGCGCCGAACACGTGAGCCTCGAGCAGGTGGATGCATCTCGTCTTGCCCGATTGCCAGTCGCGGAACGGCGTCGCCTCGAGCGTGGCGTCTGCGCGGAGTACCTGCGCCAGGAGGTTCGCGTCCGAGCGCTCGAAGGCGGTGATGTAGCCGTCGAGCAAGGCGCGTGCCCGCTGGTCGGTCGGCTCGAGGAGCTCGTCGGGCTCCACCTCGTCGAGGGTCGAGCGGGCGCGTTGCAGGGCGCTCTTGACCGCCGCCGTGGTGGTGCCGAGGATCTCCGCGGTCTCGGTCGCCGGGAACGCGAGGACCTCGCGCAGGATGAGGACCGCCCGCTGGCGCGGCGGTAGGAGTTGCAGGCTGGCGATGAGTGCGAGCCGCACCGACTCACGCGCGACGACCACCGCGGCCGGGTCGTCGGCGGCCGGGGCGATCCAGCTGTCCGGGAGGGGCTCGAGCCACGAGACTTCGCCGGGCGCGGCGGGGACCGGCGGGCGATCGGGGCCGTCGTACGGGCCCGCGAGACCTGACGGCAGCATCCGGCTCTGGCGCGAGTCGAGAGCCGTCAGGCAGACGTTCGTCGCGATCTTGTAGAGCCACGAACGGATCGATGCACGGCCCTCGAAGCCGGCGTACGAACGCCAGGCCCGCAGGTACGTCTCCTGCACCAGGTCCTCGGCGTCGTGCGCGGAGCCGACCATGCGGTAGCAGAGCGCCAGCAACTCCCGCCGGTACCGCTCGGTGTCGGCGGCGAACTGCTCGTCGGAGCCCATAAACGATTCTCTCAAGGCAGCAGGGCCAGCTTGCCGACCGTCGCGCGGGCCTCCAGCTCCGCGAGCGCTTTCGGTCCGTCGGCGAGGTCGTAGGTGGTGGGCCGACCGGGGGAGAGGACACCGGCAGCGATGAGCCCGAACAGCTCTCCCATCAGCTCGCCGAAGAGGTGCGGCGCGGTCTCGATGAGTACGCCGAGGTTGAAGCCGATCACGTGGACCTGATGCCTGTACACGAGGTCCCAGTTGGTGATCGCAGCCTCGCCTCCAGCCAGGCCGGTCACGACCACCCGTCCGGTGACCCGCTCGGCCGCCGCGAGGCTGGCTTCGAGCGTCCCGCCCGACTCGACCACGAGATCGACGCCCCCGGTGAGCCGCAGTACGTCGGCCGCTAGCGCATCGCTCCGCGAGTCGAGCACATGGTCAGCGCCCAGCGCCAGCACGACCTCATGCTTGCCAGGCGATGCGGTGCCGATGACCGTGGCGCCGTAATGCTTGGCGATCTTCACCGCCGCCTGCCCGGTCGCACCCGCGGCCGCGTGGATCAGGACCGTCTCACCGGCGACAACTCGGCCGAGCGTCGTCAGCGCGGCCAGTGCGGTCGGCCAATTCACCATCAACCCCAGCGCCTCCTGCGCCGTCCACCCCGCAGGCACCGGCACCGCCGCCGGCAAGACCATGTACTCCGCAAACGCACCGTCCCCGACCCCGACGACCAGTTCCCCCAAGCGTGCCTCGCTCACCCCGCCGCCGACCGCGACGATCTCCCCAGCCGCCTCGAACCCAGCCAGGTACGGCGGCGTCGGCCCACCACCGAAGACGCCCGTAACTCTTCGAGATGTCGGCAAAGTTGATGCCCGCCGCGCCGACCCGAATCAGCACCTCACCCGGCCCAGGCACCGGCACCGCCGCATCGGCGACCAGCCGCAGGTCCCGAGGCCCGTCGAAAGACATCTGCTTCAGCGCTCGCATTTCCATGCCAGGTAGACCAATCCCGCGACCAAAAGGAATCGGTCTGGTTCGATGAGATTTCCCGGGAGTGCGACGCGGTGCTGGGCCGTGGGGTCACTCGCCGAACGGGGGTACGGCGGCCGGGCCGGTCCAGTGGAAGTACACGGGGTCGTCGAGAGTGACCGGGATCTTGCCGCGGCCCTGGATGACGGTCGCGGTGCCGTTCGCGTGGCCGACGGCGTACACATTGGCCGACCTGGTGTCCTTGTCGATGCCGATGAGGACCGTGCCGTACTGACCGCACCTCTGTGCGACCAGCGCTTCGAAGCCCTGCCAGGTCGAACCGCGGACGAGCTTGACGACGGGCTTGATCGGCGTCGCCGTCGGGATGTGGATGGTGTACAGCGCCCCGCCTCGGGTGTTGGCCAGGAAGGTGTCGTAGGTGCGGGTCTGGCTGATCAGCGTCATTGACTTCACCGCGGCGAAGCCGGGGTACGACGTCTTGTTCCGCCAGACACCCTGCGTATCGACGGTCCAGCGGAAGAGTACGCCGTCGCTGCGCAGACCGTACGTGTTGGTTCGGTAGAACGAGCCGGTGGAGTACGTCGACTGGTCGATGGCTGCGAAACCGGACCAGCCGCCGCCGACCCGGCTGAGACCGGAGCGGAGGATCGCGCCGTCCGAGAAGTTCGCCGCGTAGAAGCTCTTGTCCAGGGTGTCGCCGATGACGAGATAGCCGCTGACCTCGGGACCGGCGGCGTTCGCGTCGGCGGTCATCGTGGCGCTGAGCCGGACCTGACCGTCCGGGTACACGTCCCGTCCGACGATGTGTTCGTACGTGCGGGCCGGCGGTGAGGTCGCGGCCATGATCTGCGTCCGATGGTCACCGCCGGCAGTGACCGATCCCAGGTCTACCGCACAAGCCTCCGCCGCCGCACGTGGCGACGCGCCGGCCGATGTCGGCACGAAGCCGACCGCGAGTACGGCCGCGAGTATGGCCGCGACGGGTCCTGCGACGCGTCCTGTGACGAGCGTTCGTTTCATCTGTCTGTTCCCCCCGGACTGGTGCTCGGCGCCCGGCGGCAGACCCCAGGAGACGGATGACCGTCCTCCCGCTGCAGGCTCTCACCTGTCCTGATGCCCGCGGTGGGACCAAAGTTGCGGGCGGCTTGGAGCCCGGCGTCCGGGGGAGCGGACGCCGGGCCATGTGATGAGCGTCGTCGGAGCGGTCAGCGGATGCTGAGTCCGATGGTGCCCCGAGCGAGCCCGCCGGTGGATACCCGGTCGTTGCCGGCGAGTGTGTCGACGGTGAGCTGGTCGGTGGATTCCGCGTTCCTGAGTTGTACGTCGGCACGCAGTCCGGACACCCGCACATCGCCGCGGGAGCCGGAGACCCGGATGCGGTCCCGGCCGGCGGTGCCCGTCACGGTCACCGCGTCGATCGCCGAGTCGCCGCCCTTGGTGTTGAGCTGGGCACCGAGATCGACCGAGACCTTCTGGACATCGGTACCGCGCAGATCGCCGACGGTGACGGTGTCGGCGCCGCCGAGGGCGTTGAGCGTGAGCCGCTCGACATCATCGGTGTCCATCACGATGTTGCCCACGTCCCGGGTGAAGCGCAGTCGCGGACCGTTGGCAGAGGCAACGAACTTCTCCGCGGCGGCCGAACCGTTGAACACCATCGTGTCCTGGTCGCGGCCGCCCTCGACGACGTCGCTGCCGTCGCCCGGATCCCAGGTGAAGGTGTCGCGACCCGTGCCGAGCAGGGCCGTGTCGGCACCGCGGTTGCCGTCGACGCTGTCGTTGCCTGCGCCGGTGCGGATCAGTTCGTTGCCGCTGCCACCGAACACGGTGTCGTTGCCGTCCCCGGTGTCGATGATCGTGGCCGGCTGGACCTCGGCGGCGTAGTCGATGCGTACGACGTCGTTGCCGCCGCGGCTGGTGATCTGGATCTGGGTGAAGTCGGCCCGCTTGACGGTGCGCTTCGCCATATCGTCACCGAAGTCGACCTCGACCACCGACGTGTCGGCGGCCGGCACGCTGAGCGTGATGTTGTCCGCGTGGTTCGTGCCGGTGACGATCAGCTGGCCGGTGTCGATCACGACACTTCCGGCCGGCGCCGCGGACGCCGGACCGGCAAAGCTCACGGCGATGCCCGCGCTGACAGCTGCGACGGCGAGCCCGCGCCGAAAACGCTGTGCCACAGTACTCATGATGTTTCTCCCCTGTTGTTCACGGCCGTCTCGAGTCGACTCGCCGGAATGTATGGGCCCTACACGGGCCTCGACGCCGATCGGTTCACACTGAACCGAATTGCTTCGATGCTCGTATGCACGGCACACAAGGGGAAAACAGGTGATCGTGGGTTACACCAACGGTCCTACAGGGTGGCGATGTAGCGGGAGGTGATCGCCGCCCACGCCGCCCCCGTTCGGTCGCGGCGTGGGCGGCCGGCCGGGCCAAGGTTGTCCCAGCCGGTCTGTTCCAGCCGTACGACGGTGCCGTCGCCGCGCGGGCTGAACGTGATCTCGACCTCGGTCGCCTCACTGCGGTCGAAGAACAGGTGCCACCGGAATCGCAACCGCCCGGGCGGCTCCCAGTCGAGGACCTCGCCCCACAGGTGCTCCGCGCCGTCCGGGCCGGTCTCGACGATTCGCCCGCCGGCCAACGGCTCGAAGGTGATCGCCGACGGATCACCGCTGACGGTGTGACTGGTCGGCCACCAGGCGACGCAGTTGCGGGTCCACACGTCGAACGCGTGCGCAACGGACGCGTCCACGTCGAACTCGACCACCAGCGGCTCGATCACCGCTCCTCCGAGGTGTTCTCGGCGACGATCCGGAAGCGGCCGGCCGCAGACCCCCACACCTCCGCGAAGTACGCGCGGACCGCGTCCACGCCCTCCTCGCGCAGTTGGTAGACCCGGCGAGTCCCGTCGGGTACGTCGCTGACGAGCCCGGCGTCCTTCAGTAGCCGCAGGTGCCGCGACACAGCCGGCCGGCTGATCGGCAACTGCTCGGCGATCTGCCGGACCGACAGTGCGCCGCTGCCGAGGATCTCGACGATCGCCCGCCGGTTCGCGTCGCCCAGCGCGTCGAGCGCGGGCGCGGCCTCACCCGGTTCCACGTGTGACCCTCCCCAGCTCGGTAACCTGAGTGTTACGGTAACCGAAAGTGGACCAAGAGGGGGAGCCATGGACGGACAAGGTTCGGGGACGGCCGCGGATCCGTGGGTGCTGACCACGCCGCCAGGCAGTTCGCAGTACCAGGTGTATCGCGATGAGACGGCCTTGGTGTGCCAGGTCGGTACGACGAAGCTCAGCTACGACGCGCGCTGTATCGACGATCTGCACGCGATGCTGAAAGCGCATGGTGACTGGATGCCGCTCGGCAACGCCGACGAGCAGAAGTTGGCCGCACCGGGCACGGTCGAGGCCTGGGCGCGGTCCGAGGACAACCCGGTCGGCGGCTGGTACGGCCTGCGCAAGGGCTACCGCGGCCGCTTCGCCAACTACGTCCCGCCCGTCCTCGAAGTCCTCGGCCTGGTCGAACTCGAGCACAACCCGCGCAACAACCGCGTGCGCGCGCTCTAGCCGGCGAGGAGGTCCGGGGTGACCTCGTCGAGGGAGTGGACGACGACGTCGGCCAGTGCGAGCGCGACGTCCTGCGGCGGGTAGTTCGCGTTCGGTACGGCGATGACCCGCAGCCGAGCCGCGGATGCCGAGCGCAGCCCGTTGCTGGAGTCCTCGATGGCGGCGACTCGGGACGGGTCCGCCCCAAGTCGACGTACGACCTCGTTGTAGACCGCGGGGGAGGGCTTGCCTGCGCCGACCTCCTCGGTGGAGACCGTGACGCGGAAGTGGTCGCTCAGGTGCGCTGCCTCGAGCACAGTGTCGATCAGCCGTCGAGGCGACGACGAGGCCAGCCCCAACGGCCAGCGACTCGCGAGCCGCCGCACCGCCTCGACAGCGCCCGGCAACAACGGCAAGTGCGACTGGTAGCGCGCGACCATTCCGTCGATCACCCTGGTCGCCACCTCCTCGGCCGACCCCGGGACGCCGACGACGTCGGTCAGGTACGCCGACCACTCCGGCGTGCTCATCCCCTGTAGGGCTTCCGTGGCATCCGCGGGCCAGTCCCGGCCTGCGGACGCCACGACGCCTCGCCGTACCTCGTCCCACAGCGGTTCGGAGTCGATCAGCACCCCGTCGAGATCGAAGACCACGGCATCAGTCATAACCTGATTTCTACGCGGGTCCCGCTCGGTTCGCCAGGATGACGCAGCCGCAGCACGCCGGCCGCGGCGTCGTACTCGTGGTCGGTGCTGACGGATGCCGGCTCGGACGGGACGCGGAGAGCGGTGATGACCTGGACGCCCTTCGGAGCCTCGCAGGTGAAGGTGATGGTGCCGTTGTCAGAAGCCCAGTCCACGACCCGGCCCGCCGAGGCCAGCAGCGGCTCCTCGTCGTACGTGAGGTCGCGAAGCCAGGTCAGTTGCCCCGGGCCCAGTTCGCGCCGCCGGACGATGCCCAGCCCCGGATCGAGCAGGTCGAGATAGTTGCCTTCGACCACATGCGTCCCGTCCAGCACGGCCCCGATGACGTAGGGACCGCGTTGCACCGACAGCCAGTTGGTCGACTGCCACGTGTGGCCGCCCGCCTCGGCCAGTTCGCGGATCGCCGTGACCAGTTCGGCGGCACGTTCGGGGGACTCGGTGAAATCGGCCGGGCGGACCGGCAGGAACCGGACCCGGCCCTTGCCGATCGACTGGATGCCGTCGCGGTCCGCACCGAGAGCCTCGGCCAAATGGTCGGCGCAGGTCTCGTAGCGGCCGGTCCACCACGAGCGGATCGCGTGGTACGGATCAGCGCCGTCGCCGACGTACAGCAGACTGCCGCCGCGATTGACCCACCCGGCCAGCGCATAGTGGATGCTCGGCGCGAGCGGCTTCTGGAACTCGTAGCTCAGGACGAGTACGTCGACATCGTCGAGGGCATCCGGTGTATCGATCACGTTCTCCAGCTGCACCGGCGCGACCCGCTGGCCGTCGAACAGCGGCGGCAGCGCGAGACCGTAGAAGTCCGAGAAGTGCAGCTGCTCGCGTCCTTCCAACGCCAGCGCATCCTGCAGGCCGTCGTAGTGCCCGCTCTCACCGCCGGGGGACCAGCGCTGGAACATCGCGGTGTCCGAGAGCGCGATCCCGATCCGCGGGCCCTCCTGGTCCCAGCGCACGTCCGGCTGGTCCAGATCGCGCAGGCTGTTCATCGCGATCAGGTAGCTCGTGGCGGTATCCGGTGGAATGAGCTCCCGTTCGGTCGATCCCTCGCGCAGGTACGGGCGGTTGAAGATCCGGTTCGGCCACGGTGCCACCTCGTACCGCGAGACGCCCGGGTGAAGCAGCGACGCGATGAGCGTGCGCTGGTAGTTGGCGAGGTAGTCCTCCCAGGTGCGGTCCGGGTGGTCCTCGATCGGGTCGTGCAGGAACCACATCCGCCGGTCGGTGCCGCGGGTCAGATCCTGCGCGATGCCATATTCCAGGTACGCCGTCTCGAACGTACGCTCGGCGACCCGGCCGGCGTACACGTTCGGCGTGCGGGAGGTCCCGGTCCACACCTGCGCGATCGCGCCGTCGATCGAGGGGAGCGTCCGCAGGCGTGATTCCGGGCTGATGATCTGCCACTGCGTGTAGTTCAGCAGGCTGTGGGTCGGGACGTAGAAGCGCACCTCACGGCCTTGCCGGAGCGCTTCGTCGCGCAGTACGGAGGTGACCCGGTCGAGGCTGCGGGACAGCAGATGCTGCTTGAGCTGCCCGGCGCGGAAGTGGGCTTCGGGGCTGCTGTGCGGGGCTTGCCATGGCTCCTTGAAGAACGCCTGCCACTCGCGCTTGAACGACTCCGAGTAGCCGGCCCGCGCCCAGAACTCAGGCTCCTCGAGGTGGATGCCCTCGACACCGAGCTCGATGATCGGGCGGAGCTTCTGGACCAGGTACTCCGTGAAGCTGAACGTCGGGACCATGTACGGAATGTCGGTGCTCTGACCGTGCAGGATCGGCTTTCCGTCGGCGGTGGTCTGAGCGTCGGCCCAGTGGTCGGAGCCGTCCCATCTCCCGTCCAGATAGTCCTGGTATGTGCCCCACGAGATGCCCGTCATCAGATGGACGCGGTACCCGGCCTCCCGCCACCGGGCGATGCGCTGCGCTGTGGTGTCGTTGAGGCCGTAGACCATGACGAAATCGGTGCGCAGGTCGATCGATTCGTCGTACGGCGCTTGCTCCTGAAAGCCGGTCGCTTCACGGTGCTTGTCCGTCATACGTCAACCCTTTCGCGCCCGGCACGCCGGGCGCCAGCGTGCTGTCAGGAACTGGACAGCGGCTGGGAGACTTTCCTCGGAGGACCTGTCGGATCCGGGGTACGCCGTTCGTAGCAGGGGTGAGAGGCGGCCGGACAGCGGCCGCGGGACAAGGAGCGCTCAGATGACGCAGTACCTGATCTCGTTCGAAGACGGCGCGATGGACATCACCGAGGAGGAGCTGCCCCAGGTCGCCGACGACGCGCACGCGGTGGTGCAGGAGGCGAAGGACGCCGGTGTGCTGGTCTTCACCGGCGGGCTGGACTACCGCCAGAAGCACGCCCTGGTCGACACCGACGGCCTGATCACCGACGGGCCCTACCCGGAGAGCAAGGAGCTGATCGGCGGCCTGTTCGTCGTCGACGTGCCGACCTTCGACGACGCCTTGAAGTGGGCCGCGAAGGTCGCGGTCGCCTGCCGCTGCGCACAGGACGTCCGCGAGTTCTTCCCCTTCCGCCGCACAGATATCTAGTTGAGCAGATCGGCGGCCTGGAGTTGTTGCCAGATCTCGGACTGGTCGACGACGGTGACGCCGAGCTTCTCGGCCTTGGTGAGTTTGGCGGCGCCGACGTCGGCGCCGGTGATGAGAAGGTCGGTGCTGGCCGAGACCGACGAGGCGATGGTCGCGCCGGCCTTCTCACAGAGCCGCTGGAACGCCGGCCGCGCGACCTTCTCGCCGGAGCGCGGGTCGCTGATCGAGCCGGTCACGACCACGGTCTTGCCGGCCAGCGGTGCACCGGCCGCGACGACCGGCGGGAGGTCCTCCTCGCGTACGTCGAGCGATACGCCGGCTTCCCGCAGCCGCTCGAGCTCGGGGCGTAGCCGGGTCAGGTGCTCGATCAGCGAGGCGGCCACCTTCGGGCCGATGTCGTCCACCGCGACGAGGCCTTCCTCGCCGGCGTCCGCGACCGCTTCCAGCGAGCTGAAGCCCGCGCGGCACAGCCGGGCCGCGGTGCCCTCGGAGGCCATCGGGATCGCGAGGCCGATCAGTGCGCGGCGGAGGCCGACCTGCCGGCTCGCGTCGATCGACTCGATCATCCGGGCCGCCGAGACCTCGCCGATCCGGTCGAACTCCAGCAGCCGCTCGGCGGTCAGGTGGTAGAAGTCCGACGGGTTCTCGAGGATCCCGGCCTCGGCAAGCCGCTCGATCCAGACCCCGCCGATCGCGTCGATATCGGCCGCGGCGCGCGAGGCCCAGTGGATCAGTCGCCGGACGGTCTGGGCGGGGCAGGAGACGTTGGTGCAGAACAGTTCGCGGCTGTTTCCTTGCTCGGTCAACGGGAAGCCGCAGGACGGGCAGACGACCGGCGGCACGATGTCCTGCTCGTCGCCGGTGCGCTTCGACGCGTCGAGCACGCCGGCCACGAACGGGATCACGTCGCCGGCCCGGCGGACCAGGACCGTGTCGCCGATCTTGATGTCGCGGGCGCGGATCACCTCCTGGTTTGCCAGGGTTGCGCGGGTGACCGTCGTCCCGCCGACGAAGACGGGCTCGAGCCAGGCGACCGGGGCGATCTTGCCGGTTTTGCCGACGTCCCAGACCACGTCGGCCAGCACGGTCGTCTTCTCCTCGGCGGCGAACTTGAACGCCAGCGCGCCGCGGGGCGAGCTCGACCGGGTGCCCGCGGCGGCGAACGCATCCCGATCGGCCAACCGCAGTACGGCGCCATCGAGGTCGTAGTCGAGGTCGTTCCGTCGCTGCTCGATCGAGGTGATGACCGCCTGCGCCGCGGCGGCGTCGTCGCAGTGCCGCATGTCGGCGACGGTGAAGCCCATCGTGGTGAGCGCACGCTCGAGGTCGGTGTCGGCGCTGTCGGTGAGCAGGTCGAAGGCGAGGAACTGCAGGCGGCGCTCGGCGACCGTGGCCGGGTCCTTCGCTCGCAGCGTGCCGGCAGCGGCGTTCCGCGGGTTGATCAGCGGCTTGTCGGGGTGGGCGGCGTTGTAGGCCGCGAACGTGGAGCGCAGCATGACGGCCTCACCGCGCACCTCGACGCGATCCTGCACGTCGAGCTTGGCCGGGACTCCGTCCGTGAGTGCCCGCACCAGCGGGGTCACGTCGTCGCCCGTCGTCCCGTCGCCGCGGGTGACTGCGCGGGCCAGGCGGCCGTTCTCGTAGACGAGCGCGAGTGAGAGGCCGTCCAGCTTCGGCATCACGACGACGGACTGGCCCGGGAAACGGCTGAAGAACGCCTCGACCTGCTCCGGCCGGGTCGCCTTCTCCAGCGACAGCATCGGCCGCGAATGCCTGACCGGTGCGTGCAGCACCGCCGGCGCCCCGACCTGCTCCAGCGGGTTCGGATCCGGCGCGAGCTCCGGGTTGGCCTCGATCAGCGACCGCAGCTCGTCCTCGATCGCGTCGTACTCCGCGTCAGCCACCGACGGCGAGCCGCGATAGTAGGCGTCCCGCAGCACGACGATCTGATCGGCAAGTTCCTGAATCCGCTCCCCAACGTCCACAGCGAGGACCTTACCGGGGCGGTCCGACAACGTCAGTTGCTGCGAGCAAGGGCGTTACGCAGCTGACGGCGAGACGTGATCCCGAGCTTCGAGAACGTCTTGCGCAGATGCCATTCGACCGTGCGCGGGCTGATGAACAGCTGCGCCGCGATCTCGGGGTTGGTCAGGCCGTCGCGGGCCAGCCCGGCGATCTGGGCCTCCTGGGCGGTGAGGTCGTTGAGCGTGTCCGGGCGGCGCTTGCGAACGGTCTCACCGGTCGCGAGCAGCTCGTGCCGGGCGCGCTCCGCGAACGCTTCGAGGCCCATCTGCTCCAGCTGCTCGTGCGCGATCCGGAGCTGTTCGCGGGCGTCGACGCGACGGCCTTCGCGCCGCAGCCATTCGCCGTACAGCAGGTGGGACCGGGCGGTCTCGAGGCGCAGATCGGTCTTGCCGAGATACTTGATGGACTGGCGATACGCGGACTCGTCGCCGCCGAGCAGGGCCCGGACGCGCGACTCTATGCCGCGGCCCCAGTCCGTCGGGGTGGCCGTGGTGCGTTCGGTCAGGAAGGCGAGGGTGCTCTCGACGAGCTTGACGTCGCCTGTTCTCGACGCGGCCTCGGCCAGCTCGCCGGCGGCGAGTGCGGAGTACCCGAGGACGTCCTGCTCGAACACCTGCTGCGCCGCGTCCTTGGCGACGTCGTACCGGCCGAGGCCGTTGTGCAGCACGGCATTCGTGTACGTCGCGAAGGCGGCGATCCTGCCCTGGCTCTGATCGGTCGCTCGCTGGATGGCTGTGTCGATGAGCTTGCGTGCCGTCGCCTCGTTGCCGCGGTACGCCTCGAGGAACAGCCGGCCGGTGCCGACGCTCGCGTTGCCGGTCGCCGCGGCGATGCCGGCGTCCTCCTCGACCAAACGGGACACGGTCTCGAGGTCTCCGGTCGCGCAGAGCATGTTGGCCCGGAAGTTGAGTGCGAACTGCAGCTGTACGAGCGCACCCGTCGCGCGCGCGGTCCGCTCCTGCCGGGTCGCGAGGTCGAGCGCGGTCTCGTAGTCCCAGACCTCGACGGCGACGATGCCGATGCCGCGGTTGCCGGTGAGCCAGAACCAGTCGCCGACATCGTCCGCGCCGACTTCGGCAGTGCGCGCCCGGTCGAGGGCCGCGACGAGGTGGGGCGCGGCCGCGGTGTAGCCGCGGGTGTAGCGCAGCGCGAGGGCCTCCAGCAGAACGTCGACGGGCGAGTCGGACGAGGCAGGCACGGGAGGCGTCTCGGCCGCCGCGTGGGCGACGATACCCGGCGCGTTCGGCCCGCTCGCCCAGATGGCGGCCGACATCGCTTCGAGGTAGGCGACCCGGGCGCGATCGGGGTCGAGCGGCTCGAGTTGCTTGGCCGCGGCGAGCAGCCCACTGGCAGCCTCGCGTACGCGGCCCTGGTCGAAGGCGATCTCGCCGCGCAGATGTTCGGCCTCGGCTGTCCGGAGCGGATCCGGGGGACCGGCGGTCACCGCGCGGAGCAGCTCCAGAGCCGAATCGAGCGCGCCGGAGCTGCGCTTCGCCACGGCTGCGGCCAGCGTCCGTTGGGCTCTGCGGTCCGGGTCCGGGGTCAGCTCGGCTGAGCGTTGGAGGAACACCGCGGCCGAGTAGAAGCCGCCACGGCCCCGGGCGCGGTTCGCGGAGCGTTCGAGCTCGGCCGCGACGTCCTCGTCGGGCCGTACGGTCGCCTGGGCGCGGTGCCAGGCGCGGCGGTCCGGGTCGATCTCCGGGTCGGTGACGTCGGCCAGGGCTCGGTGGACCGCTTGCCGGTCCTTGGTCGTCGCCGTCCGGTACGCCGCCGATCGCACCAGCGGGTGCCGGAAGGCGATCTGCTGCCCGAACGTGATCAGTTCGGCCTCGATCGCCGCCGCGGCCGGGTCGGCGCCCAGACCGAGTCGCTCGACGGCACGCCAGAGCAGGGTCGCGTCACCGAGCGGTTCGGCCGCCGCGACGAGCAGGAGCAGGCGGGTGTCGGCCGGCAGTCCTTCAAGCCGTCGTACGAAGCTGTCCTCGATCTGACTCGCGAGCGTCGTACTGCGGAGGCCGTCGGCGAGCTCGGCCGCGGTCCAGGTGCGGGGGAGTTCGAGCAGGGCGAGCGGGTTGCCCCGGGTCTCGGCGACGATCCGGTCGCGGACCCGCGGGTCGACCGGCCCTGGCAGCACCGAATCCAGGAGGGCGCGGGCGTCGGAGTCGTCGAGACCGCGGATCTCGAGTTCGTTGATCCCGGTCAGCGCGTGGTCGATACCGTCGCGGACCGCGAACACCATGACGACCGATTCCGCCTCGAGCCGGCGGGCGACGAAGGCGAGGATGCGCGCGGACATGAGATCGAGCCACTGTGCGTCGTCGACGACGCACAGCACCGGCTGTTTGGATGCCGCGTCGGAGAGCAGGTTCAGTACGGCGAGGCCGATCAGGAACCGGTCCGGAGCCGGTCCGTCCTGTTGACCGAACGCGATCCCCAGCGCCTCGTGCTGCGGCCTAGCAAGCCTGTCCATCCGGTCGAGGAACGGGCGGCAGAGCTGGTAGAGGCCCGCATAGGCCAGCTCCATCTCGGATTCGATGCCGACGATCCGCGCGACGACGCAACTCGTGACGCGCGCCGCCAACGCGTCGAGCAGCGCGGACTTCCCGGTGCCGGCCTCGCCACGGAGTACCACGGCTTCGCTGCGTCCCTGGCGCGCGGCGTCGAGCATCCGGTCCAGCACGGCGAGCTCGTGCTGCCGCCCCCGCAATTCACGATCCGCCATTCGATCAGGCTTTCACCGGCCTGGCCCCGAAGGCAAACCCTCGTAGCCGGTCTGCGCCGGGGCTAGCCGGTCTGCGCCGGGGCGCGCCGGGGCACGCGCGGCGGGCTGTGAGCTTCAGTTGCGGTTGGTGATCTGCTGGAGTGCCCAGGAGTTGCCGTCGGGGTCGCTGAAGAAGACGAAGCGGCCCCAGGGGAACTCCTGCACCTCCGAGACCTCCACCCCGCGCCCGGTCAATTCGGCCCGCGCCGCGTCCACATCGGCCACGACGATCTGCAAGCCGCGAACGGACCCCGGCTCGGCCTGATCCATCCCGCTCCCGAGCGCGATCGAACACGCCGACCCCGGCGGCGTCAGCTGCACGAACCGCAGCTCATCGCTCACCTGATGATCGTGGTCAGCCACGAACCCGACCTGCTCGGTGTAGAACGCCTTGGCCCGATCCACATCCGACACCGGCACCGAAACCAACTCAAGCCTCCACTCCATACCCGGCAACCTACCGCGCCCCACGGCATCCGGCGCGAGACTGTGCACAGACACGGCACGGCGCCGGCATCACCCTGGGAGATCAGATGGATGACAAGTTGCCTCACGAGCGGCCGCACCACCCCGTTGTGGTCGAGTTGGCGGCCAAGCGGGCGGAGAGTCTGCAGTTGCGGATAGCCGATCAGATCACCGCGTTCGCCGGCTCGATGCGCTTCGTGTATGTGCACGTGGTGTTGTTCGTCGTCTGGATGCTGGTCTTCGAGTCCAATCCGTGGCCGACACTGACTCTGGCCGTCTCGCTGGAGGCGATCTTCCTGTCCACCTTCGTGATGATCGGCCAGAACCGGCAAGCCGCCTTCCAGCAGGCCAAAGCCGACCATGACTTCAGAGAGTCCGAGCTCGAGCTGAAATCGAACACCCAGCTGACCCGCGAGATCCACGTCCTCACGGTCGAGCTCCACCGCCGCCTGGTCGAGGAGGCGACGCCGTGACCGCTGTTCGCGGTGTAGTTTGGCGCAAATTGGTCTTCGCGAGACGAGTTCGCGGCCGTTTCCGACAGGATCGTCAGAGTCCGGCGCACTGGCCCGACTTCGGGCCGGTAACTGTGTTGGGTAGGCCGGCGTTGGTTGGTGTGGGGGAGTTGCCGGAGCAGGTCAGTGGGCCGCTGATGCGGTTGCCGGAGACGATCGTCGAGCCGGTGTTGTTCTGCAGCGACACCGGCCCCTTGATCGTCGACGGTGCGCACTCGCCGCCCGGGTTGCCGAGCCAGACGCGGGTCCGACCCGCGACGCTCACCGGCCCGGACACCGTCGTACCGCAGAGCAGCACGTCGCCCGCGCCGGATGCCGTCACTGGACCGCGGAAGTCTGACCCGGAGGCGTAGAGCCCAGCGCCCGCGGCAACGGTCACCGGTCCGGAGACCGTTGCGCCGTCGAAGCAGGCGACGCCCGACGTGACGTTCAGCGGGCCGTTGCGCGTGCCGCTGAGCATCGTCGTACAGGCCGGAACACCGGTCGCGACGAACGGGACGACCCAGGTCTGGGCCTGACGGGTGTAGGTGACAGTGCCGTGATAGGTCCCGTCGGCCGGGTAGGTGTGGCTCCCGCTGACGGTCATCAGACTTCGGCCCTGACGCTGACTCGCCACGTAGTCACGTGCGGCGATCGTGCCGGTCTCGGCTGCGGATCCGTCGCCCCAATCGATCGAGGCGGTGACCTCACCCGGCGGAATCGAACCGGCCGCCAGACGTCCGAGCGGCGCGGCGGTGATGGTCCGGTCGACGCCGAAGCGAGTGACCGTGCCCATCGATTCCGGCGTCCAGTTGACCTGGGCGATCGAGCCGTAGTTCACGCCTCCGAACGCCCACCGCGGACCGGCGACGCTGAGCCGCTGCACGTAGGAGTCGTAGTCCTGCGTGAGCACCTTCGGCGACCAGGCCTTCTCCAGGATCCCGGCCAGCCGCGGGAAGACCATGTACTCGTTGGTGGCCAGCCCGCGCATCTGCTCGCCCCAGATCGGCGCCTCGATGCCGATGATGTCCTCCGCCTTCGGGCCGCCGTACGCCGGTTGGGCCCAGACGGAGCGGTACTTCTCGTAGACCCACTCCGGGTCCCACCCGTAGGCCTTGTCGAGCTCGGTGCGCGGCGTGCGGCCGGGCGAACCGTCGTACCCGAAGTCGAGGTACGCGTTCCACTCCGGGGTCGTGATGACCGGGCGGTGCTGGTTGAACCACTCGGGCTTGATCAGCGGCGGACCGCCGCCGGTGTAGTCCGACCAGTAGTGGTTGATCGACGTCGAGCCCGGCGCGTAGCCCTCGAGGGCCGGATTCCAGCCCATCATTTGCTTGCCGTTGGCGTTGACAATCTTCTCCATCTGGCCGATCCACCACTTGTAGTCCTCGTGGGGCATGCCGATGGCCTCGTCGCCGCCGATGTGGATGATCGGTGCGGGGGAGATGGCCGAGAGCTGGGCGATCGCATCCCGCCAGAAGGCGAGGGCGCGTTCGCTCGCCGGGTCGGTCGGGTTGGTGCAGAACCGGTCGGTCTGCGTCTGGCCCTGGCAGCCCATGACCGCGACGCCGCCGAGGGACCTGACCGCGGCCGTGGCGTGGGCCGGGCCTTCAAGCTCAGGAACGATCTCGATGAAGCGGTCGGCGGCGTACTTCACCAGGCCCTTGAAGTCCTCCTGGGTGTAGAAGCCCGCGATGCAGGCTGTTCCGTTGCAGCCGGTGCCGTCCAGAGCGGGGTAGCCCTTGATCTCGAGACGCCAGGACTGCGAGTCGCTCAGGTGGAGGTGCAGCCGGTCGCCCTTGAGCGCGGCCAGCTGGTCGATCATCGAGCGGATCTCGGGCACGGTCATGAAGTTGCGGGCCGGGTCCAGCTGGAGACCTCGGTGCGGGTACCGCGGGTAGTCGAGGACCGTGATGGGCTGTGCGGTCCACGGACCGGTGCCGGTCGTCGGCGAGTTGATTGCTGCTGGCAACAGTTGTCGCAGGCTGACGAAGCCGTTAAACAGGCCGTGTGCCTGCGGGGCGACGATCTGCACGCCGGCACTCGACACCGTGAGCGAGTAGCCCTCGTCCGTCTTGTCCTGCGGGATGCCGGGCACCGGACCGGTAGCCAGCGAGATGTCGGCGGCGGTTGCGGAGCCGGTCACCACTGGCAGCACGAACCCGGTGGCCGGGCGCAGGTAGCCGGCGAGCACCTCGGCCGTCGCGGCGAGCGCGCTGCTCGAGACGACGATCCGGGACGTGTTCGTGAGCTGCCACGGCTGGCCGGTCCCCGGCGTCTGCTTCACCGGCACGGGGATGATCTGCCCCACCGTCGGCGGCGGCTTCGGCCCGGACCAGATCTCGAACTCGTTGATCGTGTACCCGACAGTGGACGTCGTCGCGAGCGCCTGCATCCGGACACACGTCACCGGGTCCTGGTGATCGATGACGTGGGAATCCTTGTCGGCGGGATTCACCACACGGGTGACCGTCGACCACGTCTGGCAGTCGGCGTCCGTCGACACCTGCAGGTCGTACTCCGACGGTTTGGCCGGCGAGGTCCACCGGGTGAACACCTCGTACACCGGCGACGGCGTAGCCAGCTTCACCTGGAACCAGTCCTGCGTCGGGTCGTACCCGCTGCCGACCGACGCGTAGTTCGACGTCCACCCGTTGTGGACGAACACATCGGTCGCGTTGGCGGGCGCATAGGTCAAGGCGGGCGCAGTCATCCGTTGCGACTTGGCCGACGCGACTGCCCCCGGCAGAAGGGACAGGTTGACACTCTCAGAGGAAGCGGAGGCCGACGTCGGCGTGCCGGCAGAAACCTGCGGAACCAGCACAGCGGCGACCAAACCACCAATTGCAAGAGCGGGGACGGCACGGAACGAAAATCTCACGTCACTCCTAACCGGGGCAGCGGCATCAAGCGGACGCGGAGGACGACCGTATCGGTGATTTTCTCCCGCGTTCCCTCCCCGCACAAGTAGCAATCTTCCTTTGCAGTAGTGGGTGGGCGGCGGTAGCGTCCGAGGGCATGTCGGCTCTGGATCCGCGGTACGGGTTGCGGGGGCGGCGGGATGAGTGTGGGGTGCTGGACCGGCTGGTGGGGAGTTTGCGCTCGGGGCAGAGTCAGGTGCTGGTTGTGCGTGGGGATGCCGGTGCGGGGAAGTCGGCGCTGCTGGGTTACCTGCAGCAGAGCGCGACGGGTTGCCGGGTGGCGCGTGCGGTTGGGGTCGAGTACGAGATGGAGCTCGCCTACGCGGGTCTGCATCAGTTGTGTGCGCCGATGCTTGAGCTGCGCGAGCGGCTGCCTGAGCCGCAGCGCCGGGCGCTCGAGACGGCGTTCGGGCTCAGCGCCGAGGCCCCGCCGGACCGGTTCGCTGTGGGTCTCGCAGTACTCGGGCTGCTGTCGGAGGCCGCGGAAGAACAGCCGCTCCTCTGCGTCATCGACGACGCTCAGTGGCTGGATGAGGCGTCGGCGCGGACGATCGCCTTCGTTGCTCGTCGGTTGTTCGCGGAGTCGGTCGGCCTGGTGTTCGCCGTACGGCGAACCATTCAGGTCCGCGAGCTGGACGGGCTTCCGGAGCTGGTCCTCGGCGGGCTCAAGGACAAGGACGCCCGTGCGCTGCTCGACGCGGCGTGGCCCGGGCGGCTGGACGGTCAGGTCCGGGATCGGGTGATCGCGGAGGCGCGGGGGAACCCGCTCGCGCTGATCGAGCTGCCGCGGGGCTTGAGCCCGGCCGAGTTGGCCGGCGGCTTCGAGCTTCCGAACGCATCACCGCTCACGAACCAGGTCGAGCGGAGCTTCCTGCGACAGGTCGAGTCGCTCCCGGAGGAAACCCGGCTGTTCTTGCTGACGGCTGCAGCCGAGCCGGCAGGTGATGTCGCGTTGCTGTGGCGGGCCGCGGGTGCCCTCGGGCTGAGGATCGGCGCCGGACTGCCCGCGCAGGAGGCGGGACTGATCGAGCTCGCTGCGTACGTCCGATTCCGGCATCCGTTGGTGCGCTCGGCGGTCTACCGGACCGCGTCCACGACCGACCGGCTGAAGGTGCATGCGGCGTTGGCCGAGGCAACCGATGCCGAACGCGACGCAGATCGGCGCGCCTGGCATCGCGGTCATGCGGCACCTGGCCTGGACGAGTCCGTCGCCGACGAGCTGGAGCGCTCCGCCGGACGTGCGCGGGCTCGCGGCGGTATCGCCGCTGCTGCCGCGTTCCTGCAGCGAGCCGCTGAGCTCACGCCGGACCCGGGCCGTCGTGGCCGACGGACGCTCGCCGCGGCCGAGGCCAAGGTCGGTTCGGGTGCACTAGAGGGTGCGCAACGGCTGCTGGCGATGGCGGAAGGCGCCCCGCTGGACGGCCTCGGGCGCGCACAGCTCGCTCGCCTTCGCGCGCAAATCGTCTTCGCGGTACGCCGCGGGATCGAGGCGCCGCCGGTCTTGCTCGACGCAGCCGAGAAGCTCGCGCCGTACGACGCCGAGGCGGCGCGCGAGACCTACCTGGATGCGCTCGGAGCGACGATCTACGTGGGCCGCATCCATCGCGGGGTCGGCCCGAAGGCGGTCGCGGCTGCCGCCCGGAAGGCCCCTCCTGGGCAACGTCGGGACCGCCCGGCGCATCTGCTGCTCGACGGTCTGTCGACCCTGTACATGGACGGCTACATCGCAGGGATCAAGCCGTTGCAGCACGCGATCGAAGCGTTCGTGCACGCCGAGGGGGACGACGAGAACGACGTACTGCGGTGGTTCTGGGTGCCCTGGCTGGTTGCGGGCGAACTGTGGGACGACGCGAAGTGGCACGACCTGGCGACCAAGGCGGTCCGGGTGTGCCGCGAGGCCGGTGCGCTCACCGCTCTGCCACTGGCGCTGGGCTATCGCGCTTTCGTTCATCTGCACGCCGGCGAGTTCGCGGCGGCGTCGACGCTGCTCGCGGAAGTCGATGGGATCACCGCCGCGACCGGCGGTGCCGCCGTGGGCTATCCGAAGCTGATGCTCAGCGCCTGGCGCGGCGGCCATCCCGACGCGATTCTTGCCTCCTTCGAGAGCGCGATCGCGGACGTGATGGAGCGAGGCGAAGGGCGGGGGATCAGCGGCAAGGGGTACTCGACCGCGGTGCTGAACAACGCCCTCGGCCACTACGACGCCGCGTTGGCCCAGGCCCGGGTGGCCTGCGAGTACGACGACCTGGGCATCTACGGCCTTGCGCTGATCGAGCTGATCGAAGCCGGCAGCCGCAGCGGCGCGTACGACGAAGCCGCGGACGCCCTGCGCCGCCTGACGGACCGGACGACCGCGGCCGGCACCGACTGGGCGCTCGGCGTCCAGGCCTGGACACAGGCGATGCTGAGCGACAGCCAGACCGCCGACGCCCTCTACCGGGAAGCCATCGCGCGCCTGGAGCGGACCCGCGTCATCGTCTATCTCGCCCGTGCCCGGCTCGTGTACGGCGAGTGGCTGCGTCGCGAGGCGCGCCGGGTCGACGCCCGCGAGCAGCTACGTGCGGCGTACGACATCTTCAGCCGGATCGGGGCCGAGGCGTTCGCCGAGCGGGCGCGGCGAGAACTGTCCGCCTCGGGCGAGACCGCACGTAAACGAGGGGAGGAGCCGCACGGCGTGCTCACCCGTCAGGAGTCGCAGATCGCGCGGCTCGCCCGGGACGGCCTGTCCAACCCGGAGATCGGTGCCGAGCTCTACATCAGCCGCCATACGGTCGAATGGCACCTACGGAAGGTGTACGCGAAGCTCGAGATCACCTCCCGCAACCAGTTGGGCCACCTGCCCACCAGCGCCCTCGAGTGCTATTGACTGCGCAGAAGGAGATGCATCGCACTGTGGGTAGCGAGGCCTCCGAGTGCGCCCAGCGCGCGGAAGTTGAGGGTGACGTCGACGACGGTGGGGGAGTCGAAGCGGACGCGGATCGCTCCCTCTTGGCGTGGTTCGCCGGTGAGTTCGTGGGGTGGCAGGTCAAGTTCGACACCGGGCACTGGGTCGCTCTCGATGACCAGTTGCCCGGTGACGTAGCCGTCGTTGACGATCGTCAGGTCGATCGGATGCCAGTGACCCGATGCGACCGGCTCCACCCGGGTTGCGGTCCGGGCGACGTTCACGCGGGCCTCCGGGTTGATCGTGACGGAGATCGGCGCCTTGGTGTCGACAGGGCCGCAGCAGCCCGCGGGTTCGCCGTACATCAGTCCACCTCCGATTCGTCGCGACGGGCCAGGTAGGCGGCCTGCGCGGCGTCGTACGCCTCGCGGGCCTCGGCTCGTTCGGCTTCGCGGATGAAGCCGGACTTCGCCTTCCAGAGCGCGTCGACCGAGTCGTGCAACCACTGGGCGCTCCGCCGGGACGCGCGGATCGGCTGACCCGCGAGCTCGACGAAGATCGGCTGGGTGTGCACGCTGCGCAGGATCCGCAGCGCCACCCAGGACGAACGCTCCAGCGGTACGTCGAACTCGACGGCCTGCTCGTTGCCGTCAGCAACCAGCTCCCGCGACGCGACCGGGACACCGTTGACGAGCACCTCGACCAGCACGTTGCGGGTCCGGCCGATCCTCGCGCGTTCGAGATGCCAGCCGACCGGAGCGCTGTACGCCGGTTGACCCGCGGCCGGCAGTGCGGGTGGATCCTCGGGCAACCACGCCGCGACGGTCGCACTGACCCGGACCGGTCCGGCGGCGTCCGCCGTACGCTCGCGGCTCGTGTCGCCGTCGATCGCGAAGTCGTAGACGTGGCTGCGGCCGTCACCGAAGTACGACGCCCTGTTCTTCAATCCACCGAGCCACGCTTCCAACGCCTGCGGGCCTTGCGGCGGCTCGGGCAGCTGGACGTACGTGCGTCCGACGCCTGGGCCCTCGTCGTAGATGCAGGGGTAGTCGGTCTCGCCGAGCATCAGTGTGCGGTAGCCGACGTTCAGCAGGTGGTACCAGATGTTCAGCTCCGCGGCGGGCGCGAACTCGGCGCCGCACTGGAAGTCGGCGGCACCGAGCGGTACGTCGACGATGATCTCGTTCGAGCCGATCGACTGGAAGCCGGGGATCACGTAGTTCGGCAGCTCGTCCGTGCCGACCGACAGGCCCAGTCCGCAGTGTGCGTAGCCGACCATCGCGTTCTGCGCGTGACCCCAGCGCATGACCGGCAGGTTGTACGACGGCCAGTCCTCGATGATCTTCGTCCCGGGATAGTCCTGGTCGGTCAGCCCGAGCAGGATCACGTGACCGGAATGGCTCGACGGAAAGCCCGACACCTCGAGGTCGTACCGCAGCAGGCTCTGACCGTCGTGATCGGTGTCCTGCGGATCCCAGTTCATGCCCTGCGCCTGCTGCATCGCCGGGTACTCGAGCTCGGCCCGCGGGCTGATCGACGAGCCGCTGAAGAACTGCTTCTGGTGGTAGTAACACGGTCCCCAGGTGAGCACGCTGCCCATCCACAGGCCCTCACCGCGGACGTGCCGGATCATCGTCTCCGGCGTGACGCCTTCGGACGGCACGCTGTAGTGCGAGCAGCCGCCGGCGTGGATGTGCGGATCCCCGGAGTAGTACCCGTGACGTGCCGGATCGGCCCACCGATCGAGCTCGATCGTGACCGCGTCGTCCTCGGCCGTCAGGTCGACGTCGACGCGCACCTCGCGGTACTCCGGTCCGCGCCGCGCGGAGATCTCGTACTGACCGGCCGGGAGCGTGATGACCTCGCCGGTCGCGCGGTAGACGTGTTCGTGGAAGAACATGTCGGGAGCCAGCCGCATCCCTTTCGACGGGTAGGAGCGCCGTTGGGAGTCGCGAACGGTGAGCGCCGCCACGCAACTGCTCCCGTCGGGTTCGCGGATGTCGAACCGGATGTCGTGCGCGGGCAGGCACTCGAACTCGTACGACGCCTCGTACTGGCGGCTCTCGGATCCCATCCGCTTCCAGGCCTTCGCGAGCGGCGGCCTTGTGTAGCTGTGTTCAGCCTCCTCGAGGGCCATGACGAATCCCAGCTCGCCCTTGTGTGTGCCGCCGTCGCGGCTGTAGAGGCTGATCACCTTGTACTCGACGTCCAGGCCGGAGACGTCCGTCGGCCCGGCCAGCTTCACCTCCAGCCAGCTGCGCTTGATCCTCGGGACGATGGTCAGCGTGTCCGCCATCGCGATTCGCGCCGCGTGGCTGTGGTAGTCGATCGTGCCGAGCACATGGTTCGACTGCGCGGCCAGACTGCCGACCAGCCGGTGCGGGTTCTCGATCCGGACCAGGAAGCTGCGCCAGCCATGCTGGACGAGGCGCGGTTGCGCGGCGCCCGGCGTACTCGTCGGCAGTCCTTGCTCGTCGATGGCGACGTCGACGAGGACATACGGACGGAGCAGGTCTTCGACTGCGGCGGGGGATTGGGAATCGTCGGCCAGCTTGGCCAACTGACTGGCGAGGTCGTCGGGTAGTGGTTCACCGATAGCGCGGAGTTTCTCAACAGCTCGGGTCGCAGAAGCGTGCAGCGGCTGGAACACGGGGCCTCCTCGGGGTGCACCGGGCCTCCGAGCTTAACGGCCCGACCACGAGCGGCCGGAATCATTTTCCACCGGCCACCCGCTCGACGGGACCTCGACCTACGTGATGTGAGCAACCCGCAATTGACGTGCCCCGAAGGCGTCCGTAGTCTCGCAGCGTAGTGACGGCGCAAGGAAGCCGATGAGACTTCGGCACGGTCGCGCCACTGTGAGCCGCTCGCCTCGTGCGAGCGGTGAGTCAGATACTTCGCCGTCACGACGCTCCATTGGATGAGGGACGCACGATCCCCTAGAAGGAGGCTCTACTCGTGAGCAATCTGTCTGCTCCCACCTCGGTGTCCACGCCGGTCGTCGTACCGGTCTCGCGGGCTGTGATGTGGCTGGTCGGTACCGCGATCGTCGCGTTCGCGCTCTACTACTTCATCGGTGTCGATCAAGGCGCGTACTCGATCTTCGGCAAGGACATGCACATCCACGAGTTCGTGCACGACGCGCGGCACTTCCTCGGCTTCCCGTGCCACTGATCGACCGACTGATCACCTGACATGGAACGCAAACTCATCCTGCGCGGCGCACTCGCCGGCGCAGCGGCCGGGCTGATCGCGTTCGTCTTCGCGAGGATCTTCGCCGAGCCCCAGATCCAGGCTGCGATCGACTACGAGAGCGGCCGCGACGCGGCCCAGCACGCGCTGGACGAGGCGGCCGGGCTGCCGGTCGAGCACGCCGGCCACGACATCTTCAGCCGCACCCTGCAGGCGAACCTCGGCGCTGGTGCCGGCCTCGTGCTGTTCGGTGTCGCGATGGGCGCGCTGTTCGCGGTCGCCTTCGCGATCTGCCTGGGCCGGGTCGGCACGTTGCGCCCGCGCAACCTGGCGATGCTGGTCGCGCTCGGCGGGTTCCTCGGCGTGTACTTCGTCCCGTTCCTGAAGTACCCGGCCAACCCACCGTCGATCGGGCACGAGGACACGATCCACGACCGAGGCAACCTGTACCTGGCGATGGTGGCCTGCTCGATCGTGCTGCTGATCGGCGCGGTCCTGCTCGGCAAGCGACTCCGGCCACGCTTCGGCAACTGGAACGCGACCCTGCTCGCGATCGCGGCGTACGTCGCGATCATCGGCGTACTGATGGCCGTGCTGCCGTCGGTGGGGCACCTGGCGGCGAACGTCGAGGAGTACGGGCGGCACGCGACCGAGACACCGTTGCCGCTGACCGATGCCAAGGGCAACATCGTCTACCCCGGCTTCGACGCGGACAGGCTGTACGCGTTCCGCCTCTACTCGGTCGGCGCCCAGGTGCTGTTGTGGGGCGTCATCGGCCTGATCTTCGGTCCGCTCGCGGAGCGCCTGCTCCAGCCCCGTAAGGACCGCACCGAGCAGGCGGAGCCGGTCCGCACCGCATGACCCTCGACCAGGTCGTTGCTCTCGGCCCGTTCTACGCGCACGAGCAACACCTCTCGGGTACGGCGCCGGCCGCACCGTGGCGGGCCATGTCGGAGCTGCTCGACGACCCCGCCGTACTCGAGGACCGGGTGATGGCCACCCGCGCCTATCTGGCCGCGGCGGGCGGTCAGGACCCCGATGCTGTCGAGGTTCGCGTCGCTGCGTCGATCACCCACCTCGGCCTGGTCGCGCGCCTCGTCTCACCCGCCCTGGCGACTGCAGTCCTGGACGCCGGCGTTCCGCCGCTCGACCTGGAAGCCGTCTACTGGCAACCGGTTCTCGGTGGAGCCTTCCCTCTGTCACTGGCTCCGCCAAGCAAGTCACGCGACCTCGCCACCGAGGTCTTCGAAGGCCCCTTCCCGGCCCTGAATCAGGCCACCGAGCGGTTCTCCGTCTCAGATCACATCCTCCGGGGCAACGTGGCCTCGGCGATCAACGGCGCATCCATCGCCCTCACCAACGCAGCACCCCAGCTAGCAGACCGAGCCACCGAAATGGCCGCCCGCCTGCTCGCACATCCGACGGTCCGTGAGGCTCACACCACGGCGGACGGCACCTTCCGCCGCCGCAGCTGCTGCCTCATCTACCGAGCCGCCCCCAACCACGCGGGCGCCCTCTGTGGCGACTGTGCACTAGCCGGCGACCGCTGACGGCGGCCACAGCGCCCTCAGCGCATCCGGAGTGTCGGCGACAGCGTCAGGCCCAAGGAGCGCGAGCTGCTGGATATAGCCGACCAGAATGGCGATCGTCACAGACGCCAGTGACTCCGCCGACGGACCGGCCGGCAACGTGTTCGTCCGCTGGTAGTGAGCGACGACTTCGGCCAGCTCGGACCGCAGCCCGGTAAGCATCTCCTCGAACGCCGCCGCGATTCGGGGATCACGCAGCGCCTCGGTCCAGGCCTGTACGCCGATACCGGCCAGCCCGTTCTCCCGGTGTTTGGCCTGGATGGTTTCGACCGCCGCGGCCAGTGCGGCGCCGAAGGAGCCGTCGGCGCGTTCCTCCGTGACGGCGCGGATCATCGCGCCGATCTGCCGGATGTTGTCCTCCACGATCGCGACCACCACCTCGTCCTTGCCGGCGAAGTAGCGGTACACCGCGCCGGAGGACAGGCCGGCCTCGGCGAACAGGTCGTGCATCGACGTCGCGTGGAACCCGTTGCGCGCGAAGGCGCGCCGGGCGGCGTCGAGGATGTACTCCCGCCTGGCGTCGCGATACCTCTCCGAAGTCCTCGGCATAAGCGGAGTATAGTCGAAAGAGAACGATCGTTGTCGTTTAGTGAGAGCATCTAACACCAGTCTGAAAGGCGCAGAAGTGCCCAAGAATCCGCTCGTTCACCACCCGCCGTGGCGCCAGCTGCTGATCCTGTCGGTGATCGCACCGCTGATCGTCGGCCTCGCGGTCCTGGCGTTCACCTGGCCCGCGTCCCGGACCGAGGCCCGCAGCCTCCCGGTGGGCGTGGTGGGCACCGGAGTCGCCGCACAGAAGGCAGCCGAAGGCCTGACCAGCACCCGGCCGGGCGCCTTCGATCTGCACCTGTATGCCAGCGACGCCGAGGCCCGGTCGGCCATCGAGCACCGCGAGGTGTACGGCGCGTTCGAGGTGAGCAGCCGCCACATCGTCTTCCTGACCGCCAGCGCGGCCAGTCCGGCCGTCGCGCAGCTGCTGACGTCGGCCGCGGGCGCTATGGCCGGACAGCTCTCGTCGACCACCCAACCTGCGGCGGAATCAGTGGTACAGGACGTGGTTCCGACGTCGAGCGACGATCCGCGCGGTTCGACCTTCGCCGCCGCGATGACGCCGCTCGTGCTCGGCGGAGTCATCCTCGCCGTGATGGTCGCCGTACTCGTCGGCTTCAAGCCCGCCGTACGAGAGATCGTGGCTCTGGCGGTGGTCTCGTGCATGGCCGGGGCCTGTGTGCATCTGGTGGCGCAGGACTACATCGGCGCCCTGCCGGGGAATCGGATCGGGACCTGGGCTTCGTTGTCCTTGATGCTGTTCGCGATCAGCAGCTTCGTCGCCGGTATGGCTGCGCTGCTGGGCCCCGCCGGTGTCGCGGTCGGCGCCATCCTCATGGTCTTCGTCGGGAACCCGTTCGCGGGAGTGAGCTCGGCGCCCGAGCTGATGCCTTCGGTCATAGGCCAGTTGGGGCAGCTGATGCCGCCAGGCGCCGGTGCCAACCTGCTCCGCAGCGCCGCCTACTTCAACGGACACGGTGCCGCACAGCACGCCGTCGTACTCGGTGTGTGGAGTGTCGTCGGGATCGCCGCGATCCTGGAAGGTCACCGGAGGGTGGCGCATCGTCACAATGCCCGGCACAGCAACGACCTCCTCGCGGACAGCCCGCTGTACGAGGCGCTGACCGATGTCACAGCCGACAGCGGTGTCCGGACCTAGAAGGCGAGTGGTTGACCCTTCTACGGAACAGGACAGATTCATGAGCACTGACATCAGTGGTGACACAGGCGGTCAGGCACCACAGGCGACCATCGTGCTGGTGCACGGTGCGTGGGCGGACGCGTCGAACTGGTCGGGCGTCATCGATCGGCTGCTGGGCGACGGGTACACGGTGCGGGCGATCCCGAACCCGTTGCGTTCGCTGCCCGGCGATGCCGCCTCGGTGCGAGCGTTCCTCGAGACGTTGTCCGGTCCCGTCGTCCTGGTCGGTCATTCGTACGGCGGTGCGGTGATCACCAACGCGGCCACCGGGCTGCCGAACGTCAAGGCGCTCGTCTACGTCAACGCGTTCGCGCTCGACGAGGGCGAGACGGCTCTCGAGGCCGCCGGGGCCGACTCCGACCTGTCGAACCCGGATCCGACGCAGGTGTTCGACTTCGTCCCGGCCGGTCCGCCGACGCCGGCCACCGATCTCTACCTGAAGAAGCCGACCGTGTTCACGTCGTTCGCGACCGGCCTGGACGACGACGACAAGGCCAAGGTCTACGCGACCCAGCGGCCGGGCGCCTTCGGTGGCCTTGCCGACAAGTCCGGTACGCTGGCCTGGAAGACGATCCCGTCCTGGTACCTGATCGGCACCGGCGACAAGATCATCCCGCCGGACGTCCAGCGGGCGATGGCCAGGCGGGCCGGCTCCGACGTCACGGAGTTCGACGAAGGACACCTGGGCCTGATCAGCGATCCCAAGACGACCACGCAGGTGATCGAACAGGCGGCCCGAGCTAGGTGAGGATTTCTGACCGTCTTGACGGTCCAGTCGACCCGGAGCCCGATCCGCAGTCACTCTTTGCGGACCGGGCTCCGGCCTGTGCGGGGGCGGTCAGGCGGCCAGATCGGTGGCCAGATCGGTGGTCAGGAGTTGTTCGAATCCGGTCAGGTCGCCGGCCCGGGCCGCGTCGAGGAACGCGTGCACGAAGTGCTGGTGTGAGGCTGGGCCGACGATTGTCTGCTTGTCGGTCGCGATCCGTCGCCGCGCGCGGCAGACCAGCTGCCGGCTGTTCGCCGTACCGAGGTGGAGAAACTCGGCGAGTTGGCCGTACGAGTAGTCGAAGGCCTCGCGCAGTACGAAGGCCGCACGTTCCCTGGGGGACAGGCTCTGCAGGACGATGAGTGCTGCGTGTTCGACGGCGTCGCTCTGCTCGACTGTCGCCGCCGGGTCCTCGCCGTCGTCGATCCGCTCGGCGGCCGCGGAGGTCATCGGGGTCTCATGGCGTCGCCGCGCGGACTGGCTGACGTTGATCGCGAGTCGTGTGGTCATCGTCGCCAAGAGCGCCTGGGGATTCTCCACTACCGTGCGGTCCGTCCGCTGCCAGCGCAGCCAGGTCTCCTGCACCACGTCCTCGGCGTCGGCCGCACTGGAGAGGAAGCGGTATGCGATCGCCAGCAATCGCGGACGGACTGCCAGGAAGATGGCGACCGCATCGTCCAGGTCGTCACCGACTTGCCGGGTGCATGCGGCCTGGACCGCTGAGTTGTCCCCGTCGTACCGCACCTGCCGTGACACTGTCGCGTTCACGTTCCCGGCTCCTCTCCGGCTCGTCGTGCCCTTGGGCTTCACGATCCGGCGACAGGCCCCACGGTCGCGCCGCTGAAGAGCGTGGGCAGCTACGTAGTAGCCGCCACTACGTACACGTGGGGGCCACCACGTGGTTGACCTCTGCAACGTGCGGTCCGTGCTTGCAGGTCCGGACGCCGGCGCCGTTCGTGACACGACGTCACAGCCGGCGCGCTTGTGCGGTCTTACCTTGTGAAGCAGATAGGGGAGCGGGATGAGTTCCACGCAGCAACGCCGTGCCGAGCTGTTCGTGATGATGCAGCTGCGGCGGCTCAGCTTCGGGCACAATCCGTTGCGCCGGAGGGTCGACCGGATCGAGGCGGCGTTCCTGCTGGTCGCGATCGCGCTCGCGCTGCTGGTGATCCCCGCGGCAGCAGCCCTCGGTACGACGCTGCACGATCGCGCCGAGCAGTCCGTGGCCGACGACCACGCGAGCGCTCAGCAGGTCCACGCGCGAACGCTGGAGGGCACGGCCAACGCCGTTCCGTCGACGCTGGGCCTCAGCACCACCTCGGTGCGCGTCAGCTGGCAGGACCGGTCAGGTTCGTGGCACGAGGGCAAGGCCGACGTTCTGCTCGGTACTCCGGTCAACGCCGACTTGACGATCTGGATCGACCAGACCGGCGCGATGACAGGCGCCCCAGGCACGTCCAGCGACAGCGCCGCCCTCGGCACCGCGATCGCCCTGACCTTTCCGCTGCTCGCCTGGCCCGCGCTCTACGCCGCGTGGCGCCTCGCCCGCCGTCCACTCGACCGCCACCGCGCCGACGAATGGGCCCGCGAATGGCGCAAGGTCTCCCCACGTTGGACCGGCCACCAATTCTGAGCGGCCGTCGGACAACGTCACAAACCGGCGGTTCGTGTTGTCCTGTTGAGGAATGACGTCGACCGAGGAGGTCGAGATGAAGGCGACCCAGCGCTGGCAGCACCGAGCCGCGTGTGCGGCCGAAGATCCCGAGCTGTTCTTCCCAGTAGGTACGACCGGGCCCGCACTGCTGCAGATCGAGACCGCCAAACAGGTCTGCCGTCGCTGTGAAGTGGTGGACGTCTGCCTCAACTGGGCGCTGCGCTCCGGGCAGGACGCCGGTATCTGGGGAGGCCTCGACGAACTCGAACGCCGCACGCTGAGGCGCAGCGAGCTGCCCGTCCGGAGCAGCGGGGATCAGGTGGTTCCTGGCCCCGCGTTTCGCGAGGGCGGTTGGGTGGCACCGGAAGGCGACGATCACCGCAACGGAAGGAGAATCCGATGAGTGCTGGTGACAAGGTCAAGAACGCCGCCGAGGCTGCCAAGGGCAAGGTCAAGGAGACGACCGGCGACGCGACCGACAATCGCGACCTGCAGGCCGAAGGCCGGGCAGAGAAGACGAAGGCCGACCTGAAGCAGGCCGGCGAGAAGGCGAAGGACGCCTTCAAGGACTGACAGCAGCTTAAGTTTCACGAACGGAATGGGTCGATAACGGCATCCTTACCGTGCTCGGAAATTCCTCTCCAGGATCGCGGAAAGCCCTACTGTCAAAGGCGTTCCAGTGATCTCCTGCGTGAGAGGAATTTCCATGCCCATTCATTCTGCCCGGCTGCTGGCGCCTGCCTTCGCTGCCGTTGCCGTGGCCTCACTGCTGGCGGCCGCACCCGCGAACGCCGCGGTCGACGGACGGTCCGGCGACGTCGTCGGTCACGTCTACGAGACGACGAACGCGGCCGCCGGCAACGCCGTCCAGGTCTTCGATCGTCTTCGTGACGGTCGTTTGCGCGCCGACGGCACGGTTCCGACCGGTGGTCGCGGACTGGGCTCGTCACTTGCTTCGCAAGACGGACTGGTGCGTGACGGCAACCTGTTGTTCGCGGTGAACGGCGGCGACGACACCGTGTCGACACTCGCGATCACCGACCGTGGCCTCGTACGCCGCGACGTCGCTCCCAGCGGCGGCGACCTGCCCGTCAGCGTCACCGTCCGGCACGGGATCGTGTACGTCCTGAACCAGAACAGCGAGACCATCAGCGGTCTCCGCGTCAGCGACGACGGACACCTGCAGCCTTTGCCGCACTCGACGAAGACGCTCAGCAAGTCCGGCGCGACTCCGACGGCAGCGGCCCAGGTCTCCTTCACTCCGGACGGCCGGAGCCTGGTCGTCACCCACAAGGGCGATCAGACGATCGACACCTTCGCCGTACGCAACGGATACGCCGGTACCGCGACCCCGCATCATTCCGCCGGCGTCACGCCGTACGGATTCGATTTCGATCGTCGTGGTGACGCGATCGTCTCCGAGGCCGGTCCGTCAGCGGTCTCGTCGTACTCCGTGCACGGCAACCGTGTGCGGACGATCAGCGCCTCGGTCAGTGACCAGCAGGCCGCGGCGTGCTGGCTCGTCGTCACGCGCGATTACGCCTTCACGGTCAACGCGGCGAGCGCGTCGATCTCGTCGTACCGGATCAGCTCCGACGGACGGCTCCACCTGATCGCAGCGGTTGCAGCCTCGACGAGCGCCGGGGGATCGGACGCCGCCCTCAGCCCCGACGGCAAGTTCCTGTACGTGCGGCTGTCGAACGGCTCGGTCGCTTCGTACGCCATCCACCACGACGGCACGCTCACGAAGCAGCAGGACGTCGCCGGCGCGGCCACTGCAGGCACCGCGGGCCTCGCCGCCGACTAACTGCTGGCCGACCTCCGCACCATTGTGCATTGATGCGCGTATCTGCATCATAGAGTCCACAATTGCGCATAGGAGGATGGTAGGCGTGGCTGGAACGTGGGAGTTTGTGGTCTGCGATGCGCTCGTGAAGGTGCATCCGGTACGGGACCCGCGTCCCGTGTCGGCCGAGACGCGGCTCCAGGCGTTCCTCGGCGAGCCGGCCTCGTTCCAGTTGGCCTACCGTCCTCCGCTCGTGCCCACGTTCCGCGACCCGAGCCCGCTCCAGGTTCGAGTCGAAGGTACGGCGGTCGACCTGGTCGCGGTGTCGTCCGTCGACCTCGTCCCTTGCTCGTTCGTCGCGCTCCCCGGTCATGACGACGGCTACGAGTTCGACGAGCCCGGTCTGTACCCGGACCTGTTGCGTCCGGTCTCGAACGGCGAGGCGCCGGTGCGGTTCGGCGGCTGGGCAGCGCTCTGGTTCGACGTGACCACCAGCGATCCGGCGCGGGCCGGCGTCCACGAACTGACCATCGTGATGACCTCGTCCGACGGCACCGAATTGCATCGAGCATCGGTCACCGTCGAGCTCACCGCGATCGAGTTGCCGCCGCTGGACATCGTGTCGAGCCACTGGATGCACCTCGACTCGCTCGCGGATCACTACGGCCTCGAGGTGTTCAGCGAAGAGCACTGGAACGTCGTGGAGCGGTTCATGGCGTCCGCGGCGGAGATGGGTGCCACCTCGCTGCTCGCACCGGTGTGGACGCCGCCGCTCGACACCGCGGTCGGGTCGTACCGCACCGTCGTTCAGCTCATCGAGATCACGGAGACCGCCGACGGGTACGAGTTCGGCTTCGACCGGCTGCGACGGTGGCTCGAGCTCTGTCGCCGGACCGGGATCACCGGCGTCGAGGTGGCGCATCTCTTCACCCAATGGGGCGCGAAAGCGACGCCGGGCATCATCGTGGGCCAGCAGCGTGCCTTCGGATGGGACGTTCCCGCGACCGACGCCCGGTACCGGCAGCTGATGGAAGCGCTGTTGCCGGCGTTGCAGGCCGTGCTCGACGAGGAATGGGATCGCGACCACGTCGTCTTCCACATCTCGGACGAGCCGGCGGGGGAGGAAGGGCTGGCGACGTACCTCGCCGCGAAAGCCGTGGTCGCCGACCTGCTCAAGGGCTGGACAGTCGTCGACGCCCTGAGCGAGCACTCGTTCTACACCTCGGGTGCTGTCGCCGTGCCCGTCGTCGCGACCGATCACGTCGAACCGTTTCTCGCCGAGCGGCCGGAGCGCCTGTGGGTCTACTACTGCGTCTCACAGGATCGGGACGTCGCCAACCGGTTCGTCGGGATGCCTTCGGCGCGCAACCGTGCACTCGGGCATCAGTTGTTCGCGGCCGGCGTGGATGGCTTCCTGCATTGGGGATTCAACTTCTGGTACACCTGGCACTCGATCCGGCGGGTGAACCCGTTCGAGGACACGTCGGCCGGAGGAGCGTTCCCGTCCGGTGACGCCTTCGCGGTGTACCCCGGTCCGGACGGTACGCCGTGGCCGTCGATCCGCCACCGCGTCTTCGCCCAGGCGATGTGGGACCACCGCGCTCTGCAGGCGATCCGCGCGACCCACGGCGGTACGGCGGCGCTGGACATCATCGATCCCGATCGCACTCTGCGCTTCGACCGGCCCGTGCTCGACCCGCAGCACTACTACGAGTCCCGTCAGCGGATGACCGCTGCGTTGTCGGCTACCGCAGGTTGACGCGCGGCTCGCCCAGGGGTTGGCAAGCGCTTGCCGGATTGGCATAGGGTGAGTGGAGTTCAGGTGCTGCCGAGTATCGAGGAGTACGGGTGACTTCCACGCAAGCTGTCAGGTTCGCCGCTGTTGGGCTCGACCACGCGCACATCTTCGGTCAGATCGCAGGCCTGATCGCGGCCGGCGCGGAGTTCGTCGGGATGGCGACCGACGACCCGGCTGCGGCGATCGCGACCCGGGTCCGCGAGCGGTATCCGGACGTTCCGGTGGCCGAGAGCCCGGACGAGTTGCTCGGCCGCGACGGGATCGACCTGATCGTGACCGCCGCCGTACCGGATCGACGCGGGCCGATCGCCGTGACGGCGTTGCTGGCCGGCAAAGACGTCGTGACCGACAAGCCCGGCTGCGTGAGTCTCGAGCAGTTGGAGGAGATCGAGAAGGCGGTCGACCGGAGCGGGCGGTTCTGGTCGGTGACATTCTCGGAGCGGTTCGAGGTGCCCAGCGTGATCAAGGCCGGTGAACTGGTCCGCGAGGGCAAGATCGGGACCGTCGTACAGACCATCGGCATCGGGCCGCACCGCATCGGCGACCGCGGCCACCTCGGCGGCGGCGCCGGTCGCCCGGACTGGTTCTACGACAAGAGCCGGTACGGCGGCATCCTGACCGATATCGCCTCGCACCAGATCGACCAGTTCCTCTGGTTCACCGGCGCGCGCACGGCCGAGGTCGTCGCGAGCACGGTCGGGAACTTCGCCAACCCGGACGAGCCGGGCCTGCAGGACTTCGGTGAGATCCTGCTCCGCAGCGAGAACGCGCAGGGCTACATCCGGGTCGACTGGTACACCCCGGCCGGCCTGCCCACGTGGGGCGACGGCCGCCTGATGATCCTCGGCACCGACGGCTACATCGAGCTCCGCAAGTACGTCGACATCGCCGGCCGCGACGGCGGCGACCACCTGTTCCTGGTCAACCAGGAAGGCACGCAGTACATCGACTGCTCGACCGTCGAGACGACGTACTACGCCGACCTGGTTCGCGACGTACGGGAACGCACGACGTCGGCCGCTCCGCAAGAACACACCTTCGAGACGATGCGGCTGGCCCTGAAGGCTCAGCAGCAGGCGACCCTCCGGGGCGCAGCAAAGTAGCCTCTACGTCTGTTTTGCCGGCATCAGCGCGCCTTGGGCCCGGAGGCTCAAGTAGCAGAGGCCGGCCAGCGGCACCGGCGCCCAGAACTGGAGCAGGCGCCAGGACAGTACGGCGAGGAGGGCGGCCTGGCCGTCGACGCCGAAGCCGATCAGCGACGAGACCGCGATGCCCTCGACGACGCCGATGCCGCCGGGGGTGAGCGGTACGACGGCGGCCAGGTTCGCGGCGCAGTACGCGATCAGGACCACGATCGGGTGGACCCGCTCACCGAAGGCGGCGAGAAATGTCCAGAGGACGGCGGCGTCGAGGAGCCAGTTCAGCGTCGCCCAGATCAGGAACGCTTTGCGTACTTCGGGGTCGGCGACGACATCACGCAGCCGGCGGGCGACGGTGGAGATCCACGGCCTGACCCGCTGGGGGAGCCGTCCCAGGACCGCTCGCAGCAGTCGTGCCGCGAGATGTTCGATGCTGGATCGCCCGCGGTCGGCGAGGAAGGCGGAGATCAGGACGACCAGACCGATCAGGAACCCGATGAGGTACGCCGTGGACGCCTCGCGCAGGAATACCGCGGGGATCGACGTCAGCCAGGCGAGCAGCACCAGTGCGAGCGGGGAACCGATCGCCTCCGCCGTGACCGTCGCCGTCACGTTCGTCGGTTGTGCACCGCCCATGACAAGCAGCCGGAAACGCAGCGCGGTCGCGGTTGCGGCACCTCCTGGTACGACGTGGCTCACGCCGTACCCGGTCAGGTCGGAGCGCAGGATCCAGGAGAACGGGAGTTGGTCCTTGCCGAGGAGGGCTCGGCTGAAGAGCGAATAGCACACCAGGCTGCCCGCTTCGAGCGCCACGGCGAGGATCAGCCAGGCAAGGTTGAGCTCCGAGACGCGGTGCAGCGACTCCCGCGCGAGGGCGAGTTTCGGGAGTACGACGTACTCGACGACAGCGAACAGGATGACCAACGACACTGCGGACCACAAGCGGCGATGCCAGGCCGGCCGGGTCCGGGGCGCTCTGTCCTTCGATGGCACGACCCTAGTGTGCCGGTGCCGACAGTGGCCCACACTCATGGTGTCGGATTGGACCAACGATGGGGGCCTTTCGCGCCGTACTGTCGAAACATGATCAGTACGAAAAACCTTGCGATTCCGGCCACGACTGCCTCGGCGGCTGCGTTGGAGGTGGCCACCGACTACCTGTCCAGCGCCTTGCTGAGCCACTCGCGACGCGTCTACCTGTGGGCGGCCGCGTACGGCGAGCAGCATGGCATCCAGTACGACGCCGAGCTGCTGTTCGCGGCCGCGATGTTCCACGACATCGCGCTGGTGCCGGAGTTCGACAGCCACACCGTCTCGTTCGAGGAGGCGGGCGGCCATGTCGCCCGGGTCTTCGCCGCCGGCGCCGGCTGGCCGAGCGAGCGCCGCGAACGCCTCGGCGAGGTGATCGTGCGGCATATGGTCCCCGACGTGGACGTGACCGCCGATCCCGAAGGTCATTTGATCTCGCGAGCGGCCGCGCTGGACATCGTGGGCAAGGGCGTCGACGACTTCAGTCCCGCGTTCCGCGCCGAAGTACTCCGGGACTTCCCGAGGCACGGGTTGTCCACCGAGTTCCTCACCTGCTTCCAGGCCCAGGCCGACCGCAAGGCCAACAGCTCCGCTGCCCGCGCAATCCAGACCGGCCTCGCCACCCGCATCGCCGCCAACCCGCTCGACGTCGCCACCCCTTGAGTCCCGGGACCTTGCGTCGTTTGACATCCTGAAGGCGGTTATTTGTCACGACGAGACTCTTGATACACCGGTTACCGTGCCGGGGTCGCGGGTACGGGGGACAGGGTGTTTGTAGCGAAGCGGTACAGATTGGGTTCCTCCCTGGGCCGAGGCGGCATGGGCGAGGTCTTTCGTGGTACGGACGAGCAGTTGGGGCGCGAGGTCGCGGTCAAGTTGCTGCTGCGGTCCGACCGTGATCCACGCGCTGCCGAACGGTTCCACCGCGAGGCGCGCGCGGCCGCGCGCCTGAACGACGGGCATGTCGTGGCCGTGTACGACTTCGGTCAGCACGACGACGGGTTCTTCCTGGTGATGGAGCTGGTCGAGGGCGGGTCGGTCGCCGACGAGCTCGCCGAGCACGGTCCGCTGTCGAAGGAACGCGCGATCGAGATCATCGAGCAGAGCGCCGCGGGACTGGCCGCGGCGCACCGGGAAGACGTCGTCCATCGTGACGTGAAGCCGAGCAACCTGCTGATCTCGACCGACGGGACCGTCAAGGTCGCGGACTTCGGCATCGCTCACCTGCCGGGTGAGGGTGCGAGCACGCTGACGGGGACCGGTCAGATCATCGGCAGCGCGCAGTACCTCGCGCCCGAGCGTGCACAGGGCGGCCACGGCGGCAAGCCGGCTGACATCTACGCGCTGGGGTGTGTGCTCTACCAACTGGTCACCGGCCGGCCGCCGTTCGCCGGGGAACATCCGACCGCGATCCTGTACCAGCACGTCGACGCCGATCCGACTCCGCCGAGCCTCGAGCGGCCCGAGCTCGCCGGCACGTTCGAGCAGGTCCTGCTCCAGATGCTCGCCAAGGACCCGGCCGACCGTCCGACCGCCGCCGAGATCGAGGCCGGCGCCCTGAGTGCCACCACGCCGGTCGCCGCCACGGCTCCCATGCCCCTTCCTGTTCCGGTCGCCGAGCCCGCTGCAGCCGTTCCCGTTGGTCCCGTTCCAGCCGGCTCCGCCGCTTCGCTCCAGGCACAGCGCGATCGACGGATGACGTTGATAGCCGGCGCGATCGCGCTGCTGGCGACGGCGGGCGCCGTTCTGGCCGTGGTTCTGCTCAACGACAACGGGACGAAACCGCCGACGACCGACGTCGTCCCACCACAAGGCGTGACCAGCAGTACGCCGACGTCGCAGCCGACCACGCCGTCATCCACGACGACTGCCCCGACCCAGACCGAGCCGACCAAGCCGAGCCAGTCGACGCCGCCCCGAACCACCTCACAATCACCGACCCCCACACCGAGCGCGACCCCGACCAATACGCCCTCGACCAGCCCGACGCCGTCCGACACTCCGCCGTCGAGCAGCCCGACCCCGAGCGTCTCCACTCGGAGCACTCCGTCGACCTCGCCGTCACCCACGCCATCCAAAACGCCTTCGAGCACCCCGCCGACGAACACCCCTTCACCAACCGCGCAGGGCAACCCCCTCGCAGGTTGAGAATGGTTATCGCACTAATGATTAGTGTGGTGCGGTAGCCTAGACGGGACGACGTTTGATGGAGGTCCCGGTGAGTGACTTCGGCGATATCGATCCGCTGGAGCTGGAGAATCAGGTGTGCTTCGCGCTGGCCGTGGCCTCGCGCACTGTGATCGCGGTGTACCGGCCGCTGCTCGAGCCGATGGGGCTGACCCACCCGCAGTATCTGGTGATGCTGGCGCTGTGGCAGCACGCGCCGCTGTCGGTGAAGGAGCTGAGCAGGCTGCTGCAGTTGGAGCCTGCCACCCTGTCGCCGCTGCTCAAGCGCCTGGAAGCGAGTGGGTACGTCGAGCGCCCGCGGGCTCGCACCGACGAGCGGTCGCTCGCGGTCACGCTGACCCCGGCGGGCTGGCGGCTGCGCAAGGAGGCCGAGAAGATCCCGGCGGCGATCGTGAGCCGGCTGGGCATGGAGGTGTCCGAGCTGCAGCATCTCCATCAGGAGCTGACCCGGGTGATCGCGGCCGCCAAAGAGGCCAACGCCACATAGTTTGCGCACTAATCGTTCGTGTACTATGGAAGGCGTGAGAGGCGCTTAGTGGGCGCCTCAGGATGTAGGAGCTCGTTGTGCGCCGCAGAACACCGAAACCCATGAAGATCGAGACCGTCCAGCGTTGGGTCGCCTCGGTCATCCTCTTCCACGTCGGCAGCGTCCCGGCGATCACGCTGGCCGTCTACAGCATCGGTGTGGCGGAGAAGGAGTACGGACGGGGCGTCGGTCTGTGGCTGATGTCCGGCGTCATCGGAGTTCTCACCGCTGCCGGCATCCTCGCCATCTTCCAGCGCTCGCTGAAATCCGTCTGGCTCGTCGTCGGCCTCCTCCCGACCATCGTCACCGGCTTCTACGTCCTCTGAGGCTCCCGGTCCACTTGTTGCCGGGCTCTGGAACGGATGCGGCTGATGGGGTGTCCTGGGAGGTGGTAACCGGGACGAGCCGTGGAGCTGATCGTGGTCGCGAACGAGATAGTCGTGGGAGCAGACACCGCCTGGCGGCGTTCCGGGGCGGTCGACTGGGCGCTGCACGAGGCGATACTGCGGCGGATGCCCCTCCGTGCGGTGCACGTGGTGGACGAGCGACGACGGCATGCGGACGTCGCGCCGGTGAAGATCGACGGCGAGGTGATCATCCCGGACCCGGTCCCGGCGGCCGACCAGCGCGTCCTCGATGAGCTCTCGTCGTACGTCGCCGCAGCAGATCCCGCGCTCGACCTGGGGACCGATGTGCTCGTCGGCGCACCGAGCCGGCGGTTGGCCGAGCTCAGCGCGGAGGCGGAGCTGACCGTGGTCGGCCGGCGCGGCGCGGGCGGGTTCGCTCGACTGCTTCTCGGGTCCACGTCGGAGTACATCGCCTATCACGGTCAGGGCCCGGTCGTCGTCGTACCGGCCGGCTGGCAAGGACGCCCGGGCGGCGCTCCGATCGTTGTGGGCGTGGACGCACACGAGCAGAACGACGGCGCGCTGGCCTTCGCATTCGAGATGGCGGATCTGCATCATGCGCCGTTGCGGATGGTGCATGCGTGGGACGTCGCGGCACGGGACACCTTGGATCTCGCGGCGATCCCCGACCTACGCGACCACCAGCAGAGGCTGGCCGGCGAACTGCTCGACGCTGTCGCCGAGCCACTGCAGCACAAGCACCCGGACGTCCACGTGGAGCGGACACTGATCGAAGGCCACCCCGTCGAGGCCTTGCTCGACACCGCCGAGTCGCCTGCCGCCCAGCTCCTCGTCATCGGCGGGCGCCACCACCGGGCGACCACCTTGATGCTCGGCTCGGTCGCTCGCGGCGTACTCCATCACGCGACCGTCCCGGTTGCGGTCGTCCACGAACGCACCTGATCCAGGCCGCGAGCCTTGCATCTTGTCGTGGTTCAGGGGGAGTGGTTTGCTGATTGTGGGGGATGCGGTGCCGAGGTGCGAGGTGCCCGCGCGCGCCGCAGGGGACGATGAGCGATGGATCGAGTACGCCGTACCTCGTGGTCGAGACGGGGTCGCACGAAGGGCAACGGATCAACCTGACCGGTGCGCACCTGACGGTGGGCCGGCTGCCGAACTGCGACGTGCAGTTCGAGGACCCGTACATGAGCCGGACGCATGCCGCGCTCTGGCAGCGGGGCGGCGCGGACTACGTCGAGGATCTGGGCTCGGCCGGCGGCACGTTCGTCAACGGTGAGGCGGTCACGGTGCCGCGCCGGTTGTACCCGGGCGATCGGGTCCGGCTGGCCGACCTCCAGCTTCGCTACAGCGCCGGCGAGGGCGGGCGGACGGCGGTCCGGTACGACGTCGGCGAGCAGCGGGCGGACACGATCAACAACGTCGGGCGGGACCAGTACGTCCAGCATTTCATCCAGCAGCAGCGGGAGAACTTCTTCCGCGAGATCGCCGCGACCAGGACGAGGGCGCGCGGGCTGATCTGGGTCGGCGTCCTGGTGTTCGTGGTCGGGCTCGGGATCGCCGTGGTCGGTTGGTACAAGTACTTCGGGCAGATCGTGAACTTCTCGTCCGCGTCGATGCCCACCACGGACGACTTCAGCGGCTTCCTGATCTTCGCCGTCGGCGGCTTGGTGAACGTGGTCGGCATGCTGCTGATCATCGCCGGGATCGTGCTGCACATCGTCGCCACCTCGCGCCGCCGCCGGGTCGACCGGGACCTGCCGCCACCCCAGCTGATGAGATGAATCGCGATGACTTTCAACATCGGTAATCAGAACGCCGCCAACATCAACAACGTCGGCCGCGATCAGCACATCACCGGCGGCCAGACCGGCGTCGTCGTGACGCCGGAGCAGGCCTGGCAGGCGTTCGCTCAGCTGCGGGCCGGCGTCACGGCCGCGCGGCTCGACCCGGCGACGTCTGTCGCCGCGGAGAAGGAACTCGGCGACGTCGAGTCCGGTCTCCGCCAGCCGAAGCCGGACCGCGCCCGGATCGCCCCGAGGCTCGAACGCCTGACCCGCCTCCTCCTCGCCGCAGGCTCCCTCGCCTCAGCCGGATCCTCCCTCGTCACGCCCATCCGCATACTGGCCCAGTTCCTGGGCACCCTCGGAGCCCCGATCCTCGCCCTCCTCCCGATCCTGGCCTGACACCCCACGCTTCGCCACGAGTACAACAATCGAAGCCACGAACAGCAGCACGAAGCCGACCAGCAGAACCCACCCGAGCGGCTTCGAGGGATCGAGTTCCCGACGGAACCGGAGCGTGCCGAGCAGGATCGCACCGACCATCACCAACTCGACGCCGAGCATCCGCCGCAACGTGGACCAACGCGCATCGCGCCAGAACGCGACTCCGGCGACACCGAGACAGAACACCGCCGCCAGCGTCCGGCATGACAACGGGGTGAGTGCCCACGGCCACCGCTGCAGAAAGGTCGAGGGCGACAGGAACATCGCCGCTCCCTGGATCACGGCGAGTACGCCGACAGTCGCGACGGTACGACGTACGCCCGGCGGGACCACGTCGTCGCGCGGAGCATCGGCGTACCTGCGATTCGCCAACCAGGCGGCCAACACCAGGAACGGCGTGACTAAGTAGAGGGCCGACCAGATCCAGAACGCCGGGTTGTCGTGTATGAACTTGCTCCACTGCAAGACAGTCGCCAGGCCGAGGAGTCCGGCGAACAGCGTGACCGCCAACAGGCCGGGGGAGAGGACATGCCAGCGCCGCTCGAGGGCGGCCCGGACGAAGAAGTGGGCGCCGCCGAGGTACGCCGACGCGAGCACCGCCGAGGTCATCGCCGGATGTAGCGGCCAGGCCCACAGGCGGGCCGTGTGCTGCGGGAACAGATACAGGATCACGAACCCGGCGACCAGGAACGGCACGATGCACAACGAGAGAGCCCGGGTGTACGGCAACACTCGGTCGTCCGCTACGGAATCGTCACTCATCGGGTTTGGATCTGGGTGACGGGTCAGGTCTTGAGGACGGCGTCCGTCAGGGCGTCGATTGCAGAGAGGCCGGCGGCTGTGGCGGGCTCGAGGTTGTGGCGCTCGGCGATGGTGGCGGGGGAGTAGTAGCTGATCCGAGTAATTCCTGCGTCGTCCCAGATCAGTACCTTCAGCGGGAGATCCAGGCCGGCCAGCGGCGCGGCTGCCATCACCGGGGTGCCCGCCGCCGGGTTGCCGAAGACGATGAGGACGGTGTCCCGCAGGGTCAACCCGACCGTCTGAGCTGCAGCCGCCTGATCGATCACGGCAAACACCATGATCCCCTTGGCATCGAGGATCGCCCGGAACTTCGCCGCCACCTCCGCCACCGAGCCCACGGGCGTCTTGGTCACCACGCCATCCGGCGACGTCTCAGTCTCCATAGCCCCCAACTGTTACACACCCTTCAGCCGAGAAGCCGTTCGAGCCGCTCCCGAATCTCGCGGTCCTCACCCTCGACGTCCACCACCTTGTCCCGGCTCGTCGCACCACTGACAAGGCTCACGGCCGACCGTCGTACGCCGAACGCCTCTGCCACCGCCACCAGCACCGCCTTGGTAGCTCGCCCCTCAATCGCCCGAGCTCCCACCGCCACCACCAGAGCCACCCCACCCACACCCTCGTACCGCCCACCAACGGCAGTCCGCGAAGCCCCCGGCTTGACCCGCAGCAACACCCTCATGGCTGCAGTTTCCCAGGGGCTACCGCCCGAGGTGGGACAGGTAGTGGTCCATGAAGTGGGTGAGGAACTTTCGTTGGGTCGAGAGGGCTGATCTGCCTGCTTGGAGGTCGTCGGCGGTTCCCGTTTGGTAGGAGGTCTCCAGTTGGGCTCCTAGGGTGGGGTCGGCTCGCGTGGCTTCGGGGTTGAAGACGACCCAGTCCGTGTAGCCGTAGTGCTCTACGTCGAGTTGCGTCAGCGGATGCGGTCCGCGCAGGTTCGACAAGAACTCCATCAGCCTCGGATCGTCGAGGGGGAACTCGCGCCCGAGCATCAGCCCGAACGGCTGGTCCAGGCCGCCGGTCACCACCTCGCCACGGAGGCTGCCGTCGAGGTCGACGCCTGCGACTACCTCCGGATGTTTGAACATGACCTGCGCCGTGGTGGCGCCGCCCCGTGAGTGGCCGAACATGGCGATGCGCGGGTGCTGACCGGCTTGAGGGACCAGGCGTGACACCCGGGCGAGTAAGAGTTCGGCGTCCAGCAGCCGTTCGTCGACCGGTCTGGTGTCGGCATCTTCGCCGACGATCAGCGTGCCGTCGGAAGCCGGCGCGGACGGTCCGTCTGCTCGTCGATGCGGGACGGATCCGAGACAGACGTCGCGTGCACGCCGACGGCGTACGGGCCGGTCGGGCTGGGCAACGACAACAGGTGTCGCACCGGGCTCCCCGCTGCACTGGGGCAAACCCCGGCGATCAGCCCGGTCAGCAAGGCCGTGGCTGTCGCCAGGGGCGTCCGTCGTCTGTTCATCGAGTCACGGTTCGTCGGGTTGTGATGGGCAGGACGACGAGGGCGATCCCCGCGAGCACCAGAATGCCGCCTGCGACGAGGGCGATGACGGAGATGGGCAGTACGGCGGGCAACGTCGCACCCGCGCTGATGTTCGCGTCGATGCCGAGCGATCCGTCGGCGTTCATGATCAGGACCGTCCAGTTGCCGTCAGCAACCTTCTGGTCAAGCGTGCGCGCTCCGGTGCCGCTGTCCGAAGCCACCCAGAACGAGTGCGATCCCGGCAACGAGGTCGGCGCGCCGCCCGGACGGGACGTGTACGTCGCCTTGAACGGTGAGGTGTCGATGTCGGAGAGCTCGTCGTGGCCGACTCCGTTCAGGTACTTCGCGACCTCGTCCGCCGGACCGATGCCGATGAACAGCGGTGTCCCGGAGTTCACGGACTCGATCCGGATCCGCGCGCGTCCAAGCATGTTCTCGGCCGAGAAGGCTTCGGTACCGCCGACGTTCACGTCCAGCGACGGAACCGACAGCGCGGCTGTATCCGTGGTGAACCGCTCGGGTCCCGCCGTGTAGTACCCGGCGTTGTCCCGCTGCTGATGGAACCAGAGCCCGGCTCCGCCGCCGACGACAGCTCCGACGCCGAGGATGATCAACAAGCTGCCCAGGACGACAAGCACCGTGCGCCACCCACTCCACTCGCGAACGGTGGGTGGCGCCTGGACCGGGGTGGTCATGCGATCGCCTGGGATCGTGCCGGTGTCTTGATCAGCCAGACGCCGAGCCAGACCATCGCCAGCCCGAGCCCGATGCCCCACGGCGGCAACAACGCCTGGAAGCCGAGCAGGCCGCCGATCACGATGGCCACCGAGATCGCCCGCGGGAACACACCGGCGCGGAGGCTCGCGATGCCGAACAGGGCCCAGCCGGCCGCGAAGAGCAGATAGCTGGAGATGGCGCCGATCACGATCATGCCGCCCGGGTCGAGCTCCAGGACCTGAGGTGCATGATCGACGATGTAGGTGACGTAGAACGACTCGAACCACAGGTCGCCGCCGAGCCACATGGTGCCGACCACGGCCGCGATCATTCCGACCAGGCCGAATCGGCCGGCTTTGTGTGCTTGCCGTGCGTACGCCGCGACCGCGACGAGCACGAGCAGGCAGAAGGCGACGAAGTACACGACGCCGCTGATCCGGTAGACGAGGTTGGTCGACGTTCCGACGTGATCGTGAACATCGACGATGGGCAGGATCGCGAGTTCGACGACGATCATCAGCAGGCCGGCGGCAACGGCGAGCGGGCCGGCCATCCGCGCGAGTGACGACTGTGAGTAGTTCGGTTCTGTGGCCGTGGTAGGTCGTGCCAATCCGGTCATGCCGGGCAACCTTGCAAGGAGTAAGAAAACCAGTGAGGACAGATCGGGCACAGCGGAGGTTCAGTCGGCCACCACCGCCTTGAGGACGTCGACCTTCGCGGCGGATCGTGCCGGGCCGACGGCCGCGAGCACACCGGCGACGGCGGCGAGCACGACGTACAGGGTCACTTGGATGGCTGGCACCGAGACGGACTTGATGCCTTCATCCGCGAGCGCCTGCGAGAGTCCGAGGCCGAGCCCGATGCCGAGGGCGGCTCCGGCGAGTGCGCCGATCAGCGAGATGACCACGGACTCCCAGCGGACCATCGCCCGTACCTGAGCCCGCGTCATGCCCACGGCCCGGAGCAGCCCGAGTTCGCGGGTCCGCTCGTACACCGACAGCACCAGTGTGTTGACGATGCCCAGCAGCGCGATCACGACCGCCAGCAACAGCATCACGGTGACGAAGGTGAGCAGCTGGTCGATGAAACCGCTCGCCTCCTTCTCGAATCCCTTCCGGTCGAGGACTTTGGCGTCGGGGTGGCCGGCCAGAGCGTCGGTGATGGCGCGCTGCACCGTTGACTTGTCGGCGCCGTCCACGAGCGTGACCAGCCCGGAGGCCGTCAGTTGCCGGCCGGCAGCCGCCGTCTGTGCGGCGATGCTGATCACGTAGTCGTCGCTGATCCAGCCCTTGCTGTCGTAGATCCCGACGACCCGGAAGTTGCGCTTCCCCGTCTGTGCGAACTCGCTGGGGATGACGGTGCCGATCTTCCAGCCGTGCGTCGTGGCGGCAGTCTTGGCGACGACGACGCCGTTGGTGCCGAGGTCTGAGACCGAGCCGGACGACAGCCGCAGGTTCAAGCCTGCTGACGCTGTCGCCGGGTCGACGGCCGAGTAGCTCGTATCCTTGCCGTTGAACCGGGCCTGGCCGTAGCCGCTGGCCGAGACCGCGTCGACCCCGGACACGCCCTCGACGACCTTGATCACCTCGGGGCTGAAGCCGGGCGCCTGCTTGCTCGAGGGCGTCACGAACAGCTCGGCATTCGTCGAGTCTCCGACGATGTCCGTGAACGAGGCCTTCAGCGACGAGGCGAACACGCCCATGCTGACGACCAGGGTCAGGCCGACCATGAGGGCCGCGGCGGTGGACGACGTACGGCGAGGGTTGCGCATCGCGTTCTGCCGGGCCAGCTCGCCGGGCAGACCACGCAGCCGCAGCGGTACGCCGATCAACGACGCGAGCGGACGCGCCGCGGCCGGCAGCAGCATCAGGACACCGACGATGATCGCGAGCAGGCTGGGGCCGAACAGCCTCATGCTCAGATCGGCGTACAGGGTGGTGAACAGTCCGGCCAGACCGAGTCCGGTCACGAACACACCGGCGATGACGCGCTTGGTCGACGGGTTGCCGGAGCCGGGCACTGCTTCGCGCAGCGCCTCGACCGGCAGCACCTTCGTGGCCCGGTACGCCGGTACGAGTGCGGCGACGACTGTCACCAAGGTGCCGACCAGAAGTGACACCACGATCGTGCGCGGCTGGACCTGCATCGTCGTACTGGGCAGGGCGAAGCCGACCGCGTCCATGAGCAGGTTGAGGCCCTTGGCAACCAACAGACCGAGGGCAATCCCGACCGCGGAAGCGAGGAATCCCAGCAGCAGAGCCTCGATGATCAGGCTCTGGTTCACCTGACGCCGGGTGGCGCCGATGGCCCGCAGCAACGCGATCTCCCGGGACCGCTGGGTGATCGTCATCGTGAAGGTGTTCCAGATGATGAAGGCGCCGACGAACAAGGCGATCCCGGCGAACGCCAGGAACAGGATCCCGACGATCTTGAGGTCCTTGTTGATGGCGTCGGTGGATTCCTTCACCACGGTCGCACCGGTGACGGCCTCGGCGCCGTCCGGAAGTACGGCGTTGATCCGCTGCACGAGCTCGGTCGGCTGTACGCCGGTGTTCGCGCTGACGTTGATCGCGTCGAAGTACCCGGGCGCTCCGAGCACCCGCTGGGCCGTGCTGGAGTCGAAGTAGGCGCCGGTGGTGCCGCCGAGGTTCTTCTCCTTGCCGAAACCGACGGTCCCGACCACAGTGAAGTCCTGGGCCGGGCCCTGGAACAGCACCTTGATGGTCGAACCGACTGCGATGTGGTGTTCCTCGGCGCTGGTGGCGTCGATGGCGACTTGGTGCGGTCCGGTCGGGGCGTTGCCGCTGAGGAGCTTGACGTCGCCGCGCAGTGCAGGATCGGCCGCCAGGCTGTACCCCATCGTCGGCGCTCCGCCGCTGGTCAGCACGGCCTTGCCGCTGTTGTCGGTGAGCAGTGCGTACCCGCTGACGGAGCCTTCGGCGGCGCGGACACCGTCCACCGCGCTGACCTGCTTGAGGACGGCGGCCGGGATCGGAGCCCGGCTGGTGCTGATGCCCTCACTCTGGCTGTACGCGGCCTCGGTCCGGACGACCGCCGACGTACCGGCGGAGACCTTGCCGAACAGTTGGTCGAAGGCCACGCGCATGGTGTCGGTGAGCACCAGCGTGCCGGCCAGGAACGCGACCCCGAGTGCGATCGAGGCGATAGTCAGGACGAGCCGCACCTTGTGTGCGAGCATCCCGCGCAGCGTTGCGGTGAACATGGATCACGCTCCCAGGTGCTTCATGAAGTCGAGGACGGCGTCGGCCGTCGGTTCGAACATCTCGTCGACGACGTGGCCGTCGGCCAGGAACAGGACCCGGTCGGCATAGCTGGCCGCGGTCGGGTCGTGGGTGACCATGACGACGGTCTGGCCGAGTTCCTTGACTGCCTTGCGCAGGAAGGTGAGCAGCTCGGTGCCGGAGGCTGAGTCCAAAGCGCCGGTGGGCTCGTCGGCGAAGACGATCTGCGGGCGCGAGGCGAGGGCGCGGGCGGCCGCCACCCGCTGCTGCTGTCCACCGGACAGTTCGGTGGGGCGGTGCGACAGCCGGTCGGCCAGGCCGAGTTTGTCGACGATCGACTGCACCCAGGCCTGGTCGGGCTTGCGGCCGGCGATGCGGATCGGCAGCACGATGTTCTCGGCCGCGGTCATGGTCGGCAGCAGGTTGAACGACTGGAAGATGAATCCGATCTGGTCGCGACGCAGGAGCGTGAGGGCTTTGTCGTTGAGCGAGCTGATCCGGGTGTCGCCGAGGAAGACCTCGCCCGACGTCGGGCGGTCGAGACCGGCGAGCATGTGCAGCAGCGTCGACTTGCCCGACCCGGAAGGGCCCATGATCGCGGTGAACTGGCCGGCCTGCAGTGAGACATGAACGTCCTTGAGCGCGATCACGGTCGCGTCCCCGGTGCCGTAGAACTTGCTGACGCCTTCGGCCCGGGCCGCGGACGTGGTCGGAGCGATGGTGGTGGCAGACATAGGTGAGACCCCCTGTGCTGGAGTGGCCTCCCCGGAACGAGCGGCCGTGCTACCAGCAAAGGCGTTTCAGCTGTCTGCTCCCATCGGGCTGGGCGCACTCCGGACGGGGGCTGGCCGCAGCGGTGGAGCGGGCGATCGTGCGGATAACCCACCCCGCAGGGTTCGGGTACTCCCATCTCGGCGGATGGGGGAGCAGACTGCAGAGGTGAGGGTGAGGGGGCGATGGCTGACGGGCCGTGAACGCTTCGTCGGCCTGCTGGTGCTGGGCGGGCTCGTGGTGTTCGTGGTGCTGGTGTACGTCGTCATCGTGCTCGGCGGCGGGCTTCTGATCGGCCGTACGTCGTCCCCGCACGTAGGCCTGTCCGTGCTGGCCACCGCCGTCGTGGCGTTGGCGTTCGGCCGCGTGCAGTCACGCCTCGAGGTCGTCATGTCGCGGGTGGTGCACGGCGGACGGCAATCGCCGTACGACGTCTTGAAGCGGTTCTCGCCTGCGGTGGCCGGCGGACGTGACGACCTGCCGGTGCGGATGGCCGAGATCCTCGCCGAAGGCACCGGTGCACGTTCCGCGCAGGTGTGGCTGATGGTCGACGGTCGGTTGAGGCTCGCGGCGACCTGGCCTGACGGTGACGGACCGCCCGCAGCCGGCGACCGGTCCGGCCGACGTGAGCTGGCGGTGCGCCAGGCCGGGGAGCTGCTCGGTGTGCTGGCCGTCCAGGAACACGAGAATGTCCCGCTCACACCGGTCGAGGAGAGGCTGTTCGCAGGCCTCGCGGACCAGGCCGGACTCGTGTTCCGCGGCGTGCGGCTCCGGGCCGAGCTCGTGCACCGGATCGCGGAGTTGTCCAGGTTGGCGGCCGAACTGCGGAGGTCGCGGCAGCGACTCGTCGATGCCCAGGACGCCGAGCGGCAACGGCTGGAGCGCGATATCCACGACGGCGCGCAACAGCACCTGGTTGCCCTCGCGGTGAACTTGAGCCTCGCCCGAACCCTGGCCGGCAAAGCACCCGAACGCGCGGATCGGCTCGTCCGGGCGCAGTGTCAGGCGGCGATCGTCACCATCGAGACGATCACCAACCTGTCCCGCGGAATCTATCCGAGCCTGCTCGTCGACGAGGGACTGGAAGCAGCGCTTCGTACGGCGATCGCCCGCAGCCCGCTCCCGGTCGAGCTCATCGTTGCCGACCTCGGCCGCTATCCGGCCGGCGTCGAGGCCGCGGCGTACTTCTGTGCGTTGGAGGCCTTGCAGAACTCTGCCAAGCATTCGTCGGCGAAGGCCGCCCACCTCGGCCTCAAGGGCGGTCCCGGAGTCCTGGAGGTGACCGTCGAGGACGACGGTTCCGGATTCGAGCTCGACGCGGTGCGTGCGGGTGCAGGGCTGGTCAATATGCGTGATCGGGTCGAGTCGGCCGGTGGAACCCTGACGATCGCGACCGCGCCCTCGCACGGCACGCTGGTCGCCGCCAGGCTGCCAGGTGTGCGCCGGCAGGGAGATTGACATGCACCGGCGCCTGGCCTGGGTACTGGCAGCACTCACCGTGGTGCTGGCCGCGGCGGATCTCGGGGTGACGTCGGTGTACCGCCCGTTGCTGTCCGAGGAGGCCGTCGCCGTGCACGGTGTCCCGTTCGTCAGCATCGCGGTCATCGGCTGCGCGGCGATGGGAGCGTTGATCGTGGCCCGGTGGGCGCGGCATCCGATCGGCTGGCTGCTGTGCCTGATCGGCTTCACCTCCGCGATCTCCTTGCTGGCCGAGGCCTACAGCGTGTGGGTGGTGACTGCCGACGGGCCTGGCCCGCGGAGCCTGGGCGGGATCGCCGGCTGGATCGCTTCCCTGCTCGGCGGGCAGCTCTCGCTCGCTGCATTGGCCATCGTGTTCCTCGTCGCGCCGGACGGTCATCTGCTGTCCCGTCGTTGGCGCGCCGCAGCGGTCGTCAGCGCGGTGGGATACGGCGCGTACGCCGGGATGCTGCTCACCTTGTCGCCGAGCGAGTACAACGTCGACGATCACAACCTCGGCCCGGTCGGCAGCCTGCTGTCCGTGGTCGGCTTGCCCTTCATCGCCGGCGGCCTGGTCGTCGCCATGGTGTCCACGGTCGTGCGGTTGCGCCGCAGCCAGGGGGAGCAACGGCAGCAAGTGCGGTTGATCGCCGTCTCGGCCGCGTTCATCGCGCTGAGTTTCGTCTACCTGATTGTCGTCCAGACGATCAACGGTGGGCACCAGACCTGGCTCGCGACTCTCCCGCTGTACGTCTCCTATCCCTGTCTGCCCTTGCTGCTCGCGATCGCCGTACTGCGGTATCGCCTGTTCGAGCTCGACCTGATCATCAACCGGGCCGTAGTACTTGCCTTAGGCACCATCTTTGCCGGGATCGGGTACGCCGGACTGGTGCTGGCCGTGGCGGGCCTGGTGAACCTGGGGACCAGCGGATTCTGGGTGTCCCTGCTGGCCACCGCACTGGTGGCGCTCGCATTCCAGCCGCTGCGCCGGTGGGTGGTCCGGCTGGCCAATCGGCTTGCGTACGGAGTACGGGCGCTGCCGTACGAAGCATTGTCCGACTTCAGCCGGCGCCTGGCCGAGACACCTTCGCCGGTCTCGCTGTTGTCAGGGGTCGCGGAAGCTGCCGGGCGCGCGGTGTCCGCACAATCCTCGACGGCCGGCCTCCAGGTGCCGGGCGCCGAGTGGATCTCCAAGTCCTGGCCCCGCGAGTCCGACGGCCCGCCTGAGTGGGAGGTGCCGGTCGGGCACGGCGACGAGACTCTCGGCAGCATCGGCGTCACGATGCCGAAGGGGCGCCGGCTACGGCCGGTGGACGAACAGTTGCTCCGCGATCTGGCGGACCAAACCGCACTTGCGTTCCGCAACGCGGCAATGGAGTCGGAGCTGGCCGCACACGTGGTTGCTTTGGACGCGACGACCGGCGCGCTCGCGGAGTCACGCAGACGGCTGGTCGCGGCCGACGACGCCACCCGCCAGCGGCTGGAATCCGCGATCGCTCGCGACGTACTGTCCCACCTCGCGCCGATCCCGGAGCGTCTCAACACTCTCCACGTAGCCGGATCGGGCGTCGCCGCGGCGGCCGAGCTCGAGCAGCTCGTTGCGTCGACGAACACCGCGCTCGAGTCGTTGCGTGAGCTGACGCACGGGGTCTTTCCCACTCAGTTGGCACGATCCGGGCTGTCCCGCGCGCTGCGGTCACACCTGGCCCGGAACGGCACGGTCGCCGCCCTGCAGGTCGACCCGGCGGCGGATCGGCGGTTCCCGGCCGGGGTCGAAGCCGCGGTCTACTTCTGCTGTGTCGAAGCGCTGCGGGCAGGATCCAGCGCAGCCCGGATCGAACTGGCGATCGTGGGGGAGGACCTGGTGGTCCGGGTGCGTGGAGTTGCTCGCGGCGGCATCGACGTACAGTCCATCGTCGATCGGATCGAGGCGGTCGGTGGAACGCCGCACCTCGATGATCCGTTGCAGCTGTCGGTCAATATCCCGGTCAAAATCCCGGTCTAAATCCCGGTCTGACCGCTGTCCAGGTGGCGACGAGTTGCTCGGGACCGAAGGCGGCCTTCGCCAGATAACCGGCCGCCCCACAGCCGGAGAGATCGAGGTCGGCGGCGTCCAAGGTTGACAGGAGTACGACGACCGGCGACTTCTCGGCCTGGGTGATCCGCCAACTCGCCTCGATACCGTCGATTCCCGGCAGACGCACATCCATCAGCACCAGATCCGGGCGGAGCCGGGCGACGGCGTGCAGCGACTCCTCACCCGACGAGCTCGCCCCGACAACGACGAAGCCGTCGGTCTCCGACACAACGGCTGCGATCGCCCGCCGAAAGGGCTCCTGGTCGTCGACGACCAGCACGCGTACTGCGACCACTGACGTACCTCCTTGCAGTCAGCGTGACGCAAAGAGGCGGGGCAGGGCATGGGGCTGACCGCTCGGCCGTGGTGGGGTTGTCCCTACCTATCTGGACTACCTGGACTGCCTGGACTACCTGGTGGCGTCGAGGAACGCCAGTACGGCCATCACCCGGCGGTTCACGTCGGACTCGTCGGCCAGACCGAGCTTCTGGAAGACCGCGCTGACGTGTTTCTCGACCGCGCGCTCACTCATGAACAAAGCCTTCGAGGTGGCCGCGTTACTGCGCCCGGCCGCCATCTCCTGGAGCACCTCGCGCTCTCGCCCGGTGAGCCTCAGGAGCGGCGACTGTGCGTCCTTCACCTTCCGCGCGAGCAGGCGCTCGACAACGATGGGGTCGAGCACAGAGCCGCCCCGCGCCACGTCGTACAAGGCCCGCACCAGATCGTCGAGCTGGGAGACCCGCTCCTTCAACAGGTACCCGAGTCCCGCCACACCGTCCGACAACAGGTCGAACGCGTAGTCCTCCTCGACGTACTGCGACAGGACGACGACACCGGTGGTGGGATGCTCGGCCCGGATCCGCTTGGCCGCGTCGATCCCTTCGGTCGTGAACGTCGGAGGCATCCGGATGTCGGTGAGGACGGCGTCGGGCCGGTGTTCGGCGACGGCCCTGAGCAGACCGGCCGGATCGACGACCGTCTCGATCAGGTCGATCTCACCGGCTTCGGTGAGGAGTGCAGAAATCCCCTCACGCACCAGGAAATTGTCATCCGCGAACACAAGCCGCAGTACCATCCCACCACTCTAAGCAGCCGCAGTGGGTGTTTGTGCCGCGTCGTCGGACAGTTAGCTGATGGCGGCGGGGGATTCAGCGTGGGGGATGAGGAGTCGGGGAGTGCCTGAGCCGTCGGCGGGGACCGACCAGATGTCCGAGTCGGCGGTTCCGCGCGGAACTGCGTACCCGATGGTGTTCGGGTCCAGCCAGGCCGGTTGGTCGTCGACGCTGCGGGTTTCGGCCAGTGGGGTGCGGGTGCCTGAGGCAAGGTCGAGGACAGTCAACCGCCATCCCTTCGCCGGGTCTCCGTCGATCGCCGATTTGAAGGCGATGCGTTTGCCGTCGGGGGACAACGACGGGCATTCCACGTTCTCGGCGATGGTGTGCACCGACTTGGCCGCGATGTCACCTTCCACCAGGTAGCGGTGTCCGGCAGTGGACATCGTGGCGTAGAAGTGGTTGTCGTCGGCGGCGAACGTGATGCCCCAGAAGTTCAGGTCCGGGGCGGTGTACGGGTGCCCGTCGAGGGTGACCGGGAGGAACTCGAGCGAGTCGATCATGTCCTGATTGCGCAGGTCGATGAGCCCGGAGCGGGTGGAGAACCGCCCGTGGTTGTACGAGTCGCCTGCCACGAACACCGTCCACGCCACCAGGCGGCCGTCGCCGGACACCCGGGTCCGGTTCGGTACGCCGACGAGCGGAATCGCCTTCTGCACGTTCAAGTTCTTGTCCAGGATCGCGATCTGGAACGTGGTCAACGCACCGTCCTGCCGCAGGCACGTCCCGGTGCCACCCGCCGCGTAGACCCGCAGGCAGCTCAGGGCGGAGACCGATCGCGGCCCGCCCGGATCGTCCTTGGAAACGAAGGCCAGATGACCCTTGCTGTCCGGTGCGGTACTGCGGAACATGATCCGCGGGCCGGTGAGGCTCAGCGAATTGGCCGCCGCGACGGGCGTGCTGGGCTGACGCGATACGGCGAGTACCGCGTACCCGATCGCGACTGCCGCGAGCACCAGCGCTCCGACCAGTGCGAGCACGATCCGCCGCCTCATGCGGGCTGCTCCGCTGGGATGCCGCGCAGAAGCAGGGCGACGGCCAGCACGGCGACCGCGACCATCGCCGCGGCGATCCGGATGGCTGCCGCTGGTCCCCACGTCGTCCAGGCAAGCCCGAACAACACCGAGGACACGAGATACGACAAAGCCTGGCCGGTCTGGATCAGCGCGATCCCCGTCGTACGGACGCCGCTCGGAAGCACTGGTCCGGCCAGCGCGATCAGGACCCCGTCGGTCGACGCGTAGAACAGGCCGTACAGGCCCAGTACGACGACGAGCAGCGGCCGGCCGCCGAGTGGTCCGAACAGCAGCAGATACACCAGCATCAGCGCGAGGTAGCCGCCGATCACCACGTTCTGCCGGCCGATCTTGTCGGCGAGTACGCCCAGCGGCGTGGCCAGCAGCAGATAGGACAGATTGGTGCCCACGGCAAGCAACGGGAACCAGCCGATGCTGAGCTGCTCACGCCGTTGCAGCAGCAGGTAGACGAAGCCGTCGCCGATCGTGACCATCCCGGCGAGGCAGGCCGCCAGCACCATCCGTCGTACCGGTGCCATCCGCAGCAGGCCGCGCAGCGCCGACGGAGCCACCGTGCCTTTCGGCGGTTGTTGGTCGCGGTGATCCCGCACGAACAGGACCAGCACGAGTACGCCGAACGCCGCGATGCAGAAGCTGGCCACGAACACCGCGTCGTACGCCTGCGCGGTGCCGGCCAGGATGCCGAGCGCGACGAGCGGCCCGGCGAATGCTCCGATGGTGTCCATCATCCGATGTACGCCGAAGGCGCGGCCGTACAACCGCGGCGGGGTCGACAGCGTGATCAATGCGTCGCGCGGCGCCGTCCGGAGACCTTTGCCGGTTCGGTCCAGCGCGATCACCGCGCCGATCGCGCCGACGGCGTTGCCTGCGGCAAGTAAGCCGAGTTTGGCTACGGCCGACAAGCCGTAGCCGAGACCGGCGATCAACTTGCGCCGGTGAGCCCGGTCGGCGACGTAGCCGCCGACGAGTCGCAACAGGGCGGTCGCGCCGGTGTAGGTGCCGTCGACCACGCCGTACACGGTCGGGCTCAGGTGCAGGCCGATCATCAGGTACACCGGCAGCACCGCGGTCACCATCTCCGAGGAGACGTCGGTGATCAGGCTGACGGCGCCGAGCGCGAGGACGTTGCCGCTCACCAGGAACAGCGCACGCCGGCGCGACGTCTTCGCGGCGTGCGGACGGTCGATCGAGGACAGGTACACGAGCGCTCACCTCCGGGGCGGTTGGCACTCGCGGCCACACCATGTCATGGCACGTCATGGCATGGCCGCGAGTTTGGGGGACGGCTAGTTCCAGACGTTGGTAACCGCTGCCGCCGAGTTGAGATGCGTCAGCCCGTAGGAGCTCTCGATGGTGCTGAGGACGTTGTAATGGTTGATCTGGTTGGAGAAGGTGCCGACCTGCGTGTGCGCGCCGACGAACGCGGTGAAGATGTGGTTGGACGAGCCGCCGTTGTCCTCGTCGAAGGTTATGATCAGCAGGCTGTTGTGGGTCTTGGCCCACGTGGCGTAGGCAGTCAGGTTGTTCTTCAGCCAGGTGTCACCGGTGCCGACCGAGCAGTCGTGCATGTCGTTGCACATGTTCGGGGTCACGAACGACACGGTCGGCAGGCTCGCGTAATTGGTCGAGGCCGGGAAGTCGGCGTACCGCAGGTTGCTCGCCGCGGGCACGTTGCTGAAGTTCACCCAGCCGTTGTGCTTGCGCTGGTACTGGCCGCTCGAGCAGCCGGTGTAGCCGTCCGACGGCATGCTCTCGGAGTAGCCCTTGAAGGTCTTGCCGGCGTCGATCAGCTGCTTGCCCAGGTTCCCGCCCGTGAACGTGTGCGGGCAGCTGTCGCTGGTCAGGCCTTGCGTCGACCCGGAGAAGATCGCCGCGTAGTTGGGTTCGCTGGGATGGGTTACGCCGTACGCCTGGGTGAACTTCGCGCCCTGCCCGGCCAGGCTGTTGAACGTCGGGGCGCTGGAGCTCTCGCTGATCTGCGAGTATGCGTGGTTCTCGAACATCACCAGCACGATGTGGTCGAAGACCGGCACACTCGCCGCCGCTTGCGCGGGTGACGGTCGGCCGTTGACGACCACCGCCGAGGCGACGACGGCCGCCGCCGCCACGACCGCGGCCGCGATGCGTTTCCGTATCACGATTCCTCCTCACAGGATTGACCGGCCCTGACGGCACCGTCAGAGCCTGACCAATCGTGAGAGCCGACGGCCGCGCCGACCCCAACACTGCGAGCACCCCACATGTGCGCAAGGTAAACAACCAGCCGTCACTCTCAGAAACGCCGCGACCGCTCAGCGCAGCAACCAGCTCACGGCGTACGTCGGGTGAGGTGCGCGGTCAGCTCCTGGTACGTGTCGTTGACCGGGCGGGTGGTGTCGAGGACGAGGTGGTTGCCGGTGCGGGGCTGGTACTCCGTCATCAGTTGGTGCACCTGGTCCCAGGAGGGGTAGGTCCAGCCGGGTAGATCGCTGCCTCGCGTCTCGACGCGGCGGCGGTGCTCGGCGGTGTCGGGACACACGGTTTCGACGACGACATGGTCGGCCTCGACATCCGCCGCCAGGTGACGCCAACCGTCACGAGCTTCGGCGACCGGATTGACGGCGTCCGCGATCACCGTCAGCCCACGCTGCAGATGATTCGTCGCTACGTCGTGAGCCACGCTGTACGCGGCAATACCGGTCTGCTCGGGAGTCAGGCCGTTGCGGCGCATCGCCCCCTCGATCTCGTCGATGCGTAGCCAGACGGCCTTGGTGTCATGGGCGAGCAGACGCGCGAGCGTCGATTTGCCGGTGCCGGGCAGCCCGCCGAACTCGATCAGCAATCCTCTGTCGGACATCGTTGACCTTCCTCTCGCTTTACAGCCTGTATAGTGAGTCGCTATACAGCGTGTCAAGGGAAGGATCCGGCAGTGAGCACCATCGGTCGACGTGCCACCACGACAGCGGCAACCCGGCGCGGCATCATCGACGCTGCCCGGGAACTACTGGCCACGCGTGACTGGCAGCACTTCACGATCGAGGCTGTTGCCAACCGGGCCGGGGTGACCCGGGTGACGGTCTACAACCAGGTTCGATCGAAGCGCGGACTCCTGGACGCGGTGCTGACCGACCTGGTCGACCGCGCCGGCATGGACCAGCTCCTGACGGACACGCAGCACCTGAGCGCCGGTGACGCCTGCGCCGCGATCGTGCAGCGGACCTGCGTGTTCTGGCACTCCGAACGCGAGCTTCTCCGGACACTGTTCGGCCTCGCCGCCGTCGACCACGACGTCGCGTCGATCCTGAAACAACGGGAGGAATGGCGCAGGAAGCAGCTGCACAGTCTGGTACGACGGCTCGCGGCCGAGTCCACGCCTGCCTTAGCGGACGCAGACGTCCTGGCCGGCGTGACCGCCGTGACGTCGTTCGTCACCTACGACGCGCTGGGCGCCATCGCCGACGAGCCGGACCGCGCCGCACTTCTACTCACCCACCTGGTCCGCAGCCTCACTGACTGAGGCCGTAGTGCTGGAGGACCTCGGTGAGCTTGCCCGCGTGCTGGGCGTCGACGAGTTGGAGGCAGAGGTGTCTGAGTTTCACGTTCATGTCTTGTGAGCCGCGTTTGAGAACGTCGAAGGCGATGTCGGAGTTGATGTCGTACCGGTGCATCAAGATGCCCTGTGCTTGTCCGATCACGGTCCGAGTCTGCAACGCGGACTGTAGGTGCTCGATCAGTTGCATGCTGTTGTCGTAGAGCGTGATGTTGTCGAACGCGACGCCGGCATGCAGCGCGAACAGCAGGACGACGTCGTACGACGTTGTGCCGAACGCTTCCGGCTTGACCGAGAACAGGGTGAAGGCCGCCGGAACGCTACCGGCGGCATGAAGCGGGAGGAACAGGCAGCTGCGGTAGCCGGCGTTGATGGCCGCCGCGTTGAAGTCGGGCCAGCGGTGGTCCGAAGCCAGATCGCCGATGCGGCGAGGCTCGGCGTACAGCAGCGTTTCCTGGAGCGGGCCGCTCGACGCACTGAGCTGCTCGGCCAGGGCGACCCGGGACGGTTCGGCGACCTGGGCCGCGGTCTTGTGGTGGCGGGCGAGGATGTCGGGCCTGTCCTGTTTCAGCTGGGTGATCGATGCTTCCTCACATTCGGGGACGCTCAGCACCACGCGCCGGACGAACCGCTCCAGGACCGTGGAGACGTCGTCGTCGTCCACCAGCCGGCCGATCTCGGCCAGGTCCTGCGCCAGATCCAGAATTTCCTGCTCCATGCCGACCATCTTGCTGCATGCTCAGCAAATCAACGGCCCGGCGGACCCGTGAAATCCCAATATCTCTGGAGCGTCATGGCCGGGACTCAGCTGTCTTGGGGGAGTTGCTCGTCGGGGTTCTCGTCCGGGTCCGGTTCCGGGTACGACGTGAGGTCTGGATCGTCGTCCGGATTCGGACCGGTCGGGTCAGGCAGCGGGGGAACTGGTGGTAGCGGAGTCGTACTCATAACTGCCTCCTCATGCGATGTACACCCTCGGTGTCCGCCGGCGACCCTCGCCAAACTTCAGGAGCGCGGCCAGAAGCCGATCCGCACGGTCGCGTGGTTGAACGTGCCCGGCATGGGCCCGCTCAGTCGGGCCCGGGTGGTGGGATCGACGTCGATGTCGTACCGAGTGGCGACGCGGCTGACCGCTGTGCTCGTGGTGAGCAGTACGACGTTCTCGCCGGGGCACCCGGCTGGTCCCTCGCTGAACGGGATGATCGGCCACGAGCCGTCGGTCCTCCCGTCCAGCCACGCGGCGGGCTCGAAGTCGTTCGCGAAGTCGACTGCCTCGTCGTCTCGATGGAACACCGAGCTGACGATCGCGAACTCGGTCCCGGCCGGGGCGATCCGATTCCGCCACAGCGTCGGCTCGCGCGACTCCCGCAGTACGACGAGCGTCGTCGGCCAGAGCCGCAGCGACTCCTGGACCGCGGCGCCGGCCACGGCCAGCAACGGCGAAGCCTCCGGGTGACGCGCCTCCGCCACGATCGGCTCGAGCAAAGACGGATGCGTGCCGAGCACAGCGAAGAGGCGCCAAAGGGCGATGCCAGCGGCGTCGAACGCGAACAGCCAATGCGGCACCTGACCGGCTGGATCGAGCGTCGCGGGCTGACGGTCGAGTGCCTCGACGAGGCTGCCGGGCTCGGCATCCCGTACGTACTGCGCGATTCCGGCCAGGAAGCGCATGCGGAGTTCGTCGCGGTTCGGGCCGAGCTGAGCCCAGTTCGCGTCGGCGCGCAGCTGGTCGAGTTGGGCGGTGAGTTCCACGTCATGACGCGCCGCGTCGCCGAGAACGATCCGGCGTACGACGCGGGACCAGATCGCGCGGAAGTCGTTCCAGCCAAGAGTCGCGTGCAGGCCGTCGAGTTCCTCACGGACCACCTCGACGAACCGGTGGCCGTGGCGATGGACGGGACGGTGGGTCTCGAGCGCCTGCTCGTTCAACTCACGTCGCGCGGCCCTGAGCGGATCGTTGGTGACGATGACCGCGTGCGGCTGGAAGTGTGTCAGCGCGCCGACCTTCTCACCGGCCGCGGCGGCGAACGGGTGGGGTGTCTCCGCCAGCAGCCGGTGGACGTCGTCCGGGGCCAGGACGATCCCGATGGTGCGGCCGAGAACCCGGAGCAGCACCGGCCCGTCGCCATACTTGCGTCGCAGTCGCCGGACACACCGCAGAGCCCGGTCGTCGGTGTGCAGCTTCTCCGCCAGCGTGCCGAGACGGGGTCTGCGCAGGATCGGTCCCTGGGCGACAACCGGTACGAGGATGTCCCGGAGAATCCGGCCGGTGTCGGATGCGGAGGCAAACGGCAGCAGAGTCGGCATGAGTCTCTGGTGTCCGACCGGCCCGCGCTCAAACGCCGTCGGTGTGTCCAGGGGCTTGAGTCGGCCGCGGTGACTCGCCGGTCAACCGGGGGAGAGCTGGGTACCTGTCCCGGCATGAGCGAGAACGAGTGTCTGATCGAGGCGAGCGTCGAAGACGTGTTCGCGATTCTCACCGACGGCTGGTCGTACGCCGCGTGGGTGGTGGGTGCGTCCCGGATCAGGGACGTGGACCCGCCGTGGCCCGAGCCGGGCGGCCGGATCCATCACTCGGTCGGCGCTTGGCCGCTCCTGTTGGACGACACGACGACGTCGCTCGAGTACGAGCCCCTGCGCCGGCTGCGGCTGCAGGTCCGGGCGTGGCCGGCCGGCCACGGCGAGGTGGAGTTCCGGGCACAGGAGGAATCGGGTGGGTGCCGGCTGGTGATGACCGAGAAGCCGGTCAGCGGACCGGTCGCCCTGCTGCCGTCGGCGGTCGCCGACGCGATGCTGCACCCGCGGAACGCCGAGGCCCTCCGGCGCCTGAAGCTCCTCGCGGAGAAACGGGCCTGACCGTTCCTGACCGGTTCCTGACCGGTTCCTGACCAGTTCTGGCCGTTTCCGGCCTCGATCGGAACGACACGCGCACAGCCCGCGCGACCGCGGACCGGACCTCGGCAGGATTGGAATCGCTTCCACTACCTGACGAAGAGGACACAGTGATGCTTGATCCCGTCGTGGGCAAAGGTCAGCTGACCGAGACCGACCGCTTCATCTTCGAGTCGTGGGGCTACTTCCTGATTCCCAACGTCCTGACCAAGGAGGAAGCCGCCGAGGCGTACGACGTCTCGCAGCGTCTGCACCAGAGCCGCGACCGCGAGTTCGGGCAGATCGGCCGCACCTACGAGAGCGAGCCGGCGCTGGAGCGGTTGATCGATCATCCTGACGTGCTCCCGAAGGTGCAGGGTCTGCTCGGCGATCGCTTCGTGCTGCAGGCCGGCTGGAACACCATGCAGCCGGCACACGGCGGGAACGGCGGCTGGCACCAGGACGGATCGTCCGCCTTCGACTTCAAGGAACTGGGATATCCGGTCCCACTGATCCAGCTCCGGGTGTCGTACCTGCTGACCGACCAGACCGTGCCCGGCCTTGGCAACATGGAACTGATCCCCGGCAGCCACCGCTCTCGCGTCCCGCTGCCTGACTCGATCCGTCAGAACAAGGGAGACATCGCGATCGGCCATGTCGTGTGTGCCGAGGCCGGTGCCGCCCTGGTCTTCCACAACGGAGTCTGGCACCGAACCTTCCGCCACGACGGCGACTACGACCGCTTCACGACCCACTACGTCTACAGCCCCCCGTGGGTTCGTCCCGCCGACCGTCTCAGCAACGACCCCGAGTTCCTGGAGCGCACCACACCCCTCAGGCGCGCCCTGATGGGCGAGTTCGCACGCCCGGACGCCCCCTTCGGCGCCAACTACGACCCGCTGCCCATCTGACCCCGCGCCCCCTCCTCCTGGCCTCATTGAGCTGTCCGACCCATCCGGCCGTGCGGCGGCGGCGAACACCTCTCGAGCGGTGATGTGATCCGGATCACATGATCTGCGACTGGGTCGCAGATGGCAGTCGGTGCCGGCGCTCGTGAGAGGGAAGGGACAGACATGAGTGACGCAACACGCCGGGGGTTCCTGGTGTTCGCCGGCGCAGGGACCGCGGCAGCGGTCGGTGCTGTGGCGGTTCCGAAGATCCTCGGCGAGCGGCCGGGGGCGGCCGCGGGTGGGGACGAGTTGCAGGCGGCTGATCTGGCGACGGCCGAGTCGTTCGTCGTCCACGTGAAAGACGTCAAGTCGGGTGAGCTGGCGATTCTGGTCGGCGACCGCGAGGTCCTCCTGACCGATCGCGAACTGGCCGCCCGCCTGGCCGGTGTGGCCACGGCCTGAGCCGCGCTACGGGCCCGATTGCCGCGGCTCTCCCGGAATTCACACCGACGCTTTCACTGGAGGAACAGTCATGTCTTCGCACCGCGAAGCACCCGAAATCTCGAAGGACCCGGTCGCCGACAACACCGATGTCTACGCGTTCGTCAGCCCGGACAAGCCGGACACGGTGACGCTGATCGCCAACTTCATCCCGTTCCAGAACCCGTACGGCGGGCCGAACTTCTACGAGTTCGGCGACGACGTCCTGTACGAGATCCACATCTCCAACACCGGCACCGGCCGGGCGGACATCAGCTACCAGTTCCGCTTCCACGCCGAGATCAGGAACAAGAAGACCTTCCTGTACAACACCGGTCCGATCAGCTCGATCTCCGATCAGACCTGGAACCGTCCGCAGTACTACTCGGTCACGCGGGTGGAGCACGGCCGGTCGCGGATCCTGGCGCGCAACCTGGCGGCTCCGCCGGTGAACGTCGGCATCCGCAGTACGCCGAACTACGCGAAGCTCGCCGGGCAGGCGATCCACACGATCGGCACCCACCGCAAGGTCTTCGCGGGGCAGCGCGCCGACGGGTTCTTCGCCGACCTCGGCAGCATCTTCGACCTCGGCACGCTGCGGCCGTTCCAGATGGCTCACTTGATTCCGTCGGCCGCGGCGATGGGCGTCAACGGCCTGCAGGGATCGAACGTGCACACGATCGCGTTGCAGGTCCCGATCACCGATCTCACCCGCGACGGGCGGAAGCCGGCCGGCGTACTGGATCCGAAGGCGGTGATCGGTGTCTATGCATCGGCCAGTCGCCGGGCGTCGAAGATCCTCGACGACGTGCGGGGGATCCCGACGTGGCACGGCCCGTACAAGCAGGTCTCCCGGCTCGGGAACCCGTTGTTCAACGAGGTCATCGTGCCGATGGCCGAGAAGGACAAGTGGAACAGCCAGGCTCCGTACGGCGACAAGCGGTTCGCCGGCTACGTCACCAAACCCGAGCTCGCCGGTCTGCTCCCGGTCCTGTACCCGGGCGTGTTTCCGAACCTCGCGGCGTACAAGAAGTCGCGTGCCGACCTGGCGGCGATCCTGCTCACCGGCATCCCGAAGGGCGTCGTCCCCGGGTTCCAGAACTACACCGGACCGGTGCAGGCCGACCTGTTGCGGCTGAACGTCGCGGTCCCGCCGGCAAAATCGCCGAACCCGCTCGGCCTGGTCGCCGGTGACGCGGCCGGGTTCCCGAACGGTCGCCGGGTCTTCGACGACGTGGTCACCGTCGAACTTCGTGCGGTTGCGGGGCTGACGATCCCGCTGGTGGACCCGTCGTTCAAGCCCGATGCGGCGTCTGCCGCGATCAAGGACGGTACGTCGAACACGAACTCGGACTACCTGACGTCGTTCCCGTACCTCGGCACTCCGGCCGGCGGCTACCAGTCCAAGCCCGGAACCCCGGCCGCCTGATGAGCACCGTCGAGAACCCCCACGCGGGTAAAGGATCCTCCGTCCTACTGGATATCGGCGGAGACATCGGCGCCCTGGTCGTCACCCTGCCGGCAGTGCTGGAGGGCGAGGAGATCGAACTCCGCCCGGGCGACTTCGCCAGCACCCACGCCGGACGGCACGCCCATGGGCATGGGCATGGACACAGTCACGCGCTGCCGCACGTCGCGGTGGTGCCGCGGCCCTCACCGGACGGGGAGATTGTCCACTCAGCAGTCTTCTTCGAGGTCCCACAGGGGAACTACGAGCTGTACGTGCGTCCCGATGGGCCCGTGCAGCTGACCGTCGATGTCACCGGGGGCGTGGTGACGGAGGCCGATTGGCCACAATAGGCCGTAGTCCGACTGCGAGACCGCCGGAAGCCACGCACAGTTCCGGCGGTCTCGGTTCTACTCCTGAGGAGCCGGCGTGGATGTGATTGTGGTCGGACTCGGCTTCGGTGCCGACTTTGTGCCGATCTACCAGGCCCACCCCGAGGTCGGCCGGGTCGCGATCGTCGACACGGATCTCGCGCGAACGACGACAGTCGCGCAGCGGCGGGGGATCAGGGACACGTTCCCGACCCTCGATGATGCGCTGGCCTCGTCCGGCTGGGACGCCGTACACCTGCTGACACCCGTGCGCTTCCACGCCGAGCAGGTGCTCCAGGTGCTGAGGTCCGGCCGGCATTGTGCGTCAGCGGTGCCGATGGCAACGACGCTGGAGGACTTCGACGCGCTGATCACGGCGCAGGAAGGTGCCCAGCGCAACTACATGATGATGGAGACCGCGGTGTACTCGCGGGAGTTCTTCCACGCCAGGCATTTGCTCGAGTCCGGGAAGCTCGGTCGGCTGACGTACTTCAAGGGCGATCACCTGCAGAACCTCGACGGCTTTCCGGAGTACTGGCGTGGTTATCCGCCCATGCACTACGTCACGCACGCGCTCTCACCCGCACTGGCGCTCGCGGACACCCGCGTGGAGTCGGTCCGCTGCCTCGGATCGAGCCGGCTCACACCGGACCACATCGGCGTCGCGGGAGAGGGGTTCGGCACCGAGGCCGCGTTGTTCAAGTTGAGCGGCGACGACGACCTGGTCGCCAACGTGACGATGTCGTTCTTCCAGCTCGGCCGCAGTTATCTCGAAGGCTTCTCGGTGTACGGCGACGAGGGTGCGCTGGAGTGGCCGCAGCTCGAGGGCGGGCCGATGAAGGAGTTCTCGCTGCAACCTCTGATCGAGGGGCGTCGCGGCCGTGCGGTTGCTGAGGTGGACGTCGAGCCTGCCGGCGCGCCGGAGTTGCTGCCCGAGCCGCTGCGCAGGTTCGCCGACGGCGGTCACGGCGGCTCACACCCGCATCTCGTCCACGAGTTCGTGTCGAGCATCGTCGAGAACCGCGCACCCAGGGTGGACGCGCGGACTGCGGCGACCTGGACCGCCCCGGGAATCTGCGCCCACCAGTCGGCGCTCCGGGGCGGCGTCGAGATCCAGGTCCCCGACTACGGAGATCAGTAGCCCGGGAAGACCTGGCGGAGCGTGGCGAGGGTGATCGGGCCGGTGAGCTCGAGTGTGGCTGGGGTGTGGTCCGGCGCGAGCCGGCCCGCGATGAGCCGTAGCCAGGACTCTGCGGGCAGGGTCAGCGATCCGTCGGCATCGTCCGCGGGAGTCGGGTCGATGCTGACCGGGTCGTCGAGTCGGAGCGAGAACTCGGTTGCCGGATCGGTGGTGGTAACCGTCAGCACGGCTCGCTCGCCGTTGAGGTTGGCCGGCTTGCTGATCCAGCTGAGGTCCAAGGTGCTCTGGAACATCTGCGGCACGGCGTCAGCGTCGAGCGTCGCCCCCGGGTCGGACGCACTGCGGACATCCCACGAGTGATAGGTGAGCTCGCTCAGGCGCATGCGGGCGACCGTCGCCACGTCGGCGGGCGCCGGCAGGTAGCCGAGCTCGATGCGGAGATTCTCACGCTGGTCGTCGCTCAGCGACTCGAACAACGTCGTGAGCTTCTCGTTCCAGACCAGGAAGCCGGCGGCCTGCTCCTGGCGCGATGACGAGTCCCACCGGGCCCAGACGTTCTGGTTGAAGTCGCTGCCGGCGGCGGGCTTGCCGTCGAGCGTGAGCTGGATCGTATTGGTCATGATCTCCGCGCCACTGCCGAGGTGACTCAGCACCTGCGCGATGTCCCACTCGGCGGCTGCCGACGGGCCGGCCAGGGCGTCGTCGTCGAAGTTCGTCACCAACTCCGCGAGCCGTTCGTAGCCGCTGCGGAGCGCGGCGATGACGATGTCGGCGTTGCTCAACGTGTGCCTCCAGAGGCGATCGGACCAAGTAGTTGAAACATGTCATTGATACCACCGGGGTGGTGAGCGGTCCGGGTTTGGGTTGCGGTCATGTGGACGTTGCCTGCCGGACGCTGTGGAGTGCTTGGTTTCCCTCATGACCGACGTTGCCATGACCGCCATCACCAGGAGAGGCCTGCTGGCCGCAGCAGGCACCGGCACGATCATCGCGCTGGCGCCGATGAGTTTCGCGGCTGCCGCCACCGGTACCAAGACGCAGGTGGTCGACGGGCAGATCGCGCGGGCCGACCGACTTCGTCTACCTTCCGGTCAACGTCCCGCGAGGCGTTCAGCAGATCTCGGTCAGCTACAGCTACTCCAAGCCGGCGGTTCCGGCCGGTACGCCGGGCAACTCGTGTGACATCGGGATCTTCGACGCGCGCGGTTTCGACTTCGGCGGGCCCGGCTTCCGCGGCTGGTCCGGCGGTTTCCGCACCGGGTTCAGCGTCAGCCGCTCCGAAGCCACCCCCGGATATCTGCCCGGTGACGTGATGCCCGGAACGTGGCACATCGTCCTCGGCCCGTACCAGGTGGCCCCGCAGGGCATGGACTACCACGTCGAGGTCACGCTCACGTACGGCGATCCCGGCCCGAAGTACATCCCGGCGTACCCGCCGACCAGGGCGAAGGGCCGCGGCCGGGACTGGTACCGCGGCGACTGCCACCTGCACACCGTGTACTCCGACGGACGGAACCTGCCGGCCGATGTCGCGGCCGGCGCCCGCGCGGCCGGGCTGGATTTCATCGTGTCCACCGATCACAACACCAACGCCTCGCACGGTGCGTGGGGCCCGTACGCCGGTGACGACCTGCTGATCGTGACCGGAGAGGAGGTCACGACGCGCAACGGCCACTGGCTGGCTCTGGGCACGCAGCCCGGTCAGTGGGTGGATTGGCGGTTCCGGGCGCGCGACGGCGTCTTCGACCGGATCCAGCAGCAGGTCCATCGGGCCGGAGGTCTGTGCGTGTCGGCCCACCTGTACTGCCCGTGGATCGCCAGCGAGTGGAAGTTCGGATTCGAGGGCCTCGACGCGACCGAGGTGTGGACCGGCCCGTGGGGCTGGGACGACGACGCCGCGGTTTCCACCTGGGCGAATCTGCTGGCGGCCGCGGTACGGGAGAAGAAGCGCTGGTTGCCCGCGATGGGTAACAGCGATGCGCACAACCCCGGCAACGTGATCGGCCTGCCGCACAACGTCGTACTCGCGGATGATCTGACCAAGGACGCGGTCCTGGCCGGCCTGCGGGCAGGGCGGTCGTGGATTGCTGGGTCAGCTGCCGTCGAGCTCGAGTTCACGGCGACCTCGGCGTACGGACGCAAAGCCGGGATCGGCGAGCGCCTGGCGGCCCAGCCCGGCGAGCAGGTCACGGTCCGCCTGCAGGTCAGCGGCGTACCCAACGGCACCGTGCGGATCCTGACCGATGAAGGCCAGATGCTCCAGAGCAGCCTCGACAGCACCGGGGCCGGCACGGTCACCTGGCTGACCACTCCGCAGGCGTCCGCGTTCGTCCGCGCCGAGGTCCGCCACCCCCTCGCCGATGGCACCCCCGGCCACACCTCGATGGACCCAGGTCTCACCTTCGGCCCGATGGCAGCCCTGACCAACCCGATCTTCCTGGGCCGCAACTGACCCCGCACACCGCGCCTCTGACACGTGCCGTGCGGCGCTGACAGCGGGCGAGCCTGTACGGTCGATACGTGCCGGTGGCCTGCCGTGCCGAGCTGCTCGGCGGCGGCGAGCACGCCGAACCGGTGTGACAGCGGCGGACGAGGGGAGAGATCAGGTGCCCAGGATCAGGACGTCGACCGCTTTCGGGATCGACATCGGCGGCAGCGGGATCAAGGGCGCCGTCGTCGATCTCGAGAGAGGCGACCTGGCCACGCAACGGGTGAAATACCTCACGCCCAACCCTTCCACCCCGGGGTCCGTCGCCGAAGTCGTGGCCCGGCTGGTCAAGGAAGCAGGGTGGACCGGTGAGCTCGGTGCGACGTTCCCGGCCGTCATCCAGCATGGGGTGGCCAAGACTGCCGCGAACGTCGACAAGAGCTGGATCGGCACCGATGTCGACAAGGTCCTCACCGACGCCACCGGCTGCGAGGTGACCGTGCTCAACGACGCGGACGCGGCCGGCATCGCCGAGGCCCGCTTCGGCGCGGCCAGAGGCGTCGACGGCGTGGTCATCCTGCTCACCTTCGGCACCGGCATCGGCAGCGCTCTGCTGCTCGACGGTCAGCTCGTGCCCAACACCGAGCTCGGTCACCTCGAGCTGGACGGGCACGACGCGGAGAAGAAGGCCTCCTCGGCGGCGAAGGACAACGAGGATCTGTCGTACAAACAGTGGGCCAAGCGGGTGCAGCGGTACCTGCGCCACGTGGAGAACCTCTTCACCCCCGATCTGTTCGTGGTCGGCGGCGGAGTCAGCAAGTACGCCGACAAATGGGTGCCGCTGCTCGAGCTCTCCACGCCGGTGAAACCGGCTCAACTGCTCAACAACGCGGGCATCGTGGGCGCGGCGATGGCCGCGCACGAGAAGTTCGCCGAATAGGCCGCCCACAGGTTCAAGCGGACTGCCTGCGGTCGCGGCGGGCGTCGATCACATGGATCGCGGTTCCGATCAGGCACAGCCAGGTCAGCGCCACCGTCCAGCCGGCCAGGACGTCGGTCGCCCAGTGGTAGCCGAGGTAGACGCGACTGAGTCCCATCGCGATGCTCAGCACCACCGCCGCGATCGCACCGGCGATCTTGATCTTCCTGGAGACCTTCGAGTACCAGAGCAGCGCGGCGAGCAGCACGAAGAAGACCGTGGAGCTGAGGGTGTGGCCCGACGGGAACGAGAAACCGGTGTCGATGGTGCCGATCACCAGGCTCGAATCGGGCCGGTGACGTCCGATCAGGACCTTGAGTCCGTAGGTGAGGCCTGCCGCGCCGGCCATCCCGACAGCCAGGATGACGGCCGGCCGCCAGCGCCGGGTCAGGATCCTCAGCAGCGCGCAAACGACCACGGTGAGTCCGGTGAGGACCGCCACCTGGCCGAAGAAGGTGATGGTCTGCGCAACCTTGCTGAGGACCGCCGTGCGGTGGGCGACGAAGTCCTCGGTCAACCGGGGGTCGAACGCCGCGAGGCCGTCACCTTCGACGGCGGCATCGGCCTGTACGGCGAAGGCGATCGCCCCGAGGACGATCACCAGCAGGCCGAGCAACATTCGTCGTGACAAGAGACTCACAGCCTTCGGGGTGCCTATGGCAACGGTAGCGTGACCGTGGCCGTGGTGCCGCCGGTCGCGGCGGCGGTCAGGGTGACGGTTCCCTGGTGGGCCTTGATGATCTCCTGGACGATCGACAGGCCGAGGCCCGAGCCTCCGCTGGCCCGGGCCCGGCTGGTGTCGAGGCGGACGAACCGCTCGAAGACGCGCAGACGATCGCCCGCGGGGATCCCGTCGCCGTCGTCCTCGACGGTGACAACCGCCGTACCGTCGCGCTCGCTGGTGCTGAGTCGTACCGTGCTGTGCGCAGCCGTCGCGGCGTTGTCGACCAGGTTGCGGATCACTTGACTCAGCCGCAGCGGATCGCCGACGACCCGCACCGGCTGCACGTCGGAGAGCACCTTGAGCCGCTTGGCTTCCCGCAGTCGCAGGATCTCCGTGTCGACCAGGTCGTCCAGGTCGACGTCGGTGCGGTGCATCGGCAACGCCGCGTCGTCGGCCTTCGCGAGCAGGAGCAGGTTCTCCACGAGCCTGCGCATCCGCTCCGCCTCGCCCTTCATCAACCGATGGAGTTCCTCCCAGGCCTGGCCACGTGCCGACGGCTCGATGACGTCCAGGCCGGCGGCGACCGTCGCGAGGGGAGATCTCAGTTCGTGGCTGGCATCGGCGACGAAGGCACGCTGGGTGGCCTGACCGGCCTGCAACCGGTCCAGCATCGCGTTCATCGTCGCAGCCAGCCGGGCGATCTCGTCGTCCGTCTGCGGCACCGGCACGCGCTCGGTCAGGTCGCTGGATTCGATGCCCCGCACCCGCCTACGGATGCGCTCGACCGGCCCCAGCGCGCGGCCGGTCAGCATCCAGCCCGCGGCTCCGACCACGACCAGGAGCACCGGGAAGCCGATCGCCAGGTACTCCGTCACGGTGGCAACCGTCGCCCGCTGGGTCGCGACCGACGATGCGACCACGACCGTATAGGTCTGACCGCCGTACTCGACGCCACGCGCGACGATGAGGAAATCGTGGTCGTCGTCGAAGAGCGGCATCTCGCCGACCTCAGCACGTTGAACGGTGTCGGCAGCAGGTCTGAGCTGCGTGAGCGCCGCGGGCTCGGCCCTGGCCGACGACGCGGCGACGACCTGCCTGGAGCTGTCCAGCACCTGCACGATCTGACTCGACCTCGTCGTCTTGGCGAGATCGATGCTGAGCGCCGCGATTCCTACTTGCGAGACCTGTGCGGCAACGTCGTCCGCGCGCCCGTCCGCGGCGTCGGAGACCGTGGTGATGAGTGCTCGCTGCAGCAGGAGCAGAAGCAGGCTCGCACCCAAGGCCATCGCGACGGCGACGACGACGACAGCGGCCGCGGTCGACCTACTCCGAACGCTGGCGCGACGCAGCCTCGAGATCGCGCTGCGCAGTACTGGCAACTCGGCTCCAACCTGTGCTTGCCCTACCGATGTCCAGTGTGGTAGACGGTTGCTGAGCGTCGGCTGAGAAAGTCGATCAACGCAACGACGCGAAGACGTCGTCGAGCGGCTTGCCCGGCCGGCGCCCGTGTTCGACGTACCACTCCCGGCCCAGCATCGACGCGAACAGCCATCGCGGCAACCTCAGCAGCAGCGCAAGGGTGCGCGCTCCCTCGTCGGAGCTCGCCTGGCTGGCATGCGCCTCGAACGATGCGCGTTTCTGCCGCAGATAACGGCGTACGTCGACCCGATGAGTGATCGCCGTGCTGGGGGAGTAGGCGTGATCGTAGGCGTCAACCGAGACGTCGGGCAGTACGCCGGGGATCGCTGCCACGACGCGGATCAGCCGCCGGATCAGGCGGCGGTCGATCGTTGCCTCAAGCACCAATCGGGTGCCGGCCCGGGATGCGGCATGGGTACCCACCGCGTGGACCTGGCGGTGGTCCGGGTGACCGTAGCCACCGGCCGGATCGTAGATGGTGAGCGCGTCGGCCTGTTCTTCCCGCAGCAGCTGGATCAGCGGCTCGGCCGCCTCCTCGACGGCGAGGGTGCTGAAGCCCCCTACGATCCGTGGCCCGGCCGATCCGGAGTCCTTGAAACCGAAGCGCACCAACCGTGCGCAGCCCAGCGCCGCAGCTGATCGTTCCAGTTCGCTGCGCCGGTTTGCCGCCAGTCCGCCACCGGATCGGTAGGCCTCGGCGGCCGCACCGGCCTCGCCGTCGGTGGCGACCGCGAGTACGACGCGATGTCCTTCCGCAGCGAGCCTGGCCAGGGTCCCGCCCATCAGCAGGGCCTCGTCGTCCGGGTGCGCGTGGAAGGCCACGAGGGTGAAGGGTCCGGCCACGCTACGAGACTGACACGTCGACCGTGATCGGGCTAGTTGCTCTCAGCACCCTCTCAGCGCCGGGACACCAGGCTGGGACCGATGAGGCATATCGAACAGCGGCCTGGAGTGACGATGGACCGCACGCGACGCCGGAGGTTGGTGACCTCCGCCCTGAGCGGGTTGATCACGGCCGCGTTGGTGGTCCTGCTGCCACGAGCGGTCGGCGCGACCTGGACCGAGGTCGGAGCTGTCATCGGCCGCGTCTCGGTGGGATCGTTGGCGCTGCTGACGTTTGTGTGGATCGCGGGGCTGTGGGCTCATTCGTTCGTCCTGGCCGCGTCCCTGCCGGGACTGACGAAACGGCGTGGACTCACGCTGAGCTTGACCGGAAGCGCGGTCGCGAACGTGCTCCCGCTCGGCGGTGCGGTCGGCACGGCGCTCAACTTCACGATGGTTCGGCGTTGGGGCTTCAGCTCGAATTCGTTCGGTGGGTTCCTCGCCGTGACCACGTTGCTGAACGTCGCGTCCAAGCTCGGCGTGATCGCGCTGGCGCTGGGACTCGTGCCGATCCTGCACAGTGGTTCGGCCTTCGATTCGGCGACTCTGTTGTTCCTGCCGGTGCCGGTGTTCGTCGCGGCAGGTATCTGGATCCTTGCCGACGAGCGAGCGGCGGTTGTCGTCGGCGGCCTTCTGGACAAGGCGGCCAGCGTGATCCGGCGCACCCGCCTCGAGGAGCGGCTGCCGGCCTTGCGACAGCTGATCCTCCGGCTGATACGCACCGGATGGCAGCCGATGACTGGTGGCATGCTGGCGTACCTGGTGCTGCAGCTCGCCCTGTTGTGGCTCTGTTTTCAGGTGTTACACGTCCCGGTCGGTGTTCCTGTTCTTTTCACTGCGCTTGCGGTGGAACGCCTGCTGACCTTGGTGCCGATCACACCGGGCAGCGCCGGTGTGGTCGAGGTCGGGACGACTGCTGCGCTCGTCGCGCTCGGCGGCGATCCGGCCGGCGTCGCGGCGGGGATGCTGTTGTTCCGCGGATTCACCTATCTGATGGAGATCCCGGTCGGTGGCGTGATGCTGGCCGTCTGGTCGTGGCTCGGGCGTCGTACCGGTCGTGAACGGCTCGAGGCAGTGGCGGGATGAGGATCGCGCTCGTCAGTGACTGCTATCTCCCGCGGCTCGGCGGGATCGAGCTTCAGGTGCACGACCTCGCCGTCCAGCTGATCCGCGCCGGCCACGAGGTGACGGTCTTCACGATCACCGACGGGCCGTCGTCGGCGGGTGACGTCCCGGTCGTGCGGTTGCCCGCCTTCGGCGGCGTACCGCTCGGCGCCGCGGTCGATCGGCTGCGGTCCTCGTTGCCGGGCTTCGATGTCGTGCATTGCCACAGTTCGTTGGTGTCGCCATTGGCCTGGCAGGCGGCGCGGCTGGCTCACCGGCCGTTCCTGACGCTGCACTCGTTGCCCAGCGCCTCGACGCCCTGGCCGTTGGCGCGCATCGACCGGTACGTCGGCAACGCGCAATGGTCCGCTGTCAGCGAGGCGGTCGCGGAGGTGTTGAGGCAGCTCCTTCCCGAGCGGCCGATCGGCGTACTGCACAACGGCGTCGACCCGGCGCTGTGGCGTCAATATCGTCGTACCGCTCATCCGTTGACGATCGTGAGCACGATGAGGCTGGTGCGCCGCAAGCGACCGCTGGCGACCTTGCGGATCCTCGAGCAGATCCGCGCGGCCGTGCCGTCCGCGGTTGAGCTTCGCGCCGTCGTCGTCGGCGACGGACCACAGACGGCCGCCGCCGCACGAGCTGTACGGCGGCGTGGTCTCAGCGGATGGGTCGACCTGCCGGGGCGGATGACCCGCTGCGAGATCCAGCAGCTGTATGCCTCGGCGGACGTGTACCTCGCGCCCGCGGAGCTCGAGTCGTTCGGGGTGGCAGCGCTCGAAGCCCGATGCGCCGGTCTCGCGGTGGTGGCGATGGCTTCGGGCGGGGTCGGAGAGTTCGTCCGGCCTGGGATCGAGGGCCAGTTGGTGCACAGCGACGCCGAGATGGCCGCAGCCGCAGCCGCCTTGCTGAGCGACCCGGCGGAGCTCTCGCGAATCCAGTCCTTCAACCACGACAACAATCCGGCGATGACGTGGACGAACGTGCTGGCCCAGCACCTGACGGCGTACTCGACGTCAACCTGGTCCCGGCCTGTTGAGGTGCGTGAGACTCAGCCGCCATCGGCGTCGAGGCGGTAGCCCATGCCGCGGATGGTTTCGAAGGCGTTGCGGCCGAACGGGGCGTCCAGTTTCAGGCGGAGGTAGCGGATGTAGACCTCGACGACGTTCGGGTCGCCGTCGAAGGCCGGGTCCCAGACGTTCTCCAGGATCTGGGCCTTGCTGACCGTCTCGCCCCGGTGACGCATCAGGTAGGCGAGCAGGCCGTACTCGCGCGGCGTCAGCACGACCTCCTGGCCGGCGCGTTCCACGCGACGCTTGACCGGGTCGAGGGTGAGGTCGCCGGCGGTCATGACGACCGGTCGTTCGGGGGCTCCACGCCGGATCAGCGCGCGGAGACGGGCGACCAGAATCAGGAAACTGAACGGCTTGGTGAGGTAGTCGTCGGCTCCGAGGTCGAAGGCGTCGGTCTGGTCGTACTCACCGTCCTTGGCGGTCAGCATCAGCACCGGCGCCCAGACGCCGCGTTCGCGGATCTCTTCGAGCACCTTGTAGCCGTTGAGCTTGGGCAACATGATGTCCAGCACGATGACGTCGTACGCGTTCTCGGTGGCGGCCCAGACGGCGTCCTCTCCGTTGTGAACCACCTCCACCACGAAGCCGTCCTCAGTCAACCCGTGCCGAACCGTCTCGGCCAGGGGGACCTCGTCCTCGACAATCAGTACCCGCATCGTCCCAGTGTCGAGCATCGTTACTGAGAGCAAGCTGAGCACATCCCGTTCAGCCAGGGACCGTTAGAACGTGGCGATTGGGTTGACCGGGCTGCCGGAGGTGCCGGCGAAGCGGATCGGGGCGACTGTTAGGTGGAAGTCCCACTGGTTGAGCTCGGTGGCTGTGGTGGCGCATGCCTCGAGGTCGCAGTTGTCGAGGAGCCACAGGCCCATCGCGGCGAGGCCTACGGTGTGGACCGGCATCGCCAAATCGTCGTACCCCGACGGCTGGACGTCCTGAGGAGTGTCGGCGCCGATCAGAGCGACCTCCCGGTCCTGCAGCCACGGCAGGCAGGACGCGTGCCAGCCGGCCTGGGTGAAATCGCCGGTCGGACCGGTCTCGTGCCGGGCTCGGCCGTAGCCGGTGCGCAGGAGGACCGCGTCGCCGGGCCGCACTCGCACGCCCTGCCGGCGCTCGGCCTCCTCGAGATCCTCCGGATACACGCCCTGGCCGGCCTCCAGCCACGGCACCTCGCGCACCTTCGCGATGTCCAGCAGGACGCCGCGGGTAACGATCCCGTTCGCGGCCGCCGTGACGGCCGCCCAGGCCGATCCCGTCGTGGCGTCGACCAACGAGTGCGACCGCCCGTTGTACATCTGGCCGTCCCAGAAGATGTGGCAGGGCGAGTCGAGGTGGGTGATCGTGTTGCCGTGGAAGAGGATGCCGAGCCGCTCGTTCGAATAGCCCCAGTGCCGGTCGTTGCGGAATCCGGGCAACGGCATGTTCTCGGCGCCTGGCAAGTCGGCGAAGCACGGGCACGACGTCGTCGACCGCTCCATCTCTTCCGGTACGGCGACCTCCCACGCGCACGAGACGCTCCGGCCGTGGCGCACAGCGCGCGCCGCCGCCAGCCGGACGTCGTCGGTGATGTGGTTCAGAGTGCCGAGCTCGTCGTCGTCGCCCCACCGGCCCCAGTTCGACAGCGTGTCGAAGTACCCGAGCACGTCGTCCTGAGTTGGCATCGGTTCCGCTGCCGTCATCGCACCTCCGGTCACACCCGTCCGAGCACCGACGCTCGCTGACTGGCATAACACCAGATCAGCAGGTCAGGCCAGACAGCTCGTGAAATCGATCGATTGGTCCGGGTAGCGAGGAAAGGTCGGGCGGCGGCTCCGACACTGGAGAAGTATGACTACGGAATCTGTTGCTAATTCGGTGCAGTTGCCGCCCCTGGACAATCCCCACGAGCGGGCGGCGGTCGGTGCAGAGCTGCAGGTGCTCCTGCAGGATCTGATCGATCTGTCGCTGATCGGGAAGCAGTTGCACTGGAGTGTGGTCGGACCGGTCGCGCGAAGCGTGCATCTGTTCATCGATGAGCTGGTCGGGGAGTGGCGCGAGCTCGCCGATGTCGTCGCCGAGCGTGCGGTGACGTTGGGTTCGGTCCCGGACGGCCAGAGCTCGGCGGTCGCGGCTGGGTCACGTGTCGAGCCTGTCGTGGTGCGGTCGATGCCGGATCACGCGGTGGTCTGGGAGCTGGGCCGTCGGGCGGCGGCAGTGGCGGAGCGGATTCGCGCGCGGCTCGGGTCGATCGGCGCCGCGGATCTGGTGACGCAGGACGTACTGATCAAGGTGGTCGGGACTTTGGAGAAGCAGCAGTGGCTGCTGCGTGTGCAGCTCGGTGAGAAGGCCTGATGGCTGTCACCAGGGGTTTCATAGGCCGACGGGCCGCAGAGTCTTCGCGGGTGCCGCCCGGCCAGTACGTCACGCGCGATTTTCCGGTGTTGTCGGCCGGCCCGACGCCGTACACGCCCCTGGACACGTGGGACTTCACGATCCGTGGAGCGGTAGACAAGCCGGTGTCGTGGTCGTGGGCCGAATTCCAGCAGCTGCCGCATGAGAAGTTCACCGTCGACATCCACTGCGTGACGAAGTGGACCAGGCTGGACATGGCCTGGTCGGGCGTGCCTCTCGACACCTTCCTCGATGCGGTGCCGACACAGGCGACGTATGCGCTGGCCTTCTCCGACGGCGGCTACACCACCAACATCCCGCTGGCGGACCTACGAGGCGGAAAGGCCTGGATTGTCGACGAGTACGACGGGCGGCCGCTCGAGCCCGAGCACGGCGGGCCGGCACGCCTGCTGGTGCCGCATCTGTACTTCTGGAAGAGCGCGAAATGGATCCGTGGCGTGGAGCTGCGGACCACAGATCAGCCGGGGTTCTGGGAGATGTTCGGCTATCACAACTATGGAGACCCGTGGAAAGAGCAGCGCTACTACGGCGACTGACGTGGCAGACCGGCACGGTGATCTCGACGATTTCGGAGACCCCGCGGGTGAAGACCATCGTCCTCGCCGTAGCCGATTGGTCCGGGCACCGTGCAGGTCAGCACATCGATGTGCGATTGACGGCACCCGACGGGTATCAGACAGAGCGGAGCTATTCGATCGCGTCGGCGCCGGAGGACGACCACCTGTCGATCACGGTCGAGCGACTCGACGATGGTGAGGTGTCGCCGTACCTGGTGGACGAGCTGCGAGAAGGCGATGAACTCGAGTTCCGTGGTCCGGTCGGGGGACATTTCGTCTGGGACGACGACCTCGGTGGTCCGTTGTTCTTGGTCGCCGGGGGATCTGGCGTGGTCCCCTTGCGGGCGATGCTTAGGCATCACCAGGCCATCGGTAGCAAGGTGCCTGTTCGTGTGCTCTGCTCGGCCCGCTCGCTCGAGCTGCTGATCTATCGGGACGAACTGAAGGAGCTGGCGGCCGACGATCTCATCGACATCTCGATCACGTTGACCCGTGAGCCCCCGAGGAGCTGGCGCGGTTATCGTAGGCGGATCGACCCGGCGATGTTGTCCACGACCGGATGGGCAACCAGAAAAGAGCCGCTCACCTATATCTGTGGACCGACCGCATTCGTCGAGACGGCAGCGGCCGGCCTGGTGGCACTGGGCCACGACGCACGACGGATCCGGACCGAACGCTTCGGCGGGACAGGGGTGTGACGAAGATGGAACCTCTCGATGGCAATGCCATGGCGGGCGTCCTGCGCGACCTCTTCGGGCGCGACATGACCACGATGGGCTACGAGTGCCCGGGTTGCCGTCGCACCGGGGTCGTGGCGGAGATGGCGGTGTACATGTCAGGACCGGGCACGGTGGCCCGTTGCAGGGACTGCGACACCATCCTCCTGATGCTCACCGAACGCCGCGGAATGTACTGCATCGACCTGCCCGGAATGCCACAGCCGGTTCTTCCGCCGGTCTGATGCCGGCGTCGCCCTGTGACACGACCTTCACCCTCACCTTGAAAGGCCCCTGATGACCATCCAGACCCCGCCCGACCCGACCGCCGCCGAGCTGGCGAAGCACCTGCCGGCGGCGATCACGAGGTACCTGCGTGAGGCCGATCCGCAGCACAAGGCGAATGCTCACGACCTCCTGTCGGCGTTCGCGGCCGACGCCACCGTGGTCGACAACGGCAACACCTACACCGGTCACGACGAGATCCACCGCTGGCGCGAGACCGAGGCCAGCGAATACACCTACACCGTCGAGATCAGCCACGTCGAGAAGCTGAACGACACCCAGTACGCGGTCGCCAACCATCTGGAGGGCGACTTCCCCGGTGGCGTCGTCGACGTCATCTACCGCTTCACCCTCGCCGACGGCCTCATCACCAGGCTGGAGATCGCTCCCTGAGTCCTCAGCTTCGTCGATAGGTCTGCCGGACGGACTTCGAACCGGCGAGTAAGATCCGCGGCCATCCGGGCACTAACGGATATCCAGCAGGGGCCGACGGCGCCCGGGACTACTGATCACAGGTAGAGGTGGAAGGTCATGACGGGGTGGCCTGAGGGGCTGGAGCGGTTGCTGACCACCGATCCGCGGGACGTCGGGTGTGACACGGCGAGGGCTGTTCTGCACGTCTATGTCGAGCTACTCGCCGCCGGAATCGACGCTGCCGAGCACTATCCCGGAGTGGCGTCGCACCTTGCCGCCTGTGATGCCTGCGCGGAAGCTGCCGACGGACTGTTGGCCGCCGTGCAGGACGAGGGCCTTCACGGCGGCCCCCAACCAGGATGAGAGGTCGTGGACGCGATGAACGAACTGTTACGGGGAATCCAGGCTGAGGACGGCGCAGCGGTGGCTGTAGCCGACATCCCCAAGGCGGTGACTGCCGCTCGGCTGGTGTACGGCGACGGCGCGACTCAGCTCTTCACCGTCGACGGGCGGACCACCTACTCCGAGCGAGGCGGTGACAGCGCGGGGGAGTGGTACGTCGACGACGACGGCCGGTTCTGTTCGTTCTGGCCGCCTTCGTACCGAGCCTGCTACGTACTTCGCTGGATGGTCGAGGACGGCCGCATCGTCGGGCTCAGATTCACCGGCCTTCGTGACGGCGTGACGTTCGACGGCCGCTATCAGTAACTCCTGAGCAAATCGGACTATATAGACCAATTGGTGCCCCAGTGCTCCGACCTTGAGGCCGAGATCAACGTGCTGTTGATCGGGCTCTGGCCGGGATGGTCTGTGGTGGTAATCACCTTCTACCGTTGATGATTGCCACTGGTATCGACTTGACCAGGGGATACGTGTGTCCGTCGGAGGGGGTCGCTCGGATGCCGAGTGGACGGAGTACAAAATGGACTGTATCGTCCATATTGTTGTTTCACCGTCCGATGATCGCCGGAGATCCATGAAGAGCGAAGGTTCCGAGTCGTTGCCGCAGGTGCGGGTTGTCTCCCCGGAGGTGGCGCGAGAGAACCGTGCCTGGGTCGACGACCTGAGCAGCAACGGGGACCGGCGTGAGTTCGCGAGCCGACGGTTGTACGAGGTTCTCCTGCGCGCCGCACGGGCGGAGGTCGGGCGGCGGGCGGCGAGGTTGCGACTCGTCGGTCCGGAGGTGGACGACATCGCGCACCAAGCAGCCGCTGATGCCTTGCTGGCGATCTGCGGCAAGGTCGAGACGTTCCGCGGTGATTGCAAGTTCACTACTTGGGCGTACAAGTTCGTGATCTTCGACGTGGCGGCGAAGGTGAACCGGCACTTCTGGCAGCGCTCCGGCGTTGCCTTCGACGACGACGACTGGGACCGTCTGCCGGCGCGGCTGGGGATCGAGCCGGAGGCGCATGCCGAGAGCCGGGAGCTGATGCAGGCCGTGCATCGGGCCGTCGACGAGAATCTGACCGCGAAGCAGCGGATCGTCTTCGTCGCGCTGGTGCTGAACGGGATGCCTACCGACGTACTGGCCGATCAGCTCGGCGCGACCCAGAATGCAATTTACAAGATGATGTTCGATGCCCGCCGTAAGCTGCGCACCGCCTTGGTCGATGCCGGCTATCTGGCGGAGCAGCAGATCGCCTGAGCAACCTCGGCCGACGGGCGGGATCAGAGATCTGCAGGCGAGGAGGGTGAGATGGGAATCGTCAACCGCGGATTCCACGGCAGAGGGGGAGCCGATGAGCCCAGACTTCCACCTGGCCAGCACCTCACCGACGACTTCCCGGTGCTGTCAGCGAGCGTGACTCCGCTGATCCCCAAGGACAAGTGGGAGTTCACGGTCACCTCCGAGACCGGCGTGCAACGGACCTGGCGGTGGCAGGATCTGCTCGCACTGCCCTCTGAATCGGTGGTCGCCGACATCCACTGCGTCACAAGGTGGTCCAAGTTCGGCACACGCTGGGAAGGCGTTCCCGTCGATGCGTTCCTGGACGACGTCATCACCGCGGCGACCCATGTCACGGCGACCTCGTACGGCGGCTACACGACCAACCTGCCGTTGGCCGAGCTCCGCGACGGGAAGGCATGGATCGTCTATCGGTACGACGGACAGGACCTCGCGGCGCTGCATGGCGGTCCTGCCCGGCTGCTGGTCCCGCACCTGTACTTCTGGAAGTCGGCCAAATGGCTGAACGGACTGCAGCTGTCGTTGCGGGACGAGCCGGGCTTCTGGGAGCGAGCCGGCTACCACAATCACGGCGATCCCTGGCGCGAGCAACGCTACGAATTCGACTGACCGTGCCGGCTATCCAAAGGTTGCGTCGTAGAAACTGTTGATCCCGTCAACGATCTCTTGCAGGCAGTCCTCCGTCGCAAAGTGTCCGGAGTTCAGGCGGATCAGCTTCGCGTCGGGGAGATCGCGCAGGTACGCCTCTCCACCGGCTGGGGTGAAGAAGATGTCTCCCTGCCCCCAGAAGATCAGCGTTCTCGGCTGTTCGCGGCGCAGTCGCCGCTGCCAAGCGGCGTAGCGGGCGGTGTTCGTCCGGTAGTCGTAGAAGAGATCCAGTTGCACTCTGCGTGCGTCCGGCCGGGCCAGGAAATGCAGATCCAGGTTCCAGTTGTCCGGGCTGATCTTCGTCGGATCGGCGTGGCCGGTCAGATAGATGGCTTTCACTGCTTCCGGTTCGAGCAACGCCTCGAGCCGCGCTTCGGTCTCGGTATTGCGGTTGGCCCAGAGGCCGTCACGCATCCCGTCCCAGATCTCGGTGAGACCCGCCTCGTACACGTTGGCATTCTGGATGACCTGCCACCGCAGCCAGTCCGGATGAAGCGAGATCAGCCGGTTCCCGATCGGGCCACCGTGGCCGTGCATGTACAGCCCCATCGGTCCGGTGAAGTCGATGGCGAGCAATGCCTCGTCGACGATCTCTGTGAGGTGGTCGAAGGTGTAGTCCCAGTCGTCCGGATCAGGCATCTCCGTATTCCCGAATCCGGGGTAGTCGATCGAGACCAGGTGGAACCTGTCGGCGAGTGCCGGCATCAAGTTCCGGAACTGGTGGGACGACGAGGGGAATCCGCCCAGCAGCAGGAGTTTCGGTGCTCCTGGCTTCCCCGCCTCGCGGTAGAAGACCTCCAGCCCACCGGCCGACACGGTCCGAAAACTCGTCATGGGTGTTCCACCCTCATTCGACAGGGACGGGAGCGAGCGCTCGCTCGTCGGCAAGATCGGTCTGCAATCACCGTCGGCCCCCGGCCGGCCCCGTAGGTGCTCCTGCAGATCTCAAGAGCAACCACCGGCCAGGTTCGCCTATTCGGCCGTCAGTTGCGCCCGGCCATCACGCCGCCGTCGACGTTCAGAATCGCGCCGGTGATCCAGCTGGCTTCCGGCGAGAGGAGGAAGACGATCGACGAGGCAATGTCCTGGGCTGTGCCGACCCGTCCCAGGGGGTGGAAGCTGTCGAACCCCTTCACGGCTTCCTCGAGCTGGTCAGCAGGGATGAAGCCCTCGTACAACGGCGTGGCCACCACCGCCGGCGCCACCGCGTTGACGCGAATGCCGTCGGCCGCGAGTTCCATGGCCAGGTTGTGGGTCAGGGCGTGCAATCCGGCTTTCGCCATCGAGTACCCGGTCGCCGGCGTCGCCGCCACCGCCTGATGGGCCCACATGCTGCCGATGTTGACGATCGCACCACCGGAGCCCGCCGCCTTCATGCCTCGTACGACGGTCTGGGTCAGGAAGAAGGTTGCCCGATTGAGCTCCAGATACGCGTCGTAGTTCTCGGGGCTGTAGTCGAGGAAATCCTTGGGGATGAAGAACCCGGCCGCGTTGACCAGCAGCGTCGCGTCGCCATGCTCGGCGGCGAGTTGCCCCTGCACATCGTCGACCTGCTTGCGATCTGCGAGGTCGGCGGTGATTCCCCAGGCCTTGCTCTTCTCGCCGAGTTCGGCGACCGTCTGATCGACCCTGTCCTGCTGACGCCCGACGATGACGACGTTGCCTCCCTGCCCGGCGACGTCAACCGCGGTCTGTTTACCCATGCCGCTGCTCCCACCGATGACGATGAGCTTGCGGCCTTCGAAGTACCCGGTCATGAGCTTTCCCCTCGATCCGTGCCGGGCCGGAGTGGCCCGGACTGTCTCTGTTTGTGTGCCGATCGAGGGCCCGGCCTTACCGGTTCCGGGAATCTTGCGGAGTGTGAGATGTACCAGGCTTCGCTGCGGGGTCGGCGTCGTCAGTGGTCCCGAACAGGTAGTGAGACAAGGTCGAATGCTCGTTCGCGGGCATCATCGGCTCGGTAGGTAGCCCCCGTCCCTCCAGTTCGTCCCAGGTCGAGTCGGCGATGCGCCAGAGCTGACGCGCAATGTGTCCGGCGACGCCGGCATGGGGCGAGTTGGGGTGCGGTCGCGTCGGCGAACTCCATTGCCGAATCGCCAAGGCCCGAGCCAGCTCGGTGGTGCCCTCGGCGCCATGAACCTGCTCCAGGCCGGCCACGACCTTCGTCTCCCAGGACTCGTGCTCGGCCAGTAGCCGTTCGGCCTCTCGCCAGGTCTCGGCGGCGCTGAGATCCAGGAAGCGCGCATCGCCGTACGCTCGACCTTTGAGTACCCGCAGCGCCTGCTCGAACTGTCTCAGATTCTCGAGCAGGACCGCGGCGTCTTCACCGGACGATGCCCTGGCCGCGGTCAGCAAGACGTCAGCAACAGCTGCCGCATGCTGCGCGGCAACGGCCGCGAACTGGTCTGTGCTGCGACGTCTGTCGAATCCGTCCATGCTTGGATCCTGAGAACGCGCGGCGAGGTCTCTGAGCCTGCCGTGCTGCGCATGGACGAGCTGCTGCAGCGGGGCAGAGTGATCCGCCTGCTGTTTCCCGCCCGCCGGGGCACCGGAGCGCGGCTGGATCGGCGGGTGCAACGGATCGAGGACCACGACGTACTCCGGATGTCCCTGAAGGAATCGCTCGACAGCAGGGCAGTAGTTCGTGACCCGGACACCCGCGGCGATGAGGTCGTCGAGGACTGCCGTGATCAGAGTTGTGGCGAGGCCACGGCCCCGCTGATCTTCAGTGATCTCGGTATGACCGAGGACACGCCGGGACCCGAGTACACGGAAGTCGAGGGTCCCTACGGTCGTGCCTGCCTCCAGTAGTTCGTACCTTCGCAGTTCATCGTTCTCGACGACGACCAGGTCGTGCTCGGAGTCGTTCACCAGGGTTCTCATCGCTGTGGTTCCTTCCTGCCGACCGGGCGCCGGCGTGCCTGCACCTCACGAAGGTTGGTGTCGGCCCCGGCGCGGGTACTTACGCGTCGAGCGGGATCGGCGTCGCACATCCGGTGTCTCGACAAGCGGCAGCATTCGTTGCCCGGCCCCGATAAGCTCGTTGCGTGCCCGGGACAGTGAACGATCTCGATCGCCGCCTCACCGCACGCGGTGCGGCCACGAGAGCCCGGATCGTGTCCGCTGCCGACGAGCTCATGTCTCTGAAGGGCGCGGCGGCGACCACGCTCGACGAAGTGACCGCCGCGAGTGGGACGAGCAAGTCGCAGTTCTACCGGCATTTCGGCGACAAGAGCGCCTTGGTCCAGGCGGTCATCGCCTTGCGGGGCGAGCGTGTGCTCGAGCGTGAGGAGCAGTATCTCCGCAGGGTCGACTCGTTGAATGGCCTCGACCGGTGGTGCAGGGCGATCCTCCAGCGAGTGACCGCACGCCGCGGGACGCGAGGCTGCGAACTTGGCTCACTGTCGACCGAACTGTCCGACCAGGACGAGTCTGCACGCATCGATCTCGAGGCGCACCTCACGTCCTGGATCTCGCTGCTGACCGCGGCGCTGGAGCGGATGAAGTCCAACGGCACACTCTCCGAGGACGCCGATCCACAGACGCTGGCGACGGGGATCATGGCCGCACTCCAAGGTGGCTATGTTCTTGCCCAGGCGGCCCGCGATCCCGGACCGATGCAGATCGCACTCGACCTGGCGATGGGCTCGGTCCGGGCGCACGCGAAGTCGGCCGACGACAAGTAGGCAATGAGCTGCACATGCCCAGGGGTTTGGGCTTGCCGCTCAGTTCGCAATCACTGCCGTTCTTGGTCGCTGTCGGTGTGCGGGTTGCGCGCAGCAAAGGCAGTCAGCAGGGTGGCGATCATCGCAAGTCCGGCGTACCCGCGGGCGATCTCCGGGACGGTGAAGATGGTGGACAGACGGGCGGAGATGAGGCTGGGGACGGTCGCGCCGCTGTAGCTGAGGAGATAGATCACGGCGAAGATGGGGGCCCGGTCGGGCAGGGTACTGCCGAAGAGCAGGCCCCGGGTTGCGGCGCTGATGGCGATGCCTTGAGCGGCTCCCGCGACGATCGTTGCCGCGATGAACAACGGCAATGCGCCGGTGGTGATCGCTGTGATCAGGCCGATCCATCCGGCCAGGAAGGCGGTCATGCCGATGCGCTGACCTGCCGCCGATGAGAACCGGCCGCCAAGGGGAGCGCCCAAAGCGCTGGAGCCCATGTAGGCGGCGAAGACCAGTCCCAGGACGAGTGAGTTGCTGGTGTGCAGTTGATCCGCGACCAGTGCGGGGACGAAAGCCTGGTAGAAGGCCCCGGTTGCCCAGGTCGCCAGGAAGAGGCCGGCCGCGACGGGGAGTAGATGCCTGACTCGGACCGGAACGCGAACGCTGGGGCGCAATGAGTGCCACCCGCCCGGCGTCGGAGTCACTGTCTCAGGGCTGATGACGACGAGTGCGGCAGATAGCAGGAGCAGGCCGATGACGAGCAGATAGACGAGATCGCGTGGCCACGGGCCGAACTGGACCAAGGCCCCGGAGGTGATGGCGCCTACGGCGAGACCGAGCATCACTGTCTGGCTGGAAGCAACGGAGGCCAGCCAGGTCGGCCTGGTCGGTGCCGTGTCGACGATGTAGGCGGTGAGGCTGCTGCTGGCCAGCCCGGCGCCGAAGCCCATCAGGAGCCGGGCCGCGATAAGCATGCCGATGTCGTGCACGCTCAAGAGCAACAGGCATGCCACTGCGAGAAGTTCCAGGCTGGTGACGGCGACCGGCCGTCGGCCCAGGTGATTGGACAATCGGCCCAGGAACAAGAGTGTGCTGAGAGTAGCGGCGGAGTAGGCGACGACGGTCAGTGAGATGTCGGCGTTGGTGAACCCTTCCTGGGCTCGGTAGATGTTGAACAGCGGGATTGTCGAGCCCACCGCGGCAAATACTGCCGTGAGGGAGATCACCGCGGCGGCGAACGCCAGTCGGAGTGTTCTGTCGTGGCGGCCCAGGTTGATCACCGGTGCCAGGTTCTGCATCGAGCCGTGCCTCTCTCCAGTTCCGGGCACCGCAAAGATCCCGGCGGCTCCGGATCGTGTCTCTCCCCGAGAAGGCCCGATGAATGGCGTCCTCGTCCATCTCATCAGCGTCGATCTGTCGCGCCGTCTTACCGACTACGCACAAGCGAATGCGCGGGCACCCGGGTTAGCTCAGGCGCCAGGTGGTCGGGTGGGTGGGGGAGTAGGTGCAGGTTGTGCCGAGTTGGACCGAGGCGCGGAGGTGGGCGGCCAAGGCGGGGTGGCTTTGGTCGAGTTTGGTCAATGTGTCGCGGACCCGGGCGCTGACGGTTTTACGGGCTCGTTCCGTCTCATCGCCGAGGCGTCTGGCGCGTCCGCCCAGGCCGGTTGCCGCGCTGAGTTCATGGACAAGGGCGTCGCGCTCGGCGGACAACTTCTCGGCTCGAACAGCGTCGCCGTATGCGTCAGCCTGATCGAGTTGCTCGGCCAGATCGGCGAGCCGGGCCTTGTACTGCGCCCTGGCGGTCGCGTCGAGGACCGGATCGCCGCCGGTGTGGGGCACCTCCGACCCGACCAGGGTCGACACGTGTACGTCGTTGCCCTGAGCACCTATCAGGACGGCGAGGTCGCCCAGTCCCTTGGAGTCGGGCAGCTGGACGTGTACTCCGTCGTACGCGAGCTGCCAGATCCCATTCGTGGGCCGGAATTCGTTGTCTGAGGCAACGGAGCTGGCGAGTGCGGCGAGTTCCTGCTCGGTGATCCGGGCCCAGCCGGCGGCACCGAGCCGTTCGTGCAGGGCGAGGGCGGACTGGAAATGCTTCTCGGCCGAGTCGGTGTCGCCGAGCGCTGCGGCGAGTGTGCCGAGGTGGTGGTCGACAGCGGCGTGGTACGACGCGCAGCCGCCGACCACGACGTCGGTTCCGGCGTACGGGCGCAGCCGGTCGTAGGTCCAGACCCGCTGGGCGGTTGTGCCGATCGCGGAGAAGACAACCGCCGCAGCCGCGAGCCCTTCGAGGCCGGTCCAGACGGCGACATCGAGCACGCTGAAGTCGCCCAGCGCGTCGGCGGCGGCGTCGAGTTCGCCACGGACCGCGAGCGGCCAGGCCTTGAGGAGGGGGAACATGGGCCAGAGAGGATCGGCCGGATCGAGATCGCTCGGCGGTTCGGGGACGCCGAGGGCGACCAGCGCCCAGCGGGAGGTGCAGAAGCAGCCGATCGCGTCCGGTACGCCGATGGCGAGGCCCAGTTCGAGCGCTTCCTCGCCGAGTCTGGCTGCCTCGTCGGCGTGGCCGGCGAGCTGTGCGAAAGTGGCGCGCCTGGTCAGCGCGCCCCACCGGCCGCGGGCGTGGCCGAGCCGCTCCGCGAGCGTGATGTAAGTGAGGAGCTCGTCGCGTCCCGTTGGATCACCCAGCTCCAGGAGCGCCGCCGCACGTAACTGGTGGGCTTGGGCAACCAGATCTGCGTCGTGCGCCGCAGTCGCCGCGTCGAGCATGGCGTCGATCAGCGGCAGGCGTCGTCTCGCAGTGCCCGGAGTCCACTGCGAGTCGTGCTGCGCGAGTCTCGCCTCGGCAAGCGCCTGGCTGTCGCCTGCCGCCGCGGCCAGCTCGACAGCTCGCTCCGCCGCTGCGGCAACCGTCTCATCGGGTACTGCGATCGAGCCGTGGCGGAGCATGCGGGCTCTAGCGCCGTACACCCGCGATTGCAGACTCAGCGATCCGTCCACTGCTTCCAGCCGGGCAGCGGCCTCCTCGAGGAGATCCAACAAGTCGGCTCTGTGGGCACCAGATCTCTGACCCAGTGACTCGAGGCCGAGCGCGGCACGCGCGAGGACGATGGCATCATCCGCTGTTCGTGCGCTCACGGCCGCGGCGAGGTAGTGCGTCCGTGCCTCGTCCCCGCGCCCGGCGCGAGCGTGTGCGTCGGCCAGTTCGACGAGGAGGGCACCGCGCGAAGGATCCCACGGTACGTCGGCCCCCTCGGCGTCGATCATCTTGAGAGCGCGCCGATAGTGTCCGCAGGCGTCGTCGTGGCCGAGCCGCGCGGAAGCCTCCCGGGCCGCGAGGACGGAGTACTCGACGGCCTTTCGTCGGACCCGTGATCCGGCCGCCAGCAAATGGGCGGCCACTCGCGCCGCACTGCCGGGGCGTTCCTGCAGAGCCAGCCCGAGCGCCAGGTCGATCTCGGTTCGAGTCATGGCGCCGAGGCTGCCGAGGATCGTCTCGCGGTACAGATCGTGGGCAAGCCTCGGCCGCTCGTGTTCGCCGGCGACCACGCCGGCCCGGCGCGCTTCGTCCAGCAGGCTGTTCAGCTCGATCTCGTTGCCGGCAGCACCGATCCGGACGAGCAGCTCGGTGTCGACCTCGCCGCCGGCGACGGCCACACGTTCGAGCACGTGAATGCAATCGGTCGACAGTCGGGCCAGTCGACGGCGCAACGTCTCCGCGATGCCGGCCGGTATCGGCGGCCGCTGGTCCGGTGTGCCCTGGGCGACCATCAGCCGAGCCAGCTCGCCGACGAAGAACGGGTTGCCCCCGCTGCGTTCCCAGACCTGATCACCGAGCTCCGACCCGTCCGGTCCGACGATCGAAGTGACCAGTTCGCGGACCTGCTCGGCGCCGAGGCCACCGAGTCGTAGGTGCTGGGCGGTGGCTGATACCGCCAGCAGGTCGTCGGACGCCTCGGTGTCGCGGTACGCGCCGGCAAGTACCAGTCTGCTGCCGGCCAGGGCGCGCGCCAGGAACCCGAGCAACCGCAGCGAAGCTGCATCCGCCCAGTGCAGGTCGTCGAGGACCACCAGGATCGGCCGCTCGGCCGCCAGCGCCGACAGGCATTGCCCGACCGCCTCGAACACGCTGAACTCCGCGTCGGCGGCCGCGCCGGGATCCATCGCCGTGCCATGGCCGTCGGTCGCCGGAGGCTCGACGAGGCGGCGGGCCTCGCCGAGGTCGGCGGGCGGTACACAGGTGGCACGTAAGACCTGCGCCCACGGCCAGTACGGCGGGGCGCCGGGACGGTCCCAGCAGACACCGCGCAGGACGGTCCAGTCCGGCCCTGCCCGATCGGTCAGCTCGGCCAGGACCGCGGTCTTGCCGATCCCGGCCTCCCCGCTGATCATCAGGAACTGCCCGTGGCCGGAAGCCGCGTCCCGGAGTACGGCGGTGGCCGCGGCCAGCACCGGCCCCCGGCCGACCAGCCGGACCCGTGGGTTCATAACGTCATGATCGGTCGTCAGGGCCGTAGCTCCAACACCAGGTTCAGCGGCGCCGGCACCTCGAGCCTGCGGACTCGGGTGAATCCCGCGTCGGCGGCCAGGGCACGGAGCTTCTTCTCGCCAGCCTGGCCGCCGAGCGGCTCGGAGGATGTCGCACTCTCCTGCGAGACGGCGTTCGGGGTGCAGGCGAGCGTCGAAACCGCGTAGAACATCCGGCCGGTCGGGGTGAGATTGTCCTGTACGTCGTCGGCGCCCAGCGGCTCGAAGAGCAGGACGCTCCCGGAGGCGGCGACCGCGGACCTGGCCCGGACGAGTGCGCCGAGCGGGTCACCGATGTCGTGCAGGGAGTCGAAGAACGTGATCAGGCTGTAGTCGGAAACCGGTAGCTCAGCCGCGGCGGCGACCTCGAAGCGGACGTTGTCCGGACCGGCCTGCTCACGTGCGTGCGCGATGGACGCGTCATGGTAATCGATGCCGAGCACCTGCGCCGCCGGGTACAGCTTCGCGATTGCCGTCGTCGGGAAGCCGTAGCCACAGCCGACGTCGACCACGGTGCCACCGTGGGAGAGCGCCTCGACCGTCTCCGGCATCGCGCTGATCGTCGCCCCGATGAGCTCGTCGGGCAGCACGATCTGGGTGAAGGCGTCGGTACCGTGCCAGTGCTCAGCTGTGCGCTGGTGCCAGCCGAATCCCCGCCCGGAGGTGAAGGCCTCACTGAACGCGCCGAATCCTTCGCCCATCGACGACAGCATCGTGGCGCAGGCGTCGACGAGTGCGCCTCCGGGACCGTAGTGGATTGCTGCCGCGACGGGAGCGGGCAGGGTGAAGGTCTCGCCGGCGGCGTCGTACTCGAGGTAGCCACCGGCTGCCTGGGCCCGCAGCCATTCACGGACCAGCGCGGGGTGGACCCGGACCTTGGCCGCGACCTCGCGGTCGGTCAGCGGGCCGGCGTCGGCGAGTGCTGCCCAGAGCCCGCTGCGTGTGCCGAGAGCGGTGAGCAGGACCCCCAGCGCGGCACCGAGTTCGGTAACGATCTTGCCCATCTCGGCCTCGACCGCGGCGTCGTCGACGACCGCGGCCGTCCCATCCTGCGCCGTGCCATCCTGCGCCGTCCGGTCCTGTGCTGTCTCGTCCTGCACTGTACTGATGGTGCTCATGATGCGACTCCTGGTGTCCGCCGGTCGGGTGCCGGCTCCTACCTGGAGGGCGCGAGATCCCGTCTGGCGGCCCGCGAGCCGGGATCTCGCGCCTCCCGGGTAGGACCGTCGATGAGGAGCCGACATGATCACACCACTCGCGGACGAGCTCGGCGAGCTCGACGCTGTCGCCCAGGCGGACCTGGTCCGTCGCGGCGAGGTCACGCCGTACGAGCTCATCTCGGCTGCGATCGAGCGCATCGAGGACCTCGATCCGACGCTCAACGCGGTCATCACACCCTTGTACGACGAGGCGCTCGAGGCGGCTCGGACTCTGCCAGTCAGGCCGGTCGGGCCGGTCGGGCCGCTGTCCGGCGTACCGTTCCTGGCGAAGGATCTGGTCGTCGAGATTGCCGGGGCTCCGTTCAGCGAGGGCTCGCGTTTCGTCCGTGGCTTGGTGTCGCAGGTCGACTCCGAGCTCGTACGCCGGTGGCGGCGCGCCGGCCTGGTGGTTCTCGGAAAGACCAATACGCCGGAGTTCGGCATGGTCCCGGCCTGCGAGCCGCTCGCGTTCGGGCCGACGCGCAACCCGTGGGACCCGAGCCGGTCGACGAGCGGGTCGAGCGGCGGTTCGGCGGCGGCGGTCGCGGCGCGGATGGTGCCGATGGCGCACGGCAACGATCTCGGTGGCTCGATCCGCTACCCCGCCTCGGCGTGCGGGTTGTTCGGCCTCAAGCCGACCAGGGCTCGTAATCCGCTCGGCCCGGAGTACGGCGACGCGATCAGCGGTTGGGCCTGCGAGCACGCGCTGACCCGCTCGGTCCGCGACAGTGCGGTGCTTCTGGACGCCACGGCAGGTCCGATGCAGGGCGATCCGTATGGGCTGCCGTCGCCGGGACGCCCGTTCGCGGCGGAGGTCGGCGCCGATCCGGAGCGACTGCGGATCGGGTACACCGCCCGGACCGCCGACGGGCGCCCGGCGCACCCGGACTGTGTCGCGGCGCTGGAGGACGCGGGGGAGTTGTGCGCGTCGCTTGGCCACGACCTGGTGGAGACCGAGTTGCCCGGCTCGATCTCCGAGGTGGGTACGGCGATCGGCACGGTCTTCGATGCCGCGACAGCCTGGATCGTCGAGTACTGGATCCGGCGTCTCGGCCGCGTTCCGTCCGACGATGAGCTCGAGCCGTTGACCCGGGCCTACTGGGACCGAGGCCGCCAGGTGTCCGCGGCCGCCTATCTGCTGGCGATCGAGGACTGCCAGGCCTTCGCCCGCGTCGTGGCGCAGTGGCTGACCGGGATCGACGTGTGGCTGACCCCGACCATGTCGATGCCTCCGGCAACGATAGGCGAGATCACCTCGACTGCGGAGGATCCGCTCCGCGCCGCCCGGGCCGGCGGCCGGACGGTCGGGTACGCCGGAGTGGTCGCCAACCTGACCGGCAACCCGGCGATGTCCGTCCCCCTGTACTGGAACGAGTCCGGCCTGCCGATCGGCGTACATTTCCTCGGCCGCTACGGCGATGAGGGGACCCTGTTCCGCCTCGCCGCCCAACTCGAGTCCGCCCGCCCCTGGGCGCATCGACGCCCTGCGGTCACGGTCCGGACGGGTCTTTCGGCCCTATGAGGCTTGGAACGATTGGTGTTCGCTCGAAGGGCGTGAGCTTGTCGGAGCGAAGGAGATGCAACATGCAGTACGTCGCACCTGGACAGCAGGAAAGGCCCGCCGAGGTGGGCGGGGCCGGGTCGTCCACCGGTTCCAGGAGCATGAACGAGCTGCCGGACGCCGACCGGGACGCGCTGTTGCGTGCTGCCGTGGCGGCGCCGTCGATGCACAACACCCAGCCGTGGCGGTTCCGGTTCGTGGGGCTGACGGTGGAGGTGTACCGCGATCGCGAGCGTGAGCTGCCGGCCGAGGATCCGTCCCGGCGGATGCTGTTCATCTCGCTGGGAGCGGCGATCTTCAACCTGCGGGTTGCCGCTGCGGTCCGGGGGATGGGCTCCGAGGTCCGTCATCTCGTCGATCAGCGGCGGCCCGATCTGGTCGCGGTGGTCGAGCTGGGCGGACGCGCTAACGAGTCGATGATGGCGCTGGCGCCGTACATAGCTGGACGCCGGACGAATCGCGAGCCGTTCACCGACCAACGTCTGCCCGCACAGCTCCGCGTGGAGCTGGACCTGTGTGCACGGGTGGAGGGCGCCGTCCTGCAATGGATCGATACGCCGGTCCGGCAATGGTGGTTGCGAATGGCGACTAACGACGCGGTGGCAGCCGACGACGACGACCGGGCGAGAAGCGCGGAGCGGCGGCGTTGGGTCGGTGGGGTCCGGGAGAGCGACGGCGTACCGTCCAGTGCGCTGCGTCCGCGGGCCGCTGTGGGCAACCCAGTGGTTCGCGATCTGGCGGCCACGCCGACCGATGCGGCACGGCCGGTGGCTGCTTTCGAGCAGGAGCCTCAGCTGGCGGTACTCGCGACCCGGTACGACGGACCGATCGAGTGGCTGCGCGCGGGACAGGCGCTGGAGCATGTGTTGCTCGAGGCAACTGCGCGTGGGGTGTCGACTTCGTTGCTGAACCAGGCCATCGAGCACGAGGAGCTTCGAGGGCAGATCAACGATCCACTGGGTCCGTGGCAGCGCCCGCAGGTCGTGATCAGGTTCGGCTACGGCCCGGCCGTTCCGCCGACGCCGCGCCGCTCGATCGACGACGTACTGGTCGACGACGTATTGATCGCCGACTGAAGGCGCCAGAGCGGTCACCCGGCGGCGGGGCGACACGAGCCGCCTGGTGGAGCTCGACGTACCGTTGCGGGCATGGTGTCGCGGCGGAGCTGGGTCGAGCAGATCATGGGGCTGCCGATCAGTGTGCTCGCTCGTGGAGACGGCGCTGATTCGGCCGAGGCGGAGGCTGCGGTGCGGGCGGTCTTTGCCGAACTGGTCGAGGTTGATCGCGTGTTCTCGCCGTACAAGGCCGACAGTGCGGTGAGCCTGCTGGCCCGGGGCGAGGTGGCTTGGGATCGTGTTGATCCGGTCGTGCGGGACGTTGCCGAGCGGTGCGATACCGCGCGGGAGCTGACCGGTGGCCTGTTCGACGCTCGAGTGCCCGGCGGCACGTGGGATCCTTCGGGGCTGGTGAAGGGGTGGTCGGTCGAGCGTGCCGGCGCGCGGTTGTGGGAGGTCGACGACGTGGACTGGTGCCTGAACGCGGGCGGTGACGTGCTCGTGGTGTGTCCGAGCGACGAGCCGTTCACCGTCGGCATCCAGGACCCGCGCGACCCGGGCCAGGTGCTTGCCACCGTGGCGCGGACCGCGGGAGCGGTGGCGACGAGTGGTACGGCGGCGCGCGGCGCGCACCTGTACGACTCGCGATCGGGTGATCCGGTGGAGACCCGGTGGGCGTCGGTGTCGGTGACCGGGCCGTCCTTGGAGTACGCCGACGTACTCGCCACGGCCGCGTTCGTTGCCGCGGACGACTGGCCCGAGGTCCTGGCGGTGTTGCCCGGCTACGAAGGTCTGGGGATCCTTGCCGACGGCAATCTCTTCGCGACTCCCGGCTGGGGAGGCCGGTGATGGCGAGGATCCTGCTGGTCGAGGACGACGCCGACCTGGCTGGTCTGCTCGAGCGGGTGCTCACCGACGAGGGGTACGACGTGACGCGGGCCGGCGACGGACATACCGGCCTGCACCTGGCGCTGACCCAGCCGGTCGACGCGATGATCGTCGATCGTGGTCTGCCGGCGGTGGAGGGTCTGGATCTGATCGCGCGGCTGCGCAGCCGTGGTGTCAGCACTCCGATCCTGGTGCTGTCTGCGCGCAGGACCACTGCGGACCGGGTCGAGGGACTGGATGCCGGAGCCGAGGACTACGTCACCAAGCCGTTCGAGTTGAGCGAGTTGCTCGCCCGCGTCCGCGCGTTGCTCCGGCGCCATCTGGATCACGCTGTCGAGCTCGCCGTACCAGGTGGTTGGCTCGATCTGGCAAGCCGCACAGTACGGCGCGATGACGGTGGGAGCGTGGAGTTGTCGGAGCGGGAGGCCGCGCTGCTCGGGTTGCTGGCGGCACGGCCCACGGCTGTGTTCAGCCGCGCCGACCTGCTCGATCGTGTCTTCGGCGAAGCGGAGTCGGAAACGGTCGTGGACACCTATGTGCACTACTGCCGGCGGAAGCTCGGGCGGGGTGTGATCAGCACGGTACGTGGCCTCGGTTACCGGTTGGGGAAGTCATGAGCGGACGGCCGATCGGTGACGAGGTGCTGGTCCGGCGCGCTGCCCGCGGTGTCGCCGTACAGGCTGCCGCGTTGGTCGCAGTGGCGATGCTGCTGTTGATCGCGCTGGTCACGCTGGTGTTCGTCCGCGGGCAGACGGGTGCGGCCGACGACCTGCTCCGGTCCGCGATCGCCACTGCGGACGACGTCGGTGATCCGCCTGCAGGCACCTGGCTGGTGATGACCGGTCCATCGGGCGCGGTCGCGTCGCCGGGGCTGCCGGACGAGCTTCTGCCCGAGCTCGCGTCGCTGCGGGCACGAGCCACTAGCCAGGTTCAGTTCATCACGGTGGAGAACGAGGAAGGCGAGTACCGCATCGCCACCGGTCTCACCAACGGCAAGCCGGTGCAGGCCGTCCTGAATCTGGCAACGGCTCACAAGGAGCGGACGCGTCTGCTGCAGGCGACCGGTTTCGCAGCGGTGCTCGGTCTGCTGCTGGCCGGACTGCTCGGCGTTCTGATCGGGCGACGTGCGGTGCGGCCACTCGCGCAGGCCTTGACGCTGCAGCGCGCGTTCGTCGCCGACGCCGGTCATGAGCTGCGTACGCCGTTGACGCTGCTGAGCACGCGAGCGCAGGTGCTGGGCCGGGCGTTGCGCCGCAGCGGTGCGAGCGCGGACGTGCTGGACGATGCTGACGGCGTGGTCGACGACACCCGCCGGCTGGCCGAGGTGGTCGACGATCTGCTGGCTGCGGCGGACCCGCGGAGCGCCGCGGAGTACGAACCGGTTGACCTGGTCGATGTTGCCCGGGGCGTGGCCGACACCGCGGGGGCGCACGCCGAGCAGGCCGGCGTACGGCTGAGTTGGGACAGTGATCGTGACTCTGCGCCTGCCCTTGGATCACCCAGCGCGATCAGGCGCGCCACGATCGCCCTCGTCGACAATGCGATCGACCACACGCCACGCGACGGCGCGGTGCGGATCACGGTACGGCGGCAGCGTGGCGAGGTGATCCTCGCGGTCAGTGACACGGGTCCCGGGATCGGCCCGGAGGCGGCGCAGCGGGTCCTCCGAAGGTTCGACTCGGGCGGCCACCGTGCCGGGCGGCCACACTACGGGCTCGGGCTGGCCCTCGCGCACGACGTGGCGAACCGGCTCGGCGGTCGGCTCCGGCTGGCGCCGAGCGAGGTCGGGGCGACGTTCGAGCTCGTGCTGCCCGCGCTCGAGAATGCCGGTCCAAGGAACGGCTAAGAATCGGCGGTCATCGTCGGAGCATGACGTACCGCGATTCCACGCCGGCCGTGAACCGGCCGCGGATCGCGCATGTACGCCGCCGGCCGCGCCGTACGCCGTCCTGGTGGCGCGACGTCGCCGGAGTGCTTTGCTGGGCGAGCGTGCTGGTCGTGATCGCACTGTGGGTGTCCGGACGCGGCCTGCAATTGCTCGCGAGCGGACCGGCTGACCTGTTCACGTCGCTGGGCCGGCTGTCCGGACTGGTCGCTGCGGACCTGTTGTTGGTGCAGGTGTTCCTGATGGCCAGAGTGCCGATGATCGAGCGGAGCTACGGTCAGGACGAGTTGGCGCGCCGCCACCGGCTGGTCGGTTTCTGGTCGTTCAACCTCCTGCTGGTGCACATCGCGTTGATCCTCGTCGGGTACACGCTGCGCGATCACGACAATCTGGTCCGGGAGACGTGGAACGTTGTCACGACGTACGGCGGGATGCTGCTGGCCGCCGCGGCGAGCGTGGCGCTCACGTTGGTCGTCGTCACGTCACTGCGGGCGGCGCGGAAGGCGTTGCGGTACGAGTCGTGGCACCTGCTGCACCTGTACGCGTACATCGGGGTCGGGCTGTCCATACCGCATGAGATCTGGACCGGTGCGGACTTCACCTCCTCGCGGATGGCGCGCCTGTACTGGTGGTCGGCGTACGGGGTGGCCCTCGGTGCGATCGTGCTGTTCCGGTTCGCGCTGCCGTTGTGGCGGACGTTGCGGCACGGGCTGACCGTGCGCGAGGTGGTCCACGAGGCGCCTGGCGTGGTGACGGTGCTGCTCGGCGGGCGTGGGCTGCATCGGATGCCGGTCCGGGCCGGGCAGTACTTCGTCTTCCGGTTCCTCGACGGTCCGGGATGGTCACGGGGCAACCCGTACTCGTTGTCGGCGTCCCCGGCGCCGGACCGGCTCCGGGTGACCGCCAAAGCGGCCGGTGACGGCAGCAGTCGCCTGGCGCGGCTGCGGCCCGGCACACGGGTCGCCGTTGAGGGTCCCTACGGCCGGCTGACCGCCGAGCGGCGGGTGACCGACCGGGTGGCGATGTTTGCCTGCGGCATCGGTATCACGCCGCTGCGCGCTCTGCTGGAGGAGCTGGACTATCGGCCGGGCGACGCGGTCCTCGTCTACCGGGCGCACAGCGCCGAGGACCTGGTGTTCCGCGACGAGCTGGAACAGCTCGCGGTGCGACGCGGGATCACCCTGCAGTACGTGCTCGGGCCTCGGCAGCGGAAGCGCGTGTCGTGGCTTCCGGAGAGCGCGAAGACCTGGTCCGACGCGGATGCGATGTGGGATCTCGTGCCCGGGATCGAGCGGTACGACGTCTATGTCTGCGGTCCGGACCAGTGGATGGACGCAGTGTGTGCGGCTGCGCTCGAGCTCGGGCTGCCGGCCAACCAGTTGCATCAGGAGCGGTTCTCGTGGTGAAGGGAGTGCGTGCGTGAGGCGTGGGATCAAGCTGCTGATGACGGTGGCGACCACGGCGGTGGTCGCCGTCGCGTTCCGAGCGAGCGTCCAGCCGCAACACCCGGTCAGTGGATCTGCCGCAGTGGTCAGCTCCGAGCCACCGGGGCAGACGTCCGGCCGTGTCTCGCCACCGTCGAGCAGGAGCCGCGCACGAACCTCTGCGCCGCGGCCCAAGCCGACAGCCCACACCTCGACCCCACAACCGACGAGACCAGCTGCCACGTCGGTTGTCGTGGCAGGTGGCGTCGTCGACACGCAGTACGGCCCGGTGCAGGTCGGGATCACTGTGCGCGGCGGGCGGATCAGCAAGGTGCACACTCTGCAACACCCGAGCGGTGACGGGCAGACGGACCAGATCAACGGCTACGCGGTACCCCAGCTCAACCAGGAGACGATGGCCGCACAGAGCGCGCAGATCGACACGGTGTCGGGAGCAACCTTCACCTCGGAGGGCTATCGCCAGTCACTGCAGTCCGCACTGGACGCCGCGCACAAGGCCGGAGCGCGATGACGGCGCATTCGGAGCGGCTGCGGCGCAATCTCCTGGTCGGCGGAGGAACCGGCGTACTGCTCGTCGTGCTCTTCCTGTTTCCGACGAGCCGGAACCACGTCTCGAGCCGGCCCGTTGTGACGGCGACGCCCGGCGTTGTCAGCACGTCGTCGGGGACCGGCGATCTGACGGCGAACGGTACGTCGGAAGGCACGCGGTACGGGCCGGTGCAGGTGCGGATCACGATCCGGAGCCACCGGCTGGTCGGTGTGAACGCACTGGTGTATCCGTCGTCCGGCGGCCGCGACCGCGAGATCAGCTCGTTCGCGCTACCTCAGCTGGAGCAGGAGGCGATCTCCGCACAGAGCGCCCACATCGACACGGTGTCAGGGGCAACGTTCACCTCGGACGGCTACCGCCGTTCGCTGCAGTCAGCCTTGGACGCCGCACACTTCCGGGCCGCCGGCTGAGGCTTTCCAAGAATTCCCCAAGATCGCGCTGCCAGCCTGGGCGTTCCGAACCGCTCCGACCTGAAGGAACGTGATGCAGACAGTCAACGGGCTCCCCGCCCACGTCCTCCTCGTGCACGCCATCGTGGTTCTGCTACCGCTGTCCGCGGCCCTCCTGGCGCTCACCGCGCTGTGGCCCGCGGCCAGGCGCCGGCTCGCCGGTCCGAACGCGATCCTGTCGCTGCTGGTGGTTGTGTTGGTGCCGATCACGACGAGTGCCGGCGAGTGGCTGGAGCACCGACTGACACCCACCCCGCTCATCCACCGGCACACCGAGCTCGGCGACACGGCCATCTACGCGGCGGTCGCGGTGGCGGCCGTGCTGGCAGTCCTCGTGTGGTGGCGACAGCGCGAGAGCGGCGGACGGACGCCGGCCAAGCGCACCTTTCTCGCGCCGGCCTCGGGTGCGGTCACCGCAACGCTGACGGTCGTCGCCGTGCTGGTCTCGGCCGCGGCCGTGTACGACGTCGTACGCATCGGCGACTCCGGCGCGAAGGCGAGCTGGAACGACTGGGCCGCACACCGCTGACGCATTCCGGGAGGTCAGAACTCCGGGTGATGGATGACGGCGACCGGGCACTGTGAGTGGTAGAGCAGCCCGCGGGCGACCGACCCCATCCGCAGCTCGGAGAATGCGGTCCGGCCGACGCCTCCGACGACGACCAGGTCCGCGTCCTTGGACTCGCGGGACAGGACGAGGACGGGGTGGTCGGTGACGCCACGATGCTGGATCGGGACGTCGGGGTACTTCACGGTCCAGCCCTCGAGGGTGTCGGTCAGCAACTCGTCGGCAGTGTCGATCCACGGCTGCTGACTCTGGTCGAACCAGTTGTTTGGATCCGGATAGTTCTGGCGTACCTCGATCGCGTGGACGCCGTGAATCTCGGCGTCGGTCGCGTCGGCCAGCTCGAAGGCGAATCGGAGCGCGTCCTGGCATTCCGGGGATCCGTCGATGCCGACGACGATGCGCCCGTGCCGAGGCGCCGCGGGGTCCCAGGTGTCGGGTACGACGATCAGCGGGACCGCGGTCGCGAGCGCCGTACATGCCTGCGAGGTGGACCCGAGGACGAGCTCGGCGAAGCCGCCCATGCCGCGCCGGCCGACGACCAGCGCCTGCGATCGCTCGGCGAGCTGCAGGAGAACCTGGGCCGGATGCCCGTGCCGCACTTCGAGTGACGCGCTCCCGAACCCGATCCGCTCGAGTTCCTGGAGCGCGTCGTCGATCACCTCCGTGCCGTCATCCGGTTCGGTCGGCAGCGGACCGACGGGCACCGGACGCTCGTCGTCCATCACGTACACCGCGTGCAGCGACGCTCCGTGCAACACGGCGTACGACGCCGCCCAGGTGAGCGCGATCAGTCCGTCACGCGATCCGTCGATCCCGACCAGCACAGGCAGTTCGGTAGACATGGAAACCTCCCGGGGCTCGTCTTCCATCATCCGGCCGCGGCGGGAGGGCAGGCAGCGGCATACGGCCTGGGTTCCGCAGGACGTTTGGTCCTGCGCGTGAGGTGACAACGGCTCTGACCGTTGTCGTCGCGAGCGGTGAGGATCGAGGTGTCGGAAACCAGTGAAAGGACGACACCATGAGTGCCACGCAGCACCGGCAGAACTTCCAGGCTCCGGGGATCGAGCTGCGGTGACCTGATCCGTCCTGGACCACGCGACGTGCCCGCCGGCCGTCGTCCCTGCGCAATCCTGAGGTGAGAACAATGAGTGACTGGAACCGGACCGGACCCGTCGTGGTCGAGGTCGACGGAAGCGCGGAGAACCGTCGTGTGGTGGACTATGCATCCGCCGAAGCGCTTCGGGTGGGTGCGGAGCTGGTTCTCGTCGCTCCGTACTCGGCGCACGGCTCGTACTCGCCGATGATGCCGGGGTACGCCCCGAAGTCGCCGGCCGAGCTGGCCGACGAAGCGGTCCGGGCCGCGGTCGCACATGTGCGTCACCATGACGGGTACGCGACCGAGCTGGCCGCGGTCACCGAGGAGGGCTCGCGGCTGCGGGTTCTGGCCCAGGCAGCGCGGAAGGCGCGGATGCTGGTGGTCGGAAGATCGCGCAGCCGCGGTCCGCAGCGGCTGGTGCACACCCAGGCCAACCTCACGCTGGCCGCCCGCGCCGGCTGCCCTGTGGTCGTCGTGCCGATGTCGTGGAAGGCCTGCCTGGCCGACCGGAAGGTTGCCGTCGGCATCGATGGTACGGCGTTGTCGAGCGAGGCACTTGAGTTCGCCTTCGGCGTCGCGGCCGGGCGCGAAGGCGACCTGATCGTCGTCCATGCCGGAGCGCCGTCCGAGCCCGCCTGCTCCGACGAGGATCCGGAGTGCTCCTGGCTCAGCCGGGCGGACTACATGTTGTCCGAGACCCTGGCGCCGTGGACCAGCCGGTTCCCGGCCGTCCAGGTCACGCGTTTCCTGAGCAGTCGGCAGCCTGCGGCCGCCCTCGTGCACGAGAGCGCCGACGTCGGTCTGGTCGTTGTCGGCGCGCACAGCGGCGCGTTGTCGAACGACCCGGTCGCCCGGCGCTCGGTCGCTGCGATGACGTGTCCGATCGCGATCGTGCCCCACCACCTGACAGACACGGAACGGGCCGGCCTGCACGCGCAGACCGCCGTACCGACGCATTGATCGGAGGCAACACCATGTCCGGGACAGTTCGTGCGCTGATCGTGTACGAGTCCATGTTCGGCAACACCGAGCGGATCGCGCGCGCGATCCGCGACGGTCTTCGGCAGTACGTGCCGGCCGAGACGGTCGCCGTGAATCAGGCGCCCAGCGCCGTACCCGAGGGGGTTCGGTTGCTGGTCGTCGGAGGACCGACGCACGCGTTCTCGATGAGCCGCTTGTCCACCCGTCAGGAGGCGTTCAAGCAGGGCGACCTGGTGACGCCGATCGACGTCGGCATCCGTGAGTGGTTGGCGGCGCTGGAGCCCGCCGGACGCGCGGACGCGCCACAGGCGGCGACGTTCGACACCCGGATCGCCAAGGTACGCCGGTTGCCGGGATCGGCGGCACGGTCGGCGGCAAAGGTCCTGCGCCGGATGGGTTTCCGGCTGCTGAGCACGGACAGCTTCTTCGTGAACGAGACGACCGGCCCGATCCGGGACGTCGAGATCGAACGTGCGCAGCGGTGGGGCGAGGAACTCGGCCGGCTGCTCACCAGTTCGGCCAAGGTCGCCTGATGATGCACTCCACGGCGGGCACCCTGTTCTGGTCGATGACGCTGCCGGTCCTGTGGATCCTGGTCCTGGGCGGCTCGGTGTGGGCCGCGGTCCGGCTGATTCGTCATCCCGGTCACCAGGCAGGTCGGCAGCCGCCGAGCCTGCCGTCGCCGCTGGAGATCCTCGAGCGCCGTTTCGTCGCCGGCGAGATCGGTCGCGAGGACTTCGATGAAGCTCGCGCCCGCCTCCGCGAGCACGAGCTGGACATATGAACCCAACAGACGGAGGGACTCACCGGACCGGTGAGCCCCTCCGTCCCGTCGTGGGGAGGTTCGGAAGTCCCGGACCGCCGGCCTGCCGAAGGTCCCGGAGAGCCCGGGACCCTGGTCCCTGGCGGGTAGCGTGGTCGCGGCGAGATGCTGGGGCGAGCGCTCGACCGGGCGGGTACGGCGCGTGACACCAAGGAGACGGTGATGACGATCAAGGTGTTCCTGCTCGACGACCACGAAGTGGTCCGGCTGGGACTGCACCAGCTGCTCGACGCGGAGCCCGACATCGAGGTCGTCGGCGATGCGGGGACGGCTGCGGAAGCGATCGCGCGGATCCCCGCCGTACGTCCCGATGTCGCCGTCCTGGATGTGCGGCTACCCGACGGCGACGGCATCACCGTCTGCCGGGAGGTCCGTTCGCAGATGGATGAGCCGCCCGCCTGTCTGATGCTGACGTCGTTCTCCGACGACGAGGCGCTGTTCACCGCGATCATGGCCGGCGCCGCCGGATATCTGCTGAAGCAGATCCACGGTCAGGCGTTGGTCGATGCCGTACGCCGTCTCGCGGCCGGCGAATCGCTGCTGGACCCGTCGATGACCGCCAAGGTCCTGGATCGTCTGCGCCATCCGGTCGAGGCGGAGGACCCGAGGTACGCGACGTTGACCGAGCAGGAACGCCGGATCCTGGCCGAGATCGCCGAAGGCAAGACCAACCGCCAGATCGCCCAGTCGCTGTTCCTGGCCGAGAAGACCGTGAAGAACTACGTCTCCTCCCTGCTACGCAAGCTCAACCTCGAACGCCGGACCGAAGCCGCCGTCTTCGCGATCGAGCACACGAAGAATCACCCGCAGGGCTGACTCAGCCGAGGAAGTTCCCGGCTGGTGGCGTGGCGACAGGCCGATGCCAGCTGCTGCGTTCCGTGGCGTCGAGGGCCGCGCTGATGTCGGCGGCCCAGGCGCGGACCTTGACCCAGTCGCGCGAGTCGCCGGCCAGGTCGCCGGCCGCGAGACGACGGGCCAGGAAGCCTTTGGCGGTGGCACGTTCGAGACGGCCCGGGAAGGTCACCGCGGGCGTCGCGCCGATCTTGTGCGCCAGGTGCCGAACGGCCGGTGGCATCGTCTCGTCCTGATCCTTGTCGGGGCCGACAGGGCCGCTGTGGAACAACCACACCTGGCGTGCGCGAAGCTCGTCGACGTGGTGCCGCAGGAACCGCACAGCCTCCTTCCGCCAGCGCCGGATGTACAGCGCGCTGCCGACCACGACAGCGTCGTACGGCTCGATGCCCTTCACGGTGGTGACGTCGAGGACATCCACGTCGTGCCCATGGTTGCGCAGTTCGTCGCCGATCACCTCGGCGATGTCTGCGGTCGCACCCATCTTGCTGGCGTAGGCGACCAGCACTTTCTTGGCCATCAGAGCCTCCTGGCAGCGACTCGGGTCAGGGAGCGCAGTGCGGCGACCTTCTGCGCGACCTCGAGGTACGAGTCGGGCGGATGAACTGTCCTGTACAGGTCGTCACGGAGCACTTCGAGGGCGTCGAGCAGTTGCTCGATCTCGGTGACGATCACCTTGTCGGGCGGTTGCCGCGAGGTCAGTGCCGGGACGATGTGCGCGCGGAAGGCGGTGATCGTGTGCAGAGCTTCGGCCAGGCGCCGCTCCTCGAGGAACCAGTCGTTGTACTGGCTGGCTTCGGCGATGTTCTCGAGGTCGGCCTCCCAGCGGTCGACCTCCTCGCGCAGTGCGGTCATGACTCCTCCTTCGGCAGGAAGTCGGCGACCGGTCGCCGAGCGGTGCCGCTGTGGCTCCGGCTGCGGCCGAATCGGATGATCATGTGGGCATGGCCCGGTCGCTCGGTCAGGCGCTGCACTTTCCTGCGCAACTCGTCGAACTCGAGCGGCTGGTTGAGGAAGGACGCGCTGACGCCGGCCCGGGTCGCGGCCAGCAGCACGCGCTCGAGGGCGGCACCGGCGGTGACCTGGTCGGCCGGTTCGTCGAAGTCGGTGGAGAGTACGGCGAGCTCGGGGTGCTCCTCGAACCGTCGCTCGTCGCGGAGCCGATCGGCCGGCCGGGTACCCATGTCCCGCACAGCCGCGGGATAACTGGTCGATCGCGGTCCGAGGGCCGCGCTGGGCACACCGTCGGCGACACGATCGCCGCCGACCCAATGGGCGCGTTCGGCCCGCCGGTGCCAGTCGTGAACCTCGCGCAGGTCGCTCTCGAGCACCAGATCGAGGACGGCGTGAACCTCGCTGTCGCCGAGCCAGGTGAGCTGGGCGCCCTCGCCGTACGCCGCCTGCATGAGCTTGACCCGCACGTCGTCGGCCAGCGGCGTGGCGTCGGCCGGGTGGCGGTCGGTGTGGCGGTACGGGATCTGCGCGGCCAGGTCACACAGTTCGTCGTTGCGGGCCTCGGTGGGCTCGATGACGATGCGGGCCAGCAGATCGGGTTCCTCCGGGTACGGTGCCAGCCCGAACCAGGTGCCGTACCCGAGGGTCTCGGCCGCACACCGCAGGTTGAACGCCGCGGCGCCGGCGGCGATCCGCATCGCCCGGCCGGTCGGGTCCTCGGCGGGCAGCTTGCGCGATCCGTCCACGAAGATGTCGATCACGCGGCCGTCGACCTCGAACCGCCACGGCTGGGTGTTGTGCATGCTCGGCGCGGCGATGGCCGCCGCGAGCAGGACCTCTACGTCCTCGGTCGGCAGTTGCTCGGACACTGGGGGCTCCTCCCACTGGTTCTCCCTTTCAGGTTCGCCGGTGAGAGGCAGCTTGCGCCGCGGGCAAGAGTCCCGACTTGCCGGGCCGTTAGTCAGTTGGTGCGGTGAGTTCCACGACGGTGCCGTGCGGTTGGTTGTCGCGGACGCGCACGGTGCCTCCGAGCGCCTGCGCACGCTCGGTCAGGTTGCGCAGGCCGCTCCTGCGGGTGCTGGCGCGGATGCCGGTGCCGTCGTCGGAGATTCGCGCGACGACGTGCCCGCCGTCAACGGTGATCTCGACGGTCACCTCTGATGCTTGGGCATGGCGGACGACGTTCGACAATGATTCCCGCACGGTGGCGAGGATCTGCGGTCGTACCGCTGCGGGGACGACGGTGTCGATCGGGCCGGTGCAGATCAGCTTGGGCCGGAAGCTCAGCGGCTCGGAGTACTCCGCGACGAGCGTCTGCACGTCACTCCGCAGCGAGCTGGAATCGGGAGTCTGCTGGAGCTCGAAGATCGCGGCCCGGAGGTCGTGGATGGTGGCGTCGATGTCCTCGACCGCGCGGCTGAGTCGTTGCTGATGCTCGGGCCGGACGAGTCGGTGCATGCCTTGCAGTTGCAGGCCGGTCGCGAACAGCCGTTGGATCACCAGGTCATGCAGGTCGCGGGCGATCCGGTCACGGTCCTCGAGTACGGCGAGCATGTCGCGGTCCCGTTGCGCCCGCGCACGGTCGAGGGCGAGGGTGGCCTGCCCGGCGAACATCCGCACCAGGCCGGCGCCTTCGGCGACGCGGGAGTTCGCGCCCTGCTCGACGGCGACAGCCAGCAGGCCGCCGGTGCCGGTATTACCGGGAGGCAGCGGGGCCATCGTGGTCCGCGCGAGCGTGACGCCCTCGGGGAACTCGGACAGCCCGCCGCCGTCCTTCAGGAACTGCGCGAGGTCCTCGATCACGATCTGCTCGCCGGTGCCTGACGTGGCGCGGCCGATGACCGGCAGGTCGGCGGGGATGCGGCGTCCGACGTACCGGGTGAACTGCGGCGGACCGTCGACGGCGCGAACGACCAGCTCGTCGCCGTCGGCAAGCAGTACGGCGGCGACCTGGGCGCCGGAGACCTCGCAGGAGCGCTTCGCGATGAGTCGCAGCGCCTGGTCGGTGTCGAAGTCGCCGAGCATCAGCTGGGTGATCTCCGCGGTGACCTCGTGCCAGCGCCGGCGTTGCTCGGTATCGGCGTACAGCCGGGCGTTGTCGATCACGACGCCGGCGGCGGTGGCCAGGGCCGTGACGGTGTGTTCGTCGTCCTCGGTGAAGTCTGCGCCGCCGGTCTTCTCGGTCAGGTAAAGGTTGCCGAAGGCGTGTTCGCGGGTGCGGATCGGGACGCCGAGGAAGCTCTTCATCGGCGGGTGGTTGTTCGGGAAGCCGTACGACCTGGGGTGCTGGGCGAGGTCGTGGAGGCGGATCGGTTCGGGGTGTTCGATCAGGAGTCCGAGGATGCCGTGGCCTTCGGGGTACGGGCCGATGGCGGCGATCTCCTGGTCGGTCACGCCGTGGGTGATGAAGCGGACGAGCCGTTTGCCGTCGGGGCCGACGACGCCGAGTGCGCCGTACCGGGCTCCGGCGAGTTCGCAGGCGGCGGTGACGATGCGGTCCAGGGTGCTGTTCAGGTCGAGGTCCGCGCCGATGCCGACGACTGCGTCGAGGAGGGCCCGCAGGCGTTCCTGGTAGTCCATGATCTCGTCGACGCGTCCGAGCAGTTCCTGCAGCAGGGCATCGAGGCGCACGCGGGACAGACCGGCGTACTCCAGCGCCCCCTCGTCCCAGCTACCCCGCCCCGCCCCATCGGCCACACGACAACCCTACGCATCGTCATCGGGTGCTGTGAACTATTGCGATCGAGGACGCTGAGCCCAAGGAAGCAGCCGGCGGCCCTCGACAGACTCGATGCCGAGGCGGACAAGTTGCGGGTCGTCCATCGGAAGCCACGAGTGCAAGGGCAGCCGGTGCCGCAGCTCGGCGCCCTCGTCGGCCGAGACGACCGACAGGTGCCCGATAGCCGTCACAGTCCAACCCACGTGACGCTCGAGATCCGTGTCGTCGGCCTCGAACGCGACCACATCGCCCCGCTCGGCCGCCCGGAACTTTTCGCCCTCACCCGTGTTCAACACGATCGTGTCGTCGTCGAGCACGAAGTTCACCAACCGGATCGCCGGCAGACCGGCGTACGTGTAGACCAGCCGCCCGAGCGGAACCGACGCGAGCAACCGCAGACAATCCGCGGCGCTGAGGATCTGCAGCCGGGACCTGTCGAACTGTTGCACGGTGCTCATGGTGCGCCTCCAGACAGCGGACACAACCGTCCACCCGTCCACAGTCAGCTGCCGGCAGCCGTGCCAGTAGGGCCAAAAGTCCCTACCTTCCGGACACCCTCCCGGCCAACCCCTACACCCCTTACCCGCTTACCGATCCGGGACATCGCCGCGATGGCCGACCGCCCAGGTCTCCGCTTCGTTGAGTGCCTTTGCGGTCGATTCCCCGACCAGCTCGCTGGCCTCGAAGACCCGGACCGGTCCGGAGACGTCCACCCGGTCGGTACGACGCAGCAGCTCGGCAAGGCCGTGGTCGACGCCGCTGAGGTACAGCCGGCCGCCTACCGCGTGCAGGGCGGCGGCGTAGTCGGCCAGAACCTTCACGAAGGTTGCACCGACTGCCGTCCGGCCACGAAGCCGGAGTACGACGGCGGGTGCCTCGGCGCCGGCCGGATCGGGCAGGTGGACACCGAGAGTGCGGGAACCCGCGTAGAGCAGGCTGCCGTACACGTCGAGCACAATCGTCTGATGGCTCGACAGCACCTCGGGTGCCGGGTGCTCGATCCACCGGCCGTCGCCGGCCGGCTTCAGTTCGACGACCTTGAGATCCATCGCTCCCTGGTTGAGCTGGAGCAGCAGCGACAGCGTCACGCCGATTCCGACGGCGGCGGCGACCGGAAGGAACAAGGTCGCGAAGAAGGTCGAGACGATCGCGATCTGCGACGTCGGGCCGGTGCGCAGGATCGTCCTCAGTTCGCCCGGCCGGAGCGAACCGGCGGCCGCGAAGACGAGTACTGCGGCCAGGGTCGGCATCGCGACAAGGCCGACCACGCCGGAGAAGGCCGCGAGGATGACCAGCATCCACAGTCCTGAAAAGATCGCGGCCCATCTGGTGCGGCCGCCGACTGCCTGGTTGAGGGCGGTCTGGCCGACGGAACCGCCGACCGGTTGACCGCGGAAGAACCCGGCCGCGAGGTTGCCGACGCCCTGGGCGATGAAGTCCCGGTTCGGGTTCGAGACGGTTGCGTCGCGGTTGGGTGCGGCTTCGGCGACCCCACTGCCCTGGACGAGAACGATGGCTGCGACGGCCAGCGCGCCGGTCACCAGTGAGAACGACAACAGCCCGAGGCTCGGGAGGTGCGGCAGCGGAACACCGCGCGGAATCTGCCCGACGTCCTCCACCCGTGCCACCGAATCGGCGCCGACGATCATCACGATCGCGGTCGGGACAACCAGCGCGACCAGTGCGCTCACCGCCCGAAGCCTCGTCCGGGACAGGCCGAAGAGGATTCCGAGGGCCGTCAGCCCGGCCAGCAGGGATGCGACGTCGATCCGCGACGGATGGAGTACGACGTCCAGCGCCTTGGCCAGCGGGAATTCTCCACTGGCCTGCGCGCCGGTGAGGTCGGGGATCTGGCCGAAGAAGATGTTGGCCGAGATCCCGGTCAGGAAGCCGATCATGACCGAGTGCGACACGAACCGCGTGTAACGCCCCAGCCGTGCGATCCCCGCCAGGACCATCACCACGCCGGCGATGATCGTCAGCAGGACCAGGGCATCCGGCCGGTCTCCAGGTTCCACCCGTTCCAGTGCCGACCCGGCCGCCAGCGACGCCGCCGTGGTCGTGGTGATCACCATCAGCCGGGTACTTGACGTCAGCCCGCCCGCGACCGGACCGGCGAAACTCGCATACAGGCCATGGATCGGGTTCACCCCGACGAGTACCGCGCACGCCATGCCGTCCGGCACGCTGCTGATCGCGCCCGGCAGACCGGCGACCACATCGGCACGCAGGTCCGGCCGCTCCGACCGCAGGTAACGGAGTACGGGATGTGCGCCCACGTCGGGGTGCCTCCTTCACGAGGGCCTGTCCCGGCGCGGTCCGTCGGTGCCGCGTCCGCTCCGGAGGACTCTCAGGACGAGCACTCCGCACGCCAAGACTGGTTGTCGAGCGTAGGGACCGGCGACCTCCGGGACCTCATCCCGGCGGGACGAGCCGGGCGGACGGGACGAGTTCGTCCACCAGGGATGAGGCAAAGTGGTCCGGGCGGTCCTAGCGTCGACAGTGCAGGCGGAGCGTGCGATCACGGACGGGGCATCGATCCGCACCCTCACCGTCGCCGGCTCTTGACGTCATCCTCTGAGGGGCGGCTGGCGCCAAGAGCCGAAACCATCCGGGGACCGCACGATCGCGCGTGTCCTGGGAGTCCTCATTCCGGCGCGAAGTCCTCGGCCTGAGGCGGATCGTCGATCGCCGCGCGGCGCGCGGCTGCGCTGTCGAGGATCTCCGCGGCCACGGTGTCGGGCGAGCGGCCGAGATATTCCGCCAGCACGAGCAGCAGCATGCGTGCCTCGGTCAGCTCGATCTGGTGTTGCTCGGCCAGTACACCGACTGCCTGCTCTCTGAGCGCGGCGGTCTCCACGCTGTCGATCAATGAAGGATCGACCTCATCGCCGGGCTCGGAGCCCATGGTTTGAAGCCTTCTGACTCTTCGCGTCGCCGCGGCATTCCCGGAACTGAACGGGACCACCGTACCCCCAAACGGTGAACCCAATCCCGGGCGGTGTTGCCGGCCGTGCCCAGCGGTCATGGCTGGTCGCTTCGGAAGGGTGTCGGAGGTTGCGGATAGTTATGGGCGGGGCGTCGTGATCGGGGGCCGGCGCTCTGGTCTTCGTCAGCCTGTTCGCCGTGGACGTAGCGGCGTCCGAGCGGGCCGGCCGTGACACCGTGGAGGACCACGCTCAAGAGCACCGTGAGCGCGACGACGGCGACGGCTCGCTCGACCACCGGGATGTCGCCGAGCTGCTCGATCGCCAGGAGCGCGAACACCACCGATGCCAGACCGCGCGGGCCGAACCATCCCATGAACACAACGGTCCTGCGGTCCAGACCCGTTCCGAGCAGCGACAGGGCGACCGGAGCCATCCGGACCACGGTCAGACTCAGTACGGCGTACGCGAGGAGCGTCAGGTCGAAGTTGTGAAGGGCGATCGGCACCAGCGCGGCTCCGAAGAGGAACCAGGCGGCGAGTGCCAGGACCTCACCGAGGAGCTCCGGTAGCTCGACGGCGGTGTCCGCGTCGACAACTTCCTGGTCCAGTGCGGCCCTGAAGGCGATGCCGGCGACGAACGCTGCGATGAAGCCGTTGCCGCTGAACGCGACGGCGAGCGCGAAGCTGCTGAGGGCGGCCGCAAGTGTGCCGAGGCGCCGTGCGCCCGTACCCATCCAATGGCGCCGGGGACCGACCGTCAGCAGCCAGGCGCTTCCTGCCCCGATCACCAGGCCGACGAGGAGACCGACGGCCAGCTCGAGCAACGCTCCGCCGCCGTGGTCGGCGGCGCCGTCGTGACTGTCTATCCCGAGTTGTCCCGCGGCGACAGCCAGCGTGAACGTGACGACAGGTGTGACGATGCCGTCGTTGAGACCGCTCTCCACATTGAGTGCGCGACGCAGGCGCAAGGGGATCCGGCGATCGTTGATCACCTGGGCACTGAGTGCAGCGTCAGTGGGCGCCAGCGTGGCGCCCACGAAGCCTGCAAGCGCCCAGGTGAAATCGTCGAAGAGCCAGGCGGCCAGCAATGAGCCCAGGATCACGGACACCGGAAGGCCGAACGCCAGCAGACGGCCAGGCAGGCGAATGTCTCGTTTCAGTCGTGACACGTTGACTCGGGCGGCATCCGAGAACAACAGCAGCGCCAGCGTCAGTTCCGCGATCCGGTGGATGGACGGCGCCTCGACGTCCACTGAGAGAAGGCCACTGTCGGGATTGCCCAGCGCGTAGCCGGCGACGGTGAACACGAGCGGGCCGGTGATGTTCAGGCGGGCCAGGAGATCCGACGTCACTGCCCAGACAAGGACGAGGAGCGCGAGGACCGCGAAGGTCGCCTCTGTCACCTCTCACCTCCGGGGGACCGGCGGACCCTTCAAGCTAATGCGGCGGGTTCTCCACGGCTTCATACCAGCAGGATGACGGTGCGAATACTGCCCTGCTCGTCAGGTCTCAGGGCGTTGGGGCAGCAGTCCCAGCTCCCATGCTCGCCGTACTGCCTCATTGCGCCGGGAGGCGCTCAGCTTGCGCAGGATGCTCCGCACGTGGCTGCGAACCGTGTTGACCGAGACGTGCATGGTGTTGGCGATCTCTTCGGTCGTCAGCAGTTCGGCGAGGTACTCCAGCACCTCGTGCTCCTTGCTGCTCAAGGTGACGGTGACGACCAGGTCGTAGCGTGTCCGCCGACTCGCTTGATCCGCCGCACCGTCGTGCTCCGGTGCCGGCGTGCGGAGCCAGGCGTGACGCCGCATCAGTTCGCCGGTCGGCTGGAGCAACTTCCGCAGTCGTGGCGGCGCGTCCGAGAACGGACGGCGGAGGTGCTCGGGCGCGGCCAGCCTCAAGGCGTGCTCCACCTGGAGGCCGCTCCTGCCGGAGTCACCGGCTCGGATCGACTCCGCGGCTTGAACCAGCCACCTGTCGACCTGCGTCGCCAGGGATGTGGCCCGCTGCCTGAGCTGGGACGGCAGGGGAGGGCCCTGCTCGCCGGTCTCGGTCGCCGCCCGCCGCAGTACCAGGATCGATTCGACCTGGGCGCGGCCAGGAGACTCCTCGATCACGGCGATTGCTTCATGTGGCAGGTGCTGGGCCACGAGAATCTTCGCCTCGTCCACCACGAGCAACTGGCCGAGCCAGTCGTCGATCCCAGCACCGTAGCTGTCGGCGGCCGCCGTCAGCTCAGCCTGGGCCAGCTCGGCGTCCCCTTCGGACCGGAGAACTCTTGCGCGGACCAAAGCCTCGAAGACGGCCAGAACTCGCGCATCGAACGTCGGTTCGGCATTCCTGGCGCGATGCACCAGGTCCCGGGCCGACGTGACGTCGGCCTGGTCGGCACTCACCCAGGCCTGGGCCACGATCGCCGACTGCGGCTCATCCAGGTGACCCTCGGACTCGGCCAGCGTGGTCGCCTGCTGCGCGAGCTCGCCGGCGCGACGCAGATGTCCCCACACCGCCTCCACCAGCGCGGCCATCCCCAAGACGTCCGCGAGGGCCTCGTGCAGACCGGCGTCGTCGGCGATCGCGATCGCCTCGGCGAACGCCTCCGAGGCTCCGCGGAGGTCCCCTCGCTGGAGGAGTGCCCGGCCTTTGCATCCGGCAACGAGTATCTTCACCTCCGGATGCAGGGCGCTCGATCCCGCCGATGCCGCGGTGACGGCCGCCTCGGCGGCGAGCGTGGCGTCCAGCGCCGGGTTGACATCCGCCTCGAGACTTGTACAGATCGCTTGCAGCACGGTGATTGCCAGATCGTCGAAGTGGGTCCGATGCGGGACATCCTGGTCCAGGCTGCTCCGGGCCTTGCCCAGTTCCGCGGCGCACAGGTCGACATCGAACTCTGCCAGCGCCCGGGCGGCCCGGACGACCGCGGCACCCGCTCCGTCCAGGTCGTCGGGAAGGTCGGCGACCAACCCTGTCAGTAGCTCACGTCGCCGGCCGACAAGTAGCTTCGCGAAGTCGAGGTCCTCCACGAGATACCGTGACGCTTCGCCCCAGTCCCCGGCCGTGATGGCGTGGCGGACCGCCGTCAACCGGGGCCCGTTCTGCGCGAACCAGCCGGCGGCGGTGCGGTGAAGCTCGGGGACCAGAGCTGGTTGCTCGAACATCAACTGCGCCCGGAGGAACTCCCGGAAGAGTGACTGGTAGCTGTAACAGTCGTCGGTCCCGGGAACCGGCTGGATGAACGCGTTGCCGTGCGACATGAACTCCAACGACCGCCGGTCGCACACGCGACCTGTCAACGCCTCGGCCAGGGCGGGCCAGAGCTTGTCGACGATGCAGGTCCGGAGCAGGAAGTCCCGCTGCATCGGGGGCTGCGCCTGCAGTACCTCGGTCATCAGGAACTCCGAGACGTTCCCGACATCGCCACGGAACCCCCGGATGGCCTGGGCGGTGTCGGCCGTTCCGGCCAGGTTCATCGCCGCGAACGCCAGGCCGGCGGGCCAGCCATCCGTCCTTGCCCAGAGTTCTGCCACCTCGGCCGGCGCCAGATCAAGATTCTCCTGCCGCATCAAACGAGCCGTCTCCTCCGCCGTGAAGGCAAGGTCGGCCGCACGAATCTCGGTCAAGGTCTCCGCCAGCCGATAACTGTAGAGCGGCAACGGTGGGTCGGTGCGGGTCAACAGGACGATCCGTATCCTTGCGGCATCGTCGCGGATGATGCGGTCGAGGCTGTCCCCGAGCTCGGGCGTGAGGTTGAGGTCGCCGCAATCGACCACGAGGACCAGCGCAGGATCTGCGGCGAGGGCGGCACCTCTGCGATGGAGACCGTCGAGTGCTGACTGCATCGAGGCCGCGGACTGTTCGTCGGCAGCGTCCACGGCGAGGTGCCTGACCGGGCCGGGCCAGGTGCCGAGGGCCTCCCACAAGAGCAGGAGCATCGTCTTTCCGAAGCCCGCGGGCGCACAGACAAGCGTCAGCGGACGTCGTACTCCCTGGCTCACCAAGTCCAGAAGACGCTGCCGTGCCACCGTCCTCGAGAGGATCGCCGACGGTCCGGCCACGGGCAGCTGCCCGTGCTCGCGAATCGGGGTCCAGCGATGTGCACGCCCCTCGTCTGCCTGCTGCCCCCCCGACATATCCCCTCCCGGCGCTTGGTACTAGGACTGTTCGACGAGACGGTGGCGGTGATTTCACCGCGGATTCCAGGTCGGGACGTCACTGAATCGTCGGATCTGCCCATGCTGCCCCAGGACCGGCGGCGGTAGCTCACCCCGCAGGGATGAGGCGTGCCCGATCGTTGCCGGGACCAGACGCACAACCGCTTGCGGTCGCAAGCCCCGGAGCCGTTCTCACCCCGGCAGGAGGAGGCCAGGACAGGTCGGTCCATGCATCCTGACGCTCTGAGCTCGGTGGCGAAAGACGCGATCGAGAACCGGGGCAAAGGACTGAGAACGTGAGCGACAGGATGCGGTCTTCCGGCGCCGATGGATCCGATCCCAGCACAGTCCGCAGTCGCGGCCGAACTGTCCGGACGTGGTGCGTCGACCTGGCCGTCACAGCCGGGCTCGTCTGTGCGATTGCCAGCTGGGGACTGGGGCGCGTGATCATCAGTGTGGTCGTCGTCGCGATGGTGACAGGAGTCGTCGCGTCGTCCACATGGGAAGGGCATGGCCGGCCCGCGGTGCTCAGGGTCGTCCGGATCACCCTCGCCATCGCGCTGATCATCCCGGCCGCCGTGGGCCTGATTGCAGTCCTCGGCTTCGCCGGCGTCTTGATCGTGGCGATACTGACGGTCACCACACCGGCTCTCACCGCGCGCATCCGGGCCCGACGGCGGGTGCAGGGGAATGGTTCTGCCGTGCGGCCGGAGCCGGCGATACTCCGCGACCCCGTGTCGTCGCCCGGTGACGATCCTGCGGCCGCCCCGGCGCGAGAGCTCAGTTCCCTCCACGACATCGAGTTGTGCCTGCTGTGGCGCCGGAGCTTCCTGCTGCTGGAGACCGCCCCGACAGCCGCAGTGCGCGTGTCCGTCGTCGAACTGCGGCAGCAGTACCTCGACGAGCTCCACCGGCGGTCTCCCGAGGGATTCGCGGCCTGGCTCGCCTCCGGCGCACGAGCATCCGGCAACCCGTTTCCGTACGTCGACGATCCCCGGCGCCGGGCAGGCTGAGTCCACGACGCAGCGGGGCCGCCCCCCGGCTGTCGGCGCGCAGTGAACCGGCCCGCTCGTGGATCGCGAGCGGGCCGGTGCCGTTTCCGGGTGGCTTCAGAGCGCTTGGCGTTCCTCACCACCCGTCACATGGTGGAATCGCGGACATCGCGTCCGTGCACGGCCAGCGCCCAGATGACGAAGATGTCGATGGCGATGATCGTCAGTGCCCAGAACGGGTAGTACGGGATGAAGGTGAAGTTGGCCAGAGCACTCAGCCCCGCCAGGATGATCCCCACCACCCGGGCCCAGGTCTGGCCCGCCATGACCGCGAAACCTGCCACCATCACCAGGATGCCGCCCAGGAGATGGATCCAGCCCCACGCGGTGGCGTCGAACTGGAACAGGTAGTTACGGGTGGCTACGTAGAACTCGTTCTCGAAGAGGGCCACCAGGCCGGCAAAAAGCTGGAAGCCTCCCGACAGGACCATCATGACGCCGGCGAACAGGATGAACCCGACTGCCCAGCCGCTGACCTCGTGTGCCTCGCCCGCGCTTTCGTAATGCGATGCTGCTGCCCCTTGTGCCACTGTCATTCACTCCCGTGATCGGACCGTTCCGCCGCAGCGGAGGATGAGACCAGGCTGGCCAATCGCCCGGGGCGCGGCATCATCCGCAGGGGACGAGCCGTAGCTCCTGGTCAGATCTGGACGCTGACCGGGAAGGTGGCGATCCAGGCGATGGTGATCACGAAGACGAGGCAGCCGATCCCGACGAGAATCCAGCGCAGGCGGCGGCCGGCGATCTTGGTGCTCATCCCGGCGAAGACCAGGACGACGGCATACAGAACGACGGTGAGCACATAGTTGCTGGCCGTCTGGAGGTCGCGGAGCACCTGGGCCGTGGCGGCGTCGGCGGCGGTGTCGAGCCGTTCGGCCTCCTGCTTCGACGCGAGCTGGTACTGCGGCATGGCGAAGGGCGTCGGCGGCGCATCCGGGTTGGTGGACGGCCGGCTCGCCATCCAGGCGTTGAACGCGGGCCGGAACTCCGCGCGGAAACGGTGGGCGTAGAAATCGGCGACATCGGCCTCACCTCGGCGATCCGCATCCGCCCAGGCGATGAAGGTGGCAACATCCACCTGGCTCTGGGACTGGGCCCGTCCTTGGGCGCGGGCAGCGTCGATCCTGATCGCGTTCATCCGGCCGGCGACCTTCGCCTGTTCGCCGTTCCACCTGGTGGCCTGGTAGCTGCTCCAGGAGGTGCCGAGCGCGCGAGCACCAGCAGGACGGTCACGAGCACCTCCTGCCGGGTGCGGCCGTGCGCGGACCGCTCGTCAGCGCCGGCTGCCGTCATCCGCACACGGAAGGGTCACGTCGAGCCCGAGCAGCTTGACCTGCGAGTCGATCAGGCCGACCGTCCGCTCCATCGCCGTCGGCTGCAGCCTGCCCACGCCTTCGCCGTGCGGATGGTCGAAGAACACGAGCAGGAACAGCAGCAGGGTGATGACCACCGTCACGCTGCCCATCAGGACGCCCTGGGTAAGCGCGCGCTCGCGTGGGTCGGCGAAGAACAGCAGGTACACGAAGATCACCACGGAGATCACCGACAGGACCAGCCACACCGGCGTCGGGATGATCCCCTCCGCCCCGTGCACCCTGTCGATGCGCGCCTGTTCGCGATCGGCGGTCTGGTCCATCCACCGGTCGTACGCCGACTGCTCGGTCGGAGTTTTCGGATCGACGGTCGAGATCGTCCGGAACATCTCCACGCCCCACGGGTTGACGGAGTTGCCCAGTGTGCCGGTGTTCAACGCATTCCACTCGACCCCGGCCACGGACCGTGCGTAGCAGCTCAGCTCACCGGTGAGCTCCGTACGGGCCTTGCCGGGCAAGAACTGTGCCGTCTGAAGCTGCTGCGCCACGATCGTCGCCTCCGACTCGGCGCCCGCTCGCGACTGGTCGTACGACGTGAACGACAAGAAGATGATGAAACCGAGCAGCACGGAGAACCCGGTGGCCAGCACGCCGAAGACACCCGAAGCGCGGTCACCGTCACTGAAGTAGCTGCCCTCGGGCGCCCGCCTGCGCACGAGAAGCATTGCAGTGACGGTGACCGCGGTCGAGACGACCATGACCACGGCGGCCCAGACGATGTTCATGTGCGCCTGCCTGCCGCCGCTCTCACAGCCGGCTAGTTCGCGGTGCCGGCGACGGCTTCGGCCGGTGGGACGGGACGGGAGGGGGTCGCTGCCCGGCCGGCGCCGACCAGGAGCTGCACGATGATCAGCAACACAGCCACGAGTGCGAGCGACCAGAACAGCCTGCCCTGCGAGATGTTGTTGCCCCAGAGCAGGACGACGGCGCCCAACAGGCCGATGACCACGCGCAACCAGCGGGCGTTGCCCGCAACCCATCGGCCGGCGGTGCCGACCGGGCCGTTGGCCAGGGCCGCGCCGATACCTTCCAAACCATCGCGGACCGCTGCGCGGACGGCGGAGCCCGACTTGTTGGGTCCCGCGAACCAGCCGATGACCATGATCGCCAGGCCCAGCCGGAAGAAGACCTGCCGGCCACGCTCGAGGTAGGACAGCAGCGTGTCGTAGAAGACCGCGCTCGCCGGGCCGAACGTCGTCCCCGACAGTGCGTCGATGAACAGCTGCCGTCCGACGGACAGCGCCAGCGCGATCAACAACGCGTTCGCCGCCAGCGCCGCCCCGATGATCACCGTCGTCCGGGGACGTCGGCGCGAGAGCACCAGAGCCAGCAGATAGAGCCCGGCCACCACCACGATCAGCCACTGCGCCACCGGGTTCGCGAACGCATAGATCGTTCGCATCTGCTTCACCTGGGGCGCTTCCACCAACACGATCTGCTTGTCGACGTCGGGGACAGGCACGTTCTTCAGGATGGTCAGGCCCCGATCGATCAGGCGTTGCTTGACCTGGTCGATGACCTGGGAGACATCGAGGACGATCTGTTCACCCTGCAGCGAGACGGCTCCGGTCTGGTCGCCCTTCAGGATGCGCTGGAGGGACTGCTGGGCGCGGGTGTTTGCCGCCGTCCAGAGGTCGGCGAACTGGTCCGACGCGAGGAACTCCCGGACCTGGCGGTCGATCAGGCTGTTGATCGCGCCCGACAGCGGCCCGACGAGTTGCTGCAAACGCGGACGGTCGGTGATGACACCGGAGAACACGTTGTTGAGGAGCGCCTCGATGTCGACCTCTTGCTGGATCGTGTCGGTGACCTTCGTGGCGATGGCGTCCTGCACCTCCGGCGAGTTCACCAGCGGGCCGACGGTGTCGACGTAGCGTGTGGTGTCGTTCAGCGTGCGTTGCCCCCAGTACGCGATCGCCGCCGGTGTGGTCAGCAATGCCGCCAGCACCAAGCAGACGATCACCGCCGCAGCACGCCCCTTCGACGGCCGCCTCGCCTCAGGCGTCCGGGCGGACTCGCTGTTTTCTGCACGACCGGACAGCGTGGGGTCTGGAACAGCCATGCCGTGCCTCCTCGCGGGTCGGGTCAGGGGATCGATCGTCTCCGCCGCGGGCGAACGGAACCTCACCCCACGCGGATGAACCTCGATGTCAGGCCTGGACGCCGCTCGGGTAGCCGGGGGCCTGGCGGCGCTGGGTCCAGCCGGCGCCCCAATGGATGACGTCGAGGATCCCGGCGAAGACGACCCAGAACCAGTCGAAGCCGTGCAGGCCGCCGCCCGTGTAGAGGATGACGTACATCAGCGTCGCGAAGGGAAGGAAGATGATGCCGAGCAACGGCCAGAACCACGAGTCGAAGGCGGCGTCCACCAGTTTGGGGCGCGCCACCCAGACGAACAACAGCCCCAGACGTGGAAAGACCCCGGCGAACAAGGCGAAGAAGCACCCCATGTCGTTCCTTTCGCGCTCCTGGTCGCCCTCCGAGGGCGACAGCCGACTTGGATCGTTGCGCGAGCGCCGAGGGTGAGCATCATCCGCGCGGGGTGAGCCGGCCCGGGAGGGCCCGCCGCCCGGCGCACCTAGTCCGCCCGGGGTGAGGCTTTCCACCCGGGGCCGACGCAATGGTGAGGGCGAGAAGTCCGTCGGACCGCGCGCGGTCGCGGTCGCCCGATCCAGAGGAGAGACCCGTGGGATCTGACAGCAAGGCACCAGTCTGTCTGTACATCGCCGCGTATTCGGACGCAGGGGCAGCACAAGGTGACTGGGACGCCATCAAGCAAGCCGCTTCGGACGATGTGATCAAGGTCGAGGGGCTCGTCCTCGTCAGCCGCGACGCCGACGGCAAGATCCACGTCGACGACGATTTCCACACGGCCAGGAAGGGTGCGATGTGGGGTGCCGTCGGGGGTGCCGTCGTCGGGCTGATCTTCCCGCCCAGCCTGCTGGCGGGGGCAGCTGTGGGTGCGGGTGCCGGACTCGGTATCGGCGGTCTGAAGTCCCACCGGGAGAAGAAGGCGATCAAGGCTGACGTCGAAGACGCTCTGCCGCCCGACAGTTCGGGCATCGTCGCGCTGTTCGAAGCGACGTGGGTCACGGATGTGGACAAGGCGCTGTCGCATGCCGCCAAGGTCACCAAGGAGGAGGTCGACGCGGACAGTGCCGAGGAGGTCAAGAAGGCCGCCTCGTAATCCGGCACGCCGACCCTCGGCCATCACCAGGAGCCTCAAGGAGCCACGAGGAGCCACCAGGAGCACCGCCATGAAGGACTACCCGCGGATCGGCGGCGAGGAGGGCACGGTATGGGCGGTGTACTCGGGGACATCCTTCCCCTCGCGCTGGGCGTCGCGATCAGCCCGATCCCCATCATCGCAGCGATCCTCATGCTGCTGTCGCCGAACGCGACCGCCACCGGCGTCGCGTTCCTCGGCGGCTGGATCGCCGGGATCGTGGTGGCGATCGTCGCCTTCACCTTGCTGTCCACTGTCCTGCCCGAGGACGATCCGGACGCGTCGCATCCGATCCAGGGCACGATCCGGATCGTCCTGGGCGTGCTTCTGATCGTGTTGGCCGCCGCCCAGTGGCGGGACCGTCCACGCGGTCACGCGGCGCCCGAGTTGCCGAAATGGATGTCGGCCATCGACACCCTGACCCCGGTCAAGGGCATCGGCCTCGGTCTGCTGCTGTCCGCGCTGAACCCCAAGAACCTCATCATGGCCGCCGGGGCAGGCATCGCGATCGGGGCCGGCGGCCTCAGCGCTAGCCAGACCGTCGTCGTCATCGTCGTCTACACGGCGATCGCCGCGGCTACCGTCGCGGTGCCTGTCATCGCCTACCTCGCCGCCGCCGACCGGATGGCCCAGCCGCTCGAGAATCTGCGCGAACGGCTGGTCCGGGACAACAAGGTCGTGATGGCGGTCCTTCTCCTCGTCATCGGTGTGGTCATGATCGGCAAGGGGATCGGAAGCTTCTAGCCGCCGCGGACAGAGCCTCGGCTTTCGTCGGCGAAGATCGTTGCCCAGTCGTTCTTCATGCTGACCACCGTCCAGTCCTGGGCGCGGGCCCGCTCGATCGACGTCTCGGCCCCGGCGGTGTAGCTGAACTCGCGGTCTGCGTCGTCGTGCAGGATCAGCAACCGCAGGCCCGGGCGGGACGGACGGCCGGCGTACCCGAGCATCGGGATGTCGCCGTTGGAGTTGCCGGCGGCAACGACCGGTCGCCGGCCGATCCGGCTCCAGATGCGTACCGGCTTCATCGGGCCGTCGTCGAAGCCGTCCAGCTTCGCCTGGTAGACGACCGAGCCGCCGGTGTCGTCACCGCGGTACCGGAGCCCGGCCGAGGTGCCGATGATGCGCTCGGCGGGGATGCCGTACACCTCCTCGGTGATCGGTCGCATGAAGTCGCGGTCGCCTCCGGACGCGATGTAGGTCGTGAACCCGTGGGCCTCCAGGTAGCGCAACAGTTCGACCATCGGGAGGTAGGTGCACTCCCGGAGCAGCCGTCCGAAGGTCGGGTGGCGCGTCGTCCGGAGGAAGCGCTCGGCAATCTCTGCGTAGGTCTCGACGCTCATGTCGGCGAACGCCTGGAGGATGCCGTCCAGGAGCACCGTCAGCTCACTGTCGTCGCCCTGGTAGTGCTTGGTGATCACATGCCCGAGCCAGGCGTAGTCCTGGTCCCGGGCGGCCTGCCACGGCTGATGTGCGCGAAGACCTGGATCCTGTTCGGCTCTCTCCGCGAGCTGCTGCAGGATGAACCCGAGTTCGACCGGCATCGGCTTCTCGCACCACAGCGTCCCGTCGTTGTCGAACACAGCGATCCGCTCGGAGGGCGGGACGTACTGCGCTCCGCCCTCCTGCACCGCTCGGTCGACGTAGTCCACGATCGCCTGCCGGGCCGGGGTGTCCTGCCAGGACGTCAGCAGGGCATCCGGCCGCACAGCTCCCTTGTAATCCGTCGTCACAGCCGATCTCCTACTCGCGCATCAGCATCAGGGCGGCTTCACGTTCGAGGTCGAGGTATGGCTCGCCGCTGACGTCGACGGCCACCCGGTTGATCGTGCCGCCGGTGAAGTGGTGCGGCGGCTCGCCCGGGTAGTCGTCGGTGATCGGCTCGCCGTTGTGCCTGCCGACGTACAGACCCGCGCCGGCGATGGCGAAAGCTCCGAGCTGGGTCTTGATGCTGCCCTCGCCGACCTTCTCGTCCCCGTGGTAGAGCGAGAGGGTGCCGGTCGCGCCGTCGCGTTGCATCCCTTGTTTCTCGAACGCGGCCGACAGGAGCAAGTTCGTGCCGGTGGGAATGTCCTTCGTTCCGACAACCTGCTGCTCGACCGCACCGACGAAGCTGTTCACGTAGTGCAGCCGGTTGTTCTTCACGTACAGCGCGTGGCCGCCGAACCTGGCGCCCATGGCGAACAGAACGCCTTCGGCCCCCGGGGCGGGAATGTCGACCAGCGCGCCGATCGCGAACGACCGGTTCCGGGTGTTGACCGCCTGCCACTCCGAGACCGGGGCCGTGTCCGGGTAGTACACGTAGCGGTTCTTGGCCGCCGTGAGCTGGGGCCGCGCGGTGCCGAGGATCTCCACCGCGGAGCGGTCGTCGAGCGGGAAGGCGTTGTTCGCGCCGGCCTCGGCGTACCAGCCGTTCACCAGTTCGCGCAGTTTGTCCGGTTCCGCTGCCGCGAGGTTCTTGGTCTCCGACCGGTCGGTCTCGACGTGGTAGAGCTCCCACTCGTCGGCGTTGAAGTCGCCCCAGCCGGCGATGGTCGGGTGGGTGGTGACCGCCTTCCAACCCTCGTGGTAGATCGCGCGGGATCCCAGCATCGAGTAGAACTGGGTCCGCCGTCCGGAGTCGGCGCTCGCGTCGTCCATGCTGGCCCGCATGCTCATCCCGTCGATGTCGGACTGGGTGTGTCCCTTGATCGTGTCCGGGGCTTCGACGCCCAGGACGTCGAGGATCGTCGGGACGATGTCGATCGCGTGGTGGTACTGGTGGCGGAGCTCGCCACGCGCCGGAGCACCCGCCGGCCACGAGATGATGCACGGGTCCGCGGTGCCACCGGTGAACTCGTAGCGCTTCCACATCTTGAACGGGGTGTTGAAGGCCATCGCCCAGCCGTTCGGGTAGTGGTTGTAGGTCTTCGTGCCACCCAGGTCGTCGAGCTTGGCCAGGTTCTCCGCCAGATCGTCCTCGATCCCATTGGCGAACTTCATCTCGTTGACCGAGCCGTTGGGGCCGCCTTCGCCGCTCGCACCGTTGTCGGACACGACCACGACCATGGTGTTCTCGAGCTGATCGGTCTGCTCGAGGTACCCGAGCAACCGGCCGATGTGGTCGTCGGCGTGGGCGAGGAATCCGGCGTACACCTCGGCCATCCTGGCGAAGAGGCGTCGCTCGTCGGCGTTCAGCGAGTCCCACGGACGGGTGTAGTCCAGCGCCGGGAACGGTTGGTGGTCCGGGCCGCTGCGCGATTCGGGGGTGCCGATCGGGTTCACCGGAGGCAGTTCGGTGTCGTCCGGCACCAGACCGAGCTTCTTCTGGCGGGCCAGGGTCTCTTCCCGCATCGCCTCGTACCCCTGGTCGAAGCGGCCGGCGAACTTGTCGATCCACTCCTTCGGCGCGTGGTGCGGCGCGTGACAGGCACCGGGTGCGTAGTACAGGAAGAACGGCTTCTCCGGAGCGATCGCCTTGGCGTCCTTGATGAACTCGATCGCCTTGTCGGTGATGTCGTCGGTGAGGTGGTAGCCCTGTTCGGGTGAGCGCGGCTGCTCGACCGGGTGGTTGTCGTAGACCAGGTCGGGATACCACTGGTTCGTCTCGGCGCCCAGGAAGCCGTACCACCGTTCGAAGCCCCGGCCCGTCGGCCAGTTGCGGCGCGTCGACGCGAGGTTCATCTCGTCGGTCGGGCACAGGTGCCACTTGCCCACCATGTAGGTGTTCCAGCCACGCTCGCCGAGGATCTCCGGCAGCATCCCGTTCTCCGGCGGGATCGTGCCGCTCGCGTTCGGGAACCCGATCGCGGCCTCGGTGATGCAGGCCATGCTGTTGCGCGTGTGATTGCGGCCGGTCAGCAGACTCGAGCGGGTCGGTGAACACAACGCGGTCGTGTGCCATTGCGTGAACCGCACCCCGCGCGCCGCGATCGCGTCGATGTTGGGCGTTTCGATCGGTCCGCCGTAGCAGCTCATGGCCGAGTAGCCGACGTCGTCCAGCACGATGTAGACGACGTTCGGCGAGCCGTCCGGCGCCTTCGGCGGCTCGAACGGCGACCAATCCGGTACGGAGTCACGAATATCGACATTGATCACTCCGTTGAACTGCGCAGGCATGACGTCGTCCCCTCGTTGCTGGTTGCTGCTGGCACGCTCACCGGCATCGGCGAACTGACAGCAGAAGATGTCTGTCCAGCCTTGATCCAGGCCGCTCCCGGGTCGTCACCCCCGACGGATGAACCGGCTCGCAGGTCGGCTTACCGACGGGATCCCTCGCCGCCGGGCCCCGGCTGAGGAGTGCGCCAGGTGGCGCCTGTCTGCCGGATGTACTCCGCGACCGCCGCGTCGAGCGTCGGCAGGAAGTGCGCAGGGTTGATCGTGCGGGTGAGCTCGTACCGCTCGATCTTCGAGCGGACCGGGTCCTTCATCTCCGCGAAGACCAGGGACACGCCGCGCTCGTTGAGCCAGGCGTCCAGCTCCTGCAGCATGTCGGAGGCCGTGGTGTCGACGTCGGTGATCGGCTCCGCGGCAACGATGATCCACCGGACCTCGGGATCGCCCGTGGCGATCTCCCGCACCTTCTCACCGAACATCCGCGCGTTCGCGAAGATCAGGGGTGCGTCGAAACGGTAGACGACCAGACCGCGGAGGAGTTCGGCGCCGGGATAGCTCTTGGTGTCGTGCAGCCCGGCGATTCCCGCCACCCGGCCGAGCTCGGCCTGGTGCGGCCACCAGGCGCGGCGGAAGACGTTCAGGATGGACAGGCCGACGGCGATGAGAATGCCGGGCAGCACGCCCAGCAGGGCCACGCCGAGCAGCGCGATGATCGACAGCCCGAACTCGGTCCGCCGCTGATGCCACAGCCGGCGCGTGCCGGCGATATCGGCGAGCGACAGCGCGGCGGCGATGACGATCGCGCCCAGGGTCGGCTGCGGTACGTACTGCATCAGGGAGGTGGCGACGACCAGGACCACGGTGATCGTGGCGGCGCCGACGATGCCGGTCACCTGGGACCGGGAACCGGCCTGCTCGGCGACGGCCGTGCGGGACCCGCTGGTGCTGACCGGGAAGCCCTGGAAGAACCCGGCCGCGATGTTGGCGGCGCCGATGCCGACCATCTCCTGGTTCCCGCGGACCTGGTCGCCCCTGCGAGCAGCGAACGCCGATGCTGTCGACATCGTGTCGGCGAGCGCGACGACGGCGATGGCCAGCGCGCCGACGAACAGCGGCGGCAGGTCGCCCCAGCCGACCCCCGGAACGGTGAACGGCGGGAAGCCCTGGGGGAGCTTGCCGACCGTGTCGACGTCGTGGGACTGCAGGTCGAACGCGCTGACCACGATGGAGGCGAGCACCACGATGATCAGGACGCTGGGCAGCTTGGGCAGCAACCGGTTCAGCAGCAGGATGCCGACGAGCGAACCCACCCCGAGGACTGCGGCCGTCGCGTTGGCTTTGCCGTCGGCGAGCCCCGACAGGAACGCGTGTGCCTCGGCCAGCAGCCCGTCGGCGTCGACCTTGAACCCGAACAGCTTGGCCAATTGACCGATCACGATGGTCAGCGCGAGCCCGTTCATGTAGCCGATCTGGGTCGGCTTCGACAGCAGGTCCGCGACGAACCCGAACCGGGCCAGCCCGGCGATCGTCATCACCACGCCGACCATGATCGCCAGCATCGACGCGAGCGCGACGGCTCGGGCAGGGTCACCGTTGGCCAGCAGGAGCGGCGCTATCGTCGCCGCGATCATCGGGCCCAGCGACGAGTCGGGGCCGAGGACCAGGACTCTGGACGGCCCGAAGACGGCGTACCCGAGCAGGCACAGGATCGAGGTATAGAGGCCGGTCACCGGCGGCAGTCCGGCGAGCTCGGCGTACGCCATCCCTTGCGGTACCAGCAGCGCGGACAGGACCAGGCCGGCAACGATGTCCTTGGGCAGCCACGCCCGCTGGTACGACCGGGCCACGGCCGCACCGGGCACGTACTTCTGCCACGAAGGCGGATGGATCGCCGGATGGTCGCCGTCGTGAGCCACCGTCGTCCTCTCCTCGGTCTACGCGTCGTGTTCGAACGGATCGGCCGGCGCGCCCGCCGGGGCCTGTGCCTCGAGGTCGCGCTTGATCTCCTGCAGCGCTGCGCGGGCCTTCTTCCCGACCGTGGGATAGCGCGGATCGATCTCGATCAAGGTGTTCGCGATCACGGCGCCCGCGGCGATCCGCCCGTACCACTTGCGGTCGGCGGGAATCACGTACCAGGGCGCCCAGTCGGTGCTGGTCCTGGACAGCATCGTCGAGAACGCGCGCTGGTAGTCGTCCCAGTAGTCGCGCTCGCGGATGTCGGCCGCGGAGAACTTCCAGTTCTTGTCGCGCAGGTCGATCCGGCGCAGGAAGCGGCTGCGCTGCTCCTCCTTGGACAGGTTCAGGAAGAGCTTCACGATCTTGATGCCGTTGTCGTTGAGGGTCCGTTCCCACTCGTTGATCTCGCGATAGCGCCGTTTCCACAGCCCTTTGCGGGAGCCGGGCGGGAGTTTCTGACGGCCGAGGAGTTCCTCGTGCACGCGGACGACCAGTACTTCCTCGTAATGCGATCGGTTGAAGATGCCGATCTGACCGCGAGCCGGTAGGCGCAACCCGTAGCGCCAGAGATAGTCGTGATCCAGCTCCTCGCTGGAGGGCACCTTGAAACTGCTCACGGCCACACCCTGCGGATTCACTCCGGTCATGACGTGGCGGATGGTGCCGTCCTTGCCCGCGGCATCGAGTGCCTGCAGCACCACCAGCACACCGTGGGTGTGCTGCGCGTACAGCCGGGACTGGTACTCGGCCAGGAGCTCGATGCCCTGGTTCAGCAGCTTGCGGCCGCGCTTCTTGGAACCGATCGTGCCCCTGAAGTCCGGCTCGAAGTCCTTGGCCAGGTCGACCTTCGAGCCCGGCTCGACCCGGAACGGCTCGATGAAGTCGGCGATCCGCTGCTCGCGAGATGTCATGCGTTGTCTCCTGCCTTCGCACTCACCGGCCGACACCAGTCGACCGCCGGACCGAACCTTGTGCATCACCCCGTGCGGACGAGCCGTGACGCCGGGGACCTAGGCTCCGGGCGCGCTCCGGGCACGAGCCGGCGCCACGGCGTGCTCCGTCCCGAGCGCCGTACGATGCGTCTGCCTGCGCCTCCTGACCACCTTGTCCAGCTCGACGACGATCGGGAGGAGCGCGGCCAGGCCGACGCAGGTGAGCCACTGTCGCGGCGACAGCGAGACCGTGAGCAGCCCACTCTGGAGCGTCGGGAGCTGGGTCGCCAGGAAGAGCAGGACGACGGGGATCAGGCCGATCGCCAGGGCCTTCACGATCGGTGCTGTCACGCCGCTGGTCGGGTCGCGACGGTTCACCACGGCGTTGAACGTGGTCCCCAGCCCCATCACCACGAACGTCATCGTCATCGACACGGTGCCGTGCGTCGTACTCGGCTCGTCCGGCCCCGCGACCAGCGGCAGCAGGGTGGCGACGAACAGCACCAGGGCATAGCAGATCCACCTGATCACGGCGCTCCGGTTCGTGATCGGTACGCCGGCGTCGCGCGGTGGACGATGCATGACGTCGGGATCACCGGGGTCGACGGCGATGATCACGACACCGACGGCGGTGGCGAAGAACAACAGGAACAGCACCATCGGCGGAGTCATCGCGACCCCGTCGTTGATATCGAACACGGTGGCGGCGAGGAAGAGGAAGACCAGCGACAGCAGTTGCGTCATCTGGTAGCGCACGTACGAGACGACCTTGTCGTAGATGCGCCGCCCGATCTCCACTGCGTGGACGAGGGTGCCGAAGTTGTCGTCGGTGAGCACCATCCGCGCGGCCTGCTTGGTGACCTCGCTGCCGCTTCCCATCGCCACCCCGATGTCGGCCTGTTTGAGGGCAGCCGCATCGTTGACCGCGTCGCCGGTCATCGCCACGATCATGCCCTGCTCCTGCATGACCCGGGCGAGCCGCAGCTTGTCCTGAGGGGTGACCCGTCCGAACACATGCAATGCGGGCATCTGGTCCTTGAGCTGCTCGTCGGTGAGCGCCACCAGCTCCGTGCCGCTGATCGCTCCCGGACCGAGGCCCAGCTCCGCGCCGATCGCCTGAGCCGTGACCACATGGTCACCGGTGATCATGCGTACGTCGATGCCGGCGGTGAGCGCCGTACCGACCGCGCTCCTGGCCTCCGCACGCAGCGGGTCGATGATTCCCGCCAGCCCGACGAACGACAGCCCCTGGGTCAAGGACATCGGATCGTCGGTCATCGTCGTCAGCTCGTGGTCGGCGACAAGGCGGGCCGCGAACGCGAGGATGCGCAGACCCTTGCGGCCCATCCGTTCGTTGGCCGCCGCGATGCCGGCCTGCGAGTCCGCGATCGGGACCTGCGAGCCGCTGAGTGGTCCGCCCGCCTGGCTGCAGCGCGCGAGGACGACGTCCGGTGCGCCCTTGATCAGCTCGATGACCTGCTCGACGCCGTCGACGGTCACCCGGTGGAACGTCGCCATGAACTTGTACTCGGAATCGAACGGGACCTCCGACAGCCGCGGGTAGCTGCGCCGTGTCTCGTCCGCGTCGATGCCGAGCTTCGCGGCCAGCACCACCAGCGCCGCCTCGGTGGGGTCGCCGATCACCGACCCGTCGTCGCCGACGACCGCGTCGCTGTCGAGGGCCAGCCCGAGACCGAGCCGGGTGAAGTCGGGCACCGGGCCGCCTGCCACCGAACGGATCGCGCCGCTGGTGCGGTATCCCTCTCCGCCGACGGTGAACCACGTCCCGTTCACGTACAACGTCGAGACCATCATCTGGTTCAACGTGAGCGTCCCGGTCTTGTCGGTGTTGATCACGCTGGTCGCGCCGAGAGTCTCGACGTCGGTGAGGTTCTTCACCACGGCTTTCGCCTCGGCCAGCTGCTTCGCACCGAGCGAGAGCAGGCCCGAGACGAACGCCGGCATGCCGGTCGGTATCGCCGAGATGGCCATCGCGGTGCCGAGCAGCAGCAGGTCCTTGGCCGGCGTCCCACGGATCAGGCCGACGACCACGATCAACGCAACCGAGCCCCAGGCAACGAGTCCGAGAACCTTCGTCAGCGAGTCGAGCTCGCGCTGGAGCGGTGACCGGGTGCGCGTCACCGAGGTCAGCATCGTCGCGATCCGGCCCATCTGCGTCTGCATTCCGGTCGCGGTGACGACGATCGTGCCGGTGCCCCGGGTCACGGAGGTGCTCTGGAACAACATGTTGGTCCGGTCGCCCAGGCCGACGTCGGACGAGGCGAGCGCCGCGGTGCCCTTGGCGATCGGCGCACTCTCTCCGGTCAGCGCTGCCTCCTGCGCTTCGAGCGTCGCGGACCGGACGATGCGACCGTCCGCGGGCACGATGTCGCCCGCCTCGACCTGCACGATGTCACCCGGAACCACCTGTGTGGCCGCGATCATCGCCACGTCGCCGTCACGGACCACCCGCGCCTGCGGTACCTGCAGGTTCGACAGCGCATCGACGCTCGCCCGTGCCGTCAGCTCCTGACGGGTGCCCAGTCCTACGTTCAGCAGGATGAGCAGGGCAACGATGATGCCGGTCGAGAATTCCCCGATCACCAGGCTGACGACCACGACGGCGACCAGCATGAGGTTCATCGGATCGCGGAGCTGCTGAGCGGCGACGACCCAGAGCGAGGGCGGCTTCTCCGCGGCGATCTGGTTCGGACCGTACGTCGAGAGCCGGCTCGTCGCCTCGGCTCCGGCAAGCCCCGCATCGGCATCGGAACCGGCCGCGGCAACCACGGCCTCGGCCGCCAGGGCGTACGGCTCCGGGTCGACGCCGGTCGCTGAAGACGCTGCCATGCCGATCTCGCTCATGAGTCTCTTCTCCTCTGCAGGGACAATCACGGCGCACTACGGGGCGGGGTCCGCCGGCCCCCGAGCCGTCACAGGCATCGCAGCCGGGTCAGCCCGGTAGGCGCGGAAGGCGTCCGCAAGGGTCGGGAAGATGTTGTCCTCGCCGATCGCGTCCAGCGTCTGGTACGCGCGGAGCGTCGCAAGCAGTTGGGTATCGGGCCGGGCGAGCACGAAGCGGGCTTTGTGAGCCTGGCAGTACGTGACGAGGCTGGCCAGGGTCACGCCGGCCGAGTAGTCGATGTCGTCGATCGCGCCGCAGTCCAGCACAACCCAGCGGACGGGGTCAGGAGCGCCGGAGATCACTGCCTCGAGATCGTCGGCGAAGCGGTTGGCGTTGGCGTAGAAGAGTTCCGCGTCGTACCGGAACACGACGAGGCCGGGCAGGCTCTGCGCCCCTGGCACTGCCGGCTGATAGGTCGGTTCGCCGGCCTGGTTCTGACTGATGACGTAGTCGCCCGGTGAGTACTGCCGCCGGACGAGGTCGAGCAGCGAGAGCAGGACGGCGAGGATGATTCCCTGCTCGACGCCCACGGCGAAGACCGTGATCGTCGTGATGAGAGCCACCACGAACTCGTTCCGGCGTCGCATCCACAGCCGCCGGAAGCCGGGCACGTCGATCAGGCTGACGCCGATGAGGAAGACGATCCCGGCGAGCACCGCCGTGGGCATGTCCGCCAGTAGCCCGGTGAAGAACAGTGTGAACAGCAGCGCGACCGCCGCCATCGTCAGGTTGGCGAGCTGGGTGCGCCCTTTCTGCTCGTCGAGGATCTGTGTCTTGGTCGGGCTGCCGTTGACCACGAACGTGCCGCTGAGGCCGGCGGCAAGGCTGGCCCCGCTGAGCCCCACGATGTCCCGGTTGATGTCGACCGCATCTCCGTGCTTGAACGCGAAACTGCGGGAGGTGGCAGCGCTCTGGGCGATGATCAGCACGGCGCAGGACACGGCGGTCGGCAGCACCTTGGGTACGTCCGACCACGAGATTCCCGACGGCAGGCCGAGCGGTGGGAAGCCGCCCTGGACGGCGCCCACCACGGCCACGCCGTGCGCGTGCGCGTCGGTCAGGGCGGAGATGGCGGTCAGCAGGATGACGGCGACGATCGCCCCCGGGACGACCGGGAGGAAGCGCTTGAACATCTGGATGATCACGATCGTGCTCAGGCCGAAGGCGAAAGTACCGAGCTGGATCGACGACAGGGAGGTGATCCAGTGCCACTGCTGCTCGAACCAGCCGCCGTTGCCCTTCGGGATGCCCAGCAGGTCGGGGATCTGCCCCGACAGCACCTGGATGCCGACACCGGTGAGGAACCCGATCAGTACGGACGCGCTGAGGAAGTCCCCGACGAAGCCCAGTCGCAGCAGCCGCGCCACGATCAGCAGCACCCCGCAGACGAGCGCCGTCAGGCTCGTGAAGGCAAGCCAGTCGGACGATCCGGGGGTCACCCCGGCGATACCGAGACCGGTCAGTCCCGCGGCGAGCACCGCGGCGGTGGCCGAGTCCGCGCCGACGACGAGCAGCCGCGAGGAGCCGAGCAGGGCGAAGACAAGAGTGGGGAAGATGATCGTGTACAACCCGGTGACGATCGGCGTACCGGCGATCGACGTGTAGCCCATCACCTCGGGGATCGCCACTGCCCCCAGCGTCAGGCCGGCGATGATGTCGCGAGTCAGCCAGGTCCGCTGGTAGCCCCGCAACGCTGCGGGTACCAGCTGCCTGCGTCGCCCCGAGGTCATACTTGCTGGATGGCTTCGATCCGGTGCGTCCGGATCGCATTGGTGAACTCCGCGAAGTCCTGCTCGTTCTGGGCGGCGTACCGCTCGGAGAAGTCGGTGATCGACATGTCGAAGGCATCGTCGTCGCCGAGATAGGCAGCGATGGACACCGCGTCACCCGATCGTGCGTGCGCACGGGCCAGGGTCCATCCGCAGATGCGGGCGTAGAAGTCCAGGGTGCCGGGCGCCATCAGCTCCACGAGCGCAGAGCCCTTCATATCGCGCAGCTGGCGCCAGTAGTAGTAGCGGTCGGCCTGCACGCCTTTGGACCAGCCGAGGAAGATGTCGCTGCTGGCCTGCATCAATCGCTGGCCCTGGACGACCCGCTCGCCCGGTTGGCTGAACGCACTCTTGCGCAAGGGTCCTTCGAGCACCGACCTGGTGGCTTCCTTGACCTGGAGGAACAGCGGATCGCCGCGGTCACGGCCCTGCAGCAAGACGATGAACGCCCTGGTTCCGACACTGCCGACGCCGACGACTTTCCGGGCCCAGTCGATGATCTCGAAGCGCTCCAGCAGTTGCCGGACGTCGGGCCGGAGGGTTGAACGGTAATCGTGGAACAGGTCGAAGACGACGTCCTCGAGCTCTCCGGGCTTGATGCCGTACGCCATGTGGAGGTCGCGGGCGGGGACGATCACCGGCGGGACGCTGACGATGCGGTAGCGGCCGTCGACCTCTTCGCCGAGCTTGGTCAGCGCCTGGTCGCTGTTACGGGAGTGCGCTTTCTGGGCGTTCTTCTCGAACCGTTTCGTCGCCTCTTTCCGCTGCTTGGCCGTCATGCTGATCGTGCCGTCGGTGCTGCCGTTGTGCTTGCCCTTGTCCTTGCCCTTGTCCTTGTCCTTGTCTTTGCCCTTGTGCTTGCCCTTGCCCTTGGACTCGGTTTCGGACAGGAAGGCGGCGACCGATTCCTTGATCTGTTCCTCGGAGGTGTGGGCGTACCACACGTCGAGAGTCTTCATCGAGGCGAAGTCGGCCATCGCCTCCCGGTAGGACGTGACCGCGGTCTTCGTGATCGCGCGGGCGTCCGACTTCGAGCACCCGTTGTTGAAGGCGGCCACCGTGAGGCTCGCTGCCAGGCGTTTGACGTCGTACTCGAACGGGCCCGGGAGGGTCTCGTCGAAGTCGTTGATGTCGAACACCATCGTTCGCTCCGGCGAGGCGTAGGCGCCGAAGTTCGACAGGTGCGCGTCACCACACAGCTGGACCTCGAGACCGGAGGTCGGCGTCTCGGCAAGGTCAACAGCCATGATCTTGGCGGCACCGCGGTAGAACGTGAACGGTGATGCCATCATCCGGCCGTGCCGGACCGGGACCAGGTCCGCGTCCCGCCGGGCGTTCTGCTCCTCGATCAGCGCGACCGGGTCCGGCCGGTCGGGGGCGGGCGTCCATCCGGTGTGACTGTCCGGATTGGCTCGTGCGCGCGCCGCCAGACCGCGTGCGCTGCGCTCGTCCAGAGTCAGGTGTTCAACAGTCGTCGACATGGTCGGCCGCCCTTCTCGCCGTCGCCGGCCCGGCTCGTCGGACGAGCCCGGTCCCTACAGTGCGATCCGCGTATTCCGCCGACGATTCAGCAGAACCCGGGGTCGCCGCATCACCCCTCAGGGAGGATCAGATCCGCGATCGGCTTGCCGGGGCGGTCCGGGGCCGGATCATCCCGGCTGTGGGATGCCCCGGGGGTGGAGGCCGCACAGGATGGGCGTGGCGTCGTGACTCGGCGCCGAAGCGGAGATTCTGAGGCGGGCCGATGGGGTGGAACTCGTGAGGCGCCGGATGGCGGCGGTGGTGGCTCTGGTCGTCGGGGCGGCGACGCTCGTGCTTGCCGTGACGGTCGCCGTGATTCATTTCCCGCGGGGACTCGTTGTGTTGGGCTGCGTCGTGATCGCTGCCGTCGCGGCCTGGTTCGGCCTGTTGCGACGAGGGATCGCGCGCGTGGTGGGGCTGGCCGTGGCCGCGCTGGCGCTTGCCGGTGCGGTGATTCTTCTTGTCGTGGGTGGGAAGTTCGGCCTCGATCTGTTCGTCGTGGTGGGGCTCCTCGTCACCTTGGCAGCGACTCGAGCCAGCTTTGCCGCCCACGTGGACCTGGCGCGCGTTGCGCCGCCGGAGCATCCGGTGCTGTTCTTCAATCCACGGTCCGGCGGGGGGAAGGCCGCACGCTTCGCCATCGCCAAGGAGGCGCGCGACCGCGGGATCGAGCCGATCGAGCTGAAGGCCGGGGACGACCTCGAAACCCTGGTCCGCGACGCGGTTGCCCAGGGCGCGGACGGACTCGCGATGGCCGGCGGGGACGGATCGCAGGCGATCGTCGCCGCGATCGCGGCCGAACGCTCGCTGCCCTATGCCTGCATCCCGGCGGGGACCCGCAACCACTTCGCGCTCGATCTCGGGGTCGACCGTGACGATGTGGTCGGTGCCCTGGACGCCTTCGTCGACGGCGGCGAGCGGGTGGTGGACCTCGCCGAGGTCAACGGCCGGGTGTTCGTCAACAACGTGTCGCTCGGCCTGTACGCCGAGGCCGTGCAGCGCAGCGGGTACCGCGCCGCCAAGATCCGGACCCTGCTCGATACCGTGCCGGACGCGCTCGGTGCCGGTGGCAGCGAACTCGACATGCGCTGGACCGGGCCGGGCGGTGACGGACACCGCGGCGGCGCGGCCCTCCTCGTGTCCAACAACCGGTACCGGCTCGGTCGTGCGGTTGGCTCCGGCACCCGTCCGCGCATCGACGACGGCGTACTCGGCATCACCGTCATGGGGGCGTACGCCGGCGGCGAGCAAGGGCACCGCCAGCGTCCATGGCGCGAGTGGTCGGCTCCGTCCTTCGAGGTCGATGCCGATCGCCAACTACCGGCCGGCGTCGACGGGGAGGCGCTCGTCCTCGACACGCCACTGCAGTTCCGGATCCGGCCCGGAGTTCTCCGGGTACGCATCGCGCAGCACCATCCCGGTTCATCGCCGTCGGCGCTCGCTCCCGAAGGCCTTCGGGACGGCTTGGCCGAGCTGGTGCGCATCGCGCTCGGCCGGGACCGGGCAGCAGCAAGCTCAGCTCCCCGGAGGCACTGATGGACCTGATCGAGGCCGGGCCCACAGTGGTGACGGAAGCCGCTGCGTGACCGACTCGCCGCACCGGATCGCCGGCTACGACCGCGCCGTCTACCGAACGGTGGCGCGGCTGTCGACGCCGGTCCTGGACAAGCCACTGAGGCGGGTGTCCGATCTCGCCAACTTCTCCAAGCTGTGGTTCCTGGTGGCCGGCGCCGTTGCCCTGTGCGGCGGCCCGCGCGGCCGTCGCGCTGCGTTGGCGGGGCTCACCGCGATCGGTGCGACCTCCCTCGTGGTGAACCAGCCGATCAAGAAGCTGGCGGGTGAACGCCTCCGGCCCGACCGGCCCGGCCTCGGCGTTCCGGCACAGCGGTGGGTGCGCATGCCCTCCTCGGGATCCTTTCCGTCCGGGCACTCCGCGTCCGCGGCGGCCTTCGCGGTCACCGTCGGAGGCCTGCTGCCCGGGCTCAGGCCGGCGCTGCGGTTGGTGGCGTCGGTCGTCGCGTTCTCCCGGGTGTACACGGGTGTGCACTACCCGAGCGACGTTCTGGTCGGGGCAGCGGTAGGAGCGCTGTTCGGGCGGTTGGCCGCCCGGCTGGCGCTCCGCCGCTGGCCACCACCGCAGCCGAACGACAAGTGCTCGCACTCCGGGGCGAGGGCACGTAGGGAGACGCGGACACGGCGAAGTACAGGTCCGCAGTAGCCCGAGCACCGCCGGCGTCTCACCCTCGGAGGACGATGCGGTGCCGGGGATCGGCAGGCATCGTCGGTCAGGAAGCTGGATGACCAGGAGGGCAAGCACGATGACGTACAGCGACCTGGACAACTCGGATTCACACAAGCACGTCCCGAGCGGGGCGGTGGGCGGCATCGCGTTCGCCGGGTTCACCCTGCTCATCATCGGCACGTTCTCCACGGTCGCCGGGCTGGCCGCGATCCTCGACGACGATTATCTGGTCGTCAAACGGCGCTACGCCTTCGACCTCTCCACCACTGCGTGGGGCTGGATCCACCTGGTGCTGGGGATCGGCGCCATCCTGGTCGCGGGCGGCGTCTTCGTCAACAAGGCCTGGGCGGGAACGGTTGCGATCATCGTCGCCGGGCTGATCGCGTTGGACTTCTTCTTCTTCATTCCCTACCAGCCCGCGTGGTCGCTGGTGGTGATCGGGCTCAGTGCGTGGATCATCTGGTCCATCACACAGGCCCGGGGGAGCGATGTCTGACTCCCCGGCGAGACCTGTGGGAGATCAGGATCTGTGGTGCACACCTGTCACGTGCCGCCGTGGCCAGCGCGCGTGACGGCTGAGGGCGCGGACGGAGAACTCGCCCAACTGATAGTGCGGGTCGGGTGAGCCGGCGGGCGTCTCGGGCGAGCCGAAGGCGACATCCTCGATGGTCAGCCGTGATCCTCGACTCAACGCATCGTGGTAGCCGACGAGCCGCCGGTCCACCCGCAGGTACGTCTTGCCGCTGGTGTGCCAGTCGAATCCCAGTTCCACGAAGCCCGAGCTGGGGTTCGGCAGCTGGCCGATGTCGTGCCAGACCCGGTGGACCCGGACGCGGACCAGGGCCTGGAACGTGGTCAGCGGTTCGAGACTCAGCATGAACTCCTCGCCGAGGCGAATGATCCGCACAGACGAGCTGACGGCTCGGGCGGGGTGCCTGAACCGCACGCTGCAGCTGACTCCGATCACATCGATCAGAGGCGGTTCCAGGACGTACTGGAGAGTGCGGCCCGGTGCGATCAGGATGATGCCTTCGGACGGGCTCAGCGCGAGCGAGCCCGGCGACAGGCGCCCGGGCAGGCCTTGAATGGATCCGGGGTTGCGGTCCGCGAACTCGTGCAGCAGAACTGAGCGCCACATGGGATCTCCTCATCCGACCTGTTCGGCGGGGACTTCGTCCGGGGGAAGCTCCGCGGGCGCTGCCGGCGGAGCGTCTTCCGGGACCGGGCCGCCGGAGATGAGGCCGGCGAGCCAGTGCGTGGAGGGGGCGGCGTCGAGGAGCAGCGCCTTGACCAGGAGCGACAGCGGAATGGCCAGCACGGCGCCCAGCGGACCGAGCAGCCAGGCCCAGATGACCAGGGAGAGGAAGGTCAGGGTTGTCGACAGCCCGACCGTGTCGCCGACGACCTTCGGCTGAATGACCGACTGGATGATGAAGTTGATGACGCTGTACGCCACGATCACCCACAACAAGGTGGCCCAGCCCTGGTCGAGAAGTGCCAGCAGGGCGGGCGGGATCACGCCGATGAAGAATCCGACGTTGGGGATGTAGTTGGTGATCAGCGCGAGCAGTCCCCACAGCCAGGGCAGCGGGATGTCCAGCACGTAGAGGACCGCGACGTCGAACACTGCCACGATCAGGCCGAAGACCGTGGAGACGATCAGGTACCGCGTCGTACCTCGCGTGAAGCCGGTCAGAGCGGCGATGACGTCCGGCCGGACCTGTGCCGCCTGCTTCAGACGGGCCGAGAAATCCGTGGCGTCGATGCCCATGAAGAACAGTACGGCGACGGTGAAGGCCAGGAGCGAGACGACCCCGAGGAGTCCGCTCAGCCAGCCTTGCAGGGTGTCGACGAACTTCCCGATGTCGAACTTCTGCAGGGCAGCCTGGAGTTGGTCCTGACCCACGCCGCGGTCGGCCAGCCAGGCGCGGGTATCCGCGACCAGCTCGGCGAACTTGTCCTGATAAGTGGGCAGCAGGCCCGCCAGTTCGGCGACCGAGTAGGCCAGCATCGCCGCGACTCCGAGCAGGAAGGCGTTCACGACGACCAGTGCGATCAGGCCGGCCAACCATCTCTTGACGCCTCGCCTGATCAGCGACCGGCGCAGTGGACTGACCGCGATCGTGAGGACGAGCGCGAGGAAGACCGGACCGACGATCTCCGCGAAGCTGCGTACTCCGGCGGCCGTCACGACTGCGGCTCCGGTGCCGAGGAGGACGACAACTCCGCGCGGCAGCGTCTCCGGGGCGGGCGCCTGGTCGGCTGCCGGCACCCTGCCGTCGGGGGAGCCCGTGGAGCCTGCGGACATCGTCGCAACCTCCCTGTCCGACCGGCCTGGGCTTCGAAGATCGCTCAGATCGTCGTAGGCGGGCATCACCCACCTGGGATGAATCCTTCGCCGGGCCGGAACCGTGGGGTCCCGCGGAACCGCCCTGGTGCACAGGCCCCGGATGTCGTCCGCCAAGGGTGACGCACCGACGGTCGGCGCGGTCCTACTGTCGACGCGCACTCGACGTACGTCGAGGACCTGGCAGGAGAGGTGGACACAGATGACCGACGACCGCGCTGTCAAGTCGCAGGCCGACTCGGGCTGGGCGATGGCCGGAGTCGCCTTCGCCGCCACGATGATGCTGATGATCGGCGGCTTCCAGGTGATCATAGGCCTGGCCGCGATCCTGAACGACGACTACTTCGTGCGGGTCAGGGGCTATGCCTTCAACCTGGACATCACCGCCTGGGGATGGATCCACCTGATCCTCGGCCTGGCGCTCATCGCGGCCGGGATCGGCCTGTTCTCCCGAGCGGTCTGGGCCGGTGTCGCCGCACTCTTCCTGGTGGTGCTGAGCGCGATCGACAACTTCTTCTTCATTCCTTACCAGCCGTTCTGGGCGCTGCTGCTGATCGCGCTCGACGTGTGGATCATCTGGGCGCTGACGCGTCCGCGTGCCCTCCGTACGTGACGGCCGGACGACCGTGTCCACGCCGCTGGTGCGCGCCGGCGATCTCGGCCGGATCGTCGCCACCTATGTCAGCTCGGTCCTCGCCCTCGCGTTCGCGGCCGCCGTGCTGCCCGGTCTCCGGTTCTCGTCGTTTCCGCAGCTGCTCGCCTCGGCGGCGGCGACGTTGCTGGTCGGTGCGCTGGTGCGCCCGTTGCTGGTCGCCGCGAGCGCGGCGGTCGGATGGCTTGCGGTACTCCTCGTGGCGGTGCTCGGACAGGCCGTGATCCTCGCGGCGGCGCTCATGTTGATCCCGGGGGTGGAGGCGGACTCGTTCTGGGTCGTGCTCGCGGCGGCGTGGATCGCCGCGGCAACAGCGACGATCGTGGCGTGGCTGTGCACCTCCGGTACGTCGGAAGCCTTCACAGCGGCCCTTGTCCGCCGAACCAGGCGGCGGCAGAAGCCGGTCGACGATCCAGCGGCTCCCGGCGTCATCTTCGTACAGCTCGACGGCGTGCCCTTCCCGGTCCTGCGCTGGAAACTTCTCGCCGCCACCCTGCCCACGATGGGGCGCTGGATCCGCGAAGGTGGCTATCGGCTGGTGGAGTGGACCCCGGTGCTGCCGCCCACCACGCCCGCCAGTCAGTTGGGGATCCTGCACGGCCGCATCGACGGCGTACCCGCCTTCCGTTGGTACGACCGCGCGCTGGGACGTGTGCTGGTGAGCAACCGGACCGCTGATGCGGCCGAGATCGAGCGCCGGGCGTCCGACGGCCGCGGTCTGCTGGCTGACGGCGGCGTGAGTATCTCGAACCTCTTCAGCGGCGACGCCGAGCGGTCGGTGCTGACCATGAGCAAGATCGAGCTCGCCCGCGGTTCGGCCGACACGCGTCGCCGCGCTGCCTGGTATCTCGCCCGGCCGGACGGTTTCGCCGGCAGCCTGGCCGGGGCGGTCGCGGAGATCGCACGGGAGAGGTTCGAGTCGCGCCGGCAACGCCGTCTCGATATTCGCCCGAGGGGAGAGCGTGGCTGGTTATTCGCGGGGATGCGGGCGGTGACGAACGTCGTCCTGCGCGACCTCAACACCGCACTGGTGGCCGAGGAGATGATGCACGGCACGCGGGTTGTCTATGTCGACTATGTCGACTACGACGAGGTGGCCCATCACGCCGGCGCGTTGCGGCCGGAGTCGCTGAGCACGCTGGATCGGCTCGATCGTGTTCTGGCGTGCTTGGAGGCCGTCGCCGCGGCAGCGCCGCGGCCGTACCGGCTGGTCGTCCTGTCCGACCACGGTCAGTCCCAGGGCACGATCTTCGCCGATCGGCACGGGATCGACCTGGCTGCGGTCTGCTCGCAGCTGACGGCAGCACGGGTCGAAACCGTCGAGCAGTCGGTCGAGGGCTGGGGCCGCCTGAACGGCCTGCTGGCGGATCTGGCCGACGGCGGCTCCGGTACCGGACGGGTGGCCCATCATGCGGCGCTGCGGGTACAGCACCGCGCCGCACCGCCGGCGGTCACCACGCATTCGGAGCTGGTCGTCCTCGGGTCGGGCAACCTCGGCCTGGTGTACGTCGCCGAGCAGCAACGGTTGACGATGGAGGAGATCACCGGTCGCTGGCCGGCTCTCATCCCCGGGCTCGTCAACCACGACGGGATCGGCTTCATTGCGGTGATGAGCACCGAGCACGGGCCGCTGGCACTCGGGCCGTCGGGTGTACACCGGCTGTCCGACGCGAAGGTGACCGGCGTCGACCCGCTGGCGCCGTTCGGGCCGCATGCCTCGGCAGACCTGCTGAGAGCGGTATCGATGCCCGAGGCACCCGACCTGTATGTGAACAGCTCGGTCGACCAGGACACCGGCGAGGTCTCCGCGTTCGAGGGTCTGGTCGGCTCTCACGGTGGACTCGGCGGGTGGCAAGGACGGGGGCTGCTCCTGGCTCCGCCGGACCTGGTGATCCCGGACCGGCCGATCCGCGGCGCGGACGAGCTCCACCGGGTGTTCGTCAGGTATCTCGAACAGCTGGGTCAGCGCAGCGGGCTCTCCCGCGATACCGCGGACGTATGAGGTAGCAGATGCGGCCAGTGGTGGCCGGCCAACCGCTCACCCACTCGACGGAGGGATGTCACGATGATCGACGACACTGCCGGGCAGTGGTTCCTCCGACCGGACGAGCGCGGCAATCCGGGAACGGACATCGACCGGGTGGGAGACGTGGACGGGTCCTGGGTCGACGGCAACCTGGTCCGGCCGCTGATCCACGGGGCGACCTACTTCCGTCGCTTGTACGAAGAACTGTGCGCGCTGCGGCCCGGTGACAGGGTCTATTTCACCGACTGGCGTGGCGACGCCGACGAGAAGTTGCTGCCCGACGGTCCGACGATCGGAACCGTGCTCGCCGATCTGGCCCGATCGGGGATCGAGGTCAGAGGGCTGCTCTGGCGTTCGCACTCGGATCACCTGCGGTTCAACGCACGGGAGAACCAGCGGCTGGGGACGAAGGTCAACGAGGCCGGCGGCGAAGTGCTGCTTGACCAGCGGGTCCGGCATCTGTCCTCGCACCACCAGAAGCTGTTCGTGATCCGGCACAAGGGCCGGCCGGAACTGGCTGTCGCGTTCGTCGGCGGCATCGATCTGTCCCACCAGCGCCGTGACGACGGCGAGCATCTGGGGGATCCGCAACAGGCGCCGATGGATCCCAGGTACGGCGACCGCACGCCCTGGCACGATGCGGCGCTGGAGATCCACGGACCGGTCGTCGGCGATCTGCTCCGCACCTTCGTCGAACGCTGGGACGACGGTCACCCGCTCGACCGGCGGACGCCGTACCGGATGATCGTCCAGCGACTCGCTCGGATGCCGCGCCATCCGCAGTCGCTGCCGGAGGAGTTCCCCGATCCGCCACCGGCCGGGCCGCACGCCGTACAAGTCCTGCGAACGTATGCCCGCAAGAGTCCGGGTTATCCGTTCGCGCCGCAGGGGGAGCGGAGCATCGCCCGGGCCTACGGCAAGGCGTTCGCCAGGGCCCGCAAGTTGATCTACCTGGAGGACCAGTACCTGTGGTCCGAGCTGATCGCACAGGGGATCCACGATGCCCTCGAGCGCTCGCCCGACCTCCGCGTGATCATCGTCGTGCCGCGGTACCCGGATGCCGACGGCCCGGTGACCGGCCCCCCGGAACGCTTCGGTCAATTGCGCGCTGTGCGGATGCTGCGCCGTGCCGCGCCCGCCCGGGTCGGGATCTACAACCTGGAGAATGCCGCAGGGGCGCCGATCTACGTGCACGCGAAGATCTGCATCGTGGACGACGTCTGGTTCACCTGCGGCTCGGACAACTTCAACCGGCGTTCCTGGACCAGTGACAGCGAACTCACCTGCGCGGTCCTGGACCCGACTCCCGACGACCGGGATTTAGTTGCTGACGGCACCCGTCGGCTCGCCCGCGACCTGCGGCTCGAGGTGTGGTCGGAACATCTCGGGTCGCCGCGCTCGAGTCTTGCGCAACTCGACCTGTTGACCGGGTTCGAGCTGTGGCGCCGCACCGCCGCGGAGCTGGAGGCCTGGTACGCCGGTGGCAGGAAGGGTCCGCGTCCACCCGGAAGGATCCGTCCGCACGAGACGCAACCCCTGACCCGCTTCCAGGCGCTCTGGGCCGAACCGCTGTACAGGCTGATCTACGATCCCGACGGCCGCCCCCGCCGGATGCGCCGGAATGGGGAGTTCTGACATGAGTGTCGAGTTCGTGTTCTGGGTTGTGGTTCTCGCGCGCTTCACGCTGCCGCTGCTGATCCCGTTGTTCCCGTTGCCGGCGATCATCGCCTGCCTGCTGCTCGACGGCGTCGACCAGACGATCTTCCAGACCTTCGGCTACGACCCGCCGAACTACCAGAGCTACGACAAGGCGATGGACGTGTTCTACCTGTCGATCGCCTACCTCGCGAGCCTGCGCAACTGGACCAACCCGGGCGCGGTCAAGATCAGCCGGTTCCTGTTCTTCTACCGTCAGATCGGTGTGGTGCTGTTCGAGCTCACCGGGTTACGGTTCCTGCTGCTGGTGTTCCCGAACACGTTCGAGTACTTCTTCATCGCCTACGAGGGCGTGCGCACGCGGCGGAACCCGATGCGGTACGGGTTCCGGTTCTGGGTCAAGGTCGCGGCCGGAATCTGGATCTTCGTCAAGCTGCCGCAGGAGTACTGGATCCACATCGCCCAGCTCGACCTCACCGACACGATCCGGGATGTTCCGTGGTTCCTCCCGACGCTCGTCGTCGCCGTCCTCGCCCTGCTCGCGGTCGTGTTCTTCTTCGTCCGTCCGCGGCTGAGTCCGGCCGACTGGACCTGGCGGTTCCGCGCCGATCCGCTGCCCGAGGGAATCGACGACGCCCGCGAGCGTGCGGCGTACCAAGCAGCGCACCGGAAGGTCTTCGACCTCGCGACGCTGGAGAAGGTGTTCCTGATCGGCCTGATCAGCGTGATCTTCGGCGAGGTGCTGCCCGGCGTCGAGTCGAACAACCTCGAACTGTTCCTCGGCATCGCGGGCTTCGTGGTGATCAACTCCGCGCTCGGTCTGTGGGCCGCGAAGCGCGGCTACTCCTGGAACTCGGTGGCGGTCTCGTTCGGGATCGTCTTCGCGACGAACGTCGTCCTGGTGGTGCTGGCCGACGTGCTGCTGTCCCGGGGCCCGGGCCGGCTGGACCTGACGGACGCGCTGTTCTTCGTCCTCCTGTTCAGCATCCTCACCACCCTCTACGATCGCTACCGCCCGATCGCCGACTATCGCCTCGCCGCCGCTGCCCGGACCGAAGCCGAGCGCTGACTCGCCGGGAACCGATGCCGACTGACGGTCAGGTGGTTCCTCCGCCATGGATGAGGTGGTGCCCGGCGCCGAGACGGAGCATGGTCACGTGGGTACTTCAGAGCAGTCCGAGAACCCGCCTGACGCGCCCCCGGCGAGCCAGGACCCGAGCGTCGTGCTCGACGCGGCCGTCGGAGCCGCGGCGCTGGCGGCGGCCGCCGCACAGTTGGTCGGACGCCGGGTCGGGCAGGCTGTCAGCCCGGTCCGACGCCGGGTCGGGGGAGTGCTCAGCCCGGTAGCTGTCGTGATCCTGCGGCCGCCCATGCTGGCGGAGCGTTACCAGGCAGCCACCTGGCTGGAAGGCCTGGCCAGGCGCGGTGGCCAAGGACGGGCGGAGTTGGCGCGTCAATTGTCGGTCGCGCTGGACCGGATGGTTCCCGCAGTCGCGGACGAGGTACTGGCCCGGATCGACATGGCCGGGCTGGCCGAGGGGGTCATCGCGGAGGTGGATCTGGCCGAGATGATCCGGCAGTCCACCGGATCGGTTGCGTCCGACACTGTCCGTGGCGTACGCATGCAAGGCATCTCCGGCGACGAGGCGGTGGGACGGGTGGTGGCCCGACTGAGGCTGCGGCGGCCCCGCGCCGAACCCGAGATGACGCCCCAGCAGCCATGAGAACGGACGTGCCGGTGTGGGTCGTTCCGCGGGAGGGGCTGCAGTACCAGGGACGACGGGCGGGACTCGTGACCCGATCGATCGCCGGTGTCATCGACGGGGTCGTCGTGGTGGTGGCGGTACTGGCCGGCTATGTGGGCGTCAACGGACTCCGGTTCCTCGTGCGTCCGCGAACCTTCCAGTTCAGTGAGGCATCGCCGCTGCCGAGCGTGGCGATCTTCCTGCTGGTTCTGGTCGGCTACTTCTTCGTCGCCTGGTCGATCACCGGGCGGACCTACGGCTGCCACCTGATGGGGCTGAGGGTCGTTGGCCGTCGTGGTGGACGGCCGGGTCCCCTCGTCGCGCTGCTGCGCGCCCTGTTCTGTGTCGTGTTCCCGCTCGGACTGCTGTGGTGTGCCGGCGGCCGCCAGCACTCTGTGCAGGACGTCGTCCTGCGTACGTCGGTCATCTACGACTGGAGACCCGGATCGCCACGATGAGGAGTTGACCATGTCGGACATCGACAGGCGCGTCGCTGCGCCGCGAGGGGGCTGGGTTGGCCCGATCGTCTTCGCCGCGGTGGTGATGATGGTGATCGGCGTCATGCACGGCTTCGAGGGGATCGTCGCCCTGCTGAACGACGACTACTACCTGGTGCCGAAGAACGGCCTCGCCATCCACATCAACTACACCGGATGGGGATGGTCGCATCTGATCGTCGGCACCGCCGTCCTTGTGGCCGGGTTCTGTGTCCTGCTCGGTCAGGTCTGGGCGCGGGTCGTCGGGGTGATCCTCGCGGTCCTCAGCATTCTGATGAACATGGCGTTCCTCGCCGCATCTCCGGGCTGGACCACGATCATGATCGCTCTGGACGTCCTGGTGATCTGGGCGCTGACCTTCCACGGTCGTGACGTCCGGCCCAGGCACTGAGCCTGCCTGAGCCTGAGCCGGACGGACCGGTGGACTAGGCCTCCGGGCGTGAGGGGAGCAGTCCCAACTCCCACGCCCGCCGAACGGCCTCGTTCCGGCGTGATGCGCTCAGCTTGCGCAGGATGCTGCGGACATGGCTCCGGACCGTGTTGACGGAGACGTACATGGTGCGGGCGATCTCCTCAGTGGTGAGCAACTCGGCGAGGTACTCGAGCACCTCCTGTTCCTTGCAGGTCAAGGCTGCGGTGACGACCAACTCGGGTCGTGACACTGCCCAGCGACCGGCGGTGCGGTCGCGACCACGAGGGCCGGGCGCGCGGAGCCAGGGGTGCTGTCTCATCAGATCGCCCGTGGGCTGTAGCAGTGTTCGCAGCGCCGGCGGCGCCTCCGCGAACGGGCGCCGGAGCTGCTCGGGTGCAGCCAGTCTGAGGGCCCTTTCCAGGCAAAGTCCGCTGCGACCACTGTCTCCGGTCCTGATCGATTCCGCGGCCTGGACGAGCCAGCCGTCCACCTGAGTTTCGAGTGCGACGACGCGCTCGGTGTCCGGGAGAGGGTGAGCGGGCGACGGCTCGCCGGCCTCGGCAGCTGCTCGCTGCAGCACCAGACGCGATCCGACCTGGTCCCGGCCCGCGGACTGCTCGATCTCTGTGATGGCCTCTCGTGGCCGGTGTTGTGCCACGAGCATCTTCGCCTCGTCGATGGTCAGGGCCTGGCCGAGCCAGCCACCCTGCGCGCCGTAACTGTCGCGGGCAGCCCGGAGTTCCGCGGCGGCGCCATCGAGGTTGCCGCTCGCCCGCAGCAGCCTGGCCCTGACCAGCGCGAGCGCGGCAGCGAGAACTCGCGCGTCGTGGGTGGGTACGGTGTCCGCGGCACGCTGCACCATCTCTTCGGCGCTGGGTAGATCACCCCGGTCGGTGTGCACCCAGGCCTCGGCCACGATCGCGGACTGGGGCAGTTCCGCCCCCGGTTCGGCCACCGACGCCGCGTGCGCGACAACCTCCCCGGCTCGCCGCAGATGTCCCCAGGCCGCTTCGACCAGCGCGGCCATGCCGAGGAAGTCGACGAGGGCGTCCCGAGCACCGTTCTCCTCCGCGAGCGCGATCCCTTCGGTGAAGGCTGCCAGGGCTGCCGCGAAGTCTCCGCGCTGGAGCAGGACGCGGCCCTTGCTACCGGCCACCAGCAGCCTCGGCTCGAGATGCGCCACGGCCGGTGATGCCGATCTCAGGTCGGCCTCCGCGATCAGGACCGGGACCAGCCCGCTCTCAGGACATTCGCTGAGGCTTGCGCACACCGCTTGCAGCACCCTGATGGCGGACTCGGCCGGGTGCCGCCGGGCGGAGGCCTGATGGTCCAGCAGATCTATGGCCCTGCCCAGTTGGGACGTGCAGCGCTCGACATCGAACTCGGCCAGCGCGCGGGCGGCGCTGATGATCGCGGCCTCGGAACCGTCCAGATCGTCGGGAAAACCGTCGAACAAGGTTGTCAGTTGCTGTCGCCGGCGCCCGACGAGGAGACCGGCGACCTCGTGGTACTCCACCAGGTACCGGGCCGCGTCCTGCCACTCACCGGCCGTGACGGCATGGTGGATCGCCTGCAGCGGCTGACCGTTCTGGGCGAACCAGGCCGCGGCATCGCGGTGGAGTGCCGGGGCCAGGGCAGGCATCTCGAACAGCAGTTGCGCGCGAAGGAACTCGCGGAACAGCGCCTGGTAGCTGTAGCCGTCCGCTGTCCCCGGGACGGGCTGGATGAACGAGTTGCCGTGGGAGAGGAACTGTAACGAGCGACCGGCAGAAGCCTGGCCGGTCAGGATCTCGGCCAGCGCCGGCCGGACCTCGTCGACGATGCAGGTCCGGAGCAGGAACTCGCGCAGCTCCGGCGGCTGGGCATCGAGTACCTCGGTCATCAGGTACGCCGCCACGTTCCCGGTGTCGCCACGGAACTCCCGGATGACCCGCTCCGGGTCGGCCTTCCCGGTCAGGTTCATCGCGGCGAACATCAGGGCGGCCGGCCAGCCGTCGGTCCGGGCGTGCAGTTCGGCGAGTTCCGACGTTGTCAGCTCGAGCTTGTGTCCGCGCATCAAAGCCGAGGTCTCGTCGGGGGTGAAGGCCAGCTCAGCGGCCCGGATCTCCGAAACCGTGCCTGCCAGCCGGTAGAGGTGCAAGGGCAGAGGCGGGTCGGACCGGGTCACCAGCACCACCCGGACGCGTCCCGCACTGCCGTGGATGAGGCGTTGGAGGCTCCGCCCGATCTGGGGTGTCACCGTCAGGTCGCCGCAGTCCACCACGAGCACCAGCACGGTGCGGTCGCGGCGGGACAGATCGTCGCGTACGGACTCCAGCAAGGCCGGGGGATGTTCACTGGTCGCATCCAAGGCGATTCGCCTGACAACGGCGGGACCCGGGTACTGCGCTGCCCACGACTTGAGCAGCATCGTCTTACCGAAGCCTGCCGGTGCGACGACCAGCGTGAGCGGTCGCTGAACCGCCAGGCTCACCCGGTCGACAAGCCGTGGCCTCGGCACGGTCCCGGGTGGCGTAGCCGGGTTTCGGGGTCCGGATCTCTGGCGACCGTAGACGGGCGCATCCGGTGACGCGCTGCGCCGGCCCTCCGCCCCTGCGTGCTGCTCGCTCGGCATGTCCCCTCCTAGCGACGTGCGACATCACGGAACGCTGGGGAGGCGGTGCGCAACGAATCGCACCCTTCGAAGAAATCACGGAATATCCTTTAAAACCAGCGTTTTTCGTCCGATTGCCGGACTATCTGAGACTTCGCGGTTTCGCCTCGCGTGGGCGGTGGAACCTGCGCGCTGCGGCAGTTCACCCCACAGGGATGAAGCCGTGACACTCGACCTTTGCGAGCGTCGAACGCACACGTTGGGAACGGAGTGGGTTCGATGGTCGACGCGACGTACGAGATCCGCGTGGCCGGCGCCGTACCCGAAGAAGACCTTCGAGACATGGAAGCCGTCACGCTGGCAGTCGACCAGGTGAGCACCGTCGTGTACAGCATCCCCGACGAGTCGGCGCTCTACGGTCTGCTCGCCAGACTCCGGGCCCTGGGCATCGAGGTCGTCGAGGTTCACCGGATCCTGGGCGCTGCGTCGGAACCGAGAGAGTGGATCGACATCGATCCGGAGGGGGGAGACGATGGCAGCGCATGAACGCCGCGGCCCGTCGTACCAGGTTGCCGTGCAGGGGGAGCTGAGACCACCCGTTCTCGTCTTCTGCGCGGGTCCGCGGGCTCATCACCAGACGTCCGGAGTCTTCCGGTTGCAGGTCCACGACGAGCAGGGAATTGCCGACCTGGTCGCGATGCTCCAGACCGCGGGCATGATGATCCTGAGTATCCGGCAGGTCACCCCGGCCGTCGTTGCAGGCGACGTCACCACCTCCGCGAGCGTGTCCTCCTGAGCTCATCCCGCGTGGGTGATGACGGCGCCCGCAGTGCGAGGGAACGTGGCGATGAACAGGACGCAGAGTCGCTGCGAGATCCGTGTGGAGGATGGAGAGTCATGCCAGACACAGAGGTCCATGGGCCCATCGACTACATACTCATCGAGTTCACGGGCGACAAGCTCACCGGTAGAGCGGCCGAGGAACTGGTGAACCTCGTCGAGCGCGGCATCGTCCACGTGTACGACGTGATGGTGGTCGGCAAGGATGCCAACGGCTCCATGTACATGGTTGACCTGGCCGAGTCATCGGGTCAGGCCGGCGGCTTCGCCGACCTCAACGGTGCCCGGTCGGGAATCCTGGCCGAGGACGACCTCAGCGAGGTGGCCGGCGCGATGCAGCCCGGCAGCGTGGCGGCGCTGATCGTCTACGAGAACACCTGGGCGATCCCGTTCGTCGCGGCCGCCCTGGAGTCCGGCGGCCAGATGATCGCCGGCGGGCGTATTCCGGCCCAGGACGTGATGGACGTCCTCGAGGCCCTGGAAACTCTGGAATCGACGAGTTGAGGAGCCTGACATGCCACTGTTACGAGGATTGGCGAGGACCGCGGCCGTCGCGGGCACCGCGACGGCTGTCGCGGGCCGGGTGCGGCGCCGGCAAGATGCCAAGTTCGCCAGGCAGGACGCCGAGGCCGCACCCGCCGCCGCACCGGCGGAGGCACCCGAACCGGCCCCTGCATACGCTGCGCCGGAACCGCCGCCGGACAACACGGCCGACCGCTTGGACCAACTCAAGTCGTTGGGCGAACTGAAGCAGTCGGGTGTTCTCACCGAGGCGGAGTTCGAGGCGCAGAAGGCGAAGATCCTCGCGGGCTGAGGACTTGCCATGACCGAGGAGACACGGAGCGTTCCGGCGGGGACGGCGGCCAATCCAAGGCTCGCCGTCCTCTTGGCGATGGCGATGTTCGTGCTCGTCGTGGACACCTCGCTGATGAACGTGTCCATTTCCTCGGTGGTCAAGGACCTCGACACGACGGTGAGCGGCGTACAGTCCGCCATCGCGCTCGAGGCGCTGGTATCCGCGGCCTTCATCCTGATCGGGAGCAAGGTCGGTGATCTGATCGGGCGCAAGCGCGCCTACCTGCTCGGCCTGCTCGGCTACGCGATCGGCGCGCTGGCGATGGCCTTGGCCCAGAGCCTGACCGCGATCATCGTGTTCTGGGCCCTGATCGGTGGCCTCGGGGCGTCACTCCTGCTGCCCGCCATGCAGTCCCTGATCCACGGCAACTTCGAAGGCGCGGCTCAGGTGAAGGCCTATGCCATGGTCGGGGCCGCCGCGGCGCTGGCTGCCGCCGTCGGACCACTGCTCGGAGGATTCATCACCACCTACCTGTCGTGGCGGATAGCGTTCCTGCTCGAGGTTCTGGTGATCGCGATCGTGGTCACCGGCCAGCATCTCGTTCACGACGTGCCGTACACCGGTTCCCGGCGCGTCGACGTCGTCGGCGCCATCCTGTCGGTCCTCGGCATGGGCGGCATCGTGCTGAGCGTCCTCGTGTGGCAGGAAGGCGGGGAGTTCGTCGGTCTGATCATGGCCACGGGCGCCATCGCCCTCGTGGCGTTCATCCGCTGGCTGGTACGACGTAAGCGGCAGGGCAAGCCGACGCTCCTGGATCCGGGCCTGTTCAGTTCCGCTGTCTATCGACTCGGCATCTCCGGTCAGATGCTGCAGCAGATCGCTCTGGGCGGCACCATGATCGTCCTGCCGATCTATCTGCAGATGGTCCTCGAGTACAACGCGATGCAAGCGGGCCTGTCGCTGGCACCGCTGTCGCTCAGCATGTTCGGGACGGCGATCCTGGCCGAGAAGAAGGCGGGCGGGCGACGCCCGGCCAGCATCATCAGGTGGGGATTCACGTCGCTGACCGTGGGCCTGCTGCTACTGATCCCGATCGTGCCCCGGGCTGACTCCGGCTGGATTCTGATCGGGCCCCTGATCATTGCCGGTGTGGGGCTGGGGCTGTTGGTCTCGCAGCTGAACAACTACACGCTCGGGCCGATCTCGGAGGAACGGGTCAGCGAGGCGGCCGGCGTCAACTCGGCGGCGGGATCGTTCGGGCTGTCGTTCGGGCTGGCATTCGCCGGTGCCATCATGCTGGCCGCGCTGTCGTTCACCTTCACGAAGCTGGCGGATTCGAGCACGGTCCTCCCGCCGGCGCAGCAGGAGCAGGTCGCCCAGGCGCTGGAGGACGATGCGGAGGTGATGAGCAACACCGAGCTCGAGACGCAGCTCGCCAAGCAACCGCCGGCGATCCGGGACGAGATCATCCGCATCAACACCGACGCACGGCCGATCGCCCTTCAAGTAGCGCTGGGGATTCCGATTCTCGCCGGCCTGGCCGGGTTGCTGAACTCGTTCCGCATGGTGCGGGCGACGCGCGTCACTCCCGATGACTGAGGCTGTGCTGGATGGCACCGAAGAGGGTGCGAGCGACAAGACCGACGACGACGAGATCACCGATCATCTGCACGGTGGCCACCGCGCGGGCGGATTGTGACACCGCCACGATGTCGCCGAAGCCGACGGTCGCGAAGACGGTCACGGTGAAGTACGCCGCATCGAGCCGGCTCAACGGCTCGGAGAAGTTCGCGGGCTGAGCACGTCCCATCAGGAAGTACGTCGTGGCGAAGACCGTGAGGAACAACGGCACCGACGTCGCCAGCGCCCCGACCGCCCTGAGACGGGGATAGGGCGAGCGGGCGATCTCGCGGATCTGCCATGCCAGCAGGACCGCCACGAAGACGAGCCCGCCGACCAGGGTTATCACTGCCGCGGCGCCGTCCAGGCGCAGGGGAAGGAGGAAATAGCCGGCAACGATGACCACCGACACCAGCAGCGAACGCAGCAGCGATGCCGCGGCGACGCGGCGGCGGGTCCGCGGAGGGAGCTGGGCGTAGCCGGCGTCGCGATTTCTCACACCGTCAGTGAAGCCCGAACCCGCCTCGGCCGGTTCATCCGGCGGGGGTGATGCCTGCTGAGTGCCCCGGGTGTTGGCTGAGGCCCCTGGGGGATCAGAGTCTGCTGACCTGGCGTGAACCTGTCCGGAGGGAAGAGCAGCATGAGCGCACGGATCACGATGGTGGGGGCCGGGAAGGCGTCACCGGCACCGGGATCGGCTCGTGCCGACGGTGGACCGGCGTACGCTTCCCGTCGTCTCGCTCCGGCCGACCGGGCCCGCCTCGGACTCGCAGCGCGGGCAGCGCTGCCGCCTCGCGAGCAGGCGCAGCTGGTCCTACCCTCCAACCGTCCGGATCCGGTCACGCTGCTCGAGCGGCAGGCCCGGTCCCGCATCGCCGAACTTGTGCCGGTGCGGCACGGCAGGATGATGGTGTCGCCGCTCGCCTTCTTCCAGGGCAACGCCCTCGGGATGGCCACCGACCTCGGCGCGGCACCGGTATCGGGTCTCGGCGCGCAGCTGTGCGGTGACGCCCACCTGTCGAACTTCGGAGTGTCCGTGTCGCCCGAACGGCGACTGCTCTTCGACATCAACGACTTCGACGAGACCGTCGCCGGTCCGTGGGAGTGGGACGTCAAACGTCTCGCCGCGAGCCTGGCGGTGGCCGGCCGCGGGAACGGGTTCTCGCGGAAGGAGCGCCGCAAGTGCGTCCTGGAGAGCATCCGGCGCTATCGCGATGCCAGTGCCGAGTTCGGGACCATGCGGGCTCTGGACGTCTGGTACGCCCGTGCCGACATCGATGAGGTGGAGGCGGCACTCCGCAGCAAGATGACCTCGAGCCGGCGCATCAACGTCGACGAGACCTTGCTGAGGGCACGCGGCAGCGGGAGCCTCAAGGCCTCCGCGAAGCTGACCGAGATGACCGACGACGGCGTCCGGCTGAAGGCCTACCCGCCGTTGATGGTTCCGATCGCCGAGTGCCTGCCCGACACCGACCGGGAAGAGCTCGAGAGCGGGGTCAAGGAGCTGCTGACCCTCTACCGCCGGTCGTTGCCACCCGAACGGCGGGACCTGTTCGACCAGTTCGAGTTCGTCGACATGGCCCGCAAGCTGGTCGGGGTGGGCAGCGTCGGCACGCGGTGCTGGATCGTGCTGCTGCGCGGCAGGGACGACGGCGATCCACTTCTCCTCCAGGTCAAGGAGGCCGAGCCCTCGGTGCTCAAGACGATGGTGCCGACCGTGCTCAGGCAGCGGTCCGCTCCCCGTAACGAGGGGGAGCGCGTGGTGGTGGGGCAGCGTCTGATGGAGGCAGCCAATGACGTCTTCCTCGGCTGGCAGCGGGTCGCAGGCTTCGACGGCCGGACTCGCGACTTCTACGTCCGGCAGCTGCGGGACACGAAGGTTTCGGCCGCGGTGGAGAAGATGGACCCGCGCACCATGACCATGTACGGCCAGCTGTGCAGCTGGACGCTGGCCAGGGCCCACGCCCGATCCGGTGACCGGATCGCGCTGGCGACGTACCTCAACAGCGACGACGCCTTCCCCGAGGCGATGGCGGAGTACGCCGAGGCGTATGCCGACCAGAACGAGCGCGACTACCGGGTGTTCCTGGATGCCGTCAAGAGCGGCCGCCTGGACGCGGAGAGTGGCTTGTAGCGAAGTCTGGTCGGCATTACGCGGAGAGCAGCGGACGACGGGTCAAGCGGCCAGGGCCTTCGCCTTCAGGGCGTCGAACTCCGCCTGCGAGATCTTGCCGTTCTCGAGCAGCGAGCTGGCCTGGGCGATCTGGTCGGTCGGACTGGCCGAGGCCGCGACCTGCTTGATGTAGTCCTCCTGCTGGCGCTGCAGGTCGGCGCGCCCGGCAGCCTGCCGCTCGGCCATACCCCTGCCGCGGACGATGACATAGATCAGCGCGGTGAGGAAAGGAAGGAAGAGAAGGGCGAGAAGCCAGATCGCCTTGACCCATCCTGAGGTCGCCTTGTCGCGGAACAGGTCCGTGATGATCGAGAACAGCATCATCAGGTAGGCGACGAACGCGAAGCTGATGATGATGAACCACACAATGTCCCAGAAACTCATTGCAGCGTCCTTTCTCGGGTGCGCGAAACGCGCGTGATCAACCCTGGCGTCTCGCGGGCGGGTCGTCCTCACCTCTCGGGGATGATCTTCCGGGCCTCGATCCGGACCAGGATGAGCCTGATCGCACAACCTGTCGTGTGCGCCGGCCGGGGAGGTCTGGACATGGATCGGGAGCTGTTCACGTCGAGCTGGAAGATGACGGTGGTCCGCGGAGCGGTCGCCGTCGTGTTCGGGATCGTGGCGATCGCCTGGCCGATCGAGACCGGGCTCGCCCTGATGCTGCTGTGGGGATTCTGGGCGTTGCTGGAAGGCATCAGCCTGCTGGTGCAGGCCGTTCGGCCCAGCGAGCAGGGAAGCCGGTGGGGGCGCGCGCTGCTGGGCGTGATCGCGCTGATCGTGGCCTTCTTCGCCATCTTCAGTCCGGGCGTGACCGCGCAGGCACTGACCTGGATCTTCGGCATCTGGCTCATCGTCCGTGGAGTGTTCGAGGCCTTCACGGCGTTCAGCAGCTACCGGCTCACACCCCGCTGGCTACTCCTCCTGGGGGCCGCGCTGTCGATCCTCCTGGGCGTGTTCTTCGTCGCCAACCCCGGCCGCGCCGCGGTGGGCATCGCGGTCTGGCTCGGTCTGATCGCGTTGTGCTGGGGCGTGGTCTTCGTCGTGGCCGGTTTCCTGAACCGCCGTGAACACCGCTGGCCGGCTGCCCCCGCCAACCCCGCACCCGCCTGAGTGCGGGGACCTCGGCCGCCTCGGTCCTGGAGAGTTCGAGGGGCGCGCACCTCATCCGTGGCGAGTGATTAGTGCGCCCATCACCGCGGGCAGGTTGTGTGCGGGATGGTCGGAGTTCATGGTGGAGGTATGAACACTGCGGATGAGGACCGCGCGATCGGTGAGGTGGTCGAGCGGCTCGCCAAGGCGTTTCCGAACGTCGGAGTGGACAAAGTGGCCCAGGTGGTGAGTGACACCCGGCCGGAGTTCGCGGATGTCCCGATCCGCGACTTCGTGCCGTTGTTCGTCGAGCGGGGCGCCAAGCAGCGGTTGCGGGAGCTCGCGTAGTCACGAATCCGGCGGGAGAGGAACGTCATGGCTGATTCGGTTGCACCGCACGGACTCCATCACGTGACGGCGATAGCGGAGGATCCGCAGCGCAACGTCGACTTCTACACGACGGTGCTGGGGCTGCGTCTGGTGAAACGAACCGTCAACTTCGATGCCCCGGACACCTATCACCTGTACTACGGCGATGCCTCGGGCCGGCCGTCGACCTTGCTGACGTTCTTCCCCTGGCCCGGAGCGCCGAACGGGAAACAAGGCACCGGCCTCACCACAGCCACCGCCTTCAGCGTTCCGCCGGAGTCTCTCGGTTGGTGGCAGCAACGACTCCAGACCCTCGGCGTCGACGCGGACGCGCCGGTCGCCGGCGCCGACGAGGAGATCTTGAGACTGCGCGATCCCGACGGCTTGGTGATCGAGTTGGTCGCCTCCGACGGTGACAGCCGGTCCGGTTGGGACGGCGTCGCGGCCATACCGTTCGACCAGGCGATCCGAGGCCTCTTCTCGGTGACCATGACCGAGCAGCTGCTCGATCCGACGGCCGAGATGCTCGACGGCCTGCTGGGGATGCGGCACGGCCAGGACACCAAGGACGGAACCCGATTCGTCATGTCGGGCGGAGCCGAGGGTACGGCGGTGGACGTCCGCCCCAGCAACGAGAATCGCGGAGTCCAGGCCGCCGGAACGGTCCATCACATCGCGTTCCGGGCGCCGGACGGCGAGACCCAGGCGAAGTGGCGTCTCGAGCTGATCGAGGCCGGAGTACAGGTCACCGAGATCCTCGACCGGCAATACTTCACCTCGATCTACTTCCGCGAACCGGGCGGGGTCCTGCTGGAGATCGCGACCGACCAACCGGGCTTCACCGTGGACGAACCGCTGCTCGAGCTCGGCCAGCACCTGAAGCTTCCGCCCTGGCTCGAACCGAACCGCGAGCAGATCGAGAACACGCTGCCGTCGCTGCGCGTGCCACCGGCTCCGAAGCCGGGCGAAGACGGCTGATGAGCGACGACCCGCTCCGGCGGCCGCACGTCTGGCAGCCGGGCTCGTCCGCGCCGCCGCTCCTGCTGCTGCATGGCACAGGCGGCGACGAGCGCGATTTGCTGGTACTGCGCGAGCACCTGGCGCCGGACGCTCCCGTGCTGTCGCCGCGCGGGACGGTGTCCGAGCAGGGGATGGCTCGGTTCTTCCGGCGGCTCCGCGAGGGTGTGTTCGACGAGGACGACATCCGGTTGCGTGCGGACGAGTTGGCCGACTTCCTCGCCGCTGCGGAGACGAAATACGACGTACCCGCTGGTTCCTGGGTGGCGGTCGGCTTCTCCAACGGGGCGAACATGGCGTCCGCGCTGCTCCTGCGCCACCCTGAGTCGCTCGCCGGCGCGGTGCTGCTGGCCGCGATGGTTCCCTTCGCGGAGGACGAGCCTCGGGACCACGCTCTGGCCGGCAAGCGGGTGCTGATCGTCAACGGTGACAGCGATCCGATGGCAACGCCCGACCAGACGAGCAGGCTGGCCGAGCAACTCCGCCGACGAGATGCCGACGTCGAGCTCCTGCCGTTCTCCGGCGGCCACACCATCGATCCCGGTCAACTACCTCGCATCAAGAAGTTCATCCGGACCGTCGGGGACGGAAAGTGGTAAATACCCCACGGCCCGGGACAACGTGTGGGGTTCAATTGTTGGTATTTACCAGTGAACAGGCGACGATTCTTCGCCAATACTGCTGCGGTTGAAACTCTTGCAGTTCACTCTTACGGCATTCATGCTCGACCCTGATCGGCTTCCGCCCGTCCTTGCCGTGAAGGAGACCCAAGAGCCATGTCACGTCAGCGAACGACCATCTTCCTCGCCGCCGCCGCGTCGATCGCCTCGGTGGTGAGCGGCGCCTCGGCTGCCGCCGGCTCGACCGACCAGACCGACCGCAAGGCAGGCGCCTGCGGCGTCTTGTTCGACGACTTCCAGTACACCGCGGCCACCGATCCTGCGCTCGCCGACCACGGCTGGAATGCGCGCAGTGAAATGGGTGGGCCGGGGGTACCGGGCACAGCCTGGCCGGCAAGCAACATCTCCTTCGTCACCACCGACGGCCAGAAGGTTGCGCAGCTCCGGGCGACGACCAACGGCACGGTCGCCGGGACGACGAACGCCGAGCTCCGACGGACAACGATGAATCTGCGGAACGGGACCTACGCGACCCGCGTCCGGTACACCGACAAGCCGGCCACCGGAACGGACGGCGACCACATCAACGAGACCGCGTTCGCGATCGGCCCGACGAAGTTCGACTACGACCCGATCTACAGCGAGCTCGACTTCACCGAGTACCTGCCGAACGGAGGCTGGGGAGAGACCGGCCCTGTCAACTTCCAGACGAGCTGGCACACCTTCCGTGAGGACCCGTGGGACGCACGGACGGCGGAGGCTCGCCAGGACCGGTCGCTCGACGGCTGGCACACCTACGTCACGCAGGTCGGCAACGGCCACGTGAGGTACTACATCGACGGCAAGCTCACGGCCGACCACACCGTCGACCAGGACGGCAACACCGTGCTGCCGCGTCAGGACATGAGCATGAACTGGAACCTGTGGTTCATCGATCTGGACGGGCACCAGGGCACGTCGACGAGTGAGTACCGCGAGCAGGTCGACTGGGCGTACTACGCCAAGAACGACACGGTCTCGCCCACACAGGCAGACGCCCGCGTGGAGAAGTACCGCAAGCACTCCACCACCTACGAGGACTCCTTGAGCAACGCCGGGAGCTGCGAGAACTACCAGCCGCCGGAGCACTGAGCCTCTGGCCCGAGCGCTGCGGCGTAACATACGAGACCTTCCGGCAGAACCAAGGAGGGTCCTCGTGGCAGGCAGCCTGCGAAAGCGAGACCGGGCGCGCGAGCACCTGTTGGGGCTGGTCGAGTCACGAGCGGTCGGCCAGCCCATCCCGTCCGAGCGCCAGCTGTCTGCCGAGCTCGAGATCTCCCGGCCCACGCTCCGAGCAGTGGTCGACGATCTGGTGCGCGACGGCCGGCTGGTTCGCGAGCACGGCCGCGGCATGTTTGTCGGTAGCCCCAAGGTCGCGCAACAGATCAGCGGCACCCACGGAGCGACGTACCCGACGGCACCCGGGACCTGGACCAGCAGGGTTCTCAGCCACGCCACGATCCAGGCCGGCACCTTGGTCGGCAGCCGGCTGCGCGTTCCACCGAACACCGCCGTACTGCGGATCGCCAGGCAGCGCTTCGTCAACGACGACCCGATCTGTCTGGAGACCATTCACGTCCTGCAGGAGATCGTCGCCGACTTCGACGTCCGTGCGATCGAGCAGAACTCGTTCTACGCGCTGCTCGAAGAGCGGTACGGCGTGATCCCGACCGACGCCGAACAGACCCACGCGGCTGCAGCGGCCGACGCCACCGAGTCGGCCCTGCTCGGCGTCGGCCTGGAAGCTCCGATTCTGGTCGTGGAGCGAACCACCCGCGACCAGAACGGCCGCAGGTTCGAGTTCACCCGCGCGGCCTACCGCGGCGATCGCTACCAGATCACAACCCACTTGAACCTTTCCAAGCCACCAGCCGCTCCGGCGAACGCCGAATAGCCGCGACTGTTACGGCCGCAGGCCCGGCTGGGTGAGGACGGACCTGGCCAGCCTGTGGCCGAGTTCCTGGCCGGCGTAGTGGTCGAGCCTGGTGTGGACGCCGGCGTACAGGCGACTGAGTCCGGCCTCGTCGGCGATGGCCTGCAAGGAGCGGAACCTCCGGATGACGCCCGGAAGCGCGTCGGACGTGACCGCGAGCCGCAACCGCGGATCGAATTCCTGACCCAGCACGGTAGCGGCGGTCTGCGAGACCACACTGTGCGCGCCTGGGTACGACGGGTCGGCCGGTGTGGTGGCCAGCGGGTTCCAGCCCGGATTCGCGGTGGTGGCCGGGTTGCCGTCCTGGTCAGCGATCCGGATCGCCGTGATGGGCCGCCAGATCCGGAAGTGGTACTTGGCGTCGTAGAACGCGATGACCGCGTCGGCCAGGGCCAGGTTCAGATGCGCGAACACGCGCGCCGCGCGCACGAGGTCGTTGCCCTCGGCACTGATAGCCGTCTGGGTGATCTCGTTCCAGTAGTTCCAGATCGGTGCTGCCCAGAAGTTGGCCTGTTCGGTCTGGTCCTCGCCGCGGCTGCCGCTCGTGTCCTGGCCGAGCCGTTGGACCTCGTTGATCGCCGCGGCGTACCGCCGGCTGCCGAGGTCCGGATACGCTTCCGGGCGGAATCGGTCGGCCCGCTTGATCAGGAACGGCCTGACGGCTGACCAGTGCGTGAACACGGCGGGGGAATTGGCGGGCGGCGTCGGCCGGTACTGGCCGGGTTCGGTGCCGGGAGGCAGTGGCGGCGGGACGGCCGCCGACCCGTCGTCGGCGCGCAGATCGAGCAGGAGACGAGCGGTGAGCCGGCCTGCGGTGATGCCCGCTTCGCGACCTGGCGCGTGGCCGAGGGCGCGCACTTCGTCGGCGAGCCGGTGGCCCAGATCGACCGCGGCAGCCGGATACAACGCGGCGAGAATGTCATGTCCTGCTTGGGCTGCAGCGGCAACCGGGGATGCTCCGGACGCCGTGTGCACCGCGAAGAGGTACGGCGTACCCTTCCCTGTGGTGGCTACCACAGCGTTATGGATCGCCGCATGCAGGAGTGCGAAGCTACGGGTCGGATGAATCGTGGGCGGCTGCAGACCTGCTGTGCGGACGATCTCGAGCAGTGCCTGGTTCCAGGCGATCACAACGTCAGCACCCGTCCGGGCTTGTCTGGTCGCTTCGAGGGACGGAACGCGGGCAGCCGTCTGAGCCGTCTGGGCAGCAGCGAAGCTGGTGCTTGTTGCGCCGACGGCTACGGCCGCGGCAGTCGTGCCACCGGCGATCAGTAGGCCGCGACGTGAGACTGGAGAGGTCACGATGACTCCACGGAGAAGATTCGATGGACATCAAGGGATAGCCGGACGGGTTACAGGCGGGCACTCGTGTAACCCGCGCACGTATTACAGGTGTGGTGTTGTGGCGGACCTGACGTGCGAAGTGGACGGTGACGGGTGGCGGGACAGAAGGTGTGGGGACGGCGCAAGCTCGACGGGGGAGCGGACTCTGAGTCGGACTCGGTGTCGGTGTCGGTACCCGCGGCCGCAGCGGTTCGTCTTCACGTGGTGACCGAGGACAGCTATTCCGACTGGGAGGCTGTCTACAACGACAATGTGGGCCGGGTCTACCGGATGATGTTCGCCAAGGTGGGCAACCGTCCCGACGCGGAGGATCTCACCGCCGAGGTGTTCGTGACGGCGTTGCGGCCGTTGCAGCTGTCGGCGAGCGTCGGCGAGGTCAGGGCGTACCTCTCGGCCACCGTGCGAACGGTGCTGGCGGCGTACTGGCGGCGAACACTGGGCCGGGAGATCACCCGGCTCGAGGAGGACTGGGCGCTGACCGAGCCGGTGACCGACACCGGCGACGGTGGCGACAGCGGCGCGGTCGCCCGGGCGGAGGCGATCCTGGCGGAGCTGCCCGAGCGGTACCGGCGCATTCTCCAGTTGCGGTTCATCGGGTCGTGTTCGTTGAAGGAAGCCGCGAAGGAGCTGGGAGTCACCGTGGGCAACGCGAAGGTCCTGCAGCACCGGGCGCTTCGGCAGGCCGCGGCTGTGGCAGAGAGAATGGAGGTGTGACCATGCGCGGAGTACGCCGATTCGTCGAAGATCTATTGAGCCGGCGTCGGACGAAGCCTTTCGCTGTCGACGCTGCAGACGAGTCACAGATTCGGACCGCGATCGCCTTGCGCGCTGCCGGTCCCGACGCCGAGCCGAGCGACGAGTTCGTCAGCTCCCTGCGCGAGCGCTTGCGGACCGAGCTGGACGATGCGCCGCCGGTGCCGGAGGTGCGGGAGGTGCGCGGCAGCCGTCGCCGGTTCGTGCTGTCGATCGCTGCAGCCTCTGCGGCATCGGCCGCGGTCGGCGTCGGCGCCGAGATGGCGCTGAGCGGCTCCGGGGGAGCGGTGACGGCGGAGCCTGGCGACGCGACGGTCACGCCCGACAACGGGGAATGGCGCGGGATCGTCGCGGTCAAGGACCTGCCGGACGGTGCAGTGCGGCCGTTCGACGTAGGCAGCATCGTCGGCTTCGTGCACCGCTCCGGTGACGAGCTGAACGCCGTGTCCGGCGTCTGCACTCACCTGGGGTGCAAGCTCGCCCTGGACGGCCCGGCGCGCCGGTTGAAGTGCCCCTGTCACAGTGCCACGTTCGGCGTCGACGGCGCGGTGGTGCAGCACCGGCTCCCGGTCGCCCTGCCGCCCTTGCCCAAGCTGATGGTCCGCGAATCCGACGGTGTGGTCCAGGTCTTCGTCCCACCCCGCCAGGCGTAACCAACCACCGTTCACCACGGACTGAGGGCCGGGCGAAGTCTCCGTCACGACAACCGCCCGGCCCTCGGCGCGCTGGGTAGAACAAGGCGGAACGCGTCGTACCGGTCGCTGTGTACCTGCCCGGCTGCCCGCCGCGGCCGAAATGTTGCTCGACGCACCTACGCGACAGCATCTACACCGGCCTGCGCTGCGTCTGTCAGCCCGTACGACGACACGATCGAGTAGAGCACTCGCTGCGTTGCGGGGCGCAAGAAGGAAGCCGCACCAGGTGTAACCAGGCCGGCTATTTATGGGCATGAGAAGCATTCGTTTAATACGACCCGCCGTTACTGCGCTCGCGGCGACCGGTGGTCTGATAGCCCTCGCCGCTTGTGGAAGCACCGATAACCAGTCCGGAGCGGCGCCGGCCGCCGCCTCGTCCCAGCCGTCTCCCGCCGACTCGGAGATGCCTGGTATGTCCATGTCGCCGGCCCCCGCGGCCGGTGCGCCGGTCGCGACCACCTCGGTGGCCATCAAGGGGTTCGCCTTCGGTCCCCAGAGCATCAAGGTCAAGGTCGGCGCCACGGTGACGTGGACCAACGACGACCAGGACCCGCACACGGTGACCAGCCAGAACGGTAGCGGCCCGTTGAAGTCGAAGACGCTGCAGAACGGCGACAAGTTCCAGTACACGTTCACCAAGGCCGGCACCTTCAACTACCTGTGCACCATTCACCCCTTCATGACCGGCACGGTGGTGGTCACCGCATGAGCGTCGAGGACGATCAGAGCCCGGAAGGTATGACGCGTCGTCAGTTGATGCGTCACACCGCGTGGTTCGGTGCGGCCGTGGTGCTGACGGTGGCGGGTGGCGAGGTGATCAGCCAGGTCACCGGCCCCGGCGAGGCGCCCGCCGCGCTCGCCAATGATCCGAACGCGTTGCGGTTCATCCAGATCAGCGACAGCCACCTGGGCTTCAAGGGCACCGCGAACACAGCCGTCGAACAGTCGTTCACCGAGGCGATCGACCAGATCAACGCGCTGCCGTACCGCGCGGACTTCGTCGTACACACCGGAGACCTGACGCATCTCTCGACGCCCGCACAGTTCGACCAGGTCAAGCAGATGATGAGCGGCCTGAACACCGGGCATGTGTTCACGGTCCCGGGTGAGCACGACTCGGTCGACGATCACGGCCAGAAGTACCGTGCTGCCTTCGGCAAGGGCACCGCCGGCGACGGCTGGTACAGCTTCGACATGCACGGAGTGCACTTCATCGCGCTGGTGAACACGCTGGGGCTGGAGTCGCTCGGTCACCTCGGCACCGAGCAGCTCGCGTTCGTCCAGAAGGACGTCGCGAAGCTGTCGTCGGACACCCCGATCGTCGTCTTCAGCCACATCCCGCTGTTCGCGCTCTATCCCAAGTGGGGTTGGGGAACCAACGACGCCACCCAGGCACTCAGCTACCTCAAACGGTTCTCGTCGGTGACCTGTCTCAACGGCCACATCCACCAGTTGTTCACCAAGACCGAAGGCAACGTCACCTTCCACAGCGCGACCACTACCGCCTACCCGCTGCCTCACCCCGGCGAGGCTCCGGCACCGACGCCGGTCACCCTGCCGGCCGGAAAGCTGAAGGACGCGCTGGGCATCCGCGAGGTCCAGTACCTCGAAGGCACCGACCGGCTCGCGATCAAGGACGTGAAACTGGCATGAAGATTCCCCGCCGTACGCTCGAGGCCCTCCCGCTGTCCATCTGCCTCGCGACCAGCGGCTACATCCACGCGCAGCTGTACGTCCGCAGCTACCACTTCATCCCGACCATCGGGCCGTCGTTCCACTGGGATGCCGCGGCCTCGATGGCAGTCGCTGTACTCCTCCTTATCCGCAATGCCGGCGTACTCCGGATCCTCGCTGCCGGGCTGTGTCTGAGCGGTCTCGGCGGGTTCACGCTGTCGCGCACAGTGGGCCTGTTCGGATTCACCGAGCGCGGCTGGCAGCCCTCACCGCAGGCTCCGCTCAGTGTGGTGGCCTGGGTGGCCGCGCTTGTTCTGCTGCTGGTCCCTGCGATCCGACAGTTCCGAGAGCACCAGGACGCTGGAGAACATGTTGCCGTCGGCCACCAGTAATCGGCGGGCCCGAATCGATCGAACGGAGTGCCTTGCAGGTATGGAGAATTATCAGCATCAAGCCGTAGTGCTGGGGGGAAGTATGGCCGGTTTGCTCGCCGCGCGGGTGCTGGCCGAACACTTCGAGCGAGTGATCATCGTGGAGCGTGACGAGCTGAGCGGGGAGTGGGCCGGTGATCCGGTGGCCGATCCGCGAGAGCGCGAGGTACGGCGCGGCGTACCGCAGGGCCGGCATCCGCACGGAATGCTGACCGCCGGGCTCAATGTGGTCGAACAGCTGTTCCCCGGAGCGACCGACGAGCTGATCGCAGCCGGTGTGCCCAGTGGTGACGTGCTGGGCAACGTCCGGTTCTGCACCAACGGGCACCGGCTCCGACAGGTGCCGATCGGGATGACCGCACTCTCGTTCAGCCGGCCCTTCTTCGAGAACTACGTACGGGCGAAGGTCCTCGCGATGCCGGGTATCGAGCTGCGCGCGGGCACGGACATCGTCGGGATCGACGCCGATCCCGAGTCCCGGCGAGTGATCGGGGCGTTCGTGCACCGTCGCGACGCGGCCGGCGTCGAAGCCGTTCCGGCAGACCTGGTCGTCGACGCGACCGGCCGTGGGTCGCGGACCCCACGATGGCTGACCGAGCTGGACTACGTGCGTCCGCCCGAGGAGAAGGTCCAGCTCGACCTCGCGTACGTGTCGCGGCACTACGAGGTCGACCCGGAGGCGCTCGAGGGTGACATCGCCATTGTCATCGGTCCGTCCGCGGTTGCTCCGCGAGGGGGAGCTGTCATGCTGCAGGAGGCCGGCCGAGCGGTCGTCACGTTGTTCGGCATCCTCGGGGACCACGCCCCGCTCGACGATCCGGGGTACCGGGCCTACGCCCGCGGGCTGCCGTTGCCGTACGTGACCGACGTCATCGAGCGGTCGAAGCCGCTCGACGATCCGGTGAAGTTCCGCTATCCGGCCAGCGTGCGGCATCGGTACGACCTGTTGCAGCGGTTTCCCAAGGGTTTGGTCGTCGTGGGTGACGCGATGTGCTCGTTCAACCCGATGTACGGGCAGGGTATGTCGGTGGCGGCCGTGCAGGCGCTGCGCCTCGGTGACGCACTGCAACGCGATGGCGTAGCCGGGTTCGACGCGCTGCGCTTCTTCCGGGCAGTGCGGCCTGTCATCGACATACCGTGGCAGATCGCGGTAGGCGGTGATACCGCCCTGCCCGGGGTCGACGGACCGAGCGACACCCGGACGCGACTGGTGAACCGCTACCTCGACCGGCTGTACGCCACCGCCGCGCACGACGAGGTGGTGTCGGTGGCCTTCAGCCGGGTGACGAACCTGCTCGACCCGCCGACCGCATTGTTGCGCCCGGCAATCGCCGCCCGCGTCCTGACCCGCCGACGCTCCGCGGCGGCCTGAAGCGCCAGCGACGGTGCCGTGCTGGTGGTTTCGCTGAGTGGTCAGGCGTCCTGCGTCCCGGGGGGTGTTTCGTGGTTTCCTCTCGGGACCTGATTGCCCGTTGCGTGCTTGCCGGTAAGACTGTGGCCGTGCCCATCTTGCGGGGGCGTGAGTCCGAGTGCCGGCAGCTGCAACGGCTGGTCGGTGCCGTTCGTCACGGTGACAGCCGGGCCTTGGTGATTTCCGGCGAGGCGGGGATCGGCAAGTCCGCGTTGCTCGCGTATCTGGAGGCCGAGGCTTCCGGCTGCTCGGTCGTGCGGGTGGCCGGGGTGCAGGCGGAGATGGAGCTGGCCTATGCCGGGTTGCATCAACTGTGTTCGCCGCTGCTGGATCGGCTGGACCGGATCCCGGTGCCGCAGCGTGACGCGCTCCGCACTGCCTTCGGCCTGGGGGCCGGGCCGGCGCCGGATCGCTTCCTGGTCGGCCTGGCGCTCTTGAGCCTGCTGGCCGCTGCGGCGGCCGAGCGCCCGCTCGTCTGCGTCGTCGACGACGCGCAATGGCTCGATCGCACGTCGAGCGAGACGCTTGCGTTCGTGGGTCGCAGATTGCTGGCGGAGTCGATCGCGCTGGTGTTCGCGCTGCGCGACTCTGCCGACGTCCAGTCGTTCGCGGGGCTGCCGCAACTGGTCGTGGGCGGCCTGCCGCCGGACGATGCGAAGGACCTCCTGGCGGCGGCGATTCCCGGACCACTGGATGAGGCGGTGCGGGACCGCATCGTCGCCGAGACACGCGGGAATCCACTCGCACTGCTGGAGTTGCCTCGAGGCCTGAGCTACGCCGAGCTGGCAGGGGGCTTTCGCCTGCCTGAATCGCAGGACCTGTCGGACCGGATCGAGTCGAGTTTCCAGCGCCGGCTCGACGTACTGCCGTCCGATACCCGCCGGTTGTTGCTGCTGGCGGCCGTCGACCCCACCGGCGACCCGGCGCTGCTCTATCGCGCGGCATCCGGCCTCGGTATCAAGGTGGATCAGCACGACCTGACCGGATTCGGTGGGCTGCTCCAGTGGGGCACGCGGGTGATCTTCAGCCATCCACTCGCGCGGTCGGCTGTCTTCCGAGCGGCGGCACCTGAACAGCGCAGGGAGGCATACCGTGCGCTGGCCGAAGCCACCGATCCGGTGCGCGACGTGGACCGCCGGATCTGGCATCTTGCGCAGGCTACGCAGGAACCCGATGAAGGCCTGGCCGCCGAACTCGAATGCTCCGCCCAACGGGCACAGGCGCGCGGGGGTGTGGCCGCGGCCGCTGCCTTTCTCGAACGAGCGACACAACTGACCCCGGACCGCACGCAGCAGGTACGGCGTGCCCTCGCCGCCGCGCGCTTCGAACTCCAGGTCGGCGCACCGGACTCGACGTACAGGATGCTCTCGATTGCCGAAGAGGGTGACCCCGACGATCTCCAGCGCGCACACATTGACCTGCTGCGAGCAGAAGCCGTCTTCGCGTCGAGCCGTGGTCACGAGGCTCCCAGACTCCTCCTGAACGCCGCACACCGGCTGGAATCGCTGGATGCCAAGCTGGCTCGGGACACCTACCTGGACGCGCTCTCCGCCGCGATGTTCGCCGGGCGACTTGCCGTTCGCACCGGCGTCGGCGTGTCCGAGGTGGCCCAGGCCGCGCGGCGGAGCCCGCGTCCACACGAGCCGGACCATGCTGACCTGCTCTTCGATGCGCTCGCCACCCGCTTCACCGACGGGTACGCCGCGGCGGTTCCGCTGTCGAAGCGAGCGCTGCGTGCCTTCCGCAGTACTGACCTCACGCTGGAGGAAGGCCTGCGATGGTCCTGGCTCGCCGATGCGATCGCGGCGGACCTGTGGGACGACGAGAGTTGGGACGTTCTCGGCGGCCGCCATGTCCGGTTGGCCCGGGAGGCCGGAGCCCTTGGTGAGCTTGTCCTCGCGCTCAACTCGCGCATCGTTCTCGAGCTGTTCGCGGGTCACTCCGCGACAGCGGTGGCGCTGACCGACGAAGCGAGTGTCGTGACCGAGACGATCGGAGCGGCCTCGGTGCCGTACGGCGCCCTCTGGCTCGCGGCCTGGCAGGGCCGCGAAGAGGACGCATGCGAGCTGATCGGGACCCGGTCGGCTGAGGCGGCTGCCCGTGGTGAAGGAATCGGCCTGACGGTGGCTCAGGCAGCCCGCGCCGTACTCCTCAACGGCTTGCAGCAGTTCGACGGCGCGATGGCCGAAGCCCGGCTGGCCGGCGAGTCTCCACAGGAACTGGCGGCCTCCAACTGGGGACTGACCGAGTTGATCGAGGCAGCCGTCCGCACCGGCCACGACGAAGTAGCTGCTGACGCGTTCGCACGCCTCTCGCAGATGACAAGTGCGAGTGGCACGGAGTGGGCACTCGGACTGGAGGCTCGGTCCCGTGCGTTGATCAGTGATGACGACAGCGCGGAACCGCTCTACCGCGAGGCGATCGATCGGCTCGGCCACACGCGGGTGCGGGCCGAGCTGGCCCGGGCCGGCCTGTTGTACGGCGAGTGGCTGCGCCGCCAGGGCCGCCGCCAGGAGGCCCGTGAACAGCTGCGGGCGGCGTACGAGATGTTCACCGAGATGGGAGCCGGAGCTTTCGCCGAGCGAACCCGTCATGAGCTCACCGCCATCGGCGAGAAGTTGCGCCGGCGCGTTGTCCCTACGGCCGGCCAGCTGACCGCTCGGGAAGCACAGGTCGCCCGCCTGGCCCGGGACGGGCTGTCCAATCCCGAGATCGGCGCGCGCCTGTTCCTGAGCCCCCGCACCGTCGAGTACCACCTGAGCAACGTCTTCGCCAAACTCGGCATCACCTCCCGGCACGAGCTCGACCGTCTACCCAGCGGCGTCCGATAGCGACTGGCTCTCGATGGACGGGCTCGTGCACTCGAGCCGGACCCGGCTTGCGTCGACCAGGCCGAGCTGTACTGCGCGCGGCGGCATGATCGTGTTGATGGCCCAATCTGTTGAGGTACGAGTGCGGTTCCCCGGCAGGGAGTAGAGGTGGTAGCCGCGGGTGACTGTCTTGGCGGCCGGGCCGGAGAGCGGGACGTGCAGCGGGTTCGCGGCTGCCTGGAAGCCACCCAGATCGACCAGGAAGCCCAGGTCATGATGCTTGTAGGGCTGCAGATCCTCCCCTCGAAGCGAGGCCACCACGTTCCGGGCTGCCAGCTTGCCCTGCCGCTGGGCATGCTGCGCTGTCATCCCCGTGATCGAACCCGGACGCGTGACATCGGGCACCGCCGCGCAGTCGCCGACGGCGAACACGTGCGAGCGGCCGCGCACCACGAGTGTCTCGTGGACCTGGAGCCGGCCATGATCGGTGGGCAGTGACAACGCGTCGACGAGTGGGTCCGGGCGTACGCCGACGCACCAGATCAGCGATCGGGTGGTGATCTCCTCACCAGTGGTCAGCCGCAAGCACTCCGGCCCCGCGTTGTCGACGGACTGCCCGAGGCGTACTTCGACCCCACGCTTGCGCAGGACCCGCTCGGCGGTCTTCGACATGCGCGGGCTGAGTCCCGGAAGGAGCCGGTCGGCGAGGTCGGCAACCAGCCAGCGCATCGGCTGGTTGCGCAGGGCAGGAAGCTGACGAACCAGACGTTTGGTCAGCAACTGACCCTGCGCGACGACCTCGGTCCCGGTGTAGCCGGCGCCGACCACGACGAACGTGCACCTCGCGTCACGCTCGTCGCGGTCACTGGTGACGGCGGCGAGCTCCAGCTGCCGGGTGATGTGGTCGCGCAGGAACAACGCCTCGGAGATGCTGCGGAACCCGTGGGCGTACTCGGCCACCCCCGGGATCGGGAGCAGCTTGTTCACGCTGCCGGCGGCGAGTACGAGACGATCGAAGTCCGTGACGTTGAGCCGCCCCTCGGGGTCGGCCCATTCGACCCGGTGACCGTCGATGTCGATGTGCGTGGCGGTCCCCAGCAGCAGTTTCACCTTCGGCAGCCGGTCGGGCAGCGACACGCAGATCCGGCGCGGTTCGAGGATCCCTGCCGCCACCTCGGGCAGCAACGGAACATAGAGGAAGTAGTCGGTCGGATTGATCAGCACGATCTCGGCGTCGGGAGCGTGCTTCTGCAGACCTCTGGCGGCGTGGTAACCCGCGAACCCGGCACCCACGATCACTACACGTGGAACGCTCATCGATAGTCAGGGGCCCGGAACCGTGAGGAGCCCGGTTCCCCGTCCTCCTCTCGAACGGTACGGCGGAGTCTTCCGCCTCCGGATCAGCCTGCAAGCCGACAGCGGGCATCGCATCCGGGAGGCACGGGGCCGACACACCGGGGCTGCCGGGCCGGGGCTCTTGGCCTCCGAATCGAAGGACGCTACGTTGCCAAGATGCTGGTCGGTCGGCGCACCGAGTGCCGTCACCTCGACGAACTGCTGGACACCGTGCGGAACGGCACCAGCCGGTCGGTGCTGATCCGGGGAGACGTCGGCATCGGCAAGTCGGCGTTGCTGGAGTACCTGGTGGCAGAGGCGTCTGGGTGCCGGGTCGTGCGGGTGGCCGGAGTACAGGCCGAGTCTGAGCTGGCGTTCGCCGGACTGCATCAGCTGTGTGCGCCGCTGCTGGATCGCCTCGATCGGATTCCGGTGCCGCAACAGGACGCGCTCGGCACGGCGTTCGGCCTCCGGGCCGGCCCCGCGCCGGACCGCTTTCTGGTGGGTTTGGCCGTCTTGAGTCTGCTGGCGGCTGCGGCGGCGGAGCGTCCGTTGATCTGTGTGGTCGACGACGCGCAGTGGCTGGACAGGATCTCGGCGGAGTCTCTGACGTTCGTGGGTCGTCGCTTGGTGGCCGAGTCGGTCGGGCTGGTGTTCGCGTCGCGTGACCCGGTGGATGAGCAGGTGTTCGCCGGGCTGCCGCAGTTGGTGCTGGACGGGCTGCGTCCGGACGATGCGCGAGAGTTGCTCGCGGCGGTAATTCCCGGAGCGTTGGACGAGCAGGTCCGCGACCGCATCGTCGCCGAGACGCGCGGGAACCCGCTTGCACTGATCGAGCTGCCCCAGGAGGTGAGCTACGCCCAGCTGGCTGGTGGTTTCGGCTTGCTGGACGCCAAGAGCCTGACGGGCCGGATCGAAGACAGCTTCCGGCGCCGACTCACGCCGCTGTCGCCCGATCTGCGCCGATTGCTCCTCGTCGCCGCCATCGAGCCGATGGGGCAACCTTCGCTCGTACTCCGGGCGGCACAGCGGCTCGGTATCGCCGCCGACACGCTGGACCGGCCCGAGTTTGCAGGTCTGCTGCGAGCGGGGGAGCGGATCACGTTCCGCCATCCGCTGGTGCGCTCGGCCATCTACCGGGAGGCGACCCCGGAGGAACGCCGGGAGACACATCGTGCGCTGGCCGACGTCACGGACCCGGCCGACGACGCCGATCGCCGGGTGTGGCACCTGGCCCACGCAGCGAGCGGCCCGGACGAGGATGTGGCCGCCGAATTGGAGCGGTCGGCCGGCCGCGCAGGCGCGCGGGGTGGGCTTGCGGCGGCGGCCGCGTTTCTCGAGCGCGCCGCCCGGCTGACGGTCGACCCTGCGCGCCGTTCTGGCCGGGCGCTGGACGCGGCACAGGCCAAGCTCCAGGCGGGTGCGTTCCCGGCGGCTGTTGATCTGCTGGCCATGGCCGAATCCGGCCCGTTGACTGAGCTCGAGCAGGCGCGTGTCGACCTCATGCGGGCCCAGCTCGCGTTCGTCACGAGTCGGGGCAAGGACGCGCCCCCACTGCTGTTGAAGGCTGCCAAACGCCTCGAGCCGATCGACATCGAGCTGTGCCGGGCGACGTACTTGGACGGGCTGACTGCGGCAATGTTCGTGGGCGCGCTGGCGAGTCCAGGAGGCGGCACCCTGGATGTGGCTCGCGCTGCCGGTACGGCGCCGCAACCGCTGCACCGCTTGCGGGCGCCGGACCTACTGCTGGACGGCCTGGCAGCAAACTTCAACGAGGGATATGCGGCCGCAGCGCCGGTGCTGCGGCAGGCTCTGGCGGTTTTCGGCAGCGATATGTCCCCTGACGAGGAACTGCGGTGGCTGTGGTTGGGGACCGAGGCCGCTTTGCACCTGTGGGACGACGAGGCGTGGCACCTGCTCTCCGCTCGGTACGTCGAGCTCGCGCGTGCGGGCGGCGCGTTGAGTGAGCTTCCGCTGGCGCTCAGCACGCGCGCGTACATGCTGCTCTTCGCCGGCGACCTGGCCGCGGCGACGTCTTTGGTCGACGAGGGACATGCGGTGACCGAGGCGACGGGCAGCAGCCTGGCGCCGTACAGCGCCATGGCCCTGGCCGCGTTGTCCGGACGGCAGGACGAGGCGTCGGCCCTGATCGAGACCACGATCAGAGAGGTGACTCGCCGGGGTGAAGGCATCGGGATAGCCGTTGCGCACTGGACGAACGCGGTCCTGTGCAACGGACTCGGCAACTACCCCGAGGCGGCGACCGCCGCCGAGGAGGCACTCCGTCATCAGGAGTACCCCGGTCTGCGGTATCCCGGAGTGGCGAACTGGGCCGTGACAGAGCTGATCGAGGCGGCCGTGCGCAGCGGCAGGCATGAGACCGCCGCCGAGGCCTTCGACTGGATCGCCACGATGACGGGGGCCAGTCGCACCGAGTGGGCGCTGGGCTTGGAGGCGCGGTGCCGCGCTCTGCTGACGGAGGGCGAAGACGCCGAGAAGCTGTATCAGGAGGCGATCGCGCGGCTGCGACGTACGCGGGTGCGTGGAGAGCTGGCGCGGGCCACGTTGCTGTACGGGGAGTGGCTACGCCGGCGGGGTCGCCGCGTGGACGCGCGAGATCAGCTGCGCATGGCCCACGAGATGTTCAGCTCGATGGGCGCGGAGGCGTTCGCCGAGCGGGCGCGCCATGAGCTGGTGTCCACAGGGGAGAAGGCGCGTAAGCGGACGGTGTCCACCAGCAGCCAGCTCACGGAGCGGGAGATTCAGGTGACTCGGTTGGCCCGCGACGGGCTGTCCAATCCCGAGATCAGCACCCGGCTCTTCTTGAGTCCGCGCACTGTCGAGTACCACCTGGGAAACGTCTTCGCGAAGCTCGGCATCAGGTCCCGCCACGAGCTCAGCCGCTGGTCCGGAGACCTCCGGTAACGAGGTCCTGGGCTGCGCTGCCGGACCCCGGGTGGAACCCCGGGTGTCCACGGGGGCCACGGGCACCGATGTGGGGTGATGGTGAAGCCATGCGAACCGCCGCGGAGTACCGCGGCTTCCTGATCGGAGGGAATCGACATGGCCAATCCCAGCAATCCTCCCCGGGTCGCGCTCGTCACCGGCGGGTCGGGCGGCATCGGCCGCGAGGTCTCACACCGGTTGGCCGCCGACGGGATGAGCGTGCTGGTGCACTACGCGGGCAATCAGGTCACGGCCGACGAGATCGTCAAGTCGATCTCGGACGCCGGCGGGACCGCAAGCAGCTACGGGGCCGACGTCGCCGACGAGCTGCAGGTCGCTGAGCTGTTCGACACCGCGGAGCAGTTGTACGGCGGTGTCGACGTGGTGGTGCACACCGCCGGCATCATGCTGCTGTCGCGGCTGACCGAGTTCAACCTCGAGGACCTGGACCGGATGCATCGCATCAACATTCGCGGCACGTTCCTCGTCAACCAGCAGGCCGCCCGCCGCATCCGGCGGGGCGGGGCGATCATCAACTTCTCGTCTTCGGTCGTCAAGCTCGCTTTCGAGGGCTACACCGGGTACGCGGCCTCCAAGGGCGCTGTGGATGCGATGACGCTGATCCTGGCGAAGGAACTGCGTGGCCGCGATGTCACGGTGAATGCCGTAGCACCGGGTCCGACGGCGACGGCACTGTTCCTCGACGGCAAGGACCAGGCCACCATCGACACCCTGACGAACCTGGCTCCGCTGCAGCGGCTCGGCGTACCGGGCGACATCGCCGAGGCCGTCTCCTTCCTCGCCGGACCGGCCCGCTGGCTCAACGGGCAGGTCGTCTACGTCAACGGCGGCGTCGTGTGAGGCTCCCGCCTTCCCAACCACCACCAGGAGATCAGGTATGTCCAGGAACATCGTCGTCACCGGAGCCTCGAGCGGGTTCGGTGCGATGGCAGTGCGTGTCCTCGGCGACGCGGGTCACCGTGTGTACGCCGGAATGCGGAACACCACCGGCCGCAACGCTGCCGCCGTCGGCGCGCTCGCGGAGTACGCCAAGAGTCATTCGGTCGACATATCCGCCGTAGAGATGGACGTCACCGATCAGGAGTCGGTCGACGCCGCGGTGAAGCAGATGGTCGAGGAAAGCGGCCATCTGGACGTGATCGTGCACAACGCCGGACACATGGTGCTCGGCCCGGCCGAGGCCTTCACGCCGGAACAGCTCGTGGAGGTCTACGACATCAACGTGTTGTCCACCCAACGCGTCAACCGCGCGGTCCTTCCGCACCTGCGCGAGCGGGGCGACGGGTTGCTGGTCTGGGTCGGTTCGTCCAGCAGCCGCGGCGGCACTCCGCCGTACCTGGCGCCGTACTTCGCGGCGAAGGCTGCAGAGGATGCCCTTGCGGTGAGCTACGCCGCCGAACTGGCCCGGTTCGGCATCGACACCACGATCATCGTGCCGGGTTCTTTCACGACCAGTACGAACCACTTCGCCCACGCCGGGCATGCCGCTGACTCCGAGGTAGCCACGGCGTACGACGCCCGTTACGCCGGCCTGATGGATCAGGTCGCCGCACGTCTGGCCGAACTGGCTCCCAGTAACGCAGACCCGACCGAGGTTGCACGCCAGATCGCACGCGTTGTGGACCTGCCGAAAGGCGAGAGGCCGTTCCGCGTCCACATCGACCCGGCCGACGACGGCGCAGAGCGGGTCAACCAACTGGGCGACCAGGTCCGCGAAGAGTTCTACCACCGGATCGGCCTCACCGACCTCCTCACGCCTAGCCTGCAGTGAGATTGGGTTCGGAGCTGTGCCGGTTCAGAGCAGAATTGTCCGCAGCCAGGCCGCTGTAGTGGCCAGCGTGGGCGCGCTGTCGAACTTCGTGTCCTCGTGTCCTGCGTTGGCCAGGAGCTCGAACCGGCTTCGTGCACCGGCATGAGTGAGTGCTTGGTGGAGGGAGAGACTCTCTGAGGAGAGAACTATCCGGTCGCGGTCGCCGTGCGCGATGAGGAACGGTGGTGCCTGCGGCGATACCCGCGACAGCAGACTGAATCCGCGGGCCCGCTCGATGAGCTCGGCCGGATCGGAAGTGCCCAGCAGGTCCGCCTCGAACCGGAACGGAATGAGTCTTGCCTCGAGCTCGCTCCGAGCGGCCGACGACGCGAGATCCGCCGCGCCGAACCAGTGGACCACCGCCTGCACAGCACTGGACTGGTCGAGGTTGCCGCCGACCGCACCTTCCAGCGCGCTGTCGCCTTCGGTCAAGGCCAGCAGGGAGCCCAGATAGGCTCCCGCCGAACTGCCCCAAATGCCGACTCGCTGAGTGGGAAGCCGAAGCTGGGACGCGTTGGCGCGCAGCCATCGCACAGCTCCCTTGAGATCGTGCAGCTGCTGGGGAAACACAGCGTGCGGTGCCAGCCGGTAGTTGACCGACACAACGGTCACGCCGTACGCCGCGATCGGCGCGAGGCGCTTGGCGCCGTCCTCGGCTTTGTCGCCGTGGATCCATCCGCCGCCGTGTGCGTAGACAACGACTGGCGCATCCGGTCGGGCCGAACGATAGATGTCGAGACCCAGCTCGGCACCATCGACGCTCGCGTATACGAGGTCGCGCTCGACCACGACGTCGTCCTCGGCCACTCCAAGTCCCCCTTGCTGTGACATGTCGGAGCCTCCCGAATGCTCTACGGACAAAGCCACTGTCGCACCTCGAACCGCGACTCCGACGCGGATCTGGCATCAAGCGGCGGGTGGTTCGGGCTCGAGGACGACTACCGGGATCTGGCGGTCGGTGCGGTCCTGGTAGCGCCCGTACCCGTCGTACACCGCCACGATTCTCTCCCACAGCGCCGAACGCTCAGTTCCGGTCGCGGTGCGCGCCATCAGAGGTCGCGTGCGGCCGCGCAGTGTGACCTGAACGGCGGGGTTGGCGCGCAGGTTGTGGTACCACGCGGGATGCCGTTCGTCCCCGCCGAAGGATGCGACCAGGACGACCCGGTCGTCTTCCACGATCGGCGCCGCCAAGGTCGTCGTACGTCGCTGTCCCGATCGCCGCCCGATGGTCTGCAGCCCGACGATTGGCATCCCCATCGCCCGCCCGAACAGCCGGCCCTTCGATCCGAGGAACACCGCCAGATGCAGTCTCGTGAAGACCTTGTAGAGCCTGTCCTTCAGCTGCGTCATGTCGATTCCTCCAGCGTGGTGGTCCCGCCCGTATCGCAACTTGAAGTTGCGATGACCAGCCTGCCAGGTCAAGACGCGGATCGCAACTCCGAGTTGCGATACGATGGTCCGCACACGATCGGACAACAGCCCGTCGACCGCGCGCAGCGTGAGCGCGGCGACCGGCTGACCGGGGGGCGCGGCAACGAGCTCCGGGGCCAGGGAGGCGCGATGCCGTCAGCCGAAGGTGCGCGTCCGGTCGGCCGTGGCCCGAAGGTGCGGGCCGCAGTACTCGACGCGACCCTGGCCGAGCTGGCCGAGGGCGGGTACGCCGCGCTCACGATCGACAACGTCGCGCGCCGTGCCGGCGTCCACAAGACGACGATCTATCGACGCTGGCCGGACCGCGAGGCACTGGTCGGCGACGTGCTCGGCGAACACATCGCGATGGAGCTGCCGATTGCCGATACCGGCAGTCTGGCCGCCGACCTCCAGCACCTCGCGGAGGCGTTCGTCGCGTGGGTGGCGAGCCCGCCGGGCCGAATGATCTTCACCGCGATCTACAGCGACGCGGCCCGCATCCCCGGCATCGCGGAGACCCGACGTGAACTGTTCGAGTACGGCCCCCGCCGAGCTGGTGTAGTCGTCGACCGCGCCATCAACCGCGGCGAGCTCCCCGCAGACACGGACCCCGCCGCAGTCATCAGAACCCTGATCGCACCCATCTACTTCCAACTGTCCGTCCTCGGCGAGCCCCCCACCAAAACCACCGCCGCCCAGTCAGCCCAAATCGCCCTATCCGCCGCCCAAGCCGGCGTCTTCAGCCGGACCGCGGCCAAAAGAACCTGACACCGTGGCCTCGCCACCGCAGTCCCGGTGCGGTAGCCGCCTCCGCGGGCCCTCGCGGTGTCCGAGGGCGCCCGGGTCAGCGGATGACCAAGGCTGCCGTCGTCTGGTGGGTTAGGGAGCCGGTGGTGGCGGTTAGCTTGATGGTGAAGGTGCCTCGTGTGGTGGTGGACGTTGTCCGGATCTTCACCGTGGCAGCGCCAGAAGTGGTTACCGGGTTGCCGGTCCAGCTTGTTGTCACGTTCGATGGGAGGCCGGATGTGCTCAGCGTGACCGCGCCCGTGAAGCCACCCGTCGGCGTGATGTTTGCCGTGTACGTCGCGGTCTGACCACGAGTGACTGTGCTTGAGGCTGGGCTGATAGCCACCGCGAAGTCCGGCCGATTCACGACCAGGCTCACGCTGACCTGGTGGCTGAGCGAACCACTCGTACTGGTCACGGTCAGGGCGTAGGTGCCGGCCGGCGCCGATGCCGACGTAGTGATGCTCAGTTGCGCGCTTCCACCACCGTGTACGACGGCCGGGCTCACGGTCGCGCTTCCGACGGCTGCCGGAAGGCCACTCACGGCCAACGACACATCACCGGCGAACCCGTTCGTAGGGCTGACAGTCAAGGCAAAGGCGGTGGAGCCGCCGGCGCTGACGACCCGGCTGCCGGGAGACGCCGCGAGGCCGTAGTCCGGGGGCGGTACGACGGTCAGTGACGCCGCGACACTGTGGCTAAGACCCGCGCTCGACCCGGTGATGGAAAGCGCAGTCGTACCAGGGGTTGTCGGCCCAGTGACCGTAAGCACGGAGGTGCCAGACCCACCGGACACCACCGACGGATTGAAGCTCCCCGCGAGACCGCTGACCGAGAGCGCGACATCCCCGGTGAACCCACCGCTCCCGGACACTGTCGCCGTATAGCTCGCAGTGCCACCAGGTAGCACACTCGCAGCTGCCGGCGTCACGGTGATCCCGAAGTCAGGTGTACTCCGGAGCCAGTTGTACGACGCCAGCACGTCAAGTCGGCCCGACCCGTAGTCGTTGTCCGGCCCCGGCGTACCCAGATCGACCGCGCCCGCCTGCAGCGCGTCCCGTTGCCGATCAGGCGTCAGCCCGGGTGATGCTTGGAGGAGAAGAGCCAGCGCCCCGGCAACGTGTGGTGCGGCCAACGAAGTGCCGGAGACGTCGAGGTACCCGCCGTACAGATCGGTCGTGCGGATATCTGTGCCTGGGGCAACCAGTTGCGGATAGATTCCCTGCGTACATCCGGACGGTCCGCGGCTGCTGTATGGATCGATCAGCGAGTTGTCGTCGACCGAGCCGACGGCCAACGCCTCGGGATTGTTCGCCGGACTGGCTGACGTACCCGTAGTCGGGCCGTAGTTGCCAGCGGCAAAGACGGGAAGGATTCCGGCCGCGCGGAGGGTGCGCAGATCCGGCTGGAACTCCAGGCTGCAACTGCCCGCGCTCATCGTCCACGAGTTGTTCACGACGTTCGGCGCATCCGCCGTCGCGGGGTTGCCGTCCGGGTCGAGCAGCCACTGGTAGCCGAGGTGGATCGCCGTCGACGAGGCCTGCCCGCGGTCGTTGAAGATCTTCACCGCGATCCAGCGCGCGTCCGGCGCGACGCCGATCGACGTACCGCCGGCGTCGCCGCCGACCATCACTCCCATCGTCTGGGTTCCGTGCCCGGCCAGGTCGACCGGAGTACTGCGATGCTGGCCGTTCGGGTCGTACCAGCTGTTGGTCCCACCGCGCCAGCGGGCGGCAAGTTCGGGATGGCTGATGTCGACGCCGGTGTCCATCGATGCCACGACCATGCCCTGGCCGCGGTAGCCGAGGTCCCACAGCGCCGGAGCGTTCACCTGGGCCACGTTCGGCTCGATGCCGCCGGCAACCTCCGCGGCCGGCGCCTGGATCGTCGTACTCGGCCGGACCTCACGGACATCAGGACGTCGCGCCAGTTCGGCGGCCACACTGGCACGGACGTGCGCGCCGATCGCGTTGACGATCCACAACGGCACGACCGACGTGGCCTTTCGGGTCGCCAGCAGAGCGCGGGCGCCGCGCTGGGTCACGTCGGCATGATCCCGCAACGCCTTCTCCAGTTGGCGAAGCCGCTCGCGCCGGTCCGGTGCGTTGATCGTTGGGGTCGCCTGCGATTTCATCACGACGATGACATCGACGAACGGATCAGGAGCCGGTGTGGTGAGAGTCGTCCCGGACAGTCCGATCGAAGCGGCAACCGCAGCAACCAGAGATCTCATCGTCTACCTCCATGTCCCCGAACGAGCCACCAGGCACAAACCACGACCCCGAGTTCGAGCACCAACAACGCCGCGACGTCGACGTACGGCGCCAACCGCTGCCCTGCCGCCGACCGCACCGCCGGCGACGACACCTGCCAGTCGATGGGTACGGCGTACTCCTGCCCGCCCCGATGCAGTACTGCGACCATCCGCACGGCGCCGGCGGATCCGGCCTGGTACGTGGCGAAGTACCGCGTGCCGGTCAAGTGCTGCAGGCCGACGGTCTCGCCACCGATCCGGAGGTCGACACTGTCGAGCGGCGCCGGCGCCGGTCGGCGGGTGCTGTCGGCCAGGACCGTCAGCCAGTTCACCCCAGGCTGATTGGGAGTCGCCGACACCGTGACGACCAAGTCGCTGACGAAGCCGCTCCGGGTCACCTCCGGCTCGACGCCGGAGGATCCGGAGGACACCGTGGAAGGTGGCGCTTGACCGATCAAAGCGGCGACGGCAATCAACAAGACCGCACCGACGGTGCTCTCGGCGGCAATAGTGCGTCGCGGGACCGAACGTCGGCGCAGACGCCAGGCATTCAACAGCCCCAGAACGCCCATGCCCACCAGCAGCGCTGTCTTCGCGAGGAGCAAACGTCCGTACGACGCGGTCACGAGCGACCGGGGAGTGGCCACCTCGCGGCCGGCGCTGTAGAGCCCCGACGCGACCAGGAGCAGGACACTGCCCGCGGCCAGGACCGAGAACGGGCCGCGGAGTTGCCGCGCCAGTTCCGCACGCGGAGCCCGCCAGAACACGACGAGGAGGGCCGGGACCGCACCTAGCCAGAGCAGCCCGGCCAGCGCGTGTACTGCGCCCGCAACGAGTGCGAAGCTCCGACCGGACGGGAGCGCGGCCGCATGGCTGCTGGTTGCCTCCAGCCATCCGAGTACGCCCAGTGGTACCAGAACCGCTACTGATGCGACGCGTCCCGCGAGCACAAGCACGACCAACGCACACAGGCCCGCCAACGTGATCAGCTGCAATCCCGAGTGATGGATGACGAGGGCAACAACCGCAGAGGCGAGTGACGTGACCAGAAGTCGTTGCCGTGCGGCCAACGAGACCGGATCCGACGGAGCGCGGAGCACGAACACAACCAGTGCGAGCGGCCCCACCACGCCGGCTAGAGCAAGCAACCACAGCCATCGCTGGACCAGACCACCCGGACCACCGGACGCAACTGTCACCAAAGCTCCGGAATGACCGATCGAGAACGTGACCGTCCCACTTGTCGTATGACCGTCCCGAGCTGCAACGGCTTCCCAGAGCAGGCCGTACGATCCGTCGGTCAGCCTGGGCAGTTCGACCGCGAGCGCTCGCCGATCACCGGAGTCGCGGACGGCTTGCGTTCCAGGCATCGTCGTACCGCGTTCGTCGACCAGTCGCGCCGTACTGCGGGTTGGATCGACATCGCCGCTGAACCAGAGCCGGGCCAGTCCGGGGGACTCGGCGAGCACGGCGCCGTCGGCCGGGTCCGAGCGGACCAACTCGGTATGGGCGAACGCGACCGACGGCAGCGCGCAGAGCAGGAGCACGCTGACCAGCAGCAGCACACAGCGATGCCGCACGGGCTTCCCCTCCCCGTCGGCGCTGTGCGCGCCATCAAGGGACACCCGACGCCGACAGCCCGACGATCCCGACGATAAGGACGGCAGCGGGCGATCGGCCCGGTTCATGACGCGACGGTCATTTCATGACCGGACCGTCATCCCGGCCGGCGGGACCGGATGACCGCGAAATGACCTGCGGATGACAGAGCCGTCATGGAGCCCACGGGTCCGGCCGGAACGGCGAATGATCACCCACAGATATTCAGGCGCCAGGCGGCGACCTTTGCCGAGGTTGTGCCGCCGGGAGGGTGGTTCCGATGTCTGCAGCTCCGACGCGGTCGTTCCGCAGGGTGCAACGTACCCGGGCGGTGGTGGCCCGGGTCGCCGTGCTGGGCCTGATCGCTGCCGGCCTCGCAGGCGTGGCGATGACCAGGTCCGCGCCGAAGGCAGAGGCCGCCGCGGCCTGCCCGTCGGGCGGCTGTTCGGTCACGATCGACGCGCGCGACTTCCCGACCGGCAACCCGTTGGCGAACTTCAACTACATCGTCAACGTGGACAACACCAAGCTGCCGAGTGACCCGAAGGCGCTCAACACCGAGAGCAACAGCCCGATCATCCGGGAGGGCGACCAGACCCGGAAGACGGTCACGCTGCCGGCCGGCCGGTACCTGATCTCGGTCCGGTCGCTCGACCACAAGATGTGGGGCAAGTACATCAACCTGCCCGCCGACGCCGCCGCGGACGGATCGCTGACCGCGCGCGTCGATCTGACCGTGCAGAGCGCCGAACACCCGCTGCCGCTGGGCAAGATCCGGGTGTTCGTGTTCGACGACACCTCCTGGACCAACGGCGCGCCCGATACCGAAGAAGCCGGGCTGAGCGGTTTCCAGGTCGGCCTCGAGGAGCAGACCCACAGCGCGGTCACCGTCGACTACAACAACAACCCGTTGTGCGGCGGCCTGTGCCTGACCAACGGGGACGGCTTCAACCAGATCGACAACCTCGGGCCGGCGACGTACTACATCGACGTCCATCCGCCGGACCGGCCGTGCAACAGTGACCCGAACAGCCGCTGGTACCAGACCACCACGATCGACGGCGGTCTGCAGCTGCAGGCGCCGACCGAGGAAGGTGCCGACGGCACCGGTGCGCCCGGCGAGCAGTTGTGGGAGCCGCCGACGGCTCGAACCGCGTACTGGTTCGGGTTCGTCTGCGCGCCGCGGCCGTTCGCGACCACCGGCACCGGCGAGATCACCGGTACGGCGCGGAACTGGCAGGGCTGGCCCCCGTTCGACCAGCTGACCCTGGGCGAGCCGGTGGAGAACCCGTTCGTGGCGCTGAGCGACAGCAGCACCGACCAGACCGTGTACATCGGCCAGGGGGACGGCAACGGCAACTTCGACATCCAGAACGTGCCACCGGGCAGCTACAACCTGTCGATCTGGGACGAACAGCTGAGTTACATCATGCGGATCCTCCCGGTCGACGTGACGGCCAACCAGACCGTCGCGGTCGAAGACCCCGACCCGGTCCACCCGGACGAGCACGGCGTCGGTGTGTCCCGCTGGTTCGGCTGGCTGGACGGTCATGTCTACAAGGACCTGAACGGCAACCAGATCAGGGATCCCGGCGAGCCCGGGATCGGCAACACCGACATGGACCAGCGCTGGCGGGACGGCTCGATCAAGGAAGCCACGACCACGGACCCGAGCGGCTACTACCAGTACCCGACCGCGGAAGGCGGCCCGCTCGGCCGCTGGATCATCAACGAGCAGGGCTTCGCGCGCTTCGGCGTCAGTGGCGCCTCCCTGCACGACGAGTACGACCCGAGCGTCGTCACGCCGATCCCGACCGATCGCGGCGGCGCGCTGCTCACCAACCAGTTGCTGACCGAGGGGCACCGAGCCACGGTCGACTGGGGCAAGACCGACTACCCGGCCGGTACGCCGGGACAGATCGTCGGAATCACTTACTTCTCCACCACGCGCAACGAGTTCGACGCCAAGATGCAGGCGCACGAGGACTACGAGCCCGCGATCCCCGACGTCACGGTCTACCTCGAGACGCTCGGGGCCGACGGCCTCCCGAACACGGCCGACGACGTGATCGTGAACAAGTACGTCACCGATCACTGGGTCCAGCCCAGCGGTACGCCGCCGACCGACCCGGCGACGTACGCGGACGGCTGCGCGGTGCGCGACGCAACCGGCGCGGACATCAGCTCGCAGCTCAATCCGACCATCGGGCCGAACTGCCTCGAGGTTCCGATCACCGGCGCGCAGACCAAGGACGGCGCCTTCGACGGTGGGTACGCGTTCGCGGACTACTGCCCGAACGGCTATGACCTGACCGCCGACAACGGCACCTGCGCCGGCAACACCCAGCCGGTCGCGCTGACCGCCGGCACCTACATCACCCACGTCGTGATGCCGAAGGACTCCACCGATACGCGGGAGTGCAACCCGGCCGACGCCGCCCAGCGCGTCACCCACCTGAAGGGCACCACGATCCCCGGCGACGGCAGCGGCTGCCTGTACCGGCCGGTCCGCGAGGAGGACGTGAACGTTGATCTCGGCAACAACTTCGTCCCGGCCATCCCACCGCCACCGTGCGTCGGCGACGACCACGTGATCGACAAGTCCACGCTGACCACGCGCAGCAACTACTTCCCGGTCACCGGAGCGCACGCGCCACTGTGCGACAAGAAGCTGGTCGTGCTGCAGAACAGCCAGAACGCCAACGCCGACTTCAACCTGATGACGAACTTCCGCACCGACCCCAACGGCGTGGACGCGGCCGACACGCGGACCGGTGACGTCGCCGAGCCCGGCCGGCTGGTCGGCCAGGTGTTCAACGACATCTACTTCGAGCGCGACCCGAACTCGCCCTGGTACGGCGAACCGCGGCCGATCGGCAACATCCCGGTCGGGATCTACGCCCGCGTCGACACCGCGGGCCCCGGCGGCAACGTGAACCTGCCGTACGACGCGAACAACTGGCGGTTGCTGACCACCGTGACGACCAGCCCGGACGGCTCGTTCGAGGCTCTGGTCCCGTCGACGGAGACGCTGAACTGCCCGATCCCGCAAGGTCCGTGTCCCGGGATGTACCTGGTCAAGGTCGACGACCCCGGCTCGAAGGCCGCCCCGAACGCCGGCTACAACCCGAATTTGCTGACGGCAACGACTCCGGCCGAGGCCTGGCCCGGCTTGAGCACCCAGCTCGACCTGCCGCTGGACCCGATCTCGGGCACCGGCTGCGAGGATCCCGCCGTACCGGCGCGACCCGAGTTGCTGCAGGTGGACACCCCGGTCCGGACGGCCGGACAGGTGATGACCATCCAGGCAGACTTCATCGGCGCCCAAGGTGGTGCGACCGGCGCATCCGGCGTCCGCGCCACGCTGACCGATGACCGGACCGGCACCTCCGTGACGCTGACCCGTGCCAACGGCGGCATCGTCAGCTGGACCCCAGGGACGTCGGGGACCACTGGCGTGCCCGATCGGGTGCAGATCCGGATGCCCGCGTTCAGCGCGACCTTCCGGCCCGGCCCCAAGGAGCTGACGCTGATCACCTCCGACGCCAATGGGGGAGTGCCGACCGTCAACGGCATCACCGTCCACGTCACCGGCTCGTCCGGAGGCATCAACTACAACCCGAACGTCGTGAACGTCGCCGCCCCGACACTCGCCGGCCACGAATTGCAGACGGCTATCGACGCCGCCCCTGCTCGCAGCCTGCTGGTGCTGAAGCCCGGCACGTACAACGAGAACGTGCTGGTCTGGAAGCCGCTGAAGATCCAAGGCGTCGGCCCCGGCGGCATCATCGGCGCCCACGAGGCGCAGGCCCGTGACCCGGAGGACCCGCGGTTCCACGTCCTCGGTTCCGTGGTCGACGGCCGCTACTTCCAGCAGAACGCGACGGCGTACGACGCCACGATCGCGGCGCACGGTCCGTACGTCGACTCTGCACACCCGATACTCCGGGGCGCCGACGTCACCGTGGTAGCCCAGACCGCGACGGCGTACGACCTGACCGGGACGACGACCGCGGTGAACCAGGCCGAGTTCAACCGGTCCCGCGTGGACGGGGTCGCGCTGATGACCGGCGGCTCGGGTGAAGGTGCCGGCGGCATCCAGTTGCAGGCGTCGATCAACAACGAGCAGCTGACCAACAACGTCCTGGAGAACAACGCCGGCGTCGTTGCCGGTGGCATCGGGATCGGGCAGCCGTACGACCACGCCAGCCACAACTACCAGGTGAAGGTCGCGAACAACCGCCTGCTCGGCAACGGCGGCCTCACCCAGGCCGGTGGGCTCGGAATCTTCTACGGCTCGAACAACTACGAGGTGACCGGCAACATCGTCTGCTCGAACTTCAGCGTCAACTACGGCGCGGGCGTCTCCCACATCGGGTTGAGCCCGAACGGGAACATCCACGACAACCAGATCTACTACAACGACTCCGTCGACTCCGGCGCGGGCGTCGCGCTCGAGTCCGAACTGCCGGTCGCCGGTGGATCGCTCGGCGACGGCACCGGCGCGGTGTCGCTGGACCGGAACCTGATCCAGAGCAACTACTCCGGTGACGACGGCGGCGGTCTGTTCGTGCTCGACGCGCTGAACGCCGCGGTCAGCGTCCGCGACAACCAGATCGTCGACAACGGCTCGGCGGACATCGGCGGCGCGATGATGCTCGACGACTCGTCGAACGTGCGCATCATCAACAACACCATCGCCAACAACGTGTCCACGGCATCGTCGGAGAACTCGGCGATCGGCGTACCGCACTCGGCCGGGCTCGCTGCCGAGGGCAACGATCCGCTCTGGCAGAGCGATCCGCGGTACGTCGCGCAGTACCCGACTGCCTCGACCAGGCCGGACTTCTCCCGGCCGGTGGCCCAGTTCAACGACATCTTCTGGAACAACACCGCCTTCACCCTGGACAGCTTCGGCCCGGGCGCGGCGCTCGTGAACCAGGGCGTCATCGACTTCGAGGTGCACGGTACGACGAACAACGCCGACACGTTCGTCCCCCGGTACTCCGATCTCAGCAACGGCCAGATCCTCGGCCCGAACGGGGTCCAGCACGCGGTACCAGGTGCCCAGGGCAACATCGTGGGCTCCGACCCCGCGTTCGTCACCCCGTTCACGCTCGAGCTGACGGTGTCGGGTTCGCGGGCCGATCCGCAGACGGCAGCGGTCACGATCACCGGCGCGGATCCGCCGGTGGGTCTGACCGGGAACTACCACCTGCAGACCACCAGCCCGGTCGTGGACCGCGGTGTCCGCTGCTCGAACACCGCCTCTCCGACTCCGCTGACAGCGCTGAGCCCGTGCGCCGCGACCGCGGTCCAGGCGCCGACGCTGACACCGGCGCTGGGCGGCCTGGGTGACTACGACGGCCAGTACCGTCCGCAGCTGCGTACGCTCCGGCTCCTCACTCCGTGGGACCTCGGCGCGGACGAGCTGCCAGGCGTCCCGGTGATCCTCGCATCACCACTACCCACCACCCTCGGGAGCTCGCGATGAACTCGCAGCCGGCCGGCGTCGGACGCCGGGACTTCCTGAAGGCCACCGGCCTGGGCGCGCTGGGCGCCCTCGCCGTCGGCGGCGTCGGCGCCGGCCTGGTCCGCGGGACCGGCGCTGCCGTCGCGGCCACCACGACGCTGGCCCTCGCTGCCACGGACGGCTACGTCACCGTGCCGGGCCGGGAGGACGACCCGCTCTACATCTTCGGGTTCATCCCGGTCAGCCCGACGGCGACGGTCGATCAGCTCGTCACGCAGTACAAGGGGCATGCAAGGACCAGCGCGCCGACGCTGGACGTGAAGCAGAACGACGACATCAAGATCACCTTGACGAACCTCGGCCTGGTCCAGCGACCCGACCTGGTCGACTCGCACACCGTGCACTGGCACGGCTTCGACATCCCGTCGCCGCTCAACGACGGCGTACCCGAGGTGTCGGTCGCGGTGCCGATCGGTAAGCAGCTGACCTACTTCTACCGCCCGCACCGCGAGGGCACGTACATGTACCACTGTCACTTCGAGGACGTCGAGCACGTGCAGATGGGGATGACCGGCATCGTCTTCGTCCGTCCGCTGCAGGACGGTACGACGCTCGGCGGGTTCTCCCGGTTCGCGTACAACGACGGCGACGGGTCGACCGGCTACCACCGGCACTTCGCGATCCTGTTGAACGAGTTCTGGGCGGAGTTCCACGACGGCGACCGGGACATCCAGGAGTCGATCCCGACCGACTACGACCCGGAGTGGTTCGTACTGAACGGCCGTTGCTACCCGCAGACGACGCTGCCGAACGACGACCCGTCGCTGCCGGCCGCGTTGCGGATCGCGACGCCCAACCCGAACTACGACGGCGCCCCCGACTACAGCCTGCCGAACTCGGCGCTGGTCCAGGTCAACCCCGGCGACCGCGTCCTGTTGCGTCTGGCGAACCTGGGCTACCAGCAGCACGCGATGCAGCTGCCCGGGATCCCGATGCATGTCATCGGCCAGGATGCGTCGCTGTTGCGTACGACGGCGTACTGGACGAACACGCTCTACATCGGACCTGGCGAGGCGCGTGACGTCCTGTTCGACGCACCGGCGTACTCGGCGCTCCGGCCGTCCGGGACCGATGGCCGCGGCAACTACAACGTCTACTACTTCAAGAACCGGGACTGGCGCAGGTTGTCCAGCCTCGGTGCTCCCGGCCCGAGCGGAATGATGACCGAGGTACGGGTGTACCAGAACCCGTTGCCGGCGCAGACCGTCGTGAGTCAGACCTATGTCTGAGCAGGAGGCGACGATGAGCACATCGCAACGGATCCGCCGGTCGCTGGCCGGTCTGGCGCTCGCTGCCGGCGCACTCGTACCGCTCGCGTCGCTGGACGCGAGCGCCCAGTCGGAGGCAGTGCCGCCGACCGGCATGATCTGTTCGACCGGAACAGTGTCCGGTACGACGCGGACCTTCGACCTGGTCGCATCCGCCGGCACGATCGACACGCCGGACGGCAACAGCGTCTTCATGTGGAGCTACTCACCGGCCGGCGGTCACTTCCAGAGCCCGGGGCCGGTACTGTGCGCGACCCAGGGCCAGACCGTGGTGGTCACCCTGCACAACAATTTGCCTGAGGCAACATCCATTCTGTTCCCGGGCCAGGACGCGACGGTCGCGGCCAGCGGCGGAAGCCCCGGCCTGCTGACCACCGAGGCGGCGCCGGGCGGTGACGTCAGCTACACCTTCACGGCCGGACAGCCCGGAACGTACCTGTACGAGAGCGGATCGGACATCGCCAAGCAGGTCGAGATGGGCCTGGCCGGCGCGCTGATCGTCCGGCCGGCCCTCGGCGACGACTACGCGTACGGCGATGCGTCGACCCAGTTCGCGCCTGCCCGCGAGTACCTGTTGCTGCTCAGCGACATCGACTCCGACCTGCACCACGCGGTCGAGGTCGGCGCGACGTACGACGTCAACGCGCTGCGGAACAGGTACTTCGCGATCAACGGCCGCGAATTCCCCGACACGATCCAGGACAACGGATCCGCCCTGCTGCCGAACCAGCCGTACGGCGCCTTGGTCCGGCTCCAGCCGAACACCGCCGCGGACAATCGGCCGGCGTTGATCCGGATGATCAACGTCGGTGCGGTGAACCACCCGTTCCACCCGCACGGCAACCACACCAAGCAGATCGCCCAGGACGGCCGGCTGGTCGCGTCGACCGAGCACTTCGGCGAGACGATCGGGGCGGGCCAGACGGAGGACTTCCTGCTGCGCTGGGACGACGCCGACAACTGGAGTCCGACCGCGAACCCGCTGCCGGTCGCGCAGCCCAACTACCGCAACGTGTTCTTCAAGGACGGCAACACCTGGTACAGCGGCTCGCCGTACCTCGGCTACAAGGGCACGCTGCCGGTCGGTACGACGTCGCAGAACGCATGCGGCGAGTGGTACTTCCCGCTGCACAGCCACGCATTGAACGAATTCACCAACTACGACCAGGGCTTCGGCGGCATGGGCACCTTGCTCCGAGTCGATCCCGCCGGAGGTTGTTTCGGCTCGCCGACCACATCCTCGCTGCTCGGCGGCACGCTGAAGTCCGGGTCGGTCGCCTCGCTCGGTCAATCCGACGACGTGTACTACCAGATCAACCCCAGGACGACGACCCGTCCGACCGCGACGACAGCCGGACAGACCTCCATCACAGTCGCCTCGGCCGCCGGTTTCCCCACCACCGGCTCGTACTTCGTGCGCATCGACAACGAAGTCTTGCAGGTCACCGGCGGTCAAGGCACCACTACCTGGACGGTCGCACGCGGCCAGCTCGGCAGCTCCGCAGCCAGTCACACCAGTGGCGCGGTGGTCACCGCGCTGGCGACGGACTGGTACGGCGGGTTCGGCGGCGTACCCGCCGGAAGTACGAACCTCAAGGTGATCTACGAGGGCCGCAACTGCGGTGTCACCACCGGCACGACCTGCCCGGCGATCACGACGAACCTGCCGCAGCAGACGGTCAAGATCTGCAACTGGTCATTGGGTTGCAGTACGGCGACTTCGCCAGGCTGGACCGCGTTGACGGGCCCGCCCACCCAACCGCAAGGTGTCGGCTCGACGGACGTCAGCTCCACGTGGACGGTCCCTGGATCGCCGAGCGCTTACATCGGCACCGGTTCGTATGCCGGCCAGATCCGGGTGCTCGTCCACACCCAGCGCTACACCGCACCCGCCCCGGCCACCTTCGCCACCTGGGGTGACCTGATGAAGATCGTGTACGACGCGCCATGACCGGGCCCGATTGGCAGAGGAGAGCTGCGATGCGTACATCCGTTCACCGCGGGGCGCAGGCCCTGCTGGTGCTCGCGCTGGCCGTGTTCGGCCTGACCAGTTCGGCGTCCGCGGCGACGGTGGCCATCGAGCTGTGCGCCGTACCCGGGACGGCACCGCTCCCTGGCGGCGGTCTGGTGCCGATCTGGGGATTCGGTACGCCGACGACGCCTGGCGACTGTTCCACGGCCTCGGCAGGTCTGCCGGGACCGCAGCTGACCGCGACGGCGGGCGACGTAGTGACGATCACGGTCCGGAACGCCTTACCAGCCGGGCATACCGTGTCGTTCGAGATCCCCGGAGTGGCATTCAACCCGGGTCCGACCGACGCCGCGTCCGGAGCAGCGGTCAGCCGGACGTTCACCGCGCAGCCGGGCACCTACCTGTACCAGTCCGGCGGCGACGCCGGCCGTCAGGAGGCCATGGGACTGTCCGGGGCGTTGCTGGTCCGGACGACGACACCTAACCAGGCCTACGCCTCGGCGACAACGGCGTACGACGTGGAATCCGTGCTGGTGCTGACCGCGATCGATCCTGCCTTCAACGCGGCGCCCGAGACGTACGACCTGCACAACTACCGGGCGACGTACTGGTTGATCAACGGCAGGTCCTACCCGGATGTCCCGGCGATCACGGCGGCTACTGGTCAACGCGTGCTGTTGAGGTATCTGAATGCGGGTTATGACAACACCTCGATGACGTTGCTCGGCGCTCATGAGCAGGTCGTCGCCCGGGACGCAGGCGTGCTGACGAACCAGATCTCTGCGAGCACCGAGACGATCCCGGCCGGTGCGACCGAGGACGCGATCGTCGTCGTACCGACCGGGACTCCGCCCAGCACGCACGGCTTCGCACTGTTCAACCGTCAACTCCACGTGACCAGCGGTCCGCAGACGGGTACGTCGCCGATCGGCAACGGCATGCTGGTCTTCATCCACTCATGACGATGCGAAAGGTTCTCGGCCTGCTGACGGGCGTGGCACTCGTCGCCGGCGCGATGGCGGTCTGGTTCTTGTACAGCGCCCACAACGCACACAAGAACCAACCCGCGGCCGCGCCGGTAGCGGCGATCGCCTGGGGGCGTACGGCGGTGGACGCGGACGGACTCGCCGAGCGCAGCGGCGTACGCATCACGCAGGTCGCGCTGACCGGAGGCGGCGGCCTGCTGGACCTGAGGTTCCAGGTTCTGGATCCGAACCGCGCGAACAGTCTGCACGATGCCACGACTCCGCCGGCCGTGATCGACGAGAGCAGCGGTCTGGTGGTGCGTGACCTGCTGATGAGTCACGCGCACACCGGCAAGTACACGGCGGGGGAGACCTACTACCTGGTCTTCGAGAACCCTGGGAACTGGATCCGGCGTGGGTCGAAGGTCACCGTGTTGCTCGGCAAGGCGCAGGTCGAGCACGTCGTCGTACGGTGACGATCACCGGCTGCGCGGGATGCTCAGGACGATCGACGCGCCGCCGTCCGGACCGGTGGCGGCTGTCAGGGCGCCGCCGTGCGCTTCGGCGATAGCCCGCGCCATCGGCAGGCCGAGACCGCTGCCCATCGGCCCGTGCTCCGGGCGGCGATGCCAGAACCGGTCGAACACATACGGCAGATCTTCCGGGTCGATCCCGGGACCCGAGTCGTCGACCGTGATCGAGATGAGCCCCGGCGCCGACGTACAGCCGATCCGGATCGTGTCGCCGGACGCGGTGAAATGCACCGCGTTCTCGACGATCGCGTCGAGGGCGAGCTCGATCCAGTCGGGATCGATCCGCACCTGACCGGTCGGTCCGCAGCCGACCAGCCACACCCGGTCGGTGTTCGCCGTCCAGTTCCGCCCGAGCTCGGCGACCAGCGCGGCCACATCGGTCGGCCGGCGGTTCAGCTCCTCACCGGCGTCGAGGCGTGCCAGTGCGAGGAGCCGGTTGGAGAGCGCCGACATCCGGTCCAGCTGTCGCAGTGCCACGTCGACGTGCAGCCGTACGCCGTTCACCACCGCGGCATCACCCGCCAGTTCGAGATGGCCACGAGCGATCGTGATCGGCGTCCGGATGGCGTGCGACGTGTCGCGGAGGAACTCGCGCTCACGTTCCAGGCTGGCTCGGCGCTGGTCCGCCATCCGCTCGACCTGCCGCTGCGCCTCGGCCCGGCGACGGGCGTGCCACACCATCGCGACGAACAGCGCCGGCATCAACGGCACCTCGGCGAGCTCGGCGTTGTCGATCACCCCGCTGACGACCCGGTCGCCAAGGACCCACCCGGTCGTGCCGGTGACGGCCAGCGCGACGAGGATCGTCGGCCACATCGGCCAGACCCGGAAGCCGTAGACGATGGTGAGGCTGAGGAACAGGAAGTGGTACGGGATCGTCTCCTCGCCGGGGAGGCTGATCATCAGCACCAGCATGGCGGACATGAAGACCGCCAGCAGCCCGTCGGTGATCCACCTGCGGTTGAGCCGCAGGTCGCCCGGCAGGCTTCTGACTTCCTCGTCAGGCCGTCTGTAGCTGATAGCCGACATTGCGTACCGTCCGGATGGCGTCGCTGCGAAGCTTCGAGCGGAGCCGCCCGATGCAGACATCGACCAGGTTGGTCGAGGGATCGAAGTCGTAACCCCACACCTCGGACAGCAACTCCTGCCGCGAGCACACGGTGTCCGGATTGCGCATCAGGTGCTGCAGCAGCAGGAACTCGCGCTGCGGCAGCTCAGCGGTCCGCTCGCCGACCTGCAGGCGACGGGTCCGCGTGTCCAGCGCGATCTCGCCGACCCGTAGTACCTCCGGCAGCCACTGCAGTCCGCCGGCGACCGGTGACAGGAGTCGCGAGCGGACCCGGGCAATCAGCTCCCGGACCACGAACGGCTTGGCCAGGAAGTCGACCGCGCCCTGCTCGAGGCAGCCGACCCGCACCTGCCGGTCCTCGGTCGCGGACAGCACGAGGATCCGGGTGGATCGGTCATGCGTCAGCAACGCGGTCAGCACGGCTTGACCGTCCAGGCCCGGCATCAACAGGTCCAGGATGACCAGATCGGGCTTGGTCGTGAGGGCCAGCCGGAGACCGTCGGTCCCGTCGGTGGCCGTGGTCACGTGGAAGCCCTCGGCCTCCAGCGCACTGCGGACGAACCCGAGCAGGTCGGGTTCGTCGTCGACAACGAGAATCCTGCTCATCGAACCCCCTCGAGGCCGTACGGCCTGCCCCGGGGCACGGAATGTCCGGCGCTGCACCCCACAGCGTCCGGCTCGGGACCCCACCGATCCATGACCCAGCGTTATTCTCTTCCGTCCGGGATCTGGACGGAAGAGGTCAGAGCCGTCCCGGTGGACCGGTCCGTACCGTAATGAGCGGGGAGCTGGATGACAGTCCTGTCATGCGCGGCCGGCACTGTTTGCGCCGTCGCGTGGCGGGCGTACTTTTCCAGCGTCCCGACGGATCCTGGAAGCAAGCCACGATGTCCCGCCACCGAGTCTCAGCGCGAGTGCACGGTCCGCTGTCCCGGCTCGCCTGGTTCCTGTGGTATCTCGCCGTCCTGCTGACCCCGCTGGCGCTCACCTGGGGTGTCATCGAGCCACCGGACACCAGTCCGGGCGGGGCTCTGGAGCTCAGCGCCGGCCTGGTCGGTTTCTCGGCCCTGGTCGTGGCTGTGGCGCTGCCCGCCCGGTTGCCGTGGCTGATCGCGAGTTTCGGGATCGAGACCGTGCTCGCCGTGCACCGGCTGATCGCGCTGATCGCGGTCGCACTGGTGGTGGTGCACCTGATCGCGGTGCTGGTCGTCGATCCGCGCGGCTTGTCGATCCTCGATCTCGCGCACACGACGTGGGCCGCCCGCGCCGCTGTCACCTCGACGGTCGCACTCGGGCTGGTCGTCGTACTCGCGCTCCGGCGTCCGGGCCGTCAGCCGCGGTACGAGGGGTGGCGGCTCGTCCACAACGGGCTGGTCGCGATCGTCGTGATCACCGCCTGGCTGCACGTCTGGTGGCTCCGGCACCTGGTGTCCCATTTCGTGCTGGCCGTCTGGTTCGTGGGGTCCGGTGTGCTGCTCGCCGGGCTCGCCGCGCGACGCTGGATCTGGTTGCCGCTGCGGGCCGGGAAGTTCGCCTACATCGTGGTATCGGTGCGCGCGGTCGCCGGCGACGGCGTGACGCTCGTCATCCAGGCCGACGGCCATCCCGGCCTGCCGTTCGCGGCCGGTCAGTTCGTCTGGCTCAAGATCGGGTCGACGCCGTTCGTGTTCGAGGAGCATCCGTTCAGCATCGCTTCGACGGCTGAGCACCCGGACCGGATGGAGTTCACGATCAGGGCGCTCGGAGACTTCACCGAGCTGCTCGGCGCGCTTCGCCCCGGCCGCCGGGTCTTCCTGGACGGCCCGTACGGCGGCTTCACCATCGACGGGCTCGAGGACGCGCACGGGTTCGTGTTCATCGCCGCCGGGGTCGGCATCACGCCGCTGCTGAGCATGCTGCGGACCCTCGCGGACCAGGAGGACCGGCGGCGGATCTGGCTGATCGTCTCCGCGCGTACGCAGTACGACCTCATGCTCCTTCCGGAGGTCGCGCAGGTACAGGCGCGGCTCAACCTGAAGGTGATCCCGGTGGTCAGTTCGCCCGAACCCGGCTGGACCGGAGAGATCGGCCGGATCGGCCACAACCTCCTCACCCGCACCCTCCCTCGCCGACCCCACCGCCTCCACTACTTCCTCTGCGGCCCCGCCCCCATGGTCACCTCGGTCAGCCACGACCTGGCCGCCCTCGGCATCCCCGTCCGCCGAATCCACACCGAACGCTTCGGCGCCGTCTGACCACGAGTCGAGAGCTCGTCCGCCAGGGGAGCCGTTGGCCAGGGATGGTGCCAGGGATATCGACGGATGTGAGCAGTCGGTCGGTGGCGGACTGTCGGAGCAGGGCAGTTCAGCTGCCGTGAAACCGAACTCACTTCCGACGGAGGAAGGCAACATGAAGAGGATCGTTCTGACTGCGGTAGGCGGCGATGTCGCCGACAGCGTTTCCCTGGAAGCCGGGGCGGGGGCCTCGCCAGCAACCGGCGAGATAGTTGTAGAGATCGAGGCGGCGCCGGTCAACGGGGCGGACGTGTTGTTCGCGCTCGGCTGGTTCGGCGTCTACCCGGACGTTCCGGCGGAGATGGGCGCCGAAGGTGTCGGACGTGTCGTCGAGGTCGGCGAGCACGTGGATTCGGCACTGGTAGGGCAGCGGGTCGCGATTCTGCCGTCGTTCAGGTTCGGTACGTGGGCGACGCGGACGGTGGTGCCGGCGCGGAACGTGGTTCCGGTTCCTGAGGATGCGGACGCGCTGCAGCTGGCGATGCTGTCGGTCAATCCGGCGACGGCTTACGCGTTGTTGCACGACTACGTGGAGCTGAAGCCGGGGGACTGGGTCGGCCTGAACCTCGCGAACTCCGCGGTCGGACACTACGTGATCGCTCTCGCGCGGCGGGCGGGCTTCAAGACGCTGGCCGTCGTACGGCGTGAGGAGGCGGCCGAGCAGGTACGCCGGCTCGGCGCGGACCTCGTCGTACTCGACGGTGACGACCTCGGTCAGCGGGTCGGGCAGGCGCTGGGCGAGGCGAAGCTGCGGGTGCTGTTCGAGGGCACCGGTGATCCCGGGCAGACCGCGCAGCTCGTGAGCGCCGTGGAGGACGGAGGAACAGTCGTCGCGTTCTCGTCCGTCACCGGTCAGTCCCCGGTGGTACCGCTGGCGGATCTGATCTACCGCGGCGTCTCGTTGCGGTCGTTCTTCATCCTGAGCTGGCTGCGGAACACACCGCGCGAGCAGCTGGAGCGGGTGTACGGCGAGTTGTCGCAACTGATCGCCGAAGGCGTGATCAGCGCCGCGGTCCAAGCGACGTACCCGCTGGAGGATTACCGGAAGGCGCTGCACGACGCGCAGACGACCGGACGTACCGGCAAGGTGCTGTTCGTACCCACGACGAGCGCGTTGAGCAGGTGAGAGGGTCAGCGGGTCTTGAGGCGGGTGATGAGGGCGGCTGCGCCGAGGAGGGTTGGTACGGCGATGGCGATGGGAAGTGCTCCGCCGGTGTCCAGGGTCTGGCGCGGGGAGACGGTGATGTGGACGGGTGGGCCGGCGACGAGGGCGCCGTTCTTCGGGATGAGTACGACGTACACCGCGAAATGCCCGGGGTTGACTGCCTGGAAGTCCCAGTCCAAGGCGCTCTCACCGCCGCCCGGCACTGGTTGTGTTACGTCCTGGCTCCAGTCCTCGAGATCGACGTAGACGCCGTCAAGGCTGACCACGTTGAGATGCGCGATACCAGGGCCGGAGTTGCTGACGACCGACTCGACGGTGAGGGTCTGTCCGATCTGAGCGGTCAGCTGGTGGTGGTCCATGGCGATCGTCGGGTCGGCCAGCAGGAGGGGCGCGATCAGGCTCAGGAGGTTCATCGTGTCCCCGCAGTCAGCCGGACGAGGCGCGGAGCCGCAACGAGGAGGGCTCCGACCGCGGCCACTGCGATGACCAGCGGTGAGATCAAGTAGCCGAGGTCCTGGGTCCAGCCGCGCCGGGCGACCAGAACCTGTGACATGTAGTGCAGAGCCGATCCGATCGGATTGATCCGATTCAGTAGCTGGCCGAAACCTGTCTTCGGCAGCGCCGGAAGCTGTGTCGGCGCGAACAGGACGAGGAGCAGCAGCAACCCGCTCGCAAGGCTGGTCCTGTTGGTGTTCGACCAGCCACTGAAGATCATCCCGACACCTCCGAGACCGACGGCAACCAGCGTGCCGACGACCAACGTCAGCACGGCCGCCTGGACAGCTCCGGAAACGCCGCGCCCAAGGACCCACAGATACGGCATTGCGACGACCAGGCAGGCCAGCCAGATCGTCGCGGCGGCAGCGAGTTTGCCCATGACGATCGCGCGTCGGGGCGCCGGTGTGAGCAGGAGAGCCTCCAGTGTGCCCCGTTCGCGTTCGCCGCTGATCGTGTCGGCGCTGACTACGACAGTGAGGAGGACGCCGACAGCCAGTGCGATCTGGACCATGAGGTTGACGGCTTCGCGCTGCTCGAGGAAGTTCATCGCCTGGTTGGTGGCGGCCAGGTAGGTGATGGCGCTGAGCAAGATGCTGTACCCGAAGATCAGCACCGGGCCACGCCCACCGATCCAGAGGTCGCGGCTCTCCTGCGCAGCGACGACGTTCCAGCTAGTCATGGCTGTCCTGCCCCGTGAGATGGAGGAACGCGGAACTCAGGCTGCCGGCTCCCGCGACGATCTCGGCGATCGGGCCTGCGGCCCGGAGCTTGCCGCGGTCGAGGATGAGCAGGTTGTCGCACACCTGCTCGACCTCGGTCAGCGTGTGGGTCGAAAGCACGACGGTTGCCCCGCGCTGCCGGGCGACGTCCGAGATGGTGGCGAGGATTTCGCCCTGGCCTGCCGGGTCGAGTCCTAACGTCGGCTCGTCGAGGAACACGACCGCAGGATCGTTGACGAGCGCCCTGGCGATGCCAAGGCGCTGCTTCATCCCTCGGCTGTACGTGGCGATCCGTGCGCCGGCGCGTTCGCTCAGGCCGACATCGGCCAGTAGCCGCTCAGCAGCGGTCCGCGCATCCGGCCTGCTTCGACCGAACAGCCGCGCGGCGTACCGAAGGTACTCGGCGCCTGACTGGCGGCCCGGATAGCCGGCGCTCTCGGGCAGTACGCCGATGCGCTGCCTGATCCGGTGCGGCTGATCGCCGGGGATGCCGGCGACGGTGAACGTTCCGCCGGTCGGCTCGAGGATTGTGGTGAGCAACCGGATCGCGGTGGTCTTGCCGGCGCCGTTGGGCCCGAGGAGACCGATCACCTCGCCCGTGTCCGCCGTGAACGTGAGGCCGTCGAGCGCAATGCGTGCGCCGTAGCGCTTGCACAGACCGCTTGCCTCGATGGTGGTCATGGAACGACGGTAGGAGTGCTCGGCTGAACCCTGGCTGAACGTCACGGTCAGCGTGAATTCAGCGGGGATTCAGCGAGAATGGAGCACAGTCGCCGGGAGGTGGCAGATGCGCGCTTTGGTGGTTGAGGACGAGCTCCGCCTGGCCGCGGGTGTCCGGAACGGTCTCGAGGCCGAGGGCTATGCAGTCGACGTCGCTCTGACCGGCACGGACGGACTCTGGCTGGCCCGCGAGCAGACGTACGACGTCATGTTGCTCGACATCATGCTGCCGCAGGTCGACGGCTTCGAGATCTGCGCGACCCTGCGCAGCGAGGGCGTATGGACTCCGATCTTGATGCTCACGGCAAGAGATGCGGACGCCGACCTGGTTCAGGCGCTCGACACCGGCGCCGACGACTACCTGACGAAGCCGTTCTCGTACGACGTTCTCGTCGCTCGGCTGCGTGCACTGGTCCGGCGAGGGACCCCGGAGCGTCCGTGCGTACTCGAAGCCGGCGACCTGCGCATGGACCCGGCCGCCCGGCGGGCGTGGCGCAGAGGCACCGAGCTGATGCTCACGGCACGCGAGCTGGCACTACTGGAATTCCTGATCCGTCGACGAGGGCAGGTCGTCTCGAAGCGAACGATCCTGGATCACGTCTGGGACTACGACTTCGAAGGTGATCCGAACATCGTCGAGGTGTACATCCGCCGGTTGCGCAACAAACTCGGGAGCCACTGCATCACGACGTTGCGCGGGGCCGGCTACCGCATGAGCGAGTGATGAGGTGACGTGATGCGGATACGGGTGACACTGGCGGCGGTCCTGGTCGTCGGGATCGCCCTGGTGGGCGGTGCGCTGGTGCTCGTCGCGTTGCTGGGGAACGTACTCACCGGCCAGGTCTGCCAGGACTCCCACGAACGTGCCGCGCAACTTGCCACAGGCAACGATCGGCAGACGTCGACGGCCACAGAGCTGATCCAATGGACCGATTCGGCCACTGCCGGTGGGCGTATTGCGTCGCCAGGCAGCGGTTGCGTTGCGGTCGAGCCGCCGGGCTACACCGAGGACTTCGTCTTCGCCTCGGCTGCGTCCGGTGCGGGGGAGGTGATCGTCGGGCGGCCGCTGGTCGACGTACTGGACTCGACGCGTTTCGTACGGCGGGTGCTCGTCGTCGGCGTGCCGCTGATGATGGGAGTGGTCGGCGGGGTGACGTGGCTGGTGACAGGGCGGATGCTGGCACCGGTCACCGCGATCCGCCGGGAGGTCGACGAGATCACCGCTGCCGAGCTGCATCGTCGTGTTCCCAGCGCGCGCGGGGACGAGGTCGGACGCCTCGCGACGACGATGAACCGGATGCTCGACCGGCTGCAACGCTCGCACGAGAGTCAGTTGCAGTTCGTCTCGGACGCTTCGCACGAGTTGCGGTCGCCGATTGCCACGATCCGTCAGCATGCCGAGGTGGCGCGGGCCTATCCCGACCGTACGTGCGTCGCAGACCTCGCCGCGACGGTGTTGGCCGAGGATCTGAGGATGCAGGGCCTGGTGGACGACCTCCTCCTGCTCGCCCGGGCCGATGAGGAGCCGGCCGGATGTCCGGACACGCCGGTCGACCTCGATGACGTGGTGTTCGCGGCAGCCGAGCAGTTGCGCGTGGCAACGAACCTGACCATCGAGACGGCAGCTGTCTCGGCGGGTCAGGTCCGCGGCGACAGGGTCGCGCTCGCGCGGATGGTCGGCAATCTCGCCGACAACGCGGCGCGGCATGCTCGAAGCCTCGTCACCTTCTCGCTGTCGGAGTCCGCCGACGGTGTCGTGCTGACAGTCGCCGACGACGGCCCCGGCATCGCGCCCGCGGACAGGTCACGGGTCTTCGACCGGTTCGTCCGGCTCGACTCGGCCCGCACCCGCGAGTCCGGCGGCGCCGGCCTCGGCCTCGCAATCGTCGCCAAGATCGTCCGGCAACACGGCGGCACGATCGAGATCGACACCTCGCCCAACGGCGGCGCAAGCCTCGTCGTGAGCATCCCCAGGCCGGCTTGATCGCTTCGACGGTCCTGGCGCGGTTACGGGTTTGGTGTGCGGCGCCGGCCACGGACCAGTAACCCCGCCAGTGGCTCCCACTGGGGTGAGTGGGGTCTGACCGACCGACGGTTGAAACATCAACTGCGCATCGGCGCGGGGTGGCGCCCGGAGGAGTGGACATGACGACCAGTGAGGTCAGTGAGAACGCGACGATAACCTCGTCACGGCAGCGGTGGACATTGGTGCTGGTGTTGACGGCGGCGTTCATGTTGCTGCTGGACATCACCGTGGTGAGTGTGGCGCTGCCGTCGATTCAGCGCGATCTGAGTGCGAGTTTGCCCGATCTGCAGTGGGTGAGCGCCGCGTACGCCCTGGCGCTGGCCGTGCTGCTCCTGCCGGCGGCCACCTTGGGGGATCGGGTGGGCCGTCGCCGGGTCTTCCTGATCGGCATGGTCGTCTTCACGATCGGGTCGCTGGCAAGCGCCCTGGCTACGACGGCGCTGACGCTCGAGTTGTTCCGCGCGCTGCAGGGAGTCGGTGGCGCCGCGCTGTTCGCAGCCGCGACGCCGCTTCTCCGGGCGGAGTTCTCCGGTCCGGCCTTGGGTCGGGCGTTGGGCGCGTTCGGCGCCACCCTCGGCGGTGCCAGCGCTATCGGGCCGCTGGTCGGCGGGGTACTGACCGACGCCTTCGGCTGGCGGTCGATCTTCTTCATCAACCTGCCGATCGGCGTGCTGGCGTTGGTGATCGGATGGGCGAAGTTGCGCGAGTCCGGTAACCCGGCCGGCGGCCGGGCCGATTGGCTGGGAACGGCGCTGATTGTCGTGGCGCTCACCGCGCTGATGTTCGCGCTGATCCGCGGCAACTCCTCGGGCTGGGCGAGCCCGGAGATCGTGACGCTGTTCGCGGTCGCGGCGGTCGCTCTTGCGGCGTTCGTGGTCTACGAGTTGCGCATCGCGTCCGCACCGATGGCCGACCTCCGGCTGTTCGGGCGCCGCAGCTTCGTCGCGACGGGGTTCGACGCGTTCGCGATCTCGGCGACTGTGATCGGGACGATCACCTACCTCTCGCTCTATGTTCAGAACACTCTGGGCAACTCTCCGGTCCAGGGCGGGCTGCGGTTGCTGCCGATGTTCCTGGCCTCGTTCGCGGTCGCCCTCCTGACCGGCCGGTTGATCGGCAAGGTAGCGATGCGAATGCTGCTGGGGGTAGCGATGGCCTTGGCTGCCGCTGGGTTGGCCTCGATGGCTCATCTGACCGCCACCTCCGGCTGGCTCGTCCTGCTGCCCGGCTTGATCCTGGCGGGGACCGGCCTCGGCGTCACCTCCACCGCCTTGCCCTCGGCGGCGCTTTCGGCGGTGGAACCGCCCCGCGCCGGGATGGCTGCCGGCCTCACGAACACGCTGCGGCAGGTCGGCACAGCGACCGGGGTGGCGGTGTTCGGCGCGCTGTACGCAAACCGTGTCACCGCCGCCACGGTGCATGAACTGGCAGGGCAGGGCGTGCCGCCCGACGCGATCCACAGGCTGGCGGCCGCCGTCGCCTCCGGCGAGGGCACCCGGGTAGCGGCCACTCTGCCACCCGAAACCCGCGCGGTGGTCGCCAACGCTGCCCGCGCAGGTACGGCGAGCGGTCTCAACGACGTACTGCTCGCGGCGGCCGCTTTCGCGGCGCTCGCAGCCGTCGTCGGCTTCGCCTTCGGACCCGACCCAGCCAAACGAGCGCCGGCCCGCGCCGCGGCCGTCGACCAGCCCACCAATCCACGCCCGTAGCGCCGCCGGCAGTGCTGCGGAGGACCGACCGGGACCGTTGTTGAGGATTGCGGTGGCTTCGTGGGTGGTCGAGGTTCTGGTTTCGGCGCACGGATGAGCCGGGGACCACCCCTGGGTCCAGGGTCAGACACCAGTGTCTTCACTGGCGCGATCGGCGTACGTCGGAGTGAGTCTGGGGTCATGACGAACATTCCTGATACTCAGACGAGAACGATCAGCGCCGCGAACGGGATCGAGTACGCCTATCGCGAGACAGGAACCGGTACGCCGGTTCTCGTTCTCCTGCAGCACTTCCGCGGGAACCTCGACAACTGGGATCCCGCCTTGATCGACGCGTTGGCGAGCGGCCGGAGAGTCGTGACGTTCGACAACGCCGGCGTCGGCGGATCCACCGGTACGACGCCGAGTACGGTCACGCAGATGGCACGTGATGCCATCGCCTTCATCGACGCCCTCGAACTCGACTCGGTCGACCTGCTCGGCTTCTCGATCGGGAGTTTCGTGGCGCAGGAGATCGCGTTGACGAGGCCGGCGCTCGTACGTCGTCTGGTCCTCGCGTCGTCCGCGCCGCGAGGTGCCGCGGGCATGCACGGCTGGGCGCCCGACGTGATTGCAGCGGTCGGCGCTCCCGGACGCAACGCGGACGGCTACCTCGACGTCTTCTTCACCGACTCGGCTGCCAGCCGGCAAGCGGGCGGCGAAAGCCTGAAACGACAGACCGCCCAGCGTGACGATCGCGATGCACTGACCACCTGGCAGACGCGGCAGGCGCAGTACGAGGCCGTCAATGAATGGGGCATCCCCGATCACAGTCAACTCCAGCGGGTGAGCGCGATCGAGATGCCGGTGTTCGTTGCCAACGGTGACAGCGATCCGATGATCCTGCCGCACTTCTCGTACCTGCTCGCCGGTCTGATCCCGCAGGCACAGCTGAAGCTCTACCCCGACGCCGCCCACGGATTCCTGTTCCAGCACCACACCGAATTCGCCCGCGACGTCGACGCCTTCCTGACCTGATCGAAGCGCCGTACGCGGTAGCTCTGAAGGAGTTACACCATGAAGACACAGTTCCGCACCGTTGACGGAGTCCAGATCCGGTACGCCGACACCGGCGGATCGCATGAAACCACCGTGCTGCTGACGAGCCCCTGGCCGGAGAGCATCTACGCCTTCTCGCCGGTGTGGAAGGTGCTCGCCGAGCACGCCCGGCTGTTCGCGATCGACCTGCCAGGTTTCGGAGCGTCCGAGACCCGCGATGACCTGATGTCACCGCGGGCCATGGGCACCTTCCTCACCAAGGTCATCGCCGACGCGGATCTCGGCCGGCCATACATCGTCGGACCGGATGTCGGTACGGCGGCCGCCCTGTTCGCAGCCGCACAACAACCCGAGCAGATCGCCGGTCTGATCGTCGGCACGGGCGCGGCGTCCGTACCGCTCGACCTCGGTGAGCCGCTGGCGTCGTGGGTCGTCGACCCGGACCTCGACAAGTACCGCACGATCGACCCGAGCATGATCGTGAACGTCGCTGTCGACGGAATCGCGGGCGGTGTTCCTGACGACATCCGGGCCGACTACGTGGCGTCGTACCAAGGCGACCGCTTCGTCGATTCGATGCGCTACGTCCGCCGCTATCCACAAGAGCTGCCCGAGCTTCGTGACCTGTTGCCGACCATCACGACGCCGGTCACGCTCATCAACGTCCGCCACGATCGCGTCGTACCGCTGTCCAACGCGGAGTTCCTCGACGCCCGCCTGCCCAACAGCCGCCTGGTCGCGGTCGACTCCGGCCACTTCATCTGGGAGGAGATCCCGGATCAGTACGCCGCCACGGTCATCGAGGCGATCACGCCGAAGGAGTGAAGAGCTCGATCGCCATGCCCTCCACCAGTACCCACTCGTTCTCATCTGGGTCGCGGAAGGAGATCGCGCGGACGCCGGTCGGCAGGTCCCGGACGGGGCCGGGAGCGGCGCCACGCTGGACGAGCTCGGACCGGGCCGCCTCGACTTCCGGAACGGTCAGCACGACGCAGGAGGGCCCTGGCAGGGCGGCGACGATCGCGCTCCCGAAGAGGATCGAACAGGTCGATCCGGGTGGCGTGAGCCGGACGACGCGAGAGCCGTCGCCGGTCGTCACGTCGAGGTCGAGCCGGAAGCCGAGCGCGCGGTAGAAATGCCGGGAGCGATCGGCGTCGGACACCGGTACGACGACGGCCTCGAGTCTGGTCTCCATGAAAGAACTCCTTCGACGATGTACTTCGATCGTCGCCGGACCCGATCGCCGTCGCGTCCGGGAGAGTCCCTGGTCCCTACCTCGGCGTTCCCAACGTGGTCAGGTTTGGACCCGTTGGTGAGACCGAACAACGCTCAGACGGTATCTGCGCCGACCACGACGACCGGACCGCGAGCCAGCCGCTGAACCGTGCAGGCAGTCGACCCGTACAGCAGTCGCCGGAGCCATCCGTGGGTCGTGGAGCCGATCACGGTCAATGCGGCCCCTGCGGATTCGGCCAGGATCGCGGAGTCGGCCGGGCCGGTCGTGACACTCCACCGGACGTCGACGTCGGGGTACGCCATCTGCCAGACGCGCACGGTCTCCTCGATGTCGCTGCGTCGATCGACGCAGGTAGCGTGGACGATCGTCAGGCCGGTGCCGCGGCGGCGGGCCGCCCGGAAGGCGAATCCCAGCACCGGCTGCGGACCGCCGTTCCCGTCGACCCCGACGACCACCCGGCCGACTGACGATCCGGGCGCGTACGGCGAGGTCAACCCGATCACGGCCACGGAGTTCGGCGTACGGCGCGACAGCCGGCGGATCGAGGACCGGCCGGATCGATGGTGATGCCCGAGGACCAGAAGACTCTGCCGACCGCCGTGTTCGGCCGCCCGTGCGAGGGCGGCGGCAGGCTTGCCGGGGAAGACGATGGTCCCGATACGCAGACCGGACGCGATCCGGCTGGCCCTGTGCTCCGCGACCTCGACGACCTTCTCCGCGGCCTCACGGACCCGCGGGTCGACGGTCGCGTTGCCGAACGGGTCGAGTACGCGGGCCCAGGGGAAGGCGTGCACGATCCGGAGCTCGGAGTGACGCGCCGCGGCCTCGGCGGCGGCCCACTCCACCGCGTCCCTGCTGTCCTCGGTGCCCTTGACCAGGACGATCACCGGACCGTGATCCGGTCCCGCCGCGGTCGCGGGTACGGCGCTGGCCGTTTGTCCGCCGCGAAAGAGCTTCATCCGATGCCTCCCAATGCGATTTCTCCCGATGACCTCAACTCTGGCCCCGGAGCCGTCGCATCACACCAGGGAGACTCCCTGGCCCGCACCCCTGGCTGGGCCGCGGCGTTGATCTGGGATTCGCGTAGTCAGAGCCGGAATCTGCGCGCGAGCCTGAAGACCGCGGCCGTTGTCAGGCCGTAGACCAGGTGAGCGCTCAGGTCCTTCGCGAGGGTCTTACGGTCGTACTTCCAGATGGGCTCGTAAAGCTTGGCGGCCGGCAGTACGACGTACCCCGACCCCCAGACGCCGGCGCCGAACGGTATGCCGTACCAGACCTGCGGATTCCGCAGCGAGCCGGCGAGTACGCCGTACGCGGCTCCGTTGGCGATGCCGTAGCCCCAGTGCATGATGTTGTTGACCAGCGCGGCCCGGTCGTCGGGCAACTCGCGCTGCAGCAACCCGTCGTACAGACGTCTCCCGACCTGGGCGGGTGCCGCCGCCTGATCCCAGCTGTGGATGTCGGCGGAGAACTCCCAGCGCGCGAATTCGCCGTCGCCGCCGCCCTTGCGGTAGCGGAAGTAGAGCAACGTATCCATGGCGATGGTCCCGACGGTTCCGGCCAGGAGACCGCGCGCGATTGCTCCGACCGGCGTCAGGCACTGACGGTTGAGTTTCATGAGGTCGTCTCCTTCACAGCCCGATTGCGAGATTGCCGTCGAGTTCCTGGACTTCGTAGCTGCTCAGCGGTCGGCTCGCCGGCCCGTTGAGCACCGCGCCGCTCGTGACGTCGAACCGCGAGCCGTGGCACTGGCACATGATCGTGCGCCCGGTGAGCAGTCCGCTGGACAGCGGGCACGGGTCACCGCCGCACGTGCAGAGATCGTCGAAGCTGTACAGGCGGCCGTCGATCCGGGCGAGGGCGATGCGGAGTTTTCGATCGCCGAGGTAGTACGGAACGACGACGCCGTCAGCGATCGGCGCGAGCGGCTCGAGGGCGCGAAGATCGGTCATCGGTCTGCTCCTTTGGCCTTGATACGGGCAGTCAGTACGGGTAGTCGGGGATGACGTCGGCCTTCTTGGCGTCGAGCCGCAGCTCGGCCGGAGCGCCCGCGGGTACGGCGGGCCGGTGCGGCATCACGGGGGCGACGCGCTGGTAGCCCGACCCCAATGGCGGCCTCGGATCCACGTCACCCTTGTTCGGCCACAGCGACAGCGCTCGTTCGGCGAGGGCGGTGATCGAGAGTGACGGGTTCACGCCCGTGTTGGCCGGCATCACGCTGCCGTCGATCACGTGCAGGCCGGGCTGGCCGAAGACCCGCTGGTACGGGTCGACCGCGCCGCTCTCGCTGTTGTCCCCGATCGGAATGCCGCCGGTGAAGTGGGCCGACGCGGTGCGGTTGACGACCTCGAACGGCAACGCTCCCTGGTGGCCGCCCATCAGAGCGGTCATCCGGTCGACGAACTGCTCCACGGCCGGGATGTGGACCACCGGCGGCGTGCCGGTCTGCTTACTCCGAAGTCGGCCGTCGCCCCAGTAGAGGTCGATCGACGTGTCGGTCGTCTGCGAGCACAGCATGATGACAGTGCGCTCGGCCCAGTTCCGCGGGTCGTCGAAGCTGAGCACCGAGCTCGGCTCGTCGATGAGCTGCTTGATCCAGGCTGCTGTCGGGTGCTTCTGCTCGCCGTGCTGGTGGTAGGTGACCAGAAACGCGAACAGGTCGTTGCCGACGCCCCAGTAGACCGGCTCGATGCTCGTGACGGGATCCGGCCAGACGCCGGAGGTGATCGACACCGACCCCGGCGTGAACGTGATCTTGTCCGGATCGGCCTTCCACTCCGCATGCGTGCGCGTGATCGCGAGGAGTTGCTCGGAGTTGGTCCGAGCCCTGTGGCCGAGTTCGGTGGAGACACCGGTGAGTCGGCCCTCGTGCTGCATGTGCAGCAAGAGTTTCGACGAGCCGTACGCGTGGGCTGCGACGATCACCTGCTCGGCGGTGTAGGTGTGCTGCTGACTGTGCGCGGCTCGTTGTGCCCAGCCCGGATGCCGGGCATGGACCTCGAAGCCGCCGCCCTCGAGCGGGATCAGGTCGTGGACCTCGTGCAGCTCGTGGACCTGGGCGCCCAGCCGCTCCGCGAGGTACAGGTAGTTGGTGGTCAGCTTGTTCTTCGCGTTGTGGCCACAGCCGATGTTGCACTTGCCGCAGGAGATGCACCCGGTACGACGCGGTCCGGCGCCGCCGAAGTACGGATCCTCGGCCTCGACGCCGGGGCTGCCGAAGTACACGCCGACGGGCGCCTTGTTGAAGGTCTCGCCGCGTCCCAGCTCGGTCGCGACCTGCAACATGACACGGTCGACGTCGGTGGGCATGTACGGGTACCGAACGGCGCCGAGCATCCGGGTGGCCTGGTCGTAGTGCGGAGCCAGTTCGTCGGCCCAGTCGGTGATGCTCGACCATTCGGGAGCATCGAAGAACTGCTTCGGCGGGACGTACAGCGTGTTGGCGTAGACATGTGACCCGCCACCGACGCCCGCGCCGGACAGGACGAGCACGTCATCGAGGTACTCGACCCGCTGGATCCCGTAGAGCTCCGCCGCCGGGAACCACAGGAACCCCGGCAGATGCCACTGGCTCTTCGGGATGTCTGCGTCGCTCCAGCGCTTCCCCGACTCGAGAACCCCGACGCGGTACCCCTTCTCCGCGGCACGCAGCGCAGCAACACTGCCACCGAACCCGGACCCCACGATCAGCACGTCATAGTCGAAGGTAGCCATCGGAATCTCCCTCGCCGGCCATTGTCACGGACCACGCTGCCCCCTGACCACCCCAGGTCACACCAGGGAACCCACTGGCAGACACACGGGTCCGCCGCGGCCCTACGTACGGCCCATCCGTACGCTCCCGGCGCGCTGTCGGGCGCCGACGGTCGGACGCCTCACGGCCTTGCGCTGGTGTATCGACCAGGGATTTCCCCTGGGGTGATGCATCAACCTGCGGCGGAAAGTGGAGTCATCGAAGGGCTCCTAGCAAAGGAAAAGGCAATGACCACCATCCGCTTCAGCGAAACCACCACCTCGACGCCCGCGCAGTTCATCGCGGCGCTGACCGACTTCGGGCCGGGTCGCGCGCAGCTGTTCGCGAACAGCAGCGACGACTACCTGAAGGTGCACGATCAGGGACCCGGCTACGCCGACGTCACCGAAGGATCGGGCGGCGTGTGGGAGCGCCTGCACTACAACTGGTCCAACCCGCACCACGTCGTCCTCACCACGACCGACTCCAACGTCTGGGGCGGCGCCTCCGGACACTCCTACACCCTCACCGAGCACTCCGACGGCGCGACCACGATCGACGTCGTGATCGTCCGCGAGGGCAAGAACCTCAAGGGCCATCTGCTCGCGACCCTGTTCGCGCTCGGCGGCAAGAAGGTACTGCGCAAGGCCTTCGACAACACCGTCCGGGCCATCGAGGCCCGCAACATCCCATCCACCACCACCCCCATCACCACCACCCCCATCTCCACCACCCGGACCGAGGTCTGACCACCATGAAGAACTTGATGCCCAAGGCAAGAAACCTGATCCTCGCAGCGCTCGGCACCGCGGTGCTGCTCGGCGGCGCGACCACCGCTCAGGCCGCCCAGTCGTCGTCCACCCAATCGTCGTCGACCTCGTCGGCCCAGACGAAGCCGACCATCGTGCTCCTGCACGGCGCCTTCGCCGATGGGTCCACCTGGTCGGAGGTGACCGGACGGCTCCAGCACGACGGCTATACAGTCGTCGCGCCTGCAGTGCCACTCCGCGGGATCGCCGCCGACACGTCGTACCTGAGCGGCGTACTCGCGACCATCCCCGGCCCGAAGGTACTCGTCGGTCACTCCTACGGCGGCGCGCTGGTCAGTGAGCTGGCCGACACGGCCGATGTGAAGTCCCTGGTCTACGTGGCCGCGTTCATCCCGCAGGCCGGCGAGACGCTGGGTGCGCTGAACTCGCAGTTCCCGGGCAGTGAGCTCGGCCCGCAGCTCGTGCCGATCAACTACCCCGGTGGTGTCGACCTCGCGATCAAGCCGGAGAACTCCCGCGCCGTCTTCGCCGCCGACCTGCCCGTCCGTCAGGCAGACGTGTTCGTCTCCGCTGAGCGTCCGATCGCCGCCTCGGCGTTCGACGAGCCCGTCGCCGAGACCGCTCCGACCACGGTCCCGAAGTACGCCGTGATCCCGACCGGTGACCACGCCATCGCCCCCGCGGCAGAGCGCTTCATGGCCAAACGGGCGAACGCCACCATCACCGAGATCGCCGGCGCCTCCCACCTGGTCGCGCTGTCACAGCCCGCAGCCGTGACCAGCGTGATCGAACGAGCCGCCCGTTGACAGCCGCCACCGAAGAGCCGGCCGGAGTACCTACTCCGGCCGGCTCTTTCGTCGCATGATGAAGGGTCGAGGAGGCGAGATGGCCAATGCAGCTACAGCCAAGAGCCCTGATACGGGGGCGGGGAAGTGACGTCGCCCGAGTCGTTGGTACGTCGGAGCGCCCACCCGCCGATTGCGGAGTACGCCTTCTTGTCGGACTGCGAGTCCAATTGCCTGATCGCGCCCAGCGGTGCGGTGGAGTGGATGTGCCTGCCGCGGCACGACTCGCCGAGTGTCTTCGGGGCAATCCTCGACCGCGCGGCGGGGAGCTTCCGGCTCGGTCCGCACGGCGTCCGGGTGCCTGCGGCACGTCGGTATCTGCCGGGCAGCCTGATGCTCGAGACGACCTGGAAGACGCCGACCGGCTGGCTGATCGTCCGTGATGCGCTGCTCATGGGTCCGTGGCACAAGATCTCCGAGCGGTCCGGGTCTCACCGCCGTACGCCGACGGACTACGACGCCGAGCACTGCTTGTTGCGGACGGTCAAATGCGTCAGCGGCGTTGTGGATCTCGCGATGGTGTGCGAGCCGATGTTCGGGTACGGCCGGCGCGAAGCACGCTGGACGTACGACGGTCCCGGGTACGGCGAGGCCGTGGCGACCTGCCCTGACGTGGATCACGATGTCACGCTCAAGCTGACCACGGATCTACGCCTCGGTCTGGAGGGAGGCACGGCGGGGGCAAGGACACGTATGTCTCAGGGCGATACGGCGTACGTGGCACTCTCGTGGTCGGCCGTGGCACCGCCACACACCTGGACCGAAGCCCTTGAACGGATGGGGAGAACGGCCGAGTACTGGCGGCAGTGGATGAACGTCGGCGTCTTCCCGGATCATCCGTGGAGCCGCCATCTGGCGCGCAGCGCACTCACGCTGAAAGGGCTGACCTTCGCTCCAACCGGGGCTCTGCTTGCCGCCGCAACGACCTCCCTGCCCGAGACGCCACGCGGCGAGCGGAACTGGGACTACCGGTACACGTGGATCCGAGACTCCACGTTCGCCCTCTGGGGGCTGTACACCATCGGGCTGGATCGCGAGGCCAACGACTTCTTCTGCTTCCTCACTGAGATGTGCGACGCCGATCACGACATGCAGATCATGTATGGCATCGGCGGTGAGCGTGACCTGCCGGAGCAGATCCTGGACCACCTCGGCGGCTACGAGGGCGCGAGACCGGTCCGCGTCGGAAACGCGGCCTATCTACAGCGTCAGCATGACGTCTGGGGCGCGGTCCTCGACTCGGTCTATCTGCATGCCCGCTCCCGGGACCAGGTGCCTGAAAGCCTGTGGCCGGTCCTCAAGCGAGCTGTGGAGGCGGCCGCGAAGCACTGGCGCGAGCCCGATCGCGGGATCTGGGAATCACGGGGTGAACCGCAGCACTTCACCTCGTCCAAGCTGATGTGCTGGGTCGCCCTGGATCGCGGTGCCAAGCTGGCGCGGCTGCACGACGAGCCGGGATACGCCGACGACTGGCAAGTGGTCGCCGACGAGATCCGTGAGGACATCTGCACCCACGGTGTCGACGATAGGGGAGTCTTCGTGCAGCGGTACGGCGCCACCACGCTCGATGCCTCGCTGTTGCTGGTCCCCTTGCTCCGGTTCCTGCCGCCTGACGATCCGCGGGTTCGTGCCACCGTGCGGGCGATTGCCGACGAGCTCACCGAGGACGGCATGGTGCTGCGGTACCGCGTCTCGGAGACCGACGACGGAATGACCGGCGCGGAGGGAACGTTCACGATCTGCTCGTTCTGGCTGGTGTCCGCGCTCGTCGAGATCGGCGAGCTGGCCGAGGCGACCGCGCTGTGCGAGAAGCTGCTGTCCTACGCGAGCCCGCTCGGCCTGTACGCCGAGGAGATCGACCCGCTCACCGGACGCCAACTCGGCAACTTCCCCCAGGCGTTCACCCATCTGGCGCTGATCAACGCCATCACCCACATCATCCGCGCCGAGGAAGCAACCGGCGCCTTCCTCCCCGCCCGCGGGCGGTTCTGAGGTCAGGCGGCGTGGTCGAGCAGCGACCAGCGGGGATCGTCATCGGTCCAGTGGTTGACCAGGGCGTTGACCGCGAGCCGGTGGGTCGCGGGATCGAGAATGCCGGCGTCGGTCGCCGCGTCGAGGACCTCGAGATAGGTCGCGACGGACTCGATCGGAAGCGTCTTGGCGATCGGGACCACCGAGGTCGCAACATCACGCATGTCGACGAGAGTGAAAACCCCGACGAGGATCGCCCCTTCGCTCTGCAGCTCGTCTGCGAACGCTTCGAGCGCCTTGCCCGACGAGACCGCGTCGTCGACCAGCAGTACCCGCCGCCCGGCAACCGAGGCTCCACGGACCCGCGGTTCATGGTCCTCGTGCCCCACATACCCGGGCTTGCGAACAAACGCGAACGGAAGATCGCCGGCCAGTGCAACCGCCGTACCCAGCGGGATCCCGCCCGTCTCCGCGCCGACGACCACGTCAACGCCCAGCCGATGCGCGAACTCCGCCCCCGGCACCGCCAGGTCATGAAGCAACTGCGGATCGCCGTACGCATTCTCGTTGGACAGCGGATGCAACGGCAGCCGCGTCTTCATGTCCCAGTGCGAAATGCCAGGCCGGACCAGGCCAGGCACGGTGGCAAGCCGGGTCACAAGATCCGTCTCCGGCACCGCGGAAAGCCGAGCAACGTCGCCACGGCCAACAACCCTGGTCCGCCTGGGATTCGCCAAAGTCACCTGATTCGTTGTCATACCTCGACAATCGCGCCACACGGGATCCATCGCGCCAGTAGCACACCCTGGCGCCCACCCTGGCACCCAACCGTCGGTCACCCGGAAGAGATTGTGGCTTTCTCCGGGGGATTAGGCGGCGGGCAGCATGGCTGCGGTGTGTTGGCGTCTGGCGACGATGGCCGGCCGCTGCGATCAGCCAGAAGGGGAGCAGCACGTAGTTCACGAGGCCGCCGGGTGGGATGCCGGCGTTGCCGAGTGCGCTCAAGGCGCGAGTACGACGGTGGCGATTGCGAACCACTTGGGCAGCACCGCATTGCGGATCCCGCCGAGGCCGATGGCCAGGAAGGCGGTCGCGATGCCGATGCCCATCCCGGCGAACCCGAAGTACCCGCTGTAGCTCAGCACGTGCAGAGCGGCGTCGTCACCGGTGTCGGCCGCCCCGTTGATCATTGCCCAGCTCGACACCACCATCTGCCCCAGGCCCGCGACGACCACGATCCAGCCGCCGTAGGCGATGCTTGAGTACGTCGCCTCCCGGGCCTCGCTCGACCGGAGCAGATTCCTGACGGCTGTCGCGAAGAACAGAAGCGCGATCCCCATCAGCACCAGGCTGCCCACGGCGGCGTTCCCGTCGCTGACCGACCGCGAGGTCCTGGAGTTGGTTGCCGCCGGCAAGGGCAATGCCACGATCGCGCACGAGTTGATGATCAGCCTCAAGACCGTGCGGGACCACGTGTGGAACATCTTCACCAAACTCCAGGTGCCCGACCGCTCAACCGCGATCGTCAAAGCCCGCCAGGCCGGTCTCGGCGGAAACTGAGGCTCCGTCGTCCGTCGAACGGCTTGACATTCGCTACGCGTCGTCGCGTTCCTGCTCGAGGCGGTTGCGGCGGTCCTGCTCGCGTTTGGAGTACGCGGCGGCGCGGATGGCCTCGTCCGACTCCAGGCTCGAGCCGAGTCCGCCGCCAACGGTTGCTGCCGATGCGACGAACCAGGCCAGGACGAGAAGGTCGGTGTGGCCGATCGGAACGTTGACGTACTTGCCCATCACGTGCGGGTCGAGGACGAAGAACGCCCATGCCAGGTTCACGACATAGAGGGCGACGTAACAGATCAGTCCGCCGGCCAGTAAGGTCAACAGTGTCGAGGTGTTGTAGAGGCGCGACCTTTCCCGCGCTTGCGGGGAGTCGTCGTCGGGCCGGTCCCACAGTTCGCCGTCGATCATGAGCCAGGCGGCGACGAGAGCGATCGAGGCGACGCTCGCGATCACCAGGCGCCACCAGGACAGCGAGCCTGCGAGGAGCCAGACCGTGGAGTTGACCGTGGCCACGGCCCCCGTCGCCAGTGCTGCCACAAGCGCAGACTTCAGGCCGGGAACGAGCAGCCATGGCCGGTTGGCGAGCACCATACCCATCAGCAGGCGCCAGCGGCCACGCACCCGCGGAAGGGCAACCCGGTGCTCGTCGGTCGTGTTCGGGTCCGCCATACCGCTGACCAATGAGCGCACCGCCCGACGGGTGCGGGTGCGCATCCGGAGTCCGCCCAACGCAGGCAAGGACAGCACCGCGGTCCGTTGCGCCGGGTCGGTGTCAACCAACAGGTGCCGACCCTCGTCGTCGTGCAGTGGAAGTTCGGTCAGACCGATCACGACGTCCCAGTCCTGCCGGCGCGCGCGCTCCTGGAGCCGGGCCTTGGCGCGGTCGACGTCTTCGGAGCCGGTGGTGAACGGTTCACTCACCACAGTGACGAGCCAACTGTCGCGACCGTCGAGTGGGCGCAGATCGGTCATTCTTCGGGCGATCTCGGTCGGCGCGGCGGGATCAGCCACCAGGCCGACGCGAATGGTTGCCACAGCAGCCCAGTACCCACTTATGGCGTCCACGACACCGGTCTAGAGCAGCAGGTCGAAGATCTGGAAGGTGCGTTCCCAAAGCTCCGAGCCCGGGTTGCGCACTTTCGGGTCGACGATCTTCATCGTGCGGGCGAGGGCGAGGCTCAGACCGCCGACGACCTCGGGGAGCCGGGACTCGGTGTCCTCGCTCAGCGTCGCGTCGAGCGGTGGCCAGGTGGCCAGCTGTTCCAGCACCGGTTTGAGCTCCACCTCGTCGTCGAGCGCGCGGAATTCGTGAATGGTCTCCTGGAGGCCTTTGGTCAGCGGCAGGTCGCGCCATTCGATGATGTCGCGGGCGTTCGCCTTCGCGGTGCCCTGCGCCGTCAGTAGCAGGTCGTAGAGCTGCTCGCCGATGAAGTCGTTGTGGCGTTTCAGATCGTCCTTGTCGACGTCAAGCGACGCCGCGAGACGAAAGAAGCGCTCGAACTTGGCCACGGCCATCACCATGACATGTCCTCCTTGGGTCGATCTCGTGGTCGATCTTGGGTCGATGCTGCCTATGCCGGTGCAGTCCGGATTCAGTGCCGCCGCGCGATGCTCGGCTCGGTCGTGGTCCGGCGCCACGCCACTCGCAACGTGATCAATCCCAGTACCGCCACGATCAGGAGCAACCCGTTGCTCAGCAGGGTGAACGTGCGCGTCTGCTCAGTGGTGGGCTGCGGCAGGTACCCCATCGAGAGCAGCTGGTACTGCCACCTGGTTCCGGTGAACAGGAAGGTGAGCGCCAGCGCGATGCTGTGCGAGTAGTCCCAGAAGGCGTGCACCACCGAGACCCACAGATAGGTGAGTATGACCGGCATCGTGTAACGGAACCGGCCTCCACGTGCCTCGTAGAAAAGCACTCCGCCGACGACTGCCGTCCAGAGTCCGTGACCGAACGGTGTGAGCACACCGCGCATCAGTTCTGTCTGCACCAGGGCGCTGAGCGAAAGGCCTTGGATGGTCAGTAGGGCGTTGAAGGCGTAGCCGGCCGTCTCGAAGGCAGCGAAGCCGAAACCCACCGCCGCGCCCAGGACGAAGCCGTCTCGCGCATGCCGGCGGGACAGCCGCCGGGCGACGAAGATGAGTGCACCGGCCTTGGCGGCCTCCTCGATCAGCCCGACTCCGAGGAACAACCACGGTGACGGATGGAGCAGGTAGGTCTCCAGGACGGACGCACCGAGCACACCGAGCACGCCGCCCAGGATGAAGGCGCTGACGATCAGCTCGGCGGTGACGTCCTCGTCGCGCCATCGCTCGAACGCCCAGGCTACGAAGGTGACCGGGACGAGGAAACTGCCGAGCAGGATCAGGGTGGGGACGAGATTGGCGTTCGCGGTGAGCAGCGTGACCACCAGGCACGCGATCCACAGCGCCAGACCTGCCAGGAAGACCCGCAGCCAGGTACGAGGATGCGTCGTGCCTGTTCGAGCAGCATTGAGAGTCACGCTGTGCCTCCCCAGAACGGAAACGGCGGTCGGGTCAGGACTCTTCGGTCAGGTCGTCGATGACAACGGACAGCCCGATGGCCAGCAGCCAGATGTCCTTGGCGATCGGGATGCCCTGCTCGGTCGGGCGGAGACTGCCTTCCTTCCGCAGACCCGGGGTCCGCAGATAGAGCCCGAGCAGGCCGCCGGAGAACGCCGTCAGACCTGCTCCGGCCAGCCAGCCGGGGATGATCGGAAGGAGCAGCGCCGCGCCGAGGGTCAGCTCGCTGATGGTCAGAACCCGCAGGAAGACCTTCGGGTCCATCTGTTTGAGCCCGGGATAGGCGCCGACGGCGAAGCCGTGCGTCTGCGCTGCTGCCGATTCGTCCTTGCCGAGCTTGCTCAGTCCGGAATTGAGGATGAAGGCACCGGAGCCGAGCCGCAGCGGAACCTGACGAGCCTTGATGCGCAGAACCATGATCGATCCTCACTTTCTGGCGAGCCGGGTTGTCACCAGCCTTGCCAACGACGTGATCGACGGCATCCCCTGATCAGGTAGTCGGCGGCTGTTCTCCGGGCAGGTGTAGCGTGCGAAGCAACGCAAGTCCGGTGCTGTCCCAAGGTCTCCTCACGACCGGGGAGACTGTCCGGCGATCGCCTGTGATCGTCAACTGCCAGTCACGCGACCCAGCGGAAGGCCCCTCCGATGGCCGATCAACCTGTCTACAGCATCGGGCCCCTCGCCAGGATGCTCGGCATCCCGGCGGCGACATTGCGCACCTGGGAGAAGCGGTACGACCTCGTGGTGCCAGGCCGCAGCCCGTCCGGCCAGCGGCTCTACTCCCGCCTGCAGGTGGCACAGCTGCGCTTTGTCGTCGACCAGGTCGCCGGCGGCTTGTCACCCGCCGACGCGTACCGGATGCTGAGGGAGCGAATGGCCAGCGGCGGGGCGCCGGCAACCGAGGCAGTCCCGGGTGGCGGCGGGAAGCTGATCCTGCTGGCCGAGCGGGATCCCTATGCCGCCGAGTTCTCCGAGTTCTACCTGCGGCGCGACGGGTACGGGGTGCTCACCACGAGGAGCTCCGAAGAGGCCAAGGCGCAGACCTTGCGCCAGCGTCCACATCTGGCCGTGGTCGATCTGCTGATCTCCGGTGGCCGGGGACTGCAACTGTGCGCCCAGTTGCGAGACCGGCTGGGCATCCCGGTGCTGGCCGTCTCGACCTTCGCCCAGCGCGAGGACGCCCTGGCTGCGGGAGCGGGCGACTTCCTCAGGAAGCCGCTGTCGGCCCAGGCGCTGCTCCTGCAAGTGCGGGGGCTGCTCGGTCGGCGGGCCCTCCAGACCGCGCAGGCGGATCGGTGATCGACAGGATCACGTCCGGGTCGGAGCCCCTGGACGTGATCCTTGGGGGAGGGCTGCCGCAGGACGCCATCATCGTGCTGGCCGGCGCGCCCGGTTCGGGCAAGACGATCCTCGGGCAGCAGTGGGTGTTCGCCAACGCGACCCCCGAGCGGCCCGCGCTCTACCTGACGACCGTCTCCGAGCCTTTGGAGAAGGTCCTCCGGTACGGGGAGACGATGTCGTTCTTCGATCAGAGCGCGGTCGGTCGCAGCGTCTACTACGAGGATCTCGGGGCCGCCTTACGCGATCAGGGACTGCGAGGTGTCCTCGATCGGCTGCGGGACCTGATCCGCGAACTGCAGCCGATGATGGTCGTGATCGACAGCTTTCGCGCGCTACACCCCTACGCCGACCGCAGCAGTGGCTTCCGCCGTTTCCTGCACGACCTGGCCGGCATGCTCAGCGCCGTACCGGTGACGAGCTTGTGGGTCGGCGAGTACGACGAGGACGACATTGCGCGTGATCCCGAGTTCGCCGTGGCCGATGCGATCATCACGCTGAGCAGTGTGCAGGTCGGTCAGCGCAGCGCCCGCGCCTTGCAGGTGCACAAACTGAGAGGCGGCGGCTTCCTGGCGGGCAAGCACGCCTACCGCCTCTCGGCAGCGGGGCTGGACGTCTTTCCCAGGCTGGCGGACGCCCCGGACGCCAGCAGTTACGAGTTGGGTGACCAGCGGGTCCCCTCCGGCGTCAAGGCGGTCGACGAGATGCTGGAGGACGGCTTCTGGCCCGGCGCCTCCACCGTCGTGGCAGGTCCGACCGGGGTCGGCAAGACACTGATGGGGCTTCATTTCGTCTTCCGGGCTCTCGAGCTGGGCGAGCGGGCCGTGATCGCGACGTTGCAGGAGGACCGGTACCAACTGGAGCGGACCGTCGCACGATTCGGCTGGACCCTCGACGCGGAGAATCTCACCGTCTTGTACGGCAGTCCCGTCGACCTGTACGTCGACGAGTGGGTGTACGAGTTGCTTGCCACGATCAAGGACACCGGGGCGAGCCGGGTGCTGGTCGACAGTCTGGGAGATCTGCAGGTCGCTGCCCCCGACGAGGCACGCTTCCGTGAATACCTCTACTCCCTGCTGCAGAGATCGTCCCGAGGCGGCACCAGTGTGATGCTGACATACGAGGTCCCGGAGCTGTTCGGCGTGACCCGGCTGAGCGAAGTCGCGGCGTCACACATGGCCGATAACGTCCTGCTGCTGCAATACGCGCAGATCGGCAGGTCGATGACCCGCACGCTGACCGTCCTGAAGACCCGCGCCTCCCATCACGACCCGGCGGTCAGGGAATTCCTGATCACCCCGGAAGGCATCGGTCTACTTGCCGACGGCACCAGCGGCCCGGTCGAGCCCTAGTCAACTGCTGCGCACCCGCGGCGGGGGTTCGTCAATCCTTGGCCAGTTCTGAAACGCCGGCATTTCTCCTGGTGAGATGGGTACTCCGGGTCTGAACAGCACGATCCGAGCCGAGCCGTGGTCGAGCGACTGTTGACGGCCATGACGAACCACTAGGGAGTGGGCACATGTCCGCCACGGCGGAAACAGTCGCGTCTCCTCGTTGCCTCCGGGGGCGGGGAGCGGAATGGCGGTCGGTCCTGCGGCTGCTGGATGCTACCGCGTCCGGCCGAGGAGGACTCCTCCTGGTCGACGGTGCGCCCGGCACCGGCAAGAGCCGATTGCTGACCGCCGCGGAGGACCGCGCGGCCTATCAGGGATTCACCTTGGCCAGGGCCCGGACGGACGATCTCGCCCGGCCGGTGGAAACGCAGTACGGGAAGCGGGCGGCAGGGCGGCCGCTCCTGGTCACCGTCGATGACCTGCCGGGGACCGACGAGGTGACGACCGATCAACTGCAGGCCCTGCCAACCAGGCTGGATGATCAGCCGGTCGGCTGGGTCGTGGTCCGCCGAACGACCGCGGAGACCCCGGAGGCCGGCTGGCCCTACGATTGGCGCCGGCCGACCAGGTCGTGGGTCGAGCTCGGCCCTGTGTCACCCGAGGCCACCGCAGCCATCGGAGCCGATGTGCTGCGACACCGGCCTGACGCCGGGCTGCTGGCCCTGGCCGAAGGCGCGGGCGGCAACCCGATGCTGCTGGTCGCGCTGTTCGAGGGACTGCGGGACGAGGGTCTGGTGGTCGTCGACGGAGCTCGGGTGCGACTGCTGGGCGACCAATTGCCCCGCCGCGTCGACGACGTGGTCGACAGTTGGGTGTGCGTGCTCAGTCCCGCAGCGCGCAACGTCGTTGAGGTGGCAGCCTGCCTGGATCAGCCTTTCACCATGGACAGTCTGGGCTGGACGCTCGGCTGCCCGCTCGGCAAACTGCTGGCCCCTCTGAACGAGTTGGTCGTCGGCGGCCTGCTGACCATCGGACACGAGGGTGTGCTCGCCTTCCAGCACGATCTGGTGCGGGTGTCGATGCTCCGGCGTGTTCCGGTCGCGGTGCGAAACGTGCTGACGGACAGTCAACGGATCGTGCATTCGAAGCCTGAGGCTCCGCGGCCGGGCGAGGCGGACACTGCTGTGGCTGCGGGGACCGATTGGGATCGCCTCTCGGAGTCCGAGCGGACAGTGGCAGACCTGGTGGTTCAGGGGATGACGAACCGCGAGGCTGCGGCGCGGCTGTTCCTCTCGCCCGACACCGTCTCCTTCCACCTACGCAAGGTGTACCGCAAGCTGCGCGTGGGCTCGAGGGTCGAACTGACCAGGCTCTACCTCGAGTGGGAGCAGGCCGGCCTCGTGCCGAAGCAGCGCCGCCCGGAGCCGGCACAACGCCGCCGCGAGCAGGACGGAGACGGGGTGGCCGACCCTCCGACCGGTCCAGGCACGAGCAGATAGGTCGACGGCTCATGTCGATCGAACAGTATGGGGTTCACGACCGGCCAACGGACCCGCTGCGCCCGCTGACCCACCAGATGTTGCAAGCGGCCTCGGGCTTCGGCCGCATCTTCGATATCCGGTGCGTCGCCCTGGTCCTCCGGCGGACGGTCGCTGAGTTGCTGCCGTCGGTCCATGAGGCGCTCGCCGCGGGCGTCCTGGTCGAGAAGGGCGCACAGCTCGGTTTCCGCGACGAGGCCGCCCGCGACGAGGCGTACTACGCCTTGCCGGTCCCTGTTCGGCGCAGGTTGCACCGCGACGCCGCGGACGTGTTGCTCTCCATCGGATCGACCGAGGAGGCAGCAGCGCTGCTGGCTGACGAGCGGCACTCCCGATCAGCAGAGGACGGGCCTCCGGCCGAGGACCGGGCGACGTTCGGTTGGGCAAGCCTGACCGACGCCGAACTCCGGGTCGCCGGCCTGGCGGCCAGTGGACTCACCAACCGGCTCATCGCGGAGGAGCTGTCGCTGTCCCAGCACACGATCGAGTCCCACCTGCGGCACGCCTTCCGCAAGCTCGACATCCGGTCCCGCGTGGAGCTGACCAGGGTGGTGCTGACGCACCAGCCCGTGGCCGATCACTGAGGCCGGGAGCCCCCGAGAACAACAGGTGGAAACACCAGTTGGACCCAGAACCACAAGAACCGGGGATGTGCGCGGCGCGGCCACGGACAAGGTTGGGAAGTGTTCGTGACACCCGTGCTGAGCAGGAGGTAGACATGGCCAAGGCCGTAGGTATCGACCTGGGAACTACCAACTCGGTGATCGCCGCGATGGAGGGCGGCCAGCCCACCGTCGTACCGAATGCCGAAGGGGCCCGGACCACGCCGTCGGTGGTGGCGTTCACCGATTCCGGCGAGCGGCTGGTCGGGCAGCTGGCCCGCCGTCAGTCCGTGCTGAATCCGAAGGGCACCATCAGTTCTGCGAAGCGGTTCATCGGGCGCAAGTACGACGAGGTGGAGTCGGAGATCTCCACTGTCTCGTACGACGTGGCCCCCGGTCCGGACGGGGCCGTCCGGTTCAAGATCCGCGACAAGCTCTACGCTCCCGAGGAGATCTCCGCCCTGGTGCTGCGCAAGCTCGCGGAGGACGCGGGCAAGTTCCTCGGCGAAAAGGTCACCGAGGCGGTCATCACCGTGCCGGCGTACTTCAACGACGCCCAACGCCAAGCCACCAAGGACGCGGGCCGGATCGCCGGCCTGGAGGTGCTGCGGATCATCAACGAGCCGACCGCCGCGGCGCTCGCGTACGGGATGGACAAACTGGCGAACGAGACCATCCTGGTGTTCGACCTGGGCGGTGGCACGTTCGACGTCAGCGTGCTGACGGTCGGCGACGGCGTCGTCGAGGTCAGGGCGACGGCGGGGGACACGCATCTGGGCGGCGACGACTTCGACCGCCGGATCGTCGACAAGCTGGCCGACGACTTCAAGCGCGAGGTCGGAGTGGACCTGCGCCAGGACCCGCAGGCCCTGCAGCGGCTCTTCGAGGCCGCGGAGAAGGCGAAGGTCGAGCTCTCGTCGGTGACGCAGACGACGATCAGCCTCCCGTTCATCACGGCGAACGCGCAGGGGCCGCAGCACCTCAACACGACGTTGATGCGGTCCACCTTCGACCAGCTGACCGGCGACCTGGTCGAGCGGTGTCTGAGCCCTGTGCAGCAGGCGATGGCCGATGCCAAGGTCACCGCGAACGACATCGACGAGGTGATCCTGGTCGGCGGCTCGACGCGGATTCCCGCGGTACAGAACCTGGTCCGCCGGCTGACCGGCGGCAAGGAGCCGAACATGACCGTGAACCCGGACGAGGTGGTCGCCATCGGCGCCGCGGTCCAGGCCGCGATCATCAAGGGCGAGGTCAAGGACGTCCTGCTGCTCGACGTGACACCGCTGTCCCTCGGACTGGAAACGATGGGCGGCGTGATGACGAAGGTGATCGAACGCAACACGACCATCCCGGCCCGCCGGACCGAGGTCTTCAGCACCGCCGAGGACAACCAGACCGCGGTGGATGTGGTTGTCCTGCAGGGCGAACGGGAGCTGGCCGCGGACAACCGTCAACTGGCCCGCTTCCGGCTGGAGAACATCCGGCCCGCACCACGCGGCGTACCGCAGATCGAGGTCACCTTCGACATCGACGCGAACGGCATCCTGCACGTGTCCGCCAAGGACAAGGACACCGGCGCGGAGCAGAAGGTGACCATCAGCGAGACGTCCAACCTGGACAAGTCCGAGGTCGAGCGGATGATCGCCGACGCGGAGGCGCATCGTGGCGAGGACTCCCGGCTGCGCGAACTGGTCGATGCCCGCAACACGCTGGACTCGATCGCCTACCAGGTCGAGAAAGCCCTGGCGGATCGCGGCGACGCGGTCGCCGAGCACGACCGGGCCCGCGCAGAGATGCTGGTCGGCGACGCGCGACAGGCGCTGCAGTCGGAGGACACCCCGCTGGAGCGGCTCCGCGAGCTGACCGGTGAGCTCCAGCAGATCGCGCAGGCATTGGCCGCCTCCGCGTCGGGCCCGTCGGCGCAGCCGCAAGGCCCACCCGATGGCGGGGGACAAGACGATGACGACGTGATCGACGCCGAGTTCTCGACGAGCTGATCGAGATGTCACACAAGGACGCCGAAAGGGCCGGTACGACGTCCGCCGCCGACCGGCCCGACGACCACGCACCGGCCAACGGCAGGAACCAGAACGGCGCCGCGGCCGAGGACACGGCCAAGGACAGGGCTGCGGATCGGGCGGCGGATCGGGCTGCCGACACGGCAGCACCTGACCTGGCCGCCCGGGCCGCCGAGCTGGAGGACCGGTGGCGGCGTACCGCTGCCGAGCTCGAGAACTTCCGCAAGCGGACAGCCAGGGAGTCGGCCGGGCAGCGCGAGGACGAGCGGGCCAGGGTGCTGACCCGCTGGCTACCCGTCGTCGACAACCTCGAACTCGCCCTGGAGCATGCGGGTCCCGAGGCCAAGCAGATCGTCGAGGGGATCAAGGCAGTCCGGGACCAGGCTCTGGCTGTTCTTGCGGAGTACGGGTACCCCCGGTTCGACGACGCCGGGAAGCTCTTCGACCCGAAGTTGCACGACGCGGTCGGCACCGTCGCAAGCCCGGATTCGGAACCCGGCACGGTCGTGCACGTCGTCCGGCCGCGGTACGGCGACGGTGACAAGGTGCTGCGTCCCGCGGGGGTCATCGTGGCCACAGAGGAGCGCTGATGCCTCCGGACGGCGACTTCTACTCGATCCTGGGTGTTTCGCGTGATGCCGGCGCGGACGAGATCCAGCGCGCGTACCGCAAGCTCGCCCGCCAGTACCACCCGGACGTCAACAAGGATCCGGGCGCGGAGGAACGCTTCAAGCAGATCTCCGAGGCCTATGACGTGCTGTCGGATCCGAAGACGCGCGAGAGGTACGACGCCTTCGGGGAGGACTTCCGCCGGGTTCCGCCCGACGTGGACCCGGCCGACTACGCCCGGGCCCGGGCCGCAGCCGGCGCGGGGAGGGGACGTCGCTCAAGCCGGTCCCCGGAGGGCGCCTTCGGCGAGGGCGTCCGGTTCAGCACCGGAGGCGCCGAGGGGATCGACATCGAGGATCTGCTCGGCGGCATGTTCGGCGGCGGTGGCGGGTTCGGTGGCGGGTTCGGTGGCGGTGGCCGGTCGACGCGGGGCTGGGGTCCGATCCCCGGCTCCGACCAGGAGGTCGAGATCGAGCTGACCGTCGAGGAGGCGTACCGCGGCACCAGTCGCTCGCTGACATTGCAAGGGCCTGACGGCACCCGGGGGAACCTCGACGTGAAGATCCCGGCAGGTGTGCAGAACGGCCAGCGGATCCGGCTCAAGGGCCAGGGTGGCCAGGGCACGGGTGGCGCTGCGGCGGGCGACCTGTACCTGGTCGTGCGAATCGCGGAACACCCCCGCTACCGGCTCGACGGGCGTGACATCACGGTCGACCTTCCACTGGCCGCCTGGGAGGGCGCGCTCGGTGCTTCCGTGGACATCAGGACGCCCGGCGGCGACGCCAAGGTGAAGGTGCCGAAGGGCACTTCGACCGGTCGCAGGTTGCGACTGAAGGGACGCGGCCTGCCCAACCCCAAGGGCCAGCCCGGTGACTTGTACGCCGAGGTGAAGCTGATGGTCCCGCATCGGCTCACCCCCGAGGAGGAGCGACTCTTCGAGGAGCTGGCGGGGACTTCGAAGTTCGATCCCAGGAGGAGGCGATGACCATCCAGATCGTACGCAGAGCCGGGTTGGGCCTGGACGAATTCTCCAGGCTGACCGATCTCCATCCGGACCTGGCGCGCCGGTTCGTCGCCCTGGGGTTGCTAGAGGCAACGACTGACGCGGACGGGCAGCTGTGGTTCAGCCCTGGCCAGCTTGCCAGGGTCGCCCGGATCAGGCGGCTACGGGCAGGTTTCGCGTTGAACTACGCCTCGTTGGGGCTCGTGCTCGACCTGCTCGACCGGATCGCCGTACTGGAGGCGCAGCGCCGGCGCCGCGACACAGCAGTGGTCGGAACCAGTGCCAGAACCAGTGCCAGAACAAGTGCCAGGACAGGAGCCAGGACATGGACATGAACCGGTTGACGCAGAAGTCGCAGGAGGCTCTGCACGACGCGCAGACGAAGGCTCTGCGGTTCGGTCACAGTCAGGTCGACGGCGAGCACCTGCTGCTGGCGCTGCTGGACCAGCCGGACGGACTCGCGCCACGTCTGCTGGCCCAGGCCGGCGCGGATCCTGACGAGCTGCGGACCCGGCTCGAGGACGAGTTGTCCCGGCGGCCACGCGTCAGTGGACCAGGAGCCCAGCCGGGGCAGGTGATGGTCACCCAGCGGTTGTCCCGGCTGCTCGACTCGGCGGAGCGGGAGAGCAAGCGGCTCAAGGACGAGTACGTGTCGATCGAGCATCTGGTGATCGCGCTGCTGGACGAGGGAAGCACGAGTACGTCGGGTCGGCTGCTCGCCGAACAGGGGATGACCCGCGACGGGTTCCTGACCGCACTGACCTCGGTCCGGGGCAACCAGCGGGTCACGTCGGCGATGCCGGAAGCGGCGTACGAGGCGCTGGACAAGTACGGCCGGGATCTGGTCAAGGACGCGACCGAGGGCCGGATGGACCCGGTGATCGGGCGCGACAACGAGATCCGGCGCGTGGTCCAGATCCTGTCCCGCAAGACCAAGAACAACCCGGTCCTGATCGGTGACCCGGGCGTCGGCAAGACCGCGATCGTCGAGGGTCTGGCGCAGCGGATCGCCAACGGCGACGTACCGGAGGGCCTGAAGAACCGGACCGTGTTCGCGCTGGACATGGCCGCGCTGATCGCGGGTGCGAAGTACCGCGGTGAGTTCGAGGAGCGGTTCAAGGCCGTGCTGAACGAGGTGAAGGCGGCCGAAGGGCAGATCCTGCTGTTCATCGACGAGTTGCACACCGTCGTCGGCGCCGGTGCGACCGAAGGTGCGATGGACGCGGGCAACATGCTGAAGCCGATGCTGGCCCGCGGTGAGCTGCACATGATCGGCGCCACCACGCTGGACGAGTACCGCATGCACATCGAGAAGGACGCGGCGCTCGAACGCCGGTTCCAGCCGGTGATCGTGGACGAGCCCACCGTCGAGGACGCGATCTCGATCCTGCGCGGGCTGCGGGAGCGGCTCGAGGTCTTCCACGGGGTGAAGATCCAGGACGGTGCGCTGGTCGCGGCGGTGGTGCTGAGCCATCGCTACATCTCCGACCGGTTCCTGCCGGACAAGGCGATCGACCTGGTCGACGAGGCGTGCGCGATGCTGCGGACCGAGATCGACTCGATGCCGGCCGAGCTGGACGAGCTGACCCGCCGCGTACGCCGGCTCGAGATCGAGGAAGCCGCGCTGGGCAAGGAGGAGGACCCGGCGAGCAAGTCCAGGCTCGAGGAACTGCGCAAGGAACTGGCAGACCTCCGTGCCGAGTCGGACGCGATGCGGGCGCAATGGGAGGCCGAGCGCAACGCACTGAAGAAGGTGCAGGACCTGCGCCGCGAGATCGAACAGGTGCGGCAGGAGGCCGAACAGGCCGAGCGCGACTACGACCTGAACCGTGCGGCGGAGCTACGGCACGGCCGGATGCCCGAGCTGGAACGTCAGTTGCAGTCCGAGGAGGAACGCCTGGCCAGCAAACAGGGTGGCAAGCGGCTGCTCCGCGAGGTAGTGACCGAGGAGGAGATTGCCTCGATCGTGTCGCGCTGGACCGGTATCCCGGTGAGCCGGCTGCAGGAGGGCGAACGCGAGAAGCTGCTGCGGCTGGACGAGGTACTGCACGAACGGCTGGTCGGCCAGGACGAGGCGGTCCAGCTGGTCGCGGACGCGATCGTCCGGGCCCGGTCCGGGATCAAGGATCCGCGTCGGCCGATCGGATCGTTCATCTTCCTCGGCCCGACGGGTGTCGGTAAGACCGAGCTGGCGAAGACGCTGGCCGCGGCCCTGTTCGACACCGAGGAGAACATCGTCCGGATCGACATGAGCGAGTACCAGGAGCGGCACACCGTGAGCCGGCTCGTCGGCGCCCCGCCCGGCTACGTCGGCTACGAGGAGGGCGGTCAGCTGACCGAGGCGGTCAGGCGCAAGCCGTACTCCGTGGTGCTGTTCGACGAGATCGAGAAGGCACATCCGGATGTCTTCAACACGTTGCTGCAGATCCTGGACGACGGCCGATTGACCGACTCCCAGGGCCGGACGGTCGACATGCGCAACACCGTCATCATCATGACGTCGAACATCGGCTCCGCTTACCTGCTGGACGGCGTGACGTCCGACGGGCAGGTCAAGGAGGACGCCCGTGAGGCCGTGATGGACGAACTCCGGCGGAGCTTCCGGCCCGAGTTCCTCAACCGGGTCGATGAGATCGTGCTGTTCAAGCCGCTCACGATCGCGGAGATCGAGCGCATCGTGGACCTGATGTTCGACGACCTGCGGACCCGGCTGATGGATCGGCGGATGACGCTGGAGGTCACACCGGAGGCGGCTCGCTACATCGCCGCTCAGGGCTTCGACCCGGTCTACGGCGCCCGGCCGTTGCGGCGGTTCATCGCCCGTGAGGTGGAGACCCGGATCGGGCGGCTTCTGCTCCGCGGCGACGTACTGGACGGCTCGGTGATCCGGGTGACGGTCGAGGACGGCGACATCGTCGTCCGGCACGAGATGCCGGTGGAGGCGATGGCATGACCACGAAGGTCGTCACCTGCCCGAACTGTCAGCACCGCAACCGGGTGCCTGCGGCGGCCCAGGGCACCCCGCGCTGCGGAAACTGCCACCGGCCGCTGCCGTGGATAGTCGATGCCGGCGACAACGACTTCGCCGAGGTCGTCGAGCAGGCAACCATCCCGGTGCTGGTCGACATGTGGGCTCCCTGGTGCGGGCCGTGCCGTCGGGTCAGCCCGGTGCTGGAGCAACTTGCCGTCGAGAAGGCAGGCGAGGTGAAGCTGGTGAAGATCAACGCGGACGAGGCGCCGCAGCTGTCCCGCCGCTTCAACGTGCAGTCCATCCCGACGCTGCTGGTGCTGCGCCAGGGACAGGTCGTCGCTCAGCAGGTCGGTGCTGCGGCGGCGACCGCTTTGCGGCCGTGGCTCGAGGACGCGATCCACAAGGAGGTGGCGTCGTGACTACCGCCCTCGACCCACACCTGGAGATGGTGCGTCCGGTGCGGCCGCGCACACCCGAGGGTTGCGAGGAGTGTCTGCGACTCAACACGCCCTGGGTGCACCTCCGGCTCTGCCTGACCTGTGGCCACGTCGGATGCTGTGACTCCTCTCCGATGCGGCACGCCCGCGCCCATGCTGGCTACCAGGGGCATCCCATCGTCCAGTCGTTCGAGCCCGGCGAGGATTGGCGCTGGTGCTACGTCGACGAGGCGTTCGTATGAACGAGACCCCGGACCTGTACGGCGCCTATCCGCGGCTGGAGGACTATCAGTTGGCCGAGCTGTCGTCGATGGGTGAACGTCGGCAGACGAGCGAAGGTGAATTGCTGTACCAGGCAGGGGACGCCCCGGGCGAGTTCCTGGTGCTGCTCGAGGGGCTCGTCGCCGTGACCGAGGATCTGGGTCCGCACCGCCGGCTCATCGCGATCCACGGACCGAAGCGCTTCCTCGGCGAGATCGGCCTGCTGACCGGTCAGCCGTACTTCCTCACCGCTCAGGTGCAGCAGTCCGGCGCCGTTCTCGCCGTACCGAAGGACCGTCTGCGCGACCTCGTCGTACGGGATCAGCCGCTGGCCGACCTGGCCCTCCGGGCGTTCCTGATCCGGCGGTCGTTACAGCTGTCGCTGGGCGCGGGGTTCGCGATCATCGGTTCGCGGTTCTCGGCCGACACCCGCCGGCTCCGCGACTTCGCCGCCCGCAACCGGCTGCCGCACCACTGGATCGACCTGGAGAACGACGCCGACGCCGAGCGGCTGATCCGCGAGCTCGGCATCGATGTCGAACAGACCCCGGTGGTGATCTGGCGGGGCGAGGTACTGCGGAACCCCGACAACGAGCAGCTGGCGGCCGCGGTCGGCCTGCGTCAGCCGGCTCCGCCGACGTCCACCTGCGATCTGATCGTGGTCGGTGCCGGCCCCGCCGGATTGGCGGCCTCGGTTTATGCCGCCTCCGAAGGTCTGACCACTGCGGTCTTCGACGCTGTGGCGACCGGCGGCCAGGCGGGCACCTCGTCCAGGATCGAGAACTATCTCGGCTTCCCCGCCGGCATCAGCGGCGGAGAGCTGGCCGACCGCGCGGTCGCCCAGGCGAGGCGGTTCGGCGCCGACCTGACGGTGCCCGCGCCGGTCATCGGGCTGGAGCATGACGACGGGTACCACGTGGTGCGGCTGGAGACCGGCGAACGGGTCCTGGGCCGTGCGCTGCTGATTGCCTCGGGAGTGCAGTACCGCCGGTTCCAGGTGCCAGGCATAGACGATGTCGAGGCGACCAGCGTGTACTACGCGGCCACCGAGCTGGAGGCGAACCTGTGCCGCGACGACCCGGTCGTGATCGTCGGCGGCGGCAACTCGGCCGGGCAGGCGGCGGTGTTCCTGTCCGGACACGCGTCTCGCGTTCTCCTCGTCATTCGCGCCGACGACATCGGCGCCGGAATGTCCCGCTATCTCGCGGATCGGATCGAGAAGCTCCCGACGGTAGAGGTGCTGCTGCACAGCGAGGTCCGTGAGGTCCGCGGCAAGCCGACACTCGAAGAGGTCGTCATCGAGGACCGGAAGACGCAGGAGCGTCGGACCGAGCAGGCCAAGGCTCTGTTCATCTTCATCGGCAGCTCCCCGCACGTCGAGTGGCTCGGCAACCAGATCGAGCTCGACGACCGGCGATTCGTCCTCACCGGCAACCAGGTGAAGGGTGACGGCAAGCTCCTGGAGACCAGCCTCCCGGGCGTCTTCGCGGCCGGCGATGTCCGGAGCGGTTCAGTGAAACGAATCGCCGCCGCCGTCGGCGACGGCGCGCTCGCCGTACGACTGGTGCACGAGTACCTGGCTCACACCTGAGCGTCGTACGACGGAAATCCATCACCCTTCTCTCCCCAGTGGAGCGGCCAAAATGTTCACGCATCGTCAGGACCTTCAGTTCAAGTCCAAGCCGGAGGAGCCGGACGCCGTCTACGCCCGGACGCTGGAGGAGTCCTTGAGAGGTCAGTACGGCGAGATCACCGTCGCCATGCACTACATGTTCCAGGGATGGGACATGCACGTTCCGGGCGGATACCGTGACCTCGTCTTCGCGCTCGGCGCCGAGCAGGTCGCGCATGTGGAGATGCTGGCCACCGTCGTCGCCCGTTTGCTCGAGCATGCTCCGCGGCAGGCAGCCGACGCGGCTGCTCAGGCCAACCCCGCCGTCGCCGCGGTGCTTGGTGGCACCGACCTGCAAGATGCCATCGCAGCCGGCGCCGGCCCAGGCCCGTCGTCGCACATACGCAACCCCTGGCTTGATGCCGACGGCACCGTCGATCGCAAGCTCTTGACCGACTTCAGCGCCAACCGCGAGGCCGAACGAAGCCGCCTCGTCGACCTCCCACGCGTCTATCGGCTCACCGACGACCCCGATCTCCATTTCCTGCTGTCGTATCTGCGAGCTCGCGCCGCCGTACAGCAAGATGCCTGCCGGACCGCCGTGCAACGGCTGGTGGAGCACGATCATCTGTCGCCCTGACCAGTTCCCCACAGATCTTGCGACCTCATTGCCTGTGCGGAGTACCCGGGGACTGTCATGCATGATGAACGGGCGCGGCGCAACCATCCGGGCGAGCTACGGTGGCCGGCCGCAGTGGGAGTGCTGGTGGCGATCGCGCTGTACGGTGCACTCCCGAGTGCGCTGCAGATCGGACCGCGGTTCGTCATCCCTGTCCTGGAGTTGCTGCTGTTCATCCCGCTGGTAGCGGCCAACCCGCGGCGGATGACCAGGCAGAACTGGTTCCTGCGGCGGCTGTCGATCGGCTTGGCGGTGTTGATCGCGTTGTCGAACACGACCGCGCTCGCGCTACTCATCCGGTCGCTGGTCCTCGAGGAGGCGACGGCGGGAAGTCAGTTGCTGGTCGCCGCCGGACAAGTGTGGCTGACCAACGTTCTGGTCTTCGCGCTGACGTTCTGGGAGCTCGATCGAGGCGGTCCGGTGGTGCGCTTTCGAGTCTCCCGGCCGGAACTGCCGGATGCCGACTTCCGGTTTCCGCAGGACGAGGACGACGACGCGGTCAGCGAGGTGGCGAATCGGTCATCGGCCAAGTCCGGCTGGACGCCCGCCTTCATGGATTACCTGTACGTATCCGTCACGAACTCCTCGGCCTTCAGCCCCACCGACACGATGCCGCTGACCGTCAGGGCCAAAGCCCTGATGGCCATCGAGTCGGTCTCGGCCCTGATGCTCTCCGCCCTCGTCGTCTCCTTCGCCGTCGGCCTCCTCGGCCCGTAACAACCTCAATCCCGGCCGGCACTGGCCCGCGGGTCGCGTGCGGCGACAACGGTGAACAGCGTCGTGACGAGCGCGAGTCCGGCGTACCCGAGAGCGATCTGCGGCAGCGAGAAAGTGCTGGAGAGCCGGCCGGCGAGGAGGCTGGGGAAGGCAGCGGCGCTGTAGCAGATCAGATAGATGACGCTGAAGATCGGTGCCCGGTCGGCCACGGTGCTTCCGTGCAGCACGCCGCGGATCGCGGCGCTGACCGCGATGCCCTGAGCGGCGCCGGCCACGACGGTTGCCGCGATGAACACCGGAAGCGAGCCGATCGTGATTGCTGTGGTGATGCCGATCCATCCGGCCAGGAAAACTGCCATGCCGACGCGTTGTCCTGTCGCGGGTGTGAACCGGCCGCCGACTGGAGCGCCCAGAACGCTGGGAGCCATGAACGCGGCGAACACCAGCCCGAGGACGAGCGAGCTACTGCTGTGAAGCTGATCTTCGACCAGCCCAGGAACGAATGCCTGGTAGAACGCACCGGTCGCCCAGGTGGACAGGAACACTGCGGCCGCGACCGGGAGCAGACCCGTGACTCGGGCGGGCACGCTAACGCTGGGTCGCAATGATCGCCAAGCGCCCGGAGTCCGAACGATGGTTTCGGGGCTGAGAGCGACCAGCGCCGCGGACACAGACAAGGAGCCCACGGCAACCAAGTAGGTGAGGTGACGTGGCCAGGGGCCGTACTGCACCAGTGCGCCGGAGGTGATGGCGCCGACCGCGAGTCCGAGCGTGACTGTCTGGCTGGATGCGACTGACGCCAGCCAGACCGGTCTGGCCGGTGCAGCGTCCACGACGTACGCCGTGACGTTGCTGCTGGCCAATCCAGCCCCGAGCCCCATCAGGACCCGACTGGCCAGCAGTGTGCCGATGTCATGCAGGTTCAGCAACAGCAGACAGCCCAGCGCGATCAGCGCGAGGCTGGCGATCGCGGTGGCACGTCGGCCGACATGATTGGACAGCCGCCCCATCACCAGCAAGGCGGCGAGGGTGGGTACGTCGAAGGCGACAACGGCCAGCGAGATGTCGGCGTTGCTGAACCCGTCCTCGGCCCGGTAGATGTTGAACAGCGGGATCGGCGCGGACGATGCGGCGAACGCGGTCGCCAGGGAAACCACCGCCGACACGAACGCCAACCGGAGCCTGCTGTCCCGGCGAGCCAGGTTGGTCGCCGGGGGAGAGCCTTTCATCGAGCCGTGCCTTCCGGTGGCGCTGGTGGTTAGACGAAGGTGAACAGTTCGTCGGTGTCGAAGCGGGAGATCGGGTTGGTGTAGTTCTTGTTGGGGTCGGGGTAGCCGAGCGCCAGCAACACCGTGGTGGCGTGTCCGGTTTCACGGATCTTGAACGCCTTGTCGACGCTGGCCGGGTCGAAACCCTCGAGCGGCATGGCTTCGATGCCGAGCTCTGCGGCGGCCATCATGGTCAGACCCAGCGCCATGTAGGTCTGCTTCTCCATCCAGTGGTTCACGTCCTTGTAGCCGTAGTTCCGCAGGTTGAGGAAGTCGCGGGTCATGGACTCCCAGAGTTCCTGCTTCGCCGGCTCGGGGAAGCGGCCGTCGGCCCTCTCCTTGCTGAACACGGCCTCGACGTGGCTGTCGGGCAGATCTGCCCGAGTGGTGAGGATGATGGTGTGCGAAGAGTTCAGGATCTTTCCTGCGTTGTCCTGGAATCGCTCGCCCAGGTTGTCCGCCAGTTGCTGCTTACCCTCTGGCGTGGCGATGACGTAGAAGTGATTCGGCTGGATGTTGGTCGACGTGGGCGTCGAGCGCAGGAACTTCAACAGCTGCTGAAGAGTGTCCTCCGGGATCGTCCTGGTGGGGTCGAAGTACCTGGTGAGGTGCTTGCCCATGAGCTTGTCGAGATCCATGTCAATCTGCTTTCTTGGTGCGATCGATCAGTGTGTGCATTGCTTCGGTGAGGTTGGTCTAGTTGTTGCTGCGGGCAAGTAGTTCACCGACGCGCTCGAAGCTGAGGCCGGTCGCGGCGGACGCGAGGTCGCCCGCGACGAGAGCCTTGGTGGCTTCTTCGAGCGCCCCCATCGCGTGGACGTAGAGCCACGGACCCAAGCTGATCCGTTTCACTCCTGCCTTCTGCAGTTCAGCGACGGTCAGGACCTTGTCCGACGGCGACACGAGCACATTGACCGGAGTCGGCGCGACCGCGGTGATGATCTTGCCGAGCGCGTCGAGGTCAGGCGGGTACGGCGCAAAGAGGACGTCCGCGCCGACCTCGGCGAAGGCCGTCAGACGCCTGATGGTGTCGTCGAGATCGGGGCGGCCCTGGATGAAGTTGTCAGTGCGGCCGGTGACGACGATCCGTCCCTTGGCCGCGTCGACGGCGCTCCGTACGCGTTCGACGGCTTCGTCGAAGTCCCGGATCGGTCGGGCGGGGTCGCCTGACGTGTCCTCGATCCCGATGCCGGCCAGGCTGTACTCGACAGCAGCTTCGACGGTCGCCGCGACGTCCGCGGGCGTCTCGCCGTACCCGTCCTCGAAGTCGCCGTTGACGGGCAGCCCGGTGAGCCGGCCGAGCAGTCTCGCATGCTCGAGGTGCTCGGCGCGGCTGATCCGGTGCCGTCCGTCGGGCCGGCCGAGCGTCGCGGCGAGCGCTACGGAGGTTGTCGCGATCGCCTCGAATCCGGCATCGGCCAGCATCAACGCCGAGAGGCCATCCCAGGCGTTCGGCATGACGAGGCCACCGTCTCGGGTGTGCAGCGCCATGAATGTCTCATACAGTTCGGAGCCTGGCATATCGCAGCTTTCCTGGATGGTCGTTGGCGCGATGAGGGGTCATCGGGCCGCGGTGGCGGCGGGGATGTCGATGTCGGTCTGGTTGACGTTGTTGATGAAGTTCGTGAGCAGGGCCTGCACGGCAACGGTGACGATCGCCAGAATCTCCGGGTCGGCGTACCCGGCGTCGCGGACAGCTGCGAGGTCGCCGTCGCTGACCTGTCCGCGGCTGTCGACGACCTGTTGAGCGAAGCGGGCCGCTGCGGCGCGCTTGGGATCAACCGAGCTGCCTGCGCGGGCGAGGTCGATGTCGTCGCTCGACATACCGCCGTACTCGGACGAGGTGTACGTGTGGATGGCCAGGCAGTAATCACAGCCGTTCGACTGGGACACGGCCAGAGCGATGCTGTGCCGGGTCCGGGCATCCAGGACCCGGCTCATGGTGCCTTGCAGGGTCGTGACCGCCTCGAGAACGGTCGGGTTCGAGGCGATCGTCTTGAACATATTCGGGACGAACCCGAGTTGCTTGCCGAGCTTGTCGAGGGTCTGCCGCGCGCCGGCAGGGACTTCATCCAGCGAAGGGGTAGTGAGTCGTGACACAGCGAATCAGCCTCCGATAGGGGGTGGTGCGAGTGGTTAGTGCCGGGCTCGAGCCGGTTCTTACCGCCGCCTGGGCTGATGCGTTCGCGGCGTCCCCTCGACGGACGCTCCAGGAGGTCTCTAGCCGAAAGATCCGCACCGATCGCGGCACCAATGGAGGACGCCTGCGATTTCGGGCCATTCTCGAGAACGGAGTTGATCGCCTTGGACGCGCTGGAGCTGCAGAGGATCGCAGACGACCTCGCGGTGAACCTGCCGGACGCCGACCTGGAGCATCGTGTCGACCCCAACTGGGCTCTCTACAAGGTGCGCGGCAAGGTCTTCATGCTCATGACGGACTTGCCGGGGCGCCGTGTCGTGATCCTGAAAGCCAACCCGGACCAGGCTGTGGCCCTGCGGGAGCAGTACGCAGACATCACCCCGGGCTACCACATGAACAAGAAGCACTGGATCACGGTGGAAGGCGGAGGCACCGTCGACGAGACGCTGCTGAAGCAGCTCGTCGCCGACTCTTACCAGCTCGTAGCAGGCAACCCGCTGGGCGACCGGTTTGTCAGGCCTTGACGAGGGCTTCGAGGATCAGGTTGTTGCGGGCGTCCTGGCCGGCCCGCGGAAGCTTTCGATCCGGCCGGGCTGTCCGCGTTCGAGTAGGCCACCAGCTTGGCGCCGCGCGGACGTTACGCCCGCGACCGAACCGTGAGCATCATCGCGTCCGGTGCTGTGTCGACACCTGTCGGCGGACTCCGCAGAGGGTGGCTGCGATGCGGAAGAGGTGGACGCATTCCGCCGGCCCGTCCTCCTGCTTGTCGTCGAATGCATGACGGTGGATCTGCAGAAGCGCGGAGTCGGCGGCCTCGGTTGAGCCGAGCATTAGTTCGCAGAACAGTCGCAACTGAGTCTGGAGCGCGGCGTCGGGTTCGGCCGGGTGTTCCTGTTCGGACATGCGGGGTGCCTGGTCAGAGTCCGAACAGTGGAAACAGCCCCGACCCGTGGAAGGCGACGATTCTGCTGACGCCCTGCGGGGTGAGTGTCAGTACGTGGATTGCGTGTGGTTGGTACTGACCGTCCTGGCCGCGGGCGTACACGGCGAAGGCAGGCTGTCCGTTGGCCGAGGTGGCGACCAGTTTCGCCGTCCCGATGATCCGCATTTGTTTGGCCAGGAAGGCGACGATTGTGTCGCGGCCTTCGAACCAGGTGGCGATCGGCGGCATCTCCCAGCGTGCGTCCTCGGTCAGGACCGCGACGAGTTGGTCGACATCCGCGGTTTCGAAGGCCTTCGCGTACCGGTCGAGGAGAGCCCGCTGCTGGAGCTCGACGGGTTCGGTGAGGCTGTCTTCGCTGAGTGGAACCTGTGCTCGGGCTCGCTGTAACGCGCTGTTGACGGCTGCGGTCGTCATCTCCAGCAGCTCGGCGACCTCCGTGGTCCGCCACTGCAGTACGTCGCGAAGGATCAGCACGGCACGCTGTCGGGGCGGTAGCTGCTGGAGTGCTCCCACCAGAGCGAGCCGCATCGTTTGCCGTTCCACCACGGCCGTTTCCGGATCGACCGGCGCTGCTGTGAACAGGAAATCGGGCATCGGCTGGAGCCACGGTATCTCCGGCGTTCGCTCAACGAGCCTGGCGTCCGGGTTTACCTCGGGGGCACCGAGATCCGCGGGCAGCGGCCTGCGCCGGCCCTTTTCGAGCGCCTTGAGACAGGCTCGGGCCGCGATTCGGTACAGCCAGGTACGCAGTGAAGACCTCCCCTCGAACCTGTCGTACGCGCGCCAGGCGTCGAGAAGGACGTCTTGCACCACTTCTTCGGCTTCGTGGACCGAGCCGAGCATGCGGTAGCAGTAGGCCAGCAACTCGCGCCGGAACGGTTCGCTCAGCGTCCCGAAATCCTCGCTACCGGCTTTGGATTCAACCACGGTGCGCATAATCCGCCCTTCGGAGTTCGGTTGTCGATGTCACGTCGGTCTCGGGCTCAATACCCGATGGTGAAGCGGCGCTGCACGAAGCGTGGAATCTCGGCCTCGTCGAGAACTGCGACAGCCGCGTCCTCGGCGGAGATCCGGCTGCGCCCCTCGGCGTCCATGACGGGCTGGTCGCCACCGATCCGGAAACGGCCGGTGCGTTCGCCGGGGGTGATCTCTACGGCTGGGCTGAGGTAGGTCCAGAGCCGGTTGGAGGTGCGGAACAAGTTCAGCGCGTCGCCGTGTCCCCGCAGCGCCGCGGCGTACTCACGAGGCAGCCCGAAGCCGTCGATCGCAGCATGGAGAAGTTCGTCGGAGTCGGCAAACACCCGTCCGGGCTCGAGTTCGAGACTCGCGGCGCCGCCGACCACGATCAGCCGGACCCGGGGGAAGCCTTCCAATGCGGTCAGCAACGCGGTGGCAGCCCGGGCGTAGATGCCGGGGTCGGCGATGGCGCGTGCCACCGCGTCAGCGGGGTCGTTGGCGGCGTTGCCGGGCCCGAATCCGCTGATCAGGACGTCGAGGCCGGGCAGTACCGCGGCGACACTGCCGGTCTCGGTGACGTCGACCTGCTTCCACCGGATGTTCTCGCGGTTTTCCTGACGGCTGGAGACGTCGCGACTGAACGCCGTGACCTGGTGCCCGCGGTCGAGCGCCTCGGTGACGATCCGGCTACCGATGGTGCCGGTGGCACCGATGACCCCGATGTGCATGATTCTCCTGCGGTGGAAGGGAAAGTCGGATCAGTAGACGGTGATGTCGGCCATGTCGATGGCTACCAGGACGATCTGGTCGTCGCCGACTGTGGCGTACGCCCGGCGAGTGGCCGGGATGATGATGCCGTCGACGTTGCGGTAGTCGGCGGCGTACAGCTGCGACTCGGTGCCGGGGTCGACGATGTCGATGGTGAAGTCGTGGCGGCGTAGCAGTCCGTTCGGGCCGAAGCAGAAGACCTGCTCGCGGGTGTGGCTCTTGATGTGGTCGGGGAAGGTCACTTTCAGCCGCCGCCAGGTTTCACCGTCGACCTCGATCGGCGCGATCTCCTCGCAGACGAACCCCGGCCAGGTGAACAGGAACGGCGCATTCAGGTACGTCCAGAGTGCTTCGCCGGTGAAGTACGCGAGCTGCAGGTCGTCCCACGGCGTCTCGAACTGGTGGCCGTCGAACGACCGCTCCGGGTCGTCGCGTGCCTCGACCACCGTGCCGATCGGTCGTTGCATGACGACCCTGTCGGGTTCGAAGACCGACCGTCGGTCCTGGCCGACGAAGTCCATGCTCAGCCGTTCCCGCGTGGTGTCCACCTCGAAGCGGACCTTTGTCAGCGCGTCGGCTTGTCCCTTGATCTGCCAGAAGGCCCCGGTGATGGCGGCCTCGACAGCGATCGTCCGGATCCGGTTCCACCGGTCCACGCCACCATGCGAGGCGACGGCGCTCGCGAGTAGATCGTTCATTGTTCTTGTTCCTCCATAGGGATGCCCCGGCCGCCGGGACGGCGGTCGGGGCGGGTCGGGTCAGTCGACGATGATTCCGCCGGTCAGGTTGGCGACGGTGCCGGTCATCGCGGATGCCCGGTCGGAGGCGAGGAATACCGCGGCTTCGGTGAGTTCGGCCAGCGTGGTCGGGCGTTTGCGGTGGCTCATGCCGCCCGCTACCGCAGTGAACTGCTCCTTCGTGATCCCCAGCGCGTCGGCGTGCAGCCCGTACACGATGTCGATGACCGGTGTCTCCACCATGCCCGTGGTGCGTAGGCAGATCGCGCGAACACCGTGCTGGGCCCATTCGGCCGACAGCGCGCGGTTGAGACCTTCCATCGCCGCCCAGCCGACGCTCATGCCGCCCACGAGAGGCATCGGCATGCGGGCCGGTTCGGGTGTGTGCATCATGATCACCCCCGACCGCTGGGCGATCATGTGCCGTGCGGCGGATCTCGCGGTGATGAAATGAGCCTGGGTATAGGTGGTGATCGGGCGCAGGAAGTTCTCGACCGGCAGTTCGGCGAGCGGTACGCCCTGCAATCCCACGGGCGAGATCCCGATCGCGTTGAACGACACGTCGATGCTGCCGGCGTCGGCGACGACCGCATCGAGGTGCTCGGTCACGGATTTCTCCTCCCCGGCGTCCACCACGGCGGTCTCGACTGCTCCACCCGCGGCGGAGATCTCCTTCGCGACGGTGTCGATGACGTCGAGATTTCGCCCGGTCAGGAACACCCTGGCACGTTCGTGAGCGAAACCGCGGGCCACCGCACTACCGACAGCGCCGCCCGCGCCGTACACGACGACGTTCTTGTTTTCCAGCAACATAATCTTCTCTCTCTGCTTGCTCACGCCATCGCGTCAAGTCCGCAGCCGGTGACCTGGTACTCCCGGTGCGTGCCGCTCCGAAGCCGCGTCTGGCTTCGGTGACCACCGCCGTGGTTCGACGGGCGCGATGAGCTCATACCTGTACAGAGGCGAGCTCATCGCGAAAGTCATCGCTGCGCCCGAACTCCAAGTCAAGGACGTACGGCGTTCCGGTGCTGGGCGTGCGCGAGCAGGCGGTCACCCACGATGGCAAGCGTGTTCGTCTGCGGCGGCCGCGGCTGGCCTTAGCCGGTGGTGATCAGCGCCGTCACCCCGCAGATCGGCATGGCGATTTTGATCCGGGCCTGGTTCTGGATGTCCAGGTGCAGGGCTGCGAGCGCTTCCTTGGCCCGCTCTGTCCGGGCGTCGACGGTGTCGGTGACCTCGCCGAGGTTGTCCGGGAGCATCAGCTGTGTAGCTAGCGCGTTGAATCCCTTCCACCACTGACGCAGCGGATCGAGGTTGCTCAGCGCGCCTTCGGTGAACGTCGCGGTGAAGGCGTCGAAGGTGAACCCCCGGGACCGCAGGAAGTCCTCGATCGGTACGCCGGGATCGGCCGGCAGGTCGTTCAGCGTGGCCAAGATCTTCGCGGCCATGTCACGATCGGTGCGCAGGATCCGGACGCACCGCGCCGACGGCTGCGTCGACGCGACGATACCCCCGGTCAGCAGCACGCCGTCGATTCCGAGCGCGGTCAACCCCGGCGGTACGTCGGGTAGGAACCGGACGTCGGCGTTGTCGGCCGTGACCAGCCCGGACAGCGCCGTACGCAACGCGTTGATCCGCGCGCCCGCGATCAGCTGCCCTTCCGCTCCGCCCGCGGCGACCATGAAGGCGAGCTCGGACGGTCGGTTCGCCGACTGCCAGGCGATCCGCAGCGCCGGGACCGACGACACGATCTCGGCCGAGTTCGCGGCGAAGTCCAGGTCGATCACCGGCTCGAATCCGCCCGTACCTTCCATCGTGCCGTTGACCAGGTTGTCGAGGATCGTCTGGAGGTCTTCCGACGAGGCGGCGCCGGCGTTGTAGAGGCGCAGCGTCGATACGGCGGGTTGTACGACCTGGTCGCCTTGGCAGGTGATGGTCTCCCGGCGGTGGAACAGGACCCAGTCGCGGGTCGCCTTGATCGGTGTGACGGTGGTCGCGGGTCCGCCGTACAAGAGAGCACGGGCGCCGACGGCGAAGGCAGGGTCGCGGCCGGCTCCAGCCAGCGTGGCCGCGAGTAGTTCGATCGCCGTGTCGGCCTGCTCGCGCGTCGGCGTGCCGGGTGTCGCGGCGCCGGCCGTGTCGGTGAGTTCGACGGTGCCGATCGGCGTGACGTTCGGACCTGCAGTGGACAGCCCTGGTACGGCGGAGAGCATGCCCGATTTGGTCATGCGCTCGAAGATCCGCGCGAACCGCCCGCCGACACCGGACGTCCAGTCCGACGTCTTCCCCTCGACCGGGACCACCGGCGGCAGGATCGGCAGCGTCGGCAGCCCTGGTGTGGGCAACCCCGGTGTGGGACGGAGGACGAACTGGCTCAACACCGCCTGGATCTTCCGTGGTACGCCGGAACTCGTTGCCGAAAGCACCAGCCCGGACCGGCCCTGGGTGAAGCCGACCTGTAGCTGCTCCGCACCGGTGTCGTCCACACCGAACTCCCACCCGACCTGCAACGCGCGAATCGGCGTCACCCGGGACTTCGGCTCGCCGTTGTCGATCGTGAAGGTATCCATGAAGCCATCGAGGACGGTGAGCAGCTGGACGGTCGGCGCGCCGTTGGCGGTGCCCGCCTGACGCTGGACGACCCGCAGTTCACCGCTGAAGCGAGTGTCCAGTGCGGACACGTCGTCCACCGCCGCGGCATACGTCAAGCGGGCGCGGACGTCGGTCGTGTCGCCCGGTTGCAGCGTGTCCACACGGGCCGACGTGATGATCTGTGCCCAGACCGAGATGGCGCGATCGGAACCGTCGGCACGGGTGTCGTCCGGCGTGATCATCGCCCGGATCGCAGCGTCGACGGTGGCCAGTCGACGCTGCCGCTGCGTCTGCCCGCGGGCGAGTCGGGTCACCGGGTCCAGCATCCTTGCTGCGGGCAACTGACCCGTGCCGGCCGCGCACCACGTCCACCCCGTGCCGCTGCTGTCGCGTGCCATCGTGGCCAGTGAGATCGCCGATCCGCTCTCGCCGTCGCGGACGGCCGGCAGCGTGCGCGCCGTACCGACGAGGGCGTCGAGGGAGACCTGCGTCTGGGTCAGCGTCCCGTCCGGAACCAGGATGTCAACCTCTTCCTTCGCGGCGGGGTCGTCGAGACCTTTCGTCAGGCTGATCCGGTCGCGATGCTGCGCGTCCTCGACCAGACCGGGCACGACGTCCGACCGTCCGACGCAGAACCGGAGATCGACGCCCGCACCGAACTTCGCCCGAACCTGGGCCTCGACATCGCCGGTCGGATCGATCTGCAGGTATCCGGCCGACGGCAGCTCCACGATCCCCGCGTCGAGAAGGATGCTGCCCGACACGGTCGCGGTCGTCGGCAGCACTAGATCGACCAGCTGGCATTGGAACTGGGACAACTGCGCGCTCGCGACGCTGACCGGCCGCATCGCGATCCGCTGCTGCCAGTACCGCCGCGGCGTGGTCTCGAGCAACTCTCGCCGTGCGGTCCAGCCGTCGACCCACTTGCTGACGGATCCTTCGCGCTGCAGTACGGCGAGCGGTACCTCGTCACCGCCGACCGCGTCCGCACCAAGACACCACACCTGACTGTGCAGACCGGGACCGGACACGATCGAGGAGATCGCCTGGCGCTCGGCCGCGAACCACGCGGACGCCACCCGCGACCGAAGGTGCGCCGCGGTCATCGTCACGGTGGTCGGCGTCGTCAGCGGCAACGACACGGGGTGCACGCGGAAGATCACGCCCTCCACGAGCTGCGACCGGTCGGTTTCGGTCGCGCACGCGTCCGCGCAGAGCTGACCGAACCGCTCTTCCTCGCCGCACAACGTCTCGGTCGCGGCCACGGTGAGCAGCCACAACGTCGTTGCCGGCAGCACCGGTACGTCGCCGGTGAGGTCATCGCCCGCACACGGTCCGAACGCCGAGTTCCCACCTGTCGCGGTGGTCGGATCGACGATGCCACGAGCGCGGGCGATCAGCGTGGCGGTCGGAAGATCGATCTGCCGGGTGAGCAGCACCGCCCGGCCGGACGGGGCGAGCGCGAGACCCGCTTCGACCCGGAGCTGGTCGCCGGTCCCCATTGCCACTTCGAGTCCGTGCACCACACCGGTACCGTTGCCTTGGGCCACGAGACTGGCGAGGGAGCGCTCGTACGCCTGGTCGGTGCGGAAGCCGTCGGCGCGCAGGAAGCGGCCGTCGAAGTACCAGGTCCGGACCAGCGGGCCGGACGGATCGACGACGGTGATGCCCTCCTGCGCGAGGCCGGAGTCGAGAACGGTGGCGTTCTGGATGGTCATGCTGGTTCCCTCCCGGTCAGGCGCCGTTGATCATCAGTGCGGCGTCATGGCCGCCGTTCAGTAGCTGGTCGTCCGCGCCGAGCACCGGGCGTGCACCGGCACCTTCGACGATCACGCGAATCGGCCGGACCCGGACCGTGGCACCGAGCTCTACCTGGACCGTGCTGCCGGATGCCTGCACTCCGGTGACCTCGACGTCCTCCCAGCCGCTTGGCCGGAGTGCGGTGACAGTGAAGGCAGCGGGCCGTACGGTCGCCGGTTTGACCGCCCCGCTGAACTCCAGGGTCAACGTCTTGCCGGACAGCCGGGAGTCCTCCAACTGCAGACCCGGTTCAGCCAGTCGCCCCGAGACGCGGGCGGCCTCACCGGACGGCGGCACGAGCAGGTCCTGGAGCAGGCCGGTGGGCGCGACGGCGCGTCGTACCAAATTGTCGACAACGGTTGGATCGGCGCCGTCCTCGACCACGCGCCAGCCGGTCCCTTCCGGCGCGAGGTGCACCTTGAGATCCGCGAGTACGACGCACCCGGGCTCGGGCTCCGGGAACCAGTCGCCGGGACCCGCGGCCGGCCGGCGATCGATCGCGTCGGCGGCCAGCATCGCTGCGAGCTTCTGCTGCGACGTGGCGAGCCGATCGGCGGGGTCGGCGGCGGCGATGTCGGCCAGTGCCTGGGTGACGAGTGGATCGGTCGCCTCGGCGAGACCGAGCAGTTGGTGCACCCGCGGGTAGAACGGTCTCGTGGTCGGGTCCGGACGCTTTCGCAGTACCGGAAGACCCTGCTCGACGGCCCGCGAGTACGCCGTGTCGCCGGATGCGCCCTCGCAGCTCTCGGCGATCGCGGGGACCGGCCGGTCGAGACAGCGCTGCGCGCAGAGCGTCAGCTGCAGCTCGAAGATCACGCCGCCGTTGCCGTCGTCGGTGACCACCAGGTCCTCGGGCCGGTTGGCGTCGTACCAGAGACCGAGGTCGACGCAGAGGGTGTCGGCGACGTACAGCTCGCGGCCGCGCTCATCGATGGCCAGGCCGGGCAGTACGGCGAGTTCGTTGGTGCCCGTTCGCAGTTCGGCCTGGAGGCCCCAGACCGTGCCGTCGCCATGCAACCAGGCGGTGTGCAGCCATGCCTTGCCACGGTGGTAGCCCTGATCTGTGTCCAGGTCGGCGACTCCGAGGAGCATGCCGAAGTGGTAGCGGTTGGAGACGAACGGGTTGATCGGCAACGTCACGTCGTCACACGTGGACGTTGTCAGGATCAGATCGGGACTGGCCACGATGCACTCCTCGGCGGCTTGGCGGGTGTCAGAGCTGGTCGGCCGTTCGGCCGGAAGGCCCGTCACCGCGGGCGTACTGGTTGGTGAGGTCAACGGAGAGCTCGCCGAGCGCCCGCGCCCGGGCACTCCGGTCACCGGTCTCGGCGGCTGCGACCTGGAGCCGGCGCAGCTGTACGTCGGCGTCGTCGAGCGCGTTCGCATAGGCGTCCTGCGCGGTGTCCAAGGTGGTGAGCAGCGCGTCCCGGGCGGCCTGTGCGGCCAGCCGGTCGAGTACGTCGCTCGCGGCCTCGAACTGCGTGAACGCGTCCCACAACTCGTCCGGTACCTCGACCTCCCACGCGTCCAGCGCATCCCGGGCCGGCTGGTCGTACGCCGTGCGCGCATCGGTCAGCGCCTGATGCGGGGCGGGAGCGTCCAGCGCGTCCTGCGCCGTGATCACATCGGCGTTGCTCGCGGGATCGGAATCGGGATCGTCGATCCGGGCCGCGAGTACGGCGTCGTCGAGTGCCTGTTGCAGGATCGCGATCTCGGCCACCGCGTCCGCGAGCTCCTGCTCGGCGTCGGCTGCCGCGATCGCGTCGGCGCGGCCGGCCGGGTCCAGCGCGGCGACCTGCGCCGGCGTGAGGTCGGGGATGGCGGCGACTGCCTCGAGGCGGGTCCTGGCTCCGGCCAGTTCGGCGGCGGACGAGGCGACGTACCCGGAGAGGGCGCCCAGGGCGATGCGGAAGTCTGTCTCGGCGGCCTTGACCGCGCTGATCGGGGTGAGCTCGCCGAGTACCTTGTCCTCCGCGGCCTGGGCGATGGCAAGGAAGTCGGCTGCTTCGGAGGCGAGCGATGTCGCTTCGGCGTACCGCTGGCGGGCGCGGGTGAGGAGGGCGTCCGGGATCAGTGCCGCGAGGCGGTCGCGGGCCGCGGTGAACGTCGTACTCGACCGAAGGGCGGTCGCATCCGCGACGATCGTGTCGAGAGGTGCGACCAGTACGGCGTCCCGGGCGGCACGGACGGCTGCCTGGTCCGCCGTCCCCTGGGCGACCGCCTGGATGGACGCGGCGACGCGGGCACCGGCGTCGTCCGCCACCTGGCCGAGCGCGCTGACGACGGCGGTATCGGTCAGTTCGCGTTCCCGGCCGGCGCGGAGCTGGACCCGGATGGTTGCCTGGCGCAACAGTGACTTCCGGAGTTCGGTCTGGTACGTCAGCGTGTCGGCCGGGCTGTTGACGCCGGCCAGCGCCGTACGGATCGACTGCTGGGCGGCGAGCTCGGCGGCGAGTGCCGCGCGGGCCAGTTCGACGTGCTGGTGTGCGCCGACGGACGTTGCCCACTGGTCGGGCGTGAGCGCCGCCGGATCGGCCACCCGGAGGTCCAGGTCGGCGCGGGCGGCGACCAGAGCGGCGGCGGACTGGGCGGCGGCCGCTTGGTTCAGGGTGAGCTGGTGTTCCGCTCGGGTCTTCAGGTCCTGTGCCATCTCAGCCTCGCATCTGCGGTCGGGTTCCGGCGGCCCGCCGGGGGGTGCCGGGGAACGATCGGCCGGCCTTCTCGTACTCGTGCCGGACGGCCTGCACCAGAACGGCCTGGTCGATCGGTCGCCGGTGCGCCGCGGCCGCGAAGGCGGCGGCGAGTACGGCGTTGCGGATCAGCGCGCCGGTGACGTCGTACAGCGCCGCGAGGGCCGGCAGGTCGAGGTCGCCGGCGAGCGGGGCGGTGGCCGGCAGGTGGCGTTGCCACAGCTGCAGGCGTTGCTCGCGGTCCGGCTCGTCGAACTCCACGATCACGTCCAGGCGGCGGACGAACGCGTCGTCGATCGCGGTCCGGAGATTGGTTGCCAGCAGCACCAGTCCGTCGAACCGGTCCATCCGGGCCAGCACGTACGCCGTCTGCAGGTTGGCCCATCGCGACTGCGCGTCCGAGATCTCGGTCCGCCGTCCGAACACGGCGTCGGCCTCGTCGAAGAACAGCACCGCGCGGGCCTGCCGGGCGGCGTCGAACACCGCGCCGAGATTCTTCTCGGTCTCCCCGAGCCACTTGCTCATGAGCGCGCCGAGGTCGACCACCATCAGGTCCAGTTCGAGCTCGGCCGCGATCACGCGGGCGGCGAGCGACTTGCCGGTACCGGGCGGGCCGGTGAGCAGCGCCCGTACTCCTTCACCGCCGTGCACAATTGCGCCGAGGCCCCAGTCGTGCAGCACGGTTGCCTGCCCGGCGACGCGGGCAGTGATTGCCTGGAGCAAAGATTCCTGGGGCGGGGTGAGCACGAGGTCCTGCCAGCCGGCGGTCGGCTTCTCGAGGCGGACGCTGTACGGCAGCTCGGCGTCGATCCGCTGGCGGAGGCCGGCCAGCACGTGCGTCGGTTCCGGCACCCGCGACCGTGTTACCAGGTGGGCGTCGGCGACGGCGCGCCGGGCGCTGAGTCCGTCGACACGGACGAGTCCCGCCAGGTTCTTCGCCGTACCGTTCGAGCCGGGCAGGAGGGCCTCCCAGAGCGCGACCGACTCGGCCAGGCCGGGGGACTCGAGCCGGGTGGTGACCAGTGGGCGTACGTCGTGCGGCGCGCGCTCACCTGCCGCCGGGCAGACGACGACAGGGCCCGGATGCTGCGGGAGCGGTGCGTCGCCGGTTCCGCCGTACACCAAGGGGATCGCGTCGTGTACGAGGGCGTGCAGAGACCACGTCTGGGCGTCTCGCCGCTCCAGCGGTCGGTCGCTCACGTCGATCGGCACGACGCACCGTCCGGCCTGCTCGACCAGGTGGCGAACAAGCGCAGCCCGCTCCTGGGGTGGCCGATCCTCGGAGCCTGTCACCGCAACGAGGACCGGTCCGCGCGCGGTCAGCACATCGGTGAGACCTTTGAGGACCGTCGAACTGGTGTCGGTGCGTAGGTCGGCGTCCACGGGTGCGGGCCAGGTGTCGACTCCCCTGAGGGCACTCCACAGCCCGGGCGGCAGCGACAGTCCGCGGGTCGGCAACGGTTCGGCGGGGTCGCCGGCGATCAGGCCGGTACGACGGAGCGCACCGCCGTCGACCTCGGCGCGTAGATGCCGCCGGCCGGCTGCGTCGAGACCGAGCGCGTCCGCGATGGCGGCCGGTGTGACGAACGGAAGGCGTGCGGGATGGGTGAGGCGCGCCCAGCGGGTCAGGAGTCCGTGTTCGTCGGGGAGGCCGACCATGATCAGCAGGTCGACTGCGAACGGCGTCAGCCCGAATGCCTCGACAACCCGGGCGATTCGGTCGTTGTGGTCAATCTGCAGGCTCTCGGTGGTGAGGTCCTTCGAGAGCCCGGTGAGGTCGTTGCGTAGGTCATCGTCCGAGCAACGGTCGGCGATCCGCGCGGTCAGCAGGCCCGCTCTGCCGGTCAGATGGTCAGACATAGCGGAACCTCATCGCCGCACCCCGCCACCACAGCCAGCCCGGATCGATGTCGAGCAGGCCGCGACGAATCGTCAGATCCACATCATCCAGCGAGAACACGGCCTCGACCCGTGCCGCTGCGATCTCGACGTATGCCCGCCGCCGCCAGATCCAACCGAGATCGTCGTCGTCCTGTGCCCCGAGCCGATTTCGAATCCATCCGCGAATCCGGGCCTCCGCAAGTTCATCGACCACGGCGTCGGCGGGAGATCGGTCAGCCGTCGGGTCGAGTCCGGTGAGCCCGATGACCGCTGGATCAGTCGGCGGTACGCCGGCGAGACGCCCGCACAACCGCGCCAGCACCTCGGGTAGGTCAGCGGCGACCGCCGGTAGGTCGATTTCGGTAACCACGGGGTCAACCGCTCGGGCCAGGAACAGCAGGGCGCCGAAGTCGGTGGCGAGGAGCTGGCGATCGTCGACGGCCGGAATCGGCTGCTCGTCCGCGTCGAGGGTCGGCCGACCGTTCACCGGCAGGATCGGGCGATCGGCGTCGGACAGAGGTTCGGGCTTCGGAGTGAGAGGCGCGGGCCTCGGTGGGAGAGTGCTGGGTGGCTTCGACGCGTGGTGCTGGGCGAAAGCCTGCGCGGAGATCGGTGACACCGTCGCGATGGCCTCGGCAACCCGATCGACAGCGGCGCCGCGGCTGTGGTGCGGGGCCGCGGACGCGATAGCCAGGCTCGCCAGTTCCCTGCGGACCTGGACAGGCAGGCCCGCGGCGACATTCTGTTGTGCCCGGAGGACTCGGCCTACCGGGGATGCCAGGGCAGCCTCGATCACCGAGGCGGCGGTCGACTCCGTTGGTGACGCGGGAGGTGGCAGGTGGATCGCGGCGGCCCAGGCGTGGGCGATTGCCGTCCACTGCATCGATGCCAGGGGCAACAGTTCGTTGACCTGGGCCAGGACTGCCGGGATCAGCTGTGGCGCCGCGGTCAATGCGCGGGTGATGGTCTCCGCCCGTGCGGCTGTTGATCGGGGGAGCGGGCCGGAGTACAGACCGCACTGCTCCCACGCCCACGCTCGCTCGAGGGCAGCCGCCGCGGGATCAGTCCTGGTGATCGGCGCGGCCGGGTTGAAGGCGGTGCTCGCGCCGGGCAGGTGCTGTCTGTTCGGCGGCCCAGAGCCGGAGAGGCTGCGGACGAGGTCTGAGACGGCGTCGACGTGGTGGCGGTAGATGACCAGTTGGCCGTCGGTGCTGACGACAACACCTCGTCGTTCCTCCGGTACCGGGACGTCGCGGACAGCTGCCCGGATTGCGGCTGCGCAGGCGTCGCGGATCGTGGCTGCGGCGGTTGCCTGGGTGAGGGAGTAGCGCAGGCGGATGGTGAGGCGGCGCAGGCAGATGTGTTCGGCCGGCCCGTACAGGCGCATGAGCTGGTCGATTTCGGCGTACAGGAGGCCTTGCGGAGTGGTGAGTTCCATGCGCAGTATGCCGTCGAGACGGCGGGCCGTGCTGGGTGTGTCCACCTGGTAGTGCAGGCGGACCGCGTCGATGTCGGCGGTTTGCATCGTGGCCCCTAACCGACCCGCGCGCCGCGGTCGAGCCGGGATCCCTCGACCGCCAGTCCGGTCGTCGGTCCGCCGAGGATCAGGTCACGGTCGGTCGCGCCCGCGCCGACGTAGGCCGGACGCAGCCCACCCGTCGGCCCGATCACACTGGTCAGCGCGAGGTGCAGGCCGCGCCCGAGCCGCATGCCCGCGTCGACCGTGCACAGGTCGTACGCCGTGTGCGCGGGCCGCTCCGTGTCGAGCACCTGCCGGACGGCGGCCTGTTGCTCGGCGTCGAGCGGCCGCGGGATCACCACCGTGAAGCGATGCGCACTGGAATCCGGCGCACTGGTCCGCGCCGCGTCCGACGGAGTGCCGACCCGCAGTCCGGCGCCGAGGACGGACCGGCCGCTGCCGACCGGGTCGGCGCCGAGATCCGGGCCGAGTCCACGCAGCCGGTAGTGCTCGATCAGGACCGGCGACAGGCCGGGGCGGCTCCGGTCGGCGGCCAGATCACCGGCGAGATAGATCTCCAGGTAGCGCTGCAACGACCCGAGCGTCCCGCGCCGCCGGTACAAAGTGACCACTTCGGCGATCAACTGCCGTCGCGCCGCCTCGGCCCAGCGATCGTCGAGCAGCAAGCCGACGAACGACGCCAGCCACGGCAACGCCTCCACCGGTGTGGACGCAGGGTCGACCAAGAGGTCCCGCCGGTCCGAGCGTGCCTGCAGGTCGTACAGGAACCCGTCGAACAAGCCGAGGAACCGTTCCAGGAACTCGGCCTGCGCAGCGTCCCCGATCAACACGGCCGGCAGACGACGCGCGAGCGTGTGCGACTGCCGCTCGATCCGCACCGCCCGTACCGACGGCGTGCTTCGGGTGTTGCCGGCCAGCGCCAGCGCCACCCACAAGTACCGCCCCGGGGCAGCCACCACCGGCGCCTCATGCACGGCGTACGTCGACCCGGCCGGCAACCGCCACCACGGAGACGGCTCGTCGGATCGCTGATGCAGCGGTACCGGCGTACCCGGCGTGATCGTGGCCGGAGGCAACGGCTGTTCGTTGGTCGCCGCAACGGGGAGGCAGTCGGCAGGATCCGGGAGCACCTCACTCAGCGCGGTCTCGTAGTCGTCGTCGCTGCTCAACGTCGCGACCCGGAGACTCGTCCCCTCTGGTACGCACGCGTCCAGGAAGATCCGGCCCCACCGATTACCCGGCTGACCACTGTCGAACCGGTAGCTCAGCCACCCGCCGCTCCGCGCGTACGTCACCTTTCCGGGTACGGCGAGCCGCAGCCCGTGCGCGGTCCAATAGCCGATCCGATCACCCGCGACCGCGACGATCCCACGCCCGTCGTACCCGAAGGCGTCGAGCGGTTGCGACCGGATCCATCCGCTCTCGCTCACGTCGACACGATGCAGACTTGCCTTGCCGTCCGAGGCCGCCGCAGCAGGTGCGAGTACGACGGTGTCGCCGAGGCTGACGAGCTCGCAGGCACCGTCGACCGGCAGCGGCGTACGCCGACCACCGACCAGCCACGAATGGCCGGAAGAGTCGTGCCACAAGGTGATCGCGTCGCCCGACGCCGTGATCGTGGCCCGAGCCGGCGTGGCCTGCAACGTGGCCGGCAGCGGAAGCGCTCGCGGCCCACGATGTGCGCTCAGCGACAGCAGACCCGCCGGCTCCGCAACGACACAGACCACGTCACGACCGCGGGCGGCCAAGCCGATCGGGTGGCGTTGCGGTGCGGCAGCCGAGGCGATCGGGATGCGCCGCAGCAACCGCCGGCTCCACAGGTCGAGTACGACGAGCTCCCGGCGCCCCCGATCGGCGAGGAACAACCGGTCGTCCTCGTCGATCGCGATCCCCGCGCCGTCGAGCAGCGCCGGCTCGGGCCGCGGCACGAAGTCCGCACCGGTCGGCGGATCGTCGGGCGCTCCAACGATCTCGACCTCGGCCGGCAACCGCGCGTAGTCCAGACCGCCTCCGGCATCACCGATCGTCAGCCGCGCCACGCTGCGGCGATCGAGTCGATAGACCCGGCACAACCGATCCACCGCCGACCCGCGCACCGCACACGTCGTACCCGGATCCCACGGCTGCGGTGTGGCGTCCTGCCACGTCAGCGTCAGCGCCACACCGGCACCGTCCACGCGCTCCACGGCCGTCGCGTCGTGCCGGCCCCGCACCCACTGGTCGCAGGTGGTGATCGCGCTCACGGACCGCTCGGTCATCGGCACACCTCACGCGGCGATCGCACCGGTACAGGCGGTCCGGCCGGCGGTACGGGCGTCTGCGCCGAGCCCGGCGCCACCGGATCTCCGGTCGTCACCGTCAGTGCGACCAGCTCCGGGACCTCCCACGCGTCCAGGTCGACGCGCACCGGCGCCGTCCGTTCGACCCACTCGCCGTCGACGTCCTCCGACACCCGCAGCCCACTGAGGAACTCGAGCCCCTCGACCTGCAGCGCGGCAGCCTCCAGCTCGGGCCCGAAGACCGGCCGTCCGAGCGGCCAGCCATGCCCTTCCGGTCCGTACGGCGGAACGGGAGAGAGGTACTGGTGCAGCACCGTGTCGACCCATCGACGGACGCCCTCGGCGCCGTACCCGGGACGGACCGCAATCCCTACGGACACAGCGATTCGACGGTACGTGGGTGGGATGACGTAGACCTCGGTGGTGATCAGTCGGCGCGGATCCAGGTAGTGGCAGACCTGCTCCAGGACGCCGCGATCCGGACGTGGCGCGTCGGGGTGCAAGCGGTCGTGTTCGGGCCAGACCACCACGCTGACGACGCCGGGCGACTCCTGGTCCGGGCGTTGCGGATCGAACAGGCGCAGCGTTTCCGCGCGGATGATTCCGGCGCCCGGCGTGGCTTCGGCCAGCTCGCGGAAGTCGGAGACCGTGACCGCGCGGTCGCGCCGGGCGAGCTCCGCCGGGATCTGGTCGATCGCTTCGGCGATGGTCTGCGGTTCGGCGCCACCGGTGGCCGGCAGCGGGTTCGCCACGGTGACCTTGGCGATCTGCGGTACGGCGGAGATCGCGGCCGCGCCGACGTTGCCTGCTGCGCCACCGCCGTACGTGTATCCCCGGACGCGGATGCGTTCGCCGATCTGCGGTGCGCGGCCCCGGTGGACCTCGCCGAACCGGACGGTGCCCGCCTCGGCGTCGATGGTGAACACCCGGTCGTCCGGTCCGGCGGCGCCGAAGTCGTCGACCTGGGTCCACGGCACCCAACGGCCCGCGCCCTGTTCCTCAACGTCGAGCGTCAGCGAGCCGATCACCTGCGGGTGCGCGAGCCGGTACTGCTGATCCGGTTCGCCGGTGCCCGTGCCCAGGAACTCGGCGCGGGCGGTCTCGGTCTGCTCGGCCCGGGCCGCGTTCGCGCCGGCCCACTCCATCGCGCCGATCGCACTGCCGTCCGGACGGAACACGCGCAACCAGCCGATGAGCTGGGCATCGAGAGCCTCGTCCTCGATCAACGGCGGCTGGTCACCGGAGCCGATCGCGTCGGGATCGATCGGCAAGTAGACGCCGATCCGGGCGAGCTGTATCGGATCGGACGGGAACTGCAACCGGACCACACCCGAGGTGAGCAGACCGGACGTCGTGTCGCCGGCAACGGGTAGATCGAGCCAGACCGGGTCCGCGCTGTCCGGCAACGGCGGGTTCGGTACGGCGTCCGTCGTACACACCTGCCAACGCATCGGCGGCGCCGGCGGCGACTGCCCTTCACCAGGACATGGCTGCACATCCGCCATCGTCGGTACGTCGAGCGACGGGACGAAGCCGATGCTCAACTCGCGACCGGCGAGCGTGGTCGGGTCCGGCGGTGTCGGGGTGACGAGCGCGAGGTACAACGTGCCGTCGACCGACCCCGCCGGGTCGAGACGGTCACCACCCGGCCGGGCCGGTTCGGTCGCGCCGAAGACCGTCCGATACCGCAGTACGTCGTCCACCGAAGCGCCCTGCGCCGCACTGGAACGAGCCAGGTACTCCAGCGTGTCGACGTCGAGCTGCTCGTCCACGCGCGCGCGGATCGCCGGCCGCGCCGTCACCGGCCAGGCATGGCATTCGCCCACGGTCGTGAACGGAACCTTGCCCGCGGTCAGCGCCGCACCGCCCGGGATCAGGATGCCGGCAGGCTGGTCAGTGCCGAAGGCAACGATGGTGGCGGCGGCTGCGGCCGGGCGGAGCGGTACCTGCAGGAGGTCGAGGAACGACTGCCGGGTGGCGTCCGGGATCTGGTTGAAGCGGTACAGCAGGTTCTCGCCGAGGAACGCGAACAGCTCGATCAGCGTGATGCCCGGATCGCTGGGCTGGCGGTCGGTCCACTGCGGCGCGTAGACCGGGATCCGGGCGATCAGCTCGTCCCGCAACTGCGCGAACGAGCGGTCGTCCAGAATCGGCGTACGTAAAGGCATCGGCTCAACCTCCCAGCGGCAGGGCCTGGACGACCTGACCCGGCGTACCGTCCCGGCGGTGCTCGTACCGGATCGCGATCACCGCGACAGCCGGGTCGGCGCCAGGCGTGACGGACACATCGAGCAGCCGGACGCGGGGTTCCCAGGCCTCGATCGCGCCGGCGACCGCACGCTGCAGCGACGCGCGGACGGAGACCGTGTTGGGTTCCATCAGGTACCGGCGCAGGCCGCAGCCGAACTCCGGCCGCATCACCCGCTCTCCCGGCTCGGTCAGGAGGATCACCTGGATCGCCTGCCGGACCTTCTCCGGACCCGAGCGGTAGCTGAGCGCCCCGCGCACCGGATCGGGCGCCAGGGCCAGATCCCAGCCGGTCCCCAGCCGGTCGACGAACGGAGTCATGGGTGGATCACCTGGCTCCGGTCGACCTCGGTGGTGTACGTCAACGGCTGCTGGAAGTTCGGGCCGGCGCCGACCGGATCGGCGTACCCCTGGACGGCGAGCAGCTCGAGGATCGGGTCGTTGGTGAACTGGCCGGTGAGCACCGAGCCCAGGTCGACCCCGCTCGGCAGTCCACCGGGCGGCGCCGGCGGGGTGACCAGCGCGCCGTTCAAGCCGTCGTGCAGTGAGGTCTTGATCTTGTTCTGGTCGAGACCCGGCAGGATGTCGATGTCCAGCCCGGCCGATGCGGAGATGCCGCCGGGCACGACCTCGAGTTCGGTGGACAGCTGACCCGCAAGTTCGATGCTCGGCGGCAGGCAGAACTTCAGCTTCAGCATCCACCAGAGTCCGAGCGCGAACAGCAGGATCGGCAGGAACAGGTTGAAGAGGAAGAACGCCACGATCGTGAACAGTGAGATCGAGAAGAAGCAGATCTCCTCCTTCGGGTTCACCGAGCCGGAGCCTTCGGCCGGGATGTCCCCGGTGTGCGGGACCGACAGCCCGCTGCCCGGCGGTGACGACACTCGTACCGACGGGGTCGCGGGAGAACCCTCCAACTGCCGCAGGTCCGGCAGCCGGATCTCCGTCGGGTGCTGCGCGCAACCGGCCGGATCGTGGAACGACGCCAGCCCGTAGCTCTCCGACGGCTCCGACCAGACAAGATGCCCGGGGCAATCACCGCAGTCCTGGCGGACCCAGCCGCGGATCTCGTAGTCGTGGTGGTCGTCGAACCGCGCGGAGCCGTCGGCAGCGACCTCGTGGCTGCTCACCGGGACCGGTCCCCAGTAGATCGTGCCCTGGACGGCCGGATGGTCCGGTCGTCCGGGCGGCGGGGTCAGCAGCCGGAGCGGGTAGCTGCGTTCGATCAGTTCGTCAGGTGTGTCCTCGATCGGTACCCAGGCGCCGAACCGCCCCTCGGTCGGGATCCAGGCCTCGGTCTTGCGCTCGACACCGTTCTGCGCCGCCCACACCTGCAACTTGCGCCGTGCCAGCTCGACCCGCTGGGCAATCTCGGTACGGCGTGCCGCGGTTGCCGTCGCATCGACGTCCGACCCGCTGGTGAAGCGGAACGGATGCATGCGGCGCCGTTGTTCGCGCGCCACGTCGTACCCGGTTCTGGTACTGGCGACTGCTCGGGCAGCGGCGAGTTCGCGGAGCAGTTTGGCCGCGGCCGCTTCCTGCCCGACGGGTACGACGACGCTGTGGCGGCGTACCACGAAGCCGGCTTCCGCCACACCGGAGGGGTCGACGCGCGGGTAGCCGGGGGAGTCGCAGTTCAGCCCGAGCGCGACCAGGTAGTGGCGTTGGTGCGCGGGCTGGAAGAGTTTGCGGGTGGCAGTCGGTACGAGCTGACGGTGCGAGATCAGCCGCGAGCGGCTGTCACCGGGGAGATTCGGCTTGCTGACCACATCCACGCGCTGTACGCGGTCGGTGGAGCCGAACACGACCGACACCTGCGGGTTGTCGAGGAAGCGCCGAACGAAGTCGGTGCCGCCGTACATGTGCAGGGCCGGCCGGAGACCACGCGGGCCGGCGTCGGGGTCGGTCTCACCGACCCGGGCCCAGCGGTACCACGGCGCCACCAGTTGCCAGTCCTTCGGTGGCGTGCACGTTCCGGTTCCGCCGGAGACGGCCTGGGTGCTCACCAGACGTTCCCCGCGCCCGGCGTGTACGACGGCGAGACGACGCCGCCGCCGGTCGCGATCAACGTGTCGCAGGTGACGGTCCCGCTGAAGTCGCTGATCGCCGCGTCCACGGAGACCGCGGCCGCGCTGATGTCGACCGTCGACGCCGCCTCGATCCGGACCCCGCCGTCCGACGTCAACGTGACGGTGGCCCCGGCGGAGGAGTGGATCGTGATCGTCCCGGCCGCATCGTCGAGTACGACGGAATGCTTCGACTGGTCGTCCGCGGTCCCGGACGCCGAGATTCGTACCGCGGCCGCTCCCTGGGTGTCGTCGAACTCCAGCCGGCTGCCCGACCGGCTCCGCACCAGTCGCAGGTTGTTGTCCTTGGCCGGCTCGACGGGCATCGACGCGGACCCGTTCCAGGTGCCGCCCAACAGGTACGGGTAGTCCGCATGGCCGGCCTGGAATCCGACCACGACGGTCGAACCGATCTCCGGCAGCATCTGCAGGCCTTGGTCGCTGTCGGCGTACGGACTCACGACGACTGCCCAGGCCAGGGGAGGGCCGCTGCCGTCCGCGCTGTCGAGCCAATCGAGCGCGACCTGAACGCGTTGCAGACCGACTGGATCGCCGTCGAGCGCGTGCACCGTGGCCGGATAGAGGCCCGGCAGCAGTGGGCCTTCCGGGCCGGGTCCGGTGTGTTCGCCAGGCAGTGTCATGACGGTGTCCTTCGCCTCAGACCGCGATCGCCGGTCGCTCCGCCCGGAAGCGGGTGCGGTAGCCGGTAGTCAGGTCGTAGCTGTGATGGGCGTGTACGACGCGGTAACCGCTGCCCTCGAACGGTCGGCCGACCCGGCGCAGGTCGAGCTTGGCGCCGGGCAGCAGATCCGGCGTACCGGCCGTGGTTCCGTTGACGGTGACGAAGGAGCGGGCGCGGCGGAGGAGCTCCGCGTCGGCGTACGCGTCGGCGGTCGCCTGGTCGAGTACGTCGCGCCGCGCACGGCTGATCGATGCCTTCGCGAACACCTTCGACACGATCTCGACACCGCTCCGTCCGGACGTGATCTCCGCGGTGACAGCGGACCGGTCCGACGTTTTCGTGATCGCCCGTACCGCGTCGTGATCCCAGCCGCGGACCTCCACCGCCGGCCGTTGGTGGGCGACATCCGCGCGGGCCGTGAGGCCGATCAGTTCGTTGCCCTGGACAAGCGTCAGCTCGGCGCCGGGCCGGCGTTCGCGACCGGCGAGATGGATGACATCGGCGGAATCGACCCACAGTTCGGCGTTGATCCGCTGCGCGCGATCCCGCAGGAACGCCAGATCCGACTGCTCCCACTGCTGGATCACGCCGTACGTCGGCCCGTCGACGTCGGTCTGTGCCTGCAGACCATGTTCGGTGGCCACGGCCTTGACCACGTCGGCGTCCGACTTGTCGGCGTACGTCGCGGTCCTGGTGGTCATCCGCAACCGCATCAGGCTGTCCTCGGCGAACACGCTGACGTACGGCACCGCGCCTTCCTCGAAGCAGACCTCGAGCGCGGAGACCGCGCCCTGGAAGATCTTGCGTTCGCCGGCGGCCGGGCCGATGGTCACAGTCAGTGTGGTGCCGAGGTCGAGGACCTGACCGTCGAGGTAGGACAGCTGCTCGGTCGATCCGTCGCTGTCCGGCGGGATCGCGCTGAAGTGGGCGACCAGCGTCCGCAGGCCGAGGGTGCCTTCGCGGATGTCGAGGCGGAGCAGGTCACGACCGAGCCGCCCCTCGGTGCTGCCCGCGACCGAGAAGACCGGGGCGGCCGACGAGAACGGGGCGGCGGCGAAGTCACTCATCGCCGGTCGCCGTTCGCAGCCGATCGGCGGCCAGTTGCTCGAGCGCGCCCTCGATCCGGAGTCGCTCCTGCCAGACGCTCGCGGTCGCCTCGCCGGTGATCGGCTCGGCGGTCGTCGCCTCGACGTCGGAGGTGACCTCACCGATGTGGATGCTCACCCGCAACACCCCTTCCGCGGCCGCGACCGGCCCCACATCCCGATCGCTTGCGGTGCCGGTGCCGGTGCCGGTGCCGGGGTCGCGACGGCGATGGTTGCGCCGGTTGACGGTTGCTGGGTGACAACAGTTCCGCTGCAGCCACAACCGCAGTCTGTGGTTGCGATCAAGACGGCGAACTCCGGCGGGCGGAGCGGTGCGATCACGGTCCAGCCGCCGGCGCCGGGCAGCGAGGCGTCCGGCGTGACCCGATCGCGCAGCGGTACACCCCGGCCGTAGGACGTCGCGCGCGGATCTGCCCGCGGCGGTAGTGGTCGCGGTGCCGGAGTCAGTTGCGCCGAAGTCCCTTGTGCAGCGGGGCGTTGCGCTGCGGCGGCCGACGTACCGGAGCTGACCGCGATCGGTGTTCCGAAGGCGGCGCGGCTTTCGTTGGCGACCGCAGTCGTCTGATCGATCGCGGACTGCTCGATCGCCGCGCTCAAACCACCGGCCGCGGCCAACGCGAAGCCCGCCGCCACGCCACCGCTCGACGACCCGGTGTCGAGACCTGCCTGCGCCCCGACCGACACGTCCAGCTCTGCCTCGAACCCGGCGGAGATGCCGATCCCGACACCGACATCCAGCGAGGCGGAGAAGTCGATCGACGCCCCTGCGGCCAGCGACAGCGCGTCGCCGACCAGTCCCGCGATCGCCCGCCAGGCTTCCGGCGGCTGGTCATTACGCGCGAGGAAGTCGGCCGCGCTCTCGCCGTCCAGCGCGTCCGCGGTCCGCGTGTCAGGTCCGGTCGGCGGTGGACTGTCGGAGCCCGGACCGTTGCCGGCGGCATCGGGATCGGACTCGCCGGCCGGTTGGGCGTTGCTGTCCGGGTTCGCGCCGGCCCCCGCCGTCAGCGCCTCGAACTTCGGATCCTGCTCCTTGATGTCGATCGTGGTCTTCGCCCGCAGCGGTATGCCGTCGGCGGAGAAGAAGTCGAGTTCCTCGACCAGATTGGTCATCACGCCCGCGACCGCGATCGATCCCCAGCGGAACTGGACCCGTGGCGGCGCCTGCTTGGAGCCCTTGTCGCCCGGCAGCACGAACTGCGCGATCTGGGAGGTCCGGGTCCGGACGTCGACCGGCGCATCCGTCGTCCCTTCGTCAGCGGTGTCGAACTCGAGTTCGACATGCAGTTGCGTACTGCTGCTGCCGTTGTACTGCTGCGCCTGCCGGCCGCGCGCCGTACCGCCGTCGACGTTGTTGGACATCGTCAGCCGCAACGACGCCGGGTTGAACTGCACCGGGATCGTCTTGGTGGCCTTGCCCTTCTTGTCGAGGACGTCCAGTACGGCGCCCTTCGGGGCGTTGTCCTCGGCCGGCGCGGTGCTCATGCGGTCCCCGCCAGCAGCAGACCTTCATGTGCGAGCTGCAGTTCCTCGATCGCGACCTCACCGGTCTTCGCGTTCAGTTGCGGACCCACGATCTTCACCGGCAGCGCGCGGAAGAACTGCCAGCTCGCCATCGGGCGCCGGAGTTGGTCCTGCACGATCACCGTGCCGTCGTAGCGGCGGACCGGGCGGACGCCGGCGACGACGTCCTGGAACCACTGCCACAATTCCGGTACGGCGTCCCCGCCGGCCGGACCGAACATTCCGCGCTTGCACACCAGCCGTGAGTACTTCGCCCGCCCGACGCGGCGTACCACCGAGGTGTTCTGCCCGCCGACCTCGAGGTCCTTGACGTCCATCTCGATCTCGAGCCCGCTGATCTCCTGGAACCCGCCGTCGCCGAGCACCTGCGGCCCGTCGCCCGCGACCCGGTTGAACTCCAGCTCGAACCGGAACGTGGTCAGCAGCAGATCCGCCATGCCGCCACTCTCGATCCCGGCCGTCACACGACCGTCACCACTGCCCAGGCGCAATCGGTGACGGCAGTGTGACGTGTCCCGGCGATCCTGCACCCGTGTCCCTGCACGAGCCCCACGAGCATGCGACCGAGAAGGCGGCGCATCGACCTCGTGCGCCGTCCGCGGAGGGGACCCGGCTCCCGTACCGCGATGCGCTGGAGTCTGCCTTCGGCCTGTCGCTCGACGGGATCCGCCGCGATCCCGGCCCTGGTGAAGGTAGGTACGGGACCGCAGCGCCCGGCGTGGTGAGTTTCCGCGGCGAACCAAGCAGACAGACGGCTGCGCATGAAGTCGTGCATGCCTTGCGATCCGGGCATCCCGACGCGACCAGCTCCGGCTTGAGCGCGCGCGAGGAACAGCTCGCCCGGACGGTCTCGGCGTACGTCGCGACCGGCCGCCCGCTCGGCCCGCTGTCCGGCGCCGTGCGCGAGCCCGGGTACCGCGGTGTCTTCCACGACGACGGCCCCGCCGAGCTCAGCGACGACTTCCGGTATCGCGTCCATGACGCCTTCACCGAATCGGCCGAGGAAGGCGAGCTCGCGAACCTGCTCCTCAAGGCCGTCTCAGTCGAGTTCGGTACGCCGGACCTGGTCGAGGACACGATCTACGGCATCAGCACGATGTCTGCGGCGGTCGGCCGCGAGCAACTCGGCTGGACCGCGATCCGGGACCGGTTGATCAGCGTACTCGGCGCTGATGCGACCCAGGCCGACGTCGTTGACGTATCGTACGGCGTCTCGCTCTGGCTGAACCAGGCGACCACGCACGCCGCGGGTCTGCTGGCCGCCGACGCGCAGGCTGTCGTTACCGGTCTATGGGTCACCTTGGAGGACGACCTGGACTCGGCGGCCGCGGCGTTGTCCGATGCCGCGATCGCGTGGCAGCTCGAGCTGGACGGCACGATGGACGAGCTCACGCGGGCCCGCGAAGAGTTCTCCTCGGATCCGTCCCGCGGGCCCGAGATCGGCGTACTGGCCCGGCGTGCTCTACTGCTGGACGCGCGGTTGCGGGCGGCTCTGGATCCACGTGGCGAGGCGGCGCCGCTGTCCGGAATGCGCGCCGAGCAGGCCGGAGTACGTCAGGCGTCGGAGACGGAGGCGGACACGCGGCGGCAGTTGCCGGACGACGAGCGGCTGCTCGCGCCGGCTGACCTGTCGTTGGGGGTTTCGAGGCGGACTCCGACCGGCGGGTGCTGCCCGAGGAGGCGTTCCCGAAGGCCACCGACGCGGCCGAGGAACGGTGGGTCGCCGATCTCCGGACGCGGCTGCAGCAGACGTCGTCGCAGCGGGCTGCGCTCGACGAGGCGCTCGTACCGGGCAATCCGGTGTACGACCTGCCGGAGTTCGTTCGCGTGTATCGAAGCTGGCGCGCGTTCCGCAGTCCGGAGCAGGAGAAGCGCGATCCGCGATGGGCGCTGGTGATGGCGTTGACGTACCAGCTCCAGCCGGAGGACTCCGCCCACGCCACGCTCCGGCACGCGACGTCCGGCGGCACCCTCGGTCTCGGCGCCGGCAGTAGCCGATCGTTGGGCGCACCCGCAGAACCGGAACCGCAGATGGTACGTCGTGACGCGTTCTCGGTGGCGGGATGGGGAATGGGAGTGTCCGCGGTCAGCGGTGGCTTCGCTCGCGCGATGTGGATCAACTCCTTCAGCCAGATGCTTCCGGCCTCGGCCGGTATCAGCCGGGACTTCCGTCGCCAGGTATCGGCCGAGCCGTTGGACACCGCCGTCCGAACGATCACTTCGGCCGACGCGCACCTGTCGTTCGGCCGGGGATACGGCTCGGCGCTGCAGCCGCAAACGCCGTCGACGGCGGCGAAGGGCCGGGCCGAGTCAACCGGGGAGCAACTCAAGAAGGTACTGCTGGCCAAGCCTCCCGACCGATCCGGGACCGCGCAAGCCGTTGGCATGGCCAATGCAATGGGCGTGCCGTTGAACGGGCTCGACCCAGCCCCGGACAGGGCGGGCTGGCACTACCTCATCGATCTGTGGGATCTGTTGCATACTCGGGTCGAACAGCAGGAACTGCAGACGATGCCGGAGCCGACGGCGGCCTGGCTGCTGGCGCGGCGCCAGGAGATCGCCGAGCTGCGCGAGACGACGGCAGCGCGCTCGCCGACCGGCCTACCACTCGGCGGACCTGGAGCACGCACCGGCGATGTCGAGCACAGCACCGGAACCGCTGTCGCGCGTTATCTGCAGGGCGAAAGACAGCCTTCGACCTCGCCCCGGATCGCGGCGGATCTGGCGGCGGTGGCGGGACTCCGGAACCTGGCGGGCGTGTCCAAGACCTCGCCTGCACCGTCGCCGGTCGACGAGGCCATCACCCGCCTCGAGACCTACCTGCACGCGTACTTCGCCCAACCACTCCGGGCCGACCAACGCATCGCCACCGTCCTCGTGATCTCCAATGCCGATTGGGGTACGGGCGGCAGCGTCATGGCCGCCCTGACGCCGCAAGGCATCGCCTCGATGGTGCTCGAGATCGGCAAGCAGATCGTCCTGATGCAGGGCCTGCTGGCGCTCGGACCGGTCGGAGAGGTACTGGCGGCCGGCTACCAGGGCTTCATGCAGACCGAAGGCGTGAACGACATCACCGCCGCGATCACCCTCGGCGAGTTCTTCCGTGAGGCGGCGACCGCCGACTCGTTCGATCGCGCGCGAGGTCTCGGGTGGTTCGCCAAGGTCACCGAGGACGACGTCGTACAGCTGATGCAGGCCGCGGTCGGCTTCGTCCTGGAGCGCGGCGTCAAGGTGATCGGTGAGCAGGTCATCCGGACCGCACGCGATGCCAGCGGCCCGGCTGTGCGGATGTCGGTGTCGTCGGAGCAGTCCCAGGAGGCAATGCTCGCCACGTTGCAGCGCCAGCTCTTGACCTTGCCGGAGAACCACCCGGACCGGCCCAGCTTGATCGCGCTGCGGGACGCGCTGACCACGGCGAAGACGGCCGGTGCGGATCCGGATCGCGCACTGACGGGCGACCCGGCCGTGGCTGACAAGTTCGCCCTGGTCGACGTGCTGTGGCCGCACACCGACAGCGAAATGGCGGCGATGCGCGAGCAGATCCCGCCCGAGCTCGCCGACCGCGTACCGGTCGTGCAGGCGATCCTCCCTGAAGGTGTGGTCGCCCGGGTCGTGTACGACGCCATGCAGGTCCGGATCGAGGTCAGTAGTCGCGCGGGGCCGGCCGACGTACGGCACCACGTCGAGACCGCCCGGTACCTCTCGGAGTACGTCGGAATCCGCGGGTTCTTCCGCCGGGTCCTCGACCGGTTGGTGGGCGATCCGGCGTTCATGTCCAAGGGATTCGAGGCGCGTGCCGAGATCGCCAAGCTGCGCGCGATCGAGGCCGAGGTGTCGGCCGAGATGGCCGCACTGCAGCGGTCCGGCGCCGACCCGGCCGCGCACCAGGCCCGGCTCGCGGACCTTCGGGCGCAGATCGACGAGTACCAGGACGCGGTCAACTCGCTCGACCGCGGCCGCGGCTGGATCGCCGCGGGTACGGGCGTCGGCAACCAGACCGCACGCCGCGCCGGGCTGCCGATGACGCCCGGCCATCACTACCGGGTGAACGCTTCGACCGGTCAGCTGTACCTGGTCCGGCACGACAAGAACGCGCCCGGTCACTATCAGCTGGCGAAGCTGACGCTCGGCGGGAAGACGTTCGACTGGCCGATCGATCGCCGCACCAAGCTGCCGTACCTGCACGAGGTGATCCAGCGCACCAACCATGAGAAGGTGGCGCTGTCGTTCTTCGAGTATCACCAGCAACGGATCGAAGGCGCGGCCGCGGGGAAGATCCCGACGAAGGACGGGGAATGGTCGGAGTACGTACTGGCCAGCGGGGGACGGCCCGCCCTCCTCGCCCTCGGCGTCGACCCGGCGCCGGCGCTGTTCCGCGGACCCGAGTTCAACACCGCCCTGCTGGTGATGAAGGAGAAGAACGTGACGTTGACCAGACTGCCGGCCGCAACGGAGCTCGACTGGGCGGATCAGGACGGCAAGACGTACGACGCGGTCGGCAGCGGGATCCCGGCGCGCTTCTTCGACCAGCAGTGGCCGCGACTCCAACTCCAGATCGACGAGCACCTGAAGTACGCGGACTTCGTCCCCGTGGATGTCTCCACGCTCACTCCGGCCCAGCGTCTGGAAGTGGAGAAGTTCGTCGCACCCCGGAAACCTCGGGCCTTCATCGTGAGTGACAACTGATCGTGAGTGACAGCTGATGGCGGGCAGCATCGCGTTACCGGACGGCACCCTGTGGTCGGCGTCGTCGTGGGTGTTCTACTGGGTGATCGACACCCTGGTCGACGAACTCGACGATCCGGAACTCGCGGCCCGGGTGCGGAGCATCTCGGAGCACAATCTCGGCTGGCTGGACCCGGGGGACTTTCCGGCGGAGGATCGCGCGCGAGTGGTCGCCGTACTGCGGTCGATGCCGGAGCTCGCGGTCCGCCGGATGGCGCCGTCCGAGGGCCGTGATGCGTACGTCGCGGTGCTGACGAAGCTGGCCGGCAAACTAGGCCAGTAGGGACGTCACGTCGGGGTCGTGCTCGGTTTGTGCCAGTTCGGCGCGGTCTTCGGCACTCAGGCAATCGAGGGTCAGCAGTGCGTGGACGACGTGGAAGCGGACGACGGGCGACTCGTCGGTGAGGCGGTTCCGCAGGGCCGCGCAGTACGTCGGGTCCGTGGTCGTGGCCGCGGCATCGGCGGCGGCTGCGGTGGTCTGGGCTGACGTGGAGGCCAGGGAACGCTCGATGGCGGACCGAGCGGTGGGGTCGGTCACGCGACCGAGCGCGATGCCTGCGTGGGCAGCGATCTCCGGGTCGTCGCCGTTCATCAACGACTCGAGGACGGCGACGACCTCCGGGCTGCTGAAGAACGGCAGAAGCTCGAGCACAGCAGGGACTTGAAGGCCGGTCGGGTTGGCGCGGACGGCGGCCGTCAGATCGGCCTCGGCGCGGTCGTGATGGTCGCGGAGCAGGACGGTCAGCGCCCGCTCACGCTCCCGGCGCGCGGCCGGCTCACCGAACGGCGTGAGTACGGCGGCCAGCAGCTGGTCGTAGCCGGTCATTTCAGAATGTCCTTCGCGTCGGCGCCGAAGACAACGGTGACCGACCGCCGGAAGGCGCTGAGTGCGGCCGGGCTGAGGCGGGGGTCGAGCCGGAGCCGTTCGTACATGCCGCGTACCAGCGCCTTCGCGACCCGGGCGTCCCATTGCGACCGGACGAGCTGCAGCCGCCCGACGACGGTCGGCTCCGGATCGACGTACGACGCCTGCAGCGCGGCGTCCTTGGGTGCCAGCGACGTGTGGTACGGCAGTGATCGCAGCAACGAGTAGATCTCGGTCTCCTGGTAGCCGTAGGCATCGATCTCGCTGGTACGGCCGGCACCCGTCGGCTGCACGTACCCGGGCATCAGCCAGGCGGCCCGGTCGTACAACTCCAGGCCGTACTCGCTGCCGGGGCGACCGTACGGGCCGTACTCGGGATGACCGTGCAACTCGTGGACCACCACACTCAGAGCGTAGGCCGGATTCGCCTGGACGAACCTGGTGAAGGTCCGGCCGACGGTCGCGACGTGGCGGCCGCCGACGACCTCGCCGTACGCGATGACGCCGGCACCGCGGTTCTCCAGGCCGACGACGTCGACCTTGAAGTCGGCCGCGGTCAGGTGCAGCTCCGGGTGCTTGGCCTTGGCGTAGGAGACCACGGAAGCCACCGCACCGAAGGCGGCTGCGGTGTCCATGACGATCTGGGACGGAGTCAGCACCGAGCTCGACGGTGCGATCGACGTCTGCGCGACCTGGTTCGTCTGTTCGGCGCTCACCTGCGCGGGCGTCGGCGTGGCCGAGCCGGTCGTGGCCTGCGCGAGAGCCAGGTTCTCAGCCTGCATGTGCGCGGTCTGCGCGGCGACCATGGCGCTCTCACTCGACAGGCCGGACGCCTGGGCCGAGGTGACCGCGGCAGCGCGCTGTACCCGCTGGAGGACGTCCTGGACGACGTCGTTGAACGGTCCGGACGCGTCGTCCGGAGGCAGCGAGGTCAGCAGTCGCTGCATCGCTCCGCTCGGGTAGTACTTGTCGACGGCCCGCTGGCGGTCGAGGTCGCCCAGGGCCCGGTACTCCGACAACGCGTCGCGCGCGAGCTCCGCGGTGAACGGGATCTCGCCGTCCAGCGCCCGCTGGGCCTTCGACGGCCCCTTCGAACACGAGTGCAGCGCCAACCCCCGGCCACTCGATGCCAGTATGTCGGGAGCAGGCCCACCTCGTCCGTGCATCCGGGCCCGCGCACCGGTCGCGGCCCGCTCCGCACCTTCCTCGGTGCCGGCGCCCAACGCATGTGCAAGCTCATGCGCCAGTACCGCTTCGTGCGCGGTGCCGCCGCCGAGCTCACCGGTCGGCGGGCGCCCGAGGAACACGTCGCCGCCGGTCGCGACGCCGTACGCGTCCTGCGCGGTCGTGAGCGCGGCGGACTGATGGCTGTCGTGGACAACGACATGGGACAGGCTGCGGCCGAAGCTCGCCTGCCAGCGGGCCAGGTCGAACATCAGCGGGCCTCGACGCGGACCGAGGCGTCCGGCTCGTGCATCAGCTGCAGGACCAGGAACTCCAGCGGCTCGGCCGGTGCCACGCCGATCAGGCAGACCATCCTTCCGTTGTCGAGGTCGTTCTGCGTCATCGTCGTGCGGTCGCAGCGCACGAAGAACGCCTCGCTCGGTTTCGCGCCGGCGAATGCACCGGCGACGAAGAACTGCTGCAGCAGCCCGCCGACCGCCCGCCGGATCCGGCCCCACAACTCCTCGCTGTTGGGCTCGAAGGTGACCCAGGCGAGCTCGCGTTCGAGCGTCAGCCGGAGCACAGTGAGCAGCCGCGCGACCGAGAGCTGCCGCAGTTCCGGGCGAAGGCTGAGAGTCCTCGCGGCCGACAACCGGATACCGTCGCGGTCGAGTGTGAACACATTGATCCCGGCGGGATGCAGTACGTCGTGCAGCACCTCCGGCACCGGCGTCGACACCCGGACCGCACCGACCGCGATCTGATTGGCCGGACCGCGCGGGATTCCCAGCCGCTGTTCGCGATCGGCGATGATCCCGGCCGCGAACACCGACGGGTTCATCCGGACCAGATCGTCGCGGTCGTCGTCCGGTGCCGCCACATCCAGCCACGGGTGGTACGTCGCGGCGTACGGCGAATCGAAGGACGTCCGCCACTGCAGGAGCCGCCCTGGTGGAAGTCCCAACGGTACGTCGAGCAGCACGGTGAACTCACGCCGCTGATCGGCGAACCGCACCAGCTCGGACTGCGCCGCCGTGATCCGATCGAGCTCGGACGGCACCGACGGATCGAGCCGCAGCCCGTCGAGCCCGGGCGGCCGCGGAGTCGCCTCCGGCGGCGGATCCGGGCGTACGCACAACTGGAACTCGGGACCGGCCAGGGACACCGGATCGCGGACGTCGCCCGCCGGCGTCAATGGCGCCGGGTCGTAAAGATCCGGCGCGACCAGCAACCCCGCGTCGGTCAGCTCGGCCAGACAGTGCACCCCCGCACCCGGCCGCTCGTCACCAGGCACCCACAACGGATCCCAGAAATCCTCGGGTACGACGTCCTGCCACCGGTCCGACCCACCGCCGAACGGACCGCCCGCCACCGGTTCGAGCGAAGGATCCGGGGGAGCGATCGACGAAGCCGCCCACGCCGGATCGGGCCACAGCAAGGTCGATTCGCCGATCAGTACGCGGGCCAGCCACCGAGGATGATCGGGCCGCAGACCGATCCCGTCGAGTCTCTCGACCCGCGGCAACGCCGGATCCAGATCGATGACCTCGAGGCTCAACTCCACGAGCTCGACCAGGGAAGGCGGTCCTGGAAGTGCGGTGTCCAGCAGCAGATGCAGTCGTTGCGCGGGTCCTTGCGGGTCCGGCCGGAGGTCGGCGCGCTCGACGTACCGCAGGAGCTGGACGTCGTCCGGGCGGGTCAGCCGCAACAGCGCACCCAGGGGTACTGACGTCGACGGATCGACGACCACCTCGGTGCCGGTGGCCGACCGGATCGCCAACGGTCGCGCGGCCGAACGCAGGGTCACGGCGAGGGCGTTGCCCCAGGCGCCTTCCGAGCGGGCGAGCAGCTTGACGCCGGATCCACCACTTGTTGGCAGGCCCAACGCCCCGGCGGCGCGGCCCTGCAGTACGTCGTACGGTTCGTCGTGCACAATGCGTACGACGTACGCCCGGGAACCGCCCGCAGCGAAGAACGAGCTGACCGCGTAGGGCAGGCGTCCCGGTCCCTCGAACCCGCCGAACAGCGTGCGGTACTCGTCCCAGCTGCCGATAGCGACCGGTACGGACCGGGCTGGCGGCGTGGCCTGGAGCCACGTCGCCACGTCCACGTCGTCGTCCGGGCGGCCGGGCGGCAGCCACGCTGGTCCGCGTGGCGCGATCCCCGCGAAGGCGGCCACGTCTCGTCGTACGGCGGTGAGCACGTCCGGCGGCCGTGGCGTCGTCAGGTAGACGCCGGGCGCACCCGGGACGAAGTCCGTGGTCAGCTGAACTCGATGCCCTGACAACACAGCACGAGCTCTTCCATCGCCACGTCGGTCCCGCCCTTGCCGGCCAGCGCCGGGCCGGACCAGCTCTTCGGTTGGGTGTTCAGCAGCTTCCAGGTGCAGACCGTGTTCCGGGACTCGTCCAGCAGCGAGACGGTGACGGTCCGGGCATCGACGGTTCCCCGGCTGACGTCCTCCAGCCAGGCGAACAGGTCCCGGCTGCCGATCACCCCGCGCTTGCAGGTGATGTCGTCGACGGTGAAGGTGTTCTGCACCTTGCGGGCGGTGTTCACCTTCTCGTTGCCGTTGCGGTAGTCGGCGAACTGGACGCTGAACTTCAGGCCCGTGACGTCGGAGAAGCCGCCGACGATGGTGCCTTCGTCACCGTTGCCGCTGTCGCCGCCGAGCGACAGCAGGAAGTTGAAGGCGGGGTACGGGTTGTCTCGCAGGGTCGGCATCGATACTCCTGGTTGTCAGTCTGGTCAGGCGCGCGCGTCGGCGGTGAACTGTCCGATGCGGAAGATGACGAACTCCGCCGGCTTGACCGGGGCGACACCGATCAGGCAGATCAGCCGTCCGTTGTCCAGGTCGTTCTGGGTCATCGTGGTGCGGTCGCAGCGGACGAAGAACGCCTCGTCCGGCTTGCTGCCGAGCAGTGCGCCGGCCAGCCACTGGACGTACAGGAAGTCCTCGACGGACTGCCGGATGCTGGCCCACAGGCGTTCGCTGTTCGGCTCGAAGACGGCGTACTGCATGGCCCGGTCGATCGAATGCTCGAGGAAGTTGAACAGCCGCCGGACGTTCACGTACGTCCATTCCGGGTCCGACGTCATCGTGCGCGCACCCCAGACCCGGCTGCCGCGCCCGGGGAAGAACCGCAGCGCGTTGATCCCCTCCGGGTTCAGTACGTCGTTGCGCGGCGTGTTGATGTTCGCCTCGAACCGGGTCAGCCCCTGCACCACCTCGTTCGCCGGCGCCTTGAAGACTCCGCGGGTGACGTCCGTCCGGGCGTAGATCCCGGTCACGAACCCAGACGGCGGGAGCAGGATCCGGCGCGGCGGCGCCCCCTGGGCCATCCGCTGTAATGGGTCGAAGACCTCGATCCACGGGTGGTACATGGCGGCCCGCGTGGTGTCGAACTTGCCGCGGAACGTTCGTACCTCGGTCATCGAACTGCCGCGCGGCGCGTCGACGACGGCGATCCGGTAGCGCATCCGTTCGGCGTGCGAGATCAGGGCCGACGCCGCCGCCTGGCAGGCGTCCACATCGTCGTACGTACCGCCGTCGGGCAAGGCGACGATCGCGATGTCGTCCAGCTCGGCCAGTGCGCCGAGGCCGGTGGCCTTCTGCGTCACGATGTCCGGCGACGCGTCCTGACCGAGCAGGTCGTCGGGACTCGGCACCGCTCCGTCGTTACCGCCTTCGAGCCGGACGCCGGCCGGGGGCGTCTGCAGTGCGACCATCAGGTCGACGGCCCGGGTGAGATCCGCGGGTACGGCGGGATCGTCCGGCGCGTCGGTGTCCACGAACACGACCGAGTTCTCGTCCTCGGGGTCGTCGGACTGCAGGATGTGGCCGATCCAGCGACGCTGCGCGGGATGTGTCCCCAGGTCGCTGTAGGCGTCGATCCGTTCGGTGTCGGGCTGCACCAGGACCTGCAGGACGACCTCCTTGATGATCGTCGCGGCCGTGGTGGCGACGGTGCCGCCGGAGTTCCGGAAGACCTGGCGGGCGCGGCCGCTGCTGTCGCGGACCGTCGGATCCTCGTCGACCACCGCGAGGGCGCCCGGTACCAGATCGGCGTCGCCGTCCGGCGGGATCGTCGGCGGTTCGGTGATCTCGACGACGGCGCCACGCGTCAAGGCGGTCGCCTGCGTCCCGAACGACGGGTGCTGGAATGCGCAGTTCCGCTTCCGGACCGCCCGTACGGTGATGAGCGTGTTGCCGTACTGGCCGGGCCAGCGGGCGCGCCAGGTGGCGACATCGCTGACGCCGAAGGGCAGGGCGAGACGGGCGAGGCCGTGGTCCAGGTTCGGGTCGGTCCCGGTCGGGGCGAAGACGCGGCTGACGTAGAGCCGGCGCCCGCCGTTCAGGAAGAACGCCCGCGCGGCGTGCGCCAGGTACGACTCCCGGCTGGGCGATCCGTCGGCCGGGACGATCTGTTCGAGGCCGCCGTACACGCGCTCGAACTCGGTGAAGCTGGTGACCAGGCGGGCCTCGGTACTGCGCGGCCCCGGGCGGTCGCCGTCGACGTACTGCACCGGTCCGTAGCGGGTGATGCCGGCGAAGCCGGTGGTGCTGGTGGCGACTCCCTCGATCGACTTCGACCGGAACGTCGTTTCCTCGACGTACACGCCGGGGGACAGATACTCGGGCATTCGCTGGTCTCCTGTCGATCAGGCCGGTAACTGGATGGTGACCGTGCTCTCACGGCCGAGGGGTACGGGCGCGGCGAACGGGCCGAAGGGGGTCCCGGGCCACGGACCGCGGCCCGTGAGGACCGGATCGGTCGACGGGTCGTCGGTGGCTATGGCGGTCTGCACGGGCAGGTCCCAGAGCGGATCGACAACCTTGAGCAGCACGTCCGCCGGGTCGGCCGTGACCGCGGGCGGAAGGGTCAGGGTGAGCTCGACCGGCAGCGGATCCACGGGCATCGTGCCCGCTCCGGCGGGACTGCCGAGGATCAGGACGAACTCGCCGCGGTCGTCGCCGTGCGCCCAGCCGAGGTCGTCCAAGGTGTCGCGGGCGACGACGCGGACCCAGCGCACCGGGTGCAACTCGCCGTCGGCACCGGGCCGCACGACGCGCCCTCGGAGTACGGTCGACCCGCTGCTCGGGTAGGCGCCGGCCCCGGGAAACATGCCGACGCGGAAGATGCGCTGATTGCCGGGATCGGGCGGTGGATCCGGCACCGGGTCGTCGTACAGACGGAGTCGCAGCCGACGGGGGACGAGGTAGCGGCCGGTGCTCGCGCGTGGTTCGACGATGCGCACGGTCAGGTTCTCGTCGTGCGGATCGGGTGCCGTGCCGTACAGATGCGCGAACCGTCCACTCCGGTGCCGGTCGAGCCCGGCGAGTACGTCGTTCAGCGTCTGTCCGGCGGCCCACCGTCGCCACTGGTGCAACGGCGACGGATGCCGCTCATCGAGTACGGCGGCATTCCGCTGGTACCGCCCTCCGCCGTACGTCGGCAGCGCGTCGAGGGCATCGACGAGTTCGACGCCGATCGCCAGCCGACACAGCGCTTCGTCGTACTCGGGCGGCGTGAAGAGGTTGGGCGTCATGGCTGCACCGACGGCACGAGTCCGCGGACGGCGGTCAGCACGTCCGGGTGGTCGGGTTCGGACGGGGCGTCGATCCGGGCGATGCGGGCCAGGTACGAGACGCTCAACCGGTAGTCGACCGGCAAGGTCTCGAACGTCCGCAGGACGTCCTCGGTAACCAGGTCCTCGTTGACGATCTGTACTGCCTCGCCCGGCCGCCACTTCCCGGACGGATGCAGCCGCGGGCCGGCGATCACCGGCCGCGTCTCCAGGCACTGCATGGTCGCGCCGAGGATCCGCAGCTCGGCCTCGGCCTCGCTGTCCCACGCGGTGAGCAGTAGATGGACGTCGAGCGGCAGGTGGATCGTGTGGTCCTGCGCGGCGACCGCGGACCAGGGACTGCGCATCGTCCGGTTCACGTCCACCCGCCAGACGAAGATCGACAACGTCGGGAACCGGATCGGATTATTGGCGTCACCACCGATTTTGCCGAAGTCCGTGGTCTGCACCAGACGCGCCGTCGGCTTGGCCCGGAACGCGTCGGCGTCGGCGGCCACCAGGTCGTCGTAGCAGCGGTTGAGCTGCTCACGGACACTGAGCGCGACAGCGGCGACGGACGCGAAACCGGCCATGCTCGTGGAGTGTTCGCGGTTCCCGTCACGGCACCGTCACCTGTTCGGGGTGACGCTCCCGTGACGCCGCCGCGGCATGGTCGCAGGATGACCGGGGGTCCTCGCAGCACGACCTGGATCAGCGCGCGCCGGCAGTTCGCCGGTGCCGATCCGGCGTTGCTGCGACTGGGCGGCCGCCGGGTGCCGCTGTTCCGGTCGATCGGTATCGCGGGATACTACGGCGCTTTGCTGGTCGCGCTCCTTGCGGGACTGCGGGCCGGGGTCCATCCGGTGGTGGTTCTCGGACTGAGCGCTGCCGCCGCTGCATCGTTCTTCGGGTGGGCTTTGCTCCGGCGGGCAATCACCGGCCGGGAGTCGCTCGTACTGCTCGAACACGTGTGGGTCGCGGGTCTCGCGGTCGCGGGTTTCTGCTGGGCCGCGGGCGCCGACGTGCTGCGCGGTCTCGACGTACTTTGCTGTGGCCTGACAGTGTTCCTGGCCGCAGGACGGATCGGGTGCTTCTCGGTTGGTTGCTGCTACGGCGTTCCGGCCGCCTTCGGTACGACGTACCCGCCGGGCGCTGGACTGCCTGCGCGGCTGGCCGGCGTGCGACTGTTGCCGGTGCAGCTGATCGAGGCAGCCGGAATTCTGTTCATCGGAGTGGTCGCCCTCGCGGTCGCGGGTGGCCGACCCGGGACGGCCACCATCTGGTTCCTGCTCTCGTACGCCGTTGTGCGCTTCGGCACGGAGGGACTTCGCGGAGACGACCGACCGATGGTGGCCGGACTCAGCGGACGGCGCTGGATGTGCGTGATCCAGGCGATCGGCGCCGGGGTGTTGGCCTACGTCGTGCTACCTGGGATCGACAGCCGCTCCCTGACCGCCAGCGGGTTCGTACTGGGCGCAACTGCAGTCGCCGGTCTGGTGTTGACACGAATGCGACGGCCGAGCCCGCTGACCCGGGCCGACGCATTGGACGAGACCTGGTCGTTGATCGAACGGCTCGCGCGGACGCCGGGCCTCTCGAACCAGCCGGTCCTCGACACAACCCGGGACGGCGTACGGGTCGCGGTCAGTCTGCTGGTGGCCGACGGACCGCCGTACGACGAACCGGTCGACGTCCACGTCTCGCTGTCGGCACCCGATCGGACGCAAGCTGAACTCGTGGCGGTCGGCGACGCGCTCGCCGGTCGCGCCGTACAACCTGGGGAATGGGCCGTGCACCTCCGCCTCGACGGTGCCCGGCTCGGACTGGCGACGATCGCCGAACCGGCCAGGTTCGGGCCGGACCGGCGCCGGATGGATCAAACACCGCGGCCGGTGACTCCGTATGCCGAGGGGTATTTCGGTCCTGGTTGAGGGGGGATTGGGAATGACCACCACAGCTCCGGGGGTTGCCGTGGCTCCGGTCACGGCGAGGCCGACGGTCCGGCTGAGACTGCTGGACGGCTTCGAGTTGCAGGTGGACGGCGTCGCGATGGAGGTGCAGCCGGCCGGTCAGCGGCTGCTCGCCTTCCTGGCGCTGACGGGGACACCGGTGGAACGGACCTTCGCCGCCGGCCAGTTGTGGCCGGACGCATCGAGCGAACGGGCGAAAGCGAATCTGAGGTCGTCGATCTGGCGGGTACGCCGGATTCACAGCGAACTCGTCCGCCCGTCGAAGAGTCATGTCACGTTGATGTCGTCGGTCTGGGTGGACACCCAGGACGGGCTCCGGGAACTGACGTCGGCGGCGCGCAGTCTCGAGTTGATCGACGACGTCGAGGCGAGCGCCGTACTGCACGACGACCTGTTGCCGGACTGGTACGACGACTGGCTGGTGACCGAGCGGGAACGGGTCCGGCAGCTGCGGCTGCACACGTACGAGCAATGTGCCCGCGAGTTGATCGACCAGGGCCGGATGGCCGAGGCGATCCAGATCGGCCTGCGCGGGATCGCGATGGACCCGTTGCGGGAGAGCGCGCACCGGACCGTGATGATCGCCCACCTGGCCGAGGGCAATGTCGCGGACGCGCTGAACCAGTACCGGCGGTTCGCCGAGCTGATGATGCGCGAACTCGGTCTGGAACCATCCGAACGGATCTGCGCGCTGGTGTCGCAGTGGTTGCCGGAGGAGGCCCGCCAGATTCTCCGCCCGGTCCGTGAGGTGGTAGCGATCAGATGACCGCCGGGTCGCCGAAGGGCGGCTCGCCGGCACGCTCGGTGCAGGCCGCTCCGCGCGAGCGTCCCCCCGAGCGGGTCGCCAGGTCGGCCGGGAGCCCGCTGCCGGTCGACGTCCGGCAGCGGATGGAGCCGGTCGTCGGTGGCGATCTGTCCGAGGTGATGATCCATCACGGATTCACCGGCGGAGCGCTGGCCACCACCAAGGGGTACGACGTCACGTTCAGCAGCGGGCTGTACCGGCCCGGCACCCCGATCGGCGAGGCCGTACTCGCGCACGAACTTGCGCACACGCGACAACAGAGCGGTTCGTCGACCGGAACGATGTCGAGTGCCGCACTGGAACGCCAGGCAGATCACGCCGGGTACGTCGCCGCACTGCGGCTGCTCGCACCGGCCGCCGCGGCGCAGTTGGCGACGCCCGAGATCAGCGGAGGCCAGGGGCTCCAACTCCAGCGCTGCTCAGGGCCGACGTACGCCGAGATCAAGAATCTGCCGACGCGGGAGGACTACGAGGCCCGTGGGGAGTTGCTGCCGCGCGGGTTCGCCAACCTGACCACGATCGGACCCGATGTACTGGTTCCGCTCGGGGACAAGAGCCTGGACTTGCGCGGCGTACCCGCGGGCCGGTTGACGCTGCCGTCGCAACAGGCGGCGGACGTGGAGGCCACCGCGCCGATCCTGGAGTACGAGCAACTGGTCGCACGGCTGGACATCCTGCAGGCTCGGCAGCTCCGGATCGAGGCGACCATCCCCGACCTCGACAGAGGCCTGCGGTCCGCTGGTCCCGGCGGCGGCGTGCTGATGTCGTCGGTGTTCGCGAACGGGAACGTCGTCCTCGCCCGGCTTGGTCTGCAGCGACCGGGCGGCCCGCCGCCGGCCGAACCGCTCATCCTGGTGATGCCCGGAATGAAGGAACCGACGGCCGACCAGACGGTGCCACGCGACCCGGTCCTGCTGTCGCGCCGGATCGCCGCCGCCGACGTCGTACAGCTGCGGGCTCTGGAGGCACTGGCCGCGCTGCAGGCGAACCGGGCCGACCAGGAACGAGCGAACTCCCAGCTGGAGGGATACGACCTGGCCGGAGCCCTCGGCGAGATCGACGAGGTACGCCGGGACTACCGGGACGCGGCCGAGAAGATTCTCACCGCCGAGGCATTGCCGACGCTGAAGCGGGCGGACGAACACAACGCCGAACTTCCGCGGACACTCACCCGGCTGAAGCTGAACTACTACACGAGCCGCTGGTCGAAATACCCGGAGATCCAGGGGTCGGTCGGGGAGATCAACGACTGGGCGACGGCGTTGCAGGGCGACCTGGATTCGCTCACCGCGCAGGCCAGGGTGATCGAGCAGGCCCGGTTGACCGGCGATCCGCACCTACGCGGCCTGGAGAACGCCTTCGACCAGGACGCACAGTTGCTCGCGGCAAGCATCGAGGCGCTGGGCGAGTGGGACAGCGCGGTGCACGCCTTCGAGTACCTGAAGGGCAACACGTCGCAGTTCGGGTACGAGGGCGTGAACCGGATCGCGGCGCGGCTCGGTCAGATGAAGCGCGCCGCGCTGGACAGGGACCTGCCGTTCCTCGAGCTGCTGCTGCGCGACCACAAGGCCGACGAGGCGGTCAAGGACTTCTACCAGAAACTGCCGTCGCTGGTGATGTGGTCGCACCTGATCATCGGCCTGGCGATCACGCTGATCGCCGCGATCGTGACGGCCGGCGTCGGGCTCGCGATCAGCGCGGCGGGTGCGGCGGCCGCGACGGCGATCGCCGGCAGCGCGGCCGCGGTCGAGACGAGTGTGGCGGCGGGCGTCGTGCTGAAGGCGACGTTCGTGATCAAGCTCGGCGCCGAGGCGCTGGTCTTCACGGCGATCTCGCGGGAGCTCAGTTCACTCGTACCGGGGATGCAACCGAAGGGCTCGTTCTGGGGCGAGTTCCTCTGGAACCTGGGCATGTTCGGGATCATGCACGGCGCCTCGCAGCTGTCGAAGGGACTGATCGAGGCGCTCGCGATCCAGAGCTCGGTGGGCAAGTTCGTGGTCGAGCAGGCGACGTCGTTCGTTGCCCTGGAGGCGTTCGGGTTCGTCAAGTTCGCGGTCGAAGAAGGCCGCACGATGACGCTGGCCGAGTTCGGCACGATGTCGATGCAGAACGTCGTGATGATGAGTGCGATGGCGGCCACGATGGGCCCGATGAAGCCGATGATGACCGCGCTGGAGAGTGATCTGACGTCGGCGTTCAGCAAGTTCAGCTTGCGCTACCGGGCGCGGGCGCTGGAGTTGGCAGAACGGCGTACGACGTTGGAGGTGAACGTCCGCGACCGGATGACGCACACGCCGGACGCGACGGCCGAGCAGACCGGCGACCTGAAAGCCGACGCGATGCGGCTCGACCAGGACCTGAAAGTGCTGGTCGAGGACGTCAAGAACGATCCGGCGGTCGACCTGCAGAAGCTCGCCCGTGAGGTCAGTGGTGTGGTCACACTGACGAAGGAGACCACCGTGGTCGACCTGCTGCCGGGGCTCGACAGCGCGGCCGGACTGCAGCCCACGGGCGAAGGGACGAGCTGGAGTTTCGCCTCCGGGAAGGCGTCCGAAGTCACCGGCTACCTCGAACGCGGTGGGTACGTCGTCGCGAGCGAACAGACCGCCGGCAGTGGCAAGGCGGTGATCGAGGTCGAGCTGCCCGGCAAGGGCCGCGTGACCTTCGTCGAGCGGGTGTCGGACGCACCGCCCGCCTCGACGACGGCGACCGCCGGCGCCGAAGCCACGGCCCAGGCCAAGGTGCCGGCGCGGGTGAAGTGGCTGCAGGAGATCGCGGGCCGGTTGGAGAAGGCCCGCAGCCGTGCCGAAGCAGGCAAGCCCGCCGAGCCCGCGAGGACGGATCCGGCCAAGGCAGAGCCGCCGAAGGAAGGCGATCCGACCGCGGCCGAGGTCGCCCGGGCCGAGGCCGAAGAAGTCGCCGGCGCGAGGCTGGCGCACGCGCGGGCGATCGAGATCGCGATGCAGGACGGCCGCGCCGAGGCCGGGCTGCGCCGCCTGGCCGGCACTTTCACCACCTTGCGCCCGACCGCGCTGGCCCGCGTGATCGCGTCCGTACCGCCGGAGAACATGGGCAGCTTCCTGCGTGCCATGGCCGACCCGATGATGGGCGGGCAGCCGGTGCAGTTCTACCAGGCGCTGGGTCGCAACGCCGCCGCCTGCCGACTGGTCGAGACATACGGCGGCAAGGTCCTGTTCGACATCCTCCCGCTCCAACGTGGTACGTCACAGTCGGTCCGGATGTCGCGGGCCCGCGCGGACGTCGACCGGGTCCTGGCCGGCCTGGACAAGGCCGCGGAAACCTCGGGCACCGCCGGGACGGACAAGCTGCTGAAGGACATCCGCAATCTGCCCGGCAACGCGACGTTCAAGGCCCTGGATCGTTTGGTGGGCAAGCGGGTCGCCCTCACCGCCAAGATCGAACCGGACCTCAATGATCCGTCCTGGCGCGAGTACCGCCGGCAGGCCCGTGAGTACGCCGACCGGCATCCACCGGAAGGTGGTTCGCTCACGGCGGAGGAGCTGCAGTTGCGGGCGTCGCTCTTCCAGACCGTCGAACGCGCCAGAGCCGGCGAATACGCCAATCTGAAGCCGGACGAGCGTCAGCAGATGCTGGAAGACTTCGACACCATCGCGGATCTGGCCCGGGTGGATTCCGGGTGGCGCTCGTCCAAACGCGGACAACTGTTCGAGGCGCTGGCGATCGGGGCCGGCCAACCGAGTGTCCGGACGGTCTGGCTGAAGGGCAAGCTCGTCCGCAGCACCCGGCTGCCCGACGGCACCCGGAAGTCCGACTACACGATCCCGGACGAGGCGATCCCGCGAGTACGCGCGGAAGAGGTCGCCGACGGCTCCGTCGAGAACACGCCCCGGACCTGGATCGAGCGCAAGGACTACAACCTGGAGGGCGGCGACGTGAACGCGGCCGGGGTCAACTCGGCCGCCAAGGCCGCGGCGGCGCAGCACCTGCGCGACGCCCGCGCGGATCTGCCGAACCTGCCGCCCGGCAGCACGATCGTGGTCGAATACGCTCGCGACCCCGGCGAGGCGAACCGGAACGCCATGGCGGCCAAGCTGTTCGAGGAACCACGCATCGTCCGAGTGACGTTCGCCGGCAAGTCCATCACCCGCCCGTGATGCCTGCATCAGCTCAACCGCAGCCGCCGACCTGGTGCTTCGGTTAGCAGAGCTGCTGCGAGAGCAGGCAGGGACCGACGCCTAGCAGGGCTGAAGTACGGCGAGATGGACGAGCGGCCGACCACCTTGACCGACGAACTGGACCGGTACGGCGTCGACGGCGACGCAGACAAATCCGACCGCCTGGACCGGCTACGCAACCTCGAACAGCCCCGCACTCCTCGCGCTGATGGTCCGCGCAACCGGCGCGCTGAACCTGCTCGCGCTCGGAACATCGAGCGACTACTCCACCCCTTTGGCTTTCGACGCTGCGCGTTCGAGCAGCGGCCATATGGCCAGCGGCGAACTCGACCCTGACCGCAGTGCCCAAGCATCCATCACCCTGAAACGCGCCGCCTCGCGGAAATCGTCGAACTGCGGATCAAGATTCCGCCGACGCACTGCGTCCCTCCCCGGACTACCACTGGGGCCTCGACGGACTGGTTGGTCTTTGCGCGAGCCTGGAGCTTCCTGAGAAGGGCTTGTCGGTCTCGACATGTCACGCCTCCAACCGGTGCGATCGTTCGCTGTTCAACGCGAGCGGACCGCGCGGAACCGAACAGACCGCAAAAAATGCGAAGCGTCCGAGATCGGACCGTCATCGGTCGTCGATGAAGTAAATAGGTGAGTAAAGGTGACCTGTAGACATGCATAAGCCCAGGACACCTTGGTGACCTGGGCTTCGTGTGCCCGCCAGGGGCTCGAACCCCGGAACCCGACTGCGAACTGATCGTAGTCTGCAAGGGCGGTCGAAGACATGGAAGAACTCAACACATAGCTGGATGTCGGGCGTTCGATCACAAGCGGCAAAGGGCTGCGACATTTCAATCTTGCCCCGCCGACGACCATCACGTCCCACCACGGCCTCGATGCTGCCCGTGGCCTGAACGCTCACTTAGCGGTGGCAGTGGCTGGTCGAGGGGTCGGCTCGTCTCGGAGCTCGGCGACGATCGCGTCGTACAGACCCTTGTAGGGACCTCTGACGTTGCTGAACCCCAGCAGCCCGGTGAACTGGTCATGATCATCGGATTCGGCCACAAACGCCTGCAGCTTCGCCCAGCTCGACAAGGGCACCTCGGGCTGTGAGATATGGAGCCGGCCGCTCTTGCGTTCGCTGATCAGGCCTGACAGGGCTACGTCGATCTCCCGAAGCGGGTCGACGATGCTTGGTCGGCGCTCGGTGCTGACCAGGTTGGTGTCCGCCATGGCGCGCAAGGCCTCGAAACGCGACTGCGCGATGCTGATCGCTGTCATCTGCTCGTCGTACACCTTGGTCGTGATCGTGCCGGCGGCCCTGTCGACGTCCCACTGCAGCCGTCGCCGGGCTTGCTTGACGTCGCCGTACGTGTCGGTCACCTGGATCGCGAAGTCGCGCAGCCACTGGTTCTTGGCCGCCAGCTGCTGGCTGGCAGCGTCGACGCGCTGGCGGGCGTCCGCTTGTTCCTGCTGGAAGAGCCAGACGAGCAGCCCGATCACTGCGGCGAACCCTGTGGCCAGGCCCGCATCGGCCAGCCTGGTTCCGAGCTCGTAGGTGAGAGTGTTGAACTTGATGCTCTCGTCGTTAGCCATGACGATCGCAAAGCCGAGTGCGAGGAGGGTGAGAGCGAGGAGTGCGCCCACGATCCAGATCCGGATGAGGAGTGTTCGTCGTGTGCCCATCGGGTCCCTGGTTTGTCGGCGCCGGACAGCTTCGCGCGCCGTGACGGCGCGCCATAAGTAATCAGTTTGTGCCATTTCGGCTTTCCTCGGAAGGGCCTGGACAATCGCGTTGCGGTTAGGTGGAAGAATCGCTGCGGACGGGTCGGACACGCTGTTCTACACTCAGATTGGTGGGGCATCGTTTAGCTCGTTGACCCCGGTGTCCGTCCTGTTTTGGATGAAAGGCGACGCCGTCCACGGGCACGGGAGCAGAAGTGGACCTTTGGCTGCTCGCGCGTCCGCATTCCGCGCCTTTGACGTCTTGCTGTGTCTACTACCGACCCGCACGATGGTCTGCAAGGAGCCGCCGGCTGCAGCGTTTCGGCAGACCAAAGCCTGAGGTCGCCGCAGCCTGGCAGCGGGACTGGCTCTCCGGGTACGCGTGATGCTGTCACCAGTCGTCGCCACGATCGCGGAACAGCCGAGCAATCAACGGCCTCCGCTACCTACCCACCTTCCCGTCCGCGGCCCGCTCTTTCTCGTACAGCCAAGAACCTCGCCGGCATCCCGGCTCCCGTACTACCGGTCGTGTACGCGACGGTGCACCTCTGGCCGTCCAACTGGTCGGCCAGTTGGGCGACGAGCACGAGTTCTGACCGTCGGCATCCAACTCGAGAAGGTCTAGGGGTTCGCCATCGGGGGGCCGGGGGTGAAGGTGAATTTGGCCTTGGTCCGGACGGATGCCTCGAGATCCATCCACCAGACTCTCGCGCCGAGGCTCTGTGTGCTGTGGACAGGACCCAGCTTGCCGAGATTCGTGATGAGTTCGGGCTTCGGTACTGCGCCGTCGACGCTCTTGTCGAACACGTGATCCTTGGTGGAGAGCACCGAGACGATCTCGCGGCCGCTCTGCTCCCAGCGCCGGAAGAGCCGCTTGGGCGTCGCGTTCCGGCTTCCGTGATGGCCCACCTTGTAGAGATCGACCTTCGTCAACGCGTCCGCGAGCCCGGCGTCGAGAGCGCGATGGTTGCTTCCGTCAACTTGATCCAGGGTGAACGACCAGTTCTCGACCTGCGCGTCACCGGGCATCAGCAGCCGCTTGGTACCGATGGTGAGAAGCAGGATGACGCTGGTGTTGTTGAGTACGTCGTCCAGCGCCTCGACGATCTCGAAGCCCTGCGAGATCCGGCGCTCGTCGAGGTTTCGGACCAGCCATTCGGCCGCGCCCACGCCGCCAGGCGGTGCGAGCACGCGCCGGGCGCGGACCAGCGACTGCGCATCGCCCTGCTTCACCAGCGGGCTCAACTCACCCGTGCCGGCCAGGCCGAGCCAGTATTCCTCGGATTCCTTGGCGTATCGGCTCAGTTCGGGTACGTCGGTCAGACTGGGCGGCCCGAGCACGCGGATGCTGATCCCAGGCAGCTGTTCCTCGACATCCAGAACCTGGCCGGCGGTGACGTAGTGGGCCTGACCGCGCTTCGCCCAGTCCTCGAGCAGCGCGATCGCGTCAGGGTTCTTGAACCCGAGCTCCGCGATCCGGGCGGCCCGCTTGGCGAGGCCCGCGTTGTCGAAGGCGAGCCCACTGAGCGCCTCGGACTGCTGGGGGAGCTGATCGAGGACGCCGAGGAAGTGCCGGTGATTGTCGTCGAGCGCGTGCTGCGGGTCGGACCGCTCCGGCTCCGGTACGTCGGTCCACGGCCGGATCACGATCCGGGGCTCGAGCCTGTCGAAGGCCTCCCGCGCGTTCCGATCACCGAAGCCCCTGATGTGGTCGCGATGCCGGTGCGTCGCGACGACAGCATCCAGTTGGCCGTCACAGTGCTTCTCGATCTGCGCCGCGACGTCCCCGAGGCTGGGTCCGTCGTCCGCTTTGGAGACACTCCCGCAATCGAACAGGATGTGCCGTTCCGTGCGCCCGTCCGGCAGCTTCGAGCCGTACGTCACGCTCAGCAGCAGGCAGTCTCCGAAGCCCACCTTGTACGCGCGCAGCCGGACGCGGCTCGGTCGCGCGTTCACAGCTCGTCCAGGTCGGTGTCCTGATGCAACAGCGCGAACCGAAGCTTGTCTCCGCGTCCGTCCGACGTACCGAGACCTCCGCTCCGATCCCGCAGGTTGTGGTCGAAGAGATACCTCAGTCTGTGGTTCTGCCGGTCGACGTCGAGGATGGCCTTGCGCTGGTGCAACCGGAATCGCCCGAACTGGTCGAACACAAGAACGCCGCCGCCGAGCAGCTCGACCGGCTTGTCGGTCGGCATCCCATCGGGCACCTCGATGCCGTCCGGCAGGTTGCCGGGCATCGCCTGCAGCATCTGGACGTAATCGGCGATGATCTCGTTCAGGATCAGGCCGTCGGGGCCCACCCGGGTGCTCGCCAGGACCCGTTCGACGCGGGTGGTCAGCCGTACGTCGATGCCCAGCGCGCCGGCGTTGTTCCAGATGAACTCGTAGACCTCCTCGGGCGACGTGCGGAGCGCGCCGAGATTGAGGTGCTCGTACCGGATCCCCACCTTGGCTTTGGTGTCCGGATCGGCCGGGTACGGCGCCCGCTGCCGGCCGACCGCTGCGTTTCCGTTCGAGCCGGCGGCGTCCGGCCTGGGGGCGACGACACCGTCCTGGTCGACCAGATTGTGCTCCGGCGCCTCGATACCGAAGCTCTTGAACGCCGCGATCAGCGCGTCGCGGTACCCGTGCTCGTCCTCGGACGCGAGCCGCCTGTCCGCGGTCAGCACCGAGTCGAGAACGTCCTCGAACTCGAGCTCTACCGGCGGGAGGTAGTCCAACGCGCGCAGTAGCATGGCTAGCAGATGTTGGGCGGACTTCACCCCTTCCTCCGCCACGCGGAGCACGTCCAACATGTTGTCGTCGCCGATCCGCAGCTGGTCGATCCGGCCGACCCAGATCGACACCATGGTCTGCATGACAGCAGCCACCAGGACCTCGGCGCGCCGGTGAGGTTCGTCGTACGCCGGATCCTTCCGCCAGGCAGGTGTCGCCGGTAGGTCGACCGATCGACGCAGCGCCGGGTACCGCCCGCCGACGGTGCTTCCGCCCGGCCCTGGCACCCGCCGACCGCCGATCTGTTCTGCCAAACTTGCGAGCGGCAACGACTTCAGCTTGGTTGCGCGTCCCTCGGTGAACTGCCGCTGCCCTTCCTTCTGGTCGGGGTTCGCCATGGCCTCGATGTCGGTCTCGAACCGGATCCGGCCGGAGCCGTCGTCCAGCAGGCGTTCCGCGACGTGCGGCATGCTGAAGACCGACAGCAAGGCGACGAGGTCGGCGAGTGCCTCGTGGAACGCGAGCTGGTCCGGGAGCCCGGGTTCGGTGTAGCGGGGCCGGAGCCCGTCCAGGATCGCGTGCGTGACTTCGTGCGCGATGACGTCGTACGAGAGTGCCGTGTACAGACTCGGCAGACCCGCTGCCGCGGGTAGCCAACCGAACAGGACGGCGTTGTGCTCGCGGGAGTAGAACGCGTTGGCCTCGACCCGTGCCTTCGGGATCAGGTACAGCTGCGGGAAGCGGGAGTACCACGGGATCGGTCGGCCGAGGTGCTGCTCGAACAGCGCGAGCGTGTGCGAGGCGACCGCGAAGACGTTCTGTGCCCGGAACCCTGCGTTGTCGACCAGCTCGGCCGGATCCTTCGGGCGGAGACCGTCGGCCCAGCGGTCGTGGTACACCCACGGATCACCGTCCGTGAGAGTGACCGGCTCCGCCGCGGCGTTCGTGCCGACTGCGATGTCGACCACGTGGAAGCGGTGCCCGCGCGGCCCACGCTGCAGGCGCTCCGCCGGTACGGCGATCTCGGCGAAGATCGGGCCCTTCGAGGCGTCCATGACGATCGGATCCTGAGCGAACACCGTCATCGACACCGTGTCCTGCAGCAGCAGGTTGCGCTCGGGCATGTCAGCCCAAGGGACGGTTCGGATACGGCAGTGGGACCGCTGGAAGGTCCTTGTCGATGAACGCGAGCAGGCCGGCGTCGGCGGCGGCGAACCCCCAGTTGATCAGCCGCTCCTGCTGGTCGTCGGGCATGCCGGTCAGCCGGGTGCTGATCGTGGCCAGACCGTGGGTGACCGCGGGATCGACCGTCATATAAGGCCTTTTCGCCGGCTTCGGCCAGCCACTCAGATCGGTGATCGTGCTGATGAAGAAGCCTTTGTGCGGGTCGTTCGGGTTCTTGAACGCGCTGACGACCGCACTCCGTCGGAGCGATCTGACCTGCGAGTCCAGGATGTGCAGCACGCGCAGGGTGCCGCGCGCCCAGTCCCGTCCGGGCTCCGGGTCCGCGCCGAGGTGTCCGCCCGCATCGCTGATGAAGACAGTCTCGTACCGCTTCCAGACCGTCTCGATCCCGAGGTTGTCGTACACGCCACCGTCGCTGAGCAGGATGTCGGACCGATAACCACGACCCGTGTAGACGTTGCCGTTCTCAGTCGTCCAGTTCGCATCCGACAGGTCCAGCTCGAACGGCGAGAGTAACGGCGGAAATGCCGATGATGCGGCGACAGCGTCAGCCAGCGGTACGTCGGGATGAAGTACGCGCCCCACCGTGTAGTCGGCGACGTACGCCTTGCTGAACCGCATCAGGACACCGGACTCCAGGTTCGTGGCGTTGATGACGAACTCCGGCGTACCCGGCAGGTCCTGGAGCGTCGCGTTCTTGTACAGATGCTTGTTGAGCTTGGCGACCACCCGGTCGGAGATCGTGACGAAGGGCAGCAGTGCACCGGTCGCCATGGCCGGCAGATCGACCTTCAGGTGGGCGAACGCGCGGAGCGGTTCCGTGACCAACTCGTCGAAGTTGGTGGCGACGTCACCGGCGAACTTCAGCTCATTCCACCGAAGCCCGAGCATCCCAGCGGTGATGGACCCACCGGAAACGCTGGAGATCCGATTCAGTGTCCGCAACCGTCCGGCGAGGTTCAGCCGCGCGAGGACACCGACATGGAACAGCATCGCCCGAAAGCCTCCGCCCGACAAACACAACCCAACCCCTACCTGCGGAACAGTAGGACCCGCATCCGGCCCGGGCCGGACCGGGCTCATGGGCGCGAATTCCTCAGCACGCGGCCGCGCAGCGGCATCCGTCGTATCAGTCATGCCGATTCCCCCTGCGGGGTGCAAGTCCCACCCTCAGGCCACGCCGGCGCGCACCCCATCCCCTCCGACACGCCCTCAACCGAGCATCGCACCTGAGGACCGCGCTGGCGAGACCTCGAGCGATCCCACCGGCTGCCCGCTGGGGCGCGTTCAGTGGGGTGGCTGGTCGCGGTGTTGCTGGAGGAAGTTGGTGATGGCTTGGGCTGTGGATTCGGGTTCTTGTTCGGTGGGGTAGTGGCCGGATCGGTCCAGGACGAGGCCGGTGACGTCTTTTGCGAGGGTGCGGAGGCCGTCCGCGACAGCGGAGCCCATCGCGTAGTGTCCTCCGATCGCGAGGACGGGCGTGTGGATCGGGTTCTGTTGGAGTCGTTGAACGTCCGACCTGTCGTCGGCCCTGGTTCGGTAGTAGCCGAGCCCAGCTTCCAGTACGTCGTACGTCGTGTACGCGTCGATGTAGGCGCGCACTGCGTCCGGGTCGAGCCCGGCGGGACCGGCGCTTTGCCGGAGGAAGGTTCCGTAGTACGCGTCTTCGCGTCCTGGGACGAGTTGTTCGGCAAGGCCGGGTGCACGGTTGAACGGCCCGTGCCAGGACGGGTAGTGCTCGGCGCCCGGTGCGGGGATGTCGATGTCGATCCCTGGCAGGATCTCCTCTTCGATCACGATCGCGTTCACCGCGTCGGGCATAGCGGCGGCCAGGAGAAGCGCGACCGTGCCTCCCCAGTCATGGCCGACCAGTGAGAATCGTCCGAGCCCACGTTGGCTGAGCTCGCTGCCGAGGACGTCGGCAAGATCGCTCTTCCTGAAACTTGGTGTGCTCCCCGGTCGCTTGCCCAGCCCTGGCAACGCGACCGGCACCGGCGCGAACCCGCCGCGACGCAGGACCGGCAGCAGACCTCGCCAGTGCATCTCGGTAACCGGCCACCCATGCAGAAGCACAACAGGCCAACCGCGCGACGAAGTACTCACTACTCCATCATCCCGGCGGCGAGCGTGGTTTCCGCGGTCGCTTGGTGACGCACTCCGGTCTTCCTGTTGGGTCACTGAGTAGACGGCGTGACGCGGACCTTGATGTTCTTCATCAGAGGTTGGTCGCTCTGGGTGCTGTAGTCGTCGGCGGCGACGAGCACGTTCATCTCGGGCATGTAGCCGGCGGCGTTGCCGCTGGGCATCGCATAGCCCAAAGCGCGGTACGCACGAAGCACCCGGACGGATCCATCGCGTGCGGTGGCGGTGATGTCGACGAGGTCTCCCTGCTGGATGCCGCGGGCGGCCATGTCGCCGGGGTTCATCAGGATCAGTGTGCGAAGGTTCCGCACACCGCGGTAGCGGTCGTTGTCGGAATAGATGGTGGTGTTCCACTGGTCGTGGGACCGCATGGTTTGCAGGATCAGTACGTCGTCGTCGGCGGGCACCACGTCGGGCAGGTCCGCGGTGGAGAATTCGGCGCGGCGGGACGGGGTGAGGAAGACGAGTTCGCGGGCGGGCTGACGCAACCGGAAGCCGAGCGGATGGCGGACGCGGCGGTTGAAGTCCTCGAAACCGTCCAGAGCCTTGGCCATGATGTCGCGGATCCGGTCGTAGTCCTCGACGTAGCTGTTCCACGGTGTCTGCGTCGCGGGAAGCGTCGCCTGCGCGATGCCGGCGATGATCGCCGGCTCGGACAGCAGGTGCGGCGACGCGGGACGTTTACGGCCGATGGACAGGTGGACCATGCTCATCGAGTCCTCGACCGACACCGACTGCGGGCCGCCCGCTTGTACGTCGAGCTCGGTCCGGCCGAGGCAGGGCAGGATCAGCGCCTGGCGGCCGTGCACGAGGTGACTGCGATTGAGCTTGGTGCTGACGTGGACGGTGAGTTCGCAGCGCCGCAGTCCTTCGGCGGTCGCAGCGGTGTCAGGAGCGGCGAGTGCGAAGTTCCCGCCCATGCCGACGAACGCTTTGACGGATCCGTCGCGCATCGCGGCGATCGTGCGAACCGTGTCGAGGCCGTGGTCGCGCGGCGGGTCGATACCGCAGGCGGCGCCCAACCGGTCGAGGAACTCCTGGCTGGGCCGATGGTCGATGCCACACGTGCGGTTGCCCTGGACGTTGCTGTGGCCGCGGACAGGCGACGGTCCGGCGCCCTCGCGGCCGAGGTTCCCGCGCAGCAACAGCAGGTTGACGATCTCCCGGACGGTGTCGACGCCGTGCTCGTGCTGGGTGAGACCGAGACACCAGCTGATCAGCGTGCACCGCGACTGCGAGTAGATCGTGGCGGCTCGACGGATGTCGGCCTCGGACAGGCCGGACTGCCGCTCGAGTTCGGCCCACTCGGTCTCCTCGCAGAGCTTCTGGTACGCCGCGAAGCCGTCGGTGTAGCGCTCCAGGAAGACCTCGTCGAGCGCTTTCCGGTCGGTCCGCGCTTCCTCGAGGACTGCCTTCGCGATGCCGCGCAGCAGAGCCAGGTCGCCGCCGACCCGGACCTGAAGATTGAATGTGCTGGTCGGCGTGGCCTTGAACAACGCCATGTCGACGACCTCGTGCGGCACGATCGTGCGCGTTGCCGCCGCCTCGACGAGCGGGTTGATGTGCACGACCTGCGCGCCACGCCGGTACGCGTCGGACAGCGCGGTCAGCATCCGGGGCGCGTTCGATGCCGCGTTCACGCCGAGAACGAAGATCGCTTCGGCGGTCTCCCAGTCGCGCAGATCCGCCGTACCCTTGCCCGTTCCGAGGGCGGCCTGCAGAGCGCGGCCGGAGGCTTCGTGGCACATGTTCGAGCAGTCCGGCAGGTTGTTCGTCCCGTACTCCCGCGCGAACAGTTGATAGAGGAACGTTGCCTCGTTGCTCAACCGGCCCGAGGTGTAGAACGAGGCCTGGTCGGGGGAGCCGAGGGCGCGGAGCCGGGTGCCGATCAGGTCGAAGGCGCCTGACCAGCTGATCGGGACGTAGTGGTCGGTCGCGGCGTCGTACGCCATCGGTTCGGTGAGCCGACCGACGTCCTCGAGTGCGAAGTCGGTCCAGGTCTCCAGTTCGGTGACGGTGTGCTGAGCGAAGAACTCAGGGTCGGCGCGTTTCGGCGTCATCTCCCAGACGACGTGCTTGACGCCGTTCTCGCACAGGTCCAGCTTCAGCCCGTCGATCGCATCCGGCCAAGCGCACCCGGGACAGTCGAACCCGCCGTTCTCGTGGTTCATCCTGAGCATGGCGCGCGTACCTGCCACCACGGCGTGTTGCCGTCGGAGAACCTGCGCCACCGACTTCGCCGCGCCCCACCCCGCCGCAGGGTGGTGATAGTCCAGCTGCGACCACGGCGCGTCCGTGACCGGTCCGTCGCCGCCGTCGTTCGGCGTTCCGTCTCGCGCGTCAGGCATGATTCAACGCTCCGTCCTCCGGCCATCATCCTCAACCTAACCTCCGGGCCGGCATCCGACGAGCGTTCCCGATTGTGAGCCTGTGGGAGTTCCTCGAGTTCCCTGGTGGCGTCGTCGACGTCAGTACCGCTTCACGCTCGCCAACGACTTGATCACAAACCTCGAGAGCGCGGCCTGACTGCATAACTTCGCGTGAAGCCCCGGAGCGCTGAAGAACGGCGTCGGACGGCCGTCCTTCAGCACCGGCGTGGTCTTACCGGCGTACCTGGATGATCGTCTTTCCCTTGATGCGGTCGGTGGGATTGAGAGCTGTGACCGCGTCGTCGAGATCGGCCACGGTGCCGATGTTCGTCCGCAGCCGGCCGTCGCGCACCCGCTGGACGATCTCGTTCAGTTGCGCGCGATCGGCCTCGACGACGAAGTCGACCGACAGGCCGTCCGCGGGTCGCGACTCGACCGGGCCCACGATCGACACCAGCGTGCCTCCGGTCTTGATCAAGGCCGCGGAGCTCTTCTGGATGTGGCCGCCGATGACATCGAACACCAGGTCCACTGGTCCGACGTCTTCCAGCGAGTCGTTGGCGAGGTCGACGAACTCGTGGGCGCCGAAGTCGAGCGCCTTCTCACGGTCGGCGGCGCGTCCGGTGCCGATGACGTAGGCGCCGGCTTCGCGTGCGAGCTGGGTCACCATCGTTCCGACTGCGCCGGCCGCACCGTGGGCGAGGACGCTCTGGCCCGATTGAAGGCGGCCGTGCTGGAACAGTCCCTGCCACGCGGTCAGCCCTGAAATCGGCAGGCTCGCACCTACCGTGAAGTCGACGTCGCCCGGCAGCGGCGCGAGATTGCGTGCCTCGATCGCGACGTAGTCCGCCAGGGTGCCGTCGCGATGCCAGTCGGCGAGGCCGAACACCCGCTGTCCCACGGACAGCCCCGTCGTGCCGTAGCCGAGGGCGGTGATCACACCGGCCAGCTCGTGCCCGAGGACCGACGGCGTCCGGGCACGGTTGGCACGATCGGTCCAGGTCGAAGGCCACTCCACCTCGGTCGGGACCCAGCCCGACGCACGAACCTCCACGACGACGTCATTGATCGCCGGCGTCGGTTCAGGACACTCTCGCAGCGTCATCCCGGCCGTTCCCGCGGCCTGTTCCGTGACCACAATCGCTCTCACTCGGCACCTCCTGCTATCTAATCTTCGCTGACGTGGCTTTTTCAGCCTGTATGCGTTGGCGGCGCCACACCCTCGACGTCTTACTACGCAAGCGACCGGAGTACGGCGCGGGATCGTATCGATGCACGACGTAAGATCCGCCTCTGTCCAACCACTAACCGTTTATCTACAGGGAAGCCGGCCCCTGACCCGCTGAACTCCGCGGCGCTGCGGTTCATCCCGGCCGCCGAGCTCGCGGCGCAGGGCTACGGTGAGTACCAGTCGCTGTTCGAGGCGGCTGACACCACGAGCACGGAGGAGCATGCATCATGACCAGCGGGATTCACGACACCGGACAGATCACTCGCAGGCCCGGCACTGAGACAGCCGTCCTCGCGGGCGGGTGCTTCTGGGGTATGGAGGATCTCATCCGCCGTCAGCCCGGCGTACTCGAGACGCGGGTTGGATACACGGGTGGCCAGAACGACCACGCGACGTACCGCAATCACCCAGGGCACGCCGAAGCGGTCGAGATCGTCTTCGACCCGGAACAGACGACCTACCGTGACATTCTGGCGTTCTTCTTCCAGATCCACGACCCCTCGACCGTGAACCGCCAGGGCAACGATGTCGGCACGAGCTACCGCTCGGCGATCTTCCCGCTCTCTCCCGAGCAGGAAAAAGTCGCCCGCGAGACGATCGCCGACGTCGATGCGTCAGGCCTCTGGCCGGCCAAGGCCGTGACGACGATCGAGCCCGCAGGCCCGTTCTGGGAGGCCGAACCCGAGCACCAGGACTACCTGCTCAACTACCCAGCTGGTTACACCTGCCACTTCGTACGCCCGAACTGGGTCCTCCCGCGCCGCACCACCGCCTGACCCAAAGCCGTACCCCAGTCTGCTTGCACGGGCGCACAGCCAGACTGGGTTGATCTGCATCGGCGCGGTGATGCCGAAGACCACGAAGAAGAAGCCGCCGGCCTTGGCCGTCGAGACCGGCCACAGCGCGTAGCCGACCACATTGGTGTTGATCCGGCCGGGAGCAACGTACTGCGTGCCGAGTACTTGCGGCGGATGACCGAGTGCAGGAAAGCGTTGCCGAGAGCAACAGTTTCGACAACGACGTACCGCATCCGGGATGGCGCGTCATGCTGCCTCGCTCAGGTCTGACTCGACGATCCAGGAGCCGGTCGCGTGGTCGAAGACCTGCATTGGGATGTCGGGCTCGGTCGGGTGGGTGTCGGCACAGTAACTGCAGGTCTCGTCCAGGCGCCGGTAGTAGCCGTGGTCGTGATCGTTCACCGGACCGAGCCCATCGGGGAGGCCATGGTCGTGACTGGCTCGTCAGCGGTGCTGTTCAGGATCTCGCGGCTCGGCGCCGACCCGTAGCCAGCCACGGCTGACAGCGAGGTCCCGGGGGAGAGATCGACGGTCATCGTTGCCCTTTCTGTCGGCCGGCAGCTGGCGAGATCGCGTCTTCATGGGAGTAAAGTGGCCAGGCAGTGTGGTCCGCGTCTCACCTTGAGAGGCGGTGAGGTTCCGGCGATGACGGACGACTGGGACGCGATGCTGCTCCGCGCCAGGGAGCGGCTGCTGACCGGTGGGCGGATCGAGGAGATCGAGGGGCCGAGCGCGGAGATCCTCGCCTCGTGGCGCCGCTCGTCCGACGGCGGTGTCGACGCCAGGGATGTGACCACGTCGTACGTCGAGAACGTCAACCTCGCCTCACGTCTGGCCAGGGCGGCAAGCTCCGTCATCGACGGGGTCGCGCAGGACGTGGCCGGCAGCCCGGTCTCGGCGATCCTGGCCGACAGTCGCGGGCGGGTACTGGTTCGCCGTTCCGGGGACGCTGAGCTCGAGCGCCGGCTCGACTCGGTGCTACTCGCGCCAGGGTTCAGCTACGCCGAGCACCAGGTCGGGACCAACGGCATCGGCAGCGCCCTCGAGGGCCGGGGTGCGTATGCGGTTCGCGGACACGAGCACTTCTCCGAGCGACTGCAGGACTTCGCCTGTTTCGGCGTCCCGGTCCGTGACCCGTTCAGCCACCGATTCGTCGGCGTGCTGGATGTCACCACCTGGGCCGCGTGCGCCAACCCGGCCCTCGCGGCGCTGGTACGACAGGCGGTGGCGGTGGTCGAGGCACGGCTGGCCGAACTCGGCGGACAGGGCGAGCGGATGCTGCTGGACGAGTACCTCGGTGCCTCGCGGCGGTCCGGATCCGCTGTGCTCGCGATCGGCGACAGCGTCTGGATGTCGACGCCGGAGGCGGCGCGGGTGCTGGGCGCGGTCGAGCACTGTGACACATGGACCATGGTGCGGGACGCCCTCGGGCGGGCGGACGCCGCGGAAACGCCGCTGACCATGTCCGACGGCACGGAGACGATGCTCCGGCTCCGGGCGGTGCGCCGCGGCAACGAGCTTGTCGGCGCGCTCGCCTTTCCGTCCGGTACGACGCACCGGCCGCCCGCCCTGAGGCGACCGGTAGCAGGCATGTTCTCCCGATTCGCCGCCGGCACCCCGGCGATGCTGGATGCGGCCCGAAGGGTGAGCCGGCATTGCGCGCAACGCGACCCGGTCGCGGTGATCGGCGAGCCCGGGGTCGGCAAGGCAGCCTTGGTGGAGGCGGCGCTGCAACTGCATGCCGCGGACAAGATGGTCGTCATTCGTGACGCGGTCCGGAATGCCGGGCCGGAGGATCTCGACCGGTTGATCGCCGACGTCGGCGAAGCGCTCCACGTAGGGTCGCCGGTCGTGGTCAAGCACGGCGAGCGCCTGACGGCCGACGCACTCGGCCGGCTGTGCAGCGAAGTACGAGCGGTCACCGACGCCGGCTGGCTGGCACTGACAGTCCGTGTCAATGAGGGCGACCCGATCACGCCCGAACTGGGCACCACCGGCATTCCGACCGTGCTGGTACCGCCGCTGCGGGATCGGCTCGAGGATCTGCCGGCGATCGTCGCGGTGCTGCTCGCCCGGCAGCCCGGAACGCGTTCCTTGGCGGTCACCGACCAGTTGATGACCAGGCTCCAGCACGAACGCTGGCCAGGGAACGTGACCGAGCTCAACGACCTGCTAGCCGAGATGCTGCGCGCCACCGATCTCCACAAGCTCGACATTTCCGACCTGCCGGCTCGCTTCGGCCGCGGGCTGCGCCGCCGGCTTACTCCCATGGAGTGGCTCGAGCGAGGGGCCATTGTGCAGTCGCTGCGTGCCGCCGAGGGTCACAAGGACGTGGCAGCCACGTCCCTCGGGATCTCGCGGGCGTCGATCTACCGCAAGCTCAAGCTCTTCGAGATCACCCCGGCCGAATACATCTGATCCGGTCAGTACTGCGATCCGCCTCTCCTACCGGCCGACGGACGCGCACCAGCCAGCCCCGCAGACCTGATGCGCGGGCACGGCCATCACCCATCCGCGCCCTTCACACTGCTGAGTCGGGCGAACCCGAGCGGGGGTGGGCCCTTATCTCACAGTGAGACGGAAGTTCGTCGTCGCCGCGCTTTGATCGCTCTAACGCCCACCGCCGGAACCGTTCCACACCGGGCGGCTCCCGAGCCTGGAGGTAATCCATGAGCAAACAGAGTCTCACCAAGGCGCAGGCCAACTTGACTGCGCTCGCGTTCCCGGACTTTGCCGCAGCCGACCTCTTCGTGAAGTTGTGCAGTGGTGCGCGTGGCGTCGCAGCCCGCCGGCATTGTGAGGATCCGCGCCGATCGCTGCGCGATGATCCGGTGTCGGCCGGCCTCATGCCGAAAGCGTCGGCTCGGCCGTCGCCCTGTTGTCTCATCGGTCGACACAGACGTGTCCGACCTGTGCTCACTACGTTGCGCTGATGGTCAGAGATCCATGAAGAGCCAATGTTCCGAGTCGTTGCCGCCCGTGCGGGTCGTCGCTTCAGAGGTGGCTCGGGAGAACCGTGTATGGGTTCGTGACCTGAGTAGCGATGGGGCCCGGCGTGAGCTTGCCAGCCAGCGTTTGTACGAGGTTCTCCTGCGGGCCGCGAGGGCAGAAGTCGGGCGGCGGGCAGCGAGGCTGCGACTCGTCGGCCCGGAGCTGGACGACATCGCGCATCACGCTGCCGCGGACGCCCTGCTGGCGATCTGCGGCAAGGTCAAGACCTTCCGCGGGGACTGCAAGTTCACCACCTGGGCGTACAAGTTCGTGATCTTGGACGTGGCTGGCAAGGTCAACCGGCACTTCTGGCAGCGGGCCGATGTCGCGTTCGACGACGAAGACTGGGAGCGCCTACCGGCCCGGCTCGGTATCGAACCGGAGTCGCATGCCGAAAGCTGGGATCTGATGAATGCCGTACACCGAGCCGTCGACGAGAAGCTGACCGCGAAGCAGCGGATGGTTTTCGTCGCGCTGGTGCTGAACGGGATGTCCACCGACGTACTCGCCGATCAGCTCGGTGCGACCCACAACGCGATCTACAAGATGATGTTCGACGCCCGCCGCAAGCTGCGGATCGCGCTGGCCGACGCCGGCTACCTGCCGGAACAGCAGATCGCCTGAGCACCGTCTCGACGGCACCGAGGTAAGAACTCCGCCACCCGACGGCACTGAACCAACTGTGCGGTCTCCCTGGTCGTGCCAAGGAGTTGTCCAAGGTGGGATCGAGAGCGGGGGATCGTGAACGAGTACATACGTGAGGCCTGTCTCGCCGTTAGAGCGTGGGTCGATAGCTTCGACCAGGGCGGTGCCGGGATGGCTGTCGTTGACTTGGTACTGCGGGATCCCCGCCACGAGGAACCCACGCTCGGGCTGCAGTTGAGGGAGCTGGTCAGCAACGAGCTCAGATACGTGCTGTGCACGGACGCCTCAGCGCGCGCCGGCGGTGACCCAGTCAGCCGTGATCAGCAGTACGGCGCCAAGCCCGACGCCGGCGAAGAACTGCGTCACGCCGCGGCCCGGCTGGACCAGCTGACCAGCATCAGCGAGCTCTCGTCGGGCGGCGTCGACCGGGGCTGGCCGGTCGACGCCGCCACCGCCCTCCACGAGGCTTCCCGGGTCAGCGAACGGCTGGCCGACCTCGTCAGATACGCCACCGGACCCGTGCTCGACAAACTCGACCACGGCAGCGTCGTTGCTCTGCCGCCAGCAGGTACCAAGGACGTCCCGAATCAGCCCGCACTTGCTGCCTGTCACCGAGAGACGGCTGAGACGATCGCGGGACTGCTCGGTGAGGTCGCCGCGAAGCTGGAGGATCTGTCAGGGCAGGTCTCGTACCTGCAGCACACGCCCATCGCAGTACCGGGAGCCAGCCAATGCGACGGCCGGACCCTGGACACGGAGGTGGTCATGGCGTGGCGGATGCTGGGCATGGTCAACGAGAGCCGGTTCCACATCCGTGTGTTCAGACCCTCCGGCGAGCTACCGGTCGTGGTGATAGGCGATATGGGCGACAACCACTCTCAGTCGATCACCAACGTCGTTGAAGAGGTCGCAGCCGTCGTGGCCGCGGAACTGCTCGCCGGCGCGGCGCACGACTCGGTCCAGTGGGTGCAGGTCTCTCCGCCGGGCGAGTTTCGTGGTCCTTATTCGGAGTCCGGCGTAATCCAAGCTGTCAGGTTCGAGAAGCCGTACGGGCGTCCGCGGTGGCGGCAACTCACCCATGACGAGCTCGAGCAACTCGTGGGCGGCGCAGTACGCATCTGGCATGCCAGCGAGTACACCGTCGCGTCCATGACCGAGCGAGGCGTCCCGATCCTGCACCCGAAATCAAACGCCACCGGCGGCACCTGAAGAGCCAGGATGACCCAGGCCGGTACGCGCAGCCCTACGGTAGGCGGGCGACCGGAGTACACCGGCCGCCCGCCTTGGACTATCTGAGGCCGAAGGCTCGGATGATTGTCTGGGTGATGCCGCCGCCGTTGCGCTGCTTGGCTGTGACGCGCACCGAGACCTGCCCGGCCCGCGGCGGCGCCTGCAGCCGGGTCTCCCAGCTGCCCTTGCTCTCCTTCAGTTGCAGCCGTTGCCAAGTTGCCCCGTCGTCGTACGAGACCTCCAGCCCGACCGAGACCACCGCGTCCTGCCGGGCACTGCTGCCCAGCACCACCGGCTTGACGGCGAAGACAGAGTTCCGTTTCGCCCGTCCTGCCGCGTCGACGTCCACCCCGTAGTCGAGCTGGGCCAGCGGCAGCGGCTGGTTCTCCGCCTCCCCGGATGTGAAGGTCCACTCGGTGTGCGTGGTCGTCGAGTACGGCGTCAGCTCGGCGTTCCCGGCGGTGTCGGCCACCAACCGGTACGGCCGCTTCTCCGGCGCCAGGTCGCCCACGCCGAAGTCCGGCCGCGGGCCGTTCCCGACCAGCTTCTCCTCGCCCTGGTACAGCGCGAAGCTGCGCGTCATCATCGAGTCGCCGCTGTGCGCGGACCCGCCGTCACCGAACCCGGCGATCATGCCGCCCATCGCGTTGCCGACCCGGTGCGGGAGCTCGAACTCGAGCATCCGCGGCCGCACGATCGGACCGAACCACCGCTGGCTCTGCACGCTGCGCGGCTGGTAGCTCGTGATGTCTGTGAACGTCGCCCAGCCGTTGATCGCGGCGTACTGCTGCCACTTCGCGCCCGCCGACACCCAGTCCGTCCGGTGCCCCACCGCGGGCTTCGCCGGGAACCGCGGTACCCGGATCGACCCGAAGACGGCGTACGGGAAGGCGGCCGGGAAGTACTCGTACGCCGGGCTGTCCTCGCGGCTCTCCAGGACCTGCTGCCCGTTCGGGGGAGCGAAGTCGTTCTCGATCCTGGCCAGACTGCCGGGGTCCGTGGCCGCGGACGGGTCGTCCGGGACCTTGCCCTGGTGGTAGTCGACCAGGTCGTACAGGTACGACGGCACCGGGTTGGCCGCGACGGTCAGCTCGGTCCTGTGCGTGGTGAGCTTCTTGATCAAGGCCTCGCCGTCGTCGAGGGTGAGCGACGCCGTCGGGATCGGGCCGAGGGTCTGGCCGTCGGTTCCGCCGTACCAGTCGTTGTAGCGGCCGATGCCGTCGTTGACCACGAGCAGCATGGCCGCGCCGGCAGCGTGCGCCGCGGCGGCGCGGTCCGCGGGCGGTACGTCGATGCTGTTGCGGACGACGACCGCTTTGCCGCGCGCGTCCAGTGCGGCGTACTCGGCGGGAGTGCCGGTGCCGGCGAAGACGGCCGTGACGTGCGTCGTGCCGGCGCGGAACGCCGGGGAGCCGGGCTGAACGAGCAACGAGTCGTCGAGGCTGCGGCCGTCGTAGCTGATCGTCAGCGGCGTCTGTTCGGCCCGGAACCGCGTGGTCAGCACGAAGCTGCCGGTGCGGACCTTGTTCTTGGTCGGCAGCGCCCAGAAGCTGTCGTAGTCCGGCGGCGGCATGAAGATCTCGTGCAGCGCCGACCTGTCGTCGGGGGTCGGTTGCGCCGAGGTGAAGGACCGGAAGAGGTCGAACCTGCTCGTGGTGACGGTCGTCGGCTTGGGCGTGTCGACCTTGATCGGACGGCTCCGCGATGCGTCCAGGACGACGTCCCGGTCCGCGGTGAGGTCGACCTCGGGCGCGGTCAGGAAGGCCAGGCCGAGCGAGTGCGGGCCGTTGCTGCCGGGCACGTCCAGGGTCGAGACGATCGTGTACGAGCCGGGCGCCCACCGGCTGGTGAGCTCGCCGTCCGTTGCCCACAACATCGTCGACTTCCCGTCCGCGCCGGTGACCTCGACCTCGCCGCTGACCGGCTTGCCGGTCTGGTCCTTCAGGTGGACGGTGAGTGTGTACTTTTTGGGCTCGACGGCCAGCCCGACGGCCGTGTGCACGGTGCCGGTCGAAGAACTCGCGAGGACCTGGGCGGCGTACTGGCCGGGAGCCAGTCCGTTCGGGTCCGCCGTGAAGCCGACCGCGGCTGTGCCGTTCGCGGGCACTGTCACCTGGGTCGCGGCGAGACGGAAGATCCCGGCATGGTCGGTGGACAGCTGCAGCGTGAGCGGCTTGTCCGTGGTGTTGCGGTAGCTGATCTGGCGCGTGACCGGCGTCCGGGTCGGCTTGGGCGACCACGGGACGAGCCCGGCGTCGACCGATCCGCTGGCGATGATCTGGCCGTGCAGCGAGGCGGCCGCGACGTCGACGCGTCCGGTCCCCGCCTGGTACGGCGTGTACGCGGGCGTCAGCTTGCTGGTGCTCATCAGCGCGTCCTTGAGCTGCTGCCCGGTCCAGTCCGGGTGCTGCGCGGCGAGCAGGACGGCCGCGCCGGCGACGTGCGGAGCCGCCATCGACGTACCGCTGTCGGTCCGGTAGTAGCCCTCGCCGCCGTCGTTCGTGTACTGCGACCGCGCGGCCAGGACGTCGACGCCGGGTGCCGTCAGATCGGGCTTGAGGCCGTCGTCCATCAGCCGCGGCCCGACGCTGGAGAAGTCGGCCAGCTGGTCCGAACTGTCCACCGCGCCAACGGTCAGGGCGGCGTCCGCGGTACCCGGTGAGCTGACGCTGTACGGGATGCTCCCCGAGTTGCCCGCGGCGATCACGAACAGCGCACCGGTCTCGGCGCTCAGCTCGTTCACGGCCTGACTCAGCGGATCGTCCTGGGTGTGCCAGGCCGCCGTACCCAGGCTCATGTTGATCACCTTGGCGTGCTCGGTCCGCGTCGCCCACTCCATCCCGGCGATGATGCCGGAGATCGGGCCGGAGCCGCTGTCGCCGAGCACCTTGCCCACGATCAGATCGGCGTCCGGTGCGACGCCACGCTCTTTGCCGTCCGAGGCCGCGCCGGTACCGGCGACGGTCGACGCGGTGTGCGTGCCGTGACCGTTGCGGTCGACGACATCCTCACCGGCCACGAAGCTCTTGGTCGCCACGATCCGCGGTGCCAGGTCCGGGTGCCCGAGGTCCACACCGGAGTCCAGCACCGCGACCCGCACGCCCTTGCCGGTCTCGCCCGCCGCCCACGCCGCGGGCGCGCCGATCTGTGCGGTGGTGTCCGCGAGCATCGTTTGCGCCTTGGTGTCGAGCCAGACCTTGCCGATCCCCGCCGCGAACGAGGGCGCCGCGGCGGCGCTCGCCTTCGCCCGCAGACCGCTCTGCCCGGTCAGCGCCGACCAGAGCGCGGGCGCTTCGGCCTTCTCGGCCTTGACGGCCGCGCCGTCGACCGACGGCAGGGCGAGTGTGGTGGTCGTGCCCGGCAGCGCCGAGCGGCGCGCGGTCTTGGCGGCCACGCCGGGCGAGCCGGTGACGACCAGCGGCAGGTCCTTGCTCCGGGCGTTGTCGTACCCCTGGGCCACCAGCTCGCTGACGTTAAACAGCTGCTTGTCGAGCTGCCCGGTCGCCAGGTACGGCATCGCGACGCCGGGGTAGACGAACGTGTCGCCGTTCTCGACGCTGACCCGTACCGGTCCGGTCGACCGCGGAGCGCGTTCGACGGCCTGCACCGACACGGCCCGGCCGGGACCGGGCGCGACCGTGACCTTGTCGCCGGTGATGAGCGTGAGGTCGAGAGGTGTCCCTCCTGCCGCGGCCGCGCCGCCGGCGGTGGGGAGCGATGGGGGAGGAGGTTCGGCGCCGGCCCTCGTCGGAGTGGCGAGACCGACGACCAGGAGAAACGCGGCGCCCGGCACGAGCAGCCGACGGGCAGAAGAACGCATGGTGTCCTCTCGGTGGTCTGGAGTGACCGAATCTGATCAGCGCCGGGGGACCGATGTAAACGAGTTGCCCTTTTTCGCCAGCAACGCCGGGATTTGGCAAGAATGGGCACGCAGTACCGGCCTCGGCGTACTTTCCTCGGGGTCGTGGCGCTGGCTAGTGCAAGTCACAAGAGTGCGTCGCATGATGAAGGCTCGAGGAGGCGAGATGGCCAGTGGAGATGCAGCCAAGAGTCAGTTCGTGGTCGACGAGATGTCCCCGTCGTACTGGCGGGTGACCTTCGAGAACGGCCCGGTGAACCTGCTCGATCCGGACTCGGTCGACGAGCTGGCGGCTCTGGTGACCCGGATCGAGCAGTCGCCGACCGTCACCGTGGTCGTGTTCGACAGCGCGAACCCCGAGTACTTCATGGCGCACTGGGATTTCACGGCCGACAAGGCCCGGGTCGCCGCGATGCAGCCTGGGCCGACCGGCCTGCACCCGTACGTCGACAACCTGATCCGGCTGAGCAAGGTCCCGGCGGTGACGATCTCGTCGATCCGCGGCCGGGCGCGGGGCGCGGGAAGCGAGTTCGTGCTCGCGACCGATATCCGGTTCGCCGGTGATCGGGCCGTCCTGGGGCAGTTCGAGGTAGGCGTCGGTGCTGTCCCGGGTGGCGGCCCGATGGCACGCCTCGGTCGGTTGGTCGGCCGCGGTCGGGCCGCTGAGATCCTGTTCGGCGGCGATGACATCCCGGCAGCCGTCGCCGAACGCTACGGCTACGTCAACCGCGTCCTGCCCGACGTCGGGCTGGCCGGGTACGTCGACGCGTTCGCCCGGCGGATCGCGGGCTTCGACAAGGACGCAGTCGCCAGTACCAAGGCCCTTCTGGACGTCGCCACGCTGCCACCCGACGACGAGTTCGGCCCCGGCCTGGCCGCCTTCTTCCGTACGTCGGCCCGCCCGGAGAACGCCGTCCGCGCGAAGGCGCTGTTCGACAACGGCCTCCAGACACCGACCGGCGCGGAACAGGACCTCGGCCGCGTGGTCGCCACGCTACCGGCGACGCCGGAGACAGCGTCCTGAGGGGGATTGGCCTGATCGCGCCCAGCGGCGCGGTCGAGTCAGCCCGTCTTGAAGAGAGTGTTCAAGCCGGTGAGGCTGGCGAGGCTTCCGAGGAAGCCCGATGAAGCCGAGTCCTTGATCTTCGGCCCGGCTCTGCGCAGGCCGGCCAGGATCAAGGGCAGGAAGATGAGTAGAACGCCGACCACGGCAGTCCCGACGACCCAGCCCGTGTCATCAGGTGGGGCTGTTGCCCCGGTCCGGGCTGCGGCTCGGCTCGCCGTCACCTCGGCAAGTTGTGCCTCGAACAGCTTCTGCCGCAGTGTGGCATCTGCCGCGTTGCCCGTCGGGATCGTCGGCCAGGCGGCCAGGCACGCTCCCGTCGTCGGATCTTTCTGCTGGTCGGCCGCGCAGACCACGTCGGCGACGGCGTGGTGACTGGGTGGCGTAAGGAACGGAGCGGGCAGTGACACGACTCCGATGCCCAGGGCAACCACTGCACAACGGAGCAGGGGCGCGCGATTGAGCACGCTGGTGTTGGTCCATTGCACGAAGGTTCGGCTGCGGTTCAACTGGGCCTGCAGTGTGCCCGATGCGTCGGCAGGGTCCTTCACCCGGTCGCCCTTGGTCAGGAAGGCGAGATACGCCGTTGCAAGCAGCACCGCGAACCCCAGGAACAAGCTGGGAAGGATGCCGCGAGCAGGCAACGGGTTGTTCGTTACGGAGAAGGCGAGTGTCAGCGCTCCGGTGTAGAGCGCGAAGATCGCCGTAGCAGCCTTCTGCACGAACTCGGAACTTGCCCGCGCACGATCGATGCCGCCCTTGGCAACTGTCATCACCGCATCGTTGAAGGCAGCCGACGATGCGCGATCCGCATCCAGCTCGGCCTTTGCCTCAGCTCTGTCGGCGGCTTCTGCGGCGGCCAGTTCACTCAATGCAGCTTCGAGCCTCGATTGGTCGGCGGCTCGCGCCGACTCGTCCCGCTGGGTCGCGAGCGTGATCCGGGCGGCGAAGACAGCAGCTTTCTCGTCCTTGTTCCGAGGCATCGGCAACGACGAGTTGAGCCCGTAGCGTGCTCGCATCAGTCGGCCGGGCCGAGCCTTATCCATCCGAATCGTTCGGCTCGGCGACGTCGGCCTCGAGTTCGCCGCTGTCGACGAGTCTGCCTGTCACGGTGTGCAATGGAACGCTGTCGATGTGTACGAGAACCCCGCCCGTGCCCAGCTCAAAGTCCGACTCCTGATAGCGCTGCCGTTCCCAGCGGCAATACACACCCGCCATAGTCCCCCCAACGTTGTTCCCGTGGACCAGGATGCACGCTCTGTGACGGGCCGTCCAGAGTGGCGCAATCCAAGCCGCGGAGATCCCCTGGGTCGTCAATCTCGACGCGCGGCGACTTCCGGCACTTGTACAGGTTGTGGAAGAGCGGCAGGCTGGAGATCCCGCGGATGAGCTCACCGACCCAGAACACCTGATGCAGGACCGTGAACTCCCCGCGCGGACTGTAGTCGGCGGACCGGCGAGGCATGCCCTCGACACCGAGCCAATGCTGCACCAGGAAGGTGGTGTGGAAGCCGATGAACAAACGCCAGAGGTGCAGCTTGCTGCCGGTGGCGATCCGCGGCGGGTCGTGAGCGGTGGCTCGGGGGCTGATCCGGTGAGCAGCAGCTCGAGGACTTGGGCGTCGGCGTACTGGGGCTGCGCGGTCGCGCACGCGCTGGGCCATCTCACCAAAGGGAGAGGCCTGCGCGTCGTCTCGAAGAGCGCGATGATGCCGGCGCTTGCGATGCGGTCCTATCGTCAGGGCGGCCCGCGTCCACTTGTCGGCGCGTTGCTGCTCTCCGCAGTCGGTGATTCGCTGATGGAACAGCAGCTGCTGATGCCTGGGATGGTGGCGTACGGCGCAGCGCACACGTGTTACACGATCCTGTTCCTCCGTGGGCAGGCCCGGGTGTCCCGGCGGGCACTCGCGGTCTACGCTGCCGGCGGGGCCGGCTTGGTCGCGTGGCTGTGGCCAGACCTCGGTCGTCTCCGGGGCCCGGTCGCGACGTACGCCGCGATGCTCTCGGCGACCGCGGTGACGGCCAGCTCGTACAACCGTCGCGCCGCTATCGGCGGAGCGCTCTTCGTCGCCTCGGACGCGCTGATCGCCGCCCACCTGGCCGGCCACGACTTCAGGTCCCGAAGCACGTTGGTCGGCCTCACCTACACGCTGGGACAGTACGAGCTAGCCTCCGGAGTGACTGCACCAGATTCGTGCCTTTCGCGGCTGACGCCGATCTGAGTCTCGATCTGGGCTTGCGCGTTGATCTCGACCAGGAGGCGCGGTCCCGAGACCGTCCTCTTGGGACAAATAGACGATCCTCACGGGAAGAAGGTCCCGGCTGAGCCGGGGCATATCCCGCGTGGCCGGGACGCCGGTCTCTTGCCCCGGGCCTGACCACGCGCGACCGTGTCGGTACATAGTGAGCCGCGCGGAGCGCTCGTCCCAAGAGGGCCCCTTGATTCCGTCGCAGCTGTTCGGAGGCCCTGTTTCGGGCCTGTCTCCTGGAGGTGCGCCTTGATCCGAATCCTCGCGCTCGGCACTGCGGTCGTCTTCGCGCTGCAGTTCGCCGCTTCCGCGCCGGCGGCTGCCCAAGGTCCCGAGATCGAGCGAGGGACCGTGCACGACACATTCGACGATGATCTGTACCTCGACCTGTGCGGAATCACCACGAAGACGACGGTCACCGAGCGCTGGTCGCTGATGACCTATCCGGACGGGTCGCAGGTGTTTCACGATGAGCGCACCTTCAGGTCCGCTGACCCGCGACTTCCGGTGGAAAAGGGCGCCGCGACGGCCTTCTACGCCGCAGACGGTTCTTGGCGGGTCGTGGGCAAGCCGATCCAGCTGATCGCCCCCGACGGCGGCACGCTGCTCCTCGATGCGGGCTGGATCTCGTTCAACGCCGACGGCGATGTCTCGACGGTTCGCGGCCCCCACCCGTCGGTCGGTGTCGACCTGGCCGACTACTACTGCCCCCACTGAACAGACCGGACCCGAGCGTCCCAGCGAACTGCCCATGAGCGGGGGGTCGGTCCACCTCGAACTTCCGTTGGGAGATCCGATGCAGAGGTCACGGTCACATCTGCCGTCTTCAGGCGGGATTTGTTGCAAGGAAGCTATCTCCGGTGCCGGAGTTTCTCCTCCGTATCGGGTAGTTCGCTCCACGGATGGCTCCGCGCCGTCGTCGGCGTCAACCGCGACCACTGCCGCCCGGTTGGTGGTTCTAGGCGATGGGTGCGGCTCGGCCGGGTCGGCGTCGAGGACTGGAGAGGAGCACATGCGGGTCGCCAGGCCGAGAACGTGCAGGGTCGGCCCGGACCGAGAACGTGCAGGGTCGGCCCGGACCGTCTTCGGTCACCCGGTACCGGGTCGCAGGCGCAGCCACTGGGCGTAGGACTGGGAGTCGGCTATACCCAGTTCCACCCCCGCGGGCAAAGGGTGGGTGAACACGGCCGCTGCGGCGCCCTCGAGTTCGCTGCGCAGTGCAAGAGTGGGGCCGGTTGCCTCGAACCCCAGGGTCCACCAGGGCTCGCCGCGAACACGGAACTCGGTTAGTTCCACCGCGCACCCTGGCTCCTGGCCCAGTCCCGGACCACGCGCCCCGGTCTGCGAGAACCGGCTGATCGAGCGCTTCTTCTGCACCGGTCGCCAACAGGCCGGATCGCCGCTGCCGTACCCGGGCGGGCCATGCGGAAACGACCACTTCTGCCAAGACTCCAGGCGTCCGCGGGCACGCCCGGCCACCTCGAACAATCCGGGACTGCCGCCGTACGCCTTCACCTCCAGCGCCCGGCTCCCGCGTACCTTCACCGACAGCCCAGGCAGGTACGGATCGAGCAGGTAGACGTCTTCCACCAACCTCGCCTCGGCGGGGAACCGCCCGAACCATCTGGTCACTGCGTCCGCCGGCCGGCCCGGAAAGATCCAGCGCACCTCCAGGCTGCAGACCCCGTTGGTGACTCGGCTCTCTGACTGTGTCGCCATCGTCGTCCCTCCCCTCGTCACGCTGTCGGGACGACGGGCCGATGATCGGCAGCCGGACACGGCCGAACCGCCGAGCGAATCGTCCCGAGAATGCCCCGCGCTTGTGCTCATCGTCTTCTGATGCCACAAGGCCCAGTGTCCACGCCTCCTCTGCGCCGGCTGGAGTCGAACCCGCCCGAACCGGAGGGCTGCGCCCGGCGGGAGGTGAAGTTCCGCGCGGATCATCCGCTCCGGGTGACGTATCTGACCGGTGGCCGCGATCTCATCGAAGGGCCGTGATGACGACAGCCACGGGTCACGTGTCCGCGACCCGGAAGGGAGTGCTCAGCTCATGGACGACCAGGCCGCGACACCGATCCTCGACACTCTGAGCGCGATGACGACTGCATCGCTCATCGAGTCCGACCTCGACCCGCAGACACTGATGGTGGCGCGATTGGCCGCACTCGTCGCAGTCGACGCACCCGCCGAGTCCTACCTGCTGAACATCGGCCCGGCGGCCGAAGCCGGCCTGACCCTCGAGACCGCCCAATCGGTGCTCGTCACCGTCGCACCCATCGTCGGCGCACCCCGGGTGCTGGCGGCCACCACGAAGATCGTCCAGTCGCTCGGCGTCGCGGTTGCCCTCAGCGAAGCCGTACTGACAGCCGCCGCCGAGGAAGCCGCCGAGTCCCGCGCCGCACAGTCGGACGGATCCGCGGCCTCTTGATTCGCTCTCTCTGCGGGCATACCGTCCCGGCATAGCGACGGTCTCGCTTGGTGGAACTGGGACAAAGGGGGATCCACATGGTGACCGGAGAGCGGATGATCGTGCGGGAGGCAGCCCGCTACTGGTGGGTCTTCCTGATCTCGGGGGTCCTGTGGCTGCTGATCGCCTGGCTGGTGCTACGCCTGAACAGCACCTCGATCGCCACCGTCGGAGTGCTGTTGGGGGTGGTGTTCCTCCTGGCCGGGATCAACGAGGTCGGGGTGGCGACCCTGACCCCCGGCGGCTGGAAGGTCTGGCACTACATCCTGGCCGTCATCTTCTTCCTGGGTGCGCTGTATGGCTTCATCCGGCCGGTCAACACCTTCTTCGCGCTTGCCTCGGTGCTCGGGCTGGTCCTCTTCTTGTACGGCGCCTTCGACATTGTCCAGGCCATCTTCTCGCGACCGGTGAACCCCTACTGGTGGCTCAGCCTGATCACCGGGATCCTGCTGGTCCTGCTGGCGTTCTGGGTATCGGGCTCGGACCGGGTGTACAACCTGGGTCAGCGGGCCTTCCTGATCTTGTTCTGGGTCGGGTTCCTGGCGCTGTTCCGGGGCTTCTCCCAGATCGTCATGGCCTTCACCGTGCGCCACGCAGGACACGAAGCCGCCACCGCGCTCGACGACACCAGCCCCGGCTAGCCAACGGCCCGACGTGGCCTCACGCGTTGAAGGCGTCGAGGCGTTGGTGCTGAGCGTCGCGGCGTCGGCGTGCGGCAGCGGCGAATCGCGCGGCGTGGGTGAGTGCGCGTTCGAGCTTTCGGGTGCGGCTCTGGGCTTGGCGTAGTTCGCGGCGGGCTTGTTCCAGCTCGTCGGTCAGCCGTTCGATCGCGGTCTGCATGTCGGCGATGTGGTGCTCGTTGGCGTCCAGTTCGGACTCGGCAGCCGCTCGCTCGTTCTCGGCTGCTTCGTAATCGGCCTCGACCTCTCGCAGCCGCTCCTGCAGCTCCGCGCGTTGCCTGCGGAGCAGCTCGTCCTGCGGGAGCTTTCTTGTCCTCACGCCGGGCGCCTTCTTCTTCGGTCCCGACTTGCGCGGAGACGTCTTGCCGGCAGTCGCCGTGGGTGTCGGCCGGTCACGCATCGCCCCGGTAATCGGAACCGGCGCACCGGTCTCGTCGACGACGCCGAATCCGACGTGGCGGAGACCGCTGCTGAGGCGTCCGCTGCGCAGCATCTGGGCAGCACCGGGGTCCACCAGCGCGGCGTCCAGGGTGGCCGCGAGTCGCTCGGCTGTGCTCACGGTGATCGAACGTCCATCGTCGGCCGCGTTCGCCTTCGCGATCTGTACGAGACGGTCGACCAGTTCGTGTCGGCCAGGGGTGAGCACCTTGAGCCTGATGCGGTCACCGCGACGATGGGCTTCGCGCAGGTCTTCTCCGAACTCGGTCAGTTCCGCGATCTGATCCGGCGCCGTTCGGACGAGACGGTTGGCCAACCATGCTGCGATGGTCGGCTTCCGCAGAGCCCGTATCGATTCACTGCCGCGCGTGTCGCCCGCGTCGCGGAGCGTCTTCGCGATCTGGTTGCGGGCAGCAGTGAACTGCTCGGGCGGCAGCCCGTACAACGTGAGCACCGGGTCCAGCTCCACCTCACCACAGTGCCTGAAACGGTTGCCTTCGGCAAGCTAACTGAGGGTCAACCTGCCGGCGCGGTCCGCGATCCGAACTGGCGCTGCCCGGGTGGGGGCACTTGCTCGATGCGGGTCCAGCCCTTCCAGCCGCGTTTCTCCATGATCGCGAGTAGCCGCGCTGCTTCGGGTGCGGACTCGAGCATGACGGCGTCCAGCAGTTTGACGAGTTGGTCGTCGAAGGGCTCGTCGCCCAGCTGACCGGCTTCGGCGGCGCGGATGTACAGGCGTTCCAGGATGTCGGCGATCTCGACGAGCAAGGCCTCGTCACCCTGATTGTCGACGGCCTCGCTCACCAGGCTGTAGAGCTTCTGCGCATCGGGATCCTCCAGCTGCTCGTGCTTCGCGGCGATCACGGTGTCGATCAGGTCCGGTACCTGCGCGGCGATCATGATCCACGCGTCGCGCTCCATCTCGAGGTAGCGCTCGCTGACGCCGTGACGGCGCAGCCGGTCCAGGTAGTCGATGACACTCTGGGGGAGCGCCAGCTGTTCGCCGGCCGCCAGCCTGGCGAGCCGTCGGCGGCTGGCCTCCAACCGCCGGATCTCCGCGCGCAGCTCCTTGTCGATGTCGTGTACGCCGTCCTCGAACTCCTGCGGCGCGGCGTCGAGGAGCTTCTGTACTCGGGCCAGCGGTACACCGGCGTCCGTCAGGGTGCGGATCCGGATCAGCCGTACGACGGCAGCCGAGTCGTACGACCGGTACCCGGACCGGTCGCGCGCGGGCTCCGGCAGCAGCGCGATCTTGTGATAATGCCGCACGGCCCGCACCGTCACACCGGCGTACGTCGCCAGCTGGCTGATAGTGAGCATGCGTCCAAGCCTGCCTCAGGCGGACTTCCGGCGATACGCGACCATCGCCAGGACGTACGCCGCGACGAGCACGCCGACGCACCACGCCAGCGCTGTCCAGATGGCGTTGCCGACCGGCTGCTCGGCGAACAAGGCACGGATCGTGTCGACGATCGATGTGACCGGCTGGTGCTCGGCGAACCACCGCACCGGGCCGGGCATGGTTTCCGTGGGCACGAACGCCGAACTCACGAACGGCAGAAAGATGAGCGGGTAGGCGAAGGCGCCCGCGCTCTCCACCGATCCCGCAGTGAGTCCGGGGATCACGGCGAGCCAGGTCAACGCCAGTGTCGACAGGAGCAGGATGCCGGTGACCGCGAGCCAGGCCAGGACACCTGCGCTCGAGCGGAAGCCCATGAGCAGAGCGACACCGACGACGATCACCAGCGCGATCAGGTTGGCGACCATCGACGTGACGACATGGGCCCACAGCAGGCCCGACCGGGCGATCGGCATGGACTGGAAGCGCTCGAGAATCCCGCTCTTCAGGTCCATGAAAAGGCGGAATGCGGTGTAGGAGATGCCGGACGCGATCGTGATCAGCAGAATGCCGGGCAGCATGAAGTTGATGTACTTCGATCCGGTGGAGATCGCCCCGCCGAACACGTACACGAACATCAGCATCAGCGCGACCGGGGTGAGTACGGTCGTGATGATCGTGTCCAGGCTGCGGGTGATGTGGCGCAACGTCCGGACGGTCAGGGCGAGCGTGTCGCTGAGGAAGTACGTGTTCATCGGCGGTCTCCGATGATGGCCAGGAAGATCTCCTCGAGCGTGGGCTGCTTCTCGACGTACTCGACCTCGGCGGGTGGGAAGAGCTGTTTGAGTTCGGCCAGCGTGCCGTTGGCGATGATCCGGCCCTGGTGCAGGATCGCGATCCGGTCCGCGAGTTGCTCGGCCTCGTCGAGGTACTGCGTGGTGAGCAACACCGTCGTACCGGAGCCGGCGAGCTCCTTGACCATCTGCCAGACCTCGATCCGCGCCTCCGGGTCGAGACCCGCGGTCGGCTCGTCCAGGAAGATCACCGGCGAATCCCCGATCAAGCTCATCGCAATGTCCAACCGGCGGCGCATGCCACCGGAGTACGTCGACACCCTGCGGGTGGCCGCGTCGGTCAGCGAGAAACGATCCAGCAGGCTGTCCGCGATCGCGGCCGGGTCCTCGAGGTGCCGCAGCTTGGCTACGAGTATGAGGTTCTCCCGACCGCTGAGGATCTCGTCGACCGCGGCGAACTGTCCGGTCAGGCTGATGGAGCCGCGCACCTGCCCGCCCTGCGTGGTGACATCGAAGCCGTTGACGGCCGCGGTCCCCGCGTCGGCCTTCAGGAGGGTGGCGAGAATCCTGATGGTGGTGGTCTTGCCGGCGCCGTTGGACCCGAGCAACGCGAAGATGCTGCCTCGCGCCACGTCGAAGTCGACGCCACGCAGGACCTCCAGCTTCCCGTACGACTTCTCCAGGCCCCGCACACGGATCGCCGGACCGGCGCTTTGCCGGTTCTTCTCGATCAACGTCGTCATCATCTGTCTCCTTCGTGGAGCCGTTCCCGTCACCGAGGAAGGGCTTGCCACACAGGATGGAGGGTTGACGCTGCGTCAAGGTCAAGTCGACCGCGGGCGTCAGCCACGCAACCTCGTTCCCAGGCTTGGCTAGGGCTGGAAGCGGTAGCCGATGCCCGGTTCGGTGATCAGGTGTTCGGGGCGGGACGGGTCGAGTTCGAGCTTGCGGCGGAGTTGGGCCATGTAGACGCGGAGATAGTTCGTCTCGGCCTCGTAGGTGGGGCCCCACACCTCCTGGAGCAGTTGCTTCTGGCTGACCAGCTTGCCGGTGTTGCGGACGAGAACCTCGAGGAGGCTCCATTCGGTGGGTGTCAGCCGCACGGGCCCGTCGGTCGTGGTGACCTGCTTCGCGGCGAGGTCGATGGTGAAGGCGTCGGTCTGTACGGTCACGACTCCGCCGGTGGTGGGCGTCGTACGGCGAAGTGCGGCGCGGACGCGGGCGAGCAGTTCGTCCATGCCGAAGGGTTTCGTGACGTAGTCGTCCGCCCCGGCGTCGAGCGCCTCGACCTTGTCGGCCTGGGCCTCGCGGGCGGACAGGATGATGATCGGGGCCGAGAACCAGCCGCGCAGTCCGTACACCACCTCGACGCCGTTCATGTCGGGCAGGCCGAGGTCGAGGATCACAAGGTCCGGCGGCCGGCGCCTCGCGGCTTCGAGCGCCGCGGTGCCGTCGGCCGCGGTCTCGACGTCGTACTGGCGAGCGCGCAGGTTGATGGCCAGCGCACGCAGTAACTGCCGGTCGTCGTCGACGATCAGAACCTTGCTCATGGCATCAATCGCCCGTCAACGGCAGCTGGATCGTCATGGTCAGGCCTCCGCCGGGGGTCGATGACGGGTTGAGCGATCCTCCGATTGCCTCGCTGAAGCCGCGGGCGATCGCCAGGCCGAGACCGACCCCGGTGTCGGGCCGCTGATCGCCGAGCCGCTGGAACGGCGTGAACATCCGCTCCCAGTCCGCCGCCGGAACGCCTGGTCCGGAATCAGCCACGCTGAGATGCGCGACATCGTCTGCCCAGGCTCTGACCAGGACCGGCACACCGCTGGGTGTGAACCGGCACGCGTTGTCGACCAGATTGGCGATCGCGCGCTCGAGGAGTCCCGGGTCGGCGAGAACGAGCGGCAGGTCGTCAGGTACGTCGACAACGACGACGTCGGCCGGGACACCGACCAGCGCCTTGGCGACGACCTCCTGGAGCACGATCCGGCGTACGTCGACCGACAGCGCACCGGCCTGCAACCGGCTCATCGCCAGCAGGTTCGCGATCAGGTCGTCGAGGCGATCCGCCGACTCCTCGATGGTCTCCAGCAGTTCGTCGTGCTCGGCCGGGCTCCAGGTCACGTCTTGCTGGCGGAGGCTGGACACGGCCGCCTTGATGCCGGCCAGCGGTGTTCTGAGATCGTGACCGACGGCGGCCAGCAACGCTGCGCGTAGCCGGTCGATCTCGGCCAGCTGCCGCGCCTGCGCTGCCTCGCCGGCGAGCTGCTGCCCCTCCCAGGCCCGTGCGGCCGCCGAGGCCAGCCGGGTCAGCAGCTTCCGGTCCTCCGCGAAGAGCTCGGGGCCCTCGGCAACCAGTCGTAGGCCGTCGCGGGCCGGGACCGAGATGACCGCGTTGCCGTGCAAGGGCCGTCCGGCGAACGCGGCTACCTGATCGATGTCACCGTGACGTTCCATCAACGCGACGGACTCCATCCCGAACGATTCGCGCACCTCCTCCAGCACCGCCATCAGCGAATCACCCGACACGGGCTCGGTCGTCAGGCGGGACAGCACCTCCGTCTCGCTCCGGCTCCGTACCGCCGCGAGCCGGTAGCGCGTGGCCACTTCGACAGTGACACTGACCGTCACCGCGACCAGGACGAAGACGAACAACGCGATGATGCTGTCCTGCTGGTCGACCACCAGCGTGTGGTACGGCGTGGTGAAGAAGAAGTTGGCCAGCACGACTGCCGCGAACGCGGCCGTGACCCCGGGCAGCAGACCGCCGGTCACGGCGATCAGAACCACGGCGAGCAGGTAGAGCAGGAGAACGCTCTCAAGTGCCAGGCTGTCGCGGATCGGGAGCAGCGCGACCGTCAAGGCCGGCAGCCCCGCCACCACGAGGCCCAGTCCTGCCCAAACGCGCCTCCTGAGACGGGAGTGGCGCGCCTCCTGCCGCTCGGGGGACGGTGACGCAGGCACGTCGTTCTCCACCACGGATCAACTGTTGCACAGCGCCGTACGAGACAGCGCATACGAGACAGCGTCGTACGAGGACGGCGGAGACTCAGACATGCACGGACGGGAGGTCGTCTTCCGCCGCCGTCTCCACGCGCCTGGACTCGAGCCCCTCCGCGGAACCCAGCTGCCACGGCACGTTGATGACCATGACCCCGGGCTGGAACAGCAGTCTGGCCTTCAATCGCAGTGCGCTCTGATTGTGGAGCAGTGCCTCCCACCAATGCCCCACGACGTACTCCGGAATGAACACCGCGACCAGGTCACGAGGGCTTGTCCGGCGAACATCCTTGACGTACTCCAGGACCGGCCCGGTCACATCGCGGTACGGGGAGTGCAGCACCTTCAACGGCACCGGGATGTCCCGGTCACTCCACTCCTGCAGCAACGCATCAGACGCGGCGAGGTCAGTGCTGACGGTCACCGCCGTCAGCGTGGTCGGGCGGGTCGCCCGGGCATACGCCAACGCGCGCAGGGTCGGGGTGTGCAGCTTCGACACCAGGACGATCGCGAAGACTCGCGGCGGTAGCGTCGTACCTCCAGGGGTGGGGCGGAGCTCTACCTCCACGCGGTCGTAGTGCCGCCGGATCCCCTTCATCAACAGGAACAGCCCGGGCATTGCCAGCACCACGATCCACGCGCCGTGGGTGAACTTCGTGATCAGTACCACGACCAGGATCACTGCGGTGAAGACCGCTCCGAGCGCATTGATCGCGCGCGACCGCTGCAGGTGCGTTCGGCTCGGTGACAGCACGTCCCCGCGCAACAACCGGGTCCAGTGCACGACCATGCCGGCCTGGCTCAGAGTGAACGACACGAACACCCCGATGATGTACAGCTGGATGAGTCGCGTCGTACTGGCGTCGAACAACCAGATCAGCAGGCAAGCCAACCCGGACAGGATCAGGATGCCGTTGCTGAACACCAGCCGGTCACCACGCCGGGAGAACTGCCGAGGCAGGAATCCGTCGTGGCCGAGCAACGACGCGAGGATCGGGAAGCCGTTGAACGCCGTGTTCGCGGCCAGGATCAGGATCGCCGCGGTGAACGCCTGCACGGCGAAGAACCCGATCGAGTGATAGCCGCCGAAGACCGAACCGGCTACCTGTGCGATCACCGTGCGCTGGTCGTACCCCGCCGGTGTACCGGTCAGCCGGGCCGGATCGGCGGCCACGTGTACCTGCGAAACAATCGCCAGTGCGGTGATCCCGGCGAACATCGCGATCGTGATCGACCCCATGATCGCGAGCGTGCCGGCCGCGTTCTTGCTCTTCGGCGGCTTGAAGTTCGGCACACCGTTGCTCACGGCTTCGACTCCGGTAAGTGCCGTACAGCCCGAGGCGAAGGCACGCATCCCGATCAGTACGGCCACCAGCCCGGTCGCGTGCGACGCCTGAGTGATCCCGTACGGCGCCGACTCCGCCCGCGGCGGGTCACCAATGACGACCTTGACCAGCCCGACCGCGATCATTGCCAGCACCACCGCGATGAACCCGTACGTCGGGATCGCGAACGCCGTACCGGACTCCTTCACGCCGCGCAGGTTCATCACCGCAAGCAGCGCGATCATCCCGATCGACACCAGCACCGCATGCGGACCGAGCGCCGGAACCGCGGACACGATGTTCTGCACGCCGGCGGCCACCGAGACCGCGACCGTCAGCACGTAGTCCACCAGCAGCGCACTGGCGGCGACCAGCGAAGCATTGCGCCCGAGATTGGCCCGGCTGACCGCGTAGGCACCGCCGCCGTTCGGGTAGGCGTAGCAGGTCTGCCGGTACGACGCGACGACCACGATCAGCAACGCGATGACCACGGCAGCCAGCCAGGGCGTCAGATGGAGCAGCGTCAGCCCACCAAGGCTCAGCATGAGCAGGATCTCCTCGGTCGCGTACGCGTTCGAGGACAGCGGGTCGCTGCAGAACACCGGCAGCGCAAGCCTCTTGGGCAGCAACGTATCGCCCAACCGCTCACTGCGCAGCGGTCGCCCGACCAGGAATCGTTTCGGCAGCTCCAGCACCTTCACGCCACCAGCCAACCGTTGCCCGATACCTGAAGGGCCCGCTCTTGACGCCGTCTTGACGCCCACCCGTCGCATCTTGACGCTTTCTTAGCGCCCCCTCCGGCGTTGTGAGCCCCGTCGATGCGTACGCCTCGACGGGATGTCTGGCTGTCGTGTCCCGTCGCACCTCGTCGAGGCGCGGCTCGGCCTGGTCGCGCGGCGATGGATCTGGCTTCCGACGACTCCACCAGACGGAGCTGGGTGCGCTACTTGCTCAGGTCGGCGAAGACCACCAGGTTGGCCTCGTACTTCGCCGACACGGTGTCGAGTCCGCCGCAGGTGATCAGCCGCAGCCCGGGGTGGTCGATATCGCCGTACACCGCGGCGCTGGGGAAGGTGGCCTTCGGATACTGCTGCACCCGGCTCACCCGGAACAGCGCGGTGGAGCGGTCTTGCCGCGTCACCGTGATCGTGTCGCCCCGCTCGAGCCGCGCCAGCCTGGCGAAGACTCCGGCCCGGCCGGCCCAGTGGACATGACCGGCGATGATGGCCGGACCCTTCTCGCCGGGCGTGGGAGCACCGGTGAACCAACCGGCCGGGAATCCGTTCCGTGGTACCTGCAGGGTGCCGTTGCGGTTGAGGCCGAGACGCACAAGACCCGAGTCCACCCCGATCGCCGGGATGATCACGCGGATCGGAGCCGACTTCGGCATTGGTGCCGACGGTCCGCGCCTCTGGCCTGGTGGCGTCGACGGCCGAGCGGGTGGCCCGGAGCTGTGTGTTGGGCTGGGCCCTCCTGCTGCAGGGGCGTGCCTGGGCGTGGGTGTGATCACGGTGGTAGTAGGCGCAGCGGTTCGCTCGCTCGCGACGCCGGCTGCGGTGGGGCCGGGCTGAGTCGGCCCCGTGCCTGACTCAATACTGCACCCGGTCACAGCCGACGCGGTCGCGAGGAGCAGAACCGCTGCGCCGGTCCTCATGGGGTGCCGGCCCCGATCCAGCCGAACCATGGCGCGGTCGGCGGCTCGACGAGCCAGATCGACGGGCCGGAGGCATCGCCTGTATTGACAGGGCCTTGCGGGGTGTCGGTGACCTGGGGCGGTCCGGGCGAGACCGTGGGCACCGGCGGGGAGGTCGGAGGCGACGTCGGTGGTGGGGTCGTGGGAGATGACGGCGGGGACGTGGGAGGCGATGTCGGTGGAGTCGTGGACGGCGTAGTGGGGGGCGTGGTGGGCGGTGAAGTGGGGGGAGTGGTGGGCGGCGTCGTGGGCGGTGTGGTGGGCGGTGAAGTGGGGGGCGTGGTGGGGGGAGTCGTGGGCGGTGTGGTCGGAGGCGAAGTAGGAGGTGATGTTGGTGGGGTTGTGGGGGGCGTCGTCGGCGGTGTGGTGGGCGGAGTGGTGGGGGTGCAGGACGGTTTGGTGAGGGTGTTGGTGTCGAGCGTGACGGACCCGTTGCGGGCCAGCATCCGGCCGACGGCTGTGGCCGCGGTGTTCATGGTGATGGACGTCAACGCCATGATGGTCCCGCGGAACTGCGTCGCCGTACCAAGGGTGGCTGAGCTGCCCACCTGCCAGAACACGTTGCAGGCTTGGGCTCCGTTGGTCAGTACGACGCTGCTGCTGGGCGCGGTGGTGAGGGTCGAACCTGCCTGGAACACGAAGACCGCTCCCGCGTCGCCCTCCGCGTCCAACGTCAGCGCGCCGGTCAGTCCGATCGAGGACGCCGAGTTGTAGACGCCCTGGGTCAGCGTCTTGCCGCCGAGGTCGTCGGTGATCGGCGTCGGCGGCGATTCGCCGGCGGCGACGTTGTACGCCGTGACCAGATCGTCCTTCGCCCCCTGGGTCACGTTGTCGCCGGCGTGGTTGGTGCCGGTGATCGTCATCGTCCCGGTGCCGCTGATCGCCGGATTCGGGAAGGACCCGATATCCCCGGTCAGCACGGTCGGACCGGTGTTGGTGATGCCGGCCCCGGCCAGGATGACGAAACTCTCGGCGGTGCCGAGTGGCACCACCACGGCCGCCGCCTGAGCAGTGCCGCCGGTGGCCAGCAGACCGCCGGCGGAGACGACGAGCGCGGCCGCGACGGCCAGAACGCTCAGACGCACCCGGCCGATCGAGGTCGCGTAGGTGGACAACTTCATGATCGATTTCACCCTCAGTCCATCGATGTACCGCACCGGATCGATCGGCGCGGCTTTGTTACCAGGCAATTCGTGGTGAAGGAGGATCCGCGGTCGCAAGAACGACATCGAGCGATCCAGGCGGGTCCGGGCCTGGCAACAGGACATCAGGAGAGACCGCCACGAGCAGCAGGACCGTTGCGGCCCCGCCATCTTGATGGCGTGTTCACACCCCGTTGGACCGGCGGTGCAGCAGCGCCTGCGCCGATCACAATTTGTTACTGAGCTTTGACGTTAGGTGAAGGATTGCGCGCTGTCAACGGATCGATGGATGCATTCTGCAACTGGTCGAAGTAGTTGCCGAAGCGAACCGATCAGGCTCCGCAGGGCTGCGCAACGCCGACATCATCGACGTGCTGCCGCATCTGATGATGTGGTCGGTACAACTAGCTGACGGTGACTCCGGCGGCTTCGAAGTCGTAGGTCTTGCCGCCGAACTTGAGTGCGTCGACCGCGCCGGAGAACGCGTAGTCGCGGCCCTTGCTGACGGTTGCCGTGAGCACCTTGGCGTCGTCGCCGCCGTCGTCCAGGTAGTTGAGCACCTCGGTCCAGGTGCAGCGGGCGCCGTTGATCGAGCACGTCGTGCCGTTGAACGCGGTGCCGGTCAGCCCCCAGTGCTTGTCCGCGTCGGTGGTGGCATTGAAGGCTGTCCACTGGTTGGCTGCGCCGTTGGCCGGTGTGTACACCAGCGACGCGTAGTTCGACGTCACCGCCGCCACATTCGGGTCGATCTCGAAGGCGATACTCGGCATGTTGTTGCCCAGGGCATTGTTCTCGCCGGTCGTGTAGACCGAGAAGCCGACCGTGCCGAGGTCTTTCACGTTCTGGCCGGCGAAGTCGACTTCGTTGCCGAACGCCACCTTGTCGTTCGCGGATGCGGTGTGTAGATCCAGGGCGCCGTCACCGAGTGGTGATTGGGTGGATGTCGTGGCGAGTTCGGCGTCTGCCGCGCCGATCACGTTGCGGTGCACCGTGCCCCAGTGCTTCAGGTACGCCGGGCCCGCCTTGTTCAACTTGCTCTGCACCGCTGGGGCGAGGTCGACCTCTGCCACTACGCCGTCCTTCAGCTTGGCCGACGTGTCGACCCCGTTCGCCGGGACCGCGAGCATCTTCGCGACGAACGCCTTCTGCAGGTCGCTCTCGCCGAGGCTGTAGTTGACCACCTGGCTCTCGGCCACCGAGTTGCGGACCAGCGGGTAAGTGATCGCCGTTGCAGTCAGGCCGGTGACGCCGGTGACGCCGGCGTCGGCCGCACCACCACCGAGCAGCGAAATACCGACTGCGGTGACGGCCAGCGTGAATGCGGATCCTGCCGCCACGAGGCGGTTCTTCGAGTTGGACATGATTCCCCTTGCTTCCACCCGAACGGGCGGAATTGCGGTGCGGCCAGGACTCGAACCTGGCCCGTTCCCCGCGCACCGACAGCGGACTATACCGCCTACCGTCCGTCACCATATAGGTCTTCGACAGTAATGGGAACAGCCGAGACCATCGAGGCCGCCCCAAGGCAACGGTCCCGGGATTCATCAACGGGTAACGACCTGGACGAGATCACCGCTCGCCGGTGCCGTCGCCGTATGCCGCAATCTGCCCTATAACCTTGACGATCTGCGGATCGACTTCTGACCGAGCCGGCTCACAATGAGGCGCCTGCGTCCGCGTCGCTGTCCGGGAGCGGGCGGACGTGGACACGCGTGCCGGTGGCCGCGGCTCGGCCCACGAGGTCGGTGACGCCTGCGGCGTCCGTCACCGTGCGGGTCGGTGCGTCGTGCTCGGGCGAGGTACAGGTCACCTCGTAGAGCACGGCGTCGGCTTCTCGGCCTGGATCCGGTCCGTTCAGTTCTTGTCCTCGGGTTGGTCCGGCGGCACTGTCACGTCGTTTTCCCTTGCGAGGTGGAGAAGGCTGTCGAGTTCGCCCGAGTACACCCGCTCGGCGTCGAGGTCACCGTCCCTCTGGGCCGCCCGGAGTGCGTGACGAGCAGCGGCGATCCGCTGTCGCAGTTCCGCGCTGAAGGTGTCCATGGTCTCCCGTCGGGCCGTGCGCTGTGGACACACTGCACAAGAGTTGCGGATTCTTTCAATTCACGATCGCATACATCGCGCAGGACGTGGAGTGATGGAAGGTAGATCGACGACCACGCCGCTGCACCAGTTGAAGGCGGAGTTCTTCAAGGCGCTGGGGCGGTGGCCGAGTTGCTCGCCGTTGCGCGGGCGACCGGGCTCTAACCGGTGCGGAGGTCGGCTCGTCGGTCGGCATCGCTACCTCCCTGGGACTGGGGCCATTGCGATTCCCGCGGCGGTTCGCTGAAGGACGCGGGACAGCGGGATACGTCCCGGAACCGCCAGGCCGTCCGGCGATCTAGGCAACCGATCTTCTGCTGAGCTCATCAGGCGTCTTCGAGGGTTCGCTCGAAGCGCAAGGCGACGCGGGTGAGGGCGCGCAGGGTAGCGACGGCCTCGGCGATCTGCCGGTGGGATTCCCTGGGGTGGGCTGCCTGGAAGGTGTCGTTGCGGAGGTCTTCGAGGTCGTCGACGAGGTGTTCGATCTCGTCCGCGATGATCGTGTCGTGCTGCTGCTGGGCGCTCAGCATCGGCAGGATCCGGCCGCGGAAGGCGAGAATCGTGTGCTGGGCCTCGGCCAGTCGGCGCTCTTCGAGGAACCAGTTGTCGGTCTGGCTGGCGTCGGCGATGTTGTCGAGGTCGGCCTGCCAGCGGTCGATCTCCGCGCGCAGTGCGGTCATGGTGGCTCCTTCAATCGGAGGTCGGCAAACCGGCCGACTGGTTCTCCGATTTCAGCTTCGCCCCGGGAGCCGGGCGCCGCTGGAGGCGAGAGTCCCGACCTGAGAGGCCGTTCGTCAGTAGTAGGCGGTATTGGGGTCTTCCGGGCCATGCCCCGCGAGAACACCGGCCGTGTTGCCGTCCGCAGCGGTCCCTGATCCGCCGGCCGCGGCAAGCGTTCCTGCCTGTTGTGTTGGACCGTCGAGTGGTAGCGTCGAAACCACTTCGAGGTGGCCCTGGACCACGGTGCCCGACGGCGCTCGGTTTGGGAGTCTGGTACTCATGTCGCCTGATCATTCAGTATTTGCTGCGGATGGCGCGTACCTGGATCGCCTGGCGCACTCGGCGCGACTGGACTCGTGGCGGACCGAGGAGCTGGCGGCCGCGCTGGCCTTGGTCGACGACGAGATCGGCGAGCGCCCGGAGCCGCCGGACGGCGAGCCGAGGGTACTCAACATCCGGTTCCAGATCTACCGCCAGCGGCTGCGGCGTGAGCTCGACCAGCGCGTGACGCCGAGGTGATCACCGGGCCAGGTACCCGCCGTCGATGTACAGCTCGAGTCCGGTGACGAACGAGGCGTCGTCGCTCGCCAGGTAGGCGACGCCGGCTGCGATCTCGTCGGGGCGGCCGAGGCGTCCCATCGGCGTCAGCTCGGTCATCGTGTTCCAGAACGGCGTCCCGCGGGCCGAATCCAGGATCGGGGTGTCGATGAATCCCGGGTGGATCGAGTTCACCCGGATGCCCTCGGGCGCCCAGTGCAGCGCGGCGTTCTTGGTGAGGGTCCGGACCGCTCCCTTGGCAGCGTGGTACGCCGGCGACGTGCCGAAGCCGCCGCTTGTGCCGAAGATCGAGCTGATGTTGATCACCGACGCGTGGCCGGAGGACTTCAGGTACGGCGCGCTGGTCCGCATTCCCAGGAAGACACCGGTCTGGTCGACGTCGATGGTGCGCTGCCAGTCCTTCAGCGTCGTCTCCTCGATCGTTTCCAGGTCACCCATTCCCGCGTTGTTGACCAGGATGTCGATGCCACCGAACTGCTCGGCAGCCGTTGCGCAGACGATCTCCCAGTCCGCTTCGCTCGCGACGTCGTGCCGTACGAACACTGCCTGCGCCTCGGAGTCCCGCAGGGCTTCCGCGACTGCTTCACCGGCCTCGACCGCGACGTCGGTCAACACCACGGCCGCGCCCTCGGCCGCGAGTCGCCAGGCGGTCGCCTGCCCGATACCGCTCGCCGCGCCGGTCACCAGCGCGACGCGATCATCAAGTCTGCCCATGTCGTTCGCCCCTTCGGTAGGTGTCACGGCTTCAGAGTTTCAGCGGACCGCGGACGCGGGCAGATTCCGTTGGGGCCTGCAAGTCGAGACTTTGGTCCCTGCCGGTCCGGACTTTCGGCCCTGCGGTCGGACGTGGGTCCGCGGTGCACTGGAAGGGGCGAGGAGGACTCGTCGAGGGCCACGGTTCCGCGAGCGGAGAGAGCAACGGACCAAGAGGCCCCGAACCGCGAGAATGGAAGCGGATTCTCCTCGTCAGCATCGGTTGGAGAGCGGGTCGAGGGGCGCGCCGCTCCAACCGCCGAACGCCGTGCGACCGTGACCTCACCGGCCGCACGGCGTTTGCGTTCGACTGGTGACTTTCGGCCCTGGTCAGGGCACGGGGAAGCGGCTGCACTGAGGGAATGGGGTCAGGGGGATTCTCTTCCGACGGCAACGCGGCGGTAGGCCAGTTCGCCGTGTTCTACCGCACTGTTTGGCGGGCGTTCTGCAGCGTTTCTCTGCTGATCGGCCTTGCTGCCGCGCTGTTGCTTTCTCCGCAGCTGCTGGCTCTCGCACTTCTGATCAGTGCTCTGGCCGGAGCGACGGCTGCGGCTATGTACAGCGGGAGCGACACCATTCGCTGGACGAGACGGCAGGTCATGATGGCCGCCGCTGCCGGAGCCGCGGTCGTCGTCCTGGCCGCCGGCCTCGCGGTCGTTCTCGGTGCGAGCGTGCTTTGGCTTGTGCTTCTCCTGGGTGCGACGTCGCCTCCCGTCGTGCGGTGGGGTCGCGGGATGCGAGGAAGGGGTGGCACGTCCGGATGCCGCGATGTGCCGGAACGCAGTACCGCGGACCTCTGCCGGCAATGGCGTGAAAGCTACGACGCACTACGGCTGGCGAGAACGGACGCGCAGCGCCTCCGCATCGTCATGGAACGCCAGCGATGCCTCGACGAGCTCGACCGGCGCGACCCGGAAGGTCTGCAGGCTTGGTTGGCCTCCGCCGCCAGCGCCGCCGGCGACCCGACCAGATTCCTCAAGAACCAGTAGCCCCAAAAGGTGCGGCTATCCCAACCAGGTCGGGATCAGGAGGCATCGACCTTCACCCGCCTGACGAGTAGGACGCCGATCACGATCAGCCACAGTGCCCACAGGTAGCTGCCGAGGAGGCCGCCCAGGTCCCAGACGGGGAATCCGGAGACTGCTGTGGCCAGGATGTCGCCTTGGTTGATGAGGTAAAGGGCGCTTGCGATGAGGCCGAGCCAGCCGGCCCAGGCGGGGATCACGTGGGAGCGCAAGATGATGACGCTGACGGTGACCGACCAGGCGATGGCCAGCAGTTGCCCGAGGTGCTCGCCCAGGAGCGCGCCGCCGTACTGGTGCTGTGCTGTCCAGGCGGCAGCCACGGCCGAGCGGGTGGTTTCGTCGCCACTCATGTACGAGTCGGCCAGGGGCGGTACGACGAAGACCCAGCGCAGGAAGCCGATCACCGACAAGAGGACAGAGGCAGCGCCGAGATAGGTGGCTGCCCGCAAGGCGGCGTCCCGGCGACGGGCCAATGCGGTCGGCAGCAACAAGATCGGGACCGCGAGTACGGCGTACGTCCAGGCCACCGCGAACCAGGTCCACACCAGACTCGCCCCACCTGCCGCGAACTCGGGCAGAACGACGTCCGGCGGTTCCCGCAGGATGTCGGGCCAGTCGAACGTCATCGACAGCACCGTCGCCGCGATCATGAATGCGATGGTGGAGGCGATGAACAGGCTGCCGGTCACCACAGCCGTTCTACGCCGCGGACCGGACGACGAAAGCCCTACCGCGATCGTCCGCTCTGTTGCCTCGCTACCCTGCCTCCGACCACTGACTGTGCCCATGCGAACCGCCCCCGGCGCGGACACGAACCCGCGGCGACCCTGAAGGAGCCACTCTGCGCAAGATCTGACCGCGCTGTGCCCAGCATGTGCCCTCCCACCACGGCTGTCCATGACCAGGACGCCCAGCATCGTTGACAGTTCGTGTACTCCCGAGGATGGTGGGCAGCACGGGGCGTAAGCGGGTGGGGGCTCCGGGCAGGTCCGTCGTTGACGGTCCTGGGCGCCGTGGTCTTGGGCTGCCTGCAGGGGGAGCTCCGACGCATGGCGACTGTGAGCGCTTTGAGACGTACTGCGATTGTTGCGGGCGTCTTCTATCTGGCCACCGAGATCACCTCGATCCCGGCCTTGCTGCTGTACCGACCGGTTCTGCGTGACGGCAACTACATCGCCGGCGCGAATGCGGACAACAGGCTGCTGTTCGGAGGGTTTCTCGAGCTCTTGCTCGTTGTCGCCTGCGTCGGCAGCGCAGTCACCCTCTATCCGGTGGTCAAGCGGCAGAACCACAGCATCGCGCTCGGCTACGTCTGCGGCCGGGTCCTCGAGTCGGCGATCATCATCGTTGGCGCTGTCAGCGTTCTCGTTGCCGTGACATTGAGACAGGACCTGGCCGGTACTGCGGATGCGGGCAACCCGGCGGTCGCCGCGATCGAGCGGTCTCTCGTGGCGATCCACGACTGGACCTTCCTGCTCGGACCGAGCTGGGTACTGGGATTCAACAGCTTCCTCCTGGCCTACCTGGTGTACCGAGCGGGGCTCGTGCCACGCGCGATCGCCGTACTGGGGATGAGCGGAGGCACGCTGGTCACCTTGTCGGCGACGGCGATGCTGTTCGGCGTCTACGGCCAGAGCGTCCACACAGTCCTGGCGCTCCCTGTGTTCGCATGGGAGGTCAGCTTCGCCCTCTGGCTCATCGTCAAGGGGTTCAAGCCGTCAGCGATCACTGCGATCAGCTCTTCCGGCGTAGAAGAACACATCCCGCTACAAAACCTTTGAGAGTTGGTTCTGGTGACAACATCTGTGGCATACCCGGTGCATGTGAACGCGGCGACGGATCCGAGATCGTCGCGGTGGCTGTGGCTGGTCAAATGGATCCTCGTGATCCCGCACTTCGTCGTACTGGCGTTTCTGTGGCTCGGCTTCATGGTCGTTTCGGTGGTTGCGTTCTTCGGGATCCTCTTCACCGGTCGCTATCCCCGCGCTCTCTTCAACTACAACGTCGGCGTGATGCGCTGGTCCTGGCGGGTGACGTATTACGCGTACGGTGCACTCGGCACCGATCAGTACCCGCCGTTCACCCTTGCCGAGGTGGAGGACTATCCGGCGCACCTGTCGGTCGACTACCCCGAGCGCCTGTCCCGAGGGCTGGTCCTGGTGAAGTGGTGGCTGCTCGCGATACCGCACTACATCATCGTCGGCATCTTCGTCGGCGGTGGAGCCTGGGCCGCGAACCGCTCCGAGAACTGGCAATGGAACATCAGCGGAGGCGGTGGACTGGTCGGGATCCTGGTGCTCATCGCCGCGATCATCCTGGCATTCACCGGCGCGTACCCTCGGCCGCTGTACGACCTGATCCTGGGACTGAACCGTTGGGCTCTCCGAGTCGCGGGCTATGCCGCCCTGATGACTGACGTCTATCCGCCGTTCCGCCTGGACCAAGGCGGCAGCGATCCCGACCTCTCCGTACCGCCTCCGTCCTCCGGCGCAACGCCCGAGACGCTCACGTAGAGGTAGGGGTTCAGATGGACGTTGACACAGATCGCGGGACCAGCACGGTCCACGCACGGAAGGTCGCCACGCTGACGGGGTGGTTGATGGTCGTCACCTTCGTCGCATCGATCCCGGCGTACTTCGTCTTGTACGCGCCGGTGCGGGATCATCCCGACTACATCACCGGGGTCGGCGCCGACCCCACCGCGAGTGTGGCTCTGGGCGCCACCCTCGAACTCATTGTCATCATCGCCAACATCGGCACCGCTGTCGTGCCGTACGCGATCTACCGGCGATTCAGCGAGAGCCTTGCCTTGGGGTACGTCGCTGCGCGCCTGGTCGAGGCCATGTTCATCGCGATCGGCATCGTCAGCCTGCTCACCTTCGTGTTCATGCGGCAGCAAGGAACGGCCGGCACCGGCGCTGCACTCGGCCAGGTCTTCGTCGCGATCTATGATCGGGCATTCCTGATCGGACCCGGATTCTGCGCCGGCTTCGCGAACGGAATCATCCTGGGCTACCTGATGTACCGGTCCGGTCTGGTGCCACGCGGCATGGCGATGCTCGGGCTCATCGGCGGCCCGCTGATCGTGATCTCGGGGATCGCCGTCATGTTCGACGTCATCGAGCGCGGCGGCACGGTCCAGGGCATCGCGACGATCCCGGAGTTCTTCTGGGAGTTGTCGTTCGGCATCTACCTCATCGTCAAGGGATTCAAGCCGTCGCCGAGGTTGGCCGTGCCGGTCGGCGGGACGAATTCGGGTCTATAGGCCTACGGAGGAGGGCCGTTAGGTGCGTAGTGGTGGCGGCGATATGGACGAAGACTCTAAGCAACAACGTTCACCACTCTGCCGCCGCACCTCGCGGCTCGAAAGGAACCGATCATGCGCCGCAAGACTTTCGACGCGTTGCTCACCTCCGCCGGACTTGTCCTCGCGATCGTCTTGGTCGCGGCGGGCGGTCTGTTGCTGTGGGCCCACAACTTCGTGGACAACCAGGTCCACAGTCAGCTCGCCGCCCAGCAGATCTACTTCCCGAAGGCAGGCAGCGAGTCCCTCAACGATCCGGCCGTCAAGCCGTACCTGTCGCAGTACGCCGGGCAGCAGCTGGTGACCGGCGCCCAGGCCGAGGCGTACGCGAACCACTTCATCGCCGTGCACATCAACGAGATGGCCGGTGGCAAGACGTACTCGCAGCTGTCGGCTGAGTCGCTGGCCAACCCCAACGACACCAAGCTGGCCGGCCAGGTCCAGACCGTCTTCCGTGGTGAGACGCTGCGTGGCCTGCTGCTCAACGCCTACGCGTTCGGCAAGATGGGCCAGATCGCCCTGATCGCCGCCATCACCGCGTTCGTGGCGGCCGGGCTCCTGCTGGTCCTGTCAGCTCTGGGCTACGCCCACCTGCGCCGGGTTCCGGCCGAAGCCGAGGTCATGCCGAAACTCACCAACCCGACACCCAGCACCGCCTGACCCACACAGCCAGAACCGCCGGCCCGATTCAGGGTTCGGCGGTTCTGCCATGCCCGGGAAGTCGTCCTCGGTCCCGTCCGGTGGCGGTGAAAGGCCTGGGGTGGCGGCTCTCAACGACCATCGGAGGCGGGTCCTCCGGCTTTCGGAGTGGGGCCTGAGGCCCGTGGTTCGAGTCATATGTTCGGCCGAGACTCGAAGTACCAAAGGGAGGTTGTGATGAGCACGGTGGGCGGCGCCACACCGCGGCCTCCGCCGGGCTGGAACCGTCCGCGACCCAACCAGCACGACACGAGGAGCGAGCATGACCAGAACAGCAGCCCAAAAGATTGCCGCTGGCAACGGGCAACCGACCAGGGAACAGGTCTGGCGACAGATCGCGAAAGCATCGTTCGCGGTGCTGAGCTACGTGACACCGACCGGTGAGCCGCGCTCGAGCGGAGTCGTGTACGCGGCCGCTCATGGCAGGCTGTATGTCGCGGTCGCGCCGGACAGCTGGAAGGCGCTGCACATCCCCGCAACAGATCAGGTCGCGGTGACGGTGCCCGTACGGCGTGGTGGCCTGCTCGCACTGCTGTTCCCGATCCCTCCGGCCACGATCAGCTTCCACGCGCGCGCAGTCGTACACACGACCGGTCGACCCGACATCACGTCGGTGTCGTCGGAACTGGCGACCCTGGTTCCGGCCGAACGGATGGCCGAGTGCCGCATCGTGGAGATCTTCCCCGAGGGCAACTTCCTCACCTACGGCATCGGCACCTCACTTCTCGCGATGCGCACGCCCAGCCTTGCCCGCTCCCGTGTCCCGGTCGGCTGAGGCGGAGGCCTTCGGACCAGCTGATGGTCCAGACAGCCGTGGCCAGGACCCACGGAAACAGCACGATCCAGACGATGATCTCGAGGAGGAGCGGTCGGGGTGGCGTCCGGCCGCAGGGCCGAAGGTCCGTGTAATGCGGTGCGTTCGGCCCTGCTGTGCGGACCTGGCGCGAGGTGTGGTGGAGGTGACGAGAAAGACGAGCGGAAGGAGACAGCATGACGACGCTGCAGCGCAGGGACGGCCGGCGGCAGCTCGCGGACCTGTTCGAGTGGGCCGAGGGCTTGCCGAACCTGTTCACCATGCCGGTAACGATGCGTGGCGTCCGGATCGAGGAGTTCACCGAAGAGGACAAGTACGTCGTTCGCGCGGAGCTGCCCGGCCTGGACCCGGCGAAGGACATCAAGGTCGAGGTCGCGAACGGGATGCTCACCATCTCCGCGACTCGTCAACAGGAGGAGCACGACGGTGCGCGCTCGGAGTTCCACTACGGCGCGCTCACCCGCCGGGTGTTGCTACCGGACGGTGCAGACGAGCAGGCGGTCGTCGCGAAGTACACGGCCGGAATCCTCGAGGTGACCGTGCCGCTGTCGGCGAAAGCTGCCGAGGCGCGTTCGATCACGATCGACCACACCGACTGACACATCCCGGCCCGGTCAGGTGCACCTGACCGGGCCGGCTCACGAAGGGATGGCTGTGATGAGACGGTTGGTGATATTGGGTGCCGGCACCGCCGGCACGATGGTGGCCAACAAGCTGAGGCGCCGGCTGGCGCTCGACGAATGGCAGATCACTGTCATCGACCGCGACCCGGAACACTTGTACCAGCCGGGACTGTTGTTCGTCCCGTTCGAGCCGGAACCGCCGGACCTGCTGAAGTCACGGCGAGGTTTGCTGCGGCGAGGGATCCAGTTGCTGATCGGCGAGGTCGGCGCGCTCGATACGGAGAACAAGACGGTCCGGCTCGCGGACGGCGGAGTGGTCGGCTACGACTACCTCGTCATCGCCACCGGCACCAGCCCGCGACCCGATCAGACACCGGGAATGCTGGGACCTCAATGGCATCGAAGCATTCACGACTTCTACACCTACGACGGCGCGTTGGCCGTTCGCGATGCCCTGCAATCGTTCCCCGGCGGCCGCCTCGTCGTCCACGTGGTGGATCAGCCGATCAAGTGCCCGGTGGCGCCGCTGGAGTTCACGTTCCTTGCCGAGGCGTTCTTCCGTCGGCGAGGGATGCGGGACCAGGTCGAGATCGTGTACGTGACGCCGCTGGACGGCGCCTTCACGAAACCGGTCGCGTCGCGCTTCCTGGGCCGTCTGCTGGACGAACGCAAGATCGCCGTCGAGACCGACTTCCTGGTGGAGCGGATCGATGCGGAGCGCAAGACGCTGGTCAGCTACGACGAGCGTGAGATCGGATACGACCTGCTGGTGACCGTTCCACTGAACATGGGTGCGGACTTCCTCGGCGACTCCGGTCTCGGCGACGAGCTGAACTACGTCCCGGTCGACAAGCGCACGCTGCAGTCGATAGCACACCCGGACGTCTTCGCCGTTGGCGACGCCAACGATCTGCCGACGTCGAAGGCCGGCTCGGTCGCACATTTCTCGAGCGAGATCTTCGTCGAGAACTTCCTCCAGTACGTCGACGGCCGCGCGATGACGCACCGCTTCGACGGCCACGCGAACTGCTTCGTGGAGACCGGTGACGGCAAGGGACTGCTGATCGACTTCAACTACGACACCGAACCGCTGCCCGGACGGTACCCGCTCGGGCGACTCGGCCCGCTGTCCCTGCTCCGCGAGACCAAGGCGAACCACTGGGGGAAGCTCGCGTTCCGCTGGATCTACTGGCACCTGCTGCTTCCCGGGCGGCGCCTGCCGGTGCCGAACAAGATGTCCATGACCGGCAAACACCGACCGGGCGAGGAGGTCCGACCATGACCACCATCCATGTCGACTCCGAGGGGTTCCTGACCGAGTACGGCGAATGGAGCGAGGATCTCGCGGCAGAACTGGCCGCGAGGATCGGCATCGAACTCACCGACGAGCACTGGAAGGCGATCCGCTTCCTGCGCGCGGACTACCCCTCGCACGGCGAGACCGCCACCCTGCGCAGGGTCTCGGTCCTGACCGGGATGCCGATCAAGCAGCTGTTCACCCTGTTCCCGGGCAAGCCGGCCAAGAAGATGGCGTACGTCGCCGGCCTGCCGAAGCCCCGCGGTTGCGTCTGAGAGAAGGCACCGTCATGACCACCACCGACAGCACTCCACTGGTCGTCCCCGACTTCGGCGACGAGGCAACGCAAGGCCGCAAGCTCGCGATCATCTGCTCGAAGGGCAACCTCGACATGGCCTACCCGGCTCTGATCCTGGCCAACGCGGCGCTCGGCGAAGGCGTAGAGACGCATCTGTTCTTCACGTTCTGGGGCTTCGACATGATCACCAAGTCGCGGATGAACGACCTCAAGTTCACGATGCTCGGCAACACCGCCACCCACCTGCCGCAAGGGCTTGGCGGCCTGCCCGGGATGACCGCGATGGCCACCCACCAGATGAAGAAGCAGATCCACGACATCGGCGTCCCCGACATGCCGGAGTTCCTCGAGCAGATCGTCGCCTCCGGCGGCCACCTCTGGGCCTGCCGGATGTCCGCCGACATGATGCACCTGGACGAGTCCGACCTGTACGACGACGTAGAAGCCATCATCAGCGCCGCCGACTTCATCGAAAAAACCGACGGCGCCCAGATCATCTTCATCTGAGCGCCGGCGCGAGGGATGGTCGGGGGCTCATGCCGATCTCCTCGGGGCCGCAAGGGGGATACCGTCGCTAGCGGTCAGGAGCTCGCGGAGGCGGCGTACGAAGCGGGCCGTGGGGGCACCGTCGACGACGTCGTGATCGACGCTTATGGTCAGCTGCAACCAATCACGTTCGACGAGGCGGCCTTGGAAGAGGACCGGGCGGCGTGTGATGCCGCCGATGACGATGCTGAGCGTGTGGAGTTGGAAGGCGATGCCCCAGCCGCCGCCGGCGCCGAACATTCCGACGGCCGTCACGCCGACAGTCCCGGCGAGTGCCCGCTGCCGGTAGGGCAGCCGGTGCAGTGCGCCGAGCAAGCGGGTGCGGGCGAAGCCCGGAAGCATCAGATAGGCGTGTGCCCAGGGAGCCTTGTGGACCGATGGACTGAGCTGCGGATCCGCCTTCACCGCGCGGATTTCCTCAGACAGCTCCGGCACGGTACGGCGGCCGGCATCCCGCAGCACGTGAGTGAACGCAAAGGACGTTCCGTCAAGATCGACCTCAACGGGCAGGCCGATATCGACCTGATCGAAGATCACCTCGCGGCCGCGGAAGTCGCGATACGCCTGCACCGTCGGGTCTGCCGCGACCGCACGAGCAACGCAGCTGGTCACGAAGGCGGTGAACGAGAGATTCTCCCCGGTCGTCTCGAGGTGTCGCTGCAACGCCCCGCGGGCCGACGTCACGTCGACCTCGATCAAGCCATGAATGGCATGCCGGCGGCGTGCAGCTCTACCGGCATCGATCACCAAGCGCCGCGCCCATGGCACGGCGACGACCTTCGAATGCAGCTGACGCACGGTCCACCTCCAGAGCAGATGCTCCGAGCATGAGCCGCCCGCACTGCCTTCCGCACCGGCCGATCGGTCCCCGCGGACCGGGACCTTGGACCCCTAGCGCCGGAGTTCGGCCGCGTGGTCCGGGACCTGGGTCTGCATCTCGCGGGGCGTGCGTTCGTATCCCTTGGTCGGCGGCCGCGGTGGTAGTTCCAGCGGCGGTCGCTGGACCTCGTGGTACGGCACGGTCGACAGCAGGTGGGCGATCATGTTGATCCGCGCGGAGCGTTTGTCCTCGCTCTCGACCACGTACCAGGGTGCTTCGGGGATATCGGTGTGGACGAACATCTCGTCCTTGGCGCGGGAGTAGTCCTCCCAGCGGGTGATCGATTCGAGGTCCATCGGCGAGAGTTTCCAGCGTCGCATCGGGTCTTCGAGGCGGCTGCGGAACCGGTTCTCCTGCTCGCTGTCGCTGACCGAGAACCAGTACTTGCGGAGCAGTACTCCGTCCTCGACCAGCAGCCGCTCGAAGATCGGGCACTGATGCAGGAAGCGCGCGTACTCCTGGTTCGTGCAGAACCCCATCACGCGCTCGACACCGGCGCGGTTGTACCAACTGCGGTCGAACAGCGCGATCTCGCCGGCCGCCGGCAGGTGCTCGACGTACCGCTGGAAATACCACTCGGTCCGCTGCCGCTCGGTCGGCGCGGGGAGGGCGACGATCCGCGCGACGCGGGGATTCAGGAACTCGGTCACCCGTTTGATCGTGCTGCCTTTCCCGGCGGCGTCGCGTCCCTCGAAGATCACCACCACTCTCTCGCCCTCGACGCGGACCCACTCCTGCAGCTTCACCAGCTCCGCCTGCAGCCGCAGCAGTTCCTGGTCGTACAGCTTCCTCGGCAACCGCTTCTTCTTCGCAGCACTCATCCCCGAACCATCTCGCATCTGTCACCCAGATCACAGCAGGTCATGGCCCGGACGGGTCTTTGGGGCGCTACGGCCGTCCATCGGCCCGGCGTTCGCTCGAAGGGGCCGGCCCGCTCCAGGGCCGGCCCAGTCGGTTCTCGTCAGTGTCGGTGTGCGATCCGGTCCATCGTCGCCCGGACCGCGGTCTCACTCGGCTGCGGCCACAGCACGTCCCAGGCATGGAAGACGATCCCGATGCCCCAGGCGAAGATCGGGAACACCGGCCAGAAGAAGCCAGCTCCACTGGCGTACCAGACGATCACCACGAAGGTGTTCACCATGACGAACGCCAGGACGTGACTGGCGAGTTCGCGCCGCTTCCGGAGCTCGGTCAGAGCCTGTGCGCGCAGTTGGTCGTCCGTCGGCGGCGGATCGACCCGGTCGACGAGTCTCTCGTCGTTCATGACTCTCTCCTTCCTCTCACCTTCACCGTCTGCCGGCGCCGGTCGGCCGGACAGGGCATCAAGGCGCGCTGTCAGCAGGACCTTCGGCTCTGCTGAGGTCGCCGGCGGCGGCACAGCCTGGCAGTGACGGAAGGAGAGCGTCATGAGTACGACGACGTATCCGGTCCGGGTGGACGGGGCACTCGACGACCGGCTGAATCGGTGGCTGTGGCTGGTGAAGTGGGTGCTGGTGATTCCGCACCTGTTCGTGCTCGCGGTGCTGTGGATCGCGTTCGTGGCACTGAGCTTCGTGGCTTTCTTCGCGATCCTGTTCACCGGACGGTACCCACGCGGGATCTTCGACTTCAACGTCGGTGTACTGCGTTGGACCTGGCGCGTGCAGTTCTACGCCTACGGCGCGCTCGGCACCGACCGCTACCCGCCGTTCACCCTGCACGATGTGCCGGACTATCCGGCCCATCTGGAAATCGCGTATCCGGAGCACCTGTCGCGCGGACTGGTTCTGGTCAAGTGGTGGTTGCTCGCGATCCCGCACTATCTGGTGGTCGGGTTCTTCCTCGGCGGCGGGACCTGGTTCGCCGTGCAGGCCGACAAGCAGGGCTGGGCCTCGGGCCTGGTCGGTCTGCTCGTCCTGATCGCCGCGGTCGCGCTGCTGTTCACCGGCCGGTATCCGCGGCCGATCTTCGACCTCGTCCTCGGCATGGACCGCTGGGCCTTGCGAGTCGCGGCGTACGCCGGACTGATGGTCGACCAGTACCCGCCGTTCCGCCTGGACCTGGGCGGCGACGATCCGGGCACGACGAGGCTGGACGACCCGTTGCGGCACCCCACGCCCGCCGTACCACCACAGCCGGCACCGCACGAACCCGAGCTGCGGATGTCGGCCGGACGGACCATCGCGCTGGTCACCGGCATCCTCGTGACCCTGGCTTCGGTGGTCGGGCTGGCAATCGGCGGAACACTGGCCTGGCTGGATCAGGGACGCCGTGACACCGCGGGCTTCGTCACTTCGGACACCGTGACTTTGAGCACCGGCGGGTATGCGCTGGCGAGTGAGCGGCTGACGATCAGTGCCGGCTCCGCGACGGTTCCGCACCGGTGGTTCGGTGATGCCCGGGTGCGCGTCGCGCCGGTCGACGGCAGTCCGGTTTTCGTCGGGCTCGCGTCGGCCACGGACGTGCAGAGGTATCTGAGCGGCGTCGAGTACACAACGGTCAAGGCCGTCGGCCCGAGCCACACGACGTACGCCGAGCATGCCGGCAGCGAGCCGTCGACGGCACCGGCCCAGCTGAACATCTGGCGTGTGCAGGCGGCCGTTACAGGCATGCAGACGATCACCTGGCCGCTCGAGAACGGCGACTGGACGCTTGTCGTGATGGCGCCGGACGGCAGTCAGGACGTGAGTGTCCGGGCCGATGTCGGCGCCACCGCACCTGGCCTGCAGGCGCTGTGGATCGGAGTTCTGGCCGGTTCGGGCCTGTTCCTGCTGCTCGGCACGCTGACTGTCGGCCTGGCGGTCGTCCGGCGGCCGAAGGCGGGACCTTCGACTCTGCAGGCGCCTCGGTGACACCGGTCGAATGAAAGAGAACGAAGCAACCGACTGAAGGGTCGATCATGAGCGTACGGGTCGGAATCAACGGGTTCGGGCGGATCGGACGGGACTACCTGCGCTGCGTGCTCGAACGGACGTCCAGCGGCATCGAGGTGGTCGCGATCAACGATGTCGCGGCACCCGCGACACTCGCGCACCTGCTGCGGTACGACTCGACCTACGGGCCCCTGAAAGCAGAAGTCGGGCACACCGACGACACGATCACGGTCGGCGGACGCACCCTTCGGGCGACCGCCGAGCGTGATCCGGCCAAGCTCGACTGGGCCGGTGTCGGCGTCGACATCGTGATCGAGTCGACCGGCAAGTTCCGCACTCGCGAAACCGCCGGGGCGCACCTGATCGCCGGCGCTCGCAAGGTCATCCTGTCGGTGCCCGGCAAGGACGTCGACACCACGGTCGTCCTCGGCGTCAACGAGGACAGCTACGACCCGGCCGCTCACCATGTGATCTCGAACGCCTCGTGTACGACGAACTGCGTCGCGCCGATGGTGTCCGTGCTGCACAGCGCGTTCGGTATCGAGCGCGGACTGATGACGACGATCCACAGCTACACCAACGACCAGGTGCTGCTGGACTCGCCGCACAAGGATCTGCGCCGCGGTCGCTCCGGCGCCACGAACCTCATCCCGACGAGCACCGGCGCGGCCCGGGCGGTCGGCCTCGTGATCCCCGCGATGGCGGGAAAGATCGACGGCGTCGCCGTCCGCGTCCCGGTCGAGGACGGCTCACTCACCGACCTGTCGGTCGAACTGTCCGAAACCGTCACCGTCGACCAGGTCAACCAGGCCTTCGCCGACGCCGCGGCCGGACCACTCAAGGGCATCTTGCGCTACACCACGGATCCGATCGTGTCCCGCGACATCATCGGCGACCCAGCGTCGTGCATCTTCGACGCGCAACTCACGCAGGTCCAGGACCACCTGGTCAAGGTCTTCGGTTGGTACGACAACGAGTGGGGCTACACGAGCCGCCTGGTCGACCTGACCGAACTCGTCGCCAGGTCGTTGTGATGGGAGCAGTCATGAACAGCAAGACGATCGTCCAGCTTCAGGACGGGGTGGACCCGGATCAGGTCGGCGTGAAGAACGCTCGCCTCGGCGTACTGGCCGACGAGGGCGTTCAGGTGCCCGAGGGGTTCGTGGTGACCGCGTCGGCGTACCGCTCCTTCGTCGAGGCGAATCGTCTCGGTCCGGTGATCGCGCAGGAGATGCGCCGGTTCCGGGCCGGCCGGGATCTGGTCGTGGTCGCCGCGGCGATCCGGACGGCCTTCCGGGACGCGTCGCTGCCGGCAACGGTGGCCGACGAGATCCTGCGAGCCTACGCCGCGCTGGGTGGCGAGGGCACAGAGGTTGCCGTCCGGTGCAGCCCGGTCGCACCGCAGGACGACGGTCGCGAAGAGGTGTTCCTGCATCTGCGTTGCGGTGCCGACGTGCTGGCCGCGTGCCGACGCTGCTTCGCGTCGCTGTTCAGTGCCGTTGCCGTTGGCAACCGCGAGGTGATCGGCGCCGACCAGCTGGCGGCGGTGATGCCGGTGACCGTGCAACGGATGGTGCGTTCGGACCTCGGCGGCTCGGGAACGGCGTACGGCGAGAGCACGTTCGTCCGCATCATGGCCGGTTGGGGACTGGGATCGCCACCGGCCACCGACGCCGATCTGTATTCGGTGCACCCCGGTGGCCGGTCGTTGATCGTGAAGCACCGCGGCGCCAAGCGCGCCAAGACCGTGTACGCCGATCCGCGCGGAACCCGCACCGTTCCGGCGACACCGTCGGAGCAGACCGGCCTGGTGCTGACCGACGACGAGATCCGGGAGATCGCCGGCTGGTCGGTCATCGCGGACCGGCTCTTCAAGCATCCGATGGAGCTGGAATGGGCCAAGGACGGTTGCTCCGGCGACCTGTCCGTGGTCGAGGTCCGGCGCCGGGCGATCCCCGCCGTGACCATCGACGCCCCGGACTACTCCGGGGCCTGGGCCCGGGTGACGTGATGTTCGAGATCCGGATCCACGGCAACGCGGGTACGACGAATCGCTGGGCTTCGTCGACGGCTTGAAGAAGATCCTCGTCCAGCACCCGAATCGATGAAAGGGAACAGGTCGATGAGGAAGTACATCCTCGTGGGTGTCGATGACACGTCCGAGAGTCAGCTTGCGTTGCACTGGGCCGTCGATGCGGCCGAGGGGCGCGGGCTGGCGGTCCGGGTGGTCCGCGCCTACCTGAACGAACTCAGCCGGTGGCCGGCGCTGGGCGTGGAAGGGTACGTTCCACCGCCGATGCCGCTGGACAAGTTCCAGCATGAGCTGGACCACGCGGTGCAGTACGCGCGGGACCGGCTCGGGCGCGACGGCGGCTCGGGCTGGCTGGCGAACTCGGATGCGGCGAACGCGATCCTGCTCGAGGCGGGTCAGGCCGAGTTGGTGGTCGTCGGGACCCGGTCGCGGAACAAGGTGTCGGCCGCGGTGATGGGGTCGGTGGCGACGTCGGTCGCCGCGAAGGCGCCCTGCCCGGTCGTCGTCGTGCGCGGTGAACGGCGTACCGGACCGGTGGTTGTGGGCAGCGACGGGTCGACAGAGTCGGCCGAGGCAGTGGAGTTCGCCTTCGAGGAGGCGGCCCGGACCGGTCAGCCGCTTCGGGTCGTGTACTGCTGGCAGCCGCTGGACCAGCACGTGTCGCCGATCGCGAGCACGGAAGAGCTGCTGACGAACTGGCTGGCCGAGAGCCTCGAACCGTACCGGGACAAGTTCCCGACGGTGAGGGTGACCGCTTCGTTGCTCGAGGGCCGAGCGAGCGCTCGGCTGATCGAGCTGTCGGAGGACGCGTCGCTGATGGTGGTCGGCTCTCGCGGCCGCGGTGGTGTCACCGGTCTGCTGCTGGGATCCGTCAGCCAAAGCCTGTTACACCACGCGGACGCACCGGTCGCGGTCGTCCGCCGGCACAAGGAGTCCTGATGAAGCACCTGCTGACAGTTGCCGACGTGATGACGACCGAGGTCGTGACCGTCGCCGCGGATACACCGTTCAAGGCGGTCGCCGCGACGCTGGCGGAGCACCACATCAGCGCGGTCCCGGTCCACGACGGGTACGGCGCTGTGGCCGGAATCGTCTCCGAGACCGACTTGCTGCGCAAGGAGCAGTACCAACGGACCGCGAAGAGCTGGTTCCACTGGAGGGACCGGGTCAAGGCCGAGGCCTTGACCGCAGGCCAGCTGATGACGAGCCCGGCCGTCACCATCGAAGGCAGATGCACCCTCGACGAGGCTGCTCGGCTGATGGCGACTCGCAAGATCACCCGTCTGGTCGTCATGGACGACGACAAGCTCGCCGGCATCGTGACCCGGTCCGACCTGCTCAGCGCCTTCCTTGCCCCGGATCAGGAGATCCTCGCCCGGGTACGTCGTGATGTCGTCGATCGGCACCTGTGGGATGACCACTTCGCGGTCGACGTGAGTGTTCTCGAGGGTGTGGTCACCTTGAAGGGTCAGGTGGAGAAGCGCAGTACGGTCACGTTCGCCGAGGATTTGATCGGCGCGGTCGACGGCGTTGTCGGTGTCCGGAACCAGCTGACCTTCCTCTTCGACGACACTGCTCCTACAGCCGGCCCGTTCTACTAGGAGCCCGCGACGTTGACCACGACAGAACTCCCAGGTCGTACGCGAGGTCAGCGGACGATGGCGACAGGGGAGTGGGCGTGGTGCAGGACGCTTTGGCCGATGGAGCCGAGGAGCAGGCCGGTGAAACCGCCATGGCCGCGGGAGCCTACGACGACCAGGTCGGCCGAGTCGGCCCGGCGGATGAGCGCCTCGGCGGCTGAGCCGCTGACGAGGTCGGTCGTCCACCGCACATCGGGATGATCGGCGGCCGCGCCGGCCAGGGACTCGGCGACGAGCAGGCGGGCCTGTTCCTTCACCTTCTCCTCGTCGAACTGGAGTATCGACACGTCGTCGGTGTAGGTGACGAACGGCGAGGTCCACGCGTGGACGGCGACCACCTGCGCGTGCATCCACTCGGCCTGGTCGAAGGCGAAGTCGATCGCCTTCACGGACGCCTTCGAACCGTCGACACCGACGACCACCGTTCGTCCTTCATCGGTGTGTGGGGGCCGCTCGGTCGGAACGACGATGACCGGGCATTGGGCATGTGTGCTCACCTGTGCCGCGACCGCCCCGACCATCAGCCCGCTCCAGCCGCCCAGACCGCGTGAACCGAGAACAACCAGCCGGGCCTGCTCGGCCTGCTCGACCAACGTCCGGGCAGCCATGCCGCCCTCGAGACACGTTTCGACCGGTAGCCCCGGGTGCTCGAGACGGATCCTCTCAGCGAGGGCGTCGAGGCCCTTCTGGCGGTTCGCGCGCAGAGCTTCGAGCGGTGCGGCTCCGCCGGGTGACGGTCGCGAGACGACGACCAGCTCGAACGCTTCGACGATCCGCAGCGGCGCCAGTTGACGGACGGCTTCCGCGGTCGCCCATCGGACCGCGATATGACTCGACGGCGAGCCGTCGTATCCGACGACTACGGGCGCGGACTGGACAGACATGATCGGTCTCCTCGGTCTGGATGGATCAGAACCACTGGTCGAAGGATTCGCGCCAGTCGCGGCGATGCGTCCGGCCGGCGGGTTGTGCGGGGTAACCGATGCGGATCACCATCTGCGGCCAGGAGTGGTCGCCGATCAGGTCCCGGAGCTGGTACCGCGGTTCGGTGCGCTCGATCACCTGGTTGAGGAACGAGGCGGCAAGGTCGTACGTCGTCGCCACCAGCAGGACCCGCTGGAGGGCGAGGCCGGCTCGCACCCAGGCGGCGGTGTCCTCGTCCGGAGTACAGAGCACGGCGATGGTCGGGTCCGGCTCGTACACGGCCCGGCTGCGCTGAGCGCTGTCGAAGCCGGCGGACAGGTCGCGGACCAACGAGTGGCGAGCCGGGAGCGGACCGAGCGCGTTGGCAGGGATGCCGTCAGCTGGCCGATCCCCGCCGATCCACTGCAGGCGTTCGTGCAGGCGGTCCTCGTCGTGCAGATCGTCGGAGTCGGCCCGCCGCAGCATGGAGCCGAGCTCGGTCACCTCGGCCGGACCGAGCCAATGCAGGTCGGCCCCCTCGGCGTGGGCCGCCTCGTCGAGCTTGTGCAGCACGTTCGGCGGCACGCTGCGGCTCAGCAGGGGACCGCGGTACGTATGCCGTCGACCGACCTCGCCGTACAGGCGGCTGAGGTCGGGCACCGGCGACGTCCGGGCGGCGAGGAAGAGGCGAGCCGCGACCTGAGGGAGCATCGGGTCCGGGTTCGGCACGCCGCGCGACTCGTGACCGAGCATCCCGGCAGCCACCCGGAGGTTGAAGACCGCTGCGCCGATCCCGATGCGGGCCGCACGGCCCACCGGGTCGGCGACGGCGAGCGTGCGTTCCTCGTCGAGGAGTACGTCGATCACCGGGCCCTGGACCTCGAAGCGCCAGGGCTGTGTGTTGTGGATCGACGGCGCCTGCACAGCGGCTGCGAGCAGGATGCCCACCTCGTCGTCGGTGAGAACTGCGGTCGTGTTCATCTGCGGTCCGATCGTCGTCGTCTCGTGCTCTCCAGCCTGGCCCCGGCCGGCGGCGTGGCCCAGCGGCATGAGTCCCGAAGTCGACGGGCCTTTTGGCTGGCGGCGCTCGGGTGACAACGGCCCTGACCGCGGCGGCTCCCAGCAGCCACGATCGAAGTGTCGGAATCAACGAAAGGACGAGATCATGACCACCACGCCGCATCAGAGCCGCCTGCCGGTTCCTGCGATGGAGCCTGACGGCGATCGGCTCCCCGTCATCACGACGGCGGCCGGGCGTGCGATCGCCGTACTGCGGATCGCCTTCGGGCTCGAGTTCCTGTGGGCTTTCGTCGACAAGCTGTTCGGCCTCGGCTACGCGACCCCGTCCGGCAAGGGCTGGATCGACGGTGGCGATCCGACGGCCGGCTTCCTGGGCAAGGGCACCAGTGGCCCGATGAGCAGCTTCTACCACTCGCTGGTCGGTGACTGGTGGGTCACGCCGCTGTTCATGATCGGCCTGGCCGGCATCGGGCTCGCGCTGACGCTCGGCATCGGGATGCGGATCGCGGCTGTCGCCGGGACCTTGCTGTACCTGCTGATGTGGTCGGCGAACCTGCCGCCGGAGAACAACCCGGTCCTGGACGACCACATCCTCGGCGCCATCACGCTGATCGTTCTCGCGCTGGTTGCCGCTGGCAACGTATGGGGTCTGGGCAAGTGGTGGAGCAGCCTAAACTTTGTCCGCAAGTACCCGTGGCTGCGGTGACCGAGATGACTGTGAAGCCGGTCATCCACGTCGGAGTCGACGGCTCCTGGCGGGACACCGGCGCGCTGGAGTGGGCCCTGCAGGAGTGTCTGCTCCGGCGGGAGCCCCTCCACGCGGTGCACGTCATCGAGGAGAAGCTCCGGCGCTCACCGGGCTGGGAGCCGGACGCGGTGGACGACGCGTCGATGGAGCTGGTTGACCAGGTCCAGAAGTACCTGGACGAGAGCGCCGGCCGGCTCGACCACGAAGCCGACCTCAGAGCCGGGGCACCAGCCCGGACGCTGGTCGAGCTCGCCGCCGGCAGCCGGATGCTGGTTGTCGGCCGGCGGGGCATGGGGACGTTCAAACGCCTGCTGATCGGGTCGACCTCGGAAGCGGTCGCGGCGTACGCGTCGGTGCCCGTCGTCATCGTGCCCGACCACTGGAAGCCTGCCGATCACGCCGGACCGGTGCTCGTTGCCCTCGATGACGGCGACGACAACGCCGCCGTCATCGAGTTCGCGATCGCCGCGGCGATCGAGCGCGACCTGCCGGTCCGGCTGGTGCACGTCTGGGACCTGCCGGTCGTCCTCAGCTGGGACGCGATGAACTCGGCCGGGGTGAGCGCCGAATGGTCCGAGAACGCCGAGCGCCACTTCGAGAACGTCGCCGCCGAGTGGCGCGCGAAATACCCGGAGCTGACCATCCGGACCGATGTCCGCCGGGGTCACCCGATCGACGGCATCATCACCGCCGCCGAGCAGGCCGACGCCCAGCTCCTGGTAATCGGCACCCGCCACCACACCAAGGTGGCGTCCTTCCTCCTCGGCTCGGTGACCCGAGGTGTCCTGCACCACGCAACCTGCCCGCTGGCGATCGTTTCGGCAGCCGGAGTGAATTGAAGGAAGGCACGTGAGATGAGTACCTGGAACCGGACCGGACCCGTGGTGGTCGAGGTCGACGGCAGTGCGGAGAACCTGCGAGTGGTGGACTACGCGTCCGCGGAGGCGCTTCGGGCCGGTGCGGAACTCGTACTGGTCGCGCCGTACTCCGCGCACAGTTCGTACACGCCGATGATGCCGGGATACGCCCCGAGGTCTCCGGCCGAGCACGCGGACGACGCGCTGCGGGCAGCTGTCGCGCATGTCCGGCATCGTGACGGCTATGCGACCGAGCTGGCCGCGGTCGCCGGTGAGGGATCGCGGGTGCGGGTACTCGCGCACGCGGCACGGAACGCGCGGATGCTCGTGGTCAGGCGGTCCCGTAGCCGGGGCGCGCAGCGCCTTGTCAACACGCAGGTCAGCCTGACGCTGGCCGGCCGGGCCGGCTGCCCGGTGGTCGTCGTACCGGCAACCTGGAAGCCGTCGCTGCTCGACCGGAAGGTTGCCGTGGGCATCGATGGTACGGCGCTGTGCACGGAAGCACTCGAGTTCGCGTTCGGCGTCGCCGCCGGCCGTGAAGCCGACCTGGTCGTCGTACACGCCGGACTGCCGGCTGAGCACGCCTTCGACGACGGCGATCCGGACCACACCTGGATCAGCCGGGCGGATCACATGCTCTCGGAGACACTCGCGCGGTGGACGAGCCGGTTCCCGGCCGTCAAGGTGACGCGGTTCCTGAGCAGTCGCCAGCCGGCCGCCGCGCTCGTGCGCGAGAGCGCCGACGTGGGGCTGGTCGTGGTAGGGGCGCATGCGGGCCCGTTGCCGATCGACCCGGTGGCGCGCCGTTCGGTCGCGGCGATGACGTGCCCGGTTGCCGTCGTGCCGCATCACCCGGCCACGGCCGAGCGTGGGCACGAGCTGCACAGCTCCCGGCACAGCGACGCCGTCGTGCCGACGTACTGATCCGATCGGAGCCGTGAGGAGCAGCAATGATGCATTCGATCGGTTCCGGCACGGCCTGGATGGTCGGCGCGGGGATGCCTGCGCGAGCATGAGCTGGATCGCTGACAAAGCACGAAAAGGGCCTCGCCGTCCGGCGACGGTGCGACCCCTTTCGTGTTCTCGTGCTCACCCGGACCGGATGCGTCGGCCGGTGATGCGGTGGGGCTCGACGACCATGCAGGTCTCGCGGGTGCCGCCGGCCCACGGCTCCACCCGGCCGCGGGCGAGCTGGCTCTCCTCGGGCGTGGCCGGACGGACGATCCCGTTCACCAGGACGCTCCAGCCCTCTCGCATTCCTTCGTCGAGGTCGTCCAGCTCGAACGCGACCGGGGCCAGGTCGTACTGCGCGACCGCGCTGTCGGCCGCGGTCCGGAAGATGATCAGTCCGTTGAGGTGGCAGTAGTTGACCGGGATCACCACCAGCTCGTCGGCTCGGTTGTACGCGATCCGGCCGACGTCACGGGCGTCGATCAGCGTGATGCATTCCTCGCGGCGCATCGGATCGAGGACCGGCGCGATCGGCGCGCGGTGAGGAGTCCGGGGACGGCGCGGCGAGGTGAGATCGTCGACGTCGGTGTCGAGAGCGCGGGCCAGGCGGACGAGTCCGCCGCCGGTCAGCGCGAACGGGCCGGTCTCGATCTGCTCGATGCGTTCGATGCTCGAGCCGGTGCGTTCGGCAACTTCCGCGGTACTCAGGCCGAGCGCCAGCCGGCGCCGCCGGATCCGGAGGCCGAGGTCGCTCGGCGTTGGTGTGGTCTGTGACCTGCTGTCCATCGCAGTCCCTTTCGCATCGATGTGCCATCTTCAGACAATCAATTCCGGGCCCGGGCGGGCAGGGGCCGATGTCCTGAGCGACCAGGGCCGCTCGGCCCGTTCCCGCCGAAGGTCCCGGTGGGCCCGGGACCGTTGACCCTGGCCCTCGGCTGACCGCGGGAGCGATCCTTCGGAGGAGTGTCCGGAATCCGAAGGAGTCGGTATGGCGATCAAGGTGTTTCTGCTCGACGACCACGAGGTGGTCCGGCTGGGACTGCACCAGCTGCTCGACGCGGAGCCTGACATCGAGGTCGTCGGTGACGCTGGGACCGCCGCGGAGGCGATCGCGCGGATCCCCGCCGTACGTCCCGATGTCGCCGTGCTGGACGTCCGCCTGCCCGACGGCGACGGGATCACCGTCTGCCGTGAGGTCCGGTCGCTGATGGACGAGCCGCCGGCCTGCCTGATGCTGACGTCGTACTCGGACGACCAGGCGCTGTTCACCGCGATCATGGCCGGAGCCTCGGGGTATCTGCTGAAGCAGGTCCACGGCCAGACCCTGATCGACGCGGTCCGGAGCCTGGCTGCCGGCGAGTCGCTGCTCGACCCTGCGATGACGGCGAAGGTCCTTGACCGGCTCCGCCATCCGGCCGAGGCCGAGGACCCGAGGTATGCCTCGCTGACCGACCAGGAACGACGCATCCTGGCCGAGATCGCCGAGGGGAAGACGAACCGGCAGATCGCCCAGTCGCTCTATCTCGCCGAGAAGACGGTCAAGAACTACGTGTCGTCGCTGCTGCGCAAACTCAACCTCGAACGTCGTACCGAGGCTGCCGTCTTCGCTATCGAACACTCCAAGAAGAACCAGCAGCCGTAGCGCACGACTGTTGGTCGGCCCGGCAACATCGCCGAAGAGGTGGTCATGATTGCTCGTCGGTGGGAGCGAAGTCGGCGACCGGGCGACGGGCTGTGTGCGGGCCCGGCCGGCTGTGAGCGAAACGGATGATCATGTGGGCGTGCCCGGGCTGCCCGGTGAGGCTCTGCACCTTGCGGCGCAGGTCCTCGAACTCGAGCGGCTGGTTCAGGAACGACGCACTGACGCCGGCCCGGGTCGCGGTCAGCAGGACTCGTTCGAGTGCGGCCCCGGCGGCGACCTGATCCGCGGGCTCGTCGTAGGCGGTCGACAGGACCGCGAGATCCGGATCGGCCTCGAAGGCCGACTGCTCGCGCATCCGGTCCAGAGGCTGAGTGGCAAGGTCGCGGACGGTGGACGGATAGCTGGTCGATCGCGGCCCGAGCGCCGAACTCGGTACGCCGTCGGTCGTCCGCGCGCCGCCGACCCAATGGGCCCGTTCGGCGCGGCGATGCCAGTCGCTGATCTCGCGCAGGTCGGTATCCAGCACCAGATCGAGCACGGTGTGGATCTCGGCCGCGCCGAGCCAGCTCAGTTCGGCACCTTCGACGTACGCCGCGTGCAGCAGAGCGATCCGGACGTTCTCCGCCAACGGCGTGGAATCGGTCGGACGACGGTCCGTGCGGCGGTGGGGGATCTCCTCGGCGAGCACACTCAACGCCTCGTCCGTCGTGCTGCTCGGTTCGATGACGATGCGGGCCAGGAGGTCGGGCTCTTCGGCGTACGGTGCGAGTCCGTACCAGGTGCCATAGCCCAGGGCGGCGGCCGCGCAGCGCAGGTTGAAGGCCGCGGCGCCGGCGCCGATCCTCATGGCCCGGCCGGTTGGGTCTTCGGCGGGCAGAGTGCGTGAGTCGTCAAGGAAGAGGTCGATCACGTGCCCGCTGACCTCGAACCGCCAGGGCTGGGTGTTGTGCATGCTGGGTGCGGCGACGGCCGCCTCGAGCAAAGCGTTGACATGTTCTGCCGGCAACTGCTGGTCAGCCACTGGAGGCTCCTCCCACTGGTGCTCTCCTTCAGCCTCGCCGTCAGAGGAGCGCGGCGCTGCAGGCAAGAGTCCCGAGTCGGAAGGTCTTTCGGCTGCCGGTCGCCGATCAGTCGCCGGTCGGCGCGGTCAGCTCGACCACCGTGCCATGCGGCTCGTTGTCGCTGATCTGCACGCTGCCGCCGAGTGATTGAGCGCGCTCGGTGAGGTTGCGCAGGCCACTGCTGCGGCTGCCCGAGCCGATGCCGACACCGTCGTCGGAGATCCGGGCGATCACTTGGCCGGCGCCGACCGTGACCTCGACGGTCACGTGCGAGGCCTGCGCGTGCCGCACGACGTTGGACAGCGATTCGCGGATCGTGGCGAGGATCTGTGGCCGGACGGGGGTAGGTACGACGGTGTCGATCGGGCCGGTGCAGATCAGTTGGGGCCTGAATCCGAGCGGTTCGGCGTATTCGGAGACCAGTGTCTGGATGTCGCCGCGCAATGAGCTGGCATCCGGTGCTTGCTGGAGTTCGAAGATCGCGGCGCGAAGATCATGGATCGTCATGTCGATGTCGTCGACGGCGCGGCTGAGTCGCTCTCGGTGTTCCGGTCGCACGAGCCGTTGCATGCCCTGGAGCTGTAGCCCGGTGGCGAAGAGTCGCTGGATGACGAGATCGTGCAGGTCGCGGGCGATCCGGTCGCGGTCCTCGAGCACCGCCAGCATGTCCCGGTCGTGTTGTGCCTGGGCGCGTTCCAGCGCCAGGGTGGCCTGACCGGCGAACATCCGGACCAGGTCGGCACTCTCCGAAACCCGGGTGGCTGATCCTTGTTCGGCGGCTACCACGAGCAGGCCTCCGGTACCGGAGCTGCCGGCCGGCAGGGGCGCCATCGTCGTCCGGCCGAGATTCGCACCTTCGGGGAAGTCGGACACCCCGGCGTCCTTCAGCAGTTGTGCCAGGTCTTCGATCACGACCTGCTCGTCCCTGGTCGTCGCCAGGCCGAGCACGGGAAGGTCGGCAGGGATGTGACGGCCCAGGAATCGGTGGAACTCGGGCGGTCCGTCGACGGCGCGCACAACCAGCTCGTCGCCGTCCGCAAGCAGTACGGCTGCCACCTGCGCCCTGGAGAGTTCCCGGGATCGCTGGGCGATGAGTTGGAGCGCCTGCTCGGCGTCGAACTCGCCGAGCATCAGCTGGGTGATCTCCGCGGTGACCTCATGGCCACGCCGACGCTGCTCGGTATCGGCGTACAAGCGGGCGTTGTCGATCACGACGCCCGCGGCGGCAGCGAGAGCGGTGACCGTGCGTTCGTCGTCCTCGGTGAAGTCTGCGCCGCCGGTCTTCTCGGTCAGGTAAAGGTTGCCGAAGGCGTGTTCACGGGTCTGGATCGGGACGCCGAGGAAGCTCTTCATCGGCGGGTGGTTGCTCGGGAAGCCGTAGGATCGCGGGTGTTCGGCGAGGTCGTGCAGGCGGATCGGTTCGGGGTGTTCGATCAGGAGTCCGAGGATGCCGTGGCCTTCTGGGTACGGGCCGATGGCGGCGATCTCCTTGTCGGTCACGCCGTGGGTGATGAAGCGGACGAGCCGTTTGCCGTCGGGGCCGACGACGCCGAGTGCGCCGTACCGGGCTCCGGCGAGTTCGCAGGCGGCGGTGACGATGCGGTCCAGGGTGCTGTTCAGGTCGAGGTCCGCGCCGATGCCGACGACCGCGTCGAGCAACGCCCGCAGGCGTTCCTGATAGTCCATGATCTCGTCGACGCGACCGAGCAGTTCCTGCAGCAGGGCATCGAGGCGCACGCGGGACAGACCGGCGTACTCCAGCGCCCCCTCGTCCCATTTCCCGCGCCCCTGTGGGCCTTCAGCCACCCACTCACCATACGCACAGTCACGGTGTCTGTGAACCGGCGTGCCGGTGAGCAGTATGGCCTACGCGCCCGAACGTGGACGCTGTGCCCACGGAACCAGACGCCGCCCGTGGACGGACTCGATCCCCAGGCGGACCAGCGCCGGGTCGTCCATCGGCAGCCATGAATGCAGTGGCAGCCTGCGGCGCAGCGCGGCGGTCTCGTCGTCGGTGACCATCGACAGGTGTCCGACGGCTGTGACGGTCCAGCCGGTGTGGCGCTCCGGGTCGACGTCGTCCGCCTCGAAGCCGACCACGTCGCCACGTTCGGCCGCCCGGAGCTTGTCACCTGGCCCGGTGTTGAACACGATCGTGTCGTCGTCGACCTGGAAGTTGACCAGGCGGATCGCGGGGAGGCCGCCGTACGTGTAGACGAGTCGCCCGAGCGGAACCGACTGGAGCAGGCGGAGACAATCCGCATTGCTGAGCACCTCCAGCCGGGAGTGATCGGATCTCGGTCGCTGCGCAGTCATGGGGCCTCCTCGGGTGAACAAACCCACGATGTTCTGCCACGCCTTGTCGCAGTAGGGCCGAAAGTCCTCGGTGCACAGGCGTTCGTGCAGAGCAATGGGACCTCTGGCGAACGCGGCCGGGACGTCGGTCCCTAGTTGCCGGTCATGCCCGGGCGCGACAGTGAAGGCAATCCACTCAGCGATCGCTCGGAGGACGTCGAAGCATGTACGAGATCCTGGAGAAGCCGCTCAGCGCCGACGAGGTGGACGCGCTCGACGCGTACTGGCGTGCCGCGAACTACCTGTCGGTCGGACAGATCTACCTGATGCGCAATCCACTGCTCCACCAGCCGCTGCGGCCGGAGGACGTGAAGCCACGCCTCCTGGGCCATTGGGGAACCACTCCGGGGCTGAACATCCTCTACGCGCACTTGAACCGGGTCATCCGGCAGCGCGACCTGAACATGATGTACGTGATCGGCCCCGGCCATGGTGGTCCGGCGATCGCCGCCAACACCTGGTTGGAGGGCAGCTACAGCGAGACCTACCCCGACGTACCGCAAGATGCGTCCGGGATGGAGCGGCTCTTCCGGCAGTTCTCGTTCCCGGGTGGGATCCCGAGCCACGTGGCGCCGGAGCTGCCGGGCTCGATCCACGAGGGCGGTGAGCTGGGCTACTCGCTCAGCCACGCGTACGGCGCGGTGCTCGACAACCCGGATCTCGTCGTCGCCTGTGTGATCGGTGACGGCGAGGCCGAGACCGGTCCGCTGGCCGCGTCGTGGCACTCGAACAAGTTCCTCGACCCGCGGACCGACGGCGCGGTACTGCCGATCCTGCACCTCAACGGCTACAAGATCGCGAATCCGGCGATCCTGGCCCGGATCGGCGACGACGAGCTGACCAGCCTGCTGGAGGGCTACGGCTATCGGCCGTACCTCGTCGACGGCGACGAGCCCGAGCACGTGCACCAGCAGCTCGCGGCGACGCTCGAGCAGGTGCTCGACGAGATCGCCGCCATCCAGTCCGAGGCCCGGGCGGTGAGCGGTACGCCGCGGCGGCCGTGGCCGATGATCGTCCTGCGTACGCCGAAGGGCTGGACCGGGCCGCACGAGGTCGACGGCGTGCAGGTCGAAGGCACCTGGCGGGCGCATCAAGTGCCTGTGAGCGACGTGCGGGGTAACCCGGACCATCGCCGGCTACTGGAGCAGTGGCTGCAGAGCTATCGCCCCGAGGAACTCTTCGACGAGGCGGGCTCACCGATCGACCTCCTTCTCGACCAGGTGCCCTCGGGCGATCGCCGGATGGGCTCGAACCCGCACAGCAACGGCGGGCCGGCTTCGCGAGACCTGAAGCTGCCGGACCTCGCGTCGTACGCCGTACCTGTGCCAGTCCCCGGGGCGACCGACCACGAACCGACGCGGGTTCTGGGTGACTATCTGCGTGACGTGATGAGTGCCAACGCGACCGAACGCAACTTTCGCGTCTTCGGCCCGGACGAGACGGCGTCGAATCGCCTGGATGCGCTGTATCAGGTCACCGACAAGGCCTGGAACGCCGAGGTGTTGCCGACCGACGAGCACCTGGCCGTGGACGGCAGAGTGATGGAGATCCTCAGCGAGCACACCTGCCAGGGTTGGCTCGAGGGATACCTGCTGACCGGGCGGCACGGCTGGTTCTCCTGCTACGAGGCCTTCGTGCACCTGGTCGACTCGATGGTCAACCAGCACGCCAAGTGGCTCAAGGTCACGCGCGGGCTGCGGTGGCGCCGATCGATCCCATCGCTCAACTACCTGCTGACCTCGCATGTGTGGCGGCAGGACCACAACGGCTTCTCGCACCAGGATCCTGGCTTCATCGACCATGTGGTGAACAAGAAGGCCGAGGTTGTCCGGGTGTATCTGCCGCCGGACACCAACACGCTGCTCGCCACCGCCGACCACTGCCTGCGCAGCAGGCACTACATCAATGTCGTTGTCGCGGGCAAGCAACCGCAGGCCGACTGGCTCGCTCCGGAAGCAGCCGCACTGCATTGCGCGCGCGGCATCGGGGTATGGGACTTCGCCACCAACGACCAGGGCGACCCGGACGTGGTGCTCGCCTGTGCCGGCGACGTACCGACCCAGGAGACGCTGGCGGCGGTGAGCCTGCTGCGCGAACACCTGCCAGACCTGCGGATCCGTGTGATCAACGTCGTCGACCTGATGCGCCTGCAGCCCGCCACCGAGCACCCGCACGGCCTCACCGACGCCGAGTTCGACGCGCTCTTCACCACCGACAAACCGGTCGTGTTCGCGTACCACGGCTATCCGTGGCTGATCCATCGACTGACTTACCGGCGGCACAACCACGACAACCTGCACGTCCGCGGTTACAAGGAGGAAGGCACCACGACGACGCCGTTCGACATGGTCGTCCGCAACGACCTCGACCGCTATCACCTCGCGATCGACGTGATCGACCGCGTCCCGCATCTCGGCCGGCGCGCCGTACAGGTCCGGCAATGGCTGACCGATCAGCGCGCGCGCCACCACGCCCACATCATCGAGTACGGCGAGGACCTTCCCGAGGTACGCAACTGGCGCTGGACATCCGGCCCGAGCACCGAAGAGGCACGCACATGAGCACCTTGCCGACCGATCGCCACGTCTTCGACTTCGCCGAGGGGAGCATGGCCGAGAAGGATCTGCTCGGCGGCAAGGGCGCCAATCTCGCGGAGATGACCCGGATGGGGCTCCCGGTGCCGCCGGGGTTCACGATCGCGACCACCGCATGCCGTGAGTACCTGGACAACGGCGACCTGCCGGCCGGAGTGGCCGAGGAGATCACTGCGCACCTCGGCCGGCTGGAGCGGACGATGGGCCGCGGCCTCGGTGACCCGGCTGATCCGTTGCTGATCTCGGTGCGTTCGGGTGCGAAGTTCTCGATGCCCGGGATGATGGAGACGATCCTCGACATCGGGCTCACGGACGAATCGGTGCATGGTCTGGCCAAGCATTCGGGCGACGAGCACTTCGCCTGGGACTCGTACCGGCGGCTGTTGCAGATGTACGCGCGGACGGTCCTCGACGTACCGGAGGAGCTGCTGGAGGCGGCCGTGTCCACGGAGTATGCCGAGTGGGATGTCGCGACTCCTGAAGAGCTTCCTGCCGGCGCGATCGAACGGGCGTGCTCGGCGCTCAAGCAGGTGATCGCCGAGCAAGCCGGCCGTCCCTTCCCGCAGGATCCGGCCGAGCAGCTCGACCTCGCGGTGCGGGCCGTCTTCCGCTCGTGGTCCACGCCTCGGGCGCAGTTGTACCGTCACCAGGAGCAGATCCCGGACGACCTCGGCACGGCGGTCAATGTGATGGCAATGGTCTTCGGCAACCGCGGACCGGACAGCGGAACCGGCGTCGCGTTCACGCGCGATCCCGCATCGGGTGCGCACGGCGTCTATGGGGACTACCTCCAGGACGCCCAGGGCGAGGACGTCGTCGCCGGCGTCCGCAACACCGTGCCGCTGGCCAAGTTGGCCGACCTCGATCCGGTGAGTCACGCCGGTCTGCTGACCGTGATGTCCACGCTCGAACAGCACTATCGCGACCTGTGCGACATCGAGTTCACGATCGAGCGTGGACGGCTGTGGATCCTGCAGACACGAGTCGGCAAGCGAACGGCTGCCGCCGCGTTCCGGATCGCCGTGCAGCTGGTAGACGAGGGACTCATCACCCTCGACGAGGCCTTGTTGCGCGTCACGGGCGCCCAGCTCGGACAGCTGATGTTTCCACGGTTCGACGGGCAGCACGACGTACCTGAGCTGGCCCGCGGTGTCGCAGCCTCACCGGGTGCGGCGGTAGGAGTCGCAGCCTTCGACTCGGTCGCGGCGCGTCGATACGCCGCCGAGGGCTGGAAGGTCGTGCTGGTCCGTCGGGAGACCAACCCCGACGATCTGCCCGGAATGCTTGCAGCCGTCGGGATCCTCACCACGCGTGGCGGTAAGACCTCCCATGCCGCGGTCGTCGCGCGCGGTCTCGGCAAGACGTGTGTCTGTGGTGTCGAGAGCCTGGCAGTCGACCCGGTCGCGCGCCGTGCGGTGACGGACGAGGGGGCCGTCATCGAGGAGGGCGACATGCTTTCGCTCGATGGGACCGCAGGTGTCGTCTACCGCGGCGAGGTTCCGGTGGTCGCATCACCAGTGGTGGAGTACTTCGAAGGTCGCCTGGACCTCTCCGCGGCAGATGATCTTGTTCGGGCGGTCGACAGGCTGTTGCGTCACGCCGATGGCCGGCGCCGGCTCGGTGTCCATGCGAACGCCGACACTCCGGCCGACGCCGAGCGTGCGCGACGGTTCGGTGCAGGCGGAGTCGGGCTGTGCAGGACGGAACACATGTTCCTCGGCGAGCGCCGCAAGCTCGTCGAGCGGTTGGTGCTGGCCGAAGGCGCGTCCGAGCAGGAGGCTGTGCTCGAGGAATTGCTGGTGCTCCAGCGTGATGACTTCGCCGGGATCTTCCGCGCGATGGACGGTCTGCCGGTGACGGTGCGATTGATCGACCCGCCGCTGCACGAGTTCCTGCCCGACCTCACGGAGCTGTCGGTGCGGGTGGCGGTCGGCCAGGCCACCGGCTCTCCCGATGCCGACGCGGAGAGCCTGCTGCCGGCGGTCCAGCGGATCCACGAGAGCAACCCGATGCTGGGGCTCCGCGGTGTCCGGCTGGGGATCCTTATTCCCGGGCTGTTCGCCATGCAGACGCGCGCCATCGCCGAGGCCGCCGCCATTGTGACGGCGGAGGGCTGGACGGTACGCCCGGAGATCATGGTTCCGTTGGTGGCGGGCGACGTCGAGTTGCGTCTTGTCCGGCAGGAGATCGAACGGGTCCTGGCCGAGGTGGCTGATCGGACCGGGGCCCACGTACCGATCCGGATCGGGGTGATGATCGAAGTACCGCGAGCGGCGTTGGGAGCGGAGCGGATCGCCCGGTCCGCGGACTTCTTCTCGTTCGGCACCAACGACCTCACCCAGTTGACCTGGGCGTTCAGCCGCGACGACGTGGAGGCGTCGATCTTCCCGCGCTACCTCGACGCGGGCATCTTCGCAGTCTCGCCGTTCGAGTCCCTGGACGTCGAAGGCGTCGGCCGGCTCGTCCGGATCGCCGTCGCCGAGGGACGCAGCGGCAACCCCGACCTCGTGATCGGCGTCTGCGGTGAACACGGCGGCGACCCCGCCTCGATCGCCTTCTTCGCCGCGGCCGGCCTCGACTACGTCTCGTGCTCCCCGTTCCGCATCCCGATAGCCCGCCTCGAAGCCGGCCGCGCCTCCGTCGGCGCCACGGCTTCCGAGAGCGACACTCGCTGAACCGAGGTCAGACAGCACGCTGACCAGGCACCAAGGCCTGGAACAACTGGCAGCCCGATGATGACGCGCGCCGCACGTGGGTTCAGAGCCTGCTGGCTGGCACCGCTGCGCCGAGCCAGGGCCACCGGTCACGGGCCCTGCGCTGTCGGTCTCCCGGGGCCGGCGTGGAATTCGGGTACTGGTCCTGACCAGAACGGGACGTTTGGCCCTGGGAGGTGGTCGCAACCGGTCGCACGCTCGAAGCACCGCTGCTGTTCGGCGGCGGTGGGGGAGGGCGAAGGCTATGAAGTACAGAACACGGGCCGCGGTGGCCCTGGGGCTAGCCGCGGTGGTGCTGGCAGCCGGCGCAGCGACGGGAGCGACGGCACCACCTACGGTCACACCTGGAATCCCGATCCTGCCCGCACTGCCTGAACCGGGCGAGTCCCAGTTCGTGCCGGGGGCAACAAATGTCGTACCGCCGACTGCCGCGCCGGCGACCGATATCGGGAAGAAGCAGGTCCAGTCGTTGGCGGCGCCGTTCTATGCGTGCTCGGGGTTCAGCGGGATCGAGAAGACCAATCCGCTGGCGAATCTGTACGTCGACAAGTTCCAGTGGGGGCCGTATGCGGCGTACAAGGTCGGCAATGGCGGCGGCAACATCAACTGGGCGTCGAACCCGTACAAGAATGCCAGTTGGTACATGTGGTTCCATTCGCTGCGTTGGCTCGGGCAAGGAATCATCGCGGCCGGCCAGGGCAACCTGACCGCGCTGACGCGGGTCAACACGATTGCCTACGACTGGTACCGCGACAACCCGTACTCGTGGAAGGCGAATGTCGGCGCGTGGGAGTCGACCATGCACCGGACGAATGTGCTGATCTGCCTGCGTCAGGCGATCCTGTCGGGGTTGAAGGTCACCACGCTGCCGACTCGCTACGCCTGGCTGGACACGGCGTTGCTGAGTCACGCGAGGTTCCTGACGAACTACTGGAGCGGCGCGTGGAACCACGGCACCGATGAGAGCATCGCGCTGTTCGGCGTTGGGGTGACGTTGAATCGGGCCGACTACAAGAACCTCGCCGTGCAGCGGCTGGGGGCAGGAATCACGACGTCGATCGACACGCAGGGATCGACCAACGAGCAGTCGACCGGGTATGCGTCGTTCAACTATTCCCTGTGGGGCCGCGCCATAGCGGTGTTGCAGAACGGCGGGGTCGACCCTGGTACGACGATGGCGACCAGGCGGGCGTTGCTCGGGAAGTGGCTCGCACTGGCGACGAACTCGCTCGGCAAACTTCATCAACTCGGCGACACCGAGGTGCAGTCGACGTACCCGTGGGTGGGAACGCCGATGGAGTATGCCGGCTCACTGGGCACGAAAGGCACGGTGCCGCCGTGGCGGGTCGGGATCTATTCCGCCGGGTATGTGTTCGGGCGGACCGGTTGGGGCACTGATCCTGCGAGAGGTTTCACGGGCGAGTCGGCGTACAGCATCAGGTTCGGTCCGCCGCGGGCGTTCCACGGGCATTTCGACCACACGAGCATCACGTACACGGCGCGCGGGCGAGACATCATCGTCGACGGCGGATATGCGGCCTACAACGCCGGCGCTTATCGGACCTGGGCCGTGAGTCCCAGCGCGCACAGTGACCTGACGACGCCGCTGTCGACGTACCTGAACCCGACGACCCGGCTGACGGCGTCATCGGTGAAGACGAACGCCGAGGCCTATGTGTTGAGCGATGCGCCGGGGAGTGGGATCAGTCGCGTGCGTTCGGTGCTGGTGCTGAAGGACCCGGACCTGCTGGTGACGTGGGACCGTGCATCGGCGAGAACCGCTCAGGCGTTCCAGACGCTGTGGCATCTGCCGTCCGATCAGAAGGCGACTGTGTACTCGCGGACCACCGCGACCGCGATCGCGGCGGGCGACACGACGAAGACGATCCTGTTCCAGGTGCCGTTCAAGCAGGCGCTGCCGGCCGGCGCGATCCTGGTCAAGCAGGCCCAGACCAACCCGATCCAGGGCTGGGTCTACCCGAGCAGCTACGTCCGCCGGTCTGCACCGACCATCATGCTGGCCCGCTCCGGCACAACGGCATCGATCCTGTCGTTCGTCGTGCCGATCCGAGCTTCGGGAGGGGTCACCTACAAGACCTACTGGTCGGGGACGACCTTCGTCGTATCGCTGAAGGTCGGCGGCCGCGCCGTGGCCGTTGCCATCTCCGGCGGCGGCTCGCTCTACCGAGCCGGCTAGGAGGCTGACCTTCCTTCCATCCGAGCGGGAGTGGACTTGCCGGCAGTGGCGTCGGGTCACGCCGCTGCCGGCATCGTTGCCGGCCGAGCCGTCACCATGATCCGCGGCTGCTCCTGAGGCCGGCGGCTCGCCTTCGCCGCAACGCCGGCGTCGGTGCCAGGAGACCGTAATGCCCGTCGTATCTCGCGTAGAGGACAGACACACGCCCGGTGGCCCGATCGACGAAGATCTCGAACGGTGCGCCGGTGAGGTCCAGCCACGCGGTCGCGTCCGCGACGGTGAGCCGGTGTGCGGCCGTCAGGACGATCGGCGGCGACGTGATTTCGATGCCGATCGCGTTGGGCAGCGACTGCAGAATCCGGTAGCTGCCCGAAGCGCTCCGGACGACGACGCTGTCCTCACGGCTGTGCCGCTCCCGGAACAGGTGGAACCGGTAGTCCATCGCCTCGAGTACGCCGATGGCCTCGTTGGCAGTCATCGCCGCCGGCTCGCACAACTTGTGACGGGCCAAACGGCGGGCGAACGGCGGCAGGAGCTCCGGCGGCGTAGGCGGCGAGGTGCTGATCGCTTGGTCGCGCAGGCACGGAGCAAGGACTCCCGGGAATGGGTGCAGTTGCCCGATGGTGCGGACCGCGAGCATGCTGACGACCTCCGACGTCGTAGCAGCTGCCACCTGGGCCCGAACCCGGTGCCGGGCGAGTTGTACGTCGAGCTGGGCAACTATCGGCCGGACCAGGTCAGGCTCGCTCAGCCGGGCCAGTCGCACCCGGCTATGGACGGCCGATGCACCGAGGATCGGCAGGAGGCGTTCGGACACCACCTCCGCCGCGTTCGTCGGCAGAATCCCCTGCATGGTGACGTGAAGTGCCCAGCCGGACCTGGTCGGCAGCATGGTCCGCGACTCGATTGTCATGTTTCCCCCATGAATGCTTGCCTAGGACAACAGCCTGACACGTCGCCGGCAGCTCGGTGCGGGTCCGTTGGCCCTCGAAGTCGGGACTTTGGTCCCGCCCCTCGCCGGTTTGGGTACGTGACCTCGCGCCCTTGGTGCAAATTCGAGGCAGCGGCGCAGGATCGGTGCTCGTCTGCTCGGCTCGAACACCTCCTCGACCGTCACCTCTCCACGAATGTGCGTCATGTCGGCCTGTGAGCGACCCTTGCAGGGGACCGGCTCGGGTACGGACCGGACAGGGTCACCCACACTGTGCCGCGCCGTCGGCAAGAGATACCCGGGCCAAAGGTCCCGAGTTCGCTGGGCCACAGTCCCGAGGCCGAGCTGGACCAGGCTCGTGAGCGGGAGCCTGGCGCCGTACATTGCCGATGCGTGAGCGTGCAAATACGAGAAGCAACACACTCGGGACCTTTGGCCCTAGAGCCAAGGGCGCTAGTCCGGTTTGTTGGAGTTGTAGGGCTACGACAGTGAGGCTGAACAGGGGCAGCTGGCTGATCTGGAAGCGTTTCGGTAGCGGCCGGAATGCGATGACGTCCATTTTCGGGCCGGGCGATTTCAACGCTGACGGATTCATGAACGTGCTCGCGAGGCAGAGCACTGACCGCGATCACCGCCTGATCTCCTATTGGAGGATGGTGTTGCGCGTGGCGGGAGCCCGCGAGCTCGGTGTCGCCCAATGCGGCATCGAGATCCCTAACCTGGGTTCTCGCCACTCGGTCCGGTCTGGCCCAGCGGCGTACGGCGCGCATCGAAGGGCAGCAGCCGATGCGTCTGGGAACACAGGACTTTCGTCCCTGTGCTCGACCTGGCGGGCGAGCTATCGGTGAGGGTATGACTGAATTCGCGTGGCCCCTTCGGACGTCGGTGTTACGTGATCCGTGGTTCCGGCAGCACCCGGTGATGGCGCTTGTGGTGGCCGAGGGCCTTTTGGAACTGTTCTGCTGCTGACGCTGATCGCAGGCGCCGTGGGAGTGCATCTTGACCGACAGCGGGCGGCACCCGCATCCTCGGACGGCGCGGGAGGGGCACCGGCTGAAGGTGCCCAGCACTCGACCATCGCGGAGATCTGGAGACCCGCGGTACACCCGATATGCGGTCTACGGCCGGTGGCAGAAGGTGGAAGAACTCCTTGATGCCGATGACGTCGCTGGCGGCTACGTCGTCAAGGATGTGATCACGCCTGGAATCCATCGCTGGATCGGCTCGTGGTGCGCATCATCGCCTGCGCCAGCTTGTCCACCGACGACTCGCTGCCCTCAGGCAGGAGCTGCAGGTCGCCCAGAAAGTCGAGCAGCTCACCGGCGTCGATTTCGAGGTGCTTCGCCCAGCTGACGCGCGCCTTGCCCAGCTTCGAGCGAGATCCCGCGACGCGGATGCTGTCGACCTGCAGGTGGCCGTCGTACAGCCTGCGGGCTGTGCGAATATGGGGTGGCGGGCGTCGAAGCCGCGGTTGGTGACGAGCGCGAGCTCGAACGATCCTCCGGCGCTCCGCAGGGTCCGCCAGGTGGCGTAGAAGTGCTGCAGCGGGCTGGAACCTTCCGTGGTCTCCATCGTCGCCGAAATCGCCCGACGCCACCGCGGCATCGTGACGCTCACCGAAACCTCCACCTTCACAATCCGTCTACCCACCGCCGGTCCCTCATAGCGCGCCGTTGCCCACAGCAACGGTTAGGCGTCTCGACGGGTTGAGCTACAACCCGCTCCGAAAATCGGGAGTCGGTCGACGGGGATGAATCGTTTGGTCGGAAAAGCCCGCGCCGCTGTGCTGGACGACGCCTGGATCATGCCCCTACAGGTCGGTTCAGATGAGTGCCTCGATCTCCGTCTTCAATCAAACGCTGCAACGCCGGCGGGTTCGTCCGCCGTCTTGCCCTTTGCGGGTGGCAGGGATTTGATGGAGTGATCCCGATGGGAGGCGCGGGGAATCAGTCCTCGTGCCGCCTCGGGACGGGGGTGGGGACCATGTCGACCCGTTGGTCGAAGGCAGCAATCTTTCTCGCAGTGATCTTGGTGGCAGTCGCAGTTCCGACATCAGCTCAGGCTACTTTTCCCGGCCGGAACGGGTTGATCGCCTTCACGGCGGGAACAGACGCCGGCAGCCAACTGTTCACCGTGCGCCCCGACGGCACGGATCTTCGTCAGATCACGCGCGTGGACGGTGATGCCGTCAACGTCGACTGGGCGCCGGATGGCAGCCGCATCGTCTTCTCCATCGGCAGCGAAGACTCGGTCCGGATTGCCGTCGCCAGACCGGACGGATCCCGGCTCAAAGTGCTGCCACAGCCGGCGGGCGTCTTCGACGACCAACCGTCGTTCTCGCCCGATGGACGGACCATCTACTTCGAGCGCTTCACCATCGCGACCAACGACGATGCGATCTGGCGTATGTCGAGCGACGGCAGCCACCAGCGCCGACTACTCGGCCCGTTCCCCAACGGTTTCGTGACCGACCCCAACGTGTCGCCGGATGGCAAGACCCTTAGCTTCCAGGGCTTCGACGGCTCGGTGACGGGTCCGCCGCCCAACCTGGAGCCGGCACAAGGCCTGTTCACGGCCGACGTCGACGGTCGTCATATCAGGCAGATTCGACCGTTCACGGCAGATGAGACGATCAAGGCGGACTGGGCCCCGAGCGGTCGTCGGATCGCGGTGACCGAGAACGCGAACCACTTCCATCCCGCAGATTCGGCGAACATCGTGACGATGCGCCCGGATGGCTCGGCTGTTCGAGAAGTCACTCATTTCCACGATGGCGAGACGAATGCATACCTCGGATCGTATTCGCCCGACGGTCAGTGGGTCGTGTTCAGACTAGAGATCGGCGGCCTGTTCGGTCTTTATCGCATGCATCCCGACGGAAGCCAGCGGAAGGCGATCTTGGCGCCATCGGCGTTCCGACCGTCTCTTATCGACTGGGGCCCTCGTGCCAGGTCCGATGTGCATGGCGCCTAGCTGAAGGCTTGCGGTTCCAGGTTGCCGGCGCGCTCCAGAGGTGTTGATCGCGCCGGACCGCCCGGTCCGAGTTCTGGAACGCGTGATCAGAGGGTGGAGCAGGAGCCATCTCAAGCCGGCTGGCTCCCTGCGGGTAGCTCGGCGGCGACGTCGTGACGCGAACGGGCGGCCTGGTGCCGGTCCGGTATGCAGCCGGTGACGCAGCTCGACCGCTGCCTCTATGTGTGCTTCCTCGATCGCTGTCTACTCCAGACCGTAGGCTCGAACAGCGTTGTCGCGGCCCAGCATTTTGACGTAGCGGCGCGCGTCGGCTGCGCCGATCAGGTTGTCGGCCAGCCACTCGTCGAGGACCAGGCCGACGGCTCGGCGCCAGAGCCAGGATCCGCATGCGTACAGCTCGGGCAGGCCGAACGCATCCGAGGCGTAGAGCAGCTTGTGCATCGGCGCGATCTCCAGCGACTCCCGCACCAGCGTTTCGCTGGACGGCCCGGTATGGCTGACTGCGCAACTGGTGTCGAGCCAAACGTGCGGGAAGAGCTGCGCGAGGATCCCGGCCTGACGGATGTACGGGTAGCAGTGCAGCAGCATCAGCTGAGCGCCCGTCGTACGTGTCGCGTGCGCGAACCTGGTGAGGTGGGACGGATCGCAGCGATGCAGCACGATGTCCGGGTCGCCGTACCCGACATGCAACTGGATCGGCTTGCGGAGTTCCACCGCCCGCCACAACAAATGCCGCAGCAGCACCGGGTCCGCGAGACGCCCCGGTGAGCCTGCCTCGATTCTCGTCAGCCAGCGGCCCGCGGCCGCGGTTACCTGAGCAGGTTCCGGTCGGGCCGGGTCGAAGTCGAGACCGTACCGGTAGGCGATGATCGATTTGACGCCAACCGCGTTTGCGGCGGCCGCCTCGAGCGCGTCGTCGAAGGCGCTCGCGAAGCCGGCGGCAGTACAGCCCGGCGCGATCGACTCGGCGAGCCTTTCCAGGCGCACGATCTCGTCGGTAGCCGAGCCGGTCAGGGTCGCCATCTCGTGCGGCGTCGTGATCGTCGAAGCCCGGAAACCGGTGTCGAGCAGGTACCGCTCGGTTCCGCTCGAAGCCAGTAGCCGCGTGCTGACCTCCGTGCCGCCCAGCTCCCCGCGCCGCTGAAGATACTCCTCTGCGGTGCAATGCCGCGGCAGGTCGAGCAACGGCGCGCACAGCGAGCGCACCGTGATTCCGAACGGGTTGTCGAACACCGACGTACCGGGTGGGGCAGGCCAATCCGATTCGGTGGCCAGCAGCTCCACCTCCGCATCGGTCGCGGTGCCGGTCTGTACGCCGTGGCAGTGGTGGTCGATCAGCGGCATTTGGAAGGCCAACTCGGCCACACTCTCACCAGTCCGCACAACCGGCAGGGCTTCCGTGGCATCCGGGATCGCTCCTTGATCGCTCATGCCGACCACGCGAACCGCAACCGCTCGGCCACTGCGGACGGGTCCTGTCCTTCGAAGGCGGTCACCTCGTGTCGCCGTACGGCGAGCAGCGCGGACAGCAGGTCTGCGCCGAGTATGTGTTTTGCCTGGGCCGACTGCTTGAGCGCGTCCAGCGCCGCGGTCTGATCGGTAGGAAGTGTCTGGTGCTGTGCGTCGGCCGGATGAGTCGTGGCCTCGGTCGGCAGCGGGGTCTTGCGCCGCACACCGTCCACGATCAGGCCGAGCACGACCGCGGTCGCGAGGTAGGGGTTGGCGGACGGGTCGATACATTTGACCTCGATGTTGGCGCTGCCTGCCTCGACCGCGCACAGACGTACTGCGGCCTCGCGGTTCTCCAGTCCCCAGCAGGCAAACGCGCCCGACCAGTGCCCGGGAAGCAGCCGCTGACCCGACAGCACGGACCCGGCGAACACGCCGATCACGCCGGGCAGCCCGGCGAGAATACCGCCGATCGCCGACTCGCCCTCCACGGTCAGCCCGTGCGGTCCGGGCCCACCGGACAGCATCGGCGTACCGTCGCGATGGAGCGAGACATGGACGTGGGCTCCGTTGCCGCTACCACCTGCGAACGGGACCGGCGAGAACGACGCGGCAAGCCCTGCGCGCCGCGCTGCGCGGCCGATCACGATGCGCGCCAGTACCACGATGTCGGCCGCGGCGACCGGATCGGTGGGGGAGAAGGAGATTTCGTACTGATTGTCGCCGTACTCGGCATGGCACTGCACGACGTCGAGCCCGGCGGTTCTGCAGTCGTCGAGCAGTCGCAGGAGGAAGTCCTCCCGGTCCAGTCCTGCGGTCAGGCCGTAGCAGCTCCATGGGCGTTCGGTCAGCGCCGCACCGTCGGCGGCGGTGAGTACGAACTCGACCTCGCAGCCGACTGTCGCGGTGATGCCAAGTGACGCCAACTCGTCCACGGTCTCCCGTAGCCGCCCGCGTGTGCACAGCGACGAGGGCGAGCCGGACTGTTCCTGGAACTCTGCCGGCGCCCACGCCAGGCCGCCGCCGAGCACGCGCAGCGCGCGCAGGTCGGGACGCAGCCGTTGGTCGCCGACCACGCCCAGCTCGGGCGTGAATGCAATGCCGTTGTCGATGCAGAAGACATGCCAGCTCGGTGCCGCCCCCAGCCCCGACCGGTGCGTCTCCGCGATCTTCTCGCGCGGCACGAACTTCGCGCGAGGCACACCACTGGGATCGACAGCAGTCACCGCGAGCGCGCTCACCGCGCCCCGGACGAGATCGGCGTCGAGCTCGACGAGCTCATGGTTGCCGAGGACGGGAAGAAGATGCGAGGCCATACAGAGACCGTCTCACCTCACCCGCCGGTTAGCCTCCTACGCCCCGACGAGACGGCCCCGCGTGTCTAGTGGCCCCCGACGTCTGTCCCACCACCGGTGAAGTGAGCCCGTGGTGGGACACGTGCCTACTCGCCCGCGAGTGGGTCGTTGGTTGCGGTGGCCCAGCGGAAGTACGCCGGGTCGTTGAACGTGCCAGGGACCTTGCCGAGGCCCTGGATGACTGTCGCGGTGCCGTTCGCGTGTCCGACCGCGTACAGGTAGGCGGATTGGGTGTCTTTGTCGATGCCGAGCAGCAGGGTGCCCTGGTTGCCACACTTCTGTGCGATCAGGAATTCGAAGCCCTGCCAGGTACGGGTGCGTACCGGTTTGATGATCGGCTTCATCGGCGATGTCGTCGGGATGTGAATCGTGTAGAGCGCGCCGCCCCGGGTGTTCGCGAGGAACGTGTCGTAGGTCCGGGTCTTGCTGATCAACGTCATCGCCTTCACCGACGCGAAGCCCGTTGACGTGCCGGTGACGCTCCAACCCCCGCTGGTCGAGGTCCATCTGAAGAGCACGCCGCCGCGGTTCAGCCCGTAAAGCTTCGTTCGCGCGGAGGTTCCCTCGCGATAGCGGGACTCCTCGAATGCGACGATGTCACTGTATTCGCCGGGGTCGACCTCGCGGCCGATCGAGTCCGGATCGAGTTCACGGCCCTCGACGAGCGTGTAGCCGCTGTAGGTGAGGGTCCCGCCGATGATCACATGGCCCGCGACATAAACCCCGCCGGGAGTCGGTGAGGTGAACATCGAACCGCTGAGTCGTACCTGATCATCGAACAGGCCAGGCGCCACAACGCGATCGTTCGTTCTCGTCGGCGGCGAGTTGGCAGTAATGCGTTGTGACCTGTGATCACCTCCAGCCGTGACCGACCCCAGATCCATCGTGCACTTGCCGGCGCTTGCATCGCCGCTGGTCGTCGTGACAGCGTCCGCGGCTCCGGGGAACAAGCCGACGGCCAAGAGTGCAGCCGCGCTCAGTACTACCGAGCCTCGACGGACTAGCCCTTGCTTACCTCGCATGTCGCAACCTCTCGTGACCTGACCCCCAGGTTGCAGGCTCCATGCCAGCAGCAGATCGTCACCCAGCTTGATGCGGCTGAACCGATAAAAGTTGCGCAGTCGTCCCCGAACGGCCAACGTGGGCAGGATTTCTGCCTCACTCGCATGCACGGGACTGCGCAGCCGGATTGTCAGTAAGCCGGACCCCCGCCGCCGGAGCGGTTCGTCGTCTCGCCGGAGGACCAGCCCGAGCTGGCCACTCTTGGCCAATCGGTGAAGGTGAGCAGCATCGTCGCGTACGGCGACCGCCGGACCATCACCTTGGCACGGGCGGTCGCGACCTGTTAGGCGGCGATGCCATGTGCTGTTGGAGATTCGGCGGTTGGTGCGGCGTGGGTCGCGCGATCGGCCGGGAGTCCGGAAGCTGAACGCTGAGTCCGATGAATCTCACGCGCGACGGCACTGATGGCGGCCGAGCCGGATGTGATCGGCCGCCTTCAGTGTCAGTTGTGGTGAGAAACCAGATCGTGGGCGGCGTCGGAGTCGTCGCAGACGGAGGGGGAGTTATGGACTGGGCGACTGTGGGGGTGATCGCCGCCGTGGTGGGGCTTCCGTTGGCGGCATTGGCGACATGGCGACGATCCGGACGATTCCGCCGAAACGACGTCTCGGCATAGAGATGACGCCGACGCGTCTGTTCACACGCGATAAGGCGTCAGGCGCAGCAGATCGGCTGTCGATCTCTCATGCCACGTTCGGCGTCCTCGCCGATCCGACAGTCGTACGTTTGTCGATCCGGAACACCGGCCGAGCAGCGATCTCGTCGGCGCTGTACGACAGGGATACCTCGATCAAACTCCACCCCGGCGTGAAGATCCTGGAGTTGCTCGAGGCCTCGAACGCACTCACCACTCAGGTCGGCCCGCCCGCTGAGATCGCCGACGAGATCCTCTCGGTCGGGCCGGGACTGATCGGTCAGCAGGAATGGCTGACCTACGAGCTGCTGGTCGACGGCGACCCGCACCTCACGATCGAGCATTCCCTGATCGACGTTGAGGTTGAGGAGATCGACCTAGCCCAAGAGCGCTTGGCGGTGACCATCGGCGCTTCACGTTGAACGCAGTACTGAACTCTGCACTCGAAGTTGTCGCACCGGGACCGCTCCGGTTCCTACGGTGAGGTGCGACTACCAATCTTGCACCTGACGCAGGGCAGCTTATCGGCGCGCCGGAAGCTGGTCTCTCTGCCCTTGCAGGGGGCCGGGCGGAGGTCGGAGCCAGGGCCGGGGCCAGGGACGGGGCCGTTCTTTTCTCGGACGCGGCCGAGCCACTCGCCGTTGTCGTTGATCTGGACGTCCAGCTCGCCGGTCGCCCAGGCGGCCCGCTGAACCGGCTGCGCCGGGTCCACGTGAGCGTCGTACTGGACGCAGAAGCGGGGCCGCTTGAGTGGGCGGTCAGGGGGTTTGTGAAAATGTGCCTGCCCGGCGTGTCCGCCCCTTCCAGGGATTTCCGCAGCGCGTGGCACACCGTGCACCTCGACCAGGAGACAGCGCATCCATGCGATCACTGCAAGTAGAGGTGCCTACGGAGTCTGCCTGGGGCTACTTGATCGGGCATGTCGTGCTGCGATGGCTTTTCGTGGCCATGCTGATGTCCGGCTTCGCCCTGTCGTTGAGCTGGCCGCAGATGGGCCTCTTCCTGACTCAGGAGCTGCATCTGTCGGTGCGGGCCGCCGGGCTGTACTACGTGACGAACCTGGCTGCCCCGGTCGCCGGATTCCTTGTCGGCGCGCTCTCGGACCGATTCGACAAGCGGATCCCGCTCGCCGTGGGAGGTTCGCTGCTTGCTGCCGCGGGTTGGACCGTGATTGCGGTGTGGGAGCAGCCGTGGGTGCCGTACGTGGTGAACGTCGTGGTCCTCAGTCTGGCGGGGACCTCTGGTGGGCTGCTGTTCACCGTGGCCCGTGGATATCTGGAGCGACATCCGACGCCGTCGCGGTACGGCGTTCTCGCGCTGTTGAGGATCAGCCAGGCGGTCGGCTGGATCACCGGGCCGGCGCTCGGTGCTTGGCTCGCAACGGTGGCCGGGCTGCGGGAGACGTTGCTGGCCACGGCCGCGTTGTCGGCCGTCGGGGTGGTTCCTGTGGTCCTGGCCGGTCGGCACCTGCCCTCGGAGCATACGAGGCCGCGTTCGGATGCGACTGTGGCAGCTCGACGAGCCGAGCCGGCCGTGCCGCGAGGCCGGTTCGCGTTGTTGGCGATGTTCACGGCGGTCGGTGTGCTGGTGATGTCGGGTGAGTCGATCAAACTGTCGTTCCTCTCGATCTATATGGCCGAGACCCTGCGCGTGAGTGCGTTCGCCCGTGGTGCGGTCATCTCGTTGCAGCCGCTGCTGGAGGTCGTGTTCATGGCCACGTTGGCCCGGCTCGCGGGGCGGTTCGGCGCGCTGAGGGTGTTCGCGCTCGGCATCGTCGCAGCGTTCGGGGCCTACCTGTCCTACGCCGTCGCGCAGAACCTCGTCGCGATCGCGATCGGCCAGGTGTTCATGTCGGTCGCCGTCGCGGCGACGGGTGCGTTGGGCGTTGCGATCGCTCAGGACCTCGTGCCCGAACGACTCGCCACCGCGACGAACACGTTCAGCAGTTCGGTGATGGTCTCCGGAGCGCTCGGCGGTCTCTACACAGGCGTTGCGGGTGACAGCCTGGGTATCCCGCGTCTGTTCCTGCTGCCGGCCGCGGCCACTGCAGTGGCCGCAGTGCTCTACGCTGCGATGGTGTTCGCCCGGCGCGGGCCTTGGGGCCATGGTCTGCGGCATTGACTTGAAGGTCTCGGCCGCGACGTACTTAAGGCGTACATGGATCAGTTGGGCAATGTAGCCAGAGCCCTGACTTCGCACGGCCCGAGGAGCCGGGTGAGCTCTACTCGTCGCTTCGGCTGGCGCTGAGGTACAACCCACCGAGCAGATTCTCGAGGTGGAGGTCGATCCGTCGGCTGACCGTGTGGTTAGTTCTGGTGTCCGAGGGGGGACTTGAACCCCCACGCCCCGCGAAGGGCACTAGCACCTCAAGCTAGCGCGTCTGCCTATTCCGCCACCCGGACGAGTGGTCTGCACCGGGGTGCGGTGCTGACCGGAGAACAGTAGCAAACTCCAGGGGTGGAATTCACATCGGGCGGGTGGGGGTGGTGACGGAGTGTTGGGGGCGGGGTAGTTTCGGGTTCAAGGAGAAGGGTGGGGTGGGATGACGGAGATCGAGCTGGGTGCGATCGAGGCCGAGCGGGAGCGGATCCGGAGCGCTTATCTGAAGCCGGGCGGGGTGAGTTCGGCGCGTGGGTTGCATCACACCGCGTTGCTGTGTGCCGACGTCGAGCGGACGGTGCGGTTCTACCAGGACGTGCTCGGCTTCCCGCTGACCGAGATGGTCGGGAACCGCGACTACGAGGGCTCGACGCACTTCTTCTTCGACATCGGGAACGGGAACCTGCTGGCGTTCTTCGACTTCCCGGGGCTGGATCTCGGGCCGTACGCCGAGGTGCTGGGCGGACTGCACCACATGGCGATCTCGGTCGAGCCGGCGCGGTGGGACGAGCTCAAAGCGAGCCTGAGCGCGCACGGCGTCGACTTCCAGGAGGAGAGCGGTACGTCGATCTACTTCCGCGACCCCGACGGCGCGCGGATCGAACTGATCTCGGATCCGCTCGGCGAGATGTACGGCCTCAAGGTGCTCTGACCAAGTCGCTCTGACCAAGTTGCTCTGACCGCCGGCAAGCAGTTGCGCCTCCGTGTCGACGGGCTGAGCCGTTGACCGGGCGGGTGGTCGGCGGGATCCTCGTCTCGGGGTGAGACAAGGCTCGGGGTGGGGCGGCGATGGGGCAGCGTAGTCCGTTGGTGACGTTGGCGGCGACGGCCGTCGGCCTGGTCGGGTTCCTCGTGGTCAACAGCACCCAGACCGGCAATCCAACGCCCGCGAGCAGTCCGCCCGCGGTCGCTCCGGCCGCCCAAGGCACCGTCACACCGAGCACATCCGAGTCGGCCGTCACCCCCACGGCCCCCAAGACCACGGCGCCCGCCACTACGACGGCCCCCGCCAAACCGCCCGCGGTCTACGCAGGGCATACCAACGAACGTGAAGCCTCGCTGGCGATCGCGACGAAGGGCGAGCGAGCCGCGGCCTACGTGTGCGACGGCCGTCGCCTGGAAGCCTGGCTGACCGGCACGTACCACAACGGTCAGCTCGTACTCCGCTCGAAGACCGGCGAGCGCCTGACCGCCGCGATCACCAACAACACCGCCACCGGCGCCTTCACGCTCAGTGGTCGCACCCTGCGATTCTCGATCGCCAAGGCCGGCCCGCCCGCCGGCCTCTACCGCGCGCGGAACGCGACCAGCACCATCGGCTGGATCGTGCTGCCCGACGGCAAGCAGGTCGGCGTCGACGACGACGGTACGCCGGCGCCCGCCCCGCCGCTCGACACCACCAGGCGCGCCGCGACCGTCAACGGCGTACCCGTGACCGCGCAGGCAGTCGTCGGAGATGAGACGTTCTGATGAGCACAGCACAGGTTCAGAAAGCGAGCACGATCGCGATACCGCTGTCGGTCGGCGCCGCCGCGGCCGTCGCGCTCGGTGTCTACGGTCGCCTCCACGATCCGACCGGCGTCGCGATCAACCTGGCCGGTTTCTCCAGCTTCCAGTCCGTCAAAACCTGGCTCGCCACGCTCGCCGCGGTACTCGGCCTGGTGCAGGTTGTCAGCGCCTACGCCCTGTACCACGGCCGCCCCAAAGTCGCGCCGCTCCACCGCTGGTCCGGCCGCGCCGCCGTCGCGGTCACCCTCCCGGTCGTCGCGCACTGTCTCTATGCACTCGGCTTCCAGTACGGCGAACCGCGCGTGCTGATCCACTCCCTGCTGGGCTGCTTCTTCTACGGCGCGTTCGTCGCGAAGATGCTCACGCTCACCAGGCCCGACGCCCCCAAATGGCTCTTGCCGGTCGTCGGCGGAGCCCTGTTCACCGCCCTGATCGGCCTGTGGCTGACCTCGGCCCTGTGGTTCTTCACGACGTTCGGAGTTATCCGATGACCGAGCAAGCAGGCCGCCGCGCGGTGCTGGCCGTCGTACTCGGAGCGACCGCCGCCGGCTGTTCGAAGTACGGCCAACCCTCGAACCCGCAGCCCTCGAACGCGCCACCGGGCTCGAACCCGCAGCCCTCGCAGACGGCGCCCGCGAACGCCGTCCTCGGGAAGACCGAGGAGATCCCGGTCGGCGAGGGCAAGATCTTCGACCAGAACCAGGTCGTCGTCACGCAGCCGGTGAAGGGCACGTTCAAGGCGTTCAGCTCGACCTGTACGCATCAGGGCTGTCAGGTGACGACTGTTGCCGACGGCACCATCGACTGTCCGTGTCACGGCAGCAAGTACTCCGTGAAAGACGGCTCCGTCGTGGCCGGGCCCGCGCCGCGGCCGCTCCCGCCGAAACAGATCACCGTCTCCGGGGACTCGATCACGCTGGTCTGACCGACCTCGGGGTGCCTCCCCAGGACCGGTGCGAGAGGATGGTCGGCATGACGACCTCCAGCGACCGCCCGTCGTACGCCCCCGATGCCGAGGTGGTGGAGCTCTGCAGTGAGCTGATCCGGATCGACACCACGAACTACGGCAACGGCAAGAGCAACGGGGAGCGGGTCGCGGCCGAGTACGTCGCCGCGAAGCTGGACGAGGTCGGGATCGAGTCGACGATCTACGAGTCGGAGCCGGGTCGCGCGACGCTGGTCGCTCATTGGGACGGTGAGGACCAGAATGCGGACCCGCTGCTGGTGCACGGGCACCTGGACGTCGTACCGGCGGACCCGAAGGACTGGAAGGTAGACCCGTTCTCCGGGGAGCTCTTCGACGGCTGCGTCTGGGGTCGCGGCGCGGTCGACATGAAGGACTTCGACGCGATGGTGCTTTCGGTGGTCCGCGCTCGGCAGCGCGCCGGCGTGAAGCCGCGGCGGCCGGTGCGTCTCGTGTTCACCGCCGACGAAGAGGCCGGCGGTGTGTACGGCGCGCAGTGGCTGATCAACAACCACCCCGACACCGTCGCCGACTGCACCGAAGGCATCGGCGAGGTCGGCGGGTTCTCGATCACGGTCAAGGACGACCTGCGGCTGTACCTGATCGAGACGGCCGAGAAGGGCATGAACTGGATGCGGCTCAAGGCCCGCGGTACGGCGGGGCACGGGTCGATGGTCAACAACGACAACGCGGTCACCAACCTGGTCGAGGCGGTGACCCGGATCGGCGGGCACGAGTGGCCGCTGCGGATCACGCCGACGGTGCGTGAGTTCCTGAAGACGCTGGAGGATGTGCTCGAGGTCGAGCTCGATCCCGAGGACATGACCGCGACGCTCGCGAAGCTGGGCACGTTCAGCCGGATGTTCGGCGCGACCATCCGCAACACCTCGAACCCGACGATGCTGAACGCCGGCTACAAGGTGAACGTGATTCCCGGCGACGCCGAGGCGCACATCGACGGACGGTTCCTGCCCGGGTACGAGGACGAGTTCTACGCGACCATCGACGAGCTGCTCGGCGACAAGGTGCAGCGGGAGACGGTGGTCAACGACATCGCGCTGGAGACCGAGTTCAGCGGCGGGCTGGTCGAGGCGATGAAGGCGTGCCTGGCCGCCGAGGATCCGCAGAGCCGGACCGCGCCGCTGCTGATGTCGGGCGGCACCGACGCCAAGTCGTGGAGCCGGCTCGGGGTGCGGTGCTTCGGGTTTGTACCGCTGCAGCTGCCGCCGGACCTGGATTTCATGGGCATGTTCCACGGCATCGACGAGCGGGTGCCGACCTCGTCGCTCGAGTTCGGGTCGCGGGTCCTGGACCGGTTCCTGGACCAGGCGTGAGCTCGAGCCGGCAGCCTGGGAAGGTAAGAGCGTGATCGCAGATAATGCCACCGAGGAGCTCGCCCGGCTCCGTAGCAGTATCGACAACATCGACGCCGCGCTGATCCATCTGCTGGCCGAGCGCTTCAAGTGCACCCAGCAGGTCGGTGCCCTCAAGGCCCGGACCGGGATGCCGCCGGCCGACAAGTCCCGCGAACAGGCTCAGGTGGCCCGGCTCCGCGCGCTCGCCGCCGAGTCCGGTCTCGATCCGGTCTTCGCCGAGAAGTTCCTCGCCTTCGTGGTCGCCGAGGTCATCCACCACCACGAACGCCTCGCCGAGGCGCGCGCCGCCGACTAGCTGGTTCGGATGATCGTCGGTACGGCGAGCAGCCCGGAGTTCAGGTAGTCGGCCGCGTGCTCGACGTGCTGCAGGTCGAAGCGGCGGCCGAATTCCTTGGTGACGGTTGCTGTCGCTTCGAGTAGGTGTTGGTCGGCGGACAGCGCGTTCGCGGCCGTGTTGTGTACGACGACGCGGAGCGCGTTGGCGCCTGAGTGTGCGGCCTGGGTGATGTCTACGCGGTACGGCGGGGCCCAGAGGGTGCCGCAGGGCGTTTCGTTGAGGTAGATCTCGGCGGCGACGCCGACCGGCGGGATGATGAGGGCCCGGTAGGAGTTGCTGGGCAGATACGGCTCGCTGTCGGGGGCGACGGGCTCGCCTGGGCCGAAGTCCAGGAAGAGCTTTCCGTCGGTGTGCTCCAGTTGCAGCTCGACTTCGTAGGTGGCCGAGCCGGAGTACGTCGCCAGCTCGGGGTCGTCTTCCCAGCGGTGGGGGAGCGTGACGGGGCGAATGTTGTGGTCGAAGGCAACCGACCAGTTGCCCTGGACCGGTCCGACGACTTGCTCGGTGGGGGCGGTTGTAGCAGTCCCGGTCGTCGGGGACAGCACGGCGGATTCGTACGGGCGCAGCGTGAGCGCGAGCGTTGGCTCGTCGGAGGTGCTCCAGTTTTCCATCGGGCGGTCGAAGGTGAGCGTGCGAGACTCAGGCCCGGTGTTGGCGACGAAGTAGAAATCGCCGTCGTCCAGGCGGCGGTGGACGACTCCGACGCCGGGAGGTGGCGTGATCGGTGCCGCCGGCAAGTATCCGGTCGGATCGGTGACCACCTGTCCGCCCGACGCGACCACAGCATCGAGCCAACGCCTGGTCTTCGGTGGCGTCGTGGTTCCTTCAGGTACGACGATCAGCGGCACGTCGGCCGGATCCACCACGGCGATGGCATCGTCGTCGATCAGGTCGTAGTCGAGGCCGGCCTCGCGGACCGTGCGGGGGATGCTTTCCGGAATCAGGCGGCGTACGACGCGGTACAGGTTGTTCGGTTCGTCGGCGCCCGTGTCGGCGTACGCGTCGGAGGCCGGGATGTAGATCTTGACCGGGCGGACCGGCGTACCTTGCTGGAGGAGCCAGGACAGGCGATGGAGTGAGGCGAACAGATCGGTTGCCACCGGCCACCAAGGGTTGCGGTCGTCGAGCGCGCCGGCGGCGTAGAAGATCCAGCCGAGTCCGGGTCCGTTCGTCGGCGAATACGGCCAGCCGTGGCCGATCAGCTGGTTGACGCCGGACAAGAAATGTTCGTGCGCCTCACCTTGGAGATCGAGCGGCGTCGCGCGGAACGAGGGCGAGTGCACCCAGGTCCACACCTCGGCCGACACCACCGAGCGGCCGTAGATGGCGGCCGCCGAGGATGCCCACCGAGTCTCGGGGATCCGCGTCCAACCCCAGCCCTCGCCCTCGAAGATGTCGGCGAACCGGAAGCTGCTCATTGTCGCCGGCGGTTCGCCGTAGCTCTGGATGCGGAACGGTACGCCGTGCCCGGCTGCCCACTGCTGGAACACCTTCAGGAAGTTGTCCTCGTACAGCTCCGACAACGTCCGCCCGAAGTCGATCCGCAGCTGCCTCCATTCACCTGTGTCGGCGAACAGCTCATACAGCCGCGGCCGCAGGTCGTATCCCCGGCGCTTGGCGAACTCCTCGAAGATCCCCGGCGTCCAGTCGCCCTTGTACACCTCGAGGCTGTCGCAGAACACGGACCCGAGCAGCTTCGGCGTCGCGGCCTGCAGCAATGGCTCCGCCACGGAGCGGATGTGCTCCAACGCTGCAGCCGCCGAGTAGTGATCGAGCGTGTGTCCCTCCGCTCCCGCGGCGGCTCGCTTCACGTTCTGCCCGGTCACCTGCGACGTCGCGATCAACACCTCGCGCGGTTGCCCGCCGGCCGGCACCTCGATCACCCCGTTGCGCACCGGCACCTCGACGTACGACGACGGCGCGCCGAGCGATCCGTCGCCGACGAAGGCCGCGACGAACTCGTCACCGGGCCAGGCCGTCACGATCGGTACGTCGTACGCCGCCGCGCCGATCTCGCGGCGATCCCAGTGCAACTGCCGGGCCGCGTACTCGATCCCGACGTGCGGCCCGCCGTACGACCAGCCGCTGCCGAGCGTCACGTCGAACCGCAGCCCGAGCGAACGCGCCCTCCGAGCCGCATGTCCCACCAGCTCGAGCAGCTCCGGGGACCCGAACGGTGCCGTAACCGGCCCCATCGGATACACGAACGCGACCTCGGCGCCGCCCAGTCCGGCTGCGGCCATCGCGGTCAGTTCGCGGTCGATTTCGTCTCGCGCGATGGACGGCCCGAACCACCACCAGCGCATCATCGGCCGTCCCTCGGGTGGCGGGTTCCGGAACTGTCGTCGTACGTCGTCGACGGTCGCCATACCCTTCACCCCACAGCGGACGCGACCAACGGTCAACGAGGATGACCACTACCGGTCAGATTTGGTCACCCCTGAGGCCAGCAGGTACTGACCGACGGCGTACGTCGACATCGTGAGCGTGCCGCGGCCAGGAAAGTCCCGCCCGGACATCCGCAGCGCGATCAACGCGTCCGAAACGAGGAACAGTGCGCCGCCGACGCCGCTCCGCGAGTTGTGCCAGCGGGAGGCGACGGCAGTTGCTGTCAGCAACAATGCGTACGCAGCCACCGGCACGCGCCGGCCATCGAGCCCAGGCGACAGCACCGCGATCAGGGCTGCCCACAGCGCTGCGTACGCCGCCAGCACTCGCCAGGACCGCTGCGCGGGGTTGGCGAGAAACACCGCGAGGTAACACGCATGCGCCGCCGCGAACGCCGCTATCCCGGCCAGCTGCGCATCAGTCTCGAGCAACAGATCCCCGGCCGCCGACGCGAGCAGCGCCGCCTGAAGCAGCGGCGGCGCGTCCTGTGTGCGCGACCACTGCCACAGCAGCGGCATCAACGTCACCTTGCTGGCCTGCTTGAGGATCTTGACGTCAAAGGCAACGGCCGCGACCTGCACGACCGTCGCACCACAGAACCCCGCCAATACCCGCCGCCCGTGCGTCAACCGCCCCAGGTTCATGCCCCTGAGTCTGCCTGCTCCCGGCGGCCGACTCACCGGTGTTCACGACAAGTTCAACGTGGCGCGAAGTTGGGGGAGGTGTCGGATCAGGGGGCGTGGCGGGTTGGGAGTGGTGACGACGGAGAGGGTGAGCCGGTAGGCGAAGGGGGAGGCGGCGAGGTGTTCGCCGGGGCGGAGCTCGGTGGCGAGGGCGCTGCGCGGGACGAGGGCCAGGTGCGAGCGGCGGCGGGCGATGGCGACGGTCGTGCTGAGCGTGACGCCGCGGCGCGGGACGGCCCCGAGGGCGGCGAGTCGGGTCTGGATCTCCTCGGCGCCGCGGTCGTAGGTGGAGAACACGATCGGGCGATCCTTCAGTGGCTGGCGACCACGGCCCGGTGGACGGGCGCCCGGTGGGACGAACAGGACGAGGTCGTCGCGGCCGACGCGACGGGACGTGGTGCCGCGGGGGAGGGTCATCTGGTCGGCGATCGCGATGAAGGCGGCGTCCATGGTGCCTTCGGCGACACGTTCGACCAGGAAGTGGCCGTGGTCGACCTGTTGCTGGATCTCGAGGTCGGGCAGATCGGCGTCCAGGACCGGGAACAGGATCGGCGCGAGACTCGCGAAGGTGCCGATCACGAGTTGCTGCCCCACCGCGGCCGCGCGCGTGGCGTCGTACACCTCCTCGAGGTGGCGGAGGATGTGGTCGGCCCGGCGACTCAGCTCGGCGCCGGCCGGGGTGGGGCGGGCGCCGCGGGTGTCGCGTTCGAAGAGCTTGGTGCCGCAGAGGCGTTCCAGACGGGCCAGGCGTTGTGATGCCGAGGGCTGCGAGATGCGGAGCTCGCGCGCGGCGGTGCCGACCGCGCCGGTGCGCGTGACGGCTTGGACGAGCCGCAGGTCCTCGACGGAGGGTAATGAGGCCATAGGTTGAGCCTATGGCAAGCAGTCAAGACTCGGCGGGTACCTGCGCAGTAGTGAAAGGCCAAGAATTGAAGGCGTGAGAGCGAAGTTCGAGGCGCTGGCACTGCTGGCCGGGAGTGGTACGGCGGACTTCGCGATGCGGATTACGCAGGTTGCTCTGCCGCTGGTGATCCTGCGCGAAACGGGGTCGGTGGGCGCAACCGGACTGGTCGGCGGCGCGGCCGGACTGCCGGTGCTGTTGTCGCCCTGGTGGGCGCGGAAGGCGCGGCAGCGGGTGGACTCCGGGCCGCGGCTGGCCCTGGTCGCGCTGGTGACGGCGATGGCGTTGGCCTCGGTCCCGGCTGCCGCGGGACTCGGCCTACTGACGCCGGAGTTGCTGGTACTGAGCGGTCTCCTGCTGGGCTGCGGTACTGCGCTGTCAGACCCGGGCCGGTCCGCATTGCTGGCTGACACGGGGGATCGGTGGGGCGCGGATCGCGCGGTCCTGTTGCTCACGTGGCAGGACGGCCTGCGCCGTGTCGGCATGCTGATCGGACCAACGGTCGGTGCGCTGGCGGTGTCGGCCGGGTTCACGAACCGGCTGCTGTGGATCGAAGCGGTGGCTGTCGTCGGCGCCGGACTGCTTGCCTGCACGGTGCCTGCACGGCGCACGGCCGGGCACGCGGTCGGTCAGGGCGAGCTGCCGTCCATTCGAGGCAGCCTCAAGGGCCGGCCGGAAGTCCGGTACGGCTGGCTGATCCGCAGCACAGGATGCGTGACCTGGTTCGCCTTCACGTTGGGGCTGTCGGTGCTGGGGGAACAACGCGGGCGGCCCGGGGTGTACCTGGCCGCGGGCATGACGGGGTACGGCGTGGGCTCGCTGATCGGAACCGCGATCTCGCTGGCCGTCGTACGCCGGATCCCGCCAGTGGTTTGCGCCGCGGTCGCCTGGTCCTGGAGCGGACTGTGCTGGATCGCGATGGGATTGTGTCCGACGCCGGCGGTGGTCGCGGGCGCGGGCGCGTTCTCGGGTGTGACGGTGGTGGTCGGGATTACGGCCATCTCGGTCATCATCACGAGGTCATCGTCCGGCGCAGAGCGGCGTACGTTGCTGGGGGGCCAGGCTGTGGTCGTCAGCGCGAGCAGTTCGGCGGGGCTGCTGGTCGGCGGACCGATCATCGCAGCGGCCGGTGCGCAGGTGACGCTGGTCGGCGCCGGGACGATCACGGCTTTAATCGCTGGACTCGTCCTGCTTCGGTGTCAGACTGCACTACATGCCAGGGATCGTGATCACCACGTTGGCCGAGCGTCCTGAGTACCTCCAGCGGATGTACGAGTTCGCCGACGCGTGGCCGAAGTTCATGTTCAACGACCCCATCGGCAACGCGCTGATGGGCCAGGTGGCGGCGAACTTCCCCGACCAGTGCCTGTTCGCGACGGAGGACGGCGAGCCGGTCGCGCACGGCCGGAGCATCCCGTTCGTCTACCCGGACGAGGACCGTCCGGAGCTGCCGGCCGACGGCTGGGACCGGGTCCTGCAGTGGGGCTTCGCCGACCTCCGTCACGGGCGCGAGCCGAACGTGTCGAGCGCTCTGGAGATCCTGATCCGTCCGTCGCATCAGGGTCGTGGGCTGTCCCACGCGATGCTCGACGCGATGCGCCAAGCCGTGAAGGCGAAAGGCCACACCACCCTCTACGCCCCGGTCCGCCCGAACGGCAAGACCGATGCACACCAGCCGATGACGGAGTACGCCGAGGAAACCAGGCCGGACGGTCTACCAACCGATCCCTGGTTGCGCGTCCACGTCAAAGCCGGCGGCACGATCGTCCAGGTCGCCCCACGCTCGATGGTCATCGCGGGCACCCTCGACGAGTGGCGCAGGTGGACCGGCCTGCCGTTCGACACGACCGGCGACGTCGTCGTACCCAAGGCGTTGGTCCCCGTCCACGTGGACATCCGTCACAACCACGCCGTGTACGTCGAACCCAACGTCTGGGTCCGGCACGACCTCTAACGCGCGAGACGACTGAGGAGCGCCGACGCCGCGCAGATGCCTGCGATCGCGGCGACGATCAGGACGGCGAAGTCGAGCCAGTAGTTGGTGGGTTGGCCGATCAGTAGGCCGCGCAGAGCGCTCACCTCGTAGGTCAGCGGGTTCGCATGGCTCAGCACCTTGAGCCAGGCCGGCATGATCGCGATCGGATACAGCGCGCTCGACGCGAAGAACAGCGGCATCGTGATCGCCTGCCCGATCCCCATCAGGCGGTCGCGGCGCAGGACGAGACCGGCGATGGTCATCGACAGGCACGAGAAGAACGCCGCGCCGAGTACGACGACCACGAGAACCGCGAGCAGCTTCAGCGGGTTCCACGTCATGCTGACGCCGAGCAGCGCGGCGACGATGATGACCACGATCGCCTGCGAGATCGTCCGGACGCCGGCCGCGAACGCCTTGCCCGCGACCAGAGCAGAGCGCGGGCTGGGCGTGACGAGCAGCTTGGTCAGGATGCCCGCGTCGCGCTCCCAGATGATCTGGATGCCGTAGAAGATCGCGACGAACAGCGCCGACTGCGCGATGATGCCCGGCGCGAGATAGTCGAGGTACGGCACGTTGCCGGTCGGGATGGCCCGGATCCGGCTGAACGTCTGGCCGAAGATCACCAGCCAGAGGATCGGCTGGATCGCGCGCGTGACCAGCTCGGTCCGGTCGTGCCGCAGCTTCTGCAGCTCGACCAGGCAGAACGTGCCGATCCTGGACAACAGCCGGAGCGCCGCTCGCGGCCGCGAATCAACCCATGCGCTGGGCGGTGCGGCGGGTGCCACGGACATCGCGCAGGCCTCCCTTCTCCGAAGCCGCGAGGCTTTCGCCGGTGTGGTGGCGGAACACGTCCTCGAGGCTCGCCTCGGGACCGAGCTCGGCCTTCAGATCAGTCGGTGTGCCGAGGGCCCGCAGCCGGCCCAGATGCATCAGCGCCACCCGGTCGCAGAGGATGTCGGCCTCCTCCATGTAGTGCGTGGTCAGCAGCACGGTCATCCCGTACCGCTGCTGCATGTCCTGCACACGCGCCCACACCGAGTCCCGCGCGACCGGGTCCAGGCCGACCGTCGGCTCGTCGAGGACGAGCAGCGCGGGCCGATTCACCAGCGCCTGCGCGAGCTCGAGGCGACGTACCATCCCGCCGGAGTACGTCGACGCGAGCCGGTCCGCTGCATCCGTCAGGTCGACGATCTCGAGTACTTCGGCCACGCGGGCCGCCCGTTCACGCCGCGGTACGTCGAACAGCCGCGCGAACCACGACACGTTCTCCCGGCCGGTGAGCGCGCCCTCGATCGACAACTGCTGTGGGACATAGCCGAGCATCCGGCGTACCGACATGGCATCCCGGCGCACATCGAGGCCGAAGACGCGGACCGTGCCCGACTGCGGCGGATAGAGCGTATTGAGCACCCGGAGGGTGGTGGTCTTGCCTGCGCCGTTCGGGCCGAGCAGACCGAAGCACTCACCGGGGGAGACGGTCAGGTCGAGGCTGTCGACCGCGAGATGGTCGCCGAACCGATGACTGAGCCCGATGATCTCGGCAGCCGGCGCCGACTGCGTTGCGGGTTCCGCATTCATACACTCTCCTTGACGTCCCGCTCGGATGGGGTGAGTCGTTCGGCGAGTACGCCGAGAGCCGGTAAAGCGGCGCGCAACGCGTCCCGGTCCGCGGGACGGAGTTCGTCGAGGGCTTCGTTGACGAGGGCGGCGCGGCGGTCGCGCCAGGCCTCGACCTGTTCGCGGGCCGGCTCGGTCAGGGTCAGGCGGGCGATTCTGCGGTCGCTCTCGTCCGGTGCCCGTAGCAGCATGCCGCGCTCGGTGAGCTGGCCGACCAGGGTCGACACGGTGTTCGCGACGAGACCGAGCTCGGCGGCGGCCTCGGCGACGGAGATGCCTGGGTTGCGCCGCACGAGCCGGACCAGCTCCGCCTGCGAACCCGTCAGTGTGCTGAGCGCCAACGGACGCCCGGCCGATCGACGGAGGCGACGGCGCACCAGCCCGATCGCAGCCAGCAGGTCCTCGGCGAGTGTCTCGGTCACGTCTTCGAGATTACCTCTGTCGCAGAGATATTTCACCGGCAGAACCCCAACTAATCGGGGTACAGCCGGGATCCGGACCCGCGCACGATCGAGTCATGAGCACAACAGACAGCAACAAAACCGTCGTCAAGGACTTCATCGACGGACTGTTCACCAAAGGGGACCTCGGCGCCGTGGACACGCACCTGGCCGAGGACTTCATCAACCACGACCCGCCGTTCGGCGTCACGCCGGACCGCGAGGGCATGCGGGACGCCGGAAGCATGATGCGGGCCGCGTTCCCGGACTGGCACAGCGACCTGCACGCGCTGATCGCGGAGGGCGATCTCGTCGTCGAGCGGTTCACGGCCGGTGGGACGCAGCGCGGTGAGGTGATGGGCGTGCCGCCGACCGGCAAGACCGTAAGCCTGCCGGGGATCAACATCTGGCGACTCCGGGACGGCCTGATCGTCGAACGCTGGGGGCGGCTCGACGACCTCGGGTTCCGCGAGCAACTCGGCGTAGCATCCTGACCATGGGGGCGGGGCGGGGTGGGGGCGATGGATCGCCTTGAGGTGCTGATCCAGCGCTGTTACGCGGGGCTGGACGCCGATGAGTTGCGCTCCGAGGTGCTCGCGCGGCTGAGGGGTGTGCTGACGGTCGACGCGGCGTTCTTCGCGACGGTGGATCCGGCGACGGTGCTGTTCACGTCGGTGACGGTCGACGAGCCGCTCGATGCGGTCACCGAGCAGTTCATCGCGAACGAGTTCGGGCAGGACGATGTGAACAAGTTCGCCGTACTGGCCGGCGGCCGCGATCCGGTGCGGTCGCTGGGCCAGGCGACGAAGGGCGACTGGGCGAGCAGTCCGCGGTACGCCGAGGTGATGCGCCCGCTCGGTCTCGGCGACGAACTCCGCGCCGCCCTGACGTCGAACGGCCGCTGCTGGGGCGTCCTCTGCCTCCACCGGGAGAACGCGGAGTCAGGCTTCGCCGCCCAAGAGATCCAGCTCGTACGACGACTGGCGCCACACCTGGGCGAGGGCCTGCGCCTCGGACTCCGACCCACCGCCTTCGAGGCGCGAGAGCTCGAGCCCGGGCCGCCAGACCATACCGTATGGTATGCCAGCGCGCCGCGAGTCGGGCCGGGCGTGGTGGTGCTGGACACCCGGCTCCGGATGCAGTCGTCGAGCGCCGAGGCGGGCTACTGGCTCGCGGAGCTCGGCTCGGCCGACGAGCTGCCCGTTGCCGTCCGGTCGGTGGCCGCGCGGATGCAGTTCGATCAGGCGACCGCGAGGCTGAAGGTCAGGACGCGTGCCGGCGACTGGTTACAGCTTCAGGCGTCGAAGCTCGGTGACAACGGGCAGATCGTCGTCGTGATGGAGCCGGTGACACCGGCTCAGCTGGGGTCGTTGTTGCTGGATCTGCATGGACTCACGCCGGCTCAGCAGCGGGTCACGGAGCTCTTGTTGCGCGGCTACTCGACGCGGCAGGTCGTCGAGCGGTTGTGCCTGTCACCGCACACCGTGCAGGAGCACGTGCGGGCGTCGTTCGACAAGGTCGGCGTCGGGAGCCGACGCGAGCTGGTGAGTGCGTTGCTCAGAGGGTCCGCATCACGCGGATGATGCGGCGGCGGAGCCAGACGCGGCGGGTGCCGTCGGGATAGCGACGAAGACGGGCAAGCTCCCACCCGCCGTACTCCGCGTGCTCGGTGAGCAACCTGCGCACCGCACCGCGGGACTCCGTCCTGGACACCTCGAACTGCTGCAGCTCGTATTCGGCCATCCGCACCTCCCTGCCACCTTCAACAACACAGCTGTAACAACAAAGGCCTCACGAAACATCCTCCAACGCCGCCGCGATCGCGGGCGGCAGGGTGAGTTCCTCCACTCCGAGCACCGACTTCAATTGCAGCGCAGTCCGGGCTCCGACGATGGCCGCCGACACGCCGGGCCGGTCCCGCACCCAGGTCAGTGCGACCTCGAGCGGGGTCCAGCCGAGCCCGTCCGCTGCCCGGGCAACCGCTTCCACGATGCCTGAAGCGCGCGCGTCGAGGTAGGGGTCGACGAATCTGGACAGATGTTGAGACGCCGCGCGGGAGTCCGCCGGGATGCCCGTGCGGTACTTCCCGGTCAGCACGCCGCGCCCCAGCGGGGACCACGCCAGGACCCCGATCCCGAGCCCGGCGGCGGCCCGCAGCGCGTCCAACTCGGCGTCCCGGGCGAGCAGCGAGTACTCCACCTGGTTGGACACCGGGACCGCGCGGCCCGGCCAGGCCTGCTGCCAGGTGACGGCTCGGGCGGACTTCCAGCCCGCGTAGTTCGAGATGCCGACATACCGCACCTTGCCGGAGTTGACTGCGTGATCCAGCGCCGAGAGCGTCTCCTCCAACGGCACGTCGTCGGACCAGGTGTGCAGCTGCCAGAGGTCGATGTGGTCGACGTTCATCCGGCGCAGCGAGCCCTCGAGGTCGCGCAGCAGGGCGCCGCGGGACGTGTCGGTGATCCGCTCGCCCCGGCGGACGCTGAACCCGGCCTTGGTCGCGATCACCAGGTCGTCGCGGTCCACCACGTCGCCGAGCAGCGACCCGATCAGCAGCTCGCTGTCACCGTCGCCGTACGCCGCGGCGGTGTCGATCAGCGTCCCGCCCGCGGACACGAACGCCGCCAGCTGCTCGCGCGCCTCGTGCTCGTCGGTGTCCCGGCCCCACGACATCGTGCCCAGGCCGAGCCGGCTCACCGCCAGTCCACTGTGACCGAGATAGCGCTGCTGCATGAGCCGAGCCTATTGCGGGCCACCGACAACCTCTCGCTAGGCTCGCCAGTCATGCGACTCGGACTCAACATCGGCTTCGTGTACGGCGGCGACGATCACCTGGACCACCTGAGGCTGGTGAAGGAGGCCGAGGCCCTCGGTTTCGCGGTCACCTGGGCAGCAGAGGCGTACGGCTCGGACGCCGCGACCCTGCTCAGCTGGATCGCCGCCCAGACCGCGACGATCGACGTCGGCGCGGCCGTTTTCCAGATCCCGGCCCGGACGCCGGCCATGACCGCGATGACCGCGGCCACCTTGGACCGGTTGTCGAACGGCCGGTTCCGGCTGGGTCTCGGCGTGTCCGGGCCGCAGGTCTCGGAGGGGTGGCACGGCGTCCGCTTCTCTCAGCCTCTGCTCAGGACCCGTGAGTACGTTGACATCGTGAACGCGGCCCTCCGGCGTGAGACCGTCGCGTACGAGGGGAAGCATTTCACGCTGCCGCTGCCCGACGGACCGGGCAAGGCGCTGAAACTGACGGTGCGGCCGATCCGCGACCATGTGCCGGTGTACCTTGCGGCGGTCGGTCCGAAGAACCTCGAGCTGGCCGGCGAGATCGCCGACGGCTGGCTCGGCATCCTGAACGATCCTGCCTATCTGGGAGAGCAGTTGACGCACATCAAGGCGGGCCGCGCGGCCTGTCAGAAAGACCTCGACGGCTTCGACGTCGTGGTCACCACGCCGCTCATGACGGGCGACGACCTGCAGGTCGCGGCCGACCCGGTCCGTGGGTACGCCGCGCTGTACATCGGCGGCATGGGCAGCCGGGAGAAGAACTTCTACAACGCGCTCGCGGTCCGGATGGGGTACGCCGAGGAGGCCAAGCAGATCCAGGACCTGTACCTGGACAAGAAGCACCGCGAGGCGATGGCCGCCGTACCGTTCGGGTTCCTGGACTCGATCTCGCTGCTCGGTTCCAAGGAGCGGATGGCCGACAAGCTCACGGCGTACGCCGAGGCCGGGGCGACGACTGTCGCGCTGACGCCGTTCGCGTCGACGGTCGAGCAGCGGATCGCCGACCTGCACACCGCCGCGGAGGCGCTCGAGCTGGCCGGGGTCGCCGGCTGATGACGATCTGGGACTCCATCATCCTCGGCATCGTCGAGGGCCTGACCGAATTCCTCCCGGTCTCCAGCACCGGGCACCTGACCATCGTGTCGAAGATGCTCGGGCTGAAGATCGACGACCCGTCGATCACCGGCTTCACCGCGGTGATCCAGGTCGGCGCGATCGTCGCGGTCGTCCTGTACTTCTGGAAGGACATCGCCCGGATCGCGGTCGCCTGGGTGCGTGGCCTGGCCAACCCCGAATACCGCGGCGAGTTCGATCACCGCATGGGCTGGTACGTCATCGTCGGCTCGGTCCCGATCGTGATCGTCGGCTTCCTCGCCCGCGACCTGATCTCGGGTCCGCTCCGCAGCTTGTGGTGGGTCGCCGGCGCGCTGATCGGCTGGGCGTTCGTGATGGTCGCCGCCGAACGCATCGGCACCAAGGAACGGCCCTTGACCCGCATCACGCTGGTCGATGCGCTCGTCATGGGCCTGGTCCAATGCCTGGCGCTGATCCCCGGCATCTCCCGCTCGGGCGCCACGATCTCCGCGGGTCTGTTCCGCGGCCTGGACCGGGTAGCCGCGACGAGAATCTCGTTCCTGCTGGGCATTCCGGCGCTCGTCGGGGCCGGCGTCTACGAGTTGAAGGACGCCCTCCACGGCGACGTCGGCGCAGTACCTGTGCTCGTCGGCACGGTCGTCAGCTTCGTGGTCGCCTACGCGTCGATCGCCTGGCTCCTGCGCTTCGTCGTCAAGCACACCATCGAGGTCTTCGCCTTCTACCGGGTCCTACTGGGCATCGTCCTGATCATCCTGCTGGCAACCAGCACGATCACCGCTACCTAGAGCCAGCCGACCTTGCGGAAGAAGGCGTACATGGTGGAACAGACGACGGCCATCAGCAGCAGTACGGCGTAGTACCCGAAGTGCCATCGGAGCTCCGGCATGTTGTCGAAGTTCATGCCGTAGATCCCCGCCAGCATCGTGGGGACTGCGGCGATGGCAACCCAGGCAGAGATTTTCCGCATGTCGTCGTTCTGCTGGACCGACACCCGCGCGAGGTGTGCGTTGAGCGCCGACTGGAGCAGGACGTCGATCGACTCGGTCTGCTCCGACACGCGGGTGAGATGGTCGGCGACATCGCGGAAGAACGGGCTCGCCTTCGGGCCGAGGCCGGCGACGCCGTGCGCGAACTCCTCCATCGGCTCGCGCAGCGGATCGATCGCCCGCCGCATCTCCAGCACCTCGCGCTTGAGCCCGTAGATCCGCTCCGCGTCGCTGGTCCGCTCGGGCGAGAACACCGAGCTCTCGATCTCGTCGACGTCGATCTCGACCTGTTCGGCCACGGTCTCGTACTGGTCCACGATCGCGTCGCAGATCGCCCACAGGACGGCGGCCGGACCGTGCCCGAGCATCGAGGCGCGCTCCTCCAACTGGTGCCGCGTGGTGGCGAGCTCACCGCCTTCCCCGTGCCGCACCGTCACGACGTACCGCTGCCCGATGAACGCGGTCACCTGCCCGGTCTCGACCGCGTCGCCTTCGTCGACGTACCAGAGGGTCCGCAGTACGACGAGGATCATGTCGCCGAACCGCTCGACCTTCGGCCGCTGGTGGATCTGCAGCGCGTCCTCGACCGCGAGGTCGTGCAAGTCGAACAGGCGCTGGACCCGCTTCATCTCGGCGTCCGACGGGTCGTGCAGCCCGATCCATCCGAACGATGCGTGGTCGTCGTCGATGGCCCGGGCAACGGTCTCGGGGTCCTTGGGCAGATCCCGCCGTTCCCCCTCGGCGTACACCCCGCAGTCCACGATCACGCCCCCATCATGGCATCACGACTTGCCCGACCGGATAACGTGCACCCCATGCCCACGGTGATTCTGGTCCGCCACGGTCGTAGCGCCGCGAACACATCCGGCACACTCGCTGGTCGCACGCCCGGCGTGAAGCTGGACGAGACCGGCGTCAAGCAGGCCGAGGCGGTGGCGCAGCGCCTGGCCGAACTGCCGCTGGCTGCGATCGTCACCTCGCCCCTCGAACGCTGCCGGCAGACCGCCGCGGCGATCGCCAAGGCCCACGCCGAGCACCACCCCGCGTTGCGTCCGGCAACCGATCGGCGGCTGACCGAGTGCGGGTACGGCGACTGGACCGGGAAGAAGATCGCGACCCTGGCGAAGGACCCGCTGTGGACCGTCGTCCAGCAGCACCCGTCCGCGGTCACGTTCCCGAACGGCGAGTCGATGCGGGCGATGCAGCAGCGCGCGGTCGACGCGGTCCGGGCGCACGACGCGGAGCTGGCCAAGAGCCACGGCAACAACGCGATCTGGGTCGCGGTCTCGCACGGCGACGTGATCAAGGCGATCGTGGCCGATGCGCTCGGCCAGCATCTGGACACGTTTCAGCGGATCGTCGTGGACACCGCGTCGACCACGATCATCACCTACACCGCGACCCGCCCGTTCCTGGTCCGCCTGAACGACTCCGGCAGCGAGCTAGCGTCCCTGGTCCCTAAGCCGACAGCGAAAGGCAAGCCCAAGAAGCAGTCCTCGGACGCGGTAGTCGGCGGACGGTAATAGGGTCTAGATATGGCGCGAGTTGTACATACCTACGACGACCCCGAGCGGTTCGTCGCCGGCACCGTGGGGGAGCCCGGTGCGAGGACGTTCTTCCTGCAGGCCAGGGCCGGGCAACGGCTGACGTCGGTCGCGTGCGAGAAGGAACAGGTGATGGCGCTCGCGGAGCGGCTCGACGTGATGCTGGACGAGGTCGCCCGGCGCTTCGACCGCGATCCGGTGACGCAGACCGCGGCCGACGACACCGCGCCGCTGGAGCAGCCGATCGAGGAGGAGTTCCGGGCCGGCACGATGACGCTGGCCTGGGAGGCCGACGCCGAGCGCGTGGTGATCGAGGTGTTCGCGGTGGTCACGGGCGAGCAGGCCGACCTCGAGGAGACCGATCCGGTCACGGCCGCGATGGAGTCCGACGACGCCGAGGTGTTCATCGTCCGGATCACCGAGGAGCAGGCCAGGGCGTTCGCCCGGCGCGCGGTCGCGCTGGTCGCGTCCGGTCGCCCGAGCTGCCCGTTCTGCGGCCGGCCGATCGACGCGGACGGGCACATCTGCCCGCGGGCCAACGGATACCGTCGGCACCTGCCGGAATGATGACCGATCCCGACCTGCTCGCCCATGGGGAGCTGTCACTGCACGGCCGCCTCGTCGCGGCTTCGAATGGTACCTACCAGGGCTCGGTCAGCCTCGACGGCGAGACCGCGACCGTGGTCTACAAGCCGGTCGAGGGTGAGCGGCCGCTGTGGGACTTCCCCGACGGCACGCTGGCACAGCGCGAGTTCGCGGCGTACGTCGTCTCCGAGGCGCTCGGCTGGTCGGTCGTGCCGCCGACGCTGTTGCGGGACGGGCCGCTCGGCGAGGGCATGGTGCAGCTGTGGATCGACGAGGCCGAGCTCGGGCCGGGGGAGACCGAGCTGGTCGACATCGTTCCGCAAGGTCGCGTGCCGAAGGGCTGGGTCGGCGTACTCGAAGCGCTCGACGGCCGCCACAACCCGGTCACGCTCGTGCACGCGGACAACGATGCGCTGAAGCGGATGGCCGTGTTCGATGCCGTGGTCAACAATGCCGACCGCAAGGGCGGCCACGTGCTGAACCCGGGCGACGGCCGGGTGTTCGGCGTGGACCACGGCGTCACGTTCAACGCCGACGACAAGCTCCGCACGGTCCTGTGGGGATGGGCCGGCGACCCCATCCCGGCCGGCCTGCTGGACGACGTACGCCGGTTGGCCGATCAGCTCGCTGGTGGCTTCGGGCAACAATTGTGCGAGCTGATCACCACGGTCGAGCTGACCGCGACCCGCGAGCGCTGCGCGACGCTGCTGAAGACCGGCACCTTCCCGTATCCGAGCGACGACTGGCCCGCGATTCCCTGGCCGGCGTTCTAGGCCTGCCAGGCGTTCCAGGCCTTCTGGGCCTTCTAGGTCTTCGGTTCGACGTTCACGGTGCCGAGGCGGCCGAGCTCGTCGAAGGTCGCGAGCACGACGCTGCCGTTCGGCGCCGTGCCGCGGATCGCGTCGGACCGCTCCTCGTACGGCAGGCCGAAATGCTGGAAGTACCCGCGGACGACCTGACGGGGGTCGGACGGGAACACGCTGACGGCCGTCATCAGCAGCCGCGGTGTGGCGATGGCATCGAACCCGGCCAGCGGCAGCTGCTCGTCGGCGACGTGCAGGTACACCTGCCCGCGACCCTCGTTGATCGCTGTCGACCAAACCCCACGACCACCCAGTACGGCGCCTGCCGCGATGGCCAGCGTGATCGCCGCCTGCGCCGGCTCCGGGAAGCCGCTCAGGTCCGGACTGTCGGTCGTGAACTCCGAGATCCCGTGCTGCGCCCCGAACTCGCGAACCGTCACCGTCGGCGCCACCGCCACAGCGTCCGCTCCGAAGCCCGGGTTCGCCCAACCCCACAGCCAGGTCTGATCCAGCTCGGAGAAGCTCCCGAGCAGCGACACCCCACCGAGTACGCCGCGCTCGCCGGTCAGGGTGCGGGCGTCGAGGTCGGCCTGCAGCGGGTCGGATCCGACCGCCTCGTTGAACAGATCCTGCTGCTGGATCGCGGCGGCGGCGATCCAGCCGCCGAACGCCTGGAACTCGGGACTGAAGTCAGCGCTCATCGCCCGCGACGTTAGCGGCACCAGGGGGCAAGCCGCCGGCGGGACCACAGATTGGAACCGTGTCGCGTCATTGAAAATCGGACTGGCATAAGCTCCGACACATGCAGGCGTGGACGAAACCAGACATCCCGGTCGTACCCGGGCCGGCCCGGCGGCTGCGCCTCTACGACACCGCCTCCCGCGGCCTGGTCGAGGTGCCGCCGGTCGACAGCACGACCGCCCGGATGTATGTGTGCGGCATCACGCCGTACGACGCGACGCACATGGGCCACGCGGCGACGTACGTCACGTTCGACCTGATCAACCGGATGTGGCGGGACAGCGGATACGACGTCCACTACACGCAGAACATCACCGATGTCGACGATCCGCTGCTCGAGCGGGCGACGGCGACCGGCGTCGAGTGGACCGACCTGGCCGCGCAGGAGATCCAGTTGTTCCGCGACGACATGACCGCGTTGCGGGTGATCCCGCCACAGCACTACATCGGCGTCGTCGAGTCAATCGACCTGGTCTCCGACGCGGTCGAGGACCTGCGCCGGGCCGGGGCCGTGTACTCGGTCGGCGGCGATCTGTACTTCGCGGTGAAGACCGACCCGCTGTTCGGCGGCGTGTCGAACTACGACCGCGAGACGATGCGCGAGCTGTTCGCGGAGCGCGGCGGCGACCCGGATCGCGAGGGCAAGCAGGACCCCCTGGACAGCCTGCTCTGGCGGCACGAGCGGCCGGGGGAGCCCGCGTGGGACTCGGAGCTCGGACGCGGCCGGCCGGGGTGGCACGTGGAGTGCTCGGCGATCGCGCTGAAGTACCTCGGGATGACGTTCGACGTCCAGGGCGGCGGGACGGACCTGATCTTCCCGCACCACGAGATGTCGGCCAGCGGTGCTCAGGTCGCGACCGGGAAGCACCCGTTCGCGCGGGCCTACGTGCACCAGGCGATGGTCGGGCTCGACGGCGAGAAGATGTCGAAGTCCAAGGGCAATCTGGTCCTGGTGTCGAAGGAGCGCCTCGCGGGTGCGGACCCGATGGCCATCCGGCTGGCGCTGCTCACGCATCACTACCGCACGGACTGGTTCTGGATGCCGACCGATCTGACGTCGGCGCAGGAGCGCCTGGACGTGTGGCGTGGTGCGGTGGGCCGCGGGTCCGGGCCTGACGGCGCGGCGGCGGTCGATGCCCTGCGGGCGGCGCTCACGAACGATCTGGACACAGTCGCCGCGCTGGCTGCCGTGGACGCCTGGGCGGAGAGCGAAGGCGACGACCACGAGGCTCCCGCCCTCGTCGCCCTAGCCGTAGACGCCCTCCTCGGCGTCAAGCTCTAGCCCGCGCCGCCGGCCCTCATTTGCCTGGCTGACCCACGAATTTGCCTGGCTGACCCATGCAATCCGGGGTTCTACACCCTGGCTACGGGTGAGGAACCCCTCACTAGGTGGGTCTGCCAGGCAAATGCGGGTGTGTGCGGGGCGGGCGGGGGGTCAGCCGGTGACGGGCTGGTGGGTTTTGACGGGGGTGGGGACAGGGGCCGCGGGGACGTGGTCGAGCGGCGGGGCGGGGACAACCGGCTGAGTCGGCTTCGGGGTGGGCTTGGGCTTCGGGGCCGGCTTCGCACAGGTGGCGGAGGCCAGGTTGATGACCTCGGCGCCGCCGCCGAGGTTGATGGTCAGGCCGGTGATCGTGAACGACCCGTCCGAGTGCTTGCCCTGGCTGTTGACGCTGATCGCTGCCAGCGGGTTGGACGGCAAGGACGCGCCCTGCTTGGTGCTCGGCAGCTTCAGGGTCTGACCGAGCAGCGTCACCGTGCCGAGGTCGACGCCGCCGGAATCACCCGAGCAGTAGACGTTCAGCGAGTCGATGGCGAGCAGCGACGTCGGCGGGTTGAGCAGCAGGTTGCACAGGTCGGGGAGGTTCTTGACCGGCAGGTCCTTGGTGCTCAGCTTCGGCAGCGGCAGGCCCAGGTCGGGCAGCGCGATGTCCGGGAGCGGCAGGTCCTCCGCGCCGGTCTTCGGCAGGCTCGCGCACTGCTGCTTCAGCTCCGGCGGGATCTGTACCTGGCTGAGGATGTCCGGGCCGACCACGATGTCGAACAGCTCGACCGAGGCGGAGTCGTTGCCCGCGGTCGCCGTACCGGCCCGGACCGAGAGCAGCGGGTTCTTCGGGAGCTCCAGCGCGGAGGTCGTCTGCCGCTTCCCGTCGAGCGATTCGGCGTACGGCGTCTTGGCGATCGGCACCTGGCCTTCCGCGCTCACGGCGTACGCCGACGACGGCCGGGCCGCGGCGTTGCCGGCCGGCGCACTGGCGACCAGGCTGAACGTCACGACCCCCGCCACGGCCGCAGCCGTCAGCAGCGTCGGAGTGAGGGGGCGTCGCATCGGAATCTCCTTATTTGCTGTCGATCAGGACGAGCGTCCCGAGCGGGACCTTCTGCAGGTCGGCGAGGGCGGTCTTCGGCACCCGGACGCAGCCGGCGCTGATCGCCGCGCCGAACACGTGCGGATTCGGCCAGCCGTGGATCGCGACCGTACCAGGTCCGCCACCGAACGTGTCCAAGGTGGGACTGTGTGCACCCAGCGGGAGCACGATCGGCGACGCCGACCGCTTGTGGTCGATGATCGAGCCGAGCAGGAACGTCCGGCCGGGCGGCGTCGGCGTCTTCTTCGCGCCGACCCCGGCCTTCCAGGTGCCCAGGCTCTTGTTCTTGTCGAAGAGCTCGATGGTCCGCGAGCTGGTGTGCACGCGGATCAGGTACGACGAGGAGGCGCGGTCGAGGTCCTCGTCCTGGAGCCAGCCGGTGGACCGGTTCGGCTTGGAGGGGAGCAGCACGCGCACCCAGCCGTCGGTCTGCTCGACCACCGGCAACCAGGTCGGGCCGAACTGGGTCGGACCGATCTTGCCGAACGCATCGGCGTCCGGAGCGGTGAACAGCGCCGCCTCGGAGCGTGGGTGGACGACCAGACCGCCGGTCCCGGTGAACGGCTGCGTGTCGAGCGGCGCGGTAGGGATCGTGGTGGCGGTCGTCGACGCCGTCAGCGTGGTGAGGTCGACGGTGACGTGCTTCGTCTTGTTACCGAAGATGCCGACCGCGGCGACGATGCCGAGCAGCACGAGCACCGCGAGGGCAGGGATCGAAGTACCTCCCCGCTCGTTCCGCATCTCGTTACTCCCCGTGCTCCCGGTGACGGCGCGCCGTCACCCCCCAGTTGTCCGGACGAGAATAAACCCATTAGTAACAACGCGCCATGCCCGGCCGGGTTACGTCGTCGCGTAGTGCGCGGCGATGTCGTCACTCGTGGTCAACCAGACGTCGCTCTGCGCGGCAATGTACTCCAGGGCGAGGTTCAGGTACTTCGCGCGGAACGGCTGCCCGATCACGAACGGATGCAGCGCGAGCGCCATCACCCGCCCGCCCTCTTCGCGGAGTACGTCGTACTGGTCCTTCACCATCTGGAGGAAGTCAGGGCCGGACAGGCCGCGGAGGAACAGGCCGAGGTCGTTGAGCTCGAGGGTGTACGGGACGCTGAGCATTTCGGGCACGTTGAGGCGGTACGGCTGATCGTCGTTGGTCCAGTCGAGGACGTACTGGTACCCGAGCTCGGCGAGCAGCTCCGGGGTGTTGTGGGTCTCGGTCAGCGCCGGCCCCATCCAGCCCTTCGGCCGCCTGCCGGTGGCGGTCTCGATGGTGGTGGTGATGTCGGTCAGGATGCGGCGTTCCTCGTCGGGCACGTAGCCGGTGTGCAGGATCGAGTTGGTCTGACCGTGCGCGAGCCAGGCCCAGTCGCGTTCGGTGCCGGCCTTGATGATCTGCGGGTTGTGCTCGGCAACCATCGAGTTGACCAGAGCGCTCGCCCGGACGCCGTGCCGGTCGAGGATGTCGATGATGCGCCAGATACCGACGCGGGCGCCGTACTCGCGCCAGCCGTGGTTGAGTGCATCGGGTTTGACGTCGATCGGCCAGATGCTGGTGGAGGGTTCGTCGGGCAGGAAGTGCTCGATGTTGAGGCCGACGTAGAAGGCCACGCGCTTGCCGCCGGGCCAGTCGAGGGCGGGTCGTTCGGTGATCGGGCTGTAGTTGTAAAGGGAGTCGTAGAGCGTCATGCCGGGACGGTAAAGTCTGACATCAGTGTCAGGTTCAAGTCCTGGAGGCAGCGTGCGGATCGGGGAGCTGGCGGAGCGGGCAGGCGTCAGCGTGCGCTCGCTGCGGTACTACGAAGCGCAGGGCCTGCTCGTCTCGCAGCGAACGGCCGGCGGCCAGCGTGAGTACGCCGAACGCGCCGTCGACCGCGTGATCCTGATCCAGGAGCTGTTCGCCGCCGGGCTGCACAGCAAGAAGATCGCCGAGCTGCTGCCCTGCATGCGCGACCCGGACGGCGGCCCGAACGAGCGGGCCACGCCCGAGCTCGTCACCGAGCTGACCGCCGAGCGGGACCGCATCGACCAGATGATCGCGGACCTCACCACCTCCCGCGCCGTGCTCGACGACGTCATCACCACTGCGACGCGGGAGATGCCGGCTTAGGCCCTAGTCGCTCGGATGGTTCTTGTTGCGGCGCCTGAGGTAGCGCTCGAACTCCGCCGCGATCGCCTCGCCGGTGGCTTCGGGCAGGTCGGCGGTGTCGCGCTGCTCCTCGAGCGACTGGACGTACTCCGCGACCTCGGGGTCCTCCTCGCTGAGCTCGTCGGCGCCGCGCTGCCAGGCCCGGGCCAGCTCGGGCAGCTCGCCCTCGGGGATGGCCAGATCCAGCAGCGCCTCGATCTTGCCGAGCAACGCGAGCGAGGCCTTCGGGCACGGCGTGCCGGCGATGTAGTGCGGGATCGCGGACCAGATCGAGACCGACGGGACGCCGAGCGTGGTGCACAGGTCGGCGAAGACACCGGTGATACCGGTCGGGCCTTCGTACGTCGAGGCCTCCAGGCTCCACGACGCGGTGAGCTCCGGGTCGGACGAGGTGGCGGACACCGGGATCGGCCGGGTGTGCGGCGAGTCGGCGAGCAGCGCGCCGAGCACGACGACGATCTGCGCGTTTGACTCGTCGACGATCTCCAGCAGCTCGCGGGAGAACGCACGCCAGCGCATGTTCGGCTCGATGCCGCGGATCAGCAGCACGTCGCGGCCGGTGTCGTCAGGGCGCGCCAGATAGATCCGGGTCGTCGGCCAGGACAACCGCCGTACGCCGTCCTCGTCGAGGCCCACCTGGGGGCGGTTCACCTGGAAGTCGTAGTAGTCCTCGGGGTCGATCGCCGTGACGAGCTCCGCGTCCCACTCGTCGACGAGATGGTCGACCGCTCCGGTGGCCGCCTCGGCCGCGTCGTTCCAGCCCTCGAACGCGGCGATCACGACCGGGTCCCTCAGGTTCGCGAGGTCAACCACTCGCAGGCCCCCTGTCGTCTCTGTAGGCAATCCGGCGGGAAACCGGACTGCCAGCCTACGTGTTCCGGCGAACCCGTGTGCCCGGTTTCACGCGCAGCGGAACGTGTCGGTGAGACCCGAAACGCCCGGGCCTGGCGCGACCAGGGAGAATGGACCCGATCTGATCTGAGCGAACGACGTAGAGGAGCGGTAGTTGCCGGCCCTGCAAGCGGTGCTGTGGGACATGGACGGGACGTTGGTCGACTCCGAGAAGGTCTGGGCGGAGGTGCAGCTCGAGCTGCTGGCCGGGCTGGGCGCGACCTGGACGATCGAGGACTGCATGTCCTTGATCGGCAGCGACCTGCGCGATGCCGTCGAGGTCTGGATGGCGCGCATCCCCGCGGGCGTGATCACCGCCGAGGAGCTGGCCGACCGGATGTTCTCCGAGGTGATCGTGGCGCTCCGCAAGGAGGTCACGTTCCAGCCCGGCGCGCTCGAGCTGCTGCAGGCGCTGCGCAAGGAGGAGGTGCCGTGCGGGCTGGTCTCGGCGTCGTACCGGCAGATGATCGACGCCGTTCTCCTGCACCTGCCGCCGGAGCCCTTCGACGTGATCGTCGCCGGTGACGAGGTGACCCTCGGCAAGCCGAACCCCGAGCCGTACCTGACCGCCGCCGCCAAGCTCGGCGTCGACCCGGCCAACTGCGTGGTGATCGAGGACTCGATGACCGGCACCCAGGCCGGGACGGCGGCCGGCGCGTACGTGGTCGCCGTGCCGCAGTGGATCGCGATCCCCGACGCACCCCGCCGCCTCGTGGTGAAGTCGCTCGAACCGCTCACCCCGGAGTCCCTGCGCTCCCTGCTCCATTGACCAGCTACCGTCACTTGGTGCCCTCGGGGGCGTTGTGTGGGGTAACGGGCTGGGGAAGGTGAGACGGTGAGTGAGTGGGTGCGCCGGATGTCGGCGGCCGTGGCTGTGGGTGCCCTGGGGGTGTCCCTGGCTGCCTGCGGTCAGCCGGACGACAATGCGCCGCACCCCGGGGAGACGTCGCCGAAGCCGGCGCTGCTGCGCGTGGCGACCACCGACTCGATCTCCTCGCTCGACCCGGCCGGCCCGTATGACGTCGGCTCCCGCACCGTCCAGGCGAACCTGTACCAGACGCTGCTGACGATCATGCCCGACAAGCCGACCCCGGTGCCGGACGCGGCGGACTGCCAGTTCGACTCGCCGACGACCTATACGTGCAGCCTCAAGGAGCACCTGACCTTCCCGAACGGGCACGAGTTGACCTCGTCGGACGTGAAGTTCAGCTTCGACCGGATGATGCGGCTGAAGACGCCTGGGGGAGCGGCACACCTGTTCTCATCGGTGAAGTCCGTGAGCACTCCAGACGACCTGACCGCGGTGTTCAACCTCACCAACCCCGACGCGCGCCTGCCGTACCTGCTGACCACGACTGCCGCGTCGATCGTCGACGAGCAGTCGTACCCGGCGAACAAGCTGCTCGATGCGAAGGCGGTCGGCAGCGGGCCGTACCAACTGGCGTCGTACAAGCCCGCGGAGGTCACGCTCGCCAAGTTCGCCGGGTACAAGGGTCCGCGGGCCGCCCAGAACGACGGCGTCACGATCAGCCGGCTGAAGGACTCGACCGCGCTGTACCAGGCCGTCACCTCCGGCGAGGCGGACGTCGCGTTCCACGGATTCGGTCCGAGCCTGCTGGACAAACTGCGCAAGTCCGACCAGGTGCAGGTGGTCGAGACCAACTCCGCCGAGATCCGGTTCTTCGCCTTCCAGATGAAGTCGCTGCTGGCCCGCAAGCCGGCCATCCGGCAGGCGGTCGCCCAGCTGATCGACCGCCCGGCGATCGCGAAGAAGGCGTACGGCGACCACGTGTCGCCGCTGTACTCCGTGGTGCCGCCCGGGTTCGGCGGCCAGACGGACGCGTTCAAGAAGGAGTACACGCAGCCGAGCAGGACGGCGGCCGCGGCCATCCTCAAGGCCGCGAACATCGCCGCGCCTGTCCCGCTGACGGTCGGCTGGACGCCGACTCAGTTCGGCACCGGCGCGAAGGCCGAAGTACTCGAGCTGAAGCGTCAGCTGGAGGCGTCGGGGTTGTTCCGGGTCACCCTGCGGAGCGCGGAGTGGCCGCAGTACCAGCTGGCCGCGAAGGCCGGGGCGTACGACATGTACCAGTTCGGCTGGACCCCGGAGTTTCCGGACGCCGACGACTACCTCGCGCCCTTCGTGACCGACGTACCGTTCCAGAACGGGTACCGCTCGGCCGCGGCCACGAAGCTGCTGCAGCAGCAACGGACCGAGCAGAACGGGCTGAAGCGCGACGAGCTCATCGGTCAGCTACAGACCGTGATCGCGCGAGAGGTCCCGGTGATCCCGAGCTGGCAGGGCAGACTCGCCGTGGTCGCCCACAACGACATCGAGAACGTCCAGCCGGCCATCGATCCGCTGTCGTTCGTCTACTTCTCCGGCATGCGGCGCTGAAACCCGGCGAATATCGCCTTGATCACGGCCCTGATCTCGGAACTGACACAAAAATGCCATGGCAGTAACGGTTCGCGAGGCCGCGGCGACCGTGGGTGCGAGAGCGTGGTTTACTGCGGAACGTCCACGATACGGGACGATTTCCTGACGATCACGATCGGGCAACGCAGCACTTTCCGCGTTTGACTCCGCGCTGTAATGGCGGCAGGTTAAGGCCGCAGCCCTACGGGATTTCGTTCCTGTTCAAAAACCGAACCAGTCAGGGGGACCTATCGCGTGAGTGCGCCACTCGAGGTCGAGCCCGGAGCATCGTCGGCCCAGCCTGACGCCATCCTCGAGGGCGTCGGCAAGATCGAGGGCAGGTCGCTGTGGCAGATCTCCTGGATGCGGCTGAAGCGCGACAAGGTCGCGATCGGCGGCGGGGTCGTCGTGGTGCTCCTGATCCTGGTCGCGATCTTCGCGCCGTTGCTGTGCAAGCTCGTCGGTGTCACCCCGAACGACTTCCACCAGGATCTGGTCGATCCGTCGCGGCAGGTGCCACTCGGCCGGTTCGGGGGCATCAGCTGGGACCATCCACTCGGCGTCGAGCCGCTCAACGGCCGCGACATCTTCGCCCGGATCGTCTACGGAGCCCGGATCTCGCTGCTGATCGCCTTCCTGGCGACGCTGCTGTCGGTGGTGATCGGCGTCGTGATGGGCATCGTCGCCGGATACTTCGGCGGCTGGATCGACTCCTTGATCAGCCGGCTGATGGACATCTTCCTGGCGTTCCCGCTGGTGCTGTTCGCGCTGGCGCTGGTCGGTGCGGTGCCGGACACGCTGCTCGGCCTGACCGGCGACGCGCTGCGGGTGGGGCTGATCGTGTTCATCATCGGCTTCTTCAGCTGGCCGTACATCGGCCGGATCATCCGTGGTCAGACGCTGTCGCTGCGTGAGCGCGAGTTCGTCGACGCGGCCCGCAGCCTCGGCGCGCGCCGCCCGTACATCCTGTTCACCGAGCTGCTCCCGAACCTGATCGCCCCGATCCTGGTCTACGCGACGCTGCTGATCCCGACCAACGTGCTGTTCGAGGCGGGCCTGTCCTACCTCGGCGTCGGCGTCCGTCCGCCGACAGCCAGCTGGGGAGACATGCTGTCGATCGCGGCGAAGTGGTACGCCGTCGACCCGTGGTACATGATCTCGCCGGGTCTGGCCATCTTCATCACCGTGCTGGCGTTCAACCTGTTCGGCGACGGGCTGCGCGACGCGCTAGACCCGCGGTCGCGCTAGGACTTCTCTCCAACCAGGGAGCCTGGCTCTCACGAAAAAAGGGGTGCAACAACAGATGAGATGGAATCGCATCACGACGGTTACCGCCGTCAGTGCGGCCGTCGCCCTCAGCCTGGTGGCTTGCGGGGGACCCAAGGCGACGCCCGGCGGGGGGTCCAGCGGTGGGAGTTCCGCGAAGGCCGAGTTCAACGCGGCCGTCGGGAAGAACTTCAACCCGAGCGACAAGAAGGGTGGCACGCTGCGGATGGCGATCACCGAGCAGTGGGACTCCACTGACCCCGGTGACACCTACTACGGCCTGTCCTGGAACCTGGTCCGCAACTACGTCCGTCCGCTGATGACGTTCAAGGCTGTCCCGGGTGCCGAGGGCGCGAAGCCGGTCCCGGACCTGGCCGAGGCTCCTGGTGTGCCCAGCGACAACGCGAAGACCTGGACGTACAAGCTCCGCAAGGGCGTGAAGTTCGAGGACGGCACGCCGGTCACGTCCAAGGACGTGAAGTACGCCGTCGCGCGGTCGCTCGACAAGGCCACGCTGCCGAACGGCCCGACGTACTTCAACGACTTCCTGCTGGACGTCCCGAAGGGCTACAGCGTCTACAAGGACAAGACGCTGGCCGGTGTCGCGAAGGCGATCGAGACGCCCGACGACCAGACCATCGTGTTCCACCTGAACAAGCCGTTCGCCAGCTTCGACTACTTCGCGCAGCTGCCGTCGACGGCTCCGGTGCCGCAGGCCAAGGACACCGGCGCGAAGTACAAGGAACACCCGATCGCGACGGGCCCGTACAAGTTCGGCACCTACGACTCGAACAAGGGCTTCGACCTGGTCCGCAACGACCAGTACGACCCGGCCACCGACCCGGACTCGGGCCGCAAGGCGCTGCCGGACAAGATCACCATCGCGTACAACGTCGACGGCACGGACATCGACAACCGGCTGCTGGCTGGTGACCTGGACGTCGACCTCGCCGGTACCGGCGTGCAGCCCGAGACCCAGGCGAAGATCCTCGCCGACCCGAACCTGAAGGCGCACGCCGACAACGTGCCGGCGCCGCGGCTGAACTGGACCGTGCTGAACAGCCAGGTCCCGCCGCTGGACAACGTGCACTGCCGCAAGGCGGTCCTGTACGCGGCCGACCACGAGGGCTACCAGCGCGCCTACGGCGGTCCGATCGGCGGCGACATCGCGACGAACCTGATGCCGCCGGGTGTCACCGGTGCGGAGAGCTTCGACGACTACGGCTTCCTGACCGACAAGAACGGCAACGTCGACAAGGCCAAGGACGAGCTGAAGCAGTGCGGCCAGCCCAACGGCTTCGCGATCAACATCACCTACCGCACCGACCGGGCCAAGGAGAAGGCGGTCGCCGAGACGCTGCAGCAGTCGCTGAAGCGGGTCGGCATCAACCTGACCACCAAGCCGTACCCGACCGGTGACTACACCAAGCTGTACGCCGGCAAGCCGGACTTCGCGAAGGCGAACCGCCTCGGCCTGATCGTCTACAGCTGGGGTGCCGACTGGAACGACGGCTTCGGCTTCCTGAGCCAGATCGTCGACAGCCGGGTCATCCGGGACACCGGTGGTAACACCAACCTGGGTATCCGCATCCCCGAGGTCGACAAGCTGATCGACCAGGCGATGTCCACCACCGACGAGACCGCGCGTAACAAGCTGTGGGTCGACGTCGACAAGAAGGTCATGGAGCAGGCGGCGGCGCTGCCGGGCATCTGGGCCAAGGGCCTGCTGTACCGTCCGGACACGCTGGCCAACGTCTTCAGCAACGACGGTCAGAACATGTACGACTACGCGGCCATCGGGCTCGCGCAGAAGTAGTTGCTCTGAACAACCATCATTTCGCCAGCAGAGGTAGGTGAAGGCTGATGGTGGCCGGTGATCAGCGATGATCACCGGCCACCACGCCGCGCACGGTGCTCGCATATCTGATCCGCCGGTTGATCGGGGCAGTGGTCCTGCTCTTCATAGTCACGGCAGTCACGTTCTCGATCTTCTTCCTGGTCCCGCGGCTCGGCGGTGCCACGGCGGACGACCTGGCCTCGCGGTACGTGGGCCGCAGTGTCGGCAAGGAACAGATCCACCAGACCGCGGAGCGGCTCGGCTTCACCGATCCGCTCTACGTGCAGTACGGGCGCTTCGTGAAGGGCCTGGTCGTCGGGACCGACTACAACTACGGCCCGTCGACGGAGCACTGCCCGCCGCCGTGCTTCGGCTACTCGTTCCTGACCCAGCAGCCGGTCTGGCCGGACCTGGTGTCACGAATACCCGTCACCGCCTCGCTGGCCGGCGGTGCGGCGTTCATCTGGCTCGTCACCGGCGTCGGCACCGGTGTCATCTCCGCGCTGAGACGCGGTTCGGTCCTGGACCGATCCATGATGTCGGTGGCACTGGCCGGGGTGTCGCTGCCGATCTTCTTCACCGGTCTGCTGGCGCTGTCGATCTTCAGTTACGGCCTCGGATGGACCGCGCAAGGCGGTACGAACCCGATGGACGAGACCAATCCGATCTGGTGGGCGTACGACCTGATACTTCCGTGGACGACGCTTGCGTTCCTGTACGCCGCGGCGTACGCCCGGCTGACCCGGGCCGGCATGCTCGAGACGATGAACGACGACTACGTCCGGACGGCGCGGGCCAAGGGCCTGACCGAGCGGGACGTCGTCCTCAGACACGGGCTGCGGTCCGCGCTGACGCCGATCCTGACGATCTTCGGCCTCGACCTCGGTCTGCTGATGGGCGGCGCGATCCTCACCGAGACGACGTTCTCGCTCCCGGGCATCGGTCAGTACGCCGTCATCGCGCTGCGGGCAAACGACCTGCCGAAGGTGCTGGGCGTGACCCTGGTCGCCGCCTTCTTCATCGTGCTGGCCAACCTGGTGGTTGACCTGCTGTACGCCGTCGTCGACCCGAGAGTGCGGATCTCGTGACCGATTCTGAAGACCTGATCCGGCCGCAGGACTCCGTGCAGCGGGTCGAACGCGGCGAGGCGTTCCTCGACGTCCGCGACCTCAGGGTGCATTTCCCGACCGACGACGGTGTGGTGAAGTCCGTCGACGGGATCTCGTTCCAGCTCGAGCGCGGCAAGACCCTCGGCATCGTGGGGGAGTCCGGCTCCGGCAAGAGCGTAACCAGTCTGTCGATCATGGGCCTGCACCCGCCGGGTGTCGCCAGGATCAGCGGCCAGATCTTCCTGGACGGGCAGGATCTGGTGACGTCGAGCCGGGAAGAAGTCCGGTTGCTGCGCGGCAAGCGGATGGCGATGATCTTCCAGGACCCGCTGTCGGCGATGCACCCGTTCTACACGGTCGGGCACCAGATCATCGAGGCGTACCGGGTGCACAACCAGGTCAGCAAGCAGGTCGCGAGGAAGCACGCGATCGAGATGCTGGACCGGGTCGGCATCCCGCAGCCCGACCGGCGCGTGGACGCGTACCCGCACCAGTTCTCCGGCGGTATGCGGCAGCGCGCGATGATCGCGATGGCGCTGTCGTGCGACCCGGACCTGCTGATCGCGGACGAGCCGACGACGGCCCTCGACGTCACCGTGCAGGCGCAGATCCTGGACCTGATCCGGGACCTGCAGCGCGAGTTCAACTCGGCCGTCATCATCATCACCCACGACCTCGGCGTCGTCGCCGAGCTGGCCGACGACATCCAGGTGATGTACGCCGGCCGCGCGGCGGAGTACGGCACGGCGGAGGAGATCTTCGACGAGCCGCAGCACCCGTACACCTGGGGCCTGCTCGGCTCGATGCCGCGGATCGACCGGGAGCGGAGCGAGCGGCTGATCCCGATCATGGGCGCGCCGCCCAGCCTGATCAACGTGCCGACGGGCTGTGCGTTCAACCCGCGCTGCAACTACGCGCACCTGAACGGCGGCGCGAGCGAGACGGAGCGTCCGGAGCTGCTCGACACCGGCAACGGCCACAAGGTCGCCTGCCACCTCTCCCCGAAGAACCGCCAGCAGGCGTGGGAGACCGACATCAAGCCGAAGCTGTGAACGGGACGACTGTGACTACTACTGACTCCGAGCTGACTCCCAAGACCCCGAAGCTAGGGGAGGAGATCCTGTCGGTCACCGGCCTCGTCAAGCACTTCCCGATCCGCAAGGGCGTCCTGCAGCGTCAGGTCGGCGCCGTCCAGGCGGTCGACGGCCTGACCTTCAACGTCACCCGCGGCGAGACGCTGTCGCTGGTCGGCGAGTCGGGCTGCGGCAAGACCACGACCGGCCGGCTGCTCACCCGGCTGGAGACGCCGACCGACGGCAAGATCGTCTTCGAGGGCCGCGACATCAGCCACCTCGGCGAGGGCCGGATGCGGCCGCTGCGTCGCGACGTACAGATGATCTTCCAGGACCCGTACGGTTCGCTGAACCCGCGGCACACGGTCGGCAAGATCGTCGGCGCGCCCTTCAGGCTGCAGCACGTGAAGACCGAGCACGGCGTGAAGAAGGCCGTCCAGGAGCTGCTCGAACTGGTCGGTCTGAGCCCGGAGCACTACAACCGGTACCCGCACGAGTTCTCCGGCGGCCAGCGGCAGCGCATCGGTATCGCCCGTACGCTCGCGCTGCGGCCGAAGCTGATCGTGGCCGACGAGCCGGTGTCCGCGCTGGACGTGTCGATCCAGGCCCAGGTCGTGAACCTGCTGGAGGACCTGCAGGAGGAGTTCGACCTGACGTACGTGATGATCGCGCACGACCTGTCCGTCGTACGGCATGTGTCGGACCGGGTCGCGGTCATGTACCTCGGCAAGATCGTCGAGCTCGCCGACCGCGTCGACCTGTACGAGAAGCCGATGCACCCGTACACCGTCGCATTGCTCTCCGCGGTGCCGGTGCCGGACACCAAGCGCAAGAAGAAGCAGGAGCGGATCCGGTTGCAGGGCGACGTCCCGAGCCCGATCAACCCACCGCCGGCCTGCCGCTTCCACACCCGCTGCTGGAAGGCCCAGGACATCTGCAAGTCCGTCGAGCCACCCCTCGTCGAACTGGCGCCGGGCCACCAAACCGCCTGCCACTTCCCGGAGAACCAGCCCACCGACACCCCGGCCGCGACTGCGGATCAGCCCAAGTCGTAGATGGGTGCGCCGGTCGGCATCGCGAACGGAGTCGTTCGCGGTGCCGTCTTGCTGAAGGTGTAGGTGGAGAACTCCGGCGCCACGACCCCGTAGGTGCTGGTCCGGGCGTCGACAACGAGCAGGTCCGCCTCGTTGCGAGACGTGTGTCGCGCTCCAGCCGCGGTGAAGGTCGTGTCGTCGAGCCACTGCCCGAACCTGAATTTCCAATAGCTGGTGCGCGGCAACGGGCGACCGGTCGGGGTCGTCACGCCGTACAGTTGCAGATCGGACCAGACCGGCTGGGGGCCCGCGGAGGCGTCGTTCGGCTGCGTCACGAGGTACTTCGCGCCTGGTGACAGGAACGCCTGCTCCCCGGCGAACGTGGTTCTGTCTCCGGTGGTCAGCGTGGGACCCACCCTCAACGTATGCCCTGCGGCCGGTTGGACGAGCGGTTGCTGGTACACCAGTTGACCCGCGGACACGGTTCGGACGGCGTCCGGGGGCACCTTGGCCAGCAGTTCGCCGTTGTTCGTGCTGATGTCCCAGCGGTACAGGCCTTTGAGCGTTCCGAAGTACGCGGTGTTGCCGTCGATGGCGACGATCCTGGGGCCGTACGCAAGGCTGGCGTTCGCGGGGATCGCGTTGCCGGCGGGCGTACGGACGAGCTCGCGGTTCGCCGCGACGTCGTACACCACCGACTCGCAATGGTCGTTGAAGTCCTCGACCCACGCGACCAAGCTGCCGCGGTGGTCGGCGGTCAGGCGCCACGTGCCCTTTCCGGTGGCACGGACCCCGGCCCGGTCAGCGATGTGGATGTTGTTGCCTTCGTCAAGGAACACGAAGCCGGCATCGGTCTGGACGAAGGCGTTGATGTGCTTGGACGGCACCGGGATGACATCGCTGCCGTAGTGGATCTTGTTGCCGAGCGCAAAGGTTACCGCGCGGCGTTCGACGTACGGCGCCGGACGGGCCGGCTGGGGTCGCGGGGTACGGGGACGGATCAGGGTCGCGCCACCGACGGCAACCGCTGCGGTGGCGACCGCGCCGCCGAGGACGGTCAGCGCCCGTCGGCGGGAGATCTGCCGGTTGCCGGCCGCAACGATGCCGTCGAGGTCGAGGGGCGGCGGTTCGATACCGTCGGCGCGCTCGTTGAGGGTGTCCCGGAGGAGGTCGGTCATTCGGTCATCCCTGCTTTCAGCACGACGTCGGACCCGAGACGGGTCCGGAGCTTCTTGAGTGCGTCGGAGACCTGGCTCTTGACGGTCCCGACGCTGCAGCCGAGCACCTCGGCCGTCTGCGGTTCGGTGAGGTCCTCGTAGTACCGCAGTACCAGCGCCGCGCGCTGCCTGGGCGGGAGCTTCTGCAGTTCGTACCACAGCCAGACGCGGGCGGTGACGTCGTCCGGGTCGGCGGGACGGTCCGGCACGTCGTCGTTGGGGAGCTCGGCACGCCAGGACTTACGCCGCCACCAGTCGATCGCGGTGGTGGTGATGACGCGGCGGGTGTAGGCCTCGGCGTTGTTCGGATCGCGGAGGCGGTGCCAGCCGACGTACGTCTTGACCAGGGCTTCCTGGACGAGGTCCTCCGCCAGGCCGCGGTCGCCGGCCAGCAGGTAGGCGTACCTGTAGAGCGCGCCGTGGCGGCTGGTCGCGAAGTCCGCGAAGCTCATCTGGTTTCCCCTCCGTCGATCTACCCTCCCTGACGTGGGGACGGCGTCAAAGGGTTGGGTGTTGCGGCGAGGAGGGTTCGGGCGATCAGGGCGTGGCCGGCGGCGTTCGGGTGGTCGCCGTCGGAGGCGAGCAGGCTGGTGATGTCGGAGCTGTTCTCGAACGGGGTGTAGATGTCGACGTAGGTCGCGTCGTCCGCACCGGCCGCGGCGGCGATCGCGGCATTGGTGCGGACGGTGAGCTGGTCGCTGGCGATCCGGCCGCTCGGGGTGTACTGGCGTTCGGCGACATCGCCGTCCTTGAAGACGTTCCAGTACCCGGTCATCAGGATCGTGGTCGGCAGGTTGGCCCGCAGGACGTGGATCCGGTGGAGGATCTTGCCCAGGTTGACCTGGAGCTGCTCGAACTCGTCGGACACGCAGTCACCCGTGCACTGGCCGCTGGTGACGTCGTCGTGGTGGTCGCCGAAATCGTTCGCGCCGATCGTGATCAGTACGACGTTCGCCGCTGCGGTGGCCTGCTCGGCGGGGGAGTTGCGCTGGTCGAGCAGCTGCAGCAGACCGTTCGAGTCGATGCCCGCGACGCCGAGGTTGTTGACGATCACCGGTGCGCCGGATCGGTCGTGCAGCAGGTCGCCGTACATCTGGGGGAACGCGGAGCAGTCGCAGTTGTGGCCGGACGTGACCGAGTCGCCGAGCGCGACGACCCGGACCTCACCGGCAGCCCGGGGCTGCGGCCGGAGGACCTCGCTGATCGTGTCCGCGCTGCTGATCGCGGTCACGACCGCCAGGACGACCAGACCGATCGCGAGTCGTCGGAGTATCTGGATCACGCCGGTTTCGTGTGCCTCGCTTCCTGATGCCGTTGCGAGTGCGGGACCTCGAGCTGGTTCGCCAGCCAAGGATAGGCCGTGGCGAACGCCGGGGCGGCGAACTGCCACACGTGCGTGCCGGGCGAGATCTCGACCCGGGACCAGATCCCGACCTTGGCGGCGGCCGCCGAGAGTTCCTCGGCCTCGTGCTGGTGCCGCAGCTCCTGGGTGCTGGTGAGGAACAGGCCGTTGACGTTCGTGTACTTGCCGTGGGCATGCATCACCAGGAGTGGCTCGTTCGCGTGCTCGAGCGCCACGTTGCCGCCGTACAGGTCGTGCAGGCTCGCCGCCGGCGTGCTCGTGTACGGCGCGAGGTCGCCGGAGATGTCGATGAAGTGGTCGAAGACGTCCGGGTGCTCGACGACCAGGTCGATGGCGCAGGTGCCGCCCATCGAGAACCCGGCGACCGCCCACTGCCGCGGGTCGTGCGAGGCGCCGAACGTCTTCTCGACGAAGTGCGGGATGTCCTGGTCCAGGTGGTCCGCAGAGTTCCCGCGCGGGCCGTTCACGCACTCGGTGTCGTTGTCGAACCGCTCGGTCGCGTCGACGAAGACCAGGATCGGCGCGTACCCGTGATGCCGGTGTGCGTACGCGTCGGACACCTGTACGGCGTTGCCGAGCCGCACCCAGTCGCCCGGACCGCCGCGCTCGCCGCCGATCAGCTCGACGACCGGCAGCGCGGGCCGGTGGTCACCGCGGAACCAGATCGGAGGGAGGTAGACCAGCTCCTGCCGGTGATTGAAATGGCTGTACGTCGCGGGGATGTTCACCGCGACCAGCCTCCCGGCCGGCGGGAGCTTCGTCGTACCGGCCGTGTGGGCGAGGCCCGCCATCGATACCTGACCCGGCAGCGGTGTGTCGGTCCAGTCGTTCACCGCGGAGTCGATCGTCGGGTAGTAGCCGACGAACTGATTGATCCCGTTGGCGCACACCAACGCGGCAAGCGCGGCCGCGACCACGGCCGTACCCCGCCGCCACCACCGCGCCGTCCGCCACCCGGCGCCCAGCACGATCAACGCGCCGACCGCCAGCCCGAACCACAACCACACCGAGAACGGCAACGGATCGGTGAGTCCGATCAACTCGGCCCCCGGGTAGGCCGCGAACAACGTCACGAACGCCGCCGCCCCGACGACAATTGGCACCACCCCCAACCGCCACCGCCGGTCCCGCCACCCCACGGCCGCGATCAGAACCCCCGCCGCAACCACCTCCAGCACCGCCGGAAACCATCCCCCGAGCAGCGACACACTCATCCAACCCTCCCGAAACCGAGTTGACCCACAGCCCAGACGCCGAACTCCGGCACCCGGTTGGCATGGTCGGCCGCGTAATCAGGAGATTACTGTGTGTCGCAGCTCACAGCCTGGGAATCGGCGTTCGACAATGTCGAACGGTGGGCGTTGTTTCGCCTGGTTGTCACTCCTAGATTCCAGCCAGCCGTGGTCGTCACGGCGGGGAAGGGAGGTTCGGTATGGCTACGACCGAAGCGGTCAAGGCGAAAACCCTCCTGGGGGAGTGTTGCGCGGAGTTCGCGGGCACGTTCATCCTGATCCTGTTCGGCGTCGGCGTGGTGGCCCAGGTGGTTGCCGGCGGGATCGGAGGCCACGACTCGATCGCGTGGGCCTGGGGTCTCGGGGTGACGCTGGGGGTCTACACGGCGGGCCGGATGACCGGTGCGCATCTGAATCCGGCGGTGACGGTCGCGCTGGCGACGTTCCGCGGGTTCAGCTGGAGGAAGGTGCTGCCGTACTCGCTGTCACAGATCGTCGGGGCGTTCGTGGCGGCTCTGGTGGTCCGCTGGAACTACACCGAGGCGATCGGCAAGGTGGATCCCGGGCACACGATCAAGACCCAGGGCATCTTCTCCACCCTGCCCGGCAACGGCGCCGACATCGGCGTCCACATGTGGGGCGGCTTGCGGGACCAGATCATCGGTACGGCGATCCTGATGTTCCTGATCCTCGCCGTCACCGACCTGCGCAACACGGCCCCGGCCGCGAACCTGGCCCCGTTCATCGTGGGTCTGATCGTGGTGGCGATCGGTATGGCCTGGGGCACCAATGCCGGCTACGCGATCAACCCGGCCCGTGACTTCGGGCCGCGACTGGCGTCCTTCCTCACCGGATACGGGACAGCTTTCAAGGATCAGTTCGGGGATATCTATTTCTGGGTGCCGATAGTCGGGCCCATCATCGGCGCCCTGGTCGGCGGGTTCCTGTACGACCTGCTGGTGGGCCGCAACCTGCCGATCGCCGACACGGACGAGGAGCCGGGCCGGATCCCCGAGGAGAAGACCGCATGACACCCCTGTGTGAGGAGAGGACTTTCCATGGCTGACTTCGTCGGTGCCGTCGACCAAGGCACCACGAGCACCCGATTCATGATCTTCGACCACTCCGGCAACGAGGTGGGCATCCACCAGCTGGAGCACGAGCAGATCCTGCCGCAGGCGGGATGGGTGGAGCACAACCCGCTGGAGATCTGGGAGCGGACCAGCTCGGTGATCCGGACCGCGCTGAACGCGAACAACCTGCAGGCGAGCGACCTGGCGGCGCTCGGCATCACGAACCAGCGCGAGACCGCGGTGGTGTGGAACCGCAAGACCGGACGCCCGTACTACAACGCGATCGTCTGGCAGGACACCCGGACCGACCGGATCGCCTCCGCGCTGGAGCGTGAAGGCAAGGGCGACGTGATCCGGCAGAAGGCCGGTCTGCCGCCGGCGACGTACTTCTCGGCCGGCAAGGTGCAGTGGATCCTGGAGAACGTCGACGGCGTCCGCGAGGCCGCCGAGGCCGGTGACGCCGTGTTCGGCAACACCGACACCTATCTGCTGTGGAACCTGACCGGCGGCCCCGACGGCGGCGTACACGTCACCGATGTGACGAATGCCAGCCGGACGATGCTGATGAACCTCGAGACGCTCGACTGGGACGACGAGCTGATCAGCTTCTTCAACATCCCGCGGCAGATGCTGCCGGAGATCCGTCCGTCGTCGGACCCGAACAAGTACGGCGAGACGCTGGCCAACGGTCCGTTGGGCGGCGTCGTGCCGCTCACCGGCGACCTCGGGGACCAGCAGGCGGCAACCGTCGGTCAGGTCTGCTTCAAACCGGGCGAGGCGAAGAACACCTACGGCACCGGCAACTTCATGCTGCTGAACACCGGCACCGAGCTGGTCCGGTCCAAGGCCGGCCTGCTCAGCACGATGTGCTACAAGTTCGGCGACGAGGCGCCGGTCTACGCGCTGGAGGGTTCCATCGCCGTGACCGGCTCCGCAGTGCAATGGCTGCGGGACCAACTCGGCATCATCTCCGGCGCGAGTGAGATCGAGACGCTGGCCCGGACCGTCGAGGACAACGGCGGCGTGTACTTCGTGCCCGCGTTCTCGGGCCTGTTCGCGCCGTACTGGCGGTCCGACGCGCGCGGGGCGATCGTCGGGCTGTCGCGGTTCAACACCAACGCTCACCTGGCGCGCGCAACACTGGAAGCGATCTGCTACCAGAGCAAGGACGTCGCCGACGCGATGGAGAAGGACTCGGGCGTGACGCTCGACGTGCTGAAGGTCGACGGCGGCGTGACGGCCAACGAGCTGGCCATGCAGATGCAGGCCGACATCCTCGGCGTACCGGTGAGCAAGCCGGTCGTCGCGGAGACCACGGCTCTCGGTGCGGCGTACGCGGCCGGTCTCGCGGTCGGGTTCTGGAAGACCAAGGAAGAGCTCGTCCAGAACTGGAACGAGGACAAGCGGTGGGAGCCGCAGTGGTCGGACGAGCAGCGTGCCGCGGGGTACGCCGGCTGGCAGAAGGCAGTCCAGCGGACACTGGACTGGGTGGACGTCAGCTGATCGACCGGCAGTGATCGGCAGTGATCGGCAGCACAGCAGTAGATAAGTAACTGGAATCGGAAGGAACAGCACAGTGGGCGTAGTGGCTCTGTCCCCGCAAGCGAGGGCCGACGCGATCGACGCGATGGCCGACGGACGGGAACTGGACGTCCTGGTGATCGGTGGCGGGGTGGTCGGCACCGGGTCGGCGCTCGACGCCGCGACCCGGGGTCTGACCACCGGACTGCTGGAGGCGCGCGACTTTGCGAGCGGCACCTCCAGCCGGTCCAGCAAGCTGATCCATGGCGGCCTGCGCTACCTGGAGATGCTCGACTTCCGACTGGTGCACGAGGCGTTGCAGGAGCGCGGTCTGCTCCTGCAACGCCTGGCACCGCACCTGGTCAAGCCGGTGCCGTTCCTGTACCCGCTCCAGCACCGCTGGTGGGAGCGGTTCTACGCCGGCTCCGGCGTCGCCCTGTACGACGGTATGGCGGTCAGCTCGGGCCTGGGAGCCGGGCTGCCGCTCCACCGGCACCTGACCCGCCGCGGCGCGATGCGGTTGGTCCCGTCGTTGAAGAAGTCCGCCCTGGTCGGCGCGCTGCAGTACTACGACGCGCAGGTCGACGACGCCCGCCACACGATGGAGCTCGCGCGGACTGCCGCGTCGTACGGAGCGCATGTGGCGAACCGCGTGAAGGTGACCGGCTTCCTGCGGCAGGGTGAGCGGGTCACCGGCGTCCAGGCGAAGGACCTCGAGAGCGGTCGCGAGTTCGAGGTCCGCGCGAAGCAGGTCGTGAACGCGACCGGCGTCTGGACCGACGACACGCAGGCGATGGTGGGGGAGCGCGGGCAGTACCACGTCCGCGCGTCGAAGGGCATCCACCTCGTCGTGCCGAAGGACCGGATCCAGTCCAGCACCGGGATGATCCTGCGGACCGAGAAGTCCGTGCTGTTCATCATCCCGTGGGGCCGGCACTGGCTGATCGGCACCACGGACACCGACTGGCACCTGGACAAGGCGCATCCGGCCGCGACGAGCAAGGACATCGAATACCTGCTCGACCACGTCAACGCAGTACTCACGACCCCGCTCACCCGCGAGGACGTCGAGGGCGTGTACGCCGGACTGCGGCCGCTGCTCGCCGGTGAGTCGGAGAGTACGTCGAAGCTGTCCCGCGAACACGTCGTCGCCCACACCGCACCGGGTCTCGTGGTAGTTGCTGGTGGCAAGTACACGACGTACCGGGTGATGGCGAAGGACGCGATCGACGCGGTGGCGGACGCGCTGGACGGACGGGTGCCGAAGAGCGTCACGAAGAACATCCCGCTGGTCGGCGCCGACGGGTACCACGCGTTGTGGAACCAGCGCCACCTGATCGCGCAGCGCTCCGGTCTGCACGTGGCCCGCATCGAGCACCTGCTGAACCGGTACGGCGCGCTGGTCGACGAAGTACTGCAGCTCGTCGAGGAGGACCCGTCGCTGGGCGAGCAGCTGCCCGGCACGCAGGACTACTTGAAGGCGGAGATCGTGTACGGCGCCAAGGCCGAGGGCGCTCGTCATCTCGACGACATCCTTGCCCGGCGCACCCGGATCTCGATCGAGGCCTGGGACCGCGGCGTCGGCGCAGCGGAGGCAGCTGCCCGGCTGGTCGCACCGATCCTCGGCTGGGACGCGGCGACAATCGAGCGCGAGGTCTCGTTCTACAACAGGCGCGTCCAGTCCGAACGGGACTCGCAGGACCAGCCCGACGACGAGTCCGCCGACAAGGTGCGCCTCGAGGCTCCGGACATCGTCTCGCCGGCCTGACCATCAGCGCGGGGAGGACCGGCACGGTCCTCCCCGTTGCTAGAGTTCCTGGTCCTCGGGACGGATCCAGTTGAAGGTCCGCTGGACGGCCGCCTGCCAGTTCGCGTACTCGGTCTTGCGGCGGGCCGGATCCATGTGCGGCATCCACTGACCTGCGCGGTGCCAGTTGCTGCGCAGGCCTTCCAGGTCGGGCCAGTACCCGACGGCCAGGCCGGCGGCGTACGCCGCACCGAGGGACACGGTCTCGGTCACCATCGGACGGACGACGCGGACGTCGAGCAGATCGGCGAGGAACTGCATCAGCAGGTTGTTCGCCGTCATCCCGCCGTCGACCTTCAGCGCGGTCAGCGCGATACCGGAGTCGGCGTTCATCGCGTCGACGACCTCGAGCGTCTGGAAGCCGGTGGCTTCCAGGACGGCGCGAGCCAGGTGACCCTTGGTGATGTACCCGGTCAGCCCGGCGATCACGCCGCGCGCCTCGCTGCGCCAGTGTGGTGCGAACAGCCCGGAGAACGCCGGCACGATGTACGCGCCGCCGTTGTCCTCCACCGTGCGCGCCAGCGTCTCGATCTCTGCCGCGGTGTGGATCATCCCGAGCCCGTCCCGGAACCACTGCACCAGCGACCCGGTCACGGCCATCGAGCCTTCCAGCGCGTACGACGCAGGGTGGTCACCGATCTGGTACGCGACCGTGGTCAGCATCCCGTGCTTCGACCGGACGATCTCCTGCCCGGTGTGCAGCAGCAGGAACGACCCGGTGCCGTATGTGCACTTCGCCTCACCGGCGCTGAAGCAGGTCTGCCCGAACAGCGCGGCCTGCTGATCGCCGAGCGCCGCACCGATCCGCACCCCGGGCAGTACTTCGGTCGCGGTCGCGAAGACCCCGGACGACGGGCGGATCTCCGGCAGGATCGCCCGCGGTACGTCGAACGCCTCGAGCAGCCGGTCGTCCCATTCGAGCGTCTCGATGTTCATCAGCATCGTGCGGCTCGCGTTGGTCACGTCGGTGGCGTGCAGGCCGCCCTTCGCGCCGCCGGTGAAGTTCCAGATCAGCCAGCTCTCCATCGTGCCGAAGAGGATCTCGCCGCGCTCGGCGCGCTGCCGCAGACCGGGCGTGTGGTCGAGCATCCACTTGATCCGGGGCGCCGAGAAGTACGTCGTCAGCGGGAGACCGCACAGATCGGCGAACCGGTCCGCGCCTTCGGTGCCGGCGAGCTCGGTGACCAGCCGGTCCGTCCGGGTGTCCTGCCAGGTCACCGCGTGCCCGATCGGCCGGCCGGTCAGCCGGTCCCAGAGCAGGCTGGTCTCGCGCTGGTTGGCGATGCCGATGGCAACGATCTGGGACGGTGAGGCGCCGATCTGCTTGATCGCGCCCGGCACCACGCGGGTGACGTTGTTCCAGATCTCGCCGGCGTCGTGCTCGACCCACCCGGGTCGCGGGAAGAGCTGGTGGTGCTCACGCTGCGCCACCGACACCAACCGCCCGCGCCGGTCGAACAGGATGCACCGCGTCGAGTTCGTCCCCTGATCCACGGCCGCCACATACTGCTCAGCCATCACCCCACCCCTCACTCCCGCCCCCGCCGCCGGACGTCTCAGGGGTCAACCCCTGAGTTGGTGGGTTGGCCCCCGAGAATCTCCTGGCCGAACCGACCAACTCAGGGGTTGACCCCTGAGACGTCCGGGGCGCGATGGCGGCGGCGCGTGCGGCGGCGCGTGCGGCGGCGCGTGCGGCGGTGGGCGGGGCGGTGGGCGGGGCGGTGGGCGGGGCGGTGGGCGGGGCGGTGAGCTCGGAGGAGGGCGGGGCGGTGGGTGGGGCGGTGAGTTCGGAGGAGGGCGGGGCGGTGGGCGGGGCGGTGAGCTCGGAGGACGGCGGGGCGGGGGTCATGCGTCCTCCCGGAGATCGCGGGCGATGGCGTCCGCGGTGGCGCGGACCATCGTCACCAGGTCGGCGCGATGTCGCAGGCGGCTGTCGCAGATGCGTTCGACCCGGCCGGCCAGACCGACCGCGCCGACGACCAGGCCGCCGAGTCCGCGGATCGGCGCCGCGATACTCGCCAGCTCGACCGTGTATTCCTCGAACTCGCTGGCCCAACCGCGGGCGCGCACCGCTGCGAGCTCCTCGGCCAGCCGGGCCGGATCGATGATCGTCCGGGTGGTGAACGCCTCGAGCTTGTGCGGCCGGGAGGCGCCGCTGGCGTCGTACGCGAGGACTGCCTTGCCCAGCGCGGTCGCATGCGGCGGCAGCGTCGTACCGACGTCCAGGTCCTGGTCGCTGTCGTCGGGCCGGAAGACGTGGTGCACGACGACGACCTTGCCCTCGACCAGGCGGCCGACGCGAACGACCTCACCGCTGCGGGACGCGAGCGAGTCGGCCCAGTTGATCGCGCGGCTGCGCAGTTCGTTCGGATCGAGGTAGCTCTCGCCGAGCCGGCCAAAGGCGTCGCTCAGGTGGTAATGCGCGCCGGTGTGGTCCTGTTCGACGAAACCGACCTGATGCAGGGTCCGGAGGATGCCGTGCACGGTCGTCTTGGCCAGCCCGAGTGCGTTGCCGAGGTCGGCGACCCCGAGCCCGTCAGGCGCGGCGGCGAGGAGTCGCAGCACCGCCGCGGCCCGCTCGATCGACTGCACAGTCCCCGGCACACCGGCAGATTACCTGTGAATCACTGGTATGGCTTCACCTCAGGAGTTTACTGCAGTCCTCACTCCGCGATCACTCTGCAGCTATTGCCCGCAGCACGTTGAGACGACTTGCACGGCGTGACGGCCAGACCGCAGCGAGTACGCCGAACAGCATCGCCGCGGCGACCGCTGCCACCAGCTGGAGCACCGGGATATCGCGAACGTTGAGGCCGTTGTCGACCATCGCGGACTGGATCGCGGCCGCGACGCCGACACCGAGGGCCAAGCCCAGCAGCGATCCGAGCAGTGTGATCGCGATCGACTCGACGCGGAGCATCCGGCTCAGCTGCGGGGCGTCCATGCCGACCGCCCGCAACAGGCCGATCTCGCGGGTCCGCTCGACCACGCCGAGTCCGAGCGTGTTCACGATGCCGAGCAGAGCGATCAGAACAGCGAGCACGAGCAGGAAGCCGACCGCGGCCAGTACGCCGTTCACCGGCTCGCGCGCCGCGGCGGCGTACGCCTGCTGGTCGCGGACCTGGATCGACGGATAGTCCTTCGTCAGCCGACCGAGAATCTCGGCCCGGACCTGGCCGACTCGGTTGCCGTCAGCAACTTCGACGTACAGGAGGTTGTCGCTGGTCGTGCCGCCGATGGTCCGGTACGTCGGCAGCGACACGATCACGGCGTTGAGCTGCCTGTTCGGTGCGACGATCCCGCCGACGGTCAGCTTGTGGGTGCCGGTCGCCGTGGCCAGCTCGAAGGTCTTGCCGACGGTCACGCCGAGGGTGGTGGCGAGGTTGCGGGGGAGAAGGGCCTGGCCGGCGTCGAGCGCGGCCGCGGAGCCCGCGTCGAACTTCGTCGTGATCGGGCCGTCCAGCGTGCCGTCGCTGATCCCGGTGACCTGGACGTTCGTCTTCCCGACCTTGCCGGTCTCCGTCCGGACCCGATGCACGGACCGTACGCCGGCGACCTTCTCCGTCCGGTCGCCGACCTGTGTGCTGAAGGCCGGGGTGCCGTCGGTGGTGATGAGGATCTGGGACGTGCCGAGCGCGTCGTCGATGTTCTGGTTGATCGAGGCCTTCGCCGACGCGGCGATCACCATCAGGCCGCTGATCAGCGAGACCGAGATCATCAGTGCGGACGCGGTAGCCGACGTACGGCGCGGATTCCGCTCGGCATTGCGGCGGCCGAGCGTGACCGGTGCCTTGCGGCCGAACGGGTACATCAGCATGCGGACGACGTACCGGCTGAGGAGCGGGCTGAGCATCACGATGCCGATGACCGCGGTGCCGGCGCCGAGGACGATCAGTACGACGCCCGGCAGGCCGCCCGCGTTCAGGCCGATCGCGTACAGCAGGACAGCCATCAGCAGCACGAAGGCGCCGATCAGGATCCGGGTGAGCAGGGAGCGTTCCGGCGCCGAGACGTCGTCGCGCATCGCGGCGATCGGCGGGAGCTTCCCGGCCCTGCGGGCGGCCGGCGCCGCAGCCGCGACCGTGACGCCGATGCCGATGAGGTAGCAGGCGATGATCGTGGTCGGGGTGACCTGGAGCGACGCGGTCGGGATGCGGAGGTCGAGCGTCTCGTACGTGAAACGAATCGCGACGGCGACGCCGATGCCGATCAACAGGCCGAGCGTGGAGCCGAGGAAGCCGATGATCGCGCTCTCGGCGACGATCGAGCTGGTGACCTGACCGCGGGACGCACCGATCGCCCGGAGCATCGCGAGCTCGCGCGACCGTTGCGCGACGACCATCGCGAACGTGTTGACGATCAGGAACGTGCCGACGAACAACGCGAGGCAGGCGAACAGCACGAGCACGGTGCTGAAGCCGCCGAACGTGGTGTCGAGGTCGTGCTCGCCGTCGGCCGAGACCTGCTTCGCGGTCCGGACCTTCACCGAGTCGCCGATGGTCGTGGAGATCACCTTGCTGACCGTGTCGGCGTCGGATCCCGGCTTGAGCGCGACCGTGACCGACGTCCAGCCCGCCTGGCCGAGCAGTAGGCGCTGGGCTGTCGCACCGTCGAAGGTGACCAGCGGCGCGCCGGCCGCGGCACCAGCAACAGCGGGTGTCGTGGTCCCGGTCAGCGTCGCAGTCAGGGCCTGGGTCGGAGTGACGATCTTGACCTGGTCACCGATCTCATACCCGGCACGGCTCGCGGTCGATTCGTCGAGTGCCAGCTGGCTGCCGCCGAAGGGCGGGGTGCCGTCGACCAGCTTGAACGGCGCGGTCGCCGGCTCCCGCGGCCACGCGGCGCCGAAGCTGGTCAGCCCGTAGTTCTCGATCTTCTTGCCGTCCGGGCCGAGGATCTCGACATCGCTGACCATCAGCTGCGGGATCGCGCTCGCCACACCGGGCACTTCGGCGACTCGGTCCGCAATCTCGGACTGGAACGTCGCCGGGCGGTCGGTGCCGGTCTCGATCGGGGACGACGGCGTGACGGTGATGTCCGCCGTACTCACCGCGAAGTTCTTCTTCAGGGCGTGCGACAGGGTGTCGGTGAAGACCATCGCGCCGCCGGCGAACGCAACGCCCAGCGTGACGGCGAGCGTGCACAGGACGAATCTGAGCCGGTGGGCGAGGACCGAGCGGAGGCCGAGCTTGAACATCAGCCGGCCACGGGTTCGGCGGGCTGGGTCGTTTCGAGCTTCTTCATCGTGTCGAGCACCGACTCGGCGGTCGGGTCGAGCAGCTCGGACTGGAGCGTGCCGTCGGCCAGGAACAGGACCCGATCGGCGTACGACGCGGCGCTCGGGTCGTGCGTGACCATGACAACGGTCTGGCCGAAATCGCGGACGGAGCGGTGGAGGAAGTCGAGGACGTCGGCGGACGAGCGGGAGTCGAGGTTGCCGGTCGGCTCGTCCGCGAGCACCACGTCCGGACGGGACACGAGGGCGCGGGCGCAGGCGACCCGCTGCTGCTGGCCGCCGGAAAGCTCGGCCGGCTTGTGGCTCAGACGATCACTGAGGCCGATCGCGTCGATCACGGTGGTCAGCCACTCCTGATCAGGCTTGCGCCCGGCCAGGTCGAGCGGAAGCGTGATGTTCTCGAGCGCGGTCAGGGTCGGGACCAGGTTGAACGCCTGGAAGACGAAACCGATCCGGTCCCGGCGGAGATGGGTCAGCTGCTTCTCGGGCAGCGTGGTCAGGTCGACCTCACCGAGCTGAACCGTGCCGTCCGACGGCTTGTCCAACCCGGCGAGACAGTGCAGCAGCGTCGACTTCCCGGAGCCGGACGGCCCCATGATCGCGGTGAACCGCCCCTTCCCGAAGTCCGCACTCACATCGGCCAGCGCATCCACCCGCGTCTGCCCACCGCCGTACACCTTCCACACCCCGACCGCCCGCACCGCCGCATCAGCCACGCCCATGCGACGAACCGTATCGATCGAGGGTTCCTCCGATGGGGTGGAGGTGGGGATCAGCGGACGACTCAGCCGTCAACTGTGATCAGGTCGATGCCGGCCGACTCGGCGGCGACCTCTTCGACCGAGCGGGTCGGGAGGGGCGGAGGTGTGCCGCCCCAGGCGGGGCAGAGAGGCTTGTGGTCACACCAGTCGCAGAGCGGGCCCGGGTTGGGACGCCAGTCGCCGGAGTCGAGGGCCCGGGTGATCGCGATCCAGAGCGCGGAGACCTTGCGCTCGCAGGCGCGGAGGTCGGCTTCGTCGGGGATGTAGCGGACGATCTCGCCGTTGCCCAGATACACCAGTTGGAGCATGGCCGGCACGACACCGCGCAGCTTCCACAGCACGAGCGCGTAGAACTTCATCTGGAACAGGGCCTTGGCCTCGAAGAACTCCGACGGCGAGCGACCGGTTTTGTAGTCGACGACCCGGATCTCTCCGGTCGGCGCGACATCGAGACGGTCGACGTAGCCGCGCAGCACCAGACCCGAGTCCAGGGCGGTCTCTACGTACAGCTCGCGCTCGGCGGGCTCCAAGAGGTTGGGGTCCTCGAGCGTGAAGTACTTGCCGAGCAGTTCGTGTGCCTCGGCGAGCCACTTCGCCAGCTCGTCGCCGCTCGCGTCCTCGGCGAACAGCTCGGCGACCTCGGGCTCCTCCTCGAGGATCCGCTGCCACTGCGGCTCGAGCAGCTCCGACGCCTGCTCCAGCGTCCGCTGCCCGCGGGGCAGGTCGAACAGGCGCTCCAGCACGGCGTGGACGACGGTCCCGCGCACCGCGGCAGCCGACGGCTTCTCCGGCAACCGGTCGACGACGCGGAACCGGTACTTCAGCGGGCAGCTCATGAAATCCGCCGCTCGGGACGGGGACAACGCCCCACGCGAGTGCTCCTGCGGATCGACTACGGCTGCAACGCTCATACCGGAACCCTAGGCACAACCACCGACAGTTCGCGCGCACCCCACACCGCCCTGTGGAAAAGCCCCTGGAAAGCCCTGTGGAAATTGCCGGAGATGTCGATCAGGGGTACATCCCGGCTCTCACGGTGGGTAGGTAGCACGGAGTTACCGACGGCAAAGTAGGTTTGGCTTGATGCCAGACTCGCGTGATCCCCAGAATCCCGCCCAGCCGGCCGGCCCACCACCGCCCGGGACCTGGGTGCTCGGTCGTGTCCGCGGGATCCGGCTGACGATGCGCTTCACCTGGCTGCCGGTGGCGATGCTGCTCGCGGTCGGGTTCGCCGCGATCATCGGGCAGCAGTTCCCCGAGCTCGGCGGCTGGCGGTATGCCGCGGCGTTCGCGTTCGTGGTCGCGTTCACGCTGTCGATCCTGGTCCACGAGCTGGCGCACGCGCTGATGGCGTTGCGGTTCGGCATCGGCGTCTCCGAGATCAACCTCGGCTTCTTCGCGGCCGGCACGCACATCGAGGGCGAGCGGAAGTCACCGCTCGAGGAGTTCGCCGTCTCAGTGGTCGGCCCGATCGCCTCACTGGTCGTCGGCGGGCTCGCGTACCTCGGCTCCCGCGCCTTCGACGAGGGCGTCGGGTACGTCGCCCTGTGGGAGCTCGGGATCGCGAACCTGATCGTCGGCGTCACCAACCTGCTGCCCGGTCTGCCGCTGGACGGCGGCTGGGTACTGCGCGCGATCGTCTGGAAGTTCACGGGCAACATGCACACCGGCACGATCGTGGCCGCGTGGGCGGGCCGGTTGCTCGCGCTCTCGGTGCTCGCGGTGCCGGTGCTGCTGCAGGAGATCTGGGGCTGGCAGCCATCGATGATCGATTTCATCATCGCGCTGCTCGTCGGCTTCTTCCTCTGGACCGGCTCGACCACGTCCTTGATGCAGGCCCGGCTGCGGCGCAAGCTCCCCAGCCTCCAGGTCCGTACCCTGGCCCGCCGCGCCGTCGCCGTACATTCCGGCACACCGATCGCCGAAGCGGTCCGGCTCGCGGGCCAGACCCAGGCCGGCGCGGTCGTGGTGATCGACGGTGACGGCAAGCCGCACGCCCTCGTCTCGGAGACCGCGGTCGCGGCCGTCGCCCCGAACCAGCGGCCGTGGACCACGGTCAGCGAGGTTTCGACCGCCATCGGCGCGGGCCACATCATCGGCGTCAACGACACCGGCGAGGAGATCCTCGCCACGTTGCGCGAGCACCCGGCCTCGGAGTACCTCGTCCTCGACGCCGCCGGCGCGGTGTACGGCGTACTCGCGACGGCGGACGTGGAACGCGCCTTCCGTTCGCGCTGATTACTCGGTTGCGGTGACCGAAAGTTAAGGTGAGCGCCTTATGGCTGACTTGCGTGACTTTCCCGACCAGGCGTTCTCCGGGGTCCATCACGGACCGCTGCAGGAGGGCGAGTGGATCACCCTGCAGGACTCGAAGGGCCGCCGGCACTCGGTCAACCTGGAGCGCGGGAAGATCTTCCACACCACCAAGGGCGGGATCGCGCACGACGACCTGATCGACGGCCCGGACGCGGTCGTGATCAAGTCGAAGGGCGGCGTCGAGTACCTGGCGCTGCGTCCGCTGATGGCCGACTACTCGGTCTCGATGCCGCGCGGTGCGGCGGTGATCTACCCCAAGGACACGGCGCAGATCGTGACGATGGCCGACATCTTCCCGGGTGCCAAGGTGGTCGAGGCGGGAGCCGGCTCCGGCGCGCTGACCACGGCTCTGTTGCGGGCGGTCGGGATCCACGGGCAGGTGATCTCGTTCGAGCGCCGCGAGGACTTCGCGGAGGTCGCGCGGAAGAACGTGACCGGCTTCTTCGGCGGCGAGCACCCGGCCTGGCGGCTCGAGGTCGGTGACCTGGTCGAGAAGCTGAACGAGCAGGACGTGGACCGCGTCGTGCTCGACATGCTCGCGCCGTGGGAGTGCGTTGACGTCGTCGCTGAGGCTCTTTCGCCCGGTGGGGTGTTCTGCGCCTACGTGGCCACCACGACGCAGCTGAGCCGCTTCGTGGAGACGCTGAGGGCACACGGCGAGTTCACCGAGCCGCGCGCGTGGGAGTCTCTCGTGCGAGACTGGCATGTAGAAGGCCTTGCGGTTCGTCCGGGCCACCGGATGCAAGGTCACACCGCCTTCCTGGTCACAGCACGAAGGATGGCGCACGGGGTGCAGGCACCCCGGAAGAAGCGACGCCCCGCGCCCGGCGCGTACGGCGACGACTACCTCGGGCCTCGTCGCGAAGAGGCCCGTTCGGAATCAACCGACGACATGCCGAAGGCAACTGGTTCATCCGCAACCGACACGTGATGGGATTCAGCTTGCCCGGCGAGGTTTTCTGGGTAAGGTCCATAGGGTCGAGCCCCACATGGTGAGGTGATGATCGTGGCTGGAGACGAGAGTCCTACCGCGGCAGAACTGCGTAACCAGGTCCGGTACCTGGAAGCCGAAGTCGCGGCGTTGCGACGGCGGCTGCTCGAGCACCCGGCAGACAGCCGGTCGCTCGAGAGCAGGCTGTCCGAAACACAGGCTTCCTTGGCGAGTGTCACCGCTCAGAACGAGCGGCTGGCCGACACGCTGCGGGAGGCGCGAGAGAAGATCATCGCCCTGAAGGAGGAGGTCGACCGGCTGGCGCAACCGCCGTCCGGATTCGGCACCTTCCTCGGACGCAATGAAGACGACACGCTGGACGTGTTCACCGGTGGCCGGAAACTCCGGGTCGCGGCGAGCCCGTCGGTGGACCTGGACGCGCTCCGGCTCGGCCAGGAACTGATGCTGAACGAAGCACTCAACGTGGTCGAGGCCTGCGAGTTCGAGGTCGTCGGTGACGTGGTGATGCTGAAGGAGCTGCTCGCCGACGGCGAGCGGGCGCTGGTCATCGCGCAGGCGGACGAGGAACGGGTGGTGCGGCTCGCGTCGCCGCTGCTCGACGTGCCGCTGCGGGCCGGCGACTCGCTGCTGCTCGAGGCCCGCTCCGGGTATGTGTACGAGAAGATCCCGAAGTCCGAGGTCGAGGAGCTGATCCTCGAAGAGGTCCCGGACATCGACTACACCCAGATCGGCGGCCTGACCGGCCAGATCGAGCAGATCCGGGACGCGGTCGAGCTGCCGTACCTGCACAAGGACCTGTTCCTCGAGCACGAGCTGAAGCCGCCGAAGGGCGTGCTGCTCTACGGCCCGCCCGGCTGCGGCAAGACGCTGATCGCCAAGGCGGTGGCGAACTCGCTGGCCAAGAAGGTCGCCGAGCGGACCGGGACCGAGGGCCAGAAGTCGTTCTTCCTGAACATCAAGGGCCCCGAGCTGCTGAACAAGTACGTCGGTGAGACCGAGCGGCACATCCGCCTGGTCTTCCAGCGGGCCCGGGAGAAGGCCTCCGAGGGTATGCCGGTGATCGTGTTCTTCGACGAGATGGACTCGCTGTTCCGCACCCGCGGATCCGGTGTGTCCTCGGACGTGGAGAACACCATCGTTCCGCAGCTGCTGAGCGAGATCGACGGTGTCGAGGGCCTCGAGAACGTCCTGGTCATCGGCGCCTCCAACCGCGAGGACATGATCGACCCCGCGATCCTGCGGCCCGGCCGGCTGGACGTGAAGATCAAGATCGAGCGCCCCGATGCGGAGGCGGCCCGGGACATCTTCTCGAAGTACCTGACCAGCGGACTGCCGTTGCACGAGGACGACCTAGGCGAGTTCGGCGGCGACCGGCAGGCGTGCGTGGACGGCATGATCCAGCGCACGGTCGAGCGGATGTACACCGAGGCCGACGAGAACCGCTTCCTCGAGGTCACCTACGCGAACGGTGACAAGGAGGTCCTGTACTTCAAGGACTTCAACTCGGGCGCGATGATCCAGAACATCGTCGACCGGGCGAAGAAGATGGCGATCAAGGCCTTCCTGGACGAGAACCAGAAGGGCCTGCGGGTGCAGCACCTGCTCCAGGCCTGCGTGGACGAGTTCAAGGAGAACGAGGACCTGCCGAACACCACCAACCCGGACGACTGGGCCCGCATCTCCGGCAAGAAGGGCGAACGGATCGTCTACATCCGGACGCTCATCTCCGGCAAGCAGGGCACCGAGCCAGGCCGCTCGATCGACACCGCGACCAACACCGGTCAGTACCTGTAGGACACCGCGAACCGCCCCTGGACCGAGCGTCCAGGGGCGGTTCGTTCTGCCACCGGGCCGCGCCAGGGCCGCCAGGCCGCGCGGGGGTAGGTAAAACTCCCGGTGCGATCGGGGGGTTTCCCCGATTGGTACGGCGGTCCGGCGGACTTAGCTTGCTGTCATGGCAACGGATGAGGTGCGGAAGGACCTGCGGGCCGCGGTGGCGGCTCGGCAGGAGCTGGGGCCGGAGTACGAGAACGAGATCATCGACAGCTTCCTGGAGAAGCTCGATGCCCGGGATGTCCAGCGACGCGTCGGCCCGTACGCCGAGGCCGCCCCGCGACGCCACCCCAGCCGCGAGACCGACCCCGGCGGGCTGGCGCTGGCGATCGTGTCGATCGTCGCGGCCATCCCGATCACCGCGATCGCGGCCGGCATGGTCGGCCCGTTCGGCGTGGTCATCGCCTGGTTCGGCCTGATCGCGATCAACGTCGCCCGCACCATGTCCCGCCGCCGCTGATCCGCGCTACTTGAGCTCGATCGGCAGCAGCCGGCCATGGGCGTCGTACGCCCGCACCTGCTGGCGCAGGCTGCTGGCGGTGAGCACCTTGTCCGCCCGGTTGTCCGTGTAGGCGTAGCCGCTGTCGACGTAACCGGGTTGCCACGGCCCGACGGTGCCGTTCGAGACGTAGCGCGATTCGACCCGGGCGATCTCCGGGCGGGCCCGGTAGAGCGTCCAGATCCGGGACTCCGGCTTCGGCTCCGACGTCGAGGAAGTGCCACCGATCAGGCTTGCGAGGCCTTGCTTCTGTGTCGGCAGATCGGTCCAGCCCGACGGATCCTTCTGCCACATGCCGCCTCCGGATGGGGCCAGGCAGGATGCGATACCTGGGGCTCCGGAGCCCTTGACAATCATCAGGATGTCGGTGGCTTTCGACGTCTTGCCCGGCACCCGCCGCGCCCAGACGACCGTGAGCGGTTGCTTCAGCTCGCGGTGCAGGCGAGGTTCGCACGACTTCACGAAGGCGGCGGTAGCCTCGGCGTCGGTCACAGCTCCGAGACTGCTCGAGGTCGGCGCCGCCGCCGTCGCAGTGCCGGCGACCGGGGGACCGTCGGACGGACGGTTGCTGACGACGAGCGTGCCGGCCACAACGGCCGCCACGGCCGCGATACTGACCGCCGGAGCGATCCAGCGCGGGGCGCGGTGATGGCCGGCCGGGCGTGACTTGTCCATGATCCGGTTGCGAAGCTGCGCGCGCCGCGCCGGGTCGAGCGGGGGGACGGGCGGCGGGTCGAGTCGGACGTTCATCACAGCTCCTCGGTGAGGGCGACCCGGCTCAGCAGGTCGGGGAAACGGCGGCGGGTGCGGTGCAGCCGGGCCTTGACAGTTCCGACCGGTACGCCGAGAGCGTCCGCGGCCTCGGCTGTGGTGAGTCCGGACCAGACGACGAGCTCGAGCGTCTCGCGTTCGTGCCGGGGGAGTTCGGCCACGGCGCGACGGATCGCCGACATCCGGCGTTCGTCGTCCAGGCGGCGGGCGACGTCGGGCGCATGATCGTGGTCCGGTACCGGGTCGGGCAGGTGGGTGAGCAGGTTGCGCATCCTGGCCGCCGTACGGGCCAGCGCCCGGCACTCGTTGCCGGCCACGACGAGCAGCCAGCCGCGAGCGCTAGGGGCGGTCAGTGGGCCCGGTGGATTGCGCTGGAAGCGCCGCCAGGTGCTCAGGAACGTCGACTGGACCACGTCGTCGGCAGTGCTCCACGAGGCCGTACGCCGGAACGCGAACGCCCGTACGTCGTCCGCGTACCGGTCGAACAGCTCGCCGAGTGCGAAATGGTCCCCGACGCGCAACCGCTCCCAGAGCTCCTGGTCGGACCCCGTCGCCATGGCCGGCTCCGTATCGTCAGTCAGGGTGATCTTCACACTCTCTAGTGACCGGCCACCGGATGGATGGTTGCATCAGAGCCGGTTCAGGATGTCTCGCAGCCCGTCCGTGACGTCGTCGGGCAGGTCGATGAGCAGGCCGCGGTGGACGCCGTACCAGGGGGAGAGGCGAGCCCAGTCGTGAGCGCGTTCGACCTGGTGAGGGGTGGGTTGGTAGACCTCCAGCAGACCGGCTTGGACGGCAGCTGGGGCGCCGGTGAGGGGCCAGCACAGGTCCAGGGCGGGGTCGCCGATCACTGCGTCGGTCCAGTCGATGATGCCGGTGATCCGGCCGTCGGTCATGAGGATGTGATCGGGGCCGAGGTCGCAATGGATGAGCGACGTGCGGACGCGGGCCACGCGGGCGAGCAACTCCAGTGCTCGAGTCCGGGCCTCTGCGGGGAGCAGCGGCACGATCTGCGTCCTGCAGTCCTCCAGGAAGCTCGCCTTCTCCGCATCCGCTGTGGCGGCGTCCAGAGCGCCGCGAGCGACCGCTTCGACCGGGTCCACGCCGTGCAGGGCCTTGAGGAAGGCGCCCAGCTCGCGGCCGATCGCCGTACCGCCGTTGGTGAAGGGTGAGCCGGGGAGCATCAGGTGCCGTACGCCGTTGTCTGTCAGCTCAGGCACCGGGACCGGCAGAGGTAGTTGGGGAGCGAGCCAGGGGAGGAGCGTCGCCTCGGCCAGCAGGCGCGGCCGCACCGCGGGCCGTCGCGGGGATCGGTGGATCCACGGACCCTCGATCCACGCCTCGCTGTCCCAGCCCTCGAGGATCGTCACACCAGGCTCCGGACGTACGCACCGAGCAGGCCGACCGCGTCCGGCATGAACGGCCACGAGGGGTCGTCCAGCTTGGCGACAAGCTCGGCGGGGGACATCCACGCACCCCACTCGACTTCCTCCGGCTGGTGCCGCACCGGGCCGTCCCAGACGCAGGTGTACAGGTACGCGTGGTAGCGCGTGTGGTCGTCGGCGTAGTCGCCCTCCGGCAACCGGGTCAGCTCGACGCCTGAGATCCCGAGCTCCTCCTCCAACTCCCGTACGACGGCGTGGAAGGGGTCCTCACCGGCCGCGACGACTCCGCCGGCGGAGAAGTCGTAATGGCTCGGGTAAACGTCCTTGATCGGCGTACGGCGGTGCACGTAGATCTCGCCGGCCGTATTCCGGACGACTACGCCGGTGGCGGAATGCCGCAGGTTGTCGCGCCGCATCACCGACCGTGGCACGGCTCCGGTGACCTGGTTGTCGTCGTCCAGGATCGCCACCAATTCGTCCACGCGCGCAGTCTCACATATGGGCGGCACACGTAACCCTGTGGACACAGCAACCCCTTTAGTCGTCGGTACCGCGTAGGCTCGTTCGCATGAGTGTTCGGCGGATCATGGGTACCGAGACCGAGTTCGGGATCTCGGTGCCGGGCCAGCCCGGGGCCAACCCGATGCTGACCTCGAGCCAGGTGGTGAACGGCTACGCGCAGACGCAGCCGCTCGCGCGCAAGACGCGGTGGGACTTCGACGAGGAGCACCCGCTACGTGACGCGCGAGGTTTCGATCTGAGCCGGGAGGTGGCGGACTCCAGCCAGCTCACCGACGAGGAGACCGGCCTGGCGAACGTGATCCTCACGAATGGCGCCCGGTTGTACGTCGACCATGCCCACCCGGAGTACTCCGCTCCGGAGACCACGAACCCGCGGGACGCGGTGGTCTGGGACAAGGCCGGCGAGCTGGTGATCATGGAGGGCGCGCGCCAGGCCCGGCTGATCCCCGGCGCCCCCCAGCTGAACCTGTACAAGAACAACACCGACAACAAGGGCGCGTCGTACGGCTCGCACGAGAACTACCTGATGCGCCGGTCCACGCCGTTCGCGTCGATCGTGCGGCACCTGACGCCGTTTTTCGTCAGCCGTCAGGTGGTCACCGGCGCCGGCCGGGTCGGTATCGGCCAGGACGGCGCGGCGCACGGCTTCCAGATCAGCCAGCGGGCCGACTACTTCGAGGTCGAGGTCGGCCTGGAGACGACGCTGAAGCGCCCGATCATCAACACCCGCGACGAGCCGCACGCGAATCCGGATCGGTACCGCCGGCTGCACGTGATCATCGGCGACGCGAACCTGTCCGAGATCTCGACGTACCTCAAGGTCGGTACGACGTCGCTCGTGCTCGCGATGATCGAGGACGGCTGGCTGACCGACGACCTGGGTGTCGACCGTCCGGTGTCCGCGCTGCACGAGGTCAGCCACGACGCGTCCTGCACGCACCTGCTCACATTGAAGGACGGCCGCAAGATCACCGCCGTCCAGCTGCAGGCGGAGTACCTGGAACAGGCCCGCAAGTACGTCGAGGACAAGTACGGCGACGACGCGGACCGGCAGACCAAGGACGTGCTGCACCGGTGGGAGCAGATCCTCGACCAGCTCGCGATCGACCCGATGAAACTGTCCGACCAGCTCGACTGGGTCGCGAAGTACAAACTGCTCCAGCAGTACCGCGACCGCGACGGCCTCGAGTGGGACGACCCGAAGCTGCACCTGATCGACCTGCAGTACGCCGACCTGCGCCCGGACAAGGGCCTGTATTACAGGTTGGTGAAATCCAACCGGATGCAGCGGATCGTCACCGACGAGGAGATCCGGATGGCGGTCGCGCACCCGCCGACCGACACCCGGGCGTACTTCCGCGGCCGCTGCATGCAGCAGTACGCACCGCAGGTCGCGGCTGCCTCCTGGGACTCGGTGATCTTCGATCTGCCGGGTAAGGAGTCACTGCAACGGATCCCGACGCTGGACCCGTTGCGGGGCACCAAAGCGCATGTCGGCGCACTTCTTGACCAATGCGACACCGCCAGTGACCTGGTTCGCACCATTACTGGGGGCGCCGCCGGGTAGGGTCGCCATATAGAGAAAGCACTGCGGAGGGTCGGTTGGGCGTCCGACGCAGTCGGCGGTTCTAGGAGGTGTGTGTCATGGCGAAAGACGGTGGACAGCAGCACAAGCAGTCCAAGCGTTCGTCGACCGAGGAAGAGGTCGAGCAGGTCGAGGCGTCCGAGGACGTCCAGGAGCGCAAAGAGCGACTCGACGAGGACGTCGACTCGATCCTGGACGAGATCGACGAGGTGCTCGAGGAGAACGCCGAGGAGTTCGTCCGCGGATTCGTGCAAAAGGGTGGGGAGTGAACCGCTCGATGACTTCTGATGCCTCCGGCCGGTTGCCGGAAGCCTTCCTGACCCCAGGTGGCTCGTCGTTCATGGACTTCCTGGCCGGGCATGCGCCCGACCTGTTGCCGGGACGACGGGCCCTGGGGTCGGGCGACCTGTCCAGCGAAGTCCCGCACGGTACGACGATCGTGGCGGCCACCTTCCCCGGTGGCGTGATCATGGCCGGCGACCGGCGGGCCACGATGGGCAACATCATCGCCCAGCGTGACATCGAGAAGGTGTTCCCGGCCGACGAGTACTCGGCGGTCGCGTTCGCCGGCTCGGCCGGCTTCGGGATCGAGATGGTCCGGTTGTTCCAGGTCGAGCTGGAGCACTACGAGAAGCTCGAGGGCGCGACACTGAGCCTCGACGGCAAGGCCAACCGGCTCAGCGCGCTGATCCGCGGCAACCTGCCGATGGCGATGCAGGGCCTGACCGTGGTGCCGCTGTTCGCGGGGTACGACCACGACATCAACGCCGGCCGGATCTTCTCCTACGACCCGACCGGCGGTCGGTACGAGGAGACCCACTTCTACAGCGTCGGCTCGGGCTCGTTGTTCGCCCGCGGCGCGCTCAAGAAGCTGTACCGCGAGGACCTGTCCGAGACCGACTGCGTGACGGTGATGATCCAGTCGCTGATCGACGCGGCCGACGACGACTCGGCGACCGGCGGCCCGGACATGCTCCGGCGCATCTTCCCGGTGGTCGGCGTGGTCACCGCGGACGGTTACCGGCGGCTGCCGGAGGACGAGGTGGCGGCGCTCGTCGACGCGGCCTGGAGCCAACGGCACCGGCGTCCCGACGGCCCGGCCGCGACGTCCCTGACCTGATCCCCGCCTTTCGACTGATAAGAGGACGACACCTTCGATGAGCGTTCCGTTCTACGTCTCGCCCGAGCAGCTGATGCGGGACCGGGCCGACTTCGCCCGGAAAGGCATCGCCAAGGGCCGCAGCGCGATCGCGCTGCAATATGCCGACGGCATCCTGTTCGTGGCCGAGAACCGCTCGCCCGCGCTGCACAAGGTGGCCGAGATCTACGACCGGATGGCGTTCGCCGCCGTCGGCCGGTACAACGAGTTCGAGAACCTGCGGATCGCCGGCGTGCGGCTGGCCGACATGCGCGGGTACTCCTACGACCGGCGTGACGTCACCGGCCGGGCGCTGGCCAACGCGTACGCGCAGACGCTCGGCGCGATCTTCTCCTCCGGCGGCGAGAAGCCGCTCGAGGTCGAGATCCTGGTCGCCGAGATCGGCGCGGCCCCGGCCGACGACCAGGTCTACCGGCTCACGTACGACGGCTCGATCGCCGACGTGCAGGGGTACGCCGTGATGGGCGGCCCGGCCGACCAGGTCGCGGACTACATCGGCGAGCACTACTCCGAGGGCATCTCGCTCGCGGGTGCGCTCCGGCTCGCGGTCGATGCTCTCGGCCACGACGGCACCGAGGTCCGGCAGCTGACCCCGGACCAGCTCGAGGTCGCGGTGCTCGACCGGACCCGGACCCAGGTGCGCAAGTTCAAGCGGATCTCCGAGGAGACGCTGGCCCGCATCCTGTCCGAGTCCCGCCCCGCCGAGGAGGCCACTGAGCCGGCCGACGCGGGCGAGAAGACGGACACGGCGGAGACCGGCGCGTCGGACGGCGACACACCGGTCGCCCCGCCGGCGGATGATGCACCGATCGCTCCGCCGGAAGATCCCGACGACAACCGTCCCCTGTGACGGACCAGCACGAGACCTCAGCCGTCACCGACAACGTGGCGGCTGAGCCGTCTCACGGGCCGTCTCAAGGGTCGTCTCGGGTGTCGTCTCGGCCCGCCGATCCCGCTCCGTGGGAGTTGCTCGGCGAGGAGCCAGGCTTCCAGCGTTTCCTCACCGTCCGGCTGCGGCGCTACCGGATGCCCGACGGCCGCGAGGTCGAGTGGGACGTCTTCGGGCCGGAGGCCGGCATCACGTCCGGGATCACCGTCCTGCCGCTGACCCCGGAGGGCCGGATCGTCACGATCCGGATGTTCCGCGCCGGCCCCGACAGCGTGGTCACGAACCTCCCGGGCGGTCTGGTCGAGCCCGAAGAGGACGTGGCCGTTGCCGGCGCGCGGGAGCTCGAGGAAGAGACCGGCTACACCTGCGAGACGCTCGACGTCGTCGGCTGGCAGTGGTCCGGCGCCTCGTCGACGTTCCGCAAGTACGTCGCGATCGCGCGCGGCTGCCGCCCGGACGGCAAGCAGCAGCTGGACGAGGCCGAGGACTGCGTGCCGGTCGAGCTGTCCGTGGACGCGTTCCGTGCCGAGCTGCGCACGCCGGGTGCGATGACCGGAATTGATGCGGCCTATCTCGCGTTGGACCACGCAGGCTTGCTCTAGAAAATCTGCGGAGGAATCGATATGAGCGACTGGAACGCGAACGTCATCACCCAGTTCCGGGAGAACGAAGGCAAGGTCGGCGGCAACTTCGAGGGTGCGCCCATGGTGCTTCTGCATCACGTCGGCCGTCGGAGCGGGCAGGAGTTCATCGCCCCGACGATGTACCTGGCCGACGAGACCGACCCGAGTGTCATCTACGTGTTCGCCAGCAAGGGCGGCGCGCCGACGAACCCGGACTGGTACCGCAACCTGGTCGCCGCCGGTGAGGGCGTCGTCGAGGTCGGCACCGAGACGTACAAGGTGTCCGTCGAGGACGTGACCGGCGCCGAGCGCGACCGGATCTACGCCGAGCAGGCGAAACGCTACCCGGGCTTCGCGGAGTACGAGGTCCGTGCGGCCGGCATCCGCACGATCCCGGTCCTCAAGCTGACCCGGGTGTCTTGACGGGCGGGTCCGCGCGCTGAGTGGATAGGGGCGTGACCCCTGAAGCTCAACAGACCAGCACCCGTCCGGACGGGTTCGACCTCGGTGCCACGGTCGGCCTGGTGCACGGGCCGACCACCGATCCCGATGCCGAACGGATCGTCCGGGACACGCTGACCCGGGCCGGCGTGAACACGATCGTCGACGGCGAGGCCGCGGTGACGGTCCACCTCGGCGGCACTGGCCTCGGCGTCGAACCGGCCACCGGCCTGCCGGCCGAGGGGTACGTCGTTGCCGTCGGCGACCACCGCATCGTCCTCGACGGCGTTGACACCCGCGGCACGTACTACGCCGCGCTGACCCTGGACCAGCTTGTCCAGGGCAACGATGTCGGCCATATGGATGGCGTCGAGATCCGCGACTGGCCGACGCTGGCGTACCGCGGCTCGATCGAGGGCTTCTACGGCACGCCGTGGTCGCACGCGGACCGCCTCGACCACCTGGACTATCTCGGCGCGCACAAGATGAACACGTACCAGTACGCGCCGAAGGACGACGTGTACCACCGCGAGCAGTGGCGCGACCCGTACCCGGCCGACAAGCTGGCCGAACTCGGCGAGCTGATCGAGCGGGCTCGGCGGAACAAGGTCGATTTCACCTTCGCGCTCTCGCCCGGGCTGTCGATCGCCTACACCTCCGACGAGGACTTCCAGGCGCTGATCGCGAAGTTCGAGGCGCTGTACGCGCTGGGCGTCAGGGTGTTCAACGTGCCGCTCGACGACATCGAGTACGAGAAGTGGCACTCCGACGAGGACGCCACGAAGTACGGCACGGGTGGCGGCGCGGCCGGGGCCGCGCAGGCCGACCTGTGCAACCGCGTCCAGCGGGAGTGGATCGCGACCAAGCCGGACGTCGCTCCGCTGCAGATGGTCCCGACCGAGTACTACGACCTCGAAGAGACGCCGTACAAGCAGGCGCTGCGGGAGCAGCTCGATCCGGCCGTGATCGTGCACTGGACCGGTACTGCGGTCGTTCCGGAGCGGATCACGAGCGAACAAGCGGCCGCGGCGAAAGCGGTGTTCGGGCACGACATCCTGATCTGGGACGACTACCCGGTCAACGACTACGCGCACGGCCGGATCCTGCTCGCGGCGTACACGGGCCGCGAACCCGGACTCGCGGAGCACGTCGTCGGTGTGATCTCGAACCCGATGAACCAGGCCGCGGTCAGCAAGCTCGCCCTGTACTCGTTCGCCGAGTTCGGCTGGAAGCCCGCGACGTACGACGCCGACGCGTCCTGGCACCGTGCGATCGCCGAGCGTGCCGGGGGAGACGCGGCGACAATCGCGGCGCTGGAGGTGTTCGCGGACCTGACGACGTACGACGGGAAGCTGCATCTCATCAACGCGCCGGTGCTGGCGTCGAAGATCGCGGCCTTCAAGGCGACCTGGGACGACGGCGATCTGGCCGGCGCGATCGCTGACCTCGAGCCATACCTGGAAGCGATCGAGAACGCGTCCGCGCAGATCCGCAGCGGTGTCGTCGACCCGGAGTTCGAGGCCGAGACCGACTCCTGGCTGGACGCCTCGTTCTACTGGGGCGGCGCGCTGCGGCAGGCGCTGCGCGTGTTCGAGGCACAGGCGCAGGGCAACGCCTCGGACGTCGCGACCGCCCGCGACGAGATCGAACACCTGATCACGCAGGCCAATGAGATCCGCGACGTCCGCCTCCCGCACAGCAAGGTCCCGCTCCGGATCGGCGACGGGGTGGCCGACGCATTCGTAGCCCAGGCGACCGGGTCGGTATCCTGAGGGCGGACCGCGACTGGCGCTGAGGTGGACGACCACCGGGGAACGGTCTGCCATCCGGCTTTCGCCGCGCGCCTGGGCACCCTTTGACGAGGAGGAGTGCGCAGATGACTGCCGAGCTGATGATCGGGACCGACCTGGCCGCCGAGATGGTGGCCAAGGCGGCGGAGCGTGCCGCTGCGCTGCAGGAGCAGTACGGCGTGCAGCCGTGCCTGGCGACCGTGCTGGTGGGTGACGATCCGGCGTCCGCGACGTACGTGCGGATGAAGCAGAACCGGTCGAAGAAGGCTGGGATCGCCTCCCGGAGCGTCGTCCTGCCGGCCGCGACGACGACCGACGAGCTGGTCGCGGAGATCCGGAAGCTGTCCGATGACCCGGAGGTGCACGGGATCCTGCTGCAGCACCCGGTGCCGGCGCAGATCGACGAGCGGGCCGCGTTCGAGGCGATCGACCCGGCCAAGGATGTCGACGGCGTGACGATGCTGTCGTTCGCGGCGATGGCCCTCAACGACGCGAGTGAACCTGGTTTCCACTCAGCGACGCCCGGCGGGATCATGCGGCTGCTCGCGGCGTACGACGTACCGCTCGAAGGCGCGCACGCGGTCGTGATCGGCCGCAGCCCGATCCTCGGCAAGCCGGCCGGGATGTTGCTGCTGGCATCGAACGCGACGGTGACCTACGCGCACTCGCGGACCCGGGACCTGCCCGAGCTGGTCCGGACCGCGGACGTGGTGATCGCCGCGGTCGGCAAGGCGAACTTCGTCCGCGGCGACTGGCTGAAGCCGGGCGCGGTCGTGGTCGACGCCGGCTACAACGAGGGCAACGTCGGCGACGTGCACTTCGAGGAGGCGGCCGAGGTGGCCCGCCTGATCACGCCGGTCCCGGGCGGCGTCGGGCCGATGACGATCGCGCTCCTGCTCGAGCAGACGGTCGATGCCGCCGCGGCCCAGCTGGGTTGACGGCCGCACCCGTTCGCGCCGTGCACGATCCGAGACGGCTGTCCACTCCTTGACTACTCTGGCCTAGGGTTGGGGGAGACGAACCGGAGACCAACCGGTAACGAAGTATGGAGGCGAGCACGTGGCGGTACGCGCGATCCGGGGTGCCACCCAGCTGGACGTGGACGAGCGCGAGCACCTGCTCGAGCGGTCCGCGGAGCTGGTGAAGGCGGTCCTGGAGGCGAACGATCTGGAGAACGAGGATCTGATCAGCATCCTGTTCACCGTCACGTCGGACCTGCGTTCGGAGTTCCCGGCCGTCGCGGGGCGGCAGATCGGGCTGACCGACGTACCGCTGATGTGCATGCAGGAGATCCCGGTCCCGCACGCGCTGCCCCGCGTGGTCCGCCTGATGGTGCACACCGAGACCTCACGCTCCCGCGACAAGATCCAGCACGTCTACCTCCACGGCGCCGTGGCCCTCCGCCCAGACCTGACCGGCGCCCAGTGACCGAATTGCGGGGTCCTGTTCGCATCGTCGGCACCGGATTGATCGGTACGTCGATCGGCCTGGCGCTGGCCCGACTGGGTGTCGTCGTGGAGCTCGTAGACGGGAACCCGGACAACGCGCTGATGGCCGAGCGGATCGGTGCCGGCTCCCGCCTGGTCCAGATCGAGCCGCAGTTGGTCGTGGTCGCCGTACCGCCGGACCATGTCGGCGCGGTGGTGGCCGAGCAACTCCAGCAGACCGACGCGGTGGTGACGGATGCGGCCAGCGTGAAGTCCAAGCCGCTCGCCGACGCCCGCCGGCTGACCGGCGACCTCAGCCGGTACGTCGGCAGCCACCCGATGGCCGGCTCCGAGCGGAACGGTCCGCTCGCCGGACGTGCCGACCTGTTCGACGGCGCCACCTGGGCGATCACGCCGCACGAGACGAGTTCTCCGGACGCGGTCGACCTGGTACGCCGGCTTGCCGAGGCGGCCGGCGCCCGTACCGTCGAGATGTCCGTCGAGGACCACGACCTCGGCGTCGCTCGCGTGTCGCACCTGCCGCACCTGATGTCCGCGCTGGCTGCCGGGACGCTGGCCGACGCACCGTCGTCCCACCTCGAGCTGTCCGGTCAGGGAGTCCGCGACGTCACCCGGATCGCGGCCGGCGACCCCACGCTCTGGACCCAGATCGTGTCCGCGAACTCGGGCGCGCTGACCGGCCTGCTGGAGCAGATCCGCGGCGAGCTCGACCGCCTCCTCGTTGCCCTAGGCAAGGAAGAGGCCGGCGACGAGCTGACCGCGATCCTCGGCCAGGGCGTCTCCGGCGCGGTCCGGGTCCCCGGCAAGCACGGTACGCCACACATCGACCTGGTCACGGTCCTGGTGACGATCCCCGACCGGCCCGGTCAGCTGGCCAAGTTGTTCGCCGACGCGGCCGAGTCCGGCGCCAACGTCGAGGACCTCCGCATCGACCACAGCCCCGGCCGCCCGGTCGGTGAGGTCGAGCTCGCCGTCAAACCCGCCTCGGTCGACCAACTTGTCGATGTGCTGACCGACCGTGGTTGGGTGGTCCACCGGTAATTCTGTCCCCCTGCGAAGGTAATCTTCGGGGCATGATCATCGCTGTGGACGGCCCGAGCGGCTCCGGTAAGTCGAGCACCGCCCGCGGAGTGGCCACCCGGCTCGGACTGCGGTTCCTCGACACCGGGGCGATGTACCGCGCGGTGACCTGGTCGGCGGTCGAGCACGGGCTGGATCTGGACGATACCGCCGCGGTCGCGCAGCGGGCCCGGGACCTGCGCCTGGAGATCAGCACCGACCCCGGCCACCAGTTCGTGATCGCCGACGGCACCGACGTCACGGCCGCGATCCGGGAGCCGCGGATCAGCGAGGTGGTCTCGAAGATCGCCACCAACCTCGAGGTGCGCAAGGAGCTGATCCGGCGGCAGCGGGCCGTCATCGACAACGCGCAACCGTCCGGCGGGATCGTGGTCGAGGGCCGCGACATCGCCACCGTGGTCGCGACCGATGCCGAGCTGAAGGTGCTGCTGACCGCCGACCAGGAGGCCCGGATGGCGCGCCGCGGCGCCGAGGTCGGCTCGTTGACCGCTGAGCAGCTGCGGGACCAGATCATCCGGCGCGACGCCGACGACTCGACCGTGTCGGAGTTCCAAGTCGCCTCCGACGGCGCTGTCACGATCGACTCGACGTACATGACCCTCGAGGAGGTCATCGACGCGATCAGCCGACTGGCAAAGGAGAGTGTCCCTCAAGGCCAGGATCGATGACGGCGGAAGTTACCGGGCACAAGGATCTGCCCCGCACAGATGATCTGCCGCCGTTGCCGTACCGGATGGCGCTGCCGATGCGGAAACTCGCGCGGCCGTACTTCCGGCGCAAGTACAACCTGACCATCCACCATGAGGACCGGTTCCCGCTGACCGGTCCGCTGCTGATGACGCCGAACCACCTGAGTCTGCTGGACGCGCCACTGCTCGGCGCGATCGCGCCGCGGATGCTGCACCAGCTGGGCAAGATCGAGGTCTTCGGCGGTCTCCAGGGCGCGCTCCTGCGCCGGATCGGCCAGATCCCGGTCGACAGGTCGTCGTACGACATGCTCGCCGTCCGGCGGTCGATCCAGGTGCTGCGGGACGGGCGGGTGCTGAACATCTACCCGGAGGGCACCCGCGGACCGGGCGATTTCAGCCGGATCCGGATCGGCGTGGCGTACCTGGCGATGGTCACCGGGGCCCCGATCCTCCCCGTGGCGCTGATGGGGACACGCCTGCCGTTGGGTAGCGTGGAGGGTCATCCACCGGCCGGGAGCCGGGTCGACGTCGTGTATGGCGAACCGTTCGCCGTCGACCGCGTACCCTTTCCTAGGAGACATTCCGACGTACAGGCGGTTGCCGACCACATCGGCGACGTGCTGCGCGCCCATGTGAAGGCGGCCGTCGAAGAAACCGGCCATCCTCTTCCGGGCTGGCGAGACGAGAAGGACCCTGATGACTGACCTGCCCACCGAAGTACCGACGCACGACCGTGAGGACACGGGCCCGCTCCCGGTGCTCGCGATCGTCGGGCGGCCGAACGTGGGCAAGTCCACGCTGGTCAACCGCATCATCGGCCGCCGCGAGGCGGTCGTCGAGGACACCCCGGGCGTGACCCGGGACCGCGTGTCGTACGACGCCAACTGGGCCGGCCGGGAGTTCACGGTCGTCGACACCGGCGGCTGGGACCCGGACGCGGTCGGCATGGCCGCCCTGGTCGCGGCCCAGGCGGAGGTCGCGATCAACGCGGCCGATGCGGTCCTGTTCGTGGTCGACGCCGTGGTCGGCATCACCGACGCCGACGAAGCGGTCGTCCGCGTACTGCGGAAGTCCGGCAAGCCCGTCGTACTCGCCGCGAACAAGGTCGACGACCAGCGCGTCGAGTCCGAGGCGATGAACCTGTGGAGCCTCGGCATCGGCGAGCCGTTCCCGGTCTCCGCGATGCACGGCCGCGGCACGGGCGACATGCTGGACGCGGTGCTCGCTGCGCTGCCCGAGGCCCCACCCGAGCGCGACGGCGAGCTCAGCGGACCGCGGCGCGTCGCGATCGTCGGGAAGCCGAACGTCGGCAAGTCCTCCCTGCTGAACAAGGTCGCCAAGGAGGACCGGGTCGTCGTCAGCGACGTCGCCGGGACCACGGTCGACCCGGTGGACGAGCTGATCACGCTCGGCGGCAAGGAGTGGCGGTTCATCGACACCGCCGGCATCCGGCGCAAGGTGAAGAACTCCCAGGGCCACGAGTACTACGCCTCCCTGCGGACCAACGCGGCGATCGAGCGGGCCGAGGTGGTCGTGGTCGTCATCGACGCCTCCCAGTCGATCACCGAGCAGGACCTGCGGATCATGAACGCGGTCGAGGAAGCCGGCAAGGCGCTCGTGATCGCGTACAACAAGTGGGACCTGATGGACGAGGAGCGGCGCTACTACCTGGAGCGCGAGATCGACCGCGACCTCGTGCAGTTCCGCTGGGCGCCGCGGGTGAACATCAGCGCGCTCACCGGCTGGCACATGGAGAAGCTGGTGCCCGCGATCGAGGCCGCGCTGGAGGGCTGGCAGACCCGGGTCCCGACCGGTCAGCTGAACGCGTTCCTGGGCCGGATGGTTGCCGCCCATCCGCACCCGGTCCGCTCCGGCAAGCAGCCGAAGATCCTGTTCGGGACCCAGGCCACGACCATGCCGCCGACCTTCGCGATCTTCACCTCAGGCCAGATCGAGGCGTCGTACCAGCGCTTCATCGAGCGCCGCCTGCGCGAGGACTTCGGTTTCGTCGGCAGCCCGGTGCACGTCCAGATCCGGGCCCGCCAGAAGAACAAGAAGCGCTGAGGTGCCCTGGTCAGGACCAGGGCACCGAATGCTGTAAGGTAAAGCCCGCTCACCTCAACGGCGAGCAACGGGCTGTGGCGCAGTTTGGTAGCGCACCGGTCTGGGGGACCGGGGGTCGCAGGTTCAAGTCCTGTCAGCCCGACACGCGAAGAGGGGCACCGACATCGTCGGTGCCCCTCTCGGCGTCTCTGTTGTTCAGTGGACCTCTGCGAGTTCCTTCTCCTCCGGTTTATCGGGGACGTTCAGTGACTCGCCCTCGATGTCGACCTTCGGGGTGATCCGGTCGAGCCACTTCGGGAACCACCAGGCGCGGTCGCCGAGCAGGCTGAGGATCGCCGGGACCAGCGTCATCCGGACCACGAACGCGTCGATCAGGACGCCGATCGTGAGGCCGAAGCCGATCGCCTTGATGATCGGGTCCTCGACCAGGATGAAGCCGGCGAAGACCGACGCCATGATCAGGGCGGCGGCGGTGACGACGCGGGCGCCGTGGCCGAGGCCCTGGATGGTCGCGTCGTTCGCGTGCCGGCCGTGGACGAACTCCTCGCGGACGCGGGAGACGATGAACACCTCGTAGTCCATCGCGAGCCCGAACAGGATGCCCATCATGATGATCGGCAGGAAGCTCACCAGCGGACCGGGGGAGTCGATCCCGACCAGCTTCGCCAGGTGCCCCTGCTGGAACACCGCGACCGTGATCCCGAACGTCGCCCCGATCGTCAGCACGAACCCGAGCGTCGCCTTCAACGGCACCAGCACCGACCGGAACGCCAGCAGCAACAGCAGGAACGACAACCCGATCACCACGAACAGGTACGTCGGCAACGCGTCGGAGAGCTTGTTCGACACGTCGATCCCGACCGCGGTGTTCCCGGTCACGGAGATGCTCGCGTCGCCGGCGGCGAGCGGCTTCACCGCGGAGCGCAGGTTCTTGACCAGGTCGGAGGTCTCCTCGCTGGCCGGTCCGCTCTTCGGGATCACCTGCAGCAGCCGCGTCGTACCGTCCTGACTTGCTGCGGCCGGCTGTGCGGCGACGACGTCGGGCAGACCCTGTGTCTTGCCCAGCACCTGCTGTGCCAGCGCGTTCGAGGTTGCCGGGTCGTTGCTCTGCACAACGACTACCAGCGGTCCGTTCGCGCCCGGTCCGAAGGCGGCGGCGGTCAGGTCGTACGCGACCCGCTGGTTGGTGCCGGCCGCCGCCGACGCGCCGTCCGGCAGCGCGAGCTGCATGTCCTTCACCGGGAGCGCCAGGAACCCGAGCCCGATGATGCCGACAGCAACGATCGGCACCCGCAGCCGGGTCACCAACCGGCCCCAGCGGAAACCGAACCCCTCCTTGTGCGCAGCCGCGGTCGGCGCCTTCCGCATCTTCCGCGGCAGCACCCGGTTCCCGACGAAGCCGAGCAACGCCGGCAGCAACGTCAAAGCGACCAGTACGGCGGTCAGCACCGTCGCGGCAGCGGCAAGACCCATCGCGGTAAGGAACGGCACCCCGACCACCGACAAGCCGGCCAACGCGATGACCACCGTCGCGCCGGCGAACAACACCGCCGATCCCGCCGTCGCGGTCGCCCGCGCGACCGACTCCTCCGGATCCATCCCTTCACCCAGTTGCGAGCGGTGTCGCGAGCTGATGAACAACGAGTAGTCGATCCCCACAGCAAGCCCGAGCATCAACGCCAGGATCGGCGCCGTCGACGACACATCGGTGAACGCGGTCACGATGAACAGGCCGGCCATTCCGGCCAGTACACCGAGCAGCGCCGTCACCAACGTCATGCCGGCGGCGACGAGCGACCCGAACGTGACGACCAGTACGACGGCAGCCACCGCGACACCGATCACCTCGGTCGCACCGATCTCCGGAACACCAGCCTTGATCTGCCCGCCCGGGACGACCTTGAGATCACCCGAACTCAGTCCGCTCAGACCGTCGTACCCGTCGACGCTCTCGTGTGACAGCTCATCGGCAGGTTTGTCGAACTGGACGCTGATCAGTCCCGTCGTACCGTCCGGGCTGATCGCCTTGCTGGTGAACGGGTCGACCGCACCGATCACCTCGGGCACCTTGGCGACCTTGGCAACCGTCGCGCCGACCGCCGCCTTCACGGTCGGGTCGGCGAGCGTCTTGCCCTCGGGCGCCTTCACCACGACCGTGGACGACGCACCGCTCGCGGCCGGCAACTCCTGCTTGAGGGCATCGAGCGCCCGCTGCGACTCGGTGCCCGGGATCGAGAACGTGTTCGCGGTCTTGCCGCCCAGCGTCAGCGCACCGACGCCCAGCAGAACGAGGAACAACGCCCATACGGCGGCGACGAGCCGCCTGCGCTGGTAGGAGAACCGGCCGAGCCGGTACAGCAGATTGGCCATCGGGAAGTGCATCCGTTCGGGTCGGTACGGCGTACGGGCAGAGGTGATCGTCCGCGCGGTGGCGGAGGGCGGGTCAGGGCTCAGGCGCGGCGGAGCAGTCTCCGCAGGGCGATGTCGCAGAGTCTTCGGAGGTCGTCGTCGGTGCGCTCCCCGGAATGCCGGCACTCGCCGAGCAGACCGTTGATGGCGAACTTGGCGAGGTCCCGTTCGAGCGGGTCGTCGGACCCGGCCATGTAGTCGGTCAGTCGCATGCCGTCGGCGACCAGCTGCCCGAACTCGGGCATCTGCTCGATCACCGCCAGGATGTCCTGGAGCACGTCGACCACCCCGCGGTGCTCGACGGCGAGATCGATGAAGCGCTGGATCGCGAGCTCCTGCGCCTCGGCGCGAGGCAGTTGGGCAGCGGCCTTGACCAGCTCGGCGACGTCGGCCGCGGCGGGCTCGAGGACGGCCGCGAGCACGGCCGGCTTGCCGCTGAAGTGGTACAGCACCGTCGCCTTCGAGCAGCCGGCCGCCGTCGCGATGTCCTGCAGTGACGTCGCGTTGTAGCCGCCGGCCTGGAACAGGTTCATCGCCTGCCGGACGATCTCGTGCCTGGTCCGCTCCCGGGCCGGGGTGGTGACTGCCATGTCAGCATCTTGACTGACCGATCGGCCAGTTTTCAACCGATCGGTCAGTATTGTGGCCCGGTTCACCTGCTGGTCCGAGTTTGCTTGCGGTGTAATCCTGTAATTCAGGAGGCATGGCCATGACTGACGAGATCGCTGGGGACGACGTACTGGATGCCTACTCCCGGGTGGTCTCGGGGGTGGCCGAACACCTGATCCCGCGGGTCGCGAGCCTGCGGATCCACAGCCGGCGCGGCGACTCGTCCGGCTCCGGCGTGGTGCTGACCGGCGACGGTCACCTGCTCACCAACGCGCACGTGGTCGGCGACGGATCCGAGGCTTCCGCGGAGTTCGCCGACGGGACGACGGCACAGGCCCGTGTCGTCGGAGTGGACCGGCTGTCCGATCTCGCTGTACTGCGGGCCGACCGCGACATCCCGGATCCGCCAGAGTACGGCGACGCGGATCACCTGAAGGTCGGGAACCTGGTGGTTGCCGTGGGTAACCCGCTCGGCCTGGCCGGGAGCGTGACAGCCGGTGTGGTCAGCGCGCTAGGCCGGTCGCTGCCGGTGCGGAGCGGTTCGGCGCAGCGGATCATCGAGGACGTCATCCAGACCGACGCCGCACTGAACCCAGGCAACTCCGGAGGAGCGCTGGCCGACGGCAACGGTCGCGTGATCGGCATCAACACCGCGGTCGCCGGGATCGGCCTCGGCCTGGCCGTCCCGATCAACCCGACGACGCGCCGGATCATCTACTCGCTCCTGCATGACGGCCGCGTACGCCGCGCGTACCTCGGCCTCGTGACCACGCCCGCGCCGCTCCGGCCGTCACTTGCGGAACGGTTCGACCAGCGGACAGCGCTCCGGGTCGTCGAGGTCATCCCGGCGAGCCCGGCCGCCGCCGCGGGCCTGCGCCAAGGAGACCTGGTGCTGGCGGTGGACGGCGTACCGCTCCGGGACGCTCAGTCGCTGCAGCGGCAACTGTTCGAGGACGCGATCGCCCGCCGCACGGAGATCACCGCGATCCGCAACAACGCCCTGGTCGACGTGATCGCCTACCCCGCCGAGCTCACCGACCGTTGAGGCCGGCCCGGAGGAGGACGCAGGTGCCGGGCTTCAGCGGGGCGCCCGGGAAGATGAAGTCGCGGGTGACCTCGGTGAACCCGAAGCTCTTGTTGAGGTCGAGGATCGCGGCGTTCGCCTGGTTGGCGAAGTAGTAGACGGCGTCGGCGCGCTCGGCGGTCCAGCGTAGGCGGTCGCGGGTCAGCAGCTCGCCGATGCCGTGGCGGCGCCAGGCGGGGGAGACGATCAGGCCGATCAGGTAGTACCCCGTCGGAGCGGTTGTCGGCGGGTCGTCGGGTTTGAGTTCGTGGTGGATCACGCCGCCGTACCCGACGACCTCATCGCCGACGACCGCGACGGCGATGTATTTGTCCGGGTCGGCGAGGTCGGCCACCAGCCGCTCGCGCCGCTCGGCCGCGGACCCGTGGGTCCGCGACACGATCAGCTCGGCACACGCGTCCAGGTCACGCAGTTCTCCCGGACGCACCTGGACGTCGACGGTCTGCCGGGCGACATCCGGCTCGTAGTCGGCGAATCCGGTCACCAGCCGCGCTCACGCCACTCGGCGAGGTGCGGCCGCTCGGCGCCGAGGGTGGTGTCGGAGCCGTGGCCGGGGTAGACCCAGGTCTCGTCGGGGAGCTCGTTGAACAGCTTGGTCTCGACGTCGTTGATCAGCGACGTGAAGCGCTCCGCGTCGCCCTGCGTGTTCCCCACGCCTCCCGGGAACAGCGAGTCGCCGGTGAACAGGTGCGGGGCGCCGTCCGGGTCGTCGTACACCAGGGCGATCGAGCCGGGGGTGTGGCCGACGAGGTGGATCACGCGCAGGCTGCACTGGCCGACGGCGATGTGGTCGCCGTCGTCGACGAGCTGGTCGGTCGGGACCGGGATGCCCTCGGCGTCGTACCGCCCGGCGACGGTGGTGGCGCCGGTCCGCGCGACGACCTCGGCCAGTGCATCCCAGTGGTCCTGGTGGCGGTGCGTGGTCACGACACGCGCGAGACCGCCGTCACCGATCAGCTGGAGCAGTGTGTCCGCGTCGTTCGCGGCGTCGATCAGGACCTGCTCGTCGGTCTGGCGGCACCGCAGCAGGTAGGCGTTGTTGTCCATCGGCCCGACGGCGACCTTGGTGATCATCAACTGGGCCAGCTCGTGTGTCTGGGCCGGTCCGCCGACCTTGACGTTCCCGTGGTACTCCGGCATGCGCCTCTCCCTGGATGTCGGGTGATCCTGTGCGACACCGCCGATCCTCGCACTGATCGCACCGGCTGCGCAGACCACCCTCGGCGATCGAATATACTTTCGAAGCACCCCGCGGAGAAAGCAGTGCGGCCGGCGGCGGAAGTTTTTGTCGGTGGGCCTCGTTAGCATGACGGGGCATGCCCCGGATACCCTCGAGAACGGCTGAGAGTGAGCTTGTGTCTGACCGTCTGATCGTGCGTGGAGCGCGTGAGCACAACCTGAAGGACGTCTCGGTCGACCTGCCGCGGGACGCCATGATCGTCTTCACCGGACTGTCCGGGTCCGGCAAGTCCAGCCTGGCCTTCGACACGATCTTCGCCGAGGGCCAGCGGCGCTACGTCGAGTCCCTCTCGGCGTATGCCCGCCAGTTCCTGGGGCAGATGGACAAACCGGACGTCGACTTCATCGAGGGGCTGTCGCCGGCCGTCTCGATCGACCAGAAGTCCACCTCGCGCAACCCGCGATCGACCGTCGGCACGATCACCGAGGTCTACGACTACCTCCGGCTGCTGTTCGCCCGGGCCGGGCGGCCGCACTGCCCGGAGTGTGGTGAGCCGATCGCGCGGCAGACGCCGCAGCAGATCGTCGACCGGGTGCTCGAGCTCGACGAGGGCACCCGGTTCCAGGTGCTCGCCCCGGTCGTCCGCGGCCGCAAGGGCGAGTATGTCGACCTGTTCCGGCAGCTGACCGGTCAAGGCTTCTCCCGGGCACGCGTCGACGGCGAGACGATCCAGCTCACCGATCCGCCGAAGCTCGACAAGCAGAAGAAGCACAACATCGACGTGATCGTCGACCGGCTCGCGGTGAAGGGTTCGGCCAAGCAGCGACTCACCGACTCGGTGGAGACCGCGCTCGGGCTGGCCAGCGGTCTGGTCGTGCTCGACTTCGTCGACCTCCCGGACGACGACCCGCACCGCGAGCGTCGCTTCTCCGAGAAGCTCGCCTGCCCGAACGATCACCCGCTGGCCATCGACGAGCTCGAGCCGCGGTCGTTCTCGTTCAACTCGCCGTACGGCGCCTGCCCGGTCTGCACCGGGCTCGGCACCCGGATGGAGGTCGACCCGGAGCTGCTGGTGCCGGATCCGTCCAAGTCTCTCGACGAGGGCGCGATTCAGCCGTGGGCCGGGCAGAACGTCTCGCAGTACTTCGAGCGTCTGCTCGACGCGCTGGCCAGGGACCTGAAGTTCAAGACCAGCACGCCGTTCGGCGAGCTGCCGGCGAAGGCGAAGAAGGCGCTGCTCACCGGTCACGACAAGCAGGTCCACGTCTCCTACCAGAACCGCTACGGCCGCGAGCGGTCGTACTACACCAGCTTCGAAGGCGTGATCCCGTATGTGGAGCGCCGGCACACGGAGGCGTCCAGCGACACCGGCCGCGAGCGCTTCGAGGAGTACATGCGCGAGGTGCCGTGCCTGGCCTGCAACGGCGCGCGGCTGAAGCCGATCTCGCTGGCGGTCACGCTCGGCGGGAAGAACATCGCGGAGATCAGCGCGATGTCGATCGACGAGGTGCACGACTTCCTCGTGCAGATGGAGCTGAGCCCGCGGGAGAAGCAGATCGCGGAGCGGGTGGTCAAGGAGATCGGCGAGCGGCTGCGGTTCCTGCTCGACGTCGGCCTGGACTACCTCGCGCTGAGCCGGCCGGCCGGTTCGCTGTCCGGTGGTGAGGCGCAGCGGATCCGGCTGGCGACCCAGATCGGTTCAGGTCTGGTCGGCGTGCTGTATGTGCTCGACGAGCCGTCGATCGGTCTGCACCAGCGGGACAACCGGCGGCTGATCGAGACGCTCGTCCGGCTCAAGGAGCTCGGCAACACGCTGATCGTCGTCGAGCACGACGAGGACACCATCGACCACGCCGACTGGGTCGTCGACATCGGCCCCGGCGCCGGTGAGCACGGCGGCCAGGTCGTCGTCTCCGGCACGGTCGAGGACCTGCGGAACCACCCGGACTCGATCACCGGTCAGTACGTGTCCGGTCGCCGGGAGATCCCGATCCCCGCCGTCCGGCGGCCGCTGACCGAGGGCCGTGAGCTGACGGTGTACGGCGCCCGGCAGAACAACCTGAAGGACATCGACGTCACGATCCCGCTCGGGGTGTTCGTCGCGGTCACGGGTGTGTCGGGGTCGGGCAAGTCGACGCTGGTCAACGACATCCTGTACACCTCGCTGGCGCGGCAGATCTACGGGGCTCGCACGGTTCCCGGCCGGCACACGAAGATCTCTGGGATGGAGCTGGTCGACAAGGTCATCCACGTCGACCAGTCGCCGATCGGGCGGACCCCGCGGTCGAACCCGGCGACCTACACCGGAGTGTGGGACCACATCCGCAAGCTGTTCGCGGAGACGCCGGAGGCGAAGGTCCGTGGGTACCAGCAGGGTCGCTTCTCGTTCAACGTCAAGGGCGGCCGGTGCGAGGCCTGCTCGGGTGACGGCACGCTGAAGATCGAGATGAACTTCCTTCCGGACGTGTATGTCCCGTGCGAGGTGTGCCACGGCGCGCGGTACAACCGCGAGACGCTCGAGGTGCACTACAAGGGCAAGACGGTCGCGGACGTGCTGGACATGCCGATCGAGGAGGCCTCGGAGTTCTTCGCGGCGATCCCGGCGATCTCGCGGCACCTGAAGACACTCGTCGAGGTCGGCCTGGGGTATGTGCGACTCGGCCAGCCGGCGCCGACGCTGTCCGGTGGTGAGGCGCAGCGGGTGAAGCTGGCGTCGGAGCTGCAGCGGCGTTCGACCGGCCGGACCGTGTATGTGCTCGACGAGCCGACGACCGGTCTGCACTTCGAGGACATCCGCAAGCTGCTGGGCGTGCTGAGCGGTCTGGTGGACAAGGGCAACTCGGTGCTGGTCATCGAGCACAACCTCGACGTCATCAAGACGGCCGACTGGCTGATCGACCTCGGTCCGGACGGCGGTCGCCGCGGCGGCACGCTGGTCGCGGAAGGTACGCCGGAGGAGGTCGCGGCGAACCCGGCGTCGTACACCGGGCAGTTCCTCGCCGAGATCCTCGAGGGTCGGGCGGCGAAGCCGAGCGCGAGGCAGCAGGCCGCGAAGGCAGCGCCGGTGAACTCAGGGCCGGTGAAGGCAGCGTCGGCGAAGAAGGCCGCCGCGAAGAAGACGGTGGCAAAGAAGGCTGTCGCCAAGAAAGCGGTGAAGAAGGCCGCGCCGGCCAAGAAGGCGGCGACCCGGAAGCGCGTCGCCGGCTGACCAGCCCTTTCGTCAGCGGCGGAACAGCTGCTGGACGAGGTGCCGGACCCAGGTACGGCGTGGCGACGGCAGGAGCGCCGCCGGCAGCATGACTGTCGGCGGCTCGGCCAACGTGACCGGCACCTGGACCATCCGGTCGCCCTGCAGCCAGAACACGTCCGGACTGCACTGGTCCGGCGCGTCGCGATAGGTGTCCGCGACGAACTTCGCCAGCCCGTCCGCCGCCTCCTGCCCGGCATCCGCGGCGCAGAAGGCGACCGTGCTCAACCGCGGTACGCCGAGTAGTACGCCCAGGCCGAGAGACGCCTGCGGCAGCAGATTCTCGCGATCGACGACCGCCATCGACACGAGCGGGTCGTCGTCCCGGCTGAGCACCGAGAACCCGTCGTGCTCGACCGGCCGCAGGTCGGAGATCTGCTCCAGCGTGAGCTGCACCGGCGACGGCACGGCCGGATCGCCGAGGCCGAGCATCGATCGCCGTACGACGGTCAGCCGCCGCAGCTCGGTACCGGTGCGGATGAACACCACGACCTCGAAGTGGTCCCCGAACGGGATCAGCGCGTCGGCCACCGGGCCGGCCGTGCGGGCGGACCACCCGCGTTGCACGAGCAGCGCCCGCTGCCGCTCCGCGACGTCGCCGAACCGGTGCTCCTCGGTGGCCAGCTCACCCTCGGCGACGACGGCGCGGAGCCAGGCCTCGATCTGCTCGGCCCAACGGTGCTGCGGGACCTGATTGCACCGATCGATGATCTCGCCCAGCCCGACGACCGCGGACATCTGCAGGGCGCCGCGGCCCCAGCCGACCTCGACCGTGCGCTCGGCGGTGTCGACGACGCAGCCCGGCATCCACATCGGTGCGAGGTCCGCGATCGCCCGAAGGACGGTCGAGTCGTTCGTCGTTCCTGTCATCCCATGGCCTTCCCCACGCCCAAAGTCTGTCAGGCACCCGGTCGACGCGAGCCCTCGCGGGGGGTGGCGGCCAGCAGATTCGCAGCGGGTTCACAGCAAACCTTCAAACTGCAGTTCAATCCTGAAGTCGTTGAACCGTTCGGGTCATCCGGTCGTTTGACCCGGTATATAGCGTTCAACTACTTCGACCAGCAGGCTCCTGGAGGTCCAGATTCATGAGCGATGACACGATGGCACCAGCCACCCCGCAGCAGACCGAGGCCGTGCCCAGCGCAGCGGCGGACGGTCGGCGCGACCGGAGGACGGTGCTCCGCTGCGCGGCCATGGCCGCGCTGGTGGGTGCCAGCGCCCCGATCCTCGCGGCCTGCGGCGGCAGCGACGACGCCTCCGGCGGTGGCGCCTCGACGCCGTCGGCCACCGGCTCGAGTTCCGCGCCCACAGCGAGCACTCCTAGCGCGTCATCGAGTGCACCGTCGTCGAGCGCTCCCGCCAGTGGCGGGACGGTCCTCGGCCCGGTGTCCGACGTACCGGTCGGCGGCGGGAAGGTGTTCACCGACGCCAAGGTCGTGGTGACCCAGCCGACCGCGGGTCAGTACAAGGGCTTCTCCGCGGTCTGCACGCACCAGGGCAACATCGTCGGCTCGGTCGAGGACGGACAGATCGTCTGCCCGTTCCACAACAGCCACTTCAAGATCACCGACGGCAGCGTGACCAGCGGTCCGGCGCAATCGCCGCTGCCCGCGGTGAACGTCGCCGTCCAGGGCAGCAACATCGTTCAGTCCGCCTGACCCTTTGCTGGGCCGGCCAGCCAATTTGATAGGTCCACCAGGCAACTTGATAGGTCCACCAGGCAAGTGGGGGGTTCCCCACCCGGAGTCAGGGTGGGGAACCCCCGACTTCGTGGGTCAACCCATGAAATGCGTCGAGCCGGGACATGGGTCTGGCCGGGAGGTGGGTCTAGCCGGGATGTGGGTCAAGCCGGGATGTGGGTCAAGCCGGGACGTGGTCAGGACTGGGCCGGGTCGGCCTTCCCGACGTACAGCAGCTTGTTCGGCGAGGCGTCGCCCGGGTCGCCGACCTTGTCCGGCGTCGAGTTGCCGACCAGCGCCTTCGCGACGTCGGCCGGTGTCGCGTCCGGGTGGTCGGCCAGGTAGAGCGCGATCCCGCCGGCGACATGCGGCGTCGCCATCGACGTACCGCTCATCTTCGCGGTCGCGTCCGGGTCGGTGATGCCGACCGAGGTGATGTCGACCCCCGGCGCGAACAGGTCGACGCACTTGCCGAAGTTCGAGAACGACGCCCGCTTGTCCTGGTCGTCGGTCGCGCCGACGGTGATCGCCGAGGGCTCCCGGGCCGGCGAGCTCAGGCAGACGTCCGCACTATCGTTGCCAGCAGCAACGGCATAGGTGATGCCGGCGCCGACCGAGGCTTTGACCGCCGCGTCCAGCGCGTCGTCCGCGCCACCGCCCAGGCTCATGTTCGCGACCGCGGGCTTCTTGGCGTTCTTGGTCACCCAGTCGATCCCGGCCACCACGGACTCGGTCGACCCGGATCCCTTACAGTCGAGAACCCGGACCGCGATCACCTTCGCACCCTTGGCCAGGCCGTACGTCGTGCCCGCGATCGTGCCCGCCACGTGGCTGCCGTGGCCCATGCAGTCGACGCCGTTCTGGCCGTCGCCGACGGTGTCGGTGCCGACCGACGCGCGGTCACCGAAGTCCTTGTGCTTGGCGTAGATGCCGGTGTCGATCACGTAGACGTTCACGTTGTCGGCGGTGGTCGAGGCCTCGTACTTCTTGTCCAGCGGCAGGTCGCGCTGGTCGGCCCGGTCCAGGCCCCACGGCGGGTTGTCCTGGCTGACGGTGATCTTCTGGTTCTGCTGCACGAACGCGACCCGCGAGTCACCGGCGAGCTTCTTCGCCTGGTCCTCACTCATACTCGCGGAGAAGCCCTTGATCGAGGCGTCGTACTGGTCCTTGACCTTGACGTCGTAGCTCGTCGCCAGACTCTGCGTGGTGACCCGGGTCTGGGCCTGCGACCGCTGGCCGTTCAGTACGACGATGTAGCTGCCGGGGATCGCGTTCGAACTGCCGGCGCCGCGGATCGTCACCGGCGCCTGCTGGGATGCGTTGCTGCCGGCCGCCGTCGCGACGATGCCGGTGACCGCGAGCGCTGAAGCCGCGACCGCACCGAGTAGTGCGCGTGGCATGCTCAGGGATGGGGACATGGGCGGAACTCCCTCGAGTCAGCGCAAGGCCTTGTTGCCTCACGCAAAGGTCCTGCACATCTACCCTGGGTCACACGCTAGAGACGTCGCTCATCCCAACCGGGGGTCAAACCGGGCTTATGGGCCAAGCCGCAACACGACTGCAAAGTTCACTGGGTTTGGCGGGATTGATGGTTGGCGTACTTACGGGCCGCGAACTCGTACGCCTCCTGCACCAACGGGACGAGCGGCGGCGCCTCAACCGGATTCACCACGGCAATCCAGTACTGCGCGGCGTAGAACGGGTGCGGCATCAGCGTGTTCCGTGCTGTGTAGTCATGCACCGAGTCGAGCACCCAGTCCGCGTCCCGCTCGGTCGGCACCGGACCGAAGAGTGAGGTGTACGTCGCCTTGGTGAGGCCGAGGTTCAGCCGCCAGGCGCCGGGCTCGTCCAGCCGGGACACCTTCTCGTAGTGGTCGCCGGTGACAATGGTGGCGAACGGCTGCTGTCGCTCCGGCGGGAGGTCGGCGGCCGGATCGTAGAGGTAGAAGAGGTCGTCCTGGGCCTCGAGCACCCGGACACCGTCGTACGCGCGGATCATCCGATCCAGGTCGTCAATCGTCATACCTTCAAGTCTGTCATTGAACTTGCGGTAGAAACTTTGCCGGAATTCCGGATTGTCGGCGACCCGAACTAGGGTGGTTGGGTGGCTGATCCGTCCTCGTACCGTCCCGCTCCGGGATCGATCCCCGACTCACCCGGCGTCTACCGTTTCAGCGACTCCGCCGGGCGGGTCATCTACGTCGGCAAGGCGAAGAACCTGCGGGCCCGGTTGTCGTCGTACTTCCAGGATCTGGTGAACCTGCACCCGCGGACGCAGGCGATGGTGACGACGGCCTCGAAGGTCGAGTGGACCGTGGTCGCCAGCGAGGTCGAATCGCTCCAGCTGGAGTACTCCTGGATCAAGGAGTACGACCCGCGCTTCAACGTGAAGTACCGCGACGACAAGTCGTACCCGTGGCTCGCCATCACCCTCAACGAGGAGTACCCGCGGGTGATGGTCGGCCGAGGTCAGAAGAAGAAGGGCGTGAAGTACTTCGGTCCGTACAGCCACGCCTGGGCGATCCGCGAGACCGTCGACCTGCTGCTGCGGGTGTTCCCGATGCGCTCGTGCAGCAAGGGCGTCTTCAACCGGCACCGCCAGATCGGCCGGCCCTGCCTGCTCGGGTACATCGGCAAATGCGCCGCGCCCTGCACCGGGCAGGTGAGCCAGGAGGAGCATCGCCAGATCGTCGAGGACTTCGCGGCGTTCCTGTCCGGCCAGACCGCGACGTACGTGCGCCGGCTGGAGAAGGAGATGAAGGCCGCGGCGGCCGAGCTGGAGTACGAGCGGGCCGCGAAGATCCGCGACGACCTGGCCGCGCTGGAGAAGGCGCTGGCCAAGAACGCCGTGGTTCTCGGCGACGGCACCGACACCGACGTGATTGCGCTGAGCGAGGACCCGCTCGAAGTCGCCGTGCAGATCTTCTACGTCCGTGGCGGGCGGATCCGCGGTGAGCGCGGCTGGATCGCCGACAAAGCCGACGGCACGGCAACCACCGGCGATCTCGTCTCGCGCTTCATCCAGCAGATGTACGCCGACGACTCGGTCGACGCGATCCCGCGCGAGATCCTGGTCCCGACGATGCCGGAGGACGCCGACGCGCTGACCCAGTGGCTGGAGGGGATCCGCGGCGCGCGGGTGTCGATCCGGGTCCCGCAGCGCGGCGACAAGAAGGCGCTGATGGAGACCGTCGAGCGGAACGCGCTGCAGACGCTGACCATGCACAAGACCAAGCGGGCCAGCGATCTGACCACCCGCAACCAGGCGCTCGAGGAGATCCAGGCCGGGCTCGACCTGCCCGAGGCGCCGCTGCGGCTGGAGTGCTACGACGTCTCCAACCTGCAAGGCACCGAGGTGGTCGCCTCGATGGTCGTGTTCGAGGACGGCCTGCCCCGCAAGAGCGAGTACCGGCGGTTCGTGATCAAGGGCGTCGACGGCCAGAACGACGTCGCCTCGATCGCCGAGGTCCTCACCCGCCGCTTCAAACGCCTCCTCGACGAGCGCGCCACGATGACCGGGGACGACGACCCGAACGGCGCGCTGATCGACCCCGAGACCGGGCGAGCGAAGAAGTTCTCCTACGCGCCGGGGCTCGTCGTGGTCGACGGTGGTCCGCCCCAGGTTGCCGCGGCCCGCCAGGCGATGGACGAGCTGGGGCTCGGCGACATCCCGGTCTGCGGTCTCGCCAAGCGGCTCGAGGAGGTCTGGCTCCCCGACGAGGAGGACCCGGTCATCTTCTCCCGTACGTCGGAAGGCCTGTACCTCCTGCAGCGACTGCGGGACGAGGCGCACCGGTTCGCGATCACACACCACCGCAGCCGGCGATCGAAGTCGATGGTCGAGAGCACGCTCGACGAGGTCCCCGGTCTCGGCGAGGTGCGGCGCAAGACGCTGCTGCGTCATTTCGGCTCGCTGAAGAAGTTGCGTCAGGCCACCGTCGACGAGGTGGCGAGTCTCCCCGGATTCGGGCCGCGGCTGGCGGAGTCGGTCGTACTGGCGGTTAACGCTGCCGCAACGAAGGCGGAAACCGGCCGGGCACCGTCGGTCAACACGGCCACGGGCGAGATACTGGGCGACGACGTCCCGGCGCCGGCCGGACTGTCGTCAACGGATTTGGCCGACGGGGACCCAGGGAGAACTGAGAACTGATGGACGACACGGGCGGCAACCTCATCATCGTGTCCGGCATGTCCGGCGCGGGACGAAGCTCCGTCGCCGACGTACTGGAAGACCTCGGCTGGTTCGTCGTGGACAACCTGCCGCCGATGTTCCTGACCACGCTCGTCGAGCAGGTCATCGGCACCGGCGCGGCGCCGCGGCTCGCGGTCGTGGTCGACGTCCGGACCGGCCTGTTCTTCGAGGAGCTGAGCTCGGCCATCCACGACCTGCGGCTGAAGGGGTACCGCCCGCTGACGCTGTTCCTGGAGGCGTCCGACGATGTGATCGTGCGCCGGCAGGAGAGTGTCCGCCGGCCGCACCCGCTGCAGGGCGAGGGCCGGCTGCTCGACGGCATCCAGCGCGAGCGCGAGCTGCTCGGCGACATCCGGGCCGGCGCCGACCTGGTCATCGACACGTCGAGCCTGAACATCCACCAGCTCGCCGCGAAGATCGTGAACGCGTTCGGCGACGAGGAGAACGCCGAGCTGCGCGCGACTGTGGTGTCGTTCGGGTTCAAGTACGGCATCCCGGTCGACGCCGATGTGGTCGCCGACATGCGCTTCATCCCGAACCCGTACTGGCAGCCGGACCTCCGCCCGATGACCGGCCAGGACAAGCCTGTGTCAGACTTCGTGCTCGGCCATCCGCTGGCCCAGCAGTTCCTGCAGAACTACGTGGACGTGCTGGACACCTTGCGGAGCGGCTACCTGAACGAGGGCAAGCGCTTCGTCACCGTCGCGATCGGCTGCACCGGGGGAAAGCACCGCAGCGTCGCGATGGCCGAGGAGATCGCCCGGAGGCTGCGCGAGAAGGGCTCACCGACGTTGGTGGTACATCGTGATCTGGGGCGGGAGTGACCCAGAACGCTTGGGACAGCTCTGCCCGCGAAGAGCACGGGCCTGAGCGCTCTGATGTTTCCTCTGGGGGGCGACCCTCAGACCCCCGCCCGTCTCCCAAGGTCGTAGCACTTGGCGGGGGACACGGCTTGGCTGCCTCTCTCTCCGCGCTTCGTCACGTCACCGACCAGCTGACCGCGGTCGTCACGGTCGCCGACAACGGCGGCTCGTCCGGGCGGCTGCGCCAGGAGCTCGGCGTACTGCCTCCGGGTGATCTGCGGATGGCGCTGGCCGCGTTGTGCCGCGACGACGAGTGGGGCCGCACGTGGGCCGACGTACTGCAGCATCGCTTCCGCAGCAACGGTGAGCTGCACGACCACGCGGTCGGCAACCTGCTGATCGTCGCGTTGTGGGAGCTGCTCGGCGAGGCGGTCGACGGACTCGACTGGGTCGCGCGATTGCTCGGTGCACAAGGGCGGGTGCTGCCGATGTCCTCAGTACCGCTCGATATCACCGCGCGGGTGCTCGGGCTCGATCCGGCCCATCCCGAGGCGATCACCGAGATCCGCGGTCAGGCCGAGGTGGCGACGACCGAGGGGCACGTGGTCGACGTCGCGCTCGACCCGGCCGACCCGCCCGCGTGCCCGGAGGCACTCGTCGCCATCGCGGAGGCCGACTGGGTCGTGGTCGGCCCGGGCTCGTGGTTCACGTCCGTGATCCCGAATCTGCTGGTCCCCGAGCTCTGCCGCGGTCTCGAGCTGACCAGTGCCCGCCGGCTCCTCACGCTGAACCTGGGGGAGCAGAAGGGCGAGACCGACGGCTTCTCGCCCGAGACCCACCTCGAGGTGCTGGCCGCGCACGCCCCCGACCTGCGGATCGACGTCGTCCTCGCCGACACCGGCCACGTGCCCGACCCCGAGTCACTCCGCCGTACGGCGGAATCCCTCGGGGCCGAGCTGGTGATCGCCGATATCGCCGACGACGAACAGGAGCTGCACCACGCCCCGGACAAGCTGGCGAAGGTCTACCGCGAGATTTTCAGCTAGTCGAAGTCGACGTCCAGGTCCATGGGCTGGTTGTAGATCTGCTTGCCCTCGGCGTCGTACCCGTGCACCCGGACGCTCTTAACGTTGGAGTTCCCGCCGGTCAGGCCCCAGATGAAGAAGCCGTTCGACATCAGTGCCCGCGTCGGTCCTGCCGGCAGGTCGACGACGATCTGCGCGACCCCGTCGGGAACCATCGCGAAGTCGGGCGACTTCGCGAACTTCCCGTCGGCCTGGACCGCGCCGCGGGTGTAGTCGTACGCACCCTTGGCCGTCGGCGTCAGCATGTGACACCACGCGAACACGCGCTTGTCCGGCGAGATCAGCAAGGCCGTCAGCTTGTCGCCGGTGCCGGTCTTGAGCGCCACCTGCCACGCCCGCGAGATGGGTCCGGCGGCCTTGATCACTGCGTCGTCGGTGTTCACGCCGCCCTTGTCGAGATCCTTGAAGTAGATCTCGTCGACGCCTTCGCACCGAGTGGTGACCTGTTCGTCGGTGAGCGGACTGACGGGTGGCGCGGCGATGAGCGGCCTCCCGGTCCCGGGCTCCTTCGTGAGCACGACCACCGGCGTGATCGCCTGCGCGGTCTTGACGGTCACCGCCGGATCGACGGTCCGGGCCGGGGCAGCGAACGGCTTGGGCGTCTGGTCGTAAACCTTCTTGCCGCTCGAGTCGTAGCCCCGGATGCGATTCAGCGTGATGAGCTTGTTGTCCTTGCCGAGATGCCCGAGGGTCGCATATCCGTCCGTTCCGACCAGGGCCTCGCGAGGACTGCTCTCCCCGGCGATGTCGAGCAGCACGCGGCTCACACCGGGCACCGGAACCCGGAATCCCTCCTGCATGGTCAAGGGATTCCGGTACCGGCTCCTCTCCTCGACCGTCGCCGCACCGGAGCGGGCGAGGCTGTCCGGCTTCGTCGGGCCGCTCATCGTGCACGTCGCGACGATCGACTTGTCGGGCGAGAGGAGCAGGGCGTTCAGTACGGACTGGTCGCCGCTCTTCACGAGGACCTTCCACCGGCCGTTGATCGGACCTGCATGGTCGATGGTCTTGCGCTCGCTGTGGGCGAGGCGCTGGTAGGCCAGGTCGTAGCGCGCGCAGCGGTCCAGCACCTCGGCGTCCGGCAACGGGCTCATCGGCGGCGCCGGCACGACTGTCTTGCCGGTCTCGTTGTCGACGATGCGGCCGGTCTTGACGTCGATCGTGATGGTCTGACCCGTCGGCGTACCGGCCGGGCCGGCGCTCTCGTCACGGGTCGCGGACCAGGTGGCGATGCCCCCGATGATCGCCGCAGTGGTGAGGACCGCGGTGGAAGCGGTCGCGATCCTGGTTCGGCGGACCGAACGCCGGGCCCGGATCAGCAGGTCGTCGACGTCGGTGTTCAGCGGCCGGTCGGTGTCGTCGGCGGCGGTCGCCAGCAGGTGTTCGATGTCGTTGTTCACGGGGCGCTCCTTTCGGTCTGGTCGAGAAGTTCGCGGAGGCGGGTGAGGGCTCGGGAGGTCTGGCTCTTCACGCCGCCGACGCCGATCCCGAGGACGGCGGCGGTTTGTTCGATGCTGAGATCGCCGTAGTGACGCAGTACGACGCAGGCTCGTTGGCTCGGTGGCAGCGCGGCCAAGGCCTCGACGACCAGCATCCGGTCGTCGACGACACCGGCCGCGTCGGGCAGCATCCGGTCCAGGTCGTCGGCGTCGACGAACCGCTCGCGCCGCCACGGCTTGCGGGACTGGTCGAAGACCGACGTGACCAAGCACTGGTGGGCGTAGCTGTTCAGGCCGTGCGTGCGGTCGATCCGGTTCCAGCGGCGGTACACCTTGACCAACGCGTCCTGCGCGGCATCCTCGGCGCGGTGCCAGTCACCGCACATCAGGTACGCCGTACGCCGCAGCCGCCGGATCATGGCGGCGGCGAACTCGGTGAACTCGGCTTCATCCGATGCCTTCATGCGCCTCCTCTCACAATGTCGCCGGGGTAACGCGATCAACGTGCCGGAAGGTTGCAGCGGCCCGGATGCCCGTAACCGGGGCGGCTCGGGGCCGTTGGTGGTCCAAGGGTCTTTGACATGGGTGGGAGGATGGCCTTCATGGCGATGACAGCACAGGTGAAGTCCGAGCTGACCAGTATTCAGGTGACGAAACCGTGTTGCCGCAAGGCCGAGGTCTCGTCGATCCTGCGGTTCGCGGGCGGGCTGCACCTGGTGTCCGGACGGATCGTCGTGGAGGCCGAGCTCGACAGCGGCGCCGCGGCCCGGCGGTTGCGCAAGGACATCGCGGAGATCTTCGGTCACCCGTCGGACGTGGTGGTGATTTCCCCGTCCGGCATCCGCAAGCAGACGAAGTACGTCGTCCGCGTGGTCCGCGACGGTGACGCGTTGGCGCGGCAGACCGGGCTGGTGGACAACCGTGGCCGACCGGTGCGAGGCCTTCCGCCGGCGGTCGTGTCCGGCGCTTCGTGTGATGCCGTCGCGGCCTGGCGGGGAGCGTTCCTCGCGCATGGCTCGCTGACCGAGCCCGGCCGGTCGTCCTCGCTCGAGGTGACGTGCCCCGGTCCGGAGGCGGCGTTGGCTCTGGTCGGTGCGGCGCGGCGGCTCGGCATCGGTTCGAAGGCCCGCGAGGTGCGGAACGTCGACCGCGTCGTGATCCGCGACGGTGACGCCATCGGCGCGCTGCTCACCCGGCTGGGTGCGCACGAGTCGGTGCTGGCGTGGGAGGAGCGCCGGATGCGTCGCGAGGTCCGCGCGACCGCGAACCGGCTGGCGAACTTCGACGACGCAAACCTGCGCCGCTCCGCCCGGGCTGCGGTCGCGGCCGGTGCACGCGTCGAGCGGGCGCTGGAGATCCTCGGCGACGACGTACCCGATCACCTGCAGATCGCGGGCAAGCTGCGTCTCGAGCACAAGCAGGCAAGCCTCGAGGAGCTCGGCCAGCTGCACGAGCCAGCTCTCACCAAGGACGCAGTAGCCGGCCGCATCCGCCGCCTGCTCGCCATGGCCGACAAGCGCGCCGCCGACCTCGGCATCCCCAACACCGAAGCCAACCTGACCCCAGAAATGCTCGACCCGGCCTGACCGGATCGTTATCTGAAACGGCTCATCCGGCTCTTGCACCTCTGGTTGCATCGTCGCACCACGACGATGGGAGACCGATGGGTACGGCAGAGGACGAGGCAAGGGCGCGCGACGAGTTGGAGCGCGTCCGGACCGAGAACGCCATCAAGGAGATGGAACGGCAGCGGGCTCTGGAGGAGTACCGCAAGCAGCAAGCGCAACAGGGCAAGATGGTCGCCGACCCGGAGTCTCCTGTTGCGAACTGGCCGGACGACGGGTTCCAGGCGGCTGCGCCGGGCCGGCTGGACGGTGTGAAGGCGACGCTGGCGATCGGTGCGCCAGGAGATGCGGCGTTGGCCGCGAAGCTGCTGAACACCGGGCACGCACCCGCGGGGAGCGCAGCGCCGGCGGCGAGTGCGGACGGCGCGAAGGAGCAGACCGGCAGTGCTTCGGCGGCGCGCGCCGCGGGTGCCGCGCTCGGGTATTGAGGTCACCAGCTGGTCAACTGGTATTCAACAGGCTGCCCCGGAAGGTTTCCGGGGCAGTTGTGTGTGCGGGTGGTCTGCTCGGACGGCTACCCGCGGGTCATGGTGGTCTGATGTGGACGCTACCAGTTGGCCAGGTGGGCTGTTGGGCTAATGTTCGGACTGTAGGGCAGTGCTCGAACGCCAGATCTGAGGAGACGCAGTCCCGTGACCGTACGCGTAGGTATCAACGGCTTCGGCCGGATCGGCCGTAACTTCTTCCGCGCCGTGCAGGCGTCCGGTGCCGACATCGAGGTCGTCGCCGTCAACGACTTGACCGACAATCAGACCCTCGCTCACCTGCTGAAGTACGACTCGATCCTGGGCCGCTTCCCGGGCGAGGTCTCCGCGACCGACGACGACATCACCGTCGGCGGCAAGAGCTTCAAGGCGTTCGCCGAGCGCGACCCGGCCAACCTGAAGTGGTCCGACGTCGGCGCCGACGTGGTGATCGAGTCGACCGGCTTCTTCACCGACGCCACCAAGGCCAAGACCCACGCCGACAACGGCGCCAAGAAGGTCATCATCTCCGCCCCGGCGAAGAACGAGGACCTGACCGTGGTGATGGGCGTGAACCACGAGCTGTACGACGCCGAGAAGCACACCGTGATCTCGAACGCGTCCTGCACCACGAACTGCATCGCCCCGCTGGCCAAGGTCCTCAACGACGCGTTCACGATCGAGAAGGGTCTGATGACCACGATCCACGCGTACACCCAGGACCAGAACCTGCAGGACGGCCCGCACAAGGACCTGCGCCGCGCCCGCGCCGCCGCGCTGAACATCGTGCCGACCTCGACCGGCGCCGCGAAGGCGATCGGCCTGGTGCTGCCGGAGCTCAAGGGCAAGCTGGACGGCTACGCGCTGCGCGTGCCGGTGCCGACCGGCTCGGCCACCGACCTGACCGTCACCGTCGGCCGTGAGGTCACCGTCGACGAGGTCAAGGAGGCCTACAAGGCCGCCGCGGCCGAGGGCTCGCTGAAGGGCTACCTGACCTACACCGAGGACGAGATCGTCTCCACCGACATCGTCACCGACCCGGCCTCCTGCATCTTCGACGCCGGCCTGACCAAGGTGATCGGCAACCAGGTCAAGGTCGTCGGCTGGTACGACAACGAGTGGGGCTACTCCAACCGCCTCGTCGACCTGGTCAAGCACGTCGGCGCCTCGCTCTGACCCAGCTGAGACAGCTCTGATGTTCCCCCGCTTGCGTCCGGAGAGCCCTGGTGCTTCTTCGGACGCAAGCTCGTTCACCCGAGAAAGCTGAACTGTGAAGACCATCGAAGATCTCGGCGACCTGGCGGGCCAGCGGGTGCTGGTCCGGTCCGACCTGAACGTGCCGATCAAGGACGAGGTGATCGGCGACGACGGCCGCATCCGCGCCTCGCTGCCGACCCTGATCAAGCTCGCCAAGGCCGGCGCGAAGGTGATCGTCACCGCGCACCTCGGCCGTCCGAAGGGCGAGCCGAACCCGGCGTACACGCTGGCCCCGGTGGCCAAGCGGCTCGGCGAGCTGCTGCAGCCCGAGGGCATCACCGTGCACTTCGCGACCGACGTCACGGGCGAGAGCGCCCAGGAGGCGGTCCAGGAGCTGGACGAGGGCGAGGTCCTGCTGCTCGAGAACGTGCGGTACGACCCGCGCGAGGAGAGCAAGGACGAGGCCGAGCGCGGCGCGCTGGCCGATGAGCTCGCGGCGCTGGCCGACGTCTTCGTCAGCGACGGCTTCGGTGTCGTGCACCGCAAGCAGGCCAGCGTGTACGACGTGGCCCGCAAGCTCCCGCACGCGGCCGGCGGCCTGGTGCTCGCCGAGGTCGAGGTGCTGAAGAAGCTGACCGAGGACCCGGCCCGTCCGTATGTCGTCGTGCTCGGCGGCGCGAAGGTGTCGGACAAGCTCGCGGTGATCGACAACCTGCTGGCCAAGGCCGACAAGCTGCTGATCGGCGGCGGCATGGTCTTCACGTTCCTCAAGGCCCAGGGCCACGAGGTCGGCAAGAGCCTGCTCGAGGAAGACCAGCTGGACATCGTCCGCGGGTACCTGAAGGACGCCGGCGACAAGATCGTGCTGCCGACCGACATCGTGGTCGCGCCCGAGTTCAAGGGCGACTCGCCGGCCACCGTCGTCGCGGCCGACGCGATCCCGGCCGACCAGCTCGGCCTCGACATCGGTCCGGAGTCCGGCAAGGCGTTCGCGGCCGAGATCTCCGGCGCGAAGACCGTGTTCTGGAACGGCCCGATGGGTGTCTTCGAGATGGCGGCGTTCGCCGGCGGAACGAAGGCCGTCGCGCAGGCGTTGACCGAGGTGGACGGGCTGAGCGTCGTCGGTGGCGGTGACTCCGCGGCCGCCGTGCGGCAGCTAGGCTTCGCGGACGACGCGTTCGGGCACATCTCCACCGGCGGTGGCGCCTCGCTCGAATACCTGGAGGGCAAGGAGCTCCCGGGTCTCGCCGTACTGGAAGAGGACTGAGCAACCATGGCAGACGCTGCCCGTACGCCACTCATGGCGGGCAACTGGAAGATGAACCTCAACCACGTTGAGGCCGTGCACCTGCTGCAGAAGCTGTCGTGGACGTTGCAGGACAAGAAGCACGACTTCGAGCGGGTCGAGGTGGCCGTGTTGCCGCCGTTCACCGACCTCCGCAGCGTGCAGACGCTGGTCGACGGTGACCGGATGAAGATCAAGTACGGCGCCCAGGACGTGTCCACGCACGACCCCGGCGCATACACCGGCGAGATCGCCGCGTCGATGCTCACCAAGCTCGGCTGCACGTACGTGCTGACCGGCCACTCGGAGCGCCGGCAGTACCACCACGAGACCAACGAGCTGGTCAACGCCAAGACCGCGAAGGCGCTCGAGTCCGGACTGATCCCGATCGTGTGCGTCGGCGAGGGCCTGGAGGTCCGCAAGGCGAACGGTCACGTGGAGCACTGCGTGGCCCAGATCGACGCCGCGCTCGCCGGGATCAAGGCGGACGACGTCCGCAAGCTCGTCATCGCCTACGAGCCGGTCTGGGCGATCGGCACCGGCGAGGTGGCGACCCCGGAGGACGCGCAGGAGGTCATCGCCGCGATCCGTGGCCGGCTGGAGGAGACGATCTCACCCTCGGTCGCCGACTCGGTACGGATTCTTTACGGTGGATCGGTGAAGATGGCCAGTGCAGGTGGCATCATGGCCCAACCGGATGTCGACGGCTGCCTGGTCGGAGGCGCGAGCCTTCAGGTGGACGAGTTCGCCGGCATCTGCCGTTACCTGGACCTTCAGTTAGGCTACTCCTCGTGATTCTCGCTTTCTCGATCGTCGTGATCGTCTGCAGCCTGTTCCTCACGCTGCTCGTACTGCTGCACAAAGGCCGCGGTGGCGGCCTCTCGGACCTGTTCGGTGGCGGTGTGTCGTCCAGCCTGGGCGGCTCGTCGGTCGCGGAGCGGAACCTGGACCGGATCACGATCGGTGTCGGTCTGATCTGGTTCGCCAGCATCGTCGCGGTCGGCCTGCTCTACAAGCTCGGCTGAGGGGTCGGTTCCCGTGGCTGGTGGAGGCAGTGCGATTCGTGGCAGCCGGGTCGGTGCCGGGCCGATGGGCGAGGCGGAGCGCGGCGACACCGCGCCCCGGCAGCGCATCGTGTTCTTCTGTGCGAACGGGCATGAGACCGCGACCTGGTTCGCGGTCGAGGCGTCGATCCCGGAGGAGTGGGACTGTCCGCGGTGCGGTCTTCCGACCAGCACCGATGTGAACAACCCGCCCCCGCCGCCGAAGATCGAGCCGTACAAGACGCACCTGGCCTATGTGAAGGAGCGCCGCTCCGAGCAGGAGGCCCAGGAGATCCTCGACGAAGCCCTCGAGAAGCTCCGCGCCCGCCGCGCCCGCGGCGAAGTCATTTTCTGAGCTGCACCGCGAGTAGCCCGGATCGACCTGGTCGGTCCGGGCTGCGGCGTTGGGGAGCGCACTATGGCGCGGTGTGGCGCAGTGTGAGTGGATCGGCGCAGCGCGCTAGGGTCTGCGGCATGACGTCGATCGCACCCGTTCGCTGGACCCCGCCGCCCGCTCCGCCGGCGCGGCACCCGAAGAACATCGACGTGGATGTGATCGCGTTGCCCGGCGCGGGTCCCGAGGACACGCTGATCAACGACGACGGCAGCGTCCTCACCGGCCTGTACGACGGCCGCATCCTGCGCGTCAGCGCGGACGGCAAGACCATCAACACGCTCGCCGACACCGGCGGCCGACCGCTCGGCCTGGAGTGGTTGCCCGACGGCAACGTGCTGATCTGCGACGCGAACCGTGGCCTGCTGACCCTCGACAAGAACAACCGGATCGCGACGCTGCTGTCCGAGATCGACGGCCGCCCGATGCGGTTCTGCAACAACGCCGACGTCACCGAGGACGGCACGATCTACTTCACCGACTCGTCGACCCGGTTCGGCATCGACGAGTGGATGGCCGACCTGCTCGAACATTCGACCACCGGCAGCGTCTACCGCCGTACGCCGGACGGCGAGGTCACCCGCCTGGCGACCGGACGTGCTTTCCCGAACGGCGTGGCGCTCAGTCGCGATCGCCGTACGCTCTTCTGGGCCGAGACGGCGACGTACGGGCTGTACAAGCTGGACCTGACCACCGCGGGCGCGGAGCCAGTGCAGGTCGCGTCGATCCCGGGGCTGCCGGACAACATCGCGCGGGGGTCGGACGGGCTGATCTGGGTCGCGGTCGGTTCGCCGCGCAACGCCGTACTCGATTTCCTGCTGCCCAAGCCACCGGTCTTCCGCAAGATCGTCTGGGCCCTCCCGGACGCGCTGAAGCCGAAGGCCGCCGACATCATCGAGATCCAGGCGTACGACGAGAACGGCGCGCTGGTCCACGACCTGCGCGCGCAGCACCCCGGCTTCCACATGCCGACCGGTGTCCGTGAGCGCGACGGCAAGGTCTGGCTGGGCAGCATCGGCACCAGTTCTCTGGCGACGTTCCCGACGCCTTAGTGTGGCGCTCATGCGTTTCGGGATTGCGATCCTGCCGGAGTACCGCTGGCAGGACGCCGCACGGCGGTGGCGGCAGGCGGAAGAGTACGGCTTCGACCACGCGTGGACCTACGACCACCTGACCTGGAGCGGTCTCCAGGACTCGCCGTGGTTCGGGACCACGCCGACCCTGACGGCGGCCGCGACGGTCACCTCGACGATCAAGCTCGGCACGTTCGTGACGTCGCCGAACTTCCGGCACCCGTTGGCGCTGACCCGCGACATCCTCGCGATCGACGACGTCTCCGGCGGCCGTTTCCTGTGCGGGATCGGCGCCGGCGGCAGCCTGGACGCGACCATCCAGGGTGGCCCGGACCTCACTCCGCGGCAGCGGCAGGACCGTTACGAGGAGTTCGTGACGCTGCTGGACACCCTGCTGACAACCGACGGCGTCGACTTCAAGGGCGAGTACTACGAGACGCGCAACGGCCGCACGCTTCCCGGCTGCATCCAGCAACCGAGGGTCCCGCTCATCCTGGCCGGCAACGGCCCGCGCTCCGTCCGCTTCGCCGCCGAACACGGCGACGGCTGGATGACGACCGGCGGCGACAAGACGACCCTCGACACCTGGTTCGCCTCCCTCGCCGACCTCAGCCATCGCCTCGATGACGCGCTGGAGGGTCGCCACCTCGACCGCTACCTGTCGATGGACAACGCGCAGTACGCGCTCTCGAGCACGGCCGCCTTCGAGGAGATCACCACTCGCGCAGCCGCCCTCGGCTTCACCGACCTCATCACCCACTGGCCGCGCGCGGAAGGCGTCTACGGCGGCTCCGAGGACGTCCTGGAACAGGTCGCGACCGAGGTCATTCCTCGTCTGCGTTAGTACGCCGGACCCACGCGGGGACGACGTACCAGAAGAGGGCGAACAGGAGCAGGACGACGGCGACGACGATGATCGCGACGGGGCGGGACAGTACGACGTCCGCTGCGAGCAGGACGCCGCCGGCGATGGCGACGATCAGCAGGAGCATGCCGCCGATGGTCATCCGGTTGGCGATCGGGAGCATGCGGTCGCGGAGCTTCTGGCGGTAGATGATCCGGTGGAACGAGACCGGTGCGAGGAACAGGCAGACGGCCAGTGCGGACGCGATCAGCGTGACGGCGTACACGTCGTGGGTGAAGCTGTCCGCGTCCTGGAAGCGGGTCTGGAACGCGATGCTGAGCAGGAACGCGAACAGGATCTGCGTGCCGGTCTGGGCCAGCCGGAGTTCCTGGAGCAGTTCGTTCCATTGCCGGTCGAGCCGCTCCCCGGCGTCTTCGTCAGGCCGGCCGTAGCGCGGGCTGCGGGGGCTGTTGGTCACAGTCCTATTAGACCGGGAACAGCGGAAGGGCCGCACACCTGATGGTGTGCGGCCCTCCTACTGGTTCAAGAAAGGGTGATCCGAAGACTCAGATCGCGCGGATGTTCTCCGCCTGCAGCCCCTTCTGGCCCTGGGTGATCTCGAACTCGACCCGCTGGTTCTCGTCCAGCGAGCGGAAGCCCGACATCTGGATGGCCGAGTAGTGCGCGAACACGTCCGCGCCACCGTCATCCGGGGTGATGAAGCCGAAGCCCTTGTCAGCGTTGAACCACTTGACAGTACCGACAGCCATTTGTCTATCTCCTCGATGGCTTATAACAATCCGTGAACCACACCTCATGGATCACGCGTCGCCGAAAGGCCCCAGACGACAGACCGGCCATGCAGCACAGCAAAGTCAGGGAGTCCAAAACTGCAACGCCATAACTGTAGCCGTTCTGCGGCCTGATGGTAGGGGTGACCACAAACACGTGTCGCTGATTGTCAGGGGCCGTTACGCTCTGTGGTCGCGTCGATGCGGCCTCGGGAGGGCCGGTCCGGAGCCCGAAATCCCGCGCCTACCTGCTGGTTCGCGGCCGGGAACGGGTGCGGCACGATGGCAACGAAGGACAATTGACCGGTACGCCGGGTAGCGGGCGCATTTTTCTGATCATTCGTCCCGGCGTGTCGCGCGGGCATGAACAGGTACATGGGCAGTACATGGACCGGTACTGCGAGGGAGGCAAGCGTGATCGTGACAGTGACCCGCAGCGGGGGTTTCGCCGGGCTGACCAAGCACGCTGAGTTGGACACCAGCGACCAGCCCGACGCAGCCAAGCTCGAGGACGCGGTCCGGGCGCTCGGCGCGAAGGACCTGGGCTCCGGCCGCCCGCAGCCGGACCGGTACGTGTACCGGCTGGAGGTGCGCGACGCCCAGGACGAGGACGCCACGCACCACGCCGGCCACCCCAGCCACGCCATTCACACGGTGGCCGAGCAGGACGTGGATGCCACCACGGCCTGGCTGCTCGACCGGATCCTCAGCAGTTAACGCCAGTCCATCTCCGGCGCCCGGTAGAAGTTGACCCCGAGCACCTCCCAGCGCGGACCCTGCTCGGCCAGACGCTCGCGGTACGCCGTCCAGTCGAGCGCGGACTCCTGAGACCAGCCGAGCTCGGCGATCCCCGGCAACCGCGGGAACACCATGAACTCGACCTTCTCCAGGTCGTCCAGCGTCTCGGTCCACAGCGGCGCCTCGACGCCGATGATCGCGCTCGCGGGTACGCCCGGGACCAGCGTGGCCGGGTTCCAGCTGTAGGACTGCTCCACGCTGACCAGACCGGCCCAGTCGAGGCCGAGAGGCGTCTCAGCGTCGTACTTCATGTCCAGGTACGCCCGGTTGGCGGGGGAGAGCACCAGCGTGGCGCCCTGCTCGACCGCCTTCTGCGCCAGCACCTGAGCCTTCGGGTCCTCGGTGCCCCAGTACTGCACCACAGTCCCGGCAGGCAGCGGCCCGTCGGCGATCTCGTGCCACCCCATCACCCGCTTGCCGTGCTTCAGAACCAGCTCGGCGGCCTTCGGCACGAAGTCGAGGTACTCCGAGTGCGGTGTCGAGTGGGCCTCGTCCCCGCCGAGGTGCAGGAGCTCGCCGGGCGTCTGCTCGGCCACCTCCCGGAACACGTCGTCGAGGAACTCGTACGTGACGTCCTTGTCGATGGCGAACGAGCTGAAACCGACCTCCGTCTCGGTGTAGAGGTCCGGCGCCTGGTCGCCCTTGTTCAGCTCGGCGTACGACGCCAGCGCCGCGTTCGTGTGTCCTGGGGTGTCGATCTCCGGCACGACCGTGATGTAGTGCTCTGCGGCGTACTGGACGAGGTCGGCGTACTCCGCCTTCGTGTAGTAACCGCCGGCGCCTCCGCCCACCTGCAGGCTGCCGCCGTACTCCGTGAGCCGCGGCCAGGAGTCGACCTGGATGCGCCAGCCCTGGTCGTCGGACAGGTGCAGGTGCAGCCGATTGAGCTTGTACTGCGACACCACGTCGATGAACTTCTTCACCTGCTCGACCGTGAAGAAGTGCCGCGTGACGTCGAGCATCACCCCGCGGTACTCGTATCGCGGGGAGTCGGAGATCGTCGTACCTGCGATCTCCCACGGGCCGTCCTGTGCGGTGTCGGCCTCGGCCTTGGCGGGGAGGAGCTGGCGGAGCGTGGTGACGCCGCGGAAGAGTCCCTCGGCGGTGGCTGCGATGACGGTGACGCCGGATGCGTCCGCGCGCAGCTCGTAGCCTTCGTCACCCAAGGACTCCGGGCCGCTGGTGGACAGCGTGATCGTGCCGGTCCCGTCCTGCACCGGCAGGGCGTATCCGGTGGAGCGACGGAGCTGCGCTGCGAACCGGTCAGTGATCAGCTGGGCGGAGGGGTCGTCGAGGCCGATCGTGGCGTCGGCCTCCAGCAAGAACGTCTCATCGGCCAGCGCCTGCTGTGCCGTGGGCTGCGGAATCATGATCGAAAGTGTTCGCGCCCCCTCATAATTCGTCAAGTCCCTTCAAAACTTCTTGGCGAGAGCCGTCGCCTGCGCCAGATAGGGCCCGCCGAACAGCACCGCATGCACCAGCAACGGATGGAGTTGATGGAGCTCGATCCGGTGACGCCAACCGTCCGCAAGCGGGTGCACCTCGTCGTACGCCCGCAGAACCCGCTCGAGCCTGGGCAGTCCGAAGAGGCCGAGCATCGCGAGGTCCGTCTCGCGGTGACCGCCGTGCGCGGCGGGGTCGATCAGGTGTACGCCGTCCGCGGTCCAGAGCACGTTGCCCGACCACAGGTCGCCGTGGATCCGCGACGGTGCGTCGGACGCGTCGTCGTACACGCCTGCTTCCAGCCGGCTGCACAGCCGCTCGAAGACATCGAGCCTGATGTCTGCCGCTCGCAAATACGGCCGGAGGCGCAAGTTGGCGTAGAACTCGCCCCACGACATCACCGGCTCGCGTGCGTGCGGCAGCGCGATCGCGCCGATGTACCCGTCACCGTCCCAACCATCAGGTGGTACGCCGTAGTGCCGCGCGCCGGCGTCGTGGGTGACGGCCAGCCGCCGGCCGAAGTCCTCTGCCAAGGCATCGGTCGGCGGCACCGCGTCGAGCATTCTGGTCGTCAGCTGGGTGGGGGAGACGTCGAGCGGCTCGGCGACGGGCACACCGTCCGGTACGGCGAGCCAGCGCAGACCGGCTGCCTCCACCGGGAAGAAGTCTGGTGGCGCGTCAGGCCGGCTCTTCACAAACCTGGCGGTCATGGGCGCACTCTTCCATCAGCGGCCGGCGACGGGCCAGCCGCGGCTCGCACAGCATCACCAGCGCCGCGATCGCGGTCAGCAACCCACCGGCCAGAGCGACGCTGCGGACAGTCGTGTGGTCGATCAGCGCGCCACCGGCGAACGCACCGGCGGCGATGCCGACGTTGAACGCCGAACTCGCCCCGGCCGACGCGATGTCGGTGCTGCCCGGAGCGACTTGCAGCGTCCGGCTCTGCGCCGCGACCGCGAGCGCACTGAAGGACAGCCCGATCAACGCGACCAGGAGGGCCGTCGCCACCTTGTGCTCTCCGAGGGCGAACAGCCCCAGCAAGCCGACGGTGATGAGCCCGAACGGGATGACGACAGCACCCCACGGATACCGATCGAGGACCCGGCCGACGATCAGCGTGCCCGCGAACCCGCCCGCACCGCTGGCCAGCAGCATCGGACCGAGCGCGTCGGACGAGAATCCGGTGATGTCCAGCAGGAAGGGCGTGACGTAGGTGTTGAACGTCAGGAAGCCGGTGACCCCGATCGAGGCGGCGACCAGCAGCACGACATACCTCCGCAGGTCCGGGGTGCTGCCCCGACGTGACGGACTGTCGTCGACCTCGGTGCGCGGGAGCAGCGTCACGATGCCCGTGAAGGCCGCCGCTCCAAGCACAGCCATCACCACGAACGGGACCCGCCAGCCGGCCTGCTCGCCGAGCCACGTGCCGAACGGGATCCCGAGGATCGGCGCCAGCGCCGTGCCGATCGCGAGCCGTGCGACCACCCGGCCGCGCAACTCCGGCGGGAACAGGCTGGTCGCGATCGGCGGCGCGATCGACCAGAACAGCGCCTGCGAGATCGCGATCACCAGCCGGCCGGCGAACAGCACCTCGTACGTCGGGGCGGCGGCGGAGAGCGCGGTCGCCACGGTGAGGACGGCGAGCGTGCCGCCGAGCACCAGGCGGCGGGGGAGATGGGTGGTGAGCCGGGCCAGCGGGATGGAGGCGAGCACGACGACGACCGCGTACCCGGTGACGAGGAGGCCGATCTGGGACCGCGACCGGCCGAGATCGTCGGCCATCACGGTGAGCAGCCCGATCGGCAGCACCTCGATGGTGACGAATGAGAACGTCGAGACGCCGAGGAACACCAGCGCGGCGGCGGCTCGGCGGGACGAGAGGGTCATGAGGTCACCTGATCCCGGTAAAAGAAGTGATGCTGGTAGCATCTCATCCATGACCGACAGTTCTCACACCAGATTTCGTATCGTGGGCGGACATCCTGCCCTCGACCTGGTGAACACGGTCACCCCCCGCGCGCGAGGCGCCTCGATCGAGCACGACTACCTCACGTCGCCGGCCGAGCTGCTCGACTGGAGCCGGCGGATCGAGCTGATCGATCTGCGCGACTACAGCGCCGTCGAGGGCACCTGGCGCTCGGCCCCGGAGCTGGCCGCGAAGGCGCTCGGCGCGACGGTGGAGATCCGCGAGGCGGCGTACGACGTGCTCGCGCCGCGGGCGGCCGGCTCCGTCGTCGCGACGGACGGAGTCAAGCGCAGCGAGGGATCTGCCTTCGAGCGCTTGATGTTGCGCTGGTCCGCGGCGGCCGCGCGTTCGATGCTGATCCCGGACGAGCGGCGAGAGCGTGGCATCGCGGAGCTGATCGTCGGTACCTCGCCGGCGCAGCTCATCCCGGACCGGCTGGTGGTGGCGGCGGTCGAGCTGATCCGGACGGTCGAGCTGCGGCAGTTGCGGGCCTGCCCGGTCGACGACGGCGGCTGCGGCTGGCTGTTCCTGGACCGCAGCCGGAACGGTTCCCGCCGTTGGTGCGCGATGGAGGATTGCGGGACGCGAGCCAAGATCCGCAAGCTCGGCGAGCGCCGACGCGCTACCGCCGTACCGCAGTCTTAGCGGTAGCGAGAGCGAACCTTCACTGTCAGCGATCGGCTCACTGGTCGAGAACGCGTGTCGAAAGGTGCGAATTGTCCCTCCGACCTGTCATCGTAGGCGGCCGGGCCTTCCGACAAGAGGGACCTGGCCGGGCCTGCCCCGGACGAGGACGCAGGCTGACGCAACAGAATGTGGAGGACAGATGACGCAGGTGGCAGAGCAGCCGGGCAGTACTGCCGGGCGGCTCGGCTCGGTGGTGCTGGAATGCCCGGACCCACTCGAGCTCGCCCAGTTCTACTCAGCGCTGCTGGGGCTGGACATCGACGAGAACGGTGACGACGACTGGCGGAGCCTGACCGGCCCCGGCTCCTCGCTCGGGTTCTCGACGCTGGCCTTCCGGCGCTCGGAGCAGTACGTGCCGGCCACCTGGCCCGGCACCGACGCGCAGGATCTCCATCTCGACCTGATCGTCGAGGACCTCTCGAGCGGTCACGCGACCGTGGTCGCCCTTGGCGCCGAACCGCTCGACCCACTGGACCCGCCGCCCGCGGAGAACGCGCGCGGCTGGCGGATCTACGCCGACCCGGCGGGCCACCCGTTCCGGATCTGCCTCGAGTAATACCTTGGAAGCCCGCCCCGGCCGGGGCGGGCTTTCGCATGTTCAGACCAGCGATTCCAGGTAGGCGATCGCGTCCGACTGCTTGAACCATTTCGCCCAGCCGAGGACGTCGGCGTTGAAGCGCGGATCGGTCGACGAGAGGTCAGCGCCGCGCTCGACCAGGAACTTGAGTGTGTCCAGCGTGCCGGTTCCGGCCGCAAGGTGCGCTGCGGTGAAGCCGTCCTGCGTGCGCTCGTCGACGCTGAAGCCTAGGTCGGCGAGCTTCGGGATGACCTCCCAGCGCTGTGCCGCAGCCGCCTCGGCGAGGAGCGCCGGCCGCTCTGCCGGTGTGACCTCACCCGCGAGGGCGGCCGCGAACGGGTCCTCGGGATGCGCTCCTCGATAGAAGTCGCGGACCGTGCCGACCTCCGCGCCGTGGTGGATCAGTTCGTCCAGGATGTGCAGCGCGAAGGACGTGCCGTCGTGCTCGGCGTACAACCCCGCGGGCTCGCCCATCGGCCGGTCGAGGACGTCCTGGCTGAGCGCCGCGAGGCGTCGACGCCATACGTCGTACGCATGATCCAGTGCGGCCAGAGCGTCCGACGCGGAACCCGGCACGGGCGGTTGGCCGTCCTCCGGGTCGGGCTGGTCGCCGAACCAGGTGGCGGTGCGATCCTCCTGCAGGATGTCGACGATGTGCGTGATCCGCCACGCCAGGGTGGTGAACGGCGCCGGCTCCGGCGGGATCAGGCTGCCGTCGGGGACATACCCGTCCTCGGTCTTGCGGACCGACCAGCAGCCGTCAAACGGCTCCCAGAAGTACTCGTCGTCGGTGAGACCTTGCACCCGGCCCCGCAGGCGTTGCCAAGCGAAGTCGGACAGGTCCAGGAGATTCTGCGAGAGCGTCGTCATGGTGCCACCGTAGGACGACCTGCGGACAGGATCGGTCCGCAGGTCGAGGCAGAATGGCCTGACCATGGATACCGCGGCCAGATTGCTCCGCCTGCTGTCGTTGCTGCACTCGCGTCCGCAGTGGGACGGCGCCGAGCTGGCAGCGAGGCTCGACGTCACGCCGCGGACCGTACGGCGGGACGTGACGCGACTGCGTTCTCTCGGCTACCCGATCGACGCCGAGGCCGGGATCGGCGGCGGTTACCGCCTCGGCCCGGGCGGCCGGCTTCCGCCGCTGCTGCTCGAGGACGAGGAGGCTGTCGCGATCGCGGTCGGCCTGCGCGTCGCGACGACCACCACCGTGTCAGGCGTCGAGGAGGCCGCGATCTCGGCGCTGGCCAAACTTCATCAGGTCCTGCCCACCCGGTTGCAGGAGCAGGTCGCGGCCATCGGCGCGCATACCACGCAACTGCCACAGGGAGAGCTGCCGCAGGTCGACGGCGAGGTGCTGGTGACCCTGGCCGCCGGTTGCCGTCATGTCGAAGGGATCCGGTTCCGCTATCGCACGCACGACGGCAGTGAGTCCGAGCGCAGCGTCGAGCCACTGCAGATCGTCCACACCGGCCGCCGCTGGTACCTGGTCGCCCGCGACCGCGATCGCCAGGCCTGGCGTACCTTCCGTGTCGACCGCATCAGCGAGCCCGTGCTGACCGGCTCGCGCTACCGGTTCGAGGACCCGCCCGACCCGGTCGCGCTAGTTGCCGAGGGCACCGGAGTGGCGCCGTGGGACATCGTCGCCCGGGTCCGCGTGCAGGCCGATGCCGCGACCGTCTCCCGGCTGATTCCGCCGAGCCAGGGCGTGGTCGATCCCATCGACGCGACCACCTGCGAGGTCCGCTTCGCCGCGAACGACCTGGGACCCCTCGTCTCAGGGGTCATCCGCCTCTACTGGCCGTTCGAGATTCTCGAACCACCCGAGCTCCGCACCGCCGTCCACGAACACGCCCGCCGGCTACTGAACGCCTAGCTCTTGACGGGTGAGATCGGTGAGGAGCAGCTCGGCACGCTGCACGAACAGGTATGCCTCCTGCCGCCCGGCCACAGCCCGTGCCTCCTCGGCCAGGCGTACGGCGCCGCCCGGGTCGGCGAGCTTCTTCGCCAGTTGGGCCCGGACGAGCAGGAGCAGACCGTCCGCCGATCGCTGCCCGTAACGGTCCCGGCAGTTGTCGGCCTGGTCGAGCGCAACGGCCGCGGCGTCCGTGGTACCGGCTGCCACCCGCATCTCCGCGAGGAGCGCATACCAGGTGGAGACACAGGATCGGATGGGTTTCGTCAGGTTGGCCACGATGAGCCGCTCGGCCGCGTCCGCGGCCGCGCCGGGATCGTGACCGGTCATCGCCAGGGCCCAGTGCCGGGCCAGGCGCAGATAGGTGCCGAGAAAGCCGAACGAGAACTGCGGATCCGCCGCGATCCCACGGCCCGCAGCCTGCAGAGCCCATTCCGGGTCGCCGACGACCGAGGCGACCCGGGAGGCCATGCAGGTCGCGACTGTGGTCGCATAGGCATCGTCCGCCGCGTCCGCGACGAGCCGGTCCAGGACGGCTCGTGCCTGAGCGGACTTCCCGTGGTAGGCGGAGATCTCGGCCAGCGTCGCCACGATCAGCAGCCGGAGCCCGTCCCGCACCGGGTCGGGGCGGTGATCGCCGGCCAGCCCGAGCGACGCTGCCGCGGTCAGATGGCGGTACGACGCTCCGACACGTCCGAGGTGCCACTGCTGAATTCCCCACGCGGCGTCCCCGTAGCCGCGGACGACCGGATCGCTGGAGGCCGATCCCTGCTCCAGCAGGCGGTCCGCGAGCGGGCAGCTACGTTCGTGCTCGAGGCCCTGCACGTGTGCGGTCCATCGGGAGAAGAGGAAGCCGGCGGCCTGGCGCTCCCGGCCGAGTGCCTTCGCCACTGTTTCCGCTCGTTCCAGCAGGTCGACGGACGCGGCGGCGTACATGGAGCGCATCCCGGCCACCGCGATCAGGCGGGACAGCGCCTCCAGTTCGACGTCGAGCAGGGCCGCTGCGCGGGCTCGCTCGACGGCCCGGACGAGGTGCCGTTCGGCATCTCGGAGTGCGGTCTTCGCCGTCGCCCGGGCCCCGGCCCGGAGCAGGGCCGCGACCGTACGCGCCGGGTCGATGAGCGGACCGGCCTCCCAGAGATGGTGCGCCGCTCGCTCGGCGAGTGAGTCGTCACCCGGGCCGATGGCCTCGATCGCGTCGGCGACAACACGGTGCAGCGAAGCCGCGCGGCCGGGCGGGATGGCCTCGCAGACCGCCTCGCGGACAAGATCGTGGGTGAAGCAATAGCTGAAGGGATCTCCCGGAGCGGGACCGGCGAGACCCAGGTCGCGGACCGGCTCCAGCCGCTCGAGACAGGTCGGCACGTCCGCGCCCGCGATCCGTGCGAGCAGCACCAGTTCGACACTCCGGCCGGCGAGCGCGGCCAGCTGCAGAAGCGCCTGAACGTCGGGATCAAGCGCAGCCATGCGGTCGCGCACCACGTCCCGGACGGTCAGTGGGACACCGCTGCGCAGCACGCACTCCTCGGTCAGGCTGCTGCCGTTGGTGAGAACCCGCGCCACCTCCTGCACGAAGAACGGGTTGCCGGCGGTTCGCGCATGGACTGCACGCGAGACTTCCGCAGCGGGCAGGTCGCCCGTCTCGCGTCGCATCAGCTCGGCAACGCCGCCTGCGTCGAGCGGTCCGACCAGAAGCCGGCGATGACCGGGCATCCGGCTCGCAGCGGCAAGGACCCGGGCCAGCTCGATGCTGAGCGACGGATCCCGGTTGCGCAGCGCCGCGACAACCGCGGTGCCGGCGGGAAGCCGGGCGACCACATGGTCGAGCAGGTGCAAGGAGGCGGGGTCGGCCCACTGGAGGTCGTCGAGGACGATCACCAGGGGACGCTCGGATGCTGCTTCGGAGATCGCGCCGACGACCTCCTCGAACAGCCGGAACCGGGTGCCGTCATCCGGGACTGCAGGTGCTGCCCCGGCGGCGTCACGAGAAGCGGTGAGGCGGCTCAGATCGCCTGCGAGCCACTCCGCTCGGCGAGTCGTCGACCGGCTCTCGAGAAGACTCTCGATGACCTCGACCCACGGCCACATCGTCGGAGCACCGCCGCCCTGGAGGCCATGCCCCCACACCACGCGGGCGGTCCGATCCTGGGCGTGACGGGCGATCTCCTGGAGCAGACGCGTCTTGCCGATGCCGGGCTCACCTTCGAGCAGAACGACAGCCGTTCCGGCCACGAGTGCCGGCTCGACGGCGCTGCGGAGCATGCTGAATTCCTCCGTGCGCCCGACCAGCTCACCGTCGAGACCGGCCGGCACGGCCCGCAGCGGGGGCGGCGCGGACTGCGCACTCTGCTCGAGTACGTGCCGCTGGGCGGACTGTAACGCCGCGCCGGGGTCGATGCCGAGGTCGTCCGCGAGCCGGCGGCGGATCATGTCGTACGCCGTCAGCGCCTCTGCCTGCTGGCCGGCGGCGCACAGCGCGCGGACCAGGCCGGCATGCACCGGCTCATGCAAGGGAGCCATCGTCGAGGCAAGGTGGAGCGCCGGCAGCACCCGGTCAGGCCGGTTCAGCGAGACAGCGAGCTCGGCCGCCTCGACACAGGCGCCGAAGAACTCCTCGTCGAGTCCGGCGAAGATCGGCGCCGCGACGGGGCTGTGTGCGGCGCCCCCACCGGCCTGGCCGCTCCACAGCTCCAGCGCGGCGGCGTACTGGTCGAGCGCGGCTGCCTCGCGGTTGTTTTCGAGGGCCGTCCGAGCCCTGGCGAGGAGTTGCCGGAAGCCCGCGAGGTCCAGGACGTCCGGACCGGCGGTACACAGGTACCCGTTGGCGCTCCGCACGATGAAGGCGCCCGGTTGCCGGGGCCGCAGGGCGGGCTCGAGGAGACGGCGGAGCGATCCGACGTACTTGTGGATCACGTTCAACGCGCTGGCCGGCACGTTCTCGCCCCAGATCAGGTCGATCAGCTCGCCGGCGCCGATCGGTCTTCCGACGCGAGCCAGCAACAGTGCCAGCAGGTAGGCCTGCTGGCGTGGACCGGGGTCGACCTCGACGCCGCCGTGCCAGACTCGCAGCGGACCCAGGACCTGCAGCCTCAGCGAGCCGACGTCGCCCGAAGGCCGCGCGTCGACGCTTCGAGGTACCAGCGTCTCCGTCATGTCCGGCCCCTTCCCGATGGTCCGGCCGCCGTGGCACCTGGCGTCACGCGCTTCGGTCAAGTCGAACTCTAGAGGCTGGAGCCACGCTCCAGCCACCAATCCACTGCAAATCCACTGGCCGTCAAGTGTGGATCCCTACCGTCGGACGTGGCGTGCACGCTCTCGCCCCGGAGCGACAGCCCGCACCACGTCGATCGAGAAGGCGAGAACACCATGGCAACGATCACGACCCCCGACGGGGTGGAACTGTTCTACAAGGACTGGGGATCGGGCCGCCCGATCGTCTTCAGTCACGGCTGGCCGCTGTCGGCCGACGACTGGGACAACCAGATGCTGTTCTTCCTCGGCCAAGGCTTCCGGGTGATCGCGCACGACCGCCGGGGACACGGAAGGTCCGCCCAGGTCTCCGAGGGCCACGACATGAACCACTACGCCGACGACCTCGCGGCGCTGGTCACCCACCTCGATCTCCGCGACGCCGTCCACGTCGGCCACTCGGCGGGCGGTGGCGAAGTGGTGCGCTACCTCGGGCGGCACGGCGAGAGCCGCGCGGCGAAGGCCGTCCTGATCAGCTCCGTCGTGCCGTCGCAGCAGCTCACCGACGAGAACCCCGACGGCCAGCCGCCGGAGGCCTTCGCGGGTCTGAAGCAAGGCATCGCGGCGAACCGGTCAGCGTTCTTCCGCGAGGTGGCCGCCGGGCCCTTCTACGGGTACAACCGGCCGGGTGCCGAACCGTCCGAGGCAGTGATCCAGAACTGGTGGCGCCAGGGCATGATGGGCTCGGCGAAGGCTCAGTACGACTGCGTAGACGCGTTCGCCCAGGAGGACTACACCGACGACCTGAAGAAGATCAGCGTGCCGGTCCTGGTCCTGCAAGGCGACGACGACCAGATCGTTCCCTACCGCAGTACCGCGCCGCGGGCCGCCGAGATCCTGGCGAACGCCACGCTCAAGACCTACCCCGGCTGGCCGCACGGCATTCCGACCACGAACGCCGACGTCGTCAACGCGGACATCCTCGACTTCATCAAGTCCTGAGAGCCGGACGTCGCGCGCCGGGCGCGCTCCGATAGATTCGCCGCGGACCGGCCGCGCTCGCGGTGACGGGATCGTCGGAGATCGAAGGTGGGTGCCGGTGCCAGAGCACGAACAGTCCCGGAGCCGGCGCGAACTGTACGCCGAGACGACCCGACGGGAGGTGGTGCGCTCGGCGCGGAAGTTGTTCGGCCGGTACGGGTACTCGCAGACGACCGTCGAGAGCATCGCCCGGGACGCCGCGGTGTCACCGGCGACCGTCTACGCACAGTGCGGCGGCAAGGAGGGCCTGCTCCAGACGTTGATGGACCTGTGGACGACCAGCAACCTGGTGCCGAGCATCATCGCCGAGTGCGCCGCCGCCGAGTCGGCGCACGCCAAACTGGACGCACTCGCGAAAGGCTACGTCGCGATCTACGAGGAGTCCGGCGACATCATCCAGATCGTGACCCGGGCCGCGGCGGGCGCGCCCGCCGCGGAGGCGTTCCTCAAGGTCGCCGACGAACGTCACCAGAACGCGCTCCGCGAGATCGTCACCGGTATCCGGGACGTCGGGGGCCTGGCCGACAACATCTCGGTGGAGGAAGCCGTGCAGGTCATCTTCTTCCACTTCCGGTACGCCCAGTTCGCGCTCGCCGCGGACGAGTTCGGGTGGGGTGCCGAACGCGCGACCCGCTGGCTCACCGAGCGGGTCGCGTCCGCGATCCTGAACACCTAGCTCTCGGCCAGCGCCTTCCGGATCCGCTTCTCGGAGACGGGGTACGGCGTACCGAGGGTTTGCGCGAACAGGCTGATCCGGAGTTCCTCGAGCATCCAGCGGACCTCGAGCAGACCCTGGCTCGGGTACTTGCCGGTCGGAACCGCGCGGAGCTTCTTGCGGTACTCGGCGGTGAGCATGTCGACGACGGCCATTCCGGAGCGGTCGCGCGCCGCGTTCGCACCGAGCTTGTCCAGCCGTTGCTCCATGCCGCGCAAGTACCGGACCAGGTCGGGCAGTCGCTTGGCTCCGGTCTCGGTGATGAATCCGGGGTGCACGAGACCTTCGAGCTGGCCCCGTACGTCGGACAACGCCGCCAGCAACGCCGGCGACGACGCGCGCGAGATCTGCTTGTCCACGGTCCGGGCATGTCCGAGCACCTGCTCCACCTGCTGCAGGATCGTCAGCACGGTGTCCGCGAGGTCCGACCGTACGGCGTCACGCAGGATCGCGAATGCCGTGAGGTTCCACGCCGGACCACCCGCGGCCGTCATCAACTGATCGACTGCCGCGCCGATCGCGTCGTCCAGCAAATCGCCGACGTTGCGATGCGGACCCGCCATCAGCGTCATCTTCTGCTGGTTGCTCAGCTGCCGCTGGACGACATCGATCACCGAGGGCATCGTCAGCAGCAGGAGCCGGCGCGTGCCCGTCCACATCGCGGCGGCCTGGTCGCGCTCGGTCTCCTGCAGCCGGATCGCGACGGTCTTGCCCTCGTCGACGAGCGCCGGGTAGCCGGCGACCGTCAGGCCGTTGCGGCGTTCGGAGAAGCTGCGCGGCAGGTCACCGAAGGTCCAGTCGGTCAGCCCGGACTTCTCCAGCCCGCTGACCGCCTTCGACGCGACCTGCGAGATCGCCGCTGTCGTCTTCGGCTTCAGCTTCTCCTTCAGCTTCGCGAGGTCCTTGCTCTCAGCAACAGTCTTGTGCTTGTCGTCCTCGACCCGGAACGTCATCCGCAGGTGCTCGGGCACCCGGCTCCAGTCCCAGTCACCCGGCTCGATCACGACACCGCGCAGCTCCCGCAGAGCGCGAGCCATCGCATCGGTGAGCGGCCCGGACGCCGGGTCCAGCTCGGGCAGGATCTGGCGGGCGTGATCCGGCGCCGGCACGATGTTGCGCCGGATGGTCTTCGGCAAGGACTTGATCAGGGTGGTGACCAGCTCCTCGCGGAAGCCCGGCACACTCCACTCGAATCCGTCCGCGGTGACCTGGTTGAGCACCAGCAGCGGGATGTGGACCGTCACACCGTCGGCATCCGTCCCCGGCTCGAACGCATACGTCAAGTCGAAGGTCATCCCGTTCTGCACCCAGTGCAGCGGGAACTCCTCCTCCTTGACCTCGGCGCCCTCACGAACGACGAGCGACCGCTCGAAGTCGAGCAGGTCGTGATCGCGTTGCCGGGCGGTCTTCCACCAGGTGTCGAAGTGCCGTCCGGTGACGACCTCGGGGCCGATCCGCTCGTCGTAGAACGCGAACAGGGTCTCGTCGTCGACGAGCAGGTCACGGCGCCGGGTGCGCTCCTCGAGCTCCTCGACTTCCTCGATCAGCTTGCGGTTCTCGTGGAAGAACTTGTGGTGCGTGTCCCAGTCGCCCTCGACCAGCGCGTGCCGGATGAACAGCTCGCGCGACACCTCGGGGTCGACCTTGCCGTAGTTCACCTTGCGCCTGGCGACGATCGGTACGCCGTACAGCGTGACCTTCTCGTAGGCCATCACGGCGCCGGCTTTGCGTTCCCAGTGCGGTTCGGAGTACGACCGTTTGATCAGGTGCGGTGCGAGGTCCTCGGCCCACTCGGGCTCGATCTTCGCGTTCACCCGTGCCCACAACCGCGAGGTCTCGACCAGCTCGGCGGCCATCACGAACTGCGGTGGCTTCTTGAACAGGCCGGAGCCGGGGAAGATGGCGAACTTGGTGCCGCGGGCACCGATGTACTGATGCTGGTTGGCCGGATCCTTCATCCCGAGATGCGACAGCAGGCCCGACATCAGCGAGATGTGCACGCTCTGCGGGTCGGCGGGCTCGCCGCTGTTGAGCTTGACGCCGATCTGGGACGCGACCTGACGAAGTTGGGCGTAGATGTCTTGCCACTCGCGGACGCGCAGATAGTTGAGGTACTCGCTGCGGCACATCCGGCGGAACTGGTTGCCCGAGAGCTCCTTCTGCTGCTTCTTCAGGTAGCTCCAGAGGTTCAGGTAGCCGAGGAAGTCGCTGTTCGGGTCGCGGAACCGGGCGTGTGCCTGCTGGGCCTGAGCCTCGGCGTCCGTCGGCCGCTCGCGCGGGTCCTGGATGGACAGCGCGGCGGCGATGACCATGACCTCGCGGACACTCGCGTGCTTGTCTGCCTCGACGATCATCCGGGCCAGCCGTGGGTCCAGCGGGATCTGCGCGAGCTGGCGGCCGATCGGGGTCAGCCGGCCGCCCTTCGGGGTGTCGATCGCGCCGAGCTCGGTGAGCAGTTGCAGGCCGTCGGTGATACTGCGCTTGTCGGGCTCGTCGATGAACGGGAACGCCGCGATGTCGCCGAGCCCGATCGCGGTCATCTGCAGGATGACCGAGGCCAGGTTCGTGCGCAGGATCTCCGGGTCGGTGAACTCCGGGCGGTTGGTGAAGTCCTCTTCGGAGTACAGCCGGATGCAGATGCCGTCGCTGGTCCGGCCGCTGCGGCCCTTGCGCTGGTTGGCGCTCGCCTGCGAGACCGGCTCGATCGGCAGGTGCTGGACCTTGGTGCGGTGGCTGTAGCGCGAGATGCGCGCCGTACCGGGATCGATGACGTACTTGATGCCGGGGACGGTCAGCGAGGTCTCGGCGACGTTGGTCGCGAGCACGATCCGGCGCGCCGAATGCGACTGGAAGACCCGGTGCTGCTCGGCGTTCGAAAGCCTCGCGTAGAGCGGCAGGATCTCCGTCGTACGCCGTTCGCCGCGGAACTTGTCGGTCAGCGCGTCGGCGGTGTCGCGGATCTCCCGCTCACCGCTGAGGAACACGAGGATGTCGCCGTCGGCCTCGTACTCGAGTTCGTCGACCGCGTCCAGGATCGCCTGGGTCTGGTCGCGGTCGATCGTCGCCGGGTCCTCGGGGTCGTTGACCGGCCGGTACCGCACCTCGACCGGGTAGGTCCGGCCGGACACCTCGACGATCGGGGCCGGGTTGCCCTGCGCGTCGGCGAAGTGCGCGGCGAAGCGCTCCGGGTCGATGGTCGCCGAGGTGATGATGACCTTGAGGTCGGGGCGGCGGGGGAGAAGGCGCTTGAGATAGCCGAGGATGAAGTCGATGTTCAGGCTGCGCTCGTGCGCCTCGTCGATGATGAGCGTGTCGTAGCGGGTGAGGTCGCGGTCACGCTGGAGCTCGTTCAGCAGGATGCCGTCGGTCATCAGCTTCACCAGCGACCGCTCGCTGACCTTGTCGGTGAACCGGACGGCGAAACCGATCGTCTCGCCGAGTTCGGTGCCGAGCTCCTCGGCGATCCGCTCGGCGACCGTCCGCGCGGCGAGCCGGCGGGGCTGAGTATGCCCGATCATGCCGTGGATGCCGCGCCCGAGCTCGAGACAGATCTTCGGGATCTGGGTGGTTTTGCCCGAACCGGTCTCGCCGGCGACGACCACCACCTGGTGGTCGCGGATCGCCGCCGCGATCTCGTCCTTCAGCTGGCTGACCGGCAGCTCTTCCGGATAGGTGATCTCCGGTACGGCGTTCCGTCGGACCTCGACCCTGCGCTCGGCCTGCTGGATCGCGCCGAGCACCCCGTGCAGCGCCTGCTCACGCTTCCGGGCTTCCTTGGTGGTCCGAACCCGCTCCAGCCGCTTCCCCAGCTGCTCCCGGTCGTACGCCGTCAGCCCGTCCAACCGGGCAACCGCATCCGCCAGACTCACTCCGTCGTCGTTGGAGGAGCCGTGGTTGGAGGAGCCGGCGCCGGTGGGCGCGGGAGTGGGGGTCTTGGCCGCCGACCGTGGCCTGCGGCGACGGGGCCGTCGAGCAGCGACTGGGTCTTGGGAGGGAACTGGGGATGGACTCGGGGACTCGGTCCGGGCATCAGGCATAACCAGTCCAGTTTAGGCGTCCACCCCCAGCGCCTCATCCGGATTACCGCAGGTGGCCCGCCAGCGCCTTCAACGCCGCGATCTGCTCCGGGATCGGGGTGCCGACGAGGTTGAGGTCCCAGTCCACCCGGGTGATCCCTTCGGCAGCGGCTCGCCGCAGGTCGTCGAGGATCGTCTCGGGCGTGAAACCCGCCGGTCCCTGCAGCATCGGATGCGGCTTCATCGGCCCGGCCCGGAGGATGATCGGCCCGGAACCACCCGCGTCGTGATACCAGCTGATCGCCGCACACGTGGACTCCCAGTCACGATGCGCAAGCGTCAGCCCGTTTGCGATCCGGGCAGCGCGTTCGATCGCCGGCCGCGCGACCCCACCGCCGTACAGCGTCAGCGGTTCCACCGGCTTCGGCCCGAGCGTCGCCATCGGCACGGTGTAATGCTCGCCAGCGAACTCGACCGGATCAGGCCCCCAGCAAGCCCGCAGTACCGCGACCGACTCCTCGAACGCTTCAACCCGGCCGCGCGCCGGCACGCCAGTAGCGACGAACTCCTCCGGCAGCCAACCGAGCGCGATGCCCAGATCCATCCGCCCGCCGGAGAGCTGATCGATGGTCGCCACCCGCCGCGCCAGCACGACCGGTTGCTGGAACAGCGGCACGAGTACGGCGGTGTGCAACCGCACCCGCTCGGTCCGCGCCGCGACGTACGTCAGCGTCTCCAAGGCGTCGTACGCCGACTCCCTCGGCAACCCGGCGTGGTTCACCCAATCCGGCGCCGCCGGCACCAGCAGCCGCTCGAAGACCGACACCGCCGCGAATCCGAGCTCGTCGGCGGCCGTCGCGATCTCGACGACGGCATCCGGCCCGCGCAACCCGACCACCGGCAGCCCGACGCCAACCTCGGGATATGACATCCGCAGTTCCTTCCGCTCCAGGGCACCCCGAAGGCGCCCGTTCACCCGTGGGTCGGAGCGGGTTCCGGGTTCTTGCGGTCAGTCCGGTCAGTCGTGCGGCGACGGCACCTTGACGGCGAGAACCGGAACAGGCGACTCGAGCAGGACGCGCTGAGCGGTGCTGCCGAGGATCAGCTTGCCGACGGGGGAGCGGCGACGGAGACCGAGCACGATCAGGCCGACGTCCTCCGCGGCGGCCGCCTTGAGCAGCGCGCCGGCCACGTCACCTTCGGTGACCGCCTGCTGGATCGTCACCTCGACGCCCTGTTCGCGCAGCTTGGCCTCGGCGGCAGCCATCTCGTCGGCGTTGGCGTAGCGGGCGTCGATGTAGGAGTCGCCCCGGCTGGTGTTCAGGAGCAGGACGGAGGCGCCGCGCAGCGAGGCCTCGGTCGCCGCGGCGGCCAGCGCCGCCTCACCTTCGGGCGATGGCACGTATCCGACGAGAATCTTCACGGCCCCACTCTCCCATCAATCGTCCTCGCCGAAGGTCAGCCGGTTAAGGTCAAGCGCATGGTTGAGCTGCAGGTGGTCCTCCCGGACGAGTCGGCAGCGATGCCGCCCGAGCGCTTGGTCGAGCTGGCCGTGGCAGCCGAGGAGCTGGGCTACGGCACGGCGTGGTTGCCCGATCATCTGCTTCCGCCGGGAGAGTTCGGCTCGACATACGGCGGGGTGTACGAGCCGCTCGTGACGATCGGGTACCTCGCGGCCCGCACGAGCAGGATCCGGTTCGGCACATCCGTACTGGTGCTGCCGATCCGGAGCGCGTTCGTCGTCGCCAAGCAGGCCGCGACCCTGCATCGGCTGTCGGGCGAGCGCGTCGTACTCGGGCTCGGTGCCGGCTGGGCTCGCGAGGAGTTCGCGGCGGTCGGCGTCCCGTTCGAGGAGCGTGGGCGGCGTACGGACGCGTCGCTGGAGATCGTCCGCGATCTGTTCGAGGGACGCGATCGCGGCGGGGTGTTCGAGCCGAAGCTCCGGGCGCCGTTGCCGATCATGATCGGCGGCACGACGACGCCGGCGCTGCGGCGGGCGGCCAGGTTCGGCGACGAGTGGCAGGGGCTCGGGCTGGACGGCGCCGGTTTCAGCGCGGCGGTCGCGCGACTCCGGTCGTTCGGGGAGCGGAAGGTGAAGGTCGGCACCCGGCTCGACTGGTCCGGTGGCGATCCGGAACCTGTCGTCGCGATGGCGCATGAGCTCGCCGAGGCCGGTGCCGAGACGGTCGCGGTGTCGTTCGGAGACGAGAGTGACGTGCTCGAGCGGATGACGCGGTTCTACGGTCTGTTCACGGCGGGCTGAGTCTGCTGCGCAGGACCTTGCCGGTGGCGTTGCGGGGGAACTCGTCGAGGATCACGATCTGGCGCGGGGTCTTGTAGCGGGCCAGGTTCGCCTTCACGTGCGCGATCAGTTCGTCCTCGGTCACCGGCTCGCGGAGGACGACGTAGGCGACGAGACGTTGACCGAAGTCGTCGTCCGGTACGCCAGTGACGACCGCCTCGGCGACCGCGGGGTGCGCCGCGAGGCACTCCTCGACCTCGACCGGGTACACGTTCTCGCCGCCGGAGACGATCATGTCGTCCTCGCGGCCGTCGACGAACAACCGGCCGGCCTTGTCGAGATGGCCGAGGTCGCCGGTGCTCATCCGCCCGTCGACCACGGTCTTGCTCGAGCCGTCGGAGTACCCACCGAACACCAGCCCGCCGCCTGCGAAGATCCGCCCGGTCGTGCCGGTCGGCACCTCGTGGTCCTGATCGTCGAGGATCCGGATCGAGCTGCCGAGGCACGGGCGACCAACCGTGCCGGGCGCGTCGAGCAGGTCTGCGGAGTTGGCGATCGTGGCGATGCCGACCTCGCTCGACCCATACGCGTCGCACAGCACCGGACCGAACCGCTCGATGAACCGCTCGGCCAGCGGCACACCGAGCTGCGACGCACCGGAGATCACCGCCCGCAACGAACGCAGGTCGTACTCCGCGATCGCCTCCGGCCCCAACTCCAGCAACCGCCGCAACATCACCGGCACGGCGACCACCGCACCCGCGCGAGTCGTCTGCACATCCTCGAGCAAGGTCACGGCGTCGAACCGCGGCCGCAAGACCAACGGCGCCCCGAGAAACAACGCCAGCATCGACGTCAACAACCCGAGCCCGTGAAACAGCGGTGGCCCGATAACCACCGGCTCACCCGACCGCACCCCGAACCGACTGAGCGCACTCGCCGTCAACCCCGCCAATCCCAGCGCGGTCGGCACCCGCGGCGCCGCTTTCGGCGTGCCCGTCGTCCCCGACGTGAGGATCGTGATGTGCCCAGGCGTCGGGGGAGCCGATGCACTCGCGGCCCGGCTCCCCGCGAGCTCGTCCAGGCCGGTGGGGCTGGCCAGGACGGCCAGGAGCTCGGCCGGAGCGGCGAACTCTGGATCGTGGACCAGGAGGTCCGGGCGGTGGCGTTCCAGGACCGACTTGAGTTGCGGCGGGGCGAACTCGGTGTTGACGAAGAGGACGTCGGCGCCGATCCGGGAAGCAGCTAGCGTCGCCTCCAGGAAACCGATGTGGTTTCGGCAGAGCACGGCGACCTTGCTACCGGCAACGATGTTGTACTGCGCGTGCAGGCCGGCCGCGATGCGCTCGCACCGGCGGTCCAGCTCGGCGTACGTGAGCTGGTGATCACCCGAGATCACCGCCGTGCGATCGGGATACCGGATCGCCGCGATCACCCCGAGCGCGGCCATCGACTGCCCCCACGTCCGCAGTGCCCGCTCGATCCGCACGAGCTGCGCCGGCCCGGCCGACCGCCAGACCCCGGACCGGATCAGCGCGACCGACAGCTCGCCGACCTCGGCCGCGCCCTGGATCAGCCACTCCGGGGGACGCATCGGCCCGATCGGGCGGATCGTTCTCATCGCTTCTTCCCGCCTCCGGTACGCCGGAAGTACTGTTCGAGCAGCCGGTCCGTCGGCACCCGCAACAAGTTGCCCACGGCATCGGCCGGCCGGACGAACGGCGGGGTGATGTTGTGCGGCCGCTCTGCAACCGCCGTACAGACCTGATCGGCGGCCTGCGCCGGCGTGAGGCCCGGCATCTTGTTGAGCAGGGGCGTCGGCTCACTCATCCGGGTGTGCACGAGTCCCATGTACACGGTCGACGTCGTCACCCCGTCCCCGCGCACCTCTTGCGCCACGCAGCGCAGCCACACGTCAAAGGCACTCTTCGACGCCAGGTACGCCGACCACCGCGCCATCGGCGGGGTCCGCACCCCGGCCGTCGACACGTTCACGATATGACCCGAGCGGCGCTCCCGCATCGACGGGAGCAGCTCGAGCACGAGCTTCGCCGGGCCGAGGTAGTTGATCGCGTTCGTCCGCTCGATGTCGTGGAACCGCTGGTACGTGTCCGCGACCGACCGCCGGATCGACTTGCCCGCGTTGTTCACGAGTACGTCGACCCGCTCGTGCTCGGCCAGCACCGTCCGCACAAGCTCCTCGACCGCCGCAGGTTCGGCGAGGTTCGCCGGATACACGTATGCCGACCCGCCGCTCGCGCGGATCTCGTCGGCCACGACCTGCAACTGCTCCCCGGTCCGCGCCACGAGCAACACCGTCGCTCCGGCCGCAGCCAACCGTCGTGCGGTCGCTTCGCCGATCCCGTACGACGAACCGGTCACCAGGATCACCTTGTCCCGCACGGCCGCGGTCAGCCGTTCGTCGGAGATCCTGGTCCGCCCGTTGGTCAGCGCGACAAGCAACGGCCAGCCGAACGGACGCTTCCCAGTCACCATGCGGCCGACATTACCCGCTGGTAGCCACGCGCGGGAGCCCCTAACCGACTCTTTGCAACCACTCCCGCACCAGCGCGCCGAGCAACTCAGGCTGCTCGATCTGCAGGTTGTGCCCGGCCACGTCGAGGACGGCGAACGTCGCGCGCGGGTAGTGGGGGAGCAGCTCGTACCAGTCCTCGTACCCGGTGACGGCGTCCTGCCGTCCGCACAGCACCAACGTCGGCCGGGTGTAGACCGGTCCGCTCTCCGGAGCCGTCGACAGCGCCCAGTTCTCCTGGATCCGGTCCATGGCAGCCAGATCCGCGATCGCGATACCGGGCGCGACATCGGCGCGATAGGCAGCCAGCGCGGCCGCGGTCTGGACCACCGCCAGCTCGGTGAAGTCTTCACCCTCGGTCAGGGATTCGAGCACGCCCGGCTCGGTCCGCAGTACGACGTGTTCGGGGACCTTCCGGTCCTTGTGCCACAGCGTGCCGGTCGGGCAGATCAAGCCCATGCCCAGGATCTGCTCCGGGCGCTCGGCGATCAGGCCGCGGGACAGGTATCCGCCGTACGACTCGCCCATCAGCAGGAACGGCTCGTCACCGATCTGCTCGTCGATGAACCCCCGGACCGCGGCCATGATCCCGTCGGAGCTGTCGATGTCACCGGCCGGGCTCTGGCCCATCGCGGGCAGGTCGGGATAGAGCCGCCGGTATCCGGTCAGTTCGCTGAAGATCGGTTCGAGGCAGCCGGTCATCAGCCGGTGGTCGGGAGTCCAGCCGTGCAACGCAAGAACCGGAACGCCCTCGCCGAAGGTCACATGGTGCAGAGTCATGGAGGAGGTTTTAGCAATCGCTCCCGACAGTTTTAGAGTCGACCCCATGGCCCGTCGCTCAGCACTGCCTCCGATTCCCGACTTCGCCGTCCTTCGTTCCCGCCTCGATCGCGCCCGCGAGGCTGCGGCGGGCACCGGTCTGGTGATCGCGCCGGGCTCAGATCTGCGCTACTTGATCGGTCAGCCGGGTGGTTCGTTCGAGCGGCTCACCGCGCTGCTGATTCCTGCGGACGGCGCCCCGGCGCTCGTCGTGCCGAAGCTCGAAGCGCCGGGGTTCACCGGTTTGGAAGAGCTCGGGGTCGACGTCATCACCTGGGTGGACGGTGTGGATCCGTACAGCCTGGCTGCCGAGCGGCTCGGTGGTGTCGAACGGGTGGCGGTCAGCGACTTCACGCCGGCGCTGCATGTGCTGGCGATCCGCGACGCGTTGCCGAAGGCCGAGCAGATGCTGGCCGGGCCGATCGTCCGGGAGTTGCGGATGCGCAAGGATGCGGCCGAGATCGAGGCCCTGCGGAAGGCGGGTGCGGCGATCGACCGCGTGCATGCCCGGGTCGGCGAGTGGCTGAGGCCGGGGCGGACCGAGGCAGAGGTCGGTGCCGACATCGCCGCCGCGATCGTCGAGGAGGGTCACACCGAGGCGGACTTCGTGATCGTCGCGAGCGGTCCGAACGGCGCCAGCCCGCACCATGCGCTGTCCGAGCGGGTCATCGAGGCCGGCGACGTGGTGGTCGTCGACATCGGCGGACCAGTTGCCGAGGGCTACAACTCCGACTCGACCCGCACGTACGCCGTCGGCGCACCGCGAGACGCCGACGTGACCGCGACGTACGCCGTGCTGCAGCAGGCTCAGCAGGCAGCGGTCGACGCCGTTCGGCCTGGTGCGACGGCGGAGTCGATCGACGCGGCCGCGCGAGACGTGATCGCGGCGGCGGGCTTCGGTGAGTACTTCATCCACCGGACCGGGCACGGGATCGGGCTGGACGTGCACGAGGAGCCGTACATCGTCGCGGGCAACGACCTGCCGCTCGAGGCGGGGATGGCGTTCAGCGTCGAGCCGGGCATCTATCAGCCGGGCCGGTGGGGAGCGCGGATCGAGGACATCGTCGTGGTCACCGCGGACGGCGGAGAGTCGATGAACAACCAGCCGCACGACCTCGTAGTGCTCTGAGGTTCAGCCCACCCGGAAGGTCTTGCGGTAGGCGAGCGGCGAGACGCCGAGCTCGGAGCGAAGGTGGTGGCGCAGCGATGCGGCGGTCCCGAGACCTGCCTCGTGGGCTACACGGTCCACCGACAGGTCGGTCGTCTCCAGCAGGTTGCAGGCGTGCCGGACGCGATGCTGCAGCAGCCAAGTGCCGGGTGACTGCCCTGTCTCGGCCTTGAAGCGCCGGCTGAAGGTACGCACGCTCATCTGCGCGTACGCCGCCATCGCGGCCAGGCTGATCTCCTCGCCGAGTCGTGCGAGCGCCCAGGCCCGCGTCGGCGACGTACCCTCGCTGCCCTCCTGTGGAATGGCCCGCTCGATGTACTGCGACTGTCCGCCGTCCCGCCACGGCGGCACGACGCAGTGCCGGGCGGCCCGGTTCGCGACCTCACTGCCGAAGTCGCGGCGGATCAGGTGCAGGCAGAGGTCGACGCCCGCGGCGAGGCCGGCCGACGTGAGGATGTCGCCGTCGTCGATGAACAGCTTGTCCTCGTCGAGCTTCACCTGCGGGTAGACGCTGCGGAACAACTCGGCCCGCTCCCAATGAGTCGTCGCGGGCCGGCCGTCCAGGTAGCCGGCGGCGCCGAGGACGAAGGCGCCGGTGCAGATCGAGGCGATCCGGGTCCCCGGCCGGATCGTCGCGAGCGCAGCGGCCAGGTCGTCGGGCAGCGTGCCGTCGTACCGCGGCTGGTGGATGTAGGTGCCGGGCACGATCACGGTGTCGGCCTCGGCCAGCGCCTCGGGTCCGTGGTCGGGGACGAGATTGAACCCCGCTCCCGCCCGAACCGGGCCGCCGAGGCCGCAGATGCGGACGTCGTACAGCTTCGTGCCGTCGGCCTTGGTCGCCGCGCCCAGGACGGTCGGCGGGATGGTCAGGTCGAACCCGACGACCGGCTCGAGGGCGAGGACGGCGACCACGTGCGGACCGACGGAGGTCAGGTGGCGAGGGCTCCGTTGAGACATGGCCATATTTTGACACATGTTGTCCATCTGGCCACTAGTTCGATGATGGTCGAACCCGCACCCTTGATCGGGTGACGCAGATTCTCGAGACGAAGAAGACTCCCCGGGTACATCTGGCCTGGGCGGTCGCTGTGGTGGGGTTCGTGACCCTGATCGGTGCGGCCGGGTTCCGTTCGGTGCCCAGTGTGCTGCTCGATCCGCTGCACGAGGAGTTCGGGTGGTCGCACGCGACCATCTCGTCGGCGGTCTCGATCAACCTGCTGCTGTTCGGCGGCATCTCGCCGTTCGCTGCCGCGCTGATGGACCGGCTCGGTCTGCGCAAGGTCGTCAGCGGTGCCCTGGTGCTGATCGCGCTGGGCAGCGTCCTGACCGTCTTCATGACGTCTGCGTGGCAGCTGCTGCTCTGCTGGGGGCTCCTGGTCGGCGTCGGCACCGGATCGATGTCGATGACGTTCGTGGCGACGATCACCGGGCGCTGGTTCGTCCGCCGCCGCGGTCTGGTCACCGGGATCCTCACGGCCGCCGGTGCGACCGGCCAACTGGTCTTCCTGCCACTGATCGCGTCCCTGGCGGCGCACCACGGTTGGCGGGTGCCTGCACTCGTGGCCGGCGGCGCTGCGCTGGCCGTCGTACCGCTGGTGCTGCTGTTCCTCCGTGACTACCCGAGCGACGTCGGGCTGAGAGCGTACGGCGCTCCGGAGGGGAGTACTGCGGGACAGCGCGTCGAGACGACCGGTAGCAGCGCAGTGCGAGCAGTGCGTGCGCTAGGGATGGCTGTACGGCGGCCTGCGTTCTGGCTGCTTGCGGGTGGATTCGCGATCTGTGGCGCGTCGACGAACGGTCTGGTCGGCACGCACTTCGTGACGGCAGCCCACGACCACGGCATGCCCGCGACGACCGCTGCGTCGTTGCTGGCGCTGGTGGGCCTGTTCGACGTCGGCGGGACGATCTTCTCGGGCTATCTGACCGACCGGTGGGATCCACGGTTCCTGCTGATCGCCTACTACTCGCTGCGGGGACTCTCACTGCTGGTACTGCCGTCGCTGCTCGGACCGACCGCCGCGCCAAGCACGTGGGTCTTCATCATCTTCTATGGGCTGGACTGGGTGGCCACCGTGCCGCCGACCGTTGCGCTGTGCCGTGAGTGGTTCGGGCAGGACGGCCCGATCGTGTTCGGCTGGGTCTTCGCGTCGCACCAGGTCGGCGCGGCGCTGGCGGCGACCGGCGCCGGTGCGATCCGGGACGCCCAGGGCAGCTACAACCTGGCCTGGTACCTGGCCGGCGGGCTGTGCGCGGCGGCCGCGCTGATGTCCGCGAGCATCGGACGCCGACTCGTTGCCGCCTGACCCTGTCCGCTAGCCTCGATATAAGTTGAGGTTGGAGGGATGGCGATGGATATCGAGCCTGGTGAGCTGACGGTCGGGCAGCTGTCGCAGCGCAGTGGCGTGGCGATCTCCGCCCTGCACTTCTACGAACGCCAGGGTTTGATCCTGAGCCGCCGTACGTCGGGGAACCAGCGTCGGTACAAGCGGGACACCTTGCGCCGGGTGGCGTTGGTGCGGATCGCCCAGCGGGTCGGCGTACCGCTGGCCGAGGTCGCCGCGATCTTGAAGCTGCTACCGGAGAAACGGACGCCGACGCGGGCCGATTGGGAGCGCATCTCGGAGTGCTGGCAGGCGGAGCTCGACCGCCGGATCCTGCATCTCGAGCAACTCCGCGACGACTTCAAGGACTGTGTCGGCTGCGGTTGCCTGTCCCTCGACCGATGTGCGCTGGCAAACCCGTACGACGCGTTGGCCGCGAAGGGTCCGGGACCGCGCCGGCTGATGGACAACGACGGCGAGCCGTGTCATCCGGGGTCGTGTGATCCAGAGAAGTGCGCCTGAGGTTATCCACAGCTCCGGGGTCGCGCCCAGCGGACTGGGGGTGCGGGCGTCTAGGGTTTCCGGCATGGCTGAGACCAACGCGAATCCTGACTCCAGTGCGAGCCTGACCGAGGCGCGGGCGAAGGTCGCCGGTGAGGTGATCCGGGCGATCGCCGGTGACGAGGCACGCCTGCGTGCCGATCAGGAGACGGCGGTCGCAGCGCTGTGCGAGCCGGCGGCGCGGGTGCTCGTCGTGCAGGCGACCGGCTGGGGCAAGTCTGCTGTGTACTGGGCTGCGACCGCGATCAGACGGTCGGAGGGCGCGGGGCCGACGCTCGTGGTTTCGCCGCTGCTGTCGCTCATGCGCGATCAGGTCGCGGCCGCGAGCCGGGCCGGGTTGCGCGCCGCGACGCTGAACTCGAACAACATCGACGCCTGGTCAGGTATCGAGCAGGACCTGCGGTCGGGCGCGATCGACGTGCTGCTGGTGTCGCCGGAGCGGCTGGCCAACCCGGGGTTCGGGCGGCGGGTGCTCGACGGGCTGGCCGGCCAGGTCGGGCTGCTGGTGATCGACGAGGCGCATGCGGTGTCGGACTGGGGGCATGACTTCCGGCCGGACTATCGCCGGGTGTCCGACGTGCTGCAGCAGCTCAACCCGAAGACGCCGGTGCTTGCGACGACAGCCACGGCCAACTCGCGGGTGACCGAGGATGTGGCGAAGCAGTTGGGGGAGTCGACGCTCGTACTGCGTGGGCCGCTCGCGCGGGCGAGTCTGCAGCTTGCCGTCGTGGACAAGCTGTCTCCGCTCGATCGATTCGCGTGGGTCGTCGATCAGCTGCCGAAGCTTCCGGGTTCCGGGATTGTCTACGCGTTGACCGTCGCTGATGCGCAGCGGCTGGCCTCGGTGATTCGAGAGGTCCACGGCCGGGATGTGCCGGTCGCGGCGTACACCGGTCAGTTGGAGGCGGGGGAGCGGGAGAGCCTCGAGGACGCGCTGCGGGCAAATCAGTTGAAGGCGCTGATCGCGACGTCTGCGTTGGGGATGGGATACGACAAGCCTGACCTCGGGTTCGTGGTGCACGTGGGATCGCCCCCGTCGCCGGTGTCGTACTACCAGCAGGTCGGTCGTGCCGGGCGCGGGATCGATCACGCGGTGGTGGCCTTGCTGCCGTCGGACGCGGACTCGGGTGTCTGGGACTACTTCGCGACGGCGACGATTCCGGTTCCGGAGAATGTGCAGCGGCTGCTGCGGGCGTTGGAGGGGTACGGCCCGGATGAGCCGGCCACCGCGCCGGCGCTGGAGGCGGAGACCGGTCTGCGGCGTACGCGGGTCGAGTTGATGTTGAAGCAGCTGGCCGTGGACGGAGCGGTCGACCGGGTCGAGCGAGGCTGGGTGCGGACCGGGGCAGACTGGAGCTTCGACGCGGAGCACTACGACGGGATCGTGTCGGTGCGCCGGCGCGAGGCCGACATCATGCGCGCGTACACCCGTGGTGATCGTTGCTTGATGCAACTTCTCCAGGAGTCGCTGGACGACCCGTCGGCGGAGCCGTGCGGGCGCTGCTCGGTCTGCCTGGGGGAGTTGCCGGCGCCGCTGGAGTCGCGACCCGACCCAGAGACGGTGGCGACGATCGTCCGCTTGCTCCGCGGCGAGGTTCACGTGCTCGAGCCACGCAAGATGTGGCCCGGCGGTGCGTTCGGCGCCCGCGGGAAGATCCCGCCGGCACTGTCGGCCGAGCCCGGCCGCATCATCGTGTACGCCGACGCACCCGAGTGGCGCGAGGTTCTGCAGGGTGCCTTCGGCGGTTCGCCGGAGCCTGACGCGTTGGAGGCCCTGAAGTCCGGTGCAGTGGCCGCGCTGTCGCGGTGGCGCGGTTCGTGGTCGGGACGCCCGGAGGTCGTCGTACCACTGGCCGCCGGCGGTCACCCGGAGCTCACCTCCGCCATCGCCGACCACGTGGCCACCGTCGGCCGGCTCGACCGGGCGGAGCTGACAGTCGACCGCACCGGTTACACCGACGACCTCTCCTCAGCAGAAGAGGCAAGAGTCTGGCGAGACGGCCTCCAGGTCGACGACCTCACAGCCCAGGCAATCGCCGGCCGCACGATCCTCCTGCTCGTGGACGCCACGTCGTCCCAGTGGCCCGTCACGGTAGCCGCCGCCAAACTCCGAGAAGCCGGCGCCACCGCCGTCCTGCCCCTGGTCATCCACAAACGCCCGTAGCGCTGCTAGTGCACGGGGGACAGCTCGAGGAGGGATTTCAGGTCGGACAGCAGCGCCGGCCATCCGTCTTGGATCATGGTTCGCAGCACACTGTCCGGCCCGAAGCCGCTGTGGATGACGGTCAGCTTCACCTTGTCATCGACCGGCTCCAGCTCGAAGGTCGCGGTGGACAGCGGTTCGCGGCTGGTCTTCTCGTACACGTCGGCCGGTAGATCGACAGCCTTCGCGAAGTCCGGCGTGATGTGGTGCCAGGCGTACGACAACCGCGTGTACGGCGTGTGCTCGAGGACGACCTGCCCCGGGCCGGTCATGGACACGTCGCCCATGTGCCAGACCATCTCCGAGCCGGGTTTCCAGTCGGTCTCGTGGGACAGGTTCCAGTACTGCTCGGTGAACTTCGGCTCGGTGAGCGCCTGCCAGAGCCGCTCCGGCGTGGTCCTGATGTAGGTCGTGTAGACGAAGTCGTTGTCGCTCATGGTCGGTTCGGCCTCCAAAGCCGTCTTGAGATCGGCGAACAGCTGCGCCCGCCGACGGTCGTACTGGGTCATCCAGCGGTCGGCGATCGCGTTGATCGGCTCGGCGTTGAGGTAGTGCAGCTTCTCCCGCCCGCGCCACACGGTGGTGACGAGGTTCGCGGTCTCGAGGATCGTGAGGTGCTTGCTCACCGACTGCCGCGCCATGTCCAGCCCGGCGCAGAGCTCGCGCAGCGTCTGGCCGTTGCGGGCGTTCAGCATGTCGAGCAGCTGCCGCCGGCTCGGGTCGGCCAGCGCACGGAACACCTCGTCGTCCATCACGCCTCCGATGGTCATGCAGCCGCTTGGCTGCGTGACAAACATAGGCAGCCAGACGGCTGCATGTCAAGGAGAACTCGATTGACGCGACAGTGAGGATGGAAGTGTGGAGATCACGAGCCTCGGTTACCGCACCGACCTGTTGCTGCTGGAGCTGGGCGGAAGCACCTTCCGCGACACCGGTGAGTACGTCGTCGTGCGTACGCCGGCCAACCCCGGCTTCTGGTGGGGCAACTTCCTGCTGTACCGCACCCCGTTCGCGCCGGACGACGCGAAGATCCGCCTGGAGGACTTCCGCCGCGAGTTCCCTGCCGCGAAACACGTTGCCCTCGGCATCGACAGCGTGGACGGCGAGATCGGCGCGGAGAACGAGGTGACCGCCACCGGCCTCAAGGTCGACCGGAGCGTCGTGATGACGGCCGATCGGGTCGTCCCGCCGCCGCGGCCGAACACCGAGGCGACGTACCGCTTCCTGGACGGTGACGACGACTGGGCGCAACTGTTCGATCAGGGCATCGCCACTGCGGATATGACGGTCGACGCCGACTACGAGGACTTCACCCGGCGCAAGGTGGCGACCCAGCGCGCGCTGGTCGAGGCCGGCCACGGCAAGTGGTTCGGTGCGTTCGACGGCGATCGGCTGCAGAGTTCGCTCGGGCTGATGTTCGACGGCAAAGGCGTTGCACGTTTCCAGACTGTGCAGACGTCGCACGAGGATCGCGGTCGCGGTCTGGCCGGCACACTCGTCCACCACGCGTCGACGTATGGACTGACCGAGGGCGGCGCACGGACGCTGGTGATGGTCGCGGATCCGGACTACCTCGCGGTTCGGATCTACCGCTCGGTCGGATTCAACGACACCGAGACCCAGTTGCAGTTCGTCCTGCCGCCTGCGTGACCGCCGGATGACAGCGTGGGCCGCATGAAAGAGTGGGCCGCATGAGTGTCGGACGTGGGGTAGTGCTGGTCACGGGTGGGAGTCGCGGGATCGGCGCGGCCGCGTCAGTCGCGCTCGCGGCGGACGGCTGGGATGTGGGCGTCAACTACCGGACGCGAGCCGACGAGGCGGCCCGCGTGGTGAAGGCGTGCGAGGAGCTCGGACGGCGCGCGATCGCCGTACAGGCTGATGTCGTCGAGCCGGACCAGATCGAGCGCCTCTTCGACACCGTGACCGCCGAGCTCGGTCCGATCGGTGCCGTGATCAACAACGCCGGTGTCGTCTCGCCCGGGGGCCGCGTCGCGGAGTACGACGCCGAGCGGCTCGACCGGGTGTTCCGGATCAACTCGATCAGCGCATTTCTCGTCGCCGGTGCCGCAGTACGCCGGATGTCCACGGCGTACGGCGGCGCCGGGGGAGTGATCGTCAACGTCTCGTCTCGGGCGGCGGTCCTCGGGTCGGCCGGCGAGTACGTCGACTACGCCGCGAGCAAGGCGGCCGTCGACGCGCTCACCACAGGCCTGGGCAACGAGGTCGCGAAGGAAGGCATCCGGGTGCTGGGCGTGCGCCCCGGCCTGATCGAGACGGACATCCACGAGGCGGGCCGACTGGATCGCCTCGGTGCGACGCCTCCGCTGGCCCGTCCCGGCAAGGCCGAGGAGGTCGCGGAGGTGATCGCGTTCCTCGCCTCGGATCGCGCGTCGTACATGACCGGGACGACGGTCGACGTCTCCGGCGGCCGGTGACACATGGGCCTCCGGCCGGTTGACCTGGCCCGCCGGGCCGGGGTCTCGACCCAGCTCGTTCGCAACTACGAAGCGGCCGGCATCCTGCCGCCGGCGCCGCGGTCCGACACCGGGTACCGGCAGTACGGTCCGGAGCACGTCTCGGCGCTGTTGACCTACCGCGCGCTCGCGCCGGGCTTCGGCGCGGAGACCGCCAGCGAGATCATGCGCGCCGTCCACGACGGCGACGAAGGGCGTGCCTACCGCCTCGTCGACGCAGCCCACGCCGCACTCCACGAGCAACGCCTCGCAACCGACGCCGCGAGTGAAGCCCTCGCCGCACTCGCCGCCGAGAACGTCGACGAACTCACCGGGCCGTCCCTGCTCGTTGGCGAGTTGGCGCACCGCCTGGGCATTCGAACCTCGGCGTTACGAGTCTGGGAAGCTGCGGGCCTGCTCGCGCCAACCCGAGAGCCGGGAACGAAGTACCGCCGCTATGGACCCGAACAGGTCCGTGACGCACGGATCATCCACATGCTCCGCCAAGGTCGGTACTACTTCGAGCAGATCAGACCGGTCCTCGACGGCCTCCGAAGGACGGGCAGCACCGAGGCCCTGCGTACTGCGATCGCCGAGCGTCGCGCAGCACACGACCGCCAGACCAAGGCGATGCTGTACGGCTCCGCGCTGCTGCATCAGCTGATCAGCCAGGGACAGCCAGCCGAGTCGGAGCCGACCGTCCGCGCACAGTGATCTGCTCGGTGGTCCGCCACTGATCGGCCTCGACCGGCGCCGACTGCTCGACCGCGGCCATCGAGGCGATCAACCGACCTGGTGCAGCCTTCGCCAGCTCGCTCAGCCGCGCCGCCTCGTTCACCGGATCGCCGATCACGGTGTATTCGTGCCGCCGCACGTCGCCGACCGTACCGGCCACCACGATCCCGGCCGTCACGCCGATCCCGGCGGTTGCCTCCGGCAACTCTTCGTCGAGCCGGCGCGCCAGCTCCCGCCCGGCGCACAACGCGCTCCCGGCCGGATCCGCGAGCTCGGCCGGCGCCCCGAAGATCGCCAGCGCCGCATCACCGGCGAACTTGTTCACGAACCCGCCCTGCCGGTCCACCTCGTCGACCACGATCGCGAAGAACCGGTTGAGCAGCTCCACGACCTCGGTCGGCGGCCGGTCCAGAGCGAGTTCGGTCGAGCCGACCAGATCGACGAACAGCACCGCGACGTACCGCTCCTCGCCGCCGAGCCGGTCGCTGCTCAGCGCCTCCTGCACGACGCCGGGACCGACATACCGGCCGAAGACGTCCCGGATCCGCTCGCGGTCGCGCAGTCCTTCGGCCATCCGGTTGAACCCCGCCTGCAACGAACCCAACTCGGTGCCGTCGAAGACCGGGATGCTCACGTCGAGCCGGCCTTCGCCGATCAGGCTGAGCGCGTCCCGCACCGACCGGACCGGCGCCACCACGGACCGCGCCGACAGCATCGTCAGCAGCCAGCCGTTGCCGAGCGCCACGATGCCCAAGGCAAGGATCACGACCGAGAGTCGCGTCGAGGTGACATCGCCCTCGATCAGCGCGAGTACGGCGGCCACCATCAGCCCGGCCACCGGTACGCCGGAACCGACCGCCCAGAAGAAGACCGTCCGCGCCTTCAACCCCGCCGCGAGCAGTCGTCGCGGCGGCGGTGAGTCGGCCAGCGCCCGCGCGGCGACCGGCCGGAGCGCGAACTCGGTCAGCAGATACGAGACCGAGCAGGTGATGATCGCGCCGTCGATGACCGTGAGGGCGACGCGCAGCGCGTTCTCCGGCTGCAGGAGCACTGTCATCACGGTGAAGATCAGGGCTGCGACCAGCCAGAGCAGCACCTGGATGAGCGTGAGTCGCAGCGGCAACTGCAGCGTGGCGATCTGCTCCCGGCGGGTGGCCGGCCGCTCGAGCTCCACCCAGCGTGTCACCCGACGGGTCAGCCGCGTGCTCCAGACGCATCCGACCGCGATCGCGAGCACGAAGTACGCCGGGATGATGATCGCGTCCGCGAGCTGCAGCTGATCGATCAGCGACGGGCCCGGGAGCACGTAGACCGCGAGGACGAACACCACCAGCGCGCCGATCAGGTTGGTGCCGATCGAGAACGTGGTCATCAGGACCTGCAGGCGCAGCCGCAGCCGCCGCGTGCTCTGGTCGGCCGGACCGAGCAGCCAGGATCCGAACGGCCGCTTTCTCAGCACCAGATCCGGATTCCCCTGGGTCATCATGGTCACAGTCTGCTAGGCCGCACCCCCGTTTCCGCAACCTGTGTCAGGACCGAAGCAGGGTTTTGGCACGGTGGTGCGGCTGGCTCAGATCGGACGTCCGATCTGGCTGGGACCTGGGTACTGTTCCCCGGACGCCTCACTCGGGGAGCTTCCGTGACGCACGATCGCCACTCCTACGCCGAGCCTGCCCTGGTTCGGACCACCCATCTCGAGCTCGACCTCGGGCTCGACTTCGACGAGAAGGTGCTGGCCGGTAGTGCCACGCACACTCTCGCCTGGACCGGCACAGAGTCACACAGCGGTGACCGCCTCGTCCTGGACACCCGCGACCTCACCGTGCTGGGCGTCGAGGGGCAGACCGCCGACGGCTGGGAGCCGCTCGAGTACAGCCTGGCCGTTCCGGACAAGGAGCTCGGCGCCGCGCTGACGATCCGTACTGCGAGACACCCGCGGGTCAAGGTGAGCTACCGGACGGCGCCGACCGCGACCGGTCTGCAGTGGCTGGAGCCCGCGATGACGGCCGGCGGCGTGATGCCGTTCATGTTCAGTCAGTCGCAGGCGATCCATGCCCGCAGCTGGGTCCCGGTGCAGGACACCCCGAGCGTGCGGTTCAGCTACGCCGCTCACGTGACCGCGCCGCCGGAGCTGATGGTGCTGATGAGTGCCGACAACGGCACGACGTCGCGCCGGACCGGTTCGTACGACGTGGTGATGCCCGAGCCGATCCCGTCGTACCTGCTGGCGATCGCGGCGGGCGACCTGGTGTTCGAGCCGCTCGGCGAGCGGTCCGGCGTCTGGGCGGAGCCGGCGACGGTGCGGCAGGCGGCGACCGAGTTCTCCGACACCGAAGAGATGATGCGGGTCACCGAGGAGCTGTTCGGCCCGTACCGCTGGGGCCGGTACGACCTGCTCGTGCTGCCGCCATCGTTCCCCTACGGCGGCATGGAGAACCCGCGGATGACGTTCGCGACGCCGACCGTGGTGATCGGGGACAAGTCGCTGGTCAGCGTGATCGCGCACGAGCTCGCGCACAGCTGGTCGGGCAACCTGGTCACGCAGGACAGCTGGGACGACATCTGGCTCAACGAAGGCTTCACGTCGTACGTCGAGAACCGGATCGTCGAGGCTGTCTACGGGACCGAGTTCGCGCTGATGGAGACCGCGATCAAGCAGCACGCGACGGTCGTGAAGCTGGACCCGCTGACACCGGCCGAGCTGGCGGTCGAGCTGCCCGGGCTGCACCACCGCTCGGAGTACCACGGGAAGACGTCGACCGGCCCGCTGAAGGGGTCGTGGTTCCTGTCGTGGCTGGAGGAGCGGTTCTCGCGCGAGGTGTTCGATCCGTTCCTGCGCGGGTACTTCGACCGGTTCGCGTTCCGGAGCATCAACACGGACAACTTCGTCGAGCACCTGCAGGAGCACCTGATCTCGCAGCACCCGGATGTGGTGACGGACGACGAGCTCGCGGCTTGGTTGTACGAGCCGGGCATCCCGGCGTTCGCGGCGCGTGCGGTGTCGCAGCGGTTCCAGGTGGTCGACGAGGCGCGCGATCTCTGGCTGAAGACGGGCGAGCTGCCGCAGGGCGCGGGGCAGTGGACCACGCAGGAGTGGCTGCGCTTCCTCGACGCGGCCCCCGACGTACTGAGCCCGCTTCTCCTGCAGCAGCTGGATCGCGCGTTCGGCCTCACCGGCACTGCGAACGGCGAGATCGCCCGCCGCTGGTACCAGATCGTCGCCGCCAGCAGCTACGAGGCGGCGTACGCCGAGATGGCCGAGTTCCTTACCAAGGTCGGCCGGATGAAACTGGTCCTCCCCGTCTACCAGGCCCTGGCCGGCACGGACCGAGCCTTCGCCGCCGAAGTCTTCGCCAAAGCCCGCCCCGGCTACCACCCGATCACGACCGCGGCCGTTCAAAGGATCCTCGGCCAGTAGTCAGACGTCCAGCTTGCGGCGGTTGACCTCGTAGCCCGGGCGGTAGCCGAGGCGGGTGTTGGTTCGGCGCATGGCGGCGTTGGTGTCGACGGTGTCGGTGAGGAGGCCGTCGAGGTCGGGGAAGCGATGGCGCGTCTTGTGGATCTGGGCGGCCTTCATCCAGAGGGCGAGGCCGCGGCCGCGGTGGGCGGGGAGTACGGCGGTGCCGTAGTGCTGCCCGTCGCCCTTCCCATCGCCTGGTACGACGACCTCGGTGAAGCCGACGATCTGGCCGGTCTCATCGACAGCTGCAACGACGGAAAGGTGATCGCCACGTTGGGCGATCACCTGCGCGGCGTGCCGCGTCCGCTCGACATCCCACACGTCCGGCCCGGCCGAGATCGTCCCCATCGGCGCGTCGTCCATCCCGGTGCGGGCATCGGTGAACGACTGCACCAGCTCATCCGGTACGACGCCATCCCACGAGATCAGCCGATACCCGGACACCTCGGGTACGTCGGGAACCGTGTCGGACAGGTCGAGCCGCGTGTAGATCAGCGTCAGCCCGATCTCGAAGCCGTGATGCTCGAGGAAATGGTCGCCGACCGACTCGACGTTCACATCGGCGAGCAGCGTCCGGACCTGGTTGTCCCGCGCGCCGGCGACCACCGCATCGAGCAACTGCGACCCGATTCCGCGGCGACGCTCGGCCGGGTGCACGGTGAGCTCGAACTCACCCAGATGCGAGTACTTGGGCCGGCTGTCGAGCCGGAGGAACGCGGACCCCACCGGCGTGCCGTCGTCCTCCGCGGCCAGCCACGCGATGCGGCGGCTGGACGGCCGGCAGTCGGGATCTGTCAGGGGAATCAGTCGAATGCTCAAGCCGCCAACTTAACCCGCTTGCGGGATCACGTGCCGCCGGTCGGCCGATCGGCTACCGTGGCGCGCAGGTCACACGGGGAGAGGCGAACGGGGAGAGGAGCGAACGGGTGGAGCAACTGGATGGGGAGGCCACGCGGGACCAGGCGATCCGCACGATCGGTGCCGATCATGTCGCGCTGCGCGAGCAGGTGCTCGCGGAGCTGCGCCGGCGGATCATCGACGGCGATTACCGCCAGGGGGAGCGGCTGACCGAAACCCGGCTCGCGGACGACTTCGGGGTCTCGCGGAACCCGGTGCGTGAGGCGCTCCGAGTGGTCGAGGCCGAGGGTTTCGTCCAGATCCTCCCGCGCCGTGGCGCCGTAGTCGCGACCCTCGACGAGACCGCGGTCCGCGACCTGTTCGCCGTGCGGGAACAGCTCGAAACGCTGGCTGCGGGTCTCGCGGCCGAACGCGCGACGTCCGAGGGGATCGCCACGTTGCGCAGGCTGATCGACGATGCGAGCAAAGCCACCGAGGTCGAGGACTTCGACCGCGTCGCCGAGCTCAACAGTGCGTTCCACCGCGCGGTGATCGAGGTCAGCGAGAACCGCTGGCTGCACTCGATCTCATCGGCGATGTACTACCACGTCCACTGGGTGTTTCGTGTCGGTGCGGCCCAGCGCGCGCCGCACTCGTCCGAGGAGCATGTCCGCCTCGTCGACGCGATCGAGGCACGTGACGCAGCCGCCGCCACCACGGCCGCCCGCCTGCATGTGGAGGCGGCCGCGAAGGCAGCGTTCGGTCAGCGTCCGACTGCGTAGCCCTGCATCCCGCGCGGGTTGGCCGCCGCGGCCAGCACCCCGTCGGCTTCCTTCCGTACGGCGCACAGCCGGCCGAGGCTCCACGGATCCGAATCGGTGACGACGTGCCCGCGCCGTACCAACTCGTCGCGGATGTCCTTGCCGACCCGGGTCTCGACGACCACGCCGCCGGGCTCCGTGGTGCGCGGGTAGAACGACGACGGGAAGCCGGTGGTGTGCCAGGCCGGCGCGTCGATCGCCTCCTGCAGATCCATCCCGGCGCCGAGGTGCCGGAGCAGGAACAGCAACTGCCACTGGTCCTGCTGGTCGCCACCGGGTGACCCACACGCCATCAGCGGTTCACCGTCACGGAGCACGAGGGTCGGCGTCAACGTGGTGCGCGGCCGCTTGCCCGGCGCGAGCGAGGCCGGCAGCCCTTCCTCGAGCCAGAACATCTGCGCCCGGCTGCCGAGGCAGAACCCGAGCTCCGGGATCGTCGGCGACGACTGCAGCCAGCCACCGCTCGGCGTCGCGGAGATCATGTTGCCCCACTTGTCGATCACGTCGACATGGCAGGTGTCACCGCGCGTCACGCCACCGGACGACACCGTCGGCTCGCCGGTCGTTGCGTCACCGGTTGCGGTGCCGATGCTGTTGTCGGTGGCATACGACGCGAGCCGCGGCTCGCGCCCGTCCGGACTGCCGGGTCGAAGGTCGAGCGACGCGTTCCGACCGATCAGCTTCGCCCGGTCGGCGGCGTACCCGGGCGAGAGGAGCGTGTCGAGCGGTACGTCGGCGCCGTCGCCGTACCAGGCCTCGCGGTCGGCGTACGACAGCTTCATCACCTCGACCGTCGCGTGCACGCCCTCGGCGCTGTCCAGGTCGACGTCGCCGAGCGCCGCGAGCACGGCGAGCGACTGCAGCAGGCCCGGCCCTTGTCCCCAAGGACCGGTCTTGGCGACCGTGTACCCGTTCCAGTCGTACGTCGCGGGGTCCTCCCAGGTCGCCTCGAAGGCGGCCATGTCAGCGCCCGTGATCAGCCCGGCGTGGTCCTCGCCGCTGGAGTCACGGTGTGGCAGCCGCGCGAACTTGTCCACGGCCTCAGCGACGAACCCTTCCCGCCAGCTCCTCCGCGCCTGCTCGATCTGGGACTGCCGGTCCGCCCCAGCCGCCTCGCCTTCGACGACGAGCTTCTCGAGCGTCGCGGCGTACGCCTCGTTGCTGAACCGTCCGCTCACCGGCCGGCCGTCCTTGAGCCAGAGCGCGGCCGATGTCTGCCAGTGGTTCTCGAACAACTCCTGCACGGTGCTGATCGTGTCGGCGACCCGCGGCACCAGCGGATGGCCGTTACGCGCGTACTCGATCGCGGGCTCCAGTACGACGCGCAGCGGCAGCGTGCCGTGATCACGCAGCAGGAGCAGCCAGGCGTCGACGGCACCCGGGACCGTCGCGGCCAGCGGGCCTGAGCCGGGCACCAGCGTAAGGCCGAGCGAGCGGTAGTACTCGATCGTCGCGCCGGCCGGGGCGACACCTTGGCCGCACAGCACGCGCGGCGCGGGGTCGTCGGCGGTCGCGATGATCGCCGGCACCTCACCACCGGGCCCGTTGAGGTGCGGCTCGACCACGTGCAGCACGAATCCGGCCGCGGCGCCCGCGTCGAACGCGTTCCCGCCGAGCTCGAGGATCCGCATGGCCGACTGCGACGCCAGCCAATGCGTGGACGAAACCATCCCGAACGTGCCCCGCAGCGTGGGCCGGGTGGTGAACGTCATCGGGCTACTCCTTCTGTTGGTCGTACGTCGGGTCCGGTGCCGTCGTCGTTGACGAGGTGGCAGGCCACCTGGTGTCCAGCCTCGCCGATCGTGCGTTTCTCCGGCACGACTGTCCGGCATTTGTCCACGGCCACCGGGCATCTCGTGTGGAAGCGGCACCCGGGCGGCGGATCGATCGCCGACGGCAGGTCGTCGCCGAGCAGGACGGGCCGTCGGGCACGCTGCTCGGCTGGATCGGGTACGGGCGCCGCGGACAGCAGCGCCTGCGTATAGGGATGGGACGGGCTGCCGAAGATGCGGGCCCGCGGACCCTGCTCGACCAACTGGCCGAGGTACATCACCGCGACCTCGTCCGCGAGGTACTCGACCGCGGACAGGTCGTGCGTGATGAACAGACAGGCAAACCCGAGGTCCCGCTGGAGGTCGGCGAGCAGATTGAGGACGGAGGCCTGCACCGACACGTCCAACGCACTGGTCGGCTCGTCTGCGACCAATAGCCGAGGCTCGGAGATCAGTGCGCGCGCAATGCTGACCCGCTGGCGCTGACCGCCCGACAGCTCATGTGGGGCGCGCTGGGCGACCTCAGGGCGCAGACCGACGCGGCGCAGTGCCTCACGGACCTTGGCGGGGATGTCCTTGCGTCGCATCAGCCGCAGCGGCTCGCCGACGATGTCGCCGACGGTAAACCGAGGGTCGAGCGATCCGGCCGGGTCTTGGAAGACGATCGACACGTCGCGGCGGTGCGGGCGGAGTTGACGACGGGACAGATGGGTCACATCGACTCCGGCCAGCCGGACCGTTCCATCGGTGGGCTCCAGCAGCCGGACTATGCAGCGGCCAACGGTCGACTTCCCGCTACCGCTCTCGCCGACCAACGCGACCACAGAGCCTTGCTTGATCCGGAGCGTGACCCCGTCGACGGCGCGCACCGGCCCGAAGTGCATGACGAGGTCCTCCACCTCCAGGGCGACGGATTCCATCAGACCTCCACGGCTTCTCGGACCGGGTGCCAGCACGCGACCCGATGTACGCCGGCGGTGAGCTCGGGCTGCGACGTCGTACAGGTCTCGCCGGCCCGGGAGCAGCGGTCGGCGAACGTACAGGCGTCCGGCTGCTCGGACAGGACCGGCACGAGGCCGGGAATCTCGCTCAGTCGATGAGTCTCCGCATGCCGTCCGGCGGCCGGGGACGCACCGAGCAGTCCGACCGTGTACGGGTGCTGGGGCCTGGCGAAGATCTCGTGCACCTCCGCGGTCTCGACCACGCGCCCGGCGTACATCACCGCGACCCGGTCGGCGAGGTCCGCGACGACGCCGAGGTCGTGCGTGATCAGGACGATGCTCGTGCCGAGGCGTTCGCGCAGACCTCGCAGTACGTCGAGGATGCCGGCCTGGATCGTGACGTCGAGCGCCGTGGTGGGCTCGTCGGCGATCAGGACCTTCGGGTCGCAGGCGACGGCCATCGCGATCATCACTCGCTGGCGCATACCGCCGGAGAGTTGGTGTGGATAGTCGCTGATACGACGCTCCGCGGACGGGATGCCGACGAGTTTGAGCAGCTCGATCGCGCGGGCCTCTGCTGCCTGGCGGTTCAGGCCGATGTGCGTTCGCAGTACTTCGCTGATCTGGTGGCCGACGGTGAAGACCGGGTTCAGCGAGGTGGTCGGCTCCTGGAAGATGTACGCGACCTCGCGGCCACGGATCGAGCGGAGCGTGCGTTTGTCGGCGCCGATCAGCTCGGTGCCGTCGAGCCGGACCGAACCGCCGACGGTCGCGGTGCGGGGGAGGAGCCCGGCGATGCTCATCGCGGTGACACTCTTGCCGCAGCCGGATTCGCCGACGACCGCGAGGACTTCGCCGTCCGCGACGTCGAAGCTGACGTTGTCGACCGCCGACACCCGGCCGTCCTCGGTCCGGAACGTGACGGACAGGTCTTTGACTGCGAGGACTTGCCCGTTAGTAGATCCATTAGTGGATACAGTCATCGGCGGCTCGCCTTCGGGTCGAGGGCGTCGCGGAGGCTGTCGCCGACGATGTTGAACGCCAGCGTCAGCAGCATGATCGCGACGCCGGGCATCACCGCGGCCCAGGGCGCCCGGGACGCGAACTGCTGGGCATCGGCCAGCATCGTGCCGAGGCTCGGTGCCGGCGGCTGGATGCCGAGGCCGAGGAAGGACAGCACGGCCTCGCCGAGGATCGCGGCCGGGATACCGACGGTGGCCTGCACGATCACCGCCGAGCCGGCGTTCGGCAGGATGTGCCGACCGAGCACCCACGCATCACTGGCGCCCTCGACGATCGCGGCGGCGACGAAGTCGAGCGACTTGAGCCGCAGCGTCTCCGAGCGGACGATCCGGATCATGCCGGGGATCTGAGCGATGCCGATCGCGATCGCCGCGTTGCCGAGACTCGCGCCGCGGATCGCGGCCAGCCCGACGGCGAGGATCAGGAACGGGAACGCCAGGACCAGGTCGGTGAACCGCGAGATCAGCGCGTCGACCGTACGGAAGTATCCCGCGATCAGCCCGAGCGGCACGCCGATCACCAGCGAGAACGCGACCGCGAGAAGGCCGACGTGCAACGACGCACGCAGGCCGAACATGATGCGCGACAGGACATCCCGGCCGAGGTCGTCGGTGCCCAGCAGATACCCGGCCGTCCCTGGCGGGGCGAACGCGTTGCTCAGGTGCGTCTGGGTGGGGTCGTGCGGCGCGAGCCAGTTCGCGAACACCGCGAGGACGACCCCGATCGCGAGTACTGCGAGGCCGGTCAGTGCGAGCGGGTTGCGGAACACCCGGCGTACCACTCGGCGGCTGTTGCTCCGCGGGGGCGCGATCGCTTCGGCGACTGCCATCATGCCTCACCTCGCACGCGGATCCGCGGGTCGATGACGGAGTACAGGAGGTCTACGAGCAGATTGATCACGATGTACGCCGTCGCTGTGACGAGCACGACCGCCTGGATGACCGGGTAGTCGCGCTGGAAGACGGCGTCGACGGTGAGCTTGCCGAAGCCGGGCAGCGCGAAGATCCGTTCGGTGACGACGGCGCCCGAGATCAGCGCGCCCAGCTGGAGCCCGACGATCGTGACGACCACGATGAGACTGTTGCGCAGGGCATGCTTTCCGATCACTGCCTTGGGCGGGAGGCCCTTGGCTTCGGCCGTCCGGATGTAGTCGGCACTGAGCGCGTCGAGCATCGAGGATCTGGTCTGGCGCATGATGACCGCGGCCAGGCCGGTGCCGAGGATCAGCGCGGGCAGGATCAGGTGGTGAAGGTTGTCCACCGGGTTGGTGAAGAACGGGACGAAGCCGGACGCGGGAAAGAGGCCGAGGGCAACGGACAGGTACAGGATCGCCATCAGCCCGAGCCAGAAGTGCGGGACCGATAATCCCAGCAGTGCAAGGGCGTTCGCGGCCCATTCGGCCGGCCCACCCCGCCGTACTGCGGCTACGACTCCCGCGCCGACGCCGATGACGCCGGCGATCAGGATCGCGAGCACCGACAATTCGATCGTCACCGGCAACGCGCTGAGGATCATCGACCGCACCGGGGCGCCGGTCCGGATCGACTGGCCCAGATCGCCCCGCGCGGCATGACTGACGAACTGCCAGAACTGCACCAGCCACGACTGATCCAGACCGTACTGCTGCCGGATCGCCCGCAACGACTCGGGGTCGCGATCCTCTCCGGCGAGCGCCAACGCCGGATCACCCGGCAACGCCCGGACTCCGACGAACACCACGATCGTCGCGAGCACGAGCGTCACCAGCGATTGCCACAGCCGGTTGAGGAGGTACCGCCTCACTTGGCGAACCCCGCGAAGGCTGTGCGGATCACGCCGTCCGGGTAGACCTGGATGCCGAGGAGCTTCTTGGAGACGCCGGTGAGGTTGCGCTGGCGGTACATGTAGATGATCGGGTCGTCCTGCTGGAGCTTGGTGACCACGTCGCCGTACAGCTTGACGCGCTGCGCCTGGTCGGTGGACTGACGCGCGTCGGTCAGGAGCTTGTCGAGGTCCGGGCTGCTGTAGCCGGAGACGTTCTGGCTGCCGGTGGTGCCGACGAAGTTGAAGATGTTGGCGTCGGGGTCGACCCGGCCGGACCATCCCAGCTGGAGCAGTTCGAAGTCACCACGGTCCTGCTGGTCGAGCAGCGCGGCGTACTCGACCGGCTTGATCACCAGGTCGAATCCGCCCTCCTTCACCATCCCCTGCAACGCCTGCGCGAGCCGCAGGCTGTCCGGGTTGTTCGACGTGACCATCTCGACCTTGTACGGCGTATTCACGCCCGCATCGGCGAGCAACTGCTTCGCCTTCGCCGGATCGTGCGCCGGGCAGACCTGCGCCGCATCCGAGGTGAACTCGCTCTTCGGGGAGATCGGCGAGCAGGCAACGGTGTTGAGGCCGCCGAAGAGCGACTTCACCAACGCGTCGCGGTCGATCGACAACGCCAGCGCCTGCCGCACCCGCGGGTCCTTCGCGAGCGGAGTACCGAGCGACTTCAGCGGATTCCCGATGCCGTTCGAGTTGCCGATGTTGATGGTCAGACCCTGGTACCCGAGCGACTGCGACTGCAGCACGGTCACACTGTCGTCCTTCTGCAACGCCGGGGTGTCCTGCGTCGACAACGAGTCGGCCACCTGCGCGTCGCCGGATTTCAGGTTCGCCGATCGGATGCTCGAGTCGGTGATGATCCGGTACTCGATCGCGTCGAGGTGCACCTTCGCGGCGTCGTAGTACAGCGGGTCCTTCACGACCTTGATCGAGTTCTGCGCGACGCGGCTGGCGAACTTGAACGGGCCGACGCAGACCGGCGCGTTGGAGAAGTTCGCACCGAGCTTCGCGACGGCGGCCGGGCTGAGCACCATGCCGGCCCGGTCGGCCAGCGCGGCGGTCAGCGGGGCGAACGGCTTCGACAGCTTGATGACGACCGTCTTCGGGTCCGGCGTCTCGATCGAGGTGATCGGGCCGAGCTCGCTCTTGCGGGCGGAGCCGGCGAGCGTGAGGTCTCGGTTCAGCGAGATCTTCACCGCGTTCGAGTCGAACGTCCCGCCGTCGGCGAACTTCACGCCCTGCTTCAACGGGATCGTCAGGCTCAGGCCGTCGGAGGAGATCGTCGGCAGCGCGGTGGCGAGCTGCGGCACGACCTTCGCGTCCGATCCGAGGTCGTAGAGCTTCTCGCACATCGTGTGGAAGACGTAGCGCGAGTAGAGGCTGCGTGACAGCGTCGGGTCGAGCTTGTCCGGGTCGGCGGACAGGGCAACCGTCAGCGTGCCGCCCTGTTTGACCTGCGAGGCGTCGGCAGGCTCGCCGAACACGTCCTGTCCGCTCGGCGTCTGCGCGCCGCTGCTGGTGTCGTTCGCGGCAGGCTGAACGGGGGAGCAGGCCGTGCCGACCAGGGCCAGCGCGATGGCAGCGGCGGCGGCTCCGGCTGCTTTCCGGTGGCGGTTACTCACGGTGAAACGGGTCAGCGACAGCGGAAGTCGACGAGTCATCGCGGGCTCCTGAGTAGGCGGTTCCGTCGACTGTTTCATGTATACAAGGTGGGTGCGCAAGTGATTCGGCGAGTTTGGCTGAACCTTTTACGACCGCTCGCCGTACTCGCAGTGGAACGTTCAACGCCGACGACCGTAGGGTCGCCGGAGGCTGCGGCACGGCCTCCGGCGACCCGATTTCAGACGGTGACGGGGTACGTGAGATCCCCGGCCGGCACGGCGCGGTCGTCCAGCGCGAGCGCCATCAGGTTCGGTCCGTCGTACTGCGGGTGATGGACGCCGAACTCGGTCGCCTGCCGGAAGCCGAACCGCGGGTAGTACGTGTCGTGACCGAGCACGACAACCGTTCCTTCGCCACGGTCACGTGCCGTGGCCAGCGCGGCTCTCACGGCCGCACTGCCGGCCCCTTGCTTCTGGTACGCCGGAAGCACGGCGACCGGCCCGAGCGAGAGGACGGGCTTGTCGCCGATATGGCAGCGGGTGAGAGCCGCGTAGGCAACCGGCCGATCGTCGGGCGTGGTCGCGACGATCATGAGACCGGGAAGCCAAGCGACCGGGTCGGCGCGATGGGCGTCGAGGAAGTCGACCTCGTACTGGCGGCCGAAGGCCTGCCGGGTGATGTCGCGGATCAGTTCGACGTCGGCCGGTGTCTCGACGCGCGTGTTCCAGGTGATGGACAACGATGGTCCCTTTCGAAGGTTGGTGGATGAGGTTGAGTGACCGGGCGCGCGGCAGCCCGGAACATCGCGGTCATCAACCCACCTCCTCCTTCGAAGTCGCGGCCACCCTAACCGGGTGGACCGGGTGGGCGCACCGGATTTACCAGTCGGCGACGAGCGGATCCGGGGACGGGGGAGCGGCCGGCGTCCAGACGTCGTCGACGAGCCGGTACGGGTGCCATCGGCCGTTGCGATCGAGCCTGACCTGGGCGTCGGTGCCGATCGTCAGCCGGTTGTCCGAGGCGGTGACGTCCGCGGCCTGGAGCCCGGTCCGTGCCCGGTTGAGGTCGGCAGGGTTGGGCGTCCAGGTGTGTTCGAGGACGTCGAGGCCGGGCGCGCCGCCGTAACGCCAGGCTTGGATGCCGAGGGCAAGGTCCTTGCCGGTTGCCTCGGCCAACGGTGTGATGAGCTCGGGGAAGTCTGCAGCCAGGCGGATGGCGTCCTGCCACTCGTCCAACGGTTGCGGCTCCGGGATGGCGTGGAGGAGAGCGTTGAGGATGACTCTCGCTCGGCGGGCCGCGTCGAGGACGAGGAGTTGGAGGACGGCCGGCCCGATGCCCTCCGGTGGTTCGATAGCCGTGACCGCCAGGTCGTCGAGGCTGACCTTCTTCGGCAGGTCGGGCACGTCCGGCAACGCTTTGGGGGCTGCCACGAGGACCTCAGCTACCGACACCCCGGGCTCGGTCGGTTCTGAGGGTTGAAGTCCGTCAAGGAGGCTCTCGCGCGTGCGGCCGCGAAGCAGGAGCAGGACGAACGGGTCGGCGTCGAGGAGCCAGGCGACCTGGTAGCAGAGGGCGGCCGCGTGCTGGCACGGCAGCTCCCATGCGTCGCACGTACAGCTGGGGTCGAGGTCGCCGATGCCTGGCAAGAGCGTGACTCCTGCGTCGGCGGCGGCCTCGACCAGGTCGTGCGGCATTTCACCATCCAGCAACGCCGCGATGTGACCGGACCGCGCCGCGACCTGGTCACTGAACCGTCGCCAGTCCTCGGCGCTCAACTCGTCGACGTGGACGACCGACTCGTACGTGTCCTCGGGCGAGTACACCGTGGCGGCGATCCGGCCCGGGCTGATCGCGATCGTCCCGACCTGTCCCGAGTTGGCGTACCGGCGCCCCTTGCGCAGCTGGTCGGAGTCCAGCGACGTGTCCTCCATCGCCTGCACCCACGCCCGTGCCCACCACGACCGCCCCCGAGTACTCCGCTGTTGCCGCGCGAACGCCGGGAACCCCTGTGCGTCGTTCATCGCAGACCTCCTCGCAGCTCGACGAGATCGGCGAGCTCCGCGTCGGACAGCTCGGTCAACGCGGCCTCGCCACCACTGAGAACGGCTTCGGCCAGCTCCCGTTTGGCGGCGAGCATCGCGCCGATCCGGTCCTCGATGGTGCCCTCGGCAATCAATCGGTGAACCTGCACCGGACGCGTCTGTCCGATCCGGTACGCACGGTCCGTCGCCTGATCCTCGACGGCCGGATTCCACCAGCGGTCGTAGTGCACGACGTGATCGGCCCGGGTCAGGTTGAGACCGGTGCCGGCCGCCTTGAGCGAGAGGAGGAAGACGGTCACCTCGCCTGCCTGGAACCGGTCGACCATGGCCTCGCGCTGCGCGACGGGCGTGCCGCCGTGGAGGAGCTGGGTCTGGATGCCGCGCTCGTCGAGGTGGCGCTCGAGCAGGCGGGCCATGGCGACGTACTGCGTGAAGACGAGGACAGCGCCGTCCTCGGCGACGATGGTCTCGAGCAGTTCGTCGAGGAGTTCGAGCTTGCCGGAGCGACCGCTGAGGCGGGCGTTGTCGCCTTCCTTCAGGTACTGCGCCGGGTGGTTGCAGATCTGCTTGAGGCCGGTGAGCAGCTTCACGATCAGTCCGCGTCGCGCCATCTGGTTGCTTGCCCGGACCTCGGCCATCAGCTCGCGGACTGTTGCCTCGTACAACACGACCTGCTCGCGCGTGAGCGAGACCGGCTGGTCGGTCTCGGTCTTCGGCGGTAGCTCCGGTGCGATGCCCGGGTCGGACTTCTTGCGTCTGAGCAGGAACGGGCGGACCAGCTTCGCGAGCCGTGCGGCGACCTCCTCGTCCTTGTCGGCCTCGATCGGCGCGGCCCACTGGTTGCGGAACGTCCCGAGTCGCCCGAGCAACCCGGGTGTCGTCCAGTCGAGGATCGCCCACAACTCGGACAGATTGTTCTCGACCGGCGTGCCCGTCAGCGCGACCCGCGCTTGTCCCGGCACGGTGCGCAGGGCCTTCGCCGTACCGGATGACGGGTTCTTCACGTGTTGCGCCTCGTCGGCGACGACCAGGCCCCACCGATGGTCGGCCAGTCGTACGGCGTCGCGGCGCAGGGTCCCGTACGTCGTCAGCACGAAACCGTCCTGTGCGTCGTCGAGTGAACGGGCGGTGCCGTGGAATCGGCGTACCGGGGTGCCAGGGGCGAATCGTTGGACCTCGCGCTCCCAGTTGCCGAGGAGTGACGCGGGGCAGACAACGAGGGTCGGGCCGGCGGTGTCGGTGGACTGCTGGCGGTGGAGGTGGAGTGAGATGAGCGTGATCGTCTTGCCGAGACCCATGTCGTCGGCGAGGCAGCCGCCGAGGCCGAGCGAGGTCATCCTTGCGAGCCAACGCAGACCACGCAGTTGGTAGTCGCGCAGTGTTGCCTGCAGCCCGGCGGGTGCTTCGATGGGCTCGTCAGTCCTGTCGGGGGCGTCGGGATCGGCGATGCGGGCGCGGAGGTCGTCGAGCCACTTGGTCGGGGTGACGGTGATCTGGCGGCCGTCGATCTCGGTGGTGCCGGTCAGCGCGGCGCCGAGGGCGTCGATCGGCGTGACCGGTTTGAGGATGCGCTCGCGAGCTTTGCGGGCGAGCTCGGGATCGATCAGCATCCACTGGTCGCGCAAGCGAACCACCGGGCGGGTGGCTTCGGCGAGCTGGTCGAGCTCGGCCTCGGTCAGCGGATCGTCGCCGACCGCGACCTGCCAGCTGAAGTCGAGCGTTTTGTCGCCGCTGAAGAATCCGGGGAGGTTGCTCGGCGGGCCGTCCGCGGAGGTGATCGCGGCGCGGGCCGTGAGCGCTCGGCCGAGGCTGCGTGGCCAGTGCAGATCCACCCCGGCCGCCGTCAACCGCTGCGCCGACCCGGCGAGCAGCTCGGCGACCTCTTCGTCCGACAATTCCATACGGTTTGGTATGGCGGAAAGGAGCAACCGCTGGAGGGCCGGCCAGACCCGCGCGGCACGACGGATCGCGAGCGTCGCGTCGATCCGGGCCCGTGGCCCGAAGCCGGCGACATCCTCGGCCCAGACGTCATCCGCGTCCCGCACGAGCGTCGGGTCCTTCAGGCTGTGTAGCTGCACGACCGCGCTGAACGCCAGCGAGTCAGCCAACTCGATCCGCAACGAGATCCGCACCCCGCTGTCGAGCCCCGCCGAAACCTCGTCCGCCCAACTCCGCAACCGCCCGGCCCGCTGCGGCGTAGCGCTGGCGAACAGATTCGTCCGATGCGCCTTCGCCGCCGCAGGCGACCGAGGCATCCCATCGGCCACCGCATCAAGAAACTCCCGCACCAACTCCTCAGCCACCGCCAACCGCACCCCACCAACCGAGCCCCGTACAGCCGACGCGCTAGAGGCGCCTCCGGACGGTCTCGAGGTAGACGCCCGTGCGGCCGCGCGATGAGAGCCGGCTCCCGGGCCAGTCGCGCCGGGCGCGGCGTCCCCCTCCGCCGAGCCAGGCGCGCCTTCCGGCGTTCCAGCGCTCGAGGCGCCCGAGCTAGACGCGCCACCGGGGGGTCCCGAGGTGGACGCCCGTGCGGCCGCGCGATGAGAGCCGGCTCCCGGGCCAGTCGCGCCGGGCGCGTCGTCCGCCTCCGCCGAGCCAGGCGCGCCTCCCGGCGTTCTCGCGCTCGAGGCGCCCGAGCTAGGCATGCCTCCCGGCGCGACCGGGGTGGACGCGCGTGCGGACGCGTGGGGAGAGCTGGCTCCGGGGTCGGCCGAGCCCGGCGCGGCTTCCACCTCCGCCGAGTGAGGCGCGGTGGCGAGCGGGAGGGCTCGGGCCGAGGGGGGCATGGCTTCGGCGAGGGTGAGGATTCGGGTGACGTCGTCGGCGTCGAGCGGCCCGACGCGCCAGGCGTCGTACCCGCCGGGGGACACGCCTGGAAGAAGCTTGCCCCGGGCAACCAGCTGCAACGCGACCAGCGAGGCTCCGCCCCAGAACGCCGCCGACTCGTGAGCCCCGACCGCCCGCCGCATCCGCCCCAGCACCGGAACCGCGTCCGCCACCGGCAACTCGATCGACCGCACCGACTGAAGCCGGGAATCGACGACCAACTGCAGCTCGACCTGCTCACCGACGCCTAGTGGAAGCTCTCCGCCGGCAGGGTCCCAGAACGCCATTCGGCTCGTGCGTGGTGGATCTGCCGGCCGGAAGACCACCGCGCATCCAGCCAGCTCCTGCCCCGTACCCACCAACCCGACATCCTCCTGTCCACCGTCAGTAACAATGACGCTATCCCGCTGGCGGGATATTTGACCGCTGACCCGCTACATCCGGCCCCCGTCACACAACCCGCTACTGGTGCCCAAGGCAACCATCTACACCGGGACAGCATCGGCCCCAGGCTGCTCGAACTGTGTCCGGTAGAGCTCCTCGTACCGCCCGCCGGCCGCCAGCAACTCCGCGTGCCGACCGCGCTCCACGATCCGCCCGGCCTCGATCACGAGGATCTGGTCCGCGGCCCGGATCGTCGACAGCCGGTGCGCGATCACCACCGCCGTACGACCGGCAAGCGCTTCCGTCAGCGCCGCCTGCACTGCAGCCTCGTTCGTCGAGTCCAGCGCGGCGGTCGCCTCGTCGAGGATCACGACCCGGGGCTGTGCGAGCAGCAATCGCGCGATCGTCAGCCGCTGCCGCTCGCCACCCGACAATCGGTACCCACGCTCACCGACGACTGTGTCGAGCTGATCGGGCAATGACCGGATCAGCTCACCCAACCGAGCCCGCTCGAGCGCATCCCACAGGTCCTCCTCGGATGCCTCCGGCCGCGCGAGCAGCAGGTTCTCCCGGATCGAATCGTGGAAGAGATGACCGTCCTGCGTCACCATGCCGAGCGTCTCCCGCAACGACTCCGCGGACACATCCCGTACGTCGGCCCCGGCAAGCTTCACCGCCCCCGAGTCCACGTCGTACAACCGCGGAATCAGCTGGGCGATCGTCGACTTGCCCGCACCGGACGATCCGACGAGCGCCACCATCTGCCCGGGCTCGGCCCGGAACGAGACGTCGTGCAACACCTCGACCCCACCGCGGGTATCCAGCTTCGCGACCTCTTCCAGCGAAGCCAGCGAGACCTTGTCCGCCGAGGGATACGCAAAGCTCACATTCGCGAACTCCACCGCCACCGGCCCCTCAGGCACCCGCCCCGCGTCCGGCTTGTCCTTGATGAGCGGCTCCAGATCCAGTACTTCGAAGACCCGCTCGAAACTCACCAGCGCCGTCATCACCTCGAGCCGCGCGCTCGCCAGCGCAGTGAGCGGCGCGTACAAGCGCGTCAGCAGCAGCGCCATCGACACGACCGCACCCGCATCGAGCTGATCCCGCAGCGCGTAGAACCCGCCGAGTCCATAGACAACAGCCAGCGCGAGCGCCGACACCAACGTCAAGGCCGTCACGAAGATCCACTGCACCATCGCCGTCCGTACGCCGATGTCCCGCACGCGTCGCGCGCGGATCGCGAACTCGAGCGACTCCCGCGCCGGCCGCCCGAACAGCTTCACCAACGTCGCACCCGGCGCGGAGAACCGCTCGGTCATCTGTGTGCTCATCGTGGCGTTGTAGTTCGCCGCCTCTCGCTGCAGACCGGCCAGCCGCGCCCCGATCCGGCGCGCCGGGATCACGAAGATCGGCAGGATGATGAGGGCGAGCAGGGTGATCTGCCACGACACGCCGAGCATCACGACCAGTGTCAGCGCCAGCATCACCAGATTGCTGACGACGCCCGACAGCGTGTCGCTGAACGCCCGTTGTGCCCCGATCACGTCGTTGTTCAGCCGGGACACCAGCGCGCCGGTCCGCGTCCGGGTGAAGAACGCGATCGGCATCTTCTGGATGTGGTCGAACACGGCGGTCCGCAGATCGAGGATCAAACCCTCGCCGATGCTGGCGGACAACCAGCGGGTGAGCAGGCTGAGCGCCGCTTCCGCGACCGCGATCAGCGCGATCGCCACTGCCAACTGCAGCACGACGCTGAAGGCCTTGCCGCCGACGATGGCGTCGACCACCTTCCCGGCCAGAACCGGGGTGGCGACGGCCAGCACGGCCGCGCCGATGCTGAGCACCAGGAAGGCGAGCAGGTGTTTGCGGTGCGGTCGGGCGAAGGCGAGGATGCGCTTCATCGTGGCCCGTGAGAACGGGCGTTTGTCGTCCTGGGCGTGCATCGCGTGGTACATCGAGTTCCACGCGGTCATCTCCATGCTCACAGCAGTGATCTCCAGGCTCGGCCGAATCGATCGGAACCGTCGATGATTCCGTGCCCCACCGACAAAACCCGACGCTAGAACCTCGACAAAGATTGAGGTCAATTGCGTACGGCGTACGAAGTATCGCTGTCCACACGGGTCAGGGCTGCCGCGGGGAGTGAGTCCGACGTTCCGTATGATATCGATCATGCGTTCGAATACGGTCGCGAATGCCTCACTGCCGGCGTTTCCGCGCTGGTGATGAACCGGTCTGTGCCGGACAGGTAAATGTAGTTGTGAGTGAGTACTCACTCAGTTACCTTTGATCCGTGACACCACGAGCGACCCCACTGCCACCCGACGAGCGACGCGCGGCCATCGTCGAGGCCGCGCTGCCGTTGCTCGAGGAGTTCGGGGCCGACGTCAGCACCAAGCAGATCGCCGAAGCGGCCGGGATCGCCGAGGGGACGATCTTCCGGGCGTTCGGCAGCAAGGACGCGCTGATCGAGGCCGCGATGGCGACCGTGTTCGACACCTCGGATCTGGTCCGGGCGATCCAGCGGGTCGACCCCTCGCTCCCGCTGCGGGAGCGGACCATCGCCGCGGTGGAGATCGGTCAGAAGCGGCTCCGCGGGGTGTTCAAGCTGATGTTCGCGCTGCGGATCCGCCGGCCACCGGAGTTCCGGAACGCGACCCCGATGGACGAGGCTCGCCGGCAGCGACACTCGGACCTGGCGAACCTGGCGTTCGCGGACCTGCTCCGGCCGGACGCGGACCAGTTGCGACTGCCGCCCGAAGACGTGGTCCGCCATATCGGGCTGCTCACCTTCTCGGCCACCCACCCACTGATTTCCGGCGGCCACGCGCTGACCGCCGAGGAGATCGTCGACTTCGCGTTCGACGGCCTCCGCAAGCACCACACCGGTCAGCCACCGGCCACCGAGGACATCGTCGAGTACGCGCTCGGCGGTGCCCGCCATCACGACTCTGGGGATGATTGATGTTACTTCGTGTCTTGCGTACGCACCTGCGTCCGTACGCGGGAAACCTGTCCTTGGTGGTGGTCCTGCAGTTGATCGGGACGATCGCCTCTCTCTACCTGCCCAGCCTCAACGCCGACATCATCGACAACGGCGTGGCCAAGGGCGACACCGCCTACATCATGCGCACCGGTGGCTGGATGCTCGCCGTCAGCCTGGTGCAGATCCTCTGCACGATCACCGCGGTGTACTTCGGTGCGAAAACGGCCGCCCTGTTCGGCCGGGACGTCCGCGCGGCGGTCTTCCACCGGGTCGGCGAGTTCTCCGCCCGCGAGGTGAACCAGTTCGGCGCGCCGACGCTGATCTCGCGGAGCACCAACGACGTACAGCAGATCCAGATGCTCGTCGTGATGACCACGACGATGCTGGTCGCGGCGCCGATCACGATGGTCGGCGGCGTGATCATGGCGGTCCGCGAGGACGTCGGGCTGTCGTGGCTGGTCGCGGTCGCCGTACCGCTGCTGGCCGCATGTGTCGGCTTCATCGCGAGCCGGATGGTCCCGCAGTTCCGGAAGATGCAGAAGAACATCGACGGGGTGAACCGGGTACTGCGCGAGCAGATCTCCGGCATCCGGGTGGTCCGTGCGTTCGTCCGCGAGCCGCACGAGGTCGAGCGCTTCGGTGAGGCCAACCAGAAGCTGACCGACACCGCGATCAGGGCCGGCCGGTTGATGGCTCTGATCTTCCCGACCGTGATGCTGATCCTGAACCTGTCGAGCGTGGCGGTGCTGTGGTTCGGCGCCTCCCGGATCGAGAACGGGACGATGGAGGTCGGGGCGCTGACCGCGTTCCTGAGCTATCTGATCCAGATCCTGTTCTCGGTGATGATGGGCGTGTTCGTGATGATCATGGTGCCGCGTGCGTCGGTCTGCGCGGACCGGATCTCCGAAGTACTCGACACGGATTCGTCGGTGCGGCCGCCGGTCACGCCGATCAAGACCTTCACCGGTCGCGGGCAGCTGGTGTTCGAGCACGCCTCGTTCAAGTACCCGGGCGCGGCCGAGCCGGTGCTGCACGACATCAACCTCGTCGCGTCGCCGGGACAGACGACCGCGATCATCGGCAGCACGGGCGCCGGCAAGACGACACTGCTCTCGCTGGTGCCGCGGTTGTTCGACGCGACCGAAGGGCGGGTGCTGGTCGACGGCATCGACGTACGCGAGATCGAGCCCGAGGCGCTCTGGGAGCGGATCGGCCTAGTGCCGCAACGGCCGTACCTGTTCTCGGGGACGGTCGCCAGCAACCTGCGGTACGGCAACCCGGACGCCACCGACGAGGAGCTCTGGGAGGCGCTGGAGATTGCCCAGGGCAAGGACTTCGTCGAGGCAATGGCCGAGGGACTGGAAGCGCCGATCGCACAGGGCGGCACGAACGTGTCCGGCGGTCAGCGGCAGCGGCTCGCGATCGCGCGGGCGCTGGTCCGCAAGCCGGAGATCTACCTGTTCGACGACTCGTTCTCGGCGCTCGATCTGTCGACCGACGCCCGATTGCGGGCGGCGCTGCGGCCGGTGACCCGGGAGGCCTGTGTGGTGGTCGTCGCGCAGCGCGTGTCGACGATCATCGACGCCGACCAGATCGTCGTGATCGAGGACGGCGCGATCGTCGGCAAGGGCACGCATGACGAGTTGCTCGAGACGTGTCCGACGTACGTCGAGATCGTCGAGTCCCAGCGTTCCGCGGAGGAGGCGGCATGAGCGAGTCGACCACGCCGTCCCCGAACGGACAGGCGCCCAAGGTTGTGAAGGCGACCGAGCGGCCGACCACCGGTCGCGGGTTCGGTCCGCCCGGAGGTATTCCCGGCGACAAGTCCATGAACTTCCTGCCGTCGGCGAAGCGGTTGCTCGGGCGGTTGCGCCCGCACCGGCTGCAGGTGTCCGGCGTCATCCTGCTGGCGGTCTGCAGCGTCGGTCTGTCGGTGCTCGGCCCGAAGATCCTCGGCCGTGCGACCGACATCATCTTCGCCGGTGCCATCGGCAAGCAGTTGCCGAACGGGCTGACCAAGGCACAGGTGATCGAGCAGACCCGGGCCTCCGGCAACGGCCGGCTGGCCGACCTGCTGCAGGGGATCGACCTGATCCCGGGCGTGGGGATCGACTTCGATGCTCTACGCAACGTTCTGCTGCTGGTCCTGGCTCTGTACGTCGGTGCGTTCTTCCTCTCCTGGGCGCAGGGCTACATCCTGAACGGCGTCGTACAGCGGACGATCCTGTCGCTGCGCAAGGATGTCGAGGACAAGCTCAACAGGCTGCCGCTGAGCTACTTCGACGGTGCGCCGCGCGGTGAGCTGCTCAGCCGGGTGACGAACGACATCGACAACATCTCGACCAGCCTGCAGCAGACGCTGAGCCAGCTGCTCACCTCGCTGCTGACGGTGATCGGCGTGATCACGCTGATGTTCGTGATCTCTCCGGTGCTGGCGCTGATCGCGCTGGTCACGATCCCGATCACGATGATCCTGACCGCGGCGATCGCCAAGCGCTCGCAGGTCCGGTTCATCGCCCAGTGGCGCCACACCGGTGCGCTGAACGGGCAGATCGAGGAGGCGTTCACCGGGCACGAGCTGGTGAAGGTCTTCGGTCGGCAGAAGGAGATCGAGGCCGAGTTCGCGAAGAAGAACGACGAGCTGTACCAGGCGGCGTTCGGGGCGCAGTTCATCTCCGGGCTGATCATGCCGGTGATGATGTTCATCGGGAACCTGAACTACGTGGTGATCGCGGTCCTCGGCGGTCTGCGGGTTGCCTCCGGCACGATGTCGCTGGGCGACGTGCAGGCGTTCATCCAGTACTCGCGGCAGTTCACCCAGCCGCTGACCCAGGTCGCCTCGATGGCGAACCTGCTGCAGTCGGGTGTCGCATCCGCGGAGCGTGTGTTCGAAGTACTGGACGCGCAGGAGCAGATCCCGGACGACGCGACGCCGGAGAAGGTCACCGATTCGCGCGGACGGGTCGAGTTCGAGCACGTGTCGTTCTCGTACGACCCGGACAAGCCGCTGATCACGGACCTGAGCCTGGTCGCGGAGCCCGGGCAGACGGTCGCGATCGTCGGCCCGACCGGTGCCGGCAAGACGACCCTGGTCAACCTGATCATGCGGTTCTACGAGCTGAACGGCGGCAGGATCACGCTCGACGGTGTCGACATCACCGAGCTGACCAGGTACGACCTGCGCTCGCGGATCGGCATGGTGCTGCAGGACACCTGGCTGTTCGGCGGCACGATCCGCGACAACATCCTCTACGGCAACCTGAACGCCACCGAGGAGGACATGCTGGCCGCTGCGAAGGCCACGTACGTCGACCGCTTCGTGCACAGCCTGCCGGACGGCTACGACACGGTGATCGACGAGGAAGGCAGCAACGTCAGCGCCGGTGAGAAGCAATTGCTCACCATCGCGCGAGCGTTCCTGGCAGACCCGCAGCTGCTCATCCTCGACGAGGCCACCAGCTCGGTCGACACCCGCACGGAGGTCCTGGTCCAACGCGCCATGGCCGCCCTGCGCTCGGACCGAACCAGCTTCGTCATCGCCCACCGCCTCTCCACCATCCGCGACGCCGACCTGATCCTGGTCATGGAGAACGGCGCCATCGTCGAACAGGGCAACCACAACGAACTCCTCGCCGTCGACGGCGCCTACGCCCGCCTCTACAACGCCCAGTTCAGCGGCGCCGTAGTAGACATGGACGAGGAAGCCGCCGCCATAGCAACCCCCGTCCCGACCCCCGCCGGCCGCCCCATGGCCCGCTGACCACCCGGACGGGGACGCCAACCAGGCGTCCCCGTCCGTCGTCAGGCCTGTGGATAACTTCCGCGCCGTCACCGCGAACTATGCGGTACTTGAGGCATGCCCAACCATGCGGACTTCGCACGGGAACGCAGTACCCGAACTGCGCTACGAGTTGCAGCGAAGCTGAACCTCTGCGAGGTCGCGGACAAGATGACGCTGCGGGACGCATATCTCGTCGCGTACGAGTTCCCCGCACCACTGATGGTCAGGGTTGCGGACGACATGCTCGCCGATCTGCGTGCCGACGTCGCCGAGCGAAGGGCCGACCGTATCGTTGCGCTCGGCCGCGACGGACATCATCTGGCGCTGGCAATGACGCGGCTGGACGAACAGTTCTTCCGGCGGCACGGATCGAACCTGGTCCTGTCCCGTGCGCTCGTCGAGAACGCGCTTCAGGATCTCGAGCATCACCAGGGGCTCCGATTTCCGCAGGTGGACGGCTTCCGGCGGGTGGCGCCGCGCGTGGATCCTGCGGACACGGTCGGCGGGTTCCGGCAGCTCACCGACTACCTGCAAGCGAATCGGGTCCCGGTCGGCCGACCGGGGAGTCGGGTGACTGTCTTCGACACGAGCTTCAAGGGCACGGTCCAGGAGTTGCTCTCGGCGGTCTATCCGGAGACGGTGATCACCGGGCGTTATGCCTTCCTCGGTGAATCGCCGTACGACCCGCATCCCGGGAGCAAGAAGGGGTACGAGGTGCACCTGTCCGCTTCGGAGGCACGGCAGGGACGGCCGTTCTACGAGCTGCCTGCCGACGAGTCGAAGACGTTCGCGCATCAGCTTGCCCTGAACAGCATCGAGGAGTTGCTCGACGGGCCGATGTCGAGTCCGGTGCGGATCGGTGCTCGCGGTCCTGAACAGTCCGGCCAGCACCGCCATCCGATGCTCCTGGAAGGCCTGAGCAGGGGACGGGTGTCGCCGCGGTTGCGGGATCTTCGGGTCCGGGAGGGCGTCAAGGTCGTGAATCTGATGGCGGTGGCGGACCTGGCCCGGGATGTCGCCGGACTACGCGATGCCGGCGGCAACTATCGGTCCTGGCTGGACGACTGGGCCACCCGGTTCCGGAGCGAGATCCGCGCTTGGATCGGCGACCGTTCACCGGACCCGCGCCTTGCTGAGTTCCTCGACTCGTTCGTCCATCGGAGCGACAAGCAGCAGGCGGATGCGTTGCAGAAGACGCTGGACCGCGGAAAGGTTCCGGAGCGGGACCGGGAGGCGATCTGGCGGGCATAGGAGCGGTGCGGGAACGACAGTGACAAACGGGTGTTCGTAGACAATGTGTTCAATTCCATGCGGATCGGCGGAGGTGGCGATGGGCGGCGGGGAGGTGGATCCCGGGGGCGAGTGGGCGGCGTTGGCCGGGACGAGCGCGAGCTTTGAGGAGTTCGAGGAGCTTGCCGGCCCGCTGATTCGGGGTGGGCCGCCGCCGGCCCTCGGTGAGCCGGCGATCGCGCGGGCGCCGATGATCGTTGACACGGACATTGGTGGGGATCCGGATGACACGGTCGCGCTGGTCGTTGCTGCTCGGTTGGTGCCTGAGTTGCGGTTGGTGATTACCAGCGACGAGTACGGCGGGGAGCGGGCTCGGTTTGCGCGGTACTTGCTGGACCTGGTGGGGCGGACGGATGTTCGGGTGGTGGAAGGGTCCGACCTCGGGAACAGCCGGATGTGGGTGATTGACGGGTTGTGTCCGGCGGAGGTCCCGCGGCAGGGGACCGATGTGGTCGGGGCGGTGAGTGAGCTTTGTACGGCGACGGACGGGCGGATCCGGTGGGTGGGGATGGGGCCGTTGTCGAACCTCGCCATGCTGCAGACAGAGCAGCCTGAGCTGGTGTCGCAGTTGGTTGTGACGCAGATGGGTGGTGCGATCAACTACCGCGACCCGACGCGCGCGGAGCACAACTTCCGGGTGGACCCGCAGGCGGCGATCCGGATGGTGCCGGCCTTGGAGCCATGGCTGCCGACGTTCGTGCTGTCCGACGTGACCTTCAACCCGGCAATGGAGATCACCAAGGATTCTCCGCTCTACCGACGATGGTCTCGGCCGGACGCGCGCCCGTTCGAGCGGTTGTTCCGCGAACACTGCGATCGCTGGATGGCGAAGTACCCGGGCACGATGCAGCACGACGCGCTGACCTTGGCCGCCGCCATGCTCTGGCCCGGCGTGCGGTTCGTCCGCGAGCGGGTCGTGCTCGATTCGAGTGCGCGCATGAGCCAGAGCGACGACGGCACCGAGATCGTCATATCGGTGTCTGCTGACTACACCGCTTTCATGGCGTGGCTGGAGAAGGCGCTGGGCTAGTGCCGGCGAGGGCGTCGAGGAGGAAGGTCCGGAAGGCCTCGGGTGCGGAGAACATTGGCATGTGGTCGGCGTTCGGGAGGATGGTCCGGGTGGCGTTCGGGGCTTCGGATGCCAGGCGGTGGGCCCAGAGTTGGGTGCCCTGGAAGTCGTGTTCGCCGACGAGGATGGAGACTGGTACTGCGAGTTCGGCGAAGCGGTGTTTGATCGGGGGATCGAGCTCGCGGGCGTTGTCCTCGGGCATGAGCATGATCCGGGAGTTGGCGATCGCGAGGCCGACCAGGAAGCGGTGAGCGTCGAGGTCGACCGCGGGGCACCAGGCGGTGATGTCGTTCGCCGCGGCGGCCGGGATGTCGCCGGTCTCGAGGATCTTGGCCTGCTGGGCGAAGTGAGCCCGCATCACCACCCGCGCCGCAGCCTCGGCCGCCGTCGGCGACGGGAACTCGCCGAACGACCCGGCAACCGCGCAGACCCGAGCCACCCGCGACGGATGCCGATGGGCGAACGCCAATGCCTGCCGCGCGCCGTCGGACACCCCCAGCAGTGTCGCCTGCGAGACCCCCGCAACGTCCAGGACCGCAGCCAGGTCGGCGAGCTCGTCGTACTCGGACAACGACACGGACGACAGGCCGCGGTCCCGGCAGTCCCATACGGTCACGCGCGCCACGTCCGCCAGCCACGCGACCGTCGAGCTCCACATCCGGGTATCGGCCAGACCGCCGTTCAGCAGGACCACATCCGGGCCGGCGCCGTGCTGCTCGTAGTACAGGTATCCGCCGGGCACATCAACAAAGGGCATGCCCGCGATTCTGCTGGCCCCCGACCGCCCGCGACATCGGGAATTCTCCCTAGTCGAACGACTCCAGGATCAGATCGGCGTCCTCCTGGCGTTCCGGATCCGGGTCCGTCTGGGCGACCTCGACCAGACGATCGTGATACTGCGGGTACGCCGAGTACGCCGTCGCGTACAGCGCCGCCTCGCGAACCGCGGTGTCCGGGTCCTTCATCGCGGTCGTGATGCAGGCGAAGAAGCGCTCGTCGTACTCGTCCGGTCCCCCCACGCCGGCGCGGGCGACCGCCGCCGCCCGCTCAGGGCCGTCCGACACATCGGCCAGCAGCTCGTCCAGAGTCCAGATCGGCGCCTTGTCCGCGACGATCCGGGTCGTCTGCTCGACTGCGGACTGCTCGTTGCCGGAGAGCACGACGTACTCGACGAGCGACAGCGGGTCGACGATGTACTGCAGCGACACTCCCGGTCCGGCTGCCCAGGAAATCTCGCGGGGATCGGAGGCATCGATCGTCCAGCCATGCTGATCGGCGAACGCTCGGACCGCGGCCTCGTCGCCCTTCACCACCATCCGGCGCGAGCGGTAGTGCGTCATGCGCCGCGTGCCAGCCGGCGCATGGCTAGTTCGGCGAGGAGGGCGGCTCCGTCGGGGAGGATGGAGTCGTCGAAGTCGGCCAAGGGGGAGTGGTTGTCGGGGGCGGCGTCGGGGTCGGCGGAGCGGCAGGCGCTGAGGTTGAGGTAGACACCTGGGATCTCCTCGAGGATGTAGGAGAAGTCCTCGGCGCCGCAGCGCGGGTTGGGGCGTTCGCGGAAGCGGTCCGCGCCGAACAGGTCGACGATCGTGTCACGGGCGAACTCGTACTCCGCGGTGTCGTTGACCGTCACCGGATAGCCGATCTGGTACTCGACCTCGGCCTTCAGCCCGTGCGCCGCGGCCATCGACTCGACCAGTTGCGTCGACGCTAGCTGCACTTTGGCGCGGGTCTCCGCGGAGAACGTCCGGACCGTCGCGTCGAAGAACGCGTCGTCCGGGATGATGTTCTCCTTCGTCCCACCCGCGATCCGCCCGACCGTGAGCACAACCGGGTCGAACACATCGAACTGCCGCGTGATCATCGTTTGCAGGGCCCCGACGATCTCGCACAGCACCGGGATCGGGTCCTTCCCGCGGTACGGCGTCGACCCGTGCGTACCCGAACCGATGACCCGCACATGCAGCTGGTCCGCCGCGGCCATGAACGACCCCGGCTTGCTGCTCCACATCCCCAACGGCTGCGACGCCGACCCGACGTGCAGCCCGTACGCCGCATCCGCGCGCCGGCCCGCCGCGTTCAGCACACCTTCGCGGATCATGATCGGCGCCCCACCCGACGTCTCCTCGCCGGGCTGGAACATGAACACCACATCGCCCGGCAGCTCAGCCTGCAGAGCAGACAGCACCTTCGCCGCCCCGACCAGCCCGGCGACATGCAGGTCATGACCACACGCATGCATCATCCCGGGATGCTGGGAGACGTAAGGCACGTCGGTCCGCTCGGTCACCGGCAGCGCATCCATGTCCCCGCGCAACAACACGACCGGGCCGGGCCCACCGCCACCCCGCAGTACGGCGGTCACCGAGGACAGCTCCTTGCCGAGTGTGATCTCCAACGGCAGACCGGCCAACGCTTCGAGGATCAGCTGCTGCGACTTCGGCAGCTCCAGGTCGTACTCCGGAACCTGATGCAGCGCCCGCCGAAGCCCGACGATCTCGTCGCGGAACTCCTCAGCCAGCTCACGCGTGCGGCTCATGCCTTCGGCCCCAGGTTGAGCGCCGACATCACCCGTTGCGCACTGCCGCCGAGCTCCAGCAGTTCGACGAGGTCGAGCCACCGCTCGGGATCCTTGATCTCCTGCGGGATGCGTGCGTCGTACGTCCCGACCGGTGCGTCCTTCGCGACCGCGACGACCTTCGGCGCGACGTCCAGGTAGTCGCTGTCCGCGAGGATCTTCTTCTTCACCCCGGGCGACATCGGCGTACTCGGGTCGGCCGCGGCGGCACGGATCGCATCCAGATCCCCGTACGCCGTGACGAGCGCGGCAGCCGTCTTCTCGCCGATGCCCTTCACACCGGGCAGCCCGTCGGACGCGTCCCCGCGCAACGTCGCGAAATCGGCGTACCGCTGAGCCGGGATCTCGTACTTCGCCAGCAACGCCTTCTCGTCGTACACATCCGCGCGCCCGACGCCGCGGGCCGCCGTGTAGACGATCCGGATGCCGCGGCTGTCGTCGATCAGCTGGAACAGGTCGCGGTCGCCGGTCACCACGTCGACCGGCATCGTGGCCTGGTGCGACAGCGTGCCGATCACGTCGTCGGCCTCGTGGTCCGGCGCGCCGACGACGGCGATACCGATGGCCTCGAGGCAGGCGCGGATGTACGGCACCTGGACCTCGAGCCGGTCTGGCACGTCCTCGACCTGCTCGCCCTTCGGCGTCACGAACTCGACCCGCTGCGCCTTGTACGACGGAATCAGCGCCACCCGCCAGGACGGCCGCCAGTTGTCGTCCCAGCAGGCGACCAGATGGGTCGGCCGGTGGTTCTCGGCGAGGCGCGCGATGAAGTCGAGCAGCCCGCGGATCGCGTTGGTCGGCGTACCGTCGGCGGCCTTCATGGTGTCCGGCACGCCGAAGAACGCACGGAAGTACAGCGACGCGGTGTCGAGCAGCATCAAGCGCTGGGGTGTCCCTTGATCTGGTACTGGCATGGGGCGATGCTTTCATGCCCGGCGGTCCCGGCAGTAGGGTCTCCAGGATGGAGGACCTGGACCGCAAGATCGTCGGGCTGCTCGCGTCCGACGGCAGGATGAGCTTCACCGACCTGGGCAAGGCGACCGGCCTGTCCACGTCGGCCGTGCACCAACGGGTCAAGCGCCTCGAGCAGCGCGGCATCATCCAGGGGTACGCCGCCAGCGTCGACCACACCGCGCTCGGTCTGCCGCTGACCGCGCTGATCTCGATCCGGCCGATCGACCCGTCCCAGCCGGACGACTCGCCGGAGCGGCTCCGCGACGTACCGGAGATCGAGTCCTGCTACTCGGTCGCGGGCGACTCCAGCTACATCCTCGTCGTGCGGGTCGCCTCGCCGGCCGCGCTGGAGAACCTGCTGGCCGTGATCCGGGCCCGGGCCAACGTCTCCACCACGACGACGATCGTCCTGAGCACGCCGTACGAGCGCCGGCCGCCCGCCCTGTGAGGGCGCTGCTGTCGGACCTGTTCAGCACGCTGATCCCCGGCGGTGAGGCCGAGCGTGCTCTGGTCAACGAGCGGATGGGCGCGGCGCTCGGTGTCGACGCCGTCGCCTTTCAGCGGGAGTTCGATGCGGCGTCGTACGAGCGGTTCATCGGGGCGTACGGCGATCTGCCGAACACGCTCCGGGTGATCGCGGAACGTTGCGGTGGCACCCCGACCGACGAACAGGTGCAGGAGGCAACGAGTCTCCGCCGTACGCTGGCCCAGCGCCTGCTCGGTGCGGCTCCTGCGACGACGCTGAGCACGCTGGCCGCGTTCAAGGCGGCGGGCTGGCGGATCGGGCTGGTCAGCAACATCACCGCCGAGACCCAACTCCAGTGGCCGGGCAGCCCGCTCGCGCCGTACTTCGACGCGACCGCCTTCTCCGCCGAGGTAGGTGCCGCGAAACCCGAGCCGGCCATCTACCTCACGGCGTGCAATGCCCTCGGCGTGGACCCGACCGAGTGCATCTTTGTTGGCGACGGCAACGACAACGAACTGCCTGCCGCTGCCTCGCTTGGAATGCACGCCATCCGCACGCTCGAACATGCCAACACAGCCCCGCACTGGCCCGGCCCCACGATCAAATCCTTCGCCGAGCTGAAAGGGTTGGCGGTCGCTCAGTAGGCCTCGATGACGTCTTCGGTGCCACCCCCTGCATTGGTGGCACCGAAGACGGATTCAGGAGAGGTCCAGGGACTTCTGGGCCTCGGCGGCCGCGCGGGACGCAGCGGCTCGTTGCTCGGCCTCGGCGAGGGTGGTGCCGGCGTGCTGCGTCCACCATTGCTGGCCCTCGACCGGGAGGGTGTCGATCGGGTCGTAGTACTCGTAGGTGCGGTTCAGCGCCTCGGGGTCCTGCTGCTCGATGCCTGTGCGGTAGTTCTTCTTCCAGTACGAGATGCCGCGGACCTCGTCGTACTCCGAGAGCTGGTGCACCCACCGCTTCCCGACGTACGGAACGTCGCAGACGATGCGCGGCGTCGCGAAGCCGGGGAGGTATCCGAGGATGCCGTGCTGCAGGTGCTGCGCGTCGCGCACCGACACCCGCCAGTGCTCGGAGAACGGGATCATGTCGCACATGTAGAAGTAGTACGGCGTGATGTTCGCGCCATCGAGCAGCGCGAAGCAGAGGTCGAGCAGTTGGTGCACCGAGTCGTTGACGCCGCGCATCAGCACGCCCTGGTTGCGGACGTCGCGCAGGCCGGCCCCCAGCATCGCCTTCGACGCCTCGGCGACCAGCGGCGTCACGGACTGGGCCGCGTTCACGTGCGTGTGCATCGCGATCATCACGCCCCGGTTGCGCGCCACCGACGCGACGCGCTCCACGCCGGCCAGGACGTCGGAGGACAGCCAGTGCTGAGGCATCCCCATCAGCGCCTTGGTCGCGAGCCGGATGTCGCGGATGTTCTCGATCTCCAGCAGGCTCATCAGGAACGACTCGAGCCGCGGCCACGGCATGTTCGCCACATCGCCGCCGGAAACGACGACGTCGCGGACACCCGGCGTACGGCGCAGGTAGTCGAGCATGTCGTCGAGCCGGGTCTGCGGCTTGGCGACGAACTTGAGCTTGTCGATGACCGGCGTCGAGTTCCCGACCAGGTCCATGCGGGTGCAGTGACCGCAGTACTGCGGACACGTGGGCAGGATCTCCGCAAGGACCTTGGTCGGGTATCGGTGGGTCAACCCCTCCGTGGCCCACATCTCGTGCTCGTGCAACGAGTCCCGGGTTGCGTGCGGGTGCGACGGCCAGTCCGAACGACGGTCGCTGAACACCGGCAGCATGTAGCGGCGGACCGGGTCCGCGTAGAACGCCTCTGTGTAATCGGCTGCACCGGACGGCACGATCGTGTTGAGCATCTGCGGCGGCAGCAGCATCGACATCGTCGCGCGCTCGGCCTGGTCGCGGGTCAGGTCGTCGTAGAACCGGTCCTCGAGCAGGTCGCCCATCACGTCACGCAACTGCTTCACGTTCTTCACGCAGTGCGACCGCTGCCACTGCACCGAGCGCCACTCCTCGGCCGTGACGTCCTTCCAGCCGGGCAGCCGGGTCCAGTCCGGCTCCACCAGCTCGGCCCGCCGGTACGCGTACGGCTGGCCGTCGCCAGGCTCCGAACGAGCCAGCTCCGGGGTGATCAGATCGGTCACGGGTCCCTCCGCAGGACTTCGGTGGTGATGCGGTCTCATGTGAGGATAGCGATAGAACTTCCCTCAGATCCAACAGTACGCCGCAAGAATTCTCGTCAAGGCGTGGTCTGAGTAGTATTTTGCCTGACCGCTACGAGGAGGACATGTGTCATCGAGCCCGGTAGGACTGCACCGCGTACTCGCGCCGTCCGGCGTCTTGCCGCAGGCGGCGGACAGACTCGACGCACGTCCGGCGATCTGGCCCGACGAGGTCCGGATCGCGGTCGAGCGGCTCAACCTTGACGCCGCGTCGTACCGACAGCTGGCCGAGGCGCACGGCGGCGACGGTACGGCGATCCGCGCGGCGGTCCTGGACATCGTCAAGGCTCGCGGCAAGATGCAGAACCCGGTCACCGGCTCTGGCGGAATGCTCGTCGGCGTGGTTGACGAGGCAGGCCCCGACTCGCCGCTCGGCGTACAGAAGGGCGACCGCGTCGCGACGCTGGTCTCGCTGACGCTGACCCCACTGCAGATCACCGACGAGCTGAAGGACTGGGACGGCAAGAGCGAGCAGGTCCCGGCGCAGGGTCACGCGATCCTGTTCGCCCGGTCGATCGTCGCGAAGCTGCCTGCCGACCTGAAGCCTGAACTCTCGCTGGCCGTCATGGATGTCTGCGGCGCACCCGCGCTGACCGCTCGCGTGGTCCGCTCGTATGTCGACAAAGGCACAAAGCCTGTCGTGTCAGTTATTGGCGGCGCAGGCAAATCCGGCTCGTTGTCGCTGGCCGCGGCCCGCTCGGCCGGAGCGGCCCGGACGATCGGGATCGTGCCGTTCCAGGCCGAGCAGGACAAGCTGACGCAGGCCGGTATCGCCGATGTCGTCGCGCTGGCCGATGCCCGCGATCCGGTGGCGCTCGCCAACGCGGTCGCGGACGCCGGGGGACCCGCGGACATCACCGTTGTCTGCGTCGACGTCCCCGGGTGTGAGCACGGCGCCGTCCTGTCGACCGCCGCCGGCGGCACGGTGATCTTCTTCTCGATGGCGACATCGTTCTCGGCCGCGGCGCTCGGCGCGGAGGGGCTGGCGGCCGACGTGACGATGCTGGTCGGCAACGGGTATGTGCCCGGGCACGCAGACTTCGCGTTGGAGCTGTTGCGTGCCGAGCCGGGTGTCCGTGGTCTGTTCGAGAGCAGGCTGGCGGAGGATTAGTTCGTGCGCACACTTCTGACGAACGGTTCCGTCTACTCGCCTGCCGACCCCCACGCAACCGCGATCGCCTTCGACGACGGGGTGGTGACGTGGCTGGGTGACGACACCGGCGCGAGTTCGTACGCCGAGGGCGCGGACGAGGTGATCGACCTCGACGGCAAGCTGGTCACGCCTGCTTTCGTCGACGCCCACGTGCATGCCGCGGGCACCGGAGCCGTGCTGACCGGTCTCGACCTGGCCGGTACGACGTCGTTGGGCGATGCCCTCGACAAGCTGGCAGCGTTCGCCGCGAACCTGCCGCCGGACGCGGTCATCGACAGCGCCGGCTGGGACGAGACGGCGTGGCCGGAGGGCCGTCCGCCGACAGCGGCGGAGCTGGACCGTGCGGGCGGCGGTCGGCGCGTGTACCTGTCACGGATCGACGGGCACTCCGGCGTGGTCTCGTCGGGTCTGTTCGACGTGGCGCGAGGTGAGGGCTTCGACGAGACCGGACGCGTCGAGCGGCACGCCAACCATGCGGTCCGCGACGCGTTGAGCGAGCTGGTCGGCCCCGACCAGCGTCGGCAGGAGATCCGAGCTGCTCTGAACGCCATGGCCGCAAAAGGCATCGGCGCCTTTCACGAGATGGCGGCGCCGCACATCGGGCCGTTGTGGGAGTTGCCGATCGTCCGTGAGGTCGCCGATGAGCTCGGCCTGTCGGCGACGCTGTACTGGGGTGAACCCGGCGTGTTCGAGCACATCGGCACGTACGGCCTGGCGGGACTCGCGGGCGATCTGAACGCAGACGGTGCGCTGGGCTCGCGCACGGCGGCACTGAGGAGGCCGTACGCCGATCGGGCGGACCACCGCGGCCACGCCTACCTGACGGCCGAGCAGATCGCCGATCACGTGATCGCCTGCACCGAGCGCAACGTCCAGGCAGGCTTCCATTGCATCGGCGACCAGGCGCTCGACAACATTGCCCGCGGCTTCGAGCTCGCCGCCGAGAAGGTCGGCATCCAGGCCCTCGTCGCGGCCCGGCACCGGCTCGAACACGTCGAAATGGTCGATGAGGCAACGATCGCCGTCCTGGCCCGCTGCGGCGTCGTGGCCAGCGTGCAGCCGATGTTCGACGGCCTGTGGGGCGGCCCGGACGGTATGTACGCCGAGCGCGTGGGCGACCGCTGGCAGGGCATGAACCCGTTCGGCTCGCTGGCCCGCGCAGGCGTCGTACTGGCGTTCGGATCGGATGCGCCCGTGACGGAGCTCGGCGGATGGGAGGCGGTCCGTGCGGCCGCGTTCCACCACGAGAAGTCCGAGCGGATCACCGTGCGCGCCGCGTTCCAGGCCCACACACGCGGCGGCTGGCGGGCCGCGGGCATCGACGATGCCGGAGTACTCGCGCCGGGCACGGCAGCGACATACGCGATCTGGCAGACCGATGCGGACCTCGTCGTACAAACCCCGGACGAGCGGGTCGCCGCCTGGTCGACGGACCCCCGCGCGGGCGTGCCGGTGCTGCCGGATCTGAGTGAGGGAACTCCTACCTGCCTGCGGACGGCCGTGGGCGGTCGCGTCATCTATGAAGTCGAGGGATGGTCCGAGTGACTGGTGCAGTGAAGAAGCTCGACCTTGATCCGGTCACTGTCCGGAAGGCGCGCAGTCTGGCTCGCAAGGCCGGGAAGCCGATCGTCAAGCTGGCCCAGCAGCACACCACAGTGTCTGTCGAGCGAGCGGTACTGCGGCTTGCCGGGCTGACCGGCGCGGACACCGAGGGCATCCCGTGGGTGAACCGGCTCGCCGACACCGTCCGCGCCGACGTCGGGCTCGAGCACGGGCTCGCGTTGCCGGTGTGGGATGCGCTGGTCCGCGGTCAGGCCGAGGACCTGGCCGTGCTGGCCCAGAAGGCGGCGTCCGGTTCGGTGACGTTCCGGATGCCCGAGGGCCGGGACCTGGCCCGGGCTCGATCGGCCGCCCGCAAAGCCGCGACCGCCGGGATGAAGCGGATCGACGGCCGGCGGCGCGAGCGGGACCGGCTGATCAAGCGCCACGGCGACCCGGAGCAGCGGCCGTGGATCTACCTGATCGTTGCCACCGGCGACATCTACGAGGACATCCCGCAGGCGCAGGCGGCCGCGCGGGAGGGTGCCGACATCATCGCGGTGATCCGGTCGACCGGGCAGTCGCTGCTGGACTACGTCCCGGAGGGCGCGACCCGCGAAGGCTTCGCCGGCACGTACGCGACGCAGGAGAACTTCCGTCTGATGCGTGCGGCCCTCGACGACTCCTCGCGCGAGTTGGGCCGCTACGTCCGGCTGACGAACTACGCGTCGGGTCTGTGCATGCCGGAGATCGCGACGCTGGCCGGGCTCGAGCGGCTCGACATGATGCTGAACGACTCGATGTACGGGATCCTCTTCCGCGACATCAACCCGATCCGGACGTTCGTCGACCAGCGGTTCAGCCGGCAGATCCACGCCCGCGCCGGGATCATCATCAACACCGGCGAGGACAACTACCTGACCACGGCCGACGCCGTCGAGGCCGCGCATACGGTGACGGTCTCGCAGCTCCTGAACGAGTACTTCGCCAAGGAGGCCGGCCTCGAGGACTGGCAGCTCGGTCTCGGGCACGCGTTCGAGATCAACCCGGACCTGCCGGACTCGTTCCGGATGGAGCTGGCGCACGCGATGCTGGCGCGGCAGCTGTTCCCGAACGCGCCGCTGAAGTGGATGCCGCCGACGCGGCACATGACCGGCGACGTCTTCCGCGGGTACCTGCTGGACGGGTTCTTCAACCTGGTCGGCGCGATGACCGGCCAGGGCATCCTGCTCGTCGGCATGATGACCGAGGCGGTCGTGACGCCGTGGATCTCCGACCGCGACCTGGCACTGCAGAACGTCCGCTACGTGTTGGGTGCCGCAGGCAACCTTCACGAGGACTTCCGGCCGGAGCCGAACGGGTTCATCGCCCAGCGTGCGCGACAGGTGCTGGGGGAGTCGGTGGAGCTGCTGGAGGAGATCGTCGACGACGGTCTGCTCAACGCGATCGGCGACGGCACGTTCGGCCTGATGAAACGTCCGCAGGACGCCGGCCGTGGTCTGGACGGTGTCGCGAAGAAGTCGTCGGAGTACTACAACCCCGCGATCGAGCTGCTGGAAGAGGGCACCCGATGAGCATCGTCCGGCCCTATGGGGACACGACCGGTGACGGGATGGTGCAGCTGTCGTTCACGCTGCCGGTCCCGCACGACAAGCGGGCCGAGGGCGCCGCGGTGCAACTGGCCAACAAGATGGGCATGGATCCCGCCCTGGTCGTGCATTCGAAACCGATCGGCCCGGACTTCACGTTCTTCGTCGTCTACGGTCCGGTGAACCACCTGGTCGACACCTCGAAGGTCGAGGTGATCGAGCGCGACTACCCGCTGCTGTCGCCGAAGGAGGTCAACCTGGCGATCCGCAAGGGCCTGCGCCGCCGGCTGACGGTGGTCGGCGCCTGCATCGGCACCGACGCGCATACGGTCGGCATCGACGCGATCCTCAACATCAAGGGGTTCGCCGGCGAGAAGGGCCTGGAGTACTACCGCGAGTTGAAGGTCGTGAACCTCGGCGCCCAGGTCGCCGTACCCGAGCTGGTACGCCGCGCGAAGGCCGACAAGGCCGACGCGATCCTCGTCTCCCAGGTCGTGACGCAGCGCGAGGCGCACGTACTCAACACCAAGGAGATGTCCGCGGCCTTCCGGGAGGCGTACGCCGAGGACGCCCGCCCGGTATTAGTTGCCGGCGGCCCCCGTTTCACCGAGCAGATGGCAGGTGAGCTCGGTGTCGACCGGGTGTTCGGCCGCGGCACCACCCCGGGTGAGGTCGCCAGCTACCTGGTCGACGCCCTGGTGACGAAGAAGATCCCGGCGAAGAGGAGCGCTTAGGTGTCGAAGGCAACCATCGGGCTGACCGCCACGCATCGGCGGTACGTCCCCTACAGCCACGCCCACTACGCCGGGAACCTGGTCGACGGCGCGTATGTGCTCGCGCTGTTCGGAGATGTCGCGACCGAGGTGTGCATCCGGTCCGACGGTGACGAGGGCCTGTTCGCGTCGTACTCCGACGTGCAGTTCCTGCAGCCGCTGCGGGCCGGCGACGTTGTGGAGGTGAAGGCAACGATCACCCGGGTCGGCAACCGCAGCCGCGACCTCGAGTTCAGCGCGTACGTCGTCTGCCGCGGCCGCCCCGACAAGTCCGGGTCGGCCGCCGAAGAACTGGACGAGCCGCTTGTGATCACACGCGCAAAGGGAACCGTCGTCGTACCGGTTGAGTGACGATTGGTTGCCCTGGGTAACGATCACGTGGAGTGCCGAGACGGCTCTGTAACGTGACCCGGGTGAGAGTTGCTCGTTTTCCCTTGCGGGGCAGGCGATAGTGTTACAACGGGCTCAAGGAGCCGGGGAGAGGTTGACACCGTCGCCGCCAGCGAGCATCGTTTTGGGAGTCGTCATATCCCGTTTGTTCAACGGTCACACGAAGTTCGGCCACCGATGATCCCGCGACGCTGACCAGGTCAGAGCCAGGCTTGAGTCGACGGGGGCTGAGATCGCCGGTGGTTAGCCCCCCGCGGGGCAGAGGTGGAAGAGGCTCGGCGGCCAGTAGACAACAGCCGGACGGTTCGCAGCCAGCGCATCGGCGGTTGGTCCGAAGGCGCGCTGAGCCTCTTTCCTCTACTCACGGACGTGTTCACGCACCGTGAAACGGCGCCGGAACCGAGGTTCTCTCACTTCGTCGCAGTCTGCTGACTCCCCTTCACTTTCCGCAGTCGGTGCCCATTGGCTACTGACCGGATACATTCCCGTGCCCCGAACGTTGTACGGTCGTGCGACCGGTATCAGCCGGGATGTGAGGACAAAGGGGTTACGGCGTGGACCGATTGAAGGCTCTGGGGCGGGTCCTGCCGAGAGTGGTGGTGGCGGTCGCCGCCGGCGCCCTGCTCGGCTTCGCGTTCGAACCGCACGACCACCCCTGGCTGACGATCGTCGCCGTACCGCTGCTGCTGGCCGCGCTGGACGGGATCTCGATGAAGGCCGGCTTCCTCGTCGGCGCCGGATTCGGCATCACGTACTACGCGGTCCTGGTCCCGTGGCTGAGCGTGATCGGCGGCGACGCGGCGATCGCCCTCGCCGTCCTCGAGGGGCTGTTCTATGCCGTCTTCGGGTTGTTCGCGACGCAGGTGCTGAAGCTGAAGCTGTGGATGCTGTGGATCCCGGCGCTGTGGGTGGCGACCGAGTTCGCGACCGCGTCCGTGCCGTTCGGCGGGTTCCCGTGGGGCCGGCTCGCGTGGGCCTTCTCCGATGCGTCGCTGGGCAAGCTGGCGGCGTACGTCGGCATCCCGGGGCTGAGCTTCGTCGTCGCGTTCGTCGGCGTCCTCGTGTACGCCGTACTCCGCCGGGCCGGCGGGTTGCGCCTGCGGGCCGTCGCGCTGGTTGCCGGTCTGGCGATCGTGTTCGGCAGCTCGCTGATCCACCTGTCGATCGCGGGCGACGGGAAGACCGTGAAGGCCGCGATGGTGCAGGGCAACGTGCCGGGCAAGGGACTGGAATTCCTCGGGCGCGCTCGGACGGTCACCAAGAACCACATGAACGCAACCCTCGATCTGGAGAAGCGGGTCCAGGCCGGGACGGAGATGAAGCCCGACCTCGTGATCTGGCCGGAGAACTCGACCGACATCGACCCGTACAAGGACGACGAGACCCGGGCCGACATCGAGGAGGCCGTCCGCGCGGTCGACGTACCGATCCTCGTCGGCGCCGTCACCGAGGGCCCCGGTCCGAACGAGCGGCAGACCACGGGCATCGTCTGGGATCCGGTCACCGGGCCCGGCCAGCGATACGCGAAGCGCCACCCGGTGCCGTTCGGTGAGTACATCCCGTTCCGCAACCAGCTGCTGCCGTACATCAAGCGGCTCGAGATGATCGGCGCGCAGACCGTGCCGGGCGTCGGTCCCGGCGTCATGCCGATCAACGGGGTCACGTACGGCGACGTGATCTGCTTCGAGCTCGCGTACGACAACGTGATCCAGGACGTGGTGAAGGGCGGCGCGCAGGTCCTGATCGTGCAGACCAACAACGCGACGTACGGCGGGACCGGTCAGCCCGAGCAGCAGTTCGCGATCACCCGGATGCGTGCGATCGAGACCGGCCGGACCGTGCTGATCGCGTCGACGAGCGGCATCTCCGGCGTGATCCGTCCGGACGGGACGGTCGAGCACAAGTCGGGCCAGTTCGTGTCCGACGTGTACGTCGCGACCGTGCCGGTCCGCGACGGGCACACGCTGGCGACGACGCTCGGCAGCTGGCCCGAGTGGATCATCACCGGCCTCGGTCTCGTCGGCCTGGTCCTCGCCCTGATCGCCCGGCGTCGCCGCCGTGGTGACGACCCGGAACCCCCACCCGCCCCTGATTCCACCCGGACTCGCGAGAAGGTCCCGGCCTGACCTGTAACACTGGGGTCAGTCGCTCGGAGGGTTGAGACATGCCGTGGTTCATCGCGCTGGCGCTGCTGGTGGTGCCGATCCTGGAGATCTACGTGATCATCCAGATCGGTCAGGTCATCGGCGGCTGGCCGACGGTCGCCCTGCTCCTCGTCGAGAGTGCGCTCGGAGCCTGGATCATCAAGCGTGAGGGCCGACGCGCCTGGAACGCCCTCCAGGCCGCCTTCCAGACCGGCAAGATGCCCGGCCGCGAACTCTCCGACGCCGCCCTCATCCTCGTCGGCGGCACCCTCCTGCTGACCCCCGGCTTCGTCACCGACATCTTCGGCTTCTTCTTCGTCCTCCCGTTCACCCGACCGCTCGCTCGCCGGGCCATGTCGTCGTTCTTCACGCGCCGCTTCAACACACAACTCGGTACTGCGGGTCTGGGAGGCTTCATCCCTGGGCCTGGCGGGGGCCCGACTCCACCACGTCAGTCCTCCTCCGACGATGTGATCCAGGGCGAGGTCATCGACCCGGACAAGACGTAGGCCCGACCGCGCGGGGCTCTTCCACGGGTCTCTCGCCAGATGGCTACCAGGCCGGGCGCCGGTGGGGGAGACTGTCGTGGTGACGACGGTCGGGCGGGTGGTGGCGTGGTTGCGCCGGCGGGATTCCGGGCTGGCCGCTACTCGGCGGGCGGGGCGGACGGCGTTGGTGATGCCTACGCTGTTCGCGTTCTGCGCGGAGGTTCTCCGGGCGCCTGTCGTGGCGACGTTCGCTGCGTTCGGGGCGTTTGCGATGTTGTTGCTCGTCGACTTCACGGGGAGCACCATTCAGCGCCTGCGGGCACAGGTCCAGCTCGCGATCGCCTGGCTTGTGCTGGTCTCTCTGGGTACGTTGGCCGGCCAGTCCGCCTGGTCAGCGATCGTCGGCACGGTCGTCGTAGCTTTCGCCGTACTGTTCGCCGGTGTCGTCAGCTCGGTGCTGGCCGGCGCGAGTACTTCGTTGCTGCTGGCGTTCATCCTCTCGGTGGCAACACCGACGCCGGTGTCGATGCTGTCGGACCGACTCGCCGGCGTTGCGATTGCAGGTCTGGCGTCCGTCCTTGCGGTCTTGCTGCTGTGGCCCCGAGCCGCAGTCGACCCGCTGGGCCTACCGGCGGCGCGAGTATGCCGAGCCGCGGCGATGCAGCTGCGTGCCGAGGCCGGTGACACCGTCGAGGTCTGCACGCTGCGGACCGAGCAGACGACAGCCCTCATCCACGAGCTCCGTCGTACGTTCACTGCGACGCCGTATCGGCCCACCGGCCTCTCCACCGGCTCCAGAGCACTCGTCCGACTCGTCGACGAGCTCACCTGGCTGACCACGATCCTCAACGAGGCCGGCCCGGCCGCCGCCCGCGGAGCCGGCGACGACCCGGACTCGTCGGCAGTCCACCTCGCCGCGGCGACCGTACTCGAGCTCAGCGCCGAGCTACTGGAAGACCCGGCCCTCGCACCGGACAAACTGACCGCCGCGACCGCAGAGCTCCGCGATGCCGTCACCGCGCTCGAAAAGGGCGCGGTCGCCCGACTCCCGGTCGGCCCGGTGACGGGAATGGCGAGCTTCTTCGGCGCCCTGAACGTGTCGTTCCGAGCGCAGGAGCTCGCGTTCGGCGTCCTGCTGATCGGGCAGAACGTCGAGACCGCTCGCGTCGCGGACCAGCGTGGCTGGACGGACCGTCTGCTCGGCCGCGAGCCGAAGTCGCTGACAGCGCCCTTCGCCAGCGCCGCCGAACGCGCCGCCGCGCACCTCGAGCCACACTCGGTCTGGCTGCACAACAGCATCCGCGGCGCGGTCGGACTGGCGATCGCGGTCGGCGTCGCCAACTTCACCGGCGTCGCGCACGGCTTCTGGGTCATCCTCGGCGCGCTGTCGGTACTCCGTTCGAACGCGCTCAACACCGGCCAGAACGCCTACCGCGCGATCGGCGGCACAGTCGTCGGCTCGGTCCTGGGTGCGGGTCTCCTGGCTCTCATCGGCGAGAACCGGATCGCGTTGTGGATCCTGCTGCCGATTGCCGTGCTGTTCGCCGGCATCGTCCCGGCCGCGGTCTCGTTCGCAGCCGGTCAGGCAGCGTTCACCGTCACGCTGGTGATCCTGTTCAACATCGCCGCGCCGGAAGGCTGGTCGCTGATCCTTTTCCGCATCGAGGACATCGCCCTCGGCTGTGCCGTCAGCGTCCTCGTCGGGCTCTTGTTCTGGCCACGAGGAGCATCCGCCGCTGTCGGGAAGGCACTGTCGGAGGCGTACGTCGACAGCGTGAACTACCTGGTCGGCGCCGTCGGGTACGCCGTGTCCTGCTGCGTACCCGGGTCACGCCCAAGCACACCACAAGACAGCCGCCGAGCCGCGGCGGCAGCCCGTCGACTCGACGATGCTTTCCGCACGTACCTCGCCGAACGCGGCCCGAAGCCGATCCCGCTCAGCGAGATGACAGCACTCGTTACGGGCGTCGTCGCGGTCCGCCTGGCCGCGGATGCCGTACTGGAGTTGTGGGAGCGGTCTGCCGATGGCCAACCGCCGTCCGAGGACCGTGCCGCCGCCCAGTCGGCCTTGCTCGTGTTGGCTGACCGCCTGCTCGACTGGTACACGACCCTGGCGGCCGCCCTCGACGTACAAGGCCGGATCCCTGAGCCGCTCGCGTACGACCACGAGACGAAGCACCGCCTGGTCGAGGCGGTTCGCCGCGACCTGTACGACGCGGACGGCCGTGCAACGCCGACTGCGATCCGCATGCTGTGGACCGCCGACCACCTCGAAGTCGTACGACGCCTCCAGCCGGGGCTGACGACCGCGGCCGACCAGACAGCTGCTGACCAGACCGCTACTGCGTGAGGCTGTCGCCGATGAAGGCCGGGGTCTGCGCTTCGACCTGACAGAGCTGCGACTCGATGAGATCGCGGAGCGGCCTGTGGGTCGTGAGGGTCGCTGTGCCGTGGACCGTGGCCCAGATCGGGTACTCGATGCCCTCGCGGCGTTCCGGCGCTAGGACGCCGGCCGCGACCAGGCCCGCGCGGACATCGCCGCGGGGGCGCCGTCGTCGGGGCGGAGCTTCCGGTGCTGGATCGGCCGTCGTCACGCGCTCAGGACAGCAATGTGGACACCGTCCACCACGGGCGCTAATGTGGACAGTGTCCACGAAAGAGGGAGGCGTCCGATGGACGGGAACACAGTCGCGGAACCAGGGCGGCAACTGGACAAGAACAAGGGCGAGAACAAGGGCAAGGCGTGGGTGACGGCGGAGGAGTGGTTCGGCGGCGGTGAGCGCCGCTGGTACGACGCGGCGGCGGCTCGTCTGCTGCCCCGCGCAGAGGGTGAGGCGCGGACCGGGTTGATCAGGGTCTTCGGCCGAACTACCGGCGTGGCGAGTCCGGATGCGGTGTGGCTGACGATGCTGCCCGGATTCCCCGAGGGCTCGTACGGCTGGGCGCAGGTCGATCGGCTCTTGCCGGCCGGTCTCGGTCCACGGCTGTACGTCGAACCGGTGGGACAGGGCGACTCGGACAAGCCGCGGGGTTATGCGTACTCGACCGTCGAGCGTGCCGATCTGATCGGAGCATGGTGGCGGCACCACGGGGTACGTCGTACCGTCGTGGTCACGTTCGACTACACCTCGCTGGCGCTGCTCGAGTTGTTGCGCCGGCAGTTGGAACGGCCGGGCGGACCTGTGATTACCGCCGCGTTCATGATCAACGGCGGTCTGTACGCCGACGCCCACTCCCATCCGTGGCGGGGCACGCCGCTGCTCAGGTCGCCGCTCGGGGCGTTCGTCGCCAAGGGCTCGCAGAAGTCGCCGACCATGCTCGCACAGGGTTTCAAGCAGGCGCGGCTGTACTCGCAGGGCAACGAGCCGGATGAGGCGGAAATGGCCGAGGTGTGGTCGGCCCTGGTGCGGCGCGATGGCGCGCGGTTCCTGCACGAGGGCGCGGGCTTCGTCAAGGAACACCGCCGCACTGCGGGTCGCTGGGACTTCGCCGCGATTGCCCGCGAGCTGAAGGGCTCTGTTGCCCTTGCAGTCGGTGGCAGCGTTGAGGACCCGTACGAGCACCGGCAGGTCGACGCCACGCGCGAACGCGTCCCTGAAGCCGAGATCATCACCTTCCCCGGCGGTCATCTGACCACCAGTGAACAGCCTCGGCTTCTCGCCGACGCGATCGCCCGCTTCGCCGGCCGGCACGGCGTCGAGGAGCCACCCTGACATGCGCAGCACCGTGCTGCCGGATCGCCATACATTACTCAAGGAGGCATTGGTATGAACGACTCAACCGTTCCCGCGCAGTACGCGACCGGCAGAGTGCGGGACGGCATCACCGCAGCTCTGGTTGCTGCGGGCAAGGATCTGGACGGGCTGAAGCCAGCCGATCTCGCGCTGGTCGAGGACTACCACACCGGCGGTCGGCTGGCGACCGTCCAGCTAGTGGACCTGCTCGAGCTGACGCCGGACAGCGAGGTGCTCGACGACGGCTCGGGTATCGGCGGTACGGCGCGATACCTGGCGGACCGGTTCGGGTGCGCGGTGACCGCAGTAGACCTGTCCGACGAGTACTGCGAGACCGCCCACTGGCTCAACCGGCTCGTCGGCCTGGACGACAAGATCGTCGTACGGCAGGGAGACGTGACCTCGCTGCCACTGGATGACGGGTCCGTCGACGTCGTGTTCAGCCAGCATGTGCAGATGAACGTGTCGCGCAAGGACCTGCTCTACCAAGAGGCCAACCGGGTACTACGGGACGGCGGGCGGCTCGCGCTCTGGGACATCATGGCCGGCGACGGCCGTGAGCTCGACTACCCCCTGCCTTGGGCGGACGACAGTGATCACAGCTTCCTCGTCCCGCCGAGCGTCGTACGCACCGAGATCGAGGGAGCCGGCTTCACCTTCACGCACTGGGCAGATCTCACCGACCAGGTTGGCTCCATGATGCGGATGATCCAGTCTCAGCCACCGAGCCCGCTCGGGCTGCACGCGTTCGTTCCGACGTTCCGCGAGCGCGTGACGCACCTGACCGAGGCCCTGACCGACGGCCGGGTCCGCGCCGTCCAGGCGATCGCCACAGTCAGTCGCTGAACGCGTCCTTGAAGACGTGCTCGGTGAAGCGAGCCGCCATGCTCTCGTGGGTCTCCGGGCCGGGATGCAGATCGTCGGAAAGGGGGTGCTCGGCGTTGTCGGCTTCGCCGTACAGCGTGCGGCCGTCGAGGTAGTGGAGGTTGGGGTCTGAGGCGGCGCGCTGGGCGGTGATGCGGGCGAGTTCGGCGCGGATGACCGACAGGGTCAGTTTGCCGGCCGGGATCTCGTCAGGGTTGCCGGTGGCAACGAAGCGGAGTTCGCCGGCGGCCAGCGCGGACAGATCCCAACCGGTCGGGCCCGGAGTGTCCTCGTGGATCGGGCAGAGGATGGGGGAGACGACCAGGAGCGGTGTGTCGGGGTGGCCGTCGCGGATGGTGTCGAGGAAGCCGTGGACGGCGGGTGTGAACGAGCGGAGGCGGAGGTTGTCCGCGTTCACGATGTTGATGCCGAGCTTGACGCTGATCAGATCGGCGGGCGTGTCGCGGATCGTCCGGGCGATGAATGGCTGGAGGAACGCGCTGCCGCCGAAGCCCAGGTTGACCAGCTCCACCCCGGCCTGGGCCGCGGCGAGGGCCGGCCAGGTGCCGGTCGGATGAGTCGCGTTCGAGCCGTGGCTGATCGAGCTGCCGTGGTGCAGCCAGACGCGGCCCGCGGCCGGGACCGGCTCGACCGGCGCGTCGGTGCGCAGGGCAACGAGTTCGGTGGTCTCGTCGTGCGGCAGCCAGATCTCGACGGTCTTCGCCGCTGCGGACAGTCCCGCGATGTGCAGGGTCTGCGGGGTGCCCTCACGGGTCTCGGTGGAGCCGGTCATCAGGTCGATCGTGATGACGTCGCCGCCCGTTGCGGTCAGCTGGGTGACCAGCCGGCCGTCGACGAGTACGTCGTACACACCGTCCGGGCGCGGGGGAGCGCCGGTGTAATCGCGCTTCGTGGGCAGCGTGTCGAGTTCGACGACCGTCGCCCGGGTGGAGAAGACGAGGCGGCCACCGGAGGGCTGGGCCTCGACCATCGTCATCTGGGCGTCGTCGTACTGCGCGCGTGCCCAGGCGGGGAGGCGGTGGGGCAGCACACCGCGACCGGTCGTTTCGAGCTCGAGCGCGCCGCGGAGCAGGTCGATGGTGATGGGGGTGGTGATCAAGGTCAGCTCCAGCTGCGAAGGAGGGTGTCGAGGGCGTCGATGATGCGTGGCCAACTGTCGTCGGAGCTCGGCTCGGTGAAGGCGAACGTGCCGGCTGACTCGAGTTGGATGTAGCCGTGGATGGTGCTCCCCAGCAGGCGCACTGCGTCTGTCTGGGCGGGCTCGTCGAGGTCGTATCCGCGCAGGACGGCCCGGACGAGCTCCGAATGCCTTCGCCCGGCTTCGACCTGCTCAGGAGTCGGGCTACCCGGCACGAAGCGGGTTGCGGCGTACCGGCCCGGGTGTTTACGGGCGTAGTCGCGGTAGACGTCGGCCAGGACGGACAGTGCATCGCGACCAGCTCGGCCCGCTACGGCAGTGGCGGCCTGGTCGGCAAGCTCGGTGAGGGCGACGGTGGCGATCCGCGCCTTGAGGTCGGCGGAGCTGCGAACGTGCGAGTAGAGGCTGGCGACCTGTACGCCGAACTGCCGCGCGAGCGCGGACACGGTGACCTGGTCGAAGCCGACCTCGTCGGCCAGCTCGGCGCCCGCTTGTGCCAGCCGCTCACCGGTCAACCCTGCTCTTGCCATAACTCATTATGAAATTACCTAAAGGCTTTAGGCAAATCGGAGCAGAAAGAAGCCCTCACCGCGCCGTTGCGGTGAGGGCTCTCACATCGGGTCAGGCCGTGCGCTTGGTCCGGTGCAGGTGCGCCGGGCCGATCTCGCCCTTGCGGAGCAACTCGACCCGCTCGGCCAGCAGCTCCTCGAGCTCCGAGATGCTCCGGCGCTCGCGCAGCATGTCCCAGTGCGTACGGGCCGGCTTCTCCTGCTTCGGCTCCGGCTTCTCACCGGTGGACCGGGCGGCCTCGCTGCCGCAGTGGGGGCACTCCCAGACCGCGGGCACCTCGGCGTCGTGCGCCATGGTGACCTCGACCACGTGGCCGCGGGGGCAGTCGTACGTGATCATCTGGCGGGGAGCGAACTCAACACCACGGTCATCCTCGAAGCTGACCCCACCCAGCCCCGAACCACGCAGTACGCGATTAGACATGTCAAACCTCCGAGATCGTCATCCGTGCCAACGGTCGGCCGGCCCGGATCATTCCCATTTTGGCATGTCCGAGCCATATGTACGCACCTGACGGCCCGTGATGCTGCCGTTGTGACCGGCTGTCGTCAGGTGTTCACAGATCACGGTGTGTCGCGAACCGCCCGACGTACGACGCACCAAATCGATATCCGGTTCACAGCCGGTTGCCAGGAATCGAGGATCTCCTCCTCAGCATCTGTCCTTAACGTCTGCATCCATGGTGCTACCCCGCCACAAGCTCCGTGGCCTCAGTTTCGTGAACGTGGCGCTGGTCGCCATCGTGCTCGTCATCGCCATCACCGCCTACTTCCTGTTCTTCAAGAAGGATCCGCCGGCTGCCAGCGCGACCCGGCCCACGGTGGCGGTCCAGCGCGGAGAGGTCACCGCGAGCGTCAGCTCCAGTGGCACTCTGCAGAGCTCGCAGACGGCGTCGCCGCAGTTCGAGACCTCGGGCACGGTCACCCAGGTCCTGGTCAAGGTCGGTCAGGTGGTGGCCAAGGGGGCCGCGATCGCGAAGATCGACCCGTCGGACGCCAATCGCCAGCTCGTGATCGCCCAGCAGAACCAGATCGCCGCGGAGAACTCGGTCAGCGCGGCCGACGAGACACTGAGCGAGGCCGAGGACGCGCTCGACGCCGCCGAGGAGGCCTCCGCCTCCCCGTCGCCGACTCCGACCGCGACTAACGGTCAACAGCAACAGCAGCAGTCCCAGTCTCAAGGTCAAGGTCAGGGTCAGAGTCCGCAAGTTGCCGTCAGCAACGCCGAGGCGAGCCTGGCGAAGGCGAAGGCGGACAAGGAACAGGCCGACCAGAACGTCGAGGCCGCCCAGGCAGCGGTCGACGCGACCACGCTGAAGGCGCCGATCGCCGGCACCATCACAGCCATCAACGGCGCGGTCGGCTCGGTCACCGGCGGGTCGAGCTCGGGTTCAGGCAGTGCCTCGGGGAGCGGTAGCAGCGGCGGTCAAGGCTCAACCTCAGGTACAGGGTCAAGCTCGAGCACTTCGTCCGCGTCCGGCACCGGCTTCGTCGACATCGCCGACCTGAAGGCCCTCCAGGTCATCGCCGCGTTCGCCGAGGCGGACGCGGTCAAGATCAAGGCCGGCCAGTCCGCGACCGTGACCCTGAACGCCGAGCCCGGTACGACGCTCACCGCGTCGCTGGCGTCGGTGTCGCCGACCCCGACCACGACCAACGGCGTCGTGTCGTACTCGGCCACCTTCAGCCTCGCCAAGCTCCCCGCGAACGCCCGGATCGGCCAGACCGCGAACGTCACGGTCCAGACCGCGAAGGCCGCCAATGCCCTCTACGTCCCGAGTACGGCGATCGCCACGAGCGGTACGACGTACACCGTGACGATGGCTGACGGCAGCGGGACGCGGGAGGTGAAGGTCGGCGTACGCGGTGGCAGCTTCACCCAGATCACGTCGGGCCTGAACGAGGGCGACCAGATCGAGCTGTTGCAGGGCGCGATCGGGAACACCGGCACCCAGAACGGCCAGGGCCGGCAGGGGCTGGGTGGCGGCACCGGACAGTTCCCGGCCGGCTTCGGTGGCGGCGGAGGCGGTGCTGGTGCCGGCGGTGCGGGTGGCGGTGGCTTCCGTGGCCGCTGACGCCCTGATCGACATCCGGGACGTCACCAAGACCTACGGCCACGGTGAGACCGCAGTACACGCTCTCCAGGGTGTGTCGCTGCGCGTCCACGCCGGGGAGTACGTCGCGGTGATGGGCTCCTCCGGATCCGGCAAGTCCACGTTGATGAACATCCTCGGCTGCCTCGACGTGCCGTCGCGCGGCGAGTACTGGCTGGACGGCAGCGACGTCGCCCGGCTGAGCGAGGACCAGCAGGCACTGGTCCGCGGCCGCAAGATCGGGTTCATCTTCCAGTCGTTCAACCTGATCCCGCGGACCAGCGCCCTGGCGAACGTCGAACTGCCGCTGACCTACGCACACCTGCGCAGGGCCGAGCGCCGCCGGCGGGCCAACCGCGCGCTGGAGCTCGTCGGTCTCGCGGACCGCACCGGGCACCGGCCGAACCAGCTGTCCGGCGGTCAGCAGCAGCGGGTCGCGATCGCCCGGGCGCTCGCGACGGGTCCGCGGATCCTGCTCGCCGACGAGCCGACCGGCAACCTGGACGCGCACTCGACCGACGAGGTGCTGGGCATGTTCGACGGCCTGCACGCCGACGGCCGGACGATCATCGTGATCACCCACGAGCACGACGTCGCCGCTCGCGCCCGGCGGTTGGTGCAGGTCGCCGACGGCCGCATCGTCTCCGACGAGGTGACGCGCTGATGTCACCACGCGACCTGATGGGCGCCGCACTCCGCGGCCTCACGGCGAACAAACTCAGGTCCCTGCTGACCGTGCTCGGCGTGTCGATCGGGGTCGGCGCGGTCATCGTGCTGGTTGCTGTCGGCAACGGGTCGGGCAAGGCCGTGCAGGCGCGGCTGGAGGCGATGGGTACCAACCTGCTCACGGTCTCCACGACTGGCGGCGGTGGCGGCTTCCAGCGTGGCCAGGCCGGACCGGCGTCCCAGCAGTACAGCCTGACCCTCGACGATGCGGCCGCGTTGGCCGACGCGCGCCTTGCCCCGGATGTCTCCTCGGTCGCCCCGGTGATGACGAGCAGCGGGAGTACGGCGACCAACGGCGACACCAGCTACACCGTCAACCAGGTGATCGGTACGACGCCGGCGTACCTGCCGGCCACCAACACGCCGGTCGGGATCGGGACATCTTTCACCCAGGAGGACGTCGACACGTCGCAGCGCGTCATCCTGCTCGGGCAGACGACCGCGACCGAGTTGTTCACCCGGCCGGCGAGCGCCGTCGGCCAGACGATCAAGCTCGGCGCCGTGGACTTCGTCGTCCGCGGGGTGCTGGCCAGCAAGGACAGCACCGGGTTCAACGACCCGAACGCGATCGCGATCGTGCCGATCAGCACGCTCCGCGCGACCCAGGCGGGGTACGGCGCACTCAGCCAGATCGTCGTCCAGGCCAAGGCCACCGATCGGGTCGACACCGCACAGGCGGAGGTCACGCAGTTGCTGACCGCTCGCCACCAGGTGCCGGCGGATCAGACGTCGCCGTTCCGGATCACGAACTCGGCGCAGATCCTGCAGACTAGCCAGGACACCGCTGCGACGTTCACCGCGCTGCTGGCGACGGTCGCCGCGATCAGCCTGGTCGTCGGCGGGATCGGCGTCACGAACATCATGCTGGTCACGGTCACCGAGCGGACCCGCGAGATCGGGATCCGGAAGGCGCTCGGTGCCCGGCGGCGCACGATCCTCGGGCAGTTCCTGATCGAGGCGACGCTGCTCAGCCTGCTCGGCGGCGCGGTCGGCGTCGGGGTCGCGCTGATCGTCACCCGCTTCCAGCTGGCCGGTGTGCAGCCGGCGCTGGTGCCGTCGTCGATCGGACTCGCGCTCGGCGTGTCCGCGGCGGTCGGCCTGTTCTTCGGCAGCATGCCGGCGCACCGAGCCGCCGGACTCCGTCCCATCGACGCACTACGACACGAATGAAGGTTCTTGCATGAGCAACCAGACGCCCGACGAGTTCGCCCAGATCGGGTCCGACGAGGAGGTCGACGCGGCGTTGAAGCCGAAGAAGACGCTCGCACTGCCGCTGGCGACGGCGATCCTGGCCGGCGTCGTCGTACTCGCCGTCGGCCTCGCCGGTGGGGCCGGCCTGCATGCGGCGTTCGCTTCCGACAGCTCCTCGAACCAGCCGCAGGCCGGGCGTGGTGCCGGCGGGTACGGCGGATTCCGCGGGCAGAACGGCGGGGGAGGCGCCGGCCAGAACGGGCAGGGCAACGGACAGGGCCAGCGGCAGTTCCCGGGTGGTGGCGGCACCGTCGGCACCGTCGTCTCGGCGAACAGTTCCGAGCTGGTCGTGAAGACGCAGAGCGGCAACGTCACCGTGAAGCTCAACGGCGACACGACCTACGAGATCACCTCCAAGGGGACCGCTGCCGATCTCAAGACCGGCGAGCAGGTCGTCGTCACCGGCCAGAACGCGAACGGAACCATCACCGCGAACAGCGTCCGCCAAGGCGGCTTCGGCGGCTTCGGCGGCGGCTTCCGCAACCCGGGCGCGACGCCCTCGTCGCGCTGAGGATCCCCAAGCCACCACAATCGCGGTCGCGGCACGTGCGTAAGCGCGGCGCCCAGCGGACGCGACACGTTGTGATGGCCTGGGGATCCGGCTGAGGACCGCCTGGGAACCACCACAGTCCGTGCGCCCGGCCAGCACCCCGGCCGGGCGCACGTCCGCGCTCAGTTGCGGGTCGCGGTCAGGGCGACGGCCGTGGAGTCGAGGGTGAAACTGCCGCCTGCAGCGTCGATGGCAGCTCCGGTCCGGACGAGCATCTCGTCGAGTTTGCCGGCGTCGGCGAGGGGTTTGGCGATTCCGCTCGTACGAAGTTGGTCGAGCCATTCGTCGCGGGTGTAGACGCGACTCCAGGGGTACGTCGGCCGCTCGAGGTCTCTGAAGGCACCGATCGCGGTCAGGCTGTCGGCGGCGCGGTCGAGGAAATGCTCGTAGGCGCCAAGTGGCGAGGCGGCGACCCGAGAGTTGACCGGACTGTCGGGAAGCACGTCGCGGTGGACCGCGGCGAAGGCGGCGCCTAGCTCGGGCGGCGGCTGCAGCACGGACCAGAAGACCGCGAACCGGCCGCCTGGCTTGAGAACCTCGGCTGCCTTCGCGGCGCCAGCACTCGGGTCGATCCAATGCCAAGTCATACCCGCGACGAGAGCGTCGAACGTGCGACCGGCCGGATCCCAGCTCTCGAACGACGACACCTCGACCTCGACACCGGTACGGCGGGCGAACGCGGCCATGCGCTCGTCCACCTCGACGCCGAGCACCTGGCAACCGGCGGCCTGGAACTGCCGCGCGGCGATCCCCGTCCCACACCCGACGTCGAGCAGCGAGGGGCCGGCCGAGGAAGCAACAACCGCCTCGATCAGAGCGTCGGGGTAGCGAGGCCGGGCTCGGTCGTACAGCCCCGGATCGGCCCCGAACGACTCAGCCATCTCCCGGTGCCGATGCGGATCGCGCCCGTCGGGCGCCTCGGGTGCGGCAGGCGGCTCCTGTGACCGCTCCTGCGATGGTTCTGAGGGTAGAGTGGGCATGCGCCCACGGTAGTGGGCGAGTGCCCACTTATGTCAAGGGAGACGAGTTGCCGACCGGTGTGGCGATGCGGGATGCGCGGGAGCAGTTGTTCGACGCCGCGGAGCGGGTGTTGCTGCGCGACGGCCCCGAGGCGCTGACCAGCCGCGCGGTGACGACCGAGGCCGGGTGCGCGAAGGGCGTCCTGCACAAGCACTTCACCGACTTCGACGGTTTTCTCGCCGAGCTCGTCCTGGACCGGATCCGCCGCCTCGACGACCAGGCGCAGGCACTGCGGAACGCCGTTGGGCAGGGGACTGTCGTCGACAACCTGACGACGATGCTGACCGACCTCTTCGGCTCGGTCGCGGTGGCGATCGTGAGTCTGACGATCTCGCGCGACGGCCTGCGGGCCCGGCTCCGGGAAGCCGTGCCGACCGGCGTACCGATCCTCACCGATGCCGGTCGCATCATCCTCGACTACCTGACCGCAGAGCAGGACCTCGGCCGGATTCGCGCCGACGCCGACCTGAACTCCCTCGGCCTCACGCTCATCGGCTCCGCCCACCTGCTCTTCGCGGACCGCACGGGCGTCCGTCCGACAACCGACGAAGTACGGGCCTTCGTGGCCTCGGTGGTCTAGACGATGCTCGGCTGAGCGTTGCCTGCCTCGGTGATGCCGCGACGCATGTCGACGCGGACCAGCAGCACCAGGCCGATCACGAAGAACAGGCCGAGCGCCACGATCGCCGGGCGGTAGGACCCGGTGATCTGGTGGACCAGACCGAAGACCAGCGTGCCCAGCCACGACGTACCGCGCTCGCCTGCCTGATACAGCGAGAAGTACTCCGCCTCGCGGCCCTTCGGGATCAGCTGGCTGAACGCGGACCGCGACAGCGCCTGCGTCCCGCCCAGCACGATCCCGATCGCCGCACCCATCGCAAGGAACGGCACGATCTGATGCGCCGGCAACAAGAACCCGGCGATCACGATCAGCATCCAGATCACCAGCCCGCCGGTGATCGTGCGATGAGCGCCGTACCGCGCCGCCACCCGCCCGAACACGATCGCGCCGAAGAACGCCACGAACTGCACCATCAGGATCGTCGCGATCAGCACCTGCGTCTCGAACCCGAGCTGCTTCTCGCCATACGTCGAGGAGACCGAAATGACCGTCTGGATGCCGTCGTTGAAGAACAGGTACGCGATCAGGAACAGCATCGTCATCGGATAGCTGCGCAGGTGCTTCAGCGTCGCCGCAAGCTGACCGAAGCTCTGCCGCACCAGGCTGCCGCTGCGGACCTGTACGACGCTGGTCGGTGGACGATCTCGTAGCCGCAGGAACGGGAAGAACGTGAACAGGCCCCACCACAGCCCCGCGCTGAGCAGACTCAGGCGCACCGCAGTGCCCTGACTCATCCCGAGTGCGTCGTGCGCCGTGACCACGGCCAGGTTGACGAGGAGCAGGATGAACCCGCCGGCGTACCCGAACGCCCAGGCACGGGACGAGACCGCGTCGCGCTGATCCGGTGGTGCGATGTCGATCAGGATCGAGTCGTACACGACCAACGACGAGCCCAGGCACAGATTGCCGATGAACAGCAGCAGCGCACCGAGTCCCCAGCGGCCGCCGCCGACGAACACCATGCAGCAGGCCGCCAGCGCACCGGCCCACGCGAACGCGCACATCAGCAGCTTCTTGCGGGCCATCCGGTCCGCGATCGCGCCGACCACCGGCAGGAACAGCGCCGACACCAGCGTCGCCACGGTCACGACGTAGAACGCGAGCGATCCGGGGGAGATCCCGAGCCCGAGTACGTCGAGGTTGGTGCGGCACGGGTGGTCCGTCGTCCCGGAGTACCCGCAGGCGGCGGTCTCCGCGACCGAGGTCAGGTACGGCGCGAACAGGACGGTGCCGACCGTGGTGACATAGCCGGAGTTCGCCCAGTCGTAGAGGCTGAACCCCCAGTACTCACGCTTGTCCACCGCGGCCGGGGCGGAGAGAAGTCCCATGCGCGGCAGTGTGTCAGGTTCGCGGGACGATCCGGGGTACCCGCGGATAACACTTCAGTGCCCGTTATGGCCACTGGCCCCGTTCGACCAGGACGTCCTTGAGCAGATCGGTGCGGTCGGTGATGATGCCGTCGACCCCGGCATCGAGCATTCGCCGCATCTCCGCGGGATCGTCGACGGTCCAGACGTGCACTTGCTTGCCCCTGGCATGCGCTCGTCGGATCAACCCCGGCGTGAGGACCCGCAGCGGTCCGTACGCCTGCGGGATCTGCAGGCAGGCGCCGGCCGACGGCAGCGCGAACGGGAGGAACCGGATCGGCACGATCTCGAACTCGCCGTACCCCGTGCACAGCCGCGGACCGAGCAGCTTGCGGATCCGGCGTACCCGGGACTGGGAGAACGACGAGACACAGACCCGCTCGACCGCGTTCGCGGCCGTGAGCACGCGGGCCGCCGGCTCCAGCCCGCCTTCGGCCTTGATGTCGAGATTGAACCGGATCTGCGGGAAGTGCTCGAGCAATTCGTCCAGGCGGGGGATCGGCTCGTGGCCGTTGATCTTGGCCTTGCTGACCTCCGACCACGGCAGCTCCGCGACCACCCCGGTCCGGTCGGTGACTCGGTCGAGCTTGTCGTCGTGGAACGCGATCACCACGCCGTCGCTGGTGGCGTGCAGGTCGGTCTCGAGGTAGGTGTACCCGAGGTCGACCGCGTTCTGGAACGCGTGCAGCGAGTTCTCGAAGCCGATGTTGTCGGGGTGTTTCGCGCCGCCTCGATGAGCCATCGCGATCGGGCCGACATGGTCGAGGTAGGGATACACGACTGGAAGTATGTACCGTTTGGGTGGTGACGGTACTCAGCCCCCGCCCCGACCTGTGGACCCTCGACCCGGGCGTCCTCCACCTCAACCACGGTTCGTACGGCGCTGTGCCGCGCCGGACCCAGGACGTGATGGCCGCCCTCCGGATAGAGATGGACGCCAACCCGATGGTCTGGTTTCGCACGGTCGCCGACCGGCTGACCACCAGCCGGCTGGCGCTGGCCGCGTTCCTGGAGACGGACCCGGCCGGATTCGCCCTGGTCCCGAACGCGAGCGCCGGCGTCACCGTCGCGCTCGCCACGCTGCCGATCCCGGCAGGCAGCCGGATCGTGCTCACCGACCACACCTACGGCGCGGTCCGGTACGCCGCCGAGCGGTTCGCCAAGGCACACCAGGCCGAGATCGTCATCGTCCACATCCCGCTCGAGGCCGACGACGACACCGTGGTCTCGCTGATCGCCGAACGCCTCGACAACGCCTCCGTGCTGATCGTCGACCAGATCACCTCCGGTACGGCGAAGGTGCTGCCGGTCGACGCCTTGGTCGAGGCGGCGCACGCGCACGGCGTACCGATCGTGGTCGACGGCGCGCACGCCCCGGCGCTGATCGATGCGCCGGCCGCCTCGGGCGCCGACTTCTGGACCGGCAACTTCCACAAGTGGCCGGCCGCGCCGCGCGCGACCGCCGGGCTGGTGGTCGCGGAACGGTGGCGCACGGCAACGATGCCGCTGATCGTCTCCTGGTCGGAGTACGACGAGCGGATGCCGGAGCGTTTCGACATGCAGGGCACGTACGACTACGTGCCGTGGATCGCCGCGCCCGAGTCGCTGCGTGTCCTGGCCGACCTGGACTGGCCGACCCGGCGTCCCCAGCTGACCGCGCTGGTCGAGGAGGGCGCGCGGATCGTGGCGAAGTCGCTGGGCACCGGTGTCGCGGAGGTCGTCCACCCGCCGACGACGATGCGCCTGGTCGAGCTGCCGTCCTCGGTCGACCTGTCCGGCGGCGACGCGCTGAAGATGCGGATCTCGCGCGAGCTGAAGGCCGAGATCACGTTCACCGGCTTCGAGGACCGCAAGTTCATCCGGTTGTCGGCGCACGCCTACAACTCGGTCGCGGACTACCAGAAACTGTCCGAAGGGCTCTCTAGAGTCCTCGCGTGAACGACATCCAAGGGTCATACAACACTGCCGCTGCCGACTACCACGCGATCCTGCGGGACTACCACCGCCAGGACCCGTTCGAGCAGGGTGCGCTCGACTACTTCGCCCAGTTGGTCGAGGGTGGGCCGGTCGGCGACCTGGGGTGCGGGACCGGGCGGATCACGACGTACCTGGCCGGGCGCGGTCTGGACGTGTTCGGGGTCGACCTGACGCCCGGGATGATCGAGGTGGCGCGCCGCGAGTACCCGGAGCTGCGGTTCGAGGTCGGGTCGCTGTTCGATCTGGATCTGAAGGACGGCGAGCTCGCCGGCGCCCTCGCGTGGTATTCGCTCGTTCACACTCCCCGCGAGGACCTGCCGGCGGTGTTCGCGGAGCTGTACCGCGTGCTGCAGCCCGGCGGCTACCTCGTCCACGGCTTCAAGGTCGGCGGCGGCAGCCGTCACCTCAGCAACGCCTACGGTCACGACCTGGACCTCGAGGTCTACAGCTACGACCCCGCGGACGTCGCCGGGCTGCTCGCCGGCGCCGGGTTCGCCGAGGTGGCGACCCTGACGCGCGCGGCGATGCCCGGCGAGAAGGACAAGGCGCAGGCGGCACACATCGTCCGCAAGCCGGCTACCCCTTGATCGCTCCGGAGGTCAGACCGGCCACGATCTGCCGGTTGAAGAACAGGAACATGATCAGCGGCGGGATCGTGATCAGCAGGATGTCCATGAACAGCAGGTTGTACTGCGTCGTGAACTGACTGGAGAAGTTGTACAGCGTCAGCTGCACGGTGGCGTTCTTGTCACCGGGCAGGAAGTACAACGGGTTCACGAAGTCGTTGAACACGTTGACCGACTGCACCACGACCACCGTCACGATCACCGATCTGAGCAGCGGGAACACGACCCGGAAGAACAACTTCAACGGCCCCGCGCCGTCGATGATCGCGGCCTCGTCGAGCTCCCGCGGGATCGTCGCCACGAACGCCCGGAACAACAGGATGCAGAACGACAACCCGTAGGCGATCTCGATCAGGATCAGTCCGGGCATGGTCTTGAACAGCCCGAGCTTCTGCAGCACCCAGATCGTCGGTACGACGGCCGGCGGGATGATGAGCCCGGCCAGTACCAGGAAGTTGATGAACCCGTTCCAGCGGCTCTTCCGCCGCTGCAGCACGAACCCGGCCATGGCCGCGAGCACCACCATCCCGGTGACGCTGGCCACGGTCAGGATCGTGCTGTTGATGAAGGCGATCACCAGCATGAAGTCGCGGGCCTTGATCACCTCGACGAAGTTCTGCACGAACCGGAACTGGTGCGGCCAGGAGAAGCTCAGGTCCGCGGACTGGGTCCGGTCCTTCACCGCGGTGAGCACGATGAACGCGAACGGGATGATGAACACCACGATCGAGACCAGGATCGCGACCGTGCTGAGGATCCACTTGCGCGCCGGCCGGTGGTTGACGAGCTCCGCGGTGCTCACAGGTCCACCTCCTTGCGGTTGAGGAACCACGACAACGGCAGGATGATCGCGGTGACGGTGACGAACAGCACCACGTTGCCCGCGGTCGACAGGCCGTAGAACCCGGCCTGGTACTGCTTGTAGATCACCGAGGCGATCACGTCCGAGGTGAACCCCGGCCCGCCGCGGGTCATCGCCCAGATCAGGTCGAAGGACCGCAGCCCGCCGATCAGCGACAAGATGATGACGGTGACGGTGGCCGGCCGGGACAGCGGCAGCACGATCCGCCAGAACTGCTGCCAGGAGGTCGCGCCGTCGACCCGGGCGGCCTCGATGTACTCACGCGGGATCGAGACGATGCCGGCGATGTAGATGAGGGTGGCGAGACCGACGCCCTTCCACACATCGACGGCGGCGACCGAGAGCAGCGCCCATTTCGGATCGGTCAGCCAGCCGGGACCGTTGATCCCGAGCAGTCCGAGCGACTCGTTGATCAGGCCCTTCTCCGGGTTCATCAGCACGGTGAAGGTCAGGCCGACGCCGATGGTGGAGACCAGCACCGGGAAGAACACCACCGACCGGAGGTAGCCGCGGGCAACGATCTGCGACGTCAGCAGGACCGCGAGCAGCAGCCCGAGCACCACCTTCGACCCGGACGTGATGACGGCGTAGATCAGCGTGTTGGTGAAGCCCTTGACCAGCGCCGGCTCCTGGAAGAACAGCTTGAAGTTGTCCAGTCCGATGAACTTCGACTCGAACAGGCTCCACCGGGTCAGGCTGAAGTAGAGCGAGGCGAACGTCGGGACCAGGAACAGCACGCCGTAGATGACGGCGGTCGGCAGGTAGAACCAGTTCGAATAGGGCCGGTAGACCTTGGCCCCGGTCGTCGAGGTGACCGGGGCGGTCTTGGTGCGCTCCTGTGTGATCGACACAGTCACGGACCTCACCAACCTGCCAGACCGAGTTGTTGCGCCTGCTTCTTGACGTCCTCGTCGTACCGGGCGGCGCCGTCCTTCGCCTTGCGGATGCCGGAGCCGACCTCGACGGTGATCTGCTCGAGCGACGGGCCCTTGACCGGCGAGAGGAACTCCAGCGCCAGGCTCGACGCCCCCGGCTTGTCCAGGTACGGCTGCATGTCCTTGATCGCCTGCGGTACGTCGTTGCCGAGCGTGCAGCCCTTCACGGCGTACGGACCGGTCGGTGCGCCGGCGGTGGTCTGCGAGGCACAGCCGTCCGGGCTGGCGACGAAGGCGAGGAACTTCTTCGCCGCGTCCAGCTTGTCGCCGGTCGTGGTCTTCGGGATGTACAGCCCGCCCGGCGTCCACAGCGTCAGGCCGTTCTTGCTCGCGTCGTCACCAGGCAGCGCGAACAGACCGACGGTCTTGGCCGCGTCCGGGTAGGTGGCGACCATGTTCGCGACCACTCCGGACAGGTTCGGGTAGTGCGCACCCTTGCCGGTGGCAAGCATCTTCAGGCCGTCCGGCAGCTTGGCCGAGGCGAAGTCCTTGTTCTCGTAGCCGGCGTCGTGGACCGCCTCGGTGTGCTCGAAGCCCTTCAGCGCAGCCGGGTTGGTCGCGTACTTCGCCTTGTTCGCGGTGTAGTCGTCCGCGAACGACGGGTCGACGGCGGAGACGTTGTGGAAGTCGCCGAGGACGAACAGCTGCGAGGTCCAGGTCTCGCCGTACGTCTGGATCACCGGGGCGACCCCGGGGTCCTGGGCCTTGATCTTGGCGTTGTTGGCCATGAACTCGGCCCAGGTCTTCGGCACCTTCAGGCCCAGCTTCTGGTACACCGGGATGCTGTAGAGCACCGCGCCGCCCATGAAGCCGCCGACGGGCACGCCGTAGACCTGCCCGTCGGCGGTCACGGTCTTCTTGAAGTTGTCGTCCAGGTTGCCGATGTACGGCTGGTCGCTGATCGACACCAGATTCTTCTGCGGCGCGATCGCCTGGAACAGGGACCCGGTGTTGTAGCCGAACACATCAGGCATGTCACCGGTCGACAGCCGGGTCTTGACGATGTTGTCGCCCTCCGTGCCGGCCGGCCGGGTCTCGGTCTTGATCGTGATACCAGGGTTCTTCGCGGTGAAGTCCTTGATCAGCTGGTTGGCCTCTTTGATGTCCTGATCCTGGTTGCCGATCAGGTAGGTGATCTCGACCGAGCCCTTACTGCCCGAGTCACTACTCGATCCGAGACTGCCCGCGCTGCACGCGGTGAGTACCAGCGAACCGGCGGCGAGAAGCGCCAGTCCACTAGTTCCTGGGCGGAACCTCATCTTGACCTCCAAAGGATGTTGTTCAAAGCAGCGGGGCGGTGAGTCGGGTTTTGTCGGGTGATCGGGATCAGTGGTTGAGCAGGGCTTCGAGCTTGGCCTTCAGGGCCTCGGCGCTCGGGGTGAATCCGCGGGGGCTGATCGCCTCGACCAGTCCGCCGGCCGGCTGGTCGAGGTACCGCTCGAGGCGGGCGGCCAGTTCGGCGTCGTCGGTGACGACCCCGGTCTCGGCGGCCGCCGTCGCGAGTGCGGTCCAGGTCGGTTCGTGGTCCATCAGTTGCCGGATGGTTGCATCGGCGGACAGGGCGGGCAGTTCGGCGTACGGGTCGTCAGCGGTCCACTCGTGCGTACCGTGCCCGACCTCGACGAGACCCTGCCCCGGTACGTCGACCTTGGCCCGGGACCCGACCGGCACGGTGACCGACAGCGTGACGTGGCCGTCGGCGCGGGTCCACGCGACCGACGCCTCGCCGTACGGCGTGAGGTGCTTGGCGGATGCCTTCGTGAGCTGCTCGGTGAACAGCGGCCGGACGTCGATCGTGCGGTAGCCGGGCTCGGCCGCCGCGAGGCCGGCGACCCGGCGGTGCATCCAGTCGGCGACCGCACCGAGCGCGTAGTGGTTGAACGACGTCATCTCGCCGGGGTTGATGCTGCCGTCGGGCAGCATGCTGTCCCAGCGCTCCCAGACCGTCGTGGCTCCCATCGTCACTGCGTACAGCCAAGAGGGGCAGCCTGTCTGTAGCAGAAGGCGGTAGGCCAGGTCAGGATGTCCGGAATCGGCCAATGCGTCGGCCATCAGCGGGGTACCGACGAATCCGGTACTGATCCGGAAACCCGAAGTACGAACCAGGTCGGCGAGTCGTTCGCCGGCCCGCTGCCGCTGCGTCTCGGTCGGCAGCAGCGCCCACTGCAGCGCGAGCGCGTAAGTAGTTGCCGCGTCGCTCAATACACGGCCGCCATCGGTCGTGTACTCGGTCGCGAACGCCTGCCGCACGCGCGCGGCCAGGTCGGTGTACTCACGAGCCAGGTCGGTCTGCCCGACGACCTCCGCGGCCTTGCCGACCACCTCGGCCGAGCGGGCCAGGTGAGCGGTCGCGATCACATCCGGGTCGGCCTTGGCGCGGAACGGGTTCTCCGGCGGGGCTGTCGGGTCGAGCCAGTCGCCGAACTGGAAGCCGCCGGACCACAGCAGGTCGCTGCCGGCCAGGTCGGCCATCTTGTCGACCCAGGCGCGCATGCTCGGCAGCTGCCGCGCGAGTACTCCGGCGTCGCCGCTGCGCTCGTAGATCACCCACGGGACGATCGTTGCCGCGTCACCCCACGCCGCGGTGGCCGGAGCGTCGTGCCGCAGTACGTCCGGTACGACGTACGGCACCGAGCCGTCCTTCTGCTGCTCAGCCGACAGGTCGGCGAGCCAGTTCGTGAGGAAGCCGGCCGTGTCGAACAGGAAGCTCGCGCTGGGGGAGAAGACCTGGATGTCGCCGGTCCACCCGAGCCGCTCGTCACGCTGCGGGCAGTCGGTCGGTACGTCGACGAAGTTGCCGCGCATGCCCCACACGACGTTCTGGTGGAACTTGTTCAGCAGCTCGTTCGACGACTCGAACCAACCGGTCCGCTGCAGGTCGGTCCCGACGACGATCGCCTCGAGATCCTCCTTCGCGAGAGCGTCCACACCGGTGACTTCGGCGTACCGGAAGCCGTGGAAGGTGAGCGGGGAGTCGAGGACGACCTCCTCCGGACCCGCGAGGATGTAGGTGTCGGTCGCCTTGGCGGAGCGGAGCGGACGGACGCCGAGCTCGCCGTCCTCGAGAACCTCTGCGTGGCGTACGACGATCTCGTCGCCCTCGGCGCCGCCGCGGACCTTGAGCCGGACGCGGCCGACGAGGTTCTGCCCGAAGTCGACGAGGGTCTTGCCGGCCGGCGAGCTGGTGATCTCGATCGCGGGCAGGACGTCGGTGATCCGCACCGGCGGCCCGTCGGGAGCGACGAGCAGGTTCAGATCCGCGTCGAGTACGTCGACCGGTGTCGGTTCGCCGGGCTGCTTGCGGAGATCGGTGGTCTGGCCGTCGTACAGGTCGTCGGCGAGCACGTTGCTCTCGCGAGAGGTCCAGGAGCCGTCGCTGCCGAACGTGTGGACCTGGCCGTCCTCGGTGGTGACCTCGAGCTGGGCGAGGACGGCGAGACGCTCGCCGTACAGCTGCTTCTGGTGCATGAAGCCGATGCGGCCGCGGTACCAGGCGTTGCCGACGAGGAACTCGAGCTTGTTCTCACCAGGTTGGACAAGCTCGGTCACGTCGTACGTCTGGTAGCGCAGCCGGTACTGGTACGCCGTCCAGCCGGGGGCCAGTTCCTCGGTGCCGACGCGCTGCCCGTTGAGCTCGGGGATGTAGATCCCGTACGCCGTCGCGTAGAGGCGGGCCTTGACGATGCCTTCCGGAAGGTTCGAGACGCCTGCGATCAGCGGAGCGGGGGAGCCGTGCGGGTTCTCCCGCGGGCTGACGAACCGCGCGGTCCAGTCGTCCGCGGAGAGCAGACCGGCCTCGACGGTCGCGGGCTCGCTCCACTCACTCCAGCCGTCGGCGTCATCCCCGTCGCCCCCGCCGCGGACGCGGACGCGGACCTGGGCCGACTCACGCGAGCCGAGTGGTTCGGCCGGCCAGGGGACCAGGATCTGGTCGGGCGACTGGACCGTGAACGCCTGCGTCGTGCCGGTGCTGATCTCGAGCTCGTACGCCGTCTGCGCGTAGCCGGCGTCGGCCGCCGGAACCTGCCAGGAGATCCGGGGCGTCGCGGTACCGATGCCGACGGCGGGTGCGGGTCGATGCTCGAAGCGGAGGGCGGTGGGTGCGGCGAGGTTCGACATGAGGCTCCAAGTCGCGAGTGAAACGATTCATTGGGTGCGCTGACACAGCGGGGTGATTCTTCGGTTGATTGTCGGCGGGACGTTTCGCCTGTTCCCCGATCCTGTGCCCGGCAGTCGCCGGCGAGTAGCCCGAAGTGCACTCGGTCTAGCACGATCTGCACCTTGGCTCGTATCGTGAACCCATGTCGGACACAGCCGACGAGCCGGTACGGACCCGTGGGACGGTGCTGCACTTCGTCGAAGGGACGATCGTGCACGCCGGTCCACACCTGCACGAAAAGTCCCACCCGTTGCATACGCACAGTTTCTTCGAGCTGTTGCTGGTCACGGGCGGTGAGGGTGTCCACCACAGCCTCGCCGGCCGGCAGAAACTCGAGGCGGGCGATGCGATCCTGCTGCGTCCGGGCGTCTGGCACGAATACGTCGACTGCGACGCGCTCGAGGTCTACAACTGCTGCTTCTCGGCCGATCTGGTCCGCCGCGAACTGGCCTGGGCGCGCGAAGATCCCTTACTGGGTTACCTGTTGTGGACCGGGCCGTTCTCCGCGCAGCGTCGCGGGATGATTGCCACGCACCTCGATCCGGACACCGTCGAGGAGGCCGTCGGACATCTCGAGGGATTGCGCCGGCTGCGCGATCAGCCGCTCAGCCGCAGCCGCGGCCAGATCATCGGTTGGCTGTCGTTGTACCTGAGCTGCGTCGCGCGGACCGTGACCGAGCGTGACGACCGGCGGGAGCACACACATCCCGCCGTCCTCGACGCGATGCGGCTGATGGAGGCCGATCCGGCGCGGCACTGGACGCTGACCGACCTGGCCGGCGAACTGCACCTCGCGCCCGGCTATCTGGTCCGATTGTTCAAGTCGGTGACCGGGCTGCCGCCGATGGCGTACCTGTCACGTCATCGCGTCGAGCTCGCGGCCGACCGGCTGCTGCACACCGAGCTGCCGATCAGCCGGATCGGGGAGTCGGTCGGCTGGCCGGACCAGAACTACTTCGCCCGCCGATTCAAGTCGCACTACGGGTTGTCCGCGTCGGTCTATCGGCAACGTTTCAATGCGGTGAAGTCGACGCCTTCCTACCGCTGATCAGGAGCTCGAGACCGTCCAGTATCCGCTGCAGACCGAACTCCAGCCCTTGGTTCTCGCTGCCGGCCGCCGTGCGCAGTGCGGTCGTGAGGTGGGGGAAACGCGCGGCCTCGGTGGTGAGGATCTGGGTCAGCGACTCCTGCATGTCCTCTTCGGTCAGACCGGTCGTGTGGCCGGGGAACGTCGTCGACTGCTGGGCGATGTTCCGGACGTGACTGGTGACGACCAGAATCGAGTCCATTTGCTCGCCGCCGGTCAGGCCGGTGCCGGTCAGCGCCGCCAGGCCGCGCTCGATCCAGGCGAGTTCGTTCGGTCCGAGCAGGCGGCGGCCGACGGTCGACAGCAGCAGCCAGGGATGGCGCGTGAACCCGTCGTACAGGTCCATGGCCCAGGCGTGGAGCGCCTCTCGCCACGGTAGGTCTGGCCGGTCTGGCGGGGCGCCCATGGCGAGATCGCTCATGACTGCGATCAGCTCGGTCTTGCCGGGGACGTAGCGATAGAGCGCCATCTTCGTCACCGGCAGCTCGCCGGCGATCCGCTGCATCGAGACCGCGTCGAGGCCCTCCGCGTCGGCGATCCGGATGCCCGCCTCGGCGATCCCGGCCAGCGTCACCGCCGGCTTCGGGCCGCGGCTCGGCAGCGACGGCTTGCCCCAGAGCAGCTCAGACATCCTTCGATCCTCTTCCACCTGAAATCGACTTGAACTGTGTCTACCATACACATTACTGTGTCCGGCAGACACAATTACTCCTCAGGAGGATGACGATGAAGGTTCTGGTTTCGGGTGCGAGCGTGGCGGGGCCGTCGGTGGCGCTCTGGCTCGGTCGGGCGGGGCACGACGTGACGGTCGTCGAAATCGCCCCGGCGCTACGGCAGGGCGGGTACGCCGTGGACTTCCGCGGCGAGGTGTTCACGACGGTCCTGGACCGGATGGGGGTGCTGTCGGACCTGCGGTCGCTGCAGACCGGTGGCAACGCGATGCGGTTCGTCGACGCATCGGGCCGCCAACTGATGCGGCTGCCGGCCGAGTTCGCCGGCGGAGAACTGGAGGTACTGCGGGCAGACCTGTCGCGGGTGCTGTACGAGCACAGCCGGGCGCAGGCGACGTACCGCTTCGGGGATTCGATCGCGACTCTGACAGAGCACGCGGACGGCGTGGATGTGCGGTTCGAGAGCGGGCTGGAGGACACCTACGACCTGGTCATCGGGGCCGACGGCATGCATTCCGTCGTACGGCGGCTCGCGTGGCCGAAGGAGCGAGTCGTCGAGCGCCACCTGAACTACTACGTGGGCGGTTGGGAGGTCCCGAACACGCTGGGGATCAGTGGGGACACGCTGATGTACAACGTGCCGGGGAAGCTGGCGAGCGTCGGCGCGGATCGCCGCGACCCGGGGCTGGCGCAGACGCTGTTCGTGTTCAGGTCGAAGGAGCTGACCTACGACCGGCGCGATCTCGACCAGCAGAAGGCGATCCTGCGCGCGCAGTACACCGGCCTGGGCTGGCATGTGCCGGAGCTGCTGAAGGGGTTGCCGGCGGCAACGGAGTTGTACTTCGACTCGATCAGCCGGGTCAGCGTGGATCATTGGTCGACCGACCGGATCGTGCTGCTCGGCGACGCGGGGTACGGTGCGACGTTCGGAGCCCTCGGGACGGGTACGGCGGTCGTCGGCGCCTATGTGCTCGCGGGGGAGTTGGCGCAGGCAGACGGTGACTTCCGCACTGCGTTCGACCGGTACGAGGCGCGACTGCGGAAGTCCGTGTCGACGACCCAGGACGGTAGCCGGGCGGGGTCGTTCATGGCACCGGCCACCCGGTTCGGGCTGACCGCGCGGAACCGGATCCTGGACATCCCGTTCTTCACCAACCAGATGATCAAGATGGCGCAGAAGATGAGCGAGCTCATTGAGCTTCCCACCTACTCGATCGGCACAGACTCAATCAAGGAGGGGAAGTTGGTGCAGGAATGACTCCGACGAGTCCGGGAACCAGCCCGGAACCCCCAGCACAGCCAGGTAGAGCCAGATCGCGACGAGCACGCAGAGGAACAGCGCAAGCGTCCCGAGGGTCTTCAGCCAGGCAGGCTGCTTGCCGGTCCAGGCGGTGAGCGCCTTCACCCAGTCCCGGACCCGGTACAGCAGCCGTTGGGCCCACTCGAACTCGCTGGCCAGCACGGCGAGACCGGCGATGAACAGCGGGATCCCGCCCGGGCCCGGCAGCCAGCCGGTCAGGGGTGCGGCGATGATCAGCAGGCCGCCGAGGACGCCCACACCGATGCGGTAGAACATCAGCTTGCGTGGATTCTCGCGAATCTTCCGGCGCCACTCCCACCGGTCGTCCGCAGCATCCAACGTGATGTTGTGATCGGTGCGGTCGGGACTCCCATGCTCGGCCACACCCTCAGCCTACCGGTCGGCTACGAACTGGCCGGGTTGCCGAACTCCCAGTGCCACGGTTCTTCGCGGCTGCCGCCCTGCTCGGCCCAGGCCGGGTGGAGCCAGCCGTACTTCGGAGCGTGCGACTTCATCCACTGGTACTGGGCGGTGTTGTACTTGTCGATCCCACCGCACAGGTCGACTGCCACGCCCCAGCCGTGGTTGGAGGTGCCGGGGAGGGCAGCCAGTGACGGCTTGCGCGAGTACAGGTCCACCTGGGAGGCGTACGAGCGGTAGGAGTCGGTGATGCACAGCGACTTGCCGAACTGCGCGCGGTAGGCGCCGGACAGTTGCAGGTACGCCGCGGCCGCGTCGCAGCGGAGCATGTGCCCGCCGCCGATCCCGCACAGTTTGCCGGCCGGGATCATGCCGTTGCTGTAACCACCCCAGCCGGTGCTGGCCGAACCGGTCGCCAGGAACGGCATCGGGTTGACCGGATCGCCGCCGAGCCGGACCTCGAAGTGCAGGTGCGGACCGGTTGTGTTGCCCAGCGCCCCGACAGCACCGATCTGCTGACCCGCCCTTACTTGCTGCCCGTCGGTCACGTCGACGCGGCTCAGGTGTGCGTACAGCGTCTCCAGCCCGTTGCCGTGGTCGATGCGGACCAGGTTGCCGGCCCAGGCCGGGTGCTCCACCTGGACAACGCCTGACGTCACCGCGCGAACCGTCGTACCGACCGGAGCGGGGAAGTCCTGGCCGGTGTGGGTCCCGGACGACCACTCCGACCCGGACTGACCGAACGGCGTACCGATCTCGTAGGTTCCGTCCGGCAGCGGCCAGGTCCAGGCGCCCGAGCCGACGTTGTACGACGTTGCCGTGTTGCCGCAGCGGAACGCGTACGCGTCGGACGTCGCGACCGGGGCGACCTGCGGCTTCGTCGGCGCACCGAGGGTCGGACGCAGGGCGGCGTACAGGTTGTCGGGGACGGTGGTGACGACGACCGAACCCTTGGCCTCGTCCGCGGCGATCATCTCGCCGTTGTCGAGCGCGATGCCGATGTGGACCAGCCCGAGCGACTTGCTGCCCATCACGAGCAGGTCGCCCGGCTGGATCTGGGCGTTCGGCACGGCCTGGTAGTCGGGGTACACCTTGCCGACCAGGTTGGGGAGCGTCGTGTACGGCTGCCACGCGACCCGGGCCGCGCCCAGGCATCCGTACTTGTCCGGTCCGGTGGCTGCCACGCCGTACGGCTTGCCGACAAGGCTGAAGGCCTGGTTGACCGCACGGATCGTCTCGGCCGACATGACTCGCACGGTGCGGCCGGCGACCGCCGTCGACGCGACACCGGGGATCGGCGCACCCCGGCGGGTCAGTGGCGCCAGCCCGGCCGGGAGCTTGGCAGGGTTCTTGAGTACGGCGGCCGCCGGGGGAGTGATCTTCGCGGTCGTCAGCTCGGCCAGGTATGCCTGCCAGCGCGCGAGCGCCTGCTGGTTGCGGGCCACCTGCAACTGCTTGGACAGCGCGGAGGCGACGTCGAGGTCGGCAGTCTGGTCGGCCATCGCCGCCGACGCGTCCGCTGCCTTCTGCTGCACCTGCTTGCTCAGGTCCTGGGCCTTACCGGCGGCGTCGTTCGCGGCTTGCCGTTTGGTGGCCGCTTCCGACCTCAGCCGGATCGACTCGGACTCGGCCTCCATCGCCGTCCGGTACTGCGAGACCTGGGTGCTGCCGAGCTGCGTGATCGCGGTCTGCCGGTCGGCGATCTCCTGGAGGTTCTCCGCGACCGGGGCGAGCGACCAGAGCATGGACTCGGTGCCCATCACGGTCGGGATGCCCAACTGGTAGGCCTGCGCGGTCAGGAGGCCGAGCCGGCGGCGCTCCTGGTCGGCCTTGCCCTTGGAAACGGCGGCGGTGGCCTCCGCCTTCTTCGCGGCCGCTTCGGCGGTCTGCGCGTCCTTCAGCGCCTTCGTGTAGGCGATGGTCGCCTTGGCGAAGTCGGCCTGGACGGCGGCGGCCTCGGCCTGGAGCTGCTCGAGCGACCGGTTGACGTCGGTCACCGAGGCCGGCGGCGGGGGTGTCGGGTCGTCGGCGTACGCCGGCAGTGCGAACGCTGCCAGCAGTGTGCCGAAAGCCGCGAATCGCAGCCCCCGACGTCTCCCCAGATCCATCGGTCCCCCATGACATAGCCTCAGGCGCCTGCCCAGCGTAGGCGTCGTACGGTCCTTACGGAACCCCGGTACACACACGGTGACCATGAGTCAGGCCACAGTGCCGACCTTCGTGTCGGATCCGCTGGGGTGACCTATTAAAGTTCACTGCATGGCCTCGCACTTTGACGTTGTTGTCCTCGGCGCGGGTCCGGGTGGGTACGTCGCGGCGATCCGCGCAGCCCAGCTCGGCCTCAAGACCGCAATCATCGAGAAGAAGTACTGGGGCGGTGTCTGCCTGAACGTCGGCTGTATCCCGTCCAAGGCGCTGCTGCGGAACGCCGAGCTGTCGCACATCTTCCGGACGGAGGCGAAGACCTTCGGCATCAGCGGCGAGGTGACCTTCGACTTCCCCACCGCGGTGCAGCGCAGCCGCAAGGTCGCGGACGGCCGGGTCAAGGGCGTCCACTTCCTGATGAAGAAGAACAACATCACCGAGTTCGACGGCTGGGGCTCGTTCACCGACGCGAACACCCTCGACGTCACGCTGAACGACGGCTCGTCGGAGACCGTCACGTTCGACAACTGCATCGTCGCCACCGGCGCGACGACGAAGCTGCTGCCCGGCACGCAGCTCAGCGAGCGCGTGGTGACGTACGAGGAGCAGATCCTCACCGAGGAGCTGCCGGGCTCGATCGTGATCGCCGGCGCCGGCGCGATCGGTGTCGAGTTCGCCTACGTGCTGGCGAACTACGGCGTGGAGGTGACGATCGTCGAGTTCCTCGACCGGGTGATGCCGCTGGAGGACATCGAGGTCTCCAAGGAGCTCGCCAAGGCGTACAAGAAGCTCGGCGTCGAGGTACTGACCGGCACCCGGGTCGACTCGATCGACGACTCCGGCGCTTCGGTGAAGGTCACGGTGACGGGCAAGGATGGCGCCCAGAAGACGATCGAGGCGGACAAGGTCCTGCAGGCGATCGGGTTCCAGCCGCGGGTCGACGGCTACGGCCTGGACAAGATCGGCGTCCAGCTGACCGAGCGCGGCGCGATCGGCATCGACGGCTTCTGCCGGACCAACGTGCCGAACATCTTCGCCATCGGTGACGTGACCGCGAAGCTGATGCTCGCGCACGCGGCCGAGGCGATGGGTGTGATCGCGGCCGAGACCATCGCCGGGCACGAGACGATGGAGCTCGACTACAAGATGATCCCGCGGGCGACGTTCTGCCAGCCGCAGATCGCCAGCTTCGGCTGGACCGAGGAAGAGGCCCGGCTGGAGGGCTTCGACGTCAAGGTCGCCAAGTTCCCCTTCACCGCGAACGGCAAGGCCCACGGCCTCGGCGACCCGACCGGTTTCGTGAAGGTCATCAGCGACGCCAAGTACGGCGAGCTGCTCGGCGCGCACCTGATCGGCCCCGAGGTCACCGAGCTCCTGCCCGAGCTGACCCTCGCCCAGAAGTGGGACCTCACCACCAAGGAACTGGCGCGCAACGTCCACGCCCACCCCACCCTGAGCGAAGCCCTCCAAGAGGCCTTCCACGGCCTCGAAGGCCACATGATCAACTTCTGATCAGCACCGTTTGATCGATCGGGCGCCGGCGGGGTTCCCGCCGGCGCCCGATATCTATGCACCGACGATGTCGACCGAGATCTCCACCGCCGGCACGGTTCCTCTGTTCTCCAGCCAGTGCAGGGTTTTCCGGTCCTCCGGCCAGCCCAGTCCCGGCCCGTAGTCCGTCGACACACCGTCGCGATGGTCCGTGATCGTCCCCTCGAGGACGTACACGGTCCCCGGCCTGCCCACGTGATCGTGAACCGGCCCGAACACCCCTCCCGGTGCGATCGTCACCATCCGCATCCGAAGCCGCCGCCCCTCCATCCCCGGAAGCTCCGGCCCCAGTTCAACCGTGGCCAGGTCCTGCACCGACACGCCCTGACTCTCCGGCGCCACCTCTTGAGCACTCATCCTGCTGTCCTTCCCCTAGGACTGTCCCCGCTGAGGTGATTGTCCACCCGACGCCGCCGTTGGTCCCTTGTGGCGGTCAGCGCGGCGGGTTGTCGGTTCTGGTGGCGCGGCGGCGTTCGGTGAGTCGCCGCGCCTTGGCCGTCGAACCGCAGTCGGCCATGCGGCACCAGCGGCGGGAACCGTTGCGGCTCTGGTCGAGGAACAGCCAACCGCAACCGCCTTCGTCCACAGGACAGCGCCGTACCCGGGTCAGGTCGGCTGTCAGGAGTACGTCGAGTGTCGCCTCGGCCGTCCGGTCGGGTATCAGCATCGCCGGCACCGTGCCGTAGGCGAGCCGCACCTTCGGCGGTTCGCCTACGTCGAGTACGAGTGCCGCTCGGGCGGTCGCCGCGGACCATCGTCCATGGAGTTCGACCAGGGCGGCGCCGGCAGCGATCGATTCGGCTTCGGCGGGGCTGTTCGCGTTGCCCCGCTCCGGCGGGATCGTCGCGAGCAGCGCGAGGTGTAGTTCCTCCCGAATGTCCCGTACGGCGGCCAGCCCGGCCTGTGCGGTGGCGGTATCCGCACGCCAAGCCCGGCGGACTCGCGTGGCCTCCGCGTCGCTGATCAGCCCCACCCTGACAGTCCACCGCAGTAGCGCCGACGTATCGGTCAGGTAGTCGTACGGCGGCTCGCCGTCGATTGGTACTCCGCGTTCGAGCGTGTTGACCAGATCGAGCGCCGGGTGTCCACCGACAAGCGGCAGCTCGGACAGATCGGCGTGCATGCGACTCAAGCTACCACCTAACGGGCTGACGCAGGTTGCAGCACGCTGCTGGCTGGATGCTCGCCGCAACCCGCCGGTGGCTGGAGACGAGCGGTTCGGCCAGCACGACGGCTAACGCGAGCACGCTGAGCAGCGCCCCGGCGAGTGCCGTACTCCGTACGCCCGGACCGGCCAGCAGCACGCTGCCGAGCAACGCTCCAGCAGTGATGCCGGTGTTGAACGCGGTGGAGGTGCCGGCGCTCGCCATGTCCGACGCGCCCGGTGCGTACCGGAGCACCCGTGACCCGAGGACGGCGGGCAGGCCGGCCAGCGTGAAGCCGGACAGGGCGATCGTGATGACGGCCGCGACCTGAGAGGCGCCGAGCGCGTACTGTCCGGCCAACGCAACGACCTGCAGGCCGATGAGCCCGATCATGGTGAGCCGGCCGTGGCGGTCCACGAGGAAGCCGACCACGACTACGGCGGCCAGGCCCGCGATGCCGCGTACCAGCAGCAGTGGACCGAGCGACGAAGCGGCGAAACCGCTGAAGCCGGTCAGGAACGGGCTGATGTAGGTGAAGGCGGTGAATCCGCCGGTGACCGCGATGGCCGTGGTGGCCACGATGGACAGGTACCGGCCGCGGTCGGGCGCGACGCCTCGGTCCGCTGCGCCCTGCCCAGCGGGCGTGTTGGGAAGCAGGGCCGCGACCGCGACCAGTGCGAGTACGCCCGGCCCGGTGAGTAGGACGAACGCCATCCGCCAGTTGGTCTGCTGCCCGAGCCACGTGCCGATCGGGATGCCGGCCAGCGCGGCGACGGAGACCCCGGCGTACAGGATCGACACCGCCCGGCCACGCACCTCGGCCCGGAACAGACCGGCGGCGGCCGGCGTCACGACGCACCAGAACAGCGCCTGGCTCAGCGCGGTCACCATCCTGGCGCCCATGAGCAGCCAGTAGTTCCAGGCCGCCGCCGACAGACAGGTCGCGACGACGAACACGACGAGCAGAATGCACAGCAACCGTCGTCGAGGCAGTCTGCGCGTCAGCCTGGTGAGTGGCAGGGACACCGCCACGATGATCAGGCCGTACCCCGTGACCAGGAGCCCGACCGCCGCTTCGGTGGTCCCGAGGTCGGCTGCGATCAAGGGGAGCAGGCCGATCGGCAGTGACTCGGTCGTCACATAGCTGAAGACCGCCAGGGTGAGGGCGATCAGCGTGATGATCGCCGGCTTGCTTCCGAATCGTTCGCGCATGCTGCCCCCTCGATCGGATTTCACCGTCGTCTTGGGCGATGGCGGTAGCTCTCCAGCGTCATCGTCATGAATATCCCTTTACGAAGACGAATGTAAGAGAGAAGTAGCTACCAGTCAACTGCTGATTGGTGGTAGCGCGATCGATCAGCCGGATACCGGGCGGAGCCCGCGGCAGATGACTTCGATGACCCGATCGGGGTCGGGGCCGTCGTACGCGAGGCAGCCGGCCGTGAGGGCCTTGAGGTCGGCGAAGGTGACAGCTGGATCGACAGCGCCTGCGGCCTGCGCCTCGGTCAGGAGCCTGCGCAGCCGGTCGGAGACATTGCAGCCGGCAGCCGATGCCGCGGCCTCGATGTCGAATCCGCTGCCCGCCAACGCCTCCGCCAGACCCCGATGAGTGGCGCCTTCCTGGATCAGGCGAGTGAAGAGGGCGAAGAACGCCGTACCGGGATCGTGCTCGGTGGCGAGAGTGTCCGCGTACCCGCTGAGCTCGCCCATCCGGTCGAGGAGGACCGCGGCGTACAGCGCCTCCTTGGTCGGGAAGTGCCGGCTGACCGTGCCGGTACCGACACCCGCGCGCTTCGCGATCTCGTGCACCGGTACGGACAGTCCCTCGACGGCAAACGCGTCGGCCGCGGTGCGGAGTACGTGCGCACGATTGCGCTGGGCGTCGGCCCGCATCGGGCGCTGGGATCGGGTCACGGCGGTACCTCTCTTGACAAGCGGGACTGGCATCCCGTTTAGTCGTATCCGGGACAGTCGTCCCGATTATTCCGCAGAACTCTGGAGGACGCGATGGTGACCCGCTGGACCGAGCAGGAAGTCCCCGACCAGAGCGGTCGGACCGTTGTCGTCACCGGCGCGAACTCGGGACTCGGGTTCGAAACGGCACGGGTCTTCGCCCGCCGCAACGCGGAGGTCGTGCTGGCCTGCCGCGACCTCCGGAAGGCCGGCGAGGCCGGGGAGCGGATCCTTGCGGAAACTCCGGCGGCGTCGCTGCACACGCTGGAGCTGGATCTGTCCTCGCAGGCCTCGGTCCGCCGGGCCGCCGATCAGTTGAAGCGGGACCATCGCCGTTTGGACCTGCTGATCAACAACGCCGGGGCATTGATTCGCCGCTACGAGCTCACCGAGGACGGGTTCGAGAGGACCTTTGCGACCAACCACCTCGGAGCGTTCGCTTTCACCGGCCTGACGCTGGAACGACTGCTGGAGACCCCCGGGTCGCGAGTGGTGACGGTCAGCAGCGTCGGTCACAAGAGTGGCGTGATGAACTTCGACGACCCCCACTTCGCCAACGGGTACCGCTCCCACCAGGCCTACTTCCAGTCCAAACTGGCCAATCTGCTGTTCACGTATGAACTCCAGCGGCGACTCGCGGCAGCCGGAGCCTCGACGATCGCCGTGGCAGCCCATCCCGGCAACGCTCGTACCGCATTCGGTGGCGACCAGCTCCACATCCGGATCGCGACCAAACCCAGGCTGCGACTGCTCACCTCGTGGCTGTTGCAGGACTCGTCGACGGCCGCCTTGGCCACGCTCCGTGCCGCCGTGGATCCGGCCGCGACCGGCGGTGAGTACTTCGGACCCGAGGGCCGCAACGAGTGGACAGGGCATCCGATTCAGGTCCGATCCAGCGAGCGGTCCTACGACACCGACGCCCAGGCACGTCTCTGGGAGCTGTCCGAGCAAGAGACTGGCGTGACCTACCCGCTCGGGCTCAGCCCTGTTGCGGATCCCGGGACCAGGACGTCTCGGTAACTCTCAGCGTTCGTCGATTCCGCCCAGCACGGGTTTGACGTCGACGATCGGCGTACCGTCTAGGGCTTCGAGGTTGTTGACCTGGAGGCGGAGGTCGTCGACGGCGAGGACGGTGACCCGGTGGAGGCCGAGGGGGTTCGGGCGGTCGGGGGAGCGGGTGCTGAAGACGCCGGTGGGCGGGCGGGTGGTGTCGCTGCGCGGGTGCACCTTCTGTACGTCGCGGTCGGCGCGGTCGAACCAGGTGATGAGGATGAGCTCGTCGCCGGTCTTGATGTCAGCGAGCGCGTCCCGGACCTTTTCGTCGAAGACGATCCACGCGTCCGGAGCGCCTTCGTCGCCCTGACGTGGAGCGTCGGCGAGATCGCGGAGGCTCGACTCGACGCGGGCTACCTGCTGCAGTTCGAAAGTCATCGCGGATACCTGTAGACCGTTTGGAGGGGCTCGCTGTCCACGTGGACGTGAAAGGCCAGTCCCGGATGGGCGGTGGGGTCTACGACGCTGCCGGTGGGCGCCGTGGGGGGTTCGAACGGGAGGGGGATGGTGGAGCGGATGCCGGGGGCGCCGCGGACGGTGTGGCCGGCGAACGACGTGACGATGGCGTTGTGGACGTGGCCGGTGAGGATTGCTGTGATGGGCTTGCCGGAGAGGACCTCGGCCAGCGCGCCCTGCTCTTCGAGCATCCACTGGTCCATCACCGGGTGGTGCAGCGCAAGCGGCGGATGGTGCATCGCGACGAACACCGGTCCGTCGAAGGGCTCCCGCAGTACGCCGTCCAGCCAGGCGAATGACTTGTCGGACAGCAGGCCGTGGCCCGCGCCCGGCACTGTGCTGTCGAGCAGGACGAACCGGGCGATGCCGACCTCGCGCACCTGGTGGATCGGGTGGCCGTCGCCGGGGGAGTCGACCAGAGCTGCGAGCCCGGCCCGCAGTGGCGCACTGACGTCGTGGTTGCCGGGCAGGACCAGCACGGGCACGTCGAAGGTCAGCTCACCGGCGAGTTCGGCGTACTCCGCCTCGAGCCCGTGATCGGCAAGGTCCCCGCTCACCAGCACGACGTCCACCGACGAAGAACGGACGTACGACGTGATTCGCCGCAGCCGTGATCGCGCCTCCTCCGAACCGTCGAGATGCGGGTCACTGAGGTGCGCGATCACGTACATGTCAGCACAGTACTGGTCAGGCCGGGTGGCGGAAGAGAGTCTGGAGCGGGGCGCCCGGCGTGTAGATGTGGAGGGCCAGACCGGGGTGGGCGGTGGTGTCGTCGACCAGTCCGCCGCCGGGAGCCGGGGGCTCGAACGGGAGCGGCGGGGTCGAGCGGACGCCCGGTGCGACCAGGAACGGCAGCTCGGCGAACGTGGTCGCGAGACCGTTGTGCACATGCCCGGCGAGGATGGCGGTGATCGGCTTGCCGCGGAGCACGGCCTCGAGCTCGGGGCCGGAGCGGAGCAGCCACTGATCCAGCACGGGGTGGTTCAGCTCGAACGGCGGATGGTGGAACGCCACGAACAACGGGCCGTCGACCGGTTCCGCCAGTACGCCGTCGAGCCAGGCGAGCGATTCCGCGGACAAAAGCCCGTGGTCCTCACCGGGCACCGAGGTGTCGAGCAGGACGAACCGTGCGCCGCCGACGTCGTGCAGCTGGTGCACCGGATGCCCTTCGCCGGCCGAGTCGACGAAGTCCGCGAGACCGGCCCGCAAAGGCGCGCTGACATCGTGGTTGCCCGGCAACACCAGCACGGGCACATCCAGCTTCAGTTCCGCGGCGAGCTCGGCGTACTCGGACTCCTGCCCGTGGTCCGCGAGGTCGCCGCTGACCAGCACCACGTCGACAGGCCGTCGGAACTCGCGCAAGTACGACGTGAGCTTGCGCAACCGCGACCGTGCCTCCTCGGAGCCGTCGAGATGGGGGTCACTGAGGTGCGCGATGATGTACATGGCTGAAATTATCTGCCGAATCGTCGCGGCCCGCTGGGATTATCCACAGAAGCCGGCCGGGAGATCGCTGCACGGAACCAGGTCGTCTCGGTCGAGCGCACGTAGTCGAGGAGGGCGGCGGTCAGCGACTTCGCCGCCGGTGCCTTGTAGGTGTAAGCGTGCTCGACTCCCAGAACTTGTACGAGCAGGAACTTGAAGTGGTCGCCGCGGTTGATCGCGAGCTTCGGCGCCGTCCTCACTTCTACGAGACTTCTACGAGTACGGGACGCTAGTGCCCGGCAGTGAGCGGGCGCTTACGGAGTCGTGACGCGCCGGGGGGAGAGTTGGCCCGGTCCAGTCGTTCTGCAAGATTGTCCGCATGGGTGAACAGGTTGACGTGATCGTGGTGGGGCTCGGGGTCGGCGGAGAGGAGACGGCCGGACGCTTGGCGCAGGCAGGCCTCCGGGTGGTCGGCATCGAGTCGCGGCTGGTGGGCGGCGAATGCCCGTACTACGGGTGCATCCCGAGCAAGATGATGATCCGGGCCGCGAACCTGATCGCCGAGACGCGTCGCGTCGACGGCATGGCCGGTACGGCGACGGTGCAGCCGGACTGGACCCCGGTCGCGAAGCGCATCCGCGAGGAGGCGACCGACACCTGGAACGACCAGGTCGCGATCGACCGCCTGGTGAGCAAGGGCGCCACCGTGATCAAGGACCGCGCGACGATCACCGGACCGAGCACGGTCAAGGCCGGCGACCGTGAGTTCGAGGCGGCCCGCGGCATCGTGATCGCGACCGGTACGGTCCCGTCCGTCCCGCCGATCGAGGGCCTCGCCGGTACGCCGTACTGGACGAACCGGGAGGCGATCGAGGTCGAGGTGCTGCCCGCTTCGCTGCTGGTCCTCGGCGGCGGCGCGATCGGGATGGAGCTGGCCCAGGTGTTCGCCCGCTTCGGGGTGAAGGTGACCGTGGTCGAGGGTGCCGACGAGGTGCTGTCGATGGAGGAGCCCGAGTCCGGCGTGCTCGCGCGTGAGGCGCTGCAGCGCGACGGCGTGACGTTCCTGCTCGGCGCCCACGCCACGCAGGTCGGGTACGCCGGGGACAACTTCACCGTCACGCTCGACAACGGTGCGTCGGCCACCGCCGAGAAGTTGCTGGTGGCAACGGGTCGCCGGATCGCGACGGCGGATCTCGGGCTGGAGAAGGTCGGCCTCGACCCGAAGGCCCGCCGGATCGAGGTCGACGAGCACGTCCGGGCCGCCGACAGGGTGTGGGCGATCGGCGACGTCACCGGCGTCGGCGTGTTCACCCACAACGCGATGTACCAGGCCGACATCGCGGTCCGCGACATCCTGCAGGAGCCGGACGCGCCGACCGCGAACTACCACGCGATGCCGCGGGTGACGTTCACCGACCCGGAGATCGGCGCGGTCGGGATGACCGAGCAGCAGGCCCGGGACGCGGGGCTGAACGTGCGGACCGGCTCGACACCGATCCCGGCGTCGACGCGCGGCTGGATCCACAAGGCCGGCAACGAGGGGTTCATCAAGGTCGTGATGGACGCCGACCGCAAGGTGCTCGTCGGTGCGACCAGTGCGGGGCCGACCGGCGGCGAGGTGCTCAGCGCGCTCGCGGTCGCGGTGCACGCCGCCGTGCCCGTGCACACCCTGCGACAGATGATCTTCGCCTACCCGACGTTCCACCGTGCGATCGGAGAGGCGCTCAAGGCGCTGTGAGACAGCTTGTTGCGAATCAGTCGCAACTAGATCAAGAATGTGCGTGTGCATGTTCCTGACGGCTTCTTCGACGCGCCCACGTCCGTCGCCACCGGCCTGATCGCGGCCGGGGCGGTCGGCTTCAGCCTGCAACGGGCGAATCGGGAGCTCCGTGAGACCGGCCCGGCGCTGGCCGGTCTGACGGCGGCGTTCGTGTTCGCGGTGCAGATGGTGAACTTCCCGGTCGGCGCCGGGACGAGCGGCCACCTGCTCGGTGGAGCGCTCGCCGCCGCGCTGGTCGGGCCGTGGACCGCCGTACTGGTGATGTCGACGGTGCTGCTCGTGCAGGGGTTGCTGTTCGCCGACGGCGGTCTGACCGCGCTGGGCACGAACATCACGTTGATGGGGCTGATCACGGTCCTGGTCGGGTACTTCCTGACGCGGGCAGTGTTGAAGGTGATGCCGCGGCGAGTGGGCAGCGTCGTGCCGGCGGCGACTGTCGGCGCTCTTGTGTCGGTGCCGGTCGCGGCGCTGGCGTTCACCGGGCTGTACTCGATCGGTGGCGCGGTCGACATCCCGCTCGCGAAGCTCGCGACGGCGATGGTCGGTTGGCACATCCTGGTCGGGATCGGCGAGGCGGTGATCACCGCGGCCGTGCTGAGCGCGGTCGTCGCGACCCGGCCGGACCTGGTGTACGCCGCTCGGCACCTGCAGCGGGATCTCGTCCTGGTCGATGCCGACGGCAACACCTCGACGGTGTCCCCGGACAGGCCGATCGCCGCCAAGCCGGCCGGACGGTCGCTCGGGATCGGTGTCGCGGTCACCCTCGTCGTCGCGGGCGGGCTGAGCCTGTTCGCGAGTGCGCATCCGGACGGGCTGGAGTTCGTGGGCGCCAAGCTCGGGTTCGACGGCGCCGCGAAGGATTCGGCTGTCGCGGGCAGTCCGCTCGCCGACTACGGCGTCCACGGGATCGGCAACTCGCAGGTGTCCGGCGCGCTGGCGGGCATCATCGGCGTACTGGTGACGATCGTCGTCGGCCTGGCGATCGCGAAGCTCGCGTCGCTGCGTGCGAACAAGGCATCGTGACGGTACTGATGCCGCGACTCCGTCGTGGCGGGTCACGGGGCTGTTGCTCCCGGACTTCCCTCGTCGCTCCGGCCGCTTCGCTCCCTCCGCTCCTCAGTCCAGACCGGGAGGCCCCGTGACCGGCGACGGTCTCCTCGTCGCGGTGGACAGCCCGGTCCACCGGATCCCGGCGCAGGTGAAGCTGGTCGCCCTGTTCGCCTTCGTGCTGGCCGTGGTGTCGACACCGGCTGCCGTCTTCTGGGCTTTCGGCGTGTACGCTGGGATGCTCGTGGCAGCTCTCGTCGTCGCCAAGTTGCCGGTGCCCGTTGTCTCGAGGCGACTCGCGGTGGAGACGCCCTTCATCGTGTTCGCGTTGCTGCTGCCGTTCGTGGCCACCGGTCCGCAAGTATCCGTGCTGGGTCTGGATCTGTCGCAATCGGGTGTGCTCGGCGCCTGGAACGTGCTGGCGAAGGGGACGCTCGGGGTACTCGCCGCGATCTTGCTGTCGGCAACGACCGCGCCCCGGGACCTGCTGGCCGGGCTGGAACGGCTGCGGTTGCCGGCGACGCTCGTGGCGATCTTGTCGTTCATGGTCCGCTACCTGAGCGTCGTGTCCGATGACCTGCACCGGATGCGGGTGGCTCGGGAGTCCCGTGGATATACGGGCGGCCGGGTCGGTCATCTGAAGGCGGTGGCCGGGGGAGTGGGCGCCTTGTTCGTGCGGAGCTTCGAGCGCGGCGAGCGGGTGCATCTGGCGATGCGGTCGCGTGGATACACGGGACGGATGCCGTTGCTGAGTGTGCAGGGTGCGTCGCGCGGGCAGTGGCTGGAAGGAGTCGCGATCTCGGTGGTCGCGGTTGTCGTCGCGGTCGCGGCCAGGATGGTGAGCTCGTGAGTCATCAAGCGATGAGGGTGGTCTGGCCGTGAGCGGTGCTGCGATTCAGGTCGAGCGGCTGGTGTTCGCCTACCCGGACGGGCGGCAGGCACTCTTCGGCGTCGACTTCACGGTCGAGCGCGGCGAACGGGTCGCGCTGCTCGGCCCGAACGGCGCCGGCAAGACGACGCTCGTCCTGCATCTGAACGGCATCCTCGGCTCGGTTGCCGGCGGCACCGGAAGCGGCCGCATCCAGATCGGTGGGACCGGCCTGCACCGTGAGCACCTCGGCGAGATCCGCCGGAAGGTCGGTCTGGTCTTCCAGGACCCGGACGATCAGCTCTTCATGCCGACCGTCCGCGACGACGTCGCCTTCGGTCCCGCGAACCTCGGCCTCCGCGGCTCCGAGCTCGACGACCGGGTGCACGAGGCACTGGTCCAGGTCGGGATGCAAGACCATGCGGACCTGGCCCCGCATCACCTGTCCTTCGGTCAACGCCGCCGCGTGGCTGTCGCCACGGTGCTGGCGATGCGTCCTGAGGTCCTGGTCCTCGACGAACCGTCCAGCAACCTCGACCCGGCCGCCCGCCGTGAACTCGCGGACATCCTCGCCGGGCTGGACGTCACGCTGCTGATGATCACGCACGACCTTCCGTACGCGCTGCAGCTCTGCGAGCGCAGTCTGCTGATGGACGCCGGCCGCATCGTCGCAGACGGCAAAACCCGTGACCTGCTGGGGGATGCCGCCCTCATGGCGGCCCACCGCCTGGAGCTCCCCTACGGCTTCAACCCCCTCTCGGTCCCCGGCCCGGAACTGTGAACCCGGGTGGGGACCGTGAACCCCGGTGGGAACCGTGAACCCCGGTGGGGAGTGGGCACACCCCGGTGGGGACTGGGCACACCCCGGCGGGGACTGGGCACACCCCGTGGGGACTGGGCACACCCCGTGAGGACCGTGAACACCCCGTGAGGACCGAGAACAGGTAATAACCTGTTCTCGGTCCCCAGGAGGTGTTCACACCCCCGGTGAGAGGTCGTCGGCTGCGGTCGTTTGGGTGGTTGATTCGAAGGCGGTGCGGAGGCGGGAGCGGGAGGCGGTGAGGTGGGCGTGCATGGCGGCGTCCGCGGACTGCGTGTCCCGCTGGCGGATGGCCGTGACGATCAGATCGTGCTCGTCCAGCGCGTCCTCGGTGACGCTCGAGTCGCGGAGCAGGCGGAACAGCTGCAGGTGGCAGTGGAGCTTGGCGAAGATCTCGCCGAAGTAGCTGTTGCCGGTCGCCGCGATCACGGCCTCGTGGAAGTCGGCGTCGGCCCGGGCGAAGGCGCCGTACGACATCGTGCCGGCCTGGTAGCGGGCACGCATCTCGGCAGCGATCTGCGCGAGTTGCTCGACCTCGTCGCCGCGGTGCCGGCCGGCCGCGAGGCCTGAGCAGTATGGCTCGATCAGGAACCGGGCCTCGAACAGATCCTCGAACCGCTGCGGGGTCAGCTTTGGCGTGGCGGAATATCCGATCAGATGTGTTTTCGTGACCAGGTCCTCGGCCTCGAGCCGGTTCAGCGACTCCCGGACCGGGGTCTGCGAGACCCCGAGCCGGCGGCTGAGCTCGTCGACGCGGATCCGTTCGCCCGGCTGGATCTGGCCATCCAGCAGGAACTCCTGGAGTCGTTCGTAGACGACGTCACTCATCCGGGGCCGTCCGGGACGCCCGTTGGTCACTGCGGTGCGCTGGCTCATCTGTTGTCCGTCCGTCGGCAGAAATCATGGATTCGTATTCACAGACCATTGCGAATCGTATCCGATCTGATCTAGCCTCCCAAGAAATCGGGCGATGAATACGAATGCAGCGACTCCACCCTGGGACGGTCGACATGCACACAGATCTGCTCACGGCCCAAGCACTGGCCGAACGACTCCTGATCGCCGCCGGTGTGCCGGACCTCGCCGCGGCCCAGCAGGCCGAACTCCTGGTCGTCGCCGAGGCGAAGGGGATGCCGTCGCACGGTCTGCTGCGCCTGCCGAGACTGCTGCGGCGGTTGGGCAACGGCACCGCGAGCCCGACCAGCACCGGCTGCCACACCTGGATGAGCCCCTGCTACCTGTCCGTCGACGGTCAGCAAGGACTCGGTCCGGTGGTCGCGGTCCGCGCACTGGAAGCGATCGTCCCGGCAGCCGAGCAGTACGGCGTCGCGGTCTGCTCGATCACGAACAACAACCACCTCGGCATGCTCGGGTACTACGCCGGCCGCATGGCCGACCGTGGCCTGGTCTGCCTCGGCATCACGACCAGCGAGGCGCTGGTGCACCCGTGGGGCGGGACCGAGGCGATGCTCGGCACCAATCCGCTGGCGCTCGCGGTGCCGGCGCGGCCGCCGCTCGTGCTGGACATGGCCACCTCGCAGGTCTCGATGGGCAAGGTTCATGACCACGCATTGCGCGGCGTACCGCTGGAGCCGGGCTGGGCTTTGGATGCCGGTGGCAACGAGACCGTCGACCCGGTGGCGGCCAAGGACGGATCGATCGCGCCGTTCGGGGGAGCGAAGGGATACGGCCTCGGGCTCGGCCTTGGCGCGATGGTCACCTTCCTGACCGGGGCCGCGTACGGCACCGCGGTCGGCGGCACGCTCGACGACGACCGCCTGAGCAACAAGGGCGACCTTTTCATCCTGCTGAGCGGCGGCCGCCACTCCGCCACTGAGTACCTCGATCAGGTACGCCGCAGCCGCCGCGCCGATCCGGCCACGCCGGTGGCGGTGCCCGGTGACGGCGCCCGCGCGCGATACCGGGAGTCGGTTGCCGATGGCATCGAGATCGCCGACGACCTGTGGCGTGAGCTGACCCGGCTGGACACCGCACGGGATACGGGCCGGCGCGAAGCCGTTCTGGCCGACTGATCCCGCCCGACGACCGGACAAGGACACGAATATGACGATCACCGCCCCAGCCTTCGGCGTGCAACGAGCACCGCGCACGGTTGTCTTCGGCGCCGGCCAGCGCGCCCTGCTCGGACGCTACGCCGCGGAGTACGGCAGCTCAGCGCTCGTCTGCACCGATCAACGGCTGGCCGCGTCGCCCGAGTTCGCGCAGCTGCTCACGGATCTCGAGGACAACGGCCTCAGGGTTCACGTCTGGAGCGACACCTCGCCGGAGCTGCCGATGTCGGACATCGACGCCTGCTTCGACGCGATGGAGTACGCCGGCATCGACGTCGTCATCGGGATCGGCGGCGGCAGTTGCCTGGACCTCGCCAAAGCCGTCGCGCTGATGCTCACCCACGGCGGCCCGATCGATCAGTACTACGGGGAGAACGCCGTACCGAGCCCGGTGCTCCCGATCATCGCCGTACCGACCACCGGAGGCACCGGCTCCGAAGTCACGCCGGTCTGCGTCCTGAGCGACAGCCGTCGAGAACTCAAGGCCGGCATCTCCTCGCCGTACCTGATCCCGTCGGTCGCGGTCTGCGACCCCGAGCTGACCTACTCCTGTCCGCCCAGCCTCACGGCGAGTGCCGGAGCGGACGCGGTCTCGCACCTGGTCGAGTCGTTCACCGCCATCCAGCGCCCGCCGTCGGCACTCGCCGAGGGTCGCGTGTTCATCGGCAAGAACGTCATCAGCGACTCCTACGCCCGCTGGGGTCTCGGGCTCCTCGCGACCGCACTCCCGATCGCCTTCGAGCACCCGCACGACCAGGAGGCGCGAGCCGCGGTCATGCTCGCCGCGAATGCCGGCGGCTACGCGCTAGGAGTCGCCGGCACCGCGGCCGCACACGCGCTGCAGTACCCGCTCGGGGCTCTGACCCATACCCCGCACGGCGTCGGGGTCGGCGTACTCCTGCCGTACGTCATGCGCTACAACGCTCCCGCCCGTGTCGAGGAGTTCGCCGAGATCGCCAAGCTCTTCGGCGTACCGAAAGCAGGTAACACCCAGCAGCAGGCACTGGCCGGGATCGAGGCCGTCGACGGGCTGCTGGACCGTATCGGCATCCCGCCGACCTTGAAGGAGCTCGGCCTCGCCGAGGACCAGCTCGAGTACGTCGCCGAACTGGGCCTGCAGTCGGCCCGGCTGATCGACAACAACCCCCGCCCGCTCGATGTCGACGCGCTGCTCGAGATCACGCGCGCCGCGTACGCCGGCGACCGAACCGACCCGTTCTGACCAGCCCTGACCAGTCCTGACCCGTTCCGACCAGTTCTGATACCCGGAGCCATCCCATGACTTCTCCGCACGATCTGTTCATCGACGGACAGTGGCGCCCGGCCGCCGACGGCCGGCGCTTCCCAGTCCACGATCCCGCCGACGGGTCCGAGCTGGCCCAGTTCGCCGCGGCCACCGAGGCGGACTGCCTCGCGGCGGTCGACGCAGCCGCTGATGCCCTGGCCGGGTGGTCGGCCACCCCGCCGCGGCAGCGCTCCGAGCTGCTCCGCGCGACCTTCGACGTACTGACCGAGGAACGCGAGCAGCTCGCGGCGCTCATCACCGCCGAGAACGGCAAGGCGTACGCCGACGCGATCGGCGAGGCGGCCTACGCGACCGAGTTCTTCCGCTGGTTCGCCGAGGAAGCGGTCCGGATCGGCGGCGACTTCCGCCTCTCACCGTCCGGCGACAAGACCATCGTCGTACGCCGGGATCCGATCGGCGTCGCGATTCTCGTCACCCCGTGGAACTTCCCCGCCGCGATGGCCACCCGCAAGATCGCGCCCGCACTGGCGGCCGGCTGCTCCGTCGTACTGAAGCCGGCCAGCCAGACCCCGCTCACCGCGGCGTACGTCGTCGACGTGCTGCGACGCGTCGGCGTACCGGCCGGTGTCGTCAACCTGGTGACGCCGGTGCCGGCAGGTCCCGCGGTGAGCGCGATGTTGCACCATCCCGCCGTACGCAAGCTGTCGTTCACCGGCTCGACCGAGGTCGGACGGGTGCTGCTGCACGAGGCGGCCGACCAGGTCGTCAGCTCGTCGATGGAGCTGGGCGGGAACGCGCCGTTCGTCGTCCTGCCCGGCGCCGATGTCGACGCCGCGGTGGAGGGCGCGATGGTCGCGAAGATGCGCAACGGCGGATCGGCCTGTACCGCGGCCAACCGGTTCTACGTCCACGACTCGCTGGTGGAAGAGTTCAGCACCCGCATCACCGCGGCGATGAAGGCCGTCACGATGGGACCCGGCGCCGACCGGTCGAACGACCTCGGTGCCCTGGTGTCGCCGGAGGAGCGCGACAAGGTCGCCGGGTTGGTGGACCGAGCCGTTGCCGAAGGCGCCAACCTCGCACTGGGCGGTGAGACGCCCGAAGGTGGCGCGTTCTATCCGCCGACAGTGCTCACCGACGTCAAGCACGGCAGCGAGATCAACCAGACCGAGATCTTCGGACCGGTCACCGCGATCGTCGGTTTCAGCGACGTCGACGAGGCCGTCGCGATGGCCAACGACACCATCTACGGCCTGATCTCCTACGTGTACGGCGATCCCGCGCAGGCGCTCGCGGTGGCGCAGCGGATCGACTCGGGGATGGTCGCGGTCAACCGGGGCGTGCTCAGCGACCCGGCGGCGCCGTTCGGCGGGACCAAGCAGTCCGGTCTCGGCCGCGAAGGCAGCTCCGAGGGAATCCTCGAATTCCTCGAGGAGAAGTACATCGGAATCGAGGTGTGACCCATGGCGAACGCCGTACTGCCCACCGTGTCTCCGCCGGCGGTCGACGGTCCGTCCGCGACGCGCAAACGCCCGAAGGTCAAGCCCAAGCGGCAGAACCTGGCCGGCTGGCTGTTCGTCGGCCCGGTGATCTTCGGGGTCCTGTTCTTCCAGCTCGCGCCGGTGGCAGCCTCCCTGGTGGTGTCACTGACCAACTGGACCGGGCTGAACTCGCCGAAGTTCCTCGGCCTGGGCAACTACAAGGAGCTGTTCACCGCCGACGACACGTTCTGGCCGTCACTGAAGAACACCGTGATCTTCACCCTGGTCGTCGTCGTCCTGACCATCTTCATCGGTCTCGGACTCGCCGTCCTGTGCAACCAGAAGATCAAGGGCATCGGGATCTTCCGGACGCTGTACTACTCGCCCGCGGTCACCAACGTCGTCGCGATCGGCTTCGTATGGTTCTGGCTGTACAACCCCGATAACGGCTTGTTCAACTCCACGCTGAAGACGCTCGGCATCCACGGACCGGCGTGGCTGTCCGACACCAAGACCGCGCTGATCGCGGTGATGATCGTCGCGCTCTGGCAAGGCGTTGGCTACCCGATGGTGATCCTGCTGGCCGGGCTGCAGAGCATCGACCAGTCGCTGATCGAAGCAGCGACCATGGACGGGGCGTCGGCCTGGCGGCGGTTCTGGTCGGTCGTCTTCCCGCTGCTGACCCCGAGCCTGTTCTTCCTGACGATCACGCAGTTCATCACCTCGTTCCAGGTGTTCGGGATCATCTACGTGATGACGTCCGGCGGCCCGAACAACGCCACCTCGGTGTTCATCTTCCAGATCTACGAGGCCGCCTTCGGGCACGGCCGGCTGGGCTACGCCTCCGCGATGGGCTGGGTGCTGTTCGTCATCGTCGGCGTCGTCACCGCGATCCAGTGGCGGACGGAGAAACGGTGGGTGCACTATGACAACTGAGGCGACAACCGAGGCGATAACTGGGGCCGTCCGAGTCTTAAACCGGCCGCCCCGGCACATCCCGCGCCGCGTCGTGCTGATCGTCGTCCTGCTGTTCTTCGCCGTGGTGTTCGCGATGCCGCTGCTCTGGATGATCAGCGCATCGCTCAAACCCGAGAACGAAGTATTGCAGTCGCCGCCGACGTTCCTGCCGTCGGAGTTCCAGTGGGGCAACTACTCGCAAGCCGGCCACGGCCTGCTGCCGTTCTTCCTGAACAGCTGCAAGCTCGCGGCGCTCAACGTCGGCTTCCTGCTGCTGTTCGCGTCGCTGGCCGGCTACGGGTTCGCGCGGCTGAACTTCGCCTTCAAGAACCTCGCCTTCGCGCTGTTGTTGTCAACGGCAATGATCCCGGGCATCGTCTACCTGGTTCCGCAGTACATGCTGTTCCGCCAGATGGGCTGGATCGACACCCACTACCCGCTCTGGGTCCCGAACGTGCTGACGCCGGTGTTCGGCACGTTCCTGCTCCGGCAGGCCTTCCGCGGCGTACCGATCGAGTTGGAGGAGGCCGCCAAGCTCGACGGCGCGTCGATCTTCGGCACCTTCTGGCGGATCATGCTCCCGCAGGTCAAGCCGGCCCTGGCCGCGGTCGGCGCACTGACCTTCATGGGCTCGTGGAACGACCTCTTCGGCCCGCTGATCTTCCTCAACTCGACGCGGCTGCAGACCATGCCGATCGCGCTCGCGCTGTTCAAGGGTGAGTACTTCACCCAGACCAATCTCATGATGGCCGCCGCGACGCTGACGATCCTGCCGCCGCTGCTGCTGTTCCTGCTGGCCCAGAAGTACTTCGTCCAGGGCATCACGATGTCCGGCCTGAAAGGATAAGTATGCGGATCACGAACATCGAGTCGATCATCCTGCTCGACAAGCTGCACATCGTGAAGGTGCACACCGACGAGGGCCTGGTCGGTGTCGGCGAGGTCAGCCCGATGAACGCGCACGTCTCGCACAGCGTCGTGGAGCAGGCGCTGGCGCCGCTGCTCATCGGCGAGGAGGCGACCGATATCGAGCGGCTCTGGCGCCGGCTCTACACCAAGCCGTACAAGCTCGGCCCCGGCGGCGCGCAGCTGAACGCGATCGCGGGCATCGACATCGCCCTGTGGGACCTGCTCGGCAAGGCGGCCGGGCTGCCGACGTACCAGCTCCTCGGCGGCAAGTACCGACAGAGCGCGAAGGTCTACGCGAGCTCGATGTCGCGCAGCATGACACCGGACCAGGAGGCCGAGCGCGCGCAGTCCTTCCAGGAGAAGGGATTCCACGGCTACAAGATCCACTCGTCGACGCCGTGGATGCACGACGACGGCTTCGACCAGACCATCGCCACCGTGACCGCGGTTCGCAAGCTCGTCGGGGACGACTTCCCGATCCTGGTCGACGTCAACAACGCGTACTACGAACACACCGCGATCAAGCTGGCCCACGCGCTGGAGGACCTCGGCGTGTGGCACTTCGAGGAACCGCTCGCCGCCCACGACTATGCGGCGTACGGACGGCTGGCCGACGCGGTCGACATCCCGATCGCGGCGGGCGAGCAGGAGTACACCACCTGGCAGTTCCGGGACCTGATCCTGGACGGCAGGGTCGACATCCTGCAGCCCGACGTCATCAAGTGCGGCGGCATCACCGAGTTCAAGAAGATCGCGGTGCTCGCCGACACCTTCACCAAGCCGATCACCGTGCACAACACACAACAGACGATCGGTACGTCGGCACATGCGCACCTATGGGTCAGTACGCCGTCGTGCGTCTACCCGCAGGAGTACAACATCGAGCACAACCCGATCCTCGACGACGTACCGATCTGGAAGAACCCGCTCGTCCCGGTGAACGGCGAGATCACGCCGTGGGACCTGCCCGGCCTGGGCATCGAGCTGGACGACGACGCGGTCGCCAAACTGCGGACCAATTAACTTCAGAGAACAGGAACGACCATGCCCGCATCAGAGATCTCCCGCCGGTCGGTACTCCGGGCCCTCGGCATCGGCGGCGGCGCGCTCGCCGCCGGACTCCCACTCGCCGCCTGCGGCAGCAACGGCAGCGGCGGAAGTGGAGGCGGTGGCGGTAATGCCTCCTGGATGACCTGGGACACCGAGAGCGGCACCCCGATGTACACGATGGCGCAGAACTGGGCCAAGCAGGCCGGCAAGACCCTCGACATCCAGTCGATCCCCGGTGACGACTACGACACCAAGCTCCGGACCGTGCTGTCCTCCGGCGCGGCGCCGACTGCGATCCGGATCAACGACGACTACGTCCGCGGGTACTACGCGGAGGGTTCGCTGCTCGACCTGCGCCCGTACCTGGAGAAGGACGGGATCAAGCCCGACGACTACTTCCCGGTCGCCTACAACTTCGCCAAGCAGCCCGACGGCGCGCACGCGGCCTGGCCGATCATGACCAACCCCGGCGTGCTGTACTGCAACACCGACGCGTTCGCGGAGGCCGGGGTCGAGCTGCCGCCGAAGGACTGGGCCAAGAGCGGCTGGACGTGGGACGACTTCGTCGAGGCGGCCAAGAAGCTGACCAAGCCGAACGGCGAGCGCTGGGGCGCACTGATCTTCCCCGACTCCTCGCTCGAGACCGTCTTCCCCGTGAGCAACGGCGGCGACGGCATCTACTCGAAGGACGCGACCCGGTTCACGCTGGCCGAACCGCAGGGGACCGAGGCGGTCCAGTGGGTCGCCGACCTCGCTCTGGTCCACAAGGTGCACCCGGACTTCGCCACCGTCACCGCCGGCCGGCAGACCCCGAACTGGGCGCTGGCCCAGCTCGGCACCGGCAAGGTCGCGATGCTGCTCGGCCTGACCAGCGGCATCCCGTACCTGCGCAAGAACGCGAAGGTGAAGTGGGACATCTTCCCGACGCCGATGAAGGTCCGCCGGACGACGGTCAACACGCTGACCGTGCTCGCGGTTCCGAAGGCCTCGAAGGACCCCGACACCGCGTGGAGCTTCCTGAAGTACGCCGCCGGCGCGGAGGCCGCGAAGCTGCTCGCGCAGTCGCGCGGGTTCATGCCGGTGGCGAAGAGCTCGTCAGCGCTGTTCGTGCCCGACGACAAGTCGCCGTCGAACCTTGCGCTGGTGACGCAGGCGCTCGGCAACGCGGTCAACGAGAACTTCAGCCGCTACATCGAACGTGCCCGGACCATCTACCGGCCGGTGCTCGACGACGTCTGGAGCGGTAAGAAGACCGCCGAAGCGGCGCTGGGTAGCGTCAAGCAGAAGGTCGAAGACGTTCTCGCAGGCAAGGGATGACCGGATGAAGATCACCGATATCAGCGTCGAAGTCACCTCCGAACCGAAGGCACACGCGGTCCGCGACGCGATCCAGTTGCTCGACCGCAACGGCCAGACCCGCGTCCGGATCGACACCGACGAGGGCGTGAGCGGCGTCAGTACGACGTACTTCGGCCGGGTCGAGAGCTCGCCCGCGGTGCTGGCCCACCTGATCACCGACCAGTTGGCGCCGGCGATCGTGGGGGAGGATCCCACGCTGATCCGCGGGATCCGGCAGAAGCTCCAGACGCTGACCGATTACCAGGGGACCGCCGGGCTGTCGTCGTACGGCATCTCGGCGATCGACCTGGCGTTGTGGGACCTGCTCGGCAAGTCGCTCGACGTCCCGGTGTGGAAGCTGCTCGGAGCCCAGCGGTCCGCGATTCCGACGTACGCGATGGTCGGCTGGCTCGAGCTGGACGTCGCGGGTCTGGAGAGCGTGTCGGCGAGGGCGATGGAGCAGGGCTTCCGCGGCGTCAAGATGAAGGTCGGCGGCGGACCGCTCACCGAGGATGTGCAGCGGATCAAGGCTGTCCGCAACATCATCGGGCCCGACGCGCCGCTGATGGTCGACGCGAACCAGGCCTTCGGGTACTCCGAGGCGCTGCGACGCGGCCGGGTGTACGAGGAGCTCGACTGCCGGTGGTTCGAGGAGCCGTTGCCGGCCGGCGACACCGATGCTCATGTGCGGCTGGCCGAGAAGCTCGACATCCCGATCGCAACGGGGGAGAACCGGTACGGGCAGGCAGCCTTCCGGGACTTGATCGCGCGGGGTGGCGTCGGCGTCGTACAACCCGATCTGCGGCGGGCCGGTGGGTTGACGGACTGTCTGGAGATCGGGTTGATGGCGGCCGGGTTCGGGGTGCCGTACGCGTCGCACGGCGGGGGAGCGCACATCCACGTGCTCGCCGCGCTGCCGAACACGATCTACGTGGAGAGCGGTCTGCTGCCTGAAGACGGGAGGGTCGAGCTCGTCGACGGTTGCTACCCGCTGCCGCCGGGGCCGGGTCTGTCCTCCTGGAACGGCTAGTTGGTGACTGGCACCGGGAATCCACGGTGAATTTGTTACCAGGACCTTGTGTGTTACTCGTCGGTCAGCGAAGGTGACGTTGAGTACTTCAATCGCCACCCCTCGCGTCCAAAGGCGGTCCGCCCATGAAGTCCATCGCCAGTCTGCTGTCCGCTGCGGCCCTCGGCGCAGCGATGCTCCTCAGCCCGGGAGTCGCGCACGCGGCGGCTCCGAACTACGTCTCACTCGGTGACTCGTACGCCTCCGGTGTCGGGACCCGCACCTACATCACCAGCAGCGGGTCCTGCCAGCGGTCCACCAAGGCGTACTCGTACATCGACGCGGCCCGGATCGGCGCCAACCTGACGTTCGTGGCCTGCTCCGGAGCGAAGGTCGCCGACGTCACTGCGAACCAGTTGCCGTCGGTGACCAGCTCGACCAACATCGTCTCGGTGCAGGTCGGCGGCAACGACGCCGGCTTCTCGTCGGTCATCACCGAGTGCGCGAAGCCGTCGTGGCTCGGCGACTGCACGAGCGCCGTCGCCGGCGCCCAGACCATCATCAACAACACGCTGCCCGGCCGGCTCAACACGCTGTACTCCTCGATCCGGAGCCGCGCCGCGGCGGCGCACGTCGTGGTCGTCGGGTACCCGCGACTGTTCAACGGCACTGACTGCAACGCCGGCACGTTCTTCAGCCCCGACGAGATGACCCGGCTGAACGCGACCGCCGACCTGCTCAACTCCAAGATCTCGGCCGCGGCAAGCGCGGCCGGGTTCACGTTCGTCAACCCGACGAGCAAGTTCATCGGTCACTCCGTGTGCGGCAGCCCCGAGTGGATCAACGGCCTGTCGAACCCGGTCAGCGAGTCGTACCACCCGAACGTCACCGGCCAGGCGGCGTTCGCCGACCTGGTCCAGCCCGCGCTCTGATGCGTTTGGTGGGTATACCCACCGAATGAGGGGTTGGCCACCCGGAATCAGGGTGGCCAACCCCTCATTTCGTTGGTATGCCCACCAGGCGGGGACGATTTCGGGATGCGGACTCGTCCGGTTCGTGGTGTCATGCTGGAGTGGCGCGGAGGACTGTTGACTGGTTACTGGCGGCCAGGATGCAGGCGAACTATTTGGCGCGTCCGGTGAACGAGGCCGGCCCCGGAGGGGTGGCCGACGTCGTACGCCGGACGGGGGGCCTCCAGGCGCAGACGTGGCGCGGCGCCGCGTACGCCGTCCGTGCCCGATCCACCGCGACCACGCTCGCCGACGTCACACACGCCCAGGAGACCGACCGCTCGGTCGTCCGCGGCTGGTTCATGCGCGGAACGCTGCAGTTGGTCGCGGTCGAGGACGCCGGTCCGCTGCTGGGCCTGCTCGGTCCGAAGTTGATTAAGGACACGGAACGCCGGTACGGCGAACTCGGGCTGCCGGCAGGCATCCGCGCCCGCGCGGCCGACGTACTCGAAGAGCACCTGCTGGCGAACGGTCCGTCCAACCGCGCCGAGCTGGCCGAACTCCTAGTTGCGGCGGACCTGATCGCGGAGCCGAAGGGACAGGCTGTCTACGCGCTGATCCGGTATGCCGGGTTGCTCGGCCGGTTGTGTTACGGGCCGGGAGAGACCTGGGTCGCCGTGCGGGACTGGCTCGGGAAGCCGTTTGACCTGGCGGGCGACGTCGAGGATCTGGCCCGCCGCTACCTGAGCGCCTACGGCCCCGCGACGGCACGTGACTTCGCGACGTGGTCCGGGCTGCCCGTGCCCGCCGCCCGCCGCGCCGTCGAGGCGGTCGCCACGAAGTCCTTCGACGTCGATTCCGTGGAGCTGGCTGCGGTCGACGATCTACCTGGCTGTCGGGACGTCCGGATGCTGGGGGAGTTCGACGCGTATCTCCTCGGCTATCAGAACCGTTTCCAGCAACTACCCGCCGCGATCTTCCCCGGCGGCGGCATGCTCCGACCGGCCGTCATCGAGGCCGGCCGTGCGATCGGGTCGTGGACGCACGCCGACCTGTCGGTCGACGTGTTCGACGGCCGGCCGGACCTCTCCGCCGAGCTGAAGGACCTGGCCCGCTTCGCCGGTTGATCGTATATGCCGGAGCGGGTATATATAGATCCATGACCGAGACGCTGAGCTCTGAGAACGGCCGGACCGTCCTGCGGATGCGGCGCGACCTGCGGCATCCGGCAGAGAAGGTCTGGCGAGCAATCACCGACCCGACCCAGCTGGCCGGGTGGTTCCCGGCTGCGGTCGAGCTGGACCTCAGGCTCGACGGCCCGGTGAAGTTCACCTTCGAACAGGACCCGGGAGCGCCCGTCGACGAGCAGAGCAGCGGCGTCATCCGCGCGTACGAGCCGCCCCACCTGATCGAGTACACGTGGGGCGACGAGGTCCTGCGCTGGGAGCTCCACCCGACCCCAGCCGGCTGCACCCTCCACCTCACGGCGACGTACGACGACCGCGCCGGCTCGGCCAGCTTCGCCGGGGGCTGGACCCTCTGCTTCGACGCCCTCGAGCGCGTGCTGGGCGACACGGTCCCGGAACGCGACTACCGCGAGCTCCACGAACACTTCGTCAAAGCCTTCGGCCTGGACCAAGGCGCCGTTTCGGACGACGGCACCCTCCACTTCGAACGCCAGCTGGTCCAGCCGAAGGAAAAGGTCTGGCACCTTCTGACCGGACCGCAACCTGCCACCCCTGGGACGCCACCCCCGCCCGGCTTCGTTGCCAAGGGCATCAATCCCGGCAAGGTAACTGCGGTCGAGGAACCAACCCACCTGACCTACGGCACCGCTGACGGAGAGGTCACCTGGACCCTCCGGGACGGCAACGGCGGAGCCCGCCTCCACCTGACCCACAAGGGTTCCACGGCAGACCACCAGGCGGCCTGGCACGACCACATCGAGGCGCTGGCCGCCGAGCTGTCCAGCTGAAGGCGGTCGACGGGCTAGCTGGTTGCCTTGGTGACTTCGTTCAGGAGCTTCTGGAGTTGGGCGGCTAGTTGGGTGCGGGCCGTGGGGGAGAGGGAGGCGACGAGCTCGGATTCGCGGGTGAGGACCTGGTCGACAGTTCGTTCGATGAGGTCATGGCCGGTAGCGGTGAGCGCGACGACGACCGCACGAGTTCCGTCGTCGGCTCCACGGCGCGTGACCAGTCCGCTGTCCTCGGCCCGCGCGACCCGCTGGGAGATGGCGCCGGCGGTGACCAGGGTCCGGCGGGAGAGCTCGCGGGTGGTCAGTTCGTACGGCGATCCCGCGCGCCGCAGCACGCTCAGCAGATCCAGCGTCGCCGGATCCACACCGGCATCCGCAAGCACCCGGCGCCGATCGTCCGCGAACAGCTTGGCCAGCCGCCACAACGGAGTGACGATCTCGATCGAGTCGGTCGGCGTACCGGGGCGTTCTCGTTGCCAGGCGCGGGCGATCTCCGCCGCGGGGTAAGGACTCGGGGAATCGAGCGGGTAGTTGTCGGCCACGAGACCCATGGTACGTTTAGGCCTAAATATTTAGAGCTAAACGTGAGGTGTGCGATGAGGACGATCGTGGTGACCGGCGGCGCGACCGGGATCGGGCGGGCGACCGCGGAACGGTTCCGCGCGGACGGCGACGAGGTGGTGATCACCGGCCGCCGCGCCGACGTACTCGCCAAGACGGCTGCTGATCTGGGGGTCAGGGGAGTAGTCTGCGACGCGACGGATCCGGTCCAGATCGAGCGACTGCTCCACGAGCTGCCCGAGCAGGTCGACGTCCTCGTGAACAACGCCGGCGGCAACACCGACTTCGGCCGGCCGGACGGGGATCTCGAGCAACTGAAGGCCAACTGGCTCGCCAACCTGGAGGCGAACCTGATCAGCGCCGTCCTCACCACCACCGCGCTCGCCCCGCGACTCACCACCGCAGTCGTCCACCTCGGCTCGATCGCCGGAGCCCGCGGACCCGGTTCGTACGGCGCTTCCAAAGCCGCGCTCGCGCTGTGGAACGCCGACATCGCCGCCGAGCTCGGCCCGCGCGGGATCACCTCGAACGTCGTCGCGCCCGGCTTCACCGCCGACACCGAATTCTTCCGCGGACGCCTCACCGACGAGCGCCGCCAGACGTTGCTCCAGGCAACGTTGACCAAGCGCGAAGGGCAGGTGGAGGACATCGCCGGCACGATCCACTTCCTCGCGTCGCCCGCGGCCCGGCACCTCACCGGTCAGGTACTGCACGTGAACGGCGGTGCGCTGATTACGCGCTGATACATGACAACGTAGGCCAGGTGTGACAATGGGCGACATGCGTCCCACCGTCAAAGATGTGGCCAAGCTGGCCGGGGTGTCGCCGAAGACGGTGTCGAACGTGATCAACGGTGTCGTCTTCGTGCGCCCCGAGACCCGCGCCCGGGTGGAGAGCGCCCTGGTCGAGCTCGACTACGTGCCGAACATGAGCGCTCGCGGGCTGCGCAACGGCCGCTCCGGCATGATCGCCCTCGCGCTGCCCGACCTGCTCCGGCCGTACTCCGCCGAGATCGTCCACCTGGTCGTCGAGCTGGCCCACGAGCGGGGCTGGGGCGTGCAGATCGAGCAGACCGCGGCCGAGCCCAAGCGCGAGTTCGAGCTGCTCTCGAAGGCCCGCGCGTACCTCGTCGACGGCCTGATCCTGAACCCGGTCAATCTCGACGACAGTGCGGTCATGTCGGCCGGTCCGCTGCCGCCTGTCGTGCTGATCGGCGACGTCGACCAGGACGTCGTGAGCCAGGTGGCGATCGACAACGTCGCCGCCGCGCGTGACATGACCAAGCACCTGCTGTCCCGCGGCTGCCGCCGGATCGCAGCCGTCGGTACGCCGGAGATCCCGCGCGGATCGTCGGGCGCCGGCGTGCTCGCGGGATCGGCCGAGGGCCCCGGTACGGCGGCATCGCGGCTCCGGACGACCGGGTACCGCCAGGCGCTCGAGGAGGCCGGCGTACCGATCGATCCGTCGCTCGAGATCAGCCTCGACCGTTGGCGGCCGGAGGGTGCGGCGACCGTCGTCGGGAAGTATCTGGCCGACCACGAACTGCCCGACGCGTTCTTCTGCTTCACCGACTCGCTCGCCTCGGGCGCGCTGGCCGCGCTGTGGGGCGCAGGTATCGCCGTACCACAACAGACGCTGGTCGCCGGGTTCGACAACATCCTCGAGAGCCAGTTCATGATCCCGCCGCTGACCACGATCGATTTCGACCGGCGCGCGTTCGTCGCGGCCGCGCTGGATCTGCTCGCCGAGCGGATGGCCGACAAGGATGCGCCGCCACGCAGGGTGATGATCCCACACCGCATCGTCGAGCGCGCCAGCACCGAACGCTAACGGATACGTTTCCACAAAAACCCACATCGGAGTCTTGTCTTCGGCCATTCTAACGATGTAATTTTCGGTTCGCCTCTCGTAAGGAGACCGAATGACTGACCTCTCCCGGCGCGGCCTGCTGAAAACAGCGGCCGCGCTCGCCGGTGCCGGGTTGCTTGTCGGCTGCGCGCCCGGAGCGTCGCGGAAGACGACCGACCTGAGCTACTGGCACCTTCTGACCGGCGGTGACGGCACCGTGATGGCCGGCCTGGTGGACGCCGTCAACGGCGCGAACCTCGGCTTCCACACGACCCAGACGGTGCTCGCCTGGGGACCGCCGTACTACACGAAACTGGCGATGGCCTCGGCCGGCGGCCGGGCTCCGGACGTCGCGATCATGCACGCGTCCCGGATCGCCGGCTACGCCCCCGGCGGTCTGCTCGAGCCGTGGGACCTCGACCTGCTCGCCGAGGTCGGCCTGCACGAGAGCGACTTCCCGGTCCGCGTCTGGGAGAAGTGTCAGTACGACGGGAAGCTCTACGCGATCGCGCTCGATACCCACCCGTTCGTGCTGTACTACAACACCGAGCACGCCTCGAAGGCCGGTGTCACGGACGCGCTGCGGAGCATGCAGAGCCCGGAGGAGTTCACCGAGGTCGCGAACAAGCTGCAGAAGGTGACCGGTAAGCACGGCCTGTCGTACGGCTATCTCGGTGACGGTTCGCAGATGTGGCGGCTGTTCTACACGCTCTACCGGCAGACCGGCGCCGACATGAAGCTCGTGCCGGGGCAGCAGGCGCAGGTGGACAAGGATGCCGCGGTCAAGACCCTGACCTTCATCCAGTCGTTGCTCAACGACACGATCGCCTCGCGCAGCGGCGACGGCGGTACGGCGACCAGCGAGTTCCTGCACGGCGAGAGCGGGATGTTCTTCGGCGGCGTGTGGGAGCTGCCGGTGCTCAAGGACGCCAAGATGCCCGTTGACGCGGTCCCGATTCCGACGTTGTTCGGGACGCAGGCGGCGTACGCGGACTCGCACACATTCGTGCTGCCGCGGCAGTCGAAGGTGTCGCCGGAGCGCCGCAAGCACGTGTACACGATGGTCGCGGAGATCTTGAAGCGGTCGGTGAAGTGGGCCGGCGGCGGCCACATCCCGGCGTTCCAGCCGGTCGCTAAGAGTGCGGAGTACCAGGCTCTGAAACCGCAGTCGAACTACGCGGGCATTCCGGCCTACGTGAACTACGACCCGGACGCCTGGTTCACCGGCGCCGGCAGCGACTTCCAGAACTACTTCGCCGAGAACGTGCAGAACGTGTTCCTCGGCAGTGGTGACCCGGGGGCTGGGTTCGACGGGTTCGTTGCCCGGCTGAACAAGCTGCTCGACCGTCCGCAGCCGGTGTGAGAGGAGAGACAAGATGACGACTGCCATCGACACTCCGGCCACGGCAGCGGAGAAAGAAGTCAGTGCCCAAGGCAAGGCCCGGGCCAAGCGCGGGGAGAACCTCACCGGTTGGACGTTCGCGGCGCCGTTCGCCGTACTGTTCGGGCTCTTCCTCGTCGTACCTGCGCTGTACGGCCTGTATCTGAGCTTCACCGGTGAGACGCTGACCGGTTCGGGCAGCGGATTGGTCGGCTTCGCCAACTATGCGGACGCGTTGCGCGACCCGGACATGTGGAAGTCGCTCGGCAACACGTTGTGGTTCACGGCGCTGAGCACGATCCCGCTCGTCGTACTGTCGCTCGCTCTCGCATTGCTCGTGAACCTGGGCCTCCCGGGCCGCTGGTTGTGGCGCCTGTCGTTCTTCCTGCCGTACCTGCTCGCCTCGACCGTCGTGGTGATGTTCTGGAGCTGGATGTACAACCCGACGCTCGGGTTGATCAACGGCGTCCTGGCGAAGTTCGGCGCGGCGCCCGTGGCGTGGCTGCAGGATCCGAAGGTGGCGATGATCTCGGTCGTGATCACCACGCTGTGGTGGACGATCGGGTTCAACTTCCTGCTCTATCTGGCGGCGCTGCAGAACATTCCCGAGCAACAGTTCGAGGCGGCGGCGATCGACGGCGCCGGCAAGTGGCGGCAGCTGTTCTCGATCGTGATCCCGCAACTGACGCCGACCACGGCGCTGATCGTGACGTTGCAGATCCTCGCGTCGCTGAAGGTCTTCGACCAGATCTACATGCTCACCAACGGCGGACCGGCCGGCAAGACGCGCTCGATCGTGCAGTACATCTACGAATCCGGCTTCACCGGTTACCGGTTCGGTTACTCCTCAGCCATCTCGTACCTGTTCTTCGCGCTCATCGTCCTGGTGTCGCTGGCGCAGTACAAGCTGATCAACCGCAGGAGCGCCGCATGAGCACCTACACCCTGGCCCGCAACCTCCGGGGCACCGTCAAACAAACGCACAAGCCAGGCGAGAACCCCTGGAGCGTGTCCCGAATCGCCGCGCTGCTGGTTCTTGCGGTCCTGGCCGCAACCTGGCTGGTGCCGTTCGCGTGGGCCGTCGTGACGTCGCTGAAGAGTGAGGCCGACGCCGGTGCGTCGCAGATCACCCTGAACCCGCCGGACGGCTTCAGCTTCGATGCCTACCGCAAGGTGTTGTCAGCGGGTGACATCCCATCGTGGGCCTGGAACAGCCTGATCACGTCGGTCGCGATCACGCTGATCACGGTCGCGACGTCGGCCCTGGCCGGGTACGCGTTCTCGCGGGTGAACTTCAAGGGCAAACGTTGGTTGTACGCCGCGATCATCGCGGCGATCATCATCCCGCCGCAGCTGCTGATCGTGCCGCTGTTCCGGCAGATGCTCGCGTTCAACCTGGTCGACACGTATTGGGGAATCATCCTGCCGCAGTCGTTCGCGCCCGCGATGGTGCTGATTCTCAAGCGTTTCTTCGACCAGATCCCGGTCGAGCTGGAGGAGGCGGCGCGGGTCGACGGCGCGGGCCGGCTGCGGGTGTTCTGGTCGATCGTGCTGCCGCTGTCACGGCCGATCCTTGCCGCGGTGGCGATCTTCGTGTTCATCGGTGCGTGGAACAACTTCCTGTGGCCGTTCATCGTCACGACCGACGCGCACCTGATGACGCTGCCGGTCGGGCTGCAGACCGTCAAGAGTGCTTACGGGTTGCAGTACGCGCAGAACATGGCGTCCGCGATCCTGGCGGCGTTGCCGTTGGTCGTGGTGTTCCTGTTCTTCCAGCGTCAGATCATCAAAGGCATTGCTACCACTGGCTTCGGTGGTCAGTAGGTGATTGGTAGTCGGTGGTAGTTCCCCTGCAGAACAAGGTGTGGACAAAAGTTCCGGTACTCGGGATTCCGATCACGATCCCTTGAAAACGTCGTCACTCTCAGCAAGGGTTGCCTGATCACTTCCGCGTCGTTTCCGGGTGCGGGGAGGACGGGGAAGTGTGCGGTCGTTCGACCGCGTCCACCGCCACTCGGGGACAGTTCACGATGAGAAGGGGGAAGTGTGTCAGCGATGAGAAGGCTCGCCGAGCAGTGCCGTGATGTGAGGAGTCACGGCAACGCGGGGCTCGGACGAGCTGCGATCCAACCGGCGGTCTGCACCGGCATCCACGAGGTGAGCTCGTCGATCAGCCCCGTGCGACCGCGACGCGTGGCGATGCTCAGGTTGAGCAATGGAATGACGACCACGCTGCGACTCGGCGAGGGTGTCACGCTGCCTGCGCCTGGTAGCACTGTTTTCGTCCAAGGTGGCCGGGGCATGGGTGACCAGCCTGCCTCAGGTGGGGTCATCCTCGCGTCCAGCGGGCTTGTCCGGACGTCAACAGTCTGAGTCAGCGACTCGCCGGTCTCAGGTGTCAACGCCCAGCTGAGGCCGGCAAGTTGTTCGAGCCGCCCGCACGATCGAATCCCTGCCGACCGCACCCGGCAGCGCGATCTAGTCAGGCATCGGCTCCATGAGTTCCCGGATCTCGATCGGCGAGTACGGCGCCTCCGGCAGCCGCGCGGCGATCTCGGCCGCCCGCTCGAGTCCGGCGCAGTCGACGACGTAGTACCCGGCCAGCACCTCTTTGGCCTCGGTGAACGGACCGTCCGTGACCGCCGGCACCCCGTCGACCACCCTGACCACCCGCGCGTTCGTGGTGGTGAGGCCGAGGCCGTCGATGAACTCGCCGCTCGCCTCGAGCTCCGCGGTCAGCTTGCGGTGCTGTTCCATCACCTCGTCGATGCCGTTGGCATGCAGGGTGTTCCACGTCTCGTCGTTCCCGTAGATCAGCAGCATGTACTTCATACCAGCCTCCATTCACCCGGAACGTCGCTGCCCGTACCGCGGGTCAGGTCAAGTTGCTGCGGGCAACATCAATCTCGGGCGAATTCTCTGAAAGAGGTCTTTGGTCGGCATTAGCTGGTGCTTGTGGAAGGCAACCGGGCGCTGCTCGGGACCAGCGAAACCTAGAGCAAAATCTAGGGACGTGCGGTGTTCTGCCAATATCAAGTCTTTGGCGTTCCGTAATGGCGGAGAAGTTCTCTTACGGGCAAAAGGTGTCACTTAAGCGGTTTTATGCAGTACCGTCTGTAATAGAGGTGAGAAAGTGTGTTGGGGGCGCGCCGAATGGTGAACAATGCCGACCGGCCAGGGGACTTCCCGGACGCCGGGATCGTGGCGAGGATCGTTCCGATCCTGGTGGCTTTCGGGCCACCGGTGGCTGTCAGCGGCTGGTTGTGGTCGAAGGTTCAGCAGAATCCGGTGGTCAGCATCGTCGTTCTGATGGGCTATTGGTTCCTGGTCGCGGTCGTACGATTCGTCTTCCGGGTCGGCCGTGAGGTCGGGGATTTGTGGATTCCCCGGACCGCCGCGGCCGTCGACCGGAGGGTGAGTGCGTTCCTGAAGGGCTACCGCGCGCGTTATCTGAGCCAGCTGCTCGCCGGCGTGCGTGATGTCGAATTGCTCGGCATGGCCACCCAGGGAGAGTTCTCGCTCCAGCTCCGGCATGTTTATGTCGACGTCAGCCTGGCGCCGTCGCCGTTGCAGACGGCGACGCACGCGCCGTTCGTCGGAGCCGAGATTCCGGCCGGTGAGCGCCGGTCGCTGGACTCGTTCCTGGACAGCCGTCAGCCGCGGGTCTTCGCGGTGATCGGTGGCCCCGGTTCGGGTAAGACGACCCTCCTACGCCGGACGGCGATCACACTGGGAGAGCGGCGCCGGCACAAACGCGGGCTGCCGGTGATCCTTTACCTGCGCGACCATGTCCAGGAGATCATCCGCGATCCCGGGGTGTCGATTCCCGAACTGATCGCGAGCGTTACCTGGTTGAAAGGTACGGTCACGGCGGACTGGTTCGAGCGCGGCCTGACGAAAGGCCGCTGTGTCGTCATGCTGGACGGTTTGGACGAGGTCGCAGTCGAGGAACAACGGCGGCTGACATCCACGTGGGTACAGGACCAGGTCGCGCGCTATCCGGCGAACCATTTCATCCTGACGTCGCGGCCGCATGGCTATCAATCGAATCCGGTGCGGGGCGCCGACGTACTGCAGGTCCGGCGGTTCACCAGCGATCAGATCTTCAGGTTCGTGCACAGGTGGTACTACGCCATCGAGTGCCGCAGCACCGGCGAGACCGGCGAGCGAACCCGGGCGATCGCGAAGGATCATGCCACCGATCTCCTCCGTCGGATGCGCCTGCAGCCGGCCCTGTACGACCTGGCGGCCAACCCGATGCTGCTGACGATGATCGCCAACGTGCACAAGTACCTCGGCGCGCTGCCCGGCAGCCGCTCGGCCTTGTACGGCGAGATGTGCGATCTGCTGCTGCACCGGCGGCAGGAGGCCAAGAACCTGTCCGCGGGATCAGGTCCGAAGGCCGAACAGCGGGCCAAGGTGGTGCGCAAGTTGGCGCTGGCGATGATGACCCGCGAGGTTCGCGACGTGACGCGGGAGTCCGCGAGTGACATCGTCGGGCCGACGCTGGCGAGGATCCCGCGTGCCGCGACGGCCGATGTGTTTCTGGCCGAGCTCACCACGAGTGGTCTGTTCGTCGAACGCGAGGTCGGGATGTACGCGTTCGCGCATCAGACCCTGCAGGAGTACCTCGCGGCCGCGGAGATCCGTGATCATCCCGAGGTGAACGCTCTGGCGACGATGGTCGACAACGACTGGTGGCGCGAGACGATCCTCCTGTGGGCGGCGAACGCGGACGCGTCGCCCGTTGTCGAGGCATGCCTGAAGTCAGGCACGGTCGGCGCACTGGCGCTGGGCTTCGACTGTGCCGACGAAGCCCGCGAGGTCGACGTGGATCTCGTCGAACGCCTCGACGCGACGCTGTACTCGGATCCGCCGGCATCCGATGTCCTGGCACGTGACGCGCATCGCCGGCTGATGGCCGCGGTTCGCGTGTCGCGAAGCCTTCGTCACACCGTGACCCTCAGCAATGGCGCCGTGGCGTGCGCACAGCCTTTCCCGCAGTCGCTGTATCGCCTGTACGTCGACTTGTCGGGCGATCCGGGCGGTTTGGTTCGCAAGCCCGCGAAGGACGACAATGCGGAGGCGGTCGGGGTCTCGGCCGCCGAGGTCGAGAAGGTCGTGATGTGGGTCAACGGCCTGTTCGACGACGGCACCGCCTACCGGCTGCCGGTACGCCGCGAGCTCGCCGATCCGATCACCGGCGTCATCGTCGACCTGACCCGCCGGACCGTGTGGTACGCCGAGGACCCGCTCGCGGTCACGCCGGCGGGAGCGGATCCCCTGCCCGCGGTCCGCACCCGGAAGCGATACGCCGGACCACGGCTGTTCGTGCCACCAGGGGTCTCGCATCCGTACGTCGCGAGCGCCGACCTGCTCGCGGAGACCATCCGGCGCGATCTGCGCTCCGTCGTCGGTGCGCTTCCTTATGTACTGAGCCTTGCTCTCGAGCGGGATCTGGAGCGGGCCCGGACCCGAGACTTCAAGGCGACCCTCGACCGGCTCGATCTGTTGAACCACAGCATGACGCCGGCGCTGGTCAAGGACGCGATCCACGTGGATCGGGCGCTGGCGCGGAGTCGTGGCGGAGACTTGTCGCAGGATCGCGACCTGCACCGGCGGCTCGACCGCCTCAGGGATCTGGCTGATGGTTTGACGGCGGTCACGGACTTCCCCGTCCCGCCCGTGCTGGTGCGCGAGTTCCGGCGTACCCTCCGTCGGGGGCGCGCCGTCGACGAAGCGATCAGTCAGGCGCTCGACATCATCTTGACGCACTCGTTGATGTCCGACGACGTGTCGATGCTTGTCCAGGAGCTGCAGGATCCGGCGACGTTGCCCACCACCGCGCCGACGGGCCGAACCGTGCTGCAATGGGCCCCTCCGCGCATTCATCGCGACCAGTTCGAGCTCACGGTAGTGGCGCTCAGCGTGCTGCTGTCGCTCTGGGAACCGCACAAGACGAAATACCGCCACGACCAGGGATGGCTGCAGTTCGAGCGGTTCCTTGTCGACCTGTTCCCGGCGTCGAGCGAAATGACGCCGGCCATTCCTGACGAGGTCGAAGGTGTCCTGCGCGGGCTCGAGCCGTTGTTGCTCAATGCAACCTGGAGCAGTGGGTCGACTTTCGCGGGAGCCGACTCGGTCCGCGACGAGCAATGCTGGCGGATCCTGGCCCGGCGGATCGTCGTCGTGTCCGCGTCCACGCTCGCGACGACAGTCCACCACCCCGCTGCGCCGCACACCAGCAGCCGGGCGATCCGGCTCGGCTTGCTCGCAGCGACCTGCGTCGCGGACCGATTCACCGACGCCGCGATCGCACAAAGCCTTCGCGGACTGCACAGCAGCCTCACCTGCCTCGACGCCCGTCCCGACGATCCCAGCCTGCCCTCAGAGGTCCTGCTCCTCATGCGTGCGTGAACCGGGCTCCAGGCAACTACACCCGTGTTTGCTCCCTGAAGGCGCGCCACCTGGTCTCCGGCGGGCCGGGGAGGAGCTTGCCGGTCTCAGGTGTCAACGCCCAGCTGAGGCCGGCAAGTCCCTGGACGGTCAGCGCTCCGTCGGATCGGTGAACTCGCGGATCTCGATGGGGGAGTAGGGCGCTTCCGGCAGCCGGGCGGCGATCTCGGTCGCACGCTCCAGGTTGCAGTCGACGACGTAGTAGCCGGCCAGCACTTCCTTGGCTTCCGTGAACGGTCCGTCCGTCACCGTCGGTACGCCGTCCCGCACCCGCACCACCCGCGCGTTCGCCGTGGTCAGCGGCCTGTCGTCGACGTGCTCACCGCACGCCTTCAGTTCGCCGATGAGCTTGCCATGCTGTTCCATCACCTGGTCCATGCCCACGGCCTGCATCGTGTCCCAGGTCTGGTCGTTCCCGTAGATCAGCAACATGTATTTCATCGCTTGCCTCCATTCACCCGGAACGTCGGAGCGCCGGATGCCTTCTCGACATCCGGCGCTCCAGACTAGCTACCGACCAGCCACCGACTAGCTACAGGAGGTGTTACCAGGTGGCGCCGGCGGGCTGGCGAACGGTGGTGTTGATCCGGTTGAACATGTTGGTGAGTGCGATCATCAGCACGATCGCGGACAGTTCCTTCTCGCCGAAGTGCTCGCTCGCTGCTGCCCAGATCTCGTCACTGACCGAGGTCGGGTTGTCGGCCAGCCGGGTCGCGGCCTCCGCCATCTCGAGCGCGGCCCGCTCGGCATCGGTGAACAGGTCGGAGTCCCGCCACGCGGCGACCTGGTGTAGCCGTTCGTCGGTCTCACCGTTCTTCAGCGCCGACTTGATCCCGCCGAACACGCACGGGGAGCAGCCGTTGATCTGGCTGGCGCGCAGGTGCACGAGCTCCAGGATCTTGCCGTCCGTTCCGGACTGGCCGATCGCCTTGTAGATGTTCTGGATCCCTTTGGTGGCGTCCGGCAGGATCTCTGCGGGGTTGGTCATCCGTGCTTGCATGGGAGGTTCTCCGTTACCTTCTGGCAGGTTCGTGGTTTGTTGCCTTCACTCCCTTGACGGATGCTGCGCGGCTGATGTGACAGCGGAGCGGAGATCTTTTGTCAGCCGTTCCTCGACCGGTACGGCGGGATCGGAGTACTGACCGGTCAGGCAGATCGGGCCGGCGTATCCGATCTTCTGCAGTGCGGCGAACACGGCCGGCCAGTCGGCGAGGCCGTCCTCGGCCTCGACGAAGTTCGTCTTCCAGCCGCCGTCCGTGCGGAGGTAATGCACGTTCTTCAGGTTCACGATCCCGAGCCGGTCCGCGCCGAGCTCGAGCGTCACCGCAGGATGGTCACCGGCGAGTGCATCATGCGCGGCGTCCCACACGAGCTTGTACCGACCGGGCAGTCCTTCGAGCAGTTGCAGCACGCCGAGCGTCGACGACACGAACCGGCCGTGATGGGGCTGTACGCCGACCTGCACATCGTACCGCTCTGTGAGTACGGCGGCCTGCTCGAGCAGCGCGCGGTTGCGCTGCACGGATGCGGCGTACCCGTCGGGGCCGAGCTCGGCCATGATCCGGATCATCGGCACACCGGCCTCGGCGCACGCGGCGAACACCTGCTCGGACAGCTCGCTGGCGACACTGATCGGTTCGATGCCTTCGGCACGCAATTGCGCGGTGAACTTCGGCAGCTCGGCCGCGGCGTTCGCCGGGGTGACGTACGCCGTGTCGCGGACCGGGATCTCGGCGCCGCCGAATCCGATCCCGGCAACGAGCCGGCCGAGGTCGTCGCCGGGACGGCCGGCCCAGGGCTTGGTGAAGACGGACCAGAGATAGGTCATTGTTCAGCGGCCTCCCAGCCCGCTCATGGTGATGCCTCGGACGAACCAGCGTTGGGTGAGGAAGAACAGGACGATCAACGGGATCGTGGTGACGGTCGCTGCCATCAGCAACAAGTTCCACTGGGTGCCGTTGGTGTCCTGGAAGACCTGCAGGCCCACCGACGCCGTCCGCGTCGCGTCGCTGTTGGAGATGACGAGCGGCCAGAGCAGGTTGTTCCACTGGCCGATGAACTTGAACACGGCCAGCGTCGCGATCGCCGGGATCGCGAGCGGCACGATCACCCGGACGAACGCCTGCCAGCGGTTCGCGCCGTCGAGCCGGGCGGCTTCCTCGTAGTCGCGCGGGATGCCGAGGAAGAACTGCCGCAGCAGGAACACCCCGATCGCGGTGAACGCGTGCGGCAGGATCATCCCGGGCCAGGTGTCGATGCCGTGCAGCTTCGCCACCAGTACGAACTGCGGGATCAGCGTCACCTGCGACGGGATCATCAGTGTGGCCAGGTAGATCCCGAACAGCCAGCTCCGGCCCGGGAAGTTCAGCCGCGCGAACGCGTACGCCGCGAGCGCGGCCGTGACCGTTTCGAGGATCGTCGTACCGGCGGCGAAGTAGATCGTGTTCAGCAGGTACTTGCCGAGCGGGACCAGTTCGAAGGCGCGGGTGAGGTTCTCCGGGTGCCAGCTGCTCGGCCAGAACGACGGCTTCGCGGCCATCGACTCGGCGTCGGACTGGAACGCGACCAGCACCATCATCACGACCGGGATCAGCGTGAGTGCGCTGACCAGAAAGCACGCGAAGACGATCAGCTTGCGGCGGGCATCAGTTGTCATAATGCACCAACTTGCGCTGGAAGAGGAACTGGCCGGCGGTGATCATCACGATGAACGCGAACAGCACCAGCGACTGTGCCGCGGCGTACCCCTGGTCGTAGTTCTCGAAGCCGGTCCGGTAGATGTACATGACCAGCGTGGTGGTGCGCGTGCCCGGACCGCCGTTCGTCATGATCAGTGCCTGGTCGAACACCTGGAACGATCCGATCACCGAGGTGACGATGACGAAGAACAGGGCGGGGGAGAGCATCGGCAGCGTGATGTGGCGGAAGCTGTTCCAGGGCGACGTACCGTCCACGCGGCCGGCTTCGTAGAGCTGTTGCGGGATCGCCTGGAGACCGGCGAGGAAGACGACCATGCCGAAGCCGAAGCTCTTCCAGACGCTCATCAGGATCAGCGCGGGCATCGCCCAGCCGTCCGAGATCAGCCAGGCCGGTCCGTGGATGCCGAACCAGCCGAGCACGGCGTTCACCAGGCCGTCGTGCGGGATGTAGAGCCAGATCCAGACGAACGCCACCGCGACCGTGATGGTTGCGTACGGCAACAGCAGGAGCGACCGGAACACGGCGACCCGGCGTACGCCCTGGTTGAGCGGCAGTGCCAGGGCGAGGCTGACGACGATCGTCAGCGGCACGCTGACCAGAGTGAAGTACGCCGTGTTGCCGAGCGCGGACCAGAACGTCGGGTCGGGGCCGAGGCGGGCGAAGTTGTGCAGGCCGGCCCAGGTCGGTGCGCTGAACAGGTTCCAGTTCAGCAGCGAGATGACGCCTGCGGCAACGACCGGTCCGGCGGTGAAGATCAGGAAGCCGATCAGGCTGGGCAGGATGAACAGCCAGGCGGTGAGCGCCTCGCGACTTCGCCAGCGCGGAGTCGGTGGGGACGTCGGTCGGGTTGGTGTGGGAGTGCTGACGGAGGGTGCGGTATCTGCTGTTGAGAGAGCCATGGTGTTCACCCCTTCCTGGCGGTGGCTTGGCGGACGGTGTCGAGGTGCTGGCGCATCAGGATGTCGAGGCGCGGGGTGAGGCCGTTGATCGCGTCCGGGACGCTGACCTGACCGAGGAACGTGCGCGGCAGGTCCTGGCCGAGCAGCTGCTTGACCTGGTTCCAGTTCGTGGTGACGTCGAAGGCGTGACCGCCGGCGAGCTTGCCGGCCAGGATCTCCTGGACGATGCCGAGGTTGTCGGGCGGCGGCTGGAACGCGCTGCCGGCGCTGAGCCGGGCCGGGTTGTTGCGGCCGGCCTTGGCGTAGATGTCGAGTGCGCCGGTGCTGGTCAGGGTCTTCATCAGCTTCCACGCGAGGTCGAGCTCGGCTCCCTCGCGCACCCCCGATGGAATCGCGAAGCTGGAGCCCGAGACGCGCGGTTTGCTCCCGGCCGCACCCGCCGGGAACGGGATGATGTCCCAGTCGAACTTCGCCTTGCGCGCGTTGACGACCTGCCACGGGCCGTTCTGCATGAACGCGACGTTGCCCTGCAGGAAGTTCGACAGCGAGCTCTCGGTGACCAGGTTCTTGATCGGCGGGGTGACCTGGTCCTTGACGAACAGGTCGATGACGTACTGCAGGGCCTCCATCGCTTCCGGATCACCGAGCGTGCTGCGGCCGGCGTCGTCGCTCATCACGTTGCCACCGGCGCAGTAGATCCAGGACACCAGGTCGTCGATGGCCGGCGCGCAGGTGAAGCCGTACTGCTGACCGGGCTTGGTGAGCTGCTTGCACAGGTCGCGGAAGGTTGCCCAGGACATCGGTTCGGTCCGGGACGGCAGTGGAATGCCCTGCTTCTTCAGCAGGTCCTTGTTGTAGTACATGACCGTTGGCGCGACGTCGAAGCCGATCGCGTACGTCTTGCCGTTGAAGCTCCCGATCCGCCGGCTCGTCTCGTAGAAGTCGTCGAGCGAGAAGTCCGGGTCGGCGGCGATCAGGTCGTCGAGCGGCCGGTGCGCGCCGCGGGCGGCGTACGTCGGGATCAGGGTGCCGTTGAGCGCGGTCACCAGGCTCGCCGTACCGCTGACCAGCTGGAGATCGAGCTTGGTCGGGTAGCCGGTCGACGGTGTCAGGCTGGCGATGGACTTGACCTTGAGCTGTTGCTCGACGTACTTGCCGAAGTCGTCCCAGACCTTCTTCTCGGCGGCGCTGCTGGACCACATGGACCAGGTGGCGGCACCGGCCGGCGGCCCGGACGAGCACCCGCTCACGGCTCCGGCCGCGGCGACCCCGAGCCCGGCAAACCCGGTCATTCCGAGGAACCTGCGGCGGGACAGGTTTGTTGACATGGTTCTCCTCACCGGTAGAGCAGGTCGATCGACTCGGCGCGGATTCGCTCCTCGTCGACCTGAACGCCCAGTCCAGGGGCGGTGGGGACCGTTGCGACGGCCTTGGTGATGCTCAGCCCCTCGACGTACAGATCGGTCAGCAGCTCCGGCCCGTTGAGCTCGGCGGGCAGGGCGAACTCGAGCTGACTGAACACGTGCAGCGCGGCGGCGAACGCGACTCCGCAGTCGGTCAGGCCGCTGGCCAGAATCTCGAGCCCGCCGGCGAGCGCGGTCTGGGCGGTCTTCAGCGCGTTGCGCAGTCCACCGGACTTGCAGACCTTGACCACGACCAGGTCGGCCGCGTCCAGGCGGATCGCCCGGGCCAGGTCCTGCGCCGAGAAGCTGCCTTCGTCGATCGCGATCGGCAGGTCGATCAGTTCGCGCAGCCGGGCCATCGCCAGCGTGTCCGTACTCGGCACCGGTTGCTCGATGCAATGAATCGTGTGGATGCCGGCGGTCCGGTCGCGCAGCTGCCGGAGCGCACTCGGACGGTAGGACTGGTTCGCGTCGAGCCACAACGGCTTGCCGTCGGCAACCTCTGCGACGGTCTCGATCGCAGCGGTGTCCGCGTCCAGATCCCCGCCGATCTTGACCTTGTACGCCGCATAGTCCGCCGACGCGATTGCATGTTCGCGTACGGCGTCCTGGTCGCCGACCCCGATCGCCGAGCAGAGCGGGATCTCGTCGTGGATCTTGCCCCCGAGCAGCGCATGCACGGGTACGCCGGCCAGCTTGCCGGCCGCGTCGTGCATCGCGACGTCGATCGCGGCCCGGGCGAACGGGAACCCGTTCGACACCGAGGGACTGAGTCGGTTGGCGGCGCGTTGGTGGAACAGCTCGACATCGAACGGTGTGAGTTCGAGCAGGATCGGCGTGAGATGCCGCCGGATCACGACCGCCATCGTCTCGGCGGTCTCGTAGCTCCAACTCGGTAGCGCGCGCTGCTCGCCCCAGCCGACGACGCCGTCCTCGGTGGTGAGCTTCACGAAGATCACCGCGCCGGCCTGGTCGGGCGCCGCGTCGGGGGAGCCGACCGCGCCACTGCCGAGCACGAACCGGCGTGCGAACGGCACTGCGACCGGGAAGACCTCGACATGGGTAATGCGTGACATGGCCGTTCCTCTCACGCAGCGATCGACCACGAGGCGGGATCGACGAAGCTCGGTCCGCGGGTGCCGTCGTCGAGCCATCGGAGTGCGTCCTGGAGCACGTAGCCCGCCAGCGCGAGGTGGCCCTCAGCCGTGTCTCCGGCGATGTGCGGGGTCAGCAACAGGTTCGGGGCGTTCAGCACGTTCTCGTCGAATTGCGGCGGTTCGGGATCGTAGACGTCGAGGGCCGCGTAGATGCGCCCGTCCAGCGCATGCTCGAGCAGCGCTTGCTGGTCGACGGCCGGTCCCCGGGAAGAGTTCACGACGACCGCGCCGTCGGGAAGGCCCTCGATCAGCGCGCGGGTGATCATGCCCTTCGTCTCGGGGACGTTCGGCACATGGATGCTGAGGAACCGTGCAGTGGCCGCGTCCTCCAAGGCGGTGCTCCGGACTCCGAGTTGGGCCGCGCGCTCGGCGCTGAGATAGGGGTCGTAGACGGCCAGGTCGCAACCGAACGGCTTCAGCAGGGTGATCAAGGCCCGCGCCGTACTGCTCGCGCCGATGATGCCGACCTTCGCGCCGGCCAGCTCGTGACCGCGGTACGCCGTCTGCTTCCATCCGCCCGCGCGGACGGCACCGTCGAAGCGGGGGAGGCGGGCCAGTGTGAGCATCGACGCGAGGCAGTACTCGCCGACAGACCAGGCGATCCGCGGACCGGCCGAGAACACCGCGACGCCCTGGTCCAGGATGACCGGGTCGATCAGGTTCTTGACCGTGCCGGCCGCGTGGGCGACGACCTTCGGGCCGTTGCCGTCGGACCACAGCTCCTTGCCGAGGTGAGGCGTACCCCAGCTGGTGAGGAGGACGTCGGCGCCTTTCACCAACTCGGGTACGGCGGCGGGGTCGAGCGCCGGGGGTTTCGCGGCGGATCCGGGTCCGGCGGTGTGCTCCGACGTTGCCCAGACCACGTCGAAACGGTCCTGCAGCAGCTGGCGGGTGTCGGTGTCGACGACATCGGCGGCACGTTCGGGCGAGAAGAGCGCGGCGAGTTTCGGCATGGAACCGACGGTAAGCGCATTCCGTTATGCAGGTCCAAGCCCATTTCCGTATGAACCGATACCGTGTGGGCATGGATCTGTCTCTCCAGCAGCTCCGCGGGTTCGTCGCGGTGGCCGAGGAACTGCACTATGGCCGGGCTGCCCAGCGGCTCAACCTGACGCAGCCGCCGCTGACCCGCCAGATCCAGGGTCTCGAGCGGACCCTGGACGTCCGGTTGTTCGATCGCACCGGCCGCGGCGTACGGCTGACGGCGGCCGGCGACGTGTTCCTCGAGCACGCCCGCCGCGTCCTCGCGCTCCTCGACGTCGCCCCGGAAGCGACTCGCCGTGCGGCTGACGGGACGACCGGGACGCTGCGCCTCGCGTTCACGGCGATCGGCGCGTACGCGGTACTCGCGGACTTCCTGACCATGGTCGGCAAACGCACGCCCGGAGTCACCGCCGAGCTGACCGAGCTCGTCAGCCCGGCGCAGTTCGAGGCCCTGGCGAATCTGGAGATCGATCTCGGGCTCGTGCGGCCGCCGATTCCGGAGCGGTTCGAATCGATGCTGGTGCACTCCGAGGATCTCGTGCTCGCCGTACCGGCGTCCCATCCGCTGGCCGACGGCGACGGGCCGGTCGCGCTGGTGGATGCGACCGACGATTACATCGGCTACAGCCCGGAGGGTTCGCAGTATCTGCATGACATCTGTGCCGCGATGATCGGGATGGACCGGTACGCCGTGAGCCAGCTCGCCTCGCAGGTGCCGACGATGCTCGCGCTGGTCCGGGCCGGACTCGGATGCGCCTTGATCCCGCGGTCGATCATGGCGATGAGGGTCGAGGGCGTCCGGTACCGCGAACTGGACGCGGCTGATGCGCATTCGGTCACGCTGCACGCGTGCTGGAGTCCCGACAATCCCAACCCGGCACTGCAGCGGTTGGCGGAGTCGATGCGGCAGGATCCGCACCTCGGGGCTTGACTTTGAGCGCACTCCAATTCATAGGCTGCTGACCATGGGTGAACAGCACAAGATCGGTTCGGGTTTCGGGCACGACACCACTGCGGATGAGGTCCTCGCGGGGATCGATCTGACCGGCAAGCTCGCGATCGTCACCGGCGGGTATTCCGGTCTCGGTCTGGCGACGACGAAGGCGCTGACTCGCGCGGGCGCGAAGGTGATCGTGCCGGCCAGGCGGCCGGACGCGGCGCGGGAGGCGCTCGCCGGCGTCGACGGTGTCGAGATCGACGAGCTGGATCTCGGTGACCTGGAGAGCGTGAAGGCCTTCGCGGACCGGTTCCTGGCGTCCGGGCGATCGATCGACATCATGATCGACAACGCCGCGATCATGGCCGCTCCGGAGACGCGGGTCGGCCCGGGTTGGGAGGCCCAGTTCGCGACCAACCACCTGGGGCACTTCGCGCTGGTGAACCGGCTGTGGCCGGCGCTCGTGGCCGACGGCGGTGCCCGGGTCGTGTCGGTGTCGTCGACCGGGCACCGGCGGTCGGACATCCGGTGGGACGACCTGGAGTTCCGGCAGGGGTACGACAAGTGGGAGGCGTACGGGCAGGCGAAGACGGCCAACGTGCTGTTCGCGGTCCAGCTCGATGCCCTCGGCAAGGAGTCCGGCGTACGGGCGTTCGCGCTGCACCCCGGCGGCATCATGACTCCGCTGCAGCGGCACCTGACGCGCGAGGAGATGGCCGGCTACGGCTGGCTCGACGAGGACGGCAATCCGGTCGTCGGTTTCAAGACGCCGGAGCAGGGCGCCGCGACGCAGGTCTGGGCCGCGACGTCGCCGCAGCTCGACGGTCTCGGCGGAGTGTTCTGCGAGGACTGCGAGATCGCGGAGGTGTCGACCGACGACGCTCCCGGCGTACGACCGTATGCGATCGACCCGGCCTCGGCAGAGCGGTTGTGGACGGTGTCGGCAGAGCTCACCGGAGTAAATGCTTTCGGATAATCTGTCTTGTGATCACTGTCGTTGAGCGGCTGCGCGCGTCCGGTTCCGTGTTCGCCGAAGACGAGGCCGCGCTGATCGCCGAGTCCGCGCGGGACGAGGCCGAACTGGCGGCCATGGTCGACCAGCGGGTCGCCGGGTTGCCGTTGGAGTACGTCGTGGGCCGGGCGTCGTTCTGCGGGTTGCGAATCGCCGTCGACACCGGGGTGTTCATTCCACGTCGCCGTACCGAGTTCCTGGTGGCGGAGGCGTTGCGGGTCACCGCCACGGGAGCGGTCGTGGTCGACCTCGGCTGCGGCACGGGTGCTCTCGGCGCGGCTGTCGCAGCCCAGCGCGAGGTGACTTTGTACGCCGCCGACATCGAGCCTGCCGCGGTCGAGTGCGCACGCCGCAACCTGCTCGCGTCGGGCGGCACGGTGTACGAGGGCGATCTGTTCACGGCGTTGCCGGATCGGTTGCGCGGGCAGGTCGACGTACTGCTGTCGAACGTTCCGTATGTGCCGACGGACGAGATCCGGCTGCTGCCGCCGGAGGCTCGGCTGTACGAACCGCACGTCACATTGGACGGCGGCGTGGACGGTCTGGCTGTGTTCCGGCGAGTGTCTGCCGAGGCGGCAGACTGGCTGGCACCCGGCGGTCACTTCTTCGTCGAGATGAGTGAACGCCAGGCGCCGGTCGCGCGTGCGGTGATGATCGAGCACGGTCTGGCCGCCGAGATCGTCGAGGACGACGACCTCGGCGCGACCGTTGTGCACGGCGTCTATACCCGCCGCTGAATGTGCAGTAGGTACTCGCGCCGGTTGCGCGGGTCATGGTCGGTGCGCGGCCGTTCCGGGATCGGGCCGGTGACGGGGTGGTAGCGCTCGAACGCGGACTCCAGGACGCCTTCGCCGCGGGTGAGGGCGGGGAGTTGCTGCTCGAGTTCGTAGACGGCGGCCGCGGGGATTTCTCCTTCCAGGGTTGAGGTTTCGGCGGCGAGTGCGGGTACCTGCGGGATCGCGCGGAGGCGGGCGAGGGTCGCGAGGACGGCGCGCGTGGTGTCGGTCGGGATCTCCAGCTGGAAATGGTGCATCGGCTCGTGCACCGTCGTACCTGCCTGCCGGAGGGCCGTCATCAGGACGAGCGGGGTGAGGTTGCGGAAGTCGCCGGCGGTGCTGGACATGCTCTTGTCGAACACGGCATGGGCGTGGCTCTGGCGGGCGGAGTAGCCGGAGTGCGTCATCACGACGTGTGCGTCGGGGATCTGCCAGCCGTGGATGCCCTGGTGCAGCGTTTCGCGGACGGTCTCCTCGACGGCCTTGATGAACGCGTACGGCATCGAGCCGAGCTCGACCTCGAGTTCGAAACTGACGCCGGCGTTCACCGGCGCCGGCTCGACGCGCAGGCCGATGGTGGCGAGGAACGGGTTCAGGTCCTTCTTCTTGAACTCGACCGCCGCGCCGGTGCCGACGAGCCGTTCGATGCAGATCGTGGTCGTCTCGCGGAAGTCGACCTCGATCCCGAACTCGGTCGCCAGCGTCGTCTCGATGACCTCCTTCTGTACTTCGCCGTACAGCGACACGTAGGTCTCCTGGCGGAGGTCGTCCTGGCGCAGGTTGATCAACGGGTCCTGCTCGGCGAGCTGGGTCAGCGCGACGCGCAGGTTGCCCTTGTCGGACGGCTTCCGCGCGGAGATCACCGTCTCGAGCGTGGGCGGCGCGAAGAACGCCGTCGTCTGCCGGGGCTCGGGGTCGTCGAGCGCGGTGATGCGGTCACCGATCTGGACATCTGCCAGGCCCCAGAACTTGCCGATCCGACCGGCCTGTACGGCGTTCGCCGGGCCTTCACCGATCACCTGCAGAGCGGTGATCTTCGCGTCGTTCGCGCCGAAGCGCACTCGGTCGCGGACGTGCACCGTACCGGAGAACAGGCGGACGTACGCGATCTTCTCGCCGGCCGGCCCGCGTTCGACCTTGAACACGGAGCCGTCGAGCTGGGTGCCGTTGGTGCGGGCGCGGGGGAGCAGGTCGCGGATGCCGTCGGTGAGGGCGTCCGTACCGGCGCCGGTGATCGCGGATCCGAAGTACACCGGGTGAACCCGCGCCTGGTGGATCTGAGTGCGGAGCGCCCCGTCCAGTGCGAGCGGTTCGCCGTCGACGTACCGCTTGAGGAGGTCGTCGTCGCGCTCGGTCAGGACGTCGACGAGAGTGGTCTCCTGGAGGATCGGCTTGAACGTCGCCTCAGGCGTGCCGAGGTAGGTCGCCTCGCCCATCGGAACGATCGCAGGCGTCAGCTTGGTCGCGATCTGACGGAGCACACCGTCGTACTGCGCACCCGGTCGGTCGAGCTTGTTGACGAAGATCAGGGTGGGGATGCGCAGGCGTTGCAGGGTCCGCATCAGCACGCGGGTCTGCGCCTGGACACCCTCGACCGCGGAGATCACCAGCACTGCGCCGTCCAGCACGCTGAGCGCACGCTCCACCTCGGCGATGAAGTCCGGGTGGCCCGGGGTGTCGATCAGGTTGACCGTCAGGTCGCCGATCGCGAACGAGACGACCGCGGACTTGATCGTGATCCCGCGCTGCCGCTCGAGCGCCAGTGAGTCGGTCTGGGTGCTGCCGTCGTCGACGCTACCGACCTCGTCGATGACTCCGGCGGTGTACAGCAGCCGCTCGGTCAGGCTGGTCTTTCCGGCGTCAACATGCGCCAGGATCCCAAGATTGAGTACTTCCACGCAGCTTCATGTCCTTTGAACAGGTGACAGTCCGATCAGCAACAGACATGAAGCGAGATCGCATGACGGACTCCTTTACTGAACACCTGCTCGTACGCCCTCGAGTACACCAACTCACCCCGAGCCGCGCCAAACCATTTAGCGCATCCCTACAACTTCCACCTACATGATGGTTGTGCCGACCTGGGTGCCGTTGACGATGGCGGAGGCGGCGCCGGTGCGGTCTATGTCGAAGACGTGGAGGGGGAGGTGGTGGTCGCGCGCCAGGATGAAGGCGGACTGGTCCATCACGCCGAGGCCGCGGTCGATGACTTCGGTGTAGGTGAGATGGTCGAAGCGCTTGGCGTCGGCGTGCTTGTTCGGGTCGGCGTCGTACACACCGTCGGTGCCGTTCTTCGCGACCAGCAGGGCGTCGGCCTCGAGCTCGACGGCCCGCTGGACCGACGGGTAGTCGGTGGTGGTGAACGGCTGCCCGTTGCCGCACGCAAGGAGGACGATCGAGCCCTTCTCCAGGTGCCGCAGCGCGCGCAACCGGATGTACGGCTCGGCCAGGTTGTCGATCGGGATCGCGGTCATCAGCCGTACGCCGTGGGCTCCGAGCGCGGCCAGCCTGCCGCGGAGCAGGACCGCGTTGATGACCGTGCCGAGCATGCCGATGTTGTCCGCCTCGACCCGGTCGATACCCCAGTCGTCGGCCCGGTTCCCGCGGAACACGTTCCCGCCGCCCACCACCACCGCGACTTGTACGCCGGTCGCACGCAACGCGATCACCTCGTTGGCAAGGTGCGTGAGCCGGTCGCTGTTGAATCCGAACTCGTCCGGGCCGGCGATCGCCTGCCCGGACAGCTTGAGCACGAGCCTGCGGTACATGCCGCTCCGTTCCGATCAGAAGGTGTCGTCGTACCGACAACCGCCAGCAGGTTTATCACGGACCCGGTAACACCGGGTCCCTTGTAACCCCAGGCGGCCGCGCGCGAAGGTGGTCCGGTGGCTGAGTCCAGGGAGTCCAGGGAGTCCAAGGAGTTCAAGGAGTTCAAGGAGCAGGATCTGAGCGGCGCTCGGTTCGAGGATGTCCGGCTTCGCGACGCGGTGTTCGACAACGTCGACCTGACCGGCGTCACGATCCGTGCTGCCCGGGTGGTTGACGTTTCGATCGACGGCGATATCCAGAACCTGCGGGTCTGGGGCATCGATGTCGTACCGCTGATCGACGCCGAGCTCAACCGTCGGTATCCCGATCGGGCGAAGATGAGCCCGACGCACGCGGACGGTTACCGGGAGGCATGGGAGTTGCTCGAGCGGTTGTGGGCCGAGACCGTCGAGCGGGCCCGGGCGATGCCGGAGGACTTGCTGCACGAGTCGGTCGACGGCGAGTGGTCGTTCATCGAGACGCAGCGTCACCTCGTCTTCGCGACGGACGCCTGGGTACGCCGAGCCATGCTTGGCGATCCGGCGCCGTGGGACCCGCTCGATCTGCCTCACGACGAGATGTCCGACGTACCCGGCGTGCCGCGTGATCGCGCCGTACGGCCGTCGCTCGATGAGGTGCTCGCGTTGCGGGCCGATCGGATGCGGACCGTGCGGGAGGTGCTCGCCGGGTTGACCGATGAGCAGCTGGGCGAGATGACGGTGCCGGTGACCGAGCCCGGGTATCCGGAGTCGGAGAGCTTCAAGGTGAGCCGGTGTCTCGGCTGCATTCTGAGCGAGGAGTGGCAGCACCGGATGTACGCCGAGCGCGATCTCGCCGTACTGCGTGGGTAGAACTGTCGGAGTGGTGTTCTAGCCTCATTCGGGATTGGAGGTTCGGCATGGTGCTCGCGGACTGGCGGAAGATGGTTCAGGCGCAGCAGGCGAGGTTCGTGACCGCATCGCTGGCTGAAGGTGCGCGGTTTGTGCGAGCGGTCGGTGAGGCGTGCTCGGACGCCGACCAGGTGCCTGAGCTGCGGCTAGGTGCGACGTTCGTCGACGTCTCCAGTCGGGATGAAGCCGTGGCGGAGCAGATCAGCGCAATCGCGGCGGACCACGGTCTGACCGCCGATCCGACGGCTGTGGCGCAGCTGGAGATCGCGCTGGACACGGCCGACCTTCCCGAGATCGGACCGTTCTGGGCGGCAGTGCTGACCGGGACCACGGACTCGTTCAAGGGAAACGACATCCTCGACCCGACGGGCCGCGTCCCGAACCTCTGGTTCCAGGGCACCTCTCCGCATTCGACACCACGACAACGGTTCCATCTGGATCTCTGGCTGCCACCGGAGGTCGTCCCGGATCGCATCAAGGCCGGCCTCGCCGCGGGCGGCACGATCGCGTACGACGACGAGGCGCCGGCGTTCACCGTCCTCGCGGACCCGCAGGGCAACAAGGTCTGCCTGTGCACGGCGGAAGGCCGATAAATAGGCCGCGCGATGAGAGCGGCTCTGCTACGGTCGGGCTCAATCCGAGGAGGTGCGTGATGACTTGCAAGGTGATCCGGTTCCGCGCCAATCCCTCCTCCGCTGTCTGCTGACAGGTCGCTGACAGCTTCTCTCCGGACCTGGTTGGTGCGTCGCGGCGTCAGGCCGCGGATCACGTGTGCGCTGAGTTCATCCCGGCGCGCACTCCGTGCCGACCGAACCGGAGCTTCCGCATGTCCTCCGTGGACACCCAACTTCATGCTGCCCTCGCACGCGCCCTCGACGGCGTCCCGCACCACGAACTACGCCGCCGCGTCGACGCGCTCTCACACCGCTACCGCACCGAGCAGGTCGACGACACCGCTGCCGGAATGCGCGATCACCTCGACGCCCTCGCGTACGCCGTCACCCGCATGCCGGCGACCTTCCGCGCCCTGTACGCCGCACTCTCAGCAGCCGACCGTCACATCGACGCATCGTTCACCACCCACCTCGACCTCGGCGGCGGAACCGGCGCCGCCGCCTGGGCCGCTTCAGCTATCTGGCCGACCATCACCACCGAGATCATCGAACGCCAGCCGGCCGCCATCAGCCTCGGCAAACAGCTTGCCGAAGGCAACCGTTGGCGCTGGACGACCGCAGACCTCCGCCACTGGACCAAGCCCCGCGACCCGAGCGCGTCAGCCGAGTCGGTGGATCTGATCACGATCGGCTACGTGTTGAACGAGCTCACCGACAGTCTCCGCCGCACCCTGATCCAGACCGCAGCCCGGTTCGCCACCACGATCGTCCTCGTCGAACCAGGCACGCCCCACGGCCACCGCCGTACGCTCGAAGCCCGTGATCAGCTGATCGACGACGGCTTCACGATCGCGGCTCCCTGTCCGCATCAAGGCGAATGTCCAACCGACTGGTGCCACTTCGCCGCCCGCCTGCCCCGGACCGAGCTGCACCGCGTGCTCAAGGACGGCACCCGCAACTACGAGGAGGAGAGATTCAGCTACGTCGTCGCGACGCGCGACCCGGTCCGGCCTGCTCCGGCTCGGGTGATCCGCAGACCGGGCAGACCGAAAGGCCGGGTCGTGCTCGAGCTCTGTACGTCGGCCGGCGCCGCGCAACAGCTGATCGTGCCCAAGTCGGATGACGCCTACCGAGCAGCCCGCGGCATCAGTTGGGGAGACGCCTGGAGTCAGAGCTCGTAGCCGCCCGAAGCCTCCACTGTCTGAGCGGTGATCCAGCCCGAGTCGGGGGAGCCGAGGAACGCGATGACCTTGCCGAGGTCGTCGGACTCACCGATCCGGCCGAGAGCGGTCCGTTCCGCGATCGGGGGAATCCACTCGGGATGCTCGGAGAACGCGTCGCCACCAAGACGGGTCCGGGTCACGCCGGGAGCAACGGCGTTGACCCGGATCCCGCGGACACTCAGCTCCTTGGCGAGGTACCGGGTGAGCACGATCTGCGCGCCCTTCACACTCGCGTAGACCGAGTACCCCGGCGACGGCCGCGCCGACTGGAGCGCCGACGTGCTGGTCGTGTAGACGATCGAGCCGTTGTCGGCGATCAACGGAAGGAGAGTCTGCGTGAGGAAGTACGGACCCTTCAGATGGACGTTGACCATCTGATCGAACAGGTCCTCGGTCGTCTCCTCGAACATCACCGGAGACTGCCCGACGCCGGCGTTGCTGACGAGGAAGTCGAACGTCGTCCGATCCCAGTGCTTCAGTACGTCGGTCAGCGCGGCCCGGAACTCCGCAAACGTCTCCGGCCGCGAGACATCGAGCGGCAGCGCAACCGCAGTACCGCCGTCCTTCTCGATCCGCTGGACCGTGTCGAGGCCGCGTTCGCGGCTGCCGTGGTAGGTGACGACGACGGCCGTGCCGCGCTTCGCGATCTCGAACGCGGCGCCCTGGCCGATGCCGGAACTTCCGCCGGTGATCACAGCTACTTGCATAATCGTGCACAACTCCTACTGGGTCAGGAACAGGTACGACACCAGTAGATCTGCTGGGGCTGCGATCTCGTTAGATCAATTCTGGCGCCAGCTTGCCTGATCCTGCTCGATCGCGGCTCGGCGGCGTACCGAACTCGCGGCGGTACTCGCGGCTGAACTGAGACGGGCTGTCGTAGCCCACGGCGTACCCGGCGCTCGTCACGTCCTCGCCGAGTCCGACCACGCGGAGCCGGGCTTCGTGCAGCCGGATCTTCTTCTGGAACTGGATCGGGGTGAGCTCGGTGACGGTGCGGAAGTGACGGTGGAAGGCCGACGTACTCATACCGGCCATCGCAGCCAGGTCCTCGACCCGGAACGGCTCGGTGTAGTGCTTGCGGATCCAGCCGATGACACGAGCGACGTGCGACAGGCTGCTGTCGGCGAGCCCGATCTCGCGGACCGCGGCGCCTTGCGGGCTCCGCAGCAGCCGCCAGAGGATCTCGCGCTGCACGAGCGGCGCGAGCACGGGGGCGTCATCGGGTTGGTGGACCAGTCGGACCAAGCGGACCATCGCGTCGACCAGTTCGGCCGGTGCGTGGTCGACGGTGAGACCGCGGACCGTGCTGCCGGGCTTCTCGCTCGCGTCGAGGAGCAGCGAGGCGATCGACTCCGGTCGCAGCTCGAGCCCGACGCCGAGGCATGGCGCGTCCTTCGATGCCTCGACGAAGTGCCCTGTGACCGGTAGGTCCACGGACACGATCACGTAGTCGCCGGCGCCGTACTCAAACACCTGCTCGCCGAGCGCCAGCCGCTTCCGTCCCTGCGCCACCAACGCGAACGTCGGCGACGCGAGCCCGGCCGTCGGCGGCGTGGGTGCGTCGACAAGCGACAGCAACAACCCGTCGATCACGCCCTCACGCCCGACCGCGCCGACGATCAGCTCGCGCAGCTCCGCCAAGGCTTGGTCCATGGCGAGTCAGACGTGTCCGACCAGCAGGCAGAACGGATGTCCCGCCGGATCGGCGAGGACGTAGAGCGGTTCGTCCTCCTCCGCCTCGCGGTCGTACAGCAACCGCGCGCCGAGCTGCTCGGCCCGCTCGCGATGCCGGTGGAGCTCCTCGAGCGACGGCACGGCGTAGTCGATGTGCAGCTGCATCGGCACTTCGGCCGACGGCCACGTGGACGGCGCCAACTCAGCGACCTGCTGTACGGCGAGCTGGCGGTTCCCGTCCTCGTCGACGAGCACGAGCCAGCTGGCGTCGTCCTCGGACCCGTCCACCGGCGGCTCGTCCCCGGGCCGGTACCGCAGCCCGAGGAACACGCGGTAGAACTCCGCCAAGCCTCGCGAGTCCACCGCGTCCAACGCGGTGTGCATCCGCCGCGGATAGCTGTCCATGGCGCTCACCTTACGGGCTGCGGAAAGCGGTTCTGTAGGCGTTGGGCGGAATGCCCACTACCCGTTTGAACTGACGCCGCAGGGTGGTGGCGGTGCCCAGGCCGGTGGCAGTGGCGACTGCTTCGATGCTGTGGTTGGTGGCCTCCAGCAACTGTTGGGCGCGGCGGACGCGTTGGGTCAGGAGCCATTGGAGTGGCGTCTGGCCGGTCACCGCGCGGAACTGGCGACCGAGGTGGCGCGGGCTGGTGTTCGCACGACGGGCGAGGTCGGTGACGGTCAACGGCTGGTCCAGCCGCTCCTGCGCCCACGCGAGCAGCTCCGCGAGGGTGTGATCGCCGCTCACCGGGACCGGCGTCGAGACGAACTGCGCTTGGCCGCCGGCGCGATGCGGCGGTACGACGAGACGCCGGGCGATCGTGTTCGCGACCGTCGCGCCGTGGTCGAGGTGGATGAGGTGGAGACAGAGGTCGACCGCGGCTGCTTTGCCGGCGGCGGTGAGGACGTTGCCGTTGTCGGTGTAGAGCACGTCGGGGTCGACGGTCGCCGCTGGATACCTGGCGCTGAGGGCGTCGGCATGTCCCCAATGCGTCGTAGCGCGACGACCATCGAGCAGTCCAGCGGCGCCGAGGACGAAGGCGCCGGTGCACAGTGACGCGATTCTGGCCCCTGACTCGTAGGCGGACCGGACGGCATCGACGAGCTCGGGCGCTGGGGGTTCCTCGACGTCGGCGAGGGCGGGGACGATGACGGTGTCTGCTTGCGCGAGGAACGCCAGGTTGTCGTCGGGCTCGACGGTGAACGGGCCGACGCGGACCGATCCCGGTCCGCACAGGCGTACGTCGTACCACTCGTCTGCCCCGAGTGGCGGGTTGCCGAAGATCTCGTACGCGATGCCGAGCTCGAAGTGCAGCAGGTGCCCGGCGGTCGCCAGTGCGACGGTGTGCATGTCCGAAAGTGTACGAACAGTGTCGTTCCGGACTCTCACGCTGTCTCATCCGGTACGGCGAGACTCAACGTATGAGCCGTATGAACGCTGTCGTGGTCTATGGAGCAACCGGTCACACCGGCCGTTTCGTCGTCGAGGAACTGCTGCGCCAAGGTCTGCCGGTCATTGCCTCCGGCCGGAATTCCGGCGCACTCGAGGCCCTCTGGGACTTGGAGATCCGCCCTGCTGCGGTCGACGACCCGCACGCACTCGACCAGGCGCTGAAAAACGCCGCTGCTGTGATCAACTGCGCCGGCCCGTTCGCCGCGACCGCGGACCCGGTGATCGACGCGGCCATCCGTGCCGGGATTCCGTACGTCGACGTCGCCGCGGAGATCGAGGCCAACGTGTCGACGTACGCCAGGCAGAGCGGCACCCCGGTCGTGCCGGCGATGGCGTTCTTCGGCGGTCTCGGCGACTTGCTGACGACCGCGGCGCTGGGGGAGCGGACGAGCGCCGACGAGGTGCACGTCGCTTACGGACTGACCAGTTGGCACCCGACGCCCGGTACGCGCGCCGCCGGCCAGGTGTCGCACGACCGGCGCGACGGCCGGCGGCTCCGCTTCACCGACGGCGCTCTGCAGTACCACGAGGACAAGCCGACGCAGGAGGACTGGACGTTCCCGGAGCCGTTCGGCCGGCGTCGGGTGATCCCCGAGTTCACGATGGCCGATGTCGTCACGATCCCGAGCCACCTCGCGGTACCCGAGGTCCGCACGTATATGACGGTCGAGGCGGCCAGTGATCTCGCGGACACAGACACCCCGGCGCCGGTCGCTGTCGACGCCACGGGCCGATCGGACCAGGCCTTCATCGTCGACGTCCGGGTCCGGATCGGCGGCGAGGAGCGGCGGGCGACAGCCGGCGGGCAGGACATCTACGCGATCTCGGCCCCGCTCGCGGTCGGCGCCGTACGCCGAATCCTCGCGGGTGAGACGCGCTCGACGGGCGTGGCGTCCGCCGGTGCGATGTTCGACGCGGTCGACTTCCTGAGCGATTTACCACTCACCCTCGACCTGCCGTAAACCGATTCCGTGCGGGAGAATGTAGGCCTCCTGCTGACCGCCCATCATCAACTGGGCGCGGTTCGGTTCTGGTGTGGCATAGCCTGGTCGGGTGGAGGGGACTGAGGTAGGGGTGGGGGACGCTCCGTCCAGAACGGGGCGGTACGCCGGGATCGTGGTCGCCGGATTGTTGCCGTGGGCATGGTTCTTGCTCCGGGACCGGCTCGGCGTGGTGACGGACGTGCTGGCGATCCTGTTGCCGATACTGGCGCTGGTCGTGGCCCTGCTCGCGTTGCTGGTGGGTGTGCTCGCGCGCCGTCGCCGACCAGCCTTCGCGGTTGCTGTGTCGTTCGCCGTGTCGACGCTGCTGGTCGGCATCGTCGCTACGGTCGGGCCATGGGTCCCGCACGGCTCGGGGACGGTCGACCCAAGTCGCGGCATCCGGTTCGCCGCGGCGAACATCGGCGCCGGCGAACTCGAAGGCGCGGACGACCTGATCGCGCAGAAAGCCGACGTACTTGTCATCTCGGAGATCGGGCAGCCGCTGACCGAACGGTTGTCCGAGGCGTACCCGGAGCACGTCGCCTATTGGAACGGGCCGGCAGTCGGGGTCTTCAGCCGCTGGCCGATGACCGTGCTCGAACAGCCCGGGCCTGATCTCCCGGGGTACATGCTCCGGGTCCACGCGCCGTCCGGTGACTTCGATCTGCTCGCCGTCCATGTGCCGAAGGCGTGGTACAAGTCCGGCGGGTCGTCGTACAACACGCCGGCCGACACGATTCCGTACGAGACCACCGTCGCGAACCATCATCGGCTCATCGAGCAGATCGCACTGCGAGCAGCCCGCGACGACCACCCGGTCGTGATCTCCGGCGATCTCAACACGACGGACCGCGGCCGCGATTACCGGGTGCTGGCCGATCCGCTGAAGGACGCGATGCTGAACGGGTGGGGCCGGCCGTCGCAGACCGGCAGATGGGCGGCGCTGTTCGTCCGGATCGACCACCTGTTCGTGAAACCCGGTTGGTGCTCGGACGACACCGGCTGGTTCCAGGTGCCGAAGTCGGATCATCACGGTCTCGTCGCCACGATCGGCCCGTGCAAGACGTGACCGAACTCGAACAGCTGGTGGAGACCCTCGACGGGCTGCGCGCCGGCGTACTGAAGAAGCTCGCCGGCCTGAGCGAGGCGGACGCACGCCGCAGTACGGTCGAGTCCGGGACCAACGTGGCCGGCCTCGTCCAGCACCTGACCTTCGTGGAGTCCCTCTGGATCGAGGAGGTCGTCGCCGGCGGCAAGGCCTCCCGCGGCAAGCGCTCGATGACAGTCGACCCCGGCATCTCGCTCACCAAGCTCCGCGCCGACTACAAGGCAGCCTGCGCCGCCTCCAACAAGATCATCGCCAAACTCGGCGACCCGGAGACGCCCGTTACCCGCAACGGCAAGACCCACAATCTCCGCTGGGCCGTCCTGGCCGTCATCAACGAAACCGCGCGCCACGCCGGCCACGCCGACATCATCCGCGAACAACTCGACGGAACCACCGGCCGCTGACCCAACCCTGTGACATCTTGTCGTCGCCGATCTGGAACTACCCCCGAAGGACGCCGATGTCGCAGCCGCATCCTGAGTCAGGCTCGTACCGAAACCCCTCCGACGACGCCTGGTGGCGCCGGGCCCTCGATGCCACCGGGGCCACGATGCAGCTTCGTGCCTACGAGCAGAACGGACAGGAGGTGACCTGGTCGGATGCCGTCATGAACGCGAGTGCCGCGGCGAGCATGCAGTGGCGGCGGGACACCAACGAGCGCTGGGCCAACCTCCCGCCGGGACCGCTCGGCGACCTCTCCGACGGGTTCGCGCAGCGGCTGGCCGAGGAGTACATCGAGAACGGCCGAATGGGCTACCACATCGACAACACCGAGTTCCTGCCGAACGTCCGTGCCCAGATGGCCCGTGGCGACATCGACCGGACCCTCGAGACCGCGGCCACCTCGATCGTCACCTCCGCCGACCCCGGTGAGCGCGGTGAGCGCTGGCACCACCCGGACCCGGACCTGGTCAGCGACGTACGCAACGCGATGAGCAAGCAACTGCTCGACGGCCGGTACGGCGACGCCCAGGTCGCCGGCAACGAAGCCGTCGCCGATCGGAACTTCGCCTACCGTCTCGGGTACGCGACGGCCGACGCCGGCGTGAGAGCAGTGAACGCCGGCATCGCAGCGCGCCCCGACCGTGAGCTGGCCCGGAGTGTCCAGCACACCCTCGGGGCTCAGCCCGCGCCGCGAGTGACGCCCGCCGGCGAGCGGACCGATGGTGCGGGCGGACGTCCGGCGAGCGGTGGACCGGCTGCCGGTGCGGCGAAGGAGAGTGGCGCTGCGCCGCTGACTCGCTAGCGCGGCGGGTGACTTCGGTTGGTTGAGCTGGCAGGATTTGTACCGTGAGTAGTGGAGCGACGGACGAGCAGCGCCTGGCGGATCTGGCGCGGCTGCGGCGGGTGAAGGACCGGATCGACCGGGAGTACGCGCAGCCGCTGGACGTCGACGCGCTCGCCCGTGGTGCGCACATGTCGTCGGGGCATCTGAGCCGTGAGTTCAAGCGTGCTTACGGAGAGTCGCCGTACGGGTATCTGATGACGCGGCGGATCGAGCGGGCGATGATGCTGCTGCGGCGCGGCGGGATGAGTGTCACCGACGTGTGTTTCGCGGTCGGCTGTCAGTCACTGGGCACGTTCAGCACCCGCTTCACCGAGCTCGTCGGTATGCCGCCGAGCGTCTACAAGGACCGCGCCGGCGACGCCACCCTCGGCATCCCCTCGTGTGTCGCGAAACAGGTAACGCGACCGATCAGGAATCGAGAAGCTTCTCCGTCGTCCGGCACGTAGTTTGACGCCATGACGAACAACCCGACGATCAAGATTCACGCCAGCTTCCTGCCGCACACCGATCCCGAGGCGTCCCTGCGCTTCTACCGCGACCTCCTCGGCTTCGAGATCCGCCTCGACGTCGGGTACGAGGGCATGCGCTGGATCACGGTCGGGCCGCCCGGGCAGCCGGACACCTCGATCGTCCTGACGCCGCCGGCCGTCGATCCCGGGCTCACCGAGGACGAGCGCCGTACCATCGGCGAGATGATGGCCAAGGGCACTTACGCCACCCTCGTGCTGCAGAGCGACGACCTCGACGGTCTGTTCGAGCGCCTGCAGGCGACCGACGCGGAGGTCATCCAGGAGCCGATGGACCAGCCGTACGGCGTCCGCGACTGTGCGTTCCGCGACCCGGCCGGGAACCACATCCGGATCAACCAGGCCCCCTGAACCCGTCTTTCCAGAGGAGACACGCATGAGCCGCGACGAACACGTTGCCGACAGCCACGACATGATCCGGGTCACCGGCGCGCGGGTGAACAACCTGAAGGACGTGAGCGTCGAGATCCCGAAGCGCCGGCTGACCGCGTTCACCGGCGTGTCCGGCTCGGGCAAGAGCTCGCTGGTGTTCGGCACGATCGCGGCCGAGTCGCAGCGGCTGATCAACGAGACGTACAGCGCGTTCGTGCAGGGCTTCATGCCGACGCTGGCCCGCCCCGAGGTCGACGTACTCGATGGTCTGACCACGGCGATCCTCGTCGACCAGGAGCGGATGGGCGCCAACCCACGCTCCACGGTCGGTACGGCGACCGACGCGAACGCGATGCTCCGGATCCTGTTCAGCCGGATCGCGGAACCGCACGTCGGCCCGCCCACGGCGTACTCGTTCAACGTGCCGAAGCGGACGGCGACCGGCTCGATGACCGCGGACAAGGGCGCCGGCGAGAAGAAGGTCGTTCGCGAGCAGGTGTACGCCGGCGGCATGTGCCCGCGGTGCGAGGGCATGGGCTCGGTCACCGACTTCGACCTGACCGCGCTGTACGACGAGAACAAGTCGCTGAACGAGGGCGCGCTGACGATCCCCGGCTACAGCATGGACGGCTGGTACGGGCGGATCTTCCGCGGCTCCGGGTTCTTCAACCCGGACAAGCCGATCAAGAAGTACACCAAGAAGGAACTGCACGACTTGCTGTACCGCGAGCCGACCAAGATCAAGGTCGAGGGCATCAACCTCACCTACAACGGCATCATCCCGGCGATCCAGCGGTCGTTCCTGTCCAAGGACGTCGACGCGATGCAGCCGCACATCCGCGCGTTCGTCGAGCGTGCGGTGACCTTCACGACCTGCCCCGACTGCAACGGGACCAGGCTCGGCGCCGAGGCCAGGGCCTCGAAGATCAAGGGCAAGAACATCGCGGACCTGTGCGCGATGCAGATCACCGACCTGGCCGCCTGGATCCGCTCGTTGAAGGAACCTTCGGTGGCGCCGCTGCTCAAGGCGCTGGGCGAGGCGCTCGACGCGTTCGTCGACATCGGCCTCGGGTACCTGTCGCTGGAGCGGCCCGCGGGCACACTGTCCGGCGGTGAGGCGCAGCGGACCAAGATGATCCGCCACCTCGGGTCGTCGCTGACCGACGTGACGTATGTCTTCGACGAGCCGACGATCGGTCTGCACCCGCACGACATCCAGCGGATGAACGACCTGCTGCTGCAGTTGCGCGACAAGGGCAACACAGTGCTGGTCGTCGAGCACAAGCCAGAGACGATCGCGATCGCCGACCACGTCATCGATCTCGGCCCCGGCGCCGGGTCCGGCGGTGGCGAGGTGGTGTTCGAGGGGACGCTCGACAAGCTCCGTACCAGCGGGACTCTGACGGGCCGGCATCTGGACGATCGCGCGTCGTTGAAGTCGTCGTTCCGCTCGGCGTCCGGTGCGCTCGAGGTGCGGGGCGCCTCGACGAACAACCTGCAGAACGTGGATGTCGACGTACCGCTCGGCGTGCTGGTCGTGGTGACCGGCGTGGCGGGGTCGGGCAAGAGTTCACTGATCCGCGGGTCGATCGCCGATCGTGAAGGTGTCGTGGCGATCGACCAGGGCGCGATTCGCGGGTCCCGGCGGAGCAACCCGGCGACGTACACCGGACTTCTCGAGCCGATCCGGAAGGCGTTCGCGAAGGCGAACGGGGTCAAGCCGGCGCTGTTCAGTGCGAACTCCGAGGGCGCGTGCCCGGCCTGTAAGGGCGCGGGTGTGATCTACACCGAGCTCGGCGTGATGGCGACCGTCGAATCGCCGTGCGAGGAGTGCGAGGGTCGTCGCTTCCAGGCCGCGGTGCTGGAGTACACGTTCGGCGGGAAGAACATCGCGGAGGTGCTCGCGATGCCGGTTTCGGAGGCCTTGGGGTACTTCGCCGACGGTGAGGCGCGTACGCCGGCCGCGGAGAAGATCCTCGAGCGGCTGGCCGATGTCGGTCTCGGATACCTGTCGCTCGGGCAGCCGTTGACCACGCTGTCCGGCGGCGAGCGGCAGCGTCTGAAGCTGGCGACGCGCATGGGGGAGAAGGGCGGGATCTACGTCCTCGACGAGCCGACCACCGGCCTGCACCTCGCGGACGTCGAGCAGCTCCTCGGCCTGCTGGACCGCCTCGTCGACGGCGGCAAGTCCGTCATCGTGATCGAACACCACCAGGCCGTCATGGCTCACGCGGACTGGATCATCGACCTCGGCCCGGGCGCGGGCCACGACGGCGGCAAGATCGTCTTCGAGGGCACCCCGGCGGAGCTCATCAAGAAGCCGAAGACGCTGACCGGGAAGCATCTCGCGGAGTACGTCGCCTAACCGGTCAGGAATCAAGAAGCACCGCAGACGTCGGCGCGACTAACGTGACAGTCAGTAAGCGAAACCGGAGTTTGGAGATGCTGAAATGACTTCCACGCAAGGCGTCAAGACGATCCTGCACCCGGTCACCGACCTCGAGAAGGCCAAGCCGGTGTACGCCGCACTGCTCGGCCTGGAGCCGATGGCCGACTCGCCGTACTACGTCGGGTTCGAGGCCGAGGGTCAGCAGATCGGCCTGGTGCCGAACAGCGACATGACCTCGCCGACGGCGTACTGGCACGTCACCGACATCGAGGCGAAGATCGCCGAGGTCACCGCTGCCGGCGGCACCCTGAAGGACGCTCCGAAGGACGTCGGCGGCGGACGTCTGGTGGCCACGCTGACCGACCCCGACGGCAACGTGCTCGGCATCCTGCAAGACCCGTCCTGATGTGCCTGATCCCGAAGCTGTACGTCGCCGCGATCTACGGCGACGTACAGCAACAGGACCCGCCCGAGTCAGAGACTTTGCCTGAGGAGACTCCGGCCGACGAAGCCGTCGAACCGGTCCTGGTCCTAAGCTCGCTCGTGTGATTGCCCAACTCCAGGTCAACCTGTTCTGCGCCGACGTCGACGCCTGTCTGGCGTTCTACACCCGCCTCGGCCTGACCGAGGCCTTCCGCGCACCGGCGACCGGCCCGATCCAGCACGTCGAGGTCGAGGCCGCCGGTGTGCGGATCGGTCTCACCTCGGCGGAGGTGGCGAACAACCTCGTCGAGCTGGGCGTCGCTCCGTCCGGCACTCCGTCGACGGAGGTGGTCTTCTGGTGCGACGACGTCGACGAGTTCTACGAACGCGCAGTGGCTGCCGGCGCGACTCCCGTCGTACCGCCGATTGATTCTCCGGACAATCGGCTCCGGTTCGCGTGGTTTCGGGACCCGGACGCTCACCAGCTGAAACTCGTGCAGAATCGCTCGCATTGCTGATTCGCGGGTCCGGCACGTGTTGTTCGACGCGGACGGCGTTCTGCAGGACCTGCCGGGTGGTTGGTATGCGGCGATGGAGCCGTATCTGGGGGACCGGGCGCGGGACTTTCTGCATGAGACCTGGTCCGACGAACTGCCGATGCTCGCGGGGGAGGGCGACTACCTGCCGGTGCTGGAGGCGTCATTGGTGCGGTACGGCGTGACTACCCCGGTGATCGAGGTGTACGACGCCGTGTGGAAGAACATCGTGCTCATCGAGGAGTCGCTCGACATCGTGCGAGCGCTGAAGCGCAGCGGGTACGGCGTACATCTCGGCACCAACCAGGAGTGTTATCGCGGCGCGCACATGCGGACGGCACTCGGGTACGACGATCTGTTCGACGTGAGCTGCTACTCGTACGACCTCGGCGTGGCCAAGCCCGACCCCGCCTTCTTCACCCGCGCTGCCGACCGCATCGGCGCCGACCCGTCGACGATCCTGTTCATCGACGACACCGCCCGCAACATCACCGGCGCCCGCACCGCCGGCCTCCACGCCGAGCTATGGGACTTCACGCAGGGCCACGACAGGCTGGAGACGCTCCTCGCCGAACACGGCGTCATTCGGTGACGATCTCGACCGAGATGTTGCCCTGCACGGCGCGGGAGTACGGGCAGACTGCCTCTGTTGCTTTGAGCAACTTCTTCCCGACCTCACAGTGCAAGTGGTCGGGGAGTTCGACCCGCAGTACGGCGGCCAGCTCGAACCTTCCGTCAGCGGGAACGAGGCTGACCTCGGCGGTGACGGCGACGTCCGAGGCGTCGATGCCGCGGGCCTGGGCGACGCGGTCGAGGCTGGTGGAGAAGCAGGCGGCCCAGCCGACGGCGAAGAGCTGTTCGGGGTTGATGCCGTCACCGGTTCCGCCCATCTCCTTGGGGAACGCGAGCTGAACGTCCAACTGCCCGTCGGCGGTGATGGCGCGGGACTCGCGGCCAGACGCGGTGGCAACTGCTGTGTAGGTGGGGTTCATGGCGTCAACGATCCGGGGCGCCGGGGGAGAGGTTCAATTACCTCCTTGGTGCAGTTACCTCGCGGGTAATGGCTGGACGGCCGCGGTCCGCCGTACCGTTCAGTTGTTATGACCGTCCTGGACGAGCCACAGACCGCCGGCGAGCTGCTGCGGTTCTGGCGGACGCACCGGCGGCTGAGTCAGCTGGAACTGGCGCTCGAGGCCGAGGTGTCGACGAAGCATCTGAGCTTCGTCGAGACGGGCCGTGCGCAGCCGAGCCGTCAGCTGCTGGTCCATCTCTCGAACCATCTCGACCTGCCGATCGCCGAACGCAACCGGTTGCTGCTCGCGGCCGGGTTCGCGCCGATCTACCTCGACGAGCCGTACAACTCCCAGACCATGCAGCCGCTGCGCGAGTCGCTCGGTCGGCTGCTCGACGCCCACCTGCCCAACCCGGCGCTGATCGTCGACGGGCTGTGGAACCTGATCGACGCGAACGCCGCGGCGTCGCTGCTGTGGGCCGGCGTGGATCCCGAACTCCTGAAGCCGCCGATGAACATGCTCCGTCTGTCGGTGCATCCAGGAGGGCTGCCGAGCATCTCGTCGATGACGGCCGCCTGCAGTCTCCCGCTCATTCATCAGCTGAAGCGCAGGAGCCGCGAGACGGCCGACGATGCGCTGGCCGAACTGCTGGACGAGGTCGAGCCCTACCTGCCTGATGCCCCGCCAACAGTCGCTGCCCAGCAGCCGATGGTCACCCTTGACCTCGAGACCCGTCTGGGGCCGGTCCGTCTCTTCACTTTGATCGCCACCATCGGGGCCCCACTGGAAGTAACGGCCGCGAGCTTAGCCATCGAGACGTTCCTACCGGCCGATACGACGAGCGCCGAGCGGCTGCAAAAGCTCATGAGCTAAGCAGGAAACGGTTTTCCAGCGGCGGGGGAGCTGGGGGAGTATTGGCCAGGTGGATATTTGCCTCGCAGGTCAGACGGATGTGCCGCGACTGGCTCGGCTGCTCTGGCTGAACGCCGCACCTTCGCAACGCGGGGAGCAGCCCGTCGAAGAGTTCGCCGCCGATCTGGCGTCCTGGTGGATCGACAACGACTCGCATTTCGCGTTCGTCGCTCGGCTGGACGAGTCCGAGCTAGTCGGCATGGCGTGGCTGGCGATCGTTGCGCGGGTGCCCAGGCCGGGTGCGACCACGCGCCGTTCGGCCGACATCCAGAGCGTGTACGTCGTACCGGAGGTTCGCGGCCAAGGTGTGGGATCTGCGCTCGTCCAGGCCGCGGCCGATCACGCGTTGGAGCTCGGCGCCGGTCACGTGACTGTTCACTCCGGCCGCAAGGCCGTGCCGGTGTACGAGCGGCTCGGCTTCACGTCGTCCCGCCAGCTTCTGCAGAAGGAACGCATGCCCTCGTGAACTCGTAGGGTTCGTCCATGCCGACGATGGATTACGACGAGTTCGCCGAGGCGTACGCCGCCGACAACGAGACGAATCTGCTCAACGGTCACTACGAACGGCCGGCGATGGTGAGCCTTGCCGGTGACGTGGCCGGTCGTCGCATCCTGGACGTCGGCTGTGGCGCCGGTCCGCTGTCAGCGGCGTTGCGTGACAAGGGCGCGATCATGTCCGGCTTCGACCTGAGCGCGGAAATGATCCAGCTGGCCCGCCGACGACTCGGCTTGGACGCCGACCTGACCGTCGCCGACCTGGCCGACCTGCTGCCGTACGCCGACGCTGCCTTCGACGACGTCGTGGCGTCTCTCGTCCTGCATTATCTGGAGGACTGGACCAAGCCGCTCGCGGAGCTCCGCCGGGTGCTGAAGCCGGGCGGACGCCTGATCATGTCGGTGAACCATCCGATCGTCTACACAGCCCTGAACCCCGACGCCGACTACTTCGACGTCGCCCCCTTCTCGTACGACGCGGAACACGCCGGCCGCACAATCGTCTACACAAACTGGCACCGACCGCTGCACGCCATGTCCGAGGCCTTCACCGCCGCGGGCTTCCGGATCTCCGTCATCAGCGAGCCCTCGATCGCCCCCGACACCCCACCCGAAGTGATCCCGGACCACCTGAAAGACGTAAAGCGGTTCATCAGCTTCATCTTCTTCGTCCTCGAGGCGTACTGAGGGTGGAGCGTGTCTTTCCAGACGGGGATGCCGACGAGCGTGGGGTTCTGACCGCGGCGAACAGCTCGACGGCACCCGCGGGTACTAGTTGGTGGCCGGGAGCGGGGGAGAAGGCCGGGGTACCGTCCTCGTATGCGATGGGAAGGCGACGAAATCGGACGCGGCGTCGGGGACGCCGAACGGTTGGTCCCCGGCGTCAGTGATCTCCTTGCGGCGTTCCAGGAGCCGCTCTGGGTCGCTGAGGAACCAGAGGTTCATCTTCTGCCGCATGTCGAACGATGGTGTGAGAACGACGGGCGACTTGCTGTACTAACTTCCTCGACCGACGACCAGCACACCTTCGTCCTCGACCTCGAATGGCGTGGCGAGCCGACAAGCGTGGGACATGCACGAGCGGCCGTGTTCTCGCTCATCGGATCGTTCGCCGAGAGCGCCACGTACATCCGCCAACGCCGGATCCTGAGTGACGGATCACTGGCAGGCCTCCAGTTCGAGATCGGAACCGGTGAGCTGGCCCCCGACACGAGGTTCCGGCCTCACGGCCACGCCGTACACATCAACGTGGCCGGCATCAGATGATCCGCATTCGAGACGCCATGCTGGGCGACGGAGATGCGCTTGCGGAGTTGCATGCGCGGTCGCGGGCTGTGTACTACGGCGCCGGCGGCCACGAGGTGGCGGCCGTTCCTGACGAGAGATACCGCGAGTCCTGGCACAAGATGGTGGCCGATGATCGACTCACCGTCCTAGTGGCTGTCTCGACCTATGACATCGCCGGTGTAATCACGCTGGACGCCAACGGAGTGTTTCCGACCAACGCACCTGACGAGAAACGCGTTCGGCTCGTAGGGATCTTCGTCGAGCCCAGCCAGTGGTCGAGCGGCGTCGGCAGCACCCTGATGGCACGCTTCGTTTCCATCACACGCCAGGCTGACGCTGTAGGCGAGGTCGACGTCTGGGAGCGGAACTCGCGCGCCATCCACTTCTACAAGCGACACGGCTGGACCCGCGACGGAACCTCGCGCCCGGGCCCGGCCGGGGCCGACTACATCGGCTTCGTACACCAGCAGTAGCAACTCCGGTGGGATAACTGGCACCCCGACGCGTCGCACCGCGACGACTGGGGAAGCCGGAGTCGACCGGGGGGCCGTCGACTCAGGTTCGCATCTCGAATCGCAGAGTAATTCCAGCAAGTTCCTCGACCTCGGCCAGCAACCCTGGCGCGATGGTCACGGGTTCGCCGTCCGCGCGGACTCTGATCCGGGTCGGTGGCTGGCCTTCCAAGGTCACACGTGCCGCCGGCTGGAACTCCGACAAAAGGAACCGAACCCTCTCGAATCCGCGCTCGTCGAACCGGAGCTCGCCGCGTTCCGCGACAAGATCGAACTCGAACGTCACGAGGCAACCTTAGCCAGCACACTCATGCCAGGGCCCATGCGGACTGTGGCATATCAGTGCGTCTGGGCGAACAGCGCAGCGACCTCGTCAGCGCCGATTCTCCCTGCCAGCTCACGCGGAGATGCTCCGGCTTCGTTGACGATGTCCGGATCAGCACCAGCCTCGACGAGTGCTTCGACGGTCGCATCCTTCCCACGCGAGCTGAACACCGCACGCCACAGAGGCGTGTTCCCAAACCGATCTCGCGCGTCCACCGGCGCTCCAGCTTCCACAAGCACCCTGACGGCCTCGGTCTGCGATTCCTGCGCAGCGAAGTGCAGAGCCGTGAAGCCCTGCCTGTCAGCCAGCCCGACCTCGTCACCCGCAGCCAGGCGCTCTCGGATACCCGCGACGTCACCTTCAAGTGCCCGATAGTGAAGCTCCTGACGACCCTCACGATCCATCCCGACAGTCTGTCCCATCACACGATCCAAACCGACAGGGACGGGAATTGAGCAGCCGGGGGTCGCCCGGTTCGCGGCAGAACAGAGCGCTCGGCCTCGATTCGACGGTCCTTTGTTCGCGTCGCCGTCGGTGGATCACGGCATCGTCTGCAGCTGCGGAACCAGGCAGTTGGCCGACAACCTCCCAAGGCTCCGAATCGCGTCCGCTGCACACTCCACGGTGAGACGGCGGCGCGATGTTCGTTGACGACACAGCGGACTTTCCCCGCGCTGTCGACGCGAGCATTGCATCGGACCTGGCACACTGGCTCGGCATGACCTCCGAGACGCAGACTGCCGAGCAGCAACCGGACCACTACGACAGCTTCGCCGAGGCGTATGCGCGCGCGAACGAGAACGGCCTGTTCAACCGGTGGTACGCCCGGCCGGCGGTGCTCGATCTGCTGGGTGACGTCGCCGGGCGCCGGATCTTGGACGCTGGCTGCGGTTCAGGGCCGCTCGTCGCCGACCTGAAAGAGCGAGGAGCGAGCGTGGCCGGGTTCGACGCGAGCCCTGCGATGATCCGGCTCGCCCGGAAGCGGCTCGGAGACGACGCCGACCTGAAGGTTGCCGACCTATCCCTGCCGCTGCCGTACGACAACGAGGCCTTCGACGACGCGTTGGCCGTGCTCGTGCTGCATTACCTCGAGGACTGGTCGGGCCCGCTGACCGAACTGCGCCGAGTGCTGAGGCCTGGCGGCCGGTTGGTCGTGGTGGTGAACCACCCGGTTATCCCGCCGGTGATGTACCCCGAGGTCGACTACTTCGCGACCGTGCCTAACACGGAGGAGTACGACTTCGACGGCGTCTCCGCAACACTCACGATCTGGTATCGCTCGCTGAGCGCAATGTCGGAGTCGTTCACCGCTGCGGGCTTCAGGATTTCTGCGATCAGCGAGCCGCCGGTGTCACCGGACACGCCGCCCGAATTGCTGCCCCCGAGCGACTCCGACCCCACCCGCTTCATCGGCTTCATCTTCTTCGCCCTCGAGGCATCTCCTACTGTCGCACCTGAATCTGATCGCGCCGACGTGGGAGTATTTGCATCTACTTCTACGCCCGTCAGTTAATTGGCAGGAACGGGAGTTGAGGAGCCGGGAGTGGCTGGGGGAGTAACGGCGGTCAGAGTTGGGCATTCGGGTAGGTGACGGCTCGCAGGACCTTCGCAGGCGCGCCGGCCGCGACGGAGTACGACGGAATGTCCTGCGTGACAACGCTGTTGGCGCCGATCACGCACCTCTCGCCGATCGTCACCCCGCTGGTGACGACCACGTTCGCGCCAAGCCAGACGTTGTCGCCGATCCGCGTCGGCCCCTTGGAATCGAACCCCTGCCACGGCACCGGCCGATCCGGATCGTCGAACCGATGATTGGCATCCGTCACGAAGCACCCGTTCGCCAGCATGCAATGGGATCCGATCTCCACCAGGTCGAGCGCCGCGACCATCACAGCGACGTTCAGGAACGTGCCTTCCCCGATCCGCACCCGCCCGTCGTCGCCTATGTGGTGATCCAGACGTTGGGCTCGAACATCGTGTTGGCCCCGACCTCGAGCCGCCCGTCCTGCAAAGCCTCCAGCACGTTCCCGTGCAATGGCCACCGCGCGAAGGCCCCGCGCCGCATCAGCTCCCAGTTGATCCGCCCCCGGTTCCAAGGCAGCGAACTCCGCTGGTACCAAAGCCACTTCTGCACCCAGACTTTCAGCTGCCCACGAAGCTCCTCCACACGCGCCAGCCTACGGGGGCAAGCACCCCATCGACCGTCAACTCGGTGAACCACCAACTCCCGTTGGACAGTCCTGCCGGCTCTCGTTCAGTCCGGTTTGCAGGCCTAGGCGCGGCTGGAGTCGAGAACTGACCTGAGGATGTCTTCCATCTCGTCGAGGCTGTCTTGCTGGCCGTCGAATCTGGTCATGTGGTCGCGTCCCGCCTTGTCACGGAACGCAAGGCTCCGCGTCAAGGTGGTCACCCCATTGCTCTCTTGCAGTACCACCGTCTCGACCGCCTCCACGTCGGGCCAGCAGTTGAACAGCCACGTCTGCACGGTCCGGGTCGGCGGCTCGACCTCAAGATAGGTCCCGCTGAACGAGAACACGTCTCCGTCTCCGGTCACGAAGGAAGAGCGGTAGTTCCCTCCGACCCGCAGGTCGATGGTGCACTCCGTCATCCGGTCCGGGGGAGTCGCACCCCACTTGCTCACATGCTCGGGCTTGGTCAACACGTCGAAGACGAGCGCGATCGGAGCGTCGAACTGTCGGGTGATGACAACCTCAAGCTCGTTCGGGAATGTGATGACTGCAGAACCATGCCGATCAGATGTCACCGTCGTCTCCTTGTCGTTGCAGCTCGCGCTTCGGCCGGGACCTGCTGGATCCGGTGCGACGGTGGTTGATGCCTTGCCTGTCCCGGCTCCTTCAGCGTAGGCGCGCTCAGCCGCGTTGAGCACTCGTCCGCCTCGATCACAGCCTTCTAAAACGGGTCGCCCCATACTCCGGGATGTGGAAGGTTTCGTTTCGTGATGGACGAATTGGTCGAACGGCTCGCTGTCATACCCGGCGTTGTAGCTGTCGTCCTGGGCGGCAGCCGAGCCCGTGGCGAGCACCGTCCCGACAGCGACACGGATCTCGGGATCTACTACCGAGGTCGCCTGGACATCGATCGGTTGCGAGAGCTGGCGGCAGAGGTTGCCTCGAAATACGAGGTGTTCGGCGTGGGCGACTGGGGACCATGGGTGGACGGTGGCGCCTGGCTCACGATCGACGGGCGCGCCGTCGATTGGATCTACCGAGACCTGGATCGCGTGAACGGCGTCTGGGACGAGTGCCGTGCTGGTCGCTTTACGGTCGAACGTCAGGTTGGCCATCCGCTCGGCTTCTACAGCCACACCTATGCCGGCGAAGTCGCGCTGTGCCAGGCGCTGGTCGATCCGACTGGTGAACTCACCCAGCTGCAGGAAGACACCCGGCAGTACCCCGGCGCGCTGGGGGACGCGCTGGTCGAAGCGTTGTGGGAGGCAGAGTTCTCGATCGTCGGCGCTCGGAAGGCGCCGCGAGACACGGTTTACGTTGCAGGCTGCCTGTTCCGCGCGGTCGGTGTGATGGCTCAAGCGCTGCATGGCCGTGCGCATCGATGGACAGTCAATGAGAAGGGGATCGTCGCTTCCGCCGCGAGGTTGCCGCAGGTACCGGGTGGGTTCGAGGCGCTGGCGGAACGTGCCGTGACCGACATCGAGGCCGCTGGGCGTCTCCTCGAAGCCGTACGCGCGGGCGTCGGCGGAGGCACGCCGGCTTGAACAACTGGTACCGCCGGATGTTGGAGTAGCGGGAGTTACTCGACGAGGTCCGCCTCGCAGTCGGCTCTCAGCACGGACGATCTTGGACCAAATCGTTGGCACTAGCCGCCACCGACCTGCAGAGTGCCGGACATGGCAGAGGTCGTAATACCGCTCACCGTTCTCGATCTGACCGAAGAGGACCTGCCCGCCTGTGGTTGGTACGGAACAGCGATGGATCTTGCGTACGTGGCCGAGGCGATCCAGCGCCGCCGCCGCGGCGAGGTCGACTACCTAGCGGTCTGCCCACCCTCCGGTCTGCCAGTTGCGGTCGGCGGGGCCGATTACACGAAGCCGCCGGCGCGGCGACTGTCTGGCAACTGTCGGTCCAGGCGGAGCTGCGCTCATGTGGGATCGGCACGGTTCTTATCGGGGGCGTTAGAGCAGCGGGTCCGTGCCCGCGGGCTGCGCTGGGTGGAGCTGGGCGTGGACGACAACAGTTCGCGGGCGCGCGCGTTGTATGAGCGGCTGGGCTATGTGGTAAGTGGCAGTGAGATCGGCTCGTGGGACCAGGAGGCCGCGGACGGATCCACGACCCGTATGGCACGGCCGATGCCCTGGCTGCGGCGAGTTTCGTCGACCACCATGTTGGCCAGGTACGCCTGTAGTTCTCCATCGCTGAAGAGCTCAGCGAACCCAATGACGGCCCCGTGATCCAGCGCGACGACCGTGGTCACGCCGGGGGCCGTCAGCACTCTTATGGCACGCGCCGGGTCGGCGGGGAACGACGGCCAGTCTTCCTTGGTACAGAGTCGAAGTATTCCGTCGAGATGTGCGGCCACAAACCGTGTGTACTCAGGCATCGGGCTATCGTTTCATCCTCGCGACGGAGACAGGGGCTGTGCCAGCAGGCCGCCGAGTCGCGCACGAGTGCGTGGACGCAACAGAAAGTCTGTCGCCGGGGGCTGACCCTGTTGCGTACGGTTTCGGGATGGAAATCGTCGTGACACTCGACTGCATCGACACCGAAGCTCAAGCAGGGTTCTGGCTGGACGTCCTGAGACCACTCGGGTATCGACGGGCGTTCGACGCACCGCCGTATCTCAGCCTGACCACGCCCAGCTCAGCACCCACGCTGCTGTTGCAGCGAGTTCCGGAAGTCAAGCAGGGCAAGAATCGAATGCACCTCGACCTCGGGGTGGAAGACTTGCCGGCCGAGGTAGAGAAATTGGAGCAGCTGGGCGCGCGGCGACTCTCCAACGAACTCACTGAACACGGCTTCTGTTGGTTCGTTTTCGCTGACCCAGAAGGAAACGAGTTCTGCGTCTTCGTTCCGCCGAAGACCTCAGGTTCGGCGGGATAGGCCAGCTCAATTCCGCTGAGCAACTTCCTGAATTCGGCATGAGTGCGTCCGCGATCAGGTGTCACGGACTGCGACGACGTAGCGGGCGTAGGCAGCGGCAGAGTCGACGGCGTGCCGCTCGATGGTCGCTGGGGAGTAGCCGAGCGCCTCGGCGATGATGGCGACCGGTGCGAGCCTGGTCAGCTCGTGGAGTGTTCCAAGTCGCGCGGCACGTGTGCCAAATACGCCGCGGAGTCGCGTCCGGAGGTGTCCGGGGTCGATGTGGCGGCCGGGAGAGTAGCCCCGGAATACCCAGTTGCTGTTGGGGTGCGCGGCGGTCAAGTCGTTGCCGGGGGTCGCGGCCAGTTCGCGCCATGGTTCGTCGAGCGGGTCCGGCAGTACGATCTCGACTGCACCGATGCGGACGGCGACCAGGTCTTCGGTGACGTCGACGTCGTTCCAGGTGAGTCCGACGACACCCTCGATCTGCTGCCCGAAGACGTGGACGAGAATCGCTGCAGCACGGTCCTGTGCGGTGAGTTCGTCGGTGTGGACGACACGGTTCACCGCCTGCTCCTGGTCGGCCGCGCTCATCCGCGGGCTCGTTCCACGGCGATGGCGCTGGATCTCCAGATCTGGTCGGACCAGCCTGGTCTTGATCGCCCAGCCGCAAACGGTCTCAACACTCCGAGACGGGAGTGCCTGCATCCAATGCAACTCCCGTGATTTAAGCGCCGATAATGAACATTATGTCAACTAGTGGGGATCGGGCCACGCTTCACTGCCCTCCACCACTCCCTCAGGCTTTGCGGCGGAAGTCTGTTGTGGGTGGGAGTTCTTTGAAGCCGGCTGAGGCGTACGCCGCTACGCCGGCGGTGTTGGTGGTTGGTGTGCAGACGGTGGCGCTGGACGCACCTAGGTCTTGTAGTGCGGCGGCTGCGGCGAGTGAGATGGCTTTGCCGTAGCCGTGGCCGCGGTGATCTTGGTGGACGCCTAAGGGTTCGAGCAGGCCGGGGCGTCCGGGGCCGGCTGACCAGACTGTTGCGGCGGCAACTGGGATGTCGTGAGCGTCGTACCCGAGTAGGCAGCGTGCCCTTCGGTACGGCGCGGACGCGGCGACTGCCTGCCAGCGCTCGAGGGTGAGGGTCGAGTTGGGGAACGAGGCACGGTGTACGGCGATCCGCTCCGGGGCGTTGCTCTGGTCGACGATCTCGATCCGGAGGCCCCACTCCTCTACCTTCTCGGTGAGATCACGGCGCAGCGGCGTCCACGACTCGTCCGCGACCCAATCGTTCTGGTGCAGCAACTCACGGAACGCAGCGCCGTACCGGGCCTCGACGCTCGCGCTGCCGGCGGGCAGCACCCCGCGCTCCGGATCCGACAGATCGGCCAGCAACTGGGCGGCGAACGATTCGTCCCGGTCGACAGTCGGCGCGACGGCCATCCGGATCAGGCCGTCCTCGACCATCCCGGCGGCCAGGATCAGCCCATCACGGCGCCACACCCGCAAGGACCTCGCCAGCGCGTCCGCACCGAAACTCGAGTTCCACCCCAGGTCCCCCGGGTGAAGCTGAACCGACCCGCCATCCTGCTGCCACGACGCGACCGCCTCGACAACCTCGTCCAGCGAACCAACGGTCGCGGTCTCCAGCGTGATCGACACGCACCGATCCAACACCACAGACCCGCGACCACGCACAGGGTTTACCGGCGAGCCCCACTGTGTACGTGAATATGCAGGTGCTTCGAGTCCTGGTACTCACCGAGATTCGTCAGCACCGCGGCAGCCCCGGTCGTTCTTTCGGTCTCCCCCGCAATCGATTGCACGACCTCGAACAACCGGCGCATCACCTGCTCGTCGGACGAATCCACTGTGGTCAACGACGCGATATGCCGCTTCGGCACGATGACGATATGCGTCTCCCAGAACGGTCGCGTGTGATGAAACGCCAGTACCAATTCGTCCTCGTGTACGACGTCGAGCCGGCTCGGATCCGGGATCGCGATATCGCAGTAGAAGTCATCACCGCTGTAGTGCGGGGCCGACCACACCCCCAGCCATTGTTCGGCGCCGTATTCGTGGAAACGGGATACCTCGGTGAAGCCGAGTTTCTCGGCGAGACGCAGCGACCGGGTGTTGGCGGTTTGGGTAGTCAGCGCTACGGACTCGCCGGGACGCGCGGTTGCGAACCAATTCGGCGCGGCGGCGCAGGCCTCAGCGGCGTACCCGTGGCCCCAGGAGGTGGGCAGGAACATGTAGCCGAGCTCCGTCGACGCCGCCCCACGTCGGTTCGGGTCGCGCGGGTCCAGCGTGACCATGCCGATCATCTACCCGCCGAGGTCGACGACGAACAGGCCGGGGCGCTTCTCCGGAGACTCAGGGACGGCGCGTTCCAGTTCGTCGCGGTCTCTCGGGCCGCCGATATACGTGCCGACGTCCGGCGACGTGAAGAGTTCGATGACCGCCGTACGGTCGCGGGCCTCGGGTTCACGCAGTACGAGCCGCTCGGTCCTGATGGGGTCGGTCATGGCGGGCAACGTACCAAGGATGCGGCTCTCCCCCGGCGTGGAAACTTTCTTCGACGAAGATTGTCGGATCGGTGTGCAGGCGTTCGTGGAAGGGGTGAGCGGGCCACCGAGGAGCGCTACGGCTGAGGAGCTGATGCGGGATGCAGTACCTGATTTCTGTGATCGACGACGAGAGTACTGCGAACGCGGCGGACGGTTCGGGCGACGTCGACGCGTTCAACGAGCGGCTCAGGACCGACGGGTGCCTGGTGTTCGTGGGCGGCCTCGACTCCCCCGCGACAGCCGCCGTCGTCGACAACCGCGCCGGTGAGGCGATCTTCACCGACGGGCCCTACCTGGAGTCGAAGGAGTACCTCGGCGGCGTCTGGATCGTCGAGGCGCCGGACCTCGACGTCGCGCTCAAGCTCGCCGCGCAGGCTTCACAGGCCTGCGATCGCAAGCTCGAAGTACGCCCGTTCGCGGACGAATGAATCGCGGACCGGATACCGTTTCCGAAGAATTCACCACGGGAGATGATGTGTGATGCAGTTTCTGGTTTCCGTGCTCGACGACAAGACCAATTCGGCCACTCCGGAAGAGATGACCGCCATCACGGCGTTCAACGAACGGATCATCGCCGACGGCAACTGGGTCTTCGCCGGCGGTCTGGCGGCGCCGAGCGCGGCCACGGTCGTCGACAACCGCGGCGGCGACGCGATCTTCACCGACGGGCCTTATCTGGAGTCGAAGGAGTACGTCGCCGGCCTCTGGATCATGGAGGCTGCCGACCTCGATGCGGCCCGTGAGCTCGTGACCGAGGCGTCGAAGGCGTGCAACCGCAGGCTCGAGGTGCGGCCGTTCCTGTGAGCGATGTCCAGGAGACCATCACGCGCGTCCACCACGAGGAGTGGGCGCGGGTGGTCGCGTCCCTGACCAAGCGTTTCGGCGACCTCGACATCGCCGAGGAGGCCGCCGCCGAAGCGTTCGCGACCGCCGTCGAACGGTGGCCGGAGGTCGGCGTACCCCCGAACCCCGGCGCGTGGCTGACCACGACCGCCAACCGCAAGGCCATCGATCGGCTCCGTCGCGAGAACAAGCGCGACGACAAACACAAGGAGGCTCAGATGGCGTACGACGAACCGCCCGAGCCTCTCGGCGTGATCGACGACGAACGGCTCCGGCTGATCTTCACCTGCTGCCACCCGGCGCTCTCGATGGAGACCCGGGTCGCGCTGACGCTGCGCATGGTCGGCGGTCTGACCGTGCCCGAGATCGCACGTGCTTTTCTCGTGCAGGAGACGGCGATGGGCCAGCGGATCACACGCGCGAAGGCCAAGATCAAGGCGGCGCGGATCCCCTATCGGGTGCCTGATGCGGAGGACCTCCCCCAGCGCGTGTCCGGCGTACTCACTGTGTTGTTCATCGTCTTCAACGAGGGTTATCTGGCGACTGGTCCGGATACAGATCCGGTGCGGCACGAGCTGACGTCCGAGGCGATCCGGCTGACGCGGCTCATTCGTGCTCTGATGCCGAACGACGGTGAGGTGGCCGGGTTGCTGGCGTTGATGCTGCTGACTGAGGCTCGTCGTACGGCGCGGGTCTCCGCGAGCGGCGAACTGGTGCCGCTGGACCAGCAGGACCGTGGCTCCTGGGACGCCGCGATGGTGGCCGAGGGGCATCGGCTGGTGCGCGAACGGCTGGCGGCCGGCGTCGCTCCAGGGCGGTACCAGATCCTCGCGGCGATCAACGCCGTACACACGTCGGCACGGGATGTGCGCGACACCGACTGGTCGCAGGTGGTCGCGCTGTACGGGCAGTTGGTCCGCGTGGATCCGTCGCCGATCGTCGAGCTCAATCGGGCGATCGCGGTCGCGGAACTGGATGGGCCGGAGGTTGCGTTGGCGACGGTGGATCGGCTCTCGGAGAAGCTGGACGGGTACCACGCGTACCACGCGACGCGGGCGGATCTGCTGCGGCGGATGGGCCAGAGCCAGCAGGCGCGGGCGGCGTACGACAAGGCGATCGAGTTGGCCGGCAACACCGCCGAGACGGCGTACCTCACCCGCCGCCGCGATCAGCTAGCCGCCGGCCCTTCCGAAGCGAGCTAGGCAGTGCCAGACCTGCTTGATCGATTGCCGCTCAGGGTCCTTGGCGCGACCGAGTAGCTCAGGCGTCAGCTCCGGGCCGAGCGTCCGCGCCAGGTCGACGATGTGCTGACCGCGGTACGCCGGGTCGAAATCGTCTGCTGTGCCGCGAAATCCGGGGTGATACTCGACCGCGCATCCGAGCTTTTGTGCGGCCTCCTCGACCCGTGTGCCGATGAACGATGGGTCGAGGACCAGTGCGTCCACATCGGTGTCGAAGCGTACGCCGCCGTGGACGTGCGCTTCGACGTACTCGTCAAGGTCGTCGTAGCCGGATTCGTCTGCCAGCCGGCACAAATGGTCCAGGAGACTCTTGTCGCCGAAGTGCTCCGGATCCCGCGCAGAATCCGGAAAGCAGAACGTCGCGCGCTCTACCACCTCAGGCTTCAACCGAAAGTACGACGACCCGAACCGGATCCCACCGCCGTACGGATCCTCCCGCCGATTCCACACCCCATAGACGGGCCGCACCACCGGATCCTGCTCGTCGTACTCCCCCGCAAACAACCGACTCTCCCACCGCCACCGGTCACCACCTTTGAACGCCGTCAGTCCTCCATTAGAAACCCCGGTAACAAACTGCGACCGATAAAACCCGTCACTCACCATCGACTCAATCACCATCCGATCCCCCTGCGGCCAATTGGGGTGGAAATGCAGAGTAATCATCAGAATGGACCCGTCACATTTCCGGCGGCGTCGATCATGATCAACCGGAGCTGTTGATCGTGACGACCCTGGGCCAACCAGTGGGCGAAGGCGACTGCGGCTGTCGGTGGCATCTCCAGGGACGCCGGGTCCATCGTCAGCTCGAACCACCGGAGATCGCCCTCCGCGCATTCTGTCGGGACGGGCGATTCGGCGAGCAAGTCGGCGGTGAAGTAGTACGTCGTCCGTACCTCGGTGCCGGTGTCTCTCATCGCGACGTACCGAAGGCTGAAGTTGTCCAGGTGATCATTGGCAACCCCGACCTCCTCGTGGAGCTCCCGGAGCGCGGCCGCTGCCGGGTCGTCGAATTCGCCTGCTTCCACGTGACCGCCGATGCCGACCCAGGAGTCGGCGATCGCGCGGGATCCACGGCGGTACAGCAGAAGCACGCTCCCCTGATGAACCAGGAAGACCGACGTCAGGTGGCGGGTCGCACGCAATGTCATCCGGGTCAGACGTTGATGTTGAAGCCGAGGTCCAGGTCGGAGGCTGGGTGGCCGCCGCGGAGGCCCCAGTTGTGGGTGGGGTGGTCTCGGATGAGGATCGTGACGTGGTCTGCGGGGATGTTGAAGGGCTTCAGGTTGGCGATCATCTGGGTATAGAGCGTGCGCTTGGCGTCGATCGAGCGCCCCGCGAAGCAGTCGACGGTGATCAGCGTGAAGTACTCCGGCTGAGCCAACCGCGGCGAGCACGCAAACCGGTGCGGCGCGTGGACCACCAGTCGCACATCCTTGTCCTGCGCCGGAATCTGAAACCCAATGACCACCGCATCATGCACAGCGTCAATCAGCGCGACTTCCTCCGCCGTGGAATACTCCCGCCGCACTTCAATCATCGTGCTTGGCATACAACAAATCCTCTCAGTGATGCGAATATGTCGGTGGTGGCGACCACACTGCTGCCCCATGAAGATCCCACGAGGTGCCGCGGTCGTGGTCGAGGCCGGCAAGGTCCTGGTCGTGAAGCGCTACCTACGGCTCGGCAGCTCCGCGGAGTGCGTGATGTGCGAGTACGGCGACGCCCCCGGACCGCAGTGCGGCGGCCATCAGTACGCCGTACTCCCCGGCGGTCACGTGGAACCCGGTGAGTCGGCCGCGGCGGCCGCCATCCGCGAACTGAACGAGGAGACAACTCTCACCGCGACCGCGGCCCGGTTGCTGTGGACGGGCACGCACAACGGTCGGCCCGCGTACTACTTCCTTGCGACCGACGTGAGCGGCGTACCGCGACTTTCCGGCGATGAGGCAGTCGAGCATTGTCCGACCAATCATTTCGAATTGCGCTGGGTTGACGCGGAAGATCTGGACGATATTTATCCTGCAGATCTTCAAAGCCGTCTAACAAAGCTAGTTGAGGCTGGCAACCAACCGCGTCAGGCCCAGTAGGTCGCCTTGGTCGGCGTCCAGCATTTGTTCGTCGGGTTTGTAGCCGCGGCCCAGTTCGGCGCAGGTTTTCAGCCAGAGGAGCCACTCGGACCAGCCGTTGGGGAGAAGGTCGGCGGTCTTGACGGTGACGAGGTTTGTGCGTTGCCAGAGTTGGTGCCACCAGTCAGGTGGGAGCCAGGTGCAGAGGTCGGGTCCCCAACGGGTTTCGAGGTACGGCGGGAGGGTGAGGACTGGCGCCGTACGGATGCCGGGGGCGATGACGCCGATCGTGCCGCCGGGGCGGAGGAACTGGGTGACGTAGGCCAAGTAGTCGGCCCCGGTGCCGAAGTAGTTGAAGGCGCCGATGCTGACGATCGCGTCGAAGAAGTCGTGGGCGAACGGGAGTTTGTGCGCGTCGGACTGGATCGGGTGGACGCGGTCGGCGGCACCGGCGTCCTGGATTCGTTGCCAGTTCTCGGTCGGGTCGACCCAGAGGTCGGTCGCCCACACCTCCACGTCGTACTCGCGGGCGAAGAAGATCGACGTCAGCGCCGTACCGCAGCCGAGGTCGAGGACCCGCATGCCCGGATCCAGCGTCATCGCCTCCATCAGACCCTCCGCGCTCCAGAGCGGATGCGGACCCATGAGGTTGTCGACGATCCACTGCTGGTCATAGGTGTTCGACCGCGGATACCGGTCGACGATCAGCGCATCGAGTGCTGAGGACATGAGGCGACGATGCCAGCGTCGCGAAGCGCCGACAACGGAGTTTCGAGGACCGGGTAGGTACGGCGAACTAATTGATGTGGCCGTCACCCCGGCCGCCCTCGAGGAACGCGGACTGGTGAGCCGCGAACCGCATGCCTCCGACCGACGTTGCGCCAGGCGGCCGAACCTCGACTTCCGGCTGACGGTCCTCGAGGACGGCTGTCGCGACTCCGATCCCGAGGTCCACCGCGTGCTCACCGAGAAGGTGTTTCCGCGGCAAGCCGACGTACTGACGATCGACAAGTGGGTCGCCGCCGTCGCCTAGCTGATGGCTTCTGCGATCATGCGGTGGCCCTGTTGCTCGAAGGGTTCGTCGCCGACCTGGTAGGCCCAGATGCAGGTGTTGACGGCCTCGCGGAGTTGAGCCCGGTGCCAGGCGGCCGGCTCGCGTGGGTCTGAGCCGTAGCCGCTCAGGAAGGCTGCCTCCAACTCCGGGTTCGAGCGGAACTGCTGGGCCGCGAGCCGGGCGAGGTCGGTGTACGCCGGGCGGAGGTCGGCTCGGCCGAAGTCGATGACGCGGATGATGCCGCGGTCGGTCAGCCAGTTGCGCGGCTGCCAATCGCCATGGGTCGGCACGAGAATCGCCGGCGGCGTCGGCCAGCCGGCGATCTCTGCTTGCAGGCGCTCGGTCAGGTCGGGTGCGATTCGGTGCGCCTTGCCGAGGTCGGCCAGCGTCCGCTGGTTCTCACGGGATTCGTAGGCGTCGTCCCGTACGGCGGATTGCTGGTGGAACTGCGCCAGCAGTTCACCGGCCTCGTCGTACGTCGCAGGCGCCCATTCGGCAGGCGTGCCCTCGACCAATTCCCCGGGCAGGAACCGTGTCAGGAGCAGCTTGGCGTCGTCGTCGACGCGGACGAACTCGGGCGCCCTCCCCCGCGAGGTCCATGGGGTCAGCCAGTTGCGGTGGGCCCGTATCTCGCGCGCAAGGTGATGGTCGGCCGCGTCGCCGGCCTTCGCGATGTAGCGCTCACCGTTGTGGATGAGCTCAAGTACGAGTGTGCCGATCAGACCCCAGCTGTGGTCCTTGACGAGCTGGGCCGAGGGCAGCCAGGTGTCGAGGAGAACTTGTTGTCGGTCGGTGAGTCCCACGCGCGCAGAATAACGCAGAAAAGTCTGGGAAAAGATGGACGAATGTCCTTCGAGGATTTATCCTGGCCGAATGCAGAATTCACAGGTAAATACGTCTCTGCCATTAAACCTATCATCAGGAATTGCGGAAAGCAAGTCCGGCGAATTCTGGCAGCTCGGGGACATTGCGGTACGGCGGATCGGGTTCGGCACCAAGCGTCTTGCCGGGTCCGGCCCGGATGGGGCGGACCTGCAGGAGCGAGCGGTCGCGCTGCTGCGGCACGCTGTCGAGCTCGGCGTGAACCACGTCGACACCGCGGCGTTCTATCCGAGTCACGGCGGAGCGGGACAGACGTCGTTCGAGAGCCTCGACTGGGCGAACGACGTGATCCGCCGCGCGCTCGCGCCGTACCCGGACGAGTTTGTGGTCGCGACGAAGGTGGGGCCGACAAGGGACGGGCTGGCGCGGCCGGACGACTTACCGGCGCTGCTGGAGCGTGATCTGCGGGCGCTCGGGGTGGAGGTGCTGGATCTGGTCAATCTGCGGCTGCACGGGATGAAGTCGATCGCGGAGCATTTCGGCGTACTGGCCGAGCTGCAGGCGAAGGGCATGATTCGGCACCTGGGTGTGTCGAATGTGCGGGTCGAGCATCTTCACGAGGCGCGGGAGATTGCTCCGGTGGTGGCGGTGCAGAATCGGTACAGCGTCGGATTTGGTCGGGTGAATGACGAGATCCTGGGTGTGTGCGGTGAGCTGGGGATCGCGTTCGTGCCGTTCTTCACGCTGACCGCGGAGTCGCGCGAGGCCGGCGGGGTGCCCGAGTCCGCGGCCGTGCAGGAGGTCGCGGATCGTCATGGTGCGACGCCCGCGCAGATCCGGTTGGCGTGGACGCTGAGCCGGGGCGCGCACGTCCTCGCGATTCCGGGCACGTCGAGCCGGCAGCACTTGGAGGAGAACCTGATGGCGGCCGACATCACCCTCTCCCCCGACGACCTCGCCGTACTCGACGCCGTCTCGGGCTGAATCGGCGAGCCGGAGGCGGCAAGCGTCGCCCCCGCCGTCGCCTAGAAGGTCACCTCGTCGGCGCTCCGTACGGCGGCGGTGCGGCCTGGTGCCCGGTGGTATTGCCAGTACAGGTTGGTGTGGGCGATGACCTTGTCGGGCGTCGGAGCGCCGTACTCCGAGAGGTTCTCGGTCGTGTGAGCGTCGCCGACCAGCGTGACGTCGTACCCGCGGACGAAGGCGCCGTGGATGGTGGAGCGGATGCACTCGTCGGTCTGGGCGCCGCTCACGATCAGGTGGCCGATACCGGCGCGGGCAAGGACGTCCTCGAGGTCGGTCGCTTCGAAGGAGTCGGGGAAGGTCTTGTGGACGAGGGCCTCGGAGCCGTCGCGCGACAGCTCAGGAACGATCTGCCACTCGTCGCTGTCCTTCACGAGGTTGTCGCTCGAGTGCTGGACCCACACGACCGGGACGCCGCCGGCGCGGGCCTTGCCGACCAGTGTGCTGATGTTGGCCACGACCTGATCGCGCTCGTGCGCCTCGGCCACGACACCGTTCTGTACGTCGACCACCAACAAGGCCGTGTTCGGCCGATCAGCCAGCGTTGACATTTCCGCTACCTCCCCATCGTTCATGTACCGCAAAACGCTAGACCCGACCGCCGACAGTTTTCAGGCCCGCAGCCGCAACCGCACGGTCGGCACGTCCCCGTCGTCGAGATCCTCGGCCCGCCGCACCGACGCCTTCACCGGCAGCAGGTACCGCCCGTCCTTCGGAAACATCGACGTGTCCCACGCCGTCCCACCGATCTCCGCGACGACCGGGATCATCCCCCAGCCGTAACTGACAAAGCTCGACTCAGCCTCGAAGTACGCACACTCCTCCTCCGGCACCGTAATGAAGTACCAAGGCGCCGGCCCCCGCCAATACCAAATCTCCCCCGCAAACTCGACCCCATCCATCACGCCTCCCACGTGTCCAGCGTTGCCATGAAGTCATCGAGGAACCCGTACCAGACACAATGCCCCGCACCACGGACAGAGCGGACCGAGAATCCCAGCTCCTCCAGTTCCCGAGCGCGCTCCGTCGACAAGTACCGACTTGGCTCGGCCCTGATCACCAGCGACGGGATGGTCGGCCGGCGTATCACCTGCCCGGGGTAGGACCGCTCGAGCGCCACCGCCGTGTCCACATCGAACTTCGCTGCCGCCTCGGCCTCCCATCGGCAGTCCTCGGCGGACCAGCCTGGGCGTGTGGCGCGCAGCTGGTGCTCGGTACGGGCGGCCCGAGCTGCGGTGAATCGTTCCCGTACGTCGGCGGCCGGCGGATCTCCCGACGGGCTGTCGAACGGTACGTCGACGTAAACAACTCGAGCCGGACGCAGCCGAGGTAGTGCATGAGACAGAACGACTGCGCCGAGCGAGTGGCCGATGGCGAGCGACGGCTTGGGGTCGACAGACTCGAGTACGGCGTCCACGAAGAGGTCCATCGTCGCGTCCGGCGCCGCTGGAGAGTCGCCGTGACCAGGCAGGTCAACCGCGATCGCCCGATAACCACGCTCTGCGAGTGCGGGACCGACTTGGTGGTACTGCGCGGCGCTGCCGAGCATGCCGTGGACGAGGAGGGCGACGCGATCGCCGGAGCCCCACGTCACGGTGTTCAGTCGCATCAGTCCAGGGTGCTTGCGGTGATGAGGCGGCGGCCCAACTCTTGGGAGGCGGATTGGATTTCGGGGCTGCCGAGGATTTGGTAGGGGGCTCGGATGGCGGTTAGTTGGGCGGCGTACCAGTCGGGCTCGTCGGTGCTGGCGAGGAGGCGGGTGTGGGTTTCGTCGATGGCTTCGAGCCGGCCCATGGAGCGTGGGATCCAGCAGGCCGCGTCGGCGCGAGGGGCGTCGATCATGACCTCGATGGGGTATTTCCAGCCGAGGGCCAGGTGCTCCTCGACGGCCGCGAGTGGGTCCAGATCGGGTGGTGGCGTGAAGTCCTGGGTGAGGGGCTCGACCTTGGTGACCTTGTCGACGCGGAGGACGCGTTGGGAGTCCTTGGCGTGGGACCAGCACAGGAGATACCAGCGGCCCCGGCGTACGACGACTGCCCAGGGGTCGACCTCCATCGGCCACTCGCTGTCGTGGTGGCGGCGGTAGTGGATGCGGACCTGCCGGCACTCGGTGCTGTACGACACCAGCGCGGCCGTGATCTCGGGCTCCGGCGTGCGGGCGCCCGGGTCGGGGCCGCGGGCGCTGACCCGGCGGATCGCGTCGGTCGAGCGGGCGATCTGCTCGGGCAGCACGCGGATGATCTTGCCGAGCGCGTTCTCGACCGGGTCCGCCGCGCCGCGCGGTCCTTCCAGCACCGCCATCACCAGGCCGAGCGCCTCGGTCGTGCTGAACATCAGCGGGGGCAGCCGCAGCCCGCGGCCGACGCGGTACCCGCCGTACGGGCCGCGGACGGACTCGATCGGGATGTCGGCCTCACGCAGGATCGCGACGTACCGGCGGGCGGCGCGTTCGGAGACGCCGAGCTTGTCCCCCAACTGATCGGCAGTGATGCCGGGGCTGTTCTGGATCAGCTCGAGGACCATCAAGGTCCGGGCTGTCGGGCTCACGTCGTACGCCATCGCTCACCATTCCGGAAGGTGTCCGTCCGGAACCGAGGCTAGCGTGCACCTCCGACAGAAAGACAGTAGTGCTCACGAGACGAGCAGTTTGTCTGCGACGATCGGAGCGTGCGGGCAGATCGATTGGTAGCGGTGTTGTTGCTGATGCAGGCCCGCGGCCGCGTGACTGCGGCCGACGTCGCACAGGAGCTGGAGATCTCGGTCGCGACCGCGCGACGCGATCTCGAGGCGTTGTCCACAGCGGGCATCCCGGTTTATCCACAGCCCGGCCGTAACGGCGGCTGGCAACTGGTCGGTGGCGCTCGCACCGACCTGAGCGGACTCACGGCAGCAGAAGCGCAGGCGTTGTTCCTCCTTGTCGGCCCCGCGGCGTCGATCGCACCCGAGGCGAAGGCGGCGCTCCGCAAACTCGTCCGAGCGCTGCCGGGCACGTTCCGCGAGCACGCGCAGGCCGCGGCCGAGGCAGTCGTGATCGATCCGGCGCGCTGGGGCGCCCACGCGAAGGAGCGTCCGGAGCTGGTACGCAGCCTGCAAGATGCCGTCGTACGCCGGAACCGGGTGCGACTGGTCTACTCGGGCCGCGGGCATCAGCCCTCGGAGCGGATGGTCGATCCGCTCGGACTCGTGGACAAGGACGACATCTGGTATCTGATCGCCTGGACCGACCGGGGCCAACGTACGTTCCGGATCGATCGTGTGGTGGCGGCCCAGGCGACGGAGGAGACGTTCGAGCGGCCGGAAGGGTTCGACCTGTCCACAGCCTGGGGCGAGATCGTCGAGCGGATGGAGGAACGGCGATCGGGGCTGACGGCAACGGTCCTGATGGACCAACGGCACGTCTGGGTGATGCAGGACCGACTCGGCCGCAACTGCGAGGTCGACGGGGCGGACGGCGACCGGGTCCGGCTGAAGATCTCGGCGCCCACTCCCCTGATGATCGCCCAGGAACTGGCCGGCTGGGGCGGGTCGATCGAGGTGCTCGACCCGCCTGAGGTCCAGGCCGAACTGGCTCGTCTCGGCCGCGAGCTCACGGACCGCTACAGCGGGATCGTGTAGAGGATGAAGCCGCGGTTCTCGGCGACCTGATCGTAGAGCCGGCGTGCGGTCGTGTTGCTCTCATGCGTCGCCCAGTAGACCCGGCCGCAGCCTTGCTCGCGTGCCCAGTCGGTGACCGCCGCGATCAGCGCTCGCGCCGCACCCTGGCCGCGTGCCTCCGGAGCGGTGAACAGGTCCTGCAGGTAGCAGGAGTCCGGCGCGGTTGTGCTCGCATGCGTCAGGAAGTGCGTGATGCCGACCAGCTGACCTTCCAGCCGTGCACCTAGGGCGTGTACTTCGACGTCCTGCTGGAATCTCGTCCACGCCTGGTCGAAGAACTCGTCCGGCATCGTGCGGCCGTAGAACTCGTTGTAGCCGACGAAGAGTCGTTGCCAGGCGTCACGGTCGGTAGATGTCAGAGGGCCGATGGTCAGCATGCGGCGAACTGTCGCATATCCACGGCCGAATGGACCATTGAGGTGAGTAAGGTGCCATGGTTCAGCGTGTCCCGACCAAGCCTCAGGAACCATTCGTGACCACATCCCCTCCCCAGCCGCCACAGAACCCGTACTCCGGTCAGCCGGCCGGCTACGGTCCGCCGCCGCAGCAGTTCCCGCAGTACACCCAGCCTGAGCAGCAGCAGCCGGGCCAGTACCCCGGTCAGCAGCCGGGCCAGCAGCAGTTCCACGGCCAGCCGTATCAGCAGGCCCCCCAGCAGCAGGCTCAGTTCCCGCAGGGTCAGTACCCGGCCCAGCCGCAGTTCGGCCAGTCGTTCCCGCAGCAGGGCGCCCAGCAGTCGTTCGCGCCGCAGGGCCAGATGACCTGCCGGTTCTGTGGTGGCTACCCGGCGGTCGAGGCGACCGTGCGCGGTCACCAGGGGATGATCATCCTGATGCGGTTCCTCAAGTTGCAGGGCCCGTTCTGCCGGACCTGCGGGATCGCGTCGGTCCGCGACATGACGTCGAAGAGCCTGTGGCAGGGCTGGTGGGGCATCGGCTCGTCGATCATCAACCCGATCACGATGCTGCTGAACATCGGCCCGATGCAGAAGTTCAAGCGCCTGCCGGAGCCGCAGCCGGGCCCGGGCCGGCCGATGGACCCGGGCAAGCCGCTGTTCCAGCGTCCGGCGATGCTGATGCTGCTGCTGCCGATCGCGGTGATCGCCCTGATCGTCGTCGGCAACCTGAACTCGACCGAGGCGAAGGCCACCGTCGGAGCCTGCGTGGTGAACAACGGCACCTCGTCGAACCCGGACGTGAAGGTCGTCGACTGCACGTCGTCCGACGCCGAGTACAAGATCGTCGGCAAGATCGACGACTCGACCGACGACAGCCAGTGCGACCAGTTCGAAGGCGCCGAGGCGTCGTACGTCTACCAGCACCGCTCGACCAAGTACACGCTCTGCCTCACCCCGGTGAAGTAACAGCTCAGACGTAGTACCCGTCCACCGGCACGCGCGCCTCGTCGTACAGCGCAGGTCCTTCCTGCGGTACGGCGGGAAAGCTGCCGGTGGACTTCAATCCGTCGAGCTGCTCGCCTGACAACGCGTAGACCACGCGGCCGAGCCCGGAACGGGCGAGCGCACCGGTGCACATTCCGCACGGCTGGCAGCTGGTGTACATGGTCGTGCCGGCCGCGTCCTCGGGTGACAAATGCTGTGCGGCCCAGACGGCGAGCTTGAGCTCCGGGTGGAAGCTGATGTTGCCTTCGCTGATCGTGGTGTTGTGGTCCTCGGCCAGCACGGTCCCGTTCGGCCCGACCAGCAGCGAGCCGAACGGCGGGTCGCCTGCTTCACGCGCGGCCGCGGCCAGTGCGATTGCGCGGCGCAGGAATTCTTCGGCTTCAGGTGTCACGTCGTCTCCAAGAGTCTCTAGTTGTCGCGAGCATCTGCCAGGCCGTCTCGGGCCGTTCCGTCTCGGCGGGGTCGCCCTGATAGGGATCGAGTACGACGCTCTGCGCGCCAAGCTCCCGCAGTACGTCGAGGTCCTCGATCACCTGCTCTACCGTGCCTTCGCCGGCGACGCGCTCGTCGTCAGGCAGTGGCTTGTCCGTCAGCCGCAGCAGGATGCGCGGCGCGAACCCGGGAACCGGCCGATCGAGCGATCCGGCGATGGTCCGCAACTGGTCCAGACCCGAGCGCATCTGGTCGAGGCGCTGACGCAGCGGATGCCACGCCGTACCAAACCGTATGGTACGGCGGAGGGCTGCCGGACTGCTGCCGCCGACCCAGAGCGGGATGTTGCCGACGCCGTAGTCGGCTGTGTCGGCCCATGCGCGCCGGAGTTCGGCCAGCAGTTCGTCGGTGTCGCGTCCGCGCCGGCCATGCTCGGCCCCCAGCGCTTCAAACTCCTGCCGCGCCCAACCGGCGCCGACGCCGAGCACGAGCCGGCCGCCGCTGAGCTGGTCGAGGTTCGCCGCCATCCTTGCCACGAGCAACGGATGCCGGTACGGCGCGATCAGCACCGTCGTCCCCAGCCGGACCCGCTCGGTGATGCCGGCCAGCCAGCTCAGCGTGGTGAACGGTTCGTAGAAGGGCGCCGGGTACTGCTCGGCCACATCCGGCGTGATGACGACGTGGTCGGACACCATCAGCAGGTCGTACCCAAGTCCTTCGACCACGCGCGCCCAGTCGCGCAGCCGTGCCGGATTCGTACCAGGGCCGAAGTTCGGCACGTTCACGCCAAGTTCCACGCCCTCAGGCTATCCAGGCAGCCATCGCGTTCTGAAGAGATTCTTCCTGGCGTACGACGCCTCGCGCCGGGGAATCGCCGGTAGATTGGCCAGGTGACCGAGACTCTCGATTCGACCGACTGGGCGATCCTCAGCGAGCTGCAGGAGGACGCCCGGATCTCGCTGACCGAGCTCGGCCGGCGGGTCAGCCTCAGCGCGTCGGCGACCACCGAGCGCGTACGCCGCCTCGAGTCGATCGGTGTCATCACCGGTTATCGCGCCGAGGTCGATCTGACCAAGGTCGGCTACCCGGTGCTGGCCGTCGTACGGCTGAAGTACCCGGGCAACAAGCACGAGCCGCTGCACCGGCTGCTGGCCGAACGGCGCGAGATCCTCGAGTGCCTGCGGACCACCGGCGACGACTGCTACACGCTGAAGGTCGCGGCGGCGTCGATGCCGCATCTCGAGGAGCTCGTCAACGAGCTGACCGACTTCGGGAGTACGACGACCAACCTGGTCTACTCGCAGACCCAGCGGTATCGCGGACCGGAAAAGCCGGTGACCGACTCCGTCCGGGAGTGAGAGCGTTGCCGGGTGCTGACCGTCCTGGGGATCGACGTCTCGCCCGACCTGCTGGAGCGATGGGTGAACTGGCTCGCGCCGGACGAGCAGCCGTTCTTCGTCACGAAGAAGCAGGCGACCGACTGGAAACTCGAGCCTGACGACCGCGAGCCGACGCCAGAGGATCGTGACACCTACCGGATCTACAACATCGACCGGCGCGCTGCGCGGACCGTCTGGCTGAGCGAGGCGGCGTACTGCGAGCTGCCGATGGCGACCCGGGCCGCGCTGGTGCGTGCGCAGGTGAACTACGGGCGTGGGGCGGTACCGACGGTTCGGAAGTGGGCGGGTGTTCTCGGGGCAGGCATCCGGCAGCAGGCGGACGGACACCGATTCGTCTGGTGGAAGTCACTGTTGACCGAGCCCGGCAGAGTCCTGCCGGAGATCGTCAGTGAGGACCTTGGGCCGAGCAGGCATGCAGAGGTTCGCAGTTGGCCGAAACAATTGCCGCGAGCTCGGGAGTTGGCGGGGACGTTTGCGGACGGGAGTGGGCCGAACTGCTTCGGGACTGTCATGGCGGCCTGCGGAGTCGAGGGCGCGGAGAGCGTGTGGATGCTGCGGGAGCCGTTCGAGGAGTGGCTCGCGGACCACACGGAGCGCGGCGGGCGGGACGACGTACCGGGCACTGTGTTCGTCTGGCGCGACGCCGCATCGCAGGTCCAGCACGCGGCGCTGACCATCGGCGACGGGTGGATGTTGCACAAGCCGTCGCAGTCGTGGATGACGCCGCGGAAGGTCCGAACGGTCGGCGAGGTCAAACGCGCCACGCGGACTGCGGGGTGGCGGCTGGAACGTCATAGAGTTGTGGGGTGAGGTTGCTCGTCACTGGGGCCACAGGTCTCCTGGGGCGTGAACTCCTGCTCTGCGCCGGAAAACAAGCGATTGACGTCGTACCGGCGTACCACTCGCAGGCTCTGCCGGGCGGAGTGCAGCTCGACGTACGCCGGCGCGACCAGGTGCGGGACGTGATCCGCAGCGTGCGCCCGGACGGCATCATCCACACCGCCTACCGGCAGGACGACTGGGCGACGACTGCGCTCGGCGCGGTCAACGTCGCGTTGGCCGCGGGTAGCGCCAGGCTCGTGTTCGTCTCGACCGATGTGGTGTTCGGCCCGCGCAAGACGGCGTACCACGAGCACGAGGCGCCGTGCCCGATCACGCCGTACGGCGCCGCGAAGGCTGCTGCGGAGACGGCGATCCACGCGATCGCCTCGGATGCGGTGATCGCGCGTACGTCGCTCATCGTCGGGTCGGACGGCCGCTCGGTAGAGGAGCAGCGTGTACGTCGGCTGGCCGCCGGCGAACCCGGAGCGTTCTACACCGGCAACATCCGCTGCCCCATCCACGTCACGGACCTGGCGTCGGCGTTGCTGGAACTGCTGAGGTCCGACGTCAACGGCATCACGCATGTCGCCGGCCCCGAGGCTTTGAGCCGTCTCGAGCTCGGCCGGCTCATCGCGATCCGCGACGGGCTCAACCCGGAGGCGCTCCCCTCGATCCCGGGTGAACCGTCGGAGATCCAGCTCGACAGCCGGCGGACGCAGGCGGTGCTGCGGACCCGCCTGCGTGCGGCCAGCGAGTTCCTAGCCGCCTGACCGGTTCGGTAGCAGGTCGCGAGCGAGCTGCTCGAGGACGTGCGAGACCTTAGCGACGCGGGCCGGGTCGTCGGTGCCGAGAGCCTTGGCGAGTGCGGGTTCGATCGTGGTGGCGCGGACCTGGGCCAACCGGTCCGAGGCGTCGGGCGATTGGCTGACCAGGGCGCGCCGTCGGTCGGCGGGGTCGATGGTCGTGATGACCGAGCCGGCCTCCTTCAGCCGCGCGATCGCGGTCGACACCTGGCTCTGCGGCAGACCGGTCCGCGCAGCGATCTCCCCCACCGCGCTCTCGGGGTGCCCGGCGATATCGCTCGCGACGATCAGCACCATCCGTGCGCTGCCGGCGTACTTCCCCGCTCCATCCGGCGGCTCCGGCAACGCGTCCTCGCCGATCTTCATCAGCGCCCGTCCGAGCAGGAAGAGCTCCACACCGTTCACAGCCCCGGAATCTACATCAGCTCAGATACATCGCGACAGATGCATCTGAGCCAGCCAAGGCGCCGCGCGGCCGCCAGGTCCTCAGTCGTTGACGGTGGTCGTGATCGGAGTGCCGAGCTCGACCGTCCGGCTGACCGTGCAGAGCCGGTCGTGCGACATCTTCACCGCACGCGGCAGCGCCTCGCGGGCCTTGTCGCCGTCCTCGCCCTCGGGGAAGTGCACGACGAACTCGACCGCGAGGTTGTCCATCCGGTTGCCCTCGTCGGCGTCCCGCACCTTGTCCCCGCGCACGACCGCCCGGAACTCGGTCGGCTCCGCGCGCCGGCTCACGACGATGTCGACGTCGATCGCCGAGCAGGTCCCGATCGCGGCCAGCAGCAGCTCGACCGGGGTGAAGTCGGTGTCCGCGCCGCCGGAGCCGACCCGGATCGTGCCGCCGCGGACGTTGCGCACCTCGTAGCTGCTGTTCGCCACGCGCTCGAAGGTCACCTGGCGCAGTGTTTCTGCCATCTTCCCTGATCCGTCACATTCTGTTGCTTGTGGCAACGTTAGAGGGACTCGAGGGCCTCGTTGACCGGCGTGTCACCGGCGATGAGCTCGAGTGTCCGGCCGATCGAGGCCGGGGTGTCACAGAGTCCGGCCAGCACCAGCGCAACGTCGTCGCGGCTGACGCGGCCGTTGCCGGTCTTGTCGGCGAGATAGACCTTCCCGGTGCCGGGATCATTGGTCAGACTGCCCGGCCGCAGGATGGTCCAGTCGAGGTCGCGGGACCGCAGGTCCTGCTCGGCGGCCCACTTGGCCTTCAGATAGATCGTGAAGGTCTCGTTGTCGGTCAGCGAGTCGGCACGGTCCGCGCCCATCGAGCTGACCTGGAGGTGACGCCGTACGCCGGCTTGCTCGGCCGCGTCCGCGAACAGGACGGCCGCACCGCGGTCGACCGTGTCCTTGCGCGCGTTCCCACTGCCCGGACCGGCGCCGGCCGAGAAGACCGCGACGTCCGCGCCGGCCAGGACCTTGGCGACCGCGCTCGCGTCCGCCTGCTCCAGGTCGAGTACGGCGGCCTGACCGCCGGCGGCCGCGATGTCGGCCTCGTGATCCGGGTTGCGTACCAGCCCGACCACCTCGTGACCGTCACCGCTCAGCAGCTTCGTCAGCCGCAGCGCGATCTGTCCGTGTCCACCTGCAATGACGACTCGCATACCTGCACACTATCTCTGTGCCGCACGCAGCAACCATCGACGGGACGCGGATCGCTTATCAGGTTCGGGGTGAGGGGCAACCACTTGTGTTGCTGGCCGGCCAGTCGAACAACCACACCTGCTGGGATCCGATCCGCTCCGACTTCGAGGGGCACCGGACAGTCACCCTGGACTGGCGCGGGACAGGAGCCAGCGACAAGCCGGACGAGGTGTACAGCACCCGCGGCTTCGCGCAGGACGTGGTGGCTGTGCTGGACGACCTCGGACTGAACAGCGCGAACATTTACGGCACCTCGATGGGCGGACGGGTCGCTCAGTGGCTCGCGATCGACCATCCGGAGCGGATCGACGCGCTCGTCCTCGGGTGCACGTCACCCGGAGCGGCCCACGGGTACGAGCGGAGCCAGGAGATCCGGAAGGCGCTGGCCGATCCGGCGCGGACCGATCGGGTGCTGCTCGAGCTGATGTACACGCCCGGTTGGCTCGCGCAGAACCCCGGCCCGTATTACGTGCTCGGTGACACGTCCATGCCGTCGTACGCCAAGGGCCGGCACCTGGTTGCCAGCAACAGGCACGAGGCGTGGGACGGCCTCCCGAGCATCACAGCGCCGACCCTCATCCTGCACGGCTCCGACGACATCTTCAGTCCGGCTGCCAACGCGCAACTCCTCGCCGACCGCATCCCGGGAGCGCGCGTCGAGCTGATCGAAGGCGCTCGGCACGCCTACTTCCACGAGTTCCGGTCGGTCGCGAGTCCGGCCGTCCTAGCCTTCCTGGCTGCCCAAGACCGGACGCAGCACGGGGCGTAGGGCGTCGAGTACTCCGGGATCCTCGATCGTCGACGGCACCGGCTCGTCCCGCCCGTCGGCGATCCCGCGCATGGTCCGGCGCAGGATCTTGCCCGAGCGGGTCTTCGGCAACGCGTCCACGATCGACACGTCCCGGAACGCCGCCACCGGCCCGATCTCCCGGCGTACGGCGGCCACCAGCTCGTCGCGCAGCGTCTCCTCGCTCACCGAGGCGCCGGCCTTCAGTACGACGAGCGCTCGCGGCAACTGCCCCTTCAACGGATCGTGTACGCCGATCACCGCGCACTCCGCCACGGCAGCGTTCGCCGCGACGACCGCCTCGATCGAACCGGTCGACAACCGGTGACCGGCAACGTTGATCACGTCGTCGGTGCGGCCCATCACGAAGATGTACCCATCCTCGTCGATGAACCCGCCGTCGCCGGTCAGGTAGTAGCCGTCGTACTCCTTGAGGTAGCTGTCGATGTAGCGCTGGTCGTCGCCCCACAGCGTCGGCAACGCGCCCGGCGGCAGCGGCAGCTTGATCGCGATCGCGCCCTCCTGCTGCGGCAGCAGTTCCTTGCCGTACGCATCGAGGATCTGCACGTTCCAGCCCGGCATCGGCACGGTCGCCGAGCCCGGCTTGGTCGGCAGTGGCTCCAGCCCGCGCGGGTTGGCCGCGATCGGCCAGCCGGTCTCGGTCTGCCACCAGTGGTCCACGACCGGTACGCCGAGGTGCTCGTGCGCCCAGTGGTACGTCTCCGGGTCGAGCCGCTCCCCCGCCAGGAACAACGTCCGGAAGCTCTCCATCGGGTACTTCGCCAGCTCGGCCGCCTCCGGGTCGACCTTCTTGATCGCGCGGATCGCGGTCGGGGCGGTGAACAGGGCCTTCACGCCGTGCTCGGAGATCACCCGCCAGAACGCGCCGGCATCCGGCGTACCGACCGGCTTGCCCTCGTAGAGGACGGTGGTCGCGCCGACGAGGAGCGGAGCGTAGACGATGTACGAGTGGCCGACGACCCAACCGACGTCGGAGGCGGTCCACCAGACATCGCCCGGGCCGATGTCGTACACGTTGCGCATCGTCCAGGCGAGTGCGACGGCGTGGCCTCCGTTGTCGCGGACGACGCCTTTCGGCTTCCCCGTCGTACCGGAGGTGTAGAGGATGTAGAGCGGGTCGGTCGCGTCGACCGGGACCGGATCGGCGGGCTCGGCCTTCGCGGTGAGGTCGGTCCAGTCGAGGTCGTGCTCGCCCAGCGTGGCCTCGGCCTGTGGGCGCTGGAGGACGACGGTGTGCTCGGGCTGGTGCTGGGAGATCCGGAGGGCCTCGTCGATGATCGGTTTGTACTCGACGACCCGTGTCGGCTCGATGCCGCAGGAGGCCGCGACGATGACCTTCGGCGTTGCGTCGTCGATGCGGGCGGCCAGCTCGCGCGGGGCGAAGCCGCCGAACACCACCGAATGGATTGCGCCGAGCCGGGCGCACGCGAGCATGGCCACGACTGCTTCCGGGACCATCGGCATGTAAACGATGACCCGGTCACCTTTGCCGACTCCGAGGGATGCCAGCGCGCCCGCGAATCGAGCGACCTCGTCGCGCAGCTCGGCGTACGTGAAGGTCGCGCCGGTGCCGGTGACCGGCGAGTCGTAGATGAGGGCCGTCCGGTCGCCGTGACCTGCTTCTACGTGGCGGTCCAGGGCGTTGTACGACGTGTTGAGCACGCCGTCGGGATACCAGCGGTAGATCGGGCCATCGGTGGCGTCGATCGCGCGGGTCGGTGGACGCGTCCAGGAGATCGCCTCCGCCGCATCCAGCCAGAACCCGTGCGGGTCGTCCAGGCTCCGCCGGTAGCTCTCGTCGTACGCGCCCATTCGATAGCCTCCGTCAGTCGACTTCCTCCCATCGTGGCAGGGTTGGGGCATGACGGTAAGTGTCGATGACGTGCGGCAGGCCGCGGAGCGGATCGCAGGGCGGGTCCGCCGTACGCCGGTGATCGAGGTCGCGCCGGGCCTCACGTTCAAGCTCGAACTGCTCCAGCACACCGGCTCGTTCAAGCCGCGCGGCGCGTTCAACCGGCTCCTGAGCGCCAAGGACAGCGGCGAGCTGACCGGTCAGGGCATCGTCGCCGCGTCGGGCGGCAACCACGGGCTTGCGGCGGCGTACGCGGCCCGGGAGCTCGGCGTACCGGCGCGGATCTTCGTCCCCGAGACCACCCCGGCCGCGAAGCTCGGCAAGCTGCGGACGCTCGACGCGGACGTCGTACAGGTCGGCAGCGAGTACGCCGAGGCGTACCAGGCAGCCCTTGCGGCACAGGAAGAGTCGGGCGCACTGCTTGTTCATGCCTACGACCAGCCGGAGGTCGTCGCCGGCCAGGGCACCGTCGGCCTCGAGCTCCTCGAACAGGCCGGCATGTTCGACACCGTGCTGGTCGCCGTAGGTGGTGGCGGCCTGATCGCCGGCATCGCGACCGCGATCGGCGACAACGCGCAGGTCGTGGGCGTAGAGCCGGTCCTGGCCCCCACCATGCATCGTGCTCTCGAGGCAGGCCGGCCGGCCGACGGCCCGGTCGCCGGCGTCGCAGCCGACTCGCTCGGCGCCCGCCGCCTGGGCGACCTCGCCCACGCCGCGGTCCAGGCCCATCACGTGCAGTCCGTCCTCGTGGAGGACGACGCGATCGTTGCCGCCCGCAAACAGCTCTGGCACGAATACCATCTCGCCACCGAGCACGGCGGAGCAGTTGCCTGGTCCGCCTTGGCGTCCGGCGCCTACAAACCGGCAGCCGGCGAGCGGGTCGTGGTAGTCGTCTGCGGTTCGAACACGGATCCCGGCACGCTTATTTGACGCGGCGCTTGTCGTCGGCCAGCACCCACGCCGCGAGCAGACCGGCGATGGCGCCGCACAGGTGACCCTGCCAGGAGATCCCGTCCTGTGGCAGCAGGCTGGTCAGCAGAGCGCTGCCCCACACCATGATCACGAGGATCCCGATCACGACCTGGCCGAGCCGCCGGTTGAACAGCCCCCGCACGATCAGGTACGACGCGTACCCGAAGACCAGCCCGCTCGCGCCGATCGTGATCGTGTTCGGCGGTGAGATCAGCCAGGTGCCGAACCCGCCGAGCACCGTCACGATCGCGGTCACCTGGAAGAGCCGGGTCGCGCCGCTGATCGCGATGATCGCACCGAGCGTGACCAGCGGCAGCGTGTTCGAGATCAGATGGCCGAACCCGAGGTGCAGGAACGGCGCGGTCAGGATGCCGACCAGACCGCGCGGCTCGCGGGAAATGATCCCGTACTGATCGAGTGAGCCGTTGGTCGCGCTGTCGATGACCTCGCTCAGCCACATCAGGCCGAGCAGCGCCGCGAGCAGCTTGAACCCGCCGCCGATCTTGGCGGTGTCCACACTCCGCCCGGAGCGTTTCGCCGGAGTATGCGAGCTCATATCTCAACCATGCCGTACTCCCTCAAGTCTCAGCTTATGACAGGCGCGGCGACAGCGGACAGTGATCTCTGAGATACTCCCAGTGGCACTCGTCGGGTGAGGGGGAACGATGCCAATTGCTGTGTATGTCCTTGGTCTGAGCATCTTCGCGCAGGGGACGTCCGAACTGATGCTCGCCGGCCTGTTGCCGGAGCTGTCGGCCGATCTGCAGGTGACGATCCCCCAGGCCGGACTGCTGATCTCCGCGTTCGCGCTCGGCATGCTGGTCGGCGCACCGGTTCTCGCCGTCGTCACGCTGACCTGGTCCCGTCGTACGGCGTTGCTCGTGTTCCTGGCCGTGTTCGTCTTGTCCCACGTGGCCGGTGCCCTGACGCCGAGCTACACCGTCCTGCTCGTCACTCGTATCGTCGGCGCCTTCGTGTACGCGGGATTCTGGTCGGTTGCCGCTGTCACCGTGATGGCGCTGGTCGACACCGCACGCCGAGCCCGCGCGATGAGCATCGTCACCGGCGGCCTCACCGTCGCGATCATTCTCGGCCTCCCGCTCGGCACCGTCCTCGGCCAGCACCTCGGCTGGCGCTCCGCCTTCTGGACCGTCGCCATCCTCTGCACCTTGGCCATGTCGGGCGTCCTGGCAACGGTCCCCGGCGATCGGCCCGATCCGGCAACCGCGCCACGACTCGGCGACGAGCTGCGAGTCCTCGTCAACGCCCGCTTGTGGCTCGCCTTCGCCACGACGGCCCTCGTCACAGCGACGATCCTCGTCGTCTTCAGCTACCTGGCCCCGCTGCTGATAGCGACGACCGGCCTGGCCTCGGGCGCCGTCCCGGGCGTACTCGCTCTCTACGGGCTCGGATCATTCGTCGGGATCAGCTCGGGCGGACGATTCGCCGACGCCCTCCCGTTCCGCACCTTGTTCATCAGCATCACCGGACTCGTGGTCCTGTCAGGCGTCCTCGCGATGACCGCCTCCGACCCGGCCCCAGCGATCACCGCCGTCGCACTGCTGGGCGGCTTCGGCTTCGCCGCCAACCCAGCGCTGAACGCCCGCGTGTTCAGCCTCGCCGGCGACGCGCCGACGTTGGCGACCGCAACCAACTTCTCCGCGTTCAACGTCGGCATCACAGTCGGGCCGTGGCTCGGCGGTCTGGCGATCGATGCCGGCGCGGGCTACCCGGCACTCGGCTGGATCGCCGTCGCCACCGGGCTCACGGCCCTTGCGACGGTGCTGCTCGCGGCGTTCGGGCCGGTCAGTTCACCGGGCCTTGCGGGTCAAGATGCGACGGATCGAAATCGGCGTGCCGCTTGAACACGTACTTGTTCAGCAGCCAGGTGATGGCCCACAGCCCGACCCCGACGAGCATCAGCCAGCCGGCGATCTTGTAGTCCGCCGAGTCCCGCCCGGACAGCGGGCTGGCCAGATAGACACACAGCACGACACCGAGCACGGGCAACGCGGTCGGTGCGTTGAAGTGCTTGTGCTCGACCTTGTCCCGCCGCAGCACCAGCACCGCGACGTTCACGATCGCGAACACGCACAGCAGCAGGAACGCCGTCGTGCCACCGAGCGCCGCGAGGTCGGCGTACCCGATCAATGCGAACGCGAGCAGCGTGGTGAACAGGATCGCGATGTACGGCGTACGCCGTTTGCGCAGGACCCGGCCGAGCGGGCCGGGCAGCACCCGCTCATGCGACATCCCGTACAGCAGGCGGCTCGCCATCAGCATGTTGATCAGGGCGGAGTTCGCGACCGCGAACATCGTGATCCACGCGAACACCTCGAGTGGGAACCCGGGCGCACCGGCCTGGACGACCTTCAGCAGCGGCGTCGCGCCCTTGTTGAGTTCGTCGGGCGAGACCAGAGCGACCGCGGAGATCGCGACCAGCACGTAGATGACGCCGGTGATGCTCAGGCCGATCAGCATCATCTTCGGGAAGATCTTGACCGGGTCCTTGGTCTCCTCGGCCATGTTCACCGAGTCCTCGAAGCCGACCATCGCGAAGAACGCCAGAGCCGTCGCCGCCGTCACGGCACCGAACGATGACTCGCCGTCCGGCACATGGAAGTCGGTCAGCCGCGACGTGTCGCCGTCGCCGCCGATCAGCGCCCACGCCCCGATCCCGATCACGATCAGCAGACCGCTCAGCTCGACGCAGGTGAGTACGACGTTCGCCTTCACGCTCTCGCCGACGCCGCGCAGGTTCACGAGCGCGATCAGCGTCATGAAGGCGAGCGCGGTGATCATCAGCACCGCACCGCGGTCGGGGTCGATGTGCGCGGCCGAGAAGAAGTTCGCCGCGAACGCCTTCGACGCGCTCGACGCCGAGGTCAGGCCCGAGCACATCACCGCGAACGTCAGCAGGAACGTGAGGAAGTGGATCCCGAATGCCTTGTGCGTGTAGACCGCGGCGCCGCCGGCTTTGGGGTACTTCGTGACGAGCTCGAGGTAACTGGTCGCGGTCAGCATCGCGACGACGAACGCGCACAGGAACGGCAGCCAGACCGCTCCGCCGACCTCGCCCGCCACCTTGCCGGTCAGCGCATAGACGCCGGTGCCGAGAATGTCGCCGACGACGAACAACAGCAGAAGTCCGGGTCCCATCACCCGCTTCAGCTCCGGGCGCTCCCCTGTGTCCGGCGCGGCGGCGGCAGCACTTTCACTCATCGTGCCTCCCTCACATCAGTGCGTCACGAGGTTCCATGGTCGCATCTGAGAGCCAGCTGAGAGGTCAGGCGCGTGGCCGCAACCCATGCCGGCCGTCGGGACTGGCACCATGTCGCTGGTGATGCACCTTCGTCTCATCGTCCCGACGCGCTGTACCGAGCGGGTTCTGGACACGCTCGTCGGCGACCCGCGCGTGACGAGCATCGTCCAGCTGCCCGGCGCCGCCCGCCGACCTGAGGGCGACGTGATCGAGTGCGACGTGACCCGTGAGGCCACCTCGGACATCCTCGCGTTCCTGAAGGCCGAGGGCCTGTACGACGACGGCGCGGTCGCGCTGACCTCGGTCGACTCGGCCCCGTCCCGCAACGCCCGCGCCGCGGAGAAAGCAGCCCCGGGGGCACCGGACGACGCGGTCATCTGGGACGCCGTGCTCGACCAGGCATACAACGAAGCCGGCGGCTCGTGGGTGTACTACGCCTTCCTCACGCTGGCGACGATGATCGCCTCGGTCGCAGTGATCACCGATTCGGCGATCCTGGTGGTCGGCGCCATGGTCGTCGGCCCGGAGTTCGGCGTGGTGGCCGCGCTCGCGGTCGGCCTGTTCCTTCGCAAACCCGGCCTGATCTGGCGATCGGCGTCCTTGCTGGTGAAGGGATTCGCGCTCGCGATCGCACTCACCGTGGTGGCCGTGCTGCTGGCCCGGGCCGTCGGCTGGGTGGACGTCGGCAACGTGACGGCGGCCCGGCCGCTGACCGGATTCATCTGGCGGCCGGACAAGTGGTCGGCGGTGGTGGCCGTCCTGGCCGGATGCGCCGGCGTGCTGTCGCAGACCGCCGGACGTGGGAACGCTCTGGTCGGCGTCTTCATCTCGGTGACGACAGTCCCCGCGGCCGGCGACCTCGCGCTGTCGATCGCGCTGTGGGCACCGCACCAGATCGGTGGATCGGCGGCCCAGTTGGGCATCAACCTGGCCGGGATGACGATCGCCGGGGTCGTGACACTGCAGTTGCAGCGGACGATCTGGCGCGGCTACCTGAGGATGAAGAGAAGGGCGGGCGCGCGCGTTGAGGCTTGACCGGACGTCCCCTGTCCGATCCGCGCGCGCCCAGCACGTCAGACTTACCCCACTACGGGGGTGTCCGCACCTCGCCGGGGGCTGACTTATCCCGGACATGTCGCGAAGTCGCCAAACCGGTCGAGCCGGTCCAGCAGACGAGATAGCCTGATCGGATGCTGGAGACGGTAGGGGTCGAGCCGCCCGATGAGGAGGCCTACCGCGCGCTGCTGTCGGCGCCCGGGTGCGATGTCCGCGACCTGGCCGAGCAACTCGGCCGCGACGAGCGGGACCTCGCCGACACGGTCGGCCGGCTCGAGAAGCTCGGTCTGCTGACCACGACCTCCGACGACCCGGTCCGCCTGCTCCCGACCCGTCCCGATGTCGCGGTCGACGCGTTGGTCGCCGTACGACGGGCTGAGCTCGACCGGGTTCGCGCGGAGGCTCGAGTGATGATGACCGAGCTGCGTGCGCAGGAGCAGCATCGCCCGGAGAACCTTGTCGAGGTGATCGTCGGTCAGGAAGCGATCGCGGCCCGGTTCGCGCAACTGCTCAACGGGACAGGTCAGCAACTCCTCGTGCTCGACCGGCCGCCGTACGCGTCGCAGCCCGGCGACTCGGATCCCAAGGTGCGGGGACTGCTCGGCGACGGAGTGGTCGTGCACGGCATCTACTCTCCCGACTCGCTCGACATCCCGGGCGGCGTCGACGAGGCGTACAGCGCGGCCGATGCCGGCGAGACGTCGCGGGTGCATCCGCAGGTGCCGATGAAGCTGGCCGTGTTCGACGGGAAGATCGCGCTGCTGCCGCTGGCTGTCGATCAGCTGGTCGACAGCGCGCTCGTCGTCCATCCGTGTGCGTTGCTCGACGCGCTGATCGAGATGTTCTGGCTGTTGTGGGACCAGGCCGTGCCGGTTGTCCCGTCGGCGAAGGCCGACCCGACGGACGCGCGCCTGATGACCTTGCTGGCGGCCGGGTTCAAGGACGACGCGATCGCGCGGCAGCTCGCGCTGAGCAGCCGGACCGTCGGACGGCGCGTGGCCGAGCTGATGGAGACGCTGGGCGCGCGGACCCGGTTCCAGGCCGGCATTCACGCCCAGCGCCGCCATCTACTGGAGGACTAGCAGGTCGCGAGCATCTGCTGCAGAGCGGTCTTCTCAGCCGACTGCAGCGACAGGCCGTAGGTGTACTTCACCCAGATCCACTCACGCGCGTAGATGCAGTGCACGGACGCGTTCGGCGGCTGCCACTCGGACGGGTCCTGGTCACCCTTCGACCGGTTACTCGATGCCGACACGGCAATCAGCTGGGCGATGGTGAGGTTGTTGGCGAACTCCTGGCGGCGTGCGGTCGTCCAGGCGTTCGCGCCGGACTTCCACGCCTCGGCGAGCGGCACGATGTGGTCGATGTCGACACCGGACGACGTTTCGACGTAGGTGGCGTCGTACACGCTGTACCAGCGGCCGGCGGTCGGCTGGCAGCTGCTGTTGACGGTGACGCCGATCCCGTCGCGCTTCAGCACCTGTTCACGGGTGTCGCAGGTACCGGACTGGGTGATCCAGTGCGGGAAGAGATCCCGGCTGTACCCGCTCGTCGAGCCCTCCGTCTTCACGGTGAGGCTCGCCAGCTGGGTGGCTGCCGTACTGGCCGACGGCGGCGTCGGTGGATAGGCCAGCGCCGGTCCGGCGCTGAGAGTGAAGGCTGCCGTCGCAGCGAGCGCGGTGACAGCAGCAGTGATCGAACGTCGCATCGGTCAGGCCTCCGAGGGTTAGGGCGGATCCCCCCTGACGTTGCTGCCCCTCAGCCTTCCCCGATCACGCGCTGCAGGAAACCACTCACCAGTTACAGTCCAGTGAACGTCAGTCGTGTTCGACGACGGTCAGTGTCCAGCCCGACGACGCGCGGTCCAGCTCTGCGTTCCAGCGTTTGCTGATCAGCTTGTGCAGCGACTTCGGCGTACCCGGGTCCTTGCCGGACTCGAGCAGGTGCCGCGCGACCAGGCCGCGGGTGTGCTTCGCCATGTGTGAGACGACCGTGCGCACGCCGTCGCGTTCGCGGACCACGTTCACGGAGACCCACTTGTCGGCCTGCTCGCCGGTCGGGCGCCACGCTGCGACGTACGTCGACGAGCGGCAGTCCACGATCACGCCGTCGACCTCTTTGAGGGCGGCGCTCAACGGATCACGCCAGACCGATGCCAGCGGCCCATGGCCCGGCAGCGTCGTACCCATCGAGAGCCGGTACGGCGGAACGCGGTCCGCCGGTCGTAATGCGCCCCACGCGGCCGAGACGACGAGCAGCCGGTTGGCGGCGCGGCGCTTGGTACCCGAGGACAGCGTCGAGTAGCCGAGGGCGTCGTACAGGACACCGGAGTACAGCTCGGAGACAGGTACGGACGGCTCCGTGCGCCAGCGGGTGTTGCGGTCGACCTCGTGCCGCAGCGAGGCACCGACCTCCAGTACGTCGAATGCGTCCGCGGAGGCGGAGACCTTCGCGAGCGTCTCGAGCACCTGCTCGCGGACCGGGTTCAGCTCCGGGAACGACAACGTGCCGAAGTCGACGGCACGGCCGCGCGACCGTCCGGTCTTGCCTTCGGACGGCGGCAGAAGAATAAGGGTCACGTGAGTTCGTCCAGGGCGGCGAGGTCGGCGGCGGTCGGGTCCCAGCTGCCGGCCGCGACGTTCTGCGCGACCTGCTCGGGCGAGGTGGCGCCCGCGATCACCGACGCGACCGCCGGCTGCGCGGCCAGGCCGCCGATGGCGACGTCGATCATCGTCAGGTCGCGCTCGGCCGCGAACGTCTCGAGCGCCTCGATCTTGTCGAAGTCCGCGTGCGCCAACCGCTCGGGCTGGGTCGCGAGGCGGCTCCCGTCGGGTGCCGTCGTACCGCGCTTGTACTTACCGGTGAGCAGACCGGAGGCAAGCGGGAAGAACGGCAGGATGCCGACGCCGACGTGCTCGCAGGCCGGCACCAGCTCGTCCTCGACGTCGCGCTCGAGTAGCGAGTACTGGTTCTGGGCGCTGATGAAGTGCTCGAGACCGTTCGACCGCGCGGTCCAGTCCGCGTCGACGACCTGCCAGCCGGCGAACTGCGAGCTGCCGATGTAGCGGACCTTGCCCTCAGCAACTAGTTCGGACAGCGCCGTCAGGGTCTCCTCGATCGGCGTGACCGGGTCCGGGAAGTGCAGCTGGTAGAGATCGATCCAGTCGGTGCCGAGCCGCTGCAGGCTCGACTCGACCGCCTTGCGGATGTACCGGCGGGAGCCGCGGACACCCCAGTCCGGACCGTTCACGCCGCCCAGGTCGCCGCCGAACTTGGTCGCGATCACGACGTCGTCGCGGCGCGAACCGAGCGCCTTCCCGAGCAGCTCCTCGCTGAATCCGTGCTCGCCGCGGTAGATGTCCGCGGTGTCGAACAACGTGATCCCCGCGTCGACCGCGGCGTTCACCACGGCGTCCGTCCGGCCCGCATCGAGCCGCCGCCCGAAGTTGTTACAGCCCAGTCCCACGACGCTGACGGTGAGACCCGAGTCGCCCAGCTGCCGGTACTCCATATCGCCCATGTGCCCAGCCTAATCTCGGCATACAGTGGCCCTCATGCCGAGTCTCACCGTCGACGGCGCCCGCACTCGGGCCGCCGCGCTTTCCGTCCAGTCGTACGACGTCGATCTCGACCTCACCCAGGGCGATCGGACGTTCGGGTCCACCACCACGATCAGGTTCGCGGCGACGAGTCCGTCGACCTGGCTGGACGTGAAACCGGACGAGCTGATCTCGGTCACACTCAACGGCACGGCCGTCGACGTGGCCGGCCTGAACGACGGACGACTCGAGCTGACCGGCCTGCAGCCCGAGAACGAGCTCGTCGTCGTCGCCTCGATGCTGTACTCGCACGACGGTGAGGGCCTGCACCGCGCGGTCGACGCTGCCGACGGTCTCGCCTACACGTACGCGATGTCGTTCCTCGACGCGGCGCCGCGGATCTTCGCGTGCTTCGACCAGCCCGATCTCAAGGCGCCGTACCGGCTCAAGGTCACGGCTCCGGAAGAGTGGCTCGTGCTCGGCAACGGCGCCGCGACCCAGGTGTCCCCCGGCCGCTGGGAGCTGGCCGAGACCAAGCCGCTGTCGACGTACTTCGTGACCGTGGTCGCCGGGCCGTACCACCAGATCACCGACTCCCACGACGGCATCGCGCTCAGCGTGGTCTCGCGGCAGTCGCTGAAGGAGGCGCTCGACCGCGAGGCCGCGGACATCTTCGAGGTCACCAAGCAGTCCTTCGACGAATACCACCGGATGTTCGGCTACCGATACCCGTTCGGCGAGTACCACCAGGCGTTCGTCCCTGAGTTCAACGCGGGTGCGATGGAGAACCCGGGCTGCGTAACGTTCCGCGACTCGATGGTGTTCCGCTCCGCGGTGACCGACGGCGAGCGCAGCCAGCGGGCGCGGACCATCGTGCACGAGATGGCGCACCAGTGGTTCGGCGACACCGTGACGATGAAGTGGTGGAACGACCTCTGGCTGAACGAGTCGTTCGCCGAGTACATGGCGCACCGGGTCTCGACCGCCGCCACCCGTTACACCGACAACTGGATCGACTTCGCCTACATCCGCAAGTGGTGGGGTCTGCAGGCCGACCAGCGGTCGTCGACGCACCCGGTCGCGGCCGACGCGGTCAAGGACGCGGCTTCCTCGCTCGACGACTTCGACGGCATCTCGTACGCGAAGGGCGCCGCGGCCCTCAAGCAGCTCGCGGCGTACCTCGGCGACGACGTGTTCCTGGCCGGCGTCAACGCGCACATCGCGGCGCACGAGTTCGGCAACGCCACCTTCGCCGACCTGCTCGCGAAGTGGACGGAGGCCGGCACGGTCGGCCTGGACGACTGGGCGCAGGCCTGGCTGCGGACTCCGGGCGTGGACACGATCACAGCGTCGCGGACAGCGACCGGCATCAAGCTGCAGCGCAAGGCGCCCGAGGCCTATCCGGCTTCACGGCCGCACAAGCTGACCGTCGGCGGGTACGACGCGGAGGGTCGCGCGACGACGGTCGACGTACTGATCGACGGCGACGAGGTGGAGGTCGACCTCGACTCGTCGTTGCCGGTGATCATTCCGGATGCGGGTGACGACAGCTGGGCGAAGATCCGCCTCGACTCCGACAGCCTGGCCAACCTCGCGACCGTGCTGCCGAAGATCGAGAGCGGCGTGACGCGCGCCGTCGTCCTGAACAGCATCCGGGACGCGGTCGCCGACGCGGAGCTCGACCCGAAGACCGGCTTCGACGTGGTTCTCGGTCTGCTGCCGACCGAGAACAGTGACATCGCCGTCGGCACGATGCTCAACTGGGCGAACTCGCAGGTGCTCGGCGTCTACCTGCCGTACGAGCCGTACCGCGGGCAGCTCGCCGAGGTACTGCGGGCGCGGCTGGAGACCGTCGAGGCCCGGAGCAGCGTCCAGTTGTCGGTGGCCCGCGGGTTCGCGCGCTTCACCGATGACGTCGACCGGCTCAAGGGCTGGCTCGCCGGTGACGGCGTACCGGACGGCGTGACGATGGACGCGGACCTGCGCTGGATCGTGATGCTCCAGCTCGCCCGGCTCGGTGCGATCGGCGAGGCGGAGATCGACGCCGAGCTCGAGCGCGACACATCGTCCGAAGGCGTCGTCCACGCGACGCGCTGCCGGGCCGCACTGCCGACAGCAGCCGCGAAGGAGCGGGCGTGGGCGCAGATCATGACCGATGCCGACCTGCCGAACTACGAGCTGTACGCCGCGTGCGAAGGGTTCTGGCACCCGACGCAGGCCGAGCTCACCGCGCCGTACGTCGACCGGTACTTCGCGGAGATCGCAGGCACCGAGAAGCTGCGCTCCGGCTGGGTCGTCGCGACCAGCGCGAAGCTCGCGTTCCCGCGGTACACCATCGAGCAGCGCGTGGTCGACCGCGCCGCGGACCTGATCGCCGACGAGTCGGTCGCGGCCGGCATCCGGCGGTCCGTGGCCGACAGCGCCGACGACCTGAAGCGTGCGCTTGCGGTGCGTTCGGCCTTTGCCGGCTGACCTTTGGTTAGCAGTCACACCGTGTTGTGACTAATGTGACTGGTGTGACCAGGAGGACCCTGGTGACCAGGCAAGATGTGATTTCGTGACGTAACCTCCACAATGACCGCGCGGCACGGCGCGCCGGTCTTGGTCAGGTCCGGCGTCCGGGAGAGACTGTCTAGAACCGCACAGGAGAACAAGGTCAATGCGCGAGGCGAGACTCGTCGGTCTGAGCCAGGATGGGAAGCAGCTCATCCTGGCGATGGCAGAGACGGGTGAGGAGTTCGCCGTACCGGTCGACGACCGGTTGCGTGCGGCCCTCCGCGGAGACCGTGCCCGACTCGGCCAGCTGGAGATTCAAATGGAGAGCGCGCTGCGCCCACGAGACATCCAGGCTCGTATCCGCGCCGGCGAAAGTCCCGAAGCTGTCGCCGCGATCGCCCAGATGCCGATGGAACGTGTGATGGCGTTCGCCGGCCCGGTTCTGGCCGAGCGCGACCACATCGCCAGCCTCGCCCAGCGTGCGTCGGTGCGTCGTCGTGGCGGCGGGGATGCGCCGACCCGCAATCTCGGCGCGTGGGTGACCGACCGGCTGCGGACCCGTCACGTCGACCCGGCCTCGGCCGAGTGGGACGCCTGGCGGCGCGAGGACGGTCGCTGGGCCGTTCGCGTCTCCTACTTCGTCGAGTCCGAGGACGAGGCGGAGAAGAAGGACGAGAAGATCGCCATGTTCGCGTACGACGCCCCCGGGCGTTACGCCGTACCGGACGACGACGAAGCGCGCTGGTTGGTCGGCGAGCAGGCGCAGGTGATGGCGACGCCGGTGCAACCGCAGCCTGGCGAGCGCCGGCTCGCCGCTGTCGCGGATATCGACCCGCTGATCGCACCGGACCACGGTGCCGACAGCTACGAGGCAGGCTTCGAAGACACCGTCGGCCTGCGTCGCCGGAACCACCCGGTTTCCCGCGAGCACGCGGAGCCGCCGCGCGAGACCCGCGACTTCGTGCGTGAGTCGCGTGAGCTCCATCGGGACTTGTCGCGGGAGCCGGAGCGTGGACCGCGCCGGGTGCACTCGGTGCCGAATCCGGACGAGGAGCCGACGCTGATCGACGTTCCTGTCGACCAGCCGCCAGCACCCCGCCCTGCGGTCCGCGCAGTCGAGCGTCCCGCCGACCCGCCGGCCTTCGCCTCCCCCGCGGCTCCGGAGGAGACGGAGTCTCGCCAGGCACGTCCGCAGCAGCCTCGCCCGGCGGAGCCCCGTCGCGCTGAGCCGGCTACCGATACACCTCGTCAGGCCGAGGCCCGTCGGCCGGAGCCTGCCCGCGAGCCGGTCGCCGAGCCCACAGCCAAGCCCACAGCCGAGCCGGCGCCGCACGTCGAGCCCGACCCAGTTGTCGAGTCGCCGCAGCCTGCCGCGGCCGATGCAGCCGGGCCCGCCGCCGCGGAAGAGTCTGCGGCCGAGCCGAAGAAGAAGGTAGCCCGCCGCGGCAAGCGCGCGAGCGTCCCGAGCTGGGACGAGATCATGTTCGGCAAGAAAGCCGACTGACACATCACGGACCGTCGTCCCAGATTGCGGACGGTGTTTGCCGGTGGACCGGCGGTACTGCCATGATCGTCCGCATGCAGATGCTGTGTTGTTGCTGTTGTCAGTGTTGTCACTGACGCGCGCCGAGTTCGGCGCACGAGGCCCTGCCCCTTTCCGTGGCCCGCCCGCCGACACAGCACTCACAGGAACTTCGCATGAATCTCCCGGCTCTTGCCGACCTGCTCGCGTCTCGTGGTCTCCGGCTCCTCCCCGGTTCGTACGCCGTACCGGTCGAGCTGCTCGTACAGTTGCCTGACGCAACGATCGCCCGGTTCACCGCCCGCGGCACGGCGCTCCGCCTGCGCAGCTACTCCCCCGACGCGCTGACCACGATCACGATCCCGGCCGAGTGCGGCTGCGGCGACCACCACCCGCAGACGGGCCCCGCCCGCGTGACGCTCAGCCGGTACGCCGTACCGCTCGCGGAGCACACGATCGACGGTGAGCTCGAGTTCGGCTGGCAGCACCACGAGGCCGGCCACCTGCGGCTGGCGGACGCGCTCCCGCACTTCTTCACCCTCCTCACCACCCACCAGGCCCCCGCCCGCGAACTAGTCGGCGTCGCCTAACCGCAATGCGAGCGGATATCCCCTCGCGTTGGGGGTTCTCCCCCTGCACACCACCGCAGAACCCCCATCACGAGCGGATATCCGCTCGTGATGGGGGCTCGGGCGGGCGAAGGGGCGGGGGGTGGGGTGGGGTCAGGGGCGGCGGTTGGGGGGTTGGGTGGTGTCGAAGTGGGTGCGGGCCTTCTCGACTTCCGTCAGGTTGGGGGACCAGGCGGCTAGGGCGTGGAAGAGCGGCGCGAGGCTGCGGCCGAGCGGGCTGATCTCGTACTCGACGCGCGGCGGGACCTCGGCGTGGTACTCGCGGATCACCAGGCCGTCGCGTTCCAGCTGCCGCAGCCGCTGGGTCAGAACCTTCGGGGTGATCACGCCGATCCGCCGTTCGAGCTCGACGAACCGCTGACGACCGTACTCGTTCAGCGCCCATAGGATCGGGGTCGTCCAGCGGCTGAAGACCAGGTCGACCACCGGCGCGATCGGACAGGCCTGCACCGGCTCAACTGCTGTGGTCTCGCTCACACATCCGCCTTCCGTCCAGTACTTTCCTCTAGGTACCTACTATCCCACGACAAGTAGCGTCCTCACCATGATCGTGATCACCGGAGCAACCGGCAACGTAGGCCGCCCACTCGTCCAGTCCCTGATCGCCGTCGGCGAAGACGTCGTACCCGTCTCGCGGCGTGGCGAAGGGCACCAGGTCGACCTGACCAAACCCGAAACCCTCAAGCCTGTACTCGACGGTGCGAAAGCCGTCTTCCTGCTCACCTCCGCCGACTTCATGGCCGGCGGCAACCTCCAGGACGTCATCGACGTCGTGCGCTCGGCCGGGGTGCCCCGCGTCGTTCTGCTGTCGTCCCAGGGCGTCGGCTCGAAGCGTCATCCGTCACTCCACGAGGATGCCGTGACCGGGTCCGGCCTCGACTGGACGATCCTGCGGCCCGGCAACTTCGCCAGCAATGCGTTCCAGTGGGCCGACTCCGTCCGCACGCAGCGTGCGATGGCCGCTCCGTTCGCGGACGTCGCGCTGCCCACGGTCGATCCAGCGGACATCGCCGAGGTCGCCGCGTCCGCGCTCCGCGGCTCGGACAAGGCGGGGGTCAGCCACACCGGAGCGATCCACACGCTGACCGGACCGGTCGCAATCTCACCGCGCGAGCAGGCCCGGGTGATCGAGACCGCCGTGGGCCAGCCGGTGCAGTTCACTGAACTCAGCCGCGAAGAGGCTCGTGCCGGCATGATCAGGTTCATGCCGGAGCCCGTCGTCGAGGCCACCCTCGACGTGCTCGGCGCCCCGACCGCCGCCGAGCAAGCAGTCAGCCCGGACGTCGAGAAGGTCCTGGGCCGCCAACCTCGAACCTTCGCCGACTGGGTCACCCGCAACGCCGCGGCCTTCCGGTAGGAAGCACAACCCGGTAGGCAGCACAACGCCACCTGACCGGACGAGTCGACCGCACCTCTCGACGCCGTACCCGCGAGCTGGCTGACGGACAAGCCGTTCATTTGGCCGGCGGAGGTTCGTGGGCGCAGCGGGTATGGCCTGGGTGGCTCAGGTGGTAGGCGCGGTGACGGGAGCTTCCTCCGGGTTGGCGGGTGGGGGTTCGGGCCGGGTTTGGAGTTGGTGGCGTAGCGCTTCGGTTACCTGTTCGGCAGCGCGGTGGGCCGCGGTCAGGGCGGTGAACCGGTCTTCGGCTGCCTTCTTCACGTCAGCCAGTCGGGACTGGTGATCGGCTCGTAGTTGGTCGCGGTCCACTCGGTGTTCGGTTCGCAGGGCCTCGAGCTCGGCGCGGTGGCGTTCGCGTTCCTGGTGCAGCTCGGTGCGTAGCTCGTCGATCGTCAGTTGCGCGGACTGGCGGTCGGTCTCGGCCGCAGCCTGAGCGGCTCGCGCAGCTTCGGCTTCGCTGCGCGCCCGGCGGAGTGCTTCGTCAGCGGTTGTCTGGACGTCGCGTATCCGTTGGTCAGCTTCGGCGCGGGTTCGCTCCAGCTCTCCAGCCGCGGCTTCGTGGACGTCGGCGAGCTCTTGCCGGAGCTGTGCAAGTTCGGCGGCGGTTCTCTCCCGGACGGCTTCGGCGTCTCTTCGAGCCTGTTCCGCTGCTTCCTTGGCCACGGCTACCTCGAGGCGAGCCTCGTCGAGCGCCGCGACGGCATCCCGGGCGGCCTCGTCGGCTTCCTCGCGAGCGTCCTCGGCTTCCACCGCTTGCTGTTCCGCCTTACGACGGCGGTGCTCTTCCTGACCTCGGAGCCGTTCCAGGTCCGCCAGCTCTGCTCGCGACGCCGCCTGCAGTTGCTCGACCTCAGCCGCGACCGCCTCCGCGTCGCCGTACGTGCGGACCGCCTCCGCGATCTGCGCGAGGTAGCCCTCCAGTTCCTCGACCAGGCGCGGCAGGTTGCCCTTCATCAACTGCTCGAGCGTCACTCGGGCTGCCGTCACCGGTCCGATCGCCGGCGCGCCGGCCGGGCCAGAGCCGGCTCCGGCGACATCACTGCGAACCGGTTGACGTGCCAGCCGGTTCTTAGCGGCCCAGGCGTTGGCCTTGTTGTGCACCACCGGCTTTCCGTCGACGCCCGCGCCCTCCCGGCCGCAGTACTTCGGCGGGCGTCCGGGCGTCCCGGGATCGACCTGCTTCGGGTTCGCACAGCTCACCCCAGGGAAGTCGCACAGCCCTTGTCGGGACCGCGCTCCGGGCTCCGTCTCCGTCGTCATAGTCATCACCCTACCCGATTTCGTTCATAACGTAGAGCTTTACGTTTGGTTTACGTCAATGTCTTTAGACGTAACTAAACCGAATTTAACTAGCGCATAATCCCCGTTATGCGCTAGTGTGTTTTCCGTGGAAGATGCCCCGATCCCCCTCGAATTTCGCGCTGCAGAGGCGATCGCGGAGCTGCCACAGCCAGATCCCGCGACCGAAGGCGCCGTACGCCGGTCCCTGGGACGACGCCGCCCGCTGCACGACTCAGGCGCGGATCCGGTTGACCGCCTCGACCTGCTGATGGAAGCGCTCACGCCGCAGGTGACTGCCCTGGTCGTGCTCTGGCTCGGCGGGACCAGGCGGCCGAGCCGGGACACCCGGGTCGCCTATGCCGACGACCTCCTGCTGTGGGCGGACTGGGCTCGCGCGGAGCTTGGTCGAGAGCGGTTCGGCCTCGACCTGAATCGTGGCGAGGTGACGATGTGGCTCACCTACCAGCAGGAGGCGGGCGCCGCATCGTCGTCCATCTCGCGTCGGCTGTCGACGTTGTCGAGCCTGTACCGGTACGCGGCCGGGTGGGGCCTGCCGGTCACGTCGCCGATCTCCGACGACGACCACCGGCCGAAATTCCACCGCGGCCGCCGTGCGACGTCGGCGCGCGTCCTGGACGCTGATCAGGTCGCAGCATTACTCAGTGCCGCGTCGGACGTGCGCGACGCCCTGATCGTGGGCCTGCTGTACACAGCCGCTCTCCGAGTCTCGGAACTCTGCGGCGCCGACGATGCCGACTGCCACGACGAGGGACGACGTACCTGGCTCGTCGTCACCCGCAAGGGCGGAAAGGCCGTCCGCGTACCACTCGAGCCCACGGTGGCCGAGCTTCTCGATGCGTACCGCGCGGCGCGACCCGCTTGGACCGGTGCGGGGCCGGCCCCACTCCTCACCGATGCCACGGGCGATCGGCTCGACAGACATGATGTCACCCGCCTGCTCCGCAGGCTTGCCAGAGCCGCCGGGATCCCTCGCCCGGAGAGCGTCAGCCCGCACTCGCTGCGCGCCACCGCGATCACCGACCAGAAGCGTCGCGGCCATAGTGCCGAGGATCTGCAGGAGCTGTCCGGCCACGCGGACGTCCGCACGGTCATGGTCTACATCGACGACGACGGCCGCGCGGAGCGGGTCGCCGCTCTCACCGACGACCTCGGTCGGGTCATGACGGCCGTGCCCCACCACGTCAAGTCCCCTGGCCGAACCTGACGAGTTCCATCGTGGACTCCGTCGGCTGTCAGAGGCCAGAGTCTTGAATTAGTAACACGCTTGGTTTAACTTATCCGCGCAGCTGCTCTCGCCTGTCCTTCCGGTCCGCCACCTGGAGGTTCCAGCATGCTCAGACATGTCCTCGCGCGGGTTCTCCCCACCGTGCTTCTCACCGGTGTGATCGCCGTCCCCACGGCGCACGCCGCCACCATGTATCCCAGCGGGGTCGGCGCCGATCTCGGCCCCACCCCGACCACCCTCGGCGTGCAGCCCGCCGCCGGCGACGACCCGGCCGGGCTGCGGACCGGCACCGAGCAGGGCCGCACGTACTGGCAGACGAACCAGGCGGCCGGCACCGGCTACCTCGAGTTCGACGTCGACCACGATTACGTGGACGAGATCGGCACCGACGACGTCCTGGTGACGGTGACCTATCTCGACAGTGGCACCGGCCTCCTCGACCTGCAGTACGACGCCAAGGCCAACCCGCAGCAGGACGCGACCGATATCCAGCTGACCAACACCGGCACCTGGAAGACCGGCGTCTTCTCGCTCACCGGCATCGGATTCACCAACCGCCTCGGCGACGCCGACGTCCGCGTCTTCGGAGCCGGCGCCGACATCACGATCGCGAGCCTGCGGATCAGTACGGCGGGCGCATCGGTCCAGCTCGGCGCGACGCCCGTGCAGAACGGCATCAGCCCGCGGGCCGGCGACGACGCGTCGCACCTGATCACCGGCGTACAGGACGGTCGCGCGTACTGGCAGACCGACCACACCGCGCCGTCGCCGGGGACGAACTTCTTCTACATGAACGTCGCTGACACCTACCTGTACGACAACCACAGCCTGGTGCTGGTCAGCATCGACTATTTCGACGAGGGCAACGGCCAGTTCGGCCTGCACTACGACTCCCCCGGCGACACGATTCCGCAGAAGTTCAAGAACTCCGAGGTGATCCGGTACGGCGACACCAAGACCTGGAAGACGTACACGTTCGCGCTGCCCGACGCAGTGATGACGAACCGCTCGAACGGCGGCGACTTCCGGATCCACAACGGCGACGGATCGGTCGACCTGAAGGTTGCCGCGGTCCGCGTCGCGAAGGTCGCGACCACGCTCGACGTCACCGAAGGACTCGTGGACCTGATCGGTCAGGCAACGCGGACCGAGAAGGCTGCCCGCGAAGGTACGCGCGACGGCCAGTATCCGGTCGGCAGCCGAGCAACGCTGCAGGATGCGATCGACGACGCTCAGGCGGTCGCCTCCACTCCGGGCGTCACCGACGTACAGGTCAAGGCTGCGCTCACAACTCTGCAGGCGAAGCTCGATGCCTTCACCGCGTCGATCGTGGACACCAACTTCGCTCCGAGCGGTAAGGCGACGGCCAGCAACGGACCGGCCGCGACCGTCAACGACCGAGACGACAGCACGTCGTGGACCGGCGGCGCTGACTCGTGGCTGCAAATCGATTTGGGCAAGCCGCGGCCGGTCAACGACGTACGCGTCGAATGGGCCGAGGCCTACTCCCCCGACTACACCGTCCAGGTGTCGAACGACGGCAAGAAGTTCACCAGCGTCGGCCGGATCGGATCGCCGGGCGGGAACCAGATCAGCCGGACCCGGTTCGCGACCACGAGCGCCCGGTACGTGCGGGTCGCGATGACCGGCGCCAACTCGTTCATCGTCAAGGAGCTCCAGCTCCGGCTCACACCGGTCGTCACCCCGATGCCGAAGCTGGTGCAGACCGGCAACCCGACAGAGGACGGCGTCATCGCCGACTTCGACGCGACGCAGTACGGCGCCGACCGCACCGGCCGACGCGATTCCACCAAGGCCATCCAGCAAGCGATCTACGCCTGTCAGGACGCGGGCGGCGGCACGGTCTGGCTGCCGGCCGGACAGTACAAGGTGACCGACACGATCGAGGTCCACGCGTTCTGCAGCCTCCGTGGTGACCACGGTCAGAAGCTCGGGACCGGTACGGTGATCATCGCGGATCTGCCCTCCGGCGACGACGGGCCGAGCCTGTTCCGGATCGGCGGCAGCGCCGGCGTCCTCGGCGTCACGACGTACTACCCGAACCAGAGCGCGACCAAGCCGGTCCCGTACGGCTACACGTTCGAGATCCCCGGCGGCGCCTGGATCGGCAACGAGAACTACATGATGTCGACGGTCTCCGACGTCACCATGCTCAACTCCTACCGCGGGATCGGCGTCAGCACGATGCCGAACGATCACGGCAACGCGCCGAGCTCGGGCCAGGTGCACGAGTCGACCACGATCCGCAACGTGAACGGCACGGTGCTGTTCGAGGGCGCCCGCGCCTACAACGGCGCCGATGTCGGCACCTGGGAGAACGTTGCCTTCAGCAACTCGTCCTGGTCGTCGGCGCCCAAGGCCTTCAACCCGCCGGCACGGCAGGCATTGGACGCCTGGACCCGGGCGCACGGCACCGGTCTGGTCCTCGGCGACCTCGAGTGGGACCAGTTCTACCGGATCAGTGTCTCCGACTACCTGGTCGGCATCCACGTCGTCGCGGGTCAGCGGGCGCAGTTCACCGGCAGCTTCCTCCAGCCCGACGTACGCCGGACCGGGACCGGGCTGCTCGTCGACGTGATGGACGACCGGTGGGGCCTGACCCTGGCCGGTGGACATGTCGACGGAGGGATCACCAACAACTCGGCCGGCTACGTGAAGATCACCGGCACCGAGGTCAGCGGCGTGGTCTCCGGGATCGTCCACCGGATGTCCGGCGCGGCACCGACGTATGACCAGAAGCCGCTGCCCAAGCCGGTGCAGAAGCTGTACGTCGTGGATGCGCCGCATGGGGTCGGCTATCTACCCGCTGCCGATGCGACCCGTGACGTCCAGAAGGTGCTCGATCGCGCCGGACGTGAGGGCGGCGGCATCGTCTACCTGCCGGCCGGCTGGTACCGGATCAGCACGCACCTGTCGGTTCCGGCGAAGGTCGAGCTGCGCGGCGCGTCCGCCGTACCGAACCGGGACCAGGGCGGCGCGAGCGGCGGGACCGTTCTGCAGGCCTTCGAGCGGAGCACCGAGACCGCGCTGATCACACTCAAGAGCCAGGCCGGAGTACGTGGGCTGCGGGTGTTCTACCCCGAGAACAATCCGGCCAACGGCGTCGTGCCGTATCCGTACGCGATCCGTGGTATCGCCGGTGGGAACTACGTGATCAACGCCGGCTTCCCGAACGCCTGGGACGGGATCGACCTCAGCGGCGACGACGTCGTCGTACGCAAGGTCGCCGGCGCGTTCTTCGACCACGCGATCTCGATCGGGGCCGGGCGCAACGGCCGGGTCGAGGGCGTGCTCTCGAACGGGAACGCGGTCACCCGGGTCGGGTACCAGCAGCCGTACTGGATGAACGAGGGCAACATCTTCGAGCTGGTCATCGACAAGTACATGCGCAAGACGGCCAAGATCGTCACCGTCGACGGGGCTCAAGGGCTGACGCTGCTCGACGTGTTCGCGTACGGGTTCCACGACGGGCTGGTGGTGAACTCCGGCCAGGTCGACGCGTTCAACCTCGGGACCGACAACCTGGGGACCGACGGCCACACGATCCAGGTGGTCAGCGGCGACGTCGAGGCGACCAACCTCGCCCGCTACAACGGGGCTACGCTCAGCGGTACGGCGACATTGCACAACGTGATGGTGATCAACGTCGTCCAGCGCAGCGTCTCGGTGCAGGCCGGCGGGAACGGCACGGTGAAGATCGCCGGGAACGAGTCCGAGCCCGGGAAGTACGAGGTCGGCGCGCAGGTGACCGTGACGGCGACGCCATCATCGGATAGCGTTTTCCAGAGTTGGACCGTGAACGGGACCGTGGTGTCGACAGCGCCGTCGTACACCTTCACCGTCAGCACGGACCAGGTTCTGTCCGCGAACTTCCAGTAGGAGCGAGATGGCTGACACACAACAGCAGGTCGCGATCGTGGGCTGCGGCATCATCGGCAAGCGTCACGCGGCGACCATCGCGGAACGGCCGGACGCGATCGTCACCGCACTCGTCGACCCGGACGCCGCCGCCCGGGAGGCGGTGCTGGCGCAGCTGACCGAGGCCGGTCAGCCGGAGCCGAAGCAGTACGACGACCTGACCGCGGCGCTGAGTGGGTCGGACATCTCGCTCGTCGCGATCTGTACGCCGAGCGGCATGCACGCCGAAATGGCCGAGCAGGCACTGAAGGAGCGCAAGCACGTCGTCGTCGAGAAGCCGATCGACGTCGACCTGGGCCGGGCGCGCCGCCTCGGTGCGGCGGCCGCCCGGGCCGCGGGGCAGGGCGTGCAGTTGTCGGTGATCAGTCAGCACCGGTTCGACGCCGGCAGCGCTGCGATCAAGGAGGCGATCGAGGCCGGCCGGTTCGGGCAGCTGACGTCGTGCGTCGCGACGGTCGCCTGGTGGCGGAGCGACGAGTACTACGCGTCCGCCGGCTGGCGTGGGACGTGGGCGCAGGACGGCGGTGGCGCGCTGATGAACCAGGGCGTGCACACCGCCGACCTGGTGCTGTGGTTCATGGGCCGCCCGGTCAGCATCCAGGCGCAGGCGCTGCGGGCCGCGCACCACGCGATCGAGGTCGAGGACACGGTCGTCGCGACGATCACCTTCGAGAACGGCGCCGTCGGCACGCTGCACGCGACGACCGCGGCGTTCCCGGGTGGACGGACGCGGGTCTCGGTCCACGGCACCGAGGGCGGCGCCGAGGTGGAAGACGATCGCTTGAGCCGGCTGAACGTCGACGGTTCGACGGACGAGGCGTCGGTCGACGTTGGCGATCCCGGTGAGCACAAGGCGCAGTACGACAACATCCTGACGGCGATCGCCGCAGGCAACCAGCCCGCCATCACCGTCCAGGACGGCATCAACGCCCTGGCCCTCGTACGCGCCGTCTACATCGCCTCCACCCTCCAACGCCCGGTGAAGTTCGAGGACGTCCTCGAAGGCAAATACGACGACGTCGAGGTCTCCCGAGGAGTAGGCCTACCCCCCAGCTGACACGTTTGGTGGGTATACCCAGCACATGCCGGGTTGGCCAACCGGAACCATGTTGGCCAACCCGCAGTGTGGTGGGCATACCCACCAAGGCCGGGATTAGGCGCCGGGGGCTCGGTTGTTGAGGATTCGTTGGTAGAGGTTGCAGTCCTGCCAGAGGCCGCCGATGTGTAGGTAGGTGGGGGCGAAGCCGATCTGGTTGAAGCCGGTGCGTTGGAGGACGCGTTGGGAGGCAATGTTGTTCTTCAGGGTGCTGGCTTCGATGCGGTGGAGTTTGAACTCGGTGTCCGCGAGCTCGGCGACCGCCTCGACGGCCAGTGTGGCCAGGCCCCGACCAGTCACGTCAGCGGCCAGCCAGTAGCCGAGGCTCGCGCTGCGGAATGGTCCGGCGACGACGTCCTGCAGTGTGAAGGCGCCGATGACGCGGTCGGACTCGACCAGCAGCCACGGGACGACCTGACCGTTCTTGTAGCGCTCCAGCGTGCTCGCCAGCCGCTCTCGCTGGCCGGCAACAGTGAACCAGCTGTCGGGCCGAGCCGGTTCCCACGGCGACAAGTGGTCCCACGACCGGGTGTACTCGTCCGCCAGCGCGGCAGCGTCCTCGAGGGTAGCGATCCGGAGTTGTACGTCGGAAGTCAGCGAGCGGGCTTCAATCACTTCGGCAGCCTACGTGCCTGGCTGGAGCCCGACACGCGAGGGGTGAAGGCGTCGTGGAAGATCGTCGACGCCGCTCCGACCGCGGCCGCATCGGTCTGCAACATCGACTCCTCAACGGCAACCGGACGTGTCTCCCGAGCCACCGGATGCGCGTTCACCGCACGCCCGATCTCGGTCAGGAAGATCTCCGAGATCTCCTTCATGTACGCCGGTCCGCCGAGCACCACGAGATCGATATCGAGCAGATCCACCAACCCGACCGCGCCCTGCCCGACCACCCGCGCCACCTGCGTGACCGCCTTCACCGCAGCCGCGTCGCCCTCCGCGGCCGCCTTGCACACCGCCTTGTACCGCTTGGCCTCATCGGTCGCGCCCGGATCGGTCTCGACGTACCCGAACTCGGCCGCGATCACCGGCAACGAGGCCGTCGGATTGCACTCGGGGACCATCCGCGGACCGTCCTCCGGGTCCCACTCCCCCATCCGCAGCGCCGCAATCTGCCCGAACTCACCCGCGTTCGCCGAACCGCCGCGATAGATCGACCCGTTCAGGATCAGCCCGCTGCCGACGCCCGTACCGAGATACAGATACGCGAAGTCCCGCGCCCGCGCGGACCGTCCGATCCAGCGCTCGCCGATCGCGGCCGCCGTACCGTCCTTCTCCACCAGCACCGGGTGGTTCAGCCGCTCCTGCAGCAACTTCCGGATCTTCAGCCCGCGCCAGGCAGGCTGCAGCGGAAGCGCGAGCAGCGAGCCGTCCCTGTCGATCGGCCCTGGTACGGCGACGCCGACGCCGAGCATCGAGGCGGGATCGACTTGGCTGATGCTCAACGCCGCGGTCACCGTCGCCGCGGTCAGATCGATCAGCTTGCCGGCCTCGAGACCGTCCGCGAGATCGACGGTCTCGCGCCGCACGATCTTCCCGTCCAGGTCCACGACCGCGACCGTCAGCAGCTCCGGGTCGATGTGGATCCCCACCGCGTGCGCGGCGTTCGACCGCATCCGCACCGGCGTCCGCGGCTTCCCGAGTCGTTCGGCGCGTTCCTGCGCCTCCTCGACCAGCAGCCCTTGCTGGAGGAGGATGCGCAGGATCCGCGACACCGACTGCTGGGTGAGACCGGTCCGGCGGGAGATCTCGGTCCGGCTGATGGTGCCGGCCAGCCGGATCGTCTCGATGATCACAGCCTCGTTGAACGAACCCAGGTCGTACTGGTTCGCGCCGGCCCGCCGCAGGCCTTCGAGCTCGGCCAGGTCGTCCACCGAATCGTTCATCTCCACCTCCCCGGTCTCACCTCGAGTAGCCGCGATCGTACTGCGCACTGTGCCTGTTTACGGCGCTTCCAGCGCTCCGTCGATGCGTCGTACCCCCGCTGCCCACTCGTCGTGTCCGGACAGTTGCGCGGGATAACGGGCCGCCGCATCCAGATCGATGTCGATACCCCAGCCCGGCGCCTCGTTGGGCCGCAGCCAGCCGTCCTCGATCCGCAGCGTCCCGGGGAAGACCTCGTGGACGGCGTCGTCGTAGATGTGACCCTCTTGGATGCCGAAGGCAACAGAACTCACGTCGAGCGCGACGTTCGCCGCGGCTCCGATCGGCGAGGTGTCGCCCGGCCCGTGCCACGCCGTCCGTACGCCGGAGATCTCGGCCAGATCCGCCAGCTTACGAGCCGGGGTCAGACCACCGATGTCGGAGACATGCGACCGGATGAAGTCGACACCGCCGTCCCGGATCAGCCGAACAGCGTCGCCGAACGACGTCGTCAGCTCGCCGACAGCCAGTGGAACCGGCGACGCGGCCCGCACCTCGGGCAGCCGGTCCCACAGCTCCGGCGCCAGCACGTCCTCGAGGAAGAACAACCGGTGCGGCTCCAGCGACCGAGCCAGCAGCACCGCTTCCTTCGGCGTCAGCCGTGAATGGACGTCGTGCAGCAGCTCGATGTTGTCCGGCAGCGCATGCCGGGCCTCGGCGAACAGCTCCGGCGTCGTCCGCAGGTAGTCCCGCGCCGACCAGCCGTTGTGGTACGGCGCATCCGGGTAGAGCGTCGGCACCCGCGGAGCGCCGTACCCGCCACCACCCGGCGTCGACATCTGCAGCCGGATGTGGCGCCAGCCCTGGGCGATCAGCTTCTGGGCGTGCTCGATGGTGTCCTCGATCGTCTTGCCGCTGGCATGGATGTACGTGTCCGCGGCGGCGCGGACCTTGCCGCCGAGCAGCTCGTACACCGGCATCCCGGCGCGCTTGCCGGCGATGTCCCACAGTGCCTGGTCGATGCCGGAGATCGCGTTGTTGGTGACCGGTCCGCCGCGCCAGTAGCCGGAGTACCCGGCCAGTCGGGTCAGGTCGCCGATGTCACCCGGGTAGCGCCCGACGAGCAGCCGGGACAGGTGCTCGTCGACGAACGTCTGCACCGCCTTCCACCGCTGGGTGAACGTGGCACAGCCGAGCCCGTACAGGCCGGGTTCGGTGGTGTCGATCTTCACGACGACCAGCGGGATGCCTTGCGGTGCCGTGACGATCGCCTTCACCTCGCGGATCCGGACGTCGTCGCGGACGGGCCACGGCTGGTCGAAGTTCGTCGGACTGTGCTGAGCCATTCAGGACTCCAGGGGAAGGGTGGGTAGGTCGAGTTCGTGCTTGGCCCCGAAGCCGAGCACGGTCCGGATGGCGGTCAGGTCGATCGGCACCTCGCGGCCGATGAACCGCCGCGTGCGCGGCACGTCCGGCGCGAACGCGTCGAGCAGGTCCTCGGTCGCGTACGGCGCGTTGGTGGTGTCAGCGGCGACGAAGAACGTGTGGGCGCCGGACAACGGCGCGGTCAGCCCGAGCTCCACGGCGTACGCCGCGTCCCGGGTGTCGAGGTAGCTCCAGGCCTCGCGCAGTCCGCTCTCGGGCTTCACCCGGGCATGCTCGGCCATCCGCTCCAGCACGTCCGGCGAGTTCACATGCGGGAACCGCAACGAGACCACGTCGATACCCCACCGGCGCCACGCCATCCGCGCGGTGTTCTCGTCGTTCTGCTTCGACAGCGAGTACCAGTCGCCGACGTCGGTCGGCGCCTTCTCGTCCCAGGGGAAGTACGGCTGGCGGATCTCGTGCGGGTTGAACGGGACGCCGGTCGCGTTGATGCTGCTCGCGATCACCGCCCGGTCGATGCCGAGCGCGCCGGCCTGCGCGAGCACGTTGAACGTCGACACGACATTGATCGAGTAGACGTCGTACGGCGTACCGGCCGACGGATGCGCGAGCGCCGCCAGGTGGACGACGTACTCCGCACCCTCGAGCGCCCGGGCGACATCGGTTTCGGAGCGGGTGTCGCCGATCAGCACCCGGTCCGCCTTCAGGTCCGGGTGCTCGACGTTCGACAGGGCGGTCACCTTCGCACCCAGGTCGTTCAGGTGCTCGACCGTGACCAGCCCGATCCGGCCGGCGGCCCCCGTGACCAGCACGCGCCGGCCGTTCAGTTCACTCACTCTTTGATGCCTCCCGCCATTCCCACACCACGCAGGAATTGTTTCTGGAACAACAAGAACAGCACGACAGGTATCAGAACCGCGAGGAACAGCGCGCTCATCTGCAGCGAGATCTCTGTGGTCTTGGCCACCCGCGGCAGGGCGACCGAGATCGGTTGCAGCGTCGGGTCGGGCAGCACCAGCAGCGGCCAGAGGTAGTCCTTCCACGAACCGATCACGGTCAGCAGCGCGACGACGCCGACGATCGGTTTCGACAGCGGCAGGATCAGCGCCGTGAACAGCCGCAGGTTGCTCGCGCCGTCGATCCGGGCCGCCTCGATCAGCTCGCGCGGGATCGAGTCGAAGTACCGCTTCATGATCAGGACGTTGAACGCGCTCGCCGCCGACGGGAGCCAGACCGCCCAGAAGGTGTTCTGCAGGCTGACGTGGAGCAGCGGCATGTCCAGGACGGTCATGTAGAGCGGGACCAGCGAGATGACACCGGGCAGGAACAGCGTCGCGAGCACGGCGCCGGTGACGACCGGGCCCCACTTCGGCCGCAGGATGCTCAGCACGAAGGCTCCCGTCGTACAGACGAACAGCGTCGAGATCATCGAGCCGATCGCGATGAACGCCGTGTTGCCCAGGTACGCGCCGATCTGCACGCGGTTCCAGGCATCCGGGATGTTCTTCAGCTGGATGCCTGATGGCCAGAGCTGCATCGGGCCGCTGAGGATGTCCTGGCTGGTCGAGACGCCGGACTTGAGCAGCCAGAGCAGGGGGCCGACGCCGGCGACCAGCACGCCGACGAAGATGAGCACCTGGATCGCCGGCAGGCCGTAGCGGATCAGGCCGCGCTGCCGGTCGGCTGTCGAGATGATTCCGCGCTCGGAAATGCTCATGTCGTACTCCAGCGGCGAGTGACGAAGTGGTAGACGACCGAGAGCACGCACAGGACCCCGGCGAGCAGCACGCTCAGCGCGGTCGCGGCGCCGAAGTCGCCGTTGATGAACGCGTACCGGTAGATCAGCAGCAGGACCGTCAGCGTGGCGTTGTTCGGACCGCCGCCGGTGAACAGGAACGGTTCGGTGAACACCTGGAACGTCCCGATCAGTTGCAGCAGCATCATGATCAGGATGATTCCGCGGATCTGCGGCAGCGTGACGTGCCAGACCCGGCTCCAGATCCCCGCCCCGTCCAGCTCGGCCGCCTCGTACAACTCCGTGCGTACGCCGGTCAGCGCCGCCAGGTAGATGATCGACGTGGCGCCCGCGCCGGCCCAGGTCGCCTCGAGCACGATGGCAGGCATCGCGAGCGTCTGCGAGTTCAGCCAGGCGAACGGCCCGATCCCGAACCAGCCGAGGATCGAGTTGAAGACGCCCGCCCCGCTCGGGTCGTAGAAGAACGTCCACAGCAGGATCGCGGCCACCGGCGGTACGACGGCCGGCAGGTACGACAACACGTTGTACAGCCAGCCGGTCTTGCGCAGCTCGCTGATGAACACGGCCAGGAACAACGGCACCGGGAATCCGAAGATCAGCGCCAGGAAAGCGAAGTACAGCGTGTTGAGCGCCGCCTGCGGGAGCTGCGGATCGGTCAGCACGTAGCTGAAGTTCGACCACCCGACCCATTCGGCCGGGGCCACCAGGTTGTTCTTCTGGAAGCTGAGCACCAGGCCGCGGACGATCGGGCCCCAGGAGAAGTACAGGAAGATCAGCACCAGGGGCAGAGCGAAGAAGATGCTGCTGAGCCCGCCGGAGCGGTACCAAGTGGTAACGCTCCGGCTCGACTTCTGCGTTCGTTGCTGGAACATGTGGCTACCGCGCCAGACGCGCGTCGATCTTCGCGGCGGCATCGCTGACCAGCTTGTCGATGTCCGCGTCCTTCTTGGTGAGCACTTGCTGGACTACCGGGTCGAGCAGCGAGTAGACCTCCTGGCCCTTGTTCGACGGCTCGGGCAGCAGCTTCAGCGACGTGGTCGAGTCGATGTAGCCCTGGAACTGCTTGACCGGGACGTTGACGTACGGCTCACGCCACTTGTTGAACTGGTCGTACGTCGACTGGCTCAGCGGGGTGATGCCGGGACGGCCGACGAAGCCCTTGTCCGCGATCGTGGTCTTGGCGTCCTGCACCGCGACCGACTCGGTCGTGTACTTGTCGAACTGGTCGAACTTGATCCACTTCAGCGCCGCGACGATCTCGTTCTTGGTCGCCTTCGGGCTGATCATCTTCAGCGAGCCGCCGGTCAGCGTGCCGTGCGGGCCGCCGTCCTGCGGCAGGGCGCCCTCACCAAAGTCTGCGGGCTTCATGCCGAACTGCTTCACGCTCATGTCGTACGCGTCCGGCGCCTGCAGGACCATGCCGATCTTGCCGGCCGCGAAGTCCTGCCGGACCTCCTCCTGGTTGTACAGGAACCGGCTGCCCATCGAGTTGTCGGTCCAGCGCATGTCCTTCAGCAGCTGCAGCGCCTTCTTGGTCGGCGCGTCGTTGAAGGTCGACTTCTTGCCGTCCTGGCTCTCGACCGTGCCGCCCATGCTGTAGGTCATCGTGGTCAGCATCCAGCCACCGGTGTTGTTGGTGGTCAGCTGCGCGTAGCCCGCCTTGCCGGTCTTGTCGTGGATCTGCTTGGCGTACTGCCTGACCTCGTCCCACGTCGTCGGCGGCTTGTCCGGGTCCAGACCGGCCTGCTTGAACAGGTTGCGGTTGTAGGCCAGGCCGACCGAGAACACGTCGGTCGGTACGCCGTAGATCCGGCCGTTGGCGTCCTGGACGATCTTCAGGACGTTCGGGTTCAGGTCCTTGGTCAGGTCGACCAGCTTCAGCTCGTCGGTGATGTCGGGGAGCTGCTTGTTCGGGATCATGTTGGCGGGCTCGGTGAAGCTGATGTTCATCACCGTCGGCAGCGTGCCGCCGGCCACCTGGGCCTGGAAGGTCTGCGCCTGCCAGGCGGTCTCGGTCGACTTCACCGTGATGTTCGGGTTCTTCGCCATGAAGTCTTTGATCTTCTGGTCGAACGCCTTGATGTCGTTCGGCTTGTCCGGGGTCGGACGGTCCCCGATCGTGATCGTGACCGGCGCGTTCTGGTCGACGTCGCCGCCGGCCCCGCCGGACGACGACGGCGTCGTGCCCTTCGCACAGCCGGCCGCGAGCATCAGCCCCGCCACACCGAGGGCAGTCCCCAACCGGCCCCACCTGCTCACACTCGTCATCGGAACTCCTCAGGTTTCCGGATGCCGCCGATGCGCTCTGAGCCACACACCGGCCAGGTCCCGAGTAAGTTAAACCAAGCGTGTTACTAACTCAAGACCTTGATGGCCATTGGTGCGATAACGCTTGCGCAACATGTCGAGACCTCCCCGGCGGCGCCGACGTACCCAGCGAGAAGGAGGAACAGATGGCTAACCAGGTTGTGCACTTCGAGATCATCGGCAGCTCGCCGGAGCGGCTGCGGGACTACTACGCGGAACTCTTCGGCTGGACGTTCGCGGTTGGTGACACCGTGTCTGCGGCGGTGTCGGAGGCTGGGCAGTACGGGTTTGTCGAGGCTTCGGTTGCCGGCCTCAACGGAGGTGTCGGCGGTGGCGCCTCGCTGCCGGCGAAGGTCTTGTTCTACGTCGGAGTCGACGATGTCGGCGCTGCCCTGGAGCAGGCTGAAGGGCTTGGCGGCCGGCGCGTGTTCGGGCCGGACGGCGTGCCGGGGAAGTTGGTGGTCGGGCAGTTCACCGACCCGGAGGGCAATCTGATCGGGGTCGCCGGGCCGCGGTGAACCCGTGGAGGTGAGGATGGGCGCATGCAGCTGCGAGCGGCGGGCGCCGCCGATCTTCCGTTCCTGACCGAGATGTTGCTTGAAGCATGTAACTGGGACGGGACTCCGTGGTACGACGAGGCGAAGGTGCGGGCGGATGAGCACGCCTGGCAGTATCTCGCCGACTGGCCGCGGGAGACGGACTTCGGGGTGGTTGCGGAGGTGGACGGCGTACAGGCCGGGGCCACCTGGGCCCGGTTGCTGCGTGGGTATGGGTACGTCGCGGACGACGTTCCTGAGATCACGCTCGGGGTCTCCCCCGCGCATCGTCGCCAGGGTGTGGCGCGGGCCGTGTTGTCCGAGCTGATCGCGCAGGCCCGCGCGGCGTCGTACCAGCGGCTGTCGTTGAGTGTTGATCCGGACAACCCGGCGCGGAAGCTCTACGAGTCGCTCGGGTTCGTGAAGGTCGGCGTCGTCGGTACGTCGGACACGATGGTGCTCGACCTCTAGCCGAACCCGCGGACGCGGAACTGCATCACGCGGTAGGGCCAGCCGTTGGCTGTGTTCCACTGGCTCACGGACAAATGCATGTCGGACAAGGTGGATCCGGGGATGACGTAACCGCCGTACAGCTGCGCCACGTGATTGTCGTCCTCGGAGCCCCAGTTGCCGCCGTAGATGAGCGTCTGGCGGTACGCCGTGTAGAGGTTCGACGTCGGCGTGTCCGTGATGATGCCGTCGATGCGGTAGTCGCCGGCGTTGAACCAGGTCAGGACCCACTTGCCGCCGAGCGGGCGCAGACTCATCTCGCCGAAGCTCCCGGTCAGGATCGGCGTCGCCGGGTTCCCCCACGCCCACACCCCGTCGCGGTAGCCCCACGGCTCGTACGCCGCCGGGTTCGCGATCTGGTCGGCGCGGACACGCTTCAGGATGATCGGCTTGTCGCGCTGGAAACCGGTCGAGTAGACGTACACGTACCCGTCGTTCCCGAGCCCCCACGTCAGCAGCTGGAACAGCCCACCGTCGAGGTTCGGGTCGAACTTCGCGCCGGTGTGATACCAGCTCGCGCCCGAGTTGTCCGACCGCCAGATCTCGGTCCACACCACGTTGCCGAGGCCCTTGTTCACCATCGCGTGCAGGTACATCGACCCGCCGATCGTGATCACATCCGACGGCAGCACGGTCGAGAACGTCGGATTGTCGTGCGGGTAGTCCCACAGCTGCTGCGCCGCGTCTCCCCCGACGGCGCCGGACCATCTCACGCCGCTGTTCAGATCCGTCGTCGTGGACCACAGCGCGACCGGCGATCGCCACCACCCTCCACCGACAGCCGGTTGCTCGAACGTGTCGCCGAACATGAACAGCAGGCGCCCGTCCGGCGTACGCGCCGGAATGCCGAGGTCGGTCGCCGCCATCCGGAACCGGTCGGTGAGGCCCGGCCCGGTCAGGTCGGCGACCTTGTTCGTCAGCACGGCCTGGGTGCCCGCGAAGGCGCTGGACGGTACGGCGGCGAGAACGCCGGCGCCGAACGCGGCGCGGAGGAACGTGGACCGCTTCATCATCGCTAGCTCCCAGGGGCGGTTGGAAGGAGTGCGGGAAATCGATTTCTGACTCTCGCGCAGCAACGCGACTGTGTCAAGGGTTGAGCAGCACGGATGCCAGCTGGGTGAACTCCTTGCGCTGGGTCGCGTTCAGCACCTTGGTCAGCTCGGTGATCCGGCGGGTGATCTGCATTTCACCCTGTTCGGCGAGGCGACGACCGGCCGGCGTCAGTGCAACGAGTACGCCGCGACCGTCGTGGGGCGACGGCGTGCGTTGGACGAGGCCGCGCTTCTCGGCGCGCGAGACCAGGCCGGTGATCGAGGACTTGTCGAGCCCGAGGTGCTGACCGACCTCGAGCATGCCGGGCTGCCGGTCACGGAGGATCCCGAGCAGCCGGATCTGGATGATCGACAGGTCGTGCTCGGCGCCGACCGCGGCCAGGATCCGCTGAACCTGGAACGACAGCTGCACGAGGGCGTCCACGGTGTTCACGCTCCCGAGTCTAGTTGACGTGATACGTGGCACAAACTATCTTCGCACGGTAGTACGCGAGACAAACTACTTTGTGAGGTGCTTGATGTACGCAGCCGTGGTGCGGTCGTTCGACGAACCGCCGACGTACGACGTGTTCCCCGAACCGGCCGGACCCGATGTCGTCGAGGTGGTTGCCGCTGGCCTCCATCCGCGGGTGCGGTCGGCGGCGAACGGGACGCACTACACGTCGGAGGGCTCCCTGCCGATGGTCCCCGGTATCGACGGGGTCGCACGGACGGCCGACGGCGATCTGCTGTACTTCGTTGCCGATGACAACGCGGTCGGCACGATGGCGGAGCGGGCGGCCGTGGATCGCCGGCGTGCCGTCGTACTGCCTGCGGGCACCGATCCGGTGGCGGTCGCGGCCGGGATGAATCCGGCGATGTCCTCGTGGGTCGCGCTCCGGCGACGCGCGAACTTCCAGGGCGGGTCCGTTCTCGTCCTGGGCGCGACGGGGAACGCGGGACAACTCGCCGTACAGATCGCCAAGCACCTGGGCGCGTCCAAGGTCATCGGCGCAGGCCGCGACTCCGCCCGCTTGAAACTGCTCACGACCCTGGGCGCGGATGAGGCGGTCACGCTCGATGCTGTCGCCGAGGCCGCCGCCAACGTCGACGTGGTCCTCGACTATCTCTGGGGCGAGCCGACCGAGCAGGCGATGTCCGCCATCCTCCACGCGCGTTCCGACCGCGCCCAACCGCTGACCTGGATCCAGATCGGCTCGATGGCCGCCCGTGAGCTGACGCTCCCGTCGAACCTGCTGAGGGCCGCTGCGCTGACGATCATCGGCAGCGGCCAAGGCTCCGTCTCCGGCCGCGACATCCTCGCCGAACTCCCTGAGCTCGCCACCCTGATCACCTCCGGAGCCCTCGATATCACCCCACGCACAGTCCCACTCGCAGACGTCCAGCACGCCTGGACCGAGCCGCCGCGTCCCGGCGTCCGAGTGGTGCTGATCCCGTGACTCACGGCGCTCGTCACCGGTGCGAACAGGGGGCTCGGTCCGGTGGGCTGGTAGCCAATCAGTTCTTGCCCGTGGCTACCGGGCGGGTCGGGTCGGTGATCCATTCGGACCAGGAGCCGATGTAGACCTTGGAGGGTAGACCGGCGGATTCGAGGGCCAGGGCTTCGTGGGCGGCGGTCACGCCGGAGCCGCAGTAGACGGCGGTCTCGGCGTCCGGTGTGACGCCGAGCTTCTCGAAGCGGGCGCGGAGGTCGGCGGCGGGGAGAAAGTGTCCCGTTTCGTCCACGTTCGCGGTTGTCGGAGCGTTGGTGGCGCCGGGGATGTGGCCGGCTACCGGGTCCATGGGCTCGACCTCACCGGCGAAGCGCTCGGGAGCGCGGGCATCCAGCAGGACGCCCTTCGCAGCGGCCTCGGCCGCGCCGTCGGCGTCGAGTACGGGCAAGTGGCCGGGAGTTGCGACGAACGTGCCGGCTCCGTCGGCGGGTGCTCCGGCGGTGACCTCTCCCCCGGCGGCCTTCCACGCGGCGAGTCCGCCGTCGAGGACGCGTACGTCGGTCAAACCGAAGTACCGGAAGATCCACCATGCGCGGGCGGCGGACATGGCGTTCGCGGCGTCGTACACGACGACCGGGGTGTCCGCGGACGTGATGCCGAGGCGCTGGAACGTCGCGGTGACGGTGGTTGCGTCGGGCAACGGGTGGCGGCCGGGGCCGGGCGGGCCGGCGAGTTCGGTGTCGAGGTCGACGAAGTACGCGCCCGGCAGGTGACCGGCGTCGTATGCCTCCTTGCCGGGCGGACCCGCGAGATTCCACGTCACGTCCACGAGCACGGGCGACAGCGCGCGCAGTTCGTCAACGGTGATCAACGGGCTCATCCACGTCCTCGCTTCGCTCCGGGCGCGGATGAGGCACGGTCCGCGCTGTACTTTTTGATGAACTCGCTGCGCTCGTTCATGAAGCAGCTCCTCCGAACGGCAGGACCTCTGGGGACAGGGTGGCGCGGGCGCGGGCCTGGGTGAGCCGGCGGCGGTGGTGCCGGCGGCACAACACTTCGTACGCCGGCTCGAGGTCGCGGGTCACCATGTCACCCACCACCAGCTGCTCGCCCTCGGTCACCATCTCCCCACCGATCGTACGGGCGTTGTGCGTGGCCCGTTCACCGCACCAGCACAACGCCTCGACCTGGAGCAGCTCCATCCGGTCGGCGAGCTCGACCAATCGGGCCGAACCCGGGAACAGCGTCGCCCGGAAGTCGGTCAGGATCCCGAAGCAGAACACGTCGATCTGCAGCTCGTCGACCAGCCGGGCCAGCTGCTCGATCTGCAGCGGACTGTAGAACTGCGCCTCGTCGCACACCGCGTAGTCGATCCGTCCGCCCTGGGTGAGCTCGTTGACCACGTAGTCCCAGAAGTCGAACTCCGCCCGCACCTCGACCGCGTCCGCGGACAGCCCGAGCCGCGACGAGAGCACCGACTCACCCGCCCGGTCATGGCTGGTGAAGATCCGGCCGAGCCGTCCCCGCGCCTTGTGGTTGTGATCCATCTGAAGGGCCAACGTCGACTTGCCACAGTCCATGGTCCCGGTGAAATAGAGCAGCTCAGCCACGGGCGATCATCCTGCCAAGTCAGCGGTGCGGGCCGCACCTCGGGGGGTGTCGTTCGGTGCCGCTTTGGTTCTGGGGCTCGGTGCGGTTTGAATGGATCGTGCGCAAAGCTCTGCTTCTCATCGTCGCGGCCTGTCTGACTGTCGTCAGCGCCACTCTGCCGGCCTGTGCGACGCCGGTCCGGGCCGAGGCGGGGCTGCGTGCGTACTTCGTGATCACCGAACCGAATCAGACCGGAAAGGTCACCGGGGCCGTCACCCAGAACGGCGGCACGGTCTACGCGACGTACGACGCCATCGGGGTGATCGTGGCCCACTCGACGGCTCCCGACTTCGTCACGAACATGCGCGACGTCGCCGGTGTCGAGAAGGCCGGAGCCACCCGGACCACGGATCTCCCGGCCGATGTCGGCAATCCGGCCATCCCGTCCGCGGTACCGGAAACCGCGACGACGGCTCCGGAGACGGATCGCGCCGACATGACGCAGATCGGCGCCGACCAGGCCTGGCAGAAGAACCAGGGCTCGAAGAACGTGACGGTCGGCGTACTCGACACCGGCGTGGACGACCAGCACCCGGATCTGAAGGCGAACTTCGACGCGTCGAAGTCGGCGTCCTGCGCGTACGGCAAGGTCGACACCCGGCCAGGCGCCTGGCGTCCGGTCGGCGAGCACGGCACCCACGTCGCCGGCACGATCGCCGGCGCGAAGAACGGCGTCGGCATGATCGGCGTCGCGCCCGGCGTGAAGGTGTCGTCGATCCGGATCGCCGAGGCCGGCAACCAGTTGTTCTTCCCGGAGAACACGGTCTGCGCGTTCATGTTCGCCGCCGACAAGGGTGTCTCGGTGACGAACAACAGCTACTACGTGGACCCGTGGTTGTTCCTGTGCCCGAGCGACAAGGACCAGGAGGCGATCGCCGAGGCAGTACGCCGGGCCGTCGCGTACTCCGACAGCAAGGGCGTCGTGAACGTGGCCGCGGCGGGCAACGAGGACTACGACCTGGCGAACAAGTCCGGCGACGACTCCAGCCCGGACGACTCTACCGCCGCGCCGCGGACCGTCACGAACGACTGCATCAGCCTGCCGACCGAGCTCCCGGACGTGGTCGTGGTGGGTTCCGTCGATCCGAGCAGCGTGAAGTCGCAGTTCTCGAACTTCGGCGTGAACAAGATCAACCTGGCCGCCCCGGGCGAGGACGTGTACTCGACGGTGCCGGGCGGCGGCTACAAGATCCTCGAGGGTACGTCGATGGCGTCGCCGCACGTTGCCGGTGTCGCCGCGCTGCTCCGAAGCGTCGACCCCAAGCTCACACCCGCCGAGGTCCGCGCCCGACTCGCCCAGCAGGCCAACGACCTCGCCTGCCCGCCCGGCGCGACCGGCGAATGCGTGGGTCCGACAGCCAACAACTCGTTCTACGGTGAGGGTCTCGTCGACGCCGCCGAGGCGGTCGGAGCCGCGCCGGCCCAGCCGCGGGGCGCGATCGCCATCACCGAACCCAGCGAGCAGATCGGTGTCGGCGGCGTCCCCGCGATCCCGTTGCTGATGAAGGGCACCGGCGGCTCGGGCGACATCAGCTACTCGGCCGCCGGCCTTCCGCCCGGCCTGTCCATCGACCCCGAACGCGGCTGGATCACAGGAGTCCTGACGCCCGGCGCGGGTCGCTACAAGGTCACGGTCATCGCCCGCGACGGCCAGGCCAAGACCGCGCAGACCAGCTTCTACTGGGACGTCTGGAGCTTCTAGCGCCCGGCGTCGACGAGGAGTGGGATCTCCATCTCGTCGGCGGTCAGCGAGCCGTGCAGACCGATCAGGTTCGCCTCTTGGGCGTGCCGGCGTGATGCGACGAGTGCGACCGGACCCAGCGACGCGACGATGACGTCACCGAGGCGCGGCGCGACCCGATCCTCGACCGGCCCGAACCAGCCGCGGGCGATCGCATCCGAGCGCGACAAGACGAGTGCCTTGTCACCGAGCCGTTCGCTATAGGTCGCGATGACATCGAGCTCGGCGCCGGGAACGCAGTACAGGTGGCGGAAACGGGACTCACCGCCGACGACTCGTACGCCGTCGGTCAGCGCCGGCTCGAGGTCGACGTCCACGCGATGCTCGGGCGCGATGTCGATCATGCCGTGATCAGCGACGACCAGCAGCACGGCGTCACGCGGCAACGCCGAGCGGACCTGCAATGCGAAGTCGTCAGCCGCGGACAGCTCCTTCTGCCACTGCCACGAGTCGCAGCCCTGCTGATGGCCGATGTAGTCGAGCTGCGAGTCGTACACGTAGACAAGCGACGACTTCCCCTCGCGACTCGCGAACCGGGTCGCGTCCAGCCGGTCCTCGACCGTGTCCGCGCCGCGGTGCGCACTCCCCCGGAATGCAGCGGCCGTCAAACCGGACGAGTCGAACCGCGCCTTGCTCACGTTGCGAGTCGCGACGCCGGCGGCGGCTGCCCGATCGAAGACCGTGCCGTGCGGCTGCCAGCGCCGCGGGTCGACCGGGGCATCCCAGGCCAGCGCATTCAGCAGGTCGCCGGTCTCCGGGACGATCGAGGTGTAGCCGACGATGCCGTGCGCGCCCGGCGGCAGTCCCGTGCCGAGGCTCGTCAGACTCACCGCAGTGGTCGACGGCACGCCCGCGGTCAGGCTCCGGCCGGCCGGGATCAGCGAGGACAGGTACGGCGCGGCCTCGGCGTACCGCTGGAGCAGGTTCCACCCCAGGCCGTCGAGGAGGAGTACGGCGTACCGCGGGGCGGCGGGCAGGCCGAGGACGTTCGTCTCCCCCGGGACCGACAGCGCACCGGCCACCGACGGCAGTACGTCGGCGAGCGATCCGCCGCCGTACTGCGGGGAAACCGGGACGATCACGGCACTACCTGCTGGTCGCGAAGGACAGCGCCTTGGCGAACTCGAGCACTTGCTGGATCCCGGCCGGACCGTCGGCCGCCGCGCTGATCCGCAGCGAGATGTCGTCGGCCGCGACCGAGCCGGTGTACCCGTGGTCGGCCTCGCAGTTCGGGTCGGCGCAGACGGCGGGCTCGAGGTCGATCCGGTTGACCATGCCCCAGCCGATCGTCAGCACGACCTCGCCGGCGCCGGCCACGGCCGGGTCGGACTTGCCGGAGGCGTAGCCGGCCGGGTTCGGGACGACGCGGTTCACGACGACGGCGTTGACCCGGTGCAACGGGATCGCCTCGGTCGAGGTCGACGCATACGGCGCGCGGATCAGTTCGTCGGCGGCGTGTTCGTCGGTGTGGCCGACGATCAGCCGGCTCGGGGTCAGCGCCAGGATCGTGATGTGCCGCCGGACCTCGTCCCGGTCGAACGTCGGCTCGTGCTGCAGCACATAGGCGCGGATCGGCTCGCCGGCGATCGCCACCTCGAGCGAATCCGTCACCACGTCGGGGTAGTAGCCGCACCGATCGATCGCCTCGCGCAGGTCCGCGGATGCGTCCGCGAGCTCCGGTGCATTCAGGTCACGCATGCCCTCATCCTTGCACGATCGCGAGCCCGAGCGTTCGACCCTTGTGGACAACCGCGCTCAGTTCGCACTCGCCTTCCGCAGGACCGGCGCACCGGCGGCGCCCGCGACCGCGACGAGGATGAGCCCGGCCACGACCTGCCCGATCAGCAGCAGTACGCCGGAACTGCCCTGCGTGATGACCTTCCCGCCGCTCAGCGCCAGCCCGCACAGCGCCCCGAACCCGACGACCGGCAGCCCGACCCCGATCACCGGTACGACTGCCGCAACCCGCGCCGACCGCTCAATCACCTTCAGCGGTACGCCGGACCGCCGCAGCGCTCGCGCCGGAGCCGCCTGGTCGAGCGCAGTCCCAACCGCACCGGCCGCAGTCGACGCTGCCACCGTCAGGAAGACCAGCGACAGCAGGAGTGCCACACCGATCCGCATGTCGTGGAAGCTCGGATCGTCGTCACCGGGCGGCATGAACACCGAGATGAAGCCAGTGACGAAGCCCGACAGCACCAGCGCCGCCACCGGCCGGAAAGCGCCCTTCGGGTCGTCGACAAGCCTGCGACCCGCCAGCAACGTCACGGGTCCGTTTGCCAGGTTCGCCATCGTCTTGCCGACCACCTGCACCGCGAACGGCCCGATGATGCGTACGGCGAGCGCAGCGAACCCGACACCGATCAGCAAGGGCAGGAAAGCAGCCTGAAGACCGTAGTACGCCAGGATCAGCGGACCGATCACCAACAGGCCGAGACGCAGGACGCTGACGCCCTTACGGGTTTGACCGCGGACAACGCCCAGCGGGGTGATGCTGACGCGGCCCAGGCCGATCAGTGCGCTCACGACAGACAGGACGGGTACTGCGACCAGTACGACCAGGACCGTCCACCAGTTGACGGTGATGTCGCCGACGTACCAGCGTCCGCCGCCGAGCGGGATGCGGGCGATCAATGGGCTCAGGGCCGTGTAGCCGACCAGTCCGATCACTGCGCCGGCCAAAGCGAGGACAGCTTGCTCCACTGCGCTCAGCCAGAGGACCTGTGTTCGCGTGGCGCCGGCGAGGCGAAGTGCAGCCAGTCTGTGTTCGCGGCGCTTGGCTGCGACACCGGCTGCTTGGCCGACGAGGCTGAGGATCGGGAACAGCACGAGAGTGATGCCGAAGGCGACTGCGATCAGCAGACCGAGCATGCGGCTGTCCCACACCTTGTCGTGCCAACTACTCACGTACTGCGGGTGCTCGTCGGCCGGGATCGTTCGGACGCCCCGGATGACGATGAACTCCTCCGGCGAGGACAGACCCTTCGCGGTGATCACACCGGTCGGCTCTGCAACGCCGTACTTCGTGCTGAGGCTGGACCAGCGCTTGGCGACCTCGGGCGAGACGAAGACTTCACCTGGCTTCGGAGTGTGCTCGAGGCCGGGCGGTGGCGGGAGTTCGTTGGGCTTGAGCGTTGCCAGGTCGAGGACGGTCATCCGCTGGCCGTCAACGCGCTGGTCGTCGTCGAGATGCAGCGCACCGATCGCGGTCGCGGGGTCGGCCTTGTCCGCACTCCGCCAACCGATGCGCTCCGAACGGTGTGACAGTCCGAGTGAGCCCGCGATCAAGAAGGTCACCAGCAATGCGACGACTGCGGTCGCTCCGAGCGCCGCCAGGTTGGCGGCGCGTCCACCCGGCCCCGGACGACGTACAAAGCGCAGGCCGAGGTCGGTCATCGGATTCATCGTGCGACTCCCGTCGACTCGCTGACCCGACCGTCGACGATGTGGAGCGCGCGGTGGCAGCGGGCGGCAACTGCGTTGTCGTGCGTGACGACAACAACTGCCGCGCCGCGGTAGGTCGCTGCGCCGACCAGCAGGTCGATGACCTGGGAGCCGGTGGCTGCGTCCAGAGCGCCGGTTGGTTCGTCGGCGAACACCACCTGCGGTTCGCCGACCAGAGCACGGGCGATCGCGACTCGTTGCGCCTGGCCGCCGGAGAGCTCGCCCGGACGACGGCCGACCTCAGCGGCCAGGCCGACCTGGGCGAGCATGTTCCGGGCCCGGCCGATCGCGTCCCGCCGGCTCAGACCGTCCACCATCAACGGGAGCGCCACATTCTCGTCCGCGGGCAGTTCAGCCAGCAGTTGGTTGTCCTGGAACACGAACCCGAGCCGCCGCCGACGTAGTACTGTCCGGGCGGCGTCGTTCAACTGGTCCACGCGTTCACCGGCAAGCCACACCTCCCCCTGGTCCGGCGTGAGGATTCCGGCCAGCACATGCAGCAGGGTGGTTTTACCGTTGCCGCTCGGGCCCATCACCGCGAGGGCCTCGCCGGACCGGACAGCAACGTCCACGCCGGCCAGGCCGACCATGCTGCCGTAGTACTTGACCAGGCCGTGACCGGAGAGCACGACCTGCGACTGGGGACTCTGGAAGTTCATAGCCTAGAGCTTTCCGTCGACAGCGCCCGCGATCGTCGGCCTGCGGACCGGTCTTGCCGTCGTCTTCCGACACCTTTCGGCAGGTCGGCGTACGACCCAAGTCGTACGCCAGTCCGTGTCAGTCGGCGTCAGTAGATGTCAGTCGGTGCTGAACGCCGACGGATACGCGTCGCGGTAGCTAGGGATCATGCCCGCCGGAGTCTCCACCGATTCGGCGTTGAGCATCGCGTGCACGATCGCCCGCGACAACGTGCGCGCACCGGCGGCGTAGAGCGTCTCGAGCTGCCCCAACGCCATCGGATCGGTGAGGCTCAGCCGGGGCCGGTCGTCGTCGGCCGTCCGGGTCGACACAGCGAAGATGCTGTCGCCGTCGACGAGCGTGTGGATCGGATCGATCGCCCGCGCCAGACCGTCGTGCGCGACCATCGCCATCCGCTTGGTCGCCGCCTTGTCGAGCGGTACGTCGGTCGCCACCACGGCGATCACGGTGTTCATCGGCGGCCCCGGGATCAGGTTGCGACCGGGCGCGGCGGGTGGCGGCGGCTCGACCGGCGTCCGCAGATGGCTGAACTCGTCACCGATCCCGAGGCGCGCGCCGTACAAGTTGCCGTCGGCGTCGACCGTCGAGCCGGCCGCGTTGACGATCACCAGTACGCCGACCGTCGTACCGTCGTCCAGCCGCACGCTGGCCGAGCCGACACCACCCTTCAACGAGCGGGCACGCGCTCCGGCGCCGGCGCCATGGTTGCCCAGGGCAACCGGTCCGTCCGTGGCGGCGGCGATCGCGTCCGCACCCCAGGACGACTCGGGCCGGGCCTTGAAGTCGCCGCCGCGGGCGAGGTCGAAGATGACCGCGGTCGGCACGATCGGCACCACGTCGTACTCGCCCTGGCCGACGCGCACACCCTCGCCACGCTCCTCCAGCCAGCGCATCACACTGCCCGCGGTATCGAGACCGAACGCGCTCCCGCCGGTCAGCACGATCGCGTTCACGCCGCCGTTCGAGTTCACCGGCGAGAGCAGATCCGTCTCACGGGTTCCGGGCGCTCCGCCGCGGACGTCGACACCGGCGACAGCAGTCGCCGGCAGGTAAATGACCGTCGTACCGGTCAGGTACGGCGCATCGAGGCGCTCCACCTGACCGACAAGCACTCCGGGGACATCGGTGATCGCATTGTGCGGGCCAGGCTGCATACGGCGGATCATAATCGGGTTGCGGCCGTCGTTAGCGTGAAATGTATGAACGCCGATCAGCTCTGTGGTCTGCTGGCCGAACCGTCGAGGTTGCGGACGTACTCCGCGATCGTCCTCGGCGCCTCCACTCCCGAGCAGGTTGCCGGGAGCACCGGACTCGCCGCGCCGGTCGTGGCGAAGGCACTGCAGCGGCTGACCAAGGGCGGGCTGATCGAAGCCACCCGCGACGGCTTCACGGCGGACGAGGCCGCGTTCAAGGACGCCGTCCGTGAGAGCCGCCCCGAGCGGGTGCCGCTCGACCCGGATCCGGACCGGGACAACGTGCTGAAGTCGTTCATCCGCGACGGGCGGCTGACGCACTTCCCGACGTACCCGGACAAGTATCAGGTCGTTCTCGAGTATCTGGTCGAGACGTTCGAGGTCGGGCGGGCCTACCCCGAGGCCGAGGTCAACGAACTGCTGAACCGCTGGCACCCGGACCACGCCGCCCTTCGGCGAGGCCTCGTCGACGCACAGCTGCTGCACCGTGAGAACGGCATCTACGTCAGGCGGCGGGCCGGGGTGTCCTGACGCGGCTTCTCGTTCGGGGCGATCCGGACCCGGGTGTCGAGGACGCAGGCGCCCTGGGCGGAGACCAGGACCGAGCGCAGATCGAGTCGGACGACCTCCTCGAGGTCGAGGGTCAGCCGGGAGACCCGGTGCAGCAGGTTCTCGATCGCGGAGATGTCAACCGGGTCCGAACCGCGGTAGCCGTACAGCAGCGGCGACGCCTTCACCTCCCGCACCATCTCGGCCGCGTCCCGCGTGGTCAGCGGCGGCATCCGGTACGACCGGTCGCCGAGCAGGTCCGTCGCCACCCCGGAAAGCCCGAACGTGACGACCGGTCCGAACGACACGTCCTCGATCGTCGAGATCACGACCGGCACCCCCGGCGGCGCCATCTTCTGGACGACGAACTGCGCCCGCCCCGGATCCGACGCGACGCCGAACGTCTGGGTCATCTCCGCCCAGGCCGCCCGCATGTCGTCCTCGTCGTGGATGTGCCGCCAGATGTCGGCCAGGTCGGGCCGCATCCGCCACTGCTCCGCCGTCGCCTTCAGGATCACCTCGAACCCGAGGTCCGCGGCCCGGTCGACCGCCTCGTCCGCGCTCAGCACCGGGAAGGCCGGCAGCACCGTGATCCCGTAGAAGCTCAGCAGGCGCTGGCGGTCGGCCTCGTCGAGATCAGCGCCACCGGGATGACGCTGCAGGAACTCCGCGACGAAGTCCTCTCCCCCGGCGGTGTCCACGTCCGGCAGATCCGGGATCCGGCTGTCCGAGCGCCTGCGCCACTCGGCGTACTGCGTTGCCTTCGCGAGCGCGCCCACGGCGTACTGCGGGTTGAGGAACGACGGGATCGATCCGCGCGCGGCACCACCGTCTTCGTCGGGGACGCGGAGCTCGGCGGGCACGCTGCGGGAGGCGAGGAAGGTCGACACCACCGGCTTGTCCGACCCGGCGGCTGCTGCTGCCAGGACCTGCGCGACCTCGGCGCCGTTGGACTGCACGGGCGGCGTGTAGATGACCACCACCGAATGCACACGGTCGTCGGCGAACACCTCGGACAGGGCCACGCCGAAGTCCGAAGCGGTCGCGTCCGGGCTCAGGTTGTGCGGGTCGCCGGCTACGTCGAGACCGCAGCCGGCCATTGTGTCGAGGGCGAGCAGGGTCAGCGCGTCGGAGTTCGAGACGATCGCGACGCGGCGGCCTTTCGGCAGTGGCTGGTGCGCGAGCAGCTGCGCAACGTCGAACAGCTCACCGGTGGTGTCCACCCCGATCAGGCCGCTCTGCCGGAACAGCGACTCGATCGTTGCTGGCGGCAACTGACTGCGCCGGACCATCTGCCCGACCGGCACGCCCTGGGTCGCCCGCCCGGACTTCAGCGCGATCACCGGCTTGCGACCGGCCAGCCGGCGCGCGACCCGGCTGAACTTGCGTGGGTTGCCGAGCGACTCGAGGTACAGCAGCACGACCTCGGTGGCCTCGTCGGAGTACCAGAACTGCATCAGGTCGTTGCCCGAGACGTCCGCGCGGTTCCCGGCCGAGACGAAGGTCGACAGGCCGAGGCCACGACCGACCATATCGGCCAGGATCGGTACGCCGAGCGCGCCGGACTGGCAGAAGAACGCGACCCGGCCCTTGCTCGGCATCAACGGCGAGAGCGTCGCGTTCAGCGAGACCCCGTCCGCCGTGTTGATCACACCGAGCGCGTTCGGGCCGATGACGCGCATGCCGTACGAGCGCGCCAGACCCACAAGGTAGCGCTGCCGCTTCCGCCCTTCGTCCCCGATCTCGGCGAACCCGCTGGACACCACGACCAGCCCGCGCACGCCCTTGGCCGCACAGTCCAGGACGACGTCCGCGACCATCTCCGCCTTGACCGCGACCACCGCCAGGTCGACCGTGTCGCTCACTTCGCGGATTGTGGGGTACGCCGGGACGCCCTCGATCTCGGTACCAGGCATGGCTTGGGTGTCGGTGTTCACGGCGTACAACCGGCCCGGGAACCCGCCGTCGCGGAGGTTGCGCAACAGCGCGTTGCCGATCGTGCCCTGACGCCGGCTCGCGCCGATGACCGCGACTGACGACGGGGTCAGCAGCCGCGCGATCGACAGTGCCTCGGACCGCTGCTCACGGGCCTGCATAACGCCGAACGAGGTGTCGGTCGGCGCGATGTCGAACTCGACCATGATCACGCCGTCCTCGAACTCGCGAGCAACCTTGTACCCGGCCTCGGCGAAGACCGTGATCATCTTCCGGTTGTCCGGCAGCACCTCGGCCACGAACCGGTGGATGCCGTTCTCGCGGGCGGCCTGCGCCAGGTGCTCGAGGAGCAGTTGGCCGAGCCCGCGGCCCTGGTGCGCGTCCTCGATCAGGAACGCGACCTCCGCCGTACTCCGTCCGGTCCGCTCGTACCGGCCGACGCCGATCATCTCGTCACCGACCGTGACGATCAGCGCGAGCCGGTCGTGGTAATCGACGGTGGTGAACCTCGCCACATCCCGGTCCGACAGCTGTGGGTACGGGGCGAAGAAGCGGTAGTACTTCGATTGCTCGGACACCCGGGCGTAGAACGCCACCAGGAGCTCGGCGTCGGAGGGCGTGATCGGACGCAGATGCGCGGTCGCGCCGTCCCGCAGGACGACATCGGCCTCGTACTCCGCCGGATAGCCGTCCGGCAGCTCGTGGTCATACTGGCCCTTGGTCATGGGGCCTCCCGGTCTGGACCGAGGAGCGCAGGGAGCGCAGCGACTGGAGCGACGAGGGAAGACCGGGAGCACCAGCCCCATGACCCGCCGCGACGGAGTCGTGGCATCAAGAGAGTCACCTGGTAAGCGTACTCACACAGTCACCTCGGAGGTCGTGGATATTGGTCGAGCGGATCGCGCCGGTGCTGGTGTTCCTGATTGCCGTGACCGTCATCGCCGAGCTGGCCGACCAGGCCAAGGTGTTCGACGTCGCGGCACGGGAGGCCGCGCACCTCGCCCGGGGCCGGGTCTGGCGGCTCTGGCTGCTGGTTGTCGCGCTCGCCACCGGCCTCACCATCGTGCTGTCGTTGGACACCTGCGCGGTGCTGCTGACCCCGGTCGTGCTGTCGATGGCCCGGCAGCTGGAGATCCCGCCGAAGCTGTTCGCGTTCACGACCGTCTGGCTGGCCGGCACGGCGTCGTTGCTGCTGCCCGTGTCCAATCTCACGAACCTGCTCGCCCTCCATCAGTTCCGCCAGTTGGACACCTCGTTCATCTCGGTGAGCTGGCGTCCGGCGATCGCGTCGATCCTGATCACAGTCGTCGTACTCGCGACGCTCTTCCATCGCGACCTGCGCCGGACGTACGCCGTACCGCAGACTCCACCGGTCGAGGACAAGGTGCTGTTCTGGGGCTCGGCGGGCGTGTGTGTGCTGATGGGGCCCGCGTTCGTGTCCGGCGTGGAGGTCGCCTGGCCGGCCAGCATCGGGGCGATCACGCTGGTGGTCCTGTTCGCTATCCGGCGGCGCAGCGCGCTGCGGTGGTCGCTGATCCCGTACAAGCTCGTCATCACGGTCGTGGTGCTGTTCACCGTGGTCGGGTTCCTCAGCAAGCACGGGCTCGAGGATCTGCTCCGGCGGATCGCCGGGACGACGTCCGAACTCCGGTTGAGCGCGACTGCTGCCGTCGGCGCGAACCTGTTCGACAACCTGCCGGCGTACCTCGCGATGGAGCCGGTCGCTTCCAGCAGCCCGCACCGGATGATGGCGCTGCTGATCGGCGTCAACTGCGGGTGCCTGCTCACTCTCTGGGGCTCACTCGCCACGCTCCTGTGGCGAGCCCGCTGCGACGCCGCGCGCGTCGACATCTCGTGGTGGTCGTTCCTGTGGCGTGGTCTGATTCTGACGCCGTTGGTCGTGGCGGGAGCTGTTCTGGCACTGAACGCGTGACTGAATAGGTAATGTGCGCGACATGGCGACGGAGCAGAGCACCTCGGCGGTGACCCGGGAGTTCCGGGCGGCCCGGGACTTCCTGGTGGCGCATCGGGACGACTACGAGACGGCGTACCGGGACTTCAAGTGGCCCGCGTTCGAGCGGTTCAACTGGGCGCGCGACTGGTTCGACGCGCTCGCCATCGAGCAGCCCGAGGTGGCCGCGCTGACGATCGTCGAGGAGGACGGCCAGGTCACCTCCCGGACGTACGCCGAGATGGCCCAGCGGTCCCGCCAAGTCGCCGGCTGGCTCACCCAGGCGAGCCTGAAGCCGGGCGATCGCGTGCTGATCGTGCTCGGCAACCAGGTGGAGCTCTGGGAGACGATGCTCGGCTGTATCCGGGCCGGCGCGGTGATGATTCCCGCGACCACCCTGCTCACCGACGCCGACCTCGCCGACCGCATCTCCCGCGGCAATGTCCGCGCCGTCGTCACGAGCGGAGCTGACGCCGGACGGTACGCCGGGATCGCGGACCACTGCATCCGCGTCGCCGTCGGAGCTGTCAGCGCTGTCGGCTCAGCGGCCGAGGGCTGGTTGCAGTACGCCGACACCGAGAGCTACAACGGTCCGGTCCCGGAGGTCGACACCGCTGCGGACGACTCGCTGCTGCTGTACTTCACGTCCGGTACGACGAGTCAGCCGAAGCTGGTCGAGCACACGCAGGTCAGCTACCCGCTGGGCCACCTGTCCACGATGTACTGGATCGGTCTGCAGCCCGGCGACGTACACCTCAACGTGTCGTCGCCCGGCTGGGCCAAGCACTCGTGGAGCAACGTGTTCGCGCCGTGGAACGCCGGTGCGACCGTCTTCCTCTACAACTACACGCGCTTCAACGCCGAGCGGATGCTCCAGGTCCTGCAGGAGTACGGCGTGACCACGTTCTGTGCGCCGCCGACGGTGTGGCGGATGCTGATCCAGGCCGACCTGTCCGCGGTCGACGTACAGATCCGCGAATGCATCTCGGCCGGTGAGCCGCTCAACCCCGAGGTGATCGAGCAGGTCCGCAACGCCTGGGACATCACGATCCGGGACGGGTACGGCCAGACCGAGACGACCGCGCAGATCGGCAACACACCTGGTCAGCCGGTGAAGCTCGGCTCGATGGGCCGCCCGCTGCCCGGGTACAGCATCGCGCTGATCGACCCGGCGACCGACGTGATCGGCGACGACGGGGAGATCTGCATCGAGCTGGCGCCCGCGCCGGTCCCGTTGATGCGCGGCTATCGGGACGCCGACGAGCTGACCGCCGAGGTGATGCGCAACGGGTACTACCACACCGGCGACGTCGCGAGCCGGGACGCGGACGGCTACATCACGTACGTCGGACGCTCGGACGACGTGTTCAAGGCCAGCGACTACCGGATCTCGCCGTTCGAGCTGGAGTCGGTGCTGATCGAGCACCCCGCGGTCGCCGAGGCGGCCGTCGTACCGTCACCGGACCCGGTCCGGCTCGCCGTTCCGAAGGCGTACGTCGTCCTCGCAGCCGGACACGAGCCGTCGCGGGAGCTGGCCGGCGAGATCCTGGCGTTCTGCCGCGAGCACCTGGCGCCGTACAAGCGGATCCGGCGGCTCGAGTTCGCCGAGCTGCCGAAGACGATCTCCGGCAAGATCCGGCGGGTCGAGCTGCGCGCGGACGAGGCGGCGAAGGTGGAGAGTGGCGCGGGGAACACCTACGACGAGGCCGACTTCAAGTAGATGTCGTTCCATACCGGCTTGGGCTGGTCGGCCCTCGTCGTCCTGCCCTTGCTGATCGCGATAGGTGTCGCCGCGTCCCGGTACGCCGGTCTGCGGCACGACAGGGGCATCGTCACCGCGGCGCTGCGCGCGGTCGTGCAGTTGGCCGCCGTCGGAGTGGTGGTCGGGTTCGCGCTGCAGCACACGATCGGCGCGATCGCGTTCGTCCTGCTGATGTTCGTTGTCGCCACGGTGACGAGCACGCGGCGACTGCATCAGACCGCAGTCATCCCGGGGCAATGGGCGTACTGCGCGGCGGCGATCGGCTCGGGTGCGTTCGCCGTACTGCTGCTGCTCATTCTGCCCGGCGTCGTACCGCGGAACCCGGCGAGCATCCTGCCGATGGGCGGCATCATCGTCGGCGGCGCGATGACGGCAACAACCCTGGCCGGTCGGCGCGTGCTCAGCGAGTACGCGACCCGCTACGGCGAGTTCGAGGCCGGGCTGTCGATCGGTCTGCTCCAGCCGGACGCGTTCAAGCTCGTCGTCGGTGCGGTCGCGGGTGACGCCCTCCTGCCGGCGCTCGATCAGACCCGCACGGTCGGCCTGGTCACGCTCCCCGGCGCCTTCGTCGGCATGGTCCTGGGCGGCGCCTCCCCCACCCAGGCCGCCGCCCTCCAACTCGTCGTCCTCCTCGGCTTGATCGCAGCCGAGGCCCTCGCCATCCTCGTCCTCACCGAGCTCCTATCCCGCTCCCACCTACCGGACGGGCGTACCGTTCAGGCATGACTGACGACAAGAGCATCATCGAGCGCATCGACGACCTGGTCGCGGAGGAGAAGGAGCTTCGTAACAAGCACGCCGCCGGTCAGATCAGTGACGCGGACGAGCATGCCCGGCTGAAGGCCGTCGAGGTCGAGCTGGACCAGTGCTGGGACTTGCTTCGCCAGCGGCGTGCCCGGCGTGAGTTCGGTGAGAACCCCGACGACGCGAAGCCCCGTTCGGCCGACACCGTCGAGGGCTACCTCAACTAAACCGCACTGGATCAGAAACCGCGCAGTTTCCGAGGGGTGATCCGGATCAGGACCGAGTACGACGCATGAAACTGGTCCGGAGTCATCCCCAGCCTCGCGATGTCGTCGGCGTACTTCGTGTTGTACGCCGCGAGCGCGTCGCCACTGAGCGGTGCGCTCTCGATCTCCGCCGTACCGGTGATGACGCCGACGTCGCCACCGGTGTGCGTCGCGTTGAAGTTGACGCTGACCTGTGGGTGGGCGGCGATGTTGCGCAGCTTGGCCTTGCCCGGCTCGCTGCCGATCAGGATCTCGTCGTCGCGCCAGAGGAACCACACCGGCGTCGGTGCCGGGGTCCCTGATTCGGCCACCGTGGTCAGCCAGACCACCCGTTCGTCGTCGAGTTGCCGCGCGATGCGCTTGCCGAAGGGGGTGGAGGTGTCGATCGTGAACATCAGAAACCTTTCAGAGCGTCGGTCCGAGGCGGCCCCACTCGATTGCCGGGCAGTGGTTCATCACCATGGTGAGTCCGGCTGCGGTCGTCCGGTCGTAGGCGTCCTGGTCAACTACGTCGAGCTGGAACCAGACCGCCTTCGCGTTGATGCCGACCGCCTGGTCCGCGATCTCGCCGGCCAGGTCGGAGTTGACGAACACGTCGACGCAATCGACCGGGAACGGGATGTCCGCGAGCGTCGCGTACCCCTGCTCGCCGTGCACGGTCTCCGCGGACGGATGCACGGGCACGATCCGCTTCCCGTGGTTCTGCAGGAACCGCGCCACGCCGTACGCCGCCCGGCTCGTGTTGTTCGACAGTCCGACCACGGCCCAGGTGTCGCAGTCGGCCAGGATCTTCCGGATCGCCTCGTCCATCTTCAACCTCTCAAATAGGTCAACACCGCGGATACGCGCCGGTCCAACCCATCTTCCAACCGCAGCTTGGCGAAAATGTTTCCCACGTGCTTGCGGACCGCGGCTTCACTGACCACGAGTTGCTCGGCGATCGACGCGTTCACCCGGCCCTCGGCCATCAGCGCGAGCACCTCCAGCTCACGCGGCGTGAGTGCGGAAAGCGGCCCGTCGTTGCGCCGTCGTGCGAGCAGCTGCCGCACGACCTCCGGGTCGACCACGGTCCCGCCGTCCGCGACCCGGTCCAGTGACTCGAGGAACTCCGTGACGTGCCCGACGCGGTCCTTCAGCAGGTAGCCGATCCCGCCGGTCGTTGTCTCCAGCAACGACGACAGGTAGGCGTCGGCGACGTACTGCGAGAGCACCAGGATCCCGATCGCCGGCAGCTCGGAACGGATCGCCGCGGCGGCGCGCAGGCCCTCGTCGGAGTGCCCGGGCGGCATCCGTACGTCGGTGATCACCAGGTCCGGCGGATCCTTGCGCACGACGGCCAGCAGCGTGTCCGCGTCCCCGACCGAGTCCCGTACGTCGTGCCCGGCGCGATCCAGAATGCTGGCCAGGCCCTCCCGCAACAGCAGCGAGTCTTCGGCCAGCACAATGCTCAAACGACGGCTCAGTCGCCGAGTCGGCACGGGCACTCCATTCTCAGTCGGGTCGGCCCACTGGGTGGGCTGTCGACGTCGAGTGTGCCGCCCAAGGCGTCCAATCGGGTCACCAACCCGGTGAGTCCGGTCCCCGCACCAAGACGTGCGCCGCCGATCCCGTCGTCCTGGATCGTCATGACGAGCCGGTCACGATCCAACCAGCCCGCCACCTCGCACTTCGTCGCCTGTGCGTGCTTCGCGACGTTGGCGAGCGCCTCGGACACGACGAAGTACGCCGCGGCCTCGATCGGTGGTGGCAGCCGGGTCGTGGACAGCTGCACCGTCACCGGCAGCGGCATCCGGTCCGCCACCTCCCGTACGGCGGCCTCCAGCCCGTGATCGACGAGCACCCGCGGATGGATCCCGCGTACTGCGGCCCGCAGGTCGGCCAAGGCGGCCTCCGCCTCGGAGTGCGCCTTCACGACGAGTCGCCGTCCCTCGCCGTCGGGCAGATCCAGCTCAGCCAGCCCGAGCGTCATCGTCAGCCCTACCAGCCGCTGCTGTACGCCGTCGTGCAGGTGGCGCTCGATCCGCGCCCGCTCGGTCTCGAACGCGTCGACCAGATCGAGTCTCGAGCGCCGGAGCTCGGCGAGGTTGCGCTGCAGCTCCTCTTGCCGCGGTCCGAGCATGGTCTTCGCGAGCGAGGCCTCAGCGCCGGCGATGACCCCGAGCAGGTACGAGCTGAACGCGAAGAACACCGGCCCGAACAGGATCAGGAAGATGAACCCTTCCCCGGCCGAGTCGAGCGTCCACGGCCCCATCCCCAGCTCGTCGGTGTCGGCGATGATCGGTGCGGCCAGCGTGGTCAGCAGAATCGTCGCGCTGATGCCTGCGAACAATGCACTCAGCGGCCAGATGAGGACGCCGAGCACGAACCCGTACCCGAGAGCCCGCATCGAGGCCTGCTCGCGCCGGCGGAAGGTCAGCCGCTGCTTGACCGACAAACCGAGCGGCAGCTGCGCGTGCGGCGTGCTGATGCCGTCCACCAGCATCAGCCCGGCCCGCCAGCGCTCGATCCAGCCGATCGTGGCGCCGATCAGCGGGAATGCGGTGAGCATCAGGATGCCGATCAGGATCGGGCTGAGTACTGCGCTGAGCGCGGCCAGCCCGACGAGTACGCAGATCGCCAGCGCACCGACCGGCACGGACGTGAAGAGGTAGGCGTAGCTCCGCCACGGCCAAGACGAGATCAGATAGCGCGGCGACGCCAACGCTGCCCATGCCGTCTTCGGACTCTCCACGCTTTTAACCCTAGAGGGGGCTCAGCCTGGAGGACGGTAGCGTGCGCGCTACTCCGGGTCTCCACCATGGGCCAGGGCTTCGCGCCTGCTTCCACGGTTGCCTGGTTCTATGACCGCTACCGCGCCTTCGTACCCGACCGTCGCGCCGACCGAGCCGCCTGCACTGCTGCTCGACGGCATCACCAAGACGTACCGCTCCAAGGCCGGAGCGGTCGACGCACTGCGCGGAGTGACGTACCACTTCGCCCGCGGCTCGTTCACCGCCGTCATGGGCCCATCGGGCTCCGGCAAATCGACGTTCCTGCAGTGCGCCGCCGGACTCGACCAGCCGACCACAGGCACCGTCGTACTCAATGGAGTGACGCTGAGCGGATTGAGCGAGGTCGAGCTCACCAAACTGCGCCGGGCGGAGATGGGCTTCGTGTTCCAGGCTTACAACCTGCTGCCGTCGCTGACGGTCTACGACAACGTCGCACTGCCCCTCCGGCTGACCGGACGCCGGCCGTCGCGGACCGACGTACACCGGGTGCTCGAGCAGGTCGGACTGGACGGCAAGGCGAAGCGGAGGCCCGCCGAACTGTCTGGTGGTCAGCAGCAGCGGGTTGCGATCGCTCGGGCGCTGATCACCCAGCCGTCGGTGTTCTTCGCCGACGAACCGACCGGTGCGTTGGACAGCGGCACCAGCCGGCAGATCCTCGGGCTGTTGCGAGAAGCAACCGACCGCGCCGGCCAGACCGTCGTCATGGTCACCCACGACCCAGTGGCCGCGGCGTACGCCGAGCGGGTGCTGTTCCTGTCCGACGGACTGCTCGCCGGGCACCTCGATCGCTCCACGCCGACGCAGATCGCCGCGGCCATGAGCGATCTGGAGCAGCAGTGATGTTTTTCCTGAGCCGACAGACCGTCAGCCGCCACCGGTCGCTGTACGCCGGTTCGTTCGTCGCGCTCGCCGTCGGAGTGTTCCTGCTCGGGCGCAGCTCACGTGTCAGTACCGTGTCCTCGTCGATGTCCTCCGGGGCGCAGGCGAGCATCAGCGGATTGACCTTGAAAGGTGCGACGGCGGAGGCGGAGCACGATCAGGATGATGGCGAGAAGTGCGACGGCTGCGCCTGCGAAAGCGGCCGAGAGGGAAGAGCCGTTGGCCGCAGGCGTGGTGGTTGCCGGGGGCGTATTGTGCGCGGTGGGCCGGTCGAGGGCTGCTTTCGCCTCGAGCGGTTTCAGCGTGACGTCGTTGCCGTCGCCGCCCTTGTAGGTGAGTTGGTAGCCCGCGACCCGGGTGCCTTCGGGGAGGTTGGTGAAGGCGCCCGTGATCGGGTCGGTGCCGTCGTTGGCGATCAGCAGGGTTTCGTTGGTGAGCTTGGTTCGCGGGGTGACGTCGAGCTTTCCGGCCAGCGATACCCGGCCGAACACGCGGACCGGCGTATCGTCCACTCGAGTGATCAGCCGTCCGTCGGGAGTCTGCTCGAAATCGCCCTTGATGGTGAATGTCCCGCCGACGGTGCCGACATTGACCAGCCGGCCGCCCTGGAAGGTGCCGAAGAGCTTGGACTGACGGCTCAAGGTGAGTACCCCGCGATCGCCGTACAGGACTGTGGAACCGGAGGCCTGGCTGAGGTTTCGGAGGGTCTGGTTGCCCGCCTTGGTCAGATCCAGCATGGCGCCGGACTTGGTGAGCGTAACGGCGCTGCTGGCCGCCAGGCTGCCGGCGGTGAGCGCCAGAACTCCGCGCGAGATCGTGGTGGTGCCGGTGTAGGTCATTGACCCGGCGAGACGAGTCGTCGCCGCACCGGCCTGGGTCAGCGAACCGGTCCCGCTGATCTTCGACAGTGTGATCGCCTTGTCGGCGTTGCGAATCACCAGCGAACCCTCGTTGACGACGCGGAACAACGCGGCCTTCGTCAACAGGCTGCCGTCACCTCCGGGCCGTCCACTTCCGAGGCGAAGCGTCGCACGCTTCTCGATCGTCGTCGAGCCGTCGTAGTACTGATCGGCGGCGAACGTCACGTCGTTGCCACGGACCCCCTTGATCACGACGTCACCGGCGCCGGGCGACTTCAGCGTGTCGTGAAACACGCCGCCACCGATCGGGGCGCCGAGCGTGACCGGGCCGTTGTAGGCGAAGGTGAGTTTGGAGCGGGACCGCGCGGCCAGCAGGTTGATGTAGACGGTGTCTGCGGTGCCGGGCATGAAGATCTTGCTCGTGCTGCCGTCACCCCACTGCACGTTCGCGCCCTTGATGTTGGTGCCGCGCTTGTTCAGGTTGTGCGGGATCTTCCGCCAATTGATCGCGGGATCGCTCAGTGACGGATTGGTGTCACCACCACGGTTCGAGTAGCTGTACTGGCCGGTCAGGATCACTTTGCTGCCGGGGCGGGACTGGACGTTGATGTCGCTGCCGTACTCGCGTTGGTAGAAGTTCTGCCGGATGGTGACGGTCTGGCCGAGCGGGGTGTCGACCGTCCAGGTGCCTTGGTTGAGGATGGCCCGGACGTTCGGCAGCGCGACCGTGGTCTCCGGTTTGCCGGCGGACGCCTGGGTACCGTTGTCGATGACGCCCGAGAACGGATTGCTGCCCGCCAGGTCAAGGGTGCCCCAGAGGAACCGTGGCTGGCTGATCAGCCCGGAGCCGCTGATCGTGCCGAGGTTGACGGACCGGATGAGCGACAACCGCAGGGTGCCGTTCACCTCGATGTTGTCCTGGTTGAGCTGGTAGCCGGGCGTGCCGTACGGGAATCTGCCGATCAGTCCGGTGCCGCCGCCGTTGCCGTACTGCAGAGTCGCGCCCTGGTCCACGACGATCACCGGCGGATCGGGGCGCGTGACCACGACGTACGGATGGTTGCCGCCGAGGATCCGGACCGCCTGCCGTTGCTTTGCCTTGGGCAACGAGAAGTCGCTGTCCTTGGTGAGGATCAGGGTGCCGCGACCCGCGATCCGCAGCGTTCCCTCGCCGCGGATCACCCCGTCGTACGTCGTGGTGCCGGCGGGCACGTTCACCACCGCGGCACCGGTCAGCGTGACGTTGCGGTTCGCCAGGATGTCGGGCGTGATGTCGCCGCTCCCTGCCGCGACCGACGGCACCGGCCACAGCCCCAGCGTGGCGAGCACAACCAAAGCCCCGATCAGGCGTCTCAAATCCGTCATCCTCCTCGAATCCGGCGCCCACCCTAGTCAGCAGTACGACGCGGCTTCGATGGATTCGGCAAAGCCTTTGGACGGGCTTGATGTCCGGGTCGGCCTTCCGGCAGGCCGACCCGGAGCTCAAGGGGTGTGGGTCAGGACGGGTCGCCGTACTGCAGACCGCGTCCGTTGGTGCCGATGTAGACGCGGCCGTAGGTGTCGGGGTCGCCGGTGATGACGCCAGGTCCGCTGATGCTGCCCCACTGGTGGGCGTCGTCGTTGATGCGGATCCAGGTGTCGCCCGTGTCGGTGGAGCGGAAGACTCCGGTGACGTTCCCGACGGTGCCGATCAGGTAAAGGGCCTGGTAGTTGGTGCCCGGCGCGGCTTTGCCGAAGCCGAGGGCGGAGGCGGACTGCACCGGGGTGAGCGCGGTGAAGTTGCGGCCCCCGTCGGTGGAGTGCAGCAGCCCCCTGCCGCCGCCGGAGATCCACAGGTCTCCTGCGATGCCGGGGACGGCCGTGAGCCGGCCGGCGGGCAGATTGCCTGCGCGGGCGGTGAAGGTCGCGCCGCCGTCGGTGCTGGCGTAGAGCGTGCCGCCCGTGAGTGAGTAGAAGGTGCCGGCCGAGGAACGGTCGGCGACAACCACGGCGTCGGTGCCCAGGCCGCTGACCTTCGACCAGCTCGCTCCCTTGTCTGTCGAGCGGTACGGCGCTTGACCGGCCTCGGTCCATACAATCGTCGAGGCGTCCGCCGCGATCGCGACATGGCCGCTGTTCGCGCTGCCCACCGGCTCTGCCGTGAAGCCGTTCCAGCTGCTGCCGCCGTCGGTGGAATAGGCGCCGTCCTGCGCGCCGCCAGTGCCGACGCGGACCATCATCGCGGGGGCCGACTGGGCGAAATCGATGTCGGTACTGCTGCTCATCAGCGGGTTCTTCAGCCGTCCGGCGGGCACCTCGGTCAGGGAGTCGTGGCGGAAGCCACCTTGGTCGCCCATGGAGGTGATGACGGTGGCGCCACCGGGAGGGGCGATCGCGTCCGCCAGCGAGGTCTCCTCCAGCCCCCGGGCCCCGGAGGTCCAGTGGCTGGTGCCGCCGCTGTCGGAAGCGTTAGCGTCCTTGCTGCGCCAGATGGCGTTGCCGGTGCCGTACAGCACGTGCCCGGATTCGAAAGGATCGATGGCCAGCGCGGTCATCCAGTGCCCGGTGCTGGTGCCGACGTACGGAGCGCCGGAGGCATCGCGCTGCGACTTGTCCGCCAGCGCCTTCCAGGTCGTGCCGCCGTCAGTGGTCCGGTACACCTCGTCCTCCGGCCACCACCGGTCGAGGGTGGTGACCATCACCGTGGACGGCTTCTGCGCGTCGACAGACAGACCGGAGAACCCGTAATTGCCCTGCGACGGGGAGATGTTCTTCCACACCCCGCCCGACGGGGTGTACTTCCACACCGAGCCCGTCGTCGCGTCCATGGGGCCGATGCTGTTGCTGTACGTCAGGTACAGCGAACCGTCACCGGAGACCACACCGTGCTGCGGCATCTCGCCGGTGGGCCGGCCGGAGACGGCCTGCCAGCTGGTGCCGCCGTCGGTGGAACGGTACAGGGAGGTGGTCTTGTCGTTGACGCCGACGTAGACCGTCTTGCTGCCGGACGGGCCGTACGTCACGAAGGAGATGCCCGCGCCGGTGCTCGCCCCGTCCTTGACGGGGAACGAGGAGACCTGACTCCAGGTCGCGCCGTAGTCGGTGCTGCGCCATAGGCCGTTCTTGCGGGTGCCCAGGAGCAGAGTGCCGTGGTCCGCGGGGTCGATCACGAGCCGTTCGCCCGCCCCGCGACCGGGCTCGTTGGAGCCCAGCTTGAAGGGCAGATCGGTGCGCTGGAACGTGCGGCCCCGGTCGGTGGAGCGCAGGAGCGCGCCGTTGCCGGCCCAGTCGTTGGTGTAGGTCCCCGCCGCGAGGTACAGCCGGGCGGGATCGACGGGGTCGGTGGCCACCGCATCGATGCCCAGCAGGTTCCAGTCCTTCTCGCCGGCCCAGTCGGTCAGCGGGATCCACTGCTCGGCCGCGGTGTCCCAGCGGTAGGCGCCGCCCATGTCGGTGCGCGCGTACAGCAGTCCCTTCTCACGCGGGTTGAACACCAGACCGGTGACGTATCCGCCGCCCACCACCTGCGCGTTCTTCCAGGCGTACGGGCCGGACCCGGGCGTCTCGGGCTGGTCCGACTTCACCAGCTTCCATTGCTGGTTGGCGCCGCCCGTAGCCGGAAACTGGATGACGGCGGCGCCCTGGGCGGTGGAGTTTCCGGTGACGTCCAGGAGCTGGCTGCTCTTGCGGTTGGCGAAGGTGACGGCGTCGGACCCGCTCAGCTCGTTGATCTTCCACTCCTGGGAGGTGGAGGAGCTGTCGGTCTGCTGCTCGGTGGCCGCGGCGTTGGCGGTCGAACTGCCCGCTATGCCAAGCACTTTGCCGCTGTTGCGGTTCACCAGTTCGTAGTAGCCGTCGCCGGTGGCCCTCAGCTTCCACTGCTGGTTGACGGTGTGCTGGTCGGTCCACTGCTGGATACGGGCGCCGTCGGCGGTGGAGAAGCCGTTGACGTCGAGCACCTTGGCACTGCGCACGGAAACCAGCTGATAGTAGGCGTTGCCGTCGATCGTCGCGGCCTGCGAGTCCTGCTGCGCGAACAGGAGGCACGGTACGGCGATGGCGGGCACGCCGACCAGCAGACCGGCGGCGGTCCAGCGGCCGCGGTAACGCCCGCGGCGCGTGGGGTTGTCCATGGGGGGTGTACTCCTTGCGTGTCATTCACCGGAGGAAGGCGGGTCCAGGCAACGGGGTGGCCTGGACCCGCGCCCCCTAGTGGTCACAGACACGGCAAAGGTTGCCGCGGGCCGGGATCTTTTCGCGCCCGTCCTCACCGGGTCGGGGCGAACCCTCCCCAGACTGCGGCGGAACGGCCTGAGCTCTCGGCGTGGACGTGGTAGCTGTCTTGCTTGACCTTGCGGACGCCGGTGGCGTGGTTGTACTGGCCGGCGAAGACGTGCTGTGCGGCCGGCACCGTGCGGCCCGGCTTGAGGACCCACCGGTAGAGGAGCGCACCGTCGGACTCCTGAACGGTGACGGTGAAGTCGTCGCTCGGCAGGGTCTGCCAGTTACCGGTGCTCCGTACGTCGCCGGTCTGGGCGATGCGCAGTTCGACGGTGAGCGAGGTGAGCGGCTCGGTGGTCTTGAGGATCAGGTTGCTCTGGGCCCAATAGATGCTGCTGTGCACGTCCAGCGAGCCTTCGGACCACAACGGCCCGTCCTTGACCCGGCTGTCGGCCGGCGGAGTCGGCCGCGCGCTGCGCGAGGTGGTGGTCGGGGCCGGGCCGGTAGTCGTAGTACGGCCTGATGGCGTCGGAGCGGACGTGACGGTCGGGGATGTGACGGTCAGAGACGGGACTGTGTGTTTGGGCGCGGTGGCCGGCGGCGTCGGAGCTCCGCCCATGGCGGCGACAGCGGCGGCGAGACCACCGGTCGCCAGGATGGCGGCGGCGATGACAGCGACGACTGCCGCCCGGGGCCATGACCTCGCGACCGAAGGTGTGCGGTGCCGCAGGCTGGGGTCGGCCACGCCGCGCTCCACGCGCGCCAGAATCCTTGCGCGGTTGGGCTCGTGAGCCTCGGCAGCCTCTTGCAGCTGTCGCTTGATCTCCTCGTTCACCGGTTCCTCCTTCCTGCCGCAAGTTCGCCGACCGCTTCCGCGCCGAGCAACGATTCCAGCTCGGCCATCGCCTTCGAGGTCTGGCTCTTCACCGTACCGACCGAGATGCCCAGCGCAGCGGCGGTGTCCTTCTCCGACAAGTCGAAGGCGTGGCGCAGGATCACGCACGCCCGCTTGCGGAACGGCAGCCGGGTGAGCGCGGCCCGGACGTCCAGGACGCCCGCAACGTCCGGCCCGTCCACCTGTTCCGTACTGCGGGACCAGAACAGCGCTACCCGGCGTCGCTCGCGGACCCTGCTCCGGATCCATTCCCGCGCCAGATTGGCCACCACGCCGCGGGCGTAAGCGACCGGGTGTTGCGCTGCCCGCAGCCGGTCCCAGCGCTGCCACAGAGCGACCAGCGCATCGGCGGCGAGGTCGTCGGCCACGTCCTTCTCGCCGGTCAGGAGGTGGGCGAGACGGGCCAGTTCGGCGTAGTGGCGTTCGAAGAAGTCGTGGAACTCCGCGGACGCGTCGTCGACCAGCATCTCCCGCGGTTGACCTCTCCTTGCGATGTGCGCGTTGACAATCGGGCCGAGCGTAACAGTGCTCCGATGGACGGGCGGCACGGTCAATGCCGGGCGAACTGGACCCGGGTCGGCTGCACGACGTCCGGTTTGAGGGCGATCCTGTCGATGGTCAGTCGCTCACCGTAGATGTCGGTCACCCTGACCGCTCTGCCGCATCCGTTGCCGTCAGTGGCGAGGAAGTAGTTGTAGTCGGTGCGGTGCAGCTTCCGCCAGCCTTCGGCGGTCCGGACCTCGAGCGCGGCCACCGGGTTGCGGTGGCCGATCACCTGGATGCCGCACCAGTACTGACTGGAACCGGTCTTGTACCGGATCGAGAGCGCGCCGGACGCGGCGGGGCTCAGCAGCGTCCAGGTGATCGGGAGGCGGCCGACGGAGAGAGCGGCGAGTCGGGAGAACGCCTGCTGGCTGAGGTCGAGTTGTCCGGGTGCGCAGGGCAACGGGCACTCGTTGACGATCCGTACCGTGATGGAGGCGCCGTTGGCGGCGCGGACCCGCACGTACGCTCCGCATGCCTTGGCTGACTCGTAGTCGGTATGGTTCATCGCCGCGATCATGAGGTCGCCGGACGGGCCGTAGAGACAGGCGCCGTTCCCGTCACCCGCCTCATAGGCAGTCGCGACGCCCCGGTAGCGGACGGTGGGCTTGATCCGCCCGGCCAAAGATGCTCTGGACACCCCGGATTCCGGACGCGGAGTGCTGGAAGGTGTGCGCGGGCTGTTGGCAGGCGTGCTGCGAGAAGCGACGGGTGGTTTGCTCGCGGCCGACGGCGTTGGTGTACGGCGGGGCGATGGCGCCGGGCTCGTGACCCGCGCCTGCGTCGGTGTCGTCGTGGCGTCGGCCGTCACGGCCGGCGAGCCGGAAACGACCGGGGCAGCCGTAACCGACTCATCGCCGGTACGCCGGACGTGAGCGCCGCCTCCGACGAGCAGCGCGGCCGCCAGACAGACCACAACACCGACAGCCAGCAGAGCCACCGGAAGCCTGCTGCCCCGCCGGCGCTTGGCAGACGGCTCCGTCGCTCCATGCCTCGTTGTGCTCATATCCATCCGTTCGGTGGCTCGAGCCGACATTCCACACCCCAGTTGCCACCAAGCCCGGAAAGGTTGCCGCCCGTTGGCTAACAGAGCGGCGAAGCGGATGCACATCCAGCAGCAATGGCCGGTTCCGGTGCCCAGCCGTGCGAACCAGGTCGGAGACGAGACCCTGGAGCGTGGCCGATGGTCCCCTCTATGCGGTGACGGCGAGCCGTCCGACAGGACCCGCCGGGCCACTGGGCGAATGGCTCGGCGGCTCGACCTCAACCCAGCCACCGGGCACCGTCGCTGATCCAGCCCTCTGGTGGCCCGACGAAGTGCGGGACCTCACTCCCCTGTCCGGCGATCTCAGCCGGCTGACCGGGAACACGGTTGCTATCGGCAAGGAGATGTCGGGGTTCGAGGGGTACAAGGTCGGGGACGAGATTCCGCTGGTGTTCGTCGACCGGACGCCGGTGAAGCTGCGGGTGGTGGCGATCATCAAGGACGCGTTCGGCGTGAACCCGTCGTTGCTCATCCCGCTCGAGCTGGCCCGCAAGCATGCCCCGACGGCGGAGCCCGAGCGACAGTTCGTGCTGACCGCCGACGGCGTCGATCCCGCGAGCCTGGTGAAGCAGTTGCCGAATGCGCAGCTGGCCGCGAGTTGGGAGGCCGACCAGGCGGACGGCGTACGGAAGGGCAACCAGCTCGGGCTGATCCTGCTGCTCGGTCCGGCCGGGCTGTACAGCGCGATCGCGATCGCGAACACGCTGCTGATGGGCAGTCTGCAGCGGCGGCACGAGTTCATCACGTCGCGGCTGCTCGGCGCGACGCCCGCGCAGATCCGGCGGATGGTGCTGTGGGAGTCGTCGCTGGTCGGCGCGGTCGCGCTGAGCCTCGGTACGGCGATCACGGTCACGGTCGGGATCCTGATCCGGCACGCGATGAATGCGGGGCTGGCCGACGTACCGTTCACGGTTCCGTGGGGCGTGCTGCTGGGCATCGGCGGACTTTGTCTGATCCTGGCGGTAGGGTCCGCTCTGGCCCCGACCACGTACATCCTGCGCCGGTCACAGCCCGCCGCGGTCATGGACTAGACCGGTACGGCGGAGATGATCGGCGCAAGGGTGGGTCGTGGCCGGGCAAATAGCCGTTGACCAGGGACAATGGGTACGGCGCCGGACCGTCGCGGCGCCGTACCGGTTTGAACGAGGAGCTCGTAGACCCGCATGGCACGCCGTACCAGCACCGCCGAACCCGAAGACTTCGAGGAGCGCATCCTCGACATCGACGTCTCCGACGAGATGCGTACCAGCTACCTGGAGTACGCCTACTCGGTGATCTACGCGCGGGCGCTGCCCGACGCGCGGGACGGGCTGAAACCGGTGCAGCGGCGGATCCTGTTCTCGATGGCGGAGAACAACATCCGCCCCGACCGCTCGCACGTGAAGTGCGCCCGCGTCGTCGGTGAGGTCATGGGTAAGTACCACCCGCACGGCGACGGCGCGATCTACGACGCCCTGGTCCGGACCGGGCAGTCCTGGTCGATGCGGGTGCCGCTGATCGACCCGCACGGCAACTTCGGCTCGCTCGACGACGGCCCGGCCGCGATGCGGTACACCGAGTGCCGGATGGCTCCGCCGGCGATGGCCATGACGGCCGGCCTGGACGAGAACGTCGTCGACTTCAAGCCGAACTACGACGGCCAGGAGGAAGAGCCGTCGGTGCTGCCGGCCGCCTTCCCGAACCTGCTGGTCAACGGCGCCACCGGGATCGCGGTCGGGATGGCCACGAACATGGCCCCGCACAACCTGGTCGAGGTGATCCAGGCGCTGCGGCACCTGATCAAGACGCCGACCGCCGACATCGACGACCTGATGCGGTTCGTGCCCGGGCCGGACCTGCCGACCGGCGGCAAGATCGTCGGCCTCGAGGGCATCAAGGACGCGTACGCGACCGGCCGGGGCAGCTTCAAGATGCGCGCCACCGCCCGGATCGAGAACGTCACCCCGCGCCGCAAGGGCATCGTGGTCACCGAGCTGCCGTACGCCGTCGGCCCGGAGAAGGTGATCGAGAAGATCAAGACGCTGGTCCAGGCGAAGAAGCTGCAGGGCATCGCCGACGTCAAGGACCTGACCGACCGGACCCACGGCACCCAGCTGGTGATCGAGGTCAAGAACGGTTTCGTCCCCGAGGCGCTGCTGGAGCAGCTGTACAAGCTGACCCCGCTCGAGGACGCGTTCCACGTCAACAACGTCTGCCTGGTCGAGGGCCAGCCGCGGACGCTCGGCCTCAAGCAGCTCCTCGAGGTCTACCTCGACCACCGGTACGACGTGGTGCGCCGGCGCAGCGAGTTCCGCCGGAAGAAGGCGCAGGACCGGCTGCACATCGTCGAGGGCATGCTGATCGCGATCCTCGACATCGACGAGGTCATCCAGATCATCCGCAGCAGCGAGGACTCGGCCGAGGCGCGGTCCCGGCTGATCGAGATCTACGACCTGTCCGAGATCCAGGCGAACTACATCCTGGACATGCCGCTGCGCCGGCTGACGAAGTACTCCAAGCTCGAACTGGAGACCGAGAAGGGCGAGCTGGAGCGCGAGATCGAGGCGCTGACCGCGATCATCGACGACCCGAAGCTGCTACAGAAGACGGTGTCCGACGAGCTCGCCGAGATCGCGAAGACGTACGGCACGCCACGACGCACGGTGCTGCTGGAGTCGTCCGGCGCCACCAAGACGGCCGCTGTGCCACTCGAGGTGAGCGACGACCCGTGCTGGATCCTGATGAGCTCCACCGGGCTGCTCGCCCGGACCAACGGGGTCGAGCCGTTCGGCGGCGGCGAGGCGCGCGCGAAGCACGACGCGATCGTCTCCGCGGTCAAGAGCACGGCTCGCGGGCAGTACGGCCTGATCACGAGCGCCGGCCGGCTGATCCGGCTCGAGTCGCTCGACCTTCCCGCCGTACCGACGACCGCTGCCGCGCCGAACCTGCAGGGCGGCGCGCCGATCGCGGAGTTCGTGTCGCTGGAGCCGGGTGAGAAGGCGCTCGCGCTGACCACGATGGACCCGGAATCGGTCGGTGTCGCCCTCGGTACGACGGGAGGCGTGGTGAAGCGGGTCGTGCCGGATCACCTGAGCAACCGCGACTCGTGGGAGATCATCGGGCTGAAGGACGGCGACGAGGTCATCGGCGCGGTCGAGTTGTCGACGGGTGAAGAGGAGCTGTGCTTCATCACGTCCGACGCGCAACTACTGCACTTCCCCGCGTCCGCAGTACGGCCGCAAGGACGGACCGCGGGCGGTATGGCCGGTGTCCGGCTCGCTGCGAACGCGAAGGTCGTGTTCTTCGGAGCGGTCGACCCCGGCCGCGATGCGCAGGTGGTCACGATCGCGGGCTCGTCGTCGGCCCTGCCGGGGACCGAGGTCGGCGCGGTCAAGGTGACGCCGTTCAGCGAGTACCCCGGTAAGGGCCGCGGGACCGGCGGTGTGCGCTGCCAGCGGTTGCTGAAGGGTGAGGACGGGCTGCTGCTCGGCTTCGTCGGTGCGGCGCCGGTCAAGGCCAGTGCGAGCAGCGGCGCACCGGTGGATCTGCCGCCGGTCGACCCGCGCCGGGACGGTTCCGGCGTACCGGTCGCGCAGCCGATCGCTGCGTGCGCTGCTGATCTGGCAGGCTGACCTCGTGAAGAGACTGCTCGCGCTCGGCGCGGTCGTGGTACTTGCGCTGACCGGATGCAGCGGCAAGAAGGACACCGGCGGGGGTGGGCAGTCCGGCGGGGACGCGGTCGCGCTGCTGACCGACGTCAAGAAGACGATCGACGACGCGGCCAGCGTGCACATCGTGCTGACCGGCCGCGACCTGCCGGACAACGCGCAGACGCTGGCCAGCGGTGACGGTGTCGCGACGCACGCGCCCGCGTTCAAGGGCAAGCTCACGGTCCGGTCGGCCGGTGCGCCGATCGACGCCCAGGTGGTCGCGGTCGGCAGCAAGGTGTACGCCAAGCTGTCGTTCACGCCGACCTACATCGAGCTTCCGCCGTCGCAGCTGGCCTCGCTCGGCGCTCCTGACCCGTCGATCCTGCTCGACCCGGCGAAGGGCCTGACCGCGGTCCTGCCGACGATGAAGGACCCGAAGATCAAGGGCGACACCCGCGAAGGCGCGAAGGTGCTGACCGAAGTGACCGGCTCCGTCCGGGGCAAGGACCTGCAAGGCATCTTCCCGAAGGCGCCCGCGGACCAGGACTTCCCGAGCACCTTCAAGATCGACAAGGACACCAAGCAGCTCGTCTCGGCCACCATCACCGGCCCGTTCTACTCCGGCGCGACCAGCAGCTACGACGTCACCCTCGACAAGTACGGCGAGAAGGTAGAGATCACCAAGCCTTGACGTCCTCCCCTGCCGTAAGGGCCGGGGATTCCAACTACTACGCGGAGGCAGCGGGTTGAGGTTCACGCTTCAGCGAGACCGGTACCTGCGTCTCTCCGCGTGCGCTGACGGCCCGTCCGGCCGCGATGTTGATCGCCGCGTTCACGTCGGCATGCGTTTGGTGTCCGCAGGCCACGCACTGGAAGACCGCTTGACTCTCGCGGTTCTCCGGCGCGCAGTGCCCACAGACGCTGCACGTCTGCGAGGTGTACGAGGGGTTGACTTTCTGGAGTCGTCCAGCGGCCTTGTGCTCCAGACGTCGCACCGGAGCACCCCAGCCGTTGGCGAGGATAGCTCGGTTCAGGCCGGCTTTTGCACGGCGTCGGTTCGGCAGGAATCGACCTGGGTGTTCGTCGTCTGGCCGCGGCTTGGGGCGCTTCGTCATCTGATCAATGCGCAAATCCTCAACACGGATGACATCGAACCGCCGCGCGAGATCAGTGCTGGTCTTCTCCACCCAATCCTTACGCCGGTCACCGGCGCGGGCATCAAGCTTGGCGATCGCGGCCCGTACTCGCCGGCTTCGTTGAGAACCACGACGACACCGGGCAAGACGTCGTTGGAGACGTCGCAGCCGTTCCTGCTCACGATTCGACAGCCCGGGGCACGTCAGGAGTTCACCGTTGGACAAAGCCAGCGAGACGATGACGCCACGATCCGCGCCAACGACCTCACCTGTCCCGGGTGCGGGCACCGGGGACGGGATCGCGGCGAACGCGATGTACCAGCGTCCTACCCGGTCGCGGACGACGCGGTACGACTTCGCAGCAGGCACGGTCCGGGACAGCCGAAACCGTACCCATCCGACCTTTGGAATTCGCACAGACCCCCATTTTCGGTTGTGCTTCACGACTCGAGCCGCCTGACGACCGACAACGCGGAACCCCTCGTGTCGCCCGCGTCTGCGCCATGTAGGTCGGCGATGGGTTCCGGCATAGAAGTTCCTGACCGCCTGGTCGAAGTCGCGCAGCGCTTGCTGCTGCACGGTCTGCGAACCTGCGCGCAGCCAGGTGAACGCCGCTCGCGCGTCGGTCAACTGCCGACACTGCGGGACGAAGCCTGGTGTCGGTCCCTTGTCGCTGGACCACATCGACCACTGCTCGAGCGCCAGGTTCCACACGTACCTGGCGTGCCCGCACTGCTCGAGCAACAGGGCGTGCTGCGAGCGCGTCGGGTACAGCCGGAACCTGGACACCCAACGTATCCAACCAGTCACCACCGACAGTCTCTGATCTCCAAAGAGAACACATCGCCCCTCATCTACGCGACGAGAATTCGGGTAGGCCTCATCCAGCGCCGGACCCTCCGCAGGGTTGTGCCGCGCCCGATCCATCTTCTCGCCATCCTGTGATCACTACCTCGCCCCGGGCGCGCTCACAACTGACCCTCGCGTCCATAGCGGTCGCGTTCGCCGCGGCGGACACGTACGTCGTCGTGCTGGCGCTGCCGGACATGATGGCCGGCGTCGGGCTGTCCGCGGACGAGTTGCAGCGGGCGGCCCCGATCATCTCCGGGTTCCTGCTCGGGTACATCGCCGTACTGCCGTTGATCGGGCGGATCGCCGATGTGGTCGGGCGGACGCCGGTGCTGGTCGGGGCGCTGCTGCTGTTCGCGGTCGGGTCGCTGATCACGGCCGGAGCGTACGACCTGCCACTGGTGGTAACCGGTCGGTTTCTTCAGGGGGTCGGCGGCGGCGGCCTCGTTCCGGCGACGCTCGCGCTGGTCGCTGATCTGTGGCCGGCCGACCGGCGCGGTCTGCCGCTCGGCGTCGTTGGCGCGGTCCAGGAGCTCGGGTCGGTGCTCGGTCCGCTGCTCGGTGCCGCCGTACTCGCGGTGGCCGACTGGCGGTACATCTTCTGGCTCAATCTGACCGTCGCAGTCGTGCTCGCGCTGCTCCTTCGCGGCCGTCGACGACCGTCGATCTCCGGTGTTGTCGGCTTGCTCGCCTGTGTTGCTCTTGGGCTCACGCTGACGGCACCCGAGCGACTGGCGTCCGGCGTGACGCTCGGCCTGCCGTTCGTGCCGTTCACCGGAACCTCCCGGCTGCTCACGCCGATCGGTGTCGCCACTCTTGTCCTCGCGCTGCTCTGGCTCGGCCTGGTGCTGTGGCGTGGGCGCGGCCGGACCGCCGGCGTTTTGTCGCGGGTTGACCTCGTCGGCGCGCTGCTGCTCGCCCTCGCGCTGGCCGGCGTGGTGCTGGCGTTCGCGACCGCGGACCCTGAGCGTGAGCTGATGTCGCCGGCGGGTCCGTGGCTCCTGGCCGCGGCCGCTGTCTTCGCGGTGGCGTTTGCGCTGTGGCAGCGTCGTACGGCGGCAGCCATCGTGCCTCGTGGGTTGCTGGGTGCACGTCCTGCCTGGGGCTCGTTGGCGGTCAGCTTCCTCATCGGCTGCGCACTGATCGCGGCGCTGGTCGACGTACCGGTGTTTGCGCGCACTACCCAGGGCGGTGGGCAGCTGGCCGCCGCGCTTGTGCTGGTGCGGTTCCTGATCGCGCTACCGGTCGGAGCGGTTGCCGGCGGGTGGCTCACGCGGCGCTACGGGCTCGGACTGATCGCGGGGGCGGGGTTGGGGTTGTCCGCGGCGATGTTCGTGGTGATGGCGTTCTGGAGTCGTACGGCGCTCGATCACTGGCCGGCGACCGTCGTACTGCTCGTCTGCGGGTTCGGGTTCGGCCTGGCGTTGTCGCCTCTGAACACCGCCATGCTCGGCGCGACGCCCGCCGACACCCACGGCCTGGTGAGCGCGCTCGTAGTTGTCGCGCGCATGGTCGGCATGCTGGTCGGCGTCTCGGCACTGACAGCGATCGGGCTCCGGCGGTACTACGCCATTGCCGACGGCATCAAATCGCCGAACGAGCTGTGCCCGTCCTCCCCCGGCAACTGCCGCCCGTTCGTCGACGCGCTCCGCGATGCCGCCATTTCACAAGTTCACGCGATCTTCGCCGGTGCTGCCGCGTGCGCGTTCCTGGCCGCTGTCCTCGCCGTACTGCTGCTGGGCCGACGTGGCCCAACGCACACATGATGATCATCATGAGGGACGACTGTCTCACGTCGCGTACGGTGAGGGTGTGACCCCTGCGCCCGATGCTTTGTCGAACACAGCCCGGCCCGGCCTGTGTTCGACGTACTGCCGGGTGCTGCGTGAACCCCTCGCCGGGACTGCGGTCGTGGCCAAGGGATGGGTTGTTCTGGAGCAGCCGGGGCCCTGGGGTGCGAAGGCGCCGACGCAGAGCCACCTCGATGCGGAGTTTGGCGGGGCGTTCGACGACGAGTGCAAGAAGGCCGACCTACGGTTCGGGCTGATCCGGTCGCCGGGGCGGCACGCGGACGCGGCCGAGCGGTCGCATCAGGTGTTCGTCGCCTCGACCACGCCGGGCCGGAGCTGGCTGCTCGGCGGCCGGCTCGCGGACCCCTCCGAGCTGCGCGACCTTGATCTCGGTGCGGTCGCGCGCGGTGACCGCGCTGCGGTGATCGCCTCGCTGCCCGCGCTCCTGCCGGTCGACGAGCCGGTCGTGCTCGTGTGTACGAACGGCAAGCGTGACGAATGTTGCGCGCTTCTCGGTCGGCCGCTGGTGTCAGGGCTCGCCGAACGGGCACCGGGCCGCGTGTGGGAAGCCAACCATCTCGGCGGACACCGCTTCGCTCCGACCGCGACCTACCTGCCCGCAGGCACGATGCACGGGCATCTCACCGTCGAGACGGCGGTCGAGGCGCTGGCCGCGGCCGATCGCGGCGAGACCATCACCACCGGGCTGCGCGGCCGCTCCACCTGGAGCAAGCGCGGTCAGGCGGCTGAGGTCGCCGTACGAGAGCTCACCGGCGAGCTCTCCCTGGATGCGTTGCGTGTGATGGCCGACGACCCCGAGACTGTGACCGTCCAGCACCTCGACGGCAGGTCGTGGATCGTCCCCGTCACCAGCACGCTCGCTGATCCTCCCCGTCCGGACTCGTGTGGAAAGGAACCGTTCGCGATGTCGATCCTGCAAACCGGAACTCCAGTGTCAGGCTCGATCCGATGACCGGCGGATTCGACGATCTGCTCGCCGCCAACGCGGAGTACGCCGCAGATTTCCACTACGGCGGTTTCGACGGGATCGCGCACGCCGGAATCGGCCTGGTCACCTGCATGGACTCCCGGATCCCGCCGCTGGAGATGCTCGGCCTCAAGCCGGGTGACGCGAAGGTCCTGCGCTCCCCTGGCGGGCGGGTCACCGAGGTCACGATGACCGGTCTGGTGCTCGGCGCCCAACTGCTCGGCGTACGCCGGATCATGATCATCCCGCACACCCGCTGCGCGATGGCCGCGATGTCCGAGGACGACTTGCGCGCGAAGGTCGAGCAGGCCGCGGGCAAGCCGGCCGGGTACCTGCCGATCCCGGTGATTCCCGACCAGCTCGAGGCTCTCCGCCGGGACGTCGCCGCCGTGCGAGAACACCCTCTGATCGGTGATGACATCCTCGTCGGCGGCTTCATGTACGACGTCGACGACGGCCGTCTGACCCAGATCGACTGACCCGTCGCGCCGGCCTGGCTAGAGCATGGTGACCTTGCCGGTGTCGAGTTCGTAGTAAGCGGAGGCCAGTCGGAGTTTGCCGGACCTTTCCAAGGGGCCGATGACGGGTGACTGGCCGAGTTTGGCGAGGACGAGGGCGACGTTGGCCTGTACGGCGTTGGTCAGGCGGTCGCCGGGTTTGCCGGTGACCTGGCGGACGGCGGGCGCGAGGGTGTCTACGAGGTAGTCGAGGCCCTTGGTGTGAGAGGTGCGTTGGTCGGCGTCCAGGGCCTTGATGGTGGCGTCCAGGGCACCGCAGCGCTGGTGGCCGAGCACCAGGAGGAGCGGGGTGTGGAGCTCGGCGATGCCGAACTCGATGCTGCCGGTCACCGACTGGTCGAGCGCTCCGCCGGCACTTCGTACGACGACGAGATCGCCGAGCCCCTGGTCGAAGACGAGCTCGATCGACACGCGGGAGTCGACGCAGCCGAGGACGGTGGCGAACGGATGCTGGCCTTTGCTCACCGCCACGCGCCGCGCAATACCTTCGTCCAGGTCCTGGTCCTGAGCCGCAACGAAGCGGGCGTTGCCCGCCATCAGCCGCTCGAGAGCTTGCTTGCCGTCGGCAACCGGTTTAGCGGTTGTGCTCGGGATCTGCGTGCCGGCCGAGAGTTCGGGGGCGCCTCCAGCGGCCCCTGGGCAACCGGCGAGGGCTCCGGCGCCGAGAGCGGCCAGGCCGGCGGTCAGGGCCTGACGGCGGGACGGATTGGTCAACGGAGGGCTCCTCACGCGCGGACGGCGTGGGCGGTGCCGTCCTCCTGAAGGTAGCAGATTGCATACAGTCTGCAGTACCCACAAAGTCTTCGAATCTCTCGGCTCCGGCCGCGAAATCTGATAGACACCCCGTATGAGACTCCGCCCCAGCTCATTCCACCGTTCCCTGCTCATCGGCGCCCTGGCGCTGACCGCCGTCCTCACCGGCGCGCCCGTAGTACACGCCGTGCCGACGACGGGCTGTCTGGATCAGTCGACCGCCGGGACCGTCGAGGAGCAGCGACTCGACAGAGGGGTGGACGGTGGTCCGTCGGTTCCGGCCGAGATCCTGCGGCGGTCCGGCTTCGACCAGCAGGTTGAGCTCTTCACTCGACTCCTGTGCCACGTCCCCAGCCGTCAGGCCGCGGCGGCTCTCGTGCGTGCCCAGGGCGAGACGCTCTGGCGTACGGCGACGTACCGGGCTCAGCATCCCGTCCACGGAGCCGACGCGCTCCCGCCAACCGACGACCGCGGCCTGTACTGGGCGCGGATCTCGATGGCATTCGCCTTACGTCAGTGGCAACCACGCTTCGGCCTCGGCACGACCGAACGGGCCGGGCTCATCAAGTCGTTCGAGTACGCCTCGCGGGGCATCACGAGCACTCGCTTCACGCCGGGCGTGCGGAAGATCCTTGTCACCGGGTTCGACCCGTTCACTCTGGACGCGGACATCCGCATCGGCAACCCGTCCGGCGCGAACGCGCTCACGCTCGACGGGCAGCGCTGGACTGTGAACGGCAAGACGTACGAGATCCAGACCGTCGTCTTCCCGGTCCGGTACACCGATTTCGACGAGGGCATGGTCGAGAACACGCTCGCGCCGCACTACCGGCCGGGTCCGCAGCACGCCGATCTCGTCATGACCGCGAGCCAGGGTCGCGTCGGCATCTTCGACCTCGAGGTCTTCAACGGCAGGCGCCGTTCGGTCAGCTCGATCGGCGACAACAACAACCTCTGGGGCGGTGGCACGATCAACGCACCGGTCGTCTCCCCCAGCATGCCGCCGGGCCCCGAGTTCATCACCTCGAGCCTTCCGCTGGCTCGCATGTCGCAGGCCGACGTCAGCCCGTTCCGGACCCGCGTCAACACATCGGTCCTGGAGATCCCGGCCGGCCAGACCGAGCCCGTACGCCGGCCAGACGGCCCGACACCCGGCTCGATCGCCTCAGAGGGCACCGGCGGCGGCTACCTGTCCAACGAGGTCGCCTACCGCAACACCCTCCAACGCGACCTCCTCGACCCATCGATGCCGGCCGGCCACCTACATGTCCCGGTCCTGTCCTTCGACCCGGCAAACAAGACCGAGATCACCGACCCAACCTACGAAGCCAACCGCGAGTCCATCGTCACCGGAGCCCATGCAATCCTCCGCGCAGCCCTTGGCTAGAACAGAAAACTGATCACCCCGGCTCGGCATGATCACAATTCTGTCCATCAGACCGCCAGTACGTCGGACATGGACTGGCAGATCCGGGGTGGCAAAAGTCGACTCTTCGACATTGCGTGCGGCCGTTGGCGTGATTACCAAACTGATCACTGCCATGCCTGCGGTGATCAGAATTGTGTTCATGAAGTTGTGGTCGGACGAGCGCGGTGCGCCCCGCGGGTAGCGGTTGCGGTTCGGGGGGTGGGGCCGGATGATTCAGGGGTTCGATCCGCCCGTCGAATGCTGGAGGGGCCCACCGCATGAGGATCCGAGTTCTGGTGAGTGCTGCGGCTGCGGCCGCGCTCGTGGCAGCAGCGGTCGCAAGTCCGGCTCAGGCGTCACAACAGGCGGTCGCCGCGCCGGCGGCGCCGACCTTCGTCGACGGTCTCGCTCAGGCCGTCTTCTCGACCAACCCCGCCGATTGGTACAGCGGTGAGGTGTGGGTGCAGGCGCCGTTCGACAGCGACCACGACGGCGCGCCCGACCGGATCCACGCCGACTTCACCGCGCCGTCCGAGGTCCTCACCCAGGGGCTGAAGGTGCCGGTCATCTTCGAGGACAGCCCGTACTACGCAGGTACGGCGGACGAGTACAGCAACTGGGGCGTTGATCACGAGCTCGGCTCCCCGCCGGCAACACGTCCGCGCGCTCCGTTCTGGTCGGCTTTCGACACCAGCCCGGTGATCAGCACCGTCTACGAGTCGACCTGGGTGCCACGTGGGTTCGCCGTCGTCCACGCGGAGTCGCCGGGCACGGGCCATTCGGACGGCTGCCCGACCTCCGGCGGCAGGAACGAAACCCTAGCCGCGAAGGCCGTGATCGACTGGCTCAACGGTCGAGCCCGCGCGTACACGACCAAGGACGGCTCGACCCCGGCGGTCGCCGGCTGGACGACCGGAAACGTCGGCATGATCGGTACGTCGTACAACGGCACGCTGCCGGAGGCCGTCGCCACGACCGGAGTGGCCGGCCTGAAGGCGATCGTGCCGATCTCGGCCATCTCGGACTGGTACGACTACTACCGCGCCAACGGCATGGTCCGGGCGCCGCACTCGTCGTCCAACCCGTCCGGCAACAACAACGCCTTCCAGGGCGAGGACCTCGACGTACTGGCCGACGTTGTCTACTCACGGCTCGACGAGATCGGTGCGCGGACCATCTGCCAGCCGGTGATCGACGACATCGAGCGCAACATCGATCGCGCCACCGGCAACCGCAACAAGTTCTGGCAGGAGCGCGACTACATGAAGGACGTAGGCAACGTCCGTGCCGCGACCTTGCTTGCCCATGGCAACAACGACTTCAACGTGATGACGAAGAACGCGGCCCAGTTCTACGCCGCTCTGAAGAAGCAGCACGTGCCGCACATGTTCTACTTCCACCAGGGCGGCCACGGCGGCGCGCCACCCGACGTACTCGTCAACTACTGGTTCACCCGGTATCTGTACGGCGTGCAGAACGGGGTCGAGCGGTTGCCGCGATCGTGGGTTGTTCGTGAGGCCGCGTCGTGTCCGCCGCGGCAGACGACGGTGGCCGGCGAGCAGTCCAACACAGCGACGCTCGCGGTCGCGGATACGCAACCGTTCCGGATCGGGTTCTCCTTGACCGTGCCGCAGACCAACTCCGACGGCACGGTCACCACCACGACCCGGCTGATCGCGAAGATCCCGGACTCGACCCATCTGGTCCTGGCCTCCCCCGTGGCAACAGCCGCCGGCCAGAAGGTTGCCGATGGTGCGACCGTCAGCCTGCAATGCGGCAACGCCAACCCGACGCCGTACGCCGAGTGGCCGGATCCGGCCGCCGGCCAGGCAGGACTGCATGTCACGCCGGGAGCGCCGACACGCGGCGGCCTGACCTTCGCATCGGTCAAGGCGGGAACCGAGACGCTCACCGACGACTCATCGATCGCGGCGATCACTTCGGCGAACGCGCCGTCCTCGGGGGTGCGGCTGGTGTACCAGACGCCTCCGCTGACCAAGCCGGTCCGCATCAGCGGTACGCCGTCCGCCTCGCTGCAACTCGCCTTCAGCGCATCGAAGGCGAATGTCACCGCTGCGCTGGTCAGCTACTCCCCGACCGGTACCGGCACGATCCTCACCCGCGGCTGGATGGACCCGGCCAACCGCGTGTCCGACTGGATCGATGCCCCGGTCAAGCCGGGCAAGATGTACCGGCTGGACATCGACCTGCAGCCGAAGGACACCGTCGTCCCGGCCGGAAACAGACTGGCTCTGATGATCGTGTCGAGCGACCGCGACTTCACCATCCGGCCCGCGCCCGGCACTCAACTGACCCTCGACCTTTCCCGCAGCTCCATCGACATACCGGTGGTCGGCGGCCGCAAAGCCTTGGCCGACGCCTTCAACTAGACAGCAGAGCGAACGCTTCGAGCACCGAATCGAAGTGATGATCCGCAATCGGTGAGTCCACCGCATGGTGGCTCCCGATGCGGATCGTGCGAAGGCCGGCGTTGATTCCACCTGCGATGTCGTACGCCGGATGATCGCCAATCATCCACCCGCCCTCGAGCCCCGCGCCGGCACCCTCGGCTGCGATGGCGAAGATCCGGGCATCGGGCTTTCGGACCCCGACGGCGCCCGAGATGCAGCAGTAGTCGACTGCGCGGTCGATACCCGTGTGCGCGAGTTTGGCTGACTGCTGGACGACGTTCCCGTTCGTCACCACAGCCACCCGCCAACCCGACGCACGCAGAGTCGCCAGCCCATCGAGTACCTCGGGATCCACCGAGGTGAACGGCGGGTGCTCCCGGTCGTAGTCGTCCACCGAAATCCCCACACCGAACCGCCGCTCGAATCCTCGGAACAACTCGCCGCGCGGCGTGAACCCGCCGTTGTCATTGGCAATCAGCCAGTCCACCGCCTCCGGACCAAGTCCGGCCCGGCCAACCCACCAGCGCGCCCACGCCACAAACGCCCTGTCGCGGTCGATCAACGTGTTGTCGAGGTCGAAACAGACCAGCCGTGACGTCATGGCTCAACCCTTACACAGCGCGCCACACCCAGGTGACTCGGTCGTACAGGCGCTCGAAACCGGCTCGTTGCAGGTTGTGGAGGGACGTGTTGTGCTCCCCCGGTGCTTCGGCGCCGGTCTCGGCGACCATCCAGCGGCAACCGGCGGCCCGGGCGCCGCGGAGGCGGGCAGTGAGGAGCGCCGACTGTGCACCACGACCGCGGGCGCCCGGCACGGTAGCGCCGCCGAACATGTCAGCGCACTCACCGTTGACGAAGATGCTGCCGACGGCAACGATCTCGCCGTCGTCCCAGACGGCGTATTGCTGCCAGTTCGCGCGGCCCACGCACGACGCGGTCATCTCGGCCATCGCCGGCGCGGCGAACCCGAAGGTCGCCATCATCACCGTCGCGAACTCCCGCGCCTGGGGCGGCTCGACCAGACCGACCCGCAGACCTGGGCCCCCAGCGCCCCCAGCGATCCCAGCGAGCGCGGTCTCGATCTCGCAGCCCAGTTTCGCGTAGCGACCGCCAGGAGCGAGGTTCGACTTCGCGGCAGTCGTTTCCCAGTCAGCGGGCAGCAATGACGGCGCGATCGCGAGCGCCCCCTGCGACAGCCCTTGCTCGCGGAAGAAGTCGCACACCTCCGAGAGCGCGTCCACCCTGATCGACTCGGTGGTCGGAAACCCGCCGGCCCGGTTGAAGAACCCGCTCGGGTCCTCGCGAAGCACCAGGGCCTGTACGTCGCCGATGCGCCGCGAGCTGATCCCCAGCGTTTCCCGTACCGACGCCGACGCACCGGCCGCGAAGTCGACGTACGCGGCGATCTCGGTCTGTTCGGCCAGCCCGACCGGCACCGTCATGCCGGCTCCTTCACAAAGTCCAGTGCAGCAGCGACGAACTCGTCCGTCTGCTCGAGGTGACCGAAGTGGCCGCTGTCCTTCAGTTCGCGGAGCCGTACGTCGGGCATCCCGGCGTCGATCTCGTACGCGAACCGCGGCGCGCAGATGAAGTCGTAGCTGCCGACGATCACCAGTGCGGGCACGTCGATCGTGCCGAGCTGGTCGCGGACGTCCCACTCGACCGGTAGCCGGTTCGGGTCGTGTCTCGTCTGCAGGGTCAACTCGCCGACCCGCGCGATCGTCGCCCGGTAGTCGGCGAAGTACGCCGGCAGGATGCCGCTCAGGTACTCCCGGTGTGACTCGTCGTCGGTGATTTCGAGGGTCTTCGTGACGGTGGCCGCGTCCCAGATCCGGCCCGCCTCGACGGCCTCCGGGCGCTCCGCCCAGCGCTTCACGAAGGCCGCCATCTCGTCGGTCGCGACCTCGAACAGTTCCGGCCCGTAGACGGCTGCGGTGTCGTAGAGGATCAGTCCGCGGAGCCGGTCCGGGTGGTCGATGCCGAGCTGCAGCCCGACGAAGCCTCCGTGCGAGTGCCCCAGGAAGTAGCCGGTCTCCGAGCCGAGGTCGTCGAGCACAGCCGCCGCGAAGTCTGCGTAGCGGGAAAGGGAGTAGTCCCCGTCCGGAAGCAGATCGCTCTCGCCGGAACCGATGGGGTGCAGGTAGACCATCGTCAGTGAGCTCTCCAGCTCCGGGATCCGGAGGTAGCCCGGATGTACGCCGGGGCCGCCCGAGTGCACGAGGCAGACCGGTCCAGTCCCCGCCACCTCGTAGACCAGCCGGATACCGTCGACGACGACGGTGTGTTTTCCATTCATACCCGCAGGATGCGGTGACGTCCCGGGAAAGTTCGATCGCGCCGCGAACTTCTTCTCAGCGTTTGCGCGGGTGGTACAGCCGCACCTTGCGGACCCGGTCCTGGTCCAGGTGCTGCACCCACACGACGCTCGGCGGGCAGTGCGTCGGGTCCTCCGGCGGGCTGATCAAGGCAGCCTCCCAAATGACGATCTCGCGGCTCGCCACCACGTTCACCACCTCTTGGCGTACGCCGTCCGACACGTCCCGGTCGAACGCCTCCGGCAGATAGCCGATGTCCGTACGCTTGCCGGTCGGCCACAACACCTGCGCCTCGGCCGACCACCGGTCGGCGATGGTCGACGCGAGCTGACCACGTCGACCGGACTCCATGAAGTCCTCGGCGATCCCACGGTGAAGCGCGGTCACCGCAGCAACGTCGTCGTGCACCCCGTCCGCTGAGCTCAACAACGCATCCGTCAGCTTCGCGCGTGCCTGATGCAACCGGCTACGCACCGTCCCGACCGGCAGCTCGCACAGCGCCGCGATCTCCTCGTACGACGTCACGTCGGTGAAGTACCGCAGCAGGGTCACCAGCCGTAGCCCCGGCGTCAGCGCCTCGAGTGACGTCCAGACCCAGTCGCGGAGCGCATGCTGGTCCAGCACCTCGGCCGGGTCAGGAACCGCATCGAGACGCGCGACCGTCGCAGGCTCGGCCACCGGAACCGCGGACATCTTCCGCAAACGGGCGCGACAGACGTTCCGCACCACCATCTTCAACCACGGGCCGACGGCATCCGGGTCCTGGACATCACTGATCCGGCGCAGCGCGATCATCACTGCTTCTTGTACGGCGTCCTCGGCGTCGTGGCTGTGACCGAGGACCGAAACCGCGACTGCCTGCATGCCCGCCCGGTGTCTGCCGAGCAGCAGGCCGAGCGCTCCCTCGTCGCCGGAGTTGGCGGCGCGGAGCAGCTCGGAGTCCTGCGGCGCTCCGCTCACCACATCGATCACGCAGAAAACCCTACGTGAACCCGCCGAGCCCTCAGACGTCGATGCGGTTCTCGTCCAGTTCGTAGGCGCCCTGGACCAGGAACTCCTTGCGGGGGGCAACGTCGTTGCCCATCAGCAGGTCGAAGACCTGGGCCGCCTCTTCCGCGTGGTCGACCGTGATCCGGCGGAGCGTGCGGTGCCGCGGGTCCATGGTGGTCTCGGCCAGCTGGTCGGCGTCCATCTCACCCAGACCCTTGTAGCGCTGCGGTGGCTCCTTCCAGCGGACGCCCTTCTTCATCAGCTCGGCCGTCTTCCGCTGGTACTCCGCGTCGCTGTAGGTGTACAGGTACTTGTCCTGACCCTTCTTCGGGTTCGTCAGTTCGAACCGGTGCAGCGGCGGTACGGCGGTGTACACGCGTCCGGCCTCGACCAGCGGCCGCATGTACCGGAAGAACAGCGTCGCGAGCAGGCAGCGGATGTGGGCGCCGTCGGAGTCGGCGTCCGCCATGAAGATGATCTTTCCGTACCGCGCCTGCTCCAGGTCGAACGTCCGGCCGGAGCCGGCGCCGACGACCTGGATGATCGACGCGCACTCGGCGTTCTTCAGCATGTCGCCGACGGACGCCTTCTGCACGTTGAGGATCTTGCCCCGGATCGGCAGCAGTGCCTGGAACTCCGAGCTGCGCGCGAGCTTCGCCGTACCGAGGGCCGAATCGCCCTCGACGATGAACAGCTCGGACCGGTCGACGTCGTTGCTCCGGCAGTCGGCCAGCTTCGCCGGCAGCGCCGACGACTCCAGCGCGGTCTTCCGCCGCTGAAGCTCACGGTGCTGACGAGCCGCCACCCGGGTCCGCGATGCGGCGACGACCTTCTCCAGAACGGCGCGTGCCTGCGCCTTGTGCTCACGCTTCGTCGAGGTCAGGAACGCCTCGAGCTCCGACTGCACGACCTTCGCCACGATCCGCGACGCCGCCGGCGTACCCAGAACTTCCTTGGTCTGGCCGTCGAACTGCGGCTCGGCCAGCCGCACCGTGACGACCGCGGTCATGCCTTCGAGCACGTCGTCCTTGATGATCTCCTCGCCGCTCTTCAGCAGGCGGGTGCCATCAAGTGCATTCGTGAAACTCTTCGACAGCGCCCGCTCGAAACCGTTGACGTGGGTGCCGCCCTTCGGCGTGGCCACGATGTTCACGAACGACCGCAGCTCGGTCTCGTACCCATCGCCCCAGCGCACTGCGATGTCGACGTCGAGATCGCGCTCGACGTCGGACGGCGTCATGTGGCCGGCGTCGTCGAGCATCGGCACGGTCTCGGTGAAGTGACCCGTCCCGGTCAGGCGGATGACGTCGGTCACCTTCTGGTCGGTCGCGAGGAACTCGGTGAACTCGCTGATGCCGCCGTCGTGCTTGAAGTGCTCCTCGGTGACCTCGTCACCGCGCTCGTCGCGGATGACCAGCAACAGGCCGGGCACCAGGAACGACGTCTGCCGCGCCCGGGTCACCAGCTCGTCGTAGTTGAAGGCCGCGTCCTTGGTGAAGATCTGCCGGTCCGCCCAGTACCGGATCCGGGTGCCGGTGACACCCTTCTTCGCCCGGCCCGCCTTCCGCAGCCCCTTCGCCGGGGTGAACCCGGCGTTCGCGCCCTCGCCGTCGAACTCGCCGGCCACACCGCGCCGGAAGGAGGTCGTCCACACCGACCCGCCGCGGTCGACCTCGACGTCCAGCCGCGCGGACAGCGCGTTCACGACCGACGCACCGACACCGTGCAGACCGCCGGACGCGTTGTACGACCCGCCGCCGAACTTGCCGCCGGCGTGCAGTTTGGTGAACACCACCTCGACACCGCTGAGCTTGGTCTTCGGCTCGATGTCGACCGGGATGCCGCGGGCGCGGTCCCGCACCTCGACCGAGCCGTCCTTGTGCAGGATGACGTCGATCTGCTCGCCGAAGCCGGCCAGGGCCTCGTCCACGGCGTTGTCGATGATCTCCCACAGGCAGTGCATCAGACCGCGGCTGTCGGTCGACCCGATGTACATACCGGGCCGCTTCCGGACCGCCTCGAGGCCCTCGAGGACGAGCAGATGGCGGGCGTTGTACGCCGGGTCGATCTCGGTACTGCGAGGCGTCGGGGCGGCCACTGGGCTCCTTCACTGGTTCACACGCTTACTACCGACAGCCTATGTGGCCGCACCCCCAAAACGTGGCAGGCGGGGCCCGGTACGGCATCTGGCCGGGAATGCAGAGGGGAACCGGATATACATGATGCGACAGGTATCGATCCGGACTCGATTCGGAGTGGCGTACGACACTCCGATTCTCAGCACACGGTGATGGTTCCATGGCGCACAGTGAGAGAAGAAGCACTCCGCCGCCGTGGCTCACCGGAAAATCCCCCACCTACGAAACGATTCCGCGTCAGCGAGCGTCATACGGAGACAGGTGGTTCGTCTCACATACGGACACGTTGTCCCCACCGGGAAGCGATCCGCGTGTCAGGATGTTGCAATCTGGTGAGTACGGAACTAGATGAGATGAGGCCTCAATGACTACAGCACTCGCCCCGAGTTCGGCCCTGTCGGCCGCGGATCGTTGTGACCGCTGCGGTGCGCAGGCCTACGTCCGAGTCACCTTGACCAGCGGTGGGGAGCTACTTTTCTGCGCCCACCACGGTCGGGAGCACTCGGAGAAGCTGCGCGACATCGCGATCACGATCCACGACGAGACCGGGCGGCTCGAAGCCACCCAGACGGTCGCTGCGGAAGAAGAGCGGTAAGCCCCAAGGCTGTCCCAAACGCGCCAACGGCGGCGCCAAAGTCATACAGGCTTCGATGGCGGTTCACCCGGACGGGTGACCGCCATCCTTCCTTTACACGACAGGTACTCCGGGCCCCGGGCCGTGCCTCCGCAGTTCGTGCCAGGCCCGCGCCAACCGGGTCACCGCATCATCAAGCACTTGTTCCGAGTAGGCGAACGGCACCCGTAAGTAGTCGTCGTGCGATCCGGACGGATCCATCGCCTGGCCCGCCACCACTTCGACACCGTGCCGCAACGCCACCTGTGCGAAGACTCGCGCGTCCGTCTCCGGCAGCCGGATCCACAGCGCGGACCCGCCGACCGGTGTGCTCCATTCCCATTCGGGCAGACGTTCGGTCAGCAGCTCCCCCATCAGCTTCTTCCGGGCCGTGGCCAGCTCAGCCCGGGTCGCCGTCAGCTCCGCGAGTCGCGGCAGCAAACGCGCGGTCAATGCCTGATCGATCAGCGGACTCCCGAGATCGGCCAGCGCCTTGTGCCGGGCCAGGCGCTCCGCCAATGGTCGCGAGGCCCGGATCCAGCCGATCCGCAGGCCGCCCCAGACGGCCTTCGACACCGACCCGATCGTGAGTACCTCGGCAGAGTCCGGAGCGTACGCCGCGAGCGGCGGCGGGATCGCCGGCCCGGACGGATCCCACGCCGAGTACGCGTTGTCCTCGACCACCACGACGCCGTACCGCGCGGCGAGCCGGGCGACCTGCCGGCGCCGGTTCGCCGACATCAATCGGCCGGTCGGATTGTGGAACGTCGGCATCACGAACAGCATCGCCGGCTGGTGCTCCGCGAACGCCGCCTCGAGCAGGTCCGGCCGGATCCCGGCATCGTCCAGCGGTACGCCGACCACTCGCCCGCCGGCCGCCCCGAACAGGTCGAAGCAGCCCGGCCAACTGGGCTGCTCGATCGCGACCGCGGCGCCGCTGCGCAGGTACATCTGCGTGACCAATGCGATCGCCTGATGCGCTCCGGTCGTCACCACGATCTCGTCCGCAGCCGTGGGCAGTCCGGAGTCGGTGAAGTGATCGGCGATGCGCTCTCGCAGCACGGGGAGGCCGCGCGGGTGGTAGCCGACGTCGCCGAGCAGTGCAGGCAGCTCGGTGGAGGCGAGGTCGATGAGCTCTGATGACAGTTCGGGCAGGCCGGGGTCGACGGCGTACGTCAGGGAGATGACTTCGCCGGGGCCGACGGTGATGCGATGGAACAGCGACTCGCCGTACCCCGTCGGGATGTGCTTGTCCGCTCGTGAACGACCACGTCCGGCCGCGCGCGCCACCGTCGTACCGCTGCCGCGGCGGCTCTCGACCAGGCCGCGGGCGCGGAGTTCGTCGTACGCCGCGACGACCGTCGAGCGGCTGATCGCGAGTGACTCGGCCAGCCGGCGTTCGGCCGGGAGGCGCGCGCCGACCGGGAGCTCGGCGGATCCGATCAGCGCCGTGATCTCGTCGGCCAGTCGCCGGTACAGGCCGCCCGCGCGGCCGCTCAGCCGGTGACCGATCAGGTCGGCCAGGGCGGCAGGGTCTCCAGAACGGTCCACTTCTCCTCTTATTGGCTCGGGTGGACTGCTTCCTCCGCGGCCAGGCTAGTCCTGCCAAGCAGTCCAGTTCGAGAAGGAGAGACATGGGGATCGGTCAGGTGCTGGGGTTCGCCGGCGCGACGGTCGTGCTGGTCGGGATGCCGGGGCCGAACAACCTGTACATCTCGCTGCGTAGCCTCACGCAGGGACGCCGCGCCGGCGTGGTGTCGGCGCTCGCCGTCGAGACCGGGACGCTCGTCTACATCCTCGTCACAGCACTCGGCCTGGCCGCGCTGGTACAGGCCTCCCCCAGGCTGTTCGCCGCGATCACTGTCACCGGCGCGCTCTACCTCGCCCTCCTCGGCATCAAGACCCTCACGGCGTCGGCGACCGAGCTCAACGGCATCTCGCCGGCACCGCTCGGACGAGTGTTCCGCGACGGCGTCGTGGTCAACCTGCTCAACCCGAAGGCCGCGCTGTTCTTCCTGGCGTTCCTCCCGCAGTTCACCACCCGCGGCGCCGGGCCTGGCCAACTCCGCACCGAGATGCTGCTGCTCGGAGTGGGCACGCTGCTGATCGGCCTCGTCCTCGACCTCTCGTACGCGGTCGGCGCCGACGCGATCGGCCGACGCTTCCGATCGGTCCGTACGACGGGACGCGTGCGGAATCTCGTCGTCGCGACGATCTACCTCGGGCTGTCCGCGTTTGCGCTGATCACCGCGCTCTGAGGCGCTTCGAGCACCGTCAGTTGGTCGCCGTCGAGGCGCACGGATAACGTGTCGGTGCCGACGCGCAAACCCCTTATCTCGAGCGCGTTCCAGGGCATCGACTCTGCGGGATTGATGATGAGGGTGCCGCCCGGGACGTCCGGCTCGATACCGAGCGCGGCCACGAGCACCGCGACCGCGGACGCGGCCGCCCACGCCTGCGGACGACACGACAGCGGGTACGGCGTCGGCGTGTTCTCCTCGCTCGTACCGCGGCCGCCGTACAACTCCGGGAGCCGGTAGCCGAACGCCTCCGCTGCGCGGATCAGGCCGTCGACGTACGACGCCGCAACGTCGGACTGGCCGGTCGCGAACAGGCCTTGGACTGTCATCGCGGTGTCGTGCGGCCAGACGCTGCCGGTGTGGTAGCCGAGCGGGTTGAAGCGGGTCATTGCCGTGGACAACGTCCGCAGTCCGAAGCCGCTGTTCAGATCGTCGCCTGCGAGGACGTCGGCGACCACTTGCTCCTCGTCGGCATCGAGCAGGCCGGTGCCGAGCAGGTGGCCCATATTCGAGGCACGGCCGGCCACCGGGTTCTTCGCGCCGTCGAGCGCGATTGCCGGGTAGCCGTCGACCCAGAACGTCTTGCGGAAACGCTCCTGGAGTGCGACCGCCCATTCGCGCCATTCGTCTCCGGACTCGCCGTGCGCGTCGAGCAGTTCGGCGCCCTTCACCGCGGCGGCGTACGCGTAGCCCTGCACCTCGCACAACGCGATCGGTGCTGTGGCCAGCGTGCCGTCCGGCCACTGCACCGCGTCGACGGAGTCCTTCCATCCCTGGTTGGCCAGGCCGTGCCCGGACTCGTCGACGTACTCGAGGAAGCCGTCGCCGTCCGGGTCGGCGTACTCCTTCATCCAGGTGAGCGCGCGCTGCAGGTTCGGCACCAGGTCGCGGACCTCGTCGGCGGGCATGCCCCAGCGCCACGCCTTGTGCAGGGTCATGATCCACAGCTGGGTCGCGTCGTGGGTGCCGTAGTACGCCGCGGGGAGGACCAGGCCGCCGCCGTGGTCGGCGACCTCGGCGCGCAGCTCGTGCGGGATCTTGCCGGGCTGCTCGGCCGACTCGGCGTCGACCTTCGTACCTTGCCAGGCAGCCAGCGCGCGCAGGGTGCCGGCGGCGAGGGCGGGGTCGACCGGGATGAGCATTCCGGACGAGATCAGCGAGTCGCGGCCGAAGAGCGTCAGGTACCAGGGCGGGCCGGCGCCGAGGTACCGGTCGTTGCCGGCGGCCAGCTGGAGTGCGCTGATGTCTTCGAGCGAGCGGTCGATCCACCGCTCGACGCGCTTGTCGTCGCAGTGGACAGTGACGTCGTACGGCGTGCGCTCGGCAGGCGGCTCGATCGAGAAGCCGGTGGTCGACTTCGGGAAGTCGGCGGTGACGCGGAGGGTGATCGTGAACTCCTCCCCCGGCTCGAGCCGGGGCGTCGCCGTGACGCCGGGGTCGGCGGTCACCACGACGCGGGTGTTGCTGCTCTCCCAGCGCGTACGGCCGGGGCCGTCCGGGAGCGGAGCGAGTTGCGGCAGGCTCGCGGCGGCGCCGCTGCGGACCGCGGCCGTGCCGGCAAGGTCGGTGCCCAGGGCAACGTCCAGCAGGCCTTCGACCGTCGAGCGGGAGCGGTTCACCAGGGTGATCTGCTCGATCAGGCCGTCGTCGTCGACCGTCCGGGTCCGGTACAGCATCACGGTCGGGTCGTGCCGGGTGTCGCCGAGGCCCTCGACCATCGCGACGTACTGATGCGTGGCCGCGTCGCGCTCGTCGACGTGGACCGGGATCGGTTCCCGGCCGTCGACGGTGACGCTCAGCCGGGAGAGGATCCGCCGGTCCCGCGCGTACACCCCCTCGGCGCCGGTGCCGGTCAGCTGACCGGATCGCGGCGAGAGAACCACCCACGGGGCGGCAAGACCGGTGACCAGTTCGTGCAGTGGGGACATGCCTCCACCCTAGAGGCCCGCTTGTGCGGCAGAGTGGGGGTGTGGAGACGGGTGTGACTGTTCTGGTCGGGATCGCGATCTTTGTCGGGATCGTGGGCATCGTCGTGCCGATCCTGCCCGGGGCGATCCTCAGCCTGGCGGCGATCCTGGTCTGGGCGATCGTCGAGCACAGTGCGACGGGGTGGATCGTGTTCGCGATCACCGCGGTCCTGATCGGTGCCAGTCAGGTGGTCAAGTACGTCGTACCGGAGCGCCGGCTCCGCGAGGCCGGCGTGCCACGACGCTCGATGATCGTCGGCGTTCTGCTCGGCATCGTCGGGTTCTTCGTGATCCCGGTGATCGGCATGTTCATCGGTTTCCCGGTCGGCGTCTACATCTCCGAGTCGCAGCGGCTGCGCAGTCACGCGGCCGCCTGGACCTCCACCAAGCACGCTCTTCGTGAGACCGGCGTTTCGATGCTCATCGAGCTCCTCGGTACGTCGCTGGCCGCCGCGCTCTGGCTGATCGCCGTACTGTTCGTCGTCTGAACTGCCAGCTGATTCTCAGGTGCACCGGAGGTTCGTCTCAGTTCGGTGGTGCAGCGTGGAAAGACCCAGTGCCAGGTGACGGCCCGGCACGCAGTACGGAAGGCGCAGCAGGATGAAGCTTTCGCAGAAGCGATGGCGGCTCATCGGCACCGTGGCCGCGGTTGTCGTGACCACGACGGCCGGCGGGGTCGCCTGGGCGGCGACCAACGCGGATCCGACGCCGTCGCCCTCGGCGTCGCCGTCCACGCCCGGACAGCAGCAGAAGCCCGACCGGCCCGGTAAGGGCGGCTTCGGGCCGCGTGGCGAGTTCGGGCTGGGCGGCGCCTTGCACGGCGAGTTCGTCGTACAGAAGGAAGGCGGCGGCTACCAGACCGTCGCGACGCAGCGTGGCTCGGTGACCGCGGTCAGCAAGGACTCGATCACGGTCAAGAGCGACGACGGCTACAGCCGCACGTACAAGGTCGACGCCGACACCCTGGTCAACTCTGCCCGGGACGGCATCGCCTCGATCAAGACCGGCAGCACCGTGACCGTGAGTGCGGTGGTGGCGGACAACACCGCGACCGCGACGATGATCAACGACGGTTCCGCCCGCGACGCGGCCGGTCAGAAGTGGGGGTTCAAGCACGGGCCGCGCTGAGTCAGTGAGCCTGGTGACTCACAGCTGATTGCCAGGAAGCTTCCAGGGTTCACATGGGTACTGACGGCACACTGACAGCATGAGTCCGCATCTGCTGGTGGTCGACGACGAGCCGAACATCGTCGAACTCCTGTCCGCAAGCCTGCGTTTCGCCGGGTACGACGTGACCACGGCGACCCATGGCGCCGAGGCGCTGCGCAAGGCGCGTGACGTGGAGCCCGACCTGGTGGTGCTCGACGTGATGATGCCCGGCCTGGACGGGTTCGAGGTGGTGCGCCGGCTCCGTGGTGAGGACCGGCACGTGCCGGTGCTGTTCCTCACTGCCCGTGACGCGGTCGAGGACAAGGTGCTCGGTCTGCAGACCGGCGGCGACGACTACGTCACCAAGCCGTTCAGCCTGGACGAGCTGGTCGCGCGGGTGCGCGCACTGCTGCGCCGGTCCGGTCACCGCGAGCAGGCCGCGACCGAGGCCGCCGTACTGCGTTATGCGGACCTGGAGCTGAACGAGGACAGCTACGAGGTGTTCAAGGGCGGTCAGGCCGTCCAGCTGTCGTTGACCGAGTTCAAGCTGCTGCGATGCCTGCTGGAGAACGCGGAGCGGGTGATGTCGAAGGGCCAGATCCTCTCCGCGGTGTGGAACTATGACTTCGCCGGTGACGCGGGCGTGGTCGAGTCGTACATGTCGTACTTGCGCCGCAAGGTCGACACCGGAGACCAGAAGCTGCTCCACACCGTCCGCGGGGTCGGCTACGTCCTGCGCACCCCGCGAGGCCCCAACTGATGCAACCGACCCACCGGCGGTTCGCCGACCGGTACCCGTTGCGTGTCACCATCGTCGTCGTACTGCTGGCGCTGGTGGTCGTTGCGCTGGGCGCGTCCGGCGTACTGGCGACGACGATCATGCGCGGGTATCTGATCGACCGCGTCGATGAGCAGCTGCAGCAGACCGCGGTGCCACTGTCCCACGCACCGTCCGATCGTCGTCCGTTGCCGCCGGGAGCCGGCCCGGCGCGGCGGCAGTTGCCGAGCCAGTTCGTGGTCCAGTTCAGCAACTCCGAAGGCGACAGCGACAACGGGCCGGTCGGCGCACGGCCGGACGAGACCGAGCCGCTGCCGAAGTTGCCGACGCTCAATCTGAACCAGGTCCGCGCGCTCAACGGGAAGTCGTTCAACGTCGACGCCCAGTCCGGCGGCGCGACCTGGCGGGTGCTGGCGGTGCCGACGGAAGACGAGCAGGGGTCCGTCATGGTCGCGCAGAGCCTGAAGGAGATGGACCACACGATCCAGCGCCTGGTCGGGATCCAGGTCGCCGCCGGAGTCATCCTGCTGGTGCTGCTGGCCGGGGTCGGGACCTACGTCGTACGGCGAAGTCTGCGCGGACTCGAGGACGTCGAGCACACCGCGGTGGCGATCGCCGGCGGGGATCTGAGTCGGCGCGTGCCGCAACGGGATCCGCGGACCGAGGTCGGGCGGTTGTCGCTCGCGCTGAACCAGATGCTCGGTCAGATCGAGACCGCCTTCGCGCAGCGGACGGCCTCGGAGTTCGCCGCGCGGCGATCCGAGGACACCGCCCGCCGTTCGGAGGAGGCCGCACGGCAGTCGGAGGAGGCCGCACGGCAGTCGGAGGACCGGATGCGGCGGTTCGTCGCGGACGCGTCGCACGAGCTGCGTACGCCGTTGACGTCGATCCGTGGGTTCGCGGAGTTGTCGCGTCAGCGGGGCGACACCACGGACTCAGACACCATGCGCCGCATCGAGGACGAGGCGAAGCGGATGGGTCTCCTCGTCGACGACCTGCTGTTGCTGGCGCGCCTGGATCAGCAGCGCCCGCTCCGGATGGAGTCCGTCGACCTGCTCCCGATTGCCGCGGACGCCCTCCACAACGCCCAAGCCATCCAGCCCGATCGGAACCTCTCGCTCACGATCCTCCCTGACTCGGAGGCTCCCGTTGTCGAGGGCGACGAAGCCCGCCTCCGGCAGGTGCTGGGCAACCTCGTGAGCAACGCGCTCAACTACACCCCGGTGGATGCGCCGATCACTGTCTCGGTGGGCACCCGCGGCAACGAGGCGGTCATGGAAGTCAGCGACACCGGACCAGGCTTGTCCGACGAGCAGAAGGCCCGGGTCTTCGAGCGCTTCTACCGAGCCGACACCGCCCGCAACCGCACCACCGGCGGCTCAGGCCTGGGCCTCTCCATCGTCGCCGCCCTGGTAGCCGCCCACAACGGCCGAGTCACCACCACCGACACCCAACCCCACGGCGCGACCTTCACCATCTACCTCCCGCTCAACCAATAGCCCTCCCCACCGGCAGGCTCAGCTGGTGGGGTTGCCGAACCAGCGGGTGAGGTGCGTGGTGAGGTCTTGCTGGGCGGTGCCGAGCCAGGCGATGTGGCCGTCAGGGCGTAGGAGGAGGGCGGGGGCGTCTACTGCGGCGGTGGGATCGGTGAGGTGGTCGACTCGGTCCGACCAGCCGTCGACAGTGAGGTGTTCGGTGCGGTCCAGGAGCATGCCGCGGCCTTGGTGCAGGAGGTCGTAGAGGTCGCCGTACTTGGTCTTGATGTCGCGCAGTCGGCGGCCTTGCAGGTCAGGGCCTTCGCCGAAGTCGTAGCGGATGTCGATCGCGGTGATCTTCTCGATCAGGCGGCGGTTCACCTCGTCGAAGTCCATGAGTTCGGTGAGCAGCCGGCGTACGGCGAGTGGGCCCGGCTCCGTGGAAAGCAGCTCCATCTGGGCGCGGGTGTTGTCCAGAACGTCCTCGGCAACCGGGTGGCGTTCCGCCTCGTAGGTGTCCAGCAGCATTTCCGGCGCCCAGCCGCGGATCTGTGCGGCCAGTTTCCAGCCGAGGTTGAATGCGTCCTGAATGCCCAGGTTGAGACCTTGCCCGCCCGTCGGCGGATGAATATGCGCGGCATCGCCCGCGAGAAATACGCGCCCGATCCGATAATGCTCGGCCAGCCGGGTGGCGTCGCCGAAACGCGACAACCAGCGCGGGGAATGCGCGCCGAAGTCGCTCCCGGAGATGGCGCGCAGGTGTTTTCTGAAATCGTCGAGTGTTGGCGGTCCGGCGCCGTCGCTGACTCCCGCTACTGGGACTACGACGCGATAGATCCCGTCGGCGAACGGCGTGATGCTGAACGTCTTGTACGTCTCGCGGACTTCGGTCACCTTGGCGGCGAGCTCGTCCTGTGGCACAGCTAGTTCGAGCTCGCCCATCAGAGTCTCGTTGCGCGAGGGCTCGCCCGGGAAGCCGACCCCGAGCACCTTGCGCACCGTACTGCGAGAACCGTCGCAGCCGACGAGATACCGCGAACGCAACCGCTCCCCGTCGTCCAGGCGGACAGTCACACCCTCGTCGTCCTGCTCGAAGTCGACGACCGCGGAACCGCGCCGTACCTGCGCACCCACCTGGACTGCGTGTTCCTCGAGGAGTCGAACGACGACCGGCTGCGGGATGCCGAGCAAATAGGCGTGAGCGGAATCAAGACCTGCGGGTGCGGGCTTGTTGATGGCGGCGAAGAAACCGCCCGCCGGGCGTTTCCGGCCATGTTCGAGCATGCGATCCAGCAGGCCGCGCATTGCCATCAGTTCGAGACTGCGAATATGCAGTCCGACAATTCGGACGATGGACGCGGGTTCGGTTTCCTGGTCCAGAACGAGTACGCGCACGTCGTGCAACCGCAGTTCGGCGGCGAGCATCGCGCCGGTCGGGCCGCACCCGGTGATGATTACGTCGAAGGAGTCCATAGGTGGTGATCTGCAAGCTACATCACCCCGTCCGACGCGGTCGAACAGATTGCCCGCGCGCCATACTGGAACGGTGAACCGCTACCTGCTGGACAACCGTCGCCCGGAGGCCGGCGAACGGTTCGCGGCGCTCGCCGAGCTGTTCGACCCGTGGACCTTTCGTCACCTCGACGACCTGGGGCTCGGCGAAGGATGGCGATGCTGGGAGGTCGGTGCGGGCGGCGTCTCGGTGCCGCGCGGCCTGGCTGAGCGGGTCGGGACGAGCGGGCGGGTGCTGGCCACCGATATCGACGTGTCGTGGGCCGAGCCCGCGGCCGGCGGCGTCCTCGAGGTACGACGGCACGACGTACTCCGCGATCCACCGCCGGCGGAGAAGTTCGACCTGGTTCACGCCCGGCTCGTTCTGGTCCATCTGAAGGATCGCGCGGCCGCGATGCGGGTCATGATCGATGCGCTCCGGCCGGGCGGATGGCTGGTGATCGAGGACGCCGACCCGGCCCTGCAACCACTCGCCTGCCCTGACGAACACGGACCCGCCGAAGCGCTGGCGAACCGGCTGCGCGCCCAGATGCGAGCGCTGATGGCTGAGCGCGGGGCGGACTTCGCCTACGGTCGCACGTTTCCTCGGTTGCTGCGTGAGTCGGACTTGGAGGACGTCGGCGCGGAGGCCTACTTCCCCATCGCGTCACCGGCGTGCGCGGTGCTGGAATCGACCACACTCCAGCATGTGCGCGATCAACTCCTGGCCGCAGACCTGGCGACGCCCGAGGAGATCGAGACCCATCTCACGAACCTCGCACGCGGCGATCTGGACCTCATGCTGGCCCCGATGATCACCGCGTGGGGCCGCAAGCCCGCCTGATACTCCAGACCTGGGCGAGTCTGGACCCACCGCCTCCGAACTACAGCTTCGGGAAGGTGCGGTTGGCGGTTTCGCCGTGTTCCAGGACTTGGGCCGCGGGGCCGAGAATCTTGGGGTCGGGCCGGCCGACCAGTTCCACGTCCTTGTCGGTGTAGTCGTAGAGGCTGAGGACGTGGCGCATCGCCTCCAGCCGCGCGCGCTTCTTGTCGTTGCTCTTCACAACGGTCCACGGCGCGTGCTCGGTGTCGGTGTAGTGGAACATCGCCTCCTTCGCCTCCGTGTACGCCGCCCATTTGTCGAGCGACGCGAGGTCGGTCGGCGACAGCTTCCACTGCCGCACCGGGTCGATCTGGCGGATCGTGAAGCGGGTCTGCTGCTCGGCCTGCGACACCGAGAACCACAGCTTGACGAGCAGGATCCCCGACCGGACCAGCATCCGCTCGAACTCCGGCGCCTGGCGCATGAACTCCTCGTACTGCTCCTGGTTGCAGAACCCCATCACGTGCTCGACGCACGCGCGGTTGTACCAGGAGCGGTCGAACAACGTCATCTCGCCGGCGGCCGGCAGGTGCGCAACGTACCGCTGGAAGTACCACTGGGTCTGCTCGCGGTCGGTCGGCTTCTCGAGTGCGACGATGCTCGCGCCGCGCGGGTTCAGGTGTTCCATGAACCGCTTGATCGTCCCGCCCTTGCCCGCCGCGTCGCGGCCCTCGAACACGATCACCAGCCGCTGCTTCGAACGCTTCACCCAGTACTGCAGCTTCAGCAGCTCGATCTGCAGCAGCCGCTTGTCCCGGTCGTAGATCTCCCGCGGCAGGCGCTCGCCGTACGGATAACCCTCGCGCCAGGTGTCGACCGGCGTACCGTCGGCACGCAGCAGCACCGGGTCGTCGTCCTCCTCGTCGAGGACACGAAAGCCAAGCTCTTGCACGAGATCAGGGGTGTTCATACCTCCAGATTCAACTCCCTCGATGGCCGCCAGGTGAACAGCTCACCGGCGACGGAGCTTGACCGTGCAGTCGCGGCGATTGATCAGCTCACCGTCGCGCATCACCTGCGCCCGGTCGTGCACGCGACTGACCAGCGTCTCCCACTCGCCGTCCACGAGGTCGAGGCTCTCGATGACCTCGTCGGGCGTCGGAAAGTGAATGTCCGGGTGCGGGTTGTGCTCCCCCGGCGGGAACCCCATGTGCCCTTCGATCAGCAATACGCCGTGAGGAGCGACCACACCGGCTGCGCTTCGGAGGATCGCGTCCCGCGGCAACTCCGTCTTCGAATGCAGGAACTGCACCGACACCAGATCGAACGAGCCCTCCGGGAACGACCGCCCGAGCTCATGCTGCTGCCAGTCGATCCGGTCCTCGACCCGGGCGTCCTTCGCGTGCTGCGCCGCACGTCCCAACGCAACCGACGAGATGTCGACCCCGGTCACCGTCCAGCCTTGTTGCGCGAGCCAGATCGCATCCGCGCCTTCGCCGCAGCCCAGGTCGAGCGCGCGGCCCGGCGTGAGATCGGACACCTCGTCCACCAGGACGACGTTCGGCCGACCGCTCCAGATCTGGTCGCGCTCGGCGTAGAACGAATTCCAATAATCCTCGGACAGCTCCTCGGTTGTCATGTGAAGATGCTGCGTTGAGCCGACGACGGCAAGCAAACATGTTTGCCAGACCGGCAACTCACGACGAAGGAGTGCTGTGATCGAGGACGGCGAAGAGATTCCGCTGCTCGGCGGTGACGTGACCGAGGGGCTGGTCCGCGTCGGCGACACGGTACGACGCCCGCCGGGCGAGCGGGACGAGCTTGTCCGGGACGTGCTGCTGTACCTCGAGAAGACCGGCTTCGAAGGAGCACCGCGGTACCTCGGCGTCGACTCCGCGGGCCGCCACGCTCTCACGTACGTCGAGGGCGAGGTCGCCGGACGCCCGCGGCCGCCGTGGATCGCCGACGAGGAGCGGGCGCTGTCGGTCGCCCGGCTGCTGCGCGCCTACCACGACGCGATCGAAGGATTCGGGATCCCGCAGAACCTGCCGGCCCCGATCCAACCGCCCGGCCTGCCTGACCTCGACGACCCGCTGGAGCTGATCGGGCATCAGGACGTCACGCCGGAGAACGTCGTCTTCCGCGACGGGCGCGCGTACGCGTTGATCGACTTCGACCTGGTCCGTCCGGTGAGCCGGGCCGGCGACGTCGTGAACCTGATGCTGTGGTGGGCGCCGTTCGGCGAGGACGCCGACCTCGATCCCCAACTGCGCGGTCTCGACCGGCCGCGGCGGTGCCGCCTGCTCGCCGATGCCTACGGCCTGTCCGAACCGGACCGCGAGCGACTGATGAACCTCGCGATCGCCCGGGACGGGCGCGCCTGGCACACGATGAAGTACCGCGCCGAGACCCTGGGCGGCGGCTGGCAGCGGATGTGGAGCGAAGGGGTCGGCGACACGATCCGCCACCGCCAGGCCTGGCTCGAAGAGCACGCCGACCGCCTCACGACCGCACTCCTCGCCTGAACTGCAGCGGAAGGCTGACCGCGGCTGAACCTGACCGCCCCTGACCAGGCTCAGCCGCGGCGCCTGCTCAGCGGGTGATGGTGACCTCGGAGCCGACCCGCGCGGATTCGTAGATCGCCGACAGCATGCGTGCCATCTCCAGGCCCTGCTCGGCGGTCGCGTCGGCGGGGATCTCGCCGCGGCAGATCTGCAGGAAGTGGTCGATCTGGTTCGCGAACCCGACCTGGAAGTCGAAGCCGAGCGAGTCGATCTGCGGCTGGATGTGCAGCAGCGTGTCGTGCCGCTCGGTGATCATCAGCAGCTCGGGCTCGATCTCGGCGCCGCCCTTGTCGCCGTGGATCTTCACGCTCGTCGAGTTCCGTGCGTGCAGCGAGTACGACGTGTCCACGTCGAGGACCGCCCCGCCCTCGAACCGGATCTGCGCGGTCGCGTAGTCCTCGACGTTGTTGACCTTGGTCTCGGACGCGGCGCGGTACCGGGTCAGGTGCTGGATGTTGTCGCGCGCACCGAGCGGCGAGAAGGTCGCGCCCGACACCGAGACCGGCTTCGGCATCCCCATCAGGTACCAGCACAGGTCGATGATGTGCACGCCCAGGTCGATCAGCGGACCGCCGCCCGACACGTTGACGTCGCCGAACCAGCCGCCGGGGTTGCCGGCCGCGCGGATGATCGTTGCCCTCGCGGCGTAGATGTCGCCGAACTCGCCCTCGTCCAGGAAACGCTTCGTCACCAGGGCATTCGGGGCAAACCGCCGTACGTAGCCGATCTGCAGGGCGTTGCCGGTCTCCTTGGTCGCCTTGACCAGCGCCTCGGCCTCGGCGACCGTCACGGACATCGGCTTCTCGACCAGCACGTGCTTGCCGGCCCGCAGCGCTGCTTCCGCGATCTTCGCGTGCAGCAGGTTCGGCACGCAGATGCTGACCGCGTCGATGCCGGGATCGTTGAGGATCTCGTCGACGACATCGGTCGCCCGCGGTACGCCGAACTCGTCGGCGCGCGCCTTCGCCCGCGTCTGGTCGATGTCACACACGGCCACGAGCTCGGCCTGCGGGTTCTTCTGGTACGAGATCAGGTGCTGGGTCGCGATCGCGCCCACCCCGATCACTGCGATACGGGTCGTCATGTCAGGCAGCTCCTGCCAGTCGAAGAATGCTGTTGAGCGAGCGCGAGATCGCGTCCGGGGTCGACTCCAGACCCTCGAACTCGAGGCTCACCGGTACGTCGGGCTTGGTGTTGACCAGAGCGAGCAGACCGGGCAGGTCGACATCGCCGTGCCCGGAGATCGTGCCGAGCAGGTAGTCGCCGGCCAGCGTCTTCAGCCAGCCGTCGCCGGCCGACCGGCGGATGTGGAAGTCCTTCACGCCGATGGAGGCGGCGAGGTCGATCAGGCCGGCGGCCGTCTTGCCGGGCACCTCGCCGACACACAGACCGTTGCCGAGGTCGAGCGTGACGCGGAAGTTCGGGCGGTCGACGGCGTGCACGAGCCGCGCCAGCCGGTCGCTCCCGTTCATGAAGAAGCCGTGGTTCTCGATCGTCGACGTGATGCCCAGCTCGGCCGCGTGGTCGGCGACCGCACGGCAACCCTCCACGACCTGCGCGAACGTCGTCTCGAACTCCCCCGGGTCCTGCTCGCGCCACGACCACGGCGCGACGTCGTGCCGGAAGATGCGGGCGCCGAACCGGTGCGCGACATCCAGTTGCCGACGGAGCCGGTCGATCTCCTTGTCGTCGGCGGTCCGCAGATCGCCGCTGACCAGATAGTTCACGATCGGTACGCCGATGTCCGCGGAGTGCTTGGCCGTGGCGTTCACGACGTCGGGGTTCTCCAGGTAGTACTCGCCGTCCATCGCGGCGACCTCGATATGGCCGGCCGGCGACGCGGCCACCCAGTCCAGGACCGCGATCAGGTCCATCTCGCCGCTGGTCATGAGCGAGCGGAAACAGTACGAGCTGACTCCGAGCTTCACTTGGTGGTCCTCTCAGGTGTTCAGGGGATTGATGCGGTGCTGATCCGGTGCCATGGACTCGGGTAGTCCTTGACGCCGTAGATGTCAGAGCCGAACCGGTCGAATGCGTTGCCGACCGCCCCGAGCACCACCGCCTCGCGCCCCAGAGCCGAGGCGACGAACGGTGGACGTTCGGGGAAAACCAATTCGTTCTCGACCGCTGCGACGAGCGGCCGCAGCAGTACGCCGCTGTCCTGCGCGAGGCCGCCGCGGACGACGACAACCTCGGGATCCACGGTCAGCAACACCGTCGCGATGCGGCCGGCGATCTGCGCACAGAAGTCCTCGATCTCGGCCTGCGCGTCGGCATCGCCCTGCGCGGCCGCCGTCAGCACTTCCTCGCCGGTCGGATGCGAGGCCCAGATCAGCTGTCCCCGTTGGGCGTTCCGCGTCCAGCGCATGCCGCGCTGCGCGCCGAGTTCCCCGGCAAGGCGGTGACGCCCCTGGCGGATCACCCCGTTGAGGACGATCGACACGGACAGGCGTTGACCGATCTGGAGGTAGACGACATCGGAGTACCCACGGCCCGCGCCGAGGCGCTGCTCCGCGAGTGCCGCCAGCTTGATGTCGTTGTCTACGGCAACGGGTTTGCCCAGGTCCTGCCCGACGACGTCCGCGGTCTGCAAGCCGACCAGCCCGGGCAGCGCGAGGCTGGCGCGGAGGTAGCCGTTGGGTTCGATCACACCAGGCAGCGCGACCCCGACCGCACGAAGCCGCCCGAGGTCCAACCCAGTCTCGTCGGCCGCGAGGTGTACGGCGTGCTGGATGAGCTCGGTCGTCGGCTCCTGCCTGAGTTCGGTGTAGGCGACGCGGCGGCCGGACAGGTCGCAGATGATCGCGCGTACGCCGCGTGGGCCGAGGTCGACGCCGGCCACGAGACCGGCCTCCCGGGCGAACCGGAAGGCTCGCGCCGGGCGGCCCGGTCCCGCGGTCGACGGCTCGGTCGGTTCGACGAGGCCGGCCCCGATCAGATCGTCGAGGACGGCGTGCACCGTCGGGCGGGACAGGCCGGTGCCGGCGCTGATGACGCCGACCGTCTGCGCGTCGTCGGCGTCGGCCAGGAAGCGCAGGCAGGCGACCTGGTTCGCGCCTCGCACAGTGTCCATCGGCCCCAAACCCTGTTATGCAACCGGCTTTAATAAAGACGGTAACAGAATAGGTTCGTGGGTGGCAATGGACGTCAGCGGTTGAGAATCGTCCGTTCGGCAACCGTCCACGCGGTGGTGGTCAGCACGTACAGACCGGCGGCGAGCGGCACGAACGCGACGGTCAGGATCGTGCCGTACGGCAACAGCCGAGCAAGGCGCCGGGACAGCGTCGTCGCCGACGCGTCGAGTTGGCGCACCTGCAGTCGCGCCGAGAACCACGCGACGACGGCCACCAGAGCAGCCACGACCAGGAACGCCGGCGTCCCGGCAAAGATCGGCCAATGAACACCGAGTGGCGCACCGAGCAGGCTGCCGCTGATCAACTGGTTCGACTCCCCCGCCACGACCGTGCGGCAGAACAGCGTGTACATCAGCCAGAAGAACGGCAATTGCGCGAGCGTCGGCAGGAACCCGGCGAACAGCGTCGTACCGGACTCCGACTGCAGCTTCGCCACCTCACGCTGCAGGCGTTCGGGGTTGCCGCGATGGCGTTCGGTCAACTCCTTCAACTGCGGCATGATCGCCGCGCGAGCTTTCAGCCCGCGCTGGGCGCGCACGCTCAACGGGACAAGGCACAGACGTACGACGAGGGTGCAGAGCACGATCGCGATCACCGCGGCGTACGCGCCGGTGAGCGGCTGGAGGGCCGAGACGAGGGACGTGAGCACGTGATAGGCACCGGCGACCGGTGCCTCCAGGAAAGAAGGCACAGCAGAACTCCACGAGTGAGAAGGAACAGGTAGCGAGGAAGAGCGCTACTGTCCCGGTGCTCGTGGTCGGGGCCGCCCGGCCAGGTCGGGATCCCGGAGCGGGAGGTAGGCGGTGCGGCGGGCGTTGGCCCGCTCGGCGCTGACCCGCGCCGGGAGCGGCGATGCGAGCGGCCGCTGGGCAGCGGTGCGGGCGACGGCGACCTGGACGGCGAGAAACAGCACGGCCGCCGCCGTGAACACGGCGACGGCCAGCAGGCCCGAGTCCGGGCCGAGGGCAGGCATCGCCAGCGTCCACACGCCGGCGAGCACCTGCCCCATCGTCATCAGTCCAGGTAGTCCCGGAGGACCTGCGAACGCGACGGGTGCCGCAGCTTCGACATGGTCTTGGACTCGATCTGGCGGATCCGCTCGCGGGTCACGCCGTACACCTTGCCGATCTCGTCGAGCGTCTTCGGCTGGCCGTCGGTGAGGCCGAACCGCATCGAGACCACACCGGCCTCGCGCTCGGACAGCGTGTCGAGGACGGCGTGCAGCTGCTCCTGGAGCAGCGTGAACGAGACCGCCTCGGCCGGCACGATCGCCTCGGAGTCCTCGATCAGGTCGCCGAACTCGGAGTCGCCGTCCTCACCGAGCGGGGTGTGCAGTGAGATCGGCTCGCGGCCGTACTTCTGCACCTCGATGACCTTCTCCGGGGTCATGTCGAGCTCCTTGGCGAGCTCCTCCGGAGTGGGCTCCCGGCCGAGGTCCTGCAGCATCTGGCGCTGGACCCGGGCCAGCTTGTTGATGACCTCGACCATGTGCACCGGGATCCGGATCGTCCGGGCCTGGTCGGCCATCGCGCGGGTGATCGCCTGCCGGATCCACCAGGTGGCATACGTCGAGAACTTGTAGCCCTTGGTGTAGTCGAACTTCTCCACCGCGCGGATCAGACCGAGGTTGCCCTCCTGGATCAGGTCCAGGAACAGCATGCCGCGGCCGGTGTAGCGCTTGGCCAACGACACCACCAGGCGCAGGTTGGCCTCGAGCAGGTGGTTCTTGGCGCGACGGCCGTCCTCGGAGATCCACTCGTACTCGTCGCGGACCTTGTCCTTGAGCTTGGCGGCCTCGTCGGCGGTCTGCTCCTCGGCGAACAGGCCGGCCTCGATCCGCTTCGCGAGCTCGACCTCCTGCTCGGCGTTCAGCAGCGGGACCTTGCCGATCTGCTTCAGGTAGTCCTTGACCGGGTCGGCGGTGGCACCGGCGACCATCACCTGCTGCTCGGGCTCGTCGGTCTCGTCGGCCTCGGAGACGATGAAGCCCTGGTCCTCGGTGAGCTCCTTCTCCAGCCCCTTGACCGCGTCCGGCTGGAAGTCGGACTCGTCCACCTCGTCGAGCGCGCGCGGCTTGCCGGTCTTCGGGTCGATCGCCAGACCCGCCTCGGACACTGCCTTCTTCGCCGGAGCCTTCTTGGCAGCAGCGGCCTTCTTCGCGGGGATACCGTCCTCCTTGGTACTGGCGGTCTTCACCGCCGCCTTCTTCGCGGCCGCCTTCTTGGCAGCGGGATCGGTCACTCGGGCGCTGGTCCTCGGAGCCGTGCTGCGGGCGGTGGCGGCCACGGCCCGGGCCGGCTCGGCGGGAAGATTCTCGGACGAGCTGGACGACACGAATTACCTCTCGTCTGACGCAGGGTTTGTACGGCGGTACGACTGTTGAAGCTCGTTGTGTTGCTGAGTCTGTGAGCACTGCTATGTGTGGCTGCTCGCTGGTCAGGCGGCGGCAACAGTCCATTGTAATCCGCGAACCAAGGCCACGCGTCGCACGACCCCCCGGAACGGTGCGCTCAGGCCCCTGCCGGGCGGGCAATCCCGCGCCGGCAAGGGCCTGATCTGCTCGGTACTCGAAGGGTACGTCGTCGGTCGCCCTTCTACAGAACCGTTATACGTCTGTGTTCACCCGTTGCGTGTCTGCCGCAGCGGACGTGCGACCACCCGCTGCCGCACCACCTGCTGCTCCTGCTTGAACTGCCGCACCCGCACCAGCGATGCCACGTCGATCACATCCGCGACGGACTTGAACGCGCCGTCCTCGCCGTACGGCTCGGACGCCTCGCGCCACCCGCGCGGGCGGACCTTGAGTTGCTTCCCGAGCAACGCGACGAAGATCTTCGCCTTCTGCGCGCCGAAGCCCGGAAGGGCCGACAGCCTGGCCAGCAGATCGTCCCCCGACTTGACATCGGACCAGAGGGCCGAAGCGTTACCGCCGTACTGCTCGTCCAGGTGTTTGGCCAGGGTCTGGATCCGCGCCGCCATCGCGGTCGGGAACCGGTGCACTGCCGGCGGACCGGCCACCACCTCGACGAACGCGTCGGGGTCGTAATGCGCGACCGTGGCGGGATCGAACGGTCCTATCATCCGCTTCGAGATCGCGACCGGGCCCGCGAACGCGCGCTCCATCGGGATCTGCTGGTCCAGCAACATGCCGACCAGTAAGGCGAACGGATCTCTGCTCAACATCTCGTCGGCGTCGGGCTGCTGTGCGAGGCACAATTTCCTGCTGCGTGTCGAAGTCACCTCAGTCCTCCTCCCCATCAGACAACTCAGGCTCGGCCTTGACGGCGAGCACCGGACACGGAGCATCGAGCAGCACCCGCTGTGCGTTGCTGCCGAGGATGAGCTTGCCGACCGGTGAGCGGCGCCGCAGCCCGATCACGATGAACTCCGCGTGCACCTGCTCGGCGACGGCCACCAGGTCCTCCGCCGGGTCCAGTCCACGCACCAGCTGCCGCACCTCGTAGGGCACGCCGGTGGAGTCGAGCTGCTCCCGTACTTCCGTCAAAGCGGCATCACTCGCCGCAGCCTCGTCGCTGTCGAAGCCGCGTCCGCCCCGGTGCGAGTTCACCACTACCAACTTCGCGTCGCGCAGCGTCGCTTCCTCCGCTGCTCGCCGAAGAGCCGCACGGCCTTCCGCCTTCGGCACATAACCCACGACGATGGTCGTCATCGCCCTGCCTCACCTCCGGGTGTGTGTCGACCCGTCTCGAACGATACTGCTCCCGACCGCGGTCGGCATCCGCTGCATTTGCACCTGTTGTGTCGCGGCGGTGACGGAGGGCTGCCGGTGCCCGAGTACTACCCGCGGCGGGCCCGCCTAACCTTCCGGTTGCCACACCTTTGCAGGGCTGTCACCCAACGCGCCACCCCTGTAGTCCGGGTCGTTATCGAACTCGTCCCTGAACCGGCCCACGCCGTTGCCCTGGGCAAGAGCGAACGGGTTCCGCCAGAAGGACCCGGGTTCCGTCGATCCCTGTCCTACGTTGTCTGCGTAATACCTTCCCCACCCCACCACCCGGTCAGGCACCGATCGCGGGTACGAACCGGTTCAGTCGACCGGCCATTCGTGCACCGGCAGGTTCGCGTGCATGTGGTCGCGGTACCGGCGGAGCATCCCGCGCAACGCGTCCTTGCGACCGTGCGAGCCCTTTGTATACAGGCGGTGGAACTCATCGGCCTGCCAGGACGCTCCGTTGCGGCCGGTGAGGCACCGCTGCTCGATGATGCCGAGCAGCCGATCCCGGACCGCCACGTCGACGCCCCAGGCGTCCAGACCGCGAACCGCCAACGGCAGAAGGCGTCTGAGCACGAGCTCGGTCGCGCGCGCCGTCCCGACGCCCGGCCAGAACACCTCCGCGTCGATCCCGGTGCGGGCGGCGTTGTGGAAGTTCTCCTCGGCCGCGCTGAACGACATCTGCGACCAGATCGGCCGTTCGTCGTCGGCCAGCGCGCGGACGAGACCGAAGTAGAACGCGCCGTTGGCGATCGTGTCGACGACCGTCGGGCCGGCCGGCAGGACACGATTCTCGACGCGCAGGTGGGGCTTCTCCCGGACAACGTCGTACACCGGGCGGTTCCAGCGATAGATCGTCCCGTTGTGCAGCCGCAACTCCGAAAGGGCCGGCGTGTCGCCGCGGTCGAGGACCTCGATCGGATCCTCGTCGGACGTCACCGGCAGCAGGGCCGGGTAGTAGCGCGAGTTCTCCTCGAACAGGTCGAAGATCGACGTGATCCATCGTTCGCCGAACCAGACCCGCGGCCGGACGCCTTGGGTCTTCAGCTCGTGCGTGCGCGTGTCGGCGGCCTGTTCGAACAATGCGATCCGGGTCTCGCGCAGCAGCTCCTTGCCGAACAGGAACGGCGAGTTCGCGCCGACGGCGAGTTGTACGCCGGAGATTGCCTGCGCGGCGTTCCAGTAGCGCGGAAAGGCCTCCGGCGTCACCTGGAGGTGGAACTGCGTCGACGTGCACGCGGCCTCCGGGACGATGCTGTCGGCGGTGACCTGCAGGCGCTCGACACCGTCGATCGAGATCTGCACGTCCTCGCCGCGGGCCGCGAAGATCTGATCGTTGAGCAATGCGTACCGCGGGTTCGTGCTGAGGGCGTCGCGGCGGATGTGCTCGGTCAGCAGGGTCGGCAGGATGCCGACGACCACCATCGACGAGCCGGTTCGGGCAGCCTTGTCCTCGGCGGCGTTCAGGCTGTCCCGGATGCTCGCTTCCATCGTGTCCAGGCCGAGTCCGTCGATCTGCCCGGGCGGCACGTTGATCTCGATGTTGAACTGGCCCAGCTCGGTCTGGAACGCGTCGTCCTCGATCGCGCTCAGCACCTCGGTGTTCTTGAACGCCGGGTCGCAGTTCTCGTCGACCAGGTTCAGCTCGATCTCGATCCCGGTCATCGGGCGGTCGGGCGCGAACCGCGCTTCGCGCAGCATCCGCGCGAACGCGTCCAGATTGCGGTGGACCTGACCCCGGAACGCGGTCCGGTCCGCCCGGGTGAACTCCACCCGGTCGACTTCCTCACCCATCAGCGCCTCCCGTGGTGGCTCCTTCGCTCAGTGTGCCTGAAGGTGCCCCCGCATGGGCGGCTCAATCGCGTGGTGACTTCAGACCGGGTAGACGATGAAGTGATCGCGGTCGATCCGCACCGGCTCCTCCCCGGCCTCGGCGACGACCGTCGCCAGCTCGGTCAGTACGTCGGGAGGCAACTGCAGCTCGTGCTCGTCCGGGTGCTTCGCCGCGCCCATCTCGTAGTCCTGTCCCGGCTCGTTCGTCAGCTCGATGTGCGCGCCCAGGATCCAGTCGACCGGATTGCCGTCAGCAACGAACTCCGCCAGCCGCGCGACGCTCGCCCGGAACGCGGCCAGTCGAAGACGTAGAGCCGGCCGGGATAGAGCGAGTCGCCGCTGAACAGCAGCCGCGTGTTCCGGTCGTACGTCGCGATGTGCGACGCGTGATGCCCCGGGATCGCGACGATGTCGAGCACCCGCCCGCCGAGGTCGAACTGCACGACGCCGTCCGGCCAGTCCGCGAAGCCGAAGTACTGCGCGACGTCGTCGGCCGTCTTGCCGACAACCTCGTCGAACTCGCCGTCGCCCCCGACGTGGTCGCCGTGGCTGTGGGTGTGCGCGACGACGAGCTGCCGCTGCCCCGCCAGCTTCTCGACCAGCGGACGGAGCGGCACGTGGCCGGTGCCGGTGTCGAGGAGAAGGGCTCGTTCGTCGCCGAGCAGGAGGTACAGGAACGGGCCTTCGAAGTTGGTGTGGAGCGCCTGGCGGATGATCGCCGTACGGTCGTCGTACCAGTGGACCTGGTGCGTGGGAGTGGACGGATCGGTGCCGTCGTCCCACTGCTCGGGGAACGTCATAACCGAAATTGTCGGTCACACCAGGGACACTGGACAGGTGCGTGGGGATCCGTCGGTGCTGCATGTCGATCTGGACGCGTTCTTCGCGGCCGTCGAGCAGCGGGACAAGCCGTCGCTACGGGGCAAACCCGTGGTCGTCGGCGGTATCGGCGTCCGCGGAGTGGTGTCCACCGCGTCGTACGAGGCCCGCAAGTACGGCGTCCGGTCCGCGATGTCGACCGCCGAAGCGCGATCGCGCTGCCCGCACGCGGCGTACCTGAGTCCGCGGTTCGAGGTGTACCGGCAGAGCAGCCGGGCGGTGATGGCCGAGATGCGCGCGTTGTCGCCGCTCGTCGAGCCGCTGTCGCTCGACGAGGCGTTCATCGACCTCGCGGCGAGCGGGCTGCGCGGGCTGACGGTCGACGACGTCGAGGCGATCGCACGCGACCTGAAGGAGTCGATCCGGAAGGTGAGCGGAGGCCTGACCGCATCGGTCGGAGCGGGGACCTCGAAGCTGATCGCGAAGATCGCCAGTGACCTCGACAAGCCGGACGGCGTGGTGGTCGTTCCGGCCGGCACGGAGGCGGACTTCCTCGCGCCGATGCAGGTGACCGTCATCCCGGGTGTAGGTCCGGCGACTGCGCAGCGGCTCAGCATGGCCGGCGTGCGGACCGTCGCCGATCTGCAGCAGCTCGACGAGGACGAGCTGGTCCGGCAGATCGGGTCAGCGCACGGCACCAGCCTGCACCGGCTCGCTGTCGCGGCCGACGACCGGCCGGTGGTGAGCGACCGCGAGACCAAGTCGGTCAGCGTCGAGGACACCTTCGAGACCGACATCATCGACCGCTCGCTGCTGGTCGCGATCGCCGACCGGATGTCCCTGCGCGTCTCCGAGCGGCTCCGGAAGGCCCAGCTCTCCGGCCGTACCGTCACGGTGAAGACGCGGATGCATGACTTCACCACCCACACCCGCTCGTCGACGCTGGCCGGACCGACCGACGACTCGCGGGTGATCGCGCGGGTCGCGCGCCGGTTGCTCGAGGAGAGTGAGGTCGGCGGCGGCATCCGGTTGCTCGGCGTAGGCGTGTCGTCACTGGCCGACTGGATCCAGGACGACCTGTTCACCGATGACGAGCATGCCGAGAATCCGATCGAGGTCGTCGAGCTGCCCGCGCGGCCGCGCGACCAGGTCGGCTTCCATCCCGGTCAGGACGTCGCCCACCCCGATCACGGCCGGGGCTGGGTCTGGGGTTCGGGCCGCGGCCGCGTGACGGTCCGCTTCGAGACCGCCGACACCCCGCCGGGTCCGGTCCGGACGTTCGCGATCGACGACCCGGCGCTGACAAAAGTGCGGATCAGCGGGGTGGATGCAGACGAAGAACCCGGAACCGACCAGAATGTCTCGAATGAATGAGGAACGGCGGGGGGTGTACCCGTTCTGTGCGCCGTGTACGGCGTCGTCCGAGGCCTGGGCCGCCGGGACGGCCGGCCCGATGGGCAGCCGGTTCTACGGCCATCGCGACGTGTGCGAGAACTGCGGATCGTCGGTGCGGACGCTCTACAACACGGTCCTGGGATTGCCGGTCTCGAAGGTCGGCACGTTCCGCATCATCCCGACCGGCGGGCGCACGTACGTCGGTCGCAAGGTGGTCACCCGGCCCGTGCAAACCGTCGTACGGCGGGAGCCGGTGTCGGCGATCGCGACGTATCCCGAGCTCGAGGCGGACCCGGCGTACCAGCGGGCCGAGGCGTACTGGGAGCAGCACGAACCAGGGCAGGCGTTGCCGTTCTACCAGTCGGCGCTGACCGAGCGGGAGAAGGTGCTGGCCGCCGATGATCCGGCCACGTTGCGGGTTCGGCTGCGGGTGGCCCAGGGCTTGCTGGCGACGGCGAACTACGGGCGCGCGATCGCGTGGTTGGAGCTGGTGACGGCGCAGTTGACGGAGGTGTTCGGGCCGCATCACGAGCTGACCCGGGAGGCGACCGAGGCCACGACCGGTGCGCGGCTGATGATCGGCGGCCCGCGGTCCGAAGCTCAGTTGCTCGCGGACATCGTCGCTGCGGACGAGGACGGCCTCCTCGCCACGGATCCGCAGTTGGTGCGCGATCGGGCCGCGTTGGGGCGGGCGCTGCTCGCATGCGGCGACATCTCGGAGGCGCTCGAAGCGCTGACGCAGGTCGTTCGTGAAGCGACTCCGGGGCATCCCGACACGGACGTCTATCGCGCGGCGCTGGTGGAGGCGTGCGAGATCGCCGACGGGCGTGGGAAGAAGCGTGAGGTGCAACTCGCCGCGGCGGCGCGCCGGGCGCTCACTGGCGAAGCCGCACCGACAAGCAGGTAACGCAGCCTTCGAGCTTCTCGAACTCGCTGATGTCCACGACAACCGGCGTGTATCCGAGGTCTGCGAACAACTCCGCGGACCTCGGCGCCGACGCCGCCATCAGCAGGCGGTCCTCCCCCAGCAGTACGACGTGTGCGCCGGCCTCCTCGGGAACAGACCGGAAGCTGTCGAACGCCGACGGGTCGTCGACGAGTGGTTCGTACCCGATCACCGTCCCGTCGGGTAGCGCTGTCACCGCCGACTTCAGATGCAACACCTTCCGCACCGGCACTGCACGTACGTCGGCGCCGAGCGGTGCGAACGCCGCACGCAGTTGCTCGACGCCCGCTGTGTTGGTCCGTCCGCCCTGTCCGACGTACATCGTCGAGCCGACCTTCAGCACGTCGCCGCCGTCGAGCGTGCCGGGGTCGGTGATGTGGGCGATCCGGTAGCCCTGCTTCGCGACGGTCTCCTCGGCGGCCGCGGCCTCCGGGCGCCGCTCGTTCGCACCGGCGCGCGCGATCACCGCGAGGTCGCCGTACACCACCATCGTGTCCTCGACGAACACGCTGTCCGGGCACTCCTCGATCGGCGGCACCTCGACCGTGGACCAGCCGGTGCGATGCAGCGCGTCGACGTACTGCTGCCATTGCGATGCGGCGAGGGCGATGTCGACAGGCCTGCGTTCGATGTGGGTGACGAGGCCTTCGGCGAGGCGTGGGCCGGGACGACGGATGAGGGCTGTCGGCATGCCCGCAGGTTAACCGGGTACCAGGAGGCATCCGAGAGAGGAGACAACGGGATGCCGAAGATTCTTCCGGCGACGGGTGGCGATGTGGTCGAGATCATCCTCGCCGATCACCGGTGGTTCGAGGAGGCGCTGCGTGAACTCCGCGACGTCCGGAGCGACCGCGAGGCAGTGCTCGCCGACCTGGCCACGGTGCTGATCGCCCATGCCGAGGCCGAGGAGTCGAAGGTCTACCCCACGCTGCGGCGCAAGCAGGCGATCGACGCCGACGAGGTCGAGCACTCCGAGCACGAGCACGACGAGGGCAACGAGGCACTGCTCGAGCTGATGGAGGTCGAGGACACCGGCAGCGAGGAGTTCAGCGAGAAGCTGCACGAGCTGTCCGAGGCCCTCTCCCACCACCTCGACGAAGAAGAGCGCGACGTCCTCAACCCGGCCCGCACCGACGTCTCCGAACAGGAACGCCGCGACCTCGGCGACGCGTTCGCCGAGGAACGGGCCCGGCTGATCAAGTCCGGCTGCGGCGACATCGCGAACGTTCGCAAGATCGTCGAGGCTGTCAAAGACTGAGGACGAGCCCTTCGTCGGCGGCGATGACCTCGCCGTCGAACTCGGCCTCCGCCTCGCGCACCGAGACGGCCCGATCGGAGCCCGGCCAGAAGTGCGTCAGCACGAGCCGCCGGGCTCCGCGCGCCGCTCGAGCCGCCTCGGCAGCTGTCATCAGGTAGTCGCTGACGGGTGCGCCCTGGTACGTCGCGTCCGAGATGAACACGTCGGCGCCCTCGGCCAATCGCCGCAGTTCAGGTGACGGGCCGCTGTCGCCGGTGTACGCGACCGTCAGACCCGGCGCGCTCAACCGCACACCGAGATTCGTCTGGTAATGCGGCAGTTCCACGGTCACGACGTCGAACGGCCCGATCCGCATTGTCGACGCAAGATCGTGCACCGCAAAGACATCGGCCGGATCGGGGTTGGGTTCGAGTGCCCGCAGTACGTCCAGGGTCCCGGGCGTGCAGTGCAGCGGAACGGGCGGCGCATCCGGAGCTTCGTAGTACCGCACTCGCGCCAGCCCACTCACGTCGACGCAGTGATCCGGATGCTGGTGTGTCACCACCACCGCATCGACCTCACCCTGGGGGCAGTGCTCGAGCAGGCGGGGCAAGGCGGCGTACCCGAGATCGAGCACGACCCGGAAGCCGTCGTACTCGACCAGGAACCCCGCACACGCCCGCCCGGGCTCTGGCCACGCGCCACAGGAGCCGAGGACCGTGAGCGACCTCACCGGGTCGCGAACGGCTGGTTGCTCGGCACGATCTCCTTGCCCAGCGGCAGCAGCGAGACCGGGATCAGCTTGAAGTTCGCGACGCCGAGCGGGATGCCGATGATCGTCAGGCACAGCGCGATCCCGGTGGTGAGGTGACCGAGCGCCAGCCACCAGCCGGCGAAGATGATCCAGATGATGTTGCCGAGCAGCGCGCCCGCGCCGGCGCCCGGCTTGTCGACCACGGTCCGGCCGAAGGGCCACAGCGTGTACCCGGCGATCCGGAACGACGCGATGCCGAACGGGATCGTCACGATCAGCACGCAGCAGATGATGCCGGCGACCGCGTACCCGACAGCCAGCCAGAATCCGGCCAGCACCAGCCAGATCAGGTTGAGAAGCGTCTTCATGCTTCCAAGCCTGCCACCTCGCGGGTGTGTTCCCGTACCAGCTCGGCCACAAGTCCGGGATCGTTCCGGGGCATCCAGTGCCCACCCCTGACCACCCTGACGCTCAGGTTGGGGGCCCATCGTGCGATATCGGTCTGCAGCGCGGTGGTGACGAACGGGTCGGCATCCGGTGCGACGGCGAGCACGGGTACGTCGGTACGGCGTGGTGCCGGGCGGGCGAGCCGTGGGACGACGTTGGCGCGGTACAGCTTCATGCCGTTCACGTAGTCGCCGATCGATCTGTTGCCGTTCGTGGGCTGCTTTTCCAGGCGGTTGAAGGCGCGGTGCGCCCAGCCCTTACGCCAAGCGAGCTCGGGCAGCCATGGGAGATGGAAATAGAAGATGTACCAGGAGTGGAGCAGCTGCCTCACGACGGTGCGGTTTCGCTGACGAAGGAAGTATCCGGCGTGATCCAGCGACGGCCCTGAGATGGAGACGAACGACGCGACGCGGGGCTCCGGAGCCGTGACGAAGTGCCAGGACTGGATGGAGCCCCAGTCGTGGGCCAGGACGTGGACGGGGTGCGTGGGGGCAGCGTGGTCGAGGACTGCTCGGAAGTCTTCCTCCAGACGGTCCAGGGCGTACGCCGAGGTGTGGCTCGGGTGGTCTGACGCGCCGGCGCCGCGGACGTCGTACGCGATGACGTGGAAGTCGGCCGTGAGACGTTCGGCTACTGGCTCCCAGAGCGTCGCGTTGTCCGGATAGCCGTGGATGCAGACGAGGGTCGGGGCATCGGGGTTGCCGTAGTCGTAGACGGCTATCCGCGTGCCGTCCAGGCTAGTAGTGGTCGACTTCGAGGGTGGCAAAGGTCATCCCCGCTCTCACCAGTCGCTCGCGCAGAGCAGATCCCATGGCGGCGGCTGTCGTGGTCTGGCCGGAGGTCTCCGGTAGGTCGTCGAGTGCGAGGCACAGGGCGCTCTCGCCGAGCATCTTCGCGGTCTCGTCGTACCCCGGGTCGCGGCCGGCCACCTCGGTGATCACCTGCTTGCCACCACCACGGCCGACGAAGCGGACGTTGAACCACGACCGCGCCCGTCGCTCCGGGCTCGGACCGTCACCGGGCTGCAGCCGGTTCAGCATCGCCTTCCGCACCGGCGGGATCTGAGCGCCGGCGACCAGCAAACCGACCCCACCGATGCCTGCGGCAACCATCGGCAGACGGTCCATCGCCGCGTAGTGCGAGTAGCGGAAGTCGGGACCGTAGCGATCGAGCAGCCGCGCGGAGTACCCGACGATCTGCGGATCGATCGTCGGCAACGGCACCGCCCAGAACCCTTGCTGACGGTGGATCCGCCCCGTCACCGCACGCGCCTTGCGCCCTTCCGGTCGCGGCTCAGCCTGCTTGCGGGCGCGATGCGCCTCGAGGTGCTGCTTCGGGCGCGAGAACGCGGTGATCGCCGTGTGGAAGGTGCCGCCCGACGGCCGGCCGCCGGCGCGGAGCAGGCCGTCCACCTGGATCGGCACGCCTTCGGGCAACTGCTCGACGGTGTACTGCACGCCGAGGTCGTACGGGATCGAGTCGAACCCGCACGCGTGAATGATCCGCGCGCCGGTCTGTGTCGCGAGCTGGTGGTAGCGCACGTACATGCGATCGGTGAACTCGGGCTCGCCGGTCAGATCGAGGTAGTCGGTTCCGGCCTCGGCGCAGGCCGCCACGAGCGGTTCGCCGTACTGGATGTAGGGCCCGACCGTTGTCGCGACGACCTTGGTCGACTCGGCGAGCGCACGCATCGATTCGGGATCCGTCACGTCGGCATGCAGGATGTCCTTGCCGAACCGTTCCAGCTTGGCTTTGTTGCGTCCGGCAACGGCCCAGCGGAGACTCGCCGGTGCGTTCTTCTCCAGGTACTCCGCGGTGAGCGCGCCGGTGAATCCGCTCGCGCCGAGCAACACGACGTCGTACTCGCGGCTCATTTGTGCGCAGCCTTCTCCGAGTCGGCCAACCCACCGGCGCCGGTCGCCCTGGACGATGCCTCGGCCCCGCGCGCCTGAATGTCGGCCAGCGCGGCCGCGTCGGCCTTCGGGACGCTGAACCGCGAGCCCAGCTCGATCACGTGCGGGATCACCCACCGGACGACCTTCAGCGCACCGATCCAGCCCGGCACGTGCACGGTCCGCGACCGCTTCTTGATGCCGTCGACGAACTTGTCGACGGCGAACTCCAGCGGATACGTCTTGCTCGCCAGCGGCAGCCCGGTCCGCATCCGGCCGAACACCGGATGCTCGTCCGCTCCCCGGACCATGTCCGTGTCGACGAAGGTCATGTGCGCGACACCGACCCGTACGCCGAGATGCCTGAGCTCCGGCCGCAGCGTGTCCCCCAGCGCTTCGACGCCGGCCTTCGACACGTTGTACGACGCGAGGCCGGGGATGTGCACGATCGCGGCGAGGGACGAGACCAGCAGCAGGTAGCCCTTGCTCTCCAGCAGGTACGGCAGCGTGAGGTGGACCGTGCGCCAGACGCCGTACAGATCGACGTCGACCACCCGCTCCCACGCCTTGGGGTCCATGCTCCGGCTGAAGCCCGGCGCCGCGATGCCGGCGTTCGCCATCACGACGTCGATGCGGCCGTAGCGCTCGACGACACCCTCGACCGCCGTCCGCAGTGAGTCGGTGTCGGTGACATCCGCCTCCCACCAGCCGGCTTCCGGGCCGCAATCCTCCGCGACCTTCTTCAGCTCGTCCGGCTCCAGGCCGACCAGCGCGAGCTTCGCGCCCTCGCTCGCCAACCTCCGCGCCACCGCGGCGCCGATCCCCCGGGAGGCTCCGGTGATGAGGACGACTTGACCGGCCAACGGACGCATCTGGACCTCCAGCTTGTTGAGCAGATACTCAACAGTAAGTGCTTGTTGACCATTTACTCAATAGACTGGCCGGATGAGCCAGACCTCCTCCGCCAGACTGCGCCCCGACGAGCGGCGGGCGCAGATTCTCGCGGCTGCGCGCCAGGTGCTGCTCGCGGACCCGCACCGCGAGCTGACGGTCGAGCTCGTCGCCGCGCAGGCCGGCGTCTCCCCCGCTCTCCTGTTCCACTACTTCGGCTCGAAGAAGAAGTTCCAGTACGCCGTCATCGAGGAGGCCGCCGCGGAGGTCATGCTGCGGACCGCCCCGGATCCGTCGCTCCCACCGGACGAGCAGCTCCGCTCGGGCATCCGCGCGTTCGTCCGCGCCGTACTCGAAGCCCCGCAGCTCTACCGCGCCACGCTGCTGATGTCGGCCGCCGGCGATCCGGAGATCCGCGCGCTGCACTCCGATCTGCGCCGTGTGTTCAGCCAGTGGGTGATCAATGCGGTCGCTGAGCGTGGCATCGAGGTCACCCCCGTCGTCGAGCTCGCGTGCCACGGCTGGCAGGGTTACGTCGAACAGACCCTCCTGGTGTGGATCGACGACCCGACCGTCTCGCCGGAATCCCTCGAACGTCTCTGCGAGCAGTCGCTGGACGCGATCCTCACGACGACTTCCGAGTGAGCGTGATGAACAAGTTCTTCCTGACCGTCCACATCCTCGCGGCCATCCTCTGCGTCGGCCCGGTGACCGTGGCGACCAGCATGTTCCCATCGATCGCGAAGCGCGCGCTGACCGCCGAGAGCCCGGACGCAGGCGGATTGCAGGTGCTCCACCGGATCACCAACGTCTACGCCTGGGCGAGCCTCGCGGTCCCGGTCTTCGGATTCGCTCTCGCGGGCAGCATGCACGTCATGGGCGAGGCCTGGCTGATCATCTCGATCGTGCTCACGTTGGCGGCGGCGCTGGTACTCGCCTTCCTCGTCGCACCGGCGCAGTCCAGTGTGCTGGCGGTCATCGGCGGGACGACCGAGGAACGCGGCGCCGTGCTGTCGAAGGCGAAGCTGCTCTCGATGACGTCCGGGATCTTCGCGCTGCTCTGGCTGGTCGTGCTGGTGCTGATGGTCGTCAAGCCGGGGCACCACAGAGGGTAGGGTTCCCGCGTGCTGACGGTTGCCACGGTGAACGTGAACGGAATCAGGGCCGCCTTCCGGCGCGGGATGCAGCCGTGGCTGGACGACACGGACCCGGACTTGTTGCTGATGCAGGAGGTCCGGGCGACTGACGACGTACTGCGGGAGCTCCTCGGAGGCGACTGGAACATCGCGCACGCAGAGCCCGCGATCGACGGACACAAGGGACGCGCCGGGGTCGCGGTGGCGAGCCGTCGGCCGATCAAGGACGAGCGCGGCGAGATCGGTCCGGAGCGGTTCGCCGGGACCGGGCGGTGGGTCGAGGCGGACGTCGTACTCGACGACGGTTCGACGCTGACCGCGGTGAGCACGTACGTGTTCACCGGGGAGTTCGAGACGCCGCCACGGCAGGAGGAGAAGTACGCGTTCCTCGACGCGATCACGGCCCGCCTGACCGAACTGCGCGCCGACGGGCGGCACGTGCTGATGTGCGGCGACCTGAATATCGCTCACCGCGAGGAAGACCTGAAGGCCTGGAAGGCCAACCGCAAGAAGAGCGGCTTCCTGCCCGAAGAACGTGCCTGGATGGACCGCCTGTTCGAGGCCGGTTGGGTCGACCTCGGCCGTCGCTTCGGCGGCGAAGGACCCGGGCCGTACTCGTGGTGGTCGTGGCGCGGCAAGGCCTTCGACAACGACGTCGGGTGGCGCATCGACTACCAGATCGCGTCCCCCGAACTGGCGACCGCAGCCACGAGTTGCGTCGTCCATCGCGCCCCGACGTACGCCGAGCGCTGGAGCGACCACGCGCCGGTCGTCGCGACGTACGACCTCTAGGGAAAGCCTGCGCGGAGACGGCAACGTGGCAGGTAGTCTCGCGGCATGTCCGAGACTTCTTCTGTCACGCCGCCGGTTGCTGCCCGCAAGCCGGTTGAGCGGGTGCATCACGGCGATGTGTTCGTCGACGAGTACGAGTGGTTGCGGGACAAGACCGACGACGAGGTGCTGGGGTACCTGCGCGCCGAGAACGAATACACCGAGGCCCGCACGGCGCCTCTGGAATCGTTGCGTGAGGCAATCTTTCGCGAGATCTCGGACCGGACCCTGCAGACCGACCTGAGCGTCCCGGCGCGACGCGGCGGGTACTGGTACTACACGCGCACGATCGAGGGCCGGCAGTACTCGCTGCACTGCCGGGTCAAGGTGGACGGCGACGAGCCGCCCGCGACCGACGGCGAGATCGCCGGCGAAGAGGTGATGCTGGACGGGAACGAGGTGGCCGGAGACTCCGAGTTCTTCTCGCTCGGCACTGTCGACGTCTCCCCCGACGGCCGTCTGCTCGCGTACTCCGTCGACCTCAAGGGTGACGAGCGGTTCACTCTGCGGATCAAGGACCTCAGCACCGGTGAGCTGCTGCCCGACGAGCTGCCCGAGGTGCACTACGGCTCGGCCTGGTCCGCGGACGGCTCGACGATCTTCTACACCAAGGTCGACGACGCCTGGCGCCCGTACCAGGTCTGGCGGCACACCCTGGGTACGACGGACGACGTCCTCGTGATGGAGGAGCCGGACGAGCGCTTCTGGGTCGGCGTCGACCTGACCCGCAACGAGCGGGCGATCATGATCGCGCTCGGCAGCAAGCTCACCAGCGAGGTCTGGCTCCTCGACGCCAACGACCCGACCGGCGAGCCAGTCGTCGTGGCGCCGCGGCGCGAGGGCGTCGAGTACGACGTCGAGCACGCCGGCGACCAACTCCTGATCACGCACAACGCGGAGGCCGCCAACTTCTCGCTGGCGTCGGCCCCGCTGGACTCCCCCGGCGACTGGACGACGCTGATCGAGGGCGACGAGACCAGCCGCCTGCTCGGCACCGACGCCTTCGCCGACCACGTGATCCTCTACCGGCGCCGCAACGCTTTGACCGAGCTCGCGATCATGCGCCGCACCGATGGATCCTTCGGCGTGCCCGAGGCGCTGGAGTTCGACGAGCCGATCCACACGGTCTCCCCCGGCCGCAACGACGAGTGGCACGAAACCCGGTACCGCTTCGGGTACACGTCGCTCGTCACGCCCGGTTCGACGTACGACGTGGACGTCGCGACGGGCGAGCGCCGATTGCTGAAGCAGCAGCCTGTTCTCGGCGGCGTGGACCTGAGCGCGTACACGCAGTACCGCGAATGGGCGACGGCGCCCGACGGGACGAAGGTGCCGATCTCGATGGTCGCGCGCAAGGACGTCGCGAAGGACGGGAACGCACCGGTCGTGCTGTACGGCTACGGGTCGTACGAGTCGTCGATGGATCCGTGGTTCTCGATCCCGCGGCTGTCGCTGCTCGACCGCGGCGTCGTGTTCGCGATCGCGCACGTGCGCGGCGGTGGCGAGCTCGGCCGGCAGTGGTACGACGACGGCAAGATGCTCACGAAGCGCAACACGTTCACCGACTTCATCGCGGCCGCGGAACACCTGGTGCAGGCCGGCTGGACCAGGCCGGAACGGATCGTCGCGCAGGGCGGCAGCGCCGGCGGTCTGCTGATGGGCGCGGTCGCGAACCTGGCCCCGGAAGCGTTCGGCGGAATCGTCGCGGAGGTCCCGTTCGTGGACGCGCTGACCACGATCCTCGACCCGTCGCTGCCGCTCACCGTGATCGAGTGGGAGGAATGGGGTAATCCGCTCGAGGACAAAGCCGTCTACGAGTACATGAAGTCCTACTCGCCGTACGAAAACGTTGCCGCGCAGCACTATCCGCGCATCCTGGCCATCACCAGCCTGAACGACACCCGGGTGTTCTTCGTCGAGCCGGCCAAGTGGGTGGCGAAACTCCGCGCGACCGCGGCCGGTGACGCCGACGTACTGCTGAAGACCGAAATGGAAGCCGGCCACGGCGGCCGCAGCGGGCGGTACGACGCCTGGCGCGAGGTCGCGTTCACGCTGGCCTGGGAACTGGACACGCTCGGCCTGAGCTGAACCAGAAGGAATATCTGTCCCTGGGTGTGTGTTGTGCAACACATCCAGGGACGGATTTCTGGACGGATTCTCAGGTTCGGCGCGGAGTGTCGGGCTTAACACCCCAGCAAAAGCTGCGGGACACCGGTTTCCACGGCGGAATCGCTGCCGGGAACTCTCAGGGAACCTTCAGGGTGTTTACACACTGGTACCGGAATCTTGAACCCTACTCGAGCGTTGCTCTCCATGTAACGACGAAGGGAGTTTCGGTGGCTCGCATGGCTCGTATCCGGTCAACGGACGACGGTATCGACGGCAAGGACAGTGTAGGTCTCTACCTCGAAGAGATCGCACGCACGCCTTTGCTGACGGCTGAGGAAGAGGTCGAGCTCGCTGAGACGGTCGAAGCAGGACTCCTTGCGGAGCAACTGCTGGCCGAGGGGCGGGTTGGACGTAAGAAGGGCGGAGCGCCCAAATATGCGACGGAGGAGGAGCTGGAGTGGCTGGCCGAAGCGGGCCGGCGCGCGCAGCAGCGGTTCGTGACCGCGAACCTCCGGCTCGTGGTGTCGATCGCCCGCCGCTACGGGCGGTCCCAGATGCCGCTGCTGGACCTGGTCCAGGAGGGCAACACGGGACTGATCCGCGCGGTGGAGAAGTTCGACTACCGGAAGGGTTTCAAGTTCTCGACGTACGCGACCTGGTGGGTGCGGCAGGCCATCACCCGCGGTATCGCGCAGCAGGCCCGGGTTGTCCGGCTGCCGGTGCACGTGGTGGAGCAGCTGAACCAGATCGGGTCGGCGCGGCGCACCCTGGAGCGCAAGCTCGGGCGTGAGCCGGAGATCGAAGAGATCGCGGCAGAGCTGGGTCTGGAAGAGGAGCGGGTCACCGAACTGATCCGCATCGGCCGGGACCACATCAGCCTGAACAGCCCGGTCGACGACGAGGGCGAGACCTCGCTGGGTGACCTGATCGCGGCCGAGACCGCGCCGGGTCCGGACCAGCTGGTCGCGGACGCGTCCGACCGCTCGGGTCTGTTCAGTCTGGTCGACCAGCTCGACCCGCGGTCGGCGGACGTGATCCGGCGCCGCTACGGCCTGCACGACGGCCGCCAGGCCAAGCTGGCCGACATCGGCGCGGTGCACGGCATCTCGGCGGAGCGAGTCCGCCAGATCGAGCGCGAGGCGCTGGGTCGCCTCCGCCTGATGGCAGACCCGACGCTGGCCGCGTAACACACCACTCCGAAACCCCTCAGGACCCCCGAGCCGCGATCCGGCTCGGGGGTCCTTCGGTTTGTCCCTGTGTATTTCCCGGTGTAGTTCCCTGTGTATCTCCGTGGTCAGTTCCAGCTGTCGATCAGTGCGGGGAGCTCCGAGAGGCGCTGGATGGTGGCGTCCGGCGTACCCTCGGTGTGGCCGATCTGCTCGGTCGGGATCGCGCTGTGCGGCAGGTGCACGGCCCGCATGCCGACGTTCTGCGCGCCCCAGACATCGTCGAACAGCCGGTCGCCGACGAACAGGCAGCGTGACGGCTCCGACACTCCGACCGCACGCATCGCGGCCAGGAACGCCTCCGGGTGCGGCTTCGTGTGCGCGATCTCGCTGGTGTAGACCGCGCCGTCGAGCAGCTCGTGGACGCCGTCCCGCACGAAGATCTCCTCGTGCCGCTGCCGGGGCCAGATCGTGTTCGACAGCACGCCGACCTTCAGCCCACGCGCGCGAAGCTCCCGCAGCGTGTCGATCGCGTCCGGCTCCAGCTCGGTGTGCGGGTCCCACTGCCGGTCGTACTCCTCTTGGGCCGCCGGGCTCATCACGATCTCGGCCAGCGTGCACACTTCCTCCAGCGTGCTGCTGAGATGCTCGTCGCGGGAGCGCCGCCAGATCGACCCCTCGGCTGCCACGAGCCGGGCCGCCAGCTCGTCGGCCTGCGCCTCGTCGAGCACCGCGGCGACCGCTCGCCAGGTCTCGCGCAGGTCGATGTCGTGCCAGGTTGCCAGTGTGCCGCCCCAGTCGAACAGGACGGCCTCGATCTTCACGTTCGTCACGCGGCACAGCCTGCCAGAGCCGGCCGACAGTTCTCGCCTGCTTTTCAGCTCACCTGTTCAGCTGACTCTGGCGACCTGCTGACGCCTGGCCAGCCAGGTGATCGCGAACGCGTAAAACGCCAGGCACGGGATGTCCGAGGCCAGCAACGTCCAGGGCGCGCCGCCCTGCTCGTCCCAGCCGGACAGCTGACCAGTTGCCGCAGGCAACATAAACGCGAGCACGTTGTTCAGCGCGTGCAGGGCGATGCCGGCCTCCAGTCCCCCGGTCCGGACCGTCAGCCAACCGACGGTGAGCGCGAACAGGAACACGTCGGCCATCGCCCACCCCGTGTACCCGTGCGCCGACACGAACGCCGCACCGCCGATCACGATGCCCGGCCACGGCGACCGGAAGAGCGTCCGCACCCAGCGGGCCCTGCCCTCGGGGTTGTCCGGCCCGTAGGCGCCGACCGCCTGGATCAGCCACCCGCGGAACATGAACTCCTCGGCGGCCGACTGGAACGGCACCAGGAGCAGGATCACCAGCGCCGGTACGACGAACGCGCCGAAGCCGACCCATGATCCTCCGTCGTTGCCGATCGCGTCATCGGGCGGGAAGATCGCATCGACCAGCAGGCCCATCACGTACGACAGGGCGAGGTAGCCGAGGGCCGGCACGCAGCACAGCAGCAGCCAGCGCCAGCGGATCTTGTTCAGGACCGAGGCGACGCTCCAGAACGGCCTCCGTTGGACGACCCACGCGGCCAGGCCGACGCACGGGGTCAGGATGCCGAGCATGACCAGCGTGACGGCGAGGTTCTCGGTGTCACTCGGGAAGATGTCCGTCCCGCTCGGCGTCGGGAACGGTCCAGCGACCAGGCGGTGCACGATCGTCCAGGCGACGACGACGCCTGTGGTCAGGAACAGGACGAACGCGCCGAGCAGCAGTGTCCCGACGATCGGGCGCCACCACGTGTGCTTCGGAGTACGAGCGAGCCGGTGGAACGGCGTACCCGGCGGGGCGGGGATGATGCGGGGCTCGCGGTAGGCATACGGGACCGGGTACGGCGCTGGGTGCGGGGCCGGGTATGGCGCCGGGGCGCCCCACTGCTGCGGGTGCGGGGGCGGCGCGCCCCACTGCTCCGGATACGGGCCGGGGTGGGGCGGGGGCGGTGGGTACTGCCCCGGCTGGGAGTATGGGCCCGGTTGCGGTTGGTCTTGCGGTGGCGGCCCGGGCTGTTGCGGGTCCATGACTGGACTCTAGAAGATCGGGCCAAGCACACGGAGGGAAAACACGGTGGTTACTGATCCGGAAACATCCAGGTCGACGGATGCGCTGCCGCAGTCCGTACTGATGCCGCTCAGCGGCTCGGCCATCTTCCTGGTCGTCCAGGTCGAGGAAGGCGGCGAGGACCGGACCCGCGACCTCCTGGAGCGGCTGAGCGGTCTGGTGCGTTCGGTCGGCTTCCGCGTGCCCGACGGCAACCTCTCGTGTGTGGTCAGCATCGGCTCCGATGTCTGGGACCGCCTGTTCAGCGGCCCGCGGCCTGCCGAGTTGCACCCGTTCGTCGAGGTCAAAGGCGCGATCCACCACGCTCCGGCCACGCCCGGCGACCTGCTCTTCCACATCCGGGCCTCCCACCAGGACCAGTGCTTCGAGCTGGCCCAGCAGATCATGAATGTCCTCGACGGCGCCGCCACGGTCGTCGACGAAGTACACGGCTTCAAGTACTTCGAGATGCGCGACCTGCTCGGCTTCGTCGACGGGACCGAGAACCCGACCGGCACGGACGCGGAGGCCGCCGTACTCATCGGCGACGAGGATCCCGACTTCCGGGGCGGCAGCTATGTGATCGTGCAGAAGTACCTGCACAACCTGAAGACGTGGAACGCGCTGACGGTCGAGCAGCAGGAGGCCGCGGTCGGCCGGACCAAGCTGGACGACATCGAGTTCCCCGACGCGAAGAAGGCGGCCAACGCCCACATCGTGCTCAACGTCATCGAGGACGAGGACGGCAACCAGCAACAGATCCTGCGCGACAACATGCCGTTCGGCACGATCGGCACGCAGGAGTTCGGCACGTACTTCATCGGGTACGCGAAGAGCCCGGCGGTGACGGAGCTGATGCTGCGGCGGATGTTCATCGGCGTACCCGAGGGCACCCATGACCGGCTGCTCGATTTCTCGACAGCGGTCACGGGTGGCCTGTTCTTCACCCCGACGTCGGACTTCCTCGACGATCTGCCGCCGGCGCCCTGAGGATCACTCGCCGTTCAGCGGCGGGTCGACGAAGCTCGCCCAGCTGTAGTTCACCGGGTCGTCGAACGTCCCGGGCACCTTGCCGAGGCTGTTGATGACCGTCGCGGTTCCGTTGGCGTGCCCAAGGGCGTACAGGTATGCCGAACCGGTGTCCTTGTCGATGCCGAGGAGCAGCGTGCCGTACTGACCGCAACGAGTCGTCAAGAGTGACTCGAACCCCTGCCAGGTGCTCGTCCGCAGCGCCTTGACGACCGGCTTCATCGGCGAGGTCAGCGGAATGCGGATCGTGTACAGAGCGCCACCACGCGTCGTCGCCAGCAGTGTGTCGTACGTCGCCGTCCTGCTGATCAGCGCGACCGCCTTCACCGATGCGAACCCGGCGTACGAACCCGCCGAACGCCAGGCCGGCTTACCGTTGACCTCGCTGACGAACCACCGGTAGAGCACGCCGTCGTTGCGCAGGGCGTACGTGCGGTAGCTGCTTCCTCCGTCCGCCGACCAGGACTTGGTCAGGGTGCGGAAGTCGTTCCAGCCACCGCCGATGCGGTTCAGCTGGCTGCTGACGACCTGTCCGCCAGTCCCCTTCCGGGTGAGCAGGCCGCCGTCGTACAGCACGCCTCCGGTGACGACGGCGCCGGTCAGCGCGGTGTCGTCATCGAAGTCGTCGTCCCAGACCCACTCGCTGCTCAGGGTGACAGTGCCGGCGAACGGCTGTTTCGCCATCGTGTCGACCGGATTCACCGAGATCGGCGAGGTCGCCCGGACGTACTTGTCCACGAGGTCCTTCCCCGCGGTCACCGAGCCGGCCTGGATGTAGCAGGCAGTGGCCGTGGGTGCTGCCTGGGCTGTCTGGGCGGACTGGGCTGACTGGGCGGACTGGGCTGCCTGGGCCGGGCTGATGGTTGTCAGGGCGGGGCCGGCCAGGAGCAGGCCTGCCGCCGCCGCGATCCTGCGTCGCATATCGATTCCCCCTTCAGTGCCGAGTTTTCACACTTCCCTCGATGCCGGTGCCACCTCGAAAGTTGTGAAAGCCAACCTGTCGGTGCCATAGGCCAGACTGGATGCATGTTGCTCTCCGAGGTGGTCACGACATCGGCCGCGCTGGCCGGGACCCGGTCGCGGCTGAAGAAGGCGGAGTTCATCGCCGGATTGTTGTCCAAGACCACTGAACCGGCCGAGATCGAGATCGTCGTGACGTACCTGTCCGGCGAGCTGCGGCAACGACGGACCGGGGTCGGCTGGCGGACGCTGATGGACGCGCCGGAGCCGGCCGCTGAGCCGTCGCTGACGGTCGAGGAGGTCGACGCGGCGTTCGCGGAGCTGGCCGAGATGTCAGGCGCCGGCGTGCAGGCCCGCCGGCGGGAGGCCGTGGACGCGTTGTTCGCGCGGGCGACGGCCGATGAGCAGTCGTTCCTGCGCCAGCTCGTGGGCGGCGAGTTGCGTCAGGGCGCGCTCGACGGCGTGATGGCGGACGCGGTCGCTCGGGCCACCGGGATTCCGTTGGACAAGATCCGGGCGGCGGCGATGCTGCGTGGGGCGGCTGCTCCGGTCGCCGTCGCCGTACTGACCGAGGGCGAGGCCGGGCTCGCCCAGTTCGGGCTCGAGGTCGGGCGTGGGGTGCAGCCGATGCTGGCGCAGTCGGCGACGACGGTCGCGGAGGCGTTGACGAAGACGGGGACGCCGGCAGCGCTCGAGTGGAAGCTCGACGGGATCCGGATCCAGGCGCATCGGAACGGCGCCGAAGTGGTCGTCTACACGCGGACGCTCGACGACATCACCACTCGGGTGCCTGAGGTGGTCACAGCGGTGCTCGCTCTGGATGCCCGGCAGGTCGTGCTCGATGGTGAGCTGATCGCGCTGCGGCCTGACGGGCGGCCGGAGCCGTTCCAGGTGACCGGGTCGCGGACGGCGACGCGTGCAGCGACGGGGCCGGAGTCCGTGCCGCTCACGCCGTACTTCTTCGACATCCTGCATCAGGACGGTCAGGACCTGCTCGGGCTCGACGGCGCTGCGCGGTATGAGTGGCTGTCGAAGCTGATCCCGGAAGAGCGACGGGTGCCGCGGCTGGTGACCGAGGACGCCGAGGCCGGGCAGGCCTTCTTCGCCGATGCGGTCCGGCGCGGGCACGAGGGCGTGATGGTGAAGTCGTTGACCGTGCCGTACGAAGCTGGGCGGCGCGGGTCCGGCTGGGTGAAGGTCAAGCAGACACACACGCTGGATCTGCTCGTGCTCGCGGCGGAGTGGGGTCATGGTCGTCGGACGGGCTGGCTGTCGAACCTGCATCTCGGGGCGCGCGACGAGGAGACGGGCGAGTTCGTCATGCTCGGGAAGACGTTCAAGGGGCTGACGGACGAGCTCCTTCGGTGGCAGACGGAGCGCTTCCAGGAGCTCGCCGTACGGCGGGACGACTGGGCTGTCTACCTGCGCCCGGAGGTGGTGGTCGAGATCGCGTTCGACGGGGTGCAGACGTCGCCTCGCTACCCGGCCGGGATGGCGTTGCGGTTCGCCCGGGTGATTCGTTATCGCGAGGACAAGCGGCCCGCGGACGTTGATACGGTGCAGACCGTGCGCGCGATCCACGTCGGTCCAGATCTTGGGGAAGAAGGCGCAGCTGATGAGTGAGGACCCTGATGTCGCCTCCCGGCGGATCGCCCACGAGTCGATCGCGCGCGACGACCCGACCGGCTGGTTCGAGCACTTGTACGCCGCGGCGGCGCAGGGATCTGCCATCGTCCCGTGGGATCGCGGTACGGCGCATCAGCAGTTGATCGAGTGGGTCGATGAGTCGCAGCCCGACGGCACCGGCAAGACAGCACTCGTCGTCGGCGCCGGCACCGGCTGGGACGCCGAGCTGATCGCGGACCGCGGATACGACACGACCGCGTTCGACATCTCCCCCACCGCGATCGAGCTGGCGCACCGCAACCACCCGGACTCCAAGGCGCACTACATCGTCGCCGACCTGCTGGCGCCGCCGGCCGACTGGCATCGCGCCTTCGATCTTGTCGTCGAGATCTACACGGTTCAGGCGCTCCCGATCCCCGTGCAGCCCAACGCCATCAAGCAGGTCACCGAACTGGTGGGCCCAGGCGGGACCCTCCTGGTCATCGCCGCCGCGCGCCCCGACGACCAACCCGACGACGAGACCCAAGGCCCACCCTGGCCCCTCACCCGCGCGGCCATCCGATCCTTCACCGCTCCCGACCTCCACCTCATCCAGCTCGACCAGGCCGCCAGCCCGAGCGACCCCACCACCCTCCGCTGGCGAGCCGAGTACCTCCGCGACTAACTCAACGAGTTGCGCCAAGTCTGGAACTGGTCGCACCGCGGACTCCCCGCCAGCGCCCCGACGTCCACCAGAAGTCGCCGTCGCCACCTGCTCATGCCGGGAAGCCTCCCGTCGCCCACCCCGCACGGTCGTAGCCCGCTCCCACCAGCGGGACATTTCGCCGCTAACGGGATACATCCCGCCAGCGGGCACAAACCCGCCACCGGCCCCGCGAGCCAGCCCCCGCCCGTCCGGCACCCGCCGGCACCCGCCGGCACCGCTGTCCGCCCGGCCACCGCTAGCCGACCCACCGCATTCGGTGGGTCAACCCATCACATGAAGGGTTCGCCACCCTGAACCAGGGTGGCCAACCCCCACCCTGGTGGGTGGACCCACCAAATGCTGACGGCCTGAGCGGCGCGGCAAGAGCCAGGCCGGCCACGGGCGGGAGCTGTGCTGACATCGGGCGGGCGCCCAACAGGTGCTTCCGCAGTACCGGATCTCCGGCGACAGCCGCAACGTACGTCGCCGACCTCGCCGCCGCGCGTTCGTGGACCTGGGCGTACTGCGGCGCGCCCCGCCGGCTCTTGCTCATGCAGGGAAGCCTCCCGGTCGCCCACCCCGCACGGTCGTAGCCCGCTCCCACTGGCGGGATATTTCGCCGCTGACGGGATACATCCCGTCACCGGGCACAAAACCCGCCACCCGCCCGCACCCCACGAGCCAGCACCCGCGGTTGAGCACCCGGCAGGACCCGAGCGTACGGCGCGCTCCCCGCCGGCTTGCCGTCGTGCGGTCGGCATGTGTCGTACTAGGGTGCTCCGGGTAGGCGCGATGCGGACGGAGCGCGATGCACGGAGCAATGACGACGCCTGGCGGTTGGGTGGATCGCTTTCCTGTGTTGGTGGTGCGAGCGCAGGTGGCTGCGGCAGAGGTCGGCATGCCGCTGGCACGAGAGGGAACCGGCCCGTCGGCCTGCCTGCCCGGCGTAGGACGGTTCCTGGCCGTCCTTGCGGCAGGGTGCCTCGGCGGCCGTATCGGCGAAATGGGCACGGGCGTCGGCGTCGGGGCGGCGTGGATGGCGTCGGCGATGCCCGCGGACTGCAGGCTGGTGACGGTTGAGCTGGATCCGGGTCGGGTGGCGGCGGCACGGCGGGTGTCTGCTGGTGAGGCGCGGGTCGAGGTCGTTCAGGGCGATGCGTTCGACGAGCTGGCGCTGCGGGCGCCCTTCGATCTGGTCTTCGTCGACGGCGGTCCGTCCGATCGCGTGGTGGAGCTGCTGCGGATCGGTGGGCGGCTCGTGTTCGACGACGTCACGCCGGTTGAGGCGCTGCCTGCCGACTCGCCGTACCGGGAGAACGACCCGAAGCGGGAGTTCTTCTTCGGCGATTCACGTCTGGTGGCGACCGAGGTGGTGCTTCCGGATCTGCGGAATTCGCTGTTGGTGGGCACCCGCGTGGGGTGAGATCGCATGGGAACATCTGTTCGAAAATGATGTAGACTCGCTCTATGGCGGGGCGAAGCGTGGTGGGGCCGACGGCTTTGCGGATGATGCTCGGTGGTCATCTGCGGGAGCTGCGCGAGCGCGCCGGTGTCTCCCGGACGGACGCCGGCTGGGCGATCCGGTCGTCGGAGTCGAAGATCAGCCGGTTGGAGCTCGGCCGGGTCGGCTTCAAGGAGCGCGACGTCGCCGACCTCCTCACGCTGTACGGCGTGCACGAGGCGCGCGAGCGGGACCGGCTGCTGGAGCTCGCCCGCGAGGCCAACGACCCGGGATGGTGGCATCGGTACGGCGATGTCACGCCGGACTGGTTCGACGCGTATCTCGGCCTCGAAGCGACCGCCGAGCTGATCCGGACGTACGAGATCCAATTCGTCCCGGGACTCCTGCAAACCGCGGAGTACGCACGTGCCGTCGCTCGGCTGACTCCGTCCGGTGTGCCGACCGAAGCGGAGATCGAGCGGATCGTCGCGCTGCGCACCCGACGCCAACGGGTGCTGGACCGGGAGCCGCCGCTCAAGCTGTGGGCCGTCATCGAGGAGTCGGTGCTGCATCGCCCGATCGGCGGCCCCGACGTACTGCGCAACCAGCTCGCCGCGCTCCGCGAGGCGATCACCCGGCCGAACGTGACGCTCCAGATCATCCCGCTCGCGAGCAGCGGTCACGCAGCGACCGGCGGGGCGTTCTCGCTGCTTCGGTTCCCGCAGCGCGATCTGCCCGACATCGTCTACCTGGAGCACCTGACCAGCGCGCTGTACCTCGACAAGCGTGAGGACGTCGAGGCCTACACACAGGCGCTGGACCTACTGGCCTCGAGCAGCCCGTCGCCACAGCAGACCGACCACGAGCTGACCCGCCTGATCGATCGCTTGGCGAGCTGACTAGTCCTCGGTATCGGTCGACTTGAGGTGCCTGACGCGTCCCGCGTCCTCCCCCGCGTCGAGCAAGCCGCCGTCACCGGCCTCGTTGTCGACGTACTCCGACAGCGCGATGTCGGGGTGGTGGAAGTCGAAGGCCGGCGAGTCCGACCGGATCCGTGGCAGCTTGTCGAAGTTGTGCCGCGGCGGCGGGCAACTCGTCGCCCACTCCAGCGACCGGCCCCACCCCCACGGATCGTCCACCTCGACGAGCGGGTGCCGCCGCGACTTGTAGACGTTCCAGAAGAACGGCAGATTCGAAATCCCGAGGATGAACGCACCGACGGTCGACACCTGGTGCAAGGTCGTGAAGCCGTCAGATGCCTGGTAGTCGGCGTACCGACGCGCCATGCCCTCGACACCCAGCCAGTGCTGCACCAGGAACGTCGTGTGGAAGCCGATGAACAGCAGCCAGAAATGCAGCTTCCCCCAGCGCTCGTCGAGCATCCGCCCCGTCATCTTCGGCCACCAGTAGTAGAACCCGGCGAACATCGCGAACACGACCGTCCCGAACACCACGTAGTGGAAGTGCGCAACGACGAAGTATGTGTCAGAGAGCTGGTAGTCCAAGGCCGGCGAGGCCAGGATGACCCCGGTCAGACCGCCGAACAGGAACGTCGTCAGGAAGCCGATCGCCCAGAGCATCGGGGTGTCGAACGACAGCGAGCCGCCCCACATCGTCCCGATCCAGTTGAAGAACTTCACGCCCGTAGGCACCGCGATCAGGAACGTCATGAACGAGAAGAACGGCAGGTTCACCGCGCCGGTCACGAACATGTGGTGTGCCCACACGGCGATCGACAGTGCGCCGATGCCCATCGTCGCCGCGACCAGCCCGATGTAACCGAAGACCGGCTTACGGCTGAAGACCGGCAGGATCTCGGTGATGATGCCGAAGAACGGCAGCGCGATGATGTAGACCTCGGGATGTCCGAAGAACCAGAACAGGTGCTGCCAGAGGATCGCGCCGCCGTTCGCGGCATCGAACACATGGGCTCCCAAGGTTCTGTCCGCCTCGAGCACCAGCAGCGCCGCCGCGAGAATCGGGAACGCGATCAGAACCAGGATCGACGTCACCAGGATGTTCCAGCAGAAGATCGGCATCCGGAACATCGTCATACCCGGCGCCCGCAGCGTGACGATCGTGGTGATGAAGTTGACGCCACCGAGGATGGTGCCGAGACCGGCCATCCACAGACCCATGATCCACAGATCCCCACCGACGCCCGGCGACCGGACCGCGTTCGACAACGGCGAGTACGCCGTCCAGCCGAAGTCGGCCGCCCCGCCCGGAGTGAGGAACGAGCCGAGCGCGATCAGGCCGCCGAACAGGAACAGCCAGTAGCTGAACATGTTCAGCCGCGGGAACGCCACGTCCGGAGCACCGATCTGCACCGGCATGATCACGTTGGCGAACCCGACGAACAGCGGCGTCGCGAACAGCAGCAGCATGATCGTGCCGTGCATCGTGAACAGTTGGTTGTACGTCTCCTCGTTCACGAGCTGCAGGCCCGGCTCGGCGAGCTCGGCACGCATGATCAGCGCCATCACGCCGCCGATCAGGAAGAAGATGAACGAGGTGATCAGGTACAGCTGGCCGATCACCTTGTGATCGGTGGTCGACAGGACTTTGCCGATCACCTGCCCCATGGGCCGCCGTCGTAGTCCGACAGCAGTCGCTCCGGTGCGCTCGGTGATCCCAGCCTGTCCACTGACGCTGGCCACCATTCGATTAGACACCTATGCACCGGACAGGAACACCCCCTAGCGCGGAGGTCCGGCCGCGATCATCGTGCGTACGTCGTCCAGCCGAAGGGTCGCCGGGTCGACGTCCAGCAGGCACAAGGTGGCACCGGCGTCGGCGTACGGACGCGGATCGACGTCCGGTTCGAGCGCCACGGCGATGTCGAAATTGTCGAGATTGCCGCGCAATTCCCGGAGTACGGCCGCCGGCTCGGCGACCTGCTCCGGCGAGGTGAGGTTGACCGGGAAGAAGCCGTCGTACCGGGCCGCTCGCCGGATCGGCTTGGTGTTGCCGGGGAAGCCGGCGATCCACACCGGCACTCGACCAGTGACCGGGCGTGGCAGGAACTGCACGTCGTCGACCAGGTGGTGCTTCCCGCGGTACGCAACCGGCTCACCAGTCCACCCCGCAGTCAGGATGTCGAGCGTCTCGTCCAGCATCTCGGCCCGAATCCGGTCGTTCACCTCCTCACCGGTCTTCGAGTACTCCTGCGCGAAGCGATCGCTGCCCAGCCCGACACCGAGCGTCAACCGGCCACCCGACAGCCGATCCAAAGTTGTGGTCTCGCGCAACAACTTGGTCGGCCGCCGGCGCGCGATCGGCGAGACCATCGGGCCGATCCGCAGCCGCTCGGTGGTCATGGCCATCGCGCTCAGCGCGATCCACGGATCCGACACCAGCCGGACCGGTTCCCGCCACCACAACTGGTCCCAGAGGAAGAACCCGTCCCACCCGGCTTCCTCAGCGGCCGCTGCGAGGTGCGCGACCTCGCGGGGGTCGGACAACTCGTCGAACAACGGCAGCCAGATCGCGAACTTCATCGGCCCACCTCGTGGACAAACGAATCCCAGTACGGCGCCGACAGCCCGTGCCCCATGCCGGGCAGCACCACGAGCCGAGCTCCGGGTACGGCGTCACGCACCGCCTCACCGTGCGGCAACGGGAGCAACGGGTCAGCGTCCCCGTGCATCACGAGAACCGGCATCGTCAGGTCACCGAAGTCTCCGTTGCGCGGGCCGTCGAAGGTCATCGCGAAGTGGTTCGTCAGTGAGCCCTCGTAGTTCTTGGCCCGCGCCATGTCCTGCCGCACCAAGGTACGGGCAGACGTCTCGTCGAAATGCCCGGCGGCTTCAGCCTCGATCGACCGTACGACGTACTCCTCGACCGCGGCGGGATCGTTGAAGTCCGGCGTGCCCAGTCGTGGCATGTCGGGTGATGGCGGTGGGAGGCCCTCATCGCCGGTGCTCGTCGAGACGAAGGTCAGGGACGCGACGCGGGACGGGTGGTCGACGCCGAGGATCAGCGCCGTACCGCCGGACATCGACTGCGCGACCACGTGCGCCTTCTCGATGCCGAGGGCATCGAGGAGACCGACGGCGTCAGCGGCCAGGTCGTTCATCGCGTAGCCCGGTTCCCCGACCGGGAACGACGTCGACCGGCCCGTGTCGCGCTGGTCGTAGCGGATCACGAACCGTCCGCGGGCGGCGAGAGCGGAGCACAACCGGCTGTCCCACCACAGCATGGAGGCGGTGGCGCCGTGGATCAGCAGGACGGCGGGATCGGCCGGATCGCCGTACGTCTCCGCGCAGAGTTCGATGCCGTTGACCTCGTAGAAGTTCTCCATACGCACGACCGTAGGAGCTGGCTGGCGATCGTGAAAAGCGATTGATTCTTATCAAAGCGATCGCCAATGGCGATAGAGTGCCGTCATGTACGAGTTACGTCAGCTGGCCACGCTGGTTGCCGTCGCCGACGAGGGATCGTTCGGCCGCGCCGCGAGCCGGCTCGGGTACACCCAGTCGAGCGTCAGCCAGCAGATCGCGGTACTCGAGAAGACCGCACGCGGTCCGCTGTTCGACCGGCCTGGTGGGCCGAAGCCGGTGCGGATCACGCCGCTCGGCGCTGTCCTGCTGCAGCATGCGCGCGACCTGCTGCGTCGCGCCGACGAGCTGAGCGACGGGATCGAGCGATTCCGGGCGGGCGACAGCCGGATCGACATCGGCACGTTCCAGACCGTCTCGAACACGCTGCTGCCGCAGGTGATTCGCGGGTTGCGGGACGCACATCCGGGCTGCGACATCCGGCTGTTCGAGGAGGAGACCGACGATCCCGATCTCACCGGACTCGACCTGATGTTCTTCGACGGACGGACCGACGACACGATCGAGGACCTCAAACTCCTCGACGACCCGTACGTCCTGGTCGCGCGACCGGGCGACTTCCCGGCCGGGCCGGTCCCGCTGGAGACGCTCGACGGCTTGCCACTCGTCGCGCATCCGGCGATCTGCCACCAGGCGGTGGTCGAGGACTTCTTACGCGCCCGCGCCATCCGCCCGCAGTTTGTGTTCCGCACCGAGGGCAACGAGGCCCTGCTCGCGATGGTCCGCGCCGGCCTCGGTGCAGCGCTCGCGCCGCGTCTCGCCGTACTGCGTGACGACCCGAGCCTCAGGTTGCACGAGCTGACGCCCGAGCTCCCGGCGCGGGAGATCTTCTTGCTGTGGCAGGCCGGCCGCACGCACTCACCGCTCGCGGCCCATGCGATCGAGCTCGCGCGAAGTGCGGCGGCCGGCCTCACCGATTAACTGACGGTCAGCACCTTCGAGGCAGTCTGCGTCCCCTGGTGGTCAGCGTCCGCCAGCCACACCACGCGGTACGTGTAGGTGCCGCGCACGGTCGGCTTGATGCTGAACGCGTACTTCCCGTTCGTGGTCAGCTTCCCGGTCGTCACCGCCACCCAGGTTGTGCCGGAACGACGCTGCAGGTACGCCGTCGTACCGGCGTGCGCCGGGTTCAGGTACCCGTAGAGCAAGGTCGACGCGCCCAGCTTGATCGCGCCCGGCGTCAGATACGCCGACAGCGCCGGATGCACCTGGACGAGCGGCGCCGTACTCCGCGTCCCGAGCACCGCTCCGCCGCCGTTGTAGCCCCACATGTAGTACGTCGACACGGCCGGCTTCTGCGACGTCGACGCGATCCCGTTGGCGTCCGTGGTGAACGATCCGACCGTCGACCACTTGCTCGCGTTCTTCGCCTTCGCGTACAAGACCGCCGGTACGCCGGCCAGCTTCACACCGTCCATCCGGCTGACGGCCGTCGACAGCGTCACCGCCTGCGTATACATGATCGAGGCCGCGCTCGCGCCGATCGTCGCCTTCGACCCGACGAGCTGCACGTCGACGCCAGGACCGATCTTGCCCTTGCTGTCCTTCACCCAGACGCGGTAGGCGTAGCTGGCCGAGTTGGACAGCCCGGTCTGCGTGAACAGGCTGGCCCCGCCGTTGTACACAGCCGTACCGGACGTCGGCAGCGGCGGCGGAGTCGAGCCGACAGCGCTCCGGACCATGATCTGCCCCAGTGTCACGTTGGCCGGCTTCGTCCACCGCAGCGTCGCGGCCGCGACGCCACCGGTGACGGTGAAGCTACTGACAGGTGGCGGCGGAGCGGTCAGGTTCAGGTAGTCCTTGTCGATCGACATCGTGACGCCACCGTTGGTCTCGCTCACGCTGTCGTACTGATGCACGCGCTGGTGATTGCTCCAGTAGGTAGCCGGGATCGACATCGTGCCCGGAGTCCGGTTCCACTGCGCCATCCAGATGTTGTCCGGCCGCGTGTACGCCGTACTCGCGTAGCCGCTCACCAGGTCGGGACCGCCGCGCGTGGCGTTGACGTAGGCGCCACCCAGGTAACCTCGCGAATTCAGCTCCTGGGTCCAGCCACTCACATACGACAGCACCGCCGCCTTACAGGCCGCAGTCGAATCGTACGGCTCGAGGTCGGTGTAGATCGCGCTCCGCTGCGCGAAGCCGAGCGCCTGCGCCGCGGCGACCGCGTTGATCGCGGCGTTGCGGCCCTGGACCAAGGCGGTCGAGGCGACCGACGACATCCGGCTCTTGTACGTCGTGCAGGGCGCCTGATAGCCGACGTCGATCAGGAGGAACTGCCAGCCCTTACTGGCGTTCGTGGTCACCCAGTCCGGAGTCAGGTTCGGCTGCGCGCAGGCACGGAGACCACCGCTGATGTAGATGCCGATCCCCTGGTACGCCGGTCGCCACGCGTCCATCGTGGACTGCGGCGGGGCGGTGCAGGCATCGAACCCGTTTCCCGCGAAGTTGCCCGTGGCTACCACCGACGGCGTGACGGCGGCCGGCGCCGCGACCCGGGCGGACGGCGTCTTCGTCACCACGCGACCGGTGGCGAGTACGTCGCTCGCTGCCCGCTCCGCCCCCGGCGCGTAGTACGCGGTCGCAAGGACGCCGGCGTCGGTGACCGTGCGCCGGAGCAGTCCGTCACTGGACGGCGTGTTCGTGGTGAGCGGCTCCAGGATCAGGCCGGAGCTGCGGCCGACCAGGTGCGCCGGGCACTTGGCCTGCGACGTACTGCGGCCCAGGTACACCGCGGGCTGGTCGAGCCGGACGCAGGCCGTCGGGTCTGCGGTCAGGTCGACGACCGGCCAGTCGGCCGGGACGGTGACTTGGTAGCCGCGGTACGAGACCGTCTTGGTCCCCTCCGCGACAGCTGAAGTGGTGGCGGTGACACCCGCGACCAGTGCGAGGGCGACTGCCAGCCCCCCAGGTCTGAACAACCTCACAGTGCTCCCCAGATGATCGACGATCAGAGCCCCCAAGTGAAAGCGAGCACCTGCGCTCTTGTCGAAGAGCATCCGGCACTCGCCTCGATGCCCGGATGCTATCGGCGCAGGTGGTTCACCTGTTCGGCGGCCTATTTTGGATCGATCAGTCCATAACATGCTATGCTCGGCGACATGCCGAGACCGAGGACGTTCGACGAGGATCGCGCCATCGACGCCGCGATGCGGGTGTTCTGGACGGCCGGCTACGAAGCGACCTCGACCCAGGACCTGTGTGAGGCGACCGGCCTCGGCCGCAGCAGCATCTACAACACCTTCAGCAGCAAGCGTGATCTGTTCGACCGCGCCCTGCGTCGGTACGTCGACCGGTTCACCGCGCCTCAGCTCGAGGTGATCGAAGACGCCGCGCTACCGATCCGTGAACGGGTCCGGCAGATCCTGTGGACCGCGGTCGAGCCGGATCCCGACGATCCGACCGGCTGCTTCGTGATCAACACGATCGTCGAACTCGGCCCGAAGGACGCCGAGATCATCGACCTGCTCGACCGGGACCACGAGACCAAGCTGACCGCCCTCGCCGACGCGATCCGCGCGGCGCAGGCCGGCGGTGAGGTCGACCCGGAGCAGGACGCGACCGGGCTCGCGACGTACGTCTTCACCGTGCTCGGCGGTCTCCGCGTCGCCGCTCGGCGCGGCGCCGACCGCGCGAGCCAGCAGGCCGTCGTCGAGGCGACGCTGCGCAGCTTCTGAGCTTCATCCCCTGCCCACTTTTGCACTGAACGATCCACGACGAGAGGACCTCATGCCTCGCGCTGTCTATCTGCTCGGCCTGGCGATCTTCGCCCAGGGCACGTCCGAGCTGATGCTCGCCGGCCTGCTCCCGGAGATCGCGACCGACCTGGACGTGTCGATCCCGGCCGCCGGCCTGCTGATCTCCGCGTTCGCCGTCGGCATGCTCGTCGGCGCGCCGATCCTGGCCGTCACCACCCTGCGCTGGTCCCGCCGCGCGGCGATGCTCGCGTTCCTGGTGATCTTCGCGCTCACCCACGTCGCCGGCGCGCTGACCTCGTCGTACGGCGTACTCCTCGCGACCCGCGTCGCCGGAGCGTTCGTGTACGCCGGATTCTGGGCGGTCGCCTCGGTGACCGCGATCGAGCTCGCCGGGCCGGCGGCCCGCGCCAAGGCGATGAGCATCCTGGCCGGCGGACTGACCGTCGCCACGATCGTCGGTCTGCCCGCGGGCACGCTGCTCGGCCAGCACCTCGGCTGGCGGTCCGCTTTCTGGGCGGTCGCCGCAGTGTCGGCGCTCGCGATCATCGGCATCGTCGCCACGATCCCGCGGGGCCGGGCGGAGCGGACTCCCCAGCTGCGCGAAGAAATGCGCAGTATGGCGAATCCGCAGCTGTGGCTCGCGTACGGCACCACCGCACTGTCGACCGGCGCGATCCTGGTGATCTTCAGCTACCTCGCTCCCCTGCTCACCGACACCACTGGCCTCTCGGCCGGTTGGATCCCGGCGATTCTGGCCCTGTACGGCGTCGGCGCGCTGATCGGCATCACTGTCAGCGGACGGACCGCGGACCGGCGCCCGTTCGGCACGCTGGTTCTGAGCTTGACCGGGGTGATCGTCGCGGCGGTCGTGCTTGCGCTCGCGACGGGTACGCCGTGGCTCGCCGTACCTGCGATCATCGCGGTCGGGACGTTCGGGTTCGCGACGAACCCGGCAGTGAACTCGAGGGTGTTCAGCGTTGCCGGATCCGCGCCGACGCTGGCCGCGGCGTTCAACATCTCCGCGTTCAACGTCGGGATCACGGTCGGTCCCTGGCTCGGTGGGCTCGCGCTGGACGCGGGCGCCGGGTACTCCGCGGTCGGCTGGATCGGCGCCGGACTCGGAGTGCTTGCCTTCGGCACCATTCCGCTCGCGATCCGGGCCGCCGAGCGGTCGCGTCGAGATCAGCCGGCGTACGAGAGCGAGAGCTCGATCACCGGCGCATAACCCGAACGCCGGGCCTCGGTCCAGGTCGGGGCGCCTCCGGCCAGGTCGTCGGTCGCCATTCGATAGATCAACGCTCGGATCAGCATCTGGCCCCATTCGGGCAGGTGCGCCCAACGGGCGGCGAGCCCGGGTTCGGCGCCGTACCAGCACAGTGCGTCGGCAACTGCGACCGCCGACGCCCAGGACGGGGGGCGCCAGTACACCGGCCAGTCGATGATCGCCGGCGGCAGCCCGTCGGCGAACATCACGTTCCCCGGCAGATCCCCGTGCACGACCTGGTCCCCAAGCTCGACCGGTCGCCACGCGTCCAGGAGCGGCGCGGTGAGTTCGGCGTACGCCGGACTGCCGTCGTACAACTGCTCGCGCCAGGCGATCCGATCGCCGTCGGACCATGGATCGTTGCGCCCATCAAGGAAATCGGGCCGCGGCAACCCGGCAACGGCCGCGTGGAAAGCCTCGGCTGCGGTCAGTACCTCGTCCTGCCGCCGCACGTCGGTCGCACCGGCGAGCAGTTCGCTGGCCTCCCACCCGAACTCGACCCATTCGCCGCGAAGGCTCCGCACGGGCCGAGGAACCCGGAATGCCTCGGAGTCAGCCAGCTCCGCCAATACCTCGGCCCGCCACACACTCTCCGAAACCGCGCGCTTCAGGACGACAGCACCGGACCGCCACGTCTCGCCCTGCCCGCCCGGAAGCAGTACCGCAGGCTCCGACAGACCGAACGCGTCCAGCACTTCCTCAGAAGGACCAACCATGTGCGCACCTTGCCATCAACAGGGCGCGGGCTCACCAGGTTTTAGTGCCGAGCGCTATAGGGTTCTGCGGTGACTGATCTCGACCTGTTCGGCGACCTCGACACCGCGGCCCTTCCGGAGCGGCAGCAGCGGATCCTGGTGGTGATCCGCGACTGGGTGACGCGCCACGGGTACCCGCCGAGCAGCCGCCAGATCGGTGACGCGGTCGGGCTGCGCTCCTCGTCGTCGGTGTCGAAGCACCTGGCGAGCCTGGAGGAGAAGGGCTTCCTGCGCCGGAGTCCGTCGGTCTCCCGGCCGATCGACGTCCGGATGTTCCTGCAGGAGTCGGGCACACAGGCCACGAGCGACGACAACGTGCCGGTCCCGGTGGTCGGTGACATCGCGGCCGGTACGCCGATCTCCGCGATCGAGCACGTCGACGACGTCATGCAACTCCCCCGCGGGCTGACCGGACGCGGCACCGTGTTCGGGCTGCGCGTCCGCGGCGAGTCGATGATCGACGCCGCGATCTGCGACGGCGACATCGTCGTGGTCCGCCAGCAGTCCGAGGCACACTCCGGCCAGATCGTCGCCGCGATGATCGACGAGGAGGCGACGGTCAAGGTCTACCGTCGCCGCAACGGCCACGTGTACCTCGAGCCGCGCAACCCGGCGTACGAGGTCATCGACGGCGACAACGCCTCGATCCTGGGCGTCGTCGTGTCGGTTCTCCGCAGCGTCTGAACCGCAGCTGACCAGCGTCTACCTCTCGAGGTTGGCCTTCAGCCGCGCCATGTTCCGCACCATCTCCTTGCGCGACTGCGGAACCACCATCAGCGGCACCAGCAGCTTGCCGATGCCGTGACCCTCGAAGTCGAGGTCGATCGTCACCGTGCTGGCGTCGCGGCCGGCGATCGGCTCGACGGTCACCTTGACCGTGGAGCGGATCGGTCCCTCGTCGCCGTGGACCGACCACGCCCGCGGTGGGTCGAACTCGGTCAGCCGCGACGTCACGTCCCGCTCGCGGCCGCCGATCTTGCGGCGGGTCAGGCACTTGGCGCCGACCACCGGCTCACCGCCTTCGAGGTGCCCTCCGGTGACGTTCGCCTGCCACTCGGTGAAATGGTTCGGGTCCGTGACGTAGGCGAACACCTCGTCCGGTTTCCGCTCGACCTCGACCTTCGTGACGATCGTTCCCATTGCCCCAGTCTCCTAGTCAGTCGGATGCCTTCGAGCTGTTGACGATCGACGCGGCCCCGGATTCGACACGCTTCACGCCGAACAGGACCGGGACTCCGGGCAGGGACGAGACGAGCAAGGCCAGTGCGGCGGAGACGACGAAGGCGGACGGTAGCAGTACGGCGTACTTCGTCCAGATCGCGGCGTCCCACTGCACCACGAAGAACGCGATCGCGAGGATGACCGGCTGGTGGACGATGAAGTACGGCATCGCGGCGCGGGCAAGTGGGGGCGGGACCGCGCGCTGGAACGCGGCCGCGCGCATGCCGAAGCCGAGCACGGCGACCAGCCAGCCCCAGACGGCGAAGGTGATGAGTGGTGAGTACCAGAGGTACTGCCAGGAGTACCCGGGGTCCGGCCACCAGCCGTCGAGGAAGTCGATGATCCCGGTGAAGACCCCGACCAGGAAGGCGCACAGACCGAGGACCAGTCCGGGTACGGCGTCCCGTCGTACCGCTGCCATCAGGCGCTCGTCCGACATCACCAGATACCCGACGACGAAGAAGTCGAAGAAGAACACGAACTCGCCCCACCCGTGCTCCGGCCCCGGCGCGGCGAGCAGTAGCAGATGCACCGGCACCAGCGGTACGGCGAGGAGCAGGATCGAACCACGGCGCTGACATCGTCGCGCGATCCAGTCCGTCCGGCCGCGCAGCAGGATGAACCACGGCAGTCCGAGTACGGCGAACTGGATCAGGTAGACGAGGAACCACAGGTGATAGGTGTCGCGCAGCCACAGCGGCGCATCCCCGCCGAGATCGCTGAAGAAGGTGCGTACGTCGCCGAAGAACGACTGGGTGGACCGGCCCTTGTGGTGCTCCTCGATGAAGTACTGCAAGGGCGAGAGCAGCACGTACGCGACCGCGAACGGTATGAGCAGGCGGATCGACCGCTCCTTCAAGAACTGCACCGCGGTCCGCCACCGCAATGCCAGCCAGGCAGCGGATCCGGAGATCATGAAGAAGAAGGCCAGCCCCCACAGACCGAGGAAGGCGATCGCGATCGAGATCCCCTCGCTGGTCTCCGCGTTCTTCACATGCCAGTCGCCGTCGTCGAACGGCCGCAGGGTGTGAAACACGAACACCCCGAGAACCGCCAGCACCCGTAACCAGTCGAGAAACCACAACCGTTCGCCCCGCCCCTGAGCTCCCATGGAGCAAGGATGCTGGTTCAGCGGGCCAGCCGCTCGCGCAACAGGTCGAGTTGCGCCGGATTGGCGGTCAAGTCCGCGGCGCGCTCGTCGGCGACATGCGCTTCGGTGTCGCGGCCGAGGTCGCGGAGGAACTGGGCACGGGTCGCGTGGAACAACGGATACGTGTCGAGCGCGAGCCGGTCGACTTCTGCCAGAGCAACCGCTGGTCCCTCGACGAAGGAGAGCGCGACCGAGCGGTGCAGGCAGGTCACGGGACTTGGTTGCAGAGTGAGCAGCATGTCGTACAGGACGAGGATCTGCCGCCAGTCCGTCTCGGCCCAGGTCGGCGCCTCGCTGTGGCAGGCGGCGATCGCGGCCTGCAACTGGTACGGGCCGGGCGCGTGGTGACGGTGGGCCGTCCTTGTGAGGAGGGCTGTGGCCTCGGCGATCGCGGTTTGGTCCCAGAGCGTGCGGTCCTGGTCCTCGAGCAGGACGAGTTCGCCGGCCGGCGTGAAGCGCGCCGGCGTACGGGCTCGGTGCAAGCGGATGAGGGCAAGCAGTCCGGCGACCTCGGGCTCGTTGGGCAGCAGACCGTGGAGGAGCGCGGTCAGCCATTCGGCGTCGTCGACCAGGTCGCGGGAGTGCGCGCGTTCCGCCGTACTGGAGAGGTAGCCTTCGTTGAAGAGCAGGTAGATGACAGTCAGTACTTCGGTGAGGCGCTCGGGCAGCTCGTCGTCGCGCGGGATCCGGTACGGGATACCCGCATCGGTGATCTTGCGTTTCGCCCGCGTGATGCGTTGCGCGACGGCGGACTCCTTGGCGAGCAACGCAGCCGCGATCTGTGCGGTCGTCAGCCCGCACACGACCCGCAGCGTGAGAGCGACCTGCGCCTCGCGGGCGAGGGCCGGGTGGCAGCAGGTGAAGATCAGTCGCAGTCGATCATCCGGAGCAACTGGTTGCTCGTCCTGGTGCTGGAGCTCGGCCAGTTTGGCGCGGTAGTTCTGCTGACGACGCAGTACGTCGAGGCCGCGCCGCTTGGCGACCGTGAACAGCCAGGCGTCCGGCCGATCCGGGATGCCCTCGACCGGCCAGCGCCTCAGCGCGATCTCGACCGCGTCCTGGACCAGATCCTCGGCCGCCGAGAAGTCCCCCAGCAGCGACACAAGTGCGCCGGCCAACCGGCCCGCGTGGTCACGTACCACGCGGGCCAGCTCGTCCTCGGTACTCACCTCTGCATTCACATCCGCGTTCACATCTCGGCGACCGGACGGATCTCGACGACCGGACAGGCCGGCCACGTCTTGACCATCCGCAGCGCCTCGTCCAGGTCCGCGACGTCGATCTCGGTGAACCCCGACACGACCTCCTTGCCCTCGATGAACGGCCCGTCGGTGGTCATCGCCACGCCGCCGTCCAGCCGCACAGTGGTCGCGGTCTCCGCCCCTTGCAGCTTGTTTCCGCGGTCGCTGATCTTGTCGCGGTGGTCGTCGAACCACTGGTACACCCGCTGGTACGCCTGCTCGCGCTCGCCCGGCGTCATCGCGTCGAGCTCCTTGAGGTACTCCTCGGTCTCGATGAACATCAGCACGTACTTCACCCGTTTACCTCCAGTCGATAGCTTCAGCCTGATGACGATCCGGGTCATGCTCAATCCGACACTCTGACATCGTGTGCCCATGAAGCGGCCGATCTTTGCCCGGATGTACGCGCGAGTCCGCCCTGCCATGGACCGCGAAGGCGCGGCCGAGCACCGGCGGCGGCTGCTGGCCGGGGCAGCCGGCCGGGTGATCGAGATCGGCGCGGGAGATGGTGGGAACTTCGCGCACTATCCGGCTGGGGTCGTGAGCGTTCTCGCGGTTGAGCCGGAGCCTTATCTGCGCGCTCACGCTTCTCGGTCCGCTGCGACGGCGCCTGTGCCGGTTGAGGTTGTCGAGGGTACGGCGGATCGGTTGCCGGCGGCTGATGCGTCAGCTGACGTGGCTGTGGTGTCGCTCGTGCTGTGTTCGGTGCCGGATCAGCAGGTGGCGCTCGCCGAGGCGGCGCGGGTGCTGAAGCCCGGTGGGGAGCTCAGATTCTACGAGCATGTCGCCGCGGAGGGTGGGCGGTTGGAGACGGTGCAGAAGATCGCGGATGCGACTGTTTGGTCGCTGTTCGCCGGTGGGTGTCATGTGCATCGCGATACCGCTGCCGCGATCGAGGCGGCCGGGTTCGTGATCGAGCAGATCGATCGGTTCGACTTCCCGGCGGACCAGCCGAATCCGGCGCGGCCGCACATCCTGGGTCGAGCCCGGTCAGTTGTGGCTGGGCCCGTCGTCTGAACCTGACTTCCCGGAGTCATCCGAGCCGTGCTTCCCGGAGGACGGCTTCACCGTGGTCGACTTCCCCGTGGCGGTCTTCCCGGACGTGGTATTACCGGACGTGGTCTTGCCGGTGGTCGTGCGAGTCCCGCCCTTGTCGTCCCCCGGCTCGGTCGTGCTGCTCGACGTCGGCGTACGAGTGCGGTCGCCCCCGTGGTCGTCCACAGTCGGCGTCGGCGTGATCCGCTCGCTCTGCGGCGTGATCGTCTCCGGCGGCGGAAACCACAACGGAGCCGGCGACCGCCCCGGCGTCCCCGGGTCGAAGGCCGACCACACCGCAGTACCGCCGGCTACCAACCCCGCGGCAGCCACGAGCCCCAGCACCCCGCTACCCGCCCACGCGAGATACCGAGCAGACCGCCGCGGCACCACGTCGTCGGCACGTCCCGTGCGCAGCACGACAGGCCGCCGCCGCACGTCGCCCACGTGATCGGCGCTCGCCCCACCCGTGGTCTGCGCGTCGCGCGCCTGGTCGTCCATGGCTCTATCGTGTCGCCGCCGGCGGGCCGGGGGTATCGGACGTTGGTACTAGTACCTAGTTGTCGCGCTGTTGGCGTTGGGCCCAGAGGGCTGCCTGGGTGCGGTCGGTGACGCCCAGGCGCTGGTACACGTTGGTGAGGTGTGCCTTGACCGTGCGCTCGCTGATCCCCAGCCGTCGCGCGATCGTCTTGTTCGGCAAGCCGGCGCCGACCATGTCGAGCACCTCCTGCTCGCGGTCGGTCAGCTTGGTTTCAGGGCCTGGCGAGCGCCGGTTCGTCAGCAGTACCCGCGCCGCCTTCGGATCCAGCGGCGAACCACCCGACACGATCTCCCGGATACCGGCCAGGATCACCTCGGGCTCGCTGTGCTTCAGCAGATACCCTTCAGCCCCGGCCTGGAGCGCATCCAGGATCCGCGCCTGATCGCTGAACGACGTCAGCACGAGCACATGCACCTCGGGCGACGCCGCCACGATCCGCTCGGTCGCCGAGATCCCGTCGGTCCCCGGCATCGACAGATCCATCAGTACGACGTCCGGCCGCAACTCCGCCGCCATCGTCGCCGCCTCGGCCCCGTCACCGGCCGCGCCGACCAGCTCGATGTCGTCCGCAGTACCGAGCAACTGGGACAGGCCGGTGCGGACGATCGCATGGTCGTCGGCGATCAACACCCGGATCACCCGCGTCACATCGGTACCTCGGCTTCCACCCGTGTCCCCTGACCGGGCGCGGCCCGGACCGTCAGCGTGCCACCCGACTCCGCGAGCAGGTCGCCGATCGAGCGTAGCCCGAGGTGCCCGTTACTGCTGCGCTCCCCGAGCCGCGACTCGTCGAACCCACGCCCGTCGTCGTCCACGATCAACACCGCACGCCCGTCCGAACGACCGGCCTTGATCAGTACTTCGCCGGCCCCGCTGTGCGCGGCAACATTCCGCACGACTTCCTGCGCCGTACGGAACAACAACGCCGAAACCGCCGGCGGCAACTCGTCCGCGCCACCGGTCTCCAGCCGTACTTCGATCCCGGCTCGCTCGAGCCCAGCAGCCAACTCGGCCAGCGCCGACGTCAGTCCCTCCTCGGCGAGGTTCGGCGGATAGATGTCGACCAGCAACGACCGGAGCGACCCGATACTCCCCCGCAGCCGGCTCGCACTGTCCGCGATCAACTCCGCCCGCTGCCCCTCGGTCGGATGCCCGAGCCGCATCGCATCCAGCGCGTAGTTCAAGCCCGTAAGCTCCTGTACGACGCCATCGTGCAACTCCCCCGCGATCCGCCGGCGCTCGGCGTCCGACGCGTCCACCGCGTGCTGCAGCAACCGCTCGCGGTCCCGCTGCTGCCGCTGGACGCGCCGGGCCAGCGACCAGGCGAACGGAATCTGGACCAGCTCCAGCACCAGCAACGCGCCGAGCGACGGTGGCGCGAATCGACGCCAGGCGGCTTGTCCCGCTTCGGTGACGGCCTGGTACTCGAAGTACGCCTCGAACAGCATCGGCTCACCGTTGGTGCCGCGGACTCCGACGTACACCTCGAGCAGCTTCTTGTACGGGATCTCGAACTTGTTCTCGGGGCGGCTCAGGTCGCTGACCTCGGAGGCGCTGCTGCCTTGGCGCTGAAGTGCTTCTTGCTCCTCGGGTCCCAGCGGGAATTGCTGACCGATCAGGCGCGGCTCGTCGGAGTACACGATCCGGCCGTCGGCGTTCCACAGCTTCACCCGGACGAGCGAGCCTTGCAGGACGTACTTGCGCATCGCTTGGTCGAATGCTGTGAGTGCTGCGGGCTCGCCGGCGATGACGACTGCGTCCAGGCGCGGTTCGACCACGCCGCGGGCGGTCACGTAGGTGACCTGCCGCGCGGACTCGGTCGCCTGCTCGATGCCGGCCTGGCGCGCAACGAACGCGATCAGCGCAGCCAGCGAGAGCAGCACGATCAACCCGGCCGCTGTGAAGCGCACCAGAAGGCCAACCGTCGAGATTGGTCCGCGGTCCGCACGTCGGAGTCTTCCCATGCCTGGGATCGTAGGGTGCGCCTACCGACGGACGGCAGCCCGACAACGGTCCTAGTACCAAGGTGCACTACCGGAGCCGACCAGCCGACGGCGAGCGTTGTCGGCATGAAACTTCCGCTGTCGCTCGCAGTCGCCGGGCCCGCCGCACGGCCGGAGCTACCCGCTCTCGCCGCCGCGTCCGGCCTGGTCGTCCTGCGAGTCGGCGCGGTCCTGCTCCGCCCCTGGCCCCTCGCCCTCGCGGTGGACCATGCCCTCCGCCCCACCTCCCCCGCGCAATCCACAGCCACGCCGAGCGTCGGCTCGGGGTTCGCTGCAAGCCTCGCGGCGAGTCCGCTTGTCGTGCTTCTGCTGGCCGCGGCCGCCAGCGTCTTGCTGTCCGCGATCGTCGGGCTGCTGGACATGGCGAGTCTGCGAACGGTCGAGGGCGCCGCCGAGCGCATCGGTGCCTCGCTGCGGGCCGCCATGTTCCAGCGCACCATGACCCGCTCGCTCCGCTGGCACGATCGGATGCGGAGCGGCGAGCTGGTTTCGCGCCTCACCACCGACGTCGGCCGCCTCCTCGACGCGGTCGTCGCGATGACCACCTCCTTCCTGCCGGACGCCGTGATGCTCGCCGGCGTCTTCGCCCTGCTCGTTGCCTTCGACCCCGAGCTCGCCCTGATCGGCCTCGCCGTGGCCCCGGTCCTCGCCGTCCTCGCGGTCCGCCAGCGCCGCAGGATCCGCGCCGCCCAACACGCCGCCCGGACCGAATCCGGACGGTTGGCCGGGGCGACGACCGACCTGCTCCGCAACGTCCGCGCCGTCCAGGCCTTCGGCCGGATCGACCGCGCCGCCGCGATCTTCGGCACCCGGAACCGCGCCGTCCTCGACATCGAGCTCCGTGCCATCGACGTCGACGCCCGCTGGACCCCGATGGCGGACATCGTGCTGGCGATCGGAACCGCCCTGGTCCTGGTTGTCGGCGGACGCCATGTCCTGACCGGTGCGCTGTCCGTCGGCGAGCTCCTCGTCGTACTGGCGTACCTCCGCGACCTCTACTCGCCCGTCCGCGGCCTAACCCGCCTGTCCGTCGTACTCGCCAAGGCCGGAGCCAGCGCAGTCCGCGTCCGCGATGTACTCGACTGCGACGAGGCCGTCGAGGACCGGTACGACGCCCGCCCGGCGCCCCGGCTGCGCTCCGGGGTCCGCTTCGAGCGAGTGTCATTCGGCTACGAAGCCGGCCGACCGGTCGTCGACCAGTTCGACCTCGACATCACGGCCGGCGAGACGGTCTGTCTGCTCGGCCCGAGCGGTATCGGCAAGAGCACCTCACTCCACCTGCTCCTCCGCCTGTACGACGTGGATGCCGGCCGGATCCTGATCGACGGCGTGGACCTCCGCGACTGCGACCAGCGCAGCCTGCGCGACCGGTTCGCGTTCGTCCCGCAGGACCCGTGGTTGCTGGATGCAACGGTCGCCGAGAACATTGCCTTTGGCAACCAGAACGCCACCCGTGCGGGCGTGATCGCGGCCGGCCGGACGGCTCTGGTGGACGAGTTCGCCGACCGGCTGCCCTTCGGCTACGACACGCCGCTCGGCGAAGGCGGCGTACGGCTCTCCGGCGGTCAGCGCCGCCGGGTCGCGCTCGCCCGGGCCGCGGTGTCGCCCGCTCCGATGGTGCTGCTCGACGAGCCGACCGCCTCACTCGACCCGGTCTCGGCCGGCAGCGTGATCCAGGCCATCCGGGCCATGACCGCTGGGACAACTGGGACAACCGGGACAACCGGGACAACCGGGACCTCGCGCCGCACGGTGCTGATGGTCACCCACGATCGCGACCTGGCGGCGATCGCCGACCGGGTCGTCACACTCGACCACCAACTCGCCGGAAGGAGGTGAACACCATGCACACCATGCACACCCTGCGCATCAAGCCCGTCATGCACCACGGACGGTCCCGTAGCCGGTCCCGTTCGCGCAGCCGCAGCCGTTCCCGCAGCCGCTCGCGCGGCTGACCCCACCAGCCTGCCGCCGGGACACATCCCGGCGGCAGGCTTCACCTCGTGCCAAGGAGATCGCCCATGCTTGTCGACACGCCGACCGATGATGTGGACGGCCTGGCCGTCTGGGACTGGGCCGAAGGCTGCGAGCTGCCCGGTGGAACCTTTGCCGTCGAGCGTCTCGGCGTCGGCCACCGCTGCGAGAGCTGGCTGGTGTGGTCGGTCCAGCTCTGGGCGCCCGCCGTACTCAAGGCCGCACGCCCTCATCAGATCCACCATCCTCGCGCGGTCAAGTCCCTCCGTCGCGAGACGACCGCGCTCGCCGGCAACCTCCACCCCGGCCTTCCGCGGCTGCTCGCCGACGGCACCGACGAGCCGATCCCCCACATCCTCGTCGAGTACGTCGATGGTCCGACGCTGGCCGACGAACTCGAGGACAACGGGCTGCTCAGCATCTCGGAGGCGGCGAATCTCGGAGCGCAATTGCTGCCTGCGTTGATGGACCTGCACCGTCGCGAACTGGCGCACCTGGACGTGAAACCGGACAACGTCGTTCTGCGGGACGGTAGGCCGGTGCTGATCGACTTCGGCAGCGCGCGCCGGATCGGGACTGAGCAGCCCGCCGGGCATCCGGTCGGAACCGAAGGCTACGCCTCGCCCGCACAAGAAGCGTGCGAGCCGGTCTCCGCCGAGATGGACCTCTACAGCCTCGGCCGGACGCTCGCCGAGGCCTCTGGAGAGCTGCCCGACAACGTCCGCTTCCTGCTCGCGCCGCACCCGACGGCCCAGCGGGCGCTCACAGCACTGGCGGAGGCGGCCGGCGAACTCAGGCCGTGGCCGTCCTGGCTCAGGGCATGAGATCCATCGCGGCCCGGCCCTCCGGGAAGTACGTCGGCACCGAGACGTGGTCGTGGACGATCATCCACTGTCCGTCGATCTTCTGCCACGCCGACGTCCAGCGCAGCCAGTAGTCGATCTTGCCGCCGGTGCCGATGCTGGCGTTCATGTGGTTGAGGCTGTAGACGATCGCGAGGCTGCCGTCGACGAACACGGTCAGATCGCGGGTCTCGTACTCGAACGGCACCTGCAGGACGGTGAACATCTGCTCCCAGTTCGACATCTTCTTCTCCTCGCCGAGATGCCGGAGCGGGGCTTCGATGTCGAACGAGACGATGTTCGGGGCGAAGACCGTCCGCAACGTCTCGAGGTCCCCGGTACGGACCGCGTCGAGCAGGCTGTCGATACGCTCACGGATATCTACTTCGGCTACTGCGTTGTCTCTGTTGTCTGTGGTCATGATCGGTACGACGAGGCAGCGGCGCGGACTGTCAGACCTCACAGTTCGCCGGGCTGTTCCGTCGTACGGATATGAACCGGGGTATGAACGAGGAGAGGACCGACATGAGCGAGCCGGGCCTGAGCGCGATCATGAGCGAGCGGCGGCAGCTGATCAACCTCGCGTACCGCCTGCTCGGGTCGCTGGCCGACGCGGAGGACGTGGTCCAGGAGACCTACGCCCGGTGGTACGCGATGACACCGGCCGAGCAGCAGGCGATCGACAACCCGGCCGCGTGGCTGACCAAGGTCGCCAGCCGGATCTGCCTCGACCTGCTCCGCTCCGCGCGGTCCCGGCGCGAGCGGTACGTCGGTGAGTGGATCCCCGAGCCGCTCCCGGAGAGCACCGAGTGGCACACCGGTCAGCCGGGCGGCACCGGTGACCCGGCCGATCGCGTCACGCTGGACGAGTCCGTCAACATGGCGTTCCTCGTCGTACTCGACGCGATGACGCCGGCCGAGCGCGTCGCGTTCATCCTGCACGACGTCTTCCGGTACCCGTTCCCGGAGGTCGCCGAGATCGTCGGTCGTACTCCGGCGGCCTGCCGTCAGCTCGCGTCCTCGGCCCGGCGCCGGATCCGCGACGCGCAACTCCCGGCGGCGCCCTCGGCACACCGGGCGGAGCTCATCCGGCAGTTCAAGCAGGCCTGGGAGGCGACCGACATCGCCAAGCTCGTCAGCCTGCTCGACCCCGAGGTCACCGCGGTCGCCGACGGCGGCGGAATCGTGACGGCCGCCCTCGAGCCGGTGCACGGTGGCGCCGAGGTCGCGTCGTACTTCGCCGGGCTTCCTGTCTTCATGCTCGGTCGCGAGCTCGTCGAGCGCACGGTGAACGGCCAGCCTGGTCTGGTGATCCAGTTCGAGGGTGTGATCGAGACCGTGATCGCGTTCGACGTCGACGGCGATCGCATCACGAACATCTGGGCGATCAGGAACCCGGAGAAGCTGGGGCCGTGGACGAACTGACCAGCGTCATCACTGTCTCCTGCGCACAGGCCTTGTTCACGCCGATCCCACCGCGAGCGCCGCGTTTGATCCAGCCCGCCACGTAGTGCCCGGGCCGGCCGACGACGGCGCCGCGGACGTTCGGCACGATCCCGCGGGCCGGGTCGAACGGCAGCCCGTCGATCGGCCGGCCCTCGAACCCGATCGCGGTGAACAGGTTGCCCGCAGCAATCGTCGTACCGTCGTCGAGCGCGAGCGCTTCGGAGGTCCAGGCCGTCGGCCGGGCGTGATACCGCAGCTCGACGCGGTCACCCGCCGCGGTCAGGAGTTCCTGCAACGCCGGCTGCGTGTAGGCGGCCTCGTCCGGTCCGCGGCGGCCGAGCAGAACGACTTCCTTGATTCCGCTGGCCGCGAGCGCTCTGCGCACCTGGGGCGACACATCCAGCGTCCGCAGCCGCGCCTCGTCGCTCAGCAGGATCCGGGCGACATCCAACGCGACGTTGCCGTTCCCGACGATCACCGCTCGTGGGCCGGCAAGCTCCACCGGCAACGCCGCTCCCGGCCGCCCGTTGTACCAGGCAACGAAATCCTCCGCGCTACACGCCGCGTTCTCGCCGCGGATCCCCAGCCGACGACTCCTCCGAGCCCCCACGGCGTGGACGACAGCGTCGAACCCATCCGGCAGCCCACCGGCCCCGCGCCGCAGCTCCGTCGCATCGGTAGCCGGCAGCCACCGCACGCGCCGGTGGTGGATGATTCGTTCGAAGCTGCTGATGATCTGCTTGGTGCTCGGGTGATCCGGCGCAACGCCGTACCGAACGAGCCCGCCGACCTGCTCGAGCCGATCGATCAGCGTCACCTCAGCCGTTGTCCGGAGCAACAACTCACGCGTCGCATACATACCGGCAGGCCCGGCGCCGACCACCAGCACGCGCCGCGGTCCTCCACCCCACACCTGGTACGACGGGGCCTCCCAGCTGTCGAGGTCCATCGCATCCAGCGGCTCCTGTCCCGCGAAGTACGCCGCGTTCCGCTCCACATCCTCAGCCGCAGCCTGCTCGGACGGCTGAGCAGCATCCACCGGACAGATGTCGGCACACGCCCCGCAGTCGATACACGTCCGCGGATCGATGAACAGACTCGCCCCGGTCCCGAACCCAGGCTCACCAGGCGCCGGATGAATGCAGTTCATCGGGCATACCGCGACACAGCTGGCGTCCGAGCAGCACTCCCCCGAGATCGCGTAACTCATACCGGCACCGCAGTCACAGCACTCACAGCACTCACAGCAGCCCGGTCCGCCGATACACCCGGGACGCAGCCGGCGTCAGTAGCCCGAGCGACCCGAGGAAGTCCATCAAGTTCGCACAGCTGGTCCGCAGCAACGACCGGTGATGCTCATTCCGTCGCGCCTCACGGACCGCGCGGTCCACATCCAGGCCGACGTTCGCGTAGACCGCCGGACCGACCATGCTCGACACGATCATGTCGGCCGCGATCGCGATCACCAGCGCACTCACCCAGCGCCGTCCACGTCCGGCGCCGGCCAGCCGCTCCCGAGTCTCCTCGCGAGCGAACACCATGTGCCGCGACTCCTCCACGACATGGATGTGGTTGACCGTACGCACCAACGGCTCGACCCGCCGGTCCCGCATCCAGTCGCGCTGCATGACGTCCAGGACTTCTTCCGCAACAAGGATCGCGGCGTACGCCGACTCGCCCGTCGCGACCGTCTTGAACATCCGCCCGAGCTCGCGGGCCAGCAACCGCGGCCGGTACGCCGGCTCCACCATCCGCTCGGTCGCGCGCGCGAACATGATCGAGTGCCGGCACTCGTCGGCGATCTCGGTCAGTGCCCACTGGAACTCGGCGCTCCGGGCCGGCTTGTCGTAGACATCCCGAAGGACCAGTTGTTGCAGGATCAGCTCGAACCAGATCCCGGTCGTCGCCACCGAGGCGGACTCGTGCCGGGTCAGCTCCCGTTGCTGGGCTTCGGTCAGCTCGTCCCAGTACGGCATGCCGTAGAGCGTGCTCCACTCCGGCGACATCCCGTAACCGTCGCCGATCGGCGCGTCCCAGTCGATCTCCGTCTCCGGATCCCGGGACAACCGGGTCGCCGACCCGAGCAACCGCTGCGCGGTCTCATCCATCCCACACACCTCCGATGCGATATTACATCGTCCATGTAACATAACTGCTGTCGCACCATCCGGCAAGCCGTCGACCCGGATACCCTCGGGCTTTGTGGTGCGGATGTGGCCGCTGTACGCGGCGGGCTTTACGACGGCGTTCGGCGCCCACGCGGTGGCGGCGAACCTCGGCGCATCGTCGGCCGATGCCGTCACCTCGCTGCTCACGCTCGGCATCCTGCTGGCGCTGTACGACGGAGCCGAGGTGCTGCTGAAGCCGGTGTTCGGGACGATCGCGGATCGCATCGGCGCCCGCCCGGTCCTGCTGCTCGGGCTGGTCGGGTTCGCCGTCGCCTCAGGCACCTATGTACTGGTCGACAGCCCCGGCTGGCTGTGGGTCGCCCGGCTCGGCCAGGGAGCCGCCGCCTCGGCCTTCTCACCGGCCGCCTCGACGCTCGTCGCACGCTTGAACCCGGCGAGCAAGCACGGGCGCGCGTTCGGTAGCTATGGGTTCTACAAGAGCATCGGTTACACCGCTGGGCCGTTGCTCGGAGGCGGATTGGTGTGGCTGGGCGGATTCCGGCTGCTGTTCGGTGTGATGACCGTGCTTGCGGCGAGCGTGGCGGTGTGGGCGTTGGCCGCCGTACCTGTCGTGCCTCCGTTGCCACGGACGCGGCAGACCGTGCTCGATCTCGCGCGGCGGATCACGGACCCGGCGTTTCTCCGTCCGACCATGGCGCTGGCGGCCGCGACGGCCGCGTTGTCGGTGGGCGTCGGGTTCCTGCCGGTCACAGGCGCCTCCGACGGACTCGGCACGATTGCCACCGGAGCGGCGGTTTCGTTGCTGGCGGCAACGGCCGCGATCGTGCAGCCCCGGACCGGCCGGGCGCTCGACGCCGGGCGGCTGACGACACGGACCGGGATCTCGATCGGCCTGGGCCTGGCCGCCCTCGGCTTCGGCTGTGCTGCTCTACCTGGCGTCGCGTTCCTGCTCATCGCAGCCGCACTGATCGGTGCGGGCACAGGTGTGATCACGCCGCTCGGGTTCGCCGCGCTGGCCGCGAGCACTCCGCCCGAGCGACTCGGGCAAACCATGGGGACAGCCGAGCTCGGTCGCGAGCTCGGTGACGCGGGCGGGCCGCTGTTCGTCGCCGCGGTCGCGACCATCGCTGTGCTGGACGTCGGCTACCTCGCGCTCGCCGTCCTGCTGCTCGTGGGTCTCGTCATACTGCGCCCGAAACGAAGCTGAAAAGGCTCTGCCCGGTGATCAACGGCTCAGGTACGCCGGTGAAGCGGTGCACGCCCACGCCGAACCCGGCGTCGCGGTCGGACAGCCAGACACGTTCGAAGCCGCGCGCCTCGAACCAGTCACAGATCGACGGGGCCAGATCCGGATCCTCCCGATGGCGGGTCCAGATCACCGTTCCGCCCGTACGGCACAGCTGCGGACTCGCGTCGACGGTCCGCCGGATGTCCTCGGAGCTGATGTTGCCGAAGATCCCGCACAGCAGGACAAGCTCCGCCGGCACGAGACCGACATATTGATCGGTCAGCGACGCGTCACCGGTGACGACCTCCACCTGGCCGAATGCCACGGCCCGCTCCCGTGCGGAGGCGGCCAGCCCAGGATCAAGCTCGACGAGTCTCGCCTGCACATCCGCCCGACGCGGATGGTCCGCCAACACCTCGAGCAGATCCCTGCCTTGACCGGCGCACAGGCTCACCACCGGCACCGGACCAGCGGGAGCCCGGTCAAGCGCCCCCCGAACCTGTTCCTTCACGGCCGCGAGCCGGCGCGACAGCCCGGACTCAGGGTCGTCGTACCGCTCATGCCACGTCTTCCAATCCATGGCGCGAACCCTAAACGGCCCCACCGACACCCACGCTACGGTCGAGCAGGTCGAAGGCACGATTGACCAACGCGAGCACACGCTCCCGGATCTCGTCGGCCTCGAGCCCCTCCTCGGTCCATCGCTCGACCATGCGGAGAGCAAGCGGGTGGATGTTGAAGACCTGATGGGCCAGGATCCGCGCGGTCAGCTCATCCACCTCCTCGGCCAGAGCTGCGGCGACCGCATCCTCATGCCAGGCCCACATCTGCTGGCCCTTGGCCTGCAACAACGGGCTACCGGCCAGCACCCGACGGAAGTGCGTCGACGGTCCGTTCGGATGGTCGGCGAACCGCCCCAACGACCGGCGCCGCAGACCCGCGAGCAGGCTCTCTCCTTCTTGCCGATCGGCGACCGCCTCCAGCCAGCTCTGCTCGATCTCCTCGGCACGATCGAAGAACAGGTCCTCCTTGGCCGGGTAATAGTTGAAGACCGTCTTGACCGACACGTCCGCCGCCGCGGCGACCTCTGCGACCGTGGTCTGGTCGAAGCCGCGCTCGGCGAACAGCCGTAACGCGACGTCCGCGATCCGCGCGCGGGTCTCCGCCTTCTTGCGTTCCCGCAAGCCACCCATTGCGGCACCTCCTTGCGACGCCAGCTTACATCGCGCTATAACTTTATAGTCGAGTGTAATTTTAGATCCGAGTGTAGGAGAACATCATGACGCGGACGCCGGTGCTGATCGTCGGAGGCGGGCTCGTCGGCCTGTCGGCAGCACTCTTGTTGCAGTACCACGAGGTGGATTTCGTCCTGGTGGAACGCCGTACGGGCGCCTCGGTGCTGCCGAGATCGCGGGGAGTGCACGTCCGCACCGTCGAGATGTTCCGGCAGCTCGGCATCGAGGATCGGGTCCAGGAAGTCGCCGCAACGGCGTTGAAAGCCGGAGCGTTCGGCGGCGCCCGCCACGGCCGGAACCTGATCGACTCCGAGGCACTGGACCTCAAGAACCTCCACAAGCTCGGCCTCGGCCTCGATCCCAGCCCGTCCAACTTCTGCTTCTGCCCGCAGGTGCTGCTGGAGCCGGTGCTGGCCGCCATCGCGCGCGAACGCGGCGGTGAGCTGCACTTCGGCACGGAGCTCACCGAGTTCAGCACCGGGTCGGACGGGGTGACGGCGACGATCGGGGGTGACGAGATCGAGGCCGACTACCTGCTCGCCGCCGACGGGACCGGCAGCCAGATCCGGACCCAGCTCGGCATCACCGGTTGGACGTTGCCGCCGACACACAAGTACCTGAACGCGTTCGCGCGGGCCGACTGACCGAGCTCGTCACCGGACGCACGTTCAGCCAGTGCGACATCGCCAACGAGGTCGTCCGCGGCATGATCCTCGCGAAGAACAACACCGACGAATGGTCGTTCCACCTCGAGTACGACGACACTCCCCCGGACAACGTGCTCGAGCAGATCCACGCCGCGATCGGCAAGGACGATATCGACGTCGAGATCCTTGCCAGCAGCACCTGGGACACGCGGGTCCACGTCGCCGACGAGTACCGCCGCGGCCGCGTCTTCCTCGCGGGCGACGCCGCGCACCAGCACGCGCCGTGGGGTGGGTACGGCGCGAACACGGGCATCGCCGACGTACACAACTTGGCGTGGAAGCTCGCGATGGTGCTGAACGGACAGGCCGCACCGGACCTGCTGGACACCTACGAGACCGAGCGACGGCCGCGCGCCGTACTCGCTGCACAGCAGGCCCGCCTCCGCACCGACTTCTTCGCGCGCTATGGCATCGAGACCCCGAGCAACGCCGCCGACGTTGCGCAGCAGATCGACACCGGCGCGATCATGATGCGCTACAGCTACGCGGACGACGGGTACGTCGATGCGCTGACCGGGCAGATAGGTACGCGCCTGCCCCACGTCGAGCTGCCCGATGGCCGGTCCACGCTCGATCTCTGCGGGCCGGAGTACGTCGTCCTCGCCGGGCCGGACGCGCCGGATTTCGGAGACAAGGTCCGGGTCCACCACCTCGGCGGCATGGAGTGGGCCGGTCTGTTGGCGGATGGGGCTTTACTGGTGAGGCCGGACCAGCACGTTGGCGGGCGCTCCGATGCCGGCCTGACTCCTCAGAGCCTGACCTGCTACCTGCCGTAGCGCTCGCGATCTGTAATCTCGCGGTGACAGAAGGACAGGAACTTCCGGGACCTATGGATAGTTGTCTTTCAGGAGCCCGTGCGCGATCAGAGGAGAGTCATGGCAAGGCGTGTCGAACAGAAGGCTGCGGCCCGGGAGCGGATCGCAGCGCAGCTCGCCGCCCAGCAGGCGGCGGAGCGACGGCGACGCCTTCTGCTCGCGGTGGGTGCGGTCGTCCTGGTCATCGTGATCGTCGGCGGGCTGGTGACGATCCGGCTGGTCGGCGGCGGCAAGAAGACGGCGACCGGTCCTTCCGGCGCGGCCGACGCGGCCCTCATCACCGCGCTCTCCTCGATCCCGGAGTCGACGTTCTCGACCGTCGGCACGGAGGGTGTGAAGGCGGTGCCGTCCGCGATCACCGCGCCGGCGCTGACGGCGAACGGCAAGCCGAAGGTGCTCTACATCGGCGCCGAGTTCTGCCCGTTCTGCGCGGCCGAGCGCTGGCCGGTGACGGTCGCGCTGTCGCGGTTCGGGACGTTCAGCAACCTCGGTACGACGCACTCGGCGTCCGCGGACGAGTTCCCGAACACGCCGACGCTTTCGTTCCACGGCGCGACGTTCACAAGTCAGTACCTCGCGTTCACCGGCGTCGAGACGACGACCAACGAGCAGGCGGGGAACGGGTACAAGCCGCTGGACACCCCGGCTCCCGATGACGAGAAGACGTTCGAGACGTACAACAAACCGCCGTACGTCTCGAGTGAAGGGTCGATCCCGTTCATCGACATCGGCGGCAAGTTCGTGTCGTCCGGCGCGACATACAGCCCGCAGTTGCTGGCCGGAAAGACCCAGGCGCAGGTCGCGGACGCGCTGAAGGACCCGAACAACGACATCGCCAAGGCCGTCATCGCGTCGGCCAACGTGTACACGGCGGCGATCTGCAAGATCACCAACAACCAGCCGGCCAACGTGTGCACCAGCTCTGCCGTCACCGCGGCGGCCTCGAAGCTCGGCAGTGGGAACAGCTGACCGTGAGCGACACAGCACAGCGGTCCTCCCAGACGTCCCTGGGCTGGATCCCATGGGCCACTTTGGTGGTGTCGATCGCCGGCCTGGCGGTCGCCGGCTACCTGACCTATGAACACTTCACAGCCGGTACGACGCTCGCGTGCCCGGACACCGGTGTGGTGAACTGCGCGAAGGTCACCAGCAGCCAGTACTCGAAGGTGTTCGGCATCCCCGTCGCCCTGCTCGGCCTCGGCTTCTTCGTCGGCATGACGGCCCTGTCGGTGCCGCCGCTCTGGCGTACGTCGTCGCCGTGGCCGGGCCGGCTGCGCCTGGCCGCCGTGCTCGTCGGGGTCGTGTTCATCTGCTACCTGATCTGGGCGGAGCTGTTCCAGATCAACGCCATCTGCTTGTGGTGCACGGTGGTCCACGGCCTGACGCTCATCCTGTTCGCACTGGTCATCATCCGGCAGGCCCTGATCCCGCCGGCGTCATGAATTAGCGCCGTCCCGGGTACCGGTGCAGGATGACGACGTACGCCGGGGCGGAGGAATGGGTGCCGCATGACGGCGGCATGCGGAAAGTGCGTGCGACCCTCGGGAACTGCCGCGGATGCGACCTGTGGGAGGACGCCGAGCAGGCCGTCCCGGGCGAAGGGCCGGTCCGGGCTCGGATGATGGTTGTCGGCGAGACGCCCGGTGATCACGAGGACAAGGAAGGCCACGTCTTCGTCGGCCCGGCCGGGCGGCTGCTCGACCGGGCGCTGGCGGAAGCGGGCATCGACCGGTCGGAGATCTACCTGACCAACGCGGTCAAGCACTTCCGGTTCGAACGCGACGGTAAGCGGCGGATCCACAAGACTCCGTCCGCCGGGCACGTCACCGCGTGCCACCCATGGCTCGCGCGTGAACTCGAGATCGTGAAGCCCGCGCTGGTCGTGATCATGGGTGCCGTCGCCGCACGCTCGTTGATCGGCCCGAGCTTCAGGGTGACGCAGCACCGCGGCGAGAAGGTCGAGCTCCCCGACGGCACCGCCGCGATCGCGACCGTCCACCCGTCAGCGGTGGTCCGCTCGCAGGACTTCACTCGCGATCTCGGTCTGTTCGTCGACGACCTCCGCGCCGCGGTCGCGCTCCTCGGCTAGCGCAGTGTCCTTGCCTCGTGTCCTAGCCTCGTGTCCTAGCGCGGTGTCCACCGCCAGTCCCTGACCTCCGGCAGATCTTCGCCGTACGTCGTGACGTACGCGTGGTGGCGGGCGCGCTGATCGGCGAAGTACTGCCGCGTCGACACCGCCCGGCTGCCCAGCGACGGCACGCGGTCGATGACGTCCATCGCCAGGTGGTACCGATCGAGGTTGTTGCGGACGACCATGTCGAACGGCGTGGTCGTCGTACCCTCCTCGATGTAGCCGCGGACGTGCAGGTTGTCGTGCCCGCGCCGGCGGTACGTGAGCCGGTGGACCAGCCAGGGATAGCCGTGGTACGCGAAGATCACCGGCTTGTCCGTGGTGAACAGCGCGTCGAACTCGGCGTCCGGCAGTCCGTGCGGGTGCTCGCCCTCGGACTGAAGCCGCATCAGGTCGACGATGTTGACGACCCGGATCCGCAGGTCGGGCAGGTGTTCGCGCAGCAGGTCGACTGCGGCGAGCGTCTCCATCGTCGGTACGTCGCCGGCGCAGGCCATCACGACATCCGGCTCGCCCTCGTCGTTGCTGGCGAAGTCCCAGACGCCGACGCCCCGCGCGCAGTGCAGCGCGGCCGCGTCCCAGTCGAGCCAGTTGGGCTGCGGTTGCTTGCCTGCGACAACGACGTTGATGTAGTTGCGGGTCCGCAGGCAGTGGTCCATCGTTGACAGCAGCGTGTTGGTGTCCGGCGGCAGGTAGACGCGGACGACCTCGGCCTTCTTGTTGACGACATGGTCGATGAAACCCGGGTCCTGGTGCGAGAAGCCGTTGTGGTCCTGCCGCCAGACGTGCGAGGTGAGCAGGTAGTTCAGCGACGGGATCGGCCGCCGCCACTCCAGCCGGTTGATCGTCTTCAGCCACTTCGCGTGCTGGTTCACCATCGAGTCGACGATGTGGACGAACGCTTCGTACGACGAGAACAGCCCGTGCCGACCGGTCAGCAGGTAACCCTCCAACCAGCCCTGGCAGGTGTGCTCGCTGAGGATCTCCAGCACGCGACCGTCGCGGGCCAGGTGGTTGTCGGTGTCGAGCAGCTCGGCCTGCCACTGCTTGCCGGTCGTCTCGTAGACGGCGCTCAGCCGGTTGGACTCGGTCTCGTCCGGGCCGAACAGCCGCAGGTTGTCGGCATTCATCCGGAAGGCATCGCGCAGGAACGCCCCGAAGACCCGCGTCGGCTCGCCGTCCTCCGCACCCGGGATCTTCACCGGTACGGCGTACTCCTCGACCGCCGGGAGCTCGAGATCGCGGCTCAGCACCCCACCGTTGGCATGCGGGTTCGACCCCATCCTCAGCTCCGGACCCGGCGCGAGCTCGACGAGCGCCGCGACCGGACGGCCGTGGTCGTCGAACAACTCCTCAGGCCGGTAGCTGCGCATCCACGATTCCAGCTGGCGCAGGTGGTCGTCGTTCGTCCGTACGCCGGACAGCGGCACCTGATGCGCCCGCCACGTGTTCTCGACCGGCTCTCCGTCGACGATCTGCGGGCCCGTCCAGCCCTTCGGCGTACGGAGCACGATCATCGGCCAGGCCGGTCGGGGCGGCGGCTGGGCCGCAGAGCGGGCCTCCAGCTGGATCTCGTCGATCCGGTCCATGCAGAGGTCGAGCGTCGCGGCCAGCGCCTGGTGCACCTCGGCCGGTTCCGAGCCCTCGACCAGGTACGGCTCGTGGCCGTACCCCTGCAGCAGCGCGGACAACTCGTCGTCGCCGATCCGCGCCAGCACCGCCGGGTTCGCGATCTTGTAGCCGTTCAGATGCAGGATCGGCAGGACGGCGCCGTCGCGCACCGGGTCCAGGAACTTGTTCGAGTGCCAGGACGCCGCCAGCGGACCCGTCTCGGCCTCGCCATCGCCGACGACACACGCCACGACGAGTTCGGGGTTGTCCGCGGCAGCGCCGTACGCATGGCTGAGTGAGTACCCCAGTTCGCCGCCCTCGTTGATCGACCCCGGGACGTCTGCGGCGACATGGCTCGGGACGCCGCCCGGGAACGAGAACTGCTTGAACAGCCGGCCCATGCCGACCTCGTCCTGCGTGGTGTTCGGGTACGCCGCGGTCCAGCTGCCTTCGAGCCAGGTGTTCGCGACCAGCGCCGGACCGCCGTGGCCGGGTCCGGTGACGAACAGGACCTCGCGATCACGCTGCCTGATCACGCGGTTGAAGTGCGCGTAGATCAGGTTCAGCCCGGGCGTCGTACCCCAGTGGCCGAGCAGCCGGGGCTTGATGTGCTCCGGCCGCAGCGGCTCACGGAGAAGTGGATTGGCGAGTAGATAGATCTGCCCGACGGACAGGTAGTTCGCTGCGCGCCAGTAAGCGTCGATGCCGCGTAGTTCGTCGTCGGTCAATGGCGTGCTGTCGGTCTGCTGCACGGCTGGCTCCCCCAGCTAGCGGCCGACCGCCTTCGCGAGCTCGGCCTTCGTCATCTTCGAGCGACCCTTGACGTTCTTCTGCTTCGCCTCATTGTAAAGCTGGTCCTTGGTGCGGCCCTTGGAGCCGCTGTGCGAGCGCAGCCCACCCCGCCGGCTCGACGAGATGTCCTGCGTCGACGTACGGCTCTTCTCCTTCGCCTCGCCCGACCGCGCGCGTTCCTTGTTCACCGTGCGCGCAGCGATCTCCTCGGCGACGTCCTCGCTGCGACCGCGCTTCTTCAGCCCGTCCTTGATGTGCTCGTACTGCCGCTCCCGCTTCGGGCTCGATCCTGCAGGCATGTCGTTGCTCCCTTCACCCGATTTTCACCCGATCCGCCAGTACCCGGAGTGACCGCTGTCAATCGTCGGGTTTCGCCGGCGCTCAGGCGGACACCGGAACCCATGCCGACAGAGTTGCCTGCCGCCTCGCCACTCGACACCGGACGTGCGGTGCGAGATATCTTCCTGCCGTTGGTCGCGCACGGCGCGGCCCTCCGTCGGCCCCAGGTCGGCACCCTGGCGGAGCGGCTCCACGCCGACGATCGCGCGTTGCGGCTGGTGCGCAAGTTCCGTGACAGGTACGGCGACGGACCGCTGCTGTTCCGGATCTCGGGCCGGACGATCGGGCTCGTTCTCGCCGCGGACGACGTACGGCGATTGCTGGCGGAGACGCCCGAACCCTTCGACGCGGCGACAGCGCTGCCGCACTTCCAGCCCCATGCTGTGCTGGTCACAGATCCGCCGCTGCGTGCTTCGCGGCGTGAGTTGAACGAGCGAGTGCTCGGCAGTCATCAGCCTGTGCATGAGCACGGACAACGCATGCTGGAGATCGTCCGCGAGGAACTGGACACGCTGACCGCGACCCTCGGTTGGGACGAGTTCCGCTCGATCTGGTCCCGCGTCGTACGCCGGATCGTCCTGGGGGACTCGGCGCGCGACGACACCGTGCTCACCGCTGACCTCGACCAGCTTCGGGCCGATGCGAACTGGGCCGAGCTCCATCCGCGGCGGGACGAGGTCCGCGAAGGCTTCCTCGATGTGGTCGCGGCGTACGTCGCCAAGGCGGAACCGGGGTCGCTGGTCAGTGCGCTCGCGCACGACGACGGCGTACTCGATCCAGCCGGTCAGGTGGCGGAGTGGTTGGTCGCGTTCGACAGCGCGGGGATCGCGCTCTGGCGGCTGTACGCCGTACTCGCCACTCGTCCGGACGAGCTTGAGAGGATCATCACCGAGGCTCGGCATCCCGACGCCTCTCCCCTGCTCGCCCACGCCGGCGCGGCGGTCCAGGAGTCGCTCCGGCTCTGGCCGACGACGCCCCTCGTACTGCGTGAGTCGCGCGCGAGCACCGTGTGGCGTGAGCGCACTGCACCCGCAGGCACCGAGTTCGCGATCGTCAGTTCGGTCTTCCAGCGCGACGACGAGGCCGTCGACTTCGCCAACTCCGTCCAACCGAGCATCTGGCTCGACGGCCGCGCCGACGGCTCCTGGCCGATCCTCCCGTTCAGCGCCGGCCCGGCCGAGTGCCCCGGCCGCAACGTCGCACTCCTGGCCACGAGCACCGCGGTCAGCCACGTCGCCGCCAACTACGACCTCGACGTCGACCCGGCCACGCGGACGAAGCTGGCCGACCCGCTCCCCACCACCTTCAACCACACAACGATCCGCCTGGGATTCTGGCGAACCTGACGCGGACTCCCAAGCGGGAACTCACCGTTTCCGGGTGGCGGCCGGTGGTTACCGGGCGGTTCCGACAGTGTGGAGACGGAGGGCGTAGATGACGACGCTGCATGCGCTGGTGCTGAGTTGTTCGCTGAAGAAGTCACCGGCGAAGTCGAGCTCGGAGCTCATCGGACGGGAGATCATGACCGCGCTGGCCGACCACGACGTCGACGGCGAGCTCGTCCGGGTGGCCGATCACGATGTCCGGTTCGGGGTCAGCGTCGACGAGGGTGACGGGGACGAGTGGCCGGCGCTGCGGGCGAAGGTCCTGGCGGCGGACATCCTGGTCCTCGCGACGCCGATCTGGATGGGACAGCCGGCGAGCGTGTGCAAGGTGGTCCTCGAGCGCCTGGACGCCGAGCTGTCCGAGAAGGACGAACAGGGCCGGCCGTCGGTGTACGGAAAGGTCGCCATGGTCGGTGTCGTGGGCAACGAAGACGGTGCGCATCACGTCAGCGCGGAGGTGTTCCAGGCGCTGAACGACGTCGGCTTCACGATTCCCGCGGCCGGTGCAACGTACTGGGTCGGCGAGGCGATGGGCTCCGAGGACTACCAGGACGCCGGACCGAAGCCCGACACCACCGGCCTGACCACGAAGACCGCCGCCGCCAACGCCGCCCATCTCGCCCGGCTCTTGCGTGAAGCGCAGTACCCGAGGATCGAGTCATGACGGCGAGCCTCACCGCCACAGTTCTCGGTACTCCGGATCCGCCGGCGTTGGCGGACTTCTATCGAGAGCTGCTGGGCTGGGTCGAGATGACACGGGAGCCCGGATGGGTGCGGTTGCGGGCGCCTGAGCAGGAGCGGCCGGGATTGAGTTTCCAGCTGGAGAAAGACCATGTCCCTCCGGTGTGGCCGCAGGACCCGGATTCCCAGCAGATGCAGGCCCATCTGGACATCCAGGTCGATGACCTGGATCGCGAGGTCGAGCGCGCCGTCGAACTGGGCGCGACGATCGAGTCACATCAACCGCAGCCCGACGGGGTGCGGGTCATGCGCGACCCGCACGGCCATCTCTTCTGCCTCTACATCCCTGGCTACTGATAATGCGGTCATGGTTGAGATCGCACTCGTCGGCGCCGGCCGGATCGGGCTTCCGGTAGCACCTCAGCTCGTCGCCGCGGGACACTCCGTCCGGGTTCACGACGTCCGCGCCGAGGTGGCACATCAGGCCACGGAACTCGGTGCGACCTGGGGTGAGCCGTTGCCGGAGACCGACGTACTCGTGACAGTGCTCCCTGGCAGCCCGGAGCTTCGCGCGTTGATGCTCGAAGAGTCCGGGCTGCTCAACCGTCTCAGGCCCGGCACGACCTGGCTCGACCTGACCAGCGCCTCCCCCGCCCTTGGGGCGGAACTCGCGGCGGCCGCCGCTCACCACCACATCGACTACCTGGAGAGTCCGGTGGGCGGCGGACCCGAGGCAGCGGCGGCTGGTGAACTCACGCTGTACGTCGCGGGCGATTCGTCGCCCTTTGAGCGCCTCCAGCCGATCCTGCGAGCCTTCGCCAAGGACTTGCACTACACCGGCCCACACGGCAGCGGGTACCTGACCAAACTGCTGGTCAACCTGCTGTGGTTCAGCCAGGTCATCGCCGTCGGCGAGGCGCTCATGCTGGGGCAGAGCGGCGGACTCGATCCCTTACAGCTCAGGAAGATCCTGCTGGACGGACCCGCTGCCTCGACCTTCGTCCAGGACGTCGTACCGCGCATGCTGGCCGGGGATCGACTGGCGACGTTCGGCCTCGATCGGATCGTCGAGGAACTCGAATCCATCGAAGATTTCGCGAGCCTGCAGGGCGTTCCAGTTGCCCTCACCTCACTGGTGAACGCCGTACATCGCGACGCGCTCGCCTCCTTCGGCGCCGTGGACGGCGAACTGCTGGCCTTCACCCACCTCGAGAACCTCTGGCGCGACCGACGACAGAATCCAGGGGTTTGAGTACTGCGATCTTTGGGAACCCGTAGGCAACCGCGCTCACCTGAGAGCAACTGGGGTGGGAGGCTCGATTATGGCTATCGGCGGAGTCGACACGTACTACGACTACGACGAGCGCCAGTGGAAGTATCGGCGTCTCGGCGGCGGACCGGTTCACAAGACCGTCGTCTGTCCCGAACCCCTGCAGGCAGACGTCGACGACCAGCGGACGTCGACGTCACGTCGTCGTACCACGCGTGCGTCCGCGACCGGGCGCTCGCCCGCTGAGCCAACCGGCCGCTGAGGCCGGTAGATAAGCGCTTCGCGCTGGGCAAGCACAAGGCCAGGCCGAGTGCAGCCAAGCTCGAAAGCCGGGTCTCGTCCTGGCGCCCGGGGTTGGGCCCGGCGCGAAGTCACCTATCCGACCAGCATCTGTCCGACCGGCACCCCTCCGACCAGCACCGCTCCGACCGGCTCCGCGAGGGTCACGGAGACTTGATCGGTGTCACGTTGGTCATCGGGGTTTCCAGGACCTCGACCGGTTGGAGGGAGTCCAGGCTCAGGGGTTGTTCCTGGTGCATCACGGTCTCCAGGTGGTGGAGGATGATGCCCTCCCGCAAGGCCCAGGGCGACACGTCCAGCGACCTGATGTCCAGCGTCGTCATCACCGCATGCGCGACGATCGCGCCGGCGAGGATCTGCCGGGCCCGAGCCTCGGAGATCCCGCGGAACCGGGCACGCTCGGCACTCGGCACCGCCGCCAGCCGCGGGATCCAGCTCGCCACGTCCGAGCGGCGAAGATGGCGCCGTTCGAACGGGCCGGTCCGTTGCGGCGGGGCGCCTGCCAGGCGGGCCAGTTGCTTGAAGGTCTTCGAGCTGGCGATCACGCGTTTCGGATCGCCTTCCCACCTGAGTCGGTCGGACACCTCGCGCAAGGTCGACCTGGTGTGGTGACGCAATTCCCGCAACTGGCGCTTGCTCGGCGGATCGTCAGGCAGAAACGCCCTGGTGAGCCGCCCGGCGCCGAGTGGGAGCGACACGGCCAGATCGGGTTGGGCGTCGCGGCCGAGGGCGATCTCCATTGATCCGCCACCGATGTCGAGGACGAGAAGCCGTCCCGCCGACCAGCCGTACCAGCGCCGTACGGCCAGATACGTGAGCCGGGCCTCGTCTTCCCCGGTGAGGAATCGCGGCTGGATGCCTGCCTCGTCGCGCAACCGCTGGGCGATCTCGCTACCGTTCGCTGCGTCCCGTACGGCGGACGTCGCGAAGGCGAACAGCCGGTCGACCTGCAACGTGCGCGCTGCCGCCACCGCCTCGCGGACGGCGGCGATCACCCGATCGGCCCCCTCCGCCGAGATCGAGCCGTCCGGCTCGATGGCTTCACCCAGTAGCGTCGCTTGCTTCACCGCGTGCGTTGGCAGCGGCGGAGCACCGGGCGACGCCTCGACCACCTGCAGCTGGGCCGAGTTCGACCCGACATCCAGAACACCGATTCTCACGATGTTGCTGTGCCCCGCAAGAAACCCGGGGAGGTAAGGGCTGAACCTCACCGCTCGACCCGGGAGCGCTCGCAGGGCAGGCACAGCCTGGTCGTAGGGATTGCTGTCAACCGGTGAGCGGGGATCTGGCCTCCGCAGATCTCACAGGTGCCGAATGTGCCACGGGTGAGGCGGAACTGTGCGGCGTCGATTTCCGCCAACGCACGGCGCGCACCGGCCCTCAACGCGGCGCGGACCTCATCGTGGGCCTTCGAGCAGGGCCCGTCCGCGTCGTACGACAGGCTGATGAGTTGCTCGAGCCTGAATTCCCGCTCTTGTTCGAGTTCGCGACGGAACCACGCCAGGTCCAGAGAGCGCTCCCCCAGCGGCGCCTGATCCGAAACGACCATTACCCGATCTCCTTGTCGTGCAGGGCGCACCGTCAGGTACCCGGGTCAGGGGTCGAGTAATACCTTGACCGCGCCGGGCGGCGACGCGCGTGCCGGCGGCGGACGGCGGGTACCGCGAGGACGACGTGATGACGACCGTGTCGACGAAAGGCAGAAGATGAGCAGCGATCCGACGACGAGGTACGCCCGGCCGGACGAGCAGGAGCCGCAGCAGCAAGAGCACCCTGGACACAGCGGCTCGATGAGCCCTGAGCCGGACTACGGCGAGAAGACGTACCGGGGCAGCGAGAAACTGGCCGGCAAGCGCGCGTTGATCACCGGTGGCGACTCCGGGATCGGGCGCGCCGTCGCGCTGGCGTTCGCGCGCGAGGGCGCGGACGTGATGATTTCTCACCTCGAGGCCGAGGAGCAGGACGCGCGGGAGACCTGCCGCCTCGTCCGGGAATCGGGCAGTACGGCGGCCGCGCTGGCAGGCGACATCCAGGACGAGCAGCACTGCCGTCGCCTCGTCGAGCAGTGTGTGCAGGAGCTCGGCGGACTCGACATCCTGGTCAACAACGCGGCGTACCAGATGTCGCAGGACGGGATCGCGAAAATCTCCACCGAGCAGTTCGACCGGGTGATGAAGACCAATGTCTACGCGATGTTCTGGCTCTGCAAAGCTGCCCTGCCGCATCTGAGCGAGGGGTCGGCGATCGTCAACACGACGTCGATCCAGGCGTACGAACCGTCGCCGAACCTCCTCGACTACGCCACCAGCAAGGCCGCGATCCTCAACTTCACCAAGGGGCTTGCGCAGGAGCTGGCGCCGAAGGGCATCCGGGTCAACTCCGTCGCACCCGGCCCCATCTGGACGCCGCTCATCCCGGCGACCATGCCCGCGGAGAAGGTCGGCGAGTTCGGCGCCGACACACCGCTGGGCCGCGCCGGTCAGCCGGCCGAGCTGGCGCCGCTGTACGTGTTCCTCGCCTCGGACGACTCGACGTACGTCACCGGCGAACGCATCGGCGCCACCGGTGGACGCCCGCTCCCCTGAGCGGTCGGCCCGCGGGTGGTTCGGCTCGCGGCCGGCGGGAACCGGAGCGGTATGACGGTGAAGCTGAACAAGAAGGCATTCGAGCACGCGAAGGACCTGGTCGGGAAAGGCCAGACGGTCAAGGACGAGCGGGACGACTGGAGCGAGCACGCCCCGACCGCGGCCGAGCAGAACGAGTACCTGGACAAGCACGGCTGGAGCGACTACAGCCTGTGGTTCCTGGGCGTGGACGACGAGATGGGCGAGGAGACGAAGGGCCACTACGAGTTCCCGTACGGCGACTTCCGCCGCGTCCACCGCTGCGGCGTGATCAGCGCCGAGTCACGCGCCGCGCAGTACAAGCACCCCGAGATCCAGGACGCCCTCGAAAAGATCCACGAACTCATCGACGGCGACCACGCCTGAGTAGATCGAGTCGGTCCGGCCGACGCCCGGACCGACTCGATCGTCAGGACCTGATCGTCAGGACTTGCCGGGCAGGAACTCCTGGACCTTCGACTTCACGCCTTCCTTGACCATGCTGACCCGGTCGCTGTCGCCGCGCACGATCGACTCCAGCGCCTTCTCCAGCTGGTCCCAGGTCGCATGCGGAGGGATCGGCGGTACGGCCGGGTCGGTGCGGAACTCGACCACACACGGCCGGTCCGAGCGCAGCGCCTCGTCCCAGGCCGGCGCGACCTCCTCCGGCTTCTCCGCCGTCACGCCGTGCAGCCCGAGCAGCCGCGCGTACCCGGCGTACGGGAACTCCGGCAGCTCCTGAGAAGGCAGGAACTGGGGCGAGCCGCCCATCGCCCGCAGTTCCCACGTCACCTGGTTCAGATCGTTGTTGTGCAGTACGGCGATCACGAGCCGCGGATCCGCCCACTCCTGCCAGTACTTCGCGATCGTGATCAGCTCGTTGATCCCGTTCATCTGCATCGCGCCGTCACCCACCAGCGCGTACGCCGGCCGGTCCGGCAGCCCGAACTTCGCGCCGATCACGTACGGCACGCCGGGCCCCATCGTCGCCAGTGTGCCGGACAACGATCCGCGCATGTCGTCGCGGAACTTGATGTGCCGCGCGTACCAGTTCGCGGCCGACCCCGAGTCCGCCGCCAGAACGGCGTTCGACGGCAGTCGCCCCGACAACTCGTGGAAGACCAGCTCCGGGTTGATCGGATCGGCCGACGTGTGCGCCCGCCGCTCCATGACCTCCCACCAGCGCGCGACGTTCGACTCGATCCCCGACCGCCACGACCGGTCGTTCTTGCGCTGGACCAGCGGGATCAGCTCGCGCAAGGTCCGGGCCGCATCGCCGACCAGGTTGACCTCGAACGGGTACCGCATCCCGATCATCGTCGGATCCAGGTCGATCTGGATCGCCCGCGCCTGGTCGAACGCCGGCAGGAATTGGCTGTACGGGAAGTTCGATCCGACCACCAGCAACGTGTCGCAGTCCATCATCATCTCGTACGACGGCCTGGTGCCGAGCAACCCGATCGAGCCGGTCACCCACGGCAGGTCGTCGCTGAGAACATCCTTGCCCAGCAGGGCTTTCGCGACACCGGCGCCGGTCATCTCGGCGAGCGCCGTGACCTCGTCGACCGCACCGCGCGCACCTTGACCGACGAGGATCGCGACCTTCTCCCCCGCGTTCAGGATCTCCGCGGCCCGGTCGAGCTGGTCGGCTGCCGGGACCGGCGCCGACCAGCTCAGGTCCAGGCTCGACGGCACCATCTTGAACGCGTGCGACGGCGCCGTGTACTCGAGCTCCTGCACGTCCGACGGGATGATCAGCGCGGTGACGGTACGCCGGGAAGCCGCGATCCGGATCGCCCGGTCGAGCACGTTCGGCAGTTGCTCCGGGACCATCACCGTCTCGATGTACTCCGACGCGACGTCCTTGAACAGCGTGTGCAGGTCGACCTCCTGCTGGTAGCTGCCGCCCATCGCGGTCCGGGCCGTCTGACCGACGATCGCCACCACCGGTACGTGGTCGAGCTTCGCGTCGTACAGCCCGTTCAGCAGGTGGATCGCGCCCGGGCCGCTGGTCGCCGTACAGACACCGACGCGGCCGGTGAACTTGGCATAGCCGACCGCCTCGAACGCTGCCATCTCCTCGTGCCGCGCCTGCACGAACTTCGGCTCGTTGCCCGCCTTCTCCCAGGCCGACAGCAGTCCGTTGATCCCGTCACCGGCGTACCCGAAGACATGGTCGACACCCCAGTCACGCAGGCGTTGAAGTACGTAGTCGCCAACTGTCGTGCTCATATCGATCCTCCCGAAGGCCGAGGCCATCCGCCGGTACCCGGGGCATACCTGAACAAACCGGGTTTCGGTCGCGCCGCCGTGGTCACCGGGGAGGAGCACTCCGCGCACGATCACAGAGGAGATTCAGGTGGGACAGGTCGTCGTAGTGACCGGGGCGAGCGGCGGGATCGGGCGGGCGAGCGCGGTCGCGTTCGCTCGCCGCGGGGCGAAGGTCGCGCTGCTGGCGCGCGGCGAGACGGGACTCGCGGCCGCCGTGGACGATGTCGAGCGAGCCGGCGGTACGGCGCTGCCGATCGAGGTCGACGTCGCCGACCACGAGCAGGTGGACCTTGCCGCCGCACGGGTCGAGAAGGAACTCGGCCCGATCGACGTCTGGGTGAACGTCGCCTTCAGTTCGGTTTTCGCGCCGTTCCTGGAGATCGAGCCGGAGGAGTTTCGGCGGACCACGGAAGTCACGTACCTCGGTTACGTGTATGGCACCCGCGCCGCGCTCACCCGGATGAAGCCGCGCGACCACGGCACGATCGTCCAGGTCGGATCGGCGCTGGCCTATCGCGGGATCCCGCTGCAGTCGGCGTACTGCGGCGCGAAACACGCGATCCAGGGCTTCCACGACTCCTTGCGCTGTGAACTGCTCCACGACAAGTCGAACGTGCACGTGACGATGGTGCAGATGCCGGCCGTGAACACGCCGCAGTTCTCCTGGGTGCTCTCACGTCTGCCCAAGCACCCGCAGCCGGTGCCGCCGATCTTCCAGCCCGAGGTCGCCGCGGACGCCGTCGTGTACGCCGCGGATCATCCGCGTCGGCGCGAGTACTGGGTCGGCGCCCCGACGGCTGCCACCCTGATCGCGAACAAATTCGCCGCCGGGCTCCTGGACCGCTACCTGGCCCGCACCGGGTACAAGGCACAGCAGACCGACGAGCCGGCCGAGAAGCCGGCGAACCTGTGGGCCCCCGCCGACGAAGACCGCGATTACGGCGCGCACGGCGTGTTCGACGACCGCTCGACCAACCGGAGCTACCAGGTCTGGGCCTCGCGTCACCGCGGCATGGTCGGCGGCGCCCTCGCTGCCGGCGCAGCCGCCGCGACCGTCTACCTCACTCGCAACCAGCGATAGTCCCGGACCCGCGGGGATAAGTCCGAGGGGTGATTGGAGACAGCGGCATCGGGCACTCGATGGGTAGCGAGTCATCGGAGGTGCGCCGTGAAGATCGGATATTTCCTCTCCAGCGAGGAGTACACACCCGCCGAGCTGATCGAGCAGGCCCGAATGGCCCAGGAGGCCGGGTTCGACGGGCTGTGGATCAGTGATCATTTCCATCCCTGGAACGACGAACAGGGCCAGAGCGCGTTCGTCTGGTCGACGATCGGCGCGATCTCGCAGGTGTCCGAGTTGCCGATCACGACGGCGGTGACGTGCCCGACGGTGCGGATCCATCCGGCCGTCATCGCCCAGGCGGCCGCGACCAGCGCCGTACTGATGAACGGCCGGTTCACGCTCGGGGTCGGGACCGGCGAGGCGCTGAACGAGCACGTGCTCGGATCCGTCTGGCCGACGATCGACGTACGGCTGGAGATGCTCGAGGAAGCGGTCGAGATCATGCGCCGGCTGTGGACCGAGGACGGGTTCGTCAGCCACCACGGCAAGCACTACACCGTCGACACCGCCCGGATCTACACCCGGCCGCAGCAGCCGCTGCCGATCTACATGTCCGGATTCGGGCCCGAGGCAACCGATGTCGCGGCACGGATCGCCGACGGCTACATCACCACGACCCCGGACCGGGAGCTGCTGCAGCGGTTCCGCGACAACGGCGGCGGCACCAAGCCGACCCAGGCCGGGTTCAAGGTCAGCTACGCACCGACCGAGGCCGAGGGTGTCGAACAGGCTCACCGGATCTGGGGCAACTCGGGTCTGCCCGGTGAACTCTCCCAGGTGCTCCCCTCGCCCCGGCACTTCGAGCAGGCCAGCCAGCTGGTGACCAAGGAGGCGACGGCCAAGTCCGTCGCCTGCGGCCCGAAGGCGGATGACCACGTCGACGCGTTCACGCCGTACGTCGAGGCGGGCTTCGACGAGGTGTACGTCGCGAACATGGGACCGCACACCGTCGACATGATGAACCTCTACCGCACCGAGATCCTCCCCGAACTCCGCCTCCGCAAGGAGCATCCTCATGAGTGACCACGAAGCGTGGACCACGATCGACGTCGCGCCGAACATCGTCTTCGACCGGCTGTCCGACCTCGACCGGCTTCCCGGTTACCTGCCGTGGCTGACCGAGCTCCACCCGATGTCGCCCCGCCCGGTGGAGGCCCAGGGCCCGGAGGTGCGACTGCCACACCAGGCCGTGCACCGGGAGGTCGACCTGACGGCCGGGGACTCGCACGAGGAGGGGTGGGTCGACGTCCTCGACGAGGACCGCATCCTGCGGTGGGGTACCGAAACGCAGAGTGACTATCACGGCGAACTGGTGGTCGACTTCGTCGCCGACGGCACGTCGAAGCTCACGGTCCGCCTCCGGACCAGCCACGACGACGGCGTCGACGCGAAGCTCGGGCAGGCGCTGACGGAGCTCAAGGCCGCCCTGGAGCAGGAGAGCAGGCACCCGGAGAGCGAGCCGGAAGCCTGATCGCGGAATCGGGTGGGGTCCCGGTAGCGCTCGGTGGTGCTGACAGAGGGTAGGATGGTTTCTCGATCGCACATTCAGGAGCGGTGAATTCTGAGCCGTGTTCCTGGGGGATCCTCTGGACGGCTCCGCGTGGCGTCTCGTCGGCGGGTTGATCTTCGCGCGGTCTGGCTTTCCGCCACGGCTCCGTCGTGGCATGACACAGGAGGAAACGTTGGCCCGACGAGGTCAGCGCCAGCCCGGCGCTACCCGTTCCGCTCCCCGTCGACGGCGTCGTGTCCGCGACGGCGAGTCAGACGGTCTGATCCAGGTCCTCGCACAGGCCGTGCGCGAGGTCGAAGGCGCGGTCACCCGCGGTGCGATCAAGCCGTCGACCCGGACGAAGTTCCAGGTCGTCGCCCTGCTGGTCCGCGAGGAGCGGGCCCGGGTGAACGGCGCGGAGTCCGCCACCGAGGCGTACCGCACCGAGCAGCTCCGGCGGCTCGACGGCATTGCCACGATCCTGGCGAAGACCGCCGCGATGGATCCGACGCTCCTCGGTCTGCTGGCCGAGGACGCAGTGATCTCTGAGGCCGCAGCCGCCCTCCGGCGGCAGATGCTTGAGGACGCCGGCATGGAGCTGCCCGAGGAGCCCGAGCCGGTGCAGCCGGTCGCTCCCCCGGAGACCCAGACCAGGCGAGTGGTGCCCCAGGCCGTCGTGTCCCGGCAGCTGGCCAACCCGTTCCTGGCCCCGGACTTCTCCAGCCCTCCGCCGCGCCCGGTCCATGCCAGTCGGCTGGCGGGCTGGGAGCTCATCGGGCCGCTGCTGCGATCGTTCGAGCACGCCGGTGCCGCGGCGAGCATGAAGCTGCCCGACCCGACCTCCCTCCAGCTGACCGGCGGCATCGACGCACTGCGACTGCGCGGTCTCGAGCTCATGCCGCACCAGGCCGGCGTGATCGCTGCCGCGGCCGCCGGGCATCGCACCTTCCTCCTCGCCGACGAGCCGGGTCTCGGCAAGACCGCCCAGGCCCTGCTCGCCGCCCAGGCTGCTGAGGCCTACCCGCTGCTCGCCGTCGTCCCGAACGTGGTGAAGACGAACTGGGCACGCGAGGCCAACCTGTGGACCCCACGCCGTACGCCGACCGTCATCCACGGCGACGGTGACACGATCGACGGCTTCGCCGACATCGTCGTGGTGAACTACGAGGTCCTCGACCGGCACGTCGGCTGGCTCGGCGACCTCGGCTTCCGCGGCATGGTCGTCGACGAGGCGCACTTCATCAAGAACAAGAAGTCACAGCGGTCACGCAACGTGCTCGAATTGTCGAACCGGATCCGCAACCGCACGGTCCGCCCGCTGCTGATGGCCCTCACCGGTACGCCGCTGATCAACTCGATCGAGGACTTCACCGCGATCTGGGAGTACCTCGGCTGGATCGACGAGAAGGCGCCGCGGGCCGAGCTGATGGAGAAGCTCGACGACACCGATCTGACTCCGGCCGACCCAGGCTTCTCGGCCGCCGCGCGGGCGAGCGTGATCGACATGGGTATCGTCCGCCGCCGCAAGGTGGACGTGGCCGCGGACATCCCGGCCCGCCGGATCGCCGACCTGCCGGTCGAGCTGGACGGCGCCGTCGGCCGCTCGATCCGCGCCGCCGAGCGTGAGCTCGCCGACCGGCTCGTCGCCCGCTACAACACCGCGCTCGAAACCCGCCGTTCCGGCATCGTCGTGGACGGGATCGACCACGACCTGGTCCGCCAGGTGGCCGGCTGGGAGCGCACCGAGATGGCGGCCAAGAAGACCGGCGAGAACGTGTTCAGCCTGTTCCGCCGGATCGGTCAGGCCAAGGCCGGCCTGGCCGCGGACTACGCGGCCCAGCTGGCACAGAACGTCGGCAAGGTGGTCTTCTTCGCCCGCCACATCGAGGTGATGGACGCCGCCGAGGAGCTGTTCGCCGAGCGCGGCATCCAGTTCTCGTCGATCCGCGGCGACCAGACCGCCCGGACCCGGCAGAAGAACATCGATGCGTTCGTGAAGGATCCCGAGGTGTCGATTGCGGTCTGCTCGCTGCTGACCGCGGGCGTCGGCCTGAACCTGCAGGTCGCCTCGAACGTCGTCCTCGCCGAGCTGTCCTGGACGAACGCCGAGCAGACGCAGGCGATCGACCGGGTGCACCGGATCGGGCAGGACGAGCCGGTCACCGCCTGGCGGATCATCGCCGCGCAGACGATCGACACCCGCATCGCCGACTTGATCGACGCCAAGGCCGGCCTGGCCGCCAAGGCGCTGGACGGGTCCGACGAGGAGGTGGGCGCCTCCGCCGACTTCCAGCTCGAGGCCCTCGCCGCCCTCCTCACCCAGGCCCTGGAAGCAGCTGCCTGATCTAGCCTGACAGCTCGCCCACCGGCAGTTCGACGTCGACCTTGTTGGTTGCCGGGGCGAGCGGGCAGGTCCATTCGGGGCTGTAGGCGCAGGACGGGTTGTACGCGAAGTTCAGGTCGACGACGAGCCGGCCGGCGCCCAGGTCGCCGCCCAGGTCCGCGCCCTTGACGGTGTCGATCAGGTAGCGGCCGCCGCCGTACGTCGACCGGCCGGCGAGCGCGTCCTTGAGCGGCACGAAAATGCCGCCGCCGTACGACTCGAGCCACCACACGTCCAGGTCCCCGACCGCCGGCAGGTGCAGGACGCCGATCAGCGAGAACGGGATCACGCCGTCCGTGGCCGACTCGAACTCCCACCGATCCCGTTTCACCTCCGTGTCGATCACCGCGTCGAACCGCAACTCCGGCCGGTACTCCCCCACCGGCGCGCCGCCGTACGCCGCACGTTCGTCCTCGGGCACCGGTGAAGCGGGATGATGCATGAGCAGGTCGTCCCGCCCGGCCCGCCACAGTGCGTGAGCCGCGGCCGGATCGCTTTCGGCGCGGACGGATTGGTAGAGCGCAAACACGCGCCGGCGCCAGTCGGCGACAGCCAGTGCGGGTGCTGCGAATTCCACGATGTCTCCAGTTAGCTCTTGAGGGCTTCGGCGGACTTCGCCCAATTGCCGTGCAGGCGGTCCAGGTACGACTGGGCTTGTGAGCCGGCCTTCCGGCCGCGGGCGAAGATCCGCATGTTGCCGCCGCCGGCGTTGTAGCCGAGGGCAAGCAATTCGTCCTTCGTGTAGAGGTCCGCGCGCTTGCTCGGCAGCCGTTTCGCCAGGTCGTGCAGGTGCCAGGCGGCGGCCTCGATCGCAAGCGCGGGGTTGTCCGGCAGCTCCTCCCACTTCCGCTTGGCGAAGTCGCGCCCGCGTTTGGTCTCGTCGAACGCCGGGCGGTGCATGTTGGCGATCCCGAACGCCGGGTCCGAGTCGACCTCGGCCCACTGGCGTTCGAACTTCGGGTCGTGCGGCTTGTAGTCCTCGTTGTACAAGATTGCCATCAGCAACTGTGGGTTGATCCCGGCCTGCTGCGCGTAACGACGGACCTCGGGAGCGAACCGGGCCGGGTCGTAGTCGTCGTACCACGGCTTCGTGCTGGTCGCGGTGGTCGTCGTGGTGGTCGTCGTGGTGGGCGTCGGCTTCGGCTTCGTGGCCGTCGGCTGGGTCTTCGGCGCGGAGGCGGTCTTGGTGCCGTTGTCCGAGCAGGCCGCCCACACCCCCACCAGAAGCACCCCGACCGCCACCCATGACCAGCGTTTCGCCACCTGCACGCCTCCAACTTAGCCGTACGGCGAAGTCCGGCTGTCCAAGGAACGCAACTTTTGCATCAACTCGGGCAGAACGGCGCTGGGCCGGGCATCAGGGCCGCATGATGTGTGGACGGCAGCCGGGTGGTCCGGAGGGGGGCCACCCTCTGCCGTCTCAGTGGAGGACGACGTAGATGACGCTGATCGACCCGACCCAGGAGAGCGCCGCCTCGGCGTTCGCCCATCTTGCGGTCGAGTTGCACGACGCCACCGGGGTCGAGGAGACCATCGACGCGGTCGTCCAGTTCGCTCTCCAAGCGCTCCGGTGCACGTACGCCGGCGTTGCCTTGACTGCCCGCGGCTCGCGGCCGGAGATCGCCGCGGTGACCGACCCGGTCGTCGCCGAGGTCTACGAACTCCAGCTCGGCAAGCAGAACGGGCCGCTGGTGACCGCGATGCGGGAACGGCGTCCGGTGCTGATCCGGGACACGCTCGCCGACGTTCGCTGGCCGGAGTGGGCCGCGAAGGTCGCGACCCTGGGCGTCCGCAGCGTTCTCGACGTACCGCTGGCCACCAGCCGGACGGTCGGCGTGCTCGGGCTGTACAGCCCGGATCCGGACGCGTTCGCGGCCGATGACGAAGCGGTCGCGCACATCCTGGCCCGGCACGCCTCGGTCGCGCTGGCATCCGCCCGCCATGAGGAGACCATGGCGCAGGCGATCGACGCCCGGAAGCTTGTCGGTCAGGCGATGGGCATCCTGATGGAACGCTTCGACATCGACGGCGACCGGGCCTTCGCCGTACTGAAGCGCTACTCGCAGGACACCAACACCAAGCTGCGGGACGTCGCGCAACAGCTCATCGACACCCGCAAGCTGCCGTAGCCGCCGACCTAGCGGGCCAGCGTGGTGCTCGGCAGTTCGCCGTACTGCTCGAGGTAGGCCGCTGCCATCCGGCCGTGGTGATGAAAGCCCCAACGGGCCGCGATCTCGGCGACGGTGCGCCCGGCCGGATCGGCGGCCAGCAACTCCGAACGGACCTCGGCCAACCGGAGCCGCCGAAGCTCGCCGAGCGGCGTCGTGCCGACGTGCCGCTGGAACGCTGTCTGCACGGCCCGGACGGTGACGCCGGCCGCGGCCGCGATGTCGCCGATCGTGATGGCCTGATCGAGGTTCAACTCCATGAAGGCCACCGCCCGCCGGACGGTGCTGGGTCGCGGGTCGGCGCTGTCGCGCTCGGCCGCCGCGGTGTTCGGGAAGGCGGCAAGCACGCTCGAGGCGAGCAGTTGCGAGACCGACGCGCGCACCAGCGGCGAGTCCTGTACGGCGGGATCGGACAGCTGATCACCCAGGTAGGCGATCGTCCTCGACAGCTGACGCGCCGCCGGGCGTGAGTACGGCCGGTGGGACAGCAGCCGGACCGGCGAATCGTCCTTCCGGCCTGCGCCCGCGACGCGGGTCAGCAGCGCCGGGTCGAACATCGTGATGCTGTACGACGACCGGCAGACCTTGCCGGAGAACGGTCGCTCCGGAGGGGCGAACGAGACCAGGTCCCCTGGGCGGAACTCGTCCTTCCAGCCGTCGGTGGCGTGGTTCTCGATGCTGCCGGAGACCACCTCGCACAGGCAGATCTTGCCGAGCGGGTCGGCGTCGTAGCTCATCTCGAAACCGATCTCGAGCCGGTCGATGCTGATCGAGTCCGCGGCGGCCCGGGAGATCCGGGTGCTCGCGTCCTTCGCGGTGCCGCCGATCTGCATCTTGGTGTAGGCCCGGTTGAGGAACTCCTCGGTCCTCGCCAGGTCCCGGCTCTCGAAGTGCAGGGAATCCATCGCCCCATACTGCACGGCACCACGGACACCGCACCACTCACGCGTGGCCTCCGTTTCGCTAAGAAACGAAGGCCACACGTTTGCTTCAAACGGGTGTTACCTGCCTTGAAGAACGTCGAACAGGTGCGTGTGGTCGTTGGTGCCGAGAACCGCGTCGGCACCCGGGCCGTTGGCCCAGACCGGGACGACCGCACCCGTGTGCTGCTGGCTCGGCGGCACGGCCACCGGGGCCTTGCCGTCGCCGCCGAAACCGGCGGTGCCGTAGGTCAGAGTCAGCGTCTGGCCGTCCTTGGTGGTCAGGTTGGTCGACCAGCCGGTCGGCAGACCCGAGCCGGAGGCGTCCTCGCCGACGATCTGGCTGGTGTGCGCGTGGTCCGCGGTCACGACGACCAGCGTGTCCGGGTGCGTCTTCTGGTAGTTCAGCGCGACGCCGATCGCCTTGTCGAACGCGACCGTCTCACCGATCTGGCCGCAGGCGTTGGTGGCGTGGTCCTGCTTGTCGATCGAGGCACCCTCGACCTGCAGGAAGAAGCCCTTCTTGTTCTCCAGCAGGCTGATCGCCTTCGACGTCATGTCCGACAGGCTCGGCTCATTGGACGGACGCTGGTTCTCCTTGCAGGACTGCGCCGCGTTGCCCTTGCCGAGGGAGGCGGTCGGGCCGCTCCACTCCAACGACATGTTGCTGCTGTTGAACAGGCCGAGCACCGGCTTGTCGTCGTTGACCGACTTCAGACCGGCGGCGTCGGTGACGTACTGAATGCCCTTCGCCTTGGCCTGGTCGACGACCGTCTTGCCGGCGTACGGACCGCCGGTGATCTTCTGCTCGAACCGGGCGCGGCCGCCGCCGAGCAGTACGTCGACCTTGTGGTCGACCTCCTGCTCCGCGATCGAGCCGAGGCCGCCGGCCGCCTTGGTCTCCTGGGGGCACGCGGTCATGTCGGCCGGGCCCTGGCACCCGCGCAGCGACATGTGCGAGGCGAGCACCGCCGGCGTGGCGTCGGTGATCTCGGCGGTGGAGACGTCGCCGACCTTCAGGCCGCGCTTCTGCGCCAGCTCCAGGACGGTCTGGTAGTTCGTGCCGGGGACGTTGTCGGCGCTGCTCGGACCCTGCGAGATCCGCTCGTCGATCGTCTTCTTGCCGGTCGCCCAGCTCGAGCCGGTGGAGGCCGAGTCGGGGTCGTAGTCCGGCTTGTACGGCGGCTTGGCGGCGGGCTTCACCGACCAGGTCGTGTCGAAGCCGGTGTAGCGGGCCCGGTCGACGTTGAGCTTGTTCTGGACGCCCTGGTAGTAGCGCGCCGCGGTGATCTCCTGGGTGCCCATACCGTCACCGAGGAAGAAGATCACGTTCTTCGGCCCGCGCTGGGGCTGGTGCGACGCCGACTCGGCAGCTGAGTCGTCGCCGCGAGCCGTGTCGAACGCCCCGCTGGCAGCGGCCGAGGCCATCCCTGCCGCAGCAATCACCGAGGCCGCCGCGAAGGCGGCCACGAATGCCTTTTTCCTGATCATTCCGGGCCTTTCTGGTAGGTCAAGACAGCTGGAACCTAGGGGTCGCCACCGGACGTGAGGTGGCCAGGACGTGACCACCAGATGACGCCACCCGGCGTACAGCTGAGAGAACGCTGAGTGGCGACGCGACCGGAAAGCGCTTGCTAGAGTGGCACCGTGATCTATGAGCTGAACCATGTCGGCGGCCCGGTGCGGGATCTCGAGGCGAGCTTGTCGTTCTACGACGGTCTCGGCGCGGAGGTGGTCGACCGGTTGTTCATGTCGAAGTCACGCGTTCACCGGGTGCATGTCCAGATCGCCACCGGCCTGGTCGAGCTGCTCCACCCCGAGCAGTCCGACCCGGAGGCGACGTACGGGCTCAACCATGTCGGCTTCATGACCGACAATCTCGACGGCGACTATGCGCGGCTGATCGCGCTCGGGTACGGCGAGATCTCGTCGCCCCGGGTCGCGGGCAGCGGTCAGGGCCGGCTCGCGTTCCTGTCCGATCCGAACGGCGTACGGGTCGAGCTGCTGCAGCGCTCGGAGGAGTTCCGGGTGCCGCCGATCACCGCCGGTCCGGTGCACGGTCTGTCGTACGTGGCTGTGGCCGCGCCCGATCTCGACGCGGCGATCGAGTTCTACGGCACGCACCTCGGCATGGGACGCATCGCCGACGACACGTTCCGGATCGGCGCCGACGCGGTCAAACTCGTGCCTGACGCCGCGTCCGCCATCGACCACCTCGGCCTGACCGCCGCGGAACCCGCTGCCGACACACAGGACCCCGACGGCAACCGCGTCGTGTTCCTCCCCGCCGCCTAACCGCGCGCGACCCGCTCGGCAGCCCGCTGGGCAGCCCGCTCGACGACCCGCTCGACGACCGGGCGCCACGACTCGAGCGGTGCGACCTCGAGTCCGACGACCTTCCCGGCATCGTCGGCCCGCCGCAACGCGACCGCCGCGGCGAACTCAGGATCGTGGCGGAAGGCCCGGACCTGGTCCTCCGACAGCGCGCCACCCTGAGCGACCAAGGTACGGCGACTCGACGCGGACAACCGCTCCGCGTGAACCGCGTCCGTCGCCACCAGGTACCGCTTCGCGACCACGTGCAGCTCCACCAGCCGCGCCACCCGCTCCCCCAGCAGACCTCGTACTGCGTCCGCGCCGTGCCGGCCATGACCTGCATCGTCGCCGGGCCGCAGCAGGTGACCGATGTCGTGCACGAGCCCCGCGACCTGGAGCTCCTCGTCGTCCGGGAAGTCGCGGCGCAGCAGCTCGGCGCACTGGCGGTCGTGATCGAGGATGTCGACCGGATCGCCGCTGCGGTCGGGCATGTCCCATGCGTCCTCGCAGTCCGCGAGCAGGTTCATCAGGTCATCGACGGTTCTGATCGACATGCCGTGGAGCGTAGGCAGCCGAGGTGAACGGCCGCCCTTAGCCTTGGGCAATGTTCGACTACGACGCGGAGATGCGGTTCTATCGCTCGCGGTTTCGCGATGCATGCGGCGTACGCGACGGGGATCGGGTGCTCGACGTCGGTTGCGGTGGTGGGCAGACCACGCGGGACGCGGCGGCGGATGCCGGGCGAGGCAGTGTGCTTGGTGTCGACGTATCGGAGCGGATGCTTGAGCACGCCCGTCGTCAGCCGGTGCCGAACGTCGACTACCTGCTGGCCGACGCTGCGACGTACGAGTTCGAGCCGGAGTCTTTCGACGTCTGTATCAGCCGGTTCGGCGTGATGTTCTTCGAGGACCTGGTTGGTGCGTTCACCAATCTGCGGCGGGCGTTGCGTCCGGGCGGCCGGCTGGTGGTGCTGGTCTGGCAGCCGCGGGCGGAGAACGAGTGGGCGCGGGTGATTCCGGAAGCCATCGGCGGGACGTTCCGCGACGAGTCGGCGTTCGCGCTCGGGGCGGAGGACGTGACGCGGGACATCCTCACATCTGCCGGGTTCGCTGCTCCGACCTTCACCGCAGTTCATGAGCCGCTGTTCTACGGGGCAGACGTCGAGGCGGCGTACGCGAATGTCCTCCGGCTCCGGGAGCCGCAGGCGCTCCTCGCGGAGCTCGACCCAGCCGCTGCCGAGCGTGCGGAGGCGGCCCTGCGGGCGATGCTCGCAGCGCACGACACGGGCGACGGCGTCCTCTTCGAGTCAGCGGCCTGGATCATCACGGCCGAGTGACGGGCGTCACATCATGACGTGTCGCATTCACCGGGCCTCGCTCGACGCACAGGCATAACCAACCGAACAAGGAGCATCTGATGCGTACTCTCATCACCACCGCGTTCATCTCTCTCGATGGTGTCGTCGAGGCTCCCGGCGGCGAGCCGGGCTACCGGAACTCCGGGTGGACGTTCAAGGACATCCCGTTCGACGAGGCGGCGTACGAGCTCAAGGGCACCGAGCAGGACGAGGCGACGGCACTGCTGCTCGGCCGGGTCAGCTACCAGTCGTTCGCGCCGGTCTGGCCGGGGATGACGGTCGAGTTCGCCGGCTACAACGCGATGCCGAAGTACGTCGTGTCGACCACGCTGCAGGACAGCGACCTGGTGACGAACTGGGGCGAGACCACCATCCTGCGCTCACTCGACGACGTCGCCGCACTCAAGGAGACCGAGGGCGGCCCGATCATCGTCAACGGCAGCGCCACCCTGAACCGCAACCTGTCCGACGCCGGCCTGATCGACCGCTACCACCTGCTGGTCTTCCCGGTCCTCCTCGGCGCCGGCAAACGCCTCTTCAGCGACGCCGACCGCGACAAGCTCCCCCTCACCCTCACCGACAGCGCCTCCTACCCCAACGGCATCCAGAAACTCGTCTACACCGTGAACCACTGACCGCTGTACTGACCCCTGTACTACGGTTCGGGGATGGGTGTTCTGGGGAGACGCGGGGACGACCACTACTTGCCCGACTCGGGCATCCTCGTGGTGCTGGACGTATGGGATTCGATGGACCACGAGGAGACGTCCGACAACGATGCGCATCCGGTCGGCTCGCTCGGTCGCTCGGGGCACGGATGGCTGTACGTCGCCGGCGGGGACGGCCCTTGCGTCGTACAACTGCAAGCGCACGACGACCCACCGGGTGACGAAGTCCCGGACGCGTGGACAGACGTCGTCGAGCTGCCGTACCGGAGTCCGTCCGGCGTCGTCGCGCTGAGCGACCTCATGAGCGGCCCTGGCGAAGACCACCTGAAGCTCGGTGATCCGGGCCTGTACCGCGTCCGACTGGCACACCGGCCGTTGCCGCCGACTCCCCTGCCGGACGACGAGGACGACCTCCAGCCGACCGACGTCTGGCACTTGGACTTCTGGCCGGTTGCCGGAGAGGTGGAGCCGCCGCGGTGGATTCGCCGGGCCAGGCCGCCGGTCTGGGCGCCGGATCCGGGCTGGGGTTCGGTGCTCGGGTTCCAGGAGATCGAGGTCGCGAACGTGATCGAGTGGTTCGGGAAGCCCGACGGTGTGAGCGCCGACGAGATCGACGCGTGGGGCGCCGATCACCATCGCGGCCCCGACTGGCTCGACCAGCCGCTCCGCCAGGGTCCTCCGTCCCGGCCGGACTGGCCGAGCCTCGGGGAGCTCGCCGGTCAGGTCGACGTACCCGAGCCAACCACCCGCCGCGAGCTGCTACCGCTCTACCTCGCACTCCACCTGATCAGCTTCGACGGCTTGCGCTACCGCGCGGTTGAGCACCCGCCATCCGCTGAGGACGTCGTCCAGCTCCCGGCGCAGGCAGTCACGTTCCTCAAGGCTTCCCGGGCGGTGAAGCAGTACACCGGCTATGCCGCCGACATCGTGTCAGTGGCGCTCTGGGGCGGCACCGAACAGACCGTCGCATCGCTCGCCGAGCGGACGTGCGCGTCGGAGGTCGAAGTACGAGCGACTCTCGAGTACGCCGAATCGCGCGGCCTGCTGCTGATCGACCGGACCGGCGACAACCTGTCCTTGACGGTACGGAGCCGGCGCCATGCCCGCTGAAACCCCGGAGGACTACTTGCGGCGGGTCGACTCCGTGCTTGGTCGGGTGATTGATGACGTGGTTGAGGCCGTCGGGGTGCCGTTGTCGGTGAGTCTGGATAGCGGGGTTCCGGATCTGCCGGCCGAGCATTACGGCGTGCTGGTGCGGGCGATCGTCGGGCAGAACATCTCGAATGTTGCCGCTCAGGCCATCTTCGGGCGCATTCTCGAGCGGTTCGGCGGGCGCACGCCGACACCGGAGGAGTTGCTGGCCGACGAACCGGACGCGCTGCGAACCGCCGTGGGGTTGTCGCATGCGAAGACTGCCTCGTTGCGATCGCTCGCGGAACATGTGATCTCGGGTGAACTGGAGCTGGAGCGGCTGCCGGACCTTCCGGATGACGAGGTGGTCGCTCAGCTCACCGCCATCAAGGGGATCGGGCGGTGGACGGCGGAGATCTTCCTGATCTTCCACCTGCTCCGGCCGGATGTGCTCGCGGTCGGCGACCTCGAGATCCGGCGGACGGTCGAGGCGGTATACAAGCTGCCGGAGCTGCCCAAGCCCGCCGAGGTCGAGAAGCTGGGGCAGGTGTGGCGGCCGCAGCGGACGCTGGCCGGGATGTACCTCTGGCGCTGGCGAGCGGTCCAGCGCGGCGAGGCATGATGTGACCGTGAGGGACATCGTCGCGCTCGCTCGCGAATGGCTGGGGTACGAGTCGCTGCGGCCGGGGCAGGAGGATGCCGTCCGGGCGGTGCTCGACGGGCGGGACACGTTGGCCGTGCTCGCCACCGGGACCGGCAAGACGGCGATCTATCAACTCGCGGGTCTGGCGCTCGGCGGGGTGACCGTGGTCGTGAGCCCACTGGTGGCGCTGCAGCGGGACCAGTTGCGGGCGTTGGCGAAGCATCCTGCCGGCGTCGAGGTCGCCGAGCTGAACGCGACCGATCGCGCCGGCGGCCATGCGGCTCGTGAGCTGCTCATGGACGGGCGGCCGGGGTTCGTGCTGATGTCGCCGGAGCAGCTGACGCATGCCGACATACTCGAACTGCTGGCGAAGTCACGGCCTCGGCTACTTGCGGTCGACGAGGCCCATCTGGTGAGCGAGTGGGGCGAGGACTTCCGGCCCGACTATCTCCGGCTGGCGGCCGCGATCAAAGCGATGGGACGGCCGCCGGTGCTCGCGCTGACCGCGACGGCTGCTCCGCCGGTCCGCAAGCAGATCGCGCATCGCCTGGAGATGGACGACCCGGCCGTCGTCGTCGGCGGCTTCGACCGGCCGAACCTCAACCTCGCCGTGTTCGCGTTCGCCGACGACGACACCAAGAACCGCCGGCTCCTCAGCCATGTCCGGTCGTCCCGAGGCCCGGGCATCGTGTACGTCGCCACACACCGCCACGCCGAGGAGCTCGCGTCCGATCTCAACACCGCGGGCGTGTCCGCGCACCCGTACCACGCCGGGCTGTCGGCCAAGCAGCGCCGCGAGGTCCAGGACACCTTTCTCGCCGGTGACTGCCGCGTCGTGGTGGCCACGATCGCGTTCGGGATGGGCATCGACAAGCCTGACATCCGCTGGGTCAGTCACGCCGAGGCGCCTGCCTCGATCGACGCGTACTACCAGGAGATCGGCCGCGCGGGCCGCGACGGCGAACCGGCCGACATCGAGCTGTTCTTCCGGCACGCCGACCTCGGCCTGAACCGCTTCTTCGCCTCCGGCGGCGTCACCGACGAGGACCTCGTCGCGGTCGCGACCGCCATCCACGAGCACCGGCCCGCGAACATCGCCGAGCTCACCGCCGCGACGCAGCTCAGTGCAGCTCGCGTCGAGCGTGCCCTCGGCCGGCTCACCGACGCCCGGGTCGTTGCCATCGGCCACCAGTTCCACCTGGCCCGCGGCGTCGACGTCGACAAGGCCGTCGCGGCGGCCTCGGCGGTCGAGCACGACCGGCGCGAGGTCGCCCGGTCCCGGGTCGAGATGATGTCGACGTACGCGGAGTACGGCGGCTGCCGGCGCGAGTGGCTGCTGAGCTACTTCGGCGAGCACTACGAGGGCCCGTGCGGCAACTGCGACAACGACCTGGCCGGCCGTACGGCGGCGCCGCCCGAGGAGGAGCCGTTCCCGATCGGCAGCCGCGTCAAGCACCGGACGTTCGGCGCCGGTCTGGTCGAGCACTACGACGGTACGACGATGACCGTCCTGTTCGACCGCGTCGGCTACAAGGAACTCCGTACTGCGTTCATGATCCACAACCAGCTGTTGGTGGCCGAATGATCGATGTCCGGCCGGCGACTGTCTTCGAGGACGTCCGCGCGGTCATCGGTCCCAAGTCGCCGACCTCCACGGTTTGCTTCTGCCTCAGCTACCGCATCCCGTCCAAGCTGAACAACACGCTGAAGGGCCAAGCGCGCGCCGACTACGTCGCGGAGCTCTGCAACGAGCGGCCCGCGCCCGGAGTCCTTGCGTACGACGGCGACATCCCAGTCGGCTGGGCCGCGATCGCACCGCGCGCGGCGACCACCTTCGCCCGCAACCGGAAGATCCCGCACGTCGACGACCTCCCGGTGTGGTCGCTCTGGTGCATCCGTGTCCGGCCAGGTCATCGCGGTCAGGGCATCTCCCACGCGCTGATCACGGGCGCCGTCGACTTCGCCCGTGCGAACGACGCCCCGGTCGTCGAGGCCTATCCCCTGGACAACGGCGACAGCAAGGTCGACCTGACGATGGCGTACGCCGGCATCCGCAAGAACTTCGAACGGGCCGGCTTCACCAAGTCCGCCGACACCACCTCCACCCTGGCCGGCCATCCCCGCGTCCTGATGCGCCTCGTCATCCACTGAGGGCGAACGACAGCAGCGTGATGCTGTGGGGCGGGAACTCGTAGGTCGGCTCCGGCAGATCCAGCACGCCGAGATTGCGGAGTACGACGGCGTCCGGGTTGCTGAGCGTGTTGGAGGCGAGCACATCATCCGCACTTAGCTGCTTGACGGTGGCCCGCAGCGGCAGGGTGTCCCGACGGCCGTCCAGGGTCAGGTCGGCGCGGATTGCTGTGTCCCGGTGGCGGTTGATGACGGCGAGCTGGAGTGCGCGGCCATCTGTGGTCGCGGAGACGTCCAGGTCGGGAACCGTCGCCGGGCGGGTGCGGAAGTCACCTCGGTGGTCGCGCTCGTCGCCCTGACGTACTGCGGCGAGCCGGCCGGACGAACGTACGTCGGCAGCGAGCGCGACCGGGCCGAGGTGGTTCTGGTACAGATCCCACACGTGGTATGTCGCCGCTCGCACGGCACCACCCGGCCGGGCGACGATCACGCCGTTGGCGTTGAGCAGGTTGACGGTGTTGGCCATCGTCACTGGGACCTCGCGACCGGCGGCGCGATGTAGCGCGTGGAAGACACCGGCGTAGAACAGCGCGTCGGCGAGGGTGCGCGGGCTCCAGCGGTTGACGCGATCCGCCGGGTACGTCGGCAGGCCGTCGACGTCACGCGCCACGGTCCCGCCGTCGTCCGAGGGGCGCGGGACGGGCCAGCTCGCGGGTTCGACGTGACGGATGTTCCACTCGTCCAGCGCGAGCCCGATCGGCCGTCGCGCCAAGTCCGCGACGAGGTCGGAGTACTCGACGATCCGCTGCTCGAAATAGAGCGACTGGGCAACGATCTCGTCGTACTCCGACGCGCCGTCGACCAGCTGGGTTGTCGCGCCGTAGAGGTGGAACGACAGGTAGTCGATCTGGTTGCCGACGGCACCCAGCACGGTCTCGGTCCATTGCTGGTCAAGGTTTCCGACGGCAACGAGCTTCAGGGTCGGGTCGACGGCTCGCATGAAGCGGGCGTGCTCGGCGGCGTCGGCGGCGTACGCGTCGGCGGTCCGGTGGCCCATCTGCCAGTCGCCGTACACTTCGTTGCCCAGGCCCCAGCACTTGACGCCGTATGGCTCACGCCCACGCTTGCGGGTGTACTCCGTGTCGCCACCGTAGTTCGTGTACTCGACCCAGCGCACAGCCTCGTCGACATCGCGGCAGCTGTGGGCAAGGTACGGCTCGGTGCCGACCTCAGCGCACCAGGTCAGGAACTCGTCGGTGCCGAAGTGGTTGTCCTCCTCCGAGCCCCACGCCAGCTCGAGCCGCCGCGGGCGCGCCGCGCGCGGACCGATCCCGTCCTCCCAGTGGTACGCCGATGTGAAGTTGCCGCCGGGCCAACGCACGACCGGGAGCCCGAGCTCCTGGCAGAGCTTGATCACGTCCGTCCGCAGACCGCTGCGGACGTCGTCCCCGCCGTACGCCAGTGGCGAGCCCTCATCGAAGACGCCGCCCTGGATGTTGCCGAAGAAGGCCGACTCCAGGAAATGGCCGTAGATCATCGGATCGATCGAGTGGCGCTGGTCGCGGCGGATGTTGATCTCGGCGGGCCGGGTCACGGGCGAGCTGCCTCCTGATCGAGAGCGCTGAGCGCGGTGTCGTAGCTCTTGCCGCCGACCTCGAACATCGACGTCATCCAGTGGTAGAAGTTGTCGCCGCGGTCCCGGAGTACGTCGTACAGGCGGGTCGTCAGCTCACGGCGTACTGCGGCGAGTTCGGGATGCTGGTACCGGTTGTGGAGCTCGTCCGGATCGGTGGACAGGTCGTAGAGCTCGTTGACGTCGGCCGGGTTGACGACGAGCTTGTAGCGGTCGGTGCGGATCATCCGCTGCGGGTACGGGAAGTGGTGGCCGTGGAATTCGGCGACGACCTCCGTCGGCCAATCGTGCGGCCGCTCGCCTTTGATCAAGGGCAGCAGCGAGCGCCCTTGGTAGTGCTCCGGCGCTTCGACGTCGGCCAACTCGAGGAACGTCGGCGTCAGGTCGGTCAGGGTCGCGAAAGAGTCCTCCACGCGTCCGGCCGGCAGACCAGGGACTTTGGCGATCAGCGGGACGCGATAGATGTCGTCGTACATCGCCGGGCCTTTGTCGTGCAGGCGATGCGCGCCGGTGAATTCACCGTGGTCGGCGGTGAACAGTACGGCGGTCTCGTCGGTGAGGCCGAGTTCGTCGACGAGTGCGAGGATGCGGCCGATCTGCTCGTCGATGAGCGTGACGTAGCCCCAGTACGCCGCGACGAGTTCACGCCACCGGTCCGGGCCGATGCTGTCGTAGGTCCAGTGCGACGAGTAATGCTGCTGGACGCGCGGTTTGCCGGCGAACGTCTCGGCTACGGAGGCGGGGAGCTCAACGCCGGCGGCGTCGTACCGGAAGTAGTAGGCCTCGGGCAGCAGGTACGGGAGGTGGGGGCCGAACCAGTTGCAGGTGAGGTAGAACGGGCGGCCGTCGGCGGCGAAGCGCCGGAGTTGCTCGATGGTGCGCTCGGCGAGGAAATACTCGAACGTCGCCTCCACGGGCTGCTCCAGGAGGCCGGCGAGAAGGTTGCCCGGTTCACCGTTGGCGAAGGTGCCGCGGACCGGGTTGCGGACGCTGAACTGCGGATACCCGCGCTCGGCCAGGTAGCTGAGGTAGTCGGGATGATCGACGGCGTTGCCCCAGCCGGGGTAGTGCTCGCCGTCGTAGCCGAAATCGCGCGGGCCTTTGTCCTTGCCGACGTGCCACTTGCCGACGTGGCCCACTTGATAGCCGGCGAGGTAGTGGGAGAAGACGGGGAAGGTGTCGTCGAGTTCTTCGCGGTAGCCGACGTTGCGTTCGTAGTTCGCGAGCAGGGTGTGCCGATACGGGAGTACGCCGGTTTGCAGGGTGGCGCGGGCCGGCGTACAGATCGCCGTCGGAGTGAAGCCGTTGGTGAAGCGGGTGCCGGACGCAGCGAGGGCGTCGAGGTTCGGGGTCTCGCAGATTTGGTTGCCATAGCACCCTAATGTGTCAACGCGGTGCTGGTCGGTCATCAGGAACAGGATGTTCTTCGCCACTCGGCCTCCTCGGGTGGGTTGGTCAGCACGAGAGCGATCCCGCCGCGGGCGGCCGCGTCGTACCCGAGCTGTGCTTGCGTGACACGCAGGGTGCGGTGGACCTGTGTGTGGGTGTACTCGCGAAGCGCCTTACGCAGCGGCCGGAACAGGTGCTCACCGGCGGCAGTCAGCTCACCTCCGACGACAACCACCTCCGGGTTGACCGCGTTGCAGGCCGCCGCCAGCACCTCGCCCGTCCGGGTCGCGATGGTTGTGATTGCGTGGGGACTGAGGCTGTCGAAGCCGCCGTACTCGTCGACCAGGTTCGCGAGGTACAGCTCGAGACATCCGCGACCGCCACACGAGCAGCGCGGTCCGTCCCGATCGACGCTGATATGCCCCAACTCCCCCGCCGCTCCCCCGGCCCCGGCCAGCAGCCGCCCACCGAGCACCAGCCCGCCGCCGACTCCGTACGAGAGCCGCAGATAAAGCACGCTCTCCACCCCGGCCCCAGCACCCCAGGTAGCCTCCGCCAGCGCAGCCAGCCGAGTGTTGTTGTCCACAGACACACGTACGCCGAACCGCTCGGCCAGCGCGCCCCGCACGAGCCCGCTCCGGCCCGGCGAGGGCCCACGAGCCGACCTGACCGACAGCTCGGGCGCGACCGGGCCCACGATGCCTACTCCGAGTCCGGCGAGCCCGATCAGCGAGATCTCGTGGCGCGCGGTCAACTCATCGACAAGGTCGATCGCGAGCTGCACCCGACGCGCCCACGACGTGCGCTCCGCACACGCGATCCCATCGGACGCGACGATCTCGTGCGCAACGTTCGCAATCGTCACCTGCACCCGCCGATGCCCCAGATCCATCCCCACCGCAAGCCCACCACCGGGATTCAACGTCAGCACCGAAACCGGCCGCCCGCGAACGCCGGCACCCGACCGGCGCACCGCACCGGGGGTGCCGGCGACCGCCTCCTCCGCCGCGCCCCGCTCTGTGACCATCTGCCTGGCGAGGAGCGTCTGGACTATGGAGGACAGCGTCGCCCGGGACAGCCCCGTCTGCTCGGCCAACTGAGCTCGGGTCAGAGGGCCTTGCGTGCGCAATGCGGTGATGACGCGCTCCTCGTGCGTCTCCCGCAGGAGCCGCAGCGGTCCTCGCGATTCACTGCCCACGACACCCGACTCTCGCCGGTGTGGCACATTTTTGTCAACAGTCCGAATTTAATAGACTGACGCGTATGCCGCCCAACGTCCTGCTCATCTGCACCGACCAGCAGCGGTTCTCCGCGCTTGGTGCCTACGGCAACAACGAGATCGAGACCCCCAACCTCGATCGCCTGGCCGCCCAGGGCGTGCTGTTCGAGAACTGCTACGTGCAGAGCCCCGTCTGCGCCCCGTCCCGCGCGAGCCTGATGACCGGCCGGTACGTCCACGCTCACGGCCTCTGGGCGAACGGCGTCGGCCTCCCCGACCACGCGCGGCTGTTCAGCAAGGACCTGGCCGACGCCGGCTACGACTGCGGCCTCGTCGGCAAGTTCCACCTCAACGCCTGCTTCGGCGGGCGGTCCGAGAAACGCCTTGACGACGGCTTCCGCGTCTTCCGCTGGGCGCACGACCCGTACCCGGGCTCCTCGGAGAACCAGTACCACCGGTGGCTCCACACCCTCCGCCCCGATCTAGCAGGCAGGGACGTCGACTACGACACCCTCCCGACCGACCTGCACTACAGCCGGTGGATCGGCAACCAGACCATCGACTTCCTCACCCACTCCCGCGATCGCGCCAAGCCCTTCCTGTTCATCGCGAACTTCTTCGACCCCCACCACGGCTTCGGCGCCCCCGACGACTACGTACGCCGCTACCGCGCGAAGCAACTCACCCGTCCCATCCCCGACGACCTCGCGAGCAAGCCGCCCATCCAGACCGAGGCCTCGAAGGCGTCATACGCCGGACATGCGCGCGGCTACACGTCGTACTCCCCCGAAGAGCTGCAAGAGGTCAAGGCCGCGTACTACGCGATGGTCACACTCGTGGACGACGAGGTCGGCCGCATCCTCGACGCCCTGGACGCGGAGGGGCTCAGCGACGACACGCTCGTGATCTTCACCAGCGATCACGGTGAGATGCTCGGCGACCACCGGCTGATGCTCAAAGGCCCGATGATGTACGAGCAGGCGGTCCGCGTCCCGCTCATCCTCCGCTGGCCCTCCCGGCTGGAGCCCGGCACCCGCTGCGCCGAGCTGGTCCAATGGATCGATCTCGCCCCGACCATCCTCACCGCCGCCGGCCTGCAGCCTCGGGGTCAGGGTCAGGATCTGTTGCCCTTGGCCACTAATCGGTCGAGCGGTCGCGGCTGGGCGCTGAGCGAGTACCGCAACAGCGGCCACCCGTACGATCCACCCGTCCACCTCACGATGCTTCGCCGGGACCAGTGGAAGCTCGTCGTCCAGCACGCGACCTCCCGCGAGCGCACCGGCGAGCTGTACGACCTGATCGCCGACCCCGACGAGCAGCAGAACCTCTGGGACGATCCCCTGCACCGCGACATCCGCACCGACCTGCAGGAGTTCCTCCTCGACGTCCTGGTCGCCACCGAGGACCGCACCCAGGAACGCGTCGCCGACTGGTAATTCGATGGCGACGGCACCCGCCGGAGCTGTACCGTTCCCGGCGAACGTGACTTCACAGAGGAGGTGAGCACCATGCGCGAGGTATCGAGATGGGCGCTCCCTCTCACCGTCACGGAGCGGCGACCGAAGTAGGTGTCGCCCGGAGCGCCGACACGCAGGCACTCCTGGAAAGGCACGATCATGACTACTTCTTTGCAGTTCATCAGCACCGCCACCACGAACGGCGTCCTCGAGCGCGAGTTCATCCTCGGCGACGTCCACGGCATGCTCTGGTCGCCGGTAGCTGTCGACCAGGCTCCGCTAGTCCTGCTCGGCCACGGCGGTGGACGCGACAGCAAGGCGGCCCCGATGGTCGGCCGGGCCCGGATGCTCACCGCAGCCGGGTTCCACGCGGTCTCCATCGACGCCCCCGGCCACGGCGACCGGCCGCGGACGGCGCTCGACGAGCGCGAGACCGTCGCGATGCAGCACGCGATGGAGATCGGCGAACCGGTCGGGCCGATCGTCGTCCCCTACAACCTCCACCTCGCCGAGCGCGCCGTACCCGAATGGCAGGCGACCCTGGACGCGCTCGAGCAGCTCCCCGGGATCAAGGGCCCGTTCGGGTACTTCGGGCTCAACATGGGCACCGCGATCGGCATACCGCTGGTGGCCACGGATCCGCGGATCACCGCGGCGGTGTTCGGCGTCTTCTGGTACGACGAGACGCTCGCCGAGCACGCCCGCCGGATCACGGTGCCGGTCGAGTTCGCGCTGCAATGGGACGACCAGCACATCCCGCGCCAGTCCGCGATGGCGTTGTTCGACGCGTTCGCGTCACCGCAGAAGAGCCTCCACGCGAACGCCGGGGCCCACAAAGAGGTCCCCCGCTTCGAGGTCGACAGCATGGTCCGGTTCTTCACCCGGCACCTGCTCTAGGCGGTCGTGAAGCGCTGCTCGACGGCGTCGAGGAAGCCTTCGACCTGGCGGTAGGTGTCCGAGCTGTAGACGCCGATGCTGCGTTCGGTCCCGAGGGCTTCGCGCATCGCGTCCAGGTAGCGGTTCTGGATGATCGTCATCTGGTCGCGATGGTCCGGCTTGGTCTCCAGGAGCTGCCGGCTCCCGGAGACCAGCCGGGGCACGATCCGGTCTTTGAGTGTGCTGACCACGACGGGATCGAGCGGCTCGCCGTCGACGGTCTGCTGATCGAGCGGGCCGACGGCGTCGATCGCGGCCTCGCCGATCTGCCGCATCAGCGCCTGGACGGAGTCGCGCTTGTCCTCGGCGCTCTCCGAACTGAACCGCATCCGCGCGATCACCACGGGCAGCGACAGCCCGAACAGCACCAGCGTGATCAGCGCGACGACGAACGCGGCGAGGACGACGGTCGCGCGATGCGGCGTACCGGCCGGGATGGTCTGGGCGGCTGCAACGGTGACGACACCACGCATGCCGGCCCAGGCCAGCACGACCAGGCCGCGGCCGGTGATCGGCTCCCGCTCCTCGAAGTCCACGTCCGCCTGGCTGCGCGCGAGCCGCTTGCGGGCCCAGGCGAGACGGTTCTCCTCGCGCTCCCCCGTCGGCTCCATCGAGTCCAGATGTTCCTCCATCTCGCTCAGCCTGGCCCGGAGCTGCTCGTTGCGCTTGCCGGAGCCGATGCGCCCGATCAGCGCCGGCCACGCCAGCCCGACGAACCGCAGTACGACCAGCAGGCCGAGCACGAGCAGGACGAGCCCGGCGATCTCGCCCACGGTCGTCTCCGCACGAGCGTCGTCGACGAGTTGCGGCAGCTCGTAACCCATCGCGAGGAAGACTCCGCTCTCCAGGATGAAGCTGATCGTCGTCCAGGTCGTCGCCTGCGTCTGGCGGTCGCGGGCGCTGAACTTCCGGCTGCCGAGTGCTCCGGTCAGTAGACCGGCGATGACGACCGCGAGTACGCCGGATGCGTGCAACTCCTCGGCCGGGAAGTACGCGAGGAACGGTACGGCGAACGAGATCGTCGTGTTCAGCACCGGATCGTCGAGCCGTTGCCGAAGCCGCGCCGTGAGCACGCCGACAACCAGCCCGATCACGATCGCGCCCACAACCGCCCAGGCGAAGTCGAGGACGGTGTGGCCGAGGCTGAAGTGCGTCGTGACGGCGAGCGCGGCGACCGCCGTACGCAGCACGACGAGCGCCGACGCGTCGTTGACGAGGCTCTCACCCTCGAGCACGGTCATCAGGCGTGGCGGCAGTCCGACCCGGTGCCCGATCGCGGTCGCCGCGACCGCGTCGGTCGGGCTCACCACGGCGCCGAGCGCGGTCGCCAGCGCGAACGAGATGCTCGGGAACAGCGCGTGGACCAGGGCCCCGATCACCAGCGCCGACGCGATCACCATCACAACCGACAACCACGAGATCAGACCGAAGTTCCGCCGTACGTCGAGAACCGGCAGCTGGACCGCCGACGCGTACAGCAGCGGTGGCAGCACGCCCGCCAGGATGATCTCCGGCTCGATGTGGATCTCCGGCGTACCCGGTAGGTAGCTCGCCCCGATCCCCAACGCGACCAGCAGCAACGGCGCCGCGACCCCCGTTCGCCGCGCGAACACCGACGCCGCGATCATGATCGCAAGCCCGCCACCGGCAATCAGAACGAACTGATGGTCCACGCGACGGCAGTCTAGGTCCCGCGACCGGCCCGCCAGGGTAATGACCAGGGATTCTCACTGGTGTCAATGCGGGTCGGGAGCGGCAGATTAGGCGTCAACCAACCGAGAACATCTCTGGAGGAAGTCATGAGCAGCACCGACCTGAAGCTCGAGGCCGTCGTCATCCCGGTTGCGGACACCGACCGGTCCAAGGAGTTCTACACCGGGCTCGGCTGGCGGCTCGACGCCGACTTCGCGTTCGACAACGGCTTCCGCGTCGTCCAGTTCACGCCGCCGGGCTCGCCGGCCTCGGTCCAGTTCGGCACGAACATCACCTCGGCCACCCCCGGCACGGCGCAGGGGCTCTACCTGGTCGTCACCGACGTCCAGGCGGCGCGGTCCGAGCTGCTCTCGCACGGCGCCAAGGTCAGCGAGGTCTTCCACCCCGGCGCGCCGGGTGCGCAGTTCGAGGTCACCGACGGGAGCGGACGGGTGGACGGGCGGGCGGACGAGGACGCCAGCTACAGCTCGTTCGCGACGTTCAGCGACCCCGACGGCAACACCTGGCTGCTGCAGGAGGTCACGACGCGGCTGCCCGGCCGGGTCGAGGAGACGACGTACATGAAGGTCGAGGACCTCGAGGCCGCCCTGAAGCGCGCAGCCGCCGCGCACGGCGAGCACGAGGCCCGCACCGGTCAGGCCGACGAGAACTGGCCCGCCTGGTACGCCGCCTACATGTTCGCCGAAGGCACCGGCACCGAGCTTCCGCAGTAGCCCCGCGCAGGAACCGGCCCGGAACCGAGACCGGAACTGTCCATGGAGGTCCTTAGCCTGCCCGTATGAACCGGATCGATCGGCTGTACGCCCTCGCCGAGGAACTACGGGCAGCAGGGCCGAGGGGGCGTACGGCGCGGCAGCTGGCGGCCCGTTTCGAGGTCAGTGTCAGGACGATCGAGCGCGATCTGAGCGCGCTCGGTCAGGCCGGCGTGCCGCTGGCGACGAAGCAGGGCCGCACCGGCGGGTACAGCGTGGACCGGTCGATGAGTCTGCCGCCGCTCAACTTCACCGCCCGGGAGGCGATGGCTGTCGCGGTCGCCCTGAGCGGCAGCGACCACGTGCTGTTCTCCCGCGACTCCCGGACGGCGCTGCAGAAGATCGTCGCCGCGATGCCGAAGCAGGCCCTCGACGAAGCGCGGGCGGCTGCCGCGAAGGTCCGGCTGCTGGTCCGGCCGACGCCCGATCCGGACGGCGACGTCGCCGAGCAGATCTGGCGCGCCGTCCGCGACAACCAGGTACTGCGGATCTTCTACACCAATGGCGACGGTGTGGAAACCGTCCGCGAGGTCGAGCCTCAACACTGGGTCGTCGGTCCGAAGGGCTCCTACCTGACGGCCTGGTGCCATCTGCGCCGGGAGGACCGGGTCTTCCGGATGGACCGCATCACGAAGGCCGAGCGTACGCCGATCCTGCCGCACCGGCCGCAGGCGACCGGCGATCTGCATGTCGACGGCTTCGAGACCAAACTGCCGGCCGTTGCGTTGCATCCCGAGGATCTTTTTCCAACTCCGACATAGGGCTGTCGCGAACCGCTGAAACCGTGGGCTCTACCGAAACAGTTCGACGAAGGAGAGATCCCATGACGAATCCCGCAGCCGGCACGCTGGCCTGGTTCGAGGTCGCGAGCGACGACCCGGACGGTGCGCAGAAGTTCTACGGCAGCCTGTTCGACTGGACGTTCGAGTCGTCCGGCAGCCTCACCTCGGGCGGCCTGGACTACCGCAACATCACCGCCTCCGGCGCACAGCAGCCGATGGGCGGCATCTTCGGCACGGGCGGCCAACTGCCCAACCACGCCGTCTTCTACATCCTTGTCACCGACCTCGAAGCCACCTGCGCCCAGGCAGAACAGCTCGGCGGCACGCTCATCAGCAAGAACACCGACCCCGCCCCCGGCACCCCGGCCTTCGCCTACCTCCGGGACCCGTCCGGCAACCAGTTCGGCATCTTCACGCCACCCGCCTCCTAGCCCGTCAGGAGGAAGTTGGGGAGGATCTTCTACCCGAATCCGGAGAAGATCCTCCCCAACCGTGCTCGTCCGGAAGGTGTCAGACCGCGAGGCGGCCGCCGTCGACCGGGAGGGTCGCGCCGTGGATCAGCGAGGCTTCGTCGGAGGCCAGGAAGACGATGCCGGCGGCAACTTCCTCCGGGCGGCCCACCCGCTGCAGCGGCGTCGTCCCGGCCAGATCGTTGAGGTTCTCACCCATCCCGGCAGTGCCCTCGGTGCGCGTCGGTCCGGGGCTGACGGCGTTCACCCGGACACCGGCTGCGCCGAACTCCGCCGCCCAGGACCTGGTCAGCAGTTCCACGGCCGCCTTGCTCGAGCCGTACGCCGCCATGCCGGCCATCCCGAAGTACGCGACCATCGTGGTGACGTTCACGATCGCGCCGGACCCCCGGGCCGCCATCAACGGAGCGAGCTCGGCGACCAGGTAGAACGGCGCGCGCACGTTCACGGCGTACACCGCGTCGAAGTCGCTGTCCGCCGTCTCGGCCGTCGGCCCGAACGGGAAGATCCCGGCGTTGTTGATCAGTACGTCGACGTGCCCGCCGCCGAGCTCGATCGCCTGCTTCGCCAGCGACCGCACCTCGTCGAGCCGGGCCAGATCGGCCCGGACGAAGTCCGCCGTACCGCCGTCGGCCCGGATCTCCTCGACCGCCTTCGTCCCGCGCGCGACGTCCCGCCCACTGATCACGACGTGTGCGCCACGCCGGGCGAGCTGGTCGGCCACCGCCCGGCCGATCCCGCTGTTACCACCGGTCACGAGCGCGGTCCGGCCGGCGAAGTCCTGCGTCATATCCGTTCCCCATCCAGTTAGTTGGAGTGATTGCTCCAATAGTTCGCCGGAGAAATTGGAGTATCAACTCCAAAATCGCTACGGTGGGGGCATGACGACCCAGCGGCTGACCAGGAAGGGCCAGGCAACCCGCGACCGGATCGTTTCGGCCGCGGCCCGGCTGATGATCGAGCAGGGCGTCGCCCGCACCACGATCGAGGACATTCAGGCCGCCGCCGGCGTCAGCCCGTCGCAGCTCTACCACTACTTCCCCGGCAAGGACGCGCTGGTGTCGGCGGTCATCGAGCAGCAGACCGCGCAGGTCCTGGAGATCCAGCACAGCGGGCTGGGCAGCCTCGACAGCATCGACTCGCTGACGAACTGGCGGGATCTGATGGTCGGCATCCTCACCGATGTGCAGTGCGCCGGCGGCTGCCCGCTCGGATCGCTGGCCAGCGATCTGTCGGAGAGCGACCCGGTCGCCCGGATCCAGCTCGCCGGGGCGTTCGAGCAGTGGGAGGGGCTGATCCGCGACGGCCTCGTCCAGATGCGGGACCGGGGCGAGCTCGCCGCGGACGCGGACCCGGCCGAGCTCGCCGTGGCGATGCTGGCCGCCGTGCAGGGCGGTCTGCTGCTGAGCCAGGTACGCCGTGATCCCGCTCCACTGCGGATCGCCGTCGACACGATGATCGACCATCTGCACGCCTTGACCCGTTAGTAGGGTTCACCCATGGGCAGCAGCGTGTACGTCGCATCGGTCGAGGGCACGACCGGGAAGTCGACGGTGGCTCTCGGAGTGCTTCAACAGCTGTCGCGACGGGTCGGGCGGGTGGCTGTGTTCCGGCCGATCGTCCGCGCCGACACCGCGACCCACGGCGGTCGCGACTACGTGCTCGACCTCCTGATCTCGCAGGATGCGGTCATGCACTCGTACGACGACGGCGTCGGGGTCACGTACGAAGAGGTGCACAACGACCCGGACGCCGCGCTCGACACGATCGTGCAGCGGTACCACGCGGTCGCCGAGCACGCTGATGCGGTGCTCGTCGTCGGCAGCGACTACACCGACGTCGGCACGCCGACCGAGTTCTCGTTCAATGCCAAGATCGCGGCCAACCTGGGCGCGCCGGTTCTGCTGGTGCTCAACGGCTTCACCCGTACGCCGCACGACGTACGCACGATCGCCGACCTGGCCGCGGCCGAGCTCGCCGCGAATCACGGCTCGCTGTTCGCGGTCATCGTCAACCGCGCGAGCGACGGCGGACCGCTGGTCGCCGCGCTGGACGGTGTCGGCGCACCGGTGTTCGCGATCCCGGAGGAGCCGCTGCTCAACCAGCCGCTGGTCGCCGACCTGTTGGCTCCGATCGACGGCCGGCTGGTGAGCGGTGACCCGCAGCTGCTGAACCGCGAGGTCACCGGCCTGATGATCGCCGGCATGACGATGCCGAACGTGCTCGACCGGTTGTTCGAGGGCGCCGCGGTCGTGACGGCTGGCGACCGGCCGGAGGTCGTTCTCGGCGTACTGATGGCGCATGCGTCGCGCAACTTCCCGCAGATCTCGACCGTCATCCTCAACGGTGGATTCGAGCTGCCGCCGCAGGTGCAACGCCTGATCGAGGGCCTCGGTGTCACGCTGCCGATCATCGAGACCGACCTCGGCACGCAGGCCGTCTCGACCAAGCTCACCGCGGTTCGCGGCCGTCTGACCAAGGATGCGCCGCGCAAGATCGACACCGCGCTCGCTCTCTTCGACCAGTACGTCGACGGGCAGGCTCTGCTCGACCAGCTCGCGCTCGCGCGGAGCAGTGCGGTGACGCCGCTGATGTTCGAGCATCAGCTGGTCGATCGCGCCGTGTCCGACCGCCGGCACATCGTGCTGCCGGAGGGCGAGGAGGAGCGGATCCTTCGCGCCGCCGACGTCCTGCTGCGACGCGGTGTCGCCGACCTCACGCTGCTCGGCGATCCGACCACGATCAGCGCGAAGGCCGCGTCACTCGGCGTGGACGTGTCCGCGGCGACCGTCGTCCATCCGGAGCACAGTGAGCTGACCGAGCGGTTCGCGGCCGAGTACCACCGGCTGCGGCAGCATCGCGGCGTCGACCTCGACCGGGCGCGGGAGCTGGTCCGGGACGTGTCGTACTTCGGCACGATGATGGTCCAGCTGGGACTCGCGGACGGGATGGTCTCGGGCGCCCTGCACACCACCGCGCACACGATCCGGCCGGCGCTCGAGGTGGTCAAGACCGTGCCGGATACGTCGGTCGTCTCGTCGGTGTTCTTCATGTGCCTGCAGGACCGAGTGCTCGTGTACGGCGACTGCGCGGTGAACCCGGATCCGAACGCCGAGCAGCTGGCGGACATCGCGATCTCGTCGGCGGAGACCGCGGTCGCGTTCGGGGTCGATGCGCGGGTCGCGATGCTCTCGTACTCCACCGGCAGCTCCGGCACCGGGACCGACGTCGAAAAGGTGTCGAAGGCAACCAACATCGTCCGCGAACGGATGCCGCGGCTGCCGGTCGAGGGACCGATCCAGTACGACGCCGCCATCGACAGCGCCGTGGCCCGCACCAAGCTGCCGGACTCCCCCGTCGCCGGCCGCGCGACGGTGTTCATCTTCCCGGACCTCAACACCGGCAACAACACGTACAAGGCGGTGCAGCGCTCGGCCAACGCGGTCGCGGTAGGCCCGGTCCTGCAAGGGCTGCGCAAACCGGTCAACGACCTGTCACGAGGGGCAACTGTGCGGGACATCATCAACACGGTCGCGATCACCGCGATCCAGGCCCAGCAGGGCGGCGCGAAGTGACCGAGCACGTGTTGGTCATCAACGCCGGATCGTCCTCGCTCAAGTACAGCCTCGTCGACTCGGCCTCGGGTGAGGCCGCCGCGACGGGCCTCGTGGAGCAGATCGGCGAGGACAGCAGCCATCACGTGCACCACGGGCCGAAGGGTGAGTGGAACGACGATCAGCCGATCGCCAACCACGAGGCCGCGCTCGAGGCCGCCGTACGGGCGTTCGAGACGCAAGGGCCCGCGCTTGCCGACGTGGACATCGTCGCGGTCGGGCATCGGGTCGTGCATGGCGGCGATCGGTTCGCGGCGCCGGCGCTCATCGACGACGAGCTGATCGCGGCGGTGACGGAGCTCGTCCCGCTCGCTCCGCTGCATAATCCGGCCAACCTCGAGGGCATCAAGGTCGCGCGTCGGCTACTGCCGGATCTGCCGCATGTCGCCGTGTTCGACACCGCGTTCCACCAGACGCTGCCGCCGCACGCCTACACATATGCGGTGCCTTATGAGTGGCAGGAGAAGTACGGCGTCCGCCGGTACGGATTCCACGGTACGTCGCACGCGTTCGTCTCGGCCGAGGCCGCGCGGCTGCTCGGTCGCTCGCCTGACGAGATCAACGTGATCGTGCTGCACCTGGGCAACGGTTGCTCCGCCGCGGCGATCCGCGGTGGGCAGTCGGTGGACACGTCGATGGGCCTCACGCCACTGGAAGGTCTCGTGATGGGCACCCGCTCGGGCGACGTCGATCCGGCGATCCACGGACTCCTCGCCCGGGTCGCGGGACGATCCGCCGAGGAGACCGACTACACGTTGAACTCAGAGTCCGGCCTCAAGGGTCTGACCGGCGTGAACGACTTCCGCGAGATCTCCCGGCGACGAGCAGCTGGGGACGAGCGGGCTCAACTGGCGTTCGACATCTACTGCCGGCGGATCAAGAAGTACATCGGCGCGTACTACGCCGTCCTGGGGACCGTCGACGCGATCGTCTTCACTGCCGGCGTCGGCCAGCACTCCGCCGAAGTCCGGGCCGCCGCGGTTGGCGGATTGGACGCCTTCGGAATCCACCTCGACGCCGATCGCAACGCCCGCTCGGAAACCTTCGCGTCTACCGACGACAGCCCGGTCGCTGTTCTCGTCATCCCCACCAACGAGGAATGGCAGATCGCCCGCGAAGCCCTGACCGTCGTACGCCAGAGTTAGCGTCCCGCCGGGGCGATGGTGAGGGCTGCTTCGGCGAGCTCGGCGAGCCGGTGTGCGCGGGCGGACTCGGCCGGGGTGAAGGGCTCGCCCGGCCGATGGAAGGCGAACAGGCCCGTCCAGGGCGAGGGCACCTTCAGGATGTCGCCGGGCAGTTGGCCCGCCAACGTGGCCCGGTCCGTCACGAGCCGAGCGCCGAGCAGTTCGGCGACCACGTGCGGAAGTTCGGCCGGGTCCGCGACGACCCGCGCCGACAGGCTCAGCGCCCTGGTCTGGCCGTCGACGAGCGCCAACGCGGTCGTCGGCCAGACGTGGGTACTGCGACCGCCACCCGCCTCGACGGCCGATTCCAGGTCCGCGGCGGTGATCGCATCCGGCGTCGCGACGACCAACTCGTCTCGAACTCCGTCGTCGATCGGATGGACGTGCAGGCCGAGGATGTTGGCGTCCAGGTCCGCGAGCCGGCGAGTGACGCTCTCCAGCGAACCCGCCCGATCGTCGAGCGTCACCCGGATCCGCCACAACGTGCCGATCCCCTGTCGCGGCAGCGCCTTCGGCGCATGCAGCCACGACCGGAGCAACCGCATCGTCGACGGCTCGACCACCCAGATCACCAAAGCGGTCGTCACACTCGCCAGCACCGCAACCGACACCACGTACGGCGGATGCGCGGCAAGCACCACCGCATGCAACGCCAACTCGACCGGAGCAACCGCGACGAGCTTCGCCAATGTCAACCGCAGCCGCCGGGGATGAGGCAGCCGCCCACACACGTCACAGGCTGTCCCGCCGGTGAGCGTCGTACGCAACGAATCCATACGACACAGCGTTACTGACGAACGTTGCCCCGCTGTTGCCCCGGTGTGACGTTTTCTCAGCCCGCGACGCTGCGTACGGCGTCGGTGACACAGGCGAGGGCCAGCAGCCGAACGATGTCGATGTGAGCCTCGACCTGGCCGGTCGAAGCCGCAACGAATCCGTCGCCGTCGAACTGGGTGTGAGGTGGAGTGATCGCCCGGGCCAGGCCGTCATGCGCGCCCTGGGCAACGACCCGGCAGCCGACCTTGTCGAGGCGGGCGTTGGTGACCACGATCCCGATCGTCGTGTGCGCCCGGCTCTCGCTGAACTCGAACGGCTGCGCCAGCACCCGGACGGCATCGAACGACACGCTCGCCCTGCCGTCGTCGACGTCGCCGAAGGCGTTCACCACGGCCAGGCAGGCCACGACGAGCTCGCCGAGCCGGTGTTCGGCGTACCCGAGCCCACCGGGCCGCCGACCGTCCGGCCCGCGCCAATGACCGACGTACGCCCCGGTCCCCGCTCCGACCTGCCCCTGCAGGACCTGCTCACCCTTGCATGCCTGGGCCGCCGCATAACCGGCGTCACCATCGGGCGCCGCCGACGGATCTCCGGCGGTCAGATCGAAGAGCGCCAAGGTCGGCACGATCGGTACTGCGCCCGCGGGCGTCTGCACGCCGCGACCGAGTTCGCGGTAGTACCGCATGACACCGTCCGCGGCCGCCAGGCCGAACGCCGATCCGCCGGTCAGTACGACGCCGTCGATCGTGCTGACCGCCTTGCCCGGCTCGAGCAGCTCCAGCTCCCGAGACGCCGGCGCGCCGCCACGCGCCTCGTACGACGCGACCGTTCCCTCCGGTAGATCAATCACCGTGCAGCCGGTGCGGCCGTCGAAGTCGCTCCAATGCCCGACCCGGACCCCGGGTATCGCGAACGTCGCCACGACACCAACGTCGCATACCAGGCGGTCAGGCGCGGTCGGCGGACAGTTCCTCGGCGATGCGGTTGCCGATGACCAGGCAGGCGGTCGCGGCGGGTGAGGGTGCGTTGAGGACGTGCAGGGCGCGGCCGTCGCGGAGGAACAGGAAGTCGTCGACGAGTTTGCCCTCACGGGTGACGGCCTGGGCGCGGACGCCGGCGCCGGAGCGGCGTACGTCCTTGACCTCCAGCTCGGGGAGCATGCGGCGGGCCTCCCGAACCAGGGCGCGGCCGGTGAGCGAGCGGACGATCTCCTTCGCGCCGGTCCGCGCGTACCGGCGGGCCAGGCGCCACGTACCTCGGTACGCAGCTGCCTCCCAGACGTCCTTCGGAGCGATCTTCGACCAGCTGTAGCCTTCGCGCGACAGTGCGGGTACCGCGTTGGGGCCGACGTGGACGCCTCCGTCAATACCGCGGGTCAGGTGAACGCCGAGGAAGGGCAGGTCGGGGTCGGGCACCGGATAGACCAGGCCCTTCACCAGGAAGTCGCGCTCCGGAACGATCTCGCTGAACTCGCCGCGGAACGGCAGGATGCGCACCCCCGGCTCGAGCCCGGACGCACGCGCGAGCCGGTCGCTGTGCAAGCCGGCGCACACGGCGACACGCTCGGCCTCGATCACCTCGTCCGTCGTCCGCACTCGCGCGATGGAGCCCGCATTCTCGACCGAGGTCACCGAGATTCCGGTGCGAATCTCTCCGCCCGCGGCCTTGACGTCCTCAGCGAGCGCGGCGGCAACCAGTTTGAAGTCCACGCGGCCGGTGGAGTCGACGGCCAGGGCGCCCTTGACGCGGAGGTGCGGTTCACGTTCGGCCACCTCGTCGAGGGTCAGCCGGCGGACCGGTACGCCGTTCTCCTGGCCGATGCCGAACAGCCGATCGAGCTGCGGTAACTCGGCCTCGGACGTGGCCACGACGAGCTTGCCGGGGACATCGAGCGGGATCCCCTTCTCCTCGCAGTACTCCTTCAGCGCCGCCCCACCGGCCACGGCGAACCGCGCCTTGAGCGAGCCGGGCCGGTAGTACAGGCCGGAGTGCACGACGCCGGAGTTGTGCCCGGTCTGATGCGCGCCGACCGACGGCTCCTTCTCCAGCACGACAACCGGCGTACCAGGATCACGCTGCTGCAGGGCACGCGCCACCGCCAGCCCGACAATCCCCCCACCAACCACCACCGCTGATCTCGTCACGCTGTAAAGAGGTCCTTCCGGTCGCCAGAAATACATCCATCGGATGACAGCCAGTCCGCGGCAAGCCAGCGAGTGCCATCGAAGCGTCCAGCCCGATCTACTGGTATCGCCCGTTCCAGTTTGGTGGGTGCACCCACCAAAGCGGGGGTTAGCCACCCTGAATATGGTTGGCCAACCCCCAGTTTGGTGGGTGCACCCACCAAACGCCGGGCGCAGGGTCGGCCGAGGCCCCGGCTTCGAGGTTAGTGCGTGTGGGCGATCTGTTCCTCGATGCGGAACTGCAGGCCGTCGGCGGCGGCGAGGTACACGTCCTGGTCGACGAGGTTGCCGTCGAGGCGGAGTAAGCCGCGAGGGCTGTCGTAGAAGTGGTCGGTGGGGAGTGCCGCGGACATTTCGATGGAGCCGCTGATCTCGCCGAGGCGAGCCAGGAAGCGGATGGCCTCGTAGCAGGATTCGCCGACCGCGTTGAGCGCGGGCGCGAACGGGCCGAAGCGGGTGTAGTACTGCTGGGCGAACTCGCTGCTCTCCACCGTCGACAGACCGTCGAAGTACGCAGCAGCCGCGTAAACACCATGGTTCGCGCCCGGCCCGGCTCCAAGCAGCGTGTTCTCCTCGATCGCCGTGCTGAGGCGGAGCAGGTCCTCACTCAGCCCGGCGCGGGCGAACTGACGGTTGAAATGAACCGCGTCCTGACCCATCAGCAGCATGATCACGCCGTCGGCTTTTGTTGCCTTGAGCCCGTTGATCACCTCCGTGAAGTCAGAAGTGCCGAGGGCAACATAAGCCGACTCGACGATGTCCAACGCTTCCTGCGCAACGGATCCGGTCACCCGCGGATACACGTAGTCGTTGCCGACGACAACCCATCGCCGGGCGCCGTGATGTTCACGGAGCCAGCGCGCTGCCGGCAACAACTGGTTGACCGGACGCTCGCCGAGCATGAACACCCCGGGCGTGTCGTCGCCGCCTTCGTGCATCGCGGCGAACGCATACACGACCCGCCCACCGATCCGTCGCGTCAGCGCCACGCGTACTGCGGAGATGTGCCAGCCGGCCACCGCCTCGACCCGCCCGGAATCGACCAGCCGCCCGACCTCCTCGGCGACCACCTCAGGGGAACGACCGGCATCGACCTGCACCAGCTCGACCCGGCGTCCGGCGATGCCGTTACGCGCGTTCAACTGCTCGACAGCCAGCTGACCGCACGCGAGACACGATGGCCCGTAGATCCCGGTCGGACCCTGCAGCGGCACCACGAAAGCGATCGGCAGTACGTCGGAACGCCGCACGATCACCTCCTCGTCGCCGTACGGGCGAAACCTCAGTGTGAACGAATCGGAGGCGGAACTTCGAGCGAACAGCTATATTTCCCAGCACCTGAACCGACGAGGGGGTGCGGATGGCGTCGAGCCTGCTCCTGCTGCTGAAGCGGGTCGAGCGGGAGATCGAGCTCGGTCTGGCTCCGCTGCTCGACGAGTTCGGGCTGACGATCGAGCAGTGGCGGATCATGGCCGCGCTGCACGAGGAGCCCGGTCAGCCGATGTCGCTGCTCGCGGAGTCCGCCGTACTGCCGGCCGCGAGCCTGACCCGGCACGTCGACAAGCTGGTCGAACGCGGACTCGTGCTGCGCCGCGTGCATCCGGACGACAAGCGCCGGATCGTCACCGCCCTCTCCCCCGTCGGCGCGACCGTCGCCGACCGCCTCGGCACCGCGCAGCACGCCCTCGAGGCCGAGCTCCCAGATTACTTCCAGATGGAAATACACGAACGTAGCGGATCGGCAACACACAGGTAACACGGCGTTCCTAGGTTCCTTCCATTCGGGTGCATCCCCGCCGGCAGCGTCGCCGGTACGCCGGAGCACCGCTCGCCCGAAGGTGCCGCAGGAGTTCCGCCATGACTGTTGAACCCTCGCTCGACCCCGCGCTCGATCAGGGCAGCCCCGCTGCGCCGAGTCAGAACACCGCGACGCGCGAGACCCTGGAGGACTACACGCTCCGGTTCGCGCCGCGCAGCTACCGCAAGTGGTCCACCGGTGTGGTCGCCGTCTCGGCGCTCGGCGGGATCGCGTACCTTGCCGACTTCGCGATCGGCGCGAACATCGGCATCTCGTACGGGACGACCAACGCGCTGTGGGGTATCGCGATCTTCGCGGTGGTCATCTTCGCGACCGGTCTGCCACTGGCGTACTACGCCGCGCGCTACAACATCGACCTCGACCTGATCACGCGCGGCAGCGGCTTCGGGTACTACGGCTCGGTCGTGACGAACGTGATCTTCGCGTCGTTCACGTTCATCTTCTTCGCGCTCGAAGGCTCGATCATGGCGCAGGGCCTGCACCTCGGGCTGCATGTGCCGCTCTGGCTCGGGTACGCCGTGTCCACCCTCGTGATCTTCCCGCTGGTGATCTACGGGATGAAGGTGTTGTCGACGCTGCAGGTGTGGACGACGCCGCTCTGGCTGATCCTGATGGTGCTGCCTTTCGGCTATCTGGTTGTCTCGCACCCGTCCTCGGTGTCGACGTTCTTCGACTACGGTCCGGACGCCGACTTCGGATCGATGCTGCTCGCGGCCGGTGTCTGTCTGTCGCTGATCGCGCAGATCGCGGAGCAGATCGACTACCTGCGGTTCATGCCGCCGAAGACCCCCGAGAACTCCCGCCGCTGGTGGACGGCCGTACTGCTCGCCGGCCCCGGCTGGGTGATCTTCGGCGCGCTCAAGCAGATCATCGGGCTGTTCCTTGCCGTCTACATCATCGCCCGCGTCGACGGCGGCACCGCGATCGCGAACCAGCCGGTGCACCAGTTCCTGGAGATCTACCGCGACTTCCTGCCGGGATGGCTGGCGATGACGCTGGCCGTCGTACTCGTCGTCATCAGCCAGGTCAAGATCAACGTGACCAACGCGTACTCCGGTTCGCTCGCCTGGACGAACTCGTACACGCGGCTGACCCGGCACTACCCCGGCCGGCTGGTGTTCCTCGGGTTCAACCTGGTGATCGCGCTGGTGCTGATGGAGGCGAACATGTTCGACTTCCTCAACACCATCCTCGGCTTCTACGCGAACTGCGGGATGGCGTGGATCGTGGTCGTTGCCTCCGACATCGTCTTCAACAAGTACCTGCTGAAGCTGTCCCCGAAGGCGCCTGAATTCCGCCGCGGCATGCTGTACGCCGTCAACCCGGTCGGCTTCGTCTCGATGGCGGCGGCCGCGGGCGTCTCGATCCTGGTCTTCTTCGGCGGCCTCGGCGACACGATCAAGCCGTACTCACCACTGGTCGCGATCGGCCTGGCCCTGGTCCTGCCACCCGTCCTCGCGATCATCACCCGCGGCAAGTACTACCTCCGCCGTTTGGACGACGGCCTGGACCTGCCCATGTACGACGAACACGGCAACCCGTCCGGCGAAGTACTCACCTGCCACGTCTGCCGCCAGGACTACGAACGCCCCGACATGACCGCCTGCCAAACCCACGCCGCCGCCGTCTGCTCCCTATGCCTGAGCACGGACAAGGTCTCCGACCACGTCCTACCCGCCCACTCCTGATCCATGCAGCGCCTCGCGGCCTGCCATGATGCAGGTTGGGGAGGATTTCACCCCCGATTCGGTGCAAGATCCTCCCCAACCTGCACCCGAATGTCTCAGCAGGCCAGTGCCGAGCTCTGAAGGGAGCCAAGCGGCGGTTGATCTCGCCTTGACGACGGGCGACCCCGCAACCTCACACCATGAACTTCACTCCAGCTGATGTTGAGAAGCTGCTGCTCTCCGTGGCCGGCATGGTTGCTCGTGACCGGCTGGCGCGGGGGGTGCTGCTGAACCACCCGGAGGCGGTGGCGTTGCTGAGCACCTGGGTGATCGAGCGGGCACGTGAGGGTGCTCGCGTCTCCGAGCTGATGGAGAGCGGACGCCTGGTGCTTACTCGGGATCAGGTGATGCCCGGGGTCGCGGAGCTCCTGCATGACGTGCAGGTCGAGGCGACGTTCCCGGACGGCCGGAAGCTCGTGACTATCCACAACCCCATCATCTGAAGGCAGATTCCATGGCTGACGCCGATAGACTTAGCACGGAAGGACAGGGGGCGGCGGGGCGCTCGGTCGCACCTGGTGCACTTCGTGTCGCGCCCGGCACGATCCGACTGAACGCCGACCGCACGGACGCTGAGCGTCAGCGGCTGGTGATCGTGAACACCGGCGACCGGCCAATCCAGATCGGGTCGCATCTGCACCTGCCCGATGCCAACGCGTCGCTCGCCTTCGACCGGGAGGCCGCACAAGGGTTCCGGCTCGACATACCGTCCGGGACGTCGCAGCGGTTCGAGCCCGGCGCCTCCCGCGAGGTGGACTTGGTGGCGCTGAGGGGCAACCGCCGGGTGCCGGGGATCCAGCTGAAGCCGGCCGGCGCCGACAGCCTCGGCGGGGTAGATCGTCTCGGCGAGGTAGACCGTCTCGGCGAGGTGGATCGTGGTTGAGATTTCGCGGGCGGCGTACGCGGCGTTGTACGGACCTACTGTCGGGGATCAGGTTCGGTTGGCTGATACCGACTTGTGGGTGGAGGTTGAGCAGGACTTCACCGTCGGCGGCGAGGAGGTGGTGTTCGGGGGCGGGAAGTCGATCCGGGAGTCGATGGCGCAGGGTACGGCGACGCGGGCCGATGGTGCGCCGGACACGGTGATCACGAACGTGCTCGTCGTGGACTGGTGGGGCATCGTGCGCGCCGACGTCGGGATCCGCGACGGCCGCATCGTCGCGCTGGGTCGTGCCGGGAATCCGGACATCGCGGACGGCGTACACCCCGACCTCCGCATCGGCCCGTCCACCGACGTGATCGCCGGCGAGGGTCGCATCCTCACCGCCGGCGCGATCGACTCGCACGTCCACCTGCTCTCCCCGTCGCAACTGCACGAGGCTCTCGCGACCGGGATCACCACGATCGTCGGCGGCGGGACCGGGCCGAGCGAGGGTTCCAAGGCGACGACAGTCACGCCCGGCGCGTGGCACCTTGAGCAGATACATCGCGCGCTGGATGCCGTACCGCTCAACATCCTGCTGCTGGGCAAGGGGAACACGGTCAGCGCGGAGGCCCTCGCGGAGCAGGCTCTCGCGGGGGCGGCCGGCTACAAGGTCCACGAGGACTGGGGCTCGACCCCGGCCGCGATCGACTCCGCACTGCGCGCCGCGGACGAGTGGGGCCTGCAGGTCGCGCTGCATGCGGACAGCCTCAACGAGGCCGGGTACGTCGAGTCGACGCTCGGCGCGATCGCGGGCCGGTCGATCCACGCGTTCCACGTCGAGGGCGCGGGCGGTGGTCACGCGCCGGACATCCTCTCGATCGCGGCGTACCCGCATGTCATTCCCGGATCAACCAACCCGACCCTGCCGCACACCGTGAACACGGTCGCCGAGCACCTCGACATGCTGATGGTCTGTCACCACCTCAGCCCGGACGTGCCGGAGGACCTCGCGTTCGCGGAGTCGCGGATCCGGGCCACCACGATCGCGGCCGAGGACATCCTGCACGACCTCGGCGCGCTCTCGATCACCTCGTCGGACGCGCAGGCGATGGGCCGGATCGGCGAGGTGATCACCCGCACCTGGCAGGTCGCGCACGTGATGAAGCACCGCCGCGGCGCGCTCGCCGGCGAGCTTCCCGCCGACAACGAGCGGGTACGCCGGTACGTCGCCAAGTACACGATCAACCCGGCTGTTGCCCACGGCATCGATCACGAGGTCGGCTCGGTGGAAGCCGGCAAGCTGGCCGATCTCACGCTCTGGGATCCGCGGTACTTCGGGGTCCGCCCGAGCCTGGTGATCAAGGGCGGCGCGATCGCGTGGGCGGCGCTCGGCGACCCGAACGCGTCGATCCCGACGCCGCAGCCGGTGCTGATGCGGCCGGCGTTCGGGGACGCGATCGGTGCGGATCTGTCGTATACGTTCGTGTCGCCCGCGGCGCTGGAGGACGGGCTGGCTGAACGGCTGCAGTTGCGCCGGCGGCTGCTCGGCGTACGGCCGACACGCGAGATCGGCAAGGCGGACATGAAGAACAACAGCGCGCTGCCGAGCATCGAGATCGACCCGGAGACCTTCGCCATCGAGGTCGACGGAGAGCTGGTGGAGCCGTCGCCGGCGGAGGTGCTTCCGCTCGCTCAGTTGTACGCGATGTTCTGATGGGTACGCCGGAGTTGGTCGCGCTGATGCTCGCCGACGGACGCCTGCCGACCGGCGGCCACACCCAGTCGGCCGGCCTCGAGCCCGCCGTACGCGCCGGGCTGGGCGCCGACGGCAAGCAACTGCACGAGGTCCCGGCCTACGCCCGCGACCGCCTCCGCACAGTCACCCGCGTAGACGCGGCCGTCGCGGTCGTGGCCCGCCACGTCGTCCTCACCACCCCCAAACCAGCGAGTCGTGCGGATTGGTCGACACCCCCTTCGCCGAATCGTGAAACCTGGTCGCCAAATCACAACCCCAACTCACGACTCGACGCCGACGGGCTCGAGGCGGCCGAGCCGCCGGGCGGAAGGCCGGGGCGACTGGGACGGTCCGACGAGCTGGGCGCCCCGGGCGGGCCGGTTCGACTGGGCGGGCCGCACGGACTGGGCGCCCCGGGCGGGCCGGTTCGACTGGGCGGGCCGCACGGACTGGGCGGCCTGGGTGGGCCGGTTCGACTGGGCGGGCCGCACGAGCTAGGCGCCCCGGGCGGGCCGGTTCGACTGGGCGGGCCGGACGGGCTGGGCGCCACGGGCGCGCCGGGCTCGCCGGGTGGGCTTGGTGGGTTGGGGGTCGTGGAGAGGGCTTGGGCTGGGCGGACGTCTTCGCATGTGGTGCGGGGGGTGGTTCGGCGGCAGGGGCGGTTGTTGGTGCGGCTTGCGGGGCGGGTTTGGCCGGGGGTTATGGAGTACCTGCCGGCGGATGGCGAGATCGCTCGGCCCGTTGCGCTTGGGGTGGTGGCGGCGGTGACTGGCTTGTCCGCGGAGCAGCTGGCTCGGGTTGTGGCGTACGACGATGCACAGACCGTCGTGTCCGCGTCGATGAAGCTGTTGCCGGTGGACCCCGCCGAGGCCGCGACCTGGCTGGCCGCCCTCCACGACGACATCGAAGAGCTCGTCGCCGAGGTCGCGCCGCTGACCGACGTCGACAAGATCCCCGCCTACGCCGCTCCGCTGATCGACATCCACGCGCAGAAGCACGTGACCGAGAGAATGAGGTTGTTCCATGCCTAAGACCCGCTCCTTCCGGCTGGGTGTCGCCGGCCCGGTCGGCACCGGCAAGAGCTCGCTGATCGCGACGATCTGCCGCGAACTCGCCGACGAGCTCCGCCTGGGCGTGATCACCAACGACATCTACACCGACGAGGACGCCCGCCTGCTGCGCTCCGCCGGCGTACTCGATCCGGACCGGATCCGCGCTGTCGAGACCGGCGCCTGCCCGCACACCGCGATCCGCGACGACGTCACCCCGAACCTGATCGCGGTCGAGGATCTCGAGCGCGACTTCGCCCCGCTGGACGTCGTCCTCGTCGAGTCCGGCGGCGACAACCTGACCGCGACCTTCTCCCCCGCGCTCGTCGACGCGCAGATCTTCGTCCTCGATGTCGCCGGCGGCGGTGACGTCGCGCGTAAGGGCGGACCGGGGATCGCCCGGGCGGATCTGCTCGTCGTCAACAAGACCGACCTCGCGCCGTACGTCGAGGTGGATGTCGAGCAGATGGTGAAGGACGCCGAGGCGGCCCGCGACGGGAAAACCGTCCTCGCGCTCTCCCGGAAAGATCCAGCCTCGGTCGCCAGGCTCAAGGAATGGGTCCGAAACATGACGGCCCACGTAAGCACCGGCGATCACACCCCGGTCGACCCCGGTCCGATGGCGCCGCACTCTCATATCGGCGAGGACGGCAGCGTGATCACTCATGTCCACACGCATTGACGTCACCGCCGACCCGGTCCGGGACCGCTGCCTGCTGACGACCGACCACCTGTCGCCCCGGCGACTGCACGGTCCGCCCGGAGTGGTCCGCGTCGCGCTCGTCGCGGCGGGTGCGCTCCTGCTCGCGGGCGACGAAGTACGCATCGAGGTCGCCGTCTCCGGTCCCACCAGGCTCGAGATCGTAGAGACGGCCGGCACCGTCGCCTACGCGATGCGCGGCGGCTCCGCCCGTTGGGACGTCGACATCCGCCTCACCGACGGCGCCAGCCTCCAGTGGTACGCCGAGCCGTTCGTCGTCTCCGCCGGCGCCGACGTCACCCGTACGACGACCGCACGCCTCGAGACCGGCTGCACCGCCCAGCTGCGCGAGTCCCTCGTCCTCGGACGGTACGGCGAGGTCGGCGGCACACTCCGTACGGCGACCCGCGCCTGGCTCGACGACGGCCTCCTCCTCGCCGAAGACCTCGACCTGTCCCCCGAGACTCGCGGCGGCTGGGCGATCCTCGGGCCGGCCCGTTGCCTCGATACCGTCACCACCCTCGGCTTCCGCCTCCCGGACACGCCGCACACGCTCCAGCTCGAAGGATCCGGCTCGATCGCCCGGCAACTGCTGCACGAGCAACACGAGAGCGATCTGGTCCAGACGCCTGTGTGATGGTCAGCGGGGCTCCGCGGACTTAGTCTGGATCGGTTCGGCAACTGCGGCGTTCCGGAAGTTCGTCGTGGTCTCACCGCTGGGAGGGCGGACGGACGGTGGAGCATGGCGGCGGAGCAGAGGCGGGACGACCCCAACCGACGGCGCTGCTCGGGCGCCGGACCGAACGCGCCGTACTCGACCAGCTACTCGCCGATGTCCGTAACGGCGGCAGCCAGGTGCTCGTCGTCCGCGGAGAGGCCGGGGTCGGGAAGAGCGCGCTGCTGAACTACGCCACCGACTCCGCGCCGGATCTGCGGCTGCTGCGTGCGGTCGGCGTCCAGTCGGAGATGGAGCTGGTGTTCGCTGCTCTGCACCAGCTGTGTATGCCCCTGCTCGACCGGATGAAGCGGATCCCCGAGCCGCAGCGGCGAGCGCTCGCGACGGTCTTCGGACTTGCTCCCGGGCCTGCGCCGGATCGGTTCATGGTCGGGCTCGCCGTACTCAGTCTGATCTCCGATCTCGCCGCCGAGCAGCCGGTGCTGGTCGTCGTCGACGACGCGCAGTGGCTCGACTCCGCGACCGCTCAAACGCTCGGGTTCGTCGCCCGGCGGATCGGGAACGAGGCGGTCGGTCTGCTGTTCGGCGCGCGTGAAGTCGGGGTGGAGCTGAACGGTCTCCCGGACCTGGCGGTCGACGGGCTGCCGGACGACGAGGCGCGCCCATTGCTGGGTTCGGCGGTCGAGTTCCTGCTGGACGCTCCGATCCGGGACCGCATCGTGGCCGAGACCGGTGGCAACCCGCTGGCGTTGCTGCAGTTGCCTCGGGGGCTGACGGCGACCCAGTTGGCGGCCGGGTTCGGTCTGCTGGGCGGGCAGGAGTTGCCGGGGCGGATCGAGCAGAGCTTCCTGCGGCAGGCCGATGCGCTGCCGCCGCCGACGCGGCAGCTGCTGCTGGTCGCCGCGGCCGAGCCCGTGGGCGATCCGGTTCTGGTACGCCGGGCCGCCGATCAGCTCGGGATCGATGCTGCGTTCGCGGAGATCGACGGGCTGTTGAGCCTGGGTGAGCGGGTGACGTTCCGCCATCCGCTGGTGCGGTCGGCCTTGTACGGTTCGGCGTCGGTGACGGAGCGTCGCGCCGTACATCTGGCGCTGGCCGGGGCTACGGATTCGGTCGCTGATCCTGATCGGCGGGCCTGGCATCTGGCTGCGGCCGCGACCGGGCCGGACGAGGCGGTTGCCGTGGAGCTGGAGCGGTCCGCTGATCGGGCGCAGGCGCGCGGTGGGTTCGCGGCGGCCGCGGCGTTCCTGCAGCGGGCGGTCGCGCTGACGCGTGATCCGGTACGCCGTACCGAGCGCGCACTCGCCGGAGCACAGGCGAGCCTGCAGGCCGGCGCGTTCCGGACGGCCTGGGAGCTACTCGCGACGGCGGAGGCAGGCCAGCTCGACGACCTCGGTCGCGCCCGGATCGACCTGCTCCGCGCCGAGGCGGCCTTCGCCCAGCAACGCGGCCGCGACGCCCCGGGCCTTCTGCTGCGCGCCGCCCGTACGCTCGAGCCCCTCGACGCCCGCCTGGCCCGTGACACATACCTCGACGCCTGGAGCGCCGCGCTCTTCGCAGGCCAATTGGCGGCAGGCACCGGCCTCCGCGAGGTCTCCCAAGCCGCGATGGCAGCGCCGCGCCCCGACGCGCCCGAGCGCAGTTCTGATGTGTTGCTGGATGGGTTCGCGTTGTTGTTCGCGACCGGGCGCGAAGCGGCGGTGCCGTTGCTCAAGCAGGCTGCCGGCGCGTTCGGCGACGGGGAGGTCTCGGCCGAGGAGATTCTGCGCTGGGGGTGGCTGGCTACGGCTGCGGCCGCGACTGCGTGGGACATCGAAGCCTGCCTGGCGGCATCCGTCCGGCAGGTGGAGACAGCGCGACGCGCCGGGGCGCTCGCCGTACTCGCGGTCGGCGTCAACGTGCTCGGGCAGGTGTTCGCGATGGCGGGCGACTTCGCCGAAGCGACCTCGCTCCGCGCCGAGGCGGACGCCGTACGCGAGGCCACCGGCACCCACATCGGACCGTACGGCGCGCTCGTGCTGAGCGCGTTGCAAGGACGCCCGGACGACGCGTTCCCGCTGATCGACGACACCATCGCGCGGACGACGGCCGAGGGTCAGGGCACGGCGGCGCAGTACGCGCGCTGGGCGAAAGCCGTCGTCCTGAACGGACTCGGTCACCACGACGAAGCGTTGCCCTGGGCAACTCTTGCCGCCGAGGACACACCGGAACTGTTCGTGTCCTCCTGGGCGCTCAGCGAACAGATCGAAGCCGCCGTACACAGCGGGCACCTCGACGAGGCGGCCGCCGCCCTCGCCCGCCTGCAGGAGAAGACACGCGGCACCGACGAGCCCTGGGGACTCGGCCTCGAAGCACGCGCCCGCGGGCTGGTCCACAAGTCGGAGGAGGCGTATTCGGAGGCGATCGAGCACCTGCACGGCACCCGGCTGCGCCCGGATCTGGCCCGCACCCACCTGCTGTACGGCGAATGGCTGCGTCGGCAGACGCGGCGCGGCGACGCCCGGACCGAGCTGCGGACGGCGTACGAGATGTTCTCCGAGATCGGCATGACCGCCTTCGCCGACCGGGCCCGCCGCGAGTTGCAGGCGACCGGCGAGACGGTACGCCGACGCGCGGCCGCCTCGACCGCGGGCGACGAGCTGACCCCGCAGGAACGCCAGATCGCCCTGCTCGTCCGCGACGGCCTCTCCAACCCCGAAGTCGGCACCCGCCTGTTCCTCAGCCCCCGCACCGTCGAGTGGCACCTCCGGAAGATCTTCGACAAGCTCTCGATCAGCTCCCGCCGCCAACTCCGAGACGCACTACCCGAGGCCGGCTAGCCCGGGATCAGCTGCTGTCCCCCGTCGACGTCGTACGTCGCGCCGGTCAGGGCCGTATTCGTCATCAGGTGGACGACCAGCGCCGCCACGTCCTCGGGGCCGACGACTCTCCCGATCGGCAACGTGGCCCGCAGCTGCGCGCGACGCTCTTCGAGCTGGTCTCCGAGCAGCCGCGCCGACAGCGGCGTGTCGACGAAGCCGGCGGCGACGGTGTTCACCCGGATCGGAGCGATCTCGACGGCCGCGTTCGCCACGATCGCGGATTGCGCGGCCGTCGCGATGGCAGCGAGCATCAGCCCGACTCCCGGCCGCCGCGCGCCCGTACCGCTGATGAACGTCAGCGACCCGCCGGCACGAACCCTGCCGATGCACAACCGCGCGAGCCGCAGCGAGCCGATCAGATGCTGGTTGATGAACCGCTCCGCCTCTCCCAGATCGAGCTCGGCGAGCGGCGCGTAGAACGGACCGCTCCCGCCCATCAGGATGTGGTCGAGCTGCTCGGGCAGCTCGCCGAACACCCGCTCGACGTCCGCCGAATCATCCAGGTCGACAGTCAGCGCACTCTCGGCACCGACCTCGACGGCCGCCTTCTCGAGCCGCTCCCGATCACGTCCGGTGATGACGACCCGCGCCCCGTTCGCACGCGCCAGCCTCGCGGTCTCCAGCCCGATACCGGCACTCCCACCCATCACAACCACGACCTGCCCGGCGAGACTCGGTGTTGGCTCAGACATCGTGCTCTCCTAGTTCGAATCAGTTGGATACCGGTACGGCGCAACCGTGCACGCGAGGTGTCGCCGGAAGCTGAGCGGCGGACGGGCGACCACGGGCGACGAACACCATCGTGATCACCGCGGCGACGACGCTCAACGCTGCCATCACGAGCATGGCCGCCTGGTACCTGTTGGCCAACGGCCCGGCCAGCTCGTCCGAGCCGCCGACGCCCAGCAGCGCGGGGACGAGAGCGATCAGAACGACCCCGCCGACACGCGACGCGGCATCGTTGATCGCCGACGCCTCTCCCAGATCCGCGTCGTCGACAGCGGCCAGGACACCGGCTGTCAACGGAGCGACCGTCAACCCGATGCCGAGACCCCACAACAATGCGCCGGGCAGGATCGCCTGCACATAGCTCTGGCCGGGCTGCGCCGCCGACAGCCAGGCGAACCCACCGGCCACGATCAGGATGCCGATGGCCATCGGCCAACGCGTGCCGACCCTTGCGACCAGACCGCCGACGAACGGCGAGACCAGCAGGAACACAGCCGACTCCGGAATCAGCGCCGCACCCGCCTCGGTGGCGCTGTAACCCAGGCGCAGCTGACACTGCAGGACGACCAGGTAGCTGGCGGCTGACAACGCGCCGTAGAACAGCAGGGTCGCGGCGTTGATCGCGACGAACTGGCGGATCCGGAACAGCGCCGTCCGGAGCATGGGCGCCGCCTGTCTGTTCTCCACCGGAATCAGTGCGACCAGGCAGACCACGCCGACGACAGCCGACAGCAGGACCGGTGCACTGGCCCAGCCTGACGCCGGTCCAGCCGTCAACGCGTAGATCACGCCGCCCAGCCCGACCGCGGTGAGCAAAGCGCCCGCGACGTCGACCGACAGAGGACGTCGTTCACGCGCAACCTCGGGTACGCCGCGCAGTACCCACAGTCCGGCCGCGATCAACGGGACGTTCAGGAGGAACACGTACCGCCACGAGCCGTGGTCGATCAACCAGCCGCCGCCGTACGGGCCGAGCGTCGTACCGAGGGTCGACAGGCCGGCCCAGACGCCGATGCCCTTGGCCCGGTCGGCCGACTGAAGCGTCCCGTTCAGCAACGCAAGACTGCTCGGTACGACGAGCGCACCGCCGGCGCCTTGCACCACGCGCGCCGCGATCAGGGCGCCGCCGTTCGGGGCCGCCGCGCAGCACAGCGACGCGACCAGCATGACGATCAGACCGGCGACGAGAATGCGTCGCCAGCCGAAGTGGTCGGCGAGGGCGCCGGCCAGTAGGAGCAGCGACGCGACGGTGACGAGGTACCCGGTCAGCACCCATTGGAGCTCGCTCACACCGATCTCCAGGTCGCGGCCGATCGCCGGGATCGCGACGTTGATCATGTAGGCGTCGATGAACCCGACCATCGACGCCAGCACGGTCGCGGTGACCAGCAGAACGCCGGCTCTCCCCCGCAACGCGACCAGCCCCGAGCCGGCCACCGCAGGCTCACTCATCCGACCTCCCTGGCATGTCTGCTCCACGATCGAGCCGACGGGCCGCCTTGCGCCACTGTTCCGCTCCCTGGTCGCACCAGACCAGGGACACTCCCTGGCCCGCGCACGGCGTACTCCGCGCGAGCCTGGATCCATCCGAAGGGAGCCCGAATCTGATGGGTGAGTACGACGTGATCGTCCTCGGAGCCGGTGCTCCGGGAGAACACTGCGCGGCGGCGTTGACCAAGGGCGGTGCCAGCGTTGCGATCGTCGAGCGCGAACTGCTCGGTGGCGAGTGCTCCTATTGGGCCTGCATCCCGTCGAAGACCCTGTTGCGGCCCGGCGAGGCACTGGCCGAGGTTCGCGACGTTCCCGGGGCGCGGGAGGCCGTCACCGGATCGCTCGACACACACGCCGCCCTCGGCTGGCGTGACTTCATGGTGTCGAACTACGACGACGCCGGCGCGGTGTCGTGGGCCAAGAGCGTCGGCCTGGAAGTTATGCGCGGACACGGTCGTCTGGCAGGGCCGCATACCGTCGCGGTGGACGACCGGACCCACACGGCCGAGCACATCGTGATCGCGTGCGGTGCCGATCCGGTGATCCCGCCTGTCCCGGGGCTGCGTGAGCTGCCCGGGGTGTGGACGAACCGGGACGTGACCGGGCTGGTCGACGTACCCGACCGGCTGCTCGTCCTCGGCGGCGGGGCTACCGGTGTCGAGATGAGTCAGGCGCTGGCGCGGATGGGATCAACCGTGACCCTGATCGAGCTCGACGACCACCTGATGCCTCGTGAGCCGCGGGCGGTCGGCGAGGCGATCGCGGTCGCGCTGACGGCCGACAAGGTCGACGTACGGACGGGTACCGGTGCGGAGCGCGCGCGCCTCGACGGGGCGACGTACGTACTCGAGCTGAGCGACGGGAGCCAGGTCGAGGGCGACCACGTCCTGGTCGCGACAGGTCGACGTCCGCGGGTCGACAACATCGGGCTGGAGACCGTCGGCATCGTCGCGAATCCGCGCGGTATCGCGGTCGACGACAGGCTCTCGGCCGGACCCAACCTCTGGGCGATCGGTGACGTCACGGGGCTGTGGCAACTGACCCACGTCGGTGAATACCAGGGCCGTGTTGCCGCGAGCAACATTCTCGGCAAGCCGCGGACTGCGGACTACCGAGCGGTGCCGCGCGTCGTCTACAGCTACCCGCAGGCCGCGTCCGTAGGTGACGCCGAGGGACCGTACACGAGCACGATCCAGTTGTCGGGCGTGCCGCGCACGGCGACGTACCTGCGCTCGTACGACACGCAGCCCGGTTTCCTCACCCTGGTCTCCGACGGATCCGTCATCACCGGCGCCTACGCGGTCGGCCCTGAAGCCGGCGAATGGCTCCAGCAAGCAACCCTCGCCATCCGCGCGAGGATCCCGATCCCCGTCCTCCTCGACGTCATCCAGCCCTTCCCCACCTTCTCCGAATCCTTCCTCCAAGCCCTCCGCCAACTAGCCAACGAGTGAGCTTCGCCGCCTCAGAGGGCTGGTGTCATCAGGGCGAGCATGGTGGCCATGCCGGCGCAGGACAGGCCATGGCAGCCGCAGAGGGCTCGGTGGCCAGGGGTGCGGGCGGCGTGGACGAGCCACCAGATGGCGGTGATGACGAGGAGGCCGACGGCGGACCAGCTGAGCAGCGTGGTCCAGGCTTCGCCGGACATCAGGCGGGGCATCGCGGCCAGCATCCACACCATGCCGAGGTTCATGCCGGCATGAGCCATCGCACCGGCGCGCTCGGGGATGGTGTCCAAGCCGGACAGCTGGTAGAAGAAGACGACCGCCAGCCCGCTGAACACCGCCATCTGCGCCCACTGGCCGGTCGCCGCCATCGGCCACCACAGCATCACGAGCATGGCCGGGCTCATCAAGGCATGGCTCACGTCGACGACGGTCTCGATCCCCTGCCAGCGCCTCGTGCTCAGCCGCCAAACGCCGTACAGACCCGTCGCAGCGAAGACCGCGGTCAGGACAATCGTCCAGGCTCCAGTCACCACGCCCCTCTAACTCCAGCCGTCGCAAAGAAGTTCCGCTGCCGGGAACTGTTCCCACAACTCGCTCGTATTCACCAGTTGGGGGTTGTGGCAACCAATCGATCAGGAGTGACGTGGGTACGACGCGCCACCGGCGGTGGCTGATCGGGTACGTCGTCCTGCTGGGCGTACTCGTTCTGGCCGCATCGCTGGTCACCACCGCACTGATGGGCTCGGCGAGCTATCTGCCGATCGCCCGCGACTACCCCGGCCGGCTGACCGGGCTCGTCACGACCTTCGTCCGTGCGGTGGCCGACCTCTCCTCGCTGGTGACGGTCGGCGCCCTCACGTCGGCGCTCGTCGCGGGCAAGGCGCGACCAGTGCGCGAGTCCGGTTCGCGCCGGCAGTTGGAGATCGCGGAGTGGTTCGAGCCGATCGTCGTACGCCGGGCTGCCGCCGTCTGGGTGATCAGCTCCGGCCTCCTGATCGCATTCGACTCGGCCGACTCGAACGGCCTGTCGCTCGGCCGGATCGCCAGCCCGAGCGCGCTCTGGTTCGCGATGTTCTCCGGCGACTTCGGGCGGGCCTGGATGATCACCTGCCTGGCCGCGATCGTGGTCCTGGTCACGAGCGTGGTGACCGTGCGCTGGGTCGCGTACCTGATCGCGCTCTGGGCCGCGCTCGCCGGCTCGCTCGCCCCGGTCGTCGTCGGCCAGGTCCTGGTCGGCCCGCGGCACGACTTCGCCGGCGATTCCGCCGTCTACCAGACAGTCGTCGCGCAACTGCTGCTCGGGCTGGCCGTCGTACAGACGCTCAGGCTCGCCACCGGCCGCCGGAACCGTGCCCTCGACCGCGCTCACTGGCGCAGCGTCGCGATGGTCGGTGCCGCAGTGCTGATCGTGACCGAGGCCGTTCTGCTGTGGTTCAAGCTGGCCGGCTCGTCGCCCTTCGCCTCGGCCACCGGCTGGCTCACGCTGGCCCGGTTGGCGGCTCTGGCGCTGGTTGCCGTCGGCCTGTACTCCGTTGCCGGCAGCAAACTTCCGCTCGGCGCTGTCCTCCTCACCACTGGCACGGCGGCCTTCGTTGCCTGCGGCATCGCGATGACCCGGATTCCCCCACCCCAGTTCTTCGTGCCGACGTCGATCAGTCAGATCTTCTTCGGTTTCGACCTCAGCAAGCCGCCGGCGTTCGCGACGCTGGTCAGCCAGTGGCGTCCGAACCTGCTCTTCGTGGCCGCAGCCGTCGCTGCCATCACCGCCTACCTCGCCGGCGTGATGAGACTCCGCCGCCGTGGTGAGTCGTGGCCGGTCGGCCGGACCATCGCCTGGACGCTCGGCTGGGTGCTGATCGTCGTGGTGACCAGCTCGGGCCTCGGGAAGTACTCCGGCGCAAGCTTCGCGGTCCACATGGCGATGCACATGGCGCTGAGCATGCTGATCCCGATTCCGCTCGTACTCGGTGGACCGCTCACCCTCGCGCTCAATGCCCTGCCCGCCGCGGCGAAGGACGCACAGCCCGGCCCGCACGAGTGGATCGTCGCCGTACTGCACTCCCGGCCGCTCAAGGCGCTCTACCACCCGTTGCTTGTCTTCGGCATCTACATCGGCTCGTACTACGGCCTGTACTTCACCAACGCCTTCGGCACGCTGATGAAGTTCCATTGGGCGCATCAACTGATGAACGCCCACTTCCTGCTCGTCGGTTGCCTGTACTTCGGGCTCGTCATCGGAGTCGACCAGACGCCGCGGAAGCTCCCGTCGCTGGCGAAGCTCGGTTTCCTGTTCGCGGCGATGCCGTTCCACGCGTTCTTCGGGGTCATCCTGATGTCCGACGGCGCGATCATCGGCGACTCGTTCTACCAGCACCTCGAGCTGCCGTGGAAGGTCGATCTCGCGGCCACTCAGCACACCGCGGGCGGCATCGCGTGGGCCGGCGGCGAGATCCCGTTGCTGATCGTCGTCGTGGTGCTGGCACTGCAATGGGCGGTCCAGGACGGGAAGCTTGCCAAACGCATCGATCGCCACCTCGACAGCGGCCTCGACGATTCGTACGACGCCTACAACGCGATGCTCGAGCGCCTCGCCGACCGAACAGCCGACCGAACAGCCGACCGGACCGCGGACCGGACTGCGGACCGGACTGCCGACCGGACCAAGGAGCCTCGGTGACTCTGACCCGGATCGAGACGAGCTCCGTCGAACTGCTGGTCGGCGGGATGACGTGTGCGGCCTGCGCCAACCGCGTCGAGCGGGCCCTGAACAAGCTCGACGGTGTGACGGCCAGCGTCAACTATGCGACCGAGCGCGCGATCGTCACCGGGACCGGGCCGGATCTCGCGGACCGCGCGACGAGCGCGGTGGACAAGGCCGGGTACGACGCGACCGTGCGCGATCCCGAGTCCGCCGACGAGCTCGCGGAGCAGCTGACCATCAAGCGCGTGACCGCTCTGCGCCGTCGGCTGATCGTGGCGATCCTGCTCGCGATTCCGTTGATGGACGCAACGATCGTGCTGGCCGCAGTACCGTCGCTTCGCTTTCCTGGTTGGGAGATTGTCTCGCTGCTCGTGGCGCTGCCGGTTGTCACGTGGGCGGCGTTCCCCTTCCACCGCGCCACGATCCGGAACTTGCGGCATCGTGCGGTGAGCATGGACACGCTGGTATCGCTGGGCATCGTCGTGTCGTTCGGCTGGGCGGCGGTATCGGTGCTGTTGCCTGGGGCATCGAGCACGGGTAGTCATTGGCCGGGGTTGTCGTCGATCCCGCTCGACACCGGGGCGCTGTATCTCGATGTCGCGGCGGGCATGACCGTGTTCCAGCTCGCGGGGCGGTACTTCGAGACGAGGTCGCGGCGGCGTGCTGCTGACGTGTTCGGTGCGCTGAGCCGGTTGGCTACCCCGACGGCTCGGGTACTGCGCGATGGTGTGGAGGTCGACGTACCGACCGGGCAGGTCGTCAAGGGCGAGATCGTCGTCGTCAAGGCGGGCGAGATCGTGCCGGTCGACGGGACTGTGCTCGAAGGCGCGGCAGCTGTCGACACGAGCGTCGTGACCGGTGAGCCGCTGCCGCGGAGCGTGCGGGCGGGAGATCCCGTGATCGGCGGGACGATCAGCACCGACGGGCGGTTGGTGCTGACTGCGACGGCGGTCGGTGCGCATACGCAGCTCGCGCAGATGGCGGCCGTCGCCGAGCAGGCGCAGGAGCGGAAGGCTCGCATCCAGCACACGGTCGATCGGGTCATCGTGTGGTTCGTGCCGGCGGTCATCGCCCTCGCGATCGCCGTCACCGTCGGGTGGATCGCCTCCGGCGCACCCTTCCAGCAGGCGATCGGCACAGGCATCGCGGTTCTCGTCATCGCGTGCCCGTGCGCACTCGGGCTGGCCACGCCGACCGCGCTCATGGTCGGCATCGGCCGCGGCGCCACCCTCGGCATCATGATCAAGGGCCAGGACGCCCTCGAGGCCAGCGGCGTCATCGACACCATCGTCCTCGACAAGACCGGCACCCTCACCACCGGCGAACTCGTCGTAGAACACATCGACCCCGAGCTCCTCCGCTACGTCGTCTCGATCGAACACAACTCCGAACACCCCATAGCCCGAGCCGTAGAACGCCGCGCCGAAGCCGAAGGGATCAAGCCCGAGCCGGTCACCGACTTCGAAGTCCGCCCGGGCCAGGGCGCCGTAGGCGTAGTAGACGGCCACCGCGTGGTAGTAGGAAACCTCGCCCTGCTCGAATCCGAGGGAATCACCGCACCGGACGCGGAGGAACGCGGCGCGGGTTCGATTGTTTATGTCGGGGTTGATGGGCGGGCGGCGGGGTGGTTCACGCTTGCGGATCGGTTGCGGGGTAGTGCGAGGGCTGCGGTCGAGGCGTTGCATGGGCAGGGGCTGCGGACCGTTCTGCTGACCGGAGACAGTGAGTCGGTGGCTCGGGCGGTCGCGGTCGAGTTGGGGATTGATGATGTGCGGGCCGGAGTGCTGCCTGCTGACAAGGCAGCTGTGATCGAGCGGTTGCGGGCCGACGGGCATCGGGTGGCGATGGTCGGGGACGGGATCAACGACGCGGCGGCGCTTGCGACTGCCGATCTCGGGCTGGCGGTCGTGACCGGCACCGACATTGCGCTCAAGTCGGCCGATATCGTCCTCGTCCGCGAAGACCTGCGGGTGATCCCGGACGCGATCACGCTCGCTCGGCGTACGCGGCAGACCATTCACCGCAACCTGATCTGGGCCTTCGGCTACAACGTGGCCGCCGTGCCGATCGCCGCCGCGGGCCTGCTCAACCCGTTGATCGCAGCCGCCGCGATGAGCCTCTCGTCGCTGTTCGTCACCTACAACAGCCTCCGCCTCCGCGACTTCGGCACCGAGCCCGACACCGAGCCCGACACCGAGTAACTCACCGCGGTACGACGGTGTACCCGCGCCCGCGGATCGCCTCGAAGCTCTGTGCGCGGACCTCGTCGGACGGGAACGCCGCGACGACCTCCTTCGTGTCCAGGTCGATCCCCGCGACCCGGACCCCGAGCGCTTCCAGCACCCCGGTGATCGTGTTCGTGCAGTGCGAGCACGTCATGTCCGGCACCTCGAAAACCTCGTCAGCAGTGTTCATCCCGGTCTCCCCAATCTCCACCAACTCGAGCAACTGAACGAACGTCTCCACGAACGTGTCCACCACCCCGGGGAGCAACCGCACCCCGTCCACAGACATGTTGGCCAGGCACCGCGGCTGCTCCCCCGCCGGCAGCAGCGCGTACTGCCGCGAGATCTGCCCGAGCAGTACGTCGTACTTCCGCAACGCCTCCTCGACGGTCAGCCCCTCCTCGACCGTTGCCCGGCGCAACGTCTCGTGCGCGTCCGCGATCGCGGTCTGCTTCATCTCCCGCAGTACGTCGACCGTCTCCACGGCGTACCGCACGGTCCCGTCGTCCTGCGCGACCAGCCGCACCGGAATCATCCCGCGCCGGAACGTCGACGACTGCAGCCCCCAGAACCAGGTGTTCGCCACCACCGAGAAGATCCCCGAATCCCGCAGCCCACGCGCAAACTCCGCGGCACTCCGGTACGGCGTCTGATCCGCGAGGTACGCGTGCTGCACCAGAGCCCGCGACGTCGTATCGATCCCGACCCGCAGGATCTCAACCGGGTCCTTGTCGGTCGTCGTGGCATCCATCACCGCGCGCTCGTCATCCGTCAACGCCGCGGGACCCGATCCAGCAAACGCCTGCCACATGGCCAGCGTCGCCTCCCGGGCGACCACCGGCACGATCGGCCCGAGCGGACCGCAGTGAGCGACATTCGCAACCCCGCCACTGTCTCGCCAACTGACCTTCGAGGCGGCACTCACCACCAAGGCAGGCGGACACGGCCGCATCCGGCTCTGCACATACTCCAATTGCGGCGCAGTCAACTGACCGTCGAGCGGCACAACCTCGGGCTCGAGTCGGCGCGGACCACCAAGACCCACCTGCCCGAACGCAACTGGGCCCGCGGCCTCGGCCAGCACCCGGGCCGCGGCCGCGCGGTCATAACGGCCACCCGGCAGTCCCGCCATCCGCGACCTCCCCGGCGACCCGTCATCCACGCGCTCCCAGTTTAGGAACCAACCCCGGCCCGCGCGATTACTCCGCGTGTCGGACCTCCGTCGCTGCGCGTCTGGACTTTCGCCGGGTTCGGCAGTTGTCTTGGGAGGGTGGAATCCATCGATCGATGGCTGCACCGGCGACACGAAGAGTTCGTCGAGGGTGGGGAGAAACAGCCCGTGCGCGGGCTCGTCGCGGCGTCCTGGGACCGCTCGGTCGCCGCGGGGCTGCACGCCGACACAGCGGCACCGTTTGCCTTCCAAGGCAACGAACTGGCCACCTACCGGGCCGAACATCCGCTGTCGGCCGTCTTCCCGATGCTGTACGACGTCCTCGGCCGCGCAGCCGTCGACAGCGACTGTGTGATGGCTGTCGGCGACAGCGGCGGCCGCCTGCTCTGGGTGTGCGGCCGACCCGACGTACTGCGTGCAGCCGACGGCATTCACTTCAGCGAGGGGGCCTGGTGGGCCGAGCGCCAGGTCGGCACCAACGCGCTCGGTACGTCGCTCGAGGTGACCGCGCCGGTCCAGATCCGATCGGCCGAACACTTCACGGTCCTGGTGCAGCCGTGGTCCTGCGCGGCGGCCCCGATCTACGACCCGGACACGCAGCGCGTCCTCGGCGTCGTCGACATCACCGGCGGCGCCGACGCCAGTTCACCGCAGTCGCTCGCCCTGGTCCGGGCCGCGGCCCGGATGGCCGAGGCCGAGCTCGGCCGGCTGACCGTCCTCCGCAAACTGAACGGCGACACCGGCCATCGCATCCGAATCTCGGCGCTCGGCCGCCCGGACGCCGAGCTACGGGTCGAAGACCGCGACCTGCGGCTCAGCCGGCGTCACAGCGACATCGTCGTACTGCTGGCCGAACACCCCGAAGGCCTCACCGCCGAAGAACTCTCCGACGCGCTGTACGGCGAGGCCGATCACCGCTCCTCGCTGCGCGGCGAGATGACCCGTCTTCGCGCACTCCTCGGCGCAGACGTCCTCGACTCCCGCCCGTACCGGTTCCGCCGCGACATCGCCGCCGACTGGCTCGAGACGGCGGACGACCTCGACTCCCACCTGCTCTCGTCGGCCCTGCGCCGCTACGCCGGCCCGCTCCTCCCGCAGTCCGATGCGCCCGGCGTCGTCGCGTCCCGGAACCGGCTCGAGAACCGGATGCGCGCCGACGTACTGCGGACTCACGACGTCGATCTCGTCGTCGCCTGGACCCGCTCGTACGCCGGCGTGAACGACCTGAGCGCCTGGGAGCACCAAATGGCCCTGCTCTCGCCGACCTCCCCGCTGTGGCCGTCGACGCAGTCCGAAGTACGCCGGTTGCGCGCGGACTACGGCCTGTCAGAACACGCGGATCGCGATCTCCGCAGGCGCTGACAACAGGCTGTCGATCTCGTCGTCGAGCTTCACCAACGTCACCGATGCGCCCGCCATGTCCAGCGACGTGCAGTACTCCCCGACGTAGTTGCGCCGTACGTTGATGCCCTGGTCGGTGAGCACCTTGTGTGCCCGGCCGTAGAGCAGGTACAACTCGCTGATCGGCGTACCGCCGAGGCCGTTGATCATCAGCGCGACGTTGTCGCCCGACTCGTACGGCAGGTCGGAGCGGACCGCCTCGAGCATCTGGTCGATGATGTCGTTCGCGGACGCGAGCGGCTCGCGACTCCGGCCCGGCTCGCCGTGGATGCCGACGCCCATCTCCATCTCGTCCGGCCCGAGCTCGAACAACGGCGAGCCCTTGGCCGGCGGCGTACACGCGGTGAGCGCCATCCCCATCGTGCGCGTAACCGAGTTGACCTTCTCGCCGATCCGGACCAGTTCGTCCAGGTCTGCGCCCTGCTCGGAGGCCGCGCCGACCGCCTTCATCACGAAGAAGTTACCTGCGACACCGCGCCGGCCGACCGTGTACGTCGAATCCTTCACCGCGACGTCGTCGTCGATGATCAGCGTCTTCACGTTCAGCCCGTCCGCGGCACTGAGCTCCTGCGACATGTCGAACGCCATCCGGTCGCCGGTGTAGTTGTTCACCAGGAGCAACACACCCTTCGGCGACGCGAGCAGCTTGGTGGTCTCGTACACGTAGTCCATCGGCGGTGCGGCGAAGACGTCACCAGGACAGGCGGCATCGAGCATGCCCTTGCCGACCGTCATCACGTGTGCAGGCTCGTGCCCGGAGCCGGAGCCCTGGATGATCGAGACCTTGTCCTCGCGCGGCGCGTCCGTCCGCATGATCAGGTTGTACTCCGGGACGTACTTCAAGGTCTCGGGGTTCGCCAGTGCGATGCCCTGCAGCATCTCCGGCACGTAGTCCTTGGGATCGTTGACGAACTTCTTCATCCGGAGTTCCTCCCCTTCCACTTTTCTGCGATCTGCTCCATCAGCACGGCGACGGCGGTGGCCCCGGCGTCGACCGATCCCCGGCTGCGTTCACCGGTGTAGGCGGCCCGGCCGCGCTTGGCGACCAGGTCGATGGTCGCGTCGGCCGCCGACCGGGCGGCCGCGGCGGCACGGTCCACGACCTCGTTGCTGCTCACTCCGGCCGCGAGCGCCTCCTCGATGGCATCCGTCATCGGGACCAGCGCGTCGAGGAGCGTCTTCTCACCGAGCTCGGCGCCGCCGCGGGCCATGATCCCGGCGATCGCGGACCGGAGCATCGCGACGACGGCCGCACCGTCGAGGGTTGTGGTCGCGCCGGCCGTCATCCCGGCGCGCAGGAATCCCGTTCCCCAGATCGGTCCGGAGGTCCCGCCGATCCGCGACGTCACCAGCATCCCGACCTTCTTCAGGAACGTGCCGATATCGGTACGGTCCAGCTCGCCGTACTGCGCCTGGAGTTTCTCGAAGCCGCGGGCCAGCGAGTACCCGAAGTCGCCGTCGCCGACGACCGAGTCGAGGTCACCGAAGTACTTCTCGTTGGTCAGGCAGGTGTCGATGATCGTGGTCATCACCAGGTCGACGTCACTCCAGCTGTCACTCATGTTCGCCCTCCGTTGCGACCGGCCAGTTCGGCAAGCTCGGTCAGCGTGAGCGCGCCGACAGGGCCGATGTTCCAGGGGTCCGCGAGGACCTCGAGCTGTTCGCCGCCGGGATCGCCGAGGCTGGAGACGACCAGCGCCGCTCCGGTGAAGTCCTCGTCGCGGGTGTAACCCGACACGGTCACGACAGTGGACAGTCCGGCTCCGGACGCGGCGAGCAGCCCGTTGCTCGAGTCCTCGATGACCAGCGTGTGGTCCGGGACCAGCGCGAGCTGGTGCACGGCCAGCTCGTACACCGCCGGGTCCGGCTTCTTCCGCGGTACGACGTCCCCCGCGAACACGGGCACCCGCGCCGCGACCTCAGCGCCGACCGCTCCGGTCAGCACCGCACGTACGGACGGCTCGGCCGAGGTCGACGCGACGGCAACGGTCCAGCCCTCCCGGAGCGCGTCGGTGATGATTCGCCGTATGCCGGGGCGCGGCGGCACGACCCCGTCCGCGATGAGGTCGGTGAACGTCTTGGTCTTGTACTGGTGCCAGGCAGCGACAACCTGAGCACGCTCCTCGTCCGTCGACGGCGAGCCGGCTGCTCTCACCACCTCGGGATCGTCGAGCAAGGTGGCGAGGCGTTCCTTGCCGCCACCGATCTTCAGCAGCTGACCGTAGTCCTCGACCGACCAGCGCACCGGAAGGCCGAAGTGCTCGAACGTCGCGTTGAACGCCGGCAGGTGGCCGTCGCGTTCGGTGTCGCCGAGCACTCCGTCGCAGTCGAAGATCAGCGCGGTCATGCGTGGCCGCCGCTGGGGCTGCCGCTGTGGCCGCCGCTACCGAAGATCTCGATGTATTCGGCCGCCATCGCCTTCACCGCGGCGTGGATGTTCCGGAACAACGTCGGCGGGTCCCACTTGTCCTGCGCCCGGGCCTGCTCGAGATGCTCCAGCGACGACTTCATGTACGCGACCTTGAGCGCCGTGGAGATGTTCACCTTCGCGCAGCCCCGGCCGATCAGGTCCCGGAACTGCTCCGGCGTCAGCCCGGATCCGCCGTGCAGCGCCATCGGGATGCCGGTCGCGGCGACCAGGTCGGTGATCCGCTGCGAGTCGAGTTCGGGCGTCGAGCGGTAGATGCCGTGGGCGTTGCCGATGGCCGGCGCGAACACGTCGACCCCAGTCGTCTCGACGAACCGGGTGGCGACCTCCAGGGACTGGCGTTCCGACACGGTGTCGGAGCCGACGCCGTCCTCGACGCCGGTGATGCCCTCGATCTCGCCTTCCACGTGGGCGCCGTACCTGCGGGCCTCGGCGACGACCTCGACGGTCTGCCGCTGGTTCTCCTCGACCGGCAGCGCGGAGGCGTCGAACAACACCGAGTTCCAGCCGGCCGCGAGGCAGGAGCTGATCACCTCGCGGTCCGGGCAGTGATCCAGGTGCAGCGCGACCGGGACGGGCTCGGGCCCGACGGTCGCGTCGAACATCGCCTTGAGTACGTCGCGTCCGACCGACTTCACGGTCTTCACCGACGTCTGCACGATCAGCGGCGAGCGCAGTTCCACGGCCGCGTCGACGACGGCCCGCAGGCTCAACTCGTCGACGATGTTGATCGCGGGGACGGCGTACCCCTTGGCCAACGCCTCGTCGACGAGTTCCTTCAACGGTGCGACCGGCATGCTCACTCCTCCCGGTAGCTCCGTCCAGCCTGCCCCTCCGAACGCTGCAGAAAGGCTGCAGCCTCGTCGGAGCCCGCCGACTACGCCGGAGCGTGCTCCTTCAGGATCGCCATGAACGCCCGCATCCAGGTCGGGTGGTCCGGCCAGGCGCGACCGGAGACGACGGTGCCGTCCACGACCGCGTCACCGTCGACCCACTCGGCTCCCCCGGCGCGGATATCCGGTGCGAGCGCCGGGTACGCCGACGTCTTCCGGCCGTTCAGGACCCCGGCCGCCGCCGGGATGAGCGGTCCGTGGCACAGCTGCGCAACCGGCTTCGACTCGCCGTAGAAGTGCTTCACGATCCGCTGGCAGTCCGCGTCGTTCCGGATGTATTCCGGGGCGCGACCACCCGGGATCACCACCGCGACGTACTCCGCCGGATCCACGTCGGCGAACGCGACATCCGCCTGCCAGGTGTGCCCGAGCTTCTCGGTGTACGTGTCGAACCCGTCAACGAAGTCATGCACCACGAACTGCAGCTTCTTCACCTCGGGTGCCGCGATGTCGACGTCGTACCCCTCCTCCAGCAAGCGCTGATAGGGGTAGAACACCTCCAGGTCCTCCGCCGCGTCGCCGGTGAGAATCAGTACCTTCGCCATCAGGCCACTCCCTCTCGAAGACTCTCCGTCCACCAGCCAGCCTCTGCTCCCTTCCAACCACGGTCAAGCCCCGTCAAGGCCCGCTTGACCGGGCGATCGTGTAGACCGAAGGCATGGTTCTTCCTGCTGAAGTCGTTGCGCCCGAGCGGATCGAGGTACGTCCAGGGCATCGGCTCGCGGTCCGGCGACACGGCCAGGGCGGCGTACCGCTCCTGCTGATCCACGGGTTCCCGTGCACGAGCCGGATCTGGTCGCACAACGTGATCCCGCTGGCCGAGGCCGGATTCGACGTCGTCGCGCCGGACCTGCGCGGGTACGGCGATTCCGATTTCGCGCCCGACGACTTCTACGACTTCAACGCGTTCAACAGCGACCTGACCGGGCTGTTCGACGTACTCGGCTGGGAGCGTGCCGTCGTCGCCGGGCACGACCTTGGCGCGATGATCTCGATCGACCTGGCCAACCGGCACCCCGAGCGGGTCGACCGCCTGGTGATCCTGGACGACTCGATGCCCGATCTGCCGGACGCGTTCGCGGCGGCCGGCATCCCACCCGGTCGGCCCAAACCGGCCGTCTACGACTACCAGCGCCGCCAGGGCCACCACGCCGACGAGTTGGTCGCCGAGCTGGATACGCCCGCACGGCGGCGGCGGTACATCGGCGAGTTCTACGGTCATCGCCTCTGGTGTCCGCCCGATGCCTTCGACGAGGACGACCTGAATTTCCTGACCGAGCCGTACGGCGATGCGGCCCGCCTGCGCGCGTCGTTCGCCGACTACGAGGTGCTGATGGGCGCCCGGCCGCTGTCAGCGCCGGAGCTGATCGATCGCCCGGTGCGGCAACGCGCCCTGGTGCTGATCGGTGCGGACCAGGTCACCGTCGGCGAACACGCCGAGGAACGCTGCGCGCTGGCCTTCCCGGAGGGAGTCGGGCCGTTCTGGGTCAAAGGCGCCGGGCACTTCCTGCCCTGGGAACGTCCTCAGTTGGTCAATCGGTCCATCCGCTCCTTCTGCGGCGACCTCCTCTAGAGGTCCCCCAGAGATCCCCTAGAGTTCCCCGCCCATAGCGTTCGCCAGTCCGTCGCGGGTCAACCCGAGCGTCCCCAGGAACTCGGCGTCCGCGTCGTTCTCCGGGTCGATCCGGTCCGGCAACCGGTCCTCGAGGGAGTCGGCAACACCAGGACCGTAAGCGCGACGAATGATCGCCAGCGCCTCGGCTTTCGTGAGCACAGTCATCGTTGCCTCCCAGGTCAGGCATCCACGGACCAGGCTAGCCGGGTTGCTCGGCGCGGAAGGCCTCGACAGCAGTCGGGAGGGTGTAGAAGACACGGCCAGGACCTAAACGATCGAGGAACCCCGCCGATTCGAGGTCGTCGCGGAGCTCCTGCTTGACCCTCGCCAGCGCCAGCACGATGCCGCGCGAGGCCAGCTCCTCGCGTAACGCGTCCAGCGCGTCGACCGCGGTGACGTCGATCTGGATGTTCGCCTCGGTGTTCAGCAGCAGCCAGCGCACCGGAGTCGGTGCGTCGTCCACGGCTGCGAGCGCGCGCCGGTGGAAGTTCTCGGCGTTCGCGAAGAACAGCGGCGAGTCGTACCGGTAGACGACGAGCCCCGGCACCGGGCGGGCGTCGGGGTAGTCGTCGATGTCGTGCATCCCGGCGATGCCCGGTACGTAGCCCAGGATGCCGTCGTGCGGCCGGGCGACACGTCGCAGTACGTCGAGAACAGACAGCGCGATGGCCAGGAGTACGCCGTACAGGACGTCGAGGGCGATCACCCCGACGGTCGTTGCCATTGCCAACAAAAACTCGCTGCGGCGGAAGGCTGCGATGCGGCGGAACTCGCCCAGCTCGATCAGCCTGATCGCGGCGAACACGACCAACGCGCCGAGGGCAGGGATCGGGAACGTGGCCAGCAGCGGGCCGGCGAAGACCAGGGTCGCGACGATCGCCGCCGCGGCGACCAGGGAGTAGACCTGACTCTTCGCCCCGGATGCGGTCGCCAGAGCGGTGCGGCTGCCGCTACTGCTGATCGGGAAGCCGCGGACGAGGCTGGCGGAGAGGTTGGCCAGCCCGAGGACGAGCAGCTCCCGGCCCGGGTCTGTCGTCCCGCCGCCGCGATTGGCGAACGCGCGGCCGGTCAGGACCGTGTCGGTGTAGCCGACCAGTGCCACGCCCACCGCGGGCAGAGCCAGCAGACCGACATCGTGAAGGGACATCGACGGCACGTGAGGCGTCGGCAGGCCGCTGGGCACCGTACCGACCACCGCCACTCCCTTGTCGCTCAGCCCTGCCGCCCAGGTCACGAACGCCGCGAGCGCCACGACAACCAGCGGTCCGGGAAGACGAGGCGTCCACCGAGCCAGCGCAAGCAGCAATGTGAGCGCGACCACAGACAACAACACCGGCGCCAGCTCCCACTGATCGATCAGCCGGATCGCCGACACGACCTCGGCGGGCGGCGAATCGCCTTCCACCGGAGCACCGGTCAGCCGCCCGAGCTGGCCGGTCATCATGATCACCGCGATCCCGGTCAGGTAGCCGATCAGCACCGGCTTCGACAGCAGGTCGGCCAGAAATCCAAGGCGGGCCGCCCACCCGACCACGCAGATCACACCGACCAGGAGAGCCAGTACTGCGGCCAGTGCCGCGTAGCGAGCCGGATCACCGGCGGCCAGCGGACCGATCGCCGTCGCGGTCAGGAGTGCGGTCGTCGACTCCGGGCCGAGTGACAGCAACCGGGACGAGCCGAGCAGGAAGTACAGCACGAGCGGACCGAGCGCGACCCAGAGTCCGACCACCGCGGGCAGCCCGGCGAGTTCGGCGTACGCCATCACTTGTGGGACGAAGTACGCAGCGACTGTCAGGCCCGCGACGACGTCCGGCCGCAGCCAGCCCCGCTGGTACTGCCGCAGCGTCTCAACCCCAGAAATCTGCACCCGGCCCCTGTCCATCCCCACAGTGTCGCCTGCGCGGCCGCCGGTCCGGCCGATCCGCCGGTGACTGCGCCGTGTCAGTCCGGTGTCAGCCCACTCCGCGATCGTCGTGTCAACGAAAACTTCCTGAAAGGACCTGTCATGTTCGCACGACTGGGGTCGCTGGTCGTACGGCGGCCGTGGTGGACGATCGGCGCCTGGGTGCTGATCATCGCCGCGGTGGCCGCGACGGCCCCGAAACTGACCGCGACCACGGATCAATCCGCCTTCCTGCCGTCGCACTACGAGTCGATCCAGGCAGCACAACTGCAGGAGAAGGCCTTCCCCAACGCCACCACGCCCGCGGCCATCGTGGTGTTCGAACGCGGCGACGGCGCTCCGATCAGCGCCGCCGACGCGGCAACGGTCGCAACGATCGCCGGGCAGCTGAACCAGGCCAAGCTCAAGGACGTCACCGGGATCCAGGCAGTCCCGCCGACCGGCAACCGGCTGATCCAGATCGCCGCGGTCGAGCTGACCAAGATCACCAACCCCAGCGACACCAGGCAGAACGACGCCGTCAAAGCACTCCGTACGGCGCTGCAGGACAAGCTGCACGGGACGTCACTGAAGGCAGGTGTGACCGGATCGGCCGCGCAGGCGCTCGACGCGCAGGAGTCGTCGACCAAGGGTCTCGCGATCATCGGGATCGCCACGGTCGGCCTGATCCTGCTGCTCCTGCTGCTGATCTTCCGCAGTCCGGTGATCGCGCTGCTGCCGATCGTGGTGATCGGTGCGGTCTCCACGGTGGTCAACGGCCTGATCGCGATCGTGAGCAAGGCCTTCGACCTGAAGATCGACAGCTCGATCACGTCGATCCTGCTGGTGGTGCTGTTCGGCGTCGGCACCGACTACATCCTGTTCCTGATGTTCCGGTACCGCGAGCGCCTGCGGGCCGGCGAGGACGCAAAGACCGCGATGGTCAGCGCGGTCACCCGGGTCGGTGAGGCAATCGCGTCCGCGGCCGGCGCGGTGATCATCGCGTTCATGGCGCTGACCTTGTCGACGCTCGGCATGTTCCGCGCGATGGGACCGGCGCTCGCGATCTCGGTCGCGGTGGCGCTGCTGGCCGGGCTCACGCTCGTACCGGCCATCGTCTCGCTGCTCGGCACCAAGGTCTTCTGGCCGTCGAAGGCGTGGAAGGTCGAGCCGAAGGGTGCGAAGTTCGCGTCGCTGGGAGGCGGCCTCGGCCGCCGGCCGGCTGTCTTCGCCATCGCCGCGGGTGGGCTGCTGGTCGTGCTGAGCGCGTTCGCGATCGGCTTCAACCCGACCTTCGACCTGACCTCGGGCTCGACCTCCGACACGTCGGAGTCCACCGTCTACAGCAAGGAACTGCTCAAGAGCCTGCCCGCTGGCGTCACGCAGCCGTCCGACGTACTGCTGCGGTCTTCGAGCCCGCTGAGCAAGGACCAGCTCGACACCTACCGCACCGCGCTGACCAAGGTCGACGGGGTCGGTGACGTCTCGCAGGCCACGTTGTCTCCGGACAGTACGGTCGCCGACTTCAAGGTCACGCTGAAGTCCGCGCCTGAATCGGACCAGGCGATCGCCACGGTCCGGGGCCCGCTCCGCGACGCGGCGCACACGGCCGCTCCGGCCGGTACGACGGCGGTTGTCGGCGGCCTGACCTCGGTGTTCGTCGACTTCCAGGACGCGATGAACCACGACTACCGCATCGTGTTCCCGATCGCGGCGATCCTGATCATGATCGTGCTCGCGCTGCTCCTGCGCAGTCTGGTCGCGCCGTGGTACCTGATGGCGTCGGTGTTCCTCGGATTCGGGTCGACGCTCGGTGCGTCGGTGCTGATCTTCCAGCATCTGCAGCACAACTCGGGCCTGATCTTCACGCTGCCGGTGATCATGTACCTGTTCGTGGTTGCTCTCGGCACCGACTACAACATCCTGATGGTGGCCCGACTGCGCGAGGAGGCGCGGGAGGGACACGACCCGAAGCGGGCCGCGGCCCTGGCCCTGCACCACACCGGCCCGACCATCGCCGCTGCCGGTCTGATCCTTGCCGGCACGTTCGCGTCGATGATGCTGGCGGGCAACACCGTGCTCTCGCAGATGGGCTTCGCGATCTCCGCGGGAATCGCGATCGCGGCCTTCGTGATGGCGATGTTCTTCACCCCCGCCCTCACAGCCCTGATCGGCCACCGCGCCTGGTGGCCGGGCCACGCCGACACGCAGCACCGACGCGAACAACAAGAACGCGAGGAAGAACTGACGTCTGTGTGAGTCACGTTCGGCTGGACGCGATGGCCTCCGTTGCCTGTGGCCCGGAGGCGATCGTGCTCTGTACGGGTGTCGCGGATCAGCCGACGTGCACCCAGGGGCGGTTGGAACGCTTGGGCTCGGCCCGTCTCAGTACTTCGCGGGTGACGGGCGGTACGTCGCCCTCGCCGGAGATGAGGTAGCGGAACAGGAAGTGGAACGGGTTGCCCTCGGCCCAGGCGAAGTAGATGTGTGGCATGACCTTCCAGTCGTCCCGGATCTTCAGCATCAACGCGGCGATCGCGTTGGGCACGCTCGGACTGTCGACGCGCAGGATCTGGTACCCGAACCGCTCGTCGCCGCGAACGTCGAGCTCGGTCTCGAACTGGGACGCGTCGGTGAGAGTCACCTCGAGGAACACGACCGGCAGGCCTTCGGGCAGGTTCCGCACCTCGCGCTGTTCGGCCTCCTTCTCCTGGTACTCCGCTTCGTCGCGATCGTCGGGCTCGTTCGCGATGATCCGCAGCTCGCCCGCCACGGCGGCCGCGGAGATGATCCGGCAGGCCTCCTCGTCGAACCGCACCTCGGTCGCCCGGAGTTCGAGGGAGCGCGTGGCCCGCGAGATCAGTGAGGTGAGGATGATCGCGACGATGAAGAACGAGGCGATCTGCACGCCGTCCGGACGCTCGATGATGTTCGCGATCGTCGTGTACAGCAGCACCAGGCTGATCACGGCGAAGCCGACCGTCCTGGCCTTCTCCCCCTTCCGCCGCGCCGACAACGTGACCGCGATGGACGCCGACATGATCAGCACGAGTACGCCGGTCGCGTACGCACCACCTTGGGCGTCGACGTCGGCCTTGAACAGCACCGTGATCACGAACGCGATCACGCCGAACACGATCACCAGCGGACGGGTCGCGCGGGCCCAGTCCGGGACCATGCCGTAGCGGGGCAGGTAGCGCGGGACGATGTTCAGCAGACCGGCCATCGCCGAGGCTCCGGCGAACCACAGGATCAGGACCGTGCTCACGTCGTACACGGTCCCGAAAACGCTGCCGAGGTGCTCGTGCGCGAGATAGGCCAGGGCCCGGCCCGACGCCGCGCCGCCGTCCTTGAACTCGTTCTCGGGGATCAGCACGATCGTGGTGAAGCTGCTGGTGATCAGGAAGCCGCTCATGATCAGTGCGGCGGTGGTGAGCAGCTTGCGGGTGTTCCGGATCCGGGTCGCCGGATGGGCAGGATCGTCGTCGGGTGAGCCGTCGACCTGCGGCATGACCGCGACCCCGGTCTCGAACCCGGACAGGCCGAGGGCGAGCTTGGGGAACACGACCAGCGAGATGCCGATCATCACCCAGATGCTCGAGTGCTCGGTGGTCAGCATGCCGCGCCAGTTCGTCACGAGCTCGGGTGCGGTGATGACGTTCCAGAGTGCGTTGCCGACGACGATGACGTTCAGTCCGAGGTAGACGACGACCAGAACGACGGCGATCCCGATCGCCTCTCCGAAGCCGCGCAGGAACACGCCCGCGAGCAGTGCCAGCAACAGGAGGGTGATGATCACCTCCTTGCCCTCGAACCAGTGCGGCACATACGGGTTCTCGATGACGTGCGCGGTGGCGTCGGCAGCCGACAGCGTCATCGTGATGATGAAGTCCGTCGCCATGAAGCCCAGCAGGACCAGGATGGTGAACTTGCCCTTCCAGCGGCCGAGCAGCCGGTCGAGCATCGCGATCGAGCCCTCGCCGTGCGGGCTCTCGGCCGCCACGCGCCGGTAGACCGGCAAGGCGCCGAGCAGGGTGAGCAGGACGAGGACCAGCGTGGCGACCGGTGACAGCAGGCCCACCGCGGCGGCAGCGATGGCGGGCTGGTAGCCAAGCGTCGAGAAGTAGTCGACACCCGTCAGGCACATCACCTTCCACCAGCGGTGCGTGGGGTGCGGCGCCGGCCGGTGGGGCCCAGCGTGTCCGGCGGGGCGGTCGTGCAGCAACCACTCGACGAACCGGCCACGGACCGGGGGTGGTAGCCCGACCGTCTCGTTCTCACGGGTTTCTGTCACCGCTCGGAGCCTAGCCAGCCGGAGAACCTGGACCGGCCGTTTCTAACACCTCTCTAACACCTACGTGCGAACCGCCACTCTCCAGCCGGGGATGCTCCGGCAGATCAGATAGATGAGGAACGAGATTGTGGTCACGTAGGGGCTGATCGGGAGGCTGCCGCCCAGTGCGAGGAGGATTCCTCCGACCAGGGAGACGGTCGCGAAGGTCACGCTCAGTACTGGGACCAGCCATGGGGAGGTGGCGACTCGGAGGGCGGCGGCTGCGGGGGTGACCACGATGCTGAGGACCAGTAATGCGCCCACGATCTGGACCGAGATGGCGACCGCCAGGCCGAGCAGCACCATGAACACCAGTGAGAGGACCCGCACCGGCACACCGCGGGCCGCGGCCTGGTCCGGGTCGGAGCTGGCGAACATCAACGGCCGCCAGATGATCAGGAGCCCGAGCAGTACGACGACGCCGGTGACGATCAGCCAGGACAACTGTGGCGTGTCCACCGCCACGATCTGCCCCGTCAACAGGCCGAACTTGTTGGCCGCACGACCCTTGTAGAGCGCAAGGAACAGCACGCCGAGCCCCAGCCCGAACGGCATCAGCACCCCGATGATCGAGTTGCGGTCACGAGCACGACTTCCCAGTACGCCGATCAGGACCGCGGCGATGATCGACCCGGTCAGCGAGCCGGCGACCACGTTCACGCCCAGCAACAGGGCACCGGAGGCGCCCGCGAACGAGAGCTCGCTGATGCCGTGGACCGCGAACGGCAGGTCGCGCATCATCACGAACACGCCGATCAGACCGCCGACGATACCGAGCGCCACACCGGCGATGATCGAGTTGCGGACCAGCGCCAGCAGTTCACCGTAGTTGGTGAAGTTGAAGATCTCGTGCCAGACAGTTGCCGTGAGCATCGACTTCACCCCGCCCGCGGCACCGAGGTGTGATGCGTGCCCTCGGGAACACCGGCCACCAGCACCCGGCCACGGGAACGGACCACGTCGACCGGTGACTGGTACAGGTCGCTCAAGGTCGCCGACGTCATCACCTCGTCGACCGTCCCCGTCCGGAAGCGTCCGTTGGCCAAGTAGAGCACGCGGTCGATGTACGGCAGCACCGGGTTGATGTCGTGGGTGACGAAGACGATCGCGGTGTCGTGCGTACGGCGGCGGCGATCGACCAGGCCGGAGATCGTGCGCTGGCTGTTGAGATCCAGCGACAGCAAGGGCTCGTCACAGAGCAGGAGCTTCGGGTCGGAGACCAGGGCTTGCGCGATCCGCACCCGCTGCTGTTCGCCGCCGGACAGCTGCCCGATCGGACGATCCGCGAAGGCGTCGGCGCCGACCGACTCGAGCAGCTCGTCGATCCGCCGACGACGCCGCGGGTCGGGCCGGCCGATCCCCCATCGGTGGCCGTCCAGGCCCTGGCCGACGACATCCCGGGCCCGGAGCGGTGTGAGCGTGTCGATCCGCCGGTGCTGCGGCACGTACCCGATCTGCGTGCTGCCCCGATGGGGTGGCGCGCCGGCGACCTCGACGGTCCCGGACATCAGCGGATGCAGCCCGAGAACCGCCTTCAGCAGGCTGGTCTTCCCGGATCCGTTGGCGCCGAGGATCACGAGGAACTCCCCTGCCTGCAGGCTCATCGTCAGGCCGCCCCACAACCGCCGCCCTCCGTATCCGAACGACGCCTTCTCGAAGCTCAGGACGTTCATCACGCCAGGGCCGAGCGGATCGCGTCCAGGTTGGCGGTCATCCAGCCCAGGTAATCCTTGCCGTCGGGCAACGTCTCGGTCACGGGTACCACAGCGATGCCGTTCGCCTTCGCCGCCGCGAGCACCTTCTCCGTCTCCGGGCCGGACGTCTGCTCGTTGTACGCCAGCAACTTGACCTGCTTCGCGCTGAACAACGTGAGCGTCTCCTGCAGCACCGCTACCGGAACGTCCGTCCCCTCCTCGATCGCCTCGCTGAACTCGCCCGGCGTCTTGTTCACCAGCCCGCAGGCGGTCAGCAGATACAGCGGCACCGGTTCGGTGATCGCGGCACCGGCGCCGTCATGAGCTGCCTTGATCGAGGCCTCGGTCGCCTCCAGTTGCTTCACCTTGCCTGCAAACGCGGCAGCGTTCGCGGCGTACGTCGAACTGTTCGCGGAGTCGACCTCGGACAGGGTGGAGGCCAGTTGGGCAGCCAGCTTCTCGACGGTCGGGAAGTCGTACCAGACGTGCTCGTTGAGCTCGCCGCCCGCGGGTGCCTGGTGGCCGGAGATGTTGACCACGTTCATTACCTTCGCCGAGGTGTTGCCCGACGACTTGAGCATCGTGTCCACGAAGTCGTCGTAGCCGCCGCCGTTCTCGATCACGACCTTCGCCTTCGAGAGCGAGAGTTGCGTCTGCGCGTTCGCCTCGTACGAGTGCGGGTCCTGGTCGGGGTCGGAGATGATCGACGTCACCTCGGCCTTGTCCCCCGCGATCTGCCGCACGATGTCGCCGTACACGTTGGTCGACGCCACGACCTGCACCCCGGCCTTGGAGGTCGACACGGCAGTGTCGGCCGCCGACGAACTACACGCCGCCAGCAGCGCCACCGCCGCCGCGCCGGCCAGGAATCCAGCAGAACTACGCAGCCTCACAGCGCACCCGTCTCTCATCGCCAATTGATAATGAAAACCATTCCGGACACAAGGTAGCACTGTCCCCCGGTGGACTGACAGCTACGAGTCGGTCAGCGACGTACGGCGGGGAGCTGGACCGTGACGCGGAGGCCGCCGGACGGGCGGGCGGCGAGGATCAGGATTCCGTCGTGCGCCTGGGTGATGCTGTTGACGATCGCGAGACCCAGGCCGACGCCGGCGTGGTCGGTGCGGACACGTCCGCTGCCGCGCTGGAACGGCTCGATCAGCGTGGAAACCACGGTCGCGGGCAGGATCTCACCGGTGTTCTCGACCGTGAGCACCACGGTCTTCGGGTGGACGGTCGTGGTGATCCACACCGCGCCGTCCGCGGGCAGGTTGTGGACGATCGCGTTGTGGACGAGGTTCGTCGCCAGCTGCAGCAGCAGGGTGTGCGATCCGACGGTCGGGGCGACGTCACCCGAGGTTTCTACTGTCAGACCACGCTTTTCCGCGAGTGGGAGGAGAGTCTCGACCGCCTCCTCCGCGACGAGGGACAAGTCGACGTCGCCGCGGGTGAAGGTCCGCTGGTTGGCGCGGCTGAGCAGGAGCAAGGCTTCGGTGAGGTCGATCGCCCGGCTGTTGACGAAGTCGAGTCGGTCGACGAGCTCGGCAGGATCGCGGTTGGGATCCTTGCGGGCCACCTCGAGCAGGGTCTGGGTGATCGCGAGCGGAGTACGCAGTTCGTGAGAGGCATTGGCTGCGAACCGCTGCTGCTCGGCATCGTGGGCTTCGAGCCGCTCGAGCATCGTGTCGAACGCGTCGGAGAGCTCGCGGAACTCGTCCTGGCGGCCTTCGAGCTGGATCCGGTGGGACAGCGATCCGTTCGTGGTCAGGCGGGCCGCGTTGGTGATCCGGGTCAGCGGAGCCAGCATGCTGCCGGCCAGGATCCAGCCTCCCACCAGAGCGGCGATCAGCAGGAGCGTCAGCATCAGGATCGCCTTCGGCACGAACGCGGCGAGCAGGTCGGCACGGTCCGGGCCGCTCATGGGTGCGCGCTCCATTCGCGCGGGAACGTAGCGCAGCAGGAAGACCCAGACGACCGCGAGCAGCCCGGCGCCCGCGACCATGATGACCGCGGCGTAGCTGAGGGTGAGCTTGAGGCGAACGCTCAGCCCCGGCTCCCTACCCACGCTCGCCTTCCTCGGAGGTGTCGATGCGATAGCCGACGCCCGCCACGGTGGCAATGATCCACGGTTCACCGAGGCGCTTGCGCAACGCGGAGACCGTGATGCGGACGGCGTTCGTGAACGGGTCGGCGTTCTCGTCCCACGCCCGCTCCAGCAGCTCCTCGGCGCTGACGACACCGCCCTCCGCCCCGACGAGAACTTCGAGTACGGCGAACTGCTTGCGGGTCAGCGCGACGTACCGGCCGTCGCGGTAGACCTCTCGGCGGAACGGATCCACGCGCAGACCTGCGATCTCCCGCACGGGCGGCCGGTTGTGGCCGCGTCGGCGGTCGAGCGCGCGGAGCCGCAGTACCAGTTCCTGGAGCGCGAAGGGCTTGGTGAGGTAGTCGTCGGCGCCGAGCTCGAACCCGGAGGCCTTGTCGTCGAGCCGGTCGGCCGCGGTCAGCATCAGGATCGGCATACCGCTGCCGGAGGCAACGATCCGCTTGGCGATCTCGTCCCCGGACGGACCGGGGATGTCGCGGTCCAGGACCGCGATGTCGTAGGCGTTGATGCCGAGCAGTTCGAGCGCGGTGTCGCCGTCGCCGGCGATATCGGCCGCGATCGCCTCGAGGCGCAGGCCGTCGCGGATCGCGCCGGCCAGCTCCGGCTCGTCCTCGACCAGCAGCACGCGCATACTCCCGATGCTACGAGGTTCTCCGTATCGTCCGTATATCGAATTCCCCATACGTACCGGCAACACCGCGCTGCCTTGACTGGGAGCATGACTCGAGCGGCAATTGGTGCGCCCAGCAAAGATGACGGCGCCGTCCCGGCCGGGGTGACGGTGTTCGACGACGACTACCCGGCCGTGGCCAACCTCGATCCGGCGCTGCTCGCGGCGCTGCGCAAGGCCGCCTCGGATGCCTTGGCGGACGGGGTCACCTTCTACGTGAACAGTGGCTGGCGTTCTCCGCAGTACCAGAATGAACTGTTGCGCGAAGCGATTGTGAAGTACGGCTCCGAGGAGGAGGCGGCCCGCTGGGTCGCTACGCCTGAGACCTCGCAGCACGTGCGCGGCGCGGCCGTCGATATCGGGCACTCCGAGGCGAAGGCGTGGCTGGCGGAGCACGGCTCGGCGTATGGGCTGTGCCAGATCTATCGCAACGAGCCGTGGCACTACGAGCTTCGGCCGGACGGCTGTGGGCCGATGTACGCCGACCCCACGCACGATCCGAGGATGCAGCGGTGAAGCTGACCGTCTCTCGCATCAGCGCCGGCGACCATCAGGCGTTCGTCGAAGCCCAGCGATCGGTCAGCTTCCTGCAGATACCCGAGTGGGGCGCGGTGAAGACCGAGTGGCGCAGCGAGTCACTCGGCTGGTACGACGGCCGCCGGCTCGTCGGCGCGGGCCTTGTGCTGCATCGGCCCGTACCGCGGTTGGAGCGCTACACGCTGGCGTACCTGCCGCAAGGGCCGGTGATCGACTGGAGCGGGTCGCTCGACGAGTGGATCGACCCGCTCGCGGAGTACCTGAAGGCGCAGGGAGCGTTCGCTGTCCGGCTCGGGCCGCCGGTGCGTACGGACGTCTGGAGCGCGGCCGAGGTCAAGGCGGGGATCGCCGATCCGGAGGTCAAGCGGCTCACCGGGCGAGGCGGGGATCGGGTGACGCGGTGGCTCGAGGAGGCAGGGTGGCTGCCGCAGAGTCCGGAGGACGGGTTCGGCGACGGGCAACCGCAGTACATCTATGAGCTTCCGCTGGCCGGGCGTACCGAGGACGACGTCCTCCAGGGGATGAACCAGCAGTGGCGGCGCAACATCAAGAAGGCGGCGAAGGAGGGTGTGGAGGTCTCGGTCGGCACGGAGGTGAAGGCCTTCCACGACCTCTACGTTCATACTGCTGAGCGCGATCGGTTCACGCCGCGGCCAGTGCAATACTTCGAGAACCTCCTCGCCGCGATGAGTTCGGCCAAGCTTTATCTGGCGCACCATCAGGGTGAGCTGGTCGCAGCGACGATCCTGGTCCAGATCGGCGCGCATGCGTGGTACTTGTACGGCGCTTCGTCCACCTCGAAGCGCGACGTTCGCGGGTCGAACGCGTGCCAGTGGGCGATGATCCGCGACTCGCTGGCCGCCGGCTGCGACGTGTACGACCTGCGCGGCATCACGCCGACTCTCGATCTGCAGGACTCGCATGTCGGGCTGATCCAGTTCAAGGTCGGCACCGGCGGGCAAGCGGTGCGGTACGTCGGCGAGTGGGACTTCCCGCTGCGTCCGCTGGTGTATCGCGCCTTCGACCTCTACATGAAGCGGCGGCGCCGATGAACATCAGACCTGCAACCCGCGCCGACGCGATCGCCATCAACGAGCTCCTCGGTCAGCTGGGCTATCCCCAGGACGGAGCAGGCGCGACAGCCGATCGAATCCAGGTCTGGGCCGACGATCCAGCCCTGGCGGCGTACGTCGCGGAGTCGGCCGGCGACGTGCTGGGCCTGGTCGCCGTCCACGTGGCTCCGTTCTTCCAACGCGACGGTTCATGGGCCCGCGTTGTCGCCCTGGTCGTCTCCACCCAGGCCCGCCGCCAGGGCATCGCCACCCAGCTCATGGCCGCCGCGGAATCCTTCGCCATCACCCAAGGCTGCGTCCGCATAGACCTCAACAGCGCCAACCACCGCCGTGACGCCCACGCTTTCTACCAGCACCACGGCTATGCCGACCAAACCGATACCTCGACCCGCTTCCTCCGCTCCTTGCCGCAGCCGAGCTCATACAGCGGACGCGGACGCTAGGTGAGCGCGGCGGCTACCTCGTCCAGGCGGGAGTCCCGTGAGGCTTTGACCAGGACCACGTCTCCAGGGGCGAGGGTTCGGCGGAGCCAATCGATTGCTGCGTTGTTGTCGGGCAGCGCCACGGCGTGCTCCCCCGCGCCCGCCGCGATCGCGCGTGCACCTTCGCCGACGGCGATGATGATGTCGGCGCGGGTGGCGGCGTACTGGCCGATGATGCGGTGTTCGGACTCGCTTTCCTCGCCTAGCTCGAGCATCTCGCCGAGTACGGCGATGCGGCGGCTGCCCTCGATCACCGCCATCGCGTCCAGTGCCGCACGGGTGGAGTCGGGGTTGGCGTTGAAGGAGTCGTTCAGGAGCGTGATGCCGCCGGGCAGCTCGCACAGCTCCATCCGCCACTTCGACAATGACGCGGTGGCCAAGGCAGTCGCAGTCAGCTCGAGCGGTACGCCGATCGCCAACCCGGCCGCTGCGGCTGCTGCCGCGTTGAACGCCTGGTGCGCACCGATGAGCGGCAGTACGACGGGAGCCGAAGCGTCGGCGGACCGCAGCGTAAACGACGGCCGTCCGAGGCGATCGAGCGTCAGGTCCAGCACCCGTACGTCGGCGTGCTCCGCCCGGCCGAAGGTGAGCACCGGGCCGTCCGTGAGGGCGCGCATAGCGACGACCCGGGGATCGTCGGCGTTCAGTACGGCGGTACCGCCCGGCGCGAGGCCCTGCACGAGTTCGCCCTTCGCCTTGGCGATCGCGCCCCGTGAGCCGAACTCGCCGAGGTGCGCCCGGCCGACGTTCAGCACCACCGCCACATCGGGTGGGACCAGGCCGGCGAGGTGAGCGATGTCGCCCATCCGTCGCGCGCCCATCTCGATGACAAGGAAGCGGGTGGCCGGGTCGGCGCGCAGGATCGTGAGCGGTACGCCGAGCTCGTTGTTGAGCGAACCGATCGTTGCGACCGTTGGCCCCACCTTGGAGAGAGCCGCCGTCAGCAGGTCCTTCGTGCTGGTTTTGCCCTGGGAGCCGGTGAGGCCTACGACAGTCAGCCCCTTGCGTAGCCGCGCGGCGACGTGAGAGGCGAGCGTTTGTAGTGCCGCTTGCGCGTCCTCGACTACGACCGTGGGCAGTGCCGTGGGACGTGAGCCGAGCACACCTACCGCACCGGCTTGGCCGGCCTGCGTGGCGTAGTCGTGGCCGTCGGAGTGTTCGCCGGCAAAGGCTACGAACAGGCCCCCTGGCTCGGCCTCGCGACCGTCGAGTACTGCGGAGGCGGTCACTTTCACGGAGCCGTCTCCGGCGACCGTGCCGCCGACGACCTTGGCGATCTCATCGAGGCTGAGCGGGATCATCCGCCCAGTAAAGAAGCCGCAGTGTTTCGTCGGCATATCGAAATTCCGATACGCGCCGGCAACACCACTCCTCCTTCACTGGAGGTATGACCTACAGCGAACCGGTACGCCGTACGCAATCGCTGGCGTCCTGGTTGTCGTCTGCGACCCCGCCGGACGTCGCGATGACGATCTACGGGTGCGGGCCGGACGAGGCCGCTCTGTTCCGGGAGCTCGCGCCTCGCCTCGGCGTCGTACCGACCATCACCGAGGAACCCGTATCCGAGGCCACCATCGAACTTGCCCTCGGCAAGAGATGTATCAGTGTCGGCCATAAGACACACATCACCAACCAAACGCTGCTGGCTCTCGCCCGAGCCGGCGTCGCGTACATCTCAACCAGGAGCATCGGCTACAACCACCTCGACGTCGACTACGCGGACAGCGTCGGCATCACCGTCGAGAACGTTGCCTACTCCCCCGACAGCGTCGCCGACTACACGCTGATGCTGATGCTGATGGCGATACGGAACGCGAAGTCGATGATCCGCCGAGCCGACATTCACGACTACCGGCTCAACGATGTACGCGGGAAAGAACTGCGCGATCTGACAGTCGGAGTCGTCGGGACCGGACGCATCGGTGCAGCCGTGATCGACCGGTTGCGCGGCTTCGGCTGCCGCACCGTTGCCTACGACAACCGTCCTGCGACCTCGGCCGACTACGTCCCCCTCGACGAGTTGCTGCGCGTCAGCGACCTCGTGACGCTGCACACGCCACTCACCCCCGACACCCACCATCTGCTCGACCGTCGACGGATCGAGCAGCTGAAGCCTGGCGCGTACGTCGTCAACACCGGACGCGGCCCGCTCCTCGACACCGAGGCGCTTCTCGCGGCGTTGGAAGACGGGCGTCTCGGCGGCACCGCGCTGGACGTCCTCGAAGGCGAAGACGGCATCTTCTACGCCGACCGCAGCAACGAGCCCGTCGAAAGCAAACAACTGCTGCGACTCCAGGAACTGCCGAACGTGATCGTCAGCCCGCACACCGCCTACTACACCGATCACGCCCTGAGCGACACGGTCGAGAACTCGATCATCAACTGCCGGAAATTCGAGAACAGGAAGCAGCAGTGGATATGAAGATCGGCATCATCTTCGGAGGCCGCTCCGAGGAACACCCCATCTCGGTGAAGTCCGCCCAACAGGTCGCGGAGAACATCGACACCGCGAAGTACGAACCGTTCTACATCGGCATCACCCAGGACGGCGCGTGGAAGCTGTGCGACGGCCCGGCCACGGATTGGGAGAACGGCGCGTGCCGCCCGGTCATGCTGTCATCCGACAGGACGACTCCTGGGCTGCTCGTCCTGGACGACGGGAAGTACGAGACGATCAGCCTCGACGTCCTCTTCCCGGTCCTGCACGGCAAACAAGGCGAGGACGGCGCGATCCAGGGTCTGCTCGAACTATCCGGTCTTCCGTACGTCGGCTGCGACATCCAGAGCTCCGTGCTGTGCATGGACAAGTCCCTCGCCTACACCGTCGCCGCGAGCGCCGGGATCGCGACGCCGAAGTTCTGGACGTTCACGGCGAGCCAGGTCATCGATCCCGACCAGTTCACCTATCCGATCTTCGTGAAGCCGGCCCGCTCGGGCTCGTCCTTCGGCGTCAGCAAGGTCGCAGGCAAAGAGGAACTGCCGGCCGCGGTCGAGGCCGCCCGGGAGTTCGACTCGAAGGTGCTGATCGAGGAGGCCGTTGTGGGCAGCGAGATCGGCTGCGCGATCCTCGGCAACGATCCGGAGCTGCTCGCGGGTGAGGTCGACCAGATCGCGCTCTCGCACGGCTTCTTCAAGATCCACCAGGAGAGTACGCCGGAAAGCGGCTCCGACAACTCGACGGTGATCGTGCCCGCAGACATCCCGGCCGAGTCGCGCGCCCTCGTCCAGGAAACGGCGAAGGCGATCTACCGCGCGCTGGGCTGCCGCGGTCTGTCACGAGTAGACATGTTCCTCACGAACGACGGAACCGTCGTACTGAACGAGGTCAACACCCTGCCCGGAATGACGTCGTACAGCCGGTATCCGCGCATGATGGACGCCACCGGCCTGTCCCGCACCGAGGTGATCGACCGGATGCTCTCGCTGGCATCGGCGGCCAAGGCACCGTGAACGAACGGCCGCCCCGACCGGTAATGCTCGTGGTGATCGTGGTTGCCAGTCTGGTGTTGATCGGCCTTCTCAAATACCACTCGCCGTGAGACATAAGATCCCGGTATGGCGACGCGACTTGTGCAGGCGGTGATCAAGGCTCGGGACAACTCTGCGCTCGGGGCGTTCTGGGCGGAGGCCCTGGGGTGGAAGGTCACCGGCGACAAACCCGAAGAGACCAACCTCGAGCCTGAGGGTGTCACGTACCCGGATCCGAGCGCCGTGTGCGTCGACCTGATTCCGGGCGCGGACCCCAAGCCGGCCAAGAACCGCGTGCACATCGACCTGGCGACCACCTCCGCGACTCACCAGGCAGACCTGGTCGCGCGCCTCGAGGAGCTCGGCGCGACCCCCGCCGACATCGGCCAGGGTGACGTGCCGTGGACGGTCCTCGCCGATCCCGAGGGCAACGAGTTCTGCGTACTCGAGCCGCGCCCGATCTACAGCGACACCGGCCCGATCGCCGCGATCGTGGTCGACTGTGTGGATCCGCACGCCATGGCCCGGTTCTGGAGCCAGGCGATGGACTGGACCCTGCAAGAGGAGACCGACGACTCCGCCTCGCTGCGCTCGTCCAAGGGCGTCGGCCCGTACCTCGAGTTCCTCCGCTCCCCCGACCCGAAGACCGGGCTGGACCGCATCCACCTCGACCTTCGCCCGTATCCCGGCGACGACCCCGCGGCAGAGGTTGCCCGACTCGAAGCCCTGGGTGCCACGAGGCTCGACATCGGCCAAGGCGACGTCCATTGGACAGTGCTGGCCGACCCCGAGGGCAACGAGTTCTGTCTCCTCACCCCGCTCTGACACCGAACCATTGCGTCAGCGCGACGGTGACATCCGTCCCTCCCGACCAGCACAGCAATCCGTCCGGGCGGATCAGCAACGCGTCGTGTTCCCCGTCCGGCTTGACCTGCAGTACGTCGACGCGCTCGGCCCAACCGTCCGGCCAGGTCCGACCCTCGAAGTCGAGCAGTAGACCGCGGTCGGAGTGCAGGAGCGTCGACAGCCAGACCGGCCCCTCACCGGTGACCAGCTCGAAGTCGGCGATCCGGTCCGCTACATCGAGTCCGGACATCATGCCGGCGAGGTACCGGTTGGTGTCCGGAAGCCGCATCAGGTCCGTGAAGATCTCCCGCAGTTCGACGACGTCCTCGCTCGGCCCAGGGAGGGCGAAGACCCGCTGCGCCGCGGTATGACGCAGTACGCGGGCCGCCGCCGGATGCCGCTCGACCTGGTACGTGTCGAGCACGTCCGCCGTACCGCGCGCTGCGGCCGCGAGCTTCCAGCCCAGGTTGAACGCGTCCTGTATGCCGAGATTCAGCCCCTGCCCACCGAACGGCGGGTGGATGTGCGCAGCGTCCCCCGCGAACAGGATCCGCCCGTACCGATACGATTCCAGCTGCCTCGTCGCGTCACCGAACTCGGACGAGTTCAGCACCTCCGCGATCAGGGTCTCCTCGCCGTACAGGACACTGAGCGCCTCCGCAGTCTCATCCGCGGAAGCGACTCCGTCCCGGCCGAAGGTGAAGCGATACTTCCCCTCGCCGACCGGTACGAGCATGCCCCAGTACTCACCGGCTTGCTTCGTCATCGTGCTGAAGTGACCCACGCTCGTCGGCACCTCGTCCGACACCGACGACAGCCGTACGTCGGTCAGCACCGCACGGAACGTCCCCGACCGACCGGGGAACGGTACGTCGAGCAGTTTGCGGACCGTGCTGTGTGCGCCGTCGCACGCCACGAGATACCGAGCCCGCAAGAGCTCGCCATCCGCCGTGACAGTCACGCCGTCGGAGTCCTGCGAGACCGCACTGACCTCGGCACCACGACGTACCTGAACTCCTCGGGCGGCCGCGGCCCGCTCGAGCTCCTCCTCGACGATCCACTGCGGCACCGAGATCGGGTACGGGTGCGGGGTGTTCCACGGCGACGCGTCGAGCGGCACCGGCAGCCCGGCGAAATGCCCGCCGACCTCCTCGCGCGGCAGCTCACGCGCCCGGATCGGTCCGAGCAGCCCGCGCAGGTCCAGCACCTCGGCCGTGCGGGCCTGCAGCGAGCTGCCCTTCGTCTGCTCGATCCGTGTGTCCAGCCGTTCGAGGACGGTCACGTCGACGCCGGCGAGCGCCAGCTCGTACGCCAGCATCAGCCCGGTCGGGCCGGCTCCCGCGATCAGTACGTCCATCCGACCTCTCCTCAGTGCAAAAGTAGACTAAGTGCAGATTAGCACCCGGTGCTACGATCCCGCCGTGGCGTTGCGTGAACGGAAGAAGCTCCGGACCCGGGAGGCGATCTCGACGGCGGCCATCGAGCTGTTCGTCGAGCACGGCTTCGACCAGGTGTCGATCACCCAGGTCGCGGAGGCCGCGGAGGTGTCCCGGCGTACGCTCTTCGCGTACTTCCCGACCAAGGAAGACCTCGTCGTCCACCGCTTCGCCGACCATGAAGACGAGCCGGCCCGTGTCGTCCGCGCTCGCCCCGCCGACCAGTCACCGCTGGTCGCACTCCACACCCACTTCATCGAGCGCCTCCGCGCCCACGACCCGTTCACCGGCCTCACCGATCTCCCCCAGGTGCTCGACCTCTACCGGCTTCTCCGCAGTACGCCGGCGTTGATGGCGCGCTTGCTCCAGTTCAACGAGACCTCTGAAAGGGAACTGGCCTCGGCTCTGCACGAGACCGCCGGAACCCCCGAGTTCACCGCCCGCCTGGCCGCCGCCCAGATCGTCTCGGTCCACTGGACCCTGGCGATGTCGAACTTCGACCGCTGCGCGTCCGGCACCTCCGCCCCGAAAGCTCTGCCCACCGCAGTGAAAGCCGCCAACCAAGGCTTCGCCCTCCTCTCCGCCGGCCTGGCTCCGCTCTGGCCAACCACAGAAGGGTCACCATGAACGCGATGCAGAAGTTCTCCCTCGAGGGCAAGGTCGCTCTCGTCACCGGTGGCAGCCGGGGTCTCGGACGCGCGATGGCCGAGGCGCTCGGCGATGCCGGTGCCGCGGTCGCGGTCACCGCGCGGACCCTCGCCGCGGCCGAAGCCTCCGCGGCGGAGCTCTCCGCACTCGGCATCCGGGCGTACGGCGTCCAGCTCGAGGTGTCCGACGTCGACGACGTGGAACGCGCGGTCGAGCAGGTGAGCAGCGAGTTCGGCGAGATCGACGTGCTGCTCAACAACGCGGGGATCGGAGTCGCCGGTCGCGCGTTCGAGACGCCCGATACCGCGTGGCACGAAGTGTTCTCGGTCAACGTCGACGGCCTCTGGTACTGCAGTCGAGCGGTCGCCCGCCGGATGGCCGAGCGCGGCGGCGGCACGATCGTCAACGTCGGGTCGATGTCGGCGGAGATCGTGAACCAGCCGCGCTGGCAGGCGTCGTACCTGTCGTCGAAGGCCGCCGTACATCAGCTGACCAAGGCGCTCGCGGCGGAGTGGGCGCCGCACGGGATCCGCGTCAACGCGATGGCGCCGGGGTACTTCCTGACCGAGATGTCACCGGTCGACCAGCCCGAGTTCAAACAGTGGTGCGTCGATCCGGCGGCGATGAAGCGCTACGGGCTGCCGCCGGAGTTGGGGCCGGTGGCAATCTTCCTGGCGAGCGAGGCGTCCAGTTTCATGACCGGCTCTATCGTCAAGGTCGACGGCGGCTTCACACTGTTCTGATGGTCACCATAGGCATCGTCGGCGCCGGGCTCCGCGGGAGACTGTTCGCCGAGGCACTCCACAACCGGCCGGACGTCAATGTCGTCGGTCTGGCAGAGCCCTCGGAAGAGGTGGCCTCCCAAGCGCGGGCGGCCACGGGCCTGCCCGTCGTCTCGTCCCACGCCGAGTTGCTCGAGAGCCTCGACCCGGACGCGGTGATCGTTGCGACGCCGGACTTCGCCCATCGCGAGGTCGCCGTCGATGTGGCCGAGGCCGGTAAGCATCTGCTGATCGAGAAGCCGGTCGCCATGAATCTCGACGACGCCCAGGCCATCGCGGCGGCGGTTCATCGCTCAGGGGTGCGCTGCCTCGTCGGCTTCGAGAACCGGTGGAATCCGCACGTGGTGCAGGCCAAGGCCGCGATGGACTCCATCGGCGATCCGATCACGGCATCAGCCACGCTGAGCAACTCGTACTTCGTGCCGACCACCATGCTGTCGTGGGCCGCGAAGTCGTCGCCGGCGTGGTTCCTTATGCCGCACACCGTCGACCTCATCCTCTACCTCACCAGCCGTCGGGCCGTATCGGTGACTGCGGTCGGATCTCGTGGTGTGCTGGCCAAGCGCGGTCTCGACACGTGGGACGTCGTCCACGCGTTGGTCAGCTTCGAGGACGGATCGACTGCGACGCTCTCGTCGGCATGGACGCTGCCGGATGCGGGTGACGGGATCGTGGACTTCCGGTTCCAGGTGGTTGGCACCGAGGGATCGGTGACGGCGGACCTGTCGCACCAGGGCCTGACTGTGGTCAGCGACAAGTACCGGTCGACCTGGCCCGTGGCCGGCCGGATCGGCCGGTCGCAGGTCGGCCCGGCAGTGTGGATGGTTCAGGACTTCGCTGCCGGGCTCGTCGACGGCGGCGACCTCGGGCCGGGTATCGATCACGGCGTACTGGTCACGGAGCTCATCTGCGCGATCGAGGAGTCGATCAGTTCCGGACAGACTGTGCAGCTTCCGGCTCCTCGGTCCTGACCAGCCACCAGCGACGTGATGCGACGGCGGCCAGTCCGGCGCCGGCGGTGTTGAGCAGTACGTCGTCCACAGAGGTCACCCGGTCCAACTGGAAGGCGTACTGCGAGACCTCGATCAGGATCGAACAGCTCCCGGCGAGCGCCAGGATCCGCGGTACGGACGCCAAGGCCGCGAATCGCAGCGGAGCGAGGAACCCGACCGCTGCGAACACGAGCAGGTTGCCGACGATCTCGGGTGCCGGCATCGTCACCAGGTCATGCAGCGGCACGAGGCTCACCCGAGCGGGCGCGACACCGGCGCGACTGCCCGGCAACAGGGTCATCCACACCCACGGCACCGTGCCGTAGACGAGGCCGACGTCGGCCAGCGCTGTGCGCCACGTACGCCGGCGGCGTGCGAGCACGCACACGAGCAGCGCGGCCAATGGCAGCGCGAGCACCGTTATGACGGCTACGCCCGTGAACGTACCGAGCCAGCCGTGCCAGCCTCTGATGATCGCACTACCTCCGTCTGCTCCGGCCTTCCAGTCAAGCTGGACCGATGTTGTCGGAACGTATGCGGTTTTGGATATGCGAACGATATGCGCAGCCCGGTAGCGTCGCGAGTATGTGTGTGCTCACTGGGGAAGCAGGTCATGCATAGGCAGCCCGGGTTGAGCGTCCGCCTCAAGCTCACCCTCAGCTACGCCGCCTTCCTCATGCTCGCGGGCACCTTGCTCCTCGCGGCGGTGTGGCTGTTCCTCCTGCGCTACGTCCCCGAGCAGGCCGTACTGACGGTGCCCAACGGGACCGCCGGCAGCGATGTCTTCCCGGTCCGGTCGCGCCTGCTGGATGTGTTCGCGCCGCGGGCCGCCGCGGTATTCATGCTGCTGTTGATCTTCGGCCTGCTGGGCGGCTGGATCCTTTCGGGCCGCATGCTCGCGCCGCTGACTCGCATCACCAACGCCACGCGTCTTGCCGAGAACGGTTCGCTGTCGCACCGGATCGAACTCGAAGGACCGACCGACGAGTTCCGTGAACTCGCCGACGGTTTCGACCGGATGCTCGCGCAACTCGAGGCCCACGTCGCCGAACAGAAACGATTCGCGGCCAACGCCTCCCACGAACTGCGTACGCCGCTGGCCATCACGCAGACGCTCCTCGACGTCGCCATCAACGACCCGAACCGCGACAGCGGCGACCTCGACGAACGCCTGCGCGCCATCAACACCCGGGCGATCAACCTGACCGAAGCGCTCCTGTTGCTGAGCCGCGCCGATCAACGGTCCTTCACCCAGGAACGCGTGGACCTCTCGCTCATCGTCGAAGAGGCCACCGAGACCCTGCTCCCGTTCGCGGAGAAGCGCGGCATCACCATCGAGACCGCCGGCGAGCTCACGCCGACCAAGGGCTCCCACACGCTCCTGCTCCAACTCGCGACGAACCTCATCCACAATGCGATCGTCCACAACCTGCCCGAGCACGGCACGATCTCCGTCACCACCGCGGCACGCTTCGATTCCGTCGTACTGACCGTCGAGAACACCGGTGAGATCCTCAGCCGGCAACTGGTCTCCACCCTGACCGAGCCGTTCCAGCGCGGCGCCCGCACCCATCAGCCGGGCGTGGGCCTGGGCCTGGCGATCGTCAAAAGCATCACCGAGGCCCACAACGGCACGCTCACCTTGATGGCCCGCCTGGGCGGCGGCCTCCACGTCACCGTGGCACTGCCCGCCGACCAGACCTGAGTCACTCGCGCGCGAGTTGTCTCGCGTTCGTCCGGGCGACCTCGAGGACCGCGCTGGCGTCGCCGTTCAGCACGCTCCGGGTTGCCCACAGAGTGAAGCCCGCAGCCTGGTTCAACGCGATCTTCGGCGGAATGGCGACCTCGTGGCGCAACGTCCGTACGTCGACCAGCGCCGGCCCGCGATGCGAGAACGCGTCCTTCAACGCGCCGTCCAGGTCCTTCGCGTTGTCGACCCGGATGCCGTGCACGCCGACGGCCCGAGCCACCGCGGCGAAATCCGGGTTGTCGAGATCCGTGCCGTAGTTCACGATGCCGTCGGCCTTCATCTCGAGCTCGACGAAACTGAGCGCGCCGTTGTCGAGCATCACGATCTTCACCGGGAGATCGAGCTGACGCAGCGTCAGGAGCTCCCCCATCAGCATCGCCAGCCCGCCGTCGCCGGAGAAGGCAACGACCTGACGATCCGGGAAGGCGGATTGCACACCGAGAGCCTGCGGCAGGGCGTTGGCCATCGTGCCGTGGGTGAAGGAGCCGATCAGTCGCCGTCGGCCGTTCATCCGGAAGTACCTCGCGGCCCACAGCGTCGGCGTACCGACATCAGGGATGAGTACGGCGTCGTCGTCGGCCAGTCGATCGACCGCCGCTGCGACCGTCTCGGGATGCAGCGGACCCCTGCGCCGCCCGGGTTCGGCCAGCTTGTCGAACCGGCGACGAGTCCGTCGGTAGTGCGCGGTCATCGTCTGGAGATGCTTCACATCGGCCCGTGCGGCGAGATGCGGAAGAAGGGCCTCGACCGTGTCCTTCACCGTCCCGACCAAGGGTACGTCGACCGGCACCCGGCGGCCGATCTGCTCACCGCGGACGTCGACCTGCACGATCCGGGCGTTCTCGGGGAAGAACGGACGGTACGGGAAGTCGGTGCCGAGCATCAGCAACGCATCGCAGTGCTCCATCGCGCGATAACCGGACACGAAGCCGAGCAGGCCTGTCATACCCACGTCGTACGGATTGTCGTACTCGACGAACTCCTTGCCACGCAGAGCATGGACCACCGGAGCCTTCAGCCTCTCGGCGATCCCGACGACCTCGCCATGCGCGCCCTGGCACCCGGCCCCGGCCAGGATCGTGACCGCGCCGGCCGAGTTCAGCACCTGGGCCGCAGCCACCAGATCCGCCTCGGCGGGCAGCACCCGCGCCGACGCCGCCCGTACGGCGTGCACCGCGTCGTCAGGTGCAGCCGCCTTGAATACCTCCCCGGGTACGACGACCACCGCGACACCGCGCCGCTCGATCGCCGTACGCATCGCCACCCGCAGGATCCGCGGGAACTGCTCGGCGGCGCTGACCATTTCGGCGTACACGCTGCATTCGCGGAACAACTCCTGCGGATGGGTCTCCTGGAAGTACCCACTCCCGATCTCCGCCAACGGGATGTGCGCAGCGATGGCGAGCACAGGCACCCGGCTGCGCTGCGCGTCGAACAGACCGTTGATCAGATGCAGATTGCCGGGCCCGCAGCTCGCCGCGCACACGGCCAGCTCGCCGGTCGTCGCGGCTTCTCCCGCCGCCGCCAGCGCGGCCGCCTCCTCGTGACGGACATGCTGCCAACTCAGTCCGCCGTCACGGCGCAGCGCGTCCGTGAGGCCGTTGAGCGAGTCGCCCGGCAGACCGTAGACGCGCCGGACACCGGACGCCTTGAGCGTAGCCACCAGCAGGTCGGCGACGGTCATCATGCGGCTTCTTCGAAGATTCCGCGAGGGACGGTCATCGAGACCAGCCAGTTCGGGAGGTCGACCAGCTCGCTGATCTTCAGGTCCCCGGCGACGCTGCACAGCGCGTAGGCCTCATGCATGCTCACGCCCTGGTCGGTGACCAGCCAGTCGATCATGTCGCGGACGGCGTTCTTCACGTCCTCCATCAGGTCGGGACCGGCGCCGGTGGTGATGTAGTACCCCTGCGCGGCCATCTCGGCGGACATCGCCCGCTGGGTCGGGTCCGCGGCGGGAACGATCGCCCGCGGTGCGCTGATCACCGTGTTCTTGATGACCTGGAACCGCAGCGTCGCCGACATCAGCGTCTCGATGGCAGTCCCGGAAATCTCGCCGTCGCCTTGGGCCATGTGCCCGTCGCCGGCCGAGAACAGCGCGCCTTCGGCGTACACCGGAAGCTGCAGCCGGGAGCCGGTGGTGATCTGGCGTACGTCGATGTTGCCGCCCATCCCGCCGCTGAAGCTGGGCGGGAACGTCCGGTACATACCCTTGCGCATCGGCGCGTTGCCCATGATCCCCAGGAACGGCGCGATCGGGATCTGCGCACGCTTCCCGCTGTCGGAACCGACGAACGTGGCGTAGCCCGACGACTGCCCGCGTTCGAACCGGTAGAGCTGGACGTACGCCGCTCCGGTGCCGAACGGCTGGTCCTCGGGGATCGCCGATGGCACCCGCCCGGGACTCGGATCGCTCAGCTGTGCCGCCTCGATCCACGGGGCGAAGACGCCGAGGACGTCCGGACGGAGGGTTCCGAACAGGCCGAGAGCGGGACTGACGGTCGTGTAGCCGAAGTCGACCAGCGGGCTGACATCGAGCACCTCGACCTCGAGGATGTCCCCCGGCTCGGCACCCTCGATATGCACCGGGCCGGTGAGCGGATGGATCCGGCCGAGGTCGAGCGTCATCGATCCGTCCGGCGTCAAAGTCTGTGCTTGGTCACCGATGTCCAGCGCATCGCGGCAGAGCAGCTGGATCTCCTCACCGGGACGGACGGTCACGGCCGGCTCCAGGTCGCGGTTCCAGCGGTTGTGCAGGACCTGCCCGTACCCGTCCAGGACCCGGTCCCCGCGGGGAGCGGCGACGGTCTCCGGCGTACCCGATCCGGCAACGTCTACCGTGCCGAGGCCGCCCTCGCCGGCCAACTGGGCGAAGCTGGCGGCGGCCTCGGGACCGACCCCTGCCTGAACGTGCACGGCGTCGCTGGCGGTCGCCGAGTGAGCGAAACACATAGGTCTTCTCCTCCCGGATGGGTTCCGCACCGACGATGCTCCGCGCCACCGGTCCACCGGACCCGGGTCACTCCCTGGTCTCACTCACCAGGGTCCGCGGAACCCACACCAGTCGGTCAACGCCCACCGCGCCGGCACGACCCAGGTCTACAGTGACGAGCATGCGAGCTGACATCGTGCCCGGCGCCGTGTTCCCCGACTACGAGCTGCCCGACCAGGAGGAAGTACCGCGGAAGCTGAGCGACCTCCAGGGCGAGGATCCGATGATCCTCACCCTCGCGCGCGGGCACTACTGTCCGAAGGAGCACCAGCAGCATCTGGAGCTTGCGGCGTTCTACCCGAAGATCGCCGTTAGCTACACGCAGATCGTGACGATCGCGACCGACGAGCACCACACGCTGCAGGAGTTCCGGGCGTCGGTCGGCGCGCAGTGGCCGTTCCTGTCCGACCCGGGGCGGATCGTGCAGCGGGATCTCGACATCCAGGAGTACACCGATCCCGACAACGACCCGATGATCCCGTACACGCTCGTGCTCAAGCCCGGGCTGGTGGTGCACAGCATCTACAACGGCTACTGGTTCTGGGGACGGCCGTCGATCGCCGAGCTGTGGCAGGACCTCCGGGCCGCGAGCAGCGAAGTACGTCCGGACTGGGATCTCAGCAAGCCCGGGCTGCGCGAGGCATGGGACAGCGGCGACCTCAGCGCCTTCCACGGGTGGAACAAGCGGCCTAACGCGTGATGTCGTCGTACAGGCGGACCGCTGCGAGGAGGCCGTCCGTGCCGCGTTCGAAGACGGCGAGACCTGCCTGAGGCGGTCCGTCGAGGTTGTATTCCAGCGCGCAGCCGACGCCGTCATCGGTGACAGCACACGGCTGTACGGCGGTTTCGCCGGCGTCGGCGTAGAACGCGCGGAGTCCGTCCACGCCGCGGTGGACGTTGTCCATCGGCTCCTGCACGTAGCCGTCCGGCCGGAAGGTCTTGACGACCGACTCGACGTCGCCCGCGGCCAGCGCATCCAGGTGGCGCGCCACGACGTCCGTGGTCTCGACGGCCCCAGCCTCCAGGAACGGCGGCCGCAGGTGACGCAGTCCGTCGACCGGCCACTGGCTGCAGTACGTGCGGAACTCGACCGACCGCTCGTCCCACGACTCGGCGACCACCGCTACCGGCCACGCCACCTCGTCGCCCTCGTGCAGGACGTGGACGAGCAGCTCGACCGCCGCGCGCCCGTCGACCGTGATCGAGCCGGCCACCTTCAGCCGGGCGTGGTGCGCGGCCATCCACTCGCGGTTGCTGTGGATGAACGCCCGCAGGTCGCGATGCCCGCGAATCTCCCCGGCACGTGGATCGTGCACGACCACGTCGCCCGGCCACGTCTTCTCCAGCGCGCCCGGCGCATCGTCGTACAGCGCCTTCAGGTACTGCGCGACCGGATCCGCCTGCTCTCGCGCCCGGGCATCACGACGGGCCAGCTCGATCGCAGTGGAGAACTCCGGGAACCACGGCATGCTTCACGGTACGACAGACAGCTGGGCCGCCGCACGCATGTCCTTCAGCACGGCGACGTCCCGTCCATGCGTCGGCGTCTCGACGAGCAGCGGAACGTCCTGCACGGCCGACAGCACTGTCGCCAGCGCGGCCAGTCCGATCGTGCCGCAGCCGAGCGACTCGTGCCGGTCGCGGCGTGAACCGGCGGGATCGCGGCTGTCGTTCACATGAATCAGCCCGACCCGGTCTGCCACCTGCTTGATCGCGGTCAGCTCCTCGCCGGCTGCGTGCAAGTGACACGTGTCCAGACACAGGCCGATCTCCGGGTCGGCCAGAGCGTCGAGGTACTCCATGCTGCTGTCGATGGTCGACGCGGCCGCCTCGCCGGCTCCTGCCGTCGGCTCGATCAGCAGCAGTACGTCGTGCCACCGGTGGGCGATCGGTACGACGAGATCACGCAGGCCACGGAGTACTTCTGCGCGGCGCCCCTTGGTGACCAGGGAGCCCGCATGAACGACAACCGCGGACGCGCCGAGCGACGCGGCGCGCTGCATGGTGAATTCGAGGGCGGCCGTCGAGCGGCTCAGCACCAGGTCGGAGGGCGAGCACAGATTGATCAGGTGCGGCGCGTGGACGACGACCGGGAGGTCCCGCTCGGCGCACGCCGCCCGGAACGCCTCGTCGACCGACGGATCGATCGCCGCCGGTATCCAGCTGCGGGGATTGCCGGCGAACAGCTGGATGATCTCGGCGCCGACCGCCGCAGCCTCCGCCAGCCCGACCTTGACCAGCCCACCGGCGACGGCAACATGTGAACCGATCCGCACTCTCGATTCCCTTCGGGTTCGCATTCTTGACTTCAGGGTACAGAACCTTAGGATGAGGCTGTGGCGAGACCCATGACGTTCGACACCGAGGAGACCATCGACAGGGCGGTGGAGGTCTTCTGGCAGCGCGGCTTCGGCGCGACGACTCCGCAGAACCTGGTCGACGAGCTCGGCATCGGCAAAGGCAGCCTCTACAACACGTTCAGGAGCAAGCACCACCTGTTCCAGCTGGCCATACGGCGGTATTGCGCCGATCGCGCCGCCCAATTGACCAAGGCGCTCGACGGACCGGGGCCCGAGCGCCTCAAGCTGCGGACGGCGATGCGTAACCTGGCCGGCGTCGGTGAGCATCAGCTGGGCTGTCTGATCGTCAACTCGGTCGCCGAGCTGGGCAGCTCGGACGAAGCCGTCGCCGACGTCTCGAAGGAGATGTTCGACCTGATCCAGGACGCGTTCCGGGCCGCGATCGAACGCGGTCAGGCCAGCGGCGAACTGATCCCCGGCCGCGATCCCGGCGACGCGGCGAGCGCCCTCCTGGCCGTGGTGATCGGGACCAACGTGCTGGCCAAGGCCGGCCGCGCTCCGTCCCAGCTCACCCGCCTCCTCGACGCTGCACTGATCGACATCTGATGAGTGCCGACGACCGGCGCTGGCCGGCGTTCCGCCACCTGGGACCGAACTGGTACGCCGCGATCATGGGGACCGCCATCATTCCGGGTGCCGGGATCGCGCTACCACACCAGTTCCCGGGCGCGCTGCGGGTCTGGCAGGTCTTCGCCGTACTGGCCTTCGTCGAGCTCGTCGCACTGGTGGTTGCCCGCGGCATTCACTGGTACGCGCACTCCGACCAGGCCCGGGCCGATCTGCTCGACCCCACGGTCGCGCCCTTCTACGCGTGCATCTCGCTGGCCTTTCTCGCCACCGGACTGATCTGCTACACCGTCGGGCACACGTTCCTGCCGGACAGCCTGGCGATCGGCCTGAGTACGACGTTGTGGACGATCGGCACCCTCGTCGGTCTCGTCTGTGCGGTCGGGCTGACGTTGCTGATGATCATCAAGTACGACCTGAGCATCATCGGCCAGTCCCCCGCCTGGCTGCTGCCGCCGACCGGGACGATGGTGTCGGCCGCCTTCGCCCTGCCACTGCTGCAACACCTGGACCCGGGCCAGGGGAAGGCGCTGTTCGTCACCTGCCTGTACGCGATGTTCGGCCTCGACCTGATCATGACGATCGTGGTGCTACCGCTCGTGCTGCAGCGGCTGTTCGTCCACGGCCCGCTCCCGATCCAGGCCACGCCGCTCCTGTTCATCGCCATCGCGCCGTTCGGGCAGGGCGTCAACGCGCTCGGCAACCTCGGCGATCAGGCGACGAAGGCCGGCCTGCCCGCACCGTTCGACACCGGACTCCAGACGCTGTCCATCGTCGCCGGCGTACCGATCATGGGATTCACGCTGCTGTGGGCAGCGCTGTGTGTCGCGATGATCGTCTGGGCCTTCGGGAAGGGGCTCAAGTTCTCGATGGCGTGGTGGGCGACGCCGTTCTCCTGGGGCACGATCGTCACCGGGATGAGCGTCATCAGCCACCACACCGGGATCGAGGCGCTGGGCTGGTTCACAGTGGCCATGTACGTCGGCCTCTGCGTGCTGTTCCTCTACACCTGGCCCCAGACGTTCTGGGGCCTCGTCAAACGCAGACTGCCGGGCTGAGCTCAGGTCTTGGCCTTACGGGCCCTCGGCTTGCGAGTGACGCCGTTGACCCCAGCCATGGGCTCGGCCACCGGCTCGGCCGCGAACGGGATGAACGGCATCGTGAGCGGCAGCGCCGCGAGCCGCATCAGCAGCAGGACGTTGTCGTCGCCGGCGGTCTTGTTGAGCCGAAGGCGCCCGCAATTGGTGCACCTGTGGATCAGGACCCAACGGCCCTCGCCGCGGACCGTGACCGCGATCGGCTCCATGCCGCCGGAGCAGTCTGCCTTGCGATCACCCGGCACATTGCGGTCGAGATGACGCGACCACAGGCAACTCGGGCAGTGATTGCGATGGGTGGTTCCAGGGGCGTCGAGGGAGACCTCTACGCCGCAGTGTTCACAACTGAACGAACGTGCGAAAGCCAAACCGATGAACCTTTCAGAGCAAAGCTGCAGGACAGAACAGACATGGCTCTCCTCCTCCCGGTCCGCACCGGCCGCTCCGGCGCATCAGCCTCCCAGCAGATCAGGCCGCGCCCGCCGGAGTCAATCGATTAACTGACGGCCCTGCGGCGTTAGTTGCTATGAGCAACATCAGGATTCCGGATCGCCTTGTAGATCAAGCGATTGACTCTCGACCCCAGCTCTAGATTTTCGAGACGTTTGAGTCCGACACGCCGTTTCAAGCCGCGAACACGGGGGTAGATCGGGAGGATCACGAAGAGTGGACAGCCTCGGGGGCTGAAAGGTGGAGGGAACTCTTGTCAACGCAGTACCCGTCGGCACGACCTGCCGACGACCCGGAGCACATGTCCGTCTCCCTCGAGGAGCTGCCGTTCCGAGCCGGATAGTCAAGCCCCATGGATGCCTACGCACTACAAAGCAGCTGGGACCGCGTGTCGGCGTACGGAGATCAGGTAGCGCTGTACTTCTACTCCCACATCTTCGTGTCCCATCCCGAGGTGCGGGCGATGTTCCCGCTCTCGATGTCGAACCAGCGGGACAAGTTCGTCAGCGCACTCGGCCGGATCGTCAGTCATGCCGACCAGCTCGAGAACGATGCGAACTTCCTCCAGCACCTCGGCCGCGACCATCGCAAGTACGCCGTCGTCGCGGAGCACTACAACGCCGTCGGGGCCTCGCTCTGCGCCACCCTGAAGCACTTCCTCGGGCCCGAATGGGACGAGGACCTCGCCGCACACTGGACCGCGGCGTACCAGGTGGTCGCGCGGATCATGGTCGAGGCGGCCGAGACGTCGGAGGAGACCAGCCCTGACTGGTGGGACGCCGACGTGCTCTCGGTCGAACGCCGGACCATGGACCTCACCCTGCTGAAGGTCCAGCCGCGGCAGGTGTTCCGGTTCCGTCCCGGCCAGTCGGTGTCGATGGAGATACCGCAGCGGCCCCGGCAGTGGCGGTACTTCAGCCCGGCCAACGCCCCACGCGCCGACGGCTCGATCGATCTGCACGTGCAGCAGATCGACGGCGGCCAGGTGAGCCCGGCCGTGGTCCGCAGCCTCAAGCCCGGCGACACCGTGAAGCTCGGCGCACCGATCGGTGAGCGGTTGACCCGGCGGGACGGTGACGAGCGGGAACTGCTGATGGTCGCCGGCGGCACCGGTCTCGCTCCGCTCCTGGCCGTCCTCGAGCAGGTCGACAACGAATGGACGCGCACCGGCAACGGACCGCTGGTCCACTTGCTGCACGGCGTACGGCTGCCCTGGCACCTGTACGACCGTCCGCGGCTCAAGGCGCTGGCCCAGGACCGGGCCTGGTTCGACTACACCGAGGTCGTGTCCGACGACGCCTCCTATCCCGGCACGCGCGGGAAGGTCGGCACGGTCGCGGCCCGCCAGGCCCTGTACGGCCGGACGGCGATGGTGTGCGGCGGCCCGCAGATGGTCGCGCACACGCTGGAGCAGCTGGCCGCGGCGGGCATGCAGCCCGAACACATCAAGTACGAGCACTTCTACTACGCAGCCGCGGGTGAGCACACCGTGGCGCCGGCACTCTCAGGTCAGGAGACGACACGTGACGTCCAACAGCCACCGCCAAGGCTCGCCGCGTTATCAGACACCCCGCTCGATCCGGGAGGAGAGGTTCCGGCGCAGGATGCGGGGTCTCGACGCCGACACGGTCTACGGATACCTCGATCAGCTGGCTGACCAGATCCAGCAGACCGAACGCGAGCTCGGCGAGACCCGGGCCAGGAACGAGCGTCTCCAGAGCGAGCTCCAGCGCGGACAGGCGGAGCTGCAGCGGGTCCAGGCCGAGCTGGACCAGTACGAGCAGGCCGGCGACCGCGTCAACGAACAGGTCGTCCAGATGTTCAGCCAGGCGCAGCTCGTGGTCGAGGAGATGGTCCAGGACGTCAGCCGGGACGCCCGGGAGCGGATCGGCCAGGCACGCGCACACGAGCGCAAGATCGTCGCCGATGCCATGGACACGGCCGGCGAGCAGGTTCGTTCGTACGCCAAGTCGGCGCAGGCGCACATGCAGTCGATCGTCGACTCGTTCGCGACCGAGGTCGACCGGCTCGGGAGCAAGCCCGTGCCCGGCGAGCCGCTGACCCAGCACGATCCCTTCTTCGACAACTCCGGCGACTGGCAGACCCGACGTCCAGGTACCCCATGAACCCCGGCGACCGATCGTGGGGCAAAGCTCCGCGGACCGGGCGGCGGGCCTCGCCGGGTCCCGGGCGGATCCGGGCGCGGGCAAGCCACCCGATCAACCGGCCAGATCCGGCGCCGGGTCTCGACAGCAGTGACATCGAGATGGTCCGGGCGGCAGCCAAGGAGTTCCTCGAGCTCTTTCACGCCGAGAACCCCAAGGCCGGCTGGATGGGGCCACGGCTTGCGGCGGTGATGCGTGAGATCGACCTGACCGGCACGTACTGGCACACTCCCGAGGAGCTGGCCTTCGGCGCCCGGGTCGCCTGGCGCAACAACGCCCGCTGCATCGGCCGGCTGTACTGGCGCAGTCTGCAGGTCCGCGACCTGCGGACGGTCTCCGACGCCCGCGGCGTCGCCGGGCACTGCTTCGACCATCTGCGGGAGGCCCACAACGGCGGGAAGATCCGCCCGATGATCAGCGTCTTCGCTCCCGAGACGCCGTCCCGCCCGGCGCCCAGGATCTGGAACGAGCAACTCATCCGGTACGCCGGGTACGAGCAGCCGGACGGACGCGTTCTCGGGGACCCCCGTTACCGCGCCTTCACCAGCGAACTCATCCGGCGCGGATGGAAGCAGCCCGACCACCCGGGCGCCTTCGACGTACTCCCGCTCGTTGTGGAGACCGTCGAGGAGGGGCCGCGGATGTTCGAGCTCCCGGTCGAAGCCGTCCACGAAGTGCCCCTGGCGCACCCCGAAATGCCATGGTTCGCGGACCTGGGCATGCGCTGGCACGCCGTACCGGTGATCAGCAACAACCGCCTCGTCATCGGCGGTGTCTCCTACCCTGCCGCGCCCTTCAACGGCTGGTACATGGGCACGGAGATCGGCGCCCGCAACTTCGGCGACACAGATCGCTATGCGATGGTCCCGGAGGTCGCGGAACGCATGGGCCTGGACACCACCGACGAGACGTCGTTATGGCGCGACCGCGCGCTGGTCGAGATCAACCGCGCCGTCCTGCACTCGTTCAACCTGAGCGGCGTCACGATCACCGATCACCACACCGAGTCCCGCAGGTTCCTCATCCACGTGGAGCGAGAGGAACGAGCCGGCCGCCAGTGCCCCGCGGACTGGACCTGGATCGTCCCGCCGATGTCCGGCTCCCTGACCCCGGTCTTCCACCGCTACTACTCCCCCGAGCTCCAGCTCCCGAACTTCTTCACCGACCCCGCCGCCACTCACCGGTCCCTCCACGGCACGCCGCCTGCCTTCCACCACCGGAGCGGCTTCTAGAAGTGCCTGCAATTGAGCAGGTTAACGTCTTGACGAGCAGTTCTGCGCAATGGCTAACTAGCTGGAACCGCCCTGCCTGAGGAGACTCGATGCGCCTTCTCCTGTCCGCCCTGCTCGCCCTCACCTCTCCACTCGCAGTTGCCGCGCCGAGCGCAACCGCCGCACCGGCTGTTGCGCCGGCGATCAGTCCCGCACCACAGCAGGTCGTTCAGCGCAGCGACGGGTTCCCGATCACGCCGGTGGTCGGGTTGGTCCGTACGTCGCGATCCGACGCGGACGCCGAACGCGTCGTCCGCGCGGCGCTGGCCGATGCGGGTGTGAAGACCGTACGTACGACGGACGGCAGCGATCCCGGCACACCCACGACCATCTGGCTCGGCCGTTCGTCGTCCGTGCTGTCCGCGCTCCGCGTCCAGGACAGCACCGGGCTGCCGGCCGAGGGATACGTGCTCGCCGCCGGGCGCGATCGGCAGGACCGTGCGCAGATCGTGCTCGACGGAGTCGACTCCGACGGCACGTTCTACGCCGCGGAGTCGCTCGCACAACTGGTGCAGGCACGGCACTGGATGCCTGGGATCGCTGTCCGGGACTGGCCGACCATGCGGTACCGCGGCTCGATCGAGGGCTTCTACGGCACACCGTGGTCGCAGGCCGACCGGCTGGACCACCTCGACTATCTCGGCGCGCATCGGATGAACACCTACGAGTACGCGCCGAAGGACGACCCGTACCACCGTGAGCAATGGCGTGATCCGTATCCGGCGGACAGGCTCGCGCAGCTCGGTGAACTCGTCACCCGCGCACGACAGAACAAGGTCGACTTCACCTTCGCGCTCTCCCCCGGTCTGTCGATCTGCTACACCTCCGACGCCGACTTCCAGGCGCTGACAGCGAAGTTCGAGTCCTTGTACGCGCTCGGTGCTCGGTCGTTCAACGTGCCGCTCGACGACATCGACTACAACACCTGGCACTGCGACGCGGACCGCGCGAAGTACGGAACCGGCGGCGAGGCAGCCGGGCGGGCGCAGAGCGATCTGCTCAACCGGATCCAGCGCGAGTGGGTCGAGTCCAAGCCCGATGTGGCGCCGCTCCAGATGGTGCCGACGGAGTACTACAACGTCAGCGAAACGCCGTACAAGAAGGTGCTGCGGGAGCAGCTCGACCCAGCCGTCGTCGTGCACTGGACCGGCGTCGGAGTCGTCCCGCAGACGATCACCGCGGCGCAGGCGGCACAGGCGAAGGCCGTGTTCGGGCACGACGTCCTCATCTGGGACAACTACCCGGTCAACGACTACGCGGCCGGCCGGTTGCTGCTCGCGCCGTACACCGGCCGCGAACCGGGGATCGCCGACCACGTCGTGGGCGTGATCTCGAACCCGATGAACCAGGCAGCGGTGAGCAAGCTCGCGCTGTACTCGTTCGCCGAGTTCGGCTGGAACCCTGCGCAGTACAACGCCACGTCCGCCTGGCTACGCGCGATCGAGGAGCGCGCGGGCGGCGATCGACGTACGGCGGACGCCTTGCGCGTGTTCGCCGACCTCAACACGTACGACGGGACGCTGCATCCGGAGAGCGCGCCGGTCTTCGGCGCGGCGGTCGAGTCGTTCTGGCAGCGGTGGCAGGCCGGACAACGCACCCAGGCCATCGCCGCGCTACGGCCGCAGGTGAATGCGATCGCTGCGGCGCCGGGAACGATCCGGAGCGGTGTGGTCGATCCGGCGTTCACGCTCCAGGCGGAATCGTGGCTCAAGGCAACGGAACTCTGGGGGCAGGCAATGAGCCGCGCCCTCGACCTGCTGGCCGCGCTCGAGGCGGGCGACGGTGCGGCCGCTTGGAACGCCCGTCAGCAGCTGGGCGCGCTTGTCACGCAGGCCAAGGCCATCCGGGACAGCCGCGCGCCGCATGACGGGACCTATCCGCGGATCGGCGAACGGGTCGTCGACGAGCTCATCGCCGAGGTCGGCCGAGTGCACGACCGCTGGCTCGGGGTGACGCCAGGCAAGTCGGCAACCACCAATCTGGGCACGTACCAGGACAACGTGCCCGCTCGGATGGTCGACGGCGATCAGAACACCTTCTTCTGGAGCAACGGCGCGCCCGGGCCGGGTTCGGAGGTCCGGGTCGATCTCGGGTCGGCGGTCCAGCTCGGTGACATCGCCGTACTGATGGGCAAGTCGGGGAGCCCGGACGACTACATCCATTCGGGCGCGCTGGAGTACTCCGTTGACGGCACGCAGTGGACCGAGCTCACACGCGCGACGACTGCCGAGGTCCGGTTCACCCCTCCGATGGGAACTACCGCGCGCTACGTCCGGTACCGGTCGTTGACGGCGAGCGACTTCTGGCTGGTGGTGCGGGAGTTCTCGGTTGCGACTGTTGGTGGGAACGTGACCACGCTGACTGCCAGCGGCACGCCGGCGCCTGCCGCGGGGTCGTCGTACCAGCGCGCTGTCGATGGTGACGTTTCGACCGCCTATGTGCCTGCTGGTCCGCCGGCTGCGGGTGATGCGTTGGTTGCCACCTTGTCGGCGCCGCGCTCGTTGTCCCGGCTGACGGTCCTGCAATCCTCGACGTCCGTGGGTTCCGCCGACGTCGAGGTCAGGGTCGGTGGCACGTGGAAGCGGGTCGGCGGGGTTTCTTCGGCGTACGCCGAGGTTCCTGTCGGTGATGTGGCGGCCGAGGCTGTGCGGTTGGTGTGGAAGGGCGGGACTCCCTCTGTCGCTGAACTTGTCCCGCTCTGGAGCGACACGCCATCGGTTGCCCTAGGCACCAGTTCCGATCGGCTCGACGTGATCCGGGGTGGGACGTCCAGCGTGGTGGTCGACGTCTCGGCCAGTTCACGCGCTGACGTGACCGGCGGGTTTCACCTCGCGGCGCCGGCCGGCTGGACGGTTGAGGCCCCGGATCAGCTCACGGTGCGGCGCGGCCTCACCCAGTCGGTGACGGTGAAGTTGACGCCGCCTGCTGCTGCTCCGTTGGCCGATGTGGATATCCCGATGACGTTCGGTACGACGTCCGCCGTACTGCGGGTCGCCGTCCGGCCTCGCGTCTCCGATACGAACATCGCCCTCCACCGCCCGGTTGTTGCCTCGGGCATCGAGCCTGGCACGACGTTCACCGCGGACCTGGCAGTCGACGGCAACACGACCACCCGGTGGGCATCGGCGTACGACGACGCGTCCTGGCTCCAGGTCGATCTGGGCGCGCCGACGCATCTGGGCAAGGTCGTGCTCCGCTGGGAAGCGGCGTACGGGTCCGCGTACAAGATCCAGGTCTCCGATGACGCCACCACCTGGACCACGGCGACAGAGGTCACCGCCGGCGACGGCGGCACCGACACCCTGTGGCTGGACACGACCGCTCGGTATGTCCGTCTTCAAGGCGTCCACCGAGCGACGCAGTACGGCTATTCGCTCTATGAAGCGGAGGTCTATCCCGCCGTCTGAGCCGCAGCCACCGCCAACCGGTCCACGAAGTCGTTCATTTCGTGGCCGGAGTGGCCTTTCACCCACCGGAAGGCCACGTCGCCGCGCTCCATCACCAACGCGACCAGCGGTTCCCACAAGTCTTGGTTGGCAACCGGCTTCCTGGCGGACGTCAGCCAGCCGCGCTCGAGCCACCCCTGGTGCCAGCGGTCGCGGAAACAGTTCACGACGTACGTCGAATCGGACACCACCAGCAGCGGCCCCGGGTTGGCCCGCACAGCCTCCAGCGCCGCCCGAATCTCCATCCGCTGATTCGTCGACACCGCCTCGTGCCCAGCCGCGTACTCCGTCGTCGACAACGCCCAGGCCCATCCCCCGGGCCCGGGATTCCCAGAACAAGCCCCATCGGTAAACACGGACCGGGCCCCGACAGGCACCGCCATATCAGCCGGCCGAGGCCGCCGCACACGAGTCACAGGCATCCGAGCACCCTACTCCTCACCAGGGGATCGGCCAGGGGCTCCTACTGGCTCGAAGAGTGGCCGGCGACTGCCAGCCTCGTGGTAGCGGGATCAATTGATACCGCAACCAGATCGAGAGTAGGGAGTGCATCATGAGTACCACCACAAGCACCGACTCGAAGGTGACCAGCCGGATCTCGAACGCCCTGTTGTGGCGTGGACTGCTGGCGATCGCGGTGGGGGCAGTTGCCGTCATCTGGCCGAACATCACCGTCGGCGCGTTCGTCATCCTCTTCGCTGTCTACGCCTTCATGGCCGCCGTGATGGACGCGGTTCGCGCATTCAGCAGTGACGGCGGCTGGTCGGTCGTCGGCCACCTCCTGCTGTCCCTGGTGTCGCTGGCAGCCGGGGTCATCGCGCTGGTCTACCCGGGACCGACCGCGCTCGTACTGACCCTCATCATCGGCTGGTGGGCACTGTTCACCGGTCTGGTCGAGATCGCGATGGCGTTCCGGAGTGGGCAGCGCGCCGGCCAACGTGCCTGGTTCATCCTGGGCGGCCTGGTCTCCGTCGTCTTCGCCCTGGCGCTGTTCATCCGCCCGGACCTCGGCGCCGTCTCCCTGGCCATCGTCTTCGGCCTCTACAGCATCTTCTTCGGCGTCTCCGCCCTCGTCGCCCGCAGCGAAGGCCGCACCATCGAGAAGAACGTCAACCGCCTCGCCCACGCAGTCTCTTGACCCGCCGCGGACCTGGAGGCCATCGCGCAGACGATGGCCTCCAGACCTGCGGTCAAGCTCTCGGCCCGGCGACGTTCTTGACGAGCCAGCGTGCGAGCGGGCGCAACTGGTGGAAGGTGGCGAGTACTCGATCTGCTGCGGCCGGGGTGTGGATCCAGTCTTCGCAGCCGAGGGGCCGGGTCGCGATGAGGGACTTGTGACGCAGTAACCCCGCCCGTGGGTGGTCGGTGGGATAGCCCCGCAGCGGTCGCTTCAGGAGGTCGCCGGTGATCGCGAACCCGTCCCGTCGCACGCTCTTCAGGATGGAAACCAGGCGCGGTCCCGAGCCGGGATCCGCTACCGCGGCCCGGTAGCGTTCGATCTGCTCCGACGGCGCGTACCACCACGCCAGGCCGACCTCGAGCCCGTCGAGATCGAACCGAACCCCCAGCTCGACGTTCCGAGCCAGCCGAACGATGGCCCGCTGCCGCCGCCACGCATCCAGCAGCACGTCGCCGTACCCCCAGACCGCAAAATCCTCGTACTCCGGATCCGCGTCCGCCACCGCGTTCAGCAACCCGATCATCGGCCGCCGAACCAACTCTTCCCGCTCCCGCCGACACTCCCGCCTCACCTCAGCCGAAGGCTCCCCCTCAAGCCGCAACAACACCTCGAACGCAGCCCTCGGCCACCCATCGAACCCCGCAGTCACGACACGGAGCTTAGCTAGCGCCTGTGAGGCGTTGGAGTTGGTTGGTGTGTACGTCGGTAACCCATTGCCAGCCGGGCTTGGCGGAGGAGCCGATGCGGGGGTCGGTGATTTCCTGGTTGTCGCGTAAGGCCTGAACATAGGCGCGGTCCTGGTCGATCCGGATGCGCAGCTCGTCCGCTCCGCCAACGGATCCGTGGCCCGGTACGACGACCTGGACGTCGGCGGCCACGTCGTCGAACAGCTGCAAAGCGGCCAGGTAATCGTCGACCGGGTCGGCGGTGCCGTCCGTGTCGAGCATCGGGATCAGGACGTCGGAAAGCATGTCTCCGGCAACTAATACGCCGTGCTCCTCGATCAGCAGCGCCGCATGGCCAGGGGCGTGGGCCTGGTGTTCGATGATGCGGATTCGTGGGCCGTCCCACGGGAGGTGAGTGGTTCCGGCGAGTAGACCGGCGATGAGACCGAACAGGTCGAGCGGTAGATCGTCGGCAATGTCCGGTGGCACCCACTCGGTCATGCCGGACTTCCAGCCCGCCTTCGACAGGAACTCTTGGAGATCAGCCGCGCAGCGCGCCGTCCCGTAGCGGGGCGCCTCGCCCAAGTCGGCGGACCAGAGCACGTGATCCCAGTGGGGATGCGTCGCAAACCCTGCCACGACGGGTTCGCCAGCGAGATCCTTCGCGAGGCAGGCCATTTCGTCGCCGGTGATGCCGGGATCGACAAGCAATACGCCGGCGCTGCCTCTGACAACGACGGTGTTGTTCTGGAGCGGTTCGCTCTGGTGGACGCGTACGACGTTCGCAACGTGCCTCAGCATCAGCCGGCCTCTTTCAGGATCGCGTAGCGGTTCATCGTGACGCCCGATCCGAACACTTGCTGATCGAGGAGTTCGAGGTCGATCGGCAGGTCGTAATCGTCGAACAGCGGCCGGCCGAAGCCGAGGATCGCGGGATGGGTCGTGAGCAGCAGCTCGTCGAGCAGCCCTGCGCGGAGCAGTTGGGTGGCAAGCGTGGCGCCACCAACCGCGATCGCGCCTTCGGTCTCGGCACGGAGTACGGCGAGCTGCTCGATCGCGTCGTCTCCGCCGATGATCCGGGTGTTGTGATCGGCGGTCTGGCGCGTCCGCGAGACGAGCACCTTGGGTATGGCGGTCCAGATCTCGCCGTACTCACGGAGGAAATCGGGCAGCGATTCGTCCTCGCGCGATCGCGGCCAGTACTCCTCCATCACCTCGTACATGACACGTCCGTGGGCGATCATCGCGAGCTCCCGCGTCCGCGCGTTGGCCTCGCGGTGCAGTTCCTCGTCGATGCGCAGCCACTCGCCCGCGCCGTTGTCCCCGGGTACCTGCTCGATCCGCAGGTCGAGGGACACGTTCATCGCATACACGAACTGGCCCATCGTCCCCCCTTCCGACTAGTGCTTGCAATCTGCAATCACTATTATGGCGATGCCCGGAGCTGTCAAGGAGGAGTCGTGGAACCACGATCAGACTGTCCGATCAACGCCGCCGTCGAGGTACTGGGCGATCGCTGGTCGTTGCTCGTACTGCGCGACGTCATCTTCAGCGACCGCCGCTACTTCCGGGCGCTGCTCACCGGCTCGCCTGAAGGCATCGCCTCGAACATCCTCGCCGACCGCCTGGTCCGCCTGGTCGAAGCCGGTCTCCTCAGCCGCGGCACGGCGGCCCGCGGCCAGCGAGCGCAGTACAGCCTCACCGAAGCCGGGATCCAGACCCTTCCCATCCTCGATGCCCTAGGCAACTGGTCCCTCACCTGGCGCCCAGCCGCCAACGAACTCCACGCCCGCCAGCAGTTCATGCACGACCAAGGCCCGCCCTTCATCGAAGACCTGATGGACGACCTCCGCACGCGCCACCTAGGCGCTCCGCCCAAAACCCAGAGCGGCCCAACCCCGTTCGAACGCCTCGACGCGGCGCACGCACCGGCCGATTGACGCGCGATCGCTACCAGCTAGCGGTACCGGCGTGATTTGTTCTCCGCCGTCGATTCGCCGGGCTGCCATTGCGCGATCCATGGGCCGGTTCCCTCCGACGGGTCGACGATGCCGGCCTCGAGCCAGCTGTACTTCCCGTCGAGCACCCGCTGAGCCAGCCGCCGGTCGTCATCGTCGGTGTTGTTCCACAGCTGCTCGAAGAGGTGATCGACCCGCAGCCGCGCCTGATCGCAGAACACCGCCGCCAGCTCGTACGCCGACGCGCCTGCGGCCGCGTCCTGCTTGCGAAGCGTTTCGGCCCGCGAGCAGGACGCGGCCATCGCGAACAGCTCCGCGCCGATGTCCACGATCCTGGCCAGGAAGCCCTGCCGGTACTCAAGCTTCGCCTGCCAGCGGCCCATCCCGTAGAACGTCTGTCGCGCGAGCTTGCGCGACGCGCGCTCGACGTACCGCAAGTGCTTGGCCAGTGGCCCGAACTCGCTGTACGACCTGGGGTCCGATCCCTTGCCGACGGCCAGCTTGGGCAGCCACTTGGCGTAGAACCCGCTCGCGTTCACCGCGGCCTTCGCCTTGGCCTGCAGGTCGGCGTCCGGTGAGGCCAGGTCGCCGGCCGCGGACAGGTGGGCGTCGACGGCCTCCCGCGCGATCAGCAGATGCATGATCTCGGTCGAGCCCTCGAAGATCCGGTTGATCCGCAGATCGCGCAGGATCTGCTCCGCCGGTACGGCGCGCTCGCCGCGGGCCGCCAGCGAGTCGGCGGTCTCGTACCCGCGTCCGCCGCGGATCTGCACCAGCTCGTCGGCGATCCGCCAGGCCATCTCGCTGGCCCACATCTTGGCCAGCGCAGCCTCGATCCGAATGTCCTTGGTTCCCGCATCGGCCAGGTTCGCCGACAGGTCGAGGACCGCCTCGAGCGCGAACGTGGTCGCGGCAATGAACGAGATCTTCTCGGCCACGGCAGCGTGGGCGCCGATCGGACGGCCCCATTGGACGCGCTCCGCGGACCACTCGCGTGCGATCTTCAGGCACCACTTGGCCGCCGCGGTGGTGGTCGCCGGAATGGACAAGCGGCCTGTGTTCAGGGTGGTCAGGGCGATCCGCAGACCGTCGCCCTCCCTGCCCAGCCGGTTCTCGGCCGGCACCCGGACCTGGTGGAACCGGGTCACGCCGTTCTCGATCCCGCGCAAACCCATGAACGCGTTGCGGTTCTCGACCGTGATCCCCGGCGAGTCGGCCTCGACGACGAACGCGCTGATGCCACCCCGTCCGCCTTCATGCTTCGGTACGCGTGCCATCACCACGACCAGCTCGGCGATGACGCCGTTCGTCGTCCAGAGCTTCACTCCGTCCAGGAGGTACGCCGTACCGTCGTCGGTCGGCGTAGCGGTCGACGCCAGCCGGGCCGGATCCGAACCCACATCGGGCTCCGTGAGCAGGAACGCCGTCACCGCGCCGGCAGCGCAGCGGGGCAGGAACCGCTGCTTCTGCTCGTCGGTCCCGAACATCTTCACCGGCTCCGGAACACCGATCGACTGATGCGCCGAGACGAGCGCACTCAGACTCGGATGCACCGACGCGACGAGCATCAGCGCCTTGCCGTAGTACGACATCGGCAGCCCGAGGCCGCCGTACCCGGTCGGGATCTTGATGCCGAACGTCCCCAGCTCCGCGAGGCCGCGCAGGTACTCGTCCGGGATCTTGGCCTCCCGCTCGATCAGCAGCCCGTCGAGCGTCTCGCAGTACGCCGCCAACCGGGCGATGAACTCCTCGCCGCGGACCGCGTCGTCGGCCGCGACGGCGTGCGGTTGCGGATGGATCAGGGACAGGTCGAAGTCCCCGAGGTACAGCCTCTTGGCGAAACTCGGCCGGGTCCACTCGCTCTCCCGCGCCGCCTCCGCGACCTCCCGAGCCTCGCGCTCCCCAACGTGCCGCGTCGTAGCCGTCACCGGTCCGCCTCCTCGCTTGGAGTCTTCTATTACCCGTTAGTACCCAAAAACAGCTGCGGGGCTCACGATCCTGCGGTGGCAGCCTGGGCAAGCCGGGCCGCGATCTCCCGGCGGGACGCGATGCCGAGCTTCGAGAAGACCTTGCGGAGATGCCAATCCACGGTGTGCGGGCTGAGGAACAGCCTGGCTCCGATCTCGGGATTGGTCAGGCCGTCACCGGCGAGCCGCGCGACCTGCGCCTCCTGGACAGTGAGCGTCGGGCGGTCCACGACACTGGGCTCGCCAACCTTCTTCCCAGCCGCTCGGAGCTCACGCCGGGCACGTTCGGCGAACGCCTCGGCGCCGAACCGGCTCAGCATGTCGTAGGCGACCGTGAGCTGCTCACGCGCGTCGGCAAGACGGTCCTCGCGGCGAAGCCACTCGCCGTACAGCAGATGGGCGCGAGCAAGGTTGACGCGCACCCTGGTCCGCTCGAGTCTGGTGATCGCCTCCCGATACAGGTCCTCGGCGGCTGTCCCCTGACTCAGCAGGGCGTGTGCACACGCCTCGGCGCCGAGCGCCCAGCTCGGGGCGAATCCGCCGGCCAACTCTGCCGCGGTCCATCTGCGCGGCAGCTCGATCAGGGCGAGGGGGTTCCCGCGCGCCTCGGCGAGGATACGGTCGCGGACCTGTCGATCGAGCGGCGCCGTCGCGACCGAGTCGAGCAGTCTCCGGGAGTCGCGCTCGAGCAACGCGTCCACCGTCAGGTCGGGGACGCCTGCGAACGACTCGCGCGCTACCGGCTCGCGCACTGCGAGGACCAGGACGACCGACTCCGCGAGCAGTCGCCGGCCGACGAACCCCAGTGTCAGTGAGGACGCCTGGTCGAGCCACTGCGCGTCGTCGACCAGGCAGACCAGCGGCTGGTCCGCACCGGCGTGCGCGAGCAGGGTCAGCGCGGCGAGGCCGACGAGAAACGGATCGGGCGCGGTCCCCGCGCGAAGACCGAAGGCTGCACCGAGCGCATTCCGTTGCGGTTCCGGCAGCTGATCCAGCCCGGAGAGCAGCGGCGAGCACAACTGGTGCAGACCGGCGTACGAGAGTTCCATCTCGGACTGGATGCCCGCCGCCCGCACGATCCGGCACCCGGCGGCACGCCCGGCCAGGTAGTCCAGCAGCTCGGTCTTACCGATGCCGGCCTCGCCACGGAGCACCAAGGCCGCGCTCCGGCCGGCCCTGGCACCTGCCACAAGGTCGTCCAGGACCTGACACACCTCTCGCCGCCCGACCAGTCCGGCGCCCGACCGGCTCGATGCCACCGATCGAGAGTACTGCGCTCGCGCCGTCACGTCTCCCTCTGACCGCGAAACGTCAATGCCGAAAGCAACTGTTAGTGACGCGCCGACTGCGCGCCAGCACGTTCGTTGCGCTAGGCAACCTACTGGGACCGGACCGGCGGCCTCGACGTGGGACACGGCTCGAGCCGTCAACACTGTCTTCGCCGCGCGGCTCCAGCCGCTCGGCGGCCGCCGCCCCGGGTGATGACTTGACGTAGTCGGCTTCCGCAGCGTCCCATGAGCTAAAGCGCCGAGGCGCTCGGCCGGAGAGTTGGACAGGGTGTCTAGAACCACCGCACATGTGTCGACAGTGACGCCGTAGAAGAGCCATGGCCGGGCGCACGGGAGTTTCTTGGGCCTCGAGGGCACTCAGGCTGCGCGTACCGGCGGACCTCGGCCGGACCGCCGCGGCCGTTGTCCTGGTCGGCGCGGCCTACTATCTCGGGGCGCGCCTCGGCCTGAGCCTCTCGCTCGTCGAGCGGAACGTCACGCCGCTGTGGCCGCCCAGCGGGATCGCCCTGGCGGCCTTCCTGATTCTGGGTAGGCGGATGTGGCCGGGCGTTTCGCTTGCAGCTCTGGCGGTGAATCTGCCGATCAGCACCGGCCCGGTTCCCGCGCTTCTGACCGCAATGGGCAACACGCTTGCACCGCTGGTGGCGGCGATCGTGCTGGAGCGCATCGGGTTCCGTCGTCAGCTGGATCGACTGCGTGATGCGCTGGCAATCGTCTTCCTCGGTGCGCTGGCGAGCATGACGATCAGCGCGACCATCGGCGCCGTCACGCTCACGACGTCGAAAGGCACCGATGGACTGGCCGGCGCCTGGGCGGTCTGGTGGACCGGTGACGCGATGGGCGTTCTCACCGTCACCCCGTTCCTGCTGTGCATCCCTCTGTTCTGGGAGCTCGAACGGTGGTCGGCCGCGCGCTGGCTCGAGGCCGGCGTCATCCTCGCGCTGACGATCGTCCTGGTGTGGTGGACGACCCACATCGACGTACCCCTGATGTTCCTGGTGCTGCCGCTACTGGGCTGGGCCTCGTGGCGTCTGCAATTACGCGGAGCTGCACCCGCCGCGCTGACCGCGTCACTGATCGCAACCTGGTCGGCGACGCGCGACCTCGGCCCGTTCGCGGGTAAGTCGCTGCTGGCGCAGATGCTGACCCTGCAGGCCTTCAACGCGACGGTGGCGCTGACGTCGTTCTTCCTCGCCGCGCTCGTGACCGAGCGGATCGAGTTTGCTCGTGCGCTGATGGCCGCGTCCGCCGAGCTGGAGGTGCGTGTCAAGGAGCGCACCGCCGAACTGGAGGCCGCCAACGACCGGCTGGGTCGCGAGATCGACCAGCGGCAGGAGACCCAGCAGCAGCTGACCCGGGAGGAGGCCAGGACCCGTCGGGAGCACCAGATCGCGGAAACTCTCCAGCGCAGCCTGCTCCCGGACCGGATGCCCGAGATCCCCGGCCTGGTCGTGGCCGCCCGCTACGTCCCGGCGACCGCCGACCTGCATGTCGGCGGCGATTGGTACGACGTGATCCAGCTGCGCGCCGGCCTGATAGGTCTCGTCATCGGTGATGTTGCCGGCCACGGTCTCCAGGCCGCGGCCGCGATGACCCAGCTGCGGATGGCGGTGCGGGCATACGCCATCCACGATCCGTCTCCGGTGGCGGTGATGAGCAGACTGCACGAGTTGGCCCGCGAGCTGCCGATGGCCGAGATGGTGACGCTGCTGTACGTCTTGTACGACCCGGACACCGGCACCGTGCGGTTCGCGAACGCCGGGCATCCGCCGGCTCTCCTGATCGACGACGGGAGCACGCAGTACCTCGACGGTGGGCTGGCGCCACCACTCGGCGTACTAGCGCACTGGGACTATGCCGAAGCAACGCACCGACTGCCGCCCGGCGCGACTCTGCTGCTCTACACCGACGGGCTCGTCGAGAAGCGCACGCTGTCGATCCAGAACGGCCTCGATCGGCTGCTCGCCGAGGCGCGCGACTCCGAATGGCCCGACCTCGAGGCGCTCTGCGACCATCTGCTCTCGGCCCTGGCGGAGACGGGCAAGGTGGCCGACGACATCGCACTGATCGCGCTCAGACCTCTGGCGCTGGCCGGAGCGCCGCTGTCACTCGACGTACCCGCCGAGGCGCACATGCTCTTCCAGGTCCGGCACGCCTTGCGTCGCTGGCTCCGCGAGTCGGGTGTCAATGCGCAGGATGCCGGGGAGATCGCGATCGCCTGCGGGGAGGCGTGCAGCAACGTCGTACGCCACGCGTACGGCGCCTCACCGGGCGACATGCACATCGAGGCGCGGCTGGTGGACGGCTCGGTCGAGCTGACCGTGCGCGACAACGGTCAGTGGCGGCTCCCGGCCGACCGCGGCGGCGGCTTGGGCCTGGCACTGATCCACGGGCTGTCGGACTCGGTGGACATCGACAGCGATCCGGAAGGTACGACGATCTTCATGCGACGACACGTAGCGGTCGGGGACGAGCAGTGACGGCGTACGCAGAGGTCGACGCTTGGACGAGCAACGGCGTCCAGGTCGTGCGGATCTCCGGCGAAGTCGACCTCACCAACGCCGCTGAGGTGCGGGACGCCATCAGCCGCGTCGCATCCCTCGACGCAACCGCCATCGCCGTCGACCTGACCGAGACCGCGTACCTCGACAGCTCCGGCATCGCGATGCTGTTCCGCCTCGCCGAACGACTCACCCACACTCGCCAGGAACTCCGCATCGTCGTCCCCCCGGACTCCCCCCTCCGAGCCGCCCTCGAACTCACCGACCTACCGCGGACTATCGCAGTCCAACACACCCTCGAGTGATCAAACGGTGGTCTTAGCCGACTGGCATTCCGGTGATGGCCTGGTGGTGGTTTCTGCGGGCGGCTGCCTGGTTGGCGAGTACTGCCGTCGCAGCGCCGGTGGCTGCGAAGAGTGCGCCGAGGGCGATCCAGCCTGGTGTGCCGTGGTCGATCGCGCTGGTGGTGACAACGGCCGGGCTAAGCATCTGGGCGACCGCATAGCCGGTCTGACTGAGCCCTTGGTACGCGCCGGCGCGAGCGGGGTCGGCGAGATCGAAGGCCATGGTCCACCCTCCGGCCTCGCCTTGGGTCTCGGCCGCGGACGCGGCAAGTGCGGCGAGGAGCAGTAGGGCGGTTGCTGTTGCGGTGCCGACGTACCCAGCGCACGCGAAGAGGACGCAGGCGGCCAGCAAGAACAGGCCTGCTCGTCGTACCGACTGTCCAGCAGTGCGGAGGTCTTGTGCGCGGCGGGACGCACGGACTTGGAAGAGCGCCACATAGACGGTGTTGACCAGCAGCAGCGCTGACACGACGACCGTCGGTGCATCGGTGTGGTCGGCGACCCACAGCGGTATCCCGACCGAGGTCAGTCCGAACTGGATCGCGAGTATGGCGTTGAGGATCGTCGACGCGACGTACGTACGATCGCGCAACGGGGACCTGCCACGCACTGATACCGCAGCTCCGCTCGACGCGTCCATGCGTGCCGCCAGTCCGTCGACCCTGCGACGCAGACCGATCAGCGGCACGGTGCCGAGCATCGTAACCGCGCCGACCAGGACAACTGTCAGGCGGTACGCCGCTGTCGTGTCGACCAGCAGCGCGAGCCCCGCGAGCAGACTGCCGCCGCCGATGAAGACGTTCATCACCACCCGCAGCCTGGCGCGAACGGTGACCCGCTCCGGGCCGACGTACCAACGGGCGAGCAATGTCACCTGGGCGGTGCTCTGCAGGCCGCGGGTGCCGGAGACGCAGGCCGCGATCACGATGAAGCTGATGACGTTGCCGGCAAGGGCATACGCCAGCAATGCGGCTCCGTTGGCGGCCAGCGTCCATTGCTGCAACCGGTCCGCACCGTAGCGGTCGCTGAGCCGCCCGCCGACGTACGACGCCAGAACGCCAACCGCGCCGGCCGCGGTGAGCCCGATGCCGACGGTGGCCGCGGACAGCCCGACTCCGCGGGTGAAGTAGAGGGCGCTGACGGCGAAGAACATGCCGCGGGACAGCGACAGCGCGGCCACGGCGGAGGCGAGCGCGCGTTCGACGGGATCACGGAGGAGTTCAGGCACGCGACAGTTGTCGCATCGGATGCTGTCGGGAGCCAGAGATGTAGCGTACTGCTTCATGATCGAGTACGAGCTCGCGGGCAACGATCTCGGCGAGGTGCGGTTCGCGATCTCACCGTTGCACGAGTTGGTGCTGTCCCTCCGGACACTGCGCGACCCCGGCCGGTTCCCCTTGCAACTGCCCTGGCTGCGGGCCACCGAGCCGGCACGCTCTGGGCTCGACCTGGAGCTGCTGAACGCACTGACCAACGAGGCGCTGTGGACGCCGGACTTCCTCACACCTCGGCCCTTCAGTCCGCTGGGCAGGATCGAGGACGAGCTAACGGCGCTTGTGGGCACTCCTCCTGGGGTCGTCCGCGCGGATCTCGCCGAGGTTCATCCTGGCGCTCTGCCGTCGGCAATCCGGGGCCGCCCGGCCACCGTCCTCCGCCGTCTGCTGGCCGCGCTGCGCGACTACTGGGACGCCTGCTTCGAGCCGTACTGGACGCGGATGCGCACGATCCTCGAGGCCGACATCGTCTACCGCGGCCGAGTCATGGCGAACGCCGGCCTGGCAGCGATGTTCACCGACATCGACCCCCATGTCCGGCTGGACGACACCGTCCTCCGGATCCACCTCCGCAGCGACCTCTCGTACCGCACCTCAACCGCCGGCCGCGGCCTCACCCTCACCCCCTCCCTCTTCAGCCGCCGCGCCGCAACTCCCATCTCCCCCGACGAGCCACCCCATCTCATCTACCCAGCCCGAGGCCTGGGCACCCTCTGGCAATCTTCCGTGGCAACGCCCCCTGCCGCCCTCGCAAACCTGATCGGCCGCGCCCGAGCCCGCCTCCTGTCCCTCCTGGAAACCCCGACCTCCACCACTGAACTAGCCGTCCGCCTCAACGTCACCCCCACCGCGATCAACCAACACCTCCGAGCCCTACAAGCCGCCGGCCTCCTGACCTCAGCCCGCCACGGCCGCTCGGTCCTCTACCACCGCTCCGACCTCGGCGACCGCGTCATCCGCGGCGCCTAGCTCCCGGCTTCGGGCAGAAATTGACAAGCGCTGAGTCGTGGAAGGTGCCAGGATGCCGGGCATGGTTGTGCGTGCGTTGAGTTTCGGGGCCGTGGCAGAGGCGTACGAACGGTTCCGGCCCGGATATCCAGTGGAACTCCTCGATCTGGTGACGTCGTACGCCGGCGAGCAGATCCGGACCGCGCTCGAGATCGGCGCCGGGACAGGCAAGGCGACCCGTCTGTTCGCGCAGGCCGGGATCGCGATCACCGCGACCGAGCCCGACGCGGCCATGCTCGCGGAGCTGCACAAACACCTACCCGCGAACGTCACGACGCTGCAGGCCGCGTTCGAAGACCTGCCGCTGGATTCGTCGTACGACCTGGTCTATTCGGCCGCCGCCCTCCACTGGACCAACCCAGAAGGCCGGTGGGAGCGCATGGCCTCCCTTGTCCGGCCCGGTGGCGTGTTCGCCTCGTTCGGCGTACCCATCGGGCTGGCCGACCCCGACCTCGACGAGGCCGCACGCGCCGCCCGTGCGCCGTACCTGGAGGACGACGGCGTCCCCTCTCCCGACGGCACACCCGCGGACCGCCCGATGCAATGGCCCGGCACGGAGCTCGAGCAGTCCGAGTGGTTCACCGACGTCCGGCAGTCAACGATCGAACGACTGTTGACGATGACCGCGCACGACTACGTCGGACACCTCTCAACGGTGTCGGCCTACGTAATGCTCCCACCCGCCGACCGCGACGAGGTCTTCCGCCGAACCCTCGAGGCCCTCCCCCAAACCGTCGAAATCAACGCCCAAATAGACATCCACCTCGCCCGCCGCCACAGCTAGCACGAGTCCGGCCAGGGGTTACGCTGTGGTCCACCCCGGACGCGAGGAGGAGCCATGGCCGACGACACCAATGATCCAACGGGCTTCGAGGCCGCCATCAAACCCTTGTTCCGGGAACGCGACCGCCGCTCGATGCTGAACCGCTTCGACCTCTGGTCGTACGACGACGTCAGCCTGCACGCCGACCGGATCCTCGCCCGTCTCCGGGAAGGCACGATGCCGTGCGACAGCGCCTGGCCGAGCGAGCGGGTCGACCTGTTCCAGCAGTGGAACGAGAACGGCAAGCCACAATGACCGGCAATGCCGTCCGACGTCGCCTTGTTGCCCTTAGCAACAACAGCTGATTCCCGATCCCAACTGCCACGACCGACGCCTGATCCACACGGGCGGCAACCAGTTCACATCATGCATGAGGGCGCACAGCTCCCAGAAGATTCCCTGCAAACGTAGTTCGCGGCTCCTCGCGCCCGCGGGTTGATCTCTCGTGGCGTCGTCTGCGCGGCTCTCACTCCCCTCGGTTTCTCTGACCTCTCGCGGGGGCACCTGACCATTGCCGTTCGATGCAGGAGAGGCGATGAGCGATCCACAGAAATCCAGTCCCGCTCCGCTGGAGCCAGCTGATGCCACCACTCCGGACACCGTCCGTGAGGGTGTGGTTATCGCCTTGCGGCCGATCGGGTCTCCAACCTCGATCGGCCTATACGGACTCGGCGCCGCCAGCTGGACGTTGGCAGGGCTGCAGCTGGGCTGGATCCCGGCCGCCCAGGGCAAGAGCGTGGCTGTCGTGTTGATGGGGTTCGCGTTCATCGCCCAACTGCTGGCTTCGGTGTTCGCGTTCATCGGTCGCGATGGCACGGTGGGTACCGCGATGGGCGTCCTTTCGCTGACCTGGTTGGTGATCGGTTTGGTGCTGCACAGTTCACCGCCCGGCACCACCAGTGACGCACTCGGAATGTTCCTCCTGTTCAGCGGTACGGCGATGGTGCTGGTCGGCATCACCGCCTCGACCAACAAGCTCGTCGTTGCATCGGTGTTCGGTCTGGCTGCCATCCGCTTCATAGTTGCCGGCGGCTACGAACTGTCCGGCAGCACCGGATGGGAACGTCTCAGCGGGGCGTTGGGGGTCGCACTCGTGCTCCTGGCGTTGTACACAGCCTTCGGCGCCGGCCTGGAGGATGCGCTCGGGCGGACAGTTCTTCCGCTGGGCCGGCACGGCGAGGGCAAGGTCGCGATGCAGGGCGGGCTGCTCGACCAGGTCAGCAGAGTCACGACCGAACCGGGTGTACGAACCAAGCTCTGATCTCATCACTCGCTATTCGCTGTCACGCCGATAACGCTGATCCCGGTCACCAGCGCCCACGAGGATCGGCCCCGGGACGGCGCCGCGCCGCACGCGACACTCGGGCACCCTCGGCGGCCGGCCCCGCTCGCCGAAGTACGGTGAGAGTCTTCACGATTGGGTACCGGCGACATAACAGACCACGTCTCGTGGAGGTACTGATGCCCGGAACGTCAGCGAACGTGAAGAACGAGAAGCAGTACGAAGCCCTCAAGGACAAAGGGATGTCGAAGCAGCGTGCGGCGAAGATCGCCAACTCCCCGAAGTCGAGCGAACACGGCGGCAAGCAGAGCGGCAAGGGCGGCAACAGCAGCCAGGGCGGCACGACCGCCCAGAAGAAGAAGGCCGGCCGCAAGGGCGGCAAGGCAGCCTCGAAGAGCTGACCGCCACAACCGCTGCGCGCTTGCCACTGAATGGCGCGGCCTCAGGAGCTTTCGAGGTTCCGGGGTGGGTACCGGCGCGGAATCATCCCTGAGGACAAAGGAGAAGCTGATGGTCTCCACCGGCGGCAGCACCGACCAGGATGTGATCGATGTCCTGACCGAGGACCACAAAGAGGCGCGGGAGCTTGCGAACCAGATCAGCGCATCCAGCGACGCCGACGAACGGCGAGAACTGACCGACCAGCTCATCGCGGAACTCGTCAGGCACTCGGTCGCTGAGGAGATGTACGTCTACCCCGCGATGCGCGACCACCTCCCCAACGGCGACCAGGCTGTCGAGCACGACATCAACGAGCACAAGAAACTCGAGACGCTTATGAAGCAACTCGAGGGCGCTGACGCCGGAACCACTGAGTTCGAGGACACGCTCCGGCAACTACAACAGGTACTCGTCGACCATGTGCAGGACGAGGAGACCGAGCACTTCCCGCAGCTGCGGGCCAACCTCCCCGCCGCCACCCTGGTCGAACTGAAGGACAAGGTCGAGCACGCGAAAAAGCTCGCTCCCACCAGACCACACCCCGGCGCACCGAACGCCGAACTCTTCCACAAACTCGTCGGCCCCGGCGTAGGACTGGTCGACCGCCTCCGCGACAAACTCACCGGCCGCTCGACGTAACAGGCGCAGATTCCGAACCCGCACGAGCCGACGAGGTCTCCTGCGGCGATCCCGCACTGCCACCCGACGAAGTTCTGAGCACCCGAGGCACGCCGGGAACATCCTGGGGGCGACCGCTAGTGTTTGCCTGGGCAAGGGACCTCACCTGGTGAGGGGCGACCCGAGGTCGATAATGCTGCCCTTGTTGCCATTTGCGCTCGTCGGTGTGGGCCGAACCGGACTGCCGATCGTCCAGGATCTCGGACAGCCGGGCCTGTCCTCATCGCGGCCGACGTCTGTCCCAGCGCGAACCGTCTATCCGAGCAGTCGGCCCGTCTTGCCAGATGACCTCACCGTGGCCGGAGTGCTCCTTTGTGCGCAACATCGGGGAACTCCTCGCGACCCGGTCGACGGCTCAAGGCGTTCGCGACCGAGCACAGGCTCCAGCTCATCAAGGTGTACGTCGAGGACCCGCGCCGTCCCGCGCCGCCTTCGACCTTCTCGAATCGCTCCTGGAGTCCGACGTGCAGCCGCTCGTCGTTCCAACGCTGCACCACCTCGCCGTACTCGGGCACCCGCGCAGATCAGAGCCGGCCAGCCGGGGTAGGCCTGACCACCGGAGCTTGCCTGCGCTGATCGAGGAAGATCTTGTCGCTGCGTCGGCGCGACCCGTCCGCTTCTCCGGCTCTTCAATGGACCGTCTTAAGCCGGTCCACCGCCTGACGGACGTCGTTCCGCTCGCGCACGTCGCCGGAGCCGGATATCTGCCGTGACGCTCGAGAGCCGACCATGGCGCCAATCCGAACTGCGCATCGATGAGTGCCAACGCGGATGCTGTGACCGCGACCTTGACGCCGGCCCGGAGGCACCGGCAAGCCCTTACGCATGACGCGAACCGAACTGTGGAAGACCCGATCGTTTTGCTGCACAGGGAGGTTTGCGATTGAACCCAGCTGGCACCCGGCCCTCCGACGGAGCTGGTCGAGCTGGGTCGGGAGCCTGATCCAGCGCTCCCGGGACGCACCAGCGCGCCGATCCGTCTACTGCGTCAGCTCGCGTCTGCCGCGTCGTCGAGGATTACCTCGTTGTGCTCGGAGCCGGTGGTCAGCTTCGGTTGGCCGGGCGGGAGGACCGGAGCCACCGCGCTCCACACTCGGCGCAGCGCGGCTTGATCGAATTCCTGCGGGGTCGCGGTCGCCAGCAGCAACACATCGCCACTGGTCAGCGACCGAACCGCGGCGAACGCTCCGGATGCCTCGAGACCAGCCACACCACCGAGCCGGTCCGCCAGTACCGCCGGGCACAAGGTGATCCAGCCGTAGCCGCGCAGAAACTTCGCGCTCTCCCCGATCGAGTCGATGGGATTGCGTTTGAGGGCCATGTCGAGCGAGGTCGTGTGGTTGATGTTGCCGTCGAGGACGACCTGCCCGTAGTAGACCGACCGGGACCCGACGCACTCGGCCAGGAACGACATCCACCGTTCGCCGGCGCCCGCAGCCGACAACTCCGGCGCCCACGCGTTGAGCGTCAGCCGCACCTGCCCGGGCTGGTCGAAGTGCTCGTCGATCGCGGTGATCTCCGCGCTTCCGAGATCTTCCTCAGAGTCGTCCCACATCGACAGGGTCAGGCCCAGCGGCCGAGTCTCCAGTCCGGCCAGGCGCTGCTCCCATCCGCGCTTCGAGAACTTCCGGTGTGACATCCGCGCGCCCCGGGGCTGGTCCACGAACCCCGCGCTGGCCGCTCCGGAAAGGACCTTGTCGAACAACGCGGGGAAAAACGCCACCCCAGACTCCAACCACCCGCGTGTCACCGCGGCGAAGTCCGCGTCGTCAGGGACCGAACAGTTCACCTCGACGTGTACGAGCGAGACGAATCGCATCCGTACTCCTCCAATCAGCCGGTCGCGGGAGCAGCGACAACGGTTCACAGTAGAAGCCGACACAACCGAGAGAGCGAACTCAGTGGATGGGCGGCGTTGCGGCACGAGGAGGTATTGCAGACAAGCGAAGTCCCGGTGGTAGTGCCTCCAGGGGTCACACCGCGGCACCGAGGCAGATGGCCCCGACCAGGACGGGACTGCTGTTGGTTCACGCTTGCTGTCGGGCGCGGGCGGTTTCACGGCCCGGGCTGGTCGCCATGGTCGCCGGCGGTGCGGTGCGGGGCCAGGTCCAGGCGGACCGCAGGATGAGGGCGAGAAGGATCAATTCCAGTACGACGCCAAGACCGTAGAAGTACAGCCAGGACTCGCCCACCGCGTTGAATGCCGTGACGGGGACGAAGAGCGACGCCACGATGAGGTTCGTGATGCGGTTCGCCCTGGCGGGCAGCGTCATCGACAGGACGACCATGAGGATCGGGATGGCCACGAGGGTCAGCGCCGAGGTCGAGAAGGTCTGGGAGAGGTCGAACTCGAAGACCTTGCCGTCGAGGATGTCTTCGACGACGCCTGGCGTGAAGAAGTTGAGAATGTCCACGTAGGCGTAGAGAAACATGAAGCTTGTCCACGTCGCGGCGAGCTTGGCTCGCACCGGGACCGGCTGGTCTTCCAGGGTGGCACGTGTTCTCATCATGGCCTCCGTTGTTGTGGTGTGCATCGGTAGGTCCACGATCGTCTGACCCGGCGACGGGCGCCTCGGCCCGGAGGCTCGGGTTCGCCTGGCCGATGGCATGGTCTGTCTCTAGTTCTTTCGGCTGGTACACCGAGGCGTACCGATCCCTAGGCTGGACGCGTGGTAACCATCCGGCGCTCCATCTGGCATGAGCCGCGGCCTGATGACGCCCCACCCGTCGGCCGGCTCGACTGGCTGCTGGTGGGCGTGTTCGCGGCCGCCGCCTTGATCGAGGGCATCGCTCGGCCTGGCTTGGCGTGGCGACCCGTTGTGACGGTGCTCGCCCTGGCGCTGATACCTGCCCTGCTCTGGCGGCGGGACCGCCCCCTGACGGCGGCCCTGGTCGGGTGGGGCGTCGCCGGGCTGCTCTCGGTCCTCCAGTTGGCTACGCACGCTGGGGACCTCGGCCTCGACTCCATGACGGCCGTCCTGATCCTGCTCTACTCCCTGGTGCGGTGGGGCTCCGGCCGGGAGATCGTCTTGGGGACGGCGTTCGTGACACTCGTCGTCGCGCTGGGGATGTACGCCGCCTCCGCGGGCCGGGCCGAGGTTTTCGGCGGGACCGTCCTCGTGCTGTTGTTCGTCGCCCTCGCGGTGGTGTTCCGCTACCGCGCGGACCTCTGGCGTCGCCAACAGCGCGAGATTCGCAATCAGGAGCGGGTGGCGCTGGCGCGCGAGCTACACGACACCGTGGCCCACCACGTCTCGGCCATCGCAGTACAGGCGCAGGCCGGTCGCGTGGTCGCCGGCATCCAGCCTGAGAAGGCTGCCGAGGTCCTGGCCGCGATCGAGCGTGAAGCGTCGCGAACCCTGGCGGAGATGAGATCCATGGTGCGGGTGCTGCGTGAGGAGGAAGCCGCCGCCTACTCACCGCAGCTGGGTGTCGCGGACCTCCCTGCTCTGGCGCGCGCGAACGCGACGCCCACCGTCGAGGTCTCGCTCGACGGTTCGCTGACCCGGCTGGCACGACCCGTTGACGCCGCGCTCTATCGACTCGCGCAGGAGTCGCTGACCAACGCCGTATGGCATGCCCGGAGCGCGACCCGCGTCGGGATCGACGTACGCCGGGAGGGCGACGCCGTCAGACTGCGGGTCAGCGACGACGGACGGACCGAGCCGGGGGCGGCCCCGGGGCCAGGATTCGGCCTGCTGGGCATGGCCGAACGCGCCCAGCTCCTCGGCGGATCGCTCTCCGCAGGCCCGGGGCCCGGGGGCGGCTGGGTGGTCGAGGCCGTACTGCCGGTGGAGGCGTTGCCATGAGCATCCGTGTTGTCGTAGCCGACGACCAGGACTTGGTCCGGACCGGGTTGGCGATGATTCTCGGCGCGCAGCCCGACCTCGAGGTCGTCGGAGAGGCGGCAGATGGGCTCGCAGCGCTCGACCTGGCGACCCGGCTGCGTCCCGATGTCCTCCTCGTCGACATCCGGATGCCTGGGCTCGATGGCGTCGAGGTGACGCGGCGCCTGGCCGGGCCAGACGTGACGGACCCGATGGCGGTCGTCGTGATCACCACCTTCGACCTCGATGAGTACGTCCTCGGCGCCCTACGCGCCGGCGCCCGCGGCTTCCTGCTCAAAGACGCCGGTCCGGAGCTCCTCGTGCAGGCCATCCACGCGGCGGCCAACGGGGACGCGCTGATCGCCCCCAACGTCACCCGCCGGCTGCTGGCAACCTTTGCCGGCCAGGCGCCGGAGGTACCGGTCCAGCCCATCACCCCGCTCACCGAGCGCGAGGAGGAGGTGCTCGCGCTAGTGGCACGGGGCCGGACCAACGCCGAGATCGCCACCGAGCTCTTCGTCGGCCTGAGCACGGTCAAGTCGCACGTCGCATCGTTGATGACAAAGCTCGGCGTACGCAACCGCGTGGAGATCGCGATGTGGGCCCACGACACCAGACGCGTGAGAGCAAATTAGCCGGTACAGATCGCAGCGTAGACAACCGCGACGAAGTGCTTCGCCAACATCAAGGAAGCGCACGGAGATGGCAGAGATGCACGTCAGGGCGTGGAATAACGGCGCGCACCACCGTATCCGGCGCCGGATACGGGCTGAAGATTCGCGTCGAGGACCGGACAGCATCTTCGAGCCGGCGTGGACCGACATCGTGCTGACTATTCCGGGCGAAGGTGAAGTAACGGCCGGCCGCCCTGTGGCTCACGTCCGGACGGTCATCCGTTCGCCGGGGCGACTGAAGATGCTGAGGATCTCCGACGGTTCCTCGCCCGTGCTACCGAACCAGTGCGGAACCTGGGTGCTGAACTCGGCCACCTCACCGGGGCCCAGCACCCAGTCCTGGTCGCCGACAACCAGATGCAGGTGGCCGGACAGAACGTAGATCCATTCATGGCCGTCGTGTGCGCGCGGCTGCGGGTCGACCTTGCCGGCCGGAACGACGATCTTCCAGGCCTGCGCGCCGTCAGGCTGTCCCGTCAGCGGGATCACGGTCCTGCCCTTGACGCGACCGGGCTTGAGCCGGATGCGCGGATCGCCTTCCTCCGGCGCGGCGACGAGATCGTCCAGCCCCACCTGGTAGGCGTGCGACAACGCGAGGAGCAGACCCAGCGTCGGCCTCCGCTGCCCGGTCTCGAGCCGCGACATCGTGCTCTTCGAGATACCCGTGACCTTCGCGACATCGGCAAGAGTCAACCGGCGGTGCGTGCGGAGCAGCTGCAACCGGGCGCCGACCCGTTCGAGCACTGCTGCGATCTCCGTCGCCGAGGTGTCCTCCACGCCACTCATCTGACGCCCATTTCCCACAAACAGCAACCTTCATAGCTATTCACCCGGCGCGGCCACAGCCTGAGGGCATGAACCCACCGCAAGAAGTCATCTCCCGGCCCTCGACGCCGGCAGCCGAACTGTCTGCCCGCAGCCTGAACGTCATGCGGATCGGTTATGCGTTCATGGGAATCGGTCTGGCAATCGTCAAGTGGCCGCTTCTCGTCAACAACGCCCGATCCCTCCCACTCTGGGAAGGAGTCGTCGTCTGTCTACTGACGGCTATGTCGCTCCTGGCCTTTCTCGGACTCAGATACCCCGTCCGGATGCTGCCGATCCTGCTCTTCGAGGTGATCTGGAAGCTCATCTGGATCGCTACGATCGCGATTCCTCACCTGATCTCGCACGACCTGGACTCCGCCACGCGCGCGGTGCTCGTCAACTGTTCCTTCGTCGTCGTCATCGTGGCCGTCGTCCCGTGGCGATTCGCCTGGCGGCACTACGTCCGGACGCCCGGAGATGCCTGGCATTAACTCCTGATCAGATCCGGACGCCGCGCCTGGCAAGCCAGGAATCGGTCAGGATCTCGGTCAGCTCGTCGTCGTCGAGGCGGTCGAGCCACGCGCAGATCGATGCCTTGACCTTGAACGTGTGCACCGCGAAGAAGACGTCGGAGCGATCAGCGAGCGCATCGCCGGAGTCGAGGTCGAGGGTCCAGAACTGCAGAACTTCCCGGCCCGCGTCATCCCACCGCAGCCTCGCGAACGGATGGCGTCCGACGTCGAACGTCGGCGAACCCTCATGCGCACGCCCGGGCCTCGCGCCGGCCAGTCCCCCGGCAATTCGCTCGACATCCTGCCACGTCGCCATCCGTCCAATCTCTCACGACAAGGCAGACAGCAGACGCTAGGACCAGTGGGTCGGGCGGGCCAGCCGGTTCGGGAGGGTGGTGGCGGCGTCGCCGTAGGTTGCGTTGATCTGCATCTGGGTCAGGAAGATGCTCTGCGCGAGGTGGGTGCCGCGAACGTCGGCGTCACGCAGATCGGTGCCGATGAGGTCGGCGTACGTGAGATCGGCCCCGCGCAGGTCGGCGCCGATCAGGTAGGCGCTGCGGAAGTCCGTACCCCGGAGGTCGGCGCCGCGCAGGTCCGCTCCCATGAGATCCGCGCCGCGCCGGTTGATCGGTGTGGGCGAGACGCCCGCGCGGACGAGCTCGCTGGTCCTGAGCAGCAGGTCGTTGATCCGTGAGCGATGAGCGAGTACGTCGAGAGCCGTGAGCGACTCCGGGCTGCCGAGGGCCAGCTGTTCCGTGTCGTCCAGCGCGCGCCTGAGCGCATCGGCGAGGGAAGGTGCCAGCTCCACGGCCTCGGTGAGGTACCAGAGCAGCTCGTGCAGCAGCCGCATCACCGCGAACGCCTCGAACATCTGCGCGCCCGAGTCCGCCGCCTGCCGCCAGTCACGGCCGCCGTACGTCACCTGGGTGACCTTCTGGCCGGCGCCGAAGCAGTCGTACACGGTGCAGCCAGGGAAGCCACCGTCTCGCAGCCGCGCGTGGATGCCACAGCGGAAGTCGTGCTTCAGATTCGGGCACGGTTCACCGGCCGGCTTATCGATGGCGAAGTCGGCGGAGGCGGTCAGCGCGAGCGCCACGCAGCACAGCCCGGCGCACTGCGCGCAGTCGGCGCGCAGGTCCAGGCGGCGTACGGGCCGGTGGCTCGGAGGCATGTCCCTGTCGAGGCTAGAGCGTGCTGCCGCACAGCGCATCAGCCGCGCCGGCCGCATCGTCACCTCCGCGGAGCTGCATCATCACCTCTCGCGCACAGGGAGCAGCTAACGGATGCCCGGAGTCGATCGCGAGTTGGTAGGCCCGCTCGGCGCCGTCGAGGTCGCCCTGATCCTGACGAAGTACTCCGAGATTGACCCAGCCCCGCGGGCCGATTGGCGCTGCCCGTGCGGCGTCATCGCGGCGAGTTGGGGCGCCGCGTCTGGTGGTTCCAATGGAGTTGTCCGTGCCATGACGTCTGTCTCACCGCACACCCCAAAGAGCGCCGACGCTTCGATGTCAGAAGCGTTAGCGGGCATCCTCGGAATCGGACAGGGTCGCGGCCCAGTCTGCGGACCAGCGGACGAGCGGGCGCAGCGCGCGGTGGGCGCCATGGCCCAGCTCGGTGAGGGCGTAGGTGGTGTCCGGATGCTGCTCGACCAGGGCGGCGTCGAGTAGCTCGGTCAGCCGTTGCCGCAGCACGCTGGAGGACATGTTGTCGCAGCGCTCCTGCAACGCACGGAACCCGACCGGCCCGTTTCGCAGTTCCCAGACGATCCGCAGGTTCCACCTACGGCCAAACAGGTCGAGGGCGGCCATCAGCGGCCGGCCGGTGCTCGACCCTCGGACCGCCCGTCCCGGCCTGGGTGTCGCCATCCGTCGTACCGTCCCATCTTGCGGCTTCGATATCCGACACACTATCGTCCACCACATCGATTCTATTTCCGAAGCACCGTGGGGTGCTTCGCGAGGCGATCACCACCAGGTTGTGCGACCGGCCGGCCCGAGATGTCCCGGGGGCGTTCTGGTCGCTCGCCGCTGAACGGAGGGTTGTTATGCACAAGCTGATGGTCCTGTATCCCGAGCCCGCCGATCCCGACCACTTCCGCGACTACTACGTGAGCAAGCACCTCCCGCTGGTCACACGCATGCCCGGCCTCCTCGCGTGGCGCTACAGCTTCGAGGTCGCAGCGACGCAGGAACCGACGCCGTACTTCGCCGTCTTCGAGGCCGAGTTCGCCGACGCTGCGGCAATGACCGCGGCTAGGTCGTCCCCGCAGGGCCAGCAAGCGGCTGCCGATGTCGCCAACTACGCCACCGGCGGTGCGGTCGTCATCGACTATCCGGTGCACAACGGCACCAGCTGAGCCAGGCATACGACGCGCTGGCGTGAAAGCGGCTCTCTTCCAAACCGGCGTCATCCCTGAGCCAACGAACAGGCTTTTGCTCAACTGGTCCGCGTGCGGCAATCAGTTCGCCGTCGCGGCGGGTGATGTCAGTCCGAGGCAGTAGCCATCCGGCAGGAGCGGGCGTCCCCGGCCCGCCGGCCACGGACAAGCCTCTCGCCGCCGGGTCGCGGCCGCGGTGCGCTCGCACGCAAGCGCACCGCGGCCGGCAGCCCCCAGACCGCCGACACCAGCCGGCAAGGACACATCGGCGATGATCCGTGGGCGGGCGGGAGCACGCGCAGCAGGCACGGAAGCGACGAAGCGCCTGCGTAGCGCGGGGATCCCCTACCTGATGCGCATGCCCGAGATAGCTCGAGCGATGACGAGGCGCTGGATTTCGGACGTGCCTTCGAAGATGGTGTAGATCTCTTCCAGCCTGGCGGCAACCTCGACCGGGAGGGGCACATCTGCCTCCTGACCTGCGGTTTCGCCATTCATCAATGATCATCGGTGACCAGCGCTTGTCAGCGTCTCACGGAGCAGTGACGGAGCAGGAACCTGCCCACAGCAACGTTTTGAGCCCTAGTCGAGGCTTGCACACAGGAGCAAACCCTCAACTCCGGCGAGCATGCTGACAGGCCAGTCAGCAGCGTCAGGTGGCCCGACTCACCCAGTCCGGCGCAGATCGTGGTTCAGAGCGTCACTCGGCCAAGCCAATCCCATGGAGGACGGCGGAACACGTAGCCGCAGCGTGACCGCCGGTCTCCTAGACCGTGCCTCGCAGGTTCGAATCCTGCTGGGGCACAGTGTGATGGGGCACAGTGTGTGCTGGGGGCACAGCACAAACGCGCTGGTCAGACGCAGAGCGTCATGAGCCAGTCCCACACGGACCGGTTCGCGTGGGACTACGCGTGGTGCGAACTCGTGGCGACCTAGGCCAATCCGAGTGTCTGCACGTCCACCCCTGCTCCTCAGGGCGGCCATTCCGAGCGCGGCGCAGGAACGCCTCTCGTCGGCCAGCCGGCCACCCACACCGTTCTGCGTTCCCAGTCGCGTGGGTCTTAATACTCCTCGTCAGCCTCGTGCGGGGCAGCGGGTCCACTCTCCCAGATTTCACGTTCGAGGTGATCCTGAGCAGCGCGCTCGGCAAGTAGATCCAAGTCACGCTCTGTCAGCTCTGGCTCGTCCCACCCGTCCTCCAGCCCCTCGTAGGTGTCTTCGCTCGTCAAACGCCGCTTCTCCGACTCGGTCGTCACCCACTGCCCAGCAATTGGATCCCAAGACCGCCCCCTTAACTCGTAAATCAACGTAATATCCTCGCGGCACCAAGAGTTAACCCACCCCGGAACCCGCCTCTCAATCTCTCTCCAGTCACGCTTTCTCGCCGAGGCACGGCGTCGCGAAAGAAGCAGGGTGATATCGAATCCGTAGCATTCGCTGACGAGCCGCTCGAGGTACGACGAGGGCTGACGGTACTCCCCCTGCAAAAGATACATCGTGAGCAATGCTTCCTTAACTGCTTCTGACTCGCAAGCCCAACTCCGGTCACGGATCCTAATTTTGTCGAGCCTTTCACGCAGAAACGCCGCAAAGTACATGGCGGTCTCGTTGTCTATGGACTGGCCCGATATGGCGCTTCGGATCCATCTCTTGAGAAGATTGTACTGAGCCTCACTCACAGGTTCACCGAATAGATGACGCTCCACTATCCACCAAGAGGCACCCAAGCAGGCACCGAACCGCCCCCGTGCGACCAACAGGCCGGCAGCGTCTGCTTCCGTGACTTCTTTGGCGTACTCAGACAACGCTAACCAAGATTTGCAAACAGAATCGCTAGCAAAATCGTCGACTGACGATGACGCCAATTTACGCAAGTTCCGCACTTCCGAAGTCCACTCATCTTTGAAAAACCCCGCCTCGTCGATGAGTTCCAGGCTTGCCCAGCCACTCATAAACATCATCTGAGCGGTGCGATTATCGTGCAAATAATCGGATATAAAATGCGACCGCGCATCCCGGTTGAGATTCAATAGAGCAACGAACGTCTCCAAGCGCATTCTGCGGCGTGGTGAATCCCAGTCATCACATAGCATATCGAACGCCAGTTTTCTACTGCGCTGCGGAAGCAGCGTGCCATCCATCAAGCGGATAGGCAATCCACTATTGCCTCCTCGCTGGCAGATGTCCTCAAATACTCGCCAACCACCACCGTCTTCTTTGTCGTCGTAGGCCTGGACCAGGAGTTCTGGCAAGACGGATGTCGGATCGGCGCGAAACGCCGTGATGATGTGGTCTGCCACCGATTTGGCGTCCGGCGCCGCACGGCAGAGCGACTCTGCTGTGAAGTACTCCAAGAAAGTTCGGTGCGAGAATCCGAAGATCCGTTCTCCATGTTCGCTCGTGCCGATCTTGGCCAGCAGCCATGCCCGCCCCGCGCAGAATTCCAAGAACTCTGCAGCTCGGCTCTTGGCATCGAACTCATCGATTCCCGCGATACTTGCCAGATACCCGCCGATTGCCTTGGTGATGACTTTCTCCTCAAGGCCAGCTTGCGCCGCCTTCGACTTATATACCCACCGAGCAATCTCTTGCATCAACCGTTCACCATAAGCAGGCATGTCTTCCGGCTGAGATATTCCGCGATGAGCGTCCCATCTGAGGAAGAGCAGCTCGGCGCACTTCGCGTAGATATCCCGGCGCTTACGAGGAATTGATCCCCTAGCTCTGTACAGGATGCACAGGAGCGATAGGAGCAACGGATTGCAGCGAAGATCCGTTACGGTCTGAGATTCGACGATGAACGGATCCGTCAGCTCTTGCCGATCAACCAGTGAAAACCAGCGAGCGGCATACTCTGCGACCTGCGGATCGGTGAACTCCTTGAGTCTGTAGTGCTGGAATAGACGCTCGTCCAGACTCGCGCGCTGATATCCCAGTTCACGGGAGGTAACGAGAACCGACATGGACGGATAGACCCGGCACAGCGCTTCGATTCGCTGAACCATTTCTACTCGTGCTGGAATGTCCGCGATTTCATCGAGTCCGTCAATTATGAGTTCGACTCGTCCCATCAGCAGGAGATCGCGCAGTTTGTCAGCGTCCTCTATCACATCCAGCGTGCGCTCCAACAGCCGGGCCATGTAGTCGACGAGCGAGCCGTGCCACCCCTCACGAAGATAATCTCTGCATCGCACGGCCAGTGTAATACGCGGGACGTCCTCAGAACCCGAAAGGGCATATACGAGATGAGATACGAATGTGGTCTTTCCAGCTCCAGGCGCGCCAGTCAGAACGATTCTGTACGGCAAACCGTTCCCCATCAAGGTTTCGCTGCTCTCCTCAGCGCCGTCGCTGCGGTAGATCACTCGTGGGATGTATAGATGCGCGAAGTCAGCTGCCGTATCGACATCTGTGTGCGTGAGGATCGGCGGTGGCTGGCGATTGCCAGTGCGCTCGAGCAGTGACGAATAGAGCTCCTCAAGCGCTCCTAGTCGGTCAATGTCGCTGGCCAGGTCAACGATTCTTGCGAGGTAGTCTGTTAACTCATCCCCTCTCTTGCGGACCATCAACGGGGTTTTCACAAATCTTGAGAATTGCGAAGCCTCGTCATTCGTCTTCTCCGCTTTCAAAGCGGCGAAGGCAGTGTCAAGCAATTCGACGATCCGCGTCCAAACCAAGTCCGCCGATTCGAGCCATTTTTCGGGCGAATCCACGTTCCATTTCTGGGCCGCCTTGATAAACGATACCCTGATCACATCAAGCGTCTTGTCGTCACTCGATAACGATGGGCCTAATAGCGAAACCGCCAGAAGACTCAGGATGGGCCGAACTGATGTTGATCGCAAAAACTGCTCGATGTCAGCGATTTCTGGCGCTGTAAGCGATTGCCCCACAAGGTCGTCGGCCAGGTCTAGCCAACTCGCTTCGAATCGGCCGGCAAGCCGGAGCCACCGGAGTCCTCTACTTCCGGCCGATAGCACAACTCCACCCGCGACCTGAGCAACGGTGCCTGAAATCAGCTCTCCCATGTCGGAACCATAGCCCCCCGATCAGCGGGTAGCCCACAACTCGACGTCGCGGCGATTCCACGGGATCACCGACGATCAAGTCGCCCACGCTCCAACAGTCGCAGACATCGACGCCGAACTGCGCGCTGCACTGGACGACAGCGTGTTCGTCGCACACAACGCGGGCATTGATCTTGGCGTCGTCGGCCGCGAACTTCAGGGCTATCGACCCACGCAAGTTCTGGACACGCTTAAGCTGGCCCGCGGGTTGCTGCCCGGCCTCGACTCGTACAAGCTCGGCGCGTTGGTCGATGCCTTCGATCTAGCCACAGGCCTTTCCCCCGACTTGGCGCCGCACCCAGGCGCCCACCGTCCAGCCATCTGTCGAGCCATCTGCTTGATCTCGACGCGTCGCTCACACCGAATGCTCTCGCATCCGGTGCCCGATTTATGACCGAGCCGGCCAGTTGGCGTGGCTCTGGAAGTACTGTGTAGCTTCCGGAGCCTCCGAGAATTCCAGCAAGCTGCCGACCTTGGCGGCAAGGATCTCCCGCACCTCCGTCGGCGTCGCGAAGAAGAACTCTCGTCGGAGATTGACTTGGTTCAGCCGCCGCTCCGCGAACGCCGAATGCAGTTCGTTCTCCAATGTCACTGCATCGTCAGAGAAGTAGAGCGCATGAACGTCGAACGGAAAAGGAACTGAGGCATCCCCCAGCTCGCGAATCCGGTCGAGCGGCTCGAGTCTGCGCGTGAGCCCGATCTTCACGACGTCCTTGCCGAAGGCACCGATGTTGCTGATGACGTACACATATCCGGCCCGGATATTGGCGGCCCGGAAGTCGTTCAGCTCGATGGCCTTGTCAAGCTCCCCCAGCCGTGCTTCGAGTTCGACCGCCTCCTCGAGCTTGCCCTGATCCCTCAATGCCTGCAATGCGTTCCGATAATGGGTTCGCTCTTTGTCGAGGCGCTCGCGCTCGGCCGCAAGTTCCTGCTCGGCTTTGCGCTCTTCGCGGAGTCGTTCCCGTTCCTCGCGCGCTTGCTCGCGCTCCTCCTGCACCTTCACCAGGTAGTCCGAGGTGAGCTCGATCTCCTCAAGTCTGAGAGCGTGGTAGCCCGGGGAGATCCGCATGTCCATCATGCTGCCGAGCCGGGCAATTGTCTCGACCGAGGCTTCAAGCCGCTTCTTCGCCGTCGCCACGGCGCCGGCTCGCAGGGATCGTACGCAGTTGTCCGCCTCAGCGTTGTACGCCCGGAGCATCAACTTGGCGAAGTCGGATGTCATCTTCCGTCCCTTTGCCAGGGAGTTGTTGTACGAGAACATGTCCGAGGCCAGCACAGCTTCCTTAGAACGTACGCGCGCCTTGATCCGCTCTCGTACGTCAGCGAGCCGATCTCTGTAGGCGTCGGCGTTCTCCAACGGGTGGTGATATTCGTAGATCCCAACCTGCTGCAGCAACAGCGCATCGTTGAGTTCCACGAGTTGCGCGCGGAGGTCCGCTGCCGACTGCTCCATGTCGTCGCGACCGTCCAGCGAACTCTGAGCCCGCAGACTCTCAACCGAAGCACGGAGATCGGCAAGCTTCTTCGTCTCGGCAGCGATCTCAGCTCGCAGTGCAGCCAGCCGGTCGCGCTCGCCGGCCAGCGCCTCATCATCGGACAGTGGCACGGTCGGCTCCGACACGATGCCCTGCTTGGGAGCCGACCCAGCATCCGGCGCGAGGTCCTCGGCAGGCTCGACCGCTGGTTCAGCAGCACGGTGTCTCGGTCTCGGCGATCCGTCCTGCTCGCCGTCGTCAGGAACCCAAAACGCCCAATTGACAGGCGCTGGTGGCCAGGACGGGTCCGGTAGCCAACCGTCCGGCGGCACCCAACCTTCTGGAGGGGTCGGCCAGCCCGGCGGGGTGTTGAACCTGAAGCCCTGCATGTCTCATCCTCCGCTCAGTGCCCACGTACTCCGGCCGACGTGTCGATGCGGGCGAGGGCATGCGGATTCTTCGAGACGACCGCCTTGAGGTACTTCAATGTCTCCGCAGGCATGACCCGGGCCAGATCGATCGCGTCGAACGTCGCACGATCGACAGCGACTGCGATCAGGGGCGTGAACGTCTCTTGCCCAGTGGCAGGATCGATATGCTCGACACCACCAGCAAGGGAGATGCTGTCGATCTTCCCGTCCCGATCCGATTCCCAGACTTCGTGCAGTGTCCTGAGCACCATGTTCTCGACCACCGACGAATAGCGGTCGCGTTGTTCCTTCAGCGTCTGAGGGGACTCGGTGACCTCGTCCTTGGCCTTCACATATCTGTACTGGCGGACCGTGGGGAGGTCCCCCGGTTGCGGAAAGGTCAGACTGATGCGCAGCTCGCGCGACTCCTGGTCGTACTCGTGGTCAACCGCCCAGGGAACGCTGTCGGGATACACCGAGTTGCCGAACACAATCCCGACGTACTCAGTCACCGCGTCCTGCTTCCCCGCCTGGAAGTTGTGGATCAGGACGTCGAGTTCAGCATTCGCGGCATCAACCTCGGCCTGACGGGTCTGGCACTCCTTGTCATAGCGTGCCCGAGCCGAGGCAAGGCTCTGAAGTCGCTGTTCCTCGGCGGCGGTGTGCGCCGTCAACTGCTCCAACTGCCGCATCGGGATCGAGGCCGAGTACGCCTGCCATTGCCGGTGCTGCTCCTCGAATGCTGCCCACGCCGCAGCAACCGTTGCAGCATGCTTCTTCTTGCCGGTCAGCGCGGAAAGACCCTTGGGCGCCTCCGGCTGCATGTACACCGGCTCCGCCGGCACCTGAATCGGAGCCGGCGGAGGAACCGGAGCCTGATACTTCGACTCGAACGGCGGATGCGAGGCGGACTTCCGCAACTTCTCCAGGTCTACGTAGTCGTCGACCTTCAGCGTCGCCTCGAGGATGCTGTCGATCTCCGCCAACTGCATCTCCAGGTGCGCGTTCATCGCCGCCACCTTGGACTCCTGCGCGGCGATGTGAAGTCGTTTCGCCTCCCGCTCAGCCTCCGCAGCAGCCCTCTCGTCAGCCTTGGCCGCCGCAACCCGTGCTCTCCCGGCAGCGTCGAGGGCACGGTCTGCCTCCCGCTGCGCTCGCAACTGCTCCCTCACAGCCGCAGCTTGCGCCCGCTCACGCTCGCGCTGCGCAACCGCAGCCTGGTGCTGCAACTCCGCGAAAAAACCACGCCTTCTACCCATTTCCACCCCATAAGCACGCGCGTCGGATCGACGCGCCCGTCCCCAAGGCCCACACCCCATGCGCCTCCTGTGCACCGTGCACGATAGTTGCAATCCGTAACCGAATCTACCCTTCAAACGACCGCTTCAGCGAGAGGTGCCAGCGCAGGTAGGCCACGGCGGACCCCTGAGGTCCCGGATCGGTAGAACGTCGACACGCGCTTGAGTCCGTCCCGAGTGTCGTCGTAGCCGCCTTGGCCGTCGATTCTGTCCGGGTCTCAGGCGTTGAGCTGCCGCACATCGGCGACGGAGGCGCGGCAATGGCGTACGTGAAGGATCTGTGGACTCGGGGCGTGAAGCAGGCGGATGGGACGACGGTACGCCTGCGGAACGAGCGATGGGGGCACGGCAAGAGGTGGTTGGCGGGGTGGGTGGATCCGGAGGGGCGGGAGCGGACTAAGGCGTTCGGTACGAAGGGGACGGCCGAGCGGCATGCCAATGCGATGGAGACGGATCGGGAGCGTGGGGAGTACATCGATCCGGAGGCTGGGAAGGTTCGGTTTGGGGAGGTTGCGGAGCGGTGGCTGGCTTCGCGGGTGGTGGATCCGGCATCGGCGATTCGGTACGAGACCATGCTTCGGTTGCACGTGGACCCGGTGTTTGGGCTGCGGCGGGTACGGAGTATCAAGCCGTCGGAGATTGCCGCATGGATCGCGAGGATGGGTGAGCGGTTCGGGCCGTCGACCACTCGGACGGCGTTCCTGGTCCTTAACGGAGTACTGCAGACCGCGGTAGACGACGATGTGCTCAAGCGGAACCCGGCTAAGGCTCGCGTGGTGAAGGTGCCTGCGGTGAAGCTCGGGCGGACGCAGGTTTGGGGCGATGACGTCGTACTCAAGATCGTTGAAGGACATGCGCCGGCGTACCGTCCGATCGCGTCAACTGCAGCGGCGTGTGGGCTGCGGCAGGGTGAGCTGTTCGGGCTGGCGGATGCGGACATCGACTTCGACGAGATGGTTGTTCGCGTGCGGCGGCAGGTGAAGAAGCTTGGGCGGGAGTTCGTGTTTGCGTTGCCGAAGAACGACACTGAGCGGACGGTGCCGATGTCGGATGGGACGGCCTTGATTCTGAGGGAGCACATCGAGGCTTACGGACCACGCCCGTACACCTTGCCCTGGGAGAAGGTCGACGGTGAGCCGCGGACGGTCAAGCTTCTGTTCCGGTGGACGGATGACAAACACATCCGGGCTCGTACGTACAACGAGCTGGTGTGGAAGCCGGCGCTCTTCTATGCGGGTGTGATCGCGGAACCGAGGACGGACCGGCGCGGGCGGCGGCAGTACGTGTCGAGTCGGGAGAACGGGATGCATGCGTTGCGGCACTACTACGCGAGCATCACCTTGGCTGGTGGTGTCAACATCAAGGAGTTGGCGGAGTACCTGGGTCATTGCGACCCGGGGTTCACGCTCCGGCTGTACACCCACATGCTGCCGCCATCGCATGAGCGGGCTCGGAAGGCGGTGGACTCCAGGCTGGCCAGACTCTTCTCTCTGACGTCTCACGGAGCAGGCACGGAACAGGGCGCCGTACGCTCCCCCACAACCTCCTGGGAGCCGGACGACGGCCTGGACCCCGACCAAACTCAAATCACCATCTGACCTGCACAAACACCTATCGGATGCGCATGCCGCTGATCGCCCGCGCGATCACCAACCTCTGAATCTCTGAGGTGCCCTCGAAGATGGTGTAGATCTTGGCGTCTCGGTGCATGCGTTCGACCGGGTATTCGCGGGTGTAGCCGTTGCCGCCGAGGATTTGGATGGCTTCTTCGGTGACCTTGACGGCTACTTCGCCGGCCTTGAGTTTGGCCATGGAGCCTTCGCCGTGGCGGTAGTCGGGGGTTTCGCCTCGCATGAGGGCGGCGGACATGTTGGCGGCTCGCCAGACCAACAACCTTGCGGCGTCGATCTCCATGGCCATGTCGGCGAGTTTGAAGGCGATGCCCTGGTTGTCGATGATGGGGCGGCCGAACTGTTCTCGGGTTTTGGCGTAGTCCAGCGCCACTTCGTACGCCGCGCGGGCGATGCCGATGGCTTGGGCACCGACGATGTGGCGGGTCATTTCGAAGGTGGCCATGGAAGCGTTGCGGCCTGACGAGCCGGCAGCGGCGGACTTGCGGGACTCGTGCGCCCGCGCCAGACGCTCGTCGAGTTTTTCCTTGCCGCCTAGGACGTTCGCGGCGGGGATGCGGACGTTGTCGAAGAAGACGTCGGCGGTGTGGGAGGCGCGGAGGCCGTGTTTCTTGAGTTTCGTGCCCATTTCGAGGCCACGAACCTCGGTCCGCGGTACGACGAAGGCCGCCTGGCCCTTGGTGCCCAGCGAAGGATCGACCGTGGCTACGACGACGTGGATGTCAGCGATGCCGCCGTTCGTGGCCCAGGCCTTCTGCCCGTTGATGACCCACTCGTCAGTGACAGCGTCGTAGACAGCCCGCGTGCGGATCGCAGAGACATCGGATCCGGCGCCCGGCTCGGAAGAACAGAAAGCAGCAACGCGTACGTCGTCCGCCGTGCCGTAGCAGCGGGGCATCCACTGGCTCCACTGCTCCGGGGTGCCGTTGGAGAAGATGGCGGACGACGCGAGGCCGGTGCCCTTCAGGGACATGCCGATTCCGGCGTCACCCCAGAAGAGTTCTTCATGAACGAGCGGCATCAGCAGACCCGAAGGGTCGACGAAGAGGTTGATGTTGGCGTCGAGGCCGTACAGACCGATCTTGGCGGCTTCCTGGATGACCGGCCAAGGCGTTTCCTCGCGCTCGTCCCACTCGGCGGCCGCAGGGCGGATCACGTCCGCGGCGAACGCGTGGGCCCAGTCGCGGATCTCGCGCTGCTCGTCGTTCAGCCCGAGTGAGAACGCGCTCCAGCCGGGTCGGGACCGCTCGGCGCCGAGTTCGCCGGCCAACGCCATCACGTCGGCGGAGACCGCGGACTTCGGATCGGTCATGGTCATCAACATCCTCCAACAGGCGGCAGTACGATGTTACCGACGAGTGTAACCGTCGTTTGCACCAAGGGGTACCGCTGTGGCTAAGATCGATCCATGAGCTCCGCGCTACTCGCGATCGGACGCCGCCGGACCACGGCGGAGCGTCGTCGCGACCGGGAGCGGGACATCATCCGGGCCACCCGCGACCTGTTCGACGAGCGCGGCACGATCGACGCCCAGATCGACGATATCGCCAAGCGGGTCGGGATCAACAAGGCGCTGATCTACCGGCACTTCGCCGGCAAGGAAGAGCTGTTCGCGCTCACCCTGGTCGACTACCTGAGCGAGCTCAACGACCAACTGACGAGCGCCGACAACCCGCGCAAAGCGCCGCTCAATCGGCTCAAGGCTCTCAGCGAGACCTTCGTCGACTTCTGCCTGGCCTACCCGGCGTTCACGGACTGCGCGATGAGCCTGCTCCGACGCACCGGCGAGGAGTTGTTCGGCGAGATCACCGAGCCGGTGATGATGAAGCTCGGTACGGCGATGGCCGCGCCGCTCGAGCGGATCGCGGCGATCCTGAAGGCCGGCCAGCGGACCGGCGTCTTCGACGAGGTCGACACTGCCTACCTGGCCAATCACCTGTACACACAGACACTCGGATCGTTGCATATGGCAAGGGTCGGGCTGATCGTGTCGAGCGGACAGCCCGGACACCCGGTGGTGCATCACGCGGATGTCGGTACGGTGCGAGAGACTGCCATCACGGCAACACTCGCAACAGCTGTCGGACGCAAAGCACTCAAAATCCAGCGAACTTCCGCCACCGCACGAAAGTCCAGAGGAGAGACATCGTGACCGAGACCCGCAAGGTGGCCGTCGTCGCCGGAAACCGGATTCCGTTCGCCCGGCAGGACAAGACCTACCGGCACGCCTCGAACTCCGACATGCTCACCGCCGCGCTGAACGGTCTGGTCGACCGGGCCGGCCTCGGCGGTCAGGAGGTGGGCGAGGTGGTCGCCGGCGCGGTCCTCAAGCACGCCCGCGACTGGAACATGGTCCGCGAGGTGGTCCTCGGTTCCAAGCTCGCCGCCACCACCCCGGCGTACGACATCCAGCAGGCCTGCGGCACCGGCCTGGAAGCAGCGATCCTGGTCGGCAACAAGATCGCGCTCGGTCAGATCGACGTCGGCATCGCAGGCGGCGTCGACAGCGCGAGTGACGCGCCGCTGGCAGTCAACGATCACCTGCGCAACATCCTCCTCGACCTCAATCGCGCCAAGACGTACCCGGACCGCCTGAAGGTTCTCGCCCGCGTCCGCCCCAAGGACGTCGTGCCGGAGATCCCGCGCAACGCCGAGCCGCGGACCGGCAAGTCGATGGGCGATCACGCCGCGCTGACCGCGCTCGAGTGGGGCATCACCCGCGAGGCGCAGGACGAGCTCGCGTACAACTCCCACATCAACCTCGCGAAGTCCTACGACCGCGGCTTCCAGAACGACCTGATCACGCCGTACCTCGGCCTCGAGAAGGACCAGAACCTGCGGCCCGACACGACCCTCGAGAAGCTGGCCAAACTCAAGCCGGTCTTCGGCAAAGGCGAGACCGCAACCATGACGGCCGGCAACTCGACCCCGCTCACCGACGGCGCGTCGACCGTTCTGCTGAGCACCGACGAGTGGGCGCGCGAGCACGGGCTGCGGCCCCTCGCGTACCTGACCCACTCGCAGACCGCGGCGGTCGACTACGTGAAGGGTGCCGAGGGCCTGCTAATGGCACCGGCGTACGCCGTCCCCCGCATGCTGCAGCGGGCCGGGCTGACGCTGCAGGACTTCGACTACTACGAGATCCACGAAGCGTTCGCGTCCCAGGTGCTGTCGACGCTGAAGGCGTGGGAGGATCCGATCTTCTGCAAGGAGCGGCTCGGCCTGGACGCGCCGCTCGGCGAGATCGATCGCGACAAGCTCAACGTGAACGGCAGCTCGCTGGCGGCGGGCCACCCGTTCGCGGCGACCGGCGGGCGGATCGTCGCCGCGCTGGCCAAGCAACTGGACGAGAACGGCGGCGGCCGGGGCCTGATCTCGATCTGCGCCGCGGGCGGCCAGGGTGTCGTCGCCATCCTCGAGAAGTAGGAGCTGAGATGACGGACCGCTACCAGACCTTCACCCGGACACCGCTCGGTCAGACCCTGGTGAAGAACCTCGGCCTGCCCGACCCGACGCCGTTACAGCGCTGGGTCGAGGGATCTCCGGTGATCGACGGGCCGGTCGTCTTCGGCGCGATCGGGGAGACCGACGCCGGCAAGGCGATCCAGGCCCTGCTGCGCGACATCGGCGCCTCGTTCAGTACGGCGACCGAAGGCGTCGCATCGATCGGCATCCGCCCGAAGGCACTCGTCTTCGATGCGACCGGCGCCGCGACGACCGCGGAGCTGACCAGCCTGCAGCGCTTCTTCTCCCCCGTCATCCGCCAGCTCGCCGCGGCCGGCCGCGTGATCGTCGTCGGCCGTACGCCGGAGCTCGCGACCTCCACCGAGCAGCACGTCGCGCAGCGCGCGCTCGAGGGCTTCACCCGCTCCCTCGGCAAGGAGGTGAAGCGCGGCGCCACGGTCAACCTCGTGTACGTCGCCCCGGACGCCCACGAGCAGCTCGACTCGACGCTCCGCTTCTTCCTCTCCCCCAAGTCCGCGTACGTCGACGGCCAGGTCGCCCGCATCGGGACCGGTCCGCTCGTCAGCAACGACCCGACCAAGCCACTTGCCGGCCGGATAGCTCTGGTGACCGGAGCGGCCCGCGGTATCGGTGCGTCGATCGCGGACACGCTCGCCCGCGACGGCGCGACGATCATCGGCGTCGACGTACCGCAGAACGCGGACCCGCTGCGCAAGGTCATGACCCGGCTCGGAGGCTCCGAGCTTCTCCTCGATGTCACCGCGGTCGACGCCCCGCAGCGGATCGCCGCCCACGCGCAGGAGCAGCACGGCGGGCTCGACATCGTCGTCCACAACGCCGGCATCACGCGGGACAAGCGGCTGGCGAACATGCGGACCGACGCCTGGGACGCCGTCCTCGACGTGAACCTCCGCGCCCCGGAGCGCATCACGGAGTACCTGATCGACTCCGGCGCGCTCAAGGACGGCGGCTCGATCATCGGGGTCTCGTCGATGGCGGGGATCGCCGGCAACAACGGCCAGACGAACTACGCGACCTCGAAGGCCGGCGTGATCGGTCTGGTCCAGGCGCTCGCGCCGAAGCTGGCCGAGCGGAACATCCGGATCAACGCGGTCGCGCCCGGGTTCATCGAGACCGAGATGACCGCGAAGATCCCGTTCACGATCCGCGAGGTCGGCCGCCGGATCAACTCGCTGCAACAGGGCGGGCTGCCGATCGATGTGGCCGAGACGATCGCGTGGTTCGCGGATCCGGCGTCGGCCGGCGTGACCGGCAACGTCGTCCGGGTCTGCGGCCAGAGCATCTTGGGCGCATGACATGCCGACCCGTCGGTACGACGACTCCCCCAAGTTCGGCGCGCTCTACGCCCGCACCGTGCGGGCCACGCTGCGCAGGGCCGACTACGAGCCCGACGAGGACGGGCTGACGCTCGAGCTGCCCCGGTCAGCGATCGACCAGGACCACCTCACGGCGTACCGCGATGTCACCGGGTTCCAGGCCGGGCCGGCGGTGCCGCCGACGTACCCGCATGTGCTCGCGTTCCCGCTGCACCTGGACCTGATGTCCGACCCCTCGTTCCCGTACAAGCCGATGGGGATCGTGCATCTGTCCAACACGATCACGCAGAAGCAGCCGATCCCGATCCACGCCGAGCCGGCCATCCGCGTGCACAGCACGCCGGAACGCCCGCACCCGAAGGGCACCGTCTTCGACATCATCAGCGAGGTCTTCGTCGACCACGAGTTGGTGTGGAGCGATCTGACCACGCTGCTCAGCCGCACGGCCGGCACTCCGGGCGCGCACGCGGACCTGCTGACCGACCCGGTCCTCCCGGCGGACGCGTGGTGGGACCTGCACGGCAACCTCGGCCGTCGGTACGCCGGCGCGTCCGGCGACCGGAACCCGATCCACCTGTTCAAGCTGACCGCTCAGGCGTTCGGGTTCCCCCGCCAGATCGCGCACGGGATGTGGGTCAAGGCTGCCGCGCTCGCGTCCATCCAGCGCGCCGGGCACCTGCCCGACGCCTTCACGGTCCGCGTCGACTTCCGCAAGCCATTGTTACTGCCCTCCCGGGTCCAGTTCGGCTACCAGCAGACCGGCAAGACGATCGATTTTGCGGTGTACGACGAGTCGCATGAGGTCACTCACCTGATCGGACAGCTGCAGGAGAACTGAGCTCCGCGATCCGATCGAGCACCTCACCGATCGCCTCCGGATCCCACCGGCCGCCGTCGCGCTCGCGGATCGCGAGCAGACCGGCCGCGTCCTCGCGCGCACCGATGACAGCCTGGTACGGCGCCAACCGGTTCTCGCGGATCCGCGCGCCGAGGCTGCCCTCGTCCGCGTGCGCGATCTCCACCCGCAGACCGCGATCCACCGCCCGACGGGCCACCTCGACGGCCCGCTTCTCCTCGTCGTCCGAGATCGGGAGTACGACGAGCTGCACCGGCGCGAGCCACGCCGGGAACGCCCCGCCGTGTACTTCGATCAGCTGCGCCATCGCCCGCTCGATGCTGCCGACGATGGCCCGGTGCACCATCACCGGACGATGCTTGTTGCCATCGGCACCGATGTACTCGAGGCCGAACGCCGCCGGCTGGTGGAAGTCGATCTGGATGGTCGACAGGCTGAACTCGCGGCCGGCCGAATCCTCCAGCTGGATGTCGATCTTCGGCCCGTAGAACGCCGCGTCGCCGGGCACCTCCTCGTAGTCGATGCCGGCCGCCTCCAGAACGTCCCGGAGCAACGAAGCGGCTTGGGCCCAACTCGCGGCGTCGCCGACGTACTTGCTGGACGGATCACCGAACCGCGCGTCCTCGGCCGGCAGAGCGAGGACGTAGCGCGACGCGCTGATGCCCATGTCGGCGTACGCCTGGTTGATCAAGGCCAAAGCCGCAGCGGCCTCCGAAGCGACCTGGTCGAGGCGGCAGAAGATGTGTGCGTCGTTGAGTTGCATCGCGCGGACCCGGCTGAGACCGCCGATGGCGCCGGACAGCTCGGCGCGGTACTGGCCGCCGAGTTCGGAGTACCGGAGCGGGAGTTCACGGTAGCTGTGCGAGCGAGAGCGGTACATGAGCGCGTGGTGCGGGCAGATGCTCGGCCGCAGGATCAGTTGCTCAGCGCCCATATCCATCGGCGGGTACATGTCGTCGTGGTACTTCGCCCAGTGGCCCGAGATCTCGTACAGCTCACGCTTCGCGAGTACGGGCGAATAGACCTGCTGGTAGCCGGCTCTTCGCTCGACCTCGGAGATGTAGCTCTCCAGGGCGCGCCGGACAGCAGCACCGGCGGGCAGCCAGTACGGCAGGCCGGCGCCGATCAGCGGGTCGGAGTCGAACAGGCCGAGCTCGCGGCCGATCTTGCGGTGGTCGTACATGATTCCTCCAAGAGAGTTGGAGCGAGCAACCACCGAGCACAACAAAGCCCCGGGGCACTCGCCCCGGGGCTTCGGTAGACAGTCAGGTGTCAGCGCGCCGGGACGAACCTCGGCGTCGTCGTCACTACTGCGCGCTTGATCACGTTTCTACGTTAGCAGATCAGAGTCCAGGCCAACGGGCCTGATGAGACCCTCTTGCGCAACCGACGCGATCAGGGCGCCGGTCTGCGTGTACAGGCGGCCGGTCGCGAAGCCCCGGGCGCCGGAGGCCGACGGGGACGACTGGTCGTACAGGAGCCACTCGTCGGCGCGGAACGGGCGGTGGAACCAGAGCGCGTGGTCCAGCGACGCAGGCTGGATGCGACGGTCGCCTATCACGATGCCGTGCGGCAGGAGGCTGGCACCGAGCAGAGTGAGGTCACTCGCATAGGCGAGCACACACGCGTGCAGTGCGGGATCGTCGGGAAGCTTGCCCGCGGCACGGATCCAGAACTGGCGGCCGGTCAACCCTGCAAGTCGTACGTCGAGCGCCGCCCACTCACGATCCCAGTCCGCAGCCGGACGGCCCGACCGCGCTTCGAGGACGGTCGCCAATCGCGGCGCCTCCTCCGGCGGTACGACGTCGTCCGGCATCGGGTCCTGGTGATCGAGACCGGGCTCCGGACGCTGGAAGGAGGCCGACATGTAGAAGATCGGCTTGCCGTTCTGCGAGGCGACGACGCGCCGGCTGCTGAACGAGCCACCGTCGCGGGTCGGCTCCGGGCGGTACACGATCGGTACCGACGTGTCGCCCGCGCGCAGGAAGTAGCCGTGGAGCGAATGCACGACTCGCTCCGGGTCGACAGTGCGGCTGGCGGCGGCCAGCGCCTGTCCCAGCACCTGACCGCCGAACACCCGCTGCATCGACGTCTGCGGCTGACGTCCCCGGAACAGGTCGACGTCGATCATCTCCAGGTCGAGCAGCTCGACCAGATCCTCCAGCGACTCAGGCATGCCTCATCCTGAGAGGCCGGTACGCCGATCCCACTATGGCACCGGTCACGCTGTGCCCCGGCCAACCGTCGCGCCCATGAACAACAACCGGAGGCCGTGAACAAGAAATAACCTGTTCAAGGCCCCCAGTTGGTGTCCAACTCCCCCACAGGTGGCCGGAGCGGGGTTGGATGGGTAGGGCTGGGTGGGGCGTGGCCGGGTGGGGCCGGGGTGGGCGAGGCGTGGCCGGGTGGGACCGATCACGTGGGGCCAGCCAACCGCCGCGCCCATGAACAGCAACCGGGGGCCTTGCACAGGAAATAACCTGTTCAAGGCCCCCGGTTCGTGTCCAACTCCCCCACTCGTGGCCGGAGCGGGCTGAGTGGGTGAGGCGTGGCCGGTGGGTGGGCGTGGCCGGGTGGGACCGGTCACGTGGGGCCAGCCAACCGTCGCGACCATGAACAGCAACAGGGGGCCGTGAACAGGAAATAACCTGTTCAAGGCCCCCGATTGGTGTCCAACTCCCCCACTCGTGGCCGGACCCGGGTTGGGTGGGCGAGGCATGGCCGGGTGGGTGAGGCGTGGGTGGGGTTGGGTGGGTGGGGCTAGTCGTTGTCCTCGCGGTTTAGTTCGGCGAGGAACTGCTCTACCTCGGCGCCCAGCTCGTCGGCCGACGGGGTCGAGTCGGCCAGCAGGCTCTTGCGGGACAGCGAGCCCTCAGCGGCGTCGTACTGCGTCTCGAGCGCCTTCACGACTGCACTTGCGTCCTCGGAAGCTTCGACCTGCTCGTCGACCAGCCGACCGGTGACGGCGGCCTCGTCGAGCAGGGCCTTGCTAGGGAGGAGAAGGCCCGTCGCGGCAGAGATCGCGTGCACCAGGGCCAGCGCGGCGCCCGGGAAGCGGTTCTCGGCCAGGTAGTGCGGGACGTGGACGGCGAAGCCCATCGCGTCCTTGCCGGCCTCGCCCAGTCGCACCTGCAGCATCGTGCCGGCGCTCGCGGGCAGCACCATCTCGCCGTCCCAGATGTTCGAGCGGGTGACCAGCTCGGGCCGGGTCGCGTGTGCGGTCAGGCCGAGCGGACGGGTGTGCGGCACGCCCATCGGGATGCCGTGGACGCCGACCGTGAGCGTCACGTTGTACCGCTCGATCAGCTGGCGCACTGCCCCGGCGAACCGGTCCCAGTGGTTGTCCGGCTCCGCGCCCTCGAGCAACAGGAACTCGACGCCGGCGTCGTCCGTGAGCAGGTGCAGGCTCAGGTGCGGCGGCGTGTAATCGGTGAACCGGTCCTCGGCGAACGTCACCTCAGGCCGCCGGGCCCGGTAGTCGTGCAACAAGTCGATGTCGAAGCGCGCGAGCAGCCGGTGGTCGAGCACCTCGAGCAGGTGGTCGGCGGTCACCCGGCCGGCCTGTCCCGCGTCCATGAACCCGTCCAGCGAGTGCACCATGACCTTCGGCGTCGCCGCCGGGCCGGTCGCCACCGACTCGTCGACGATCTCGTAGAGGTCGTCCGGTCGCAGCATCGTCGTTCTCCTTCACGCAGTCGCCAACAGGGCGGGTTGGGCCCCTCTATCCTGCCGTTCACCCAGTCCAACGCTGTCACTCGGGGCACAAATTCCGGCCGCGGCGAAGATTCAGGATGTTCCAAGAATCGTCGGTCGCCGAGACAGGTGGGAAAGCGCTTGCTAGGTTAGCGTCGTGAGCAGCGAACCAGATCCCGCCCTGACCGTCATGCTGGCGATGCACGACGACGCCAGGTCCCGCGTCCTCGTGCCGCGGGTCCGGGAGCGGCTCGAGGCGATCGCCACTGTGCTCCCGGTCGGCCCCGGGACCAGCTTCCTCGCCGACCCCGCCGTCCGGGCGGCGCTGCCGGACGTCGACGTACTGCTCACCGGCTGGGGATGCCCGCGGATCGGTCCGGAGGTGCTCGACGCGGCGCCGAAGCTGCAGGCGATCCTGCACGCGGCCGGCTCGGTCAAGGCGATCGTCGACCCGGCCGCGTTCGACCGCGGCATCCGGGTCTCGTCGGCCGCCACCGCGAACGCACAGCCGGTCGCCGAGTTCACGGTCGCCGCGATCGTGCTCGCCGGGAAGCGGGCGTTCCGGCTCGCGGCGCAGTACCGGATCGAACGGCGGAAGGCCGATCCGCACGGGATGCCGGGCAGTTACGGTACGACGGTCGGCCTGCTCGGAGCGTCACGGATCGGGAAGATGGTCGCGGAGCGGTTGCGCGGGTTCGATCTCGAGGTGCTGATCAGCGACCCGTACCTGACCGCGGACGAGGCTGCCGCGCTCGGTGCGGAGTTGGTCGGCAACGACGCGCTGTTCGAGCGCAGCGACATTCTCAGCGTGCACGCGCCGCTGATTCCCGAGACGGTCGGCCTGGTGGACGGGCGGCTGCTCGGTCTGCTCAAGGACGGCGCGGTGCTGATCAACACCGCCCGGGGCAAGATCATCGATGCCGACGCGCTGCTCAGCGAGTGCGTGTCCGGCCGGATCGACGCCGTACTCGACGTCACCGATCCCGAGCCGCTCCCGCCGGACTCGCCGCTGCTCGACCTGCCCAACGTCTTCGTCACCCCGCACGTCGCCGGTGCCGTCGGCAACGAAATCGCCCGCCTGGGCGAGATGGCCGTCGGCGAACTCGAACGCCTGGTCACCGGGCAACCCCTCCAACACGCCATCACCGCCAACGAACTCGGAAGGCTGGCATGAGTCGCCTCGTACTGCCCGACACCGACCGTGTGCTCTCCCGCCAGACCGGGTGGAGCCGTGCGCACTGGGAGGCGTTGGCGGATCACCTTCTCGACTCGCTGGTGCCGTACTTCTCCCCCGGCGCCTCGCTCGTCGAGCTGCCCGGCCGGCCGAGCCGCTCGGGTACGGCGTCCGACGCACTCGAGGGCTTCGCCCGGTCGTTCATGCTGGCCGCGTTCCGGATCGCCGGCGTGCAGGGCAAGGGCTGCGAAGACCTGATCGAGCGGTACGCGCGTGGCGTCGCGAACGGAGCGAATCCGGACCACCCCGAGGCGTGGCTGCGGCTCACCCCGCGGTCGCAGCAGATGGTCGAGGCAGCGGCGATCGCGGTGTCGCTGCACGAGACCCGCGAGTGGATCTGGGACCGGCTCGACTCGCGGGCGCAGCAGCACGTCGCGGAATGGCTCGGTGGGTTCAACGGGTCCACGACGCACGACAACAACTGGCGGCTGTTCCAGGTCGTGAGCGAACAGTTCCTCGCGTCGGTCGGGGCGCCGTACTCGCAGGACGACATCGACGGCGGCCTCGACCGGATCGAGGACTGGTACGTCGGTGACGGCTGGTACTCCGACGGCGACGGGCAGAACTTCGACAACTACATCGGCTGGGCGATGCACCTCTACCCGGGACTCTGGGCGCGGATGGCCGCCGCGACGCCGGGTGCGCAGTACGAGGACCGGCTGAAGCTGTACCGGGAGCGGATCAATCTCTTCCTGGAAGACGCGGTGCACCTCGTCGGCAACGACGGTGCACCGATCTACCAGGGCCGGTCGCTCACGTATCGCATGGCCGCGGCAGCGCCGTACTGGATGGGCGCTTTGCTCGACTCCACTCCCCTGAAGCCGGGCCAGACACGGCGGCTGTGCTCGGGTATCGCGCGGCACTTCGTGCAGCATGGCGTGCCGGATGAGCGCGGCGTACTGACCCTCGGGTGGTACGACACGTTCCTGCCGACGACACAGCAGTACTCCGGACCTGGCTCGCCGTACTGGGCTTCGAAGGGGTTCGTGGGCCTGATCCTGCCGCCGGAGCACCCGGTGTGGTCGGACCCGGAGGACTCGATCCCACTCGACGATGCGGATCAGCAGAGGGCGATGCCGAAGCCGGGATGGATCGTCCACGCGAGCCGCCACGACCAGGTCGTACAGCTGGTGAACCACGGCGCCGACCACGCGCCGGTCGCCGAGCCGGACGGCGTGGAGCCCGCAGGCGACCCGCACTACAACCGGCTGGCGTACGCGAACCACGCCGGGCCGGACCTGTCCGACCACGAGCCGCACGTGGACAACCTGATCTCGCTCGTCTCGCCCGACGGTGTCACCAGCGGCCGCGGCCGGATCCGCCGGCTCGGAGTGGATGAGCAGACGGCGTCCTCGTGGCACAAGGCGTGGCTCGGTTCCGAGGGTCCGTGGGCGATCGAGATCACGTCAGTGGTGCACAACGGGTGGGAGATCCGGTGTGCGCTGGTCGAAGGGCCGGACGGTGCATCGGTGCGCAGCGGCGGGTTCGCGGTCGCCGGCGAGCCATTGCCTGAGGCAACAGTCGGTACGGCGGCTGCCTCGACGCGGAACGCGGATGGGCTGGTGTCGGCGGTGGTCGGCCTGCATGGATATGACGGGGCCGGCGTGCATCGTGGGCTCGGCGTGAATCCGTTCGGTGCGCACTCGGCTACGCCGTACCTCACTGCCCCGCATCACGGCGAACCCTTGGTGCTGGTGAACGCGGTGCTGCTGACGCGGGACGCGCTGCGACCGGAAGCGCTGGCCGAGGGCCTCGATGTGACGGTGGATGGTACGACGGTGCGGATCGGCCTGCCGGGCGGCGGTGTCCGGGTCGTCGAACTGGGACGTCGGCACTAGATTGACGCCATGAGCACGTACGAAACACTTCTGCAGGAGCAGATCCGTAACGAATTCACGGCGTCACAGCAGTACGTGGCAGTGGCTGTCTGGTACGACGAGCAGGATCTGCCCCGGCTGGCTTCGCACTTCTACAAGCAGTCCCTGGAAGAGCGCAATCACGCCATGATGATGGTGCAGTACCTGCTGGACAAGGACATCCGGCCGCAGATCCCGTCGGTGGGTGAGGTCGAGTCGGACTTCAAGACCGCCCTGGAGCCGCTCGAGCTCGCGCTGGCCCAGGAGATCACCGTCACCCAGCAGATCGAGACGCTGGCCCGGACCGCGCGCGACGAGAGCGACTACATCGGCGAGCAATTCATGCAGTGGTTCCTCAAGGAGCAGGTCGAGGAAGTGTCCACGATGAAGACCCTCGTGAACGTGGCCAACCGCGCCGGCGAGAACCTGTTCCACCTCGAGGACTTCCTCGCCCGCGAGGTCGTCGGCGACGCCGCAAGCGACCCGACGGCTCCCGTGGCCGCCGGTGGAACGATCTGACGGTCACCGCTCCGACCGCGCATCAGGCGGCGCCGCCGACGAACTGCCGCCCACCAATCGCCGCCCACCAACGCCGCCTACCAGCTGCCGCCGCCCCCGCCGCCGCCTCCGCCACCGGAGGACCCGCCGCTGAAGCCTGACGAGCTGCCGCCTCCTCCGCCCGAGCTGGACGGAGTGGGCGGCGGGTCGAAGGTGCTCGCGACGGTCGCGCCCACCGCGCCCGCGGTCCAGCCGGATGTGTAGTAGGACGGTCCGTAGTACCAGACCGGGTCCGGAGTCAGCCGGCCCGCGGCAACCAGCTGCTCGCACACCCTCTGCCAGCGGTCGGCGATCCCGAAAGCGATGGCCCAGGGCAAGTACTTCGAGAAGATGTCCTCGCCCTCCTCGAACCGCAGCTGGTCCGCCTCGGCCGTGGCCAGGTACTTCTCGAAGCCGACCAGCTGGTCGGTCACCGCTCGCCCGGCCGGGTTCCGTTGCCCACGGCCACGGATCCCGATCCAGATGCCGATGGCAACGATCACGGCGACGACCGGGATCGCGATCACCACCGCCCGGCCGGCGCCGCCGGTCGTGGCGGCGACGGCCGTCCCGGCGATACCGGCGCCGAACACCCAGATTCCGATCATCGACATGCACGCACAGCCGAAGCCCGTCTTGAACGGCGATCCGCCGCCGGCCCGTGGCATCCGCAGGTACCAGCCGCGCTGCTTCACCTGCTCCCGCAGCGCGGCGATCATCCCGTTGTGCGCGTTCCGCATGGTGTTGTCGCCTACCGCGCCGCGCTGGAGCAGCACCTCCGAGCCCGGCTGCAGCGTCGGGAAGAGCCCGGACATCAGTGCCTGCTCGTGCGGTGCGGTCGCGACCGCCGGGTTCAGCAGGACGGCCTTCTGCGAGTCACCGGTGTTGTCGATCCGTACGCCGCCGCGCACGGCCATGTCGATCAGCGTCGCCGCGGTCTCCACCGTGGTGGCCTTGGCGTCGATGAGCAGGCCGCCCTCGGCGACCGGGATCCTCGGCGGCGAGAACGCGACCGGGATCTGGTCCTTGCTCAGATCGTCCTTCACCGGCTCGGCCGCGACGCCGTCCGGCGGGAACGTGCCCGGCGGCATTCCGGCGTACCGCTGGTCCTTGTTGCCGAACCTGGCGTATACGGCGGCGAGCACGATCGAGACCGCGGTGACCACGCCGGCGCCGATGAGCGAGAGCCACGACAGCCCGTTGCGCTCGAGCCAGTTCGGCGGGTCGACCAGGATCGGGGTGTCGTTCTGTACGGCGCCCGCGGTGATGCCGGCGACGACCGTGAGTTGTTGTCCGCGCTCGAGCTGGGAGGCGCCGAACACGCCGCGCTGACCGACGATGGACTTCTGCGGGCACGTCTGCGTCGACCCGGCCTCACCGGCGAAGCAGTCGACCTGGGTCACGCCTTGAGGGACTGTGACGTTGACCGTCACCTGGTTGATCACTGCGGACCAGGCGCTGCCGGTCGCGTCCCAGTACAGCTCGCTGTGGTCGGCGAAGTGCCGCAACGCACCGCGGACCTCGTACGAGATCACGTACGTCGCCTCGTTGCCGGGGACCGTGCGGTCCGCCGAACCGATCTTGATCTGGGTGTTCTCGTTGCGGTCGTTGTTCTCCTTGAACGTCTCCGTGGTGAAGTTGGTGCTCACCCCGGGCGTCGGCGAGGAGACCTTGATCTCCGAGACCTGGTACTCCTGGTCCTTGGAGTCGTCGTCCTTGTACGGCTCGCGGGTGACCAGGTCCCGGTAGATGCCGTGCCGGCCGGTGCTCCCGAAGACGTAGTCGATAGTCTCCTTCACCTGCAGCACGCCATCAGGCGTCACGGTGTAGTCGATGTGGAAGTTCCTGATCTCGTCGCCGGCGTCCGTCGTACCGGCGCCGGCCGGTACGGCGAAACCGGCCAGCGCCAGAACGACGAACAACGCGCTGATGACGAGCCCGAGTGCCCTACGCATGGCGGCGACACTACAGAGCGCGAGGGTCCGGCGGTGGGAGGCGGACACGAATCCGCGACCTGAAGACTCTTGTGCGAAGTGTCTGTTAGGGGAATCGTGGGTGGACCAGGAGGAACGTCATGGCAGACAAGACGAATGCTTCCCAAGGCACCGGAGCCGCGCCCGCTGTGGACAGTCCGGCCGCCATCCGCAATGTGGTCCTGGTCGGCCCGTCGGGCTCCGGCAAGACCACCCTCGTCGAGGCCCTGCTGGTGGCCTCCGGAGTCCTGAACAGACCCGGCACCGTCCTGGACGGAACCACGGTGTGCGACTTCGACGACGCCGAGCTCCGGCAGCAGCGCTCGGTGGGCCTGTCGCTCGCCTCGCTGCCGCACGACGGCGTCAAGGTCAACCTGATCGACACCCCTGGGTACGCCGATTTCGTCGGCGAGCTGCGCGCCGGCCTCCGCGCTGCGGACTGCGCGCTGTTCGTCGTCTCGGCCAGTGAGGGCGTCGACGAGCCGACCAAGGCGGTCTGGCAGGAGTGTGCCCAGGTCGGGATGCCGCGGGCGGTGGTGATCACCAAGCTCGACCACGCCCGGGCGAACTACCAGAACGCGCTCGCCACCGCGCAGGCCGCGTTCGGCGACAAGGTCCTCCCGCTCTACCTGCCCGCTGGTGACGGGCTGATCGGGCTGCTCTCCCAGACGTACTACGGGTATTCCGAAGGCAAACGTTCGACCTCCGCGCCGGATGCGGCGTACGCCGACGAGATCGAGGAACTCCGCGGCACGCTGATCGAGGGCATCATCGAGGAGTCCGAGGACGAGTCGCTGATGGACCGCTACCTCGGCGGCGAGGAGATCGACCAGAAGGTGCTGATCGAGGACCTCGAGCGGGCAGTCGCCCGCGGGTCGTTCTTCCCGGTCATCCCGGTCTGCAGCGCCTCCGGCATCGGCACGTTCGAGCTGCTCGAGGTGATCACCAGCGGGTTCCCGTCGCCGCCCGAGCACACCATCCCGGACGTCTTCAACCCGCACGGTGTCGCCCGCAAGGGGCTGACCTGCGACCCGGACGGTCCGCTGCTCGCCGAGGTGGTGAAGACGACGTCGGACCCCTACGTCGGCAGGGTCAGCCTGGTGCGGGTGTTCTCCGGCACCATCAGGCCCGACACGACGGTTCACGTGTCGGGCCATTTCACGTCGTTCTTCGGTGAGCACAACTCGCACGAGGACCACGACGAGGACGAGCGGATCGGCGCGCTGTCGTTCCCGCTCGGCAAGACCCAGCGCCCGGCGGGTCAGGTGGTCGCCGGTGACATCTGCGCGATCGGCCGGCTGACCCGGGCGGAAACCGGTGACACGCTGTCCGACAAGGCGGATCCACTGCTCCTGAAGCCGTGGAACATGCCCGAGCCGCTGCTGCCGATCGCCGTCCAGGCACACGCCAAGACCGACGAGGACAAGCTCGGCGTCGGGTTGCAGCGGCTGGCGGCCGAGGATCCGACGCTGCGGATCGAGCAGAATCCGGAGACCCACCAGATCGTGCTGTGGTGCATGGGCGAGGCGCACTCCGACGTCGTGCTCGACGCTCTGTCCAGCCGGTACGGCGTGACCGTCGACACGGTCGAGTTGCGGGTGCCGCTGCGGGAGACCTTCGGCGGGAAGGCGAAGGGCCACGGGCGGCATGTGAAGCAATCCGGCGGCCACGGGCAGTACGCGGTCTGCGACATCGAGGTGGAGCCGCTGCCGGAGGGATCGAACTTCGAGTTCGTCGACAAGGTGGTCGGCGGGGCGGTGCCCCGGCAGTTCATCCCGAGCGTCGAGAAGGGTGTCCGGGCCCAGATGGAGAAAGGCGTGTCGGCGGGGTATCCGATGGTGAACATCCGGGTCACGCTGCTGGACGGGAAGGCGCACAGCGTCGACTCGTCGGACATGGCGTTCCAGATGGCCGGCGGGCTCGCGCTGCGCGAGGCGGCGGCCGCTACGCACGTCAGCCTGCTCGAGCCGGTCGACCTGGTCTCGGTGCTGGTGCCGGACGACCTGGTCGGCGCGGTGATGAGCGACCTGTCCGGGCGGCGCGGGCGGCTGCTCGGCACGGACAAGGTCGGCGACGACAAGACGCTGGTCAAGGCCGAAGTACCGCAGGTTGAGATCACTCGCTACACGATCGATCTCCGGTCCTTGTCCCACGGCGCGGCCACCTTCAGCCGTCAGTTCTCCCGTTACGAGGCGATGCCGGAAGCGGTCGCGGCCAAACTGAAATGAGTTAAGGCTTGAGGCGGCGGCGTACGTCGCGGGATTTGAGGTACGCCGCCACATCGTCGTATCGCTCGCTCTGGTTGGCGAACTCGATGTACGAGCGGACGCGGTGCAGCCAGTCGAGCGTCGACGGCTTCACCGCGGCCAGCGCCTCGGTGAGATGACGCATGTCCAACGGCGGCTCGCCACCGCTGGTGAGCGCCTCGTCGATGACCTTGTCCACACCGCGCTCGATCAGCGCCCGCAGATCCGCGCCGCTGAACATCGGCGTCTGCGCGGCGAGCGCCTTCACATCGAGGCCGTCGGCCGGCACGTCTTTCGTCAGCACGGTCAGGATGTCCGCGCGGGCCGGCTCGTCCGGCGGCGGTACGAAGATCACCCGGTCGAAGCGGCCCGGCCGGAGCATCGCCTCGTCGACGTCCCACGGCGCGTTCGTCGCGGCGAGCACGAGCAGGCCGTCGTTCTCGGAGCCGATCGCGTCGAGCTCCTGCAGCAGTACGTCGACCAGCCGCCGCGCCTCGGATCCGCCGTGCTTGTGCCGCGCGAACGCCAGCGCGTCCAGCTCGTCGAGGAACAGCACGCACGGTCCGTTGGCGCGGGCGCGCTCGAAGGCAGCGTGCAGATTGCGCTCGGACACCCCGAGGTACGGGTCCATCACGTCCTCGATCCGGACGTTGATGAACGGCAGACCGCACTCCCCGGCCGTCGCCCGTGCGAGCAGCGTCTTTCCGCAGCCGGGCGGGCCGTAGAGCATGACGCCGCCGCCGGACTTGCGTCCGTACTTCTCGTACAGCTCCGGGCGGCTCAGCGGGAGGATCACCATCCGGTGGATCACCCGCTTGATCTCGTCCATCCCGCCGACCTGGTCGAAGGTGGTCGTCTCCTTCGCCGCCTCGGTGCTCAGCGAATCCGCCTCCGCCTCGGGACCGACCTTGATTCGTACGCCGCTGCGCTCGGCGATCATGCCGTCGACGAGCTGCTGCAGCCGACCTGTCCCCTCGACGACACCTTGCTGTCGGGCCGCTTCGAGCAGGTTCCGCAGCAGGGCGAGCCGTCCGTTCGCCGCGGCCAGCTCACCCACCGGCACGAACTGGTCGTCGGGAAGGCCTTGCTGGTCAAGCAGTACGACGTACTGGTCGAGCGCCTCCTCGTGCTCGCCCGCCGTGGCCAGCGACTCGGCGAGAAGCAGCCGAAGCATGACGTCCTCCGGGCTCGCCTCGACGGCTTTCCGCAGCGCGTCGATCCGGTTGTTACTCATGAACCCCATCTCCTGTTGATCCAGCGGCGGACCAGCGGTGGGACCACCCATGAGTACACGCAGAACGCCAGCCAGATCATGGCGAACGCGAACGACACAGGCGCGAGACCGACGGCTCGGAGGCCGTAGATGATCGCGACAACACAGATCCAAACGACCAGCGGATTCACCCGGGAGAACGGGCGCAGCGGAAGCATCAGCGGATGGTTGATCAGCTTCGCCTGGCGGGCCGCCGCGCGCAGGTCGGCGTCACCGGGTTGGGACGCGGCCGCGGACGCGAGTGAGGTGTAACCGGAGCGCGAGTCGCCGGTCAGCATGGAGGCCGTGCCGTGCAAGGCCCGCGCGTTCGGGTCCTCGGGGTCGTGCGCCAGCGCCTCGGTGCTGTGGCGATGCATGTCGCGGTCCTTCCCGAGCGCGAACGCCACCTGCGCACGAGCCGCCGACACCGCCGCGCTCTCCGGCGCGTGGGACGCGGCGCGCTCGACCAGTGCGCCGGCCTTGTCGGCTTGGCCGGCAGTCAGGCAGACCCGCGCGTAGCCGAGCAGGAGATCGGGATCGTTGGGGTCGAGGCTCAAACCCTGGAGGAACGCGGCCTCGGCCTCGGGCAGCCGCCCCTCGGAGCGCAGGGCCGAGCCGAGCACGTGGAGCAACGCCGGGAACGGGCCGTGCTGCGACAGGCCGTCACGCAGTACGTCGACAGCCTCGGCGTTCCGGTCGAGAGCGTGCAGAGCGGCGCCGCGGAAGAGGTACGCGCGGTAGTCGAGGGCTGTCTCGCCGGTCAGGCCCTGGAGCTCGTCCAGAGTGCGCTGCGGATGGCCGATCCGGAGCCAATGCGCCGCCATCTGCAGACGCGCTTCGCTCGGTTCGTTCATCGGATCACCGTCACCAGGAGCAGGATCAGACCCTCCGTCACAGCCCCGCCGATCGTGAGCCCGATCCCCACGGCCCAGAGCGAGCCGTAGTCCGTACCGCGGAGCTGGAACGCGCGGTCCATCGGGCGTTGCAGCCGGAGCTGGACCATGAAGCACAGCACTGCCACCACGCGTGAGCTGACCTGCAGGCTCTCGCCGTCGAGCAGGACGAACAGGGCGACAACCGCGATCAGGCCGACGAGTCCGGTCAGCAGGATCAGCCGGCGTTTGGCCACATCGACACCGAGCCGGCGCGAGTTCAGGAAGGCAACCGCCGTCGACGCGATCACGCCGCCGAAGAAGGCGACGTACGCCTGGGACATCAGCCGCCACGGGCGCACGGACATGTCCACACCCGCGCCGATCGTCGGGCGCAGAAGTTCGTCCGGCATCGGGCTCCTCGGGTGGACAGGCTCCGCACCATGTGATGCTCGCGCAGTGTATAGCCTGTGCCGATGAGCGAGAACTGCATCTTCTGCGGGATCGTGGCCGGAACCATCCCGTCGACCCAGGTGGCGTCCGACGACCGCGCGATCGCGTTCATGGACATCAACCCGGCGACCCGCGGCCACCTGCTGGTGATCCCCCGGACGCACTCCACCGACCTGCGTGAGGCGTCCGCCGAGGACCTCACGGCTGCGACCCTGCTCGCCCAGTCGCTGGTCGCCCGGGTGATCGAGCGTCTCGACGCCGACGGTGCGAACCTGCTCAGCTGCATCGGCGCGGACGCGTGGCAGTCGGTGTTCCACACCCACCTGCACGTGATCCCCCGCTACAAGGACGACCCCCTCCAGCTCCCCTGGCACCCGACGTCAGGAGACCTGGAAGAGATCAACGCGACCGCCGCGAAGCTCAGCTGAGCGTTCCGAAGAACTCGCGGAGATCCTGCACCAGCAGGTCCGGGGCGTCCTGGGTCGCCCAGTGGCTGCCGCGGTCGAACTCGTGCCAGGACACGATGTTTGCGTGGTCCCGCTCGGCGAACCGCCGCAGCGGCCGGAAGTCGAACGCGAAGCTGGCCAGCCCGGTCGGCGTGGTCGTCGGTTCCTTCGGGTGATCGGCGTGCTTGTCCTCGAAGTAGAACCGCGCCGAGGATGCGCCGGTGTTGGTCAGCCAGTAGATGGTCGCGTTGGTCAGTACATGCTCGTCGCTGCAATTGCTGAGCAGCTGAGCGATCCACGCCAGCTGACCGGTCGGCGAGTCGGCCAGGGCATGCGCCACGTTCTGGGGCGCCTGCTCCTGCAGCTTCGCGTAGGCGCCCAGGTTCTCGTTGAAGTACTGCAGGAACTGCAGATAGCCCTGCTCCTCGTCGGTCAGGTTCTCGAGCTCCGCCGGGTCGCCGCTGGGGAACGAGAACAGCTGCGTCACGTGTACGCCGATGACGTTGTCCGGATCGATCCGCCCGACCTCCGGCGACACGTACGAACCGCCGTCGTTGCCGTGAGCGCCGTACCGCTCGTAGCCGAGGCGGCGCATCAGCTCGGCCCAGGCGGCCGCCACGCGATACCTGTTCCAGCCGCGGTCCCGGGTGTGACCGGAGAAGCCGAAGCCGGGGACGGTCGGGATGACCAGGTGGAACGCCTGCTCGCCGTTCCTCGGGCTGGTCAGCGGCTCGATCAGGTCGAGGTACTCCAGCGAGGTGTTCGGCCATCCGTGGGTGAGGATGAGCGGGATCGCGTCCGGCGCGGCCGACCGCACGTGGAAGAAGTGCACGTTCTGCCCGTCGATCTCGGTGACGTACTGCGGGTAGGAGTTGAGCCGCTCCTCCCACTTCCGCCAGTCGTACGACGTCAACCACTGGTCGGCGAGCCGCTTCACGTAGGACAGCGGGACGCCGTACTCCCACTCGGGCGGCAGCGGTCCGGTCTGGACTGCGCCGGTGTGGTCGAGCTCGAGCTCGTCGGCCCAACGGGTGCGAGCCAGGCGGTCGTGCAGATCGTCGAGGTCGGCCTGAGGAATGTCGATGCGGAAGGGGCGGATCTCGGTGTTGTTGGTCATGGCATCACGCTAGAAGTCCATTAGGCGGGTTTGCTTCCTAATGGTCTGGGAGACTTTCGGACATGATCGAGACGTCGACCCGGCTCCTGAAGCTGCTGACATTGCTGCAGTCGCCCCGCGACTGGACCGGCGCCGAGCTCGCCGAGAAGCTGCAGGTGAGTCCGCGGACCGTCCGCACCGACGTCGAGCGACTGCGGTCGCTCGGCTACCCGGTCGACGCCACGCGCGGTTCGGTCGGCGGCTACCGGCTCGGAGCCGGCGCGGCCCTGCCGCCGTTGCTCCTGGACGACGACGAGGCCGTAGCCGTCGTGATCGGGCTACGGAAGGCAGCGGGCATCGCAGGCGTCGAGGAGATGTCGCTGCGGGCGCTGACCAAGCTGGAGCAGGTCCTCCCCTCACGGCTGCGCCGGCGGGTCAACACGCTGGCCAGCTACACGGTGCAGGTGCCTGCGGATGTCGCCGGTCCGGTGGTTGATCCGGAGCTGCTGAGTCAGTTGGCGGCTCTGTGCAGGGATCGGGAGCAGTTGCGGTTCGATTACCTCTCCCACGACGGCTCAGCCACACTCCGGCGGATAGAGCCGCACCGGCTGGTGAACTGGGGTCGGCGTTGGTACCTGGTCGGTTTTGACCGCGAGAAGGATGACTGGCGGACGTTTCGGGTGGACCGGATACAGCCGCGCATTCCGACCGGTCCGCGGTTCGCAGCACGCGAGCTGCCCGAGGGCGGTGATGTGTCGGCCTACGTGTCGCGTGGCGTCTCACGCGCCGCCTGGCGGTACACGGCATCGGTGGAGGTCGCCGTACCGGCGTCTGTTCTCGCTGAGCAACTGAGCGCAGCCGTGGGTGCGGTCGAGCCGATCGACGCGCAGCGGTCCTTGTTGCGGACCGGTGCTGACAGCGTGCAGACGCTCGCGGTCCACCTCAGCCTGCTCGATGCGGACTTCGTGGTCCGTGACGGGCCACCCGAACTGACGGCGTACCTCCGTCGGCTTGCGGATCGCTATCGGCGGGCGACCAGCTCATAGACGGACAGCAGCTCCGGGAGCAGGACCGACCAGTCGTACTGCGGTACGGCGACGAGGCCCGCGGAGCGGAGGCGTTCGCGGTCGTCGGGCCGGCGAAGCAAGCGCAGAACGCGGGCAGCGAGCTCGGCGGAATTGCCCGGCTCGAACAGCTCCCCCAGACGGCCGCCGTCCAAGACCTGATGGAACGCGGGCAGATCGCTCGCCACCACCGGTGCACCGGCGGCCATCGCCTCGAGCAGGACGATGCCGAAGGACTCGCCGCCGAGGTGGGGCGCGACGTACAGATCCGAGCCGGCGAGCATGTCGGCGCGGGCCTCGTCGTCGATCGCGCCGAGAAACAGAACGTTCTCCCGGTAGCGCGGCGGCAACGAGCGACGGGCCTCGTCTGCCTGTCCCGAGCCTGCGACGAGCACCCTCAGATGCGGGCGTTCGGCGAGCAGCAGCGGTACGGCGTCCAGCAGTACGCCGAGACCCTTGCGCGGCTCGTCCAACCGGCCGAGGAAGCTGATCGTGCCGTCCTGGCCCATCCACTCCGGACGCGGGCTGCCCTTGAACCGGGCGGTGTAGAGGCCGTTCGGGATGACGACGGCCTCACCGCCGATGTGCTGGACCATCATCGAGCGGGCGTTCTCGGACACCGCGATCCGGGCGTCGATCTTCTCCAGCGCCGGGCGGAGCAGGCTCGACGCGACGCTCATCGCGCGCGAGCGGACCTGCCAGGTGTGGAACGTCGCGACGAACGGCCCATCAGCCGACCAGAGCGCGATGATCGATGCGCTCGGCGTGGTCGGCTCGTGCACATGGACCACGTCGAAGTCCCCGTCGGCGAGCCAGCCCTTCACGCGAGCCGCCGTCCGCGGGCCGAACGTCACCCGCGCAACGGATCCGTTGTACGGCACGCCGACAGCGCGACCCGACGAGACGACGTACGGCGGAACCTTGTCGAAGTCGTCGACCGGTGCCAGGACCGAGATCTCGTGGCCGAGGGCGAGCAGCGCATCGGCGAGATCACGGACATGGTTCTGCACTCCGCCGGGCGTGCCCAGCGAGTACGGGCACACCACGCCGATCCTCACGGAACGATTCTCACCCCTCGAGGAAAATCCTCTGCAGCATGTGCCAATCCTGCGGGTGCGCTGCGATGCCGATCGCGAACGCGTCGGCGCAGCGCTGGGTCATCGCGGCCGCGCCGCCGTCGGGCTCGATCGCGTCGTGGAACGTGATGACGAGGTCCGGGCCGTCGTAGTGAAGCGTCGCCGGGATGAGTGGCGCGCCGGTCTTCAGACTCAGCGCGGCCGGGCCGACGGGCATCCGCGACGGACGGCCGAAGAACGTGACCGGGATACCGCGTTCGGAGAGGTCCCGATCGGCGACCAGGCAGACGAAGCCGCCGGCCCGGAGCCGGTCCGCGAGTACGGCGGTCACGTCGTCCTCACCGCCGGTCAGCGGAAGGACCTCCATGCCGAGCTTCTTGCGGTACTCGATGAAGCGGTCGAACAACGATTCCGGCTTGAGACGTTCGGCGACGGTCGAGACCGGCATCCCCGTCAGGCCGGCCCAGGCGCCGGCGTGGTCGTAGTTCGCGAGGTGCGGGAGCGCGCAGATCACGCCGCGTCCGGCTGCGTGCGCGTCGCGGAGCAGCTTCTCGTTGACTGTGCGGACGCTGTTCACGATCTCCTCGTCCGACCACTCCGGCAGCCGGAACGTCTCCTGCCAGTAGCGCAGGTACGAACGCATTCCAGCCAGAACGAGCGCGTCCAGCTCGGCCTCGGTTGCCTCCGGGCGTACGACGGCCAGGTTGCCGCGCAAGCGCCGTACGCCTCGGCCGTTGCGGCGGACCGTGCGGTCGGCGGCCTGCTGGAACAGCCACGAGACGGTGCGTTCGGGGAGGCGTCGTACGAGGGTCCAGGCGAGCGCGAAGGCCGCGTCGACCGCCCGCTGCTTGAGACCCTCCATCGTCAGTCGTTCTTCGGCTCCGCCGGCGGCGGGGTGTCCAGGCCCGCGTTCGCCGGGTCGGCCAGGACCTGCTTACGCACCGAGAGCGAGCGCTGGACGACGGTGATCGTGCTCGCCGCGGCGACGTACCAGATGACGATCTCCAGCAGGATCGGCAGGTTGAACACATCGGAGAAGAACGCCAGGATCAGCGTGAACACGAGCCGGTCGGCGCGCTCGGCCAGGCCGCCGCTCGCCTTCAGACCGAGGCTCTCCGCCTTCGCCCGGGCGTACGACGTGACCGCGCCCATCACCAGGGCCCACAGCGTCACCGCGGCCATCAGCGTCGAGTTGCCCTCGTGCGAGTTGGCGTAGTACATCACCAGGCCGCCGTAGATCGCGCCGTCGGCGATCCGGTCCAGCGTCGAGTCGAGGAACGAGCCCCACTTCGACGACGTACCCGACGTCCGGGCCATGTAGCCGTCGATCAGGTCGGAGAACACGAAACAGGTGATGACCACCACGCCGAGCCACAGCTGGCCGCGCGGGAAGAAGATCAGCGCCCCGGCGGACACACCGATAGTGCCCACCAGCGTGACCATGTCGGCGGTCACGCCGAGCTTGAGCAGGAGGGTGGCGATCGGCGTGATCACCTTGGTCCAGAACTGCCGGAATCTGTTAAGCATGGCGACGCGATCGTAGTCCAGACGGACCACTGTCCGGTGACATGCCACCCGATTCCACCTGCATGAGAGGTGAATCCGCGCGATGCTGGACGCTAGGAGGTGGGTGGGATGCGTCTGCTGGCCGGCGTGCTCGTTGTGCTCGTGGCCAGCGGCTGTACGGTCGCCCAGCGCGCCAACGACTCGCGACCGCCTGTCGTTCCTCCGACCGCGGTCGTGCCGACCGTCATCGCGCCCCAGCAACCCGAGGGCCTGGACGGTACGGCGGGAGCGCCCGGACCCCAGGTCTGTACGGCGATCACGCGCACGCTGGCCGCCAAGCTCCGGGTCCCGGTCACCGCGAAGCCGAACGCCTGGAACGACGGCGGCCTCCCCGCGATGGACCTGTGCACGCTGCTGCTCGAGGACCGGGCCGTGACGGTCGGCGTGAGCGCTCTGCCCAGTCAGCCCGACACACTCAGCCGCCTGATGGACGGGGCCGGCGCGCTCGAGGCATTGCCGGAGCTCGGACCGGACGCGTTCATCGCCGACTCGCGGCTGGTCTTCCACGTGGGCGACCGGGCCGTGCGGATCACGCCGGCGGGTGGGATCGATCGCAGCAACGCGGACGGGATCGACCGGGCGAAGGCGGTTGCGATCGCGCTGGCCGTGCGGGCCGCCGTACCGAAGAATCGTCGTCCGGCCCGGCAGTCGGACGAGACGTGTCAGCTGTCGACTCCGCAGGCGGAGCAGTTCGTCCGGCTGCAGGTTCAGCTGCGGCGCGACTATCGGGTGAAGGGCGCGTTGACGTGCATCTGGGGGACGTTCGACGCGACCGTGTCGATCGTCGAGGCCTTCGACCAGGCCGCGATCCCGGAGTCGCAGCGGGTGCCGCCGCCTCGTTTCGCGCCGATCGGCCAGCCCGGGTACTACCTTCCCGAGGCCGGCGAACTCGTGTTCCGGCAAGGCCGCCGCGTGGTCCGCGTCTCCGCGCTGACGAGCCCGCCCCGCGAGGTCACGCTCGACGCTCTGACCACCATCGTCGATCCGATGCTGCCGCTGTTCCTGCGTTGAAAGATGGCTGAAAACTTTCCGGTCCAGTCCAGCGTCTCACCACCATCAATCACCATTGGGGGTGGAGTTCATGATCAAGTGGACCGGGTACGGCGTTCTGACCGCCGGAGCTCTCGTCGCCGCGATGCTGGGGACCGGGACGGCGGCAGCACAGCCGAGCAGCACGCCGAGTGAGTGCCTGCTGAATCTCGGCTCGGTGACCGCCGGCGGGGATCACCGGATGCAGACCATCCAGGCCGAAGGCGCGCTGGTCGACGACCGGATCGTTGCCAAGGACCTCTATCCGGACGGACAGGTCAGGCTGAGCGCGACGGTTCGGTACGGCGCTGCCGAAGTCGGTGGCATGGCTCATCGGGGCCCGGTCATCATGGGTTCGACGATGTACGACACCAGCTACATCACGGCGAACGGCGGCGGAGGGGTAACGCAGAAGCAGGTCACGCGGGTCGGACCCGGCTGGCAGGTCTACCGCAGTCTCGACAGCTCGACGTACGTCACTGCCACTTACCAGCGTGAGACCGAGTACTCGCTGCGCACCGACGGCACGCTCTATCGCCGCAACGTGACATACAAGAACGGCGTGCCGAGCCGGCAGGTCACCGGGTGGCAGTCCGGCTACCGGGGTGTGAAGGCGATGACGCTGATCAGCCAAACGGCGACGTACGACACGTTCCTGATGACGCTGACGTCGGGCAAGCTCTACACGGCGCGCCTGCCGTTGGCGGGCGGGCAGATCATCCCGGGTGTGGTGAAGCAGGTGCGGGGCTCGACCTGGCAGGGGTTCGAATCGCTGGTAGCGGCGGCGTGCGGGAACGGGGTCCTGCTGCTCGGCATCGACAAGGACACCAAGTCCGCCTACCTGTATTCGGTGGGGCACGCGAACGGGACTGCCACCACGATCAGAATGATCCGCAAGGTGCCGGGAACCATCGGCGACCCGGTCTACTTCCACTGGCAGCTCTTCAGCGGCGAGCGGCTGGCCGGCGACTAGGGCCAGGATTTGGCGAGTAGAGCTCTGGTGTCAGCCAGGAGCTGTGGGAGGACCTTGGTGCCGGCGATCACGGGCATGAAGTTCATGTCGCCTGCCCATCTCGGGACAACGTGCTGGTGCAGGTGCGCGGCGATGCCTGCACCGGCGATGTCGCCCTGGTTCATACCGATGTTGAAGCCCTGTGCGCCCGACACCGTGCGGACTGCCTGCATCGCCTGGCGCGTCAGCTCGGCGACGTCGGTGACCTCGGCGGCAGTCAGCTCGGTGTAGTCGGCCACGTGCCGGTAGGGCACGACCATCAAGTGACCCGGGTTGTACGGGTACAGGTTGAGGACGGCGTAGGCCGCGTCGCCGCGGTGCACGATCAGCGCGTCCGTGTCGGGCAGACCGGGCAACCGGCAGAACGGGCAGCCCGAGCCGGCCTCGGAGCTGACCGGCTTGTTCTCGCCCTCGATGTAGGCCATCCGGTGCGGCGTCCACAGCCGCATGAACTCGTCAGGCTCCCCGACCCCGTCCTGCCGCACCAGCTCCTCCGGCTGGTACGGCGAGTCCGGGTGGTCCCTTGTCATACTTGGACGCGCTTCTTGACGGCCTCGACGATCTCGGTCACCGCGTCCGCGATCGGCACGCCGTTCTTCTGCTCGCCGTTGCGGTACCGGAACGACACCGAGCCGGCCGCCATGTCGTCGTCGCCGGCGATCAGCATGTACGGCACCTTGGACTTCTGCGCGTTGCGGATCTTCTTCTGCATCCGGTCGTCGGACGCGTCGACCTCGACCCGGATGCCCTGCGCCTTCAACTGCTTTGCGACCTCGAACAGGTAGTCGACATGCCCGTCGGTGATCGGGATGCCGATGACCTGGACCGGGGCGAGCCACGGAGGGAAGGCGCCCGCGTAGTGCTCGGTCAGCACCGCGACGAACCGCTCGATCGAGCCGAACAGCGCCCGGTGGATCATCACCGGCCGTTGCCGCGAGCCGTCCGGCGCGGTGTACTCGAGCTCGAACCGCTCGGGCAGGTTGAAGTCCAGCTGGATCGTCGACATCTGCCAGGTCCGGCCGATCGCGTCCTTGGCCTGGACCGAGATCTTCGGGCCGTAGAACGCCGCGCCGCCCGGATCCGGGACCAGCTCGAGACCGGAGCCCTCGGCAACTTCCCGCAGCGTCGCGGTGGCCTCTTCCCAGACCTCGTCGGAGCCGACGAACTTGTCCGGGTTCTTGGTGGAGAGCTCGAGGTAGAAGTCGTCCAGGCCGTAGTCGGCGAGCAGGCCGAGCACGAAGGTCAGCAGGTTGCGCAGCTCGTCGCGCATCTGCTCACGGGTGCAGTAGATGTGCGCGTCGTCCTGGGTGAAGCCGCGGGCGCGGGTCATGCCGTGCACGACACCGGACTTCTCCAGCCGGTACACCGTGCCGAACTCGAACAGCCGCAGCGGCAGCTCGCGGTACGACCGGCCGCGGGCCGCGAAGATCAGGTTGTGCATCGGGCAGTTCATCGGCTTCAGGTAGTAGTCCTGGCCCTGCTTGCGGATCTGCCCGTCCGCGCCACGCTCCTCGTCCAGGTGCATGGGCGGATACATGCCGTCGGCGTACCAGTCGAGGTGGCCCGAGGTCTCGAACAGCTGCCCCTTGGTGATGTGCGGCGAGTAGACGAACTCGTAGTCGTCCTCGACGTGCCGCTGGCGGGAGTAGTCCTCCATCACCTTCCGCAGGACGCCGCCCTTGGGGTGGAACACCGCGAGCCCCGAGCCGATCTCGTCCGGGAAGCTGAACAGGTCGAGCTCCGTGCCGAGCTTGCGGTGGTCGCGCTTGGCGGCCTCCTCCAGCCGGTTCAGGTAGGCCTTCAGCTCGTCGCGGGACTCCCACGCCGTGCCGTAGATGCGCTGGAGCTGCGGGTTCTTCTCGCTGCCCCGCCAGTACGCCGCCGCGGTCCGCATCAGCTTGAAGTTGCCGAGGTATCCCGTGGCCGGGACGTGCGGGCCGCGGCACAGGTCCTTCCACGCGACGCTGTCGTCGCGCTGGACGTTGTCGTAGATCGTCAGCTCGCCGCCGCCGACCTCGACACTCGCGCCCTCGGCCGCGTCGGCCGCCGAGCCCTTGATGCCGATCAGCTCGAGCTTGTACGGCTCGGAGGCGAGCTCTTCGCGGGCGTCGTCGTCGCTGACCACCCGGCGGCTGAACCGCTGCCGCTCCTTGATGATCTGCTGCATCTTCTTCTCGAGCTTGGTCAGGTCTTCCGGCGTGAACGGCGTCGGCACGTCGAAGTCGTAGTAGAACCCGTTCTCCACCGGCGGGCCGATGCCGAGCTTGGCCTCCGGGAACAGGTCCTGCACCGCCTGCGCGAGCACGTGCGCGGTCGAGTGCCGGATGATCGCGCGGCCGTCCTCGGAGGCTGCCTTGACCGGCTCGATCTCGTCGCCGTCGGCGACGACCCGGGACAGGTCGCGCAGCTCACCGTTGACGCGGGCGGCGATGGCGGAGCGGTCCTGGCCGAAGATCTCGGCGAACAGCTCCCCGATCGTCGTCGTCTCGGTCACACTCCGCTCAGCCTCGCCCTCGACGCCGACCAGATGGACCTTGACTTCCGACACAGTGCACTCCTTGGTTGCGGGTTCCCGGCCGATTGCCGGTCACGCCACAGATGGTATCGACATCGCGACGCCGACCCGACGGCGTATCCACAGGCCCGCCGTACCTGACGAAAGTCGGGGGTCGGGCCAGCCGTTGGTGCGATGTGCCGGGGGTGCCCGGATTCGTAGTTTCGACAGCGTGATCACCCTTGAAGGACTCACCAAGACCTACGGCGCCACCCGCGCCGTGGACTCGCTCGACCTCACCGTCTCGCCCGGCCGGGTGACCGGCTTCCTCGGCCCGAACGGCGCCGGCAAGTCGACCACGATGCGGATGATCCTCGGCCTCGACGCCCCGACCGACGGCGTCGCGCTCGTGGACGGCCGCCCGTACGCCGACTGGCCGTCGCCGCTGACCAAGATCGGCGCCCTGCTCGACGCCAAGGCGCTGCACCCGCGGCGGACCGCGCGGAACCACCTGATCGCGATGGCGCACAGCAACGGCATCCCGGTCAGCCGGGTCGACGCCGTGTTGTCGATCGTCGGCCTGGATCCGGTCACCCGGAAGCGGGCCGGGCAGTTCTCGCTCGGCATGGGTCAGCGCCTCGGGATCGCCGGCGCGCTGCTCGGGGATCCCGAGGTGCTGATGTTCGACGAGCCGGTCAACGGCCTTGACCCGGACGGCGTCCGCTGGGTGCGTGAGCTGATGCGTTCGCTCGCAGCCGAGGGCCGGACGGTCTTCGTCTCCAGTCACTTGATGAGCGAGATGCAGCTGACCGCCGACCAGCTGGTCGTGATCGGGCGCGGCCGGCTGATCGCCGACGCACCGGTCGCGGAGGTGATCGCGGGCTCGTCTCGCAGTACGGTCGCCGTCCGCGTCCCCGATCTCCGGCAGCACGCAGTACTGCGGGAGCGGCTGACGGCCGAGGCGGAGCGGGTGGACTCCGTCGACGAACGGCTGATCGTGACCGGTCTACCGGTGGAGCGGGTCGGTGATCTCGCGCACGAGCTCGGCGTACGGCTGCATGAGCTGCACACCGAGCATGCGTCGCTCGAGGAGGCCTACATGGAGCTGACAGCCGACAGCGTGGAGTACGGGGTGGCATCGTGAGCGACGCGATCCTCCACTTCGCCGACGAGCTGATGTCCTCGTGGTGGATCTACCTGGCGCTGTGGGGCTTCGCGGCGCTGGACGGCTTCTTCCCGGCGATCCCGAGCGAGACGCTGGTCGTCACCGCCGGTGTGTTCGCCGCGTCGACCGGTGAGCCCAACCTGTACGCCGTGATCGTGGTCGCGGCGCTCGGTGCGTTCATCGGCGACCACCTCTCGTACGCCCTCGGCCGCGGCGCCGGTGGGCGGCTACTCGACCGGGTCAAGCCGGGGACCAAGAGGCACACCGCCGTCCAATGGGCCCGGCGCTCGCTGGAGGAGCGCGGCGGTCTGGTCCTGGTCGTCGCTCGCTACGTGCCCGGCGGCCGTACTGCGGTCACGCTGACCATGGGCTCCGTCCGCTTCCCGCTCCGGAGCTTCACGCCGTTCGCCGCGCTCGCCGCGGTCAGTTGGGGCGCGTACTGCACGTTGGTGGGCTTCATCGGCGGTAAGGCCTTCGAGGACAACCCGCTCAAGGGCGTCGTCCTCGGCATCGGCCTCGCACTCCTGGTCACGCTGGTCGTCGAACTGGTCCGCCATCGGCTGCGCAAGCGCAAGCCTCAAGCTCAAGTAGACCCTCAACCCGTGGAAGCAGGCAGGCGATGAACGCGGTCCGGTCGGAGTGGACGAAGCTGTGGACGGTTCGGTCGAGCTGGCTGAACATCGTGGGGGCCGTCTTGCTGACAGCGCTGCTCGGTGTGCAGTACGGGTTCAGCCTCGCGTACGACAACTCCCATCGCGCGTACGCCGAGTCGCAGCCGGTCGGCGAGTTCGGCGCCTCGGTGATCCTGATCGTGCAGGTGGTCGTTGCCGCCTTCGCACTGCTGAGCGTGACATCGGAGTACGCCACCGGCAGCATCCGCTCGACCCTGCAGTGGACTCCGGTACGCCGGAACGTCGTGCTGGCGAAAGCCGCCGTATTGGCACCGGTCCTGTTCTGCTACGGACTAGTGGTGGCCGCGATCGCTTCCGTCACAGGAGGTCTGGCCGCGGGCTCCTGGGCTGAGTGGGACGCGGGCGGTCTCGTCGTCGACCTGCTGTCGGTCGGCTTCTATGCGACCGTGGCCGGCTTGTTCGTCGCCGGGATCGCCTGGGTGGTCCGCAGTACGGCGGGCACGCTGACCGTTGCCTTCCTGCTGCTCCTGGTCGTCCCGCTCATGCTCAGCCAGAGCTCACTCCGCGCGCTGGTCTGGGTCGTTGCGCTGCTGCCCGGTGGTGCCGGCCAGAACTATCTGACCGGCACCACAGACCCGCTCTCCCCCACCCTGAGCGCGATCGTCCTGGTCCTCTGGGCCTTGGGCGGTCTAGCGCTCGGCAGTCGCGTGCTGACCCGTCGCGATGCTTGAGATCGCGTCCGCCAGGGATTGCTCCGCCAACGGACGCAGGTGCGCGAGGCGCGGGACCAGCCCGGCCAGACTGAGCTCTGCCGTGATGAACCGGATGTTGTCGTCTCGGACGCCGTAGTTGGTGAAGTACGCGCGCAGGTAGGGCACCTCGTAGTCCCAGCCCTCCCGCCGCGTCCCTGGACCGTAGGCACCGCCGCGGCTGGTGATCACCACTACCTCGGTGTCTCCCAGTGCCAGCACGCCCGGAAAGGTGATGCGGTCGATCCAGGCCTTGAGCGCGGCGGGCAGCGAGAAGTTGTACAGCGGCGCTCCGATCAGGATCGTGCTGCTCGCCAGCACCTCGGTGATCAGCGGCTCGGTCAGTGCCCAGGCATCAGCTTCGGCGGCGTTCTCGACCAGGGCGCCGACCAGCTCGAGCGGCACCACGCCCTCCCGCTCGGAACGCCGGCCGAGCTGACAGTACGCCGTGTCGATGGGCGGCACCGGGTCCGCGGCGAGGTCGCGGTACCGGTACTCGGTCGAGTCGTGGTCGGACCGCCAGCGGTCCGCGAACAGTCTGGTCAGCCTCCTGGTCACCGACTCGTCGGAGCGATTGGCACTGGAATCCAGATGCAACAGCATGGTCACCTTCGTCGTCTCGTGGTCGTCAGACTGGGTGACGGCGGGTAGCGCGGAAAGGTGACCAGGTGGACGAGCTGACCGAGGCCTTCGAAGCCGAGCGCAGCAAGCTGGAAGCGGTCGCGTACCGCCTGCTGGGCTCGCACAGTGAGGCCGAGGACGCGGTGCAGGAGGCCTGGATCCGGCTCGACCGCACGGACGGCATCGACAATCTGGGCGGCTGGCTCCGCACGGTGGGGACGCGGATCTGCCTGGACATGCTGCGTGGTCGCAAAGCCCCGCCGGAGGATCCCGACGAGCTGGAGCAGGTGCCGACGGTACGGCGTACGCCGGAGGACGAGGCCCTGGTCGCGGACTCGGTCAGCCGGGCGCTGCTCGTCGTACTGGACACGCTCGAGCCGGCCGAGCGGATCGCGTTCGTGCTGCACGACATGTTCGCCGTACCGTTCGCGCAGATCGCCCCTATCGTCGAGCGGAACCCGGTCACCACGAAGAAGCTGGCCAGCCGGGCACGCCAGAAGGTCCAGGGCACGCCGTCGGTCCCCGCAGCCGAGTTGGCCCGGCAGCGTCGCGTGGTCTCCGCGTTCCTCGAAGCAGCCCGCGCAGGCGATCTCCACGCGATCCTGGCGGTGCTGGACCCGGACGTCATCCGGCGGGTCGACGCCACGGTGCTGTCTCCCGGCATGTCCGCCGAGCTACGCGGCGCGCGGGCAGTCGCGGAAGGCACGGCGGCGCTGGCCGCACGTTCCCAGCTGGCCGAGCTCGCGCTGGTGAACGGCGAGGTCGGCGTGGTGCTCGCCCCTCACGGCAAGCTACTGCTCGCCATCACCTTCACCTTTGCCGGCGAGGCGGACCGGATCACGTCGTACGACGTGGTTGGCGATCCGGACCGCCTCAGCCGGTTGAGTCTTGCGGTGCTCAGCGCGGAGCGTTGAGGGCGATCGTCACCTGCTCGGACACCCGGGCGGCCAGCTCCAACGCAGCGCGCCGGGTGGCGGGCTGCAGCGCGGAGTGGTCGAGCGGGCCCTCGGCGGCGATGTGCATGTCCATCGGGATGTCGACGACGGCGGCAGCGCGCGACTCGAAGTACGGCCGGAGCTGCTTCTCGACCTCCTTGTTGACGTCACCCGGACCGTTCGACACCGCGATCACCGCGCGGCGGATCAGCCGCTGCGCCTCGGGGCCCTGGTTGTCGAGCTCCTCGAGCATCTGCACGGCGGCCGCGCAGGACAGGCTCTTCCACTTGATCGGGATCACGAGGGCGTCGGCCGCCTTCATCGCCTCACGCCAGTTGCTGGAGCCCTCGTTGTTCCCGGTGTCGATCACGAGCACCTTGTAGAACCGGCTCAGCAAGCGGTGGATCAGATCGAAGTCGTTCGCCTCGATCTGGGCGTACGTCGTGGTCGCCGACGTCAGCACGTCGTACTGACCCGACACCTGGTGCCGCAGGTACGCCGCGACGTCACCGAGCCGGGCATCCGGCTGGGTCAGCATCGGCATCGCCTGCAGCATGTCCGTCACGGTGGACCGGGAGTTCGTGTCGTGGGTGCGCAGGTGCATGTTGCCGCGCAGCTCGTTGTTGTCCCACGCGACGACACCGCCGCCACGGGCCTGGCCGAGCGCACCCGACAGCAGCAGTGTGGTCGGCGTCTTGCCGGAGCCGCCCTTCGGGTTGGCCACAACGATCGTCACCGGACGCCGGAAAGCTGTCGCAGCGGTCGCCCGCGCGATCCGCTCGGACCGCTCGGCGCTGCCCGGACGAAGCTTCAGCATGCTGCGGACACCACGCTCGGCCGGAGCCTCCCGCGGCAACGGCAGAGCCTGGATCAGGTCGTCGGTGCGGAAGGAGAGGTTCTGCGGCTGGGGCTGCTGGCCGGGGATGCCCTGCGGGAAGAAGTGCTGCGCCGCCGGGGACAGCGGCTGACCGCCCTGACCACGCTGCGGTCCGCCCTGGCCGGGTTGACCGGGCTGACCCGCCTGGGGCTGGCCGGGCTGGCCGGGCTGGGGCTGGCCGACGGGGCCCTGCTCCGGGCCGAGTCCGCTACCCGAGCCGTGGAACGAGGAACCGCCGAAGACCGGGCTGTTCGGGGCCGCCGGAGTCTGGTCCGGGTGCTCAGCTGCCGACTCGGACGCGTCGGCCGGCTGCGGCTCGACCGGCTCCTCGTCGAAGTCCTCCGGCTGCGTCCACGACGCTGCGGCGGACTCGGCCACCGGCTGGGTCCAGGACGGCGCCGGCGGGGTGGCCTGCGGCTGGGTCCACGGCGCGGGCTGGTCGACCGGCTGGCCGGCGGCCGGCGTCGACCAGGAGTCGGCTGGGAACTCCTTGGACAGAGCGGGCTGCTGCTCGTCCTTCTCCTCGGCCGGCTCGGTGTCGTTAGGGTCCGGCTGGGTCCAGGAGGGGGTCGGCTGCCACATTCTCCGGACCTCGGCCGCCGCCGCTTCCCGGTCCTTGTGCTGTCCGGAGTTGTGCGAGTCGGTCACGACCTGGATCCCCGATTCTGTGAAGGGGGCGGGTGGCCCCTGGAGGGCTTGCTGGGTTGTCCGGAGGGTGAGGGCTCCGGGAGGCACCACTATCCCATGACCGGGTGTCCTCACCACGTCACCACCCGGAGCGTTCCGTGACCAGTATCCCGAGTGGCGAGGGGCATGCATCGGCCTGACGCGAAGAGGTCAGGAGGTGACCAGTCCGGCCTCGTGGGCGACGATCGCGGCCTGGACCCGGTTCTTCACGCCGAGCCGCACCAGTACGGCGCTGACGTAGGCCTTCACGGTCCCCTCGACCAGGTAAAGGCGGGCCGCGATCTCGGCGTTCGAGAGCCCCGCACCGACCAGTCCGAGCACGTCCAGCTCTCGCGGGCTCAGTACGGCGACCTGCTCCTTCGCGGCAGCCGCCCGCGCCATCGCGCCGCCTCCCGATCCGGCGCTCAGCTCGGCGATTACCCGCTGCGCCACCTTGGGCGACAGGTAGGCGGCGCCGTCGGCCACCGCCTTCAGTCCGGCGATGAGCTCGCGGGGGTCTCCTGACTTGAGCAGGAAGCCGCTCGCGCCGTCACCCAGCGCACGGGCGATGTACGCGTCCTCCGAGAACGTGGTGAGGATGACGACCGCGGTCTCCGGCACAGCCTTCCGGATCTCGGCGCCCGCAGCGAGGCCGTCCATCCGCGGCATCCGGATGTCCAGTACGGCGACGTCCGGCCGATGCCGGCGTACCGCTTCGACGGCCTCGACACCATCGGCTGCCTCGGCAACTACTTCGATCTCGTCGTCGGTGCCGAGAATCGCTCGGACTCCGGCCCGCACCATGGCCTCGTCGTCGGCGAGCATCACCCTGATCATCCGTTCCCCTCCGGAGTTGGTGCGACGGATCCGCTCGCCACGACCGCTTTGGCGACCAGTGCGCCGTCGGCGAAGCAGAGGCGGTACACGTAGTTGCTGGAGAAGGGGGCGGCCGGACGGTAGTACCGGCAGCTCCAGCCGGCCGGTGGGCTGTATCCCTCCGACGGCGCATCGATCATCTGCATCCGTGGCAGCACCTTCGCTACGTCTGCCTCGGACTGCCCGACGCTGAGTTGGTCGTACTGCGCGGGTCGCAGGATCGCGCTGTAGCCCGCGACGAGGTAGTAGCCAAGGGCCACCGCACCTACTACTGCACCGAGCAGCAGCGGTGCGGCGATGGCAGTGATCAGCCCGCGCTGTGCACTCCGTCGTACCGTGGCTCGCTCTACTGCGGCTGTCGGGGGTTCAGGACGACCGCCGGCTCGAGGCATTGTCGCTCTGACTGCGAAGCCGCCAGCTGGTCGCGGACCAGCTGCCAGTGAGCCGCCAGCGAGGCGGACCCGCTCTCGCAGGCCGTCCAGTCCTCGTCCGCCCGATGGCGCAGCCACCGGCCTGGCAGCTCCGGTGTCGACGACCTCCACGCGTACGTCGTCGTCTTCGGTGGACACGTTGACTGTCACGGATGCGCCGGGTGCGTGTTTGCTCGCGTTCGTCAGCGACTCCTGGACCACGCGGTGCACTGCACGGTCCACCATCGGCGACAGCTCACCGTCGAGGTCCCCGGTCAGCCGGACTGACAGTCCGGAGGCTGCGGCACGCTCTACCATCGCCCGCACGGTTTCGTCGTGCGGCATCGTCGGTGCGTCCTGATCACGCAGTACGCCGACGATCTCGCCGAGCCGTTCGGTCGCGGTGGCTGCCGACTCCCGCAACTCCCCCGCCGCCCGCCGGTGTGCGTCGGGCAGCGACGGGTCGAGCTCGAGCGCTGCAGCGCGCAGTGCGATCAGGCTGAGCTCGTGGCCGACCGAATCGTGCATGTCCTCGGCGATCCGCGACCGCTCACGCAGCCGCTCCTGGTCGATCTCCATCTGCTGTTCGCGCTCGATCCGCTCGGCCCGCTCCCAGCCAGCCGTGGCCAGCAGCGCTTGCTGAGCGCGGTACCGCCCGATCAGCCAGGGCAGTACGACGAGCAGCAGAGCGAGCAGGAGCATCAACAGCCACGTCAGAACGGCTTCGGTCGCCTGCGCACCCCGGCGTACGGTCAGAGCGAGAATCAGCATGCCCAGCAGCGACCAGCTGCACAGCAAGACGAAGTGCTTGAGCTGCGTCTCGCGCCGACCGGCCAGGTAGCTCAGCAGGCTGATCGCCGGTACCAGTGCGATCTGCACGCCGTTCGTCGTACCAAGGGCGAGGGCCAGGATGACGATCTCCGCCCAGGCCACTGCGGCCAGGGCTGCCAGCGGCCATCTGCGCCGGCCGTGGATAGCAAACGCCAGTACTGCGATGCACGCTGCTCGGAACCAGTACGGATCGTGGCGTGCGCCGCTTTCGGCGAGCACGAGGAAGCTGAACGCGGCCCACAGACCCACGTCCCCCAGGCGCCGCCACTTCATGCGGTAGACGCTACACAGTCGCGAGAAGGTCGCCCTACTGCCGAAAGTCAGGTGCTGCCTCGACAATCTCGAACGGGACCAGCGAGAGGTTCGGCACCGCCTCCCCGCGGAGCTGGGCGAGCAGGAGGTCGACGGCACGACGCCCCATCTCGGTCTGGTTCTGCCGGATGTGCAGGTACGGCGGTCCGCCGATGGAGTCGCCGGGCGAGTCGAAACACGCGACGACCCGGTCGCCGAGGACCCGGTCGACCATGCGGGCCAGGTTGTACTCACACGCGAAGTACGCCGTCACCTGGGGCATGCGGTCGCGGAACGCACGGATGACGTCCAGGTCCGCCCGCACGCTTTCGGTGGTCGTCGAGCCCGGCAAGGTGCTGCGGAGGTCGGTCAGCTCGTACGCGTGGCCGCGACCTGTAAAGGCTGCGCGAAAGCCTTCCAGACGGTCCTCAATGGAGGATGTGTTCACCGGCGGTGGCGAGACGAAGGCGATGTGTTCATGGCCCTGGTCCAGCAGGCGGGTGGTTAGTGCGCGGGCAGCCGCCACATTGTCCGTGTGTACGGCGGCTACCGGGATTCCGGCCAGGTGCCGGTCGACAAGGACCACTGGGAACCCGTCCAGGACCTGCCGGAGCAGACTGGCGTTGTAGAAGTCGCCGTGCACCGGGAACACGATCAGGCCGTCCACAGTGGCTACGAGCGAGTCGACCGCCTTCTCCTCGTCGGACTGGCGCCCGTGGGTTCGCCGTACGACCAGGTGGGCGTTGTACTCCGCACAGCGCTCCTCGATCGCGTTGAGCAGGTCCAGCCCGTACGCCTCGGACATGTCCGGGACGATGAGCGCGATCGAGCGGGCCTCCCGCCGTGGCGTCGGACGGAGCGGGATGGTCAGGTCGGTGAGGTCCGGCAGCCGGCGTACGACGAAGGTGCCCTTGCCGCGGATGCGCTCCACCAGACCGGCCTCACGCAGTACCTCAAGGGCGCGCTTGGAGGTGATCCGGCTGACCCCGAACTGGGCCGCCAGCTCCATCTCCGACGGCACCCGGTCCCCCGGCCGGAGGGCGCCGCGCCGGAGTTGCTCCAGGACGTGAGCGCAGATCCGCTCGTACAGCAGTGCCACCTGCGTGTCCCCTCGCCCGTTGTCTGGTTGACATATCCAATCATCCCGGACTGTCGGTGGCCGGTGGCAGTCTTCGGGCATGGACATCACCGGAAAGGTCGCAATAGTTACCGGAGCCGCGGTCGGCATCGGCCGCGCGATCGCTCGACGCCTCGCCGCGGCGGGCGCGTCGGTGGTGGTCGCTGACATCGACGCTTCTGGCGGCGAGCGGACGGCAGAGCTGATCGGACCGTCCGCGCGATTCGTGCAGGTGGACATGCGGGACGACGACGCGGTCGGCGAGCTGATGGCATGCCAACCGCAGATCCTGGTCAACAACGCCGGCGGTGGCGCTGTGCTCAGACCGTGCTTCCCGGAGGTGTCGGTCGAGCGGTGGACCGATTCGCTGCTGGTGAATCTCAGGGCGCCGATGCTGACGACTCAGCTGGCCCTACCAGGGATGCGGGCGGCCGGTGGCGGCGCGGTGGTGAACGTCGGATCGACTGCTGGGTTGGGATTCGGGCCGCACGTGTCACCGGAGTACAGCGCGGCCAAGGCGGCTCTGATCCGGCTGACGGCGACACTGGCGCCGCTCGACGGAGTGCGGGTCAACTGCGTCGTGCCGGACTGGGTGGCGACCGAACGCGGCGTGCGCGAGCGCGAGGCGCTCCCCGCATCGGAGCGCGGACCGGCCTTGGTTCCGCTCGAGGCAGTGACCGACGGAGTGGTCCGCTTCGTCGAGGACGAGACCCTTGCCGGCCGCGTCCTCTTGCTGAACCGCGCCGCCGATCCAGAATTACTAGCGGCGACCCCCTCCGACTGACAACATGCGCCCATGAACCGCCCTCCGGCCACCGCGACTCAGACACCGGACGCCACAACCCGTCAGCGGGTGCATCCGTTTGCCGTGCGGCCCGTGGTGGCCGTCGCGGTGCTCGTCGGTGTCGTACTGACCGCGCTGTCCGGGCGCTACGGCTACCACCGCGACGAGCTCTACTTCATGGTCGCGGGCCAGCACCTCAGCTGGGGGTACATCGACCAGCCGCCGCTGACCCCGCTGATCGCCCGCATCTCGACCACGATCTTCGGCGACACCGTGATGGGTCTGCGGGTGCTGTCGACGCTGAGTTGCGTCGCGACGATCATCGTGGTCGCGCTGCTCGCCCGCGAGTTCGGCAGTGCTCGGCGCGGCCAGGTGCTCGCCGCGATCTGTGCCGCCGTGTCCGGATTCGTGCTCGGCGTCGGCCACATGGTGTCCACAGCGACGTACGACCTGCTCGCCTGGATGCTGATCGCCCTGTTCGCGGTGAAGCTGCTGCGCACGCGCGACGGCCGCTGGTGGCTCGCGCTCGGGCTGACGGCTGGGATCGCCTTGGAGAACAAGTACCTCGTGGTGCTACCGGTCGCCGCGCTGCTCGTGGCGCTGCTCATCGTCGGACCCCGCAGCGTGCTGCGCTCGTGGTGGCTGCTCGCGGGCGTCGCCGTGGCCGGGCTGGTCGCACTGCCCAACGTAGTGTGGCAGTTCCAGCACGGCTGGCCGCAGCTCACGGTCGCCGGCGGGATCAGTGAGGACGACGGCACCGAGAACCGCATCATGTTCATCCCGCTGCAGATCCTGCAGCTGTCGCCGTTCCTGGTCCCGATCTGGGTGGCAGGGTTCCTCCGGCTGTGGCGGAAGCTGCAATGGGCGCGCTCCATCGCGCTCGCCTACCCCGTGCTGTGCGTGGCAGTCCTGCTCGCCGGCGGGAAGTCGTACTACGCCCTGCCACTGCTGCTCGTCCTCGTCGCAGCCGGAGCCGAGCCGACTCTGCGATGGGTAGATAAGCATCGGATCCAGGCCGTCATCGCTGTGGCGCTCACGGCACTGACCTCGGCCGTCTTCACGTTGCCGGTGCTGCCCGCATCAGCCGCCGACCTCGTCATCCCGGTGAACAAGGAGCAAGGCGAGCAGATCGGCTGGCCGGCCTTCACCGAGTCGGTCGCGATTGCGTGGGGGCAGATCCCGCCGGCGGAGCGGTCGACGGCAACCATCTTCACCGGCAACTACGGCGAAGCCGGCGCCCTGCGACGCTACGGACCGTCGCACGGCCTGCCCACGGCGTACTCCGGGCACATGAGCTTCGCCGACTGGGAACGGCCGCCGGACACGAACACCGGGCCGGTCCTGCTCGTAGAGATCCAGCGGACGCCGGTCTTCGAGGCGAATTTCCGGGACTGCAAGCAGGTCGGCACTGTGGACGCGATCGTCTCCAACGACGAGGACGGGACCGCGCTGGTCCTGTGCGATGCGCCGGCGGAGCCGTGGTCGGTGCTGTGGCCGAAGCTCCGGCAGTTCTACTGATGGATCTGGTGGACATTCCTGCCGGCCTGATCTTCCTCCGCGACGATCGCGTCGGCCGGCGCTGGCACGTCGACCTGCCCGCGTTCCGGCTGGGGCGTTGTCCCGTGACGGCAGCCGACGTACCGCTCACAGGCGTCAGCTGGTACGACGCAGTTGCCCTGTGCAACCAAATGTCTGTGGACGCGGGGCTGCCGGTCGCCTACGAGATCTCTGGCTCGGAGGTGAACTGTGATTGGACTTCCGCGGGCTATCGGTTGCCGACCGAGGCGGAATGGCAATGGGCCTGCACGGCGGGCGTACCGGCGTACCGCTATGGGGAGCTTGACGAGATCGCGTGGTACTCCGAGAACTCCGACGGGCGGGCCCATGCCGTCGGCGGAAAGGCCGCGAACGCCTGGGGTCTGCACGACATACTCGGCAACGTGTGGGAGTGGTGCTGGGATCTGTACGACCCCGACACCTACGGCTCCTACCGAATCTTCCGCGGCGCCGGCTTCGCCGACCCGGAACGCTCCGTCGGCTCAACAGTCCGCCGCCGCTCCCACCCGACCTTCGCGATCGAGGATCTCGGGTTTCGGGTCGCGCAGTCCGTTGTCACGGCTTGAGGGCGAGTTTGCCAACCGTGACGCCCGCCTCGAGCTCCGCGAGTACCTTCGGGCCGTCCGCCAGGTCGTAGACAGTCGGCTTGCCGGGCGGGTACACACCGGCGTCGATGAGCCGGCCCAGCTCGGCCATCACGTCGGCGAACAACTCCGGCGCTTGCTGGATGAACGTGGTGAGGTGATGCCCGATCACCTGCACCGGATGCTTGAAGTTCAACTCCCAGTTGCTGATCGAGGACTCCCCCGTGGCAGCACCGATCACGATGACCTTTCCCGTCACCCGCCGCGCAACCTCGATACTGCGCCGGAACGTTTCACCACCCACCGATTCGAGAACGACGTCGACGCTGCCGTCGCTCACCTCGGCCTTCAGCTGCCCGATCTCGATCACCCGATCCGCGCCAAGCCGCCGTACGACGTCATGCTTCGACGCAGACGCTGTCGCGATCACCGTTGCCCCGTAATACTTGGCGATCCGCACCGCCGCCTGACCAACGCCACCCGCAGCCGCGTGGATGAGGACCGTGTCGCCGGTCGCCAGTTGCCCTAAGTGGCGGAGCGCAGCCAACGCCGTCGCCCAGTTCAACACCAGACCGAGCGCTTCTTCATCCGTCCACCCCGCTGGCACCGGCACGAACTCGGCCATCACCATGTACTCCGCAAACGCCCCGTACCCGGTCCCGATCACGTGCTCCCCCACGCTCGCACCGGTGACGCCATCTCCCACAGCAACAACGTCACCCGCCGCCTCGAACCCAGCCAGATACGGCGGCCGCGGCCCACCGTCGTACGTCCCCCGCGCCCGCATCACATCAGCAAAGTTCACCCCCGCAGCCCCCACCCGCACCAACACTTCTCCCGCCGCAGCTGTTGGCACCTCTACGTCGACCAGGCGCATGTCTCCTGGCCCACCCGCCGAAGGCTGCTCCAATGCGCGCACAACCCACCACCCCTCCCAGTTGTTAGATCGGCATCGTACATCTGTTTGACGCCAGTCGTACAACCTGGTTGACCAATGCAAGCCGGCCAATGTCCGGTAACTTCCGGGGAGCCTCCGAGCACCAGGAGTTGTGCGATACCCCTGCCAGCGCCGACTCCCGAGCCAGGCCGCCGAGAGCGCCGCTGCCGAGATAGACGATCCGTGGCGTTCGCACAGCCAGTTGAGCTAGCCGTGCTGACCGACCGCCTCGCACTCCGTTGGCCGGTCCAGTCCGACTACCCCGCCCTGTGCACCCTCTGGACCGACTCGCGCGTCGCCCGCTTCATGGACGACTACCGCCAGCGAGACCCCAAGGCGTCCGCGACTGGGTCAACACCCACGCCAAACTGGTGAACTGGCCGAGCCCAGCCCGAGCCGCTGAGCCGCCCCGCCCAACCCAAGCCAAACCGCCGAACGAACTGCTCCACCCGGCCCACACTGGTGAACTGACCGCCGAGCCCAGCCCAAGCCGGTGAGCCGCCCGCCCAACCCAACCCAAACCGCCGAGCGAACGGCTCGACCCAGCCCACACTGGTGAACTGACCGCCGAACCCAACCCAAGCCGGTGAGCCGCTCGCCCAACCCGTCCCAAGCCGCCGAGCGAAGCGAAGGCGCAGGGGGTGCGGGTGGCGGAGCCCCCGCCGGCGGCAAGCGAAGCGCAGCCGCACAACACAACGAAGGCGACCCGGTCCGCGCTTTCCGCGGACACGAGTCGCCTATCGCCTTCGTGGACGATACTGGGATCGAACCAGTGACCTCTTCCGTGTCAGGGAAGCGCGCTACCGCTGCGCCAATCGTCCAAAGAAACCCCTCAGTTTGACCTGAGGTTCTCGAGGTGGAGACGGGATTCGAACCCGTGTACACGGCTTTGCAGGCCGTTGCCTCGCCTCTCGGCCACTCCACCACTGAGTAAGCTGGCATTGAGAAAGCTGGCACTGAGAAGTAGGCCCGCCGAACCCTCTCCGAGCGGACGACCGGGTTCGAACCGGCGACCTCAACCTTGGCAAGGTTGCGCTCTACCAACTGAGCTACGTCCGCAGTGCGACCGGGTTCCAGTGTCCCCCGGCGCGAAAAGAACATTAGCCCATCCCGGGCCGACTTCAAAAATCGGGGTCCGCCGGCAGGTCGACGTACCGTCATCAGCTGGTCACCTCGCAGTACCGGATCCCCTGCGCACTAAGGTGTTGCGCGGAAGGAGCACCACATGCGTATCTGGCTCAACGGCGCGTTGCTGGACGACGAGGCAACGGTCTCGCCGCTCGACCACGGGCTGACCACCGGCGACGGCGTCTTCGAGACGATCAAGGTCGAGAACGGCCGCCCGTTCGCAGTACGGCGGCATCTCGAGCGGCTCGTCCGCTCCGCGGTCGGACTCGGCCTGCCGGCCCCCGACGTCGCGGCGATCGAGTCCGGCATCGAGGCCGTGGTCGAGCCGGGGATGCAGTTCGCGCGGTTGCGGATCACCTATACGGGTGGTGTCTCACCGCTGTCGTCCGATCGCGGTACGTCCGGCCCGACGATCCTCATCGCGACCCAGGAGATCGAGCGGCCGTCCGCGACCTCCGCGATCGTCACGGTCCCGTGGGTCCGCAACGAACGCAGCGCTGTCGCCGGCCTGAAGACCACGTCGTACGCCGAGAACGTGCGCGCGCTCGCCTACGCGAAGGAGCGTGGCGGCAGCGAGGCGATCTTCGCCAACACGATCGGCAACCTTGCCGAGGGCACCGGCGCGAACATCTTCTGCGTGTACGACGGTGAGCTGGTCACGCCGACGCTCGACTCCGGCGCGCTCGCGGGTGTGACGCGCGGCCTGATCCTCGAATGGTTCGGCGGCGTCGAACGCGACGTACCGCTGGAGCAGCTGTTCCAGGCCGAGGAGATCTTCCTCACATCCACGACACGCGACGTACAAGGGATCCATCGAGTCGACGACCGAGAACTCCCCGCCCCGGGCACGATCACGGCCCAGGTCGCGAAGATCTTCGCCGAACGTTCCGCCGCCGAACCCAACCCGTAAGTCAGGCCCCGCTGTGATGGCGTGGATCTCCACGCCATCACAATCCGCGAATTGGGTCACCGCCAGGTGTGCGGGCGCGCCGGCGCCACAGTTGTGATGGCCTGGGGATCCGCGCCGGATCCCCGCCCGCACTGGAGTCGGGCGGAGGTCTCCGGATGTGCGTTGGCCAGCGGCTACTCGCCGGAGGCTTTGCGGCGTTCGCGGTAGGCGGCTACGTGCAAACGGTTGCCGCAGGTGCGGGCGTCGCAGTACCGCTTAGAGCGGTTCCGTGACAGGTCGATGAGGGCGTCGTCGCAATCCGGCGCCTCGCAGCGGCGGAGGCGTTCGCGTTCGCCGGCGGAGATCACCTGGGCAAGCGCGATCCCGCACTCCACCGTGATCCGGCAGGCCAGCGACGCGCCCGCGCGGGAATAGTGGATGTGCCACGGATGCCCGTCGTGGTTGGTCAGCCGCGGAGTCGACGTACCGCGCGCGATGATCGCGTTGATCATCGTCGCCGCCGACGCGTCGGAATCCGTGGTGAAGACCGGCGCGAACAGCGGCCGCAGATCGCGGACCTCGGCCAGGTCCGTCTCCGTCAACGTGTCGACCGCGCTGAACTCCCGCTCCTGGACGAACTTCTCCAGTTCCTCGAGGGTCTCCAGCGAGTCGACCTGGCTGTTCGGTCCGGGCATGGTGTTGACGAGCCGGACCAGCGTCCCGAGCGCCTGCTCGGTGTCGTGCGAGAAAGTCACAATCACGTCTCCAACGCGACGGGATCTCCGTCCTGCAGCAAGAGTAGCCCGGCCCGATTAGATCGTCGCTGCATTGATGCGCTAAGGTTTCACCCGCACCACCCCACAAGAAACACCAGCACCACCATCCGGGCGATTGGCGCAGTGGTAGCGCGCTTCGTTCACACCGAAGAGGTCACTGGTTCGAACCCAGTATCGCCCACCCGAAGAACACGCAGGTCAGAGCGGGAACCCGGCACCAGCCGAGTCCCCGCTCTCGTCGTTTCAGCCCTCGTCAGGCAGCGAAAAGGCAGCAAGAGCCCCTAGGACCCGCTCTTGGGAGCCTCCCTGGACGTGTGTGTAGATGGCCAGCGTCGTCGTCGGCCGCTCGTGCCCCATGACCCGCTGTACGTCGGGAACCGGCACGCCCGAGGTGATCAGCCATGACGCGTACGAGTGCCGGAGGTCGTGGAACCGCAGTCCACCTTCCGCGTGGCGCGAGACCGCCTTCACAGCCTGTGCCTTCGTCTTGAACAGCTCGGTCTCATCCCCAGCCGGTGTCGGCCAGGTGCCCCGGAACTTCTCACCCTCCTGCACGACCCAGCCCAGCAGTCCGGCCCGCACGAGCGACGGCCGCCAGATCCGCGACCGGAAGAGTGTCCGACGCAATGGGGTGCCCGCCTCGTTGATGAACACCTCCCCCGCCTGACCGGTTCCGTACAGCTCGCGGTACTCCTCCAGGAGTCGACCCACCATCGGCGGGACCGGTACGACGCGCCTCCCGGCTCGCGACTTTGGGTAGGGCTTCGGGGTCACGTGACCGTTGACCTCAACCGCCACGCGCTCGACTCGCAGAGTGCCGGCCATTAGGTCGACCGACTCCCACCGGAGTCCGACGCACTCGCCCCACCGCAGACCAGTTCCGCCAGCAAGGGCAACGATCGCACGGTGCCGCTCGGGCACGGCCGGGAGGAGTTGGGTGGTGAACTCCTCCCGACTGATCGTCTGCCTGTCCCCCGCCTGCTGCCGCTTCTTCGGTAGTCGTACGTCCTTGGCGGGGTTCACTGCGATCAGCCGATCGCGGACAGCAGTCTTCAGGACAGCACTGAACAGACGGTTGCACTCACCAACGGTTGACGGCGATAGCTGACGGGAAAGGCTGGTGATCCACTTCTGTGCCGACGAATGGTCGATCGCAGATAGCGGAGCGTTAGCCCAGTGCGCGACCACGTGGTTCTTGAGCAAGGACAGATCACGTGCCCGCGTCGTCAGCTCGACGTTGTGCGACTCAATCCACTGCGCGGCGTAGGTGCTGAACTTGATGCGTCGTGCAGCGTGCGGATCGACGTACGTACCGGTGTGCTTGGTTGATTCGATCGTGGCCAGGAAGGCGGACGCCTCCCGGCGAGTCGGGAAGGTCTTCGACGGTTGGCGGCCGGTCGCATCACGCCAGCAGGCTTTCCAGCTTCCAGCGGGGGTCTTTCGGACGTAGCCCATCTCGGTGTCAGCTCCAGTTCGACGCGGTAGCGAGGGTTGCGGTGTCGTCAGGGATCGGGGTGGCGTCCAGCCAGGTGTGGAATGCGCGGCGCGGTACGACCCAGCGGGTACCGAGTCGGCGCGCGGGAATCTGTCCGGTGCGGACCATGAGGTAGGCGGTGTTGCGCGAGACGGCCAGCAGTCGGGCGACTTCAGGCACCGTGTAGACCAGGGCGCGGAAGTCGTGAACGGTCGCCGTCGATTCGTCGTCCGGAACCGGGATCAGGTGCGGCACGGGTGCTTGGCCTTTCATGCGGCTCCAGAGGTCGAGTCGGCGCTGACAGCTCGGAGGGGCCAAGGCGTACCAGCCGTACCAGCCTCGTTTTCGCTGGTCAGGGTCGATGAGGCTTGGGTGGTTGGTACGGCTTGAGCCGTACCAGGGATGGAAGCCGTACCGGGGCTGACCTGCAGTGTTACGTCTGGTACGGCTGGTACGGCTTCCCCACCGGCCGGTTTTGGCTCGGGGCAGTAGCGGTTCCACGCGTCGGCGAAATCGCTGCGGTGGTAGCCCTTCGCTTGCCCGGTCGGGAACCGGATGGTGTCGCTGCGGATCTCGAACTCGCGCAGCAGGTTGCCCATCCGCATCGCCGTGAGTCCGGCCGCGCCCATCGTTGCCCAGGGCGCTTCCGCATCGCTGCGGAGCCGGTCCAACAGGATCTGTGTCGGCAGCGCGTCGGCGTCCTGGAACGCGGTCCGGCAGTCAGCCAGCAGCCGGGTCGGGATCGAACCCTCGTCGCCCGCGTCACGGTCGCTGGTGAGCGCTACAGCGGCCTTCCTGGCGGCTCGGGGCCACTGCCCGCCTGCCAGGTCGGCAACGGCGATCATCGGCTCCCAGGTGTCAGCGGCCCGGTCTTCCAGCGGCATGTCCGGCGTCGCGGCCCGCAGGATCTTGATGTGGCAGGTGAGCCACTGGTTGAGTCGTTGACGCAGCTCGTCCAGCTCGGGACCATCGCGGCCGACGCGGTAGGGGGCAACCTTCTCGCCGGGTGCGCGACGGCGCATGCGGATGACGGCGGCGCGGTCCTCGATGGTGTCCGGCATCGCGCCGATCCCTGCCAGGGCAGCCATAGCGAACGTGGCGATCTTCTCCACCGACCGGCTTCCTGCGTCGTACCGCAGGGCTGGACGGCCGCGCTGGTGACCGGCATTGAGCAGGCCGCGTAGGTCCTCGTTCTCCCCCGCCTTCGGGCCAAAGATCGTGTCGGCTTCATCGATCAGCAGCGTCGGCGGATCGTTCGGCGCGACCCCGATGGATCGGTAGACCGCTGACGGGCTGGCGTTGACAGTCATCAACGGCCGGTGGCTCATACCTTCCACCATGTCGAGTAGCCGGGACTTTCCGCAGCGTCGTTCGGGTGCCCGGATGACCAAGCGGGGCGCGCAGTTCCAAGCCGGTACGGCGTGCGTGGCGGCGATCCACAGCACGACGGCGATCGCGGCGGACGTGCTCGGCAGGACGACGTATCGCGCGATGGTGTCGGCCACGTCGTCCAGCAGCTCGGCACCGTCGATCTGCTCGGGCGTGGTGTCGGTCGGGGTGGTCATGCGGCAATCCCTTCGTCACGGAAGCCACCGGCAATGGCGGCTCGAATGTCGCGGGTGGTCTGCTCGGCTTGCTGCCCTACGTCGGTCAACGCGGCGATCGCGTCGGCGTGCTTGATCGCACCGGCCGCGACCATCCGCGCAACGCCCCTCGCGGCGCCGTAGAGCGTCGTACGGCGCTTGCCTTCGGGTGCGTTCCGGACAGCGTCCAGGTGCGCGCTCAGCAGCCGGTCAGGGTGGGAGATGCCCCCGCCCTGCTCGGTGGCGATTTGGCCGGCGCATGGCACGGGGGTGGCCGGTGGAGGCAGGCAAGCGGTGACGAGAGCGGGGGGCATCTCAGCCGGTTCGGTCGGCCCGTACTCGTCCCACCGGTACGGGCGGCCGGTGCGGTGATGGGTCGACGGCGGGAGGACGACGTACCCGCCGTCTGCCTTGATGTCGATCCCCTTGAATCCCGGCATCGGCCGCGACGGCACGTGCTGGCCGGGGTGGCGGTAGTACAGGTGCGTTCCCCATGAACCGGTCCGAACGTTCAGGGTGCGCGGCACCCATCGGCGGGCGATCAGGGTCGCGAAGCTGCCGTTGCCTCCGTGATCGGGATCTATGTCGACCACCAGCAGCCCGGAGACGGCACCGGTACGGACGGCGAGCTGTCCGGCCGGTACAGCCGCGACGATCGCGGCGACGCGGGCCGGGTCAGTGCTGGCGGCGTAGAAGCCGTGGCAGGTCAGGTGCCAGCAGCTCTCTGGGTCGTGCGGCTCGTCGCGGCAGAGCTGGCAGTTGGCAACTGGGCGCTTGGAGCGACCGAGCATGAACACCGGCCAGCCACGTTCGGCAGCGTCCAGGGCGGCGGTCAGCAGGTCATTCATCGGGTTGTCCTCCTCGAGGGCGATCGGGGCTGGTTGGTGGGGTCTGCGTCGGGTACCTGTGCGGTACGCGAACGCGGGTGCGGCCGTACCCACGACTCGCCAGGTTCCGGCGTTGAAGCACACAGCGCCGGAGCTGTCTCGTCAGGCCGCCGCATGGCTCGTCATGCAGTCGTTGCAGCGGCCGTCTGAGGTCGGGATGCAGTAGTCGGTGACGTCCCCGCAGAGCTGGCAGGTGCGGCGTGCCTGCATGGCCTTGTCCAGGGCGTTGAGCTGCGCGGGTGACGCCACGCGGGACGGGCGGGCGAGGTCGAGCCGGTACAGCCAGGCCCAGCGTTTCCCGCCTCGCCAGACCAGCAGCGCGTACGGCTCCTGCCCGCCCGGACACATCCGCATCGCCCGGAGCTGGCGGCGGGTAGCGAGCCCTGCGGGCGCCCACCGGAATCGGAAGACCGGCGTGCCGTGCAGGTTCCAGCCGAGAGCCTGTTGGCCGTTCCATAGCTCGATCCAGCGCGACGCAGCCGGGTGCAACGTGGCGCGGTCGATCGGGGCGGCCATCAGCGCTTGCCCTTGCTGGTCGAGTTGTCCCCGGCGCCGTGGACGGCGCGGATGTGGTTGATGACGTGGCGTCCGAGCCGGACCCGCAGCCCGGAGCCCTGGCAGCGTCCGCAGTAGCGATACGCACGGCCGAGCGGGGACTTGAACTTGCCCGCGCCCTTGCAGCGGCGGCACTTGCCGAACGGCCAGAAAAGGCAGCCGAGCAGGTAGAGACCGAGGGCGACGGTCACGATGAGTGCCACCGTGGCGACCTGTCCGGCCGTGTGCGCGGTGGCGGCAAGGTCGCTACCGTGGGTAGCGGCGGTGAGGGTAGAGGTAGCGGCGGTGTTCAGCACTGGAAGCCTCCAGAGGGGCTTTTTTTGGGCGTGAGGGACCGTGGCCGCTACTCGCTACCTGCGGAGATACGGCCTGGTCAGGGTGAGGTCGCGGGGTAGCGGGACGGGTAGCGACGGCGCTACCGGTAGCGGTCCGGCCGCTACTTCGACCGTCCCGCACCCCTAGCCAGATTGGTTACTCTCTGTTGCCACGCGGCTCAGTGGCCGGCGGTCTCTCTCCGGTCGATCGCGGCGCGGATGTCGTCTGCGCGGCAGCCCTTACGGTTCACGCCGTCGCGCTTCACGTCGCGGCTCGGCACGTGCAGCGCGCGGGCCTGCGCGCTGACCGCGTCCGGGGTGGTGCCGTCGTACTGCTCGGGCATCTGCTCGGCCAGCCGTCCGGCGATCGCCTCCCAGTGCGCGGCGGTGTCGGCACCGAGCACGGTCAGGACGTCGGCCAGCACGTCGCGGCTGGCGCGCTCCAGCTCCTCGCCCACGGCCGCGCCGGACAGGGTGCCGAGTCGTTCGCGGTGCTTGCGGGCGGCGTCGAGGATCTTGTCCGCGTCCTTGCCGTCGGCAAGGAACCCGCGCACGGTCGGCGTGTGGTCGCTCGCGCCGTACAGGTAGCCGACGCCCCGGAACTTGTCCCCGACCGGCAGCGAGGACGCGTCGTAGCCTTCGGCGTAGGCGTCGCCACCGAGCACGGCCATCGACACGTCCCGGTTGCCGCACTTGAGCGCGAACCGGATGGTGTGGTTGTCGCGGAACCGGTTGAACAGCCGCTGCACGTCACCCGCGCCGACACCGGACGGCTTCTGCGAGCTGGACACCAAGATCACGCCAGCACTCGGGCCGATCGCCAGGATCTTGGACAGCTTGTCCGCGACCTGCTTGTTCACCTCCTGGCTCGCGGTCTCGAAGTACACCTGAAACTCCTCCATCACCAACACCATCACCCGCAGCTCCGGATAGCGCCGGTCACGGGCCAGCTGCGGCGTGAGCTTGCCGTCCGGGCACTCATCCACCGGCAGCGACGTGAGCTTGGCGTTGACCTTGTCGATGTGGTCGAGCACCTCGTCCAGGACGGCCAGCAGGTGCCCGATCGGGTCGTCGTCCAGCGGGTTCGGCAGCTCGCCGAACACCATCCGGTGCGCGACCTTGCGGAACCCGAGCCAGTCCGGCGACTTCTTGCCGTCGACAACGATCAGCTTCACCCACGGGTCCAGCGCGGCGTGCAGCGCGACCAGGCGCGCGGTGAACGTCTTGCCCTTGCGCGGCTGCGCGCCGACCAGGACCGAGAACCACATCAGCGACAGCTCGACCAGGCGGTCTCGCTCGTCCTTGCCGAGTCGCATCGGCTCCCAGATCGAACGCGGCTTACCGTCGAGCATGTCCGTGCGACCGGCCGGGATGGCGAGGGGGTCGCGGTCGGCGACGAACAGCACGTGCCGGCGAGACGAGGAGTCGTCCTCGGTCAGGAACACCTGCCGCATGTGCACGTCCAGGCCGGAGGCGATCTTCTCCCGCGACTTCAACACGTCCGACCAGGACTTGCCCCACGGCAGATCGATGATCACCTGCGTTCCGGTGTCGGAGCTGTCGCGCGACATGATCGACCCGAACGTGACCTGCTGGTCTTGGCGGTCGGGGTTGCCGAGACCGGCCGCGTAGTAGGCGCGCAGGACGATGTCTGCGGTGAGCTTGCGGTACCGGGGCGCGACCACGGCCGTGCCCACGATCGTCTGCCCGGCCGGGCGGCCGTAGTGCGCCAGACCCGCCGTCGCGAGTGCGCCAGCGGCGACCAGGGCAGCACCAGGTGCCGAGCTGTAGAGGATCGGCGCACCGATCAGCAGGCCCAGGTTCTGCACGGCCAGCACGCCACCGCGCCACATCCGGGTTGCCTTGAGCTGGCGGTGGATCTTCTCCCACTCCTTCAGCTCGCCCGCGTCGGCGGCCTTCTGCTCCAGCAGATAGGAGTTCGGCACCCACCACCACCGCAGTTGGTTGCCGACCAGGCGGCCCAGGCCGCGACCGGCGAACCAGCCGAACTTGGCTGTGTACCAAGGCGAGCGGACCGCGTGGAAGGCGGCCACATGCCCGGTCCTCGCGAGCGCGCGGCGGATCGTGCCGCGCAGGTTCCCCGGCCGCAGGTGCACCGGGATGATCGGGATCCGCGCGCCCTCCTGCACCGGCAGCGCCAGTCCCGGCGTGTCCACCGGCACCAGCACGTTCCCGGTGGCCGGGTCGTCGTCGGCGTCGTCCAGGGCGATCTCGTAGGCGGTGTCCATCCGCTCCACCTCGGACGGCGACAGTGGCACCATCGCGCCGGCCAACTCGTCCGGAGCCTGCGTGTCATCGCGGCGAGCGCGGCGCGCGTCCAGGTCGATCGGCTTGGGCAGCTCGTTGTTCATCGGCTCAGTCATGTCACTTCTCCCCGTTCTCGCGAGTGTGGATCAGGTGGGCCAGGGCGGCGCCCATGCCGAGCACAGCGACCGGCAGGCAGGCAACGACGGTGGTGATCTGCCACGGCGCGCGGGTGACCCCAGCGGCCTCCAGCAGGTGATAGGCGACCTGCCCCAGCGCACCCAGACCGAGCGCGGACAGCGCCGACCACTTGGCGAACCGGCGAGCCCGGGCCGGGACGCGGCCGGACAGCCACACCCGCAGCGCGAAGGCGGCGTAGGTCTCAACTCCGATCGGCAGCGTGATTGCAGAGTTGATGGTGAACCCGTCCGCGATCCCCGGTAGCGGGTGTACCACCCCGAACCCGGTCAGCTCCCCGAGTCCGACCCAGCCGGACCAGACCGCCACAAACGCGGGCAACGCGAGCAGGAGGACCGGCCAGGATCGGACCGGCTTGACCTCCTCGGCCGAAGCCGCGGGAACAACCTCAGAGGGCGCGGCCTGAGCGGTCGGAGCCGGGTCTACAGGCGGCGTGACCTGCGGAGATGCCCCCTCCTCCGGCGCGGGGGGCATCTCCACCGCACCCACGCCATGCCCAGGGGCGGCCTGATCGGGCACCGCGTGCAGGTGCGGTTCTGCGGTGAGGGCGTCGAGGACCGAGCGGGCCTTGTCCGCGCCGATCCGGAACTCCTTCATGATCCGGTTCCGCGACGGCACCGAACCCAGCTCGTCAGCAAGCTTGCGGGCAGCCGGGATCAGGTCTTCCACCGGCACCGGGTACGTCGTACGAAGCGGGGTGCTCATCGCTGAACCTCCTTGCCCAGCAGGACAGTGCGGGCGTCGGTGAGGAACGCAGCCAGCTCCAGCAGGTCGCCATAGCGCACGGCGTGCTCAGCCGAACCAGTCGGTGGAACGTCACCGCGCACAGCGGTCACGAGGGCGGCGAGCCGAGCGTCCAGCTCGCGGTGAATGTCAGCCGGGGACTCAACACCCAGCCGGTCAGCCCAGCTCTGTTCCAGCGTGACCATGCGTCGGCGGCTCATGCGGCACCGTCCTCGGCGGTCTCCTGGTCGGCCAGGTCGCGGCTCAGGTCCAGGACTCGACGCTCGGCACGGCGAACGCGGCGACGATCCAGAACCGACGCGTACGGACCCGCGTTGATGAAGGCGATCTGCGCGTCCAATAGGTCCAGCTCAGCCGCGATCAGCGGCCACTCCTGCTCGATACCGGCCAGGTCCGCAGCCGATGGTTCCTGGCTAGCGACGGCCGACAGGTGGATGATGCTCATTGGGTTGTGCTCCTGTTCGTGAAGGGACTGGACCGGCCCGGACGCCTCGGCGGGTGCAACCGCCGGGGCGTCGCTGTTTGGTGCCTGACCAGAACATGAAGCGAAACTAAGGTGCGCACCACGGTAGCGCTTGGCCAATGGTTGCGCAAGCGAGGTGCGATACCCTGGATGGGTGAGTGATCTACGCGAAGAGTTGACCGCAGCGACCCGTCGATACCGCGAGACCGAGACTGCGCACGAGCAATCCCGGACCGAGATGCTGGCGGCTGTGCTGGCTGCGCTCCGAGGCGGTGTGCCGCCTACCGAGGTCGAGCGGTTGTCGCCGTTCACGGCGGCGTACATCCGGAGGGTTGCCCGCGCAGAAGGCGTCCCGCCAGCGGCACCAGGCCCGAAGCGGGTGAGCTCCTGAGTGGTCGGCTCGTTCATGCCTCCAGCGTCGAGGCGAAACGATCGATTGATGTGCACTCGGGACGCTGCGCACTTTTTTGCGCATTGTTCGGGCTGCTAGCCGGTTCACTAGTGGGACCAGATCAACCGAGGGGAAGTGCAGATGCACGTAGGTGAGCGCATCGGGGCCTACCGCAAGCGACGCGGTATGTCGCAAGACGCCCTGGCGGGACTCATCGGAATGTCGCGCTCCTGGCTGTCGCAGGTCGAGCGCGGCATTCGTGGTGTCGATCGACTGTCCACCCTGAACGACCTAGCAACCGTCCTGCGCATCGACGTCGCCGACCTGATCGGCCGGGACTGGGTGCTCGCACCCGATGCGCCAGAGCACGTGACGGCCGTCGACGCCGTACGAAGTCAACTCGCGGGCTACCACCACCTACTGGGCGAGCAGGCGATGCCATGGCCGCTCCCCCAGCTCCGGAACGGCGCTGTGCAGGTCCACCAGGCATACCAGGCTGCCAAGTACCACACGGCCACGACGATGCTCCCAGACCTCATCCGGGCCGCGGACGCGTACGACGCCTACCAGGGCCGCGACGGCCGGGAGACGCACCTTGCCCGGTGCTCGGTCTACTCGGCCGCCGCCAAGCTCCTCACGAAGGTCGGCGAGCACCAGCTCGGCTGGCTCGCTGCCGACCGCGCCACTCACGCCGCCATGGCCGCCGAGTCCAAGGCCGCGCAGGGCCTCGCGGCCTACCAGGTCGTCTGTGCCCTGCTCCGCAGCGAGCGCACCGACGACGCGGAACGGATCGCGGTCCGATCGGCCGAAGGTCTCATGTCGATGACCGGCTCAGACGCACCGGACGCGGTGTCGCTCGCCGGTTCCCTCTGGCTCATCTCGTCGGTTATCGCTGCGCGTCGGTCAGACCGCGCGACGGCAACCGAACGGCTGACGGCAGCCGGACAGCTCGGAGACTTCCTGGCGCACGACGGGAACCACTGGTGGACCGCGTTCGGGCCGACCAACGTCCTGATCCACCGCGCGTCAGTCGCAGCGGAGTTCGGCGAGCCGTCCAACGTGCTGCGAGTAGCCACGGAAATCGACCTGGACGCTATGCCGGCCGGACTCCAAGGCCGACGATCCCGCCTCCACATCGACCTGGCATGGGCGCAAACCCAAGCCAAGAACGACACGGAAGCGATCCTCCATCTCCAGGCAGCCGAGCGCGTAGCGCCCGAGTCGATCAAATACCACACCATCGCCCGCGAGCTGGTCCGCGAACTCCTACGCCGCTCCCGCAAGCCCAGCCCATCCCTGACCGCTATCGCCACCCGCGCAGGAGTCCTCGCGTGACCAACCGCACCCTCTACATCGTCGTCTGTGGCGCTCCCCTCGCTGCACGAGCTGGCGACGGCGTCAAAGCCGCCCGGGCCAATGGCTGGGACCCTCACGTCATCCCCACCGACGCGGCCATGCCCTGGCTGGCGGACCAGGACCTAGGAGGTGCCCCCGTCATCACCGGCAACCGCACCCCAGACCAGCCAAAGCGCACCCCGCCGGCCGACGCCGTCGTCGTCGTACCGATGACCTTCAACACTCTCAACGCCTTGGCCAACGGAAACGCCAACACCTACCCGCTGACAATCCTCTCTGCGGCTCTAGGCGCTCGCACGCCGATCGTCGCAACTCCTTTCGCCAAACACGACCTGGCCGGCCATCCTGCGTGGCTCGCCTCCCTAGCAGTTCTCCGCTACGCGGGCGTGACAATCGTCGATCCACATGACGGCTCAACACGGGCGCTGGAACCGGTGGCGTCCGGCACCGGTGACGATGTCACGGAAGTATTCCAGTGGGAGTGGATCTTTCACCAACTGTGACTCGAACGAGTACACACGTGGCATCCTGTCGCGGTGGAGCACTTTTCCGTAGAAGGTGACTGGTGGCTACCAGAGAGCGAGAATCACCGTGTCAGCGGGACCCTAAGCCACACCGCCGACGGCCTGGAATTGGTCTTGCATGGGCAACTGCGGGAATATCCGATGCCCGCCGATAACGAGGTCGTCGCATATGGCCCACCAGAGTGGACGGTTACTCCGCTAATCCATGGCAGGACTCGAGACTGGAAAGATGTCACCGTTTTTGAGGCCAATGGCGCGAATTATGCCGGGCCTGTACCCGGTGAAACCAGAGAGAGCTATCGCGTAACCCTCGCCCTTATTGGATGCCACGCGCCCGCCGACGACTTCTCAGGCGCGATGATCGAGTTTGACCAGCTAAATAGCTGGTCGGACGCGCCGTCGATAATCATAAATCCATCGTCCAATGAGCCAGATGAAAGTCAAATCACCAACAGGATCGCCGCTAGTGTTCGCCTCGAACCACTGACCTTGGCGCATGCGAACATCAACGGCGACTCGCTACGGCTAGAGACCGGCGTCCAGGGCTCGCGCAGCAGTCAGTCAATCCATTTCGACCAATTCTCAGCATTTGCTATAGAGATGGGACAGCCCGCCAACGCTAGAACCATCGTCGACACGCGTGTGCGGCCTCTGCAAGACCTGCTGATTTTTAGCCTTGGACGTTCGGTGCAGTTGACATCGCTGATGCTTCGACCGGCACTAGAAAATGGTCGCTACTGCGACGCGTACCTCAACGCGATTCAGCCAACCGACGATGCCAAACCAACTTCCCGCAACTCGCCATGGAGCTATTCCGAGCCGTCACTCCTGAGCGTACGGTGGTGCCCGCTGCCAATTGACGACCTGCTACGACAGTGGTTCGAGTTATGGAGCGACCTCCGGGAGACCTTCGTGTTGCTTCACGCTCCCCATTATGCGCCATTTATGTACACCGAGAATCGCTTTGCATCGATATTCCAGAGCGCTGAGGCGTTTCACAAGAGGCGCTTCGATTCGCGCGAACTCGACCCGGCAACCCACAAGAAGCGGGTGCAGGATGTGATTGCAGCCATTGACAGCAGTGGCGGTTCGCAGGAGATAAGCGATTGGGCGCGTCGAGTCCTCCAGGCAGCAAACTACAAACCCCTCTGGCTCAGAATCGATGAGCTAGTCAAGTCCACGGGCGCCGTGGGTGACGCCATCCTTGACGCAGCTCCAACCTTCGCCCGGGCGGCCGCGAATGCGCGAACGGGAGTTGCACATGGTGGCAGCAGCTCGTCTGAGAGGCCGGACAGCGTGGCTCGTTACTGGCATGGCGTCGTCCTGAGCTGGGTCTTACGCGCTTGCCTACTTCTCCAACTCGGCGTTCCTCTCGCGGAAGTCGTGGAACGAGTGCTCCAGAAAGCTCCATTTCAACATGCCGTCGAGCAGATCCGCATCGCCCAGCGCGAATGATCCAGCCCTAGCGATCAGCCATGGGCGATGCCGCGAGCATATTCGTTCCTCTGGACGCGTTTAGAGAAGTAGCCCGCGATCCTGTGTGCACCTCTCTGCCGCGAACGTAAATCTGGTCACACCAGCGTCGATCAGGAGTCGCCGCGAGCCGTCTTGATAATGTCGACTATTGATTGAGCAGTCAGTGCCGTTTCGCTCGCAGACTCACGGTTTTCTGTAGCAGGTAGCTCCGAGAATACTCGCCTTCCAAAAAAGGAGCGCAACTCTTCCCTTTGCGGAGGAGCCATATCTGCAGAGAATGCGGCCAGCGTCTTCAGCTGCACGGCCATGACCGCCGCCCAGCGGGCAACGGTTCTGTGTTGCGATGACTCTCGGGCTAAGTATGCGAACGCAGCCAAACCCGACAAAGCGATGCCGAGATGAGCCAACGAGGAGGCCAGAGTCGTCGGAGTCTCAATCGTCGTGTAGATGGAGAATCCCAGGACTCCGAGCAGAACCAGCAGACCGCCGAGGCGGAAGTAATTCGCCGATCTCCTTTCACCAACCTCGTAGGCACTGAAGGCCTTGGCGAGTTCGCTATCAGCCACCGAACCAGCCGCCTGTTGGACGTCATCAACGATTGCGTCGACACGCTCCCGTTGCTGCAACAGGTGACGCTCTGTGTCCATGTTTCCAACGGCGAACTCTGATTCTTTGTCGAGAGCCCGAAGATCATCATAAGGATCGTCACCACCTGCGACGTGAGTACGATACCCAGGAGTCCTTCTAATTTGTTCTCTTGTGAAGTTTTCGAGCTGAATCGCGGTGTCAAAGGCACGATCCGCATCCCACTCGTCCGCTGACGCTAAATCCTCTATCAGCTGAACGAAGACCTCGGCAACGCCTACATCAAGCTTTTCAGCGATAGGTAGCCCATTACTGTCACGGAAGCCTATCGCCTCCTTGAGATGACTGGCGGCGGTAGCGATTCGGTCAGCGCCTGGGCGACGAGGGAGCGACGACGGTTTGCCTAGCGAGCCGATGGCTTCCTCAAGGCGGAGCCTGATGGAGTTGATCTCCAGCGAAAACTCGTAGTCGGCAGTCATGGACAAGATCATGCACCAAGTGGAAGCGACCTAGTCGAGACCCGGGCAGCGAAAAGGCAGCGAGGCACATGGTGGACCCGGGTGATGCAGGCGCGTTCGCAGGGCCCCCCGACAGCTCAGATCGCCTTGGCGTCTTCGTTGGTACGAGGGATCCGCCTTCACACCGAAGAGGTCACTGGTTCGAACCCAGTATCGCCCACGAAGTCGATAGGCGACTCGTGCCTGCGGAGAGCGCAGGCCGGGTCGCCTTCGTCGTTTTGTGCGGCTGCGCTCCGCTTGCCGCCGGCGGGGGCTCCGCCACCCGCACCCCCTGCGCCTTCGCTTCGCTCGGCGGCTGTGGCTGGGTTTGCAGTTCGCTCACCAGCTTGCGCTGGGTCGGGCGATTCGGTCACCGGTGTGGGTTGAGCAAGCGGTTCGCGTACAAGCTTGGGTCGGGTTATGCAGTTCGCTCACCACCTTCGGCTGGGTTGAGCGGTTCGGTCACCTTGGGCTGGGTCGGGCAGTCCGCCAACCGGCTTGGTTGAGTTGGGTACTTCGCCTCCGTGGCTGGATTGTGCAGTTGGCTCGCCAGCTTGGGTTGGGTTGGGCGGTTCGCTCGGCTTTGTGGGCTTGGTTGGGCAGCTGAGCTCATCGGTTGGGCTGGGTTGGGTGGCTGGCTTGGGGGTGGTGGGTGGGGAGTCAGTTCTGCGGCGCGGGTTGGTTGGGGAATCGGCTTGTGGTGGGGGCGGGAAGGGTAGGGAAAACCTCTTTTGGTGAGTGGCTGACGGCAGGGTTGGGGGGTGTCAGAGTGAGGGGCGAGGCGTATTTGTCCGCTCACTCTGGAGGCGCCATGTCTGGCTCCCGTTCGTCTCGGTATTCGTCTTTGACGTCAGGTTCATCGGAATCGGCTTCTACGGTGGGGTCTAGTCGGCGGGTGTTCTTGGCTGGGTCTGGAGCTGTGGCGGCGGGGGCCGTCGGGGCGGTGCTGGTTGGGGCCGCGGGGGAAGCGCATGCTGAGGCCGCCGTGGCACTGAGTGGGCCGTCCAAGTTTGATCCGGACTTGCGGGAGTTGTTGCGGGACGTTGATCCGAAGCGGATCGGGGCGACTATTCAGCGGCTAACGGAGTTTGGGACTCGGCATACGTTGTCGAGTCAGGACGATCCGGTGCGTGGGATTGGGGCGGCTACGGACTGGGTCGCGGGGCAGATGGAGGCTATTGCTGCGACGTCGGGCGGCAGGATGACGGTGCAGCGGCAGTCGTTCATCCAGCCGGTTTCGAGCCGGATCCCTGTGCCGACGAGGATCACCAACGTCATCGCCACGCTGAAGGGGACGGCGTCGCCAGAGCGCTTCTACGTCGTCACCGGCCACCTCGACTCGCGGGTGACCGACGTTATGGACTTCACCAGTGACGCGCCGGGTGCCGACGACGACGGGTCTGGTGTTGCGTGTGTGCTCGAACTCGCTCGGGTCTTCGCGGCGCACCAGTTCCCCGGCACGATCGTGTTCGCCACCGTCGCCGGCGAGGAACAAGGGCTGTACGGCTCCGCGTTCATGGCGGCGCAGATGGCCGCGGCCGGCAACGACGTACAGGGCGTGTTCAGCAACGACATCATCGGGGCCAGCCGGTCGTTCGACGGCCACAAACCTGACCCGTTCACCGTGCGGATGTTCCTCGAGGGGATCCCGAGCAACGTGACCGCTGCACAGATCTCGCTGTTGCAGTCGGCCGGCGGTGAGAACGACGGGAAAGCTCGCCAGCTCGGCCGCTTCGTGCACTCGGTCGCGCCGCGCAGCCTGACCGGGATGAACATCCGGCTGGTATGGCGGCGCGACCGGTTCCTTCGCGCCAGCGATCACGTCTCGTTCCAGAGCCTGGGCTCCCCGGCCGCCAGGTTCACCGAGCCCCGGGAGAACTTCAATCACGAGCACCAGAACGTCCAGGTGGTCGACGGCGTGCAGTTCGGCGACCTCATCGAGTTCGTCGACTTCGACTACATCGCTCGAGTGACGAGGGTGAACGCCGCGGCGCTGTGGGCGCTTGCGACCTCCCCTGGTACGCCGAAGAACGCGCAGATCCACACGACGCCGCCCGGCACGCTCTCCGGCACCAACCTCACCACGCTGTCGTGGGATCCCAACCCCGAAACGAACCTGACCGGGTACGAGGTGGTGTTGCGCGAGACCACGGAGCCGACTGGACCAGCGCGATTCCCGTCGGGAACGTCACCACCGTGACGCTCGACATCTCCAAGGACAACGTGCAGATGGGCATCCGCGCCGTCGATCGCAACGGGAACCGGAGCCCGGCCGCAGCCCCACAGGCCGTCGCCTAGTCGTCAGTGCTTGATCAGCTCCTCGCTGAGCGTCCACAGGCGATCGGCGGACTGCGGGTCCAGCGCATGCGGGACGACGTACGAGGAAACGTCGTGGTCGGTGAAGTCGATGGGAGTGGGCTGGTCGAGCCGGGAGATCTCGTTGTCCTTCAGGTAGGTGCCGCCGTGCGACTCCAGCTGAGGGTTGGTCGCGGCGAAGACGGTTGTGCTGGCGCCCTGCGACGGCGTTTTGCGTTCGCGAGCGGGGTCGACGATTTGATTGCCAGCGGCATCTACCAGGTCCATGGCCTGTAGGTCTCCCGTAGTCAGCCAGGGGGTGCGGGTCTCGCCTTCGGGCAGGTGCGGGCCGAGGTTCGTGGTGACCACGATGCCGGGATGTACGGCGTACGCGTGGATGCCGTACTGCGACCACCGGCGCTCGAGCTCCACGGCGAACAGCACGTTCGCCGTCTTGGACTGGCCGTACGCGACGAGCGGGTCGTAGTCGTGGGTGAAATGCGGGTCGTCCCAACGGATGTCGGAGAGACGGTGACCGCCGGACGTGACGTTGACGACGCGGGCGCCGTGGGCCGCCTGAAGGGCGGGGAGCAGGCCGAGGGTCAACTGGAAATGGCCGAGGTGGTTGGTCGCGAACTGCGATTCGTAGCCACGAGCGTCGCGAACGAGCGGGCCGGCCATGATGCCGGCATTGTTGATGAGGATATGGAGCGGGTGTCCGGTCGCGAGGTAGCGCTCGACGAACGCGTCGACGGACTTCGGGTCGAGCAGATCGAGCTCGCTGGTCTCGACGCGGTCAATCCCCTCAAGGGCCGCAGCCGCGCTCGCGGGGTTGCGTACGGCAACTGTCACGCTGGCGCCGGCCTTGCTGAGGGCACGGGTGGTTTCGAGGCCGAGGCCGCGGTGCCCGCCGGTGACGATCGCGTTCTTGCCGGTCAGGTCGATGCCTGTCAGTACGTCGTCAGCGGTCGCCGCCGCGGTGAATCCGGTGCCGATCGGGTGCTGCTTCTCTGCCACCACGTCAAAGGGAGTCATGCCTCCACTCTGCTGCGCGAACGGCGTACTCTGAATAAGTATCAGTCCATATTTTCTTCGCGAGAGTCCGGAGCATGGTCGACGATCAGCTGTCCGAAGTGTTCGAGCTCGTCGAGGTGCGCGGGTTGGTGTCCGGCGGGTTCACCGTGAGCGGACGGTGGGTGTCGCGAGCCGACCTGGTCGAGTCGTTCAAGTTCGTCGCGATGGTCAGCGGACGGGCCCGTCTGAGCACGGACGGGATCGACGCGCCGATCGAACTCCTCCCCGGCGACGTCGCGATCCTCAACAATCGGTCTCGAATGGAGCTCGCCGGCGGCACCGGCGACGGGCCGGTTCGCGAGGTCGTTCCCGTCGAGACCGGCCTATCTCTCGCGAGCACCGCGAACGACGTCATCCTCGGCGGCCGGATCGACCTCAACGAGGCCGGCCGCCTGCTGCTCCTCGAGGCGCTGCCACCGGTTGCGCACGTCCGCGCCTCCCCCACCACCGGCGCCAATCTGCGCGGCAGCATCCATCGGCTGTTCGACGAGGTGGCCGGCAACCGCATCTGCTCGGCCTTCGCGATCCGGCAGCACGCGCAGTTGATGCTCCTCGAAGTACTCCGGGCGTACGTCGAACAAGCCGACCTGCCGCCAGGATGGCTGCGTGTGCTGACCGACGAACGCCTCCGCCCCGCGCTCACGCTCATGCACTCGCAGCCCGACAAGCTCTGGGGCCTGAACGAGCTCGCGCAGGCAACAGCCATGTCGCGTACGTCGTTCGCGGAGCGGTTCCGCGACGTAGCCGGCATGCCGCCGCGCGCGTACCTCAACCGCTGGCGGATGATGCTCGCCCAACGCGCACTCCGCGACGCCGACGTCAGCGTGGGATCACTGGCGACCGAGCTCGGGTACGCGTCGGAGAGCGCGTTCAGCACCGCGTTCAAACGCGAGGTCGGCGAGTCGCCGCTGCGGTACCGCTACCGCGTCCGCGATCAGGCGTTGTCCAGCTGATCGACCAGATCGGCGTCGAGCTGGAGCTCGACCGCTGCCAGCGCCTCCTCCAACTGCTCGAGCGAGGACGCGCCGAACAGCGGGATGACGTTGTGGTGCAGCAACCACGCCAGTACCACCTGGTTCGGCGTCACGCCGAGGTCGCGCGCAGCCCCGCGGAGCGCCTCATAGCGCACGTACGCCGTCGGGTGGGCGTAGCGCCGCTCGAACGGTCGGTCCGGACGTGTGTACGAACCAGTGAGGAGAGGCTGGTACGCCACCAACGTCATGTCCGGGTGCTCCGACAGGTAGTCGAAGTGCTCGACACCGGCGTGCTGATAGTGCGGAGTGCCGTGACGACGCTGGCCCTGCAGAGTCGGCGGGTTCGGCCAGAGGTAGCTCGAGTGTTGCTGGATTACGGCGTACTGCGCAACGCCTTGCGCAGCTGCGGTTTGCCGAGCGCGGTCGAGCCGCCAGGCGGCCGTGTTGCTGCAGCCAATCGAGTCGACGACTCCATCCGCGGCCAGTCGCCCGAATGCGGCAACCGTCTCGTCAAGCGGCGTACTGCGGTCGTCGATGTGCGCGTACTACAAGTCGATCTGCTCGACACCGAGCCTACTGAGACTGCCCTTGACCGCCGCATCTATCGCCGATGAGCTGAGCCCCTCCCAGTGCGCGTCGTCGGGATCGCCGGGCACCGTTGTCCGCGCACCGCACTTCGTGGCGATGAACAACTCGTCCCGGTTGCCGCGCTCCCGCATCCAGCGCCCGAGCAGCTCCTCACTGTCACCGCCGTGCCCGTGCCACTGGTTGTAGTTGTTCGACGTGTCGATGAACGTCCCACCCGCCTCCACAAACCGATCAAGAATCGCGATCGCAGTGTCGGTCGGCGTCGACGTACCGAAGTTCATCGCGCCGAGGCAGAGCGCGCTGACATTCCGTCCATTCCCAAGTGTCCGAAACAACATGCCCTCCACCTTCCCTCCTGGAGCGCACTCGAAGTCAAGCCGCACGGCACAATGTCGCGGTGAAGATCTTCAAGCGGGGCAACGGGCGTGAGCCTCGTCAGGCGGCACAGGAGTTTGCCGAGGCCGTACAGCCCGGGGACGCCGAACGGGCCGGTCGGCTGGCACAGGAGTTGACCGAGGTGCTGCCGGACTCTTTCGGTGCCTGGTTCGAGGCTGGCATGTACTCGAAGGCGCGCCAGCAGTGGGCGGACTCGGCCGCGCGGAATCGGCGGGCGGCGGAGCTGATCTCCGACGCGGAGCGGCGCGAGTTCGGCGGCGCCAACCCGGCCGCCTGGAACCTTGGGATCGCCGCGACCGCGCTCGGCGATTGGGCGACCGCTCGCTGGGCCTGGGCGGAGTACGGCATCAGCACGATCGAGCCCGGCGTCGAACCGATCGACCAACACTTCGGGCTGACACCGATCCGGCTGAATCCGGACCGGCCGAGTCTGACGCACCAGGTCGTTCCGGCGTACGGCGATACCGAGGTCGTCTGGTGCTGGCGGCGTAGCCCGGCGCACGCGGTGATCTCGAACGTGCCGTTGCCGGAGAGCGGTCACCGGTTCAGGGACGTAGTACTGCACGACGGCGAGCCGAAGGGGCAGCGGAACGACGTACCGGTGTTCGACGAACTCGCACGACTGGAGGAGTCCGGTCTGCCGACCTGGCAGGCGCAGGTGGTGGGGGCCAATGCCGACGACAAGGAAGTTCTGGCCGACCTGGCTGGCCCTGCGGGGCTCGGGGTCGATGAGTGGTCCGGCATTCGGTTGATGTGTTCGGAGTGCTCCCACGGGTCACCGGAAGCGCACCAGCACGCACCTGTGGCGACGGACGCCGTAGTACTTGGCCTGGCTGGGTCAGAAGCCGACCTGCGGGGCTGCCTCGACACGTGGTTGGCCAACCGACCGCATGTCACCTTGGCGGAGTTGACGTTGCTTTGGTGAGTCAGATGAGCCAGGTGCCCTTGTCCATCAAGGTGCGGTCCTTGAGTTCGTTGACCTCGCGCCAGGCTTGGATCTTGGTGGGAGTGACGCGGAAGAAGGGGTAGTTCGGTAGGGGGCGGGGGTCGAAGCCGGCCTTCGTGGCGAAGGACTCGCCTTCGGTGGCGGTGACGTCTGTGATCGCTGCGGTGCCGGTGATGTGGATGACGTCGCGGACCTGGCCGATCGTCAACTGCACCTTCGGGTTGGTCTGCAGGTTGCGGGCGGTGGGATTGGTGACGGTTGTGGACAGCAGCAGGGTGTCGTTGGACCACAGGAACGACAGGGGCATCAGGTACGGCGTGCCATCGAGCGACGCTGTCGCCACCCAGGCGTCGATGTCCTGCTCGAAGCGGCGCAGCATGTCCTGCTTGCGTACGGGCAGCGGGCGGGGTGGTTCCGTCATGGCGTGCTCCTCTTCGTTCTGATGTCACATGTGGTCCCAGCGCTACGTCATCGGGGTGACGGCGCAGGGCCGGCTGGTGTGACAGGTGGAGTGGTGATGGACATGGATGGGGACGACTGGCTCGCGACGCGGTTCGAGCAGAACCGGGACCGCCTGCGCGCCGTCGCGTACCGGATCCTAGGCTCTGAGCCCGAGGCGGAGGACGCAGTACAGGAGACGTGGATCCGGCTCAGCCGCAGCGACACCGCGACGATCGACAACCTGGGCGGCTGGCTGACCACGGTCGTCGGACGGATCTGCCTCGACATGCTCCGCACCCGCCGCGGTCGGCCCGAGCTGCCCGTCAGCGACCACTCCCCCGTGCTCGCGGACGACGTCGTACCCGATCCCGAGCTCGAAGCCGTGCAGGCGGACTCGGTCGGGCTCGCGCTGCTCGTCGTACTCGAGACGCTGTCGCCTGCGGAGCGGTTGGCCTTCGTACTGCACGACCTGTTCGCCGTACCGTTCGAAGACATCGCCCCGATCATCGGCAAGTCGCCGGCGGCCGCGCGGCAGATCGCGAGCCGCGCGCGGCGCCGGGTCCGCGGTACGCCGGAACCGTCCAGCGTGGACGTGGTCCGGCAGCAGGAAGTCGTCAGCGTGTTCCTGGCCGCCGCACGCAACGCGGACTTCTCCGCGTTGCTAGAGGTACTCGACCCCGAGATCGTCGTACGGGCAGACGCCGGCGCCTCCGAACGCGGCATCGCTGCGAGCATCACCGGGCACGACCGGGTCGCCGCCGCGTTCTCGGGGCGGGCGCAGGCGGCGAAACTCATGCTTGTCGACGGGATGCCCGGGCTGGTGTGGATGCAGCGCGGCGAACCGGTCGTTGTGTTCTCTTTCACGGTGGTCGAGGGGCGTGTCGCGACGATCGATCTCCGGGGCGATGCCGACTACCTGCGAACGGTCGATCTGGTGTCGTTGAAGGCGTGATCGGACGGCGTGGCGAGTGGACAGATTCGGTGTGACTCGTGTGACGGATGGGGTGCGATTCACGCTGGCAGTACCCGAATGACGACAGCGTGAAATCCGGGGTGGAATCCGGTTTTTGTCCGGGCGGAAAGTGCGCTACTGTTCTGCTCTCGCACCGAGGGAAACTGCTCGGGGTGATGCGGACGTAGCTCAGTTGGTAGAGCGCAACCTTGCCAAGGTTGAGGTCGCCGGTTCGAACCCGGTCGTCCGCTCGGAGAGGGTTCGGCCCAGCTTTCTCAGTGGTGGAGTGGCCGAGAGGCGAGGCAGCGGCCTGCAAAGCCGTTTACACGGGTTCGAATCCCGTCTCCACCTCGAACCTCAGTAGTCTTGAGTTTCCCGGACGATTGGCGCAGCGGTAGCGCGCTTCCCTGACACGGAAGAGGTCACTGGTTCGATCCCAGTATCGTCCACGAAGGCGATAGGCGACTCGTGTCCGCGGAAAGCGCGGACCGGGTCGCCTTCGTCGTTTTGTGCGGCTGCGCTTCGCTTGCCGCAAGCGGGGGCTCCGCCACCCGCACCCCCTTGGGCCTTCGCTTCGCTCGGCTCCGTGGCTGGGTTGCGCAGTTCGCTCACCAGCTTGGGTTGGGTTCCGCGGTCGGTCACCCGCGTCGGTTGGGCGGGGCGGTTCGCGTACCACCTTGGGTTGACTCGGGCGGTTCGGTCACCCGCGTGGGTTGGGCAGGTGGTTCGCGTACCACCTTCGGTCGGGTTGGGCAGTTCGGTCACCGGCGTGGGGTGGGTCACATCCTTAGGTGGGAGGCGCCGTTGAAGTCTAGGACTGTGCCGGTGGCGAATTCGGCTTCGGGAGAGGCCAGATAGATGATTGCGGCTGCTACCTCTGAGGGGTCGGCGACTCGTTCCAGGGGGCTTTCCTGGCTGCGGCGGTTGTAGCCTTCGCCGGCTAGGTTGACCGCGGCCATGTCGGTTTCCGTCCAGCCGGGGGCTATGGCAGTTACGGCTATGCCTTCGGGGCCCAGGGCTCGGGCCAGGGACTGGGTGAAGGAGACGATGGCGGCCTTCGAGGCGCCGTAGGCGGGTTGGTTGGGTTCGCCTCGGAAGGCGCCTCGGGAGGAGACGTTGATGATGCGGCCACCGCGGGACATGTGGCGGACCGCGCACCACGTCACATTGGCCGGGCCGATGAGGTTCACCGCGAGGGTGTCGGTCCAGGCCTGCTGCCACTCGGCGTACGTCGTCTCGCGGATCCGGTGCGGCACGTAGAGCCCGGCGTTGTTGACGAGTACGTCGATGGCGCCCAAGGCGTGTGCCGCGTCGTCGACCATCGATTCGATGGCAGCCGGATCTGCCAGGTCTGCCTGCACCATGACGTGCCCGCTGCCTGGCAGCTCCTTCAGGAGCTGGACCGCGGCGTCCGCTGAGGCACTGTAATGGACTGCTACTCGGTCGCCCGCGGCGGCGAAGGCGCGGGCTGTTGCTGCTCCGATCCCCCGGGATGCTCCTGTCACCAGCACTGATCGGTTCATGCAGACGATCTTTTCACCGCTCAGCCAGCAACGGGTGGAAGGGGTCTCAGGGCCGGGGCTTGTGGTCGCGGCGGTACGACTTGCTGGCGCGCACCCACTCCTTCTTCGCCTCGTTGCGGAGCCGGATGTCCGCACGACGCGCCATGTACGCCGCCTCGCGCTGCAGCTTCACCCAGCTGTCGTACCGGCGGTACGGCAACGACCCGTCGTCCAGAGCGGCTCGCACTGCGCAGTCGGGCTCCATCACGTGCGAGCAGTCCTTGAACTTGCACTGCCCGGCCAGCGCCGTGATGTCCGGGAACGCGGCCGCCAGCCCCTCCCCTGACTCCTGCAGACCGATCCCCCGCAGCCCAGGCGTGTCGATGACGACCCCACCGCTCGGCAGCACGATCAGCTCGCGCCGTACCGACGTGTGACGCCCCTTGCCGTCCTCGCGGATGTCCTGCACGTCCAGCAGTTCCACGCCGGCCAGTGCGTTCACCAGTGACGACTTGCCCGCCCCACTGGACCCCAGTAACGCCAGAGTGGCGTCCCCCTCCAGCAGTGCGCGTACGTCGTCCAGCCCCGCGCCAGTCGTCGCGCTGCACACCAGTACGTCGGCACCCGGCGCAGCCAGCGCCACGTCCTCAGCCACTGAGTCGGCGTCACCGACCAGGTCAGACTTGGTGAGTACGACGACCGGCCGCGCGCCGCTCTCCCACGCCAGCGCCATGAAGCGCTCGATACGCACGATGTTCGGCTCGGGGACCAGTCCGACGACGATGGCGATCACATCGACGTTCGACGCGAGCATCTGCCCGCGGGACGACCCGCCGACCTCCGCCCGGACGATCGCAGTACGGCGTGGAAGCACCGACTCGACGGTGATGCGGTCGTCCGGCCAGAAGCGCAGTACGACCCAATCTCCCGTGCACGGGCCGGCGTGAACGTCGGAGGCGATCGCGGTCAGCAAAGCGCCGGACCAGCTCGCGCGGACCGGGCCGTCCGCCGTGAAGACCGTCGCCAGGCCCTTGTCGACGCGGGCGACGCGTCCCGGGACCAGCTCTTCCGGAACGGATTGCAGGAAGTCGGCCGTGGAACTGTCGAGTCCCAGGGCCTGGAGTGTGGCTGACATGCGGCGAACCTTTCAGAGGGTCCGGCCGCGAGCTCAGCTCAGCGGACGGACAGTGTCGGAGACAGCAGGCCGTTGGGCCTGGTAGTAGCTCATGGCGGCTGCCTCCCTCCGGTCCGGTCGGTCCCGAGCCAGGGACCGTCTGATGTGGTCAGACTAGGTCGTCGGTGTCACCCTGCGCACCGGATTTTCCGACCGACGCAGGCTTCCGCACAGCCTCAGCAGCAGGCTTCTCGGACACAGGCTTCTCCGGCGCGGGCGCAGACTTCGGCGGTCGCGCGGCCAACCCCTCGACCTTGCGCGCCGCCTCGACCTCCGGGCGCTCGGACTCCAGCGGGGTCAGCGTGTGCTCATGGTGCGGCTCGGCCTCCGCCTTCATCACCGGCTCGACCTCGTCCTCCTCGGCGGCCTGCGACTTCACCTCGGCGACATGCTGCTTGTGCGGCCACAGCCGGTCCACGACAGCATTCAGCGCCGCACCTATCAGCACCGCGATGGCAGTCATATACAGCCACATCAGTACTGCGATCGGCGCGGCCAGCGGGCCGTAGATCGACGTACCGCCGACGGTGCTCTGCAGGATCCACCGCAGGACGAAGCTGCCCAGGATCCAGATCGACAGCGCCAGGAACGACCCGGGCAGGTCGGAGACCCATGGCGTCCGGATCGGCACGGATAGGTGGTACAGGGTGTTCAAGAAGCCCGCGGACAGGATCGTGACGACCGGCCAGTACAGCTGGTTCAGGAAGTCCAGGTTGTGCGGGAGGAGCGCGTCGACCGCGTCCGGACCGGCCAGCACCAGCGGCAGGACGATCACGCCGATGATGAGCGCCGCGCAGTACAGGCTGAAGGACAGCGCGCGGGTCCGGACGATGCCGCGCTTGCCGCCCATCCCGTACATGATCGTGATGGTGTCGACGAACACGTTCAGCGCTCGGCTGCCGGACCATAGCGCCAGGACGAATCCGATCGAGATGACGTCCGGCCGGCCGCCGTTCAGCACCTGGTCCAGGGTCGGCTCGATGACGTTCCTGATCGAGTCGTCGGTCAGCGCCCGCGCGGCCAGATCGACGATCTGCTGCTTGACCTCGTTGATCGTCTCGACCTCGAACCACTTGCTCGCGATGTAACCGAGCGACCCGGCGAGTCCGAAGATCAGCGGCGGCAGCGAGAGGATGGCGTAGAACGCACCCTCGGCCGCCAGCCCGGTGACGCGGTAGCGCAGACACACCCCGACGGTCTGCGTGAGCAGACTCCAGGTCGTCGCGGGGATGCGGCGGACCCATGCCAATGAGAGGGAGCTCCCACCAGTGGGTCCTGCCCCGATACGTGCCATACCGCTTACCGTACTGACATGGCGGACCCATTCGCGGTAACGAATCAGGCTCCCCCACTGCGGGGCGTGAACTTCTTCACCCAGGATGCGGCGCTCGGTGACGCTCTGCGTCCGTACGCCGGCCTGGCGGACGACCCCGGTCTCCACCGGATCGGCGAGCTGGCGGGTTCGGAGGAGGCCCGCGCACACGCCCTCCCGGCGAACCAGAACCCGCCGGTACTGCGCACGCACGACCGCTACGGGAACCGCATCGACGAGGTCGAGTTCCACCCGTCGTGGCACTGGCTGATGGAGCAGGCCGTCGGCTTCGGGCTGCAGGCCGCGCCGTGGACCAGCGATCGCCCGTCGCCGCACCTGACCCGGGCGGCCGGGTTCTATCTGTGGTCCCAGGTGGAGCCGGGGCACGGGTGCCCGATCTCGATGACGTACGCCGCGGTGCCGGCGCTGCGCGCGGACGAGGGTCTCGCGAAGGAGTGGGTCCCGCAGCTGGCGTCGACGGAGTACGACGTACGCCGGCTGCCGGTCGCCCAGAAGAGCGGTGTCCTCGCCGGGATGGGGATGACCGAGAAGCAGGGCGGGTCCGACGTACGGGCGAACCTCACCACCGCGACGCCCGTGGGCGACGGTGAGTACCAGCTGAACGGGCACAAGTGGTTCTGCTCGGCGCCGCAGGTCGATGTGTTCCTGGTGCTGGCGCAGGCGCCGGACGGGCTGAGCTGCTTCGTCGTACCGCGGGTGCTTGCTGATGGCAACCGGAACCCGTTCGCGCTGCAGCGGCTGAAGGACAAGCTCGGCAACCGGTCGAACGCCTCGTCCGAGGTCGAGTTCCACGGCACGATCGGATACCGGCTGGGTGAGGAAGGCGCCGGGGTCCGCACGATCATCGAGATGGTGGCGGCGACCCGCCTGGACTGCGTGCTGGGCTCGGCGGCACTCCAGCGACGAGCGCTCGTCGAGGCCATCTGGCATACCAGGCACCGGAATGCCTTCGGCGGGTTGCTCGCCGACAAGCCGGCAATGCAGAACGTCCTCGCCGACTTGGCCATCGAGAGCGAAGCGGCCACAGCCCTAGCCATGCGCCTGGCGGCAGCAGTAGATACATCCCGCGCCGCCGGCCCCAGAGGGGGCGGCGGCGCGGGGAACGGGGAGGTGCCGGGCGCCGGGCGGAGCGCGGAGCAGGAAGCGGCGTTTCGGCGGATCGCTCTGCCGTTGGCCAAGTTTTGGGTTTGTAAGCGGACGCCGTTCATGGTGGCGGAAGCGTTGGAGTGTCTGGGCGGGAACGGGTATGTCGAGGAGTCCGGGCTGCCGCTGCTCTACCGCGAGTCGCCGTTGAACTCGATCTGGGAAGGGTCGGGGAACGTCAACGCGCTCGACGTACTGCGAGCCCTGAGAAGGCCCGAGTCGCTCGACGCCTGGCTGACCGAGATGGCCGCCGTACAAGGCGCCGACGCCAGGCTCGATGCCGCGGTGAACGACGTACTGCAAGCGCTTGCTGATATCGAGAACGCCGAGGCAGGTGCGCGGAGGCTGGCTGCGCTGATGGCCCTGTGCCTGCAGGGTTCGTTGCTGATCAGGTACTCGACACCGGCGGTTGCGGACGCGTTCGTGGCGTCCCGGTTGGCGAACGACTGGGGCGGTGTTTTCGGGACCCTGCCGAGGACCACACCGTTCCCACTGATCCTCGAGCGCGCGGTAGGGTGAGCGGCGTCGCGACTGGCGCGCTGAAGGTGGAGAACCACCGGGGAGCGAAACCCGTCGGCACCGTGCGCCTGGGTGCCTTCGACCCACTGCAACCGCAGGAGAGACAACGATGCCTCAACCCACCGACAACACCGCACCGTTCGATGCCGCCGCCGCGTCGGCCGCGTACAACAACGCGCTGCAGGTGATCGCCGCGGTCGAACCGACGATCGCCGGCGCGATCAAGGCCGAGCTGGCCGACCAGCGGTCCTCGCTGAAGCTGATCGCGAGCGAGAACTACGCCTCCCCCGCCACCCTGCTGACGATGGGCAACTGGCTGTCCGACAAGTACGCCGAGGGCACGATCGGTCACCGCTTCTACGCCGGCTGCCAGAACGTCGACACCGTCGAGCAGGCCGCCGCCGACCACGCGCGGGCGCTGTTCGACGCCCCGCACGCCTACGTCCAGCCGCACTCGGGCATCGACGCGAACCTGGTCGCGTTCTGGGCGATCCTCGCGCAACGGATCGAGTCCCCGGCGCTGGCCGAGGCAGGCGCGAAGCACGTCAACGACCTGTCCGAGGACGACTGGACCAAGCTCCGCAAGGCGCTCGGCGACCAGAAGATGCTCGGGATGTCGCTGGACGCCGGCGGTCACCTGACCCACGGCTTCCGGCCGAACATCTCCGGCAAGATGTTCAACCAGCACTCCTACGGCACCGACCCGGGGACCGGCCTGCTCGACTACGACGAGGTCGCCCGCAAGGCCCGCGAGTTCAAGCCGCTGATCCTGATCGCCGGCTACTCGGCGTACCCGCGCAAGGTGAACTTCGCCAAGATGCGTGAGATCGCCGACGAGGTCGGCGCGACGCTGATGGTCGACATGGCGCACTTCGCCGGTCTGGTCGCGGGCAAGGTCTTCACCGGCGACTTCGACCCGATCCCGCACGCGCACGTCACCACGACCACGACGCACAAGTCGCTGCGTGGTCCGCGCGGCGGCATGGTGCTGTGCCAGCCGGAGTACGCCGAGTCCGTCGACCGCGGCTGCCCGATGGTGCTGGGCGGTCCGCTGAGCCAGACGATGGCCGCGAAGGCAGTCGCTCTGGCCGAGGCGCGGCAGCCGTCGTTCCGTCAGTACGCGCAGGCTGTCGCGGACAACGCCGTCGTACTGGCCGAGGGCCTGATGAAGCGTGGCGTGAAGCTCGTGACGGACGGCACCGAGAACCACCTGGTGCTGCTCGACGTGTCGTCGTACGGCATCACCGGCCGGCAGGCCGAGTCGGCGCTGCTCGATGCCGGCATCGTCACCAACCGGAACGCCGTACCGCGCGACCCGAACGGCGCCTGGTACACCTCGGGTGTCCGGATCGGTACGCCGGCGCTCACCACGCGCGGATTCGGCGCCGACGAGTTCGACCGGGTCGCCGAGCTGATCGTGGACGTGCTGTCCTCGACCACCCCGACGACCACGTCGGCGGGCGCCCCGTCCAAGGCGAAGTACGTCCTCGCCGACGGTGTCGCCGACAAGACCCGCGCCGCCTCGGCCGAGATCCTCGACAAGCACCCGCTCTACCCGGGCCTCGTGCTCAACTGACGTAGAACAGCGCCCGCTCCCTTCTGGAGCGGGCGCTTTCGTCTGCGGTCAGGCGTCCTGCTGGACACCCATCAGCGCGTCCTGCGAGGCCTTTGCGGCTCGCTTCGGCATCAGGACTGCGGCGAGGATCGCGCCGACGGCGGCGATGGCTGCCGACACCCACATCGTGGTGTTCAGGCTGCTCATGAAGGCGTCGCGGACGTTGGCGAGCAGCTCCGGCGAGGCCGCCTGGGCGGCGACCGCCAGTCCGCCGCCCAGGCTCTTCTTGACCGTGTCGGCGACCTGCGCGGGCAGCCCGGTCGTGTCGAGGTCGTGGCGGTAGACCGAGTTGAGCACGGTCCCGAGTACGGCGACGCCGACCGTGCCGCCAACCTGGCGGAACGCCTGCAGCAGACCGGATCCGGTCCCGGCCCGTTCCGGATCGAGTACGCCGAGCGCCGCGTTCATTGCCTGCGGCATCGAGCAGCCGAGTCCGAATCCGACCACCACGAACCAGCTCGCCGTGTACCCGTACCCGGTCCCGAGATCGGTGAAGGCGCCGAGCGCGAACCCGACCGCCATCACCACGAACCCGGTCATCACCACCAGACGCGTGCCGATGCGAGCCTCCACCGGCTCGGCCAGCTTCGCGCCGATCGTCATCCCGCCGATGAACGGCAGCAACTTCAGCCCGGTGTGCAGCGCATCCGATCCGTTGATGCCCTGGAAGTACTGCGGCATCGTGAAGAGCAGCCCGAAGATCGCGAACACCGACACCGTCAGCAGTACGGCGCCACCGGTGAACACCCGCTCGCTGAACAACCGGAGCTCGATCAGCGGCTCACGGTTGCGCCGCTGCCAGACCAGGAACCCGGCGATCAGCACGACGGCCAGTCCGAGGAACATGATCGTGACACCGTCGGTCCAGGACGATTCGCCGGCCTTGGTCACGCCGTACACGAGCGCCGCGAGACCGGTGCTCGACAACACGATGCCGAGCCAGTCGATCGCCGGCCGGTTCGAGCTGCGGGTCTCGGGGACGAGCAATGTGACCGCTAGGGCCGCGATGAACGCGATCGGCACGTTCATCAGGAAGATCCACTGCCAGCCGGCGTGATCGAGGAGCAGACCGCCCACGATCGGGCCGAGCGGCATACCGATGCTGTTGGCAACGACGAAGAACCCGATCGCCTTCTTCCGGTCCTGCTCGGTGCGGAACAGCACGGTGATCAGCGACAGCGCGACGGGAACGATCATCGCCGCCCCGATCCCGAGGAACGCGCGCGCCGCGATCAGTTGACCCGCGGAGTCGGACAGCGCACAGGCCAACGACGCGAGGCCGAACAGGGTGAGCGCGATCGCGATGATCTTGCGCCGCCCATACCGGTCGCCGAGCAGGCCGGCCGGCAGCAGCAGCGCGGCGAGGACGAGGTTGTAGCTGTTCGCCATCCATTGCAGCTGGCTGGTCGACGCGTCCAGGTCCTTGGCGAGCGTCGGCAGCGCGACGTTGAGCACGGTCGTGTCGAGGCCGAGCACGAGGACGGCGAGACAGAGTGCGATGAGTACGCCGAAGCGGCGGGCGCCGGTGAGCGTCGGGGCCGGGGCGTCGGTGGTCGAGGTCATGGATTCAAATTATCAGAACTTTGTGATAGTTGCGATAAATCAAATTACCGTAAGCTTCAACCATGGCGGAGGAACCGAGCCGGGAAGCCGTGAGCCAGTTCGTCGAGCGGTTCGCTGGCGTGCTGGCGAACAGCGGCGTACCGACGATGTCGGCTCGGGTGATGGGCGCGATGCTGGTCAGCCCGACCGGCACGATGACGGCAGCCGAGCTGGCCGAGTCGTTGAAGATCAGCCAGCCGGCGGTGTCCGGCGCCGTACGGCAGTTGTTGCAGGTGTCGTTCATCTCGCGCGAGCGGCTGCCCGGTTCACGCAAGGATCACTACCGGATTCGCGAAGACGTCTTCGCCGCGATCCTCGAGCGCCGCAACCTCGCGCTGAGCGAGTGGGAGGCGACCAGCCGCTCCGGCGCCGGTCTCTTCCCGGCCGACTCCCCCGTCGCCCGCCGGCTGACCGAGGCCGCGGACTTCTTCGCCTTCATCCACACCGACATGGAACAGCTGATCAAGAACTGGCGCGCGGACCACCCGGGATGAGCCGCGATCTGGTCGGTACTGCGTGGTTGGACAGCGACGAGCGGACTCGCTGGGAGACGCGCATCATGCGCCGGCGCGTACCGCTCTACCGGTTGGGAATCGCCGCGCTGCGTGCGCTCAACACGCTGACCGGCGGGCCGAATCGCCCTTCGCTGAAGGTCACCCAGTGGGAGCGGGTCGGGCCGATAGGCGAGACGTTCGTGATGGACAAGCTCGAGACGATGACCGGTCGGACCGATCACCCGGTGACCTCGCGGGCCGAGCTGCGGGCACGTACGTCGTTGGCGTCGCGGCTGGCCCGGGCGATCTCCGCGGATGAATGGCCGCAGATCATCACGGAGTACGAACGCCGCCGGCGGGGCGAGCGTCCGCAGTACCGGTATGTCGGGCACCGGCCGCTGAACGCCGAGTCGCATGCGTTGATGGATGAGGCGTGGGTGCGGGGCGAGCTGCCGACCGACCAGTTCCGGGCCTGGAACGTGCTGAAGTTCGAGGACGAGGGCGCCTTCTACAGTGAGTTCTTCACCGACGGAGGTGCACGGGGCTACCCCGGCGGCGAGACGAACGCCGGCTTTCGACTCGGCCGGATCATGTTCGACGTCAGCTGGCGCGAGAAAGCGTCACTGTCCGGCGAACAGCACGTCCTCCGCCGCAGCCGAGTCCTCCGCGCAAAGGAACTCGTCAAGTTCTTCCGCACTGAACTGAAGGAAGCCATCCACCCTCCAACACCCTCCCCCATGCAGACCACCGCCGTACGCGAGCACCCCTACACACCCCCGGTCGTCGCCGCAATCTCCGACTTCACGAAGCCCGAGCCCCTCCGCTCCCCCACCGCACGCGGCGAGACCACACCCGACCGCAAGCAAGCGTCGGCAATCGACGCCGTGGCAAAGGCTCTTCCGCCGCCGGTCACCGACGGCTCGGCGAGGGCGCGTCCGGTCAGTGGACCGGCGGGAGGGGAAGGTCGACCAGGAGCAGGCGAGCCACCGCCAGCGCAACCTCGTCCGCCCCATGCGGCGCAACCACCTGCGCGCCCACCGGCAGTCCCTGCGACTTTCCGACCGGGACGCTCACCGCGGGATGGCCGGTCACGTTGAACACCCAGCACGGATCACCGGTCACGATGCTCTGCTCATGCTGATCGTAGCCGTGGGCAACAGTCAACGTGGTCGGCGTGACGAGTGCATCCACCTCGGCGAACAGATCAGCAAGCGCAGTGTTGTTGAAGTCCCGGACCTCCCGAGCCCGCCGCGCCGCGGACGCCTCCACCCCGCGCCCGTTGTCCAAGTCGGACAACACTCTCCACGCTTCCTCCGTGGGCGCGAGCTCCAGCGGTACGTCGACCAGTTCGACGTCAACCGCCCCAATCCGCTCCCGCACAACCCGATCGACACCCGGTTCAGCCGCACACGCCCCAAGCGTCGACCGATAAGCAACCCGCCACCGACGACTTTGAGCACCCACCAACCACGAATCGCCGTCGGCGATGGTTGGCCGGTGCTCAAGGACGCGAACCGGCCAACGTGGAAGGGCGGTCGGGTCGAGGCGGTGGGGGCCGGAAGCGATGCTGGTCGCGAGGATGACGTCGTCGAGGTTGAAGCCGATCACGCCGGCGGTGGTCAAACCGCCGAGGGGACGCCCGCCTGGGCGCGGGATGCGGCCGTGGGTGCCTTTGAAACCGATGACGCCGGAGAACGAGGCCGGGATGCGGAGCGAGCCACCGCTGTCTCCGCCCGTTGCCAGAGGTACGACGCCCGCCGCGACAGCCGCAGCACCACCTGCGGTCGAACCACCTGGTGAGCGGGAGAGGTCCCACGGGTTCCGGGTGTAGTCGTGGCCGTTCCAGCCGAAGGTCTGCGAGATCGCGCCGGGCCGGGCCCGGGTCGACCAGCCGATCGGGATCGCGCCGGCGGCAACCAGCCGGCCGATGATCGGCGCGTCCGGCGGCGTACGCGACTTGATCAGGAACGGTACGCCGGCCAGCAGACCCGTCGGCTCCAACTGCTCCGCCACAGCCCGCGCGGCCGCAGCATCCAGTTCGTCCAGGAAATGCAGCACCGGATCGAGCCGCTCAGCCGCGGCAATCGCGTTCTCGACAACCTCGACCGCAGTCACAGCGCCGGACCTGACGTCAGCCGCAATCGCGCGCGCCGAACGGCGGTCGCCGGTCATTCGGCGACGAGGGCGTAGGCGAAGGCGAGGCGGCGATCCAGCCAATCCGCCATGATGCGGATCGACGAGTTCGAGATCATCACCAGTTCGTCGGAGGTGCGCCATTCGAGAGTGCGGGACTTGGTGAGCTGGTCGCCGCCCTCGTCGCCTACCCCGGTGAGGCCGTCCAGTACGCCGGCTATGACGCGGGTGACGGCCTTGGCGGCCAGGCGGCCAGGGCTGCCGGTCAGCCATTCGGTGCGGCCGGTGATGGCGGGGTGGCCGGGCTGGTCGATGCGCCAGTTGGGGCGGAGGAGCGGGCGATGCGACGGGAGGCGGGTGATGGTTCCGATGACGGCCCCCGCATCATCGTGCACGGCCCACGAGTGCTCGCCCGTGGCCACGACTTGGCAGAGGAGCTGGGTCAGGTCGGCGTCGAGGTAGAGCGAGCGGTCGGGACCGACGTACGCATAGGGCTCGAGTTCGCGGTCGTCGTTCGAGCCCTGGACGGCGCGGATGGCGTTCGGGCCGAACTCGATCTGATTGTGCGTGCGGGTGGCCGGGCGGGAGATGTTGCCGAGGGTGAATTCCCGGACGTCTTCCCAGCCAGCCACCCGCGTGAGTTTACGTCAGCGCATAGACCGCGATCGCCGCGAAGTCGTCCGCAGGTTCGGCTGTCTGCCAGGACCGTACGTCGTCCACATACCGCGAGTCGTGACCGGTGTACTGCGCATACGGGTCGGACGCGTCCGCCGGGCAATGGGTCATCCCGTCGAGGTAGTCGTCGAGCCCGTCCGTGAAGAGATCGGCGGAGTTGGGACCGTTGACGACCGCGCCGGTCAACTGCCGACCGGTGATGTTCGCGATCTGGTGGTGCGGGCAGCGCTCGAAGGTCTGCCCTACGCCGATGACGAACGAGACGCCCCAGGCGTTCGCGCCGAAGGCCCAGTCGAGTTGCCGTTGACCGAAGGCGTCATACCGACGGTCACCCGTCACCTTGCGGTAGAGCCGCGCGGTAGTAGCCAACCCGAAGGTGTGCGGTACGGCGTCGAACTCGGCGTACTGCGCCCCGGCGCGGAACGGATCCGCCGCCGAACGCGAGACCCCGATCTCCAACTGGGCCCGCAGGTCACCGGCCAACTCGCGGACCAGCGGCCGATCGGTCCGCGCAGCCCGGATCAGATCCGCGTGCGCCAACGCACTCACGTCGTACAGGTTCAACGTGTCCCCGCCGGCCTCATGAGCGAGGTACTGCGAAGCCCAGTACGCCGCCTGCTTCAGCCACGCTCCGGCGCGCGGATCGCCCAACCGCTTGGCAGCCAAGGCCAACTCGGTCGCGCCCAGCTCGAGGTCGTCGCGCCACGCCGTCTCCGGATAGAACGCGAACGGCAACGACGTCACCAGCTGCCCGACGTTCGTCGTCTTGGCCTGCGCGAAGATCTGCGCGGCCGTCTCGAGATGCCGGCGCGCGTCCGCACGGTTCGGCTCGACCTGTGCGGCCAGCGCGAACGCGGCCGCCGTACGTCCGGCCAGGTTGGGGCTGATCGGCTTGCCCGGCGCGGCGGCCCGGAATACGGGCCGGTTGCGCAGGAAGCGCTCGGACGGATCGGTCAGGTGGTCGTCGACACCGGGCAACCGCCAGATGTCGTGGTCGCCGATGTAGGTCTCGGTGTCGTTGCCCGCGCCGACGCCGACCTGGATGTACAGCGTGCGCGTCCGCTGGTCCCACATCTTGTCCAGCCAACCCAGCCCGTGCCGCGCCTCCGCCAGCACCTTGGCGTCCGGCCGGTCCCGAACCGATGCCCACAGCAACGATTCCGAGTACGCCGCGATGTGGGTGAACTTCAGGTAGTCGCCGGCGTCGTACCAACCGCCGGTGACGTCGACCGGACCGCCGATGCGCTTGAGTTCGCCGACCGTCTGGTCGCTGTCCGGATCGACGAACTCGGGGATCTGGTAGACGAGCGCTTTCGCATCGTTGCGATGGGCGTTGTCGCGCTGAGCCGTGAAGAACTGCACGACCTTGTCCTTGGCGCTCGCCCGGAGGGGGCCCGATGAAGCCCGCACGTCGAACCCGGCGGACGCGACCCCGGGCACCTCGACCCGGTAGTGGCCCGGGACCTTCAGTGCCGACAGATCCAGTTGATAGACGTGCGGGTACGTCGCGTTCCACTCCCCCACGTCCTTGCCGACCGAGCCGCTCAACACCCGCCGCCCGTACCGGTCCACGACGGCGAAACGAGTCGCGACCCCGCGACTCAGAACGTACGCCGCCTTGCTGTCGAAGGCGCCGTACCCGAGCTGATTGACCCGCACCGCGCCACCGGCCGCGGCATCCGCTGCAGTCACCGGCCCCACCACCAACCCCGCTGCCGCCACCGCGGCGATGAACCGACGCCAGGACCTCACGATTGTCTCCCTCCGACCAATCGTTAGGAAAGTTTCCTATTGTTGATCGGACGGTAGCGCACGGCGACGCCGGAGTACAGGTTTCAGGTGCGCAAGCGCGACGCCGACCACACCATCAGCGCCGCGAAGCCCGCACCGAGCAACGCACAGGCGGCCGGGACGCTGGTCAGCGAGATCAGCGCGCCGAAGCCGGTCATCGCGAGCGGCATGAGGGCTTCGTCGGAGAGGCTGACGATGCTCGAGGTCCGGCCGAGGAAGGGCGGATCGATCGTCTGCTGGAACGCGCCGGACAGCAGAGCCGACGCGAGACCGGCCGTGGCGCCGATCATGCCCATCGCGACGAACACCGCCAACCGCGGAACCGAGCCGATCATCACGCAGCCGACCGCCTGGACGATCAGCAGGAGCAGCCCGGCCCGTGCGGGTCGGCGCGGCTTCCAGCGCATCGCCACGATCGCTCCGGCCGCGGCGCAGACGCCCGAGCACGCCTGGAACCAGCCGAGCGCAGCCGGACCCCATCCGTCGAGGTGGACCCGCTGCACCAGGCCGACGGACAGCACCGGACCGACGCACAGGTTCAGCCCGAAGAACGCGATCACCAGCGTGCGCGCCGCCTCTTCCCGCCGCAGGTAACCGAACCCGGCCGACAGGTCCCGACGGATCGAGTGCCCACTAGGCGGCGGCTGCGGGAACCGGGGCCGGACCACGAACGCCAGGACCAGTGCGATGACTCCGAACGACGCCGCGTCCACGACCATCACCGTCAGCAGCCCGCCGTGCGCGACCAACAGACCGCCCAACGGCGCGCCGACGAACACCGCCAGCCGGTTCGCCAACTGCCGTCCGGCCGCCAGCGGGACCAGGTCGTCCGACTGCACCATCCGACGCGGAAGCGTTCCCGCCGCCGGGTTGTAGAGCGCGTCGACGGCCCCGAAGACGACCGCGACGGTCAGCAGCAACGGGAGCGTGACCTGGCCGGCCGCGACAACGAACGCGGCGACGACCAGGACGGCGATGCGCCCGAGGTTCGCGACGATCATCGTGCGCCGGCCGTCGAGGCGATCCGCGAGCGCGCCGCCGAACAGCAGGAAGAGCGCTCGTGGCAGCGCACCGATCCCCATCACCAGACCCGCCGCGGCAGGTGAGGCGACCTGCGCCGCGCTCCAGGCGAGGCCGACGTACCACGCGACGTCTCCGGCCTCCGAGACAGCGCCGGACAGGATCCAGGCCTGCACCCGCCGGTCGCGGCGTAACGGCGGCAGGACGGCGGTCGATGCGCTCATGGCCTGGCCGGCACGCCGTGCGCGAAGACGTAGATCGGCGTCGCGGACGGCTCGGCCGACGGATTCTCGTAGTACTCCTGGATCAGTTCGCCGATGCGCTCGCCGAGCTCGGCCAGTCGCTCCGGGGTCAGCCGCAGCCAGCTGTCGGTTGCGAAGGCCGCTCGGTCCCACTCCTCGCCGTACTCCGGGCGCTGCTCGAACCACTGTCGAACCTTGTCGAGGTGATGTGTGACGTTCCTCTCCTCGGACACGGTTGCGATGAGCTCGCCGGCAGGCTCTCCGCCCGCGTCGGCGACCGACCAGCTGTACGACTGGTGGGCGCTGCGCCACCAGCGCTCCCGTCGGTTCTTCGCCAGCTCGGGCGCTTCCTCGATCACCTCGGCCGCCGCCAGCACCTTCAGGTGATGACTGATGTTGCCGACCAGCTCGCCGGTGCGCGCGGCCAGTTGGGAGGCGGTGGCGGGACCTTCGACGCCGAGCAGGTCGATCAGTCGGCGGCGCAGCGGGTGATGGATGGCGGCGATCATCGACGAGGTCGCCGAGCGCCGGTTCGCGGGTGCCATGCGCCGTACCGTAGCTTCCACAAGACTTCTTGCACAAGAGTTCTTGTGCAAGACGTTCCGCGCCCGAAGCAATCTCCAGCAGGCTGGTAGACATAGCCATATCGTGAGATCGGGTCTCAGGATGCAGGATTGACAGTTGCAAAGTCGGGCGCTGGCGCTGACGCTTGTGGACATGCTCGCTGCCCGATCCACCCACCTCGTAGGTCGCATTCATGTCGACCTCGGGCGGATGCGCAGCGCCATCTGTTGTCCTTCGATGTTCTGACAGCGACCCATGCCCGGGCCAACGACGGCCCCTGATCCCTCCCGATCACCGCTGGGTGCGCACCGCGCGGAACGCATCGAACCGACGACGCTTCGATCCCGCCGCACCTCGGTGAGCACCTGTCACTAGGACAAGGACACGTCCCCGATGACTGCTGGCGTCACCTCTCCGGCTGCCCGCAAACCCGCCCGCCCGCGCAAGGGCAAGGGCGAAGGCCAGTGGGCCCTCGGCTACCGCGAGCCGCTGAACAAGAACGAGGAGAACAAGAAGAACGACGACGGCCTGAACGTCCGGGCCCGGATCGAGAACGTCTACGCGCACCGCGGCTTCGACTCGATCGACCCCGCCGACCTGCGCGGCCGCTTCCGCTGGTGGGGGCTGTACACCCAGCGCAAGCCCGGGATCGACGGCGGCAAGACCGCGACGCTGGAGCCCGAAGAGCTGGACGACCGCTACTTCATGATGCGGGTCCGCATCGAGGGCGGCCAGCTGACCGCCGAGCAGCTGCGCGTGATCGCCGAGATCTCCACGACGTACGCGCGCGACACCGCCGACATCACCGACCGGCAGAACATCCAGCTGCACTGGATCCGGATCGAGGACGTGCCGGCGATCTGGGAGCGGCTCGAGGCTGTCGGGCTCTACACCACCGAGGCCTGCGGCGACGTACCCCGTGTCGTGATCGCCAGCCCGGTCGCCGGGATCGCGGCGGACGAGATCATCGACCCGACGCCGGCCATCGACGAGATCGTCTCGAAGTACATCGGGTCGGACGAGTTCTCGAACCTGCCGCGGAAGTTCAAGACCGCGCTGACCGGTCACCCGTCGCACGACGTCGTACCGGAGGTGAACGACATCGCGTTCGTCGGTGTCGTGCACCCCGAGCACGGCCCGGGCTTCGACCTGTGGGTCGGCGGCGGCCTGTCGACGAACCCGATGCTTGCGCAGCGACTCGGCACGTGGATCCCGCTGGATGAGGTCGCCGAGGCGTGGTGGGGCGTGACGAGCATCTTCCGCGACTACGGTTACCGCCGGCTGCGGACCCGGGCCCGGCTGAAGTTCCTGCTGGCGGACTGGGGTGTGGAGAAGTTTCGTGAGGTGCTCGAGGAGAAGTACCTGAAGCGGAAGCTGATCGACGGCCCGGCGCCCGAGGTTCCCGCCGTACAGGGTGACCACGTCGGAGTGCACAAGCAGAAGGACGGCAAGTACTTCGTCGGCGTCGCGCCGGTCGTCGGCCGGGTCTCCGGAGCGAAACTCGCGCAGGTGGCCGACGTGGTCGCGAAGCACGGGTCGAACCGGATCCGGACCACCGCGCAGCAGAAGCTGCTCGTGCTCGACGTCGAGGAGTCGCAGGTCGACTCACTGATCGCCGAACTGAACGCGCTCGGGTTCCAGGCGAACCCGTCGGCCTGGCGGCGGAACACGATGGCCTGCACCGGCATCGAGTTCTGCAAGCTGGCGATCGTCGAGACCAAGGCCAAGGCGGCCCAGCTGATCGACGAGCTCGAGGAGCGGATCCCGGAGCTCGACGTACCGATCACCGTGAACGTGAACGGCTGCCCGAACTCGTGTGCCCGGATCCAGGTCGCGGACATCGGCCTGAAGGGCCAGCTGGTGATGGATGCCGACGGCAAGCAGGTGCCGGGGTACCAGGTGCACCTCGGCGGTGGTCTCGGGCTGGACGCCGGCTTCGGCCGCAAGCTCCGTGGCCACAAGGTCACCGCCGACGGCCTCACGGACTACGTGGAGCGTGTCACCCAGAACTACCTCAAGGAGCGCAACGAGGGCGAGCGGTTTGCCCAGTGGGTCACCCGTGCGGATGAGGAGGCACTTACGTGAACGAGCGAAGCGAGTTCACCAATAAGCACAGCAGCGCATCGCTCATCGCCCCCGCAGCGAAGCGAGGACGGCGATGAGCGAGCGTGCGGCACCTCTGTACTGCCCGTACTGCGGGGATGAGGACATCAGGCCCTCCGAAGAAGGCCATGGCGCGTGGGAGTGCCGGCCGTGTGCACGGGTGTTCCAGCTGAAGATGATCGGACTGCGGGTGACGGTGGAATGAGTCCTCAAACAAGCGCTGATCTGAAGACGCTCGCCGAGGAGGCGAACGAACGGCTCGCCGACGCGTCGGCGGTCGAGGTGCTCGCGTGGGCGCGGGAGACCTTCGGTGACGAGCTCGTCGTGACCGCCTCGATGGCTGACGGAGCACTCCCCCATCTCGCGGCGCAGGCCGCGCCGGGGGTCGACGTCCTGTTCCTCGACACCGGCTACCACTTCGCCGAGACGATCGGGACCCGGGACGCGGTGGCGGCGACGCTGCCGATCCACCTGATCAACGCCACCCCGAAGCAGACGGTCGCGGAGCAGGACGCGGAGTACGGCGAGAAGCTGCACGATCGCGACCCGAACAAGTGCTGCGCGCTGCGCAAGGTCGAGCCGCTGAACCGGTACCTGTCCGGCTACAAGGCCTGGGTCACCGGCATCCGCCGCGAGGAGGCGCCGACCCGCGCCAACACCCCGGTCGTCGAGTACGACGCCAAGCGCGACATGGTCAAGCTCAACCCGATCGCACCGTGGACGCAGGACGACCTGGACAGCTACATCCAGGACAACGGCGTACTCGTCAACCTGCTGCAGTACGACGGCTACCCGTCGATCGGCTGCGAGCCGTGCACGCAGCGCGTCGCGCCCGGCGAGGACCCGCGCAGCGGCCGCTGGGCCGGCACCGGCAAGGTCGAATGCGGGCTCCACACATGACCGCCACGGTGACCGAGCTCGACGCTCTCGAGAGTGAGTCGATCTTCGTGTTCCGCGAGGTGGCGGCGGAGTTCGAGCGGCCGGTGATCCTGTTCTCCGGCGGCAAGGACTCGATCGTGATGCTGCACCTGGCCCGGAAGGCGTTCTCACCGGCCGGGGTGCCGTTCACGTTGCTGCACGTCGACACCGGGCACAACTTCCCGGAGGTGCTCGCCTACCGCGACGCCACCGTCGAGCGGCTCGGCCTGCGGCTCGAGGTCGCCAGCGTCGAGGAGTACATCGCCGACGGCCGGCTGCGCGAGCGCACCGACGGGACCCGGAACCAGCTCCAGACGATTCCGTTGCTCGACGCAATCAACAGGCACCGGTTCGACGCGGTCTTCGGCGGCGGCCGGCGGGACGAGGAGCGGGCTCGGGCCAAGGAGCGGATCTACAGTCTGCGCGACGAGTTCGGCCAGTGGGACCCGCGGAACCAGCGCCCGGAGCTGTGGTCGCTGTACAACGGCAAGCACCGGCCGGGCGAGCACGTCCGGGTGTTCCCGCTGTCGAACTGGACCGAGCTCGACATCTGGAACTACATCGAGCGCGAGCAGATCCCGCTGCCGAGCATCTACTACGCCCACGAGCGCGACGTCTTCGAGCGCGACGGCATGCTGCTTGCCGTCGGCCCCTACTCGAAGCCGCGCGACGGCGAGACCGTTGCCAAGCGCACCGTTCGGTACCGGACCGTCGGCGACATGTCCTGCACCGGAGCCGTGGCCTCCACCGCCGGGAGCGCGGCCGAGGTCGTCGTCGAGGTCGCGGCCAGCGAGATCACCGAGCGCGGCGCCACCCGCGCCGACGACCGGGCCAGCGAGGCCGCGATGGAAGACCGCAAGCGAGAGGGGTACTTCTGATGAGCACCCTGTTGCGTCTGGCAACAGCCGGATCGGTGGACGACGGCAAGTCCACGCTGGTCGGGCGGCTGCTGCACGACTGCAAGGCGATCCTGGCCGACCAGATCGCGCACGTGAAGACGGTCTCCGAGGCACGCGGCGGCGACTTCGACTTCGCGCTGCTCACCGACGGCCTGCGGGCCGAGCGCGAGCAGGGCATCACGATCGACGTCGCCTACCGGTACTTCGCGACCGACAAGCGCTCGTTCATCCTCGCCGACTGCCCGGGGCACGTGCAATACACGCGGAACACCGTGACCGGCGCGTCGACCGCGGACGTGGTCATCATCCTCGTGGACGCGCGGCACGGCGTACTCGAGCAGACCCGGAGGCATCTGGCCGTGGCCGGCCTGCTCCGGGTGCCGCACGTCGTCCTCGCGGTGAACAAGATCGACCTGGTCGGGTACGACGAGGCGGTGTTCACCAAGATCGCCAAGGACGTGAACGAGGTTGCCGACCAGCTCGGCATCGCGGACATCCAGGCGATCCCGGTCTCGGCGCTCGTCGGTGACAACGTGGTCGACAAGTCCGGAGCGACGGACTGGTACGACGGCCCGACGCTGCTCGAGTACCTGGAGAACGCCGACGGGCGGATCGACAACTCCCAGCAGCCGCTGCGGTTCCCGGTGCAGTACGTGATCCGGCCGCAGACCGACGACGAGTACCGCGATTACCGCGGCTACACCGGAACCGTTGCCTCCGGCACCGTTTCGGTCGGCGACCAGGTGATCGTGCTGCCCGCCGGCCGGCGTACGTCGGTCGCCGGTATCGACCGCGCTGTCGTCACGGCGACCAGCACCGCCGTCGTCGAGCGGCCGTCCGCGGTGGCCGGCGAGGCCGTCACGGTCCGGCTGGCCGACGACCTCGACGTGGCCCGCGGCTCGGTCATCGTGGCTGCCGAGGCCTCCCCCGGCACCCGCCGGGAACTGGCCGCCACCGTCAGCTGGTTGTCCGACCGGCCGCTGACGGTCGGAGCCCGGGTGCTGATCAAGCACACCACCACCACCGCGCAGGCGATCGTCACCAAGATCACCGGCGCGCTGGACCTCGACACGCTCGGAGTCATCGACGCCACCGAGCTCGCACTGAACGACATCGGCAAGGTGCAACTGAAGATCGCCGCACCGCTGGCCGCCGACCCGTACTCCCGCAACACCATCACCGGATCGTTCCTGCTGATCGACGCCCACGACGGGTGGACGCTCGCGGCCGGCATGATCGACGACGAAGAAGGGGAACTGCTGTGACTGCTCCAGCGCTCGTGATCCTCGCCCACGGTAGCCGCGACCCGCGCTCGGCCGCCACCGTCCACTCGCTCGTGAAGTGCCTGCGCGAGACGCGTGACGACCTGCGGATCGAAGCCTCCTTCCTCGACCACTGCCCGCCCACGCCGTACCAGGTGATCGGCAAGCTCGCCGCCGAGGGCGTGGAGGAGATCGTCGTCCTCCCGCTGCTGCTGTCGTCGGCGTACCACGCGAAGATCGACGTACCAGCCGTCGTCGACGAGGCGCGTTCGCGGTTCCCGAGTCTGCGGATCATCGCCTCCGACGTCCTCGGGTACGACGACACCCTGCTCGACGTCCTCGACCGCCGGATGCGGGCCGAGCTCAAGGACGGGCGTGTCCGCGAGCTGGACGCGCTGGTGCTGGCGTGCGCCGGTTCGAGCGACTCGCACGCGAACGCGAGCGTCACGCGACTCGCGCGCCTGTGGGGTCAGCGGCACAAGCTGCCGGTGACGGCCGCGTTCGTCTGCGCCGCGTCGCCGTCGCCCGCCGAGGCCGTGCTCAAGTGGCGTCTCGAGGGCCGCCGGCACGTCGCGGTCGGGTCGCTGTTCCTCGCTCCCGGCGTACTCCCGGACCGCGCCGAGTCCACGGCTCGCCGGGCCGGCGCGGTCGCCGTGTCGGCCCCGCTCGGCGTGAGTGCCGAGGTGGCCCGCCTGGTCCTGCTCCGGTACGGCGTTGCGGGTCTCGACCTGCTCACGCTCGAGCCGGCTCCCCGCCCGGTGATCGCCCGCCCGGAGCTTGTCCGCGCCGGTTAGAAGCGCTGTGGGTCGACGAAGGAGGCGTCCGTGTAGGGCGCCTCCTTCGTCGTTGCCTGGGCCAACAATTCACCGATTCCCGCGCAGTGCTTGAAGCCGTGGCCGCTGTCGCCGCCGGCGATCAGCAGCCGGTCGTCGTACCGCCCGGCCAGGAACTGGCCGTCGGGCGAGTCGGTGACCATGCACGGGATCGCCTTGACCGGCGCCGGGTCGAGCCCCGGGAACGCCCGGCCGACCGCGGCCGCGAGCTCGGCGATGTCGTCGAGCGGGTGGATGTACCGGTCCAGGTCGTCGGCGTCGAACCCGCCCACGTGCCGGCCACCGTCCAGCCCGATCTTGACCCCGAAGCCTTCGTCGGACCCGTGTCCCCACAGCCCGCGTCCGTCCGCGAATTCCCAGATGAACGACGGGAAGTTGGCCAACTGGAACGCCTCCGAGTCCGGATCCATCGCCTGGAACCAGAACATCGGCGTCCGTCGTGGCGTCAACGGCAACCCCGGCACGAGGTTGCGCAGCCACGCACCGCCACACACCACGACCTGGTCCGCCTCGATGTCGATGGTCGGCGTCCGCACGGTCGTGCCTTCGATCGAGGTCACCATCGTGTGCGGGTAGACCGTCGCTCCCAGCCGCTCGGCCTCGGCCACCTGCGCCTTCACCGTCCGCTCGGCGTAGCAGATCCCCGCCTCCGGATCCCACACCGCAACGTCCCCCGGCTCCAGGTTGTACTGCGGGTACTTCGCCCGCACCTCCTCATGGGTCAGATCGGTCGTCGCCGCCCCAGCCGCCTGGGCCCCCTTCACCGGCCGGCTCGTCGGCCCACCCACATTGAGCGACCCCGTCTGCCGCACATAGGTCTCGCCGGTCCGCTCCCCCAGCTCGGTCCACAACGCCAGCGACTTCCGCGCGATCTCGGACAGCCCCGGATGCTCCATACACGCAACCCGGAACAACCGCGTCGTCCCGTGCGACGAGCCGAACGGATGCCCGATCGCCTGCCGCTCGATCCCGACCACATTCACCCCGCGCGCCGCCAGCCGCCACAACGCCGCCGACCCGAACGCACCCAGCCCCACCACCACGACATCAGTTCGCATGGCTCCAACCTTTTCACAGCCGACGGACGATAGCGTGATATCTTGATATCTATGGCGAAGGACACGACCAAGAACATCCTGCTGCGACTCGACCCCGACCTGGCCGAGCGGCTGCAGACTGTGGCCTCTGTCGAGGGACGGTCGGTGTCCGATGTCGCGCGGGAGGCGATCGCGGCCCTGGTCGATCAGCGCCGGCAGGACACCCGGTTCAGTCGCCTGCTCGAAGAGAACCTCAGCCGGCACGAGGAGTCCCTGCGCCGGCTCCGGAGCGACGACTGATGCGTTACCTCGGTCCGTACGACGTGCTCGCGGTCGCGGCCCGGGTGCTGCGCTGCAGCTCGGCAGACGCCGTACTGCGGACCGACCTGAACGCGGTCGAGCGAGTGCTCGACAGCGTCCGGCTGACCAGCGGGTTGGCGGAATCGGCAGGCGTGATGCTCGCCGGACTGGTCCGGGCGCGGCCCTTTGACGCGGCCAATCGGGTGGTCGCCGTCGCGGTGGTGCTGCAGTTCGTCTCGCTGAACCGGGCGGAGTTGCAGCTGGAGCCGGTCGCCGACGTCGACGAGTTGCTCGATCGGATCGCGACCGGTGAGGCGAGCTATCGCGAGGCCGGGGCCTTCATCCGGAGCCGGCTCGAACACCAGCCGGTGAAGCCTGAGGACCTGCAAGACGACCTGCGGCTCGAGCTGCTGCTCAGCGAGGAGACGCTGACGTTCGATGTCGAGCAGGAATGGTGGAGGGGAGTTCGGATGTACGAGCAGTTCAGCGACCCGGCCAAGCGGGTCATCGTTCTCGCGCAGGAAGAGGCTCGCGGTTTCGACCACGCGTACGTCGGCACCGAGCACCTGCTGCTCGGGCTGATCACCGAGGGCCAGAGCATCGCCGCGCGGGTGCTGAACTCCGCCGGGATCACCGTGCCGGCAGTGAAGGAGCTGGTGGTGGAGATCATCGGCCGCGGCAACGGCGGCGCGAGTCAGACGTCGATCCCGTTCACCCCGCGCGCGAAGAGCACGTTCGAGCATGCGTGGGGCGAGTCGAAAGCGCGCGGCGCGGAGCAGGTCCGGCCGGAGCACCTACTGCTCGGCGTACTGAATGATCGCGACGGGGTCGGCGGCCAGATCATCACGAAGCTTGCCGCCGACCTCGATCAGGTCCGCCGCAAGCTCGAGGAGCGGATGAACTGGCGCGAGCGCTCCGAGTCGCTCGTCAGCGGCATGCTTGCCGAAGGCACGTCATGGACGACGTACGGACGACGCCACCACCTGATCCACGAGCTCAACGCGCTGCTCGACGAGAACGAGCGCCTGCACGAGCAGGTCGCCAAGCTCCGCGACCTTCTCCGCCGCCACGACATCGACCCGGACAGCTGACGGACTGTTGACGGACAGTTGACGGACAGCTGATGGTCAGGTTGCGGCCAGGCGCTTCTTCTCCGCCTCGATGTCGAAGTCCGCGACCGGCCACTGCGGGTTCAGCTCCCGCAGCGTCTCCAGGAGGATCGTGGTGACGGCCCAGTTGCGGTACCACTTCCGGTCGCTCGGGATGACGTACCAGGGCGCTTCGGGCGTGTTACAGCGCTCGATCGCCGCGTGGTAGGCGTCCATGTAGTCGGGCCAGAGCTTGCGCTCGTCGACGTCGCCGGGGTTGTACTTCCAGTGCTTGGTGGGGTCGTCGAGCCGTGCCTCGAGCCGCTCGCGCTGTTCCTCCCGCGAGATGTGCAGATAGCACTTGAGGATCGTCGTACCGTTCGCGGCGAGCTCGGCCTCGAAGTCGTTGATCTGGTCGTAGCGCCGCTCCCAGACGTTCGGCGGGACCAGGTTGCGCACCCGGGCGATCAGGACGTCCTCGTAGTGTGACCGGTCGAAGATCCCGATGATCCCCTCGCCGGGCAGCGCCTGTTTGATCCGCCACAGGAACCCGCGCCGCTTCTCGGCCGGCGTCGGCGCCTTGAACGACGTGATCTTCAGGCCCTGCGGATCCATCAGCCCCGCGCCGTGCCGGATCACCCCACCCTTGCCGGACGTGTCCATGCCCTGCAGCACCAGCAGCACGCTGCGATTGCCGCCCTTGTGCCCTTCGGCGAACAGCCGCTCCTGCCACTCCGACGCCTCGGCGCCGAGCCCCTCCAGCGCCACCTTGCCGTCGTCCTTGGAGCCGTCGAAGCCCGGCGTCGCACGGGTGTCGTACGTCGTCAGATCGACCGGCCCGGCCGGCGCCCGCAACTGTTCCCGCAGTCCCGCAGCAGCAGCCTTGTCGTCCTTCTTCTGCTTCGCCATCTCCACATCCTGCCTCATCCGCCCCGGACTTCAGCGGTTCTGCGCCGACGACGCCACAACACGATCTCGATCACGAGGACGGCCAGGCCACAGGCAAGTACTGCGACCGCGCCCCACACGAACCCGCCGAGCACGGCCAGGCAGTCTCCCTCTTCGGGGCACTCGGTCCTCGTGTAGTAGTCCGCTCCGGCCGCGATCGCTACCAGTGCCACGACGATCGTGCCGCACAAGTAGCCCGCCGTACGGACCAGCCACCTGCCCGGTCCGGCCTGGGCGGCAGTACCTGGTTCCGTCGCCGTTTCGCTCGCCGGCGCCGGTTGCACGCCGTTCGCGATCAGTACGAAGGCGACCAGGCCGATCGCGAGCTCCAGCAGGGCGAGCTCACCTTCACTCCGGGTGTAAATGAATCGGAATCCGTCGTTCGAGATGCTCCCCCAGACCAAGAGGCCGGTCAGGACGGCCAGGGCGATGCCCAGCCACAGCCGCGCCTTCGGGTCCGGCCAGGCGGCCACGACCGACACGAGCGCCGCGACGCACGCCAGCCCCCCGAGCAGCAAGATCCATCGCTCGGAGCCGAACCCCGACGTGTCGTCGAACTGGACGAAGCCACCGGCGAACAACAGCCCGAGCGCGACCACGAGCAGCAGAAGCGAGATCGTCCGACGACTCATCCCCTCAGGGAAGCACGCCGGAGGCTCAGGCAGCGCGAGCCAGCGCGATGAGTCGCGAGAGCGCCCGGAGGTACTTCTTGCGGTAGCCGCCTTTGAGCATCTCCGGGGAGAAGAGTTGGTCGAGGGGTACGCCGCCGGCCAGCAGCGGGAGGTCGCGGTCGTACATCCGGTCCGCGAGCACGACCAGACGGAGGGCGACGTTCTCGTCGGTCAGCGGGCGTAGGTCGGTGATCGCGACCGTCTCGATGCCGTCGAGGAGGGCGCCGTACTTGCTCGGGTGCAGCTCGGCGAGATGGCGATGAAGATCGACGAAATGGTCGCAGGAGGCATTGGGCCGGTCTCCGGCTTCCTGCTCGACCTTCTCGTCCGGCCAGGGGTCGGGCGCGACGGGGAGGCCGCGGTGGCGATAGTCCGGGCCGTCGATCCGGCGTACGTCGAAGTGGGCGGCCAGGGCCTGGATCTCGCGGAGGAAGTCGACTGCCTGGAACCGGCCCTCGCCGAGTTTGTCGGGGAGCGTGTTGGACGTGGCGGCGAACTCGACGCCGGCCTCGACCAGCTGACCGATCAGGCGGGAGATCAGCATCGTGTCGCCGGGGTCGTCGAGCTCGAACTCGTCGATGCAGATCAGCCGGTACGACGACAGTTTGTCGACCGCTGTGCGTAGGCCGAGGGCGCCGACGAGGTTGGTGAGCTCCACGAAGGTGCAGTACATCTTCGGGCCGGCGGACTCGTGCCAGAGCGAGGCCAGGAGGTGGGTCTTGCCGACGCCGAAACCGCCGTCCAGGTAGATACCTTGCTTGCCCGGGACGGCAGCCTTGCGGCGGAGTCTTGCCCAGACCGAGGGGGTTTGCCGGGGCAAGGACAGTTTGGCGGCGCGGTCCGTCAGCGCGGCCAGGGCCTCGGCCTGCGAGGGTTCGTCCGGGTCGGGGCGGTAGGTGGCGAAGCGCACGTCGGAGAACCTCGGCGGAGGGACGCACTCCGACAACAGCCGGTCCGAGCTCACCTCCGGCCACTGCTCGCTCAACCGGATCACCATGACCCAACCCTATGTGCGCCCCCACCCACCCGACTTTGAGCACCCACCAACCATCTGCGGGCCGCCGAAACGGTTGACCCGTGCACAAAGTCGAGGTGGCTGCGATCTTGACCGCTTTCTTACTTTCAGTTAGGAAGTTGGTAGGCGAACGACGAGGAGTCTCCGATGGGCGAACAGCACGTGCGGCGGCGGACAGTTCTCAAAGGGGCGGTGGGTGCGCTCGGCCTCGGGTCCGCGCTCGGATCCACACTGGCCGCCTGCGGTGGCAGTGACAGCGGCGGCGGCACCACCAGCGGCGGGAAGGCCGTGGTCCGGATGTGGTCGTGGTACAACGACCAGGAGGACCAGTTCCCGAAGCTGATCAGCGCGTTCGAGGCCGCGCACAGCAATATCAAGATCGAGAACCGGATCTTCGGCACCCCGGACCAATACCTGCCGGCCCTGCAGGCCGCGGTCGCCGGCGGGGACGTACCGGAGATCTTCGCGCCGCACACGCGCGCGCTGACCTACGGCACCGGCGGGATCTCGGCGGACCTCAAGCAGGAGCTCGGTGACGACTTCCTGAAGGACTTCTTCGACTCGGCCAACCAGGAGTACACCCTGGACGGCAAGCAGTATGCGGTCGGCTGGATGGCGCAGACGTTCGGCCTTTTCTACAACCCGGACCTGCTCAAGAAGGCCGGCGTCGAACAGGACGGCATCGAGACCTGGGACGACCTGATCGCGGCGTCACAGAAGATCAAGGCGATCGGCAAGTTCCCGGTGGCGCTGAGCTGCAACCCGACGACGAGCTCGCTCGACTTCTTCCTGCCGCTGATCACGCAGGTCGCCGACGACCCGACGTTCTACCTGAAGCTCGACCAGCTCAAGGACGGCGCGACGTACGAGGATCCGAAGGTGATCCAGGCGATCGAGCTGCAGCAGAAGATCGTCAAGGGCGGCGTCTTCCAGCCCGGTACGACGGGCACGAGCGGCGACCAGGCGCCGCAGATCTTCTACACCGGCAAGTCCGCGATGCTCTTCAACGGCAGCTGGACCCCGCAGGGCCTGACCAAGGACGCGACGCCCGCGTTCAACAAGCTCTACAAGGTGATGAAGACCCCGGCGATCGCGCCGGGCAAGCGGCACTGGACCGCGAACCAGGCCGGCGCCGGCTGGGCGGTCGCGGCGAACAGCAAGAACAAGGACGCCGCGCTGGAGTTCCTGAAGTTCATGTACTCCGCGGAGCAGTACTCCCCCACGATGAACGACTCGAACTCGATGCCGGCCACCAAGAGCGCAGCTGCCCGGATCGAGCTGCCGATCATGAAGCAGATGACGTCCTGGCTGCTCGACGGCGACGGGTGCCCGCACATCCCGTTCGGTCCCGGTTCGGTCGCGGCCGGCGATCCGCTCGCGAAGATCTTCGACGGCACCGGCGAGCCGGCCGCGGTCGCGAAGGCGATGCAGCAGGCGGTCCAGAACGCCAAGGGCGGCTGATCGGATGGCGACAACGCTCTCCCGGCACGACGTCGTACGACGATCCGCCGGGCGAACGTCGTACCGGTTCGGGTCGCCGTTGCGACGGTCGCAACGGATCGCCGGCTACGTGTTCATCGGGCCGACGTTCGCGTTGTTCCTGGCGTTCGTGCTCTGGCCGATCCTCTACACGGCCTACCTGAGCCTGACCTCGTGGGGCGGGTTCGGGTCGCCGCGGTTCGTGCACTTCGACAACTACAGCCGGATGCTGCACGACCCGGTGGCGCGTCGGGCGCTGATCGTCACGCTGGTGCTGACCGGCGTGACGACGGCGATCCTGACGTTCCTCGGCCTCGTCACCGCGGTGCTGGTGAACGTGATCTGGTCGAAGGTCGGCGTCGTCGTCCGGACCATCCTATTCATCCCGGGCATCGTGTCGTTCGTGGTGTCGGCGGTGCTGTGGAAGCTGATCTACGACCCGAACATCGGCACGCTCAACCGGTTGCTCGGGGCAATCGGTCTGGACAGCCTGCAGCATCCGTGGCTGGCCGACCACAAGACGGTGCTGCCGGCAATCGTCGTGGTGACGGTCTGGGGCGGGCTCGGATTCAACATGCTCATCTACTTCGCGGGCCTGCAGAGCATCGACCCGAACCTGTACGAGGCCGCCGCGATGGACGGCGCGAACACCGTGCAGCAATTCCGCCACATCACGGTGCCGAGTCTGCGGATCGTGACCGGTCTGATCGTCAGCCTCGGTCTGCTCAACGGGTTCAAGGCGTTCGACGTGATCTTCGTGATGACGGGCGGCGGGCCCAACCACGGCAGCGAAGTACTCGGCACGTACCTGTATTCGCTGGCGTTCGGGTCGACGTCCGGCTCGATCCCGCAGCTCGGGTACGCGAGCGCGTTCAGCGTGGTGACGATGGTGCTCTGCACGCTCGCGGTCATCGCCCAGCTCTGGCTGACGCGGAGGGCGGACCGATGAGGACCAAGTGGATCGGGAAGTCGTTCGCCACGTTCGTCCTGCTGCCGTTCTGCTTGTTGATGGCGTTCCCGTTCGTGTGGATGCTGCTGACGTCGCTGCGCGAGCAGAACACGATCTTCAACGGGCCGATCATCCCGCGGAAGTTCACCGGCGTCGCCTACAAGAATGCGTGGACGTCGATCGATTTCCCGCTGCATTTCTGGAACAGCGTCTGGATCACGTCGGTCACCGTGATCGGGGTGCTCATCTTCGCGACGCTCAGCGGCTACGCGTTCGCGAAGCTGGACTTTCCGTTCCGGAACACGCTCTTCGTCCTGCTGCTGACCACACTGATGATGCCGTCGACGGCGCTGATCATCCCGCTGTACCTCGAGCTCAAATCGCTCGGTCTGCTGGACAGCCAGGCCGGCCTGCTGGTGCTGTACATCTCCGGGTCGGCGCCGTTCGCGATGTTCCTGATGCGGGCGTTCTTCCAGACGCTGCCGGACGAACTGATCGAGGCGGCCCGGGTGGACGGCGGCAGCGAGCTGACCATCTTCCGGCGGGTGATCCTGCCGTTGACCCGCCCCGGCATCGCGACCGTGGTGATCTTCCAGTTCCTCTCCACCTGGAACGAGTTCCTGATCGCGAACACGGTACTGCGGAACACCGACGCCCTCCCGCTGCAGCCGGTGCTGTTCACCCTGATGGGCCAGTACTCCACGAACTGGCCGGCCCTCACCGCCGGCCTCACGCTGTCCGTCGTACCGGTCGTGATCGTCTACGTCCGGATGCAGCGGCAGTTCGTCGCCGGGATGATGCTCGGCGCGGTCAAGAACTGACTCACTCATCTGCCGAAAGAGGTCGTATGCCGATCAAGAACGTCGTGGTCAACTGCACCGATGTCGCCCGCTCGGTCGAGTTCTATACCAGGTTCCTCGAGCTGTCCGTTGCCGGCGAGGTGACGTCGGAGCGGGCGGTGCTGGACGCGGTCACCGCGACGGTCGAGTTACGGGCCGTGGGCAACGGCCGGGAGCAGAGCACCTGGTCGCCGGACGATCTGCAGAAGGGTTTCCGGCACATCGGTTTCAAGGTCGACCGGATCGACGAGCGGGCGGCCGTACTCAAGGACGCCGGGGTCGAGTTCAAGCTCGACCCGCTCGATGCTGAGGGCAACGTCCGGATCTGCTTCTTCTACGACCCGGACGGCACGCTGCTGGAGATGATCCAGGGCGACCTGCAGTACGCCGAGATCCTCGACGCGGACGGCGTCGCGCGCGAGCGGGCGCTCGGCGTACCGGCGCGGCCTCGGTTCGACCACGTCGCGGTGACGATCGAGGACCGGGAGGCCACCAGCGCGTACTACGACCGGAACTACGGCTTCTCGTTCATCGGCACGATCGAGCAACCCCACGACAAGCGCGGCTTCCACATCGGCTACCTGAAGGGCGGGGACACGGTCCTGGAGGTGTTCACGTACGAGGTGGACAAGAGCGCCCGCGCTCCGCAGCTCGACGTCGCCGGGTTCGCGTACGCCGAACTTGTCGGCGATCCGCCGGACCTGCCGGCCGAGACCGCCCCGGACGGAACCAAGGTCTACGTCGACAGCGACGGGTTCGCTTTCGCCGTAGGCTCCGAGGCATGACAGAGAACTGGCTGCGTCCTCTCGGTTCCACCGGCCTGACCGTGTCCGCCGTCTGCGCCGGCGGAAGCGGGCTCGGAAGCATGCCTGCGGTGTTCGGGTACGACGTGACGCGGCAGGAAGCGATCGACCTGGTACTGCGCGTGTTCGCCGGCCCGTTGACCTGGATCGACACCTCGAACGGGTACAGCGACGGCGAAAGCGAACTGCGCATCGGCCTGGCGATCAAGGAACACGGCGGTCTACCGGACGGGTTCCTGGTCGCGACCAAGGTCGACGCGCGGGACGGGGACTACTCGGGTGCGCGGGTGCGGGCGAGCGTCGCCGAGAGCAAGGAGCGGCTCGGACTGGACGAGCTGCCGCTGGTGTATCTGCATGACCCCGAGTTCCACGATTTCGACTCGATGCGGGACGCGGTCGACACGTTGATGCAACTACGGGCGGACGGCGAGATCGGGCACGTCGGGCTGGCGGGCGGGGACACTCGCGAGCTCTCCCGTTATCTGGATCTCGGCGGCTTCGAGGTGCTGCTCGTGCACAACCGGTGGAGCCTGGTGGATCACTCGGCTCTCGGTGTCTTCGAGCGGGCCCGCGCCGAGGGCATCGCCGTGGTGAACGCGGCGGTCTACGGCGGCGGGATCCTCGCGAATCCGGCAGGCGCGACGAAGTACGCCTATCGGGAGGCTGCACCGGCTGTCCTGGACGCGGTGGCTCAGATGGAGAAGGCGTGCCAGGAGTACGGCGCCGACCTCGCGACGGCGGCGCTGCGGCACTCGGTGGACGACCCGGGGATCGCCGGCACGGTCGTCGGGATCACCAAGCCGGCCCGGGTCGACGCGCTCGAGGCGGCGCTGGCCGTGGACCTCCCGAGTGAGTTGCTTAACCGGTTAGGTAGCCTACTTCCGGACAGGCAGTACTGGGTTGAGAAGGAGACGACGTGACGAGCGGATTCACGTGGGGCGCGGCGACCGCGTCGTACCAGGTCGAGGGCGCGGTCTCCACCGACGGGCGCGGCCCGAGCATCTGGGACACGTTCGCGCGCACCCCGGGCAAGATCGCGGACGGCACCAACGGTGACGTCGCCGACGACCACTACCACCGGTTCCGCGAGGACATCCGGATGCTGGCGGATCTCGGGCTGAACGCTTACCGGTTCTCGATCGCGTGGCCGCGGATCGTGCCCGGCGGATCGGGTGCCGCCAACGCGGCGGGGCTGGACTTCTACCGGCGGTTGGCCGAGGCGTGCCTGGAGAACGGCGTCACGCCGTACGCAACGCTCTATCACTGGGATCTGCCGCAGCCCCTGGAGGACGCCGGCGGCTGGCTCAACCGCGACACGGCCGAGCGGTTCCGCGACTATGCCGTCCTGGCGCATGACGGGCTGTCCGATGTCGTCAAGCACTGGATGACGCTGAACGAGCCGTGGTGCTCCGCGTTCCTCGGGTACGGGAACGGTGAGCACGCCCCGGGCCGGACCGAGGGCGCCGACGCCTTGAAGGCCGTGCACCACCTGCTGCTCGGGCACGGGCTGACGCTCAACGCGATCCGCTCCGAGGGTTCGTCGTACGGGATCGCGCTGAACCCGGCGCCGATCCACGCCGCGACCGACTCCCCCGCCGACCGCGACGCCGCGCGCCGGGTCGACGGCCTGCGGAACCGTCTCTTCCTGGAACCGTTGCTGTCGGGGCGCTACCCGTCGGACGTGCTGGAGGACACCGGGATGACTTCCTGGTTCGCCGAGCAGGAAGCGGATCTTCCGCTGATCGCGGCGCCACTGGACTTCATGGGTGTCAATTACTACTGCCCGACCACGGTCGCGGCACCGGACGGACCGATCTCGTCGCCAGTCGCGTCGACGCAGCCGGGCAGCGAGAATGTCGTTGCCGTGGACACCGGTCTCCCCCGCACGCAGATGGGCTGGCCGATCCAGGCGTCCGGGCTGCGCGACATCCTGGTCACGATCAACAAGCTCGCACCCGAGCTGCCGCTGTACGTGACGGAGAACGGCGCGGCGTACCCGGACTCGGTGACCGCCGACGGCGCCATCGAGGACGACGACCGGCTGGACTACATCAAGCAGCACATCGCCGTGTGCGAGGACCTGGTCGCCGAGGGCTTCCCGCTCAAGGGGTACTTCGTCTGGTCGCTCCTGGACAACTACGAGTGGTCTTGGGGCTACAGCCGGCGCTTCGGCATCGTGTACGTCGATTACGCGACCCAGGCCCGCACGGTGAAGAAGAGCGGGCACTGGCTCAAGGACCACCTCAGCTAGCCCGCCCCCGCCCAGTCCCCCCTCGTCCCGCGTCTGGTGGGTAAGCCAGCCACAACGTGGGTTGGCCAACCGGATTCCGGTTGGCCAACCCACACGGCGGTGGGTATACCCACCAAACGGGCCGGGGCGGGGCGGGTGGGGCCGGGCGGCGGGCCGGGGGCCGGGGCGGGCCGGGGGCCGGGGCGGGTCGGGCGCCGGGGCGGGGCGGGGTGGGGTGGGGGCGCTAGGAGCGGGTGTTCTGGTGTGGGGTTAGTTGGGTGTGGAGGACGAGTGAGGCGGCTCCCAGGGCCGCGGCGCTCGGGCCTAGTTTGGAGAGCTCGACACGGGTGGGATGCATCGCGCGGACGAAGGACAGGCGGTTGAGTTCCTGCGCCGCGATGCGGACGTAGATATCGCCGGCCTCGCTGAAACCGGGGCCGGCGAGGATGATCTGGTTGAGGTCGAGCAGGTTGGTGATCGACAGCAGCGCCTTGGCCAGGTACGTCGCGGACTCCTCGATCAGCTCGACACAGCGCGGGTCCCCGGCCGCGGCCAGGCGGGCGATCTTCGCGAAGTCGGCGCGGATGGACAGCCGGCGGCCGCGGAGGCCGAGCTTGTCCGCGAGCTGCTCATCCTGACCGGCGCGTGCGACCACCGCGGCGGGTGCTGCCAGGCTCTCCAGGCAGCCCTGGCCGCCACACCAGCACTGCGGACCTTTCACGTCGAGCACCATGTGGCCGATCTCGCCGACGTTGGACGACGAGCCGCGGTACACATCGCCGTTGGTGACCAGGCCGAGGCCGAACCCGGCGGCCATGTAGACGGTGGCGAAGTCGTTGACCGAGGGGATCTTGCCCGCCCAGAACTCGCCGATCGCGGCGCAGGTCGAGTCGTTCTCGACCACGATCGGATGGTCGATCGCGTCCTTGAGCGTGTCGCGGACCGCGAAGGGCTCCCAGGCGTACTTCTCCGAGTCCGTCCGCAGCAGCCGGGTGCCGCCGCGCCCCTGCCGCCCGGCCAGCGCGACCCCGACGCCGACCAGCGTCGACGGCTCGATCTCCGCCTTCACGATCAGGTCTTCGAGCTCGGCCGTGATCCGCTGCACGGCCGTCGCCGGCGCGTCCTTCCCGATCCCCCGCGACGACACCTGCTCGATCACACGCCCGCTCATGTCGGTGACGACGTACGTCGTGCTCGGCGTGTCGACCGCGATGCCGATCGCGTGCCGGGCGCGGGGATTGAACTGCAGCAGCGTGGCGCGCTTGCCGCCCGTGGGGTCGCCGTACCCGGTCTCGATGATCAGGCCGTCGGCGAGTAGTCGCTTGACCACGCGGGAGATCGACGCGCCGGTCAGCCCGGACCGGTCGGCGAGGTCGACGCGGGTGACCGTGCCGCTCGAGCGGATCAGGTCCAGGATCGCGCTGTGGGTCTCCTGCGCGGTCGCACCTCTCAGAATCTTCGCCACGTCACCCTCCCTCGGATCGCACTTTAGTACACAACGTAAGGAAGTGGCAGTGGTTGACCTCAATCATTGTTGAGGTTCTAGCGTTGCGGATCATGATGAAGGCGATCAGATTGCATGCGTTCGGTCCGGCGGAGAATCTGCTCTACGAGGAGGTTCCTGACCCGGTACCCGGGCCCGGGATGGTCCTGGTGGACGTCGAGGGGGCCGGGGTTCATCTTGTCGACACGATGATCCGGGCGGGCGCGACGGGCGGCAGCCCGATCCCGGTGCCGGAGTTGCCGACGATCCCGGGGCGGGAGGTCGCCGGCCGGGTGAGCGCGGTCGGGCCAGACGTTTCCTCCTCGTGGGTCGGCAAACGGGTCGTGGTCCATCTCGGCATGGTGCCAGGCGGGTACGCCGAACGCGCCGTGGCGAAGGTCGAGTCGCTGTACGAGATTCCTGATCATGTCGATGCGGCGCAAGCGGTCGCGGCGATCGGGACGGGTCGGACGACGGCCGGCATCCTTCGCCAGGCGCGGCTGACGGCGGACGACGTCGTACTGGTGACTGCCGCTGCGGGCGGGATCGGCAGCTATCTCGTCCAAGCGGCTCGGAACGTTGGGGCGACTGTCGTTGGGTTGGCGGGCGGTCCGGCGAAGGTGGAGCTGGTGCGGTCACTGGGCGCGCAGTACGCGATCGACTACCGGGATCCGGAGTGGGCCGCGGCGTTGAAGGGCGGGGTAGAGCTCACCGTGCTGCTGGATGGGGTCGGCGGGCCGAATGGTCAGAAGGCGTTCGAGTTGCTCGGGGTCGGCGGGCGGGCGTTCATGTTCGGCTGGTCGGGCGGCGGGCCGATCCAGTTCACCCACGAGGACCTGATGTCGCGAGGCCTGACCGCAGGCTGGGCCATCGGCGCCAAGCTCACCCGCCAACTCCGCGAACTCGAGGTGGCGGCGTTGGAGGAGACGATCTCAGGCCGCTGGAAGGCCCTCACCACAACCTTCCCCCTATCCGACGCCGCATCCGCCCACCACGCCCTCGAAAACCGCACCACCACAGGCAAGGTCGTCCTGATCCCCTAGGCGCCCTCGAACCGCACGCCGCACAGACCTGCGGAGTACGCCGCGCACCCAGGCACCCGCAGTACGCGGGGAACCCAGCCACACGCCCTCCAGCGGGCCGACCCACGGAGTACCCCCGCTCGGGCCGACCCCACGGAGGACGTCCGCTCCGCCGGGGTCGCACTACGCCGGCCCCACGGGCACACGCAGTACGCCGAACGCCCATCGAGGCACGCAGTACGTCCGCGCACCCATGGACGCACGCAGTACGCCGGCCGCGCACGACACAGCCACATGCCGTACGCCGCCCCGGGCCCATGCAGTACGCCGGAGCACCAGGCGCACGCAGTACGCCGGACACGCAGACACACGCTGCACGCCACGGGCACACGCAGTACGCCGCACCGCCAGGCACACGCAGTACACAGGCACATCTCGTGCGCCGCTCGCGGCGATCCCCAAGTCCGGGGGGGGTCAGGTACGCCGGTAGTCGCGGGGGACGACGCCGAAGTGCGCGCGGAATCGGCGTGAGAGGTGGAACTCGTCGGTGAAACCGAGGGTTCGGGCGATTTCGCGGTGGGTGAGGTCTGTCAGGCGTAAGAGCGTGGCCGCGGCCTGCAAGCGGCATACGTTCCGGAACGCGGCGGGCGTCTGGCCGACTTGCTTGGCGAATCTCCGGCGGAACGTGTCGTAGGTCAGGCCGGCCTCGGCGGCGATGGCGGCGAGGTCGGTGCTCGCGGTGAGGTCGTCGGCGAGGCGCGTCATGGCGTCCACAATCTCCATGCTGACGTCTTCCGTCGTGGTGTCCTCGACGTCGACGAGCCAGGCGGCAAGTGCCATCAGTTGATGTTCGGCGGCGCGGCGGGTCGTGGGCGGCGCGCGCTCTACGGTGCGGAGGGCTTCGACCGAGGGTTGCGGGGTCGGGTAGCGCGGGCCGGAGCCGGTCAGGTGCGGGAGCGCGTCGAAGATCGGGCCGGTGAAGACGGCGAACAGCTCGATCCACCGCTCTCCCGGATCCGTGTGGTACGTGTGTGGGAACCCCGGCGGCACGAGCGTGTGCGCACCCGCGGTGATCCGCTCCGCGCGACCGCCCGCGTCGCGATAGTTGCCCTCGCCATCGATCAGCACCGGCAGCACGTAGGCGTCCATCACCCGGAGCGCGGACGACACGATCGGCTCGGAGTCGATCACCTCGCCGGCGAGCACCAACTGCCCGAGCCTGGTCACCGGACCTTCGGCGATCGTGACGATCGTGCGCTCACTCACGCCGCGACGGTACGCCAAAATGTTCATGTCCGGGTCGCGGCGAGACATTCTTTGCCGGGTGCGGTCGACCTAGCGTTTCGGTAAGCCGATTTCACCGGAGGACGCCATGAACGACCTGGTCACGCCCGAGCACCTGGCCCAGTTCCGCGACGAGGGGTACTTCGTGCTGGAACGGGTGCTCACCGACGAGCAGCTCGAGCTGTTGCGCGGCGGAGCGCAGTACTCGATCGACAAACTCGACGCCGCGATGGACGAGGCCGGTACCGATTCGCTCGGGATCAACCACCGTGGCAAGCGGTACTTCAGCAGCATGATCTACCAGGACCGGCCGGAGCTGCGGCAGTTCCTGTTCAGCGACATGATGGCGGAGATCTGCCGGGCGACGTTGGGCGATGACGCCTGGCTGTTCTGGGAGCAGTACGTGATCAAGGCCGGCGATCCGGACACCGCCTTCGCGTGGCATCAGGATTCCGGCTATGTGCACGAGGACCACGCGCCGTACCTCACCTGCTGGATCGCCCTCGACGACGTCACCGAGGAGAACGGCTCGGTCTACCTACTTCCGTACTCACGCTCGGGCATCAAGTCCTACATCAAGCACATCCGGGACCCAGAACTGAACGACATGGTCTGCTACTTCGGCAGCGACCCCGGCATCCCGATGACCGCCCCCGCCGGCTCCATCGTCGTCTTCTCGAGCGTCGTCATCCACCGCAGCGGCCCCAACCGAACAGACCGCCACCGCCGCGTCTACCTGGCCCAATACTCCAAAGAAATCATCCCCTCCAAAGACGGCACTGGCCCCCACGGCTCCTTCGACCCCTTCCTCAAAGCCGGCCAAAACATCGCCGCCCGCTGACCTTCGTCAGTCCTCGAAGAAGATCGGCTCGCCGGCTACCCCGCTGAACCCAACCAACCCGTGCACCTTCGCGAGGTCCAGCACCTCGCCGAAGGTGTCGCGCAGCCGCCCGTAGGAAAGCGTGAGCACGACGTACTTCTCGGCGTCCTCCGGATTCTCCGCGAGGTCGAAATCGCCTGGCTGCAGCTCGTCCTTCACATCCGGAAACCGCCGCAGCAGCTCCTGACGAAACCGCAGTACATCACCACTGGCCGACAGCCCGTCGGTGATCCCCTCACAAACCTTGTCGTAAATCTCCTCAGGATCGCCCGGGACCGCCTTCCAGAAGGCGAAGTCACTGCTCATTCTTCCTCCGTTGAAGTGTGTTGCCGAGGGTCGTCGAGGCTGCCGTGAGGGTGGCGCGGTCGGGTGCGGTTGCACTGCCCTTGGTGAAAGGTTTCCAGTCGGGGAAGAAGGTTCCGTGCGGCCACTCGACGGGCTGCGTCCGGCTGAAGGCAGCGTAGAACTTGTCAAACACCGCGGTTGGAAGTTCCGCCGACAGGAACGGGAGGCTGCTGATCGAGATACCTGCCCGGAGTGCGCTGGGAGTCGGCAGCGTTTCCTCTACTGCGATGGAGCCGTACAGGGCACCAGTGCGGGCGGTGAGCTCCCGCAGTACGTCGGTCGCCCATCCGGCCAGTTTGTACGCCGCCTTCCGGTCCTTCGCCGTCCACAACGCCTCCGGCCACCCCAACTCCCGAGCTGACAGCGAGATCGCCACCGGATGCGTCTCCCCCTCCGCCGCGAACAGCCGCTCCACAATCACCGTGCCCAGCCCCTTGCGGTGATACCCGACCTTCTTGGCAGGCCATTCCTCCGCGACACCCGTCAGCACGCACCCGAACTCCCCCGCGACATCACAAGCCCGCCCGAAGACCAACTCCTCGTCGTCCGCCGACCAGACCGCGATCATCAAGTGCGGCGGCTTCGGGTAAAGGTCAGTCACCTTGGAGCTGCAATTCGGTGGACGGGTCCGTCAGACAGCGCTCGGCGAGCTTGGAGACGGCGGTCAGGAGCAAACGCTCTTCGTCGCCGGTGGCGAGCTCGTGTTCGGCCTTCAGCTCCTCCAGGAACTGGGGCACTTCTGATGAGCTCAGAATCAGATCGCCGTACGGATCGACCCGCCGCAGCATCGGCAGCTTGCTTCGCCCGCAGATCCTGGCGAACAGGTCGCGCGTGTCCGGCACGACGTCTAACTGAGTCAACCGGCGGCGTCTCGAACTCGTGCCACGCTGGTCGACGGCATTCAGCACCACATCAACCCCCACGACGTTCCCCCTGTGCCCGGATTCGTACGGCGATCATCGCTCGAACTCCGTGAGCCAACTCCATTCGCCGTGGGCCTCAGCTCGGAGGCGGGTGAGGCTGACTTGCAGGCATCTGTCGAGCGAGGACTCCTCCGCGCGGACCAAAGCATCACCCAGCGGCGGACCGGACAGCAGGACCGTCCACGACCGCCCGTGCTCAGCTAGCCGCTCGTGGTCGATCTTGAGCATCGCCGTGATCCCCGCCTCGGCCAGTTGAATCCAGAGTTGCTCGAGGTCCATCGGTGATGTCTCCCAGGAGCTTGCGGCATGGGTCATGAGCTGCGAGGGGCGTACATGATTACTGCTACGCCGACGAGGCAGATTGCGGCTCCTGCTAGGTCGTAGCGGTCGGGTTTGAAGCGGTCGACCAGGACGCCCCAGGTGAGGGAGCCGGCTACGAAGATGCCGCCGTAGGCTGCCAGGATTCGGCCGAAGTTGGGGTCGGGCTGGAAGGTTGCCACGAAGCCGTAGGCGCCTAGGGCAACTATTCCGGCGGCGATCCAGACGATGCCGCGGTGTTCGCGCCAGCCTTGCCAGATCAGCCAGGCGCCGCCGATCTCGGCGATCGCCGCCAGGACGAAGAGCAGGATGGAGCGTAGGACTGTCACGCCTGGCCGATCTCCGGGAACGGGAGCGGGCAGTCCGGATCGCCGGCGCAGGTTTGGAGGTCGGTGCAGCCGGCGGTGATGCCGGCGCGGAGGGTCTCGGCGATGACCGTCAGGTCGGCGATCTTGGCTTCCACGTCGGTCAGTTTCTCGCGGGCTCGGGCCTGCAGCCCGGCTCCCTCGCCGAGGGCGTGTCGGTGCCGCGCGGTGTCGAGCAGCTCGGACACCTCGGTCAGCGTGAATCCCAGCCGCTGCGCCGCCTTGATCACGCGCAACGTCGTGACCGCCTCCGCTGGGTACATCCGATGCCCACCAAGACTCCGCGCCGGTTCGTCCAGCAGGCCGCGACGTTCGTAGTACCGCAGTGTCTGCAGGTTGACGCCGGCCGCGGCGGCCAGCTCGCTCGATCTCACAACAGTCCGTCGAGTACGGCGGTCTGCGCCGGCGGCACCGTGATCTGTAGCCGCAGTTGGTCGGCGTCCGAGCTCAGGGTGAAGGTGAAGAACGAGCAGCACTCGGTCTCGCGGGCGGTGAGGTCCTCGACCGTCGCGCGGGATTCGGGATCGAGGGTGAGCTCCAGGGTCTGTGCGTCCATGCGGTCGGAACCGCGGAGGTGTTCGGCGAACAGCTGGTCGAACTCCGCGACACGGAACGGCCGTTCGGCGGTCGGAAGGGTGCAGGCGTCGGAGGCCCAGGTCAGATCGTCCATGAGATCGACGGTAAACCTGTACCCAAGTACCGGATGCAAGCCCTCAGCCGGTCCACGTCAGCACGTACGTGACCGCGCCGAAGCCGACTCTGTCGCCGGGCCGGACCCGGACGGTAGTGGTGATCCGGAGACCGTTGACGGTCGTTCCGTTCATCGAGCCGAGATCGCGGAGCAGCCACCCTTCGTCGACGTGCCGGAGTTCAGCGTGGTGACGCGACACGGACTCGTCAGCCATCCGCAGCGTCGCGCCCGGACCGCGCCCGATCCGTACAGTCGGCGAGCCAGGAGCCGGCAGCGCAAGTCCGGGAAGCGGTACGGCGACGGCCGGCCTCACCAAGCTCAACCGCGGAAGACCGTCGAGCCAGGAGGCAACCACCCCGACCGGGTCAAAACGTCGGGCTGGGCGGGCTCGCTCAGGAAGCGCGGCGGCGGCGCTGCGTGCGCTCGAGGGACCGTGCTGGTGCGCTCCGGTGCGAGCGTTCGGGGAGACCGCGGTCTCCACCTTCAGGCGGGGCAGGTGGGCGCGGACGGCGCGGGTCCACGTGCGGTGACGAGGTTCCGTGCGTGGGAGGTCGCGGATGGCGTCGGCGAGCTCGCCGCGGCTCTGCGCGCCGAGTACGAAATTCATCCGCCGGATGAACGTGTCATGGGACAGGCGGCCCGACCCGGCGCCGTCCCGCAGTACGGCGAGGGCGCGGTCGCGCTCGGCGTCCGACGGACGCGTCCCCTCCACCGGTACCGAGGTCATACACCGCATTGTCCGTGGGAGCCAGGTTCACTGTCCACCAGCGGCGTTGCTGGTGAGTGTCGGTGGCGTGGGACAGAATGCAGGAATGCGACTGCCTGTCATGCCGCCGGTCAAACCGATGCTCGCCAAGCCGGTGAAGGAGATCCCGCGTGGCGAGATGAGCTACGAGCCCAAGTGGGACGGGTTCCGGTCGATCATCTTCCGCGACGGCGACGAGGTGGAGATCGGCAGCCGGAACGAGAAGCCGATGACGCGGTACTTTCCCGAGCTGGTCGAGGCGGTGAAGGCGAATCTCCCCGAGCGCTGCGCGATCGACGGCGAGATCATCGTGATCGGCGAGTCCGGCGACCGGCTCGATTTCGAGATGCTGCAGCAGCGCATCCACCCGGCGGCGAGCCGCGTGAACATGCTGTCCGAGAAGACGCCGGCGCGGTTCGTCGCGTTCGATCTACTCGCGCTCGGTGACGACGATTACATGGAGCGACCGTTCGCCGAACGCCGTACGGCGCTGATCGACGCGCTCGCCGGCGTGAAGGCGCCGATCCACGTCACCCCCGCGACCGCCGACCACGACACGGCCGCGCAGTGGTTCGAGCAGTTCGAGGGCGCCGGGCTCGACGGGCTGATCGCGAAGCCGCTCGACGGCACCTACATCCCGGACAAGCGGACGATGTTCAAGATCAAGCCGGAGCGTACGGCGGACTGCGTCGTCGCGGGCTACCGCGTGCACAAGAGCGGCGAGGACCGGATCGGCTCGCTGCTCCTCGGGCTGTACAACGAGGACGGCACGCTTGCGAGCGTCGGGGTGATCGGCGCGTTCCCGCTCGAGCGGCGCAAGGAGCTGTTCCAGGAGATGCAGCCGCTCGTGACGACCTTCGACGAGCACCCGTGGGCGTGGGCGAAGCAGGAGGAAGGCGTCCGTACGCCGCGCAACGCCGAAGGGAGCCGCTGGCAGGCCGGCAAGGACCTGTCCTTCGTGCCGCTGCGGCCGGAGCTCGTCGTCGAGGTTCGGTACGACCACATGGAAGGCATCCGCTTCCGGCACACCGCCCAGTTCGTCCGCTGGCGCCCGGACCGTACGCCGGAGTCCTGTACGTACGAGCAGCTGGAGGAGCCGGTGAAGTTCGACCTGGCCGACGTGCTCTCCAGCGCGCAACGCTGATGATGCGCAGCCTCTACCGCCTCTACAGCGCCCGCCTCCGGCGCCAGCTCGCTGGGTTGCCGAAGCCGCAGCACGTTGCGATCGTGATGGACGGCAACCGCCGCTGGGCGCGTGGCGCGGGGTACGACGACGTGCGAATCGGCCACCGCTTCGGCGCCAAGCACCTCGAGCAGTTCCTGCAGTGGAGCGCGTACGCCGGCATCCGGTGTGTGACTGCCTGGGTCGCGTCGGCCGACAACCTGCGCAAGCGGGACTCCGGCGAGGTCGACTACCTGATGGAGCTGACCGAGACCGTCCTCGCGGATCACGTCCGGCGAGACCACCGCTGGCGGTTGCACATCGCGGGCCAGCTGGACTTGTTGCCCGACTCAACGACTCGTGCGCTGAAGGAAGCCGTCGAGCTCAGTCGAGATCGCGGCGACGCGGGCGACCTGATGATTGCCATCGGCTACAGCGGCAGGCTCGAGCTCGTCGACGCAGTGCGGTCGATGCTCGACGAGGCCGCCGTCGACGGACGCACACTGGCCGATGTCGCAGACAGGTTGAGCGAGGACGAGATCGGGCGGCACCTCTACGTCCCCGGGCTCCCTGATCCGGATCTGGTGATCCGGACGAGTGGCGAGCTGCGGATGTCGGACTTCCTTCTGTGGCAGGCAACTCGCTCCGAGATCGAGTTCTGCGACCTCTACTGGCCCGCGTTCCGCGAGGTAGATCTCCTCCGGGCGCTCAGGACCTACGGCCGCCGGAGACTGCAACGATCCAGTTGAATACTTTCGGACCGGTTCGGGGCACTATAGGGGCATACCGACTGGTAAGCATCGGAGGTTTGCGATGTACGACGTCGTACTGCTCGTCGAACAGGAACTGTCCGAGCCCGACGCGAAACGCGTCGTCGAACTGCACAACGATATGCCGGAACCGGTGACGTACCACGTGCTCGTGCCGTGCCACAACGCCGAGGCGGGCGTCGAGGCCTCGATCAGCGCGCTCGGGACCGCGGACCTCTACGGGCCGGGACTGGCCGGCCAGCGGGAGGACCTCGCCGAGGCGCAGAAGGCGATCGACACCGAGGCGAAGGGCTGCAGCGGACGCAGCGTCCAGCGGCTCCGCGACCTCGGGCAGCACGCCGAAGGCGGGATCTCGCACGAGCGGCCGATCGACGCCCTGATCGCGACCGTGAAGCAGGCCCGGGGACAAGAGGTCATCATCCTGACCCGCCCGCACATCGTGGCGGAGTTCTTCCACCTGGACTGGACCACCTCGGCGCGCCGGCATCTCGGCGTACCCGTCCTGCATCTGCTCGAGCACGACACGCAGAAGGCTGCGTCAGTGCGACAGCAGGGCCGCGTAGGTGACGCCGCCGGCGAGACTCGCGATCAGTAATGACAGCGTCGTCCTGACCGCCCGCTCACCCGTGCGGCCGTAGTGGCGGCCGTCCTCGGAGTGGTACGCGAGCTTGAAACCCGCGTACCCCGCTGCGAGAACGAGCGCCAGCTTGATCATCAGACACCTGCCGCCGTACCGGATACTGCACCGGTTTCTGCGAATTGCGTGTGGTAGAGATCAGCGTACTCGCCACCCGCCGCGAGCAACTGCTCGTGCGTACCGCGCTCGACGATGTTGCCGTGGTCAACGACCAGGATCAGGTCGGCCTCCCGCACGGTCGACAGCCGGTGCGCGATGACCAGCGACGTACGCCCTTCCAGCGCTGTGTCGAGCGCCCGCTGGACCGCGACCTCGGACTCGGAGTCCAGGTGGGCGGTCGCTTCGTCGAGTACGACGATCTTCGGGGCCTTCAGCAACAACCGGGCGATCGCGAGTCGCTGCCGCTCGCCGCCGGACAGCCGGTGGCCACGATCGCCGACGACCGTGTCGAGTCCGTCCGGAAGGCTGGAGACGAGATCCCAGATCTGCGCCGCGGTCAGCGCGGCGACCATCTCGTCCTCGGTGGCGTCCGGCTTGGCGTACAGCAGGTTGGCGCGGATCGTGTCGTGGAACATGTGGGCATCCTGCGTGACGTACCCGATCGTGTCGTGCAACGAGTGCAGCGTGACCTCGCGAACGTCCTTGCCGCCGACGCGGACCGCTCCCCCGCTCACGTCGTACAAACGGGCCACCAGGTTGGTGATCGTGGTCTTGCCTGCGCCGGACGGGCCGACGAGCGCGACCATCTGGCCGGGGCGGATGGCAAAGCTGATGTCTTCGAGGACCTGGGCCGAGACACGCTTGTCCAGTACGGCGACAGCCTCGAGGCTGGCCAATGACACCTGCTCCGCGGTCGGATAAGCGAACGCCACGTGCTCGAACTCGACACTCGCCGCATCATCGGGCAGGTCGACAGCGTCGGGCGCGTCCTTGATCATCGGCTCGAGATCGAGCACCTCGAAGACCCGCTCGAACGAGATCAGCGCGGTCATCACGTCGACCCGGATATTGGAGAGCGCGGTCAGCGGCCCGTAGAGCCGGCCGAGCAGCGCGACGAGTGCGAGCAGTGTCCCGACAGTCAGGGTCTGCCGTACGGCGAGGTTGCCGCCCACGCCGTAAACCAAGGCCGTCGCCAACGCGGCGACCAAGGTCAGCGCCGTGAAGAACACCCGACCGAGCATCGCGATCCGGATGCCCAGGTCGCGGACGCGGCCGGCGCGTTCGCCGAAGTCCTCGGTCTCCAGGTGCGGCTTGCCGAACAGCGTGACGAGCAGCGCGCCGCCGACGCTGAACCGCTCCGTCATCGCGGTGGACATCTCGGCGTTCAGGTTCATCTGTTCCCGTGTCATCGCGGCGAGCCGACGGCCCAGGACCCGCGCCGGGATCAGGAAGATCGGCAGCATCAGAATCGCGACCACGGTCAACTGCCAACTCAGCGCGAGCATCGCGCCGACCACCAGGATCAGGCTGATCACATTCGAGACGACGCCGGACAGCGTGGAGGTGAAGGCCTGCTGGGCGCCGATCACGTCGTTGTTGAGTCGGGAGACCAGCGCACCGGTCTGCGTGCGGGTGAAGAACGCGATCGGCATCCGCTGGACGTGCGAGAACACCCTCGTCCGCAGGTCGAAGATCAGGCCCTCCCCGATCCGCGCCGAGAACCAGCGCTGGATCAGCCCGAGCAGGGCCTCGAACACGGCGAGTACGGCGACCACCAGGGCCAGCGCGGTCACCAAGGGGGCGTTGCCCTTCGAGATCCCGTCGTCGACGATCTTCTTGAACAGCAGCGGCGACGCGATCACCAGCACCGCGGACACGATCACCAGCAGCAGGAACGCCGCGATGTGCCAGCGGTACGGCTTCGCGAACCGCGCGATCCGCGGCAGCGTGCCCTTCGCCAGCTTCTGCCCGGCCACCGACGCGTCCTGCCGGCGCCAGCCCATCGCGCCCATGCCGGGCCGCATCATCGGTGACGACATTCAGTTCCCTCCCTGTGGATAGATCTTCCAACACTTCCCGCCGCTCGCGACTTCCCGCAACTTTTGGTTGCGCGTCCGCGGCTTCTCGTCTACAGTCATGTGCAACAAAAGGTTGCGAAAGGATGAGGGCGATGACCAGGAGCATCGAGCGGGAGATTCGGGTGGAGGCTACCCCGGAGGTGGTTTACGAGGTGGTCAGCTCGCCGGAGCACCTGTGCGCGTGGTGGCCGGACGAGGTGGACCTCGACCCGAAGCCCGGCGCGACCGGCACGATCACCTTCCGGCAGCACGACGGCGCCATGGTCCAGCCGCTGACGGTCGTCGAGGCCGACCCGCCGCGGCGCTTCTCCTTCCGCTGGGCCTACACCGACGAGCCCGCCACCGCGGAGAACTCGGTGCTGGTCACGTTCGACCTGATCCCGGCCGACGGCGGCACGCTGCTCCGGTTCGCCGAGACCGGGTACGACGAAGCCGGCAAGTCCGACGAGCTGCTCGCCGACCACACCAGCGGCTGGGACTACTTCATCCCGCGCATCCCGCCGTACGCCGAGGGGTTGGCGAACCGGCTGTGATCGACGACGAGCTCTGGTCGGCGATCGGTGACCCCACCCGGCGACGGATGCTCGACCTGCTGCTCGCCGACGGCGGCGGTACGTCGACCAGCCTCAGCGACCAGCTGCCCGTCACGCGCCAGGCGGTTGCCAAGCACCTCGTCGTACTCGAGCGGGCCGGGCTGGTGCATTCCGCACCGTCCGGACGCGAACGTCGCTACACCGTGGACGAGTCGCAGCTCGCCCGCGCGATCAACCAGCTGACCGACGTCACCGACGCCTGGGACCGGCGGCTGCAGCGCATCAGGCGGATCGCCGAGGCGATCCAGAAAACCCGAGACAACAACTGAAAGGCACTGTCATGTACGACATCCTGCACCGCGTCGGAATCATCGCGTCCCCGGAGGACGTGTTCGCAGCGCTGACCACTATCGACGGTCTGGCCGGCTGGTGGACCGAGGACACCAAAGGCGAGGTCGACGACGTCATCGAGTTCCGCTTCGCCACCGCCGGCGGAGACGGCTTCGACATGAAGGTCCTCGAAACCACACCCGGCAAGCTCGTTCGCTGGGAGGTCGTTGGTGGCCCCGACGAATGGATCGGCACCCACGTCAGCTTCGAGCTCTCGCAGACCGACGAGTACACGATCGTGCTCTTCAAGCAGGAGGGATGGCGCGAGCCCGTCGAGTTCATGTACCACTGCAGCACCAAGTGGGCCACGTTCCTGATGAGCCTCAAGCAGTACGTCGAGACCGGCAAGGGCGAGTCCGCGCCACACGACGTACTCGTCAGCAACTGGCACTAACCCTGAAGGGCGGCGAGGAGCTCTTTGAGGCGACGTTCCTGAGCTTCCCGCTCCGCCTTGAGCTGGTCTTCGTACGAGCGGTCCGCGGCACCGAGGAGCAACGCCTTGGTCTCGCGGATCGCGCCGGGCAGCGGGCCGAGCAGCGCGTCGGACAGATCCTTCACGGTCGCTTCCAGCTCCTCCGCCGGTACGACGATGTTGGCCAGCCCGAGCTCCTTGGCCTCCGCCGCCTCGACCCACCGACTGGTCGCGCAGATCTCGAGCGCCCGCGCGTAGCCGACCAGCTGGACAAGCGGCTGCGTGCCGCCGAGGTCGGGGACCAGGCCGAGCGACGGCTCGCGCATGCTGAAGCGGGCGTCCGGGGTGACCACTCGCAGATCGCACGCCAGCGCGAGCTGGAACCCCGCGCCGACCGCGTGGCCCTGGACAGCGGCGATGCTGATGATCTCAGGGCGACGCAACCACGAGAACCCGGCCTGGAAGCCGGCGATCAGCTCGTACACCTCGGCGGTCGGCTTCGCGCCGAGGGTGAGCAGCGGCTCCTGGCCGAGATCGTTCTCCCCCATGATCAGGCGGCGGTCGAGGCCGGCCGAGAACGACGGCCCCTCCCCCGACACCACGACAACGCGCACCTCGGGCGGCAACGACGTACCGAAGTCGGCCAGGGCACTCCACATCGCCGGGGTCTGCGCGTTGCGCACCTCCGGCCGGTCCAGCACCACACGCGCAACCGGGCCGTCCACCGAGAACCGCAGTCCGAGATCCGTCATGCCACCGGATATTACTCCGGAGTAATCAGGCGAGCGAGACCAGGTCGGCGTAGTCATTCGACCAGAGGTCCTCGACGCCGTCCGGGAGCAGTACGACGCGCTCCGGCTCGAGGGCCTCGACGGCGCCCTCGTCGTGGGTGACGAGGACGATCGCGCCCGTGTACGAGCGGATCGCGTTCAGCACCTCGGCCCGGGAGGCCGGGTCGAGGTTGTTGGTCGGCTCGTCGAGGAGCAGTACGTTCGCCGCCGAGACGACCAGGGTCGCCAGGGCGAGCCGGGTCTTCTCACCGCCGGACAGCACGCTGGCCGGCTTGTCCGAGTCGTCGCCGGTGAACAGGAACGAGCCGAGCACGCTGCGGGCCTGCGTCTCGTTCAGGTCCGGGGCGGCGGACTTCATATTCTCGAGCACGGTCCGGTTGACGTCGAGGGTCTCGTGCTCCTGGGCGTAGTACCCGAGCTTGAGGCCGTGGCCGTCGATGATCTCGCCGGTGTCGGCCTTCTCGATCCCGCCGAGGATCCGCAGCAAGGTGGTCTTGCCGGCGCCGTTCAGCCCGAGGACGACGACACGCGAACCCTTGTCGATCGCGAGGTCGACGTCGGTGAAGATCTCCAGCGAGCCGTACGACTTCGACAGCTCGCGGGCCATCAGCGGTGTCTTGCCGCACGGCGCCGGGGTCGGGAACGCGATCTTCGCGACGCGGTCCGCCTGGCGCTCGTCCTCGAGCGAGGACATCATCCGCTCGGCGCGGCGCAGCATCTGCTGGGCGGCGGCCGCCTTCGTGGCCTTGGCGCGCATCTTGTTCGCCTGGTCGACCAGCTGGGTGGCCTTCTTCTCCGTGTTCGCGCGCTCGCGCTTGCGACGCCGTTCGTCGGTCTCGCGCTGGGTCAGATACGCCTTCCAGCCGACGTTGTAGACGTCGATCTCGGCGCGGTTCGCATCCAGGTGGAAGACGCGGTTGACGGTCTCCTCGAGCAGGTTCACGTCGTGGCTGATCATGATCACGCCACCGGCGTACGACTTGAGGAAGTCGCGCAGCCAGATGATCGAGTCGGCGTCCAGGTGGTTGGTCGGCTCGTCCAGCAGCAGCGTCTCGGCCTGGGCGAACAGGATCCGCGCCAGCTCGACGCGGCGGCGCTGACCACCGGACAGGGTCGCCAGCGGCTGGCCGAGGACGCGGTCCGGCAGGCCGAGGTTGGCCGCGATCCGGGCCGCCTCGGACTCCGCGGCGTATCCGCCGGCGGCGTGCAGGTCGGCCTCGGCGCGCTCGTACCGGCGCATGCCCTTGGCGCGGGTCTTCTCGTCGGCGCTGGCCATCGACTTCTCCGCGCTGCGCAGGCGTCGTACGACGTCGTCCAGCCCGCGCGCGGCCAGGATCCGGTCCCGGGCCAGTACTTCGAGGTCGCCGGTGCGCGGGTCCTGCGGCAGGTAGCCGATCTCGCCGGACTTGGACACCGAACCGCTGGCCGGCAGGCCTTCGCCGGCCAGGATCTTGGTCAGGGTCGTCTTGCCGGCGCCGTTGCGGCCGACCAGCCCGACCTTGTCGCCGGGACCGACCCGGAACGAAGCAGGCGCCAGCAGCTGCCGGGCACCGACGCGAACCTCGAGATTGGAGACAGTGATCATCGGGGTTCGCAGGCGTCCTTACGCTGGGCTACGGGCTGACGAGGCGGGCCACGGCGGTGTCGCGGCACGCCGAAATCCCCCGCTCTCAGGTCTAGTGTATGTGGCGTGAAATTCAATCCGGATGCGGATCTCGACACCAGTGGCGTCGAGGACACCCGCGGTAGTGGCGGTGGACGCGGAGGCGGCCTGCCCGGCGGGGTGATCCCGGTCGGGGGCGGCATCGGCGGCATCATCCTGCTGGTCGTGATCCTCTTGCTGACGGGCGGCCTGCCAGGCGGAGGTGGCAGCGACCAACCCGCCGCGCAGAACACCGCACCCGGCAACCTGAGCTCCTGCAAGAAGGGCACCGACCTGCAGTCGAACTCGAACTGCCGGTTCGTCTTCTACCAGAACTCGATCGAGAGCTTCTGGGCCGCGGAGCTGCCCCGGCGCGGGAAGAAGTACACCCGGGCGCCGATGCGGGTCTTCGACGGCTCGGTGAACACCGGCTGCGGCCCGGCGACCAGCGCCGTCGGCCCGTTCTACTGCCCGCCCGACATGCGCGTGTACCTGGACCTCGGGTTCTTCGAGACGCTGCAGACGGACCTCGGCGCCCGCGGCGGCGAGTTCGCCGAGGCGTACGTCATCGCGCACGAGTACGGTCACCACATCCAGAACCTGTACGGCATCCTCGACCGGATCAAGACCCGCAACGGGCCGTCCTCGGACTCGGTCCGCTCCGAACTCCAGGCCGACTGTCTCGCCGGCATCTGGACCAACCACGCCACCACAGTCCCGAACAAGAGCGGCCAGCCGCTCATCACCGAACTCTCCGAGGACGACATCGCCCGCGGCCTCGACGCCGCCGCCTCCGTCGGCGATGACCGCATCCAGCAGAAGACCCAGGGCCAGGTAACCCCCGAGTCCTTCAGCCACGGCACCGCAGCCCAACGCATGAAGTGGTTCCAGAAGGGCATGGACTCCGGCGACATGACCGCCTGCGACACCTGGTCGGCCAACCCGCTCTGACCATCGACCGTACGACGACCGTCCGCCCCGCGCGCTGCTGCTCCCCGTTTCAGGGGTCAACCCCGGAGTTGGTGGGTTTGGCCCCGAGAATCCGAGGGGCCAACCCACAAACTGACGGGTTGACCCCTGAGATGGGACCGCAGCACACAGCTGGGTCAGGCGACCTGGGCGGGGCGGTGGTAGCCGGGGAGGAGTTCGTCGACGAGGGCGTCGGTTTCGGCTTCCGGGCCCCGGGGGGCGCCGTGTTTGGTGAGGGCGGCGTACATCTGGCCGGCGACGTTGGTGACGTCGGCCGTCGTACCGAAGTGGGATGCCAGGCGGAGCGTGGCTCGCCACAGTTCCTCCGAGGCCGGCGAGAAGCTCAGGCCGGTCTGGAGGGCCGTGCGGGCCAGGTTGCCGTCGTTGTGGCTGAGGGACGCCTCGGCAAGCCGCAGTGCGGCGTCGACGACGGCCTCGGCCATCCGGCGCTCGATCCCGGACGCGGCGAGCCACGAGTAGCGGCCGCCGGGCAGGTTCGACCAGGCAGGACCGTGAACCAGGCTCAGCGCCGTCGACAGCGGACCACGCGGGTCGTCCACCATCGTCGCCTGCTTCGCCAGGGTCCGGAACACGTCCCAGTCGACCCGGACCACGCTGCGGTTCAGCATCCAGCGGCCCGACTCGTCGGCGTACATCGCGTCCACCCCGACCCAGCGGCGGGTGTGCTCCAACGCGGCGTCACGCAGCTCCTCGCTGATCCCGCGCGGCCAGATCGCACCCGCGAGCACGTTCGGGTGTACGCCGTAGTCCTGGCTCGCGAGGAACGCGATGATCTCCGTCGACAGCGAGACGCGGCCCTCGTCGATGACCCCGCGGGCGTCGACCTCGACCGAGCCGAGCAGGTCGACCTCGACCGGAGCCGGCTGGCTGAGATCGGTGGTCGAGAACTCGTACGCCGGCATGTCCTGCTCCGCGCGCCGCTTGTCGCGCGCATCCACCTCGGCCGCGTCGAACAGCGCGACCAGGTCGGCGAACTGCTCCGGGTTGACGCTGTGCGCGTCGACCTCGAGGCCGAGCAGCCGGCAGACGGCCTGGTTCTTCTCGTCCACGACGAACCGCCATGGCGAGTTGATCACGTCGCCGACGACGACGACCGCGATGCTGCGCTGGGTGTCAGCGGCCAGCCGGTTCAGCTGGTCCTGCTCCTCCGGCGACGGGGGCGCGGACACGAAGATGATCTCCGAGCCCCACAACGCCGCGTCCGGGTGCGTCATCCGGGCGTCCGCGACCGAGTCGACGTTCCGCCGCTGGCACGCCTGCACCTGCGCCTCGGTACGCCGGGCAACCTCGCCCATCGCGTCGTCGAGACGGATCCAGTAGCTCAGCCGCGACGGCGCCAGCGACGACAGGTCATCGCCGAACCCAACCATGCTGATGTGGGCGCCCTCGGACCACAGGTTGGTCGCCAGCTCGACGGCGAGCGAGCCGACCACGTCGCGGGACGCGTTGGTCACGCCGCCGAACGAGACGATCCCGTTCGCGGTGTCGAGGTCGATCAGCACCGTGGCGCCGTCGGCGTTCTGGCCGACTGTAACCAGCGTCGGGTACGGCGCGGGCGCGTTGACCTCGCCGCTCGGACCGTACGCCCGGCGCAACGTCCAACGGGTGCCTTCGGCAATCGCCTGCCACGGGCCGGGCGGCTCGGGCTGAGCCTCGTACGGGTCGAGCACCAGCGTCAGCGCGCGGTCGGTGACCAGCGCGGCGACCACCTTCGGCATCGGCCGCTGCAGCTGCGTCATGTCCGCGCCGAGCTTGCGCAGCGCGTTGTCCACGAACTGCGCGGTCGGGACATCCGACGCGAGCCGCAGGCTTACCTCGGTCTGACGGTGACCCGCGGCCTTCGGGCCTGGACCCTGCGCCCAGCCGCGGCGCCGCTTCAGCGCCAGCGCCAGGCCGGCCGCGAGCAACGCCGCACCGAAGCCGTAGATACCGGCCTGCTGCAGGTTGATGCCGCCGTCGTCGGTCGCCACGGGCGTTGCCTCGGGCACCTGGATACCGCCGCCGGCGGGCTCGCCGTGCCCAGACTTGCCAGGCTGCCCGGTCCCGGGAACGTGCGGCTCGACGGAGACGCTCGGCTCCCCCGGCTTGACGTTCTTCGCGCCCGGGTCGCTCTGGCTGGTGCCGATGACGATCGACGAACCCGGCTCGATGCCCTGCTCGGAGTACCGGGTCGGGTTGCTGGTCTTCGTCTCTGTCTTGCCGCCGGCCTTGGTTTCGGTCTTCGCCGTGACCGTGGGCTTGGCGGCCGTGCGCGTCTCCGTGGTGGTCTTCGTGCTGACCATGGTCTTGCCGGTGCGGTCGTCGATACTGACGCGGACCGTGTGCACGCCCGGACCCTTGGCGTCGCTCGGCAGCCGCACCTGCCAACCCGGCATGATCAGATCGGGGTTGGTCAGCCGGCGGCCGTCGGGCTGAAGCTTGTTCTTGTTGAGGTCGTAGATCTCCTTGTACCGCCGGCCCTCGCCCAGGTACCGCTCCGCGATGTCCCACAGGCAGTCGTAGTTGCGCCCCTGCGGCGGGCGGACCTCGGTGTACTTGATGACCTGACCCTGATGGTCGTGGTTCGTCCGTACGCCGGTCGTCGTCTTCTGGTTGCCCGCGAGGATCTTGCTGGCCGCCTCGGTCTGACGGAACTGCGACGTCGAGCTCTGCTCGCTGCCGTGCCGTGCGGACACCGAGATCGGAGCGGCCGGGCCGGAGGTGGTGACGGCGCTCGCGACCGGCAGGCTGACGCCTGCGCCGGCGGCGATCAGTACGACGGTGCCGATCAGCCGGCGGGCGATCGTCTGCGAACCGCCGCCGAACGGGATGTGTGGAGACAGGCCGTGGCCGCGGATCTCGGCGACCGCTTCCGCGATCAGGCAGATGACGAAGTGCAGCCAGGCGACCCAGATGACGAACGCGATGATGCCGAGGACGGTGCGGATGCTCAGCTCGTCGAACAGCATGCTGCTGGTCGGCATCTTGTCCGGCCACGGAGTCCCGAAGAACCGCAGCAAGATGTACGGCACACCGCCGACGATCGCCAGAATCGCGAGCAGCGCGACGAACCCCTTCACCCGGTCCGCGCCCGGACTCCCCTCCCGCCGCTGCGGCAACCGCGCCGCACGCACCGGCTCATTCGTCCTTACCATCGCTCCTCCATACCCCCACCATCAACCACCAATAGCCTCAACTTCCTGCACAGGAAGCCGCTGCACCGCTGTGACGTTCGCCTTACCGATCGGGTCCCAGCCGCCTGCATCCTTACCGACCCAGTACGACACCTCCCACGTGATCGTCAGCTTCACCGTGTACATGCCGTCGGGCTGGTTCGCACTGGATCGCAGATACGTGTGCTTGCACGTGTTGATCTGGTGGAACGGGTCCTGAGTTTCGTCGTACCCGGACGGATCGTCCGCCGGCGTCACGCCCATCGGACACCTGAACGGCTTGGTCCCGTCACCGGGATCGACCGTCATTTCGACGACCAGGCCGCGCATGCTCAAGTTGTGTGTCGGGTTGATGTACCCGCTGTACGCCCCGGGGTCCTTGTTCGGGTCGGCCTCGACCTTCGAACTCTCGGCCGTCAGCGAGAAGAAGGCAGGCACATTGACCCGAGGCGTGAACGTTGGCATGACCACCAGCGCCGGGGGTGGATAACTGCTCCTGAACTCGTGCCAGAAGGGCGCCATGTAGTCCGGGAACGGGCACTGCGCCTCCTCCTCCGGGCTGACCGGAACATAGGCGCGCTCCAGGTGTGCCGCATCGCCACCGTCGTACGTGTCGAGTTTGTAGTCGGTGATCGTGATCCGCATCACCCACTTCTTGCCGTCCGGAGCCTTCGGGAGCCGGATGCCGCCCGGGATGTCGAAATCACGGCACGGGATGAACGGCTTGCCGCCCAGGCGCTCCCGCCACGTGGGTGGGGGTGGTGGCGGCGGGACGATATGGCTATTCGGCACGTAGGCCGGGCCGTTGCTGCAGTAGGCACCGAAACCGATCGAGTTGACGTACATGCTGCAGACCGAGGTACCGGTCTGGATCGTCTCGGCGGACGCCGTGGTGACCGGTCCAGCCATGAGTAGTGCGAGGACGGCGCTCAGGACCAGCAGTCCGCGGCCCACTCGGTTCTGCATCCTCACTCCCCAGATTCGACGGCTCTTCGGCAGGTTATCTTCGACCAGGTGCATCATGCCCGTTGCTCAGTGCCCCGTCACCTATTCGGAATGTGAATTCACGAGTTCTGATCTAGGCCGGATAGTGCACCCGGGCACAGTTCACGCCTTTCGGTGTAGCCAACCGGTACGGCAGCCAGCCGATGCCGGTCTGGATCATCTCGATGACCTCCGCGGATCCTTTGGGCGTGACCACGGTCCAGCGCTTCCCCTTCGGATCCCAGTACTGCGTGGTCTGCGATCGGCAGGTCTGCACCGCGACGGTTCCGTCCGCCGTGCGCTTCGCGCCAACGATGACCACGCTGCCCGGGGGCTTCATGATCCAGCCGTTGCGCTGGGCGTCGTAGATGCCTTGTGACACGTCCGAGTAGAAGAACGACGGGAACTTCTTCCGCAGGACCGTGTCGTCTTTCGACACCAGCGCCTGGAAGTACAGCGGGTAGCTGGTCACGAGGCCTTGGACGGCGGGGTTCGAGGCGAAGTTCCCGGCCTTGATGATGATTTGTGCCTTGGGCGCCGTGGTCGGCTTGGCGGTGGTCGCGGGCTGCGTCGGCGCGCTCGAAGGCTCGGACGGCTCGGCGGACGGGGTGTCTGAGGACGTCGTCGAGTCCGAGCCGCCGGCCGGGACCGGGAGCGTGCCGTCGTCGGAGTTCTTGCCGCAGGCACTCAACAGCAGAACGCCGGCCAGAACGACGCTCAGAACGACGGGCGGGAGGGTGAACCTACGCACGGGAGGCAATCCTTTGATCTCTAGCCGCCGGGCGGCTTCGTCGACGACGGCGGCTCCGAACTCGATGGCGGGCCGGACGGATCGCCGGACGGCGGCGGCGAGGAGTTGGTGTCCGGTGGCGGCGTGACGTTCGGGGAGCAGGTGGCCGGGAACGGCAAGGGCGACAGGGTCCAGATCGGGGTCGGTGAGCCGATGGTCCAGGTCGGGCAGGGCAGGTCGATCGTCGGCGGGTTGGCGACGGAGGTCGGCGCGCCGGGGCCGTCGGTGGTCGGGTTCACCGAGATCGGCGGGATCGTCGGGCTGTCGTCGGCCTTCTCGATGCCTTGCTCGGCGTGCGCCTGACCGGTGCCGCTCGCCTTCAACGACGTCTTGCCGATCAGGCCGAGGAACGTGGTCTTGTTGGCGATGTCGACCTGGATGTCGACCTCTTTGTCCGTCAGCGTGGTCGGACCGCAGGAGGTGACGGCCGGGTCGTTGTTGCGCACCTGCGCGCAGAACCCGGAGATCGCGGCGGCTGCCTTCGTGGTGTCGATCTTCGCCTCGGCGACGTTCAGCTGGATCGCCGCGGCGCCGACGCGAGCGGCCTCCTGGGCGTACCCGACGGCGCGGGACCGTGCGCCGAGCTGACGCCCGCCGTCGATCACCAGGCCGGCCAGCGTGAAGATCATCACCGCGAGGATCGCGACCGCGGGACTCAGCGCGCCCCGCGAGAACAGCCGGTGGTTGCCGGGGGCATCGATCCGGAAGAACTCGACGAGCCGGGACCGGTGGCGGTGCCGGTCGTGCTGCTGGTCGTCAGGAGCCGTCACCGCGCACCCCCCGGTACGGGTCGAGGGACGAGGTGAAGCGCTTGGTGATCGTGGTGTCGCCGCCGAGCCCGAGCAACCCCAGGTCGCGGTAGTTGATCGTACAAGTGACCTCGACCGACAACGGCGACCCGGCAACGAACCCGGTGGTGATCGAGCCGGACGCGGAATCCTTGCAGGACTTGATCGCCTGGCCCATCGTCGTACTCACGGCCTCGTCCACCCGGGTCTGGGCCTCGGGCAACGACCGCGCCTGGCTGGCGCTGCGGGCGCCGTCCCGCGCCGCGCTCTCCAGCAGCGACGACGTCTGGAAGTACCGCCCGCAGGCGAGCAGGAACATGAACAGCAGGAGCAGCACCGGCGCAAGGATGACCATCTCCAGCGCCATTGTGCCGCGCTGACCGTGCTGCCCGTGCTGCCCGCGCTGTCCGCGCGTCCCCAGTTTCATCCTCACGCTCACTTGTCGGCTTGGAACTGTTCGATCTGGCCGGTGGCGGTCCGGCTCACCTTCAGCTTCAGCCCGGGGACCAGCGAGACGGTGTCCCCGGTGACGGTGAACGAGACGGAGCCTTCCGGGCTGTTGTACGCCGGGAACGGGACCTCGGTGTGCTGCAACGTCGTACCGCCGAGCTGTGCTGCGTAGGACTGGATGTCCGACCGCACCTTCTCCCCCACCGCAGTGGTGTAGACGGTCGGCTGGACCAGCCGGAGCCTGGACACACCCTCTTCCGCGGCGTTCAGCGCGACGGAACGCCCGTACAGCCACAGCGCCGTCTGGATGGACAGGAAGATCAGCGTCAGGATCGCCGGCGCGAGGATCGCCAGCTCGAGTGTGCTGACTCCTCGCTCCGACCGTCTGCGCCGCAACTTCAGCCCGCCCGAACGCATACCTGCGACCGTCAGCTGCCCGTGTCGATGTCGGCGGTGTGCTTGCTGATGACGCGCTTCACCACGACGCCGATCGCCAGTGCTGCGACGACGAGGATCCCCGAGATGATCGCCCACTCGAGTGCGGAGGCGCCCAACTCGGTGTGCCCCTGTCGCGCCTGGGCCCGCTGGGCCTGCGCCCGTGCGAGCGCGTAGCGGGCCATGGTCCGCCAGAACATCAACTCCGAGGTCATCCGATTGCCTTCCAGATCGTGAGGCCGAAGGAGGCCTCAGTATGCCCTGTACGACGGGCTACGCCGCGCCGCGGATCCCGTGCCCTGGTCACTGTTTTCCCTAACTTCCGAGGATGGCCACTCCGGCCGGGAAGGCCAGGAACAGGAAGAATGCCGAGATCATGACCAGCTGCGCAACCAGCATCGACTGAGAGCGCTCACCCGCCTTACCTTCCACGTCCGCCAACTCCTTACGCCGCAGCGATGCCGCCCGGGCGAGCAGCGACGAGCGGATCTTCGCGCCTTCGTCGCCGGCCAGTGCCAGCGCCGAGGCGAGGTCTCGCAGCTCCTCCACACCGAGGTCCTCGCCCAGCAGCGCCATCGCGTCCCAGGGCGTGATCCCGATCAGTCGCGCGTTCGCGAGCGCCTGCCGGATCCGGGCCATCGCCCAGTGCTCGCCGATCGTCGACGCGGTCATCAGCGCCTCGGGCAGGCCGCGGCCGCCGGCCAGGTTCATCGCGACCAGGTCGAGGAAGCTGCCGACCACATGCCGGAAGTCGCGCCGCCGCTTCTCCGCCTCCTGCCGCAAGGCCAGGTCGGGCAGGAAGAACGCCAGCACCACGAAGGCCAGCGTCACGATCGCCGGCGCCGCGCCCGGGGCGGCGAACCCGATGGCGGAGAACAGGAACAGCACGATCGGGATCAGGATCAGCGCGCCGAGTGCGAAGAACACCTTGGTGGCAAGCATTGCCGCGAACGGCTGGTTCATCACCGCGAGGTCACGGCGGAGCTTGCCGAACGCCCAGCCCCGCGCGTTCGCCTCGGCCTCGAGCCGCCGGCCCAGCGTCTCCCGGGCCCGGTCGACGCCGCCGAGCACCCGCTCGCCGGCCGCGCTCGCCGTTGCGCCGCTCGTGTACCCGCCGCGCCCGGCGTCGATCCGCGCGATCGTCGACAGCACGTTGGTCCGCGGCTTGATGAAGATCCGGATCGCGACGTACACGCCGAGGCCGGCCAGGCCGCCGGTGATGAAGGCCCAGGTCATCCGCTCACCGTCTCCATCCGGTCGTCACCGGGCCGGCTCAGCCGGCCGTCGGTGCTCATGCCGACCAGGAACCGCTCCGGCACCTCGATCTTCGCCAGCCGCCGCAGCCACAGCAGGCCGAGCGCGTACAGCCCGATGACCACGGTCAGCACGGCCTGGCCGATGAAGCTGCGGTACGGCGCCATGTACGTCGGGTTGAACAGGATCAGACCGGCCGCCATGATCAGCGTGATCGCGACGACCACCTGCACGCTGCGCCGGGTGGATCGCCGTTCCGCCGCGACCTTCCGCCGTACGTCGAGCTCCTCGCGGGCCGAGTCCGCCAGCGCGCTCAGCACCTCCCGCAGACCGGGTCCGCGGAGCCGTGCGTTGAGCACCAGGGCAGCGACGATCAGGTCGGCGGACGGGTCGTTCAGGTCGTCGGCGAACCGCATAAGGGCCGAAGGCAACGGTTCGCGGATGCGCAACCGGTCGACGAGCAGGTTCAGACTGGGCTTGATCGCCGGTGCCGCGTTGACCGCGGTTGCCGGGATCGCCTGCTCCAGACCGACCGCGCCGGCGATCGTGTCGCGCAGGGCCTCGGTCCACGTGGCCAGGGCGTCCAGCCGATCGATCGCGCGACGTTCCTCACCGGTGCCGCCGAAGAAGCGGTCCGCCATACCGGCCAGCAGACCGAGCGCGATCGCGAGCACCAGCCAGCGGGTCACCACCAGCACGACCAGGCCTACTGCGATGCCGGCGCCGAGGCGGATCAGGTTGCGGCGGCTGCCGGCGCCGCGGTTGCGGAACAGCGACGGCGTCTCGTCCTTCGGCTCGGTGCCCCGGATCGCGACGATCAGCAGCAGTACCGCACCGCCGACCACCGCCCCGCACAGCAGCGCAAGCAGAGTCTGGTTGCTCACGGCCTCACGCCCACGTTCCGTGCACGAGCGGCTGGTACCCGAAGTGCTCGAGCTCGTCCATGCACGCGATCGGAGCGTGCGCAGCGGCCCGACCGTCCGGTCCCGGTGCGAACACCTCGCCGGACAGCACCCGGCCGTCCCACCCGGTCACCTCGCGGATGCTCTCGATGTATCGGCTGAGGCCGCCGCCGCGGGTGTAGTCGTTGTGCTTGCGGACGAACACGACGAAGTCGAGCGCACCGGCGATCAGCATCTGGGTGGCGTCCATCGGCAGCCGCTCCATCGCCTGGATCGCGTAGGTGCTGATCCGGTTGAACACCTCCATCGAGCTGTTCGAGTGGATGGTCGACAGCGAGCCGTCGTTACCCTGGCTCATCGCGTTCAGCATCGTCACGATCTCGTCGCCCAGCACCTCACCCACGATGACCCTCGAGGGGTTCATGCGCAGCGAGCGGCGGACCAGATCGGCCATCGTGACCTCGCCGACGCCCTCGGAGTTCGGCAGCCGTTCCTCGAACGCGACCACGTTCGGATGCAGGTCCTTGAACTCCCCCAGGCCGAGCTCGAGCGAGCGCTCGACCGTGATCAGGCGCTCGTGCGGCGGGATCTCGTTGGCCAGCGCGCGCAGCAGCGTGGTCTTCCCGGAGTTCGTCGCGCCCGCGATCATGATGTTCTTCCGCGCCGCGACCGCGGCCCGCAGGAACGAGGCGATGTCGTCGGTCATCGTCCCGTTCTGCACCAGGTCGCGCAGGAACACCTTGCCGAGCCGGGCGCGCCGGATCGAGACCGCCGGCCGCGACGTCACGCCCATCACCGCGGACAACCGGGAGCCGTCAGGCAGCCGCAGATCCAGCTGGGGGTTGGCCGAGTCGAACGGGCGGCTGGTCAGACCCGCGTGGGCGGCGAGCACCTGGATCAGCTCGACCAGCTCGTCGTCGCTCTCGGCCACCGGGCCGGGCGTCTCCTCGCGACCGTCGCCGTACTGCACGAAGACCTGGTCGCAGCCGTTGATGTCGATGTTCTCGACCTCGGGGTCGTCGATCAGCGGCTGCAGCCGGCCGACGCCGAACAGCGCGGAGTGGATCGCGCCGGCGATCTGCGCGTCGTCGTCCGGGGTCGGCGGCGTCCGGCCCTCGGCCAGCTCGTACCGCGCATGGTCCTCGAGCACCTGCACGATCAGCGACCGCGCGTACTCCCGCTCGTCCTCCGCACTCATCGGAGGTACGCCGTTCACCTGGTCGCGGCGGCGCTGCTCGTTCAGCCGCTCCGCAACCTGCACCCGCAGCTTGCGCACCAGCTCCTGGTCAGCGCTCATCGATAGTCACCCGGCGGGAACGCCGCGTTGGCCATGTCGAAGTCCTGCGGCGGCGGTGCGGACACCAGCGATGCCATCTCCGCGGTGATGTCGGTCGCGGACCGGATCAGCAGGGTCTTGTCGAGACGACCATGGCCACGTCCGTCGAAGAACGCCGCACCGGCCGGGTCGTACGCCAGGTGCCAGCGGTGCCGCACCGGTACGGACATCGCGTCCAGCACGGTCCAGACCTGCTTGACGCCGTCGCGCCGCTTCGGGTCGGCCACAACGACCACTCCGAGCTGTGCGTCGACGTGGTGCACCAGAGTGGACAGCCGCTCGCGCAAGTGCGCGACCGACGAGCCGGTCGCCGTACAGACCAGTACGACGAGCCGCGCGGACTGGATGACCGGCAGCTGCGGCGAGGACGCACCGATCCGCCCGCAGTCAGCCAGGACGTCGCTGTTCTGCATCTGGTTGAACGAGATGCCGAGCGGATGCCACAAGCCACCCATGCCGCCGACCTGCTCCGGAGACCGAACACCGAGCAGTACGTCGAGACCGCCGTCGAGCTGCTGGCTGTGCGCAAGGATCACCTCGTCGCCCAGGCCCTTCCGGCTCGCGGCGGCCAGGCTGACGAGGCCGCGGTCGGAGTTGAGCGCCGAACCGCCCGGTCCGGTCATCCGGATCGCCACGTCGCTGCCGGCCGGGTCGCACTCGGCCAGCAGCACCTGCCGCGGCCAGAGCGCACCGATGACCAGACTCGCGGTGGTGACGCCGGGTGAACCCTTCGCGCTCGCGAATGCCACCAATGCCATCAGTTCGCCCCGCCGTTGCGCTCCACGTCCGTCTTGGTCCCCGGGGCCAGCTTCGCCAGCATCAGCGACTTGGATGCCGCCGCCGCGCCGACCGTGGTGATCTGGTCGGACGGGACCAGCACGGTCACGTTCAGCGAGCTGTTCGCGCTGGTCTTCGAGTCCGTGATGGCGCCCGCGCTCGAGGTCACCATCGCCGCCTTGACCAGCGTGACCGCCGACGTCCCGTCCTGGTTGGCCGTGGGGACCCGGGTGATCGAGACGATGTCGCCGACGTCGAGCCCGTCCGACGGCGCGCGCCCGGCCTCCAGGCTGATGCCGACCAGAGCGGCGCCGGACGGGATCGGCTGCTGCCCGTCCTTGGTGAAGTTCTCCGGCGTGACGAACTGGTCCTTGTACAGCCAGGTGGTGGTGTAGCGGCCGAGGTACTTGCTCGCCTGGGACCACGGGATCAGACCACCGGTCGCACCGGCCAGGTCGCCGCGGGACAGATCCTTCGCCTCGAGCTTGTGCCCGGGCGGGAGGCTGTCGGCGGAGATCGCCACGAAGTCGGACCGGTTGCCGCTGTTCAGCGCGATCAACGCCGACCCGGCGGCACCGAGCAGGATCAGGATCACAGCGAGCGCGGCCAGCGCCGGACGCCGCTCCCGGCTGCTCGGGAGGCGGTTCGGGCCACCCGCCGATCGGCCCGCGGCCCGGGCGCCTTGGGAAGGGGTTCGCGTGGAGGACGAGAGACTCACGCGCCTACCGTAATGGCAGCGAGGTACCACTCGGGCCGGCAGGCCGGTGCCGTTACCGGGCCGCGACCCGCCTGCGTTCGAAGGTGGTCAGCAGCTCGTTGAAGGCACCCGGACCGCCGTACAATTGGTCTAGATAGGTGTAAAGCGCGCGCAGCGCCTTGCCGAGGTCCTGCTGCCATCCGCTCTGCTGCTCCAGCCAGGTCGTCAGCTCCCGCCCCTCGACGAGCGTGACCGCCGCGTTGACCGGCTGGACCAGCCGGTCGCTGTCCGGATCCCCGACGCCGCTGGGCCCGCGGACCTCCCGGACCGCGTCCGCGAGTGCCTGCCGCTCGGCTCCGGTGTAGACGTAGTCGAAACCGAACTTCCCGTGCAGCTGATCGAGGTACGCACACAGCGCGGTGAACAGTTCGATGCCGTCGTACTCCGGGCCGTCGCCGGCGACGTGCCTCAGCCGGGCGACCATGCTGCGCGCCTCGGAGACGCTCCACTGCGATGTACCCAGCCGCTCGACCATGGATTCGATCCTAGGTCGGCGGTCAGGCGTAAATCGTTAACAGTTCGGGTGATTCGAGTTGCTGGCGGGTAACCGATTGTTTGCTAGATTCCGGAACTAGGACGTCCTAGTGACAACTGGTGAGCACTTGGACACCCGACGGGAGGGGTGAGTCGGCTGAGCACACCCATTTCGTCCGCCGCCGATCCGACGACTCGCGCCCGCTGGGCAGTAGGAACCGCGCTCGGGATTCTTCACCCGTCCGCCGTTCCGCTGCGTAACGGCAGGGTCTGGCTGACCGGTCGCGACGACATGGTCCCGGCGCACGTGATGCGGGCCCTGGAAGCGCAACTCGCTCGCCGGGCCGCGGACCGTGCCGCCGACGACCGTCTGCTGGCCGAGGCCATCTGCGTGCTCGGTGCCGAGGTCGCCCGCGCCCGGGGTCAGGTGCCGGCTCGCGGCGCGGTCGGAGCGCTCGACCAGTACCTGCGTGGTCCGGGGCTGGATCAGTCCCGCCGTGCCGAGGCCGAGGCGCTGCTCCGATACGCGCTGATCAGTGCCGCTCCGGATGACCCGGAGGCCGCAGCCAGGCTGAACCGCCTGCGCGGATCGACGCGACCCGTCGCGCTGTCGACGATCGTGTCGGCCTCGGCGACGATCAGCCGCGATGCCCTCGTTGTCGGCGTGAACGGGCCGGTGAACGGGCCGCCGAACCGCTCGGCCGGCCGGCGACATCGCGCTCCGGTCGGCAGCAACCACAGACGTGCCGAAGGTCGGCGGGTCTGGACCTCGCAAGTTCACGGCACGGGCCTGGTGACCGGTGCCGGCGGACGACCGAGTGGCCAGACCGATCTGACCGGGTCCGGTGCGCTGACGGCTCTTGCCGCGATGAACCAGGTGGATCTGGCCGCCTCGGTCACCGACCAGCCGGTCATCGACCTGCAGAGGCAGCAGGCGATCCTGCGGACGACGGTCACCGACGTACCGCAGCACGTCCGGGTCGAGATCGGGAAGACCACGCTCGGCGCGATGGCGCAGGGCATCATCCGGTCCGGTACGGCGGACGATCCGCACGTCCTGCAGATCTCGCCGCGGCTCGCCGACGAGCAGCTGCGTCACGTGTGGACCCATCAGCTTTCCCTGATGACACAGGAGATTGCGGCCGCGCAGGCGGACCGGCCGCGCGGCGTCCTCCGCCGGCTGAAGTCGGTCTTCGGCCACGAGCGACGCGACCGCCGGCTCCACGCCGACCATGCGGCGTACCAGGTGATGGTGCGGGACTGGCAGCAGGCACGCGCCGAGACACTGGCCAACGGCGCTCCGAGCGGGCCGCGCAGCCTGTCGGAGCTGGAACGCGACCTCAACGGCCTGGCCAGGACCATCCGGCGCCACGGCGGCCTCGAGCCCGTTCTGCCCTGGTCTGCCGAGGCGATCGCAGGACCCGATGCAACGGCGTTCGGCGTCGCCGCAGCACGCGCGAACGAGCGGCCTGCACCGCACTCGGTCGCGCACCTCCGCGAAGAGGTCCTCACTCAGATCCAGTCGCTCGAGGACTCGGTCACCGAGCTCCAGTCGCAGTCGGCCACCAAGGCGGAGACTGCCCGGGCCGCCGCAGAGTTGGCCGAGGAGACCAGGCGCAAGGCCGACACGGAGGAACAGGGCCTGGACGCCGGCGCCGCCGAGCGCGCCCGGATACTGCGGGTCACGGCGACGGCCGCTGAGAACAAGTCCACCCGGCACAAAGAGATCCGCGACGCCTACGGCGATGCCGCAGCCGAAGCGCAGAAGGCTCTGAGGGCGTACCGGACACTGCTCGACGGGATCGACTCGGGCGGGTCGCAAGGCCAGCTCCTCGCGCTGGCCGACGCGGCGCGCAGTCAGGTCAGCAAGTACGAGCAGAGCTGCCACGCCGCGCTGCCGGTCGCGGATGTGTTGATGACCGGCACGCCCGAGGGTGCTCCGGTCGCGCTGCCCGTCGACGTGATCAACGAGGAACTGGCCGCGAGCGGCGCGTCCCGTCAGCTGCCCCGGACCGGGCCGCTGCCGCTGGAGAGCGCGGAGTACCGCCTGCTGCTCTCGCCGGACGGCATGGTGTTCCCGGTCCCCGGTGACGGGGACGGCAGCATCTCGGAGATGCCCGAGGTCCGGGTCCGGATGCGCGCACGCAACCTCCGGGAGATCACCCGCCGCGACTTCGAGATGGCCGAGCAGATGTCGGGCACGCTCGGCGAAGGCGGCATCAGTGCAGGCACCACCGCTACGCACTCCGGCAGCACCACCGTCGGATTGAACCTGCAGCCGATCGTTGCCATGGCCGCACCGGGTACGCCGCTGCACGCGGCCGCCCAGCTGACCAAGCCGAAGCTCGAGATGACCCACGGCCACACTCTCGCCGACAACGCCGGCGAGACCGGGCACCATCAGCTCGGCTGGGTGGGTCTGCATCGTGGCGAGTCGCTTCTGGTGGAGTGGGACGGCGTCCTCGAGGTGGAGGTACGCAACTCCCCCACCGAGCCCTGGTCACCGGTCCGGAGCATCGACGTCGGTCCTCAGCAGACCTGGGTCGCCAGTCCGTACACCGTGAAGCCGGCGTCCAAGACGGTCACGCTCGCGGAGCTCGGCCACGCCCAGGACGTCACCGGCGAGTTCCCGCGCTTCACGATGGACAACGTCGACGGTCTGCGTGGCGTCGCGACGGACGTCATCAGGCAGGCACAGGAGCGGTACGGCGACCTGGACGAGGTCACGGCCAGCCACATCACCGGCCTGATCGTGGCGGACACTCCACGGCTGATCCACGACATGAGCCGTCCGGGCGGTCTCACCCGGAGCTTCCGGGCCGCCGACAACAATCAATACGAGCTCACCTGGGAAGTCACACCCGACTGGAGCGCTGCCGAGCTGGTCGGCGAGTTCAGCTCCGAGATGGGGATGGAGAAGGTTCCGGTCGGCTTCCTCGGCGGCAACGCGAGCCAGACGTACGGCGCGTCCCTCACCGGCACCGGATCCCTGTCGTTCCCCGGCGTGCCGGACGCGGCCCACCCGCTGGCCGCGGCGACGGTCCTGAACGATGTCGGCGGTTCCGGCGTGAACCTCTCGCCGAGCGTCTCGGCCGGGCGGAACGTGTCCCGGCAGGGCGGCCAGAACATCAGCAACACGACGATCTCGCCCGTCGTCCACCGTTTCATGGGGACCCAGGGCATCAAGGTCCCGCTCCGGACGACCGCGACGCTGCGCCGGGTCGGCGACACGAAACCACCGATCGTCGTCGAGAGTCCTTGTACGGCGCACATGCGGGTGGCCGAGAACGACCTGCTCCGGGCCGGGGGCCGCGCGGACGCGAGGGCGATCCGGCGGGACGAGCACGACGCGATCCGGACCGACCAGGACGGCCGGGTGCTGCTGCGCAACGATCCGGAGCCGCCGACCGGTCCCCAAACGGCGCCGCCGTGGATGGGCCGCGGACCGAACCAGATCCGCGGCGTCGGCCAGGGGCTGGTCCAGAACGTCGTCGGCGCGGACGATGCCTGTCATGACGCGCTGATGGGGCTCCAGGCGGAAGGCCTGGTGCCGGAGCTCGACGAGCACGACCGACCGCGCGGAGACCGGCCCGCGACCAGGTCCCAGCTCGCCAACTACGAGCGCGTCGTCCAGGCGATCAACGCGGCACGGCTCGCCGCAGGGATGAACGAGGCCTGCCAGGGCGGCCTGATCGTCGTACTCGAGGACCAGGGCTTCGCCGGCACACCGCGCTGGCGCCCGTACCGGTTGACCGTCGGCCAGGAGTACGACGAGAAGACCGGGACCTTCGTCTCCGAGGGCCGCGGCACGAGCACGAACGAGAACGAGGTGCCGCTCGGCATCAGCTCGGTCGCCTCCAGCCGGACCATCGGACGGAGCAGCTCGGTCCCGGTGTCCGCCGGGATCGAGGGCGGGATCGCACCGGCGAAGGGCATCCGCGGCTGGGCCGCCAAGCTCGGGGTGAAGGCCAGCCGGTCCGCGTTCATGCGGAACATGAGCTGGACGGCGGGACTCCGGATCAACCGGGTCACGCTGAGCGAGAGCACCGAGCCGCTCGACCGGGTCAGGCAGAGGATCCGGATCAGGTTCGCGGAGATCACCGACAAGGGCGATGCCGCGCCGCTGGCCGATGTCCTCGGCAGCATGGAACTCGCCTACGACAGCTCCCTGGCCCGGGCTGCTACGCCGGTGTTCGCACAGGATCCGCAGGCCCCGTCCGCAGAGGCCGTCCAGCAGGCGATTCCCGTCGCCGTCGACGCGGGCAATGCGGCTGACGCGCTGGTCGACGCGATCCCGGCGATCCGTGCCGACTCCACCGCGCTGCCCGCGCTGCACGCGGCGCTGGCTCCGAGCAGCCTGATCGCGAACCGCGACTGGATGAACGGGACGTACAAGCCGACGTTCATGGTGGTGCAGGCCCCGGGCAATCCGGTCCACGCGTTCCGGGACGGCACGATCCTGCCGCAGCAGTACCAGGTGCAGATCCGCGGCGAGGCGCTCAGCCTCACCCATGTCGCGATGACCCAGCAGAACAGCGTCGACATCAACTTCACGATGAGCGACGTCGGGTACACGTCGGGGACGTCCACCTCCGGCGGCGTCAGCGGCAGAGCCGGCGGCGGTCCGGTAGCCGCCGACGGATCGGCGTTCTCCGGAGGCGCGTCGCTCGGCCGGACCGGCGGTACTGCGCAGTCGACCACGGTCAGCGAGACGTCGGGCGAAGAGCGTCTGCTGATCAATGCCGGCACGCACCATCAGTTCCTCGAGCAGTACCGGATGTTCGCGGACATCGTGCACAACGGACAGGTCGTCAAGACCGTGCCGCTGCCGGATGCGACCGTCCAGAAGCTGATGGCCGAGCGGCGGGCATTGGAGCTCTACGCGTCCAGCAAGCTCGACCTGCCGCTGAGTGTGGTGAGCGATGCGGCCGAGCGGTACCTGAACGACAAGCTGCCGCTCAGTCCGCGCGTCCGGGGCGGCTTCGTCCGGCGCTACACGCTGGAGAAGCAGGGCGTCACCACTGGTCTGGCGGCGACGCACACAACCGAGCGCTTCGCTGCGAAGCTCCGCGCGGAAGGCCTCGCCGCAGCAGACCAGTACCGAACCGAGGACGAGAAGCTCACCGCGAGCATCGATCAGTCCGACGAGCTCGCCAGGACCGGCCGCACCATGCACGCCACCGGGGCCTACAAGGACAGCCTGGGCGCGGCCGAGGTCGAGAAGCTGGTGGTGATCTCGGGCCAGGTAACCCGGCCGGTCGACCTGGAGCCACAGGTCGCGGCCCAGGTCGACGAGGTCGAACCCGGCCTGCGGAACGCGAGTCCGGTGCTGCAGGCCGGGCTGGACATCGCCTTGAAACCGGAGAACCTCAGCGGGCAGCTGGACGACATGCTCGGCCCGGCCGGGCTGGAGATTCCGCTCGAGGCGCCGCTCGACGGCCGGGAGCATCCCGACGTCATCGTGGTCGTGGTGCGGGCGCACTTCGAGGGCGATGTGACTGTCCGCGCGGTGCTGACCGACAAGGACGGGAAGCTCCTCACCGACGAGCACGGCCGGCCGAAGCTGGCGCCGGAAGAGTCCGGTGGAGCCGAGCAGATGTACGACTACGAGGGCCGCGACCGGTCCGTGAGCAGGACCCGGTCGATCACCGTCGGCGCCGACGGTGGAGTGCCCGGACGCGGCGGTGTCAATCCGACCAGCGGCCTGTCGACCGACCTGACCACGACCGACACCCTGGGCGACGGTCACCAGAACACCAACATCCGTCGGCACGGCGACTTCGTCCGGAATCTCGCGGAGCGGAAGGTGGTCTTCACCACCGAGGTGGTCCGGCTGCACAACGCCGGCGCGGCGGCGATGACCAGCACCAGCGCGAAGCTGCGACGGCTCGATCCGGACGTCCAGGTCACCCGGTCCGCGCCGCGCGAGCTGACCGCGACGCTCTACACGATGATGCCGGAAGGCGAGCTGAAGGACGGCCCGGCGCCGCAGACCGCGGAGCTGGCCGAGGAGCGACCCGACCACCGCACGGTGCGGCTCCCGGAGGGCGCGATGCCGCTCCGGTCGGTGCCGTTCGGGCGGGGTGAGAAGAAGCAGGACCAGCTGTTCGACAACCTGACCGCCGTACTGCGGCAGCGGCAGTTCCTCGGGCGGCGTGGTCTGGCCGAGTTCCGGCACCTGATCCGGTCGACGCTCAAGCCGAGCGCGCTGAAGGCGAAGGTCGGGCGGCTGCTGGACGGCGGGATCGACCTGGTGCCGATGGCGCAGCCGGGCAACGGGAAGACGATGATCAACGTCACCGTCAACGCCACCCCGGTCGGCTGGGAGCTGGACGGTGACCCCTCGCCGGGTCAGGAGGGCCACGTCTGGCGTAGCCAGCGGGTGGCGCGCTCCGGCAGCTCCCGCAACCGTCGTACGCCGGTGACCGCGACCGGCGGGCTGGACGGCGGCATCGTGTCGGTCAGCGGCTCGATGGGCGAGCAGGTCAAGGAGCAGACCGGGGACGCGAACGGCACCCGGCTCGAGCTCAGCCGGTTCCTCGAAGGCCAGATGGTCACGGTCCGGATCCCGGTCGTGTACGACGCCACGATCCGCACCAGCACCGACAACGGCCGCGGTGAGCAGGTCACGAAGAAGACCACCCACGTGCCGAATCTGGCGAACGGCCAGATGTTCGTGCGGATGCTGGCTCACCGCTACCTCGAGGGCCTGCGGCAGCTGGAGCAGGGCGCCGAGCTGGATTCCGTTCTGGCGAATTCCCGGCTGCAGGCCGTGCCGGAGAAGCTGGGACGCCCGGACCTCGTGGCGACCGAGTACGCCGACGGAAAGACCGAAGGCGTGCACCAGCCGTACCGGCCTCTGCTGGCGGCGATCGACCGGGCACAGGCGACGCAGAAGCCGGTGGTGCTGCTGGTCAAGGAGGCCGACGGCACAGAGCGGAAGTACCAGGCGCTGCCCGGCGATCCCGCCCGCAACAGGCCGCCGACGTTGCTCGGCGTGAACGACGGTGGTTTCGCCTCCGCGTTCGCGACGCTGAATCCCCAGCTGGCCCGGATGGCCGAGGGCCGGGTCGACCTGCGCGAGCTCTACAACACGTCGTCGCCGGACGGCAGCTTCAGCGGCAAGGTCGCGGCCGAGCTGGAGAAGTCCGGCGTACCGCGGGATGTGCTGAAAGCGCTCGACTACACCACCGCCGCGCGCACGATGACGCCTACTGCCGCGCCGACCGCGCACCATCCGCCGGGCGGCCGAACGATTGCACCGACCGGTCACGGACAGACGATGAGCGGACCTTGAAGGCGATGATTTCCGGCGATCGAGAGGGGCGGTATGGCATTCGCGGTGGCGCGGACCTGGGACGAGGCGCAGCTGTATCTGGAGCTGCATCCCTGCCCGGACTGCGGGTCGATCGACGCGCCGTGGGAGCAGGCGCTGATCGAGGTCGACGGTGAGCTGACCTCCAGCTACGCCGCGATCTGTCCAGGCTGTAACGCGCACCGCGAGTACCTGTTCGGTCTGCCGGGTCGGGAGACGCCGCTGCGCGGCTGGCCCACGTTCGGCGGACCGGAGCCGTCGGAGGTGCTGGATGCGGGCCAATGGCTCGACGTCGCCGACACCGCTGCTTCGGAAGTCCCCCCGGATCCCGCGGAGGCCGGTAAGGTGCTGGCCGTCGCGCGCGCAGCCGTGGACGAGGTGATCAAGTTCGTGCCGCCCGGTGCGGACGCCGTACCGCAGGACGGGTTCTGGACGCGGGAAGGTCGCGCGGTCCGCGATGCGGAGCCGGGACGGTTCCGGCTCGAGCGGTTGCTGTTGGCGCGTGACACGTACGACGAGCTTGGCCGAGAGCTAGGAGCGAGATAACCGATGCTGACCGCTAGGACCCTGACCGAGGCCCAGATCTACGTGAGCCTGGTGACCGCGGCCGACCCGGAGGCCCCCGCGGTCGTGCCGGCCCGGCCCGAGCCCGGAGTCAACGTCACCGAAGGCCCGGACGCGTGGGTCTTCGCCTCGCAGGCCGGCGAGATCACCATCCCGTACGCCTCCGAGCGCGCGGCCACCGCGGTCGGCGCGCGGTTCGGTCTGGGCAAGTCGCAGCTGATCGACGCGGCGCAGTGGGCGATCGTCGCCGCGTCGTTCGCCCGCCGGGCGCTGGACGCCGACATGGCCTACACCGGCGCGCCGGACCAGGACCGCACCATCGTCGAGCTGAACTGGGAGTTCGCCGCCGACGCGGTCAGCGAGGCGATCAAGTTCCTGCCCGATGACGCGGACGAGGTCCCGGACGCGGACATCTGGTCGGAGTACGGCGCGGCGGCGAAGGCCCGGCACCCGCATCTGGTCAGCCGCGCGAAGCTGACCGACGACCTGGAGTACTACCGCGGCACGCTGGAGGATTTCCGCGCGCTGTACAAGCGATCCTGATGTGACGAAGGCCACCGGCAGAAAGTTACTCTACTGCTGAGAAACATGGCGAAAACCTGAACATCAGGTTGCTAATGTCCCCGCTCACAGCTGGTGAAAGTACCGGCACGTTGAACGGGGAGTGCTGGGTTGACGTCTGCCGCGATCACCGAGGACGACCCGCAGGGCCGTGCGCGCCAGGCCCTTGGGGTCGCGTTCGGTATCGCGGCTCCGGAGGCGATCGCCCTTCGTGACGGCACCTTCCGGCTACGGCACTCCCGCGAACGGTTCGCCCGGAAGATGTTGCGGCGGCTCGAACGCAGGCTGGCCCGCCGCGCCGGCGACATCGCCGACGACCGGCTCGTCGCCGAGGCGGTGGCGCTCGTCGGCGCCGAGGTCGACCGCGTTCGCGGCGGATCCCGCGCGGACGGCGCGACGCGGGCGCTGGACACACTTCTCGACCTGCCCGGCCTGCCCGAGTCCCAGCGGGCAGAGACGCAAGCGCTGCTCCAGGACGTCCTCGACGGCAACCAACTCACTACCGACGCCGACCTGCGCCGCCTGACCAACGTCCGCGCCCGCCGCCACTCCCCCGGCCGCCCCCTCGCGACCGACCTCATCGCCGAGTCGCAGTCCCTGACCCGCGACGCCGAACGTCTCCTGCGACCGCCCGCGCCACCCGTCGAACCACCTGCCGCCACTCCAGGCACGCCGCCGCGGGGATTGTCCGGATGGGTACGCCGGCTTGTGCAGGAGAGTCGTAGCGCGGCCGACGGGTCCCGCGAGGTGCGTGATCGCCGGGCCGAAGCGCAGTACGAGGAGTTTCGGCAGCTCAGCCGCGAGTGGCGAGAGCGGTCCGGTAGTCGTCCGGTCGAGGACATCGAACGCGACCTGGAGACCCTGTCGCGGGCGATCCGGCGTGGCGGGCATCCGGCACCGCGGCTTCCGTCGGCCGGTGTTCACGTGGTGGTCCCGGACGTCCAGCACGGACCGGACGACAGCTTCCGGGCGCACGTACGCCGGCAGATCGCCGACCTCGAGTCCGCGGCCACGGATCAGGCCCACCGTGCCGATGTACGCACCCGCAGCGCGGAGACCGCCGGTGACCAGGCCGCGGAACTGTTCGCGGCGGCCGACCGACAAGCCGCGAGCCAGGATGCGTCTGCCTACGAGCGCGCCCGCCGGATCCGCACCCAGGGCGTACGCCGTCTGCGCGTCGCCGAACGCCACGCCCAGATCGCGCAGTACTGCACCGCTGCCGCCGACCAAGCGCGAGTGGCTGCCGACGCGTACCGAACCCTGCTGGAGTCAGACGACCTGCCACAGGCTGCGCAGGCGGCTGCCGAACAGGTGCAGGCCTACCAGAAGGCGTCGGCGGCGACGCTTCCTGCGGAAGGCGTGCTGCACAACGGGCTTCCGTCCGGTCGGCTGCCGCATCTGACCAGGCTGTGCCGGGAGCTCAACCAGGCCCTGGCCGACCGGAAGTCGCCGTACAGCTTCACACCGGATGTTTTGCATCGGACGCTGCGGGCGGAGAGTCGGCGGATCCTCTCGCCGGACGGCTTCGTGCTGACGATCGGCAACGAGCCCCGCGCGGACATCGACGGACTCATCCAGTTCCACCTGAAGCTCGACCCCGGTGAGCTGCAGGAGGTCCTGGACAGTCCGCTCACCATTGACGAGGCCCAAGTCGGGCAGGTGGTGCAGGGCGGGTACAACGTCGCCACCTCTGCGATGCAGACCTCCGGTGCGACGATTGGTGCCGATCTGCGTGTCATGACCGAGGCGCTGCCGGACACCAGCAAGCTCAAAGCGGTCGCGAAGGTCGTCTCTCCCGGAGTCGAGTCAGCGACGGGGCGCGGCCTCACAGTCAGCGGCGGAGCCACGGAGTACGCGCAGAGCGGTGCGGTCGAGGCGCTGCGAGGCGAGATCCTGCGGTACCGGTCGGCGCAGCCGCGCTGGAGCTGGCGGATCCGCGAGTCGGCGGCCGGTGAATGGTCGCCCGTGCAGGTCGTCGACTCCGGAGCGGAGCACGACACAGCGACGCTCGACCTCGGATACATCCACACCTACACAGTGCCGCCGCCGGCTGACCAGACCGATCTCGAGACGCTGGGCCTGTCGGCGGAACGCAGTACGGCGATGCCTGAGCACATGGCGACCCGGGTCGACGGGCTCAACGACCTGTGCGACCGGACAGTGGCGGAGCTGCGTCGACGCCTCGGATCGCTGGACCGCGTCGGCCACGACCGGATCCGCAGCCTGGTCGCCGAGGATGCGATGACCCGGCTGGACGAGACGACCCGGCTCGGCGGTGTCTGGCGACTGATCACGAACGGCGGCCGCCCGGTCGCCTGGGCGCAGTTGGAGACGGTCGCCGAGCTGGAGACCGCAGAGCTGGTCAGCGACAGCTCCCCCGATCACAAACTCGAGATCTGGCGAGTCGGCAACTCCGGCACGTCCGGTGCCCAGGGCTTCAGCAACTCCCGCACGCTGAGCGCGACAGCGACTACCGCTTTGTCCGACGTCGGCTCGTCGACCGTCGACGTCGCGCCGGGGGTCCGCGCCGGCCGGAACACCGGCCAGGAGGACACCGCGTCCACCGCGGATCTCGGCAGTCGTTGGAGCACCCAACGAGTAGCGCCGACCGTCGGCGTGAAGCTGCGGCTGCGGCACAAGGTCACCGTGCACCGCCTCGATCGCGAGGAGTCGTTCAGCACCGAAGGTCAGGGTGACGCGTACCTGCGGATGGCGGAACGCGACGCCTTCCGGTACGGCCTGCCGGTGCCTGCCGCAGCGCTTGTCCGCGAAGACGGCCGCCTGCGCCGCGGCACCGACGGCCGGGTGCTGCTGCGCGGAGACCCGCACCCGACCGATATCCCGCTCCGCCTTCCGGTGTGGCTCGGCAACGGACCAGGTCAACTGCGCGGCGCGGGTCCGGCGATGATCCGGGAGCTGACCGGAGCCGACGAGGCTCTGCAGGGCTTCCTCGCCCACCTGTCCCGACAGTCGATGGTTCCGCCGCTGTCCGATGGCCACCCGCTGCCCCATGGCCTCGCCGGTGAGGATCCGGCCGTCGTGCTCAGCCGGACGGAGAACTGGGAGCGTGCCTGCCAGCAGCTCGCCAGGCATCGCCTGGAGACCGGGTACGACCACGCGGCGCAGGACCGGCTGACCTTCCAGCTCACCGAGCACCGCACGGGCCACCCACCTCGGGTCCGGTCCTACCGCATCGCCATCGAGCAGCACTTCGACCGCGCGACGCCGATCGGTGTCGCGGACGACGACATGGTCGTCAACGTGGACATCGGCGTGAGTACGTCGGGTCGGTCCAGCACCCAGTCGCGGAGCCTGCCGTGGTCGGCGAGCCTCGGGGTCAGCAACGCTCCGGCGGATGGGCAGTCAGGGAGTACGCCGCAGGCGCGCGCGTCGGTCGGCCGGTCGTCGATGGGCCGATCCCTCACCTCGTCGTCGAGCCGGGGAGCGTACCGGATGACGGTGTCCGAGTCGAGCGCGCAGGTTGCGGTGTTCGACGTACCGCACACGATCACGATCAGCGAGATCACCGATGACGGCGAGTCCGTGCCGATCGTGACGTCGGAAGGCAGTGCCCGGGTCTGTCTCGACAGCGAATTCTGCGCCGGGCCTGAACAGCCGGCACCCGCCGTACGCGATCGGGTCGATCCGGGTTTGTTGCAGACCGCAACGGTCCAGCACGTCGATGCGCGTGATCCGATCGGGCGGCTGGTCGAGGCCGTGCCGGAACTCGGGCGGGGTGACAGCTCCGCGCTGCACCACCTCAGTGCCTTCCTCGCGCCGCGCAACCTCATCTCGCGGCCGGAGCTGCTCACCACGGAGTACCGCACCGGCCTGGCCGTCAGCCCGGCGCCGTCCGATGCACTCGAGGCTGTACGCCGCCGCGGCCTGAGCCCGCGCCGCACCGCGCTCAGCGTCACCACCCGCGTGGAGAACCTCAGGTACGTCGGCAGCGGGCACCCGATCCTCGCCGAGCTCAACGTGACGCTGGCGAGCACCGGCAGTACGTCGGGTGTCTCCACCGGCGCGACCGCCGGCGTCAGCGCCGGCACCGGCTCGGTATCGGCTGATGGGAATGCACGCAGCGGGTCGGTCGGGCTGAACCGGTCTACCACCGTCTCCTCGTCCGGCTCGGAGACAACGACCAGCGGCATCGAGCGGACGCTGATGCGGGACGGGCAGCACTACCAATTCTGGGGAGACCTGGTTCTGGAAGCGCAGCTCCGCTCCGGCAGCACAGCGGTCCGCGCGATCCCGCTGGAGACAGGTGCCGTCGTACTCACGCTTCCTGAGGGCGATGCGCTCCGGGCGTACGGGCGGAACGAACTGGACCTCCCGCTGCATCAGGTGTCGGACGCCGTCGAGCGCTTGCTCGACGGCAACCTCGAGCTCCCCCGCCGTACGACGACCGCGTTGCTGCGTCGGTACCGCATCGAGAAGGCCGGAGCCGACGGGCTGGCGGCAACGCACACGGACGAGCGGCTGGCGAACAAGTTGCGCGAGGCAACGGGTCTCGCTGCGCCGCACACCACCGGACTGGACGCCGCGCTGGCGGAGGCGGAGGTGCTGGCACGGCTGCGGGTCGAGGTGCCGATGCCGCGCAACTACGAGCAGATGCTGGGTGCGGCCCAGGTCGACCGATCGTCACTGCAGGACCAGGACGGCAACGACAGCGACCCCTTCCGCGAGGTGTGCGCCACCGTTGCGGAGCATTCGCCGCAGGCGCTGGACGACGCCGTACTGACCAGTGCGCTACGCGGTGATCTGAGCGGTACGCGATGGCGTAACCAGCTGGACGAGATGCTCGACCCGCGGGGGTTCGTCCGGGAGTTGCCGATCCGCGACGGTGCCGGCACTCGCAACCTGCGGGTCCGGGTGAAGGTGCGGTTCGTCGGCCCGGTGACCACCGAGGCGGGCGGCACGGAAGGGCAGAGCGGCAACGGGTATGGCCTGCAGCAGCTGTGGAGTCTGCGGGATCGCACCCGGAGCGTGACGGAAGGTACGTCGTACAGCGGTCAGGTCGGCGTCTCGGCCACCGAAGGGGCGTCTGCGACCATCGGCGCCGGCGCGGAGCTCGCTACGTCCACCACCTCGTCGAGCAGCGAGCTCAACACCCGCATCAGCACCGGGCTGTCGCTGTCCACGGTTCGGATCGAGCGGGACTACCAGGTCGTCATCGAGGTCGAGGACTCGGCAGAGCCGGGCGGCCGGCCGAGAGCCGTGACTCGACGAGAAGCCTCCGGGCGGATCAGCCTGTCGGTGCCGGCGTCCGTACTCCACTCGGCCCCTGCACAGGACGGTCCGGAGGTCGCCGACCATCGGGCCGTCAGGCTGCCGGACAACTACCTCGTCGACGGCACGCTCCCCCATCAGCCCGATGCGCCGGCCGAGAACGCCCTGTTCGATGCGGTGGTCGCACGTCTCAGCCGGCCGGACTTGTTGCGGAGCGACGGTGTCCGCATGCACCAGACGACGCTGGAGTCGTTGCTCGGCGCCGCGAACCGTGCGGTCGCCTTCCAGGAGATGGCCGGACCTTCGGGGCACGAACTCGTCCCGCTGGCGATCCCCGGGCAGACCTCGCGGGTCGTGGCCGTCCGGATCCGCGCGGAGGTCTCCGGTCTGGAGCTGATCTCGGATCCCGACGAGGACTCGACCACCCAACTCGGCGAGAACTCCCGCGAGCTGCGCGTCAGCCAGCTGACCGCGCGCAGCAACCGTCTGCTGCCCGGCTCTCGGTCGATCGGCGGCACGCTGCCCGGCGGCGCGGTCACGGTCGGTCTGAATTCCGGCCGTCGGGTCGGCGAGCAGGACACCGGAACGGTCGGCGCGCGGCACGAGACCGGCGTCTACGAATCCGGGCAGGTCGTCACCGTCAAGGTCAGCGTCGACTACCACCTCGACTTCGAGCGCCGCCGGATCGATCGCCACCATCGCCCGAAGGTGGAGCGCTCCGACTCGGTGCACCGGGCCGCGTCCGGCGAGGCCTACCTGACGATGTTCCGCCACGAGTACGACGCGATGCGCGCCCGGATGGAGGCCGGCGAACCCGCCCTTGACGGCTGGGATCCGACGGCGCAGCCGAAGCCTGCCCGGGTCCGAACCGTCTCGATGCGAGTGGACGCCGATGACCAGCACCCGTACCAGCCGTTGGTCGACGCACTCGGCCGGGCCCGCCGCGACGGTGTCAACGTACGACTGACGATCCGCGACCAGGGCGGCAAGCGTCAGGTGTACGTCGCCGGGCCGGACGGCACACTGACGAGCCGCAGCGACAGCGCGTTCGCGGAGGCGTTCGCCACGCTGCACCCACGACTCGCACTGCTTGCGGAGGGAGTGGTCGATCTCCGCGAACTCCACGCGTCGACGTCAGGCCGGTTCACTGGAGCCGTCGTCGACGCCCTGCAGCAGAACGGCATTCCCGCGTCGGCGCTGGTCGAGACGGACTCGCGGATGCGCCGTACGCCGGCCGCTCACGACCCCGACGGGCCGCCCGCGCGCCGGATGCACGCCTCCAACCCCGGGACCGGAATGACCATCGAGTGAAGGCCTACTCCGGCTGATCCACGTCGATCCGGATCGCCAGCGCGTCGACACCGGCCTGCTCGAGCACCTTCTGCTTCGGATCCGGTACGCCGAGGAACGGCGGCCGCACGATCCCCGGCAGGTCCTTCAAGCGCGGATCCTCGAGCACGGTGTCGACAGCCCGCCGGTCTCCCCCGCACACGAGGACATCGAGCTTCGCCGGCGCGAGGATCCGTACGGCGACCTCCGTCGCGGCCGCGAACGCCTCGCGGGCCTGGTTGTCCCGCCGGCGCGCGTAGCGCTGCTGCGACCAGCCGCCGGCCTTCGTCGTGCCCTGCACGTGCCGCGAGCCGACCTTCGAGTCAAGAAGCTTGCCCCCGGCAAAGACTCCGGCGCCGTATCCGCCGCGGCGGACGAGCAGGACGCCGAGGCGCCGCTCGGTCAGCACATGTGCGACGAGCCCCTCACGGGACAAGACCGTGAGGGGCTCGAAGGGCACGGTGACGACGGCGGTTGAGCCGTCCTCGGCGGACAACGTGACGCTGGTCGGCGTCACGTCGTACCGCACCGCGCCGTGGCGCTCACCGAAGCCGTCCAGCCACCTGTCCAGTCGGCTCGGCGCTACCGAGATCGTCCGGGTCACACCGGATCAGACATTGAAGCCGAGCGCCCGCAGCTGGTCGCGGCCGTCGTCGGTGATCTTCTCCGGGCCCCACGGCGGCATCCAGACCCAGTTGATCCGGAAGTCGTTGACGAGGCCGTCCAGTGCCATCCGGGTCTGGTCCTCGATCACGTCGGTCAGCGGGCAGGCCGCGGACGTCAGCGTCATGTCGATGATCGCCGTGCTGGTGTCGTCGACGGTGATGCCGTAGATCAGGCCCAGGTCGACCACGTTGATGCCGAGCTCGGGGTCGACGACATCCTTGAGTGCCTCGGTGACGTCCTCGACCTTGGCCGGCGTGCTGCCTGGCTGGGCTGCCTGGGCCGCGGCGGCCGCTTCGAGGTCGACCTCGGGCAGCTCGATCTTCTCGTCGGTCTGGTCAGGCATTCTTCACTCCTTCGTTGGCTGCGAGGGCCTGCGCCGTGGCATCGCGCCACGCCGACCAGCCCAGCAGTGCACACTTCACCCGGGCCGGGAACTGCGCGACGCCGGCGAACGCGACACCGTCCTCCAGTACCTCTTCGTCCGGCTCCACATTCCCCCGGCCCTGCATCAGCTCGAGGAACTTCTCGTACGTCGCCATGCCTTCGGACACCGGCTTGCCGATCACCAGGTCCGACATCACCGACGTCGCCGCCTGGCTGATCGAGCAGCCCACGCTGCTGTGCGTGACGCCCTTGACGGTGTCGCCGTCGAGCTCGACCCGGAGCGTGACCTCGTCCCCGCAGGACGGGTTCACGTGGTGCACCTCCACGTCGTACGGGTCCGCGAGGCCCGCGTGGTGCGGGCTGCGGTAGTGATCCAGGATGATCTCCTGGTAGAGGTTGTCGAGCTGCATATCAATCCACCTTGAAGTACTTGCGCACGAATCCGAGGCCGTCCACGAGCGCCTCGATCTCCTCGGGGGTCGTGTACAGATAGAAAGACGCTCTGGTCGACGATTGCATTCCGAACCGCTCGTGCACCGGACGCGCACAGTGGTGCCCGGCCCGTACGGCGATGCCGCGGGTGTCCAGCACGGTCGACACGTCGTGCGGGTGGACGCCGTCCAGCGCGAAGCTGATCGCACCGCCGTGGTCGGTGGCGTCCTGCGGTCCGAGGATCTTCAGACCCGGAACCGTCTTCAGGCCCTCGAGCGCGTACTCGACGATCGCGTGCTCGTGCGCCGCGATCTTGTCCATGCCGATCCCGGACAGGTAGTCGACGGCCGCACCGAGCCCGACGGCCTGCGCGATCGGCGGCGTACCGGCCTCGAACCGGGCCGGCGGAGCGGCGTACGTCGAACCGGTCATCCGGACGATCTCGATCATCTCGCCGCCACCGAGGAACGGCGGGAGCGAGGCGAGCAGGTCGTACCGGCCCCAGAGCACGCCGATGCCGGTCGGGCCGACCACCTTGTGGCCGGTGAAGGCCAGCAGGTCGGCGCCGAGCGTCGAGACGTCGACCGGGAACTGCGGGACGGCCTGCGACGCGTCGACGACCACGGTCGCGCCGACCGCGTGCGCCTTCGCGGCGATGTCGCTGATCGGGTTGATCGTGCCGAGCGCGTTCGAGACCCAGGTCAGCGCGACGACCTTGGTCTGCTCGGTGAGCAGTTCGTCGATGTTCGACAGGTCGAGCCGGCCGTCCTCGGTCACGCCGAACCACTTCAGCGTCGCACCTGTCCGCTCGCAGGCGAGCTGCCACGGGACGATGTTGCTGTGGTGCTCCATCTCGGAGACCACCACGACGTCGCCGGGCTTCAGCGAAGCGCCGAGCGTGTGCGCGGCGAGGTTGAGCGCCTCCGAGGCGTTCTTGGTGAAGACGATCTCGTCCCGCGACGGCGCGCCGATGAAGGCCGCGACCTTGTCCCGGCCGCCTTCGTACGCCGCGGTGGCCTCGGCGCCGAGCTGGTGCATGGCGCGGGCCACGTTCGCGTTGTGCTTGAGGTAGTGGTCCTCGATCGCCTGCACCACCTGGCGCGGCTTCTGCGAGGAGTTCGCCGAGTCCAGGTAGACCAGCGGGAACCCACCGGCCAACTCGCGCGACAGGATGGGGAAGTCCGCCCGGACCGACTGCAGGTCCAGCGGACTGCTGAATGTGGTCCGGGCGTCGGTCACTTCGCGCCTGCCTTCAGGAACCGCTCGTAGCCGTTGGCCTCGAGCTCTTCGGCGAGCTCCGGGCCGCCCTCCTCGGCGACGCGACCGTCGACGAAGACATGCACGAAGTCCGGCTTGATGTAGCGCAGGATCCGCGTGTAGTGGGTGATCAGCAAAACGCCCTTGTCGCCCTGGGCGGCGAACCGGTTGACGCCCTCGGAGACGATCCGCAGCGCGTCGATGTCGAGGCCGGAGTCGGTCTCGTCGAGGATCGCGACCTTCGGGTTCAGCAGCTCCAGCTGGACGATCTCGTGCCGCTTCTTCTCACCGCCGGAGAAGCCCTCGTTCACGTTGCGAGTGCCGAAGTCGGCGTCCATGTCCAGGTCGGCGAGCGCCTTGTTGACGTCCTTGACCCAGGTGCGCAGCTTCGGCGCCTCGCCGTCGATCGCGGTCTTCGCGGTCCGGAGGAAGTTCGCCACCGACACACCGGGCACCTCGACCGGGTACTGCATGGCCAGGAACAGGCCGGCCCGGGCACGCTCGTCGACCGACATGTCCAGCACGTCCTCGCCGTCGAGCGTCACGGTGCCGCTGGTGACGTTGTACTTCGGGTGCCCGGCGATCGAGTACGCCAGCGTCGACTTGCCGGAGCCGTTCGGGCCCATGATCGCGTGCGTCTGACCGCCGGCGATGGTCAGGTCGACGCCGCGCAGGATCTGCTTCGGGCCGTTCTCGGTGTCGACCGACACGTGCAGGTCGCGGATCTCGAGTGTCGCCATGAGGTTTCTTCTATCTCCGTCGTTTACAGGGCTGCTTGGTTCAGGGGGTTCTTCACGTCGACGAGTACGTCGTCGCCGTCGAGGCGGACCGGGTAGATCGGCACCGGGTCGTACGCCGGCAGGCTGGTCGGCTCGCCGGTGCGCAGGTCGAAGCGGGACCCGTGCAGCCAGCACTCGATCTCGCACTCGCCGACGTCACCCTCGGACAGCTGGATCTGCGCGTGCGAGCACTCGTCCCGCACCGCGAAGTACTGTCCCTCGCTCTTCACGACCGCGACCTCCACGCCGCCGACCTCGACCGGGATGACTCCCTCGTCGGGTACGTCGGCGGCGGCGCAGGCGCGCTCGAAGCTGTCGCTCACTGGCCGATGACCGCCTTGGCGGATTCGCTCAGCTCGGCGGTGCGGGCCAGCTTGTCTTCGATCACCTCGTGCAGGTGCTCGGTGACCTCGGGGACGCCGATCTTGCCGATGATGTCGTTGAAGAAGCCGGACACCACCAGCCGCCGGGCCGCGTCCTCGGGGATGCCGCGGGCCTGCAGGTAGAACAGCTGCTCGTCGTCGAACCGGCCGGTCGCGGAGGCGTGACCGGCGCCCTCGATCTCGCCGGTCTCGATCTCCAGGTTCGGCACCGAGTCGGCGCGGGCGCCGTCGGTCAGGACCAGGTTCCGGTTCAGCTCGAAGGTGTCGGTGCCTTCGGCCGCGGCCCGGATCAGCACGTCGCCGATCCACACCGAGCGGGCGTGGTCACCGGCCAGCGCGCCCTTGTAGAGCACGTTGCTCTTGCAGTTGGCCGCCTCGTGGTCGACGAACAGCCGGTTCTCGTGGTGCTGGCCCGACTCGGCGAAGTACACCCCGAGCAGTTCGGCGTCGCCGCCGGGACCGGCGTACCGGACGTTGGTGCCGATCCGGACGACCTTGCCGCCGAGCGTGACCGCGACGTGGTGCAGCCGGGCGTCCCGGCCGACGAGCGCGTCGTGCTGGCCGAGGTGGATCGACTCGTGGTCGCCCTGCTGGATCGAGACGACCCGCAGGTCGGCGCCGTCGCCGACGACGATCTCGACGTTGCTGCCGAGCTCACCGGAGCCGCTGTGATCGATGATCACGATCGCCTTGCTGTGCCGGCCGGACTCGATGATCAGGTGGCTGAAGCCGCGGGCGCCAAGGCTCGCGACGTTCACGTGCACCGGCTCGGTCAGCTCGGCCTCGACCGGGATCCGGACCGCGAACGCGTCACCCGCGTGGTTCCAGGCGACGGCCGCGGCGCGGTCCTGGGGCTTGCCGACCTTGAGCGAGTCCGCGGCGACGGTCTCGAAGACCACGCCCTCCGGACCGGACGCGTCGACCTTCGGGGTCTCGGTGCCGGCCGCGTCCTCGAACAGGGCCTTCAGCTGCTTGACCGGGGTGAAGCGCCACTCCTCCTCGCGCCCGTTCGGCACCGCGAAGTCGGCCACGTCGTACGACGTCGGCCGCTCGCTGCGGGCCTGGAGCGGGACCGGCGAACCCGGCCCGTGGGAGTGCGCCCTGTTGCCGGTAGCAACAAGGGTGTCAGACGACGACATCAGCCGACGGCCCCTTCCATCTGCAGCTCGATCAAACGGTTCAGTTCCAGCGCGTACTCCATCGGGAGCTCGCGGGCGATCGGCTCGATGAAGCCGCGGACGATCATCGCCATCGCCTCGTCCTCGGCCATGCCCCGGCTCATCAGGTAGAAGAGCTGGTCATCGCTGACCTTGGACACGGTCGCCTCGTGCCCCATCGCCACGTCGTCCTCGCGGACGTCGACGTACGGGTAGGTGTCCGAACGGCTGATGGTGTCGACCAGCAGCGCGTCACAGCGCACCGTGGACTTGCTGTGGTGCGAGCCCGGCGCGACCTCGACCAGACCGCGGTACGACGTCCGGCCGCCGCCGCGGGCCACCGACTTCGACACGATCGAGCTCGACGTGTACGGCGCGTTGTGGACCATCTTGGAGCCGGCGTCCTGGTGCTGGCCCTCGCCCGCGAACGCGACCGACAGGGTCTCGCCCTTGGCGTGCTCGCCCATCAGGTAGACGGCCGGGTACTTCATCGTCACCTTGGAGCCGATGTTGCCGTCGATCCACTCCATCGTCGCGCCCTCTTCGCAGGTGGCGCGCTTGGTGACCAGGTTGTAGACGTTGTTCGACCAGTTCTGGATCGTCGTGTAGCGGCAGCGGGCGCCCTTCTTCACGATGATCTCGACCACCGCGGAGTGCAGCGAGTCCGACTTGTAGATCGGCGCCGTGCAGCCCTCGACGTAGTGCACGTAGGCGTCCTCGTCGACGATGATCAGGGTCCGCTCGAACTGGCCCATGTTCTCGGTGTTGATCCGGAAGTAGGCCTGCAGCGGGATGTCCACCTTCACGCCCTTGGGCACGTAGATGAACGAGCCGCCGGACCAGACCGCGGTGTTCAGCGAGGCGAACTTGTTGTCGCCGACCGGGATCACGGAGCCGAAGTACTCCTTGAAGATCTCCGGGTGCTCCCTCAGACCGGTGTCGGTGTCCATGAAGATCACGCCCTGGGCCTCCAGGTCCTCACGGATCTGGTGGTAGACGACCTCGGACTCGTACTGCGCCGCGACACCGGCGACCAGGCGCTGCTTCTCCGCCTCGGGGATGCCGAGCTTGTCGTAGGTGTTCTTGATGTCCTCGGGCAGCTCTTCCCAGCTCGAGGCCTGCTTCTCGGTCGACCGGACGAAGTACTTGATGTTGTCGAAGTCGATCCCGGACAGGTCGGCGCCCCACGACGGCATCGGCTTGCGGTCGAACAGCTTCAGGCCCTTCAGCCGCAGGTCGAGCATCCACTCCGGCTCGTTCTTGAGAGTGGAGATGCCCCGCACCACGTCGGCGGACAGGCCGCGCTGGGCGACCGCGCCGGCGGCGTCGGAGTCGGCCCAGCCGTACTGGTAGTTGCCGAGGCCTTCCAGTTCGGGGTGAGCGGTTTGCGTCATCGTGCGGTCCTCGCAGCTTCGCCGTCGGATACAGGGGCAGCAGGCACTGAGTCGACAGGGCCTGGGATATGCGTCGTACAGACACCGTCGCCGTGGGCGATGGTGGCCAGTCGCTGCACGTGCTTGCCGAGGAGTCTCGAGAACACCTCGGTCTCGGCCTCGCACAGCTGGGGGAACTGCTCGGCCACATGCGCGACCGGGCAGTGGTGCTGGCAGAGCTGGGCGCCGTGGCCCGCCTCCGCCGTGGACGCGGCGTACCCGTCGGCCGTCAGGGCCTGGGCGAGCACCTCCGCCTTCTTGCTCTCGGGAGCCAGTGCGACCTGCTCCCGGTACCGCTCCTCCACCTCGGCGACACGGCGCCGGGCGAACTCCGCCACGGCGTCGTCTCCGCCGGCCTCGGCGATGAACCGCATCGCGGTCGCCGCCAGGTCGTCGTACGCCTGGTGGAAGGCGTGCCGGCCGGTGTCGGTCAGCACGAAGACCTTCGCGGGGCGGCCGCGGCCGCGCGGGCCGTAGATGCGCTCCTCGCGGGACTCGACCAGACCCTCGTCGAGAAGGTGGTCGAGATGCCGCCGGACCGCCGCCGGGGTCAGCTCGAGCCGCTCCGCCAGCACCGCGGCGCTGGACGGACCGTTGGTCAGGATCGAGCGTGCTACCCGGTCCCGGGTGGACTCGTCCCGCGCGCTACCGGCGCCGTGGGTCACGGCTCCGCTGTTCGCAGGATTTTTCACAACATCAGTGTCGCGTAAATACCCGGGCCCTTCAAATAAGGCTCCCCTAACCGGTTCACGCGTCCACGCGGGGCGCCGGACCGGACCGTGAGCGAGGTCACTTCCCGCCCCCAACCCCGAGCGGAGCGAGGGTTCTTTCAACCGGTTCTCTATGCTGCCGTTGTGCCAGTCGCGGTAGAGATCGACAACCTCGTCGTGCGGTACGGCGAGAAGACCGCGGTCGACGGTCTCGGTCTCACCGTAGCCGCCGGCACGGTGACGGCCGTGCTCGGCCCGAACGGCGCCGGCAAGACCACGACCGTCGAGAGCTGTGAGGGGTTCCGCCGGCCCGACTCCGGGCGGGTCCGGGTGCTCGGGCTGGACCCGATCGCGGATCACGACGAGTTGATGCCGCGGATCGGCGTGATGCTCCAGGAGGGCGGCGCCTGGTCCGGCGTCCGTGCCGTCGAGATGCTCAAGTACGTCGCGACGCTGCACACCCACCCGCTCGACATCGCGATGCTGGTGGAGCGTCTCGACCTGGGCAGCTGCGGACGGACGCCGTACCGCCGGCTGTCGGGTGGCCAGAAGCAGCGGCTGTCGTTCGCGCTGGCGATCGTGGGGCGGCCGGAGATCGCGTTCCTCGACGAGCCGACGACCGGCCTGGACCCGCACGGCCGGCGCGAGATCTGGCAGGTGATCCGCGACCTGCGCGACGACGGCGTGACCGTCGTCCTCACCACCCACGCGATGGACGAGGCCGAACAACTGTCCGACCAGGTCCACGTGGTGTCGGCCGGCAAGGTGATCGCCTCCGGCACCCCGGACGATCTGACCGAGCACCACAAGAAGTCCCTCGAGGACGTGTTCCTCGAACTCACCGCCAAACCGGAGCGCTCGTGAGTAGTTACGCACCGCAGCCGGGGAGTGCGCCGTGGCCGCGGAAGGTGCTGGCGCACTCGCGGATGGAGTTCAAGCTGCTCGTCCGCAACGGTGAGCAGTTGCTGCTGGCGCTGGTGATCCCGCTCGGCATCCTGCTGCTGCTCGGCGCCACCGGGCTGGGCGACCGCCTGCCACTCGGCACCGGCCGGCCGATCGACCAGGCCGTGCCGCGCGTCCTTGCCCTGGCCATCCTGTCCTCGTCGTTCACCTCGCTGGCCATCGCGACCGGTTTCGAGCGCCGGTACGGCGTCATCAAACGACTAGGCGCCTCGCCGCTGTCCCGCACCGGCCTGCTCGCAGGCAAGATCGGCGCCGTCCTGATCGTCCAGCTCATCCAACTCGCCGTCCTGATGGGGACGGGGCTCGCGCTGGGGTGGAAACCGGTAGGCGGCGTCGAAGCCGTCGTCGGGGTGATCCTCACCGTCCTGTGCGGCACGGCGGCCTTCGCATCACTCGGGCTGCTGATGGCCGGCGTACTGCGTGCAGAGGCCACGCTGGCCGCCGCGAACCTGCTGTATCTGTTGCTGCTGGTCGGCGGGGCGATCATGACGCCCGTCGACGAGTACCCGTCCGGCATGCAGAGCGTCGTACGCCTGCTGCCGAGTGCCGCCCTGGCCAACGGGCTGGCGAACTCGACCGTCGAAGGAGTGATCCCGTGGGCCGCCGCGCTGTCGCTCGCCCTGTGGGCCGGGGTGCTCGGCTACCTGGTCTCCCGGACCTTCCGCTGGGACTGACCTTTAGAGTGTCCCGGTGATGACGACGGAGCCTCCGCCTCGAGAAGCCGAACCAGTCAGCCGTTTCTGGCGGCTCGTGCCCGAGCCGAGCCTGGACGTGGTCCGCCGTTGGGGCTGGGCCTCGATCGTGGTGAACATCGGCATCGTGGTGACCGGCGGACTGGTCCGGCTGACCGGCTCGGGGCTCGGCTGCCCGACCTGGCCGTCGTGTACGGACGATTCGTACGTGCCGCATGCAGCCCTCGGCTATCACGGCGCGATCGAGTTCACGAACCGGATGCTCGGATTCGTGGTCGGTGTCGTCGCGATCTGCACCTGGCTCGTCGTGATGCGCTACCGCCCGGTCCGCCGCGACCTGCGCCGGCTCGCGACGGCGGCGGCTCTCGGCGTACCGCTGCAGGCGGTCATCGGCGGTATCAGCGTGCTCACCGGCCTGAACCCGTGGATCGTCTCGGCGCACTTCCTGGTCTCGCCGATCATCATCACGCTGACCGTGTCGATGATGCGCCGGTCGCGTACCAGCCCGTACCCGCACACTCCCCCGGTGGTCCGCGCGCTCGCGACCGCCTGTGTGGTGGCCGTCTGGCTGACTGTTGCCCTCGGCACCATTGTCACCGGCGCCGGCCCGCACTCGGGCGATCCCGAGACCGGGCGCAACGGCTTCGATCCCGAACTGGTCAGTCAGCTCCACGCGGACGTGGTGTTCGGGCTGCTCGGCATCACGATCGCGTTGGTGATCGCGACCCGGGTCACCGCGACCTCGCGCACGTTGCGCAAGCTGGCGGCCTGGTTACTGGCCGTCGAGGTGCTGCAGGGCGCTGTCGGCTTCACGCAGTACTTCACCGGGCTGCCCTGGGGTGTCGTGCTCGTGCACATGTTCCTGGCCGGGTTGCTGATCGCGCTCGTCACGGCCGTGTACGGCGAGCGCGGCACGCCCGCAACGTAGATCCGGCAACCTTCACCGGATCTACGTTGCGTCACAGCGTCAGCGACGCGTCAGCGTGACCGTCGCCGGCGTGATGCCGTACGGCGTGTCCGACGTGAAGGCCAGGCGGGCGTCGTACTTGCCTGCCGTGGACGTCGTCGCAGCGTCGAACCGCAGTCGTACCGTCACCGACCGACCAGCCGGAACGGTGACCTGAGTACGGTCGGCCGACAGCCAACTCACATCCGCGCCGAGGACACACGAGTCCTGACCGGACAGGTACTCGGCGAACGGCGTCGCGGTGAACGACCCGATCGAACCGCCGATCCTGCTCAACCCACAGGCCGCACCGCCGCGGAACATGCTGTACGTCGCATTCGGCAGGTCCGACCAGGCACCTGTCGCCGGGTCGAACTGGACGGCCTGGTTGGTGATGTAGCCACCGGTGATGCCGCCGACCAGTTGCAGCTTGCCGCCACTGCCCGAGTACGCCATGCCCCACGCGGGGTACGGCATGTCGGCGATCCGGGTCCAACTGTCCGAGTCGGGCGTGTACCGGTAGGCACTCGCGACCGGGAACTCGTGCCACGGGTCGTCGAGCAGCGGCACCAGGCCACCAGCGCAGATCAGTCCGTCACCCGATCCCGTGCACCCCGCCATCACGACGTGTTCCGGGTACGCCGCAACGCGCGTCCAGGTGTTGCGACTGGCGTCGTACCGGTAGGTGGGAGTCGCTTCTGTGCACGCCTGCGACGCACAGCCGGCCACCACGTACAAGGCACCGCCGACGACCGCGCCCGACGACGCGCTGCTCGGCACGGGGAGGTCGGCCACGCGTGACCACCGGTTCTTCGCCGGGTCGTACGCGTACGTCGCCGAGCTCGGGTTGCCCTGCGGGTCCCAGCCTCCGGTGACGTACAGCTTGCCGCCGACGAAGCCGCCGACCGCACTCTCCCGCGGCTCGGGCAGGTCGGCGATCCGCCGCCACGAACCGGCCGTCCGGTCATAGGCGTACCCGGCGGCGGTCAGACCGTCGTCGGTGGCTCCGCTGACCGAGTAGACGACTCCGTCGTTCGCTGCGACGACGTTGTCCATGATCGGCGTCGGGTAGTTCGGCAGTTGCGACCACGCCGGATTCGTCGACGCGTCCCGGGACGGCACCGGGTTGTGCCCGTTCTGCTTCCCCTTTGCGAACGACAGCGGGGATGCGTCCACCTTCTCGCGTCGCAGCGGCGCTCCGGGAGCCGTCGTCCGGTGATGACCGTCGGTCGCCGTGAACCCACGGTCCTGCTCGACCAGCGACACCTGAGCAGGCTTCGTGCCGTGATTGGTGAGCGTGATCGTCCGAGGTCCGATCGGCCCCTTGCCGGCGTTGACCGAGACCGTCGACGGAGTCACGGTGACCCGTCCTGCCTCCAAGGACCAGTCGAGCCGGGTCGTCCGGTGCGCGGCGATCCGCGCCGTCTGCTTCGCCTCGGCGTACTGCCGTCCAGTGGCGCTGAGCGCTGCGTTCCCGGTCGGGGCGAACAGCGAGTAGTAGCCGTCATCGAGCTGCGAGTCGTCGGTCGTCGCGTGGCTGACCGCGGGAGTGGTGCCGCCGGCGACCTGTGCGCCGGTCAGTGCAGCACCGGTGTTGTGGTCGCGGACGAAGCCGGCCACGAGTCCACCCGGAGTCGCCTCGCACGACCGGTTGCCGACGTACACGTCGTCCAGCTCCCAGTAGTTGTCGGCCTCCCCGCTGAAGCGGAACCGCACCCGGACGTCGGACTTGTGCGCGGCCTGCGGGATCGGCACGTCGACGTGTCCCCGGACGAAGGCGTCCGGCGCCCGCCAGACGTTCTGCCAGGTCGCGCCGCCGTCGAGGCTCAGGTCGACGACGCCGTCCTGCTCACCGAATCCGTAGTCGTAGTAGTAGGTGTCGAAGCCGATGGTCGGCTGGGACAGCTCGGACAGGTCCGCTGCCGGGCTGACCAGGCTCGTGTCGTTCCGATCCACCGGGAACGACCAGTTGTCGACGATCGCGAACTGGCCGGCGGCGCCGGTCAGGTTGCCCTTGCTGCCGGGATCGTCGAACGTCCAGGTCTTGCCGCTGCCCGCATCGTCGGTCACCTGCCAGCCGTCCTGAGCCTGCGACCATCCCTCGAAGCCGGTACCGGCGCCCTGGAATGCGCGACCATACCCTGCGGCTGTGCAGCTCGATTCGTCCACGCCCAGCGCGACGTCGCGCACCAGCGCGCCCTTTCCGTTGCCGACGGCAACACTGGAGTCGGCGGTCCGGTAGCCGGGCAGGTCGGCTGCCTGGACGTGCAGCTTGTACGTCGTACCGACCGGGAGCTCGACGCTGTAACGACCGGTGAACGGATCGGTGTGGACGGCTCCGTCCGGATACCCGTCGATGGAGATCTTCGCGTACATCGGCCACCCCTGACCGGATCCATCGGTGACGGTGCCACTGACCGTACGACGAGCCACTGCGGTCAGCGCGAAGTTCCTCGACACTGTTGCACCCGCGGACACGCTGACCTGGTCGAGCGTCGCGTCGGCGTACCCGAATTTCGAGGCGACGACCCGGTAGGTCCCCGCGGCTACCGCGACCCGGTAGTTCCCCGACTTGTCCACGACGGCGCGGGTGCGATAGCCGGTCTTGTCGGTGAACGTGACTGTCGCACCGTCGAGCGCCTGGTTCCGCGTCCGCACCGAGCCCGAGACCCAACCGGGCGACCCGAGCGTCAGGGCCGACACACCGTTGGGCGTACCGACGCCGGTCGGGCCGTCCCAGCCTGCGCCTGCCGTGCACCGTACGTCGCCACACGAACCGTCAGCGCCCTCGGTGACGTCGTTCAGCGAGCTGCCGTGGCGGTACACGTAGGTGGCCGGATTGCTTCCGGGGACGGGCGTGCCCGCCAGCGCGTACATCGCGGCGACCAGCGGGGCGGACAGCGACGTACCGCCGTACTGCGCCCATCCGTCCTGCCCGAGCGTGTTGTAGACAGCGAGCCCGGTGTCCGGGTCGGCTACGGCGGATACATCGGCGGTGGCCCGGGTGTCGGGGCAACCGGTGTCGAGGTCGCTCTGGTAGTCGGGGCGCGGCTCGTACAGCGAGCAACCGCTGCCACCGTCGGCCCAGGCCGCCTCGTGCCATCCGCGCGTGGTCGAGGCGTCCCGGGTCAGCGTCGTACCGCCGACCGAGATCACGTTGGGTGAGGTGGACGGGTAGCTCTGGACGTTGCCGGAATCGCCGGACGACACGGTGACGGCGATACCGGGGTGGTCGTAGTAGTGGTCGTAGTACGTCTCGAACGGGAGTTCACCGTCGATGCCGTACGAGTTGGAGATCGCCACGGCGCCCAGGGACGCCGCGGTGTCGACCGCCTGGCCGAGACTCGGTGAGCTGTTGCTGTCGGCCTGGACGAGCAGGATGTGACAGTCGGGACAGGCCGAGGAGACCGCGTCCAGGTCGAGAGCCGTCTCGATGGACCAGTCGGGATCCTCCTGTGGATAGTCCGTCCCGCCGCGCTGGTCGACCTTCCGGAAGCAGCCGTTCTCCGTCGTACAGGCAGGCAGGCCGTAGTGCGCCCGGAACACGGCCAGATCGGATTCGGCGTTCTCGTACCCGAAGGCGTCCACGATCGCGACGGTCCGCCCGTCGCCGCCATCCGGCAGGGCGTACGCCGACTTGATCTCGGCCGGCCCCAGCGATCCGGGGATCGGCCCGGCGGTGCGCTGCGCCAGCGCGCCCTGATCGCCGGCCCGTCCGACCGCGTAGCAGCGCGCCAGCGGCGTGGAACCGTCGGTGGCCGTCTGGGCGACATTGCACCCCGCCGGGACAGCGCGGCTGCCGCGCGGCCCACCTGCGGTCGGTGCACCTGCCGATGGTCGGCTTGCCGCGGATGCCGTAGCCGGTGTCACGGTCGACACTGTCACCGCGGACGCCACCACGGCCGCGATCGTGGTCAGGACGACCAGGAAGGTCCGGCCCGGTCTTCTCATCAGGCCGTTACGTCTTGTGCTCGTGCGTTGCACGCCTCACCCCTCGCTCGCTCTTCCGGCGGGACAGTCCCGTCGGGTTGCCCAGCTCACAACCAGCCCGCCCGCGCAGCGTGCAGACCGGCCTGGAATCGTGTTTCGGCGCCCAGGAGCGCCATCAGCGCGGCGATCCGCCGCCGGGTGGTTCGATAGCTCCAGCCGAGGTGCCGTGCGATCGCCTCGTCCTTCATCCCGCTCGCGAGCAACACCAGGACGCGCCGGTCGTTCTCGCTCGGTTCGACCGTCCCGTCCTCGTCGCCGGCCCGCAGCGAACCGTGCGACGTCAACGGCGTCGCCTGCTCCCACAGCTGATCGAAGACGAGCAGCAGTACGTCGAGCAGGCTGCACGGGTGCACCACGATCGCGCTGGCGATGTCGCCCTGGTCGATCGACTGCGGGATGAACGCCGTCCGGCGATCGAAGGTCGCCAGCTTCAACGGCAGCTCGGACGTGACCCGGGCCTGCTCGCCGGCCGCGACGTACCGCAGGATCGCACCCACCGCGTTCGGCGCCTGTTCCAGCGCGGCGCGGTCGTAGATCGCCCGGCAGGTCACGCCCCTGGCCAGCACCTCGAACTCGACGTCGTTGGTGTCCGGGCCTTCCGCACGCACGTACGGCGGAGTGTCCAGGACCTGCACCTCGTCGGTGGCGGCGCGCTGGAGCTGGTCGAAGCGGCTCAGCACTGCGTCGGCACCCATCACGACCTCGATCAGTTCGGTCGGCCCCGTACTGCGACCCGCGCGGAAGTCGGCGACCCAGGCCGTCGCGAGGGCCCGGATCCGCTCGAGTTCGGACTGCTGCCGGCGCACGAGCGCCTCGATCGCCGCATCCGGCGCCACCGGCAACAACCGGGGCGTGGGCACCGGCGAGCGGGTGATCAACCCGGTCTGTTCCAGCCGGGCGACCGCGCGGCGAACCCGCCCGGCCGGCGAACCGATCCGGTCCGCCAACCCGCTCACTGTCAGGCCCGGCCATCGCAGCAGGATCCGGTACGCCCGTTCCTCGAACTCGCCGACGCCGAGGACCGACAGCTCGGACCCAGTCTGCATGCTGAACCCCTCCCTGACGGTGCGCCTGGACCCTCACCGCCCGGGTACGCCGCAGCAGTCTCGTCAGGGCCACATCAGGGTGTCCAGCACCATCTCCGGCCTAAATAGGCCACGGCCATAACTGGCCAGCTCGGCCGGGAGATGCTGCGTGGACATCGCGCGGGGACCGTGAACATCTGATCAGATGTTCACGGTCCCCTGTTCCTGTCCTAGCCGTCAGGCTCAGTACTTCACGCGGTAGACCGCTCCCGGGCCGAAGACGGGGGCGGAGACGAAGAGTTGGCCCCAGCGGTTGAAGGCTGCTCCACCCGGCAGGGTCAGCTGATCCTTCACCAGTTCCCGCTTGTAGCCGGCGCGGTGGTTCCTGCCCGGGTACTGCAGGAACAGCCCGCCGTGCGTCGGGCCGCTCAGCTCGAACTTCAGCCAGCTCGCCTTGTCCAACTCGACGACCGCGAGCGTGCCGCGCGGACCGCCGGCCAGGTCGACGATCGACGTGTAACCGTCGGCGTACCGCTTGCAGTTGCCCTTGTTCGGCTTGACCGGGTCGCACACCGCGCCCACCGAGCCCGGCCTGATCCGCCAGATCTCCGACGTCCCCGGCGTTGCCGGGAAGCCACGGAGCTCACCGACGTACCAGTAGCCGTCCGAGCCCACCGTGACCGACGTGGCCACAGCTTCGGCGACGAACGGTGTACCGGCCGGCGGCAGCGGGTTGCCCTCCGGATCCTTGGCGGGCAGACCGGACGGGACCTTGACCGTGCGTGGCTTCAGCCGCGCGACCGTCTTGACGTGACCGTTCGGCCACACCCTCAGCAGATCGTTGTTCGCGGCATCGGACACCAGCACCGTGCCGTCACTCAGAGCCGCGACGCCGAACGGGTTGGACTCCGTCGGTGAGTCGGCCTGGTTGTACGGGTCCGGGTCGTGCGCCTGGTACGCCGCGATGTCCGCGACCTTGACCAGCGGCTTCCCGAACCGCATCCGGTACAGCGTCGAACTGCCGGGCACCGGCGGCTGTCCCGGCTCGCCACCCGCACCGGTCAGTGCGTACGTCGTACCCCATTTGTTCGTGTCGATCGCGGGCGGGAACCCACCCGAGCCCGGCACCGTGCCGAGTTTCACGGACCTGTGGCCGTTCGTCACGTACACCGAACCGTCGGTGACGCTGTAGATGACCAGGTTCTTGTACGTCGAGACGCCGCGCGGACCGTTCAAACCCGTTGCCACCGGCGTCAAACTGCTGCTGTGACCACCGGCATCAGCCTGCCCGGCCACCAGCAACGAGCCCGCCAACGCGAGTGCGGCAACTGCCGCAACACGTGTTCGTACCCCCATACGAAACCCCCTGCCACTGTGTCTCCCCAGGCGTGGAAACGCCTCCACAGACCGGACCATCGCAACACGTGGTCACGATCTGGTCAAGCGCTGCGGGTCAGTGCAGGAGCGGATCTACGGCCGCCGCGATGAACAGCAACGCCAGGTAGATATTCGAGAAGTGGAAGAGCCGCATCGGCCGCAGGGCAGCGCCTTCGGCGCCGGTGTGGGCCCGGAGCAACAACCGGCGGGCCTCGCGGAGGAACACGAAACCGAGCACGATCGAGGCCAGCGGATACACGTAGCCGGTGCCCGCGATCGGCCAGAGCGCGATCGACGTGATCACCATGACAACGGAGTACGCCATGATCTGCCGCGCGGTGGCGACCGGGGTGGCGACTACCGGCAGCATCGGCACGTCGACGGATGCGTAGTCCTCGCGGTACCGCATCGCCAGCGACCAGGTGTGCGGCGGAGTCCAGAAGAACACGACCAGGAACAGCACGACCGGGGTCCAGGCCAGCTTGCCGGTGACCGCGGTCCAGCCGATCAGGGTCGGGAAGCAGCCGGCGATACCGCCCCAGACGATGTTCTGCACGGTCCGGCGCTTCAGCACCATCGTGTAGCCGAAGACGTAGAACAGGTTCGCCGCCAGCGCGAGGCCGGACGACAGCCAGTTCACGAAGAAGCCGAGCTCCAGCGTGGCCAGGACGCCCAGCACGACGCCGAAGATCGTCGCCGAGCGCGGGCTGACCGCGTGCCGCGGCAACGGGCGGCGCCGGGTCCGGCGCATCTGCTCGTCGATGTCGCGGTCGAGCACGCAGTTGATCGTGTTCGCGCTGCCGGAGGCGAGGATGCCGCCGATCAGGGTGGCCACCACGACCTCGAGGCCGGGCACTCCCCCGGCGGCCAGGAACATCACCGGCACGGTGGTGATCAGCAGCAGCTCGATGATGCGCGGCTTGGTCAGACCGACGTACGCCTTCACCACGTCGCGCACCGACGGACTCACCACAGCAGTAGCGTCCGGCAGCGGCGTCGGGTACGACGTCGTCGCGGCGGGACGCGGGTCGACGGCCGTCACGAACACCTCGAACAGAGTGGGTTGACGCCGGGCTTCCGGCGCTGACGATTCAGCAGTCTACGACGCCCCGTAGGAGGGTTCTCGCACCCCCCTCCGATGAGGCCGGTACGAGCTCGGTACGGGCCCGGTACCAGCTCAGTAGGAGCACAGTGTGACCTCGCGGACGTCGGGGAACAGCGGAGGATGCTGAACGGTTGACAAACAGTCGAGCGGTGCGCAACAGGGACAGTCCCCCGCAGTAGGCTCATCCCGAGTGCGTACCGAGAAGGCCCAGTAAGTCTGCATCGAGAGGAGCGCCGGCGGCGTGACGGAGAAGACCAGCCCCAAGCTTGAATGGACCGAGCTCGACCAGCGCGCGGTCGACACCGTCAGGGTGCTCGCGATGGACGCGGTGGAGAAGGTCGGCAACGGCCACCCCGGTACGGCGATGAGCCTCGCGCCGGCGGCGTATCTGCTGTTCCAGAAGGTGATGCGGCACAACCCGGCCGACCCGCACTGGGCCGGTCGCGACCGGTTCGTGCTCTCCGCGGGTCACTCCAGCCTGACGCTGTACATCCAGCTCTACCTGGCCGGCTTCGGCCTCGAGCTGGACGACCTGAAGGCGCTGCGGACCTGGGGCAGCAAGACGCCGGGCCACCCGGAGTACCGGCACACCCCCGGTGTCGAGACCACCACCGGCCCGCTCGGCCAGGGCGTCGGCAACGCGGTCGGCATGGCGATGGCGGCCCGCCGCGAGCGCGGCCTGCTCGAGCCGGACGCGCCGAAGGGCGAGGGTCTGTTCGATCACAACATCTACGTGATCGCGTCCGACGGTGACCTCGAGGAGGGCGTCTCGGCCGAGGCGTCGTCGCTGGCCGGTCACCAGAAGCTCGGCAACCTGACCGTCATCTACGACGCGAACAAGATCTCGATCGAGGACAACACCGACATCGCGTTCTCCGAGGACGTCGCGGCCCGGTACGCCGCGTACGGCTGGCACGTCCAGGACGTCGACTGGACCCAGGGCGGCACGGGCTACCAGGAGGACGTCCAGGCGCTGTACGACGCGCTCGAGGCGGCCCGGGCGGTCACCGACAAGCCGAGCTTCATCCGGCTGCACACGATCATCGGCTGGCCGGCCCCGAACAAGCAGAACACGGGCAAGATCCACGGCTCGGCGCTCGGCGCCGACGAGGTGGCCGCGACCAAGAAGGTCCTCGGCTGGGACCCGGAGCAGTCGTTCCAGGTCGCCGACGACGTCCTCGCGCACACCCGCGAGGCGCTGGACCGCGGCAAGGCCCTCGAAGCCGAGTGGAACGAGAAGTTCGACGCGTGGAAGGCGGCGAACCCGGAGCGGGCCGCGCTGCTCGACCGGCTGTCGAAGCGCGAGCTGCCGGCCGGCTGGAAGGACGCGCTGCCGAGCTGGGACGCCGACGCCAAGGGCGTGGCCACCCGCGCCGCCTCCGGTGAGGTGCTGACGAAGCTGACGCCGGAGCTGCCGGAGCTGTGGGGCGGTTCGGCCGACCTGGCCGGCTCGAACAACACCACCCCGAAGGGCCAGCCGTCCTTCGTCCCGCCGGAGTTCGCCACCAAGGAGTTCCAGGGCGACTGGTACGGCCGCGTGCTGCACTTCGGCATCCGCGAGCACGCGATGGGCTCGGTGATGAACGGCATCGCCCTGCACGGCCTGACCCGCCCGTACGGCGGTACGTTCCTGGTCTTCTCCGACTACATGCGCCCGGCGGTCCGGCTGGCCGCGTTGATGAAGCTCCCGGTGACGTACGTCTGGACGCACGACTCGATCGGCCTCGGCGAGGACGGCCCGACCCACCAGCCGGTCGAGCACCTGTCGGCGCTGCGGGCGATCCCGGGCCTGGACGTCGTCCGCCCCGGTGACGCGAACGAGACGGCCGCCGCGTGGGCCGCGATCCTCGAGCACACCGACCGCCCGGCCGGCCTCGTGCTGACCCGGCAGAACGTGCCGACGTTCCCGCGCGGCACGGATGGGTACGCCACCACGGAGAACGTCCACAAGGGCGCGTACGTGCTGCTCGACGCAGATGACGCTGGGGGCACGCCCGACGTCGTGCTGATCGGCACCGGCTCCGAGGTCCAGCTCGCGGTCGAGGCGCGGGCCAAGCTGGCCGAGGAGGGCGTCAAGGCCCGCGTGGTCTCGATGGTCTCGCGCGAGTGGTTCGACGAGCAGGACGACGCGTACCGCGAGTCGGTGATCCCGGCCGATGTCCGCGCCCGGGTCTCGGTCGAGGCCGGGATCGCGCAGAGCTGGCACGACATCGTCGGCGACTCCGGCCGGTCGGTCAGCCTGGAGCACTACGGCGCCTCCGCGGCGTACCAGACGCTGTACGACGAGTTTGGCATCACCGCCGACGCGGTCGTCCAGGCAGCCAAGGACAGCATCGCCGCGGCCGCACAGATCAGCGGACCGGGCGTGCCGCCCGGCCGCGCCGCCGCCGGACCGGTCGGACCGGCCGACGCCAACTGAAGACACCCCCACCAGAACACTTCGGAAGAAGGCATCGGACACATGAACGATCGCTTGAAAGCACTCGTCGACGCGGGTGTCTCCATCTGGCTCGACGACCTCTCCCGCCAGCGGCTGACCAGCGGCAGCCTGCAGGCGCTGATCGAGGACAAGCACGTGGTCGGTGTGACCACGAACCCGACCATCTTCGCCAAGGCCATCTCGGACGCCGACGCGTACGCCGAGACCGTCAGCCGGCTGGCCGCCCAGGGCGTGTCCACCGACGAGGCGATCCGGGTGATCACCACCAGCGACGTCCGCGACGCGGCCGACGTGTTCAAGCCGGCGTACGACGACTCCGAGGGCCAGGACGGCCGGGTGTCGATCGAGGTGGAGCCGACGCTCGCGCACGACACCGCGAAGACCGTCGAGCAGGCCAAGCAACTGTGGGACATCGTCGGCCGGGAGAACATCTTCATCAAGATCCCCGCCACCAAGGCGGGTCTGCCGGCGATCACCGAGACGCTGGCCGCCGGGATCAGCGTGAACGTGACGCTGATCTTCTCCCTCGAGCGTTACAAGGCGGTCGTGGCCGCGTTCCTGAGCGGCCTCGAGCAAGCCGTCGAGAACGGCCACGACGTGACCAAGATGGCCAGCGTCGCGTCGTTCTTCGTCAGCCGGGTGGACACCGAGGTGGACAAGCGGCTGGACGCGATCGGCACCGACGAGGCCAAGGCGCTGAAGGGCAAGGCCGCGATCGCCAACGCCCGGCTCGCCTTCGAGGCGTACGAGGAGATCTTCGACACCGACCGCTGGCACGAGCTCGAGACCGCCGGCGCGAAGCCGCAGCGGCCGCTGTGGGCCTCCACCGGCACCAAGGACCCGTCGTACTCCCCCACGCTGTACGTCGACAACCTGGTCACCCGCGGCGTCGTGAACACGATGCCTGAGGCAACGATCAAGGCGGTCGAGGAGCACAGCGAGTTCTCCGGCGACACGGTCCGCGGCCACTACGACGAGTCCCGCAAGGTGATCGCCGACCTGGAGAAGCTGGGCATCTCGTACGACGAGGTCGTACAGCTGCTCGAGGACGAGGGCGTGGCGAAGTTCGACGCCTCCTGGTCCGAGCTGCAGGACACCGTCACGGCGGCCCTGAAGGGCGCGGCCAAGTGAGCGCTCCGAAGGTCAGCACGCAGAACGGCGACTGGACAGAGGTCGTCGACAAGCTGGTCGCCGAGAAGATCGCGTCCCGGATCGCCGCGAAGGACGCGACGATCTGGGGCCCGGACGCCGAACACGAAGCGTCGATCCGGCTCGGCTGGGTCGACCTGCACGACACCTCCCGCCCGCTGCTGGCCGAGATCGAGGCGCTGCAGGCGGACCTCCGGTCGGAGGGCCTGGACCGGATCGTCCTGTCCGGCATGGGCGGCTCGTCGCTGGCGCCCGAGGTCATCACGCGGACGGCGGGCGTCGAGCTCGTCGTCCTGGATTCGACCGACCCGAGCGTGGTCGGGCGGGCACTGGCCGGTGACCTCTCGAAGACCGTGATCGTCGTGTCGAGCAAGTCCGGCGGGACGGTCGAGACCGACAGCCACCGGCGTGTGTTCGTCAAGGCGTTCGAGGACGCGGGCATCGACGCCGCGTCGCGGGTCGTCGTGGTGACGGACCCGGGTTCGCCGTTCGAGAAGCTCGCGGCGGACGAGGGCTACCGCAAGACGTTCCTGGCCGACCCGAACGTGGGCGGCCGGTACAGCGCGCTCACGGCGTTCGGCCTGGTGCCGTCCGGTCTGGCCGGCGCGGACATCGCCGAGCTGCTCGACCAGGCGGCCGAGGCCGCTCCGGAGCTGCAGGCCGACTCGACCGACAACCCGGCGCTCTGGCTGGGCGCTGTGCTCGCGGCGAGCGCGGACCGGGACAAGGCGATCATCACCGCCGACGGGTCCGACATCGTCGGGTTCCCGGACTGGGCCGAGCAGCTGATCGCGGAGAGCACCGGCAAGAACGGCACCGGCGTACTGCCGGTCGCGGTCGAGGTCGGCGCGCCGGAGCTGCACAGCGACGCTGCTGACCTGACCAACGCGCTGCTCGCGGAAAAGGCGACCAGCGGTGTGCCGACGGCGCTGACCTCGGGCTCGCTCGGCGGTCAGATGCTGCTCTGGGAGACCGCGACGGCGGTGGCGGGCTACCTGCTCGGCATCAACCCGTTCGACCAGCCCGATGTGGAGAGCGCGAAGAAGGCCGCGCGCGGTCTGCTCGACGCGCAGCCGGAGCCGGAGGCGGCCGCCTTCACCGAGGGCGCCGTCGAGGTTCGGGGCTCCGAGGGTCTGCTGGACGGCGTGGACTCGCTGCAGGGCGCGGTGGACGCGCTGCTCGGCAAGCTCGACGCCAAGGGGTACGTCGCGGTCATGGCGTACCTGGATTCCGAGCGGGACGCCGACCTGTTCGGCGTACGGCCGGCGCTGGCGACCAGGACCGGTCGTCCGGTGACCTTCGGCTGGGGCCCGCGGTTCCTGCACTCGACCGGTCAGTACCACAAGGGCGGACACCCCGAGGGCGTGTTCCTGCAGATCACCGGGGCACACCCGACCGACGTGGAGATCCCCGATCGGCCGTTCAGTTTCGGTACGTTGATCACGGCGCAGGCCGCCGGCGACGCGGGAGTACTGGCGGAGCGCGGGCGTCCGGTCCTGCGTCTGCACCTGACCGACGTGGCGAACGGCGTACAGCAGCTCCTGTCGTTGTTCGGCAACTGAGACACGGGAGGAAGCGGGCAATGACCGCTGAGCTCGACGATGGGCCGGCCGACGTCAAGCCGTACCGGAACCCGCTGCGGGATCCGCAGGACCGGCGGCTGCCGCGGATCGCGGGGCCGTGCAGCCTGGTGATCTTCGGCGTGACCGGCGACCTGGCCCGCAAGAAGCTGATGCCGGCGGTCTACGACCTGGCGAACCGGGGGCTGTTGCCTCCCGGTTTCGCCCTGGTCGGGTTCGCCCGCCGCGACTACACCAACCAGGACTTCGCCCAGATCGTGCACGACTCGGTGAAGGAGCACGCCCGGACGCCGTTCCGCGAGGAGGTCTGGCAGCAGCTCTCCGAGGGTTTCCGGTTCGTGCCGGGTGACCTGACCGACGACGTGGCGTTCGAGCGGCTGCGCGAGACGGTCGACGAGCTGGACGTCACCCGCGGTACGGGCGGCAATCACGCGTTCTACCTGTCGATCCCGCCGGGCCTGTTCCCGGAGGTCGTGCGGCAGCTGTCCGAGCACGGACTGACCGACGAGAAACCCGGCTCCTGGCGGCGGGTCGTGATCGAGAAGCCGTTCGGTCACGACCTGAAGAGCGCCCGCGAGCTGAACCGCGTGGTCGAGTCGGTGTTCCCGCCCGAGGCGGTCTTCCGGATCGACCACTACCTGGGCAAGGAGACGGTCCAGAACATCCTGGCGCTGCGGTTCGCCAACGAGATGTTCGAGCCGATCTGGAACAGCAACTATGTCGACCACGTGCAGATCACGATGGCCGAGGACATCGGCATCGGCGGCCGCGCCGGGTACTACGACGGCATCGGCGCCGCCCGCGACGTGATCCAGAACCACCTGCTCCAACTGCTCGCGCTGGTCGCGATGGAGGAGCCGGTCAGCTTCGACGCCTGGTCGTTGCGCCAGGAGAAGAAGAAGGTGCTGAACGCCGTACAGCTGCCGGAGCGTCTGGACCTGCACAGCGCCCGCGGTCAGTACGCGGCCGGCTGGGCCGGTGGCGTGAAGGTCAAGGGATACCTGCAGGAAGACGGTATTCCGCCGAATTCGGCGACCGAGACGTTCGCGGCGCTGCGGGTCGACGTCGACACCCGTCGGTGGGCGGGCGTCCCGTTCTATCTGCGCACCGGTAAGCGGCTCGGGCGCCGGGTGACCGAGGTCGCGGTGATGTTCAAGCGCGCGCCGCACCTGCCGTTCACCAAGACCGAGACCGAAGAGCTCGGTCAGAACGCACTGGTCCTGCGGATCCAGCCGGACGAGGGCATCACCATCCGCTTCGGCGCCAAGGTGCCCGGGACGACGATGGAGATCCGCGACGTGAACATGGACTTCCAGTACGGCGGTTCGTTCACCGAGTCCTCCCCCGAGGCGTACGAGCGGCTGATCCTCGACGTACTGCTCGGTGATCCGCCGCTGTTCCCGCAGCACACCGAGGTGGAGCTGGGCTGGAAGATCCTCGACCCGGTGCTCGACTACTGGGCCAGGCACGGCAAGCCGGAGCAGTATCCGTCCGGCGACTGGGGACCGGCCTCGGCGCACGAGATGCTCGCCCGCGACGGACGGGCCTGGAGGCGGCCATGATCATCGACCTGACCGACACGACGTCGAGCGAGATCGCCTCGGCGCTGCTGAAGGCCCGCCGGCACGCGGGTTCGCCGGCGATGGGCATGGTCGGCACGATCGTGGTCGTCGTCGACGAGGCGTCGCACCACGACGCGATGAAAGCCGCGAACGAAGCCGGCCGCGAACACCCGTCGCGCGTCCTGGTCGCGATCCTGCGGCCCGGCCGTGGCGCGCCGGGGCTGGACGCGGAGGTGCGCGTCGGCGAGGGCATCCCGGGCGAGGCCGTGCTGCTCAGGCTGCACGGTGAGCTGGCGAAGGTGCCGGAGTCCGTCATCACGCCGCTGCTGCTGCCCGACTCCCCCGTCATCGTCTGGTGGCCGGGAGGCGGACCGAAGGTTCCGGCCGACGACCCGCTGGGGCGGCTCGGTCGGCGTCGCGTGACGGATGCTGCTTCGACTCGGCGGGCTTCGGTGGACTTCAGCGCGCGGGCCGAGGGCTACAAGCCCGGCGACACCGACTTTGCGTGGACGCGGTTGACGCCGTGGCGTGCGCTGATGGCGGCGGCGCTGGACCAGTACCCGACGAAGGTGACCGGGGCCGAGGTTGCGGCCGCCAAGGGTAACCCGAGCGCGGACCTGATGGCTGCTTGGCTGCAGTCGCGGCTGAAGGTGCCGGTAGAGCAGCGGAATTCGCGCGGTCCGGGCGTGACCGCCGTACGGCTGTTCACGCCGTCGGGCCAGATCGCGTTGACGCGGCCGGATGGCGCGGTGGCGACGTTCAGCGTGCCGGGTCAGCCGGATCGCCCGGTCGCGTTGAAGCGGCGTACGACGTCCGAGCTGCTGAGCGAGGAACTGCGCCGGCTCGACCCGGACGATGTGTACGCGAAGACGCTGGCGTGCATGGTCGAGCGGGACCAGATGCCGGCGGCCGAGAAGAAGGTCGACGCGTCGGCGCGGAAGTCGACGGCGGCGAGCGTGAGCGCGGCAGGCAAGAAGGTGGTCGCGGCGCAACAGCCGGCCGACTCGCAGAAGAAGGCGGCTGCTGCGAAGAACGCGGCGCCCTCGAAGAAGGCGGCTGCCAAGAAGACGGCGGCGAAGAAGACTGCGGTCAAGAAGACGGGTGCGGCCAAGAAGGTTGCCGGGAGCAAGCGGGTGGCGAAGCGATGACTGTCGATCCGGAGTTGCTGATTCACACCGACGCCGAGGACCTGGCGTTCTCGGTGGCCGAGCGGTTGATCACTGCGCTCGCCGACGCCCAGAGCACCGGCGGGGTCGCGCAGCTCGTCCTCACCGGCGGCCGAGTGGCCGCCGAGGTGTATCGCGCGGTGGCGGGATCGCCGGCGATGGTCGAGGTCGACTGGCACCGGGTCGAGTTCTGGTGGGGTGACGAACGCTTCCTGCCCGACGGCGATCCCGAGCGGAACGAGACGCAGGGGCGGGACGCTCTGCTGTCCGCGCTCGACGTCGACCCGGCGCGGGTGCATCCGATGCCGGCCGACACCGGACAGGGCGCGGAGGCGGCGGCAGCGGCGTACGCCGACGAGCTCGAGGCAGCCGGTCCGCCGACGTTCGACGTACTGATGCTCGGCGTCGGGCCGGACGGGCATGTGGCGTCGCTGTTCCCGGGGTATCCGCAGCTCGAGGTCCTGGACGTTGCGGTGGTCGCGGTGCACGACTCCCCCAAGCCGCCACCGACCCGGGTGTCGCTGACCATGCCGCTGCTCAACCGGGCGCGCGAGGTCTGGTTCGTCGTGTCCGGCGAGGACAAGGCGGACGCGGTCGCGACGGCTCTGGCCGAAGGTGACGTCCCGGCCGCCCACCCGAAGGGCGAGAACCGCACGCTCTGGCTGCTGGATCAGGCCGCAGCCTCGAAGCTGTCGTAGTTCGGCGCGCACCGAAGCGTCGGGGTGACAGACTCGGCGAATGACCTTCCGCGAGTTGCACGCCTCTCCGTTCGTGATGCCGAATGCCTGGGACGCCGGAAGTGCGGTGATCCTCGCGGCGGCCGGTTTCCCGGCGATCGCGACGACGAGCGCCGGGATCGCGTTCTCGATGGCGAAGGGCGATCACACACTTCCCGACGGCGCGCCGGCGGTGTCGCGGGAGGCGATGTTCGAGCGGGTGCGCGAGATCGCGGCTGCGAGCGCCGTACCGGTGAACGGGGACCTCGAGGACGGGTACGGCGCTGAGCCGGCGCGGGTCGCGGACACGATCACGCTGGCCCGCGAGGCCGGGCTGGCGGGCGGGAACATCGAGGACTTCGACGGGCGGGAGCTGTACGACGTCGAGCTGGCGGTCGAGCGGATCGTGGCGGCGCGGGAGGCTGCGGGGTCCGAGTTCGTGCTGACCGCGCGGACGGACGGGCAGTTGCTGCGTACGTCGACGTCGCTGGCGGACTCGATCGATCGCGCCAACCGCTTCCGCGCGGCGGGCGCCGACTGCCTGTACGTGCCCGGGGTGAACGACCTGGACGCGATTCGCCTGCTGGTGCAGGAGATCGACGGTCCGCTGAACGTCGTGATGGGCCTCGGTACGTCGACGCTCACCGTCGCCGATCTGCAGGGCGTCGGGGTGACCCGGATCAGTCTCGGCGGCAGTATCGCCCGGGCCGCACTCGGGTTCGTCCGCCGGAGTGCGGAGGAACTGGCGACGAAGGGAACAATCACCTTCGCCGCCGACCAGATCCCGCAGGCTGAACTGAACGTGCTTTTTGCGCGATCATCCAAGGGTGAGCACTAGGTCCGGCTTGCCCTTGGTGGCGACCGTCCACAGCATCGTGGGCTTCGCCACGTGGGCCTGCCTGATCGTCTTCTTCGCCGTCGGAGGTCCCTTCGGCACCATCAACGACTTCGGCAACGCCCTCTTCGGCGTCATCAGCTTCGCCCTGGCATGGATCCTTCGCCCTGCGGCTCCCCGGCTGTCCGGTGTGTTGGTGGGTCTTGCCGGACTGGGTGCGGCGTTGACGGTCGTGGGCACAGTGCTCGTGGTGGGCGAGATCACCGGGTACTACCTCGCCGGATTGTGGTCGAGCTCCGGGTTCGGGCTGATCGGGGTCTGGCTGGTGGGGATCAGCCGCCCGGCCACAGCGCGGATGCGTCGGACGGGATTGGTGGCCGGCGCGGTCATGGTGCTCGGGCTGGCCGGCGTACCTGGCATCTTCATGGGACTCGACATCCTGGAGACCGCTCCGGCGTGGACCTATCTGGCCGACATCAGCTGGGCCGGGACGTACCTGCTCTTCCCGGCCTGGAGCCTAGGGCTGGCCTGGCAGAACCGTCCCGAACGCGTCGGCTAGCGCCGGGAACATGCCGCGAACGTCTCCCCCGCCCACCCAGATCCCGATCGCCAACGCAGCAGTTGCCTCCAGCAACTTTGCCCGTGCCAACCCGCCAGCGGTGACGGGAACACAGCCGACGCTTTGGACCAGCTCCGCGACGAGGTCGAGTCCTCCGTCCCCACAGATGGGCACACCCAGGCCGGCCGGCGGGTTCCGCCAGACCGTGTCCGCGGCGAGGTTGAACGCCTTGACCACCTGAACCTCCGGGACCGCCCGGCTGATCGCCTCGGCCGTCGCCGGGTGTGCCAACGTGAAATCCCTGTGGTCCAAGGCATTCGTGCAGTCGATCAGCGTCCGCCCCGGCGGCACGAGCTTCGCCACCTCCACAGCCACTTCTGCCGGTACGGCGAGCAGCACCACCTCGCCGTACGCCGCCGCCTCCATCAACGAGCCCGCTACGGCGCCGATCCGCTTGGCCAGCTCGGCGGCCCGCTCGGGATCGCGACCGCCCACCATCACGTCGTGACCGGCCTCGACCCATCGGCCGGCCAGCGCCTCGGCCATCAATCCGTTGCCCAGTGTTCCTATTCGCATGGTCCGACGGTAGACAGTCCGATGCGCACCTCCGGGTGTCTATGCTGGGTCGATGTCGTCCGTGAAGCAGTTCCAGGTCACCTTCGATTGCGCGGATCCGGAGCGCGTCGCCCGCTTCTGGTGCGAGGTGCTCGGATACGTCGTACCGCCGCCGCCGGAGGGCTTCGCCGACTGGGGCGAGTTCGACCGGTCCTTGCCGCCGGAGAGCCAGGGTGCCGCGTTCGCCTGCGTCGACCCCACGGGTGTTGGGCCGCGGTTGTTCTTCCAGCGCGTTCCCGAGGGCAAGGTCGTGAAGAACCGCGTGCACCTCGATGTACGGGTCGGCACCGGGCTCGTGCGTGAGGAGCGGCTGGCGGTCCTCGAGGCCGAATGTGTCCGGCTGGAAGCGCTCGGCGCGACGCGTGGGCTGCTGCTGCGTTACGACGGCGTCAACGAGTCGTGCCAGAACATGCAGGACGTCGAGGGCAACGAGTTCTGTCTCGACTAGGTGTGATGTCCAGGAAGGAGCACGTATCACCACTAGGGCGCGTCTGATGGTTCGTCGCCGGCTGGCCTGCTCCATCGTGCGCTGCCGGTGGGCGCGGCGGGGGTCTCCGCCCATGGATCGAACCGCTGGCCGCGGGACGCCATGACCTGACCCGGGGTCGGCCGATCGCTTTGGGGCGTGGGGTCCTCGCCCCAGATGGCGCGGTACGTCGCCTCCTGGACCGACGCAGTTGTCGTCGGCTCAGGCGGGGTCGTCGTTGCATTGCGCACTGGCCGCTCGGGCACATTGCGCACGGGCGGCCCCGTCTCGCTGTGGCACGAGTGCGGGGATGGGGGCGCAGGCGGGTCGGATGGCGCGTCCGGTGGACCGGTCTGGGAACCGGGTCGTAGAGCGTCGGGTGGTGAACCAGGTCGTGCGGGGTTGCGTGGTGGGTCGGCCCAGGCGGGGCGGTTCACCTCGACGACTCCGTCGGTGATGGTGATGGTCCAGTGGCCGTCGTGCAGGTCGGTGTGGTGTCGGCGGCAGAGCAATGCCAGGTTCGACACTGCGGTGAGGCCGCCGTCGATCCACGACTGCAGGTGATGGGCGTCGCATTGGATCGGTGGTGCGCCGCAGACTACGCAGCCCTTGTCGCGGGCGTTCAGGGCGCGGCGCATCGCTCGGGTGACCAGCCGCTCGGACCGGCCGACATCGAGCGGCTCCGATTTCGAGCCGAGCACGAGTGGGAGGATCCTCGCGTCACAGGCCAGCCGGCGGATGGTTGCCGCGGACAGCCCGTCGCCGTAGACGAGTTGACCGGTGGCGTCGGCGGTCGCGGCCTTGAGGTCGTGGAAGTCGATAGTGATGGTGAGGTTCGCCTTCGCCCCGAAGCCGGGCACCCACCACCCCTCCTGACCAGCCTCAGCGGCCGAGGTGCCGTCGTGCGGCGTCGATGCAGGGTCGTTGGTCGGGCGGGGCCGGTAGCCGGCGTCGGTGGCCGCTGCGGCGACGGTCAAGGCGCTGGTGAGGGCGTCGGCCTGGCGCTTGTCGCGGGGACGGGGGTCGAGCTCGCCGTCGACGGTCTTGTGTGGGCGGGCGCCGGCATGGATCAGCGAGCGGAGGAGTTCGGCGTTCTCGTTGGCCAGGAACCCGCGGAACTTCACGCCGTTGTCCGCAGGAGCGAGCGTCAAGGACTCGCGGGCGGAGGCCTTGTGCTCGTCGGGTTCGGGGCCGTCGGAGTCCAGTAGGTCGCAGATCTGTTTGGCGGTCGCGCGGAGCTCGTCGGGCGAAAGGTGCACGGCCAGATTCACCAACTGCTTCTGCGCCACGTCGAGGTCTTCGACCGGCACCCTCGAGCGCACCCGTTCCAGCGCTGACACGATCGCCGCGGCCTGCGCCGGACGCAACAACCACCCACGCTCGGCAGATCCTGTGTCGGCGGGTCCCGCCTCGGCGCGTGGTGCGTCGGCGGGTGGTGCGTCGGCGGGTGGTGCGTCGGCGGGGTCCGGGGTGGGGGTGCCCTCGATCAGGGCGGTGGATACGTCGCCGTACTTCGGCAGGGCCCGGGCGAGCTTGACGTCACGGTAGGCGTCACGGCGGTTCTGCCGGTACCGGAGGGCCAGCAGCTCGACCGCGTCGCGGGCGCCGAGCTCTTCGGCATAGCCGGTCTCGTCGATGCGTGCGACCAGCTGCAGCCGGTAGGTCTCCTTGCGGGCGAGGTCGGCATCCACGGCGTCGAGAGCGGCCAGCAGGTCGCCGCCGCTCATCGACCATACCGGCCGCTCGTCCAGAAGTTCCATGCCACCAACGATAGACAGGCCAACCGACAGTTCTCAAACCCAGAAGCCCTTATTTTCAAGGAGATTTGTCATCCACAGCCTCCCGCCCACGCAATTGTTGCTTGAGGCAACTTCTGCCCGAGTGGCGTCGACGAAGACAAGACCGGTGGTCGTCCGCCGTCGAGGATCCGGCGCCCCGACGTACACGACTCGGGGTTCCGCGGCCTCCTCGCCGGCGCGTTGTCTGAGCGCTGACGTCTTCTGACGCGACAGCCGCGACACAAGTCGCTTTCGAGACCCTCGGGTGGGGCGCCACGCGACATCACCTGCTCTTAGGGCGGGAGCACGCAGCGGGCGAAGGAATGACAAGATTCTGCCGCCTGAGCCGCCGGATCATGCGCTGGACCGCTGCCGGGGTGGCTGGAGCATCCGGACTGCGTCATCGCCGGCCGGACCAACTCCCGCGGGTCACCCGAAAGACATTGCGCCGGGCAACGTGGGCGAGCGAGCCTTCAACCGGCTCGAGCGATGGCGCGGCATCGCCACCAGTTACGACGAACACGCCCTCTACTACCGCGCAGGCGTCGTCATCGCCTGCATCGTCTTGTCCGAGTGCCTCGTCAAGAAAGGTTGTGGTCGTAACGACCGCTCACCCGGGTGGCAACAGGAAGGGTTATCCGCGCGTGTTGGGCCTTCTGTGCTGGTATACGAGGTGAGAAGGCACAACAGCAGGGGAGAACCCCTCGGGTGGGGAATACAACCCGAACGTTGCTTGACCAGGCACTAGCTACGGTGATCCCGACAGACACGACTTGCCCGATACACACCATTCGGTGCGCAACGGCCGACGCACAATGGGCGGGTGGAGCCGAGATTCTTCTCCGACTGTCAGGCGCGGGTCGCCGCCGACCTGATCAGCGGGCGCTGGCCGATGGTCGTGCTGTACTCGCTCTCGTACGGCGCCGCCCGTCCCGGTGACCTCCGCCGGCAGATCGGCGGCATCAGCCAGAAGGTCCTCACCGAGACACTGCGCCGCCTCGAACACAACGGCCTGGTCGAACGCCGCCGGTACGCCGAAGCGCCGCCGCGTGTCGAGTACTCGCTGACGACCGCGGGCAAGGACCTGCTGGTACCGATCCGCGCGCTGGGCGACTGGGCCGAGGTTTACGCCGACCAGCTCCCGACCGAAAGCAAACCGTAAACGCCTCCAGGCACAGTGATCGAATCATCCACACCGGAGGTTCTGATCATGTTCACGCTGCAGCAGGTCGTCGACGCCCCACCCGCCGAGGTCGTCCGCGCGTTCACCGAGGCCGAGCCGTTCGCGGCCTGGTTCCTCGCCGAAGGCTTCACCACGCCCTCCGACCGCGTCACGCTCGACGTCCGGCCCGGCGGCCTGATCTCGGCCGTCTTCGTCGGCGAGGGCGACGTCGAGGTCCCGTTCACGCTCAGGTACGGCGACCTCGACCTTCCGCACCACTTGCTCCTGTATTTCGACGATCCCGCCGAGGAGATCACCGTCGACTTGTCAGGACTGCCTGACGGGAAGACCCAGCTCGACTACCGCAGCGTCGGCCTCATCGACGAACAGCAGATCCCGATCAAGCCCGGCGTCGCCACCATGCTCAACCACCTCGCGACCTACTTCAGCCGATGAACCCCTTGTACACCCCAGGCATCGGTCCTCGCTTAGGCAACCTGCCTGCCCCCGCGCTCGGCCCCGCCAGGCCCGGCGTCGCGCCAGGCTGAGGCGCCGCGCCCGGCCCGGCCATTCCTGGCTCCGGTGCGGTACCGGGGCCGGGCGGCTCGGCGGCGCCCGCCTGGTCGTCGGACGGCTCGCTTCCGGTCGCGCCGAGAAGGCGTCGGGTCAGCGTGTCGCGCGACGACAGCAGCTCCGCGACCGCGGCCCGCAGGTGATCCGCGCCCGGTGCCTCTCCCGCCTCGGCAGCGAGCAGCACAGTCCGTCGTACCAGCTCCTTCATGAACGATGCCGTCGTACCTGCCGTCTGCTCCACGATCTCATCCACCAACTCAGCCGACAGCTCCAGGCCCGGCCCGTAGAGGCGGAGCAACCGCCCTCGTCCATCGGCATCCGGCAGCGGCACCTCGACCGCCATGTCGACCCGACCTGGCCGCTGCATCAGCGCGGGCTCCAGCAGGTCCGCCCGGTTCGTGGTCAGCAGGAACGCCACATCCGCGTCCTGCGCCAGTCCGTCCATCTCGTTCAGCACCTGGAACAGCAGCGGATTCTCGGCGCCGCGCGAGTAGTCCCGCGCCTCGGCCACCAGATCGCAATCCTCGAGTACTACGAGCGCCGGCTGCAGCATCCGTGCCAGCGCGCACGCCTGCGAGATGAAGTGGATGCTCGTCCCCGCCAGCAGTACGACCGTGAAGTCCGGCAACTGCGACAGTACATACCGTATGGTATGGGTCTTTCCGGTCCCGGGCGGGCCGTACAGCAGAACGCCCCGCCGCAGGTGCTGACCCGCGGCCAGCAGCGTCTCCCGATGCGCGGCGATCCCGACGACCTCCCGCTCGATCCGCTCGAGCACACCGTCAGGCAGTACGACGTCCGCCCGCGTGATCCCCGGCCGCGGATGCAACCGGAACGGACCCACACCCTGGCCGAACTCATGCCCTTCGAACGACACGACCTTGCCCCGGAACACGTTGTGCTCCCGGATCAACCCCGGCAGCGCCCCGAGGAAGCGGTCACCCGCCGCCTTCTCCACCGCGAGCACCTCGAGCTCCACGCTCCCCCGCCCGTACTGCGGATTCGCCGCCCGCAGCAGAGCGACGTACCGGTCCTCGCCCCGCACGCCCAGGTAGAACCCGAACGCGACGCAGTCCATGTCCTCGTCGACATCGATCTGCAATCGCTGATAGTCGACGGCCCCGATCCCGAACCGGTCGTACTCGGCCAGCTCCAGCAATTCGCCGAGGGAGTGGTGACCGCGGTCGGACCCCGCCAGCCCGAGCACCTCGAACGACTCGAACCACGCCTCGATCGCCCGCTGCACGTTCGGCAGGTCGTACGGCGGGAAGCTCGCCGACACCACCGGGACCTGCTCGGGGTCGACGCCGAGATGCGCCCGGAGCCGGTCCCGCAGGCTCTCCCTGCTGCTCCGCGGCGCGCTCTGCTGCATCCGCTCCAGGAACCGCGTGAACAGCCGCGCGAACTCGTCGACCTCGGTCTCGTCAGGCATCTGGCCGTATCTCCTCGTCCTTGATCCGGACCTATCCGGAGGGTCCTCCGCAACGGCGGATAAGATCTTCACCATGACAGCTTCCGAGTCCACCGACCGTCCGTACGGCGCCTTTCCGGTACGGATCGGTCTGCAGGTCCAGCCCCAGCACGCCCAGTACGCCGACATCCGGCGCACCGTCGCCGCGGCCGAAGAGATCGGCGTCGACGTGGTGTTCAACTGGGACCACTTCTACCCGCTCAGCGGTGAGCCCGAGGGCCTGCACTTCGAGTGCTGGACCATGCTGGCCGCCTGGGCCGAGGCGACCGAGCGCGTCGAGATCGGCGCCCTGGTCACCTGCAACTCCTACCGCAACCCCGACCTGCTCGCCGACATGGCCCGCACGGTCGACCACATCAGCGACGGCCGGCTGATCTTCGGCATCGGCTCCGGCTGGTTCGAGAAGGACTACGACGAGTACGGCTACGAGTTCGGTACGGCGGGCGGCCGGCTGGACGCCCTCGGCGAGGCACTGCCGCGGATCGAGCAGCGCTGGACCAAGCTCAACCCGCGGCCGACCCGCGACATCCCGGTGCTGATCGGCGGCGGCGGCGAGAAGAAGACGCTGAAGCTCGTCGCCAAGCACGCGAACATCTGGCACGGGTTCGGCGACGCGGAGACGCTCGCGCACAAGCACGCCGTACTCGACGAGCACTGCAAGACGCTCGGCCGCGACCCGGGTGAGATCGAGCGCTCGGCCGCCGTCGGCGACAAGTCCCCCGCGGACATCGGCAAGTCGCTGCTCGACGTCGGCACCCGCCTGTTCACGGTGTCCTCCTCCGGTCCCGACTACGACCTCGGCCTGCTTCGCGAGTGGGTCACCTGGCGCGACGAGGTCAACGCCAAGTAGCAGCCAAGTAGCACCTTGGGCACCCACCAACCACCGGCGCCCGCCGGAAACGGTTGGTGGGTGCCCCAAGCCGGCGGCAGGTTAGGATTTCGGGCATGTCTACGTTGCCTGGGAACGGTTCGGTGCGGCCTATCACCCGCTGGGGTGAGGACGTCATGCATCGGGTCAACAAGCCTGTCACCGACTTCGGGGACGAGCTGCAGACGCTGATCGCCGACATGGTCGCGACGATGAACGCGGCCGAAGGCGTCGGCCTGGCGGCGAACCAGGTCGGTGTCGACCTGCAGGTCTTCGTGTTCGACTGCCCCGACAAGGACGGCAACCGGGTCCAGGGCGTGGTGTGCAACCCGACGGTCGAGGTGCCGGAGGGCAAGGACCGCAACCTGGACGAGGGCGACGAGGGCTGCCTCTCGCTGCCCGGAGCGTTCACCAAGTGCGCGCGCCCCGACTTCGCCAAAGTCACCGGCGTCGACCAGCACGGCGAGCCGGTCAGCTTCGAGGGCAACGGCCTGCTGGCCCGCTGCCTGCAGCACGAGACCGATCACACCCAGGGCATGGTGTTCGGCGACCGGCTGTCCCGGAAGTACAAGAAGCGCCTGTTCGCGGAGGCCGAGGAGTTCGCCGCGGACTACCCGTCCGACTGGCCGGTCTCCCCGATGATCGAGCACGAGAGCGACCACGAGGACACCCCCGCCACCTGATCTACCAGCGGGCCTTCTCCAGGTCGATCTCGTCGACCGTCTGGGCCGGGGTCTGGCCGGTGGTGTCCAGCCACAGGCCCCGGCGCGGAGTCTCGTCGAGGCTCGTCATCAGCGAGCGGACACCCTCCTCGATCGAGGGACCCCAGTCCCGGTACGCATTGTTGCCTCCGCGCCCGATCTCCCGCTCGACGATCGACTCGACCGACGGCACCAGGACGACGAGGTACGGGTCGACGCCCCGCAGCCGCGAGAACCATCGCTCGACGTGCTCACCCAGGACGATGTCGCTGCACACGAAGTCGAAGCCGGCGTCGGCGTAGTGCTGCGCCACCAGTGCGCTCGCGTCGTACCGCAACTCAAGCTGTCGGACCGCCTCCGGGGACGGATCCGGTGTCATGATCTCCGCGCCGGCGACGACACCGCGGTAGAACACGTCGCCGTCGAGGGTCGCCGCGGGCGGGCCCATCCTTGCCGCGAGCAACGGTGCGATCGTGGACTTGCCGGCCGCCTGCATTCCGGTGACGAGGACTACCGTCGGGTTGCTTTCCATGCCGTCCAGGCCTCCGCCGTCAGCGAGTAGATGGTGGCGTCGAACGGTACGCCGTCCTCCTCCAGCACCGTCTCGTGATCGAAGCTCATCCCGAGCCGGCGCATGACCGCGATGCTACGGACGTTCGGGGTATCGGTCACCGCAATAATGCGCGGCAGGCCGAGCGTCGTGAATCCGTGCTCGATCCAGGAAGCCGCCGCCTCGGTCGCGTAGCCGTGGCCCCAGAACTCGCGGGCAAGCCGCCAGCCGATCTCGAGGTCGTCCGGGTACCACTGCTCCTTCGAGAGACCGCATGCGCCGAGGAAGGCCCCGTCCGTACGACGCTCGACGGCCAGGAACCCATACCCGTGCGAGGCGTAGACCTCGTTGATCCCGGCCGCGTCCCGGTCGCATTCTGCCCGGCTCAACGGGCCTCCGAGGAACTGCGTGACTTGCGGATCTGCGTTCAGGGCGGCCCACGGCTCCAGGTCGGTGTCGCGGAACGGGCGCAGTACGAGGCGTTCCGTCGTACGCATGGCTCCCCCTCAGCGTCGAGTGGCGTAGAACGCTACCGCTGCTGAGGATGCCACGTTGAGCGAGTCGACGCCGCCCGCCATCGGGATGCGTACGGTCAGGTCTGCCTGTTCGAGCACGTGCGGTTTGAGGCCGTGGCCCTCCGTGCCGAAGATCAGCGCGAGCTTGTCGTCGTTGCGGTCGGCGAGCTCGTCGAGCGTGATCGCGTCGTCGGTGAGGGCCATCGCGGCGGCGACGTACCCGTGCTCCTGGAGGAGTCGCAGGTCGCCCGGCCAGTTCTGGAGACGCGTCCACGGGACCTGGAAGACGGTGCCCATCGAGACCTTGATCGAACGCCGGTACAGCGGGTCGGCGCACGTCGGCGTCACCAGCACGAGGCCGACACCCAGCGCGGCCGCGGCGCGGAATCCGGCGCCAACGTTGGTGTGGTCAACGATATCGTCGAAGATCGCGATCCGTCGTACGTCGTCGGTCAGGAGATCGCCGAGCGGTACGGCGGCGCGGCGCTTGTACGACGCGAGCGCGCCGCGGTGCACGTGGAATCCGGTGACCTGCTCGGCCAGCTCCTCCGAGACGACGTACACGGGTTTGTCCGGCCACTTGTCGAGAACGTCCTGGAGCGAGTCCAGCCACCGTGGCGCGAGCAGGAACGACCGCGGCTCGTACCCGGTCTCCGCGGCCCGCCGGATCACTTTGTCGCCCTCGGCAATGAACAGCCCGTGCTCCTCCTCGAGCAACCGCCGCAGATTGACCTCCCGCAACTGCACATAGTCGGCAAGCCGCGCATCCCCCGCATCCTCAACCGCAACCAGCGTCACCCCACCCCACCACCACCGCGCTCCGACGCCCCCGCCCTGTCGCGCGCCAACGCGGCTACCTCGACCACGTTGCCCACGACAACGATTGCTGGCGCGCCGACGCCATCGTCCTGCATCGCTCGAGCGATCCCGTCCAGGTCCGACGTCACCATCCGTTGGCCCGGGAGGGTTCCGTCGGCAATCGCCGCCGCCGGGGTGTTCGCCGGACGACCGGCCGAGATCAACCGTTCGGCGATCGCCGGAAGGTTCTCGACCGCCATCAGCAGCACCAACGTGCCGTGCAACTGCGCGAGCGCGTCCCAGTTGACCAGCGAGTCCGGGTGCGACGGCGGGATGTGCCCCGACACCACAGTGAACTCATGCGTCACCCCGCGATGCGTCACCGGGATCCCCGACACCGCCGGCACCGAGATCGAGCTCGTGATCCCCGGCACCACCGTCCACGGCACCCCGGCCTCGGCGCACGCCAGCGCCTCCTCGAAGCCCCGGCCGAACACGTACGGATCCCCGCCCTTGAGCCGTACGACGACCTTCCCGGCCCGCCCGCGATCCACCAGGATCCGGTTGATCTCCTCCTGCTGCGCCGCCCGCCCGCGCGGCAACTTCGCCGCGTCGAACAGCTCGACGTCCGGATGCAGCTCGTCGAGCAACGGCTGCGGAGCCAACCGATCCGCCACCACCACGTCAGCCTCGGCCAGCAACCGCCGCCCGCGCACCGTGATCAGATCCGGATCACCCGGTCCCCCACCGACCAGGTACACACCCGGGCGCCGATCCACGTCCCGCGCAGCCAGCTCACCGGTCCGCAGCCCTTCCAGAATCGCGTCCCGGACGGCGGCCGACTTCCGGTGATCGCCACCGCCGAGTACACCGATTGTCACGTTGTCGTGCTGACCGGATGCCGGCGTCCACGCGGTCGCCCGCGCACGGTCGTCGGAGCGCACGCAGAAGATCCGCCGCTCCTCCGCCTCGGCCGAAACCTGATCGTTGACCGAGGCATCATCCGTCGCGACCACGACGTACCAGGCTCCGTCGAGATCACCGTCCTGGAACCCGCGCTCGATCCAGCTCAGTGACGGGTTGCCGAGCAGTCCCTCGATGGTCGGCGTGATCGACGGCGAGATCAGGTCGATCCGCGCGCCTGATTCGAGCAGCCGCGGCAACCGGCGCTGAGCGACCCCGCCACCGCCGACGACGACCACGCGCCGCCCGTCGAGCACGAGACCGGACAGGTACTGATGTGTCACTGACCGATCCCCGCGTCCTCGAACGTGGCCATCTCGGCGAGCGCACGCACCGCGCAGGTCAGGATCGGGTACGCGAGCACCGCACCGGTCCCCTCACCGAGACGCAGATCGAGGTCGACGAGCGGCTGCAGGCCGAGCTTCTTCAGCGCGACCGCGTGACCGGGCTCGGCCGATCGGTGCCCGGCGACGCAGTAGTCGACGACGGCCGGGTGGAACGCCTGTGCCACCAGCGCGGCCGCTCCGGCGATCACGCCGTCGAGGATGACCGGCGTACGGTTGGCCGCCGCGCCGAGAATGTATCCGGCCAGAGCGGCGTGCTCGAGACCGCCGTACGCCTGGAGCGCCTTCAGCGGATCAGCCGAAGGTACGTCGTGGAGCGCAAGCGCATCCCGTACGACGGCTGTCTTGTGCGCCAGTGCCGCGTCGTCGATGCCGGTGCCGCGGCCCGTGACGGCGTCGGCGGTCGCCCCGGTGAAGGTCGCGATCAGCGCCGCCGAGGCGGTCGTGTTGGCAATGCCCATGTCGCCGGTCAGCAGGCAGCGATACCCGTCCTGCACCAGCGTGTCCGCGAGCTCGAACCCGACCGCGATCGCCGCGCGCGCCTCGTCCTCGGTAAGGGCCTCGGTCTGCGACAGGTCGCGGGTGCCCGGACGGACCTTGGCGTGGATGATGTCCAGCTGCTCCACCGGTGTCGCCACGCCGACGTCCACGACCCGTACGTCGACCCGGTTGTTCGCCGCGAACGCGTTCACCGCGGCACCACCGGCCGCGAAGTTCGCGAGCATCGCGGCGGTCACCTCCTGCGGCCACGGGGAGACGTTCTGCGCGTGCACGCCGTGATCCGCCGCGAACACTGTCACCACGGCGGGCTGCGGCACCTGCGGCGGGCAGGTCCCGGTCATCCCGGCCACCCGCACGGACAGCTCCTCGAGTACGCCGAGCGACCCGGCCGGCTTCGTCAGCTGCGCGTGCCGCGCCTCGGCCGCCTGCATCGCCGCTGAGTCGGCGGGAGCGATCCGCTCCAGGTACCCGTCCACCACGCCGTCCATCGAGTCCTCCATCCGTTCCCGGTCCACGGCGGGCCGTCCGCCCGCGCGACGGTCCCGCTGCCCGGTTCCGCCGTACCGGCTCGATCTTCGCATCTCCGATCGGGTGCCCCGGGGTGGGTCGGCGGCATGTGGACAGTAATGTCGGAATCACCACACGTCGCAGACGCTTCCAGATCCCGGAGGATCACCGATGTCGCTCGATCGTCCCGTCGCCCCGGACCCGTACGAACTGCTCCCGAAGGTGGGTTCGTTCACCGTCACCAGTACCGATGTCGCCGACGGCGAGCAGCTGTCGGACGACCACGCGTTCGGCGGCGGGAACAAGTCGCCGCAGCTCAGCTGGTCCGGGTTCCCCGCGGAGACCAAGGCCTTCGTCGTCACCTGCTTCGACCCGGACGCGCCGGTCGTGTCCGGCTTCTGGCACTGGGTCCTGGTCAACCTCCCGGCCACGGTCACGGAGCTCCCGACCGGCGCCGGCACTCCCGAACGCCTCGACAACGGCGCGTTCCACGTCCGCAACGACTTCGGCGCCAAGAACTTCGGCGGCGCGGCCCCGCCCGCAGGCGATCAGGTCCACCGCTACTACTTCGTCGTCCACGCCATCGACGTGGAAGCCCTGGACGTCGACGCCGACGCCTCGCCCGCCGTGGTCGGCTTCAACCTCGCCTTCCACACCTTGGCGCGAGCCATCATCACCCCGACGTACCAGATCGCGGAGTGAAATGCCTGGGAGCCGTCTCGTTCGAGACGGCTCCCAGGGTCACATCAGCGGGGGTCTGCGTCGCTCGGCAGCCGATAGATCGGCCGCCTCCTGACCGTCCCATTCGACTCTGTCCGAACCGCCGAGCTCGTCGCGTACGTCGGACCACCGGGCGGTCAGCGCGTACAGCACGAAGACGTCCAGCGCGATCATCAGCAACGCCCAGACCGGATACGCGCCGAGCCAGGCGATCTGCGTGACAGCGTGCAGACAGACGAGCACGATCGCGGCGATCCTGGCCCACGTCTGTGCCGTCAGCAGACAGGCGCCGACTGCCATCAGGATCAGGCCGAAGATCAGGATGATCCATCCCCACGCGGTCACGTCGACGATGATCAGGTTCTCCCGGGTGACCACCAGGCGCTCGTCCGAGAACAGCGCGATGAACCCCTCGAAGACGTTCACCAGTCCGGTCATCATGAGCAGCGCGCCGGCGAACACGATGAAGCCGGTCATCGCCGCCCGGCCTTTTTCGCAGCCATCCTGCTGTCTCCTCTCCTACGGCGTCCCGCCGCCGAGCCGGCGACGGATCACCCCTGGATCGTGTCCCGCCGGCCGCCCCGCCACCTCACCCCATGCGGATGAGGGCACCCCACCCACCGCACCCCCACCGCGAACACCCGCCCCCCAACTCAACCGGATGGGGTGATGAATCACCCCGATTGCCGCTCAGGCCCGGGAAATGCGCCTCACCCCACCCCAAGAAGGCGGCCCCCGATCCGAGCCGCACGCCTCCGGACCACGAGGCCAACCGTCATCCTGCGCACCCTTCGTACGCTCGAGGCGAGCCCTCAGAGCGCCGTATCCGCCTAACGGGTCCTTTTGGCCTCGACGCGATCAAAGGCGCCGGCTGGGTAGACGAAGACTCGTTTGACTGTCGTGATCGGTTCCTTGGCCCCGAGAAACGCAGTCCCTTTCGCACCCGGCAGCAGATAGAAGTTGCTGGAGTTCGACAGCTCGATCCCCCGGTTGTAGTTCCTGGCATCGCCGCCCTCACCGGCAAATGCATCCCGCCAGGTGTCGACGTAATTGCTGATCGAGGTGGCCTCGATCTGCTGTCCGTCGTTGGTGACGACGACGACCTCGTACATGTTGATGGTGTCGTCCGACTGATTGTCGACCTGCGCGATCAGGTAGGTGATCGGCCGCGCATCGGCGAGCCGCCGGTAGTCGCCGTACGGCTCCAACCGCGGGTCCTTGATGTTCGCGGGCACCTGGATCGTGCCCACCGCGCCCTCGTAGGAAAACGAGTAGGTTCCAGGACCGGTGAGGGCACGACGTGCCGGTGCGGAACTGGTCGGGCTGTCTCTCGGCGCGGTTGTCACCGCGGTAGGCGTCGGCACCCGAGAAGCACCCGCCGGCGGCGTCACCTTCTCTGGTGGCGTCGATGGTGCGTTGATGACGCATCCCGCACAACCGACCAGCAGCCCGGCTGCCACAAGAGCCTTTGCGCCGGACCACCCGTGCCTGATCCCCATAATGTTCCCCCTTGCGGCACCTCCCCCAGCGCCGACCCGGGCAATTATCGACTACCAGAACCGCGACGTACACCCGACGCTTGCCCGCCGATGAAGTCGCGCCGGCTGATAGTCGGCGAGCAGGTCTGTTGGTCGTACAGCGCATTGTGACGCAGTACTGGATCGCCTGAGCTGGTCTGCGGTGCCCGGGCCTACGCACATCCTGCGCCCAGCGGGTGATTTGGGTTCGTACCGCATCGCCCCGCCGAGGATCAGCAGGGTGGCCGGGATCGTCGGCCAGAGGATGTGCTCGATCGCGGTGGCGACCAGCGCGGCCAGCACCAGGAGACGGAGCAGGTTCAGCGTCACGCGATGTGTGCCCCACCTGCGGATCTCGGGTTCGGTCATAGCGCGGTGACGTAGACCCAGCGGCCGCCTTCGCGGGTGAAGGTGCTGTTCTCGTGCTGGACGCCGGGTTTGCCGGCTTCGATGTAGTGGGCACGGAATTCGACCGTGCCCTCCGTGTGGAACGCGCTCCCACCGGTCGCGCCCACGATCTCCAGCCCGGTCCACTCCCGGCCCGGTGGGAAGTCGATCCTCGCCGGTCGGGTCGTCAGCGACCAGGTCTGCTGGAGGTACGGCGCGTCGTGCATCACGAAGGCGGCGTACCGCGAGCGCATCAGCTGCTCCGCGGTTGAGGCGGTCGCGTCACCGCGGTGGAGCGGACCACAGCAGGCGGCGTACGGCAGGTCCTGACCGCAGGGACAGAGGGCTGGCATGGAGTGATTGTCGCCGATCGGCCGTATGCCTGCGTGATCTACTGCCGTCATGGCGGTGACGGAGGCGGCTCGGTGGCGGCGTGAGGCGGTGGAGCCGGTCTTGGACGCATTTGCGGCGGCCGACGGGGTCGACGCCGTGATGGTGAGCGGGTCGACCGCACGGGGAGACGCGGATCGGTGGTCGGACGTCGAGGTCGGGGTGTTCTGGGCGCGCCGGCCCTCGCTTGCTGAGCGGATCGCGGTGGCTCACGCCGCGCGGGCGGCTGACCTTCGGACGGTGAATGAGGGCACGCCGCCCTGGCACGACCACATCTACCTCGGCGCGCCGAGACCCGACGGACTGATGGTCGAGGTCGTGCACACGTTCACGTCTGCGGTCGAGAACATGCTGGACGACGTACTCATCTCCCACCGCCCCGACGGACCGAGCCTGGACGCGATCAAGGGCATCGTGGACGGTCGCGACGTTCGCGGCCCGCGTGCCGAGCTCGTCGCCGGCTGGCAGGAACGCGTGCAGCCCTACCCACGTGAGCTCGCGCTCGCCGTCGTACGGCGGGACGGGAACATCGAACAGTTCTGGCGCTGGCAGATGCTCGTCGACCGCCACAACCCGCTCCTCCTTGCCCGCGAGTTCATGCGCATCGCAAGCCAACTGCTGACCGTGCTCCACGCCCTCAACGGCAAGTACTGCGGTCATCCGTCCGCGTTCAAACGCCTCGACAACCTGGACCTGTCGTTGGCGCCGCCATCATTGGCGGCCCGCATCCGAGCCGTCTTCAACCATCCCGCACCCGAAGGCGCTCAACTGCTCCACGACCTCGTCGAAGAAACGTACGACCTGATCGAGCTCCATCTCCCCGAGGTGGACGTCCGCCTTCTCCGCACCAACTTCCGCAGCAACCGGAAGCCCCTCGACGCACTCCCCTCACCTGACTGACAGCTGCGGATCGCGCACCGGCATCGTCGCGACCTCTTCCTCCAAAGCGCCGTACTGCCTCGCGTCGAGCTTCTCGGACAGCACCACGTCGACCCGCCCGCCCTTCCGTCCCCAGGCGCCGACGATGCGACCGTCGACCAGCAATCCGTTCGGATGAAAGGAATCCGCGGCCGGCGTCAACTCGCGCAAACCCGGTCCGACGAACCGCCCGCCGTGATCGCGGCCGAACAGTCGCAGATCCGGGGCAGGGAGCAACCGAACCCCACGCGGCAGCGTTGCCGACCGCAACCATTCCTCGTCCGCGCCAAGAATCCACCCGGCAACACCCTCGAAATCGACCTCGACCAACTCGTCCGCCAGCGAATCCCAGACCGCACGAGCGTCCGCAGGCGATAACCCCGACCACCATGAGAATGTCTTCGGCGTTGTGGGCCCGAAGCAACGAACGTGCCGCCGGCACAGTTCCACCCGCGCCGCGGAGACGTCGATCGACGGCCGCGGAACCTCCCGCCCCCACAGCGACGTCGTGTCCCACCGCACCGCGATCCGCCCGCTCGCACACGCCTCGCGCAGCTCGCGCCCCATCCCTCCCCGCCGCTCATGCCCGTCCAACGACGCGCACAGCCGCTCCGCGAGTACGTCGATCCGCCGTACTGCGTTCGCGTCGAGCGGCAACCGCCCCAGCGTGAAAACGCCGAAATCGCGGGCCGGCAGCACATACACCGCCGCCCGCGGGCTGTACGTCTGGATCAACGAGGGATGCTCCCAGTCCGACGGCGCGCACCCAGCCATCCGAGCATGCAGCCCGAGCAACGCGTCCCGCGGAGCGGTGTCCTGCAGACCGACGTACGCCGCCTGCTCGCGCGATCCCGCCGGCAGTCGATCGACCAGGTGGTTGACGTGCAACCGGTAGGCAACGGCCTGCTCCCGCGTGATCATGCTTGAGGACCTTACGGCGAAAAGACGCCAGCGCTTGGCTTAGTTTCGACGGACCGTCGCGAGCCAACCCGGTGCGCCACTCTCATGCACTCGCGTCTCGATCCTGCGCGCTTCGATACTGAGGACCGACCAGCCGGAGTCGGCAGCGAACGCCGCGTGCAAATCGATTTGCGAGACCGGATGCGGCACGGCACCGGGTTCTTCGTCGCTGAAACACAACACATAAAGAGTCGCGCCGGATCTGGCGACCGAAGCCAGACTCACGACGTACTGCGAGCGCTCGCCCGCATCGAACGTGTGAAAGAGACCGCTGTCGAGAATCGTGTCGAACCTGCGCCCCAGCTCATCGAGCTGCAGCGCGTCTGCGGCAACAAACTCGGCGTCGACGCCGTGCTCGGCGGCCTTCTCCCGGGCACGTGCCAACGCGGTCGCGGCAACATCGAACCCCACCACAGGCACCCCGCTCGAAGCGATGAGCAGCGCGTTGTCGCCACTCCCACAGCCCGCGTCGAGCACCGCTCCCCCGAACGCACCCTCGGACACCAGCTGCGCAACCGCCGGCTGTGGCCCGCCGAACTCCCACGGCGCGGGACCGTCCTGGTACGAGGCATCCCACGGGCGACCTGACATCCGTTCATGGCTCGTCGGCTGCCGCGTGCGCTCGGACATCGTCGTACCCTTCCTGGGCTCAGAGGTCTCTACCCATCCTCACCCCAAATGAAGGGCACCGGCCCGATTTCGAGTCCGGTCAGCGGTAGTTGAGCACCATGATCCAGCCGACCCCGAGCGCCAGCACACACAACACCGCGCCGACCACGGCCAGCGGCTTCCCGCGCCGCGCGCCGATCAGCCCGGCGATCGCCAGACCGACGCCCGGTAGCGCGAGCGGAAAGGCGGCGTACTGGCGGAATCCCGTCATATCGACGGGTAGGAACGGCGCCACCAGGGCCGCGAGCCCGAGGACGAAGGCGAGTACGCCGAGCAGCGCCGTACCCTTCGGCTGACCCGGGAACGGCGCCTGAGGCTGCCAGGCAGGATCGCTCGGCGCCTGCGCGTAGTCCGGCCAGAGGTGCTGCGGATACCCTCCTTGCTGCGCGTCGGGGGTGCGATCCGGCTGGCCGTAGGTCATAGGAACTCCGTAATCGACAGGATGCCGTCCCCTGGGCTGACGCTCGGCCTTCCCAGCCGGTTCCGTCGACTTACTGCTCTCCGCGGAGCGGGTTACTGCTCTTCGCGGAGCGGGAAGGCGCGGATGATCACCGCGGTCGGTGTCACAGCGGTCGGTGTCGCGGCGGTCGGTGTCGCGGCGTCCGATCTCGGCTCGGAGCCGACGAAGTCGCGCAGTACTCGATGCAGGCGGGCGCGCAGCTCCGCGAGCTCCCCGTCGGCCAGTGTCACGACCTCGCTGAACGCGAAGTCCTCGTCCTCGGACGTCTTCGCCGCCAGCCAGCTCGCGTACGCCGTGTCCTCGAGCTCGCGGTTGAGCGTCGCCTGCTCGACCCGCATCCGCCGCCACGGCTTCACCCGCCCCACCGCGCCCGGCACCGCCTCGATCACCCCGAGCGCCTCCAGCCGCCGCAGGTGGAACGAGCACGACCCCGTGCTCTCCCCCAACTCGCGGGCCGCGATCGTCGACGTCGTCGTACCGTCCCGGTCGATCAGCTCCAGGAGCGCCTCCCGCAGCGGATGCGCGCGCACGACGTCGCGCCGGTTCGGCGTACTGCGGTGGTCGGCCATGTCCCGCATCTTAAACCGTTCGCTTTGCAAAGTGTGAACTTTGCAGACTACGCTCTTTGCATGCCGACCTACATCCAGGGGCGCTTGGCCCGCCGCCTGCCCGAGCTGACCGACGAGGTACGGCGAGGCACGCCGCGGCGGATCACGGAGTACGGCGAGGAGATCCTGCACCGCCCGTGCCAGCCGGTGACTGAGTTCGGCGCGGAGCTCTGGGGTTCGCTGATCGACGATATGTTCACCACGATGTGGATCGCCGAGGGCTGCGGCCTCGCCGCGAACCAAGTCGACGTCGACGCAGCCTTGTTCGTTTACGACCTGACGGACGAGTACGGCGACCGCCATGTCGGGCACGCGTTCAACCCGCGCATCGAAACCATGACCGCCCTCTTCGGCACCCAGCCCGGCACCGAAGGTTGCCTCTCCCTCCCCGGCGCCAACGCCCCACTCCCCCGTCCCGCCCGAGCCACGCTCCACGCCCAGGACGTCGAAGGCCGCCCCTTCACCCTCGACTCAACCCGCTACCTGTCCCGCTGCCTGATCCACGAAACCCAGCACCTAGGTGGCACCGTCTACGTCGACCACCTCGCACCCGCCGCCCACACAACCGCCCTGAACGAGTCAGCCACCAACCGCAACGGCGTCCTCTCTCACCGCGCCGCTCGCCAACTGCTACTCAGCAAGTAGGGCGTCGGCTCGCTGCGGGATGCTGACGTCCTGGCGGAGGGCTTGGAGTACTTCGAGTTCGCGGTCGATCTCGCGGCGCTTGGCCTCGAGGCGTTCGACGCCTTCTGCGAGGAGGACTTCGAGTACGCCGGTGCGCTCGGCCGGCGGAGCCTCCAGGCAGGGCAGGAGCTCTCCGATGGTCGTGCTGCCCAGGCCGGCTGCCAGCAGGTGCTGGATCATCACGACGCGCTCGACCATGGACGGGTCGAACTCGCGCCAGCCGCCCGCGGTCCGGTCGGAGCGGATCAGGCCCTGCTCCTCGTAGTACCGCAGGGAACGTGTGCTGACGCCGGTGGCGTCCGCGAGTTCTCCGATGCGCATGAACTCAGTCTTGCACTTCACACCAGTGTGAAGTCTGACCCTGATGAGGCACCCGCACTGAAGGGAACCTCATGCACTGGCTCTACCTGGCCGTCGCCGTCGTCTTCGAAATCGCCGTGGCAGTCTCCGCCGGCAAAGCCCAAGGTTTCACCCACCGCGCCTGGACCGCCACCACCCTCATCACCGGCGCCCTAGGCACCTACTTCCTCAGCCGAGCCCTCCTCACCTTCGACGTCGGCGTCGGCTACGCCCTCTGGACGTCGCTCGCCGGCGTCGGCATCACGCTGCTCGGCGCCCTGCTCTTCGGCCAACAACTCACTTGGCGCAAGGCAATCGGCATCGCCCTGGTCATCACCGGCGTAGTCGGCCTCCAACTCACCGACTGATCCCAAGGAGCTCTCCCATGCGCACCGCTTGGCTCACGTTGCTGTTGGCCGGCGTCTTCGAGATCGGCTATGCCCTCTCCGTAGGCGGCAGCCACGGCTTCACGATCCGGACCTGGTCCGCCGCGGCCGTTGTGTTCTTTCTCCTGACGCTCTGGGCCCTCAGCCGCGCCCTCCGCAGAATCGACGTGAGCACCGGCTACGCCGTCTGGTCCGGCCTCGGCGCTGTAGGAGCCGCCGTCCTAGGCCCGCTCTTCTTCCACGAAACCCTCACCCCCACAAAAGCCATCTGGCTGGCCGTCATCATCACTGGCGTCATCTGGCTGAAGCTCGCCGACCACTCAACCACAGATGCTGTACCTAACGACGGGTAGAGCACCCGCGAGACGGTGTACACAACAGCACACCCACGCTCAGGTGCACTACCGGTTGCCGAACACTACCCGTCCATCCGTACGTCATCAGCCACCGCACATCCGCGCGGGGCGTCCTACGTCTGCGATGGGTCCAGGGTGATGTCGATTGTGTGGTGGCCGTGCAGTGAGGTCGGTACGCCGTACTCCGTCGATGGGGTGCCGTCGAGGTTGAAGGAGCGGATGATGTTGCCCGTGCCACGAAGGGTGATTGTCAGGACGGCGTCGCGGTAGGGCACGCCGCTGAGAGTTACGTCGCCCCAGCCGGGCGGGAGGGTTGGCGCGAAGGTCAGGCCGCGGCTGTCGAATGTCATACCGAACAGGCCGGTGTGCATCATGTCGATGAAGGCCGTCGCGGACCAGGTCTGGTCGGGCTGCGAGTCCCAGTGGCGTTTGAGTACGCCGGTTGCGCCCTGGTAGCCGCCCTCCACAGCACCGGTGTTCCCGTCGTAGATCTCCCAGAAACCGCCGCTGTCCCTGACCAGCTCCGCGAGCAGCCTGGTCTCGGTCGCGAACCCCTCCACATCGCCGTGCCTGGCCAGCCCTTTCGCCCAGAGTCCTTGCACGAGCGGCCAGACGATCGCGTTGTGCCGTCCGGGTTCCGCGTTGGAGTACCTGTCCCAGTGCGGAAAGGTGTCAGGCATTCCCCAGGTCATCCGCTGCGCGTTCGACATCACGGACTGGGCTTGCGAGGCATCGGCGATCCCGAACAGCAGGGTGAACGCCAACCCCGCACCTTCCTGGTACGCGCCCGGCCTCCCGTCAGCCGTGAGCTCGTAGTTGTAGCTTCCGGTTCGCGGGTTCCAGAAATACTGGTTGATCGCTTCCTTGATCGCCGCCGCCTTGGCGCGATCGCCATCAGCCGACCGACCGAGCACGTCCGCCATCTCGGCCGCGCGCATATAGGCCGCGTAGTACAACACATTGGTGCTCAGATACATGGCCGAGACGACATCCGGGTACGACGTACTCTCGCTGCCCCGCGACTCTCCCGCGTCCGCCGTCGGTGCCGGGAAGCCGGAGACGCCGTCGTTGAAGAACGACGGACCGGTGAACAGCCCGTACCGGGCATCGCGGCCGAAGACGGCGGCCTGCTCGCGGACGGCCAGCGTGTTCGTGACAACGTCGTACGCACGCTGCAGGAAGTCCCGGTCGCCGGTCACCAGATAGTTGTGCCAAGCGCCGACAGTCCAGATCACCTGATCCCACTGCTGGCTGTCCTGCTGCACGATGAGCTTGCCATCGGCATCCTTTTCGACCACTGCCCACAGTGTGTTCGCGGCGAGCGCGGGCGCCAGCAGGCTCGTTGCGTTCCAGCTGTTGATCGTCGCGTCCCGCGTCCACGGCTGCTCGTACCCACCCCCAGCCCGGACCATCCCGACCGCCGGATCCATCAACCCACTCCTGGCATGCACCTCGCCGAACGGAACGGTATTGATCCCCAGCAGGTTCTCGAGCGCCGCGCCGTAGATCGCCCCGTACAGCGCCTGACTCGCCGCATCCTCGAACCGCAGCACCGGACGAGAGTCTGTCGTCGTCATACCCCCATTCCATCAGCCGGCCCGACCAGCAGATGCAGCGCCGGGACCCAGCAGGGTGCAAGGATGCTGGTATGACGCTGCCGGCTCTGCCTGAGGAATCCTTTCAACGGGTGTTGTGCGTTGTGGCGCACCCTGACGACATGGAGTACGGGAGCTCCGCGGCCGTTGCCCGGTGGACCGCGCGCGGTATCGAGGTCGGGTACCTGCTGCTCACCCGAGGCGAGGCCGGGATGCCGAATCCTCCCGCCGAGACGGCTCAGCTGCGGCTTGCCGAACAGCAGGCCGCGTGCGACGTCGTGGGAGTCACCCATCTGACCGTCCTCGAGCATCCGGACGGTGTGCTCGTCTACGGCCTCGACCTGCGCCGCGACATCTGCCGGGAGATCCGCCGGTTCAAGCCTGACGTCGTACTCGGTGTCGGGTACGACGTGGAGACGCCGTTCGGCTTCGACCAGGCCGACCACCGCGCCGCCGGGCTCGCGACCCTCGACGCGATCCGCGACGCGGGCAACCGCTGGGTCTTCCCCGAACAGATCGACGACGAGCAGCTCGAGCCGCACTCACCTCGCTGGTACCTCGTCCCCGGCCTGGGCGGCAACGCGACCCACGGCGTCGACGTCACCGGCGAACCGCTCCGCAAGGGCGTCGCCTCACTCGAGGCACACGCCGCGTACCTGGCCGCGCTCCCCTGGCACCCGGCCCCCGCCGAGTTCATCCCGATGTTCGCCAGGATGAGCGGCAAGGCCATGGGCGTCGAGCACGCCGTCCTCTTCCGCGCCCACGACCTGCAAGCACCGCCCGCCTTCCCCACCGACGACGCCGACGACACCGACGACACCGAGGACACCGGGGACTGACAGCGCGCGACGCAGATGTGCCCGCGATCCGGTAGGAACGCGGGCACATCGCGATCAGCTCAGCACAGTGCGCGAAGGATCACTTCTGCGCAGCGCGCCCGGCGTACCGCTGCTTGAAGTCCGCAGACTCCTTGGCGGTGATGATCACGTCGTAGTAGCCGTCCTCGGTCGGCCAGGTGACGACGCTGTGCTTGCCGGCCGGCACCACGATGGTCGTCGTCTTCCCGGCGAAGTCGTTCGCGGTCAGCGTGTAGGTCACTGACCGGCCGCCGTTGGCGGACAGGGTGAACGCGACCGTCGGGTCGACCCGCCCGTGTCCCTTGGCGAGCCGTACGTCGACCCGCGGCTGGGCCGAGGTCCGGTCGCTGGCCGGGACCACGGTGCCGGCGAAGGACCGGATGAAATGGTCGGGGCCGTAGAAGGTGAAGGCGTACTTGCCGTTGGTCGCCTTGGTGTCCCAGGCGTACGAGCTCGACCGGCGGTTGCTCGCCGTGAGAGGCAGCGCGTCCTGACCGATGCCGAGCGGCTCGGCGCCGGTCAGGGCGGGCACGTACTTGTCGGCCAACCCGACCAGGTTGACCGCCTTGCCGTCGGGACCGCCTTCGACGGTGAAGGTGACCGTCACGGCCCCGGTCACGGGGTTCTCGACGAGGACGCCATTGGGCTGGAACGACAGCGGGCTGCGCTTCGCCTTGCCGGTGATCTTCTGGGTCGGCATGACCTGCGCGCCGACGGCCGGCTGGGGCACGGGCGGCAGGCCGGCATCGGTCACGACCGACTTGAGCAGGTCCGCCGGCTTCGGCAGGGTCGGGAACGACGTGTCGAAGTTGCGGAAGTCGATCGCCGACAGCAGGTTGCCGGCGACGCCGCGGCGCCAGTCGTTGATGTTCTCGCAGATGGCCGGCCTGCCGAGGCTCTTGGTCCACTCCTCGATCAGCTGGATCGTCGAGGTGTGGTCGAAGACCTCGGAGTTGACGAAGCCGCCACGGGTCCACGGCGAGACCAGCACGAACGGCACCCGACCGCCCATGCCCGGCTTGATTCCGGGCGCCCGCTCGCCGACGGTGCCGACCTCGGGGATCGGCGGTACGACGTGGTCGAAGAAGCCGCCTTCACCGATGCGGTTCGCGTGGTCGGGCTCGTCGTAGTTCAGGATGATCAGCGTCGACTCCCACAGTTCGGGGTTGTCGTGCACCGCCTGGATCACGCGGTCGGTGTAGACCGCGCCGTTGTTCGGAGCGTACGTCGGGTGCTCGGTCCACGCGGCGGGCGCAACGACCCAGGACACCTCGGGAATGTCCCCCGAGGCGCAGTCGGCGATGAAGTCCCGCAGCACGTAGTCGACGTTGGACGTGTCGTTCTTGATGCCGGCCGGCTGCGTGGTGTGGGCGTACACCACGTTGCCGCGGGCAAGCAGTCCCTCGCGGGGCAGGGTGTTCTCCGGGGTCGCGTTCGCCGGGTTGAACGCCGCGAACGACCGGACGGTGTTGTCCGTGTAGTCGCCGAGGAAGTCGTCGTCGGTGTCGTTGTTGACGTAGATCTGCCAGCTGACACCGGCCTCCTGCAGCGTCTCCGGGTAGGTCTTGAACTTGTAGGCGTAGCCGTAGTCGCCGTTGTTGTTGATGACCGGACCACCCTGCGTGCCGGCCGCGTCGTTCGTACCGGCCCACATCATGATCCGGTTCGGGCTGGTGCTGGTGTCCAGCGAGCAGAAGTAGTGGTCACCGATCGTGAAAGCCTTGGCGATCGCGTGGTGCCACGGCACGTCGGCTTCCATGAAGTACCGGTTGCGCGCGCTGGTGTTCTGCGCGTTGTACTTGAGGCTGTCGGCGTGGTACGGCAGCAGGTAGCCCTCGGCGCGGCTGTTGGGGTCGTAGTAGATCGTCTGGCCGTTCTGCCAGGTCAGCACCTGCTTGTCGCCGAAGCCGCGTGCGCCGGCCAGGTCGAGGGTGCCGAAGTAGTGGTCGAACGACCGGTTCTCCTGCATCAGGATCACGACGTGCTTCAGGTCCTTGATCGTACCGGTACGACGCGAGTGCTGCGCCGTGGCCGAGCCGGACGTGCTATCGGCCGTGCCGACCGTACCGACCGTCGCGGTCGCGTCCGGCGCGGCGTCGGCCGGGGCGGCCGACAGCCCTCCGGCGGCGGCAACAGCGCCCGCGGCGCCCGCGGCCTGCATCAGCCGGCGTCGGCTGATCCGGTTGCGCTCCGCGGCCGCCTTGGTGCCGTCCGCGGATGCCGAATCGTTGTCAGACATAGGTTTGCTACCTAATCTCTCGTGGCGGGGATTCCTCCAAGAGTCAACTGCCAAAGGTCCGGACCTCGCGAGCATCGCGTCATGAACAATCCCTGAAGACTCAGGGACTCCGTGATCTCGACCTGCCGGCCGGTCACCCGCTGTTCACCGGCGCGTCGGAGTCAGCATCGGATCCGTTCACAACCGCCGCCCAGCGTGGGCCCGGTGAGCAGTACGACGGCCTCGGCGGCCGCACGATCCTTGCCGTCGAGCCGGCCGCGGCCGATCGAGCTGGTCGTCGGCTCGCCGTACGGCATCGACGACTGGCTCGGCGGACCGGCCGGCCGCTACGAGTTCATCTTCGTGAACAACGAGGGCGCCGGCGCGGAGGTCTACCTGGAGGACCCCGCGACCGAGCGGATCTACCTCGAGGTCGAGCACTTCGGCCGCGGCGTCAGCCGTGCGGTCACGGCGTCGGTACCGCCCGGGACATACCGCTGGGTCTGCATCACCGACTACACGATCAAGTACAGCCGGCCGGTCGTCGTCACCGGTGATCCGCTGCCGTACGACGTACACGGGATCGTCCCCGTGACCGGGCTCGACCTCCGGATCCCGATCAACTCCTACGTCGGCTGGATCATCGGGCAGCTGCCCAGGCTGACTGATGAGGTTGAGCAACTGCATGCCGCGGTCGAGCTTGGCGACGCGGCGGCCGCTCGACGCTACTGGCTGACGGCCCACCTCACCTACGAGACGCTGGGCGGCGCCTACCGCGCGTACGACGAGACCGGTGACGACATCAACGCCGACCCGCCGCGCGGCGTCGCCCCCGACCGCCTCGCGGACGCGGACTTCGAGGGCTTCCGCAAGATCGAGGCGATGCTGTGGCACGACCGGCCGATGGCGACGATCGGGCCGTACGTCGACGCGTTGCTCGAGGCGATCGGGCGGCTCGCCGAGGAGCTGGCGCTGCCGAACGCGATCGCGCCGATCGACATGGCCCGGCGGGCTCACGAGATCCTCGAGGACGCCCTGCAGTGGGACCTGAACGGCATCGGTGACGCCGGCAGCCAGACCGAGCTGGCGACCGTGGACGCGAACATCACCGGGGTCTGGCAGGCGCTGAACCCGCTGCGGCCGATCCTGCGCAAGCAGAACCCGTACTTGCACGAGACTGACGAACAGCTCCGGCTGACCCAGCAGCTCGTCCGCAGCCACCACCACGACGACGGCTGGGTCGGACTGGCGGCACTGTCGGTCCGGCAGCGGGCCGCGGTCAACGCAGCCGTGCAGCACAGCGTCGAACTGCTCTCCCACACCGCGGCCATCGTCGACCCCCGCAACGCCACCCGCGACCGAGGCCCAATCACCCATGCCTGACCACAACACCACCGCACCGGACAGCGCCGCACCGGACGTCGCTGCACCGGATAGCCGGTCGTTCGAAGGTGCGCACCAGGCCGGCATCCTTGAGCCTGCGCAGCAGGCGGCGATCGTCGTCGCGTTTCTGGTGACCGCGCCCGACCGGCTGGCGCTGCGGCGGATGTTCCAGACGCTGTCGGCAACCATCCGCTACCTGGTCACCGGAGGCGACGCACCGACCGGACGCGGCAGCGACGACGGTCTCGTCTCAACGCCGTACGAGAACGGCGTACTCGGCCCCGGCATGGTCCCCGACGGTCTCACCGTCACGGTCAGCGTCGGTGCAAGCCTGTTCGACGACAGGTTCGGCCTCGCCGACGCCAAACCGGCCCGACTGCGCGCGATGGACGAGTTCCCGAACGACGCGCTCGACCCCGACCGCTGCGACGGCGACCTGCTCCTGCAGATCTGCGCCGATCACCGTGACACCGTGCTGCACGCGCTCCGCATCCTGATGCGCGCAACCCGCGCCGACCTGCAAGTGCTGTGGCAGCAGGAGGGCTTCACCAGCCCGCCGCGGCCGAGCGGCACACCCCGGAACCTGTTCGGGTTCAAGGACGGCACGGCCAACCACGAGTTCCTCGACCGTCCCGAGTTGCTCGATCACCTGGTATGGACCAAGGCCGGCGGCGACGAACCGGACTGGGTGACCGGCGGTTCGTACCACGTGGTCCGGCTGATCCGGATGTTCGTGGAGTTCTGGGACCGGATCTCGATCAACGAGCAGCAACGGATCTTCGGCCGCGACCGCGACACCGGCGCACCGCTGTCCGGCCGCCCGGGCGAACGAGTACCCGGCCAGGAGGAGTTCCAGCTCCCCAGCTACTACCGGGACGCCCACGGGAACACAGTGCCGCTAACAGCCCACACCCGCCTAGCCAACCCCCACGACGGCACCGCCGACGACCGCCGGATGCTACGTCGCGGCTTCAACTACAGCGCCGGCATCGAGCCCAACGGCCAACTCGACATGGGCATGATCTTCATCTGCTTCAACGCCGACCTGGACCGCCAGTTCGTAGCCACCCAAACCCTCCTCATCGACGAACCCCTGGTCGACTACATCCTCCCCTTCGGCGGCGGCTACTTCTTCGCCCTCCCCGGCGTACAAACTGCCGACGACTGGCTGGGCCGCACCCTTCTCATCTGAACGCCGCACAAACCACAGACGGCGGCCTGGGACTTCAGCTCAGAGGCGTTCGCGGCCCGGTAGCACGCAGAGCAGTAAGGAACCAGGTGAAGACCGGGGCGAGAGAGGGTGGTGGTTCGTTGCCGTTGACAACAGCTAGCAGGTGCCAGTATCGCTCGAGCAGTGCATCGCTCCCGACCTCCACCCGGCGTGCGACCCGCGCCCGGTACTCCGGTGTGTCGGCTTCGTCGAAGGTCTCGCAGTACTGCGTGATCAACACGTCCAGAACCGGCTTCGCGGCCGCGGAGGCAGGATCGACGCCGTCGGCGATCGCCTGCTCGATGGTGTGTCGTACGAACACAGTGAGATCGTGGTGCAACCCGGTCCGGTCCCCCGCCGCCCTCTCTTGAGCCTGATGCTGCGCTGCCCGGCGCACCGCCGCCCTGAAGTCGACCCGGCCGACCAGCTCGGCCAGCTCGATCCAACCCTCGAGCTGCTCCGGGGCCGGCTCCGCGGGCATCTCGGGCATCGCCGAGCGGAGCAACTCGACGAGCTCCGGATTCGCATCGAGGTCACCGAACGCCTCGTCGATGAAGTCCATGATCAGTCGACGACGGTCCAGGTCGGACAGCTCAGCCAGTCGGTGCACGAGTTGTAACTCCTCGGGTCGGGAGCCGCGCCGCGCCACCATCCGCAAAACCGCGCGCCGGATCCGCAGGCTCCGGATCTGCACATCCAAGGCCTCCGCGTGGGCCGCGGCCACCTCGGTAACGGTTCGCTCCCGCTCCAGCACCTGCTGGATCGTCGGAAGATCGATACCGAGTTCCCTCAACGTGCGCACCAACTCCAGCCTCGCCAGCGAGTCGAAGTCGTAGCGGCGGTAACCGGACGGACTCCGGTCTGTCGGAGGCAACACACCGCGATCGGAGTAGAACCTGATCGTCCGCACCCTGAGTCCGGTCCGCTCGGCCAGGTCACCGATCGAGAAGAGTCTGCTGTCTCCAGTGGTCATGGCAACCACTGTGCAGTCTCCATCTAGTGGAGACGCAAGCCGGTTCCGCACTGGCAGACGGCGAACATGATTGCCGCTACGTGACGGCGTCGAGGAGTACTGCGACAGCCATCATCATCCGGTGCCTGATAGTGCCCGGTACTGCGCCTCCTCGGCGACCGCGCCTGGTGGCTGCCCGGTGTCCTCAACCGACGGATCCCAACCCTCCCCGTCGAGGGCAGCCGAGACGCGAACGCGACGCCCGCCCCGAGCCCCCCAGCCGGCGACTGCCCAACCGTGACACCTTGGGCTTCAACATGCAGCGGGTTCTCCTGGCGGACAGAAGTGGACCGCATAATCGGCTCGAGCGTCGAGACGAGTTCCTCGTGCGGTCGGCCAGGCCAAAGGCAGCAAGATGCGCCCGCTCGCCCTCAAACACCAGGCACTCGAGGTTCTAGGGTTCGCTCTTCGGCAAGGAAATGGCATGCGGTCGGGCGTGGAACGGTGCCAGGATGCCGGCATGGTTGCGCGTCTGTTTGAAGTCCGGGTGGTGCCGGAGCCGTACGAACGGTTCATCGGCCCTTCGAGCCAATGAGCCACGGAACCCATCCCGAAGAGCTGCCTACCGAGGTCCTGGACGATGTGGCCGGCGTCGTCGGGGCAGAGGTCACTCTTGTCGGTCGCCTACCCGGAGGCTTCGATGTGGGTGCCATGCGCGTTGAGTTGGCCGGAGGGGCAAATGGAGTGCTCAAAGCATGGCCGAGGGTACGCCCCAACCAGCTGGACGAGTCGTTGCGAACCCAGAGAATCGTCGAGCACATGCGTAGGCGCGGCTATCCCACCCCGGCCTGGCTCGGAGTAGGGGCCACAGCCACTCATGTATGGCACCTCATCGACTTCGTTGACGCAGCTCCCGCGCCGGAGCTGACCCCCTCCCTCGTTGAGCAGCTGACGGAGATCAACGAACTCCAGGCCGGCCAAGCCTCGGAGCCCTACGACCACTGGTCGTACGCCTGGCGGCTCGCCACCGGTCAGGACTTCGGTCGAGACTTAGCCCCGAGTTTGTCGAGGGCTGTCGCCGGGCTTTCGGAGTACTCCTCCGCGGTATCGGCACTGGTCGAGCGCCTGCGGCTCATGTGTGCCGACGGCTCCCCACCAGCAGAGCCACCTGACATGGTCCACGCCGATTTCAAGCCCGACAATGTCCTGGTCCGTGACGGAGCGGTGGTGGCGGTCGTGGATATCGGGAACGCAGGTAGCGGCACGCGGGCGACTGATCTCACCACCCTCCAGTGGCACACCTTCCAGGATCCGCTGGACGATGCCCGACGGCGGCTGTCAACGAGGATCCTCGACCTCGTCGGCTGGGAGGCCGCGGCGGTGCTCGCAGCGACCCAGATCCTCGTGCAGCTTGAGTGGCCCATCCGTCACGGGCGCCACGAGGTCGTTCCAGGGGTGGTCAAGCGCGCCCATCGCGCCCTCGACGAGCTGAACGCGCTCCGCTAACTGGAGCCGGGCCACACGCCCGCGCCATGAACGGCCGCTCGCTCGGCTTCGGCAAGTCCTTCAATGTCAACTCAGGCGACTGGCACCTCGATTGGCTCGAACCCTACCCACCCGATCCACTGATCAACGCCACAATCGTCGTACCTCGAAGTCGTCGACGAACTCATCCAGCTCAGTCGTCCGCTCCGCACAACCACCAAAGTGGTAATCACACTCAAGCCGTCACGAGCCCTTCCGCGCGCCGTGCACCCCTCCGCAGCCGAACAACGTCGGCCTCCAGGAACGCCCCACCCTTCAACACCGAAACCCCAACCACCAACTGCTCCGGCCGCACCCCTGCAGCCACACCCGCGAGCTTCCCACCCGTCCCCACCGCACAGAACACCACATCGGGCACATCATCGGTAACTGTCTGTATCACCAGGTGTCGTTGAGCCCTCGGTACAGGGAACGACTGACCGAGAGGGAGCGGATGGCCACCGAAATTGAGCAGCATGCGTCAGATCTGCTCGAGCGTCTGTACGACAGTGACCGAGCGGGCGAGGACGGGCTCGAGGCGATGTCTGCTTACCTGGACAGCCTCGGCGTCGACAACTCGTACGGATATGACCTGATTGACCTACTGAATGATGCCGGCTATGTCAGGCAGGCCAGCACGCTGGGCGGTGCCTTCGGCCTAATCACAGCGGCCGGGAAGCTCGCTGTTCAGCGGTTACGATCCAGCCGCGCCGATCCGAAGATCCGCGAGGAGGTACTACACCGGGCGATGTTGCTGTGGCTGGACGAGCAGGAGAACAATCACGTCAGCCCATCGAGTTGGGAGCCATTTGTGCTCCTCGCATCGACGGCAGAAGGCGGCGGTTACAGCGAACGGCAGGTGCGGCACGCCGCAGAGTACCTCGCGGAGCGCGGCCTGATCACTGCCGTCAGCGTGGCCCAAGAGCGAGACGGCTGGGTCAGGCCGACCCTACCCGTCGCCGGAAGAACCTATCTCACCGAGACCTCCAGGGCGCGGGAGGTCGTACCGCTTGGCGACCGCGGATCACAGCGGCCACAGACCGGAGACGCCACCACCGCTGAGCAACCGAAGCAGGACAGTGAGGCGACCGCAGCTAACAGCACGGCGCCATTGCGCGCACTGGCCGCGCAACGGGTCGATATGGGCGACACAGACGGCGCTCACAGGCTCTATCGCGAAGCGATAGAGGCTGGCGACAGGGAAGCAATCCTTGAACTCGCCGTCATACTGATCCGCAGCGGCAACATCCGCGAGGCCTCCGATCTCTACAACGACGCGACGGCGACCAACGATCCTGTCGTGATCCGCGACCTCGCACGCGTGCTGGCCGAGGCTGGCGAGAGTCTCACGGCTGAGAGCCTCTATCGCCGGGCGATAGAGACTGGCGACAGGGAAGCGATGCGCGAACTCGCGAGCCTCATCCGGATCTACGATCCCGATGAGGCCGAGCGCCTGTACCGCGAGGCGAGTCAGGCCCGCCACCCGTCCAGGCAACATGCTGAACATCCCAGCTCACGCGAGGCAGCACGGACAGCAGACGACGAAAAGGAGCCGTCACGAGCACCGCTCCTTCCCGGTGCGATGGCTGACACCGTGCCGGAGCCTGGGGACGGGCGGGTCAAGAGTGCAGACACGCTCGATGTTGCACCCGAGGTCGAGATGCTTGTGTCCGTCCTGCTCGCGCGTGAGACGCCCTTGCCGCTGGCCGTCGGACTCTTCGGTGACTGGGGTAGCGGCAAGAGCTTCTTCATGGCACTGATGCAGGAACGGATCGACGAGCTCGCGAATCTTGCCAAGGCTGGGAGGCGAGATGCCTGGCCGTACTGCAAGGAGGTGAGACAGATTCGGTTCAACGCCTGGCACTACGTTGATACCGACCTGTGGGCGAGCCTAGCTGCGACCCTGTTCGACGAGCTGGCCAGTGCCGGCAGGCCCGATATGACCACCGCAAAGCTGAACGAACTCGATCAGGCGCGACGGAGAGTTGTCGAGACCAGGACCGAACGCCAGCGGCTGCAGCGTGAGGTGGAAGAGCTTGAGTTGAGGACAAATCGTCCGGTCGCCGCCACACGAGCTGCGCTCGCTGCCGCGCTGCGTGCGGTACGCGGTGAAGAAAAGCTAACCGACAGGCTTCGTGAGATCGCAGAGCAAGGCGTTCAAGTCTCGGATGACTCGGCAACGGAACTCGTCGACACCCTTGACGCGGTAGATAGAACGATCGGGAAGGCCCAGATCACCTGGCGGCTTTTCAAAGAAGAGGTGCTGTACCAGCGACGGAAAACAACTCTGATCACCTTTGTCGTGTTCCTCGCCCTAGCGGGCGCGGTATGGGCTGTAACTCAGTGGTCTCCTGGGGTCGCCGCACTCGGGCTAATCGGCGCCGTTATAGCCGCGGTGACGCCAGCGTTGAACGGTGCTTGGCGTGTGCTGCATTTGGCGCGTGAGGCACGCGCAGCTCGCCAGCAATCTGTGGATAAAAGACGCGCAGAGCTCACCCAAGCAGAGGCTGCAGAGCGGACGGCAAAGCAAGAGGTATCCCGCGATGAGCAGGAGCTTGCTGACGCAAGGAATAAGGGCTTGCGACTGCAGAAGCTCGTGCGCGAGCGGGCCACCAGTTCGGACTACCGCGATAAGCTGGGCGTGATGTCACGCGTCCGTCGCGACTTCGAGGACTTGGTCAGTCTGATGCCCAGTGGCAATCCAGGCGGCGCAGCGCAACTGGCAGAAAGTACAGAGATCCTGAGCCCGGGTAGTCCAGAGGTTCCCGATGTCGAGAGAATCTTCCTCTACGTTGATGATCTCGACCGTTGTCCACACGATAAAGTCGTCGAGGTTCTTCAGGCAGTCCACCTGCTGTTGGCGTTCAAGCTCTTCGTAGTCGTCGTCGGAGTCGACAGTCGATGGCTTACACGGTCGATCGCCGCACACTACGACAACCTTCTCGACGAGCCGGACAGCTACCTCGAGAAGATCTTCCAGATCCCCTTCGCGCTAGGAGCGATGACACCGCCGCTACCGGGAACTCATCGTCGCTTTAACCCCGCCTCTAACCCCCGGCAATGAGGGTCCTATCGGCCCCTTCGCCTCGCTCCCCGGAACTAGCGCCGACGCGGACGGCGCAGACGTCATGCCTGATCATGTCGTCTCCGCCGGTGACATCTCGGGCGGCGCTCCCGGCTTGACAGACACGACCGATCTCGTGGCAGTTCAACCGACGCCGCCCCGCCCTGAGTTGTTGTCGATTACGAAATCTGAGCAGGACCTCCTCGGCATGGTCAGCGACCTTGTCCCCACACCTCGCGCCGCGAAGCGTCTTGTGAACATTTATCGGATGTTGCGAGTCTCTGTGCCCGATAGCGAGTTGCCGGCATTTCTCCCCCGCGATGCTGCCACTGCGACGGACGATGGCGAGTACCAGGCTGTCATCCTTTTACTAGGCATCCTGATCGGACGTCCATCGGTCGCCCAGCAACTCTTCAACTCGCTGGCTGGGTCATCCGATGAGAGCACCGTCTGGCAGTTGCTCGACAAGTTCCCAGAGTTACACCAGCCTCTCCAACGCGTCCGCGGCCACATGACTGTCTCGCGTATCGATGCCTACCGTCGCTGGGCGCCTCGAGTGGCTCGCTTCTCGTTCCGCACGAGCACGATCCCAACTTCAGCATAGGGATGAGAACGCATCATCCGATCGGACAGCCCGACAACATCGGCCTGACAGAGATCGATCGCGAAGTCGCGGCCGATCAGGTCCGGGCGGGCGGGGGCGGCCGGGTCGGCGATGGTGGTCGTCTTCCACCGCCGGGGTGCCCGCCCGCGCCGGTCGGCGGCCCGCATCAGCCGGGCGACCCGCTTGCGCGAACACGGCTCCCCCTGGGCCCGGAGCTCGTGGTGGACCCGCGGTGCCCCGTAGGTGTGGCGGGAGTCGTCGTGGATCGTGGCGATCTTGCCGGTCAGCTCGGCGTCACGCTGCGCACGCATCGAGGGCCTGCTGGCGCGGTCGGCGTAGTAGGCGGAACGAGAGACCTTCAGCAACTCACACGCACGCTTGACGTTGTGGTCGCGCTGCTTCTCCGCCTCGATGAACGGGTAGCACGCAGCTACCCTGGTCACCGGGTCTCCTTCGCGAAGAAAGCCGTGGCCCGCTTGAGGATCTCGACGTCCTCGCGCAGCCGCCGGTTCTCCCGCAACCGCGCCAGCTCCTCCTTCCCGCTCGAGGTCAAGCCACCGACACCGGCGCCGGCGTCGCGTTCGACCTGCCTCAGCCACTCCCGGACCGCTGTCTCGGTCAGGTCGAAGTTCTTCGCGACCTGACCCACCGACCGGTCGCCGCGCTGGCACAGCTCGACGATCTCGGCCTTGAACTCGGGTGTGAACGATCGACGAGGCCGCGGCTTCTTCTTGCCATGGACTCCATGATGAACATCCTTTCCGGAGCACAAGCTCCTGATCTCGGATGTCCGTCAAACGGGTCAGGCCCACCCGGCGACGTACGGCGGCGAGGACTGAGGCGCTCTTCCCGGTTCCGGAGGCACCACGGACGACTGCACCCGATCTCTCTGAGGCCACCCGTTTCTATCAGCGTTGCCAGGTCGGCGTGCTGCTGAGGACGGTCCAGCTGAAGGACCGGCGTCTCACCCGACTCGGGGCCGATCGAGCCGCTGACGGCGTCGAAGGCCGAGGTAGCTCCACGAGAAGTCAATTGCTATCCAGGACTCCTGAAAAATGGGCTCTCGGTTCATGACGAGCACCGGCGCTACCATCCGACGGTGTTGAAATCTTCGAGCCTAAGTGATGCCCTCGCGCGGCTGGCGCTCATGTCTGACCGCCAGCGGGCTGGCCGGGAGTTCGAGGGCGTGGTCGCGAACATGTTTCGGCAGCAGCACTTCACGGTCGATCGCAAAGCAGGAGCCGCAGCCCCCCGCCAGACCGATCTGTTCGTCCGTCGGTCGAACGACGTCGTGTACCTGATCGAGGCCAAGTACCACCGACGGAAGGCCACTATCGATCACGTCGACTCGCTCTTCACGCGGCTCGAGGCGACGCCACCCGAGGTCATTGGGATCCTCTGCAGTAACAGCGGCTTCTCGGACGCCGTCATCGACCGTGTTCGTGAGCGCTCGAAGCGACCAGTCCTCCTGCTGAGTGGAAACGAGCTGCTCGCCATCGCGGATGGTCGTGAGGACCTGACCCGCCTGCTGCGCCGGAAGAAGGCAACGCTCCTGACACATCGTGAAGTTGAGCTCGATCGCCATTCGAACCGACTCACACGCAAGCCTTCAAAGCGCGCCGACCTGCCGGTATCTCACGGGCTATTTCGGCTCCCAGACGGGCAACAACGTGATGTACTCAGCAGTGGTGGTGACTTCGGACCGTTCGTCTTCGCTCCTAGCCTCTTAGACATCGACTGGGTCGCCGGCGGCGGAGTGGGTGTGTTCGCAGAAATCGAACTCGACGTGGGAGATGAAGCCGCGCTGATAGCACTCCTCCACGAACTAGCTGACATGGGTTGGATCACGCCGAAGGGACGATGGTCGATACAGCAGGCGACGACCAACTGGCACGGCTCCGGCGCAGGTATACTCGCACGGGAGATCAGAGGCTGGCGCCGACGCTACCGAGGTATCGACTCTCTCCATCACACCGAGGAAGCCACGTACTTCGACGTCTGTGACGGTGGCTTCTACACGCTCACTTGCGACCTCTCTGCGTCGAAGGAACGCATCGTCAGGCACGCGACCCTGTCGTTCCAACTGGTTGGGATACCGATCGACACCTCACCCCTTCGGCACCTCTGCGAGACGTTCGAAGTACGACACTCCGTCTTCTTTCGGCCGCGGGAGACGAAGTCGGTCGAAATTACGCACGCCGGGAAGATTCGAGACCACTCAGTCTCCCCGGTGGCGCTGGTGGTGCAGGAGGACGACGAGAACGGAGAGGTCTGGGTACGTGGCATCGTTGTCGAGCAGCCAGGATTCATACCCCCGACCGTGGATGGCAGACGAGGCGACAACTGGCTTGGCGGACACGCGGGTGACAGCCAGTACCTGATCTGCGACCTCCGCTCCTGGCATCCGCTTGGCCACCTCATCGACAATTATGAACTTCACTACTACGAAACTGCCTGGACGTCGGAAGCGCAGTTGGTTCATGTCGTCGCAGATTGGCGTGGACCAATCGGCTAGCGACGTCAAGACGCTGCCGCTCACGTGTCAGGGTTCGATGGCGGATGGAGGCTGACGTCAGAGTCCGGACGGCTAAGTGGTCCGGCAGGCGTGTCGCGCTTCGGAGCTCAATCAGATGAGCGGCAAACCGGTCTTCCATGCTGGTGAGGTAGTCCTGCGCCCGACAGGACATCTACGTGCAGCCCGGCCGCCGTGAAGCGCTGTCTCTCTAGACAGTTCGGCGAGACGCAGCGGGCGCGCTGCACTCCCCGCCGTCGCCTGCGATCGGCAGAGCGATTGCACGGTGGACCGGCTTGTGCGCCGCCGGAGCTGGCCAACAAACAGCCGCCGCGAAGCGGTGTCCTTTGGAGCCTGTCCGGTGAGACGCGGCGGGGAGCCTGGTGGACTCCCCGCCGGGTCGGGCGATTCGCCGGGGCAGCTGCCAGGGTGGACGGACACACACCGCCGGAGGCGGCCAATAGAACAGGCGCCGCGGAGCGGTGTCCTTGGGCGGTGAGCGGCATGGGGCGGCGGGGAGCCTGGTGGACTCCCCCGCCGTACGCGGGATTCGCCGAAGCTTTCCCGTTGGTGCGACCTACACGCCGCCGGAGGCGGCCAATCAGAAGAGTCGCCGCGTTGCGGTGTCAGTTCTAGTCTTTGATGCCTGACTGGGTTACGCCCTGGATTAGGTAGCGCTGGAGGAAGGCGAAGATGAGGACCAGCGGGAGGATTGAGACCGCTACGGCCATGAAGAGTTCGTGGATGTTGATGGTTTGGGCGGTGATGAACGTCGACATGGCCACCTGGATCGTCCATGACGACGAGTCCTGGCCGATGACCAACGGCCACAGGAACGAGTTCCAGTTGCCGATGAAAGTGATCGCCGCCAGTGCCGCGAAGAACGGCAATGAGTTCGGTACGACGATCCGCCAGAACACCCCGAAGTACCCAGCCCCGTCGACCCGCGCCGCCTCCTCGAGCTCCCGGGGGAAACCGAGGAAGTACTGCCGGAACAGGAACGCCGCGAACCCGCTGAACAGCGTCGGGATGATCAGGCCCCGAAGGGACGATACCCACCCGAGCGACGACACCACGATGAACGACGGGATGAAGGTCACCGCACCCGGGATCATCAGCGTGGCGACGATCGCGTAGAAGATCTTGTCCGCGTGACGATAAGGGATCCGCGCCAACCCGTACCCAGCCATAGATGCCAACAGCAACTGCCCCGCCGTGCCCAGGACGCCGACGACTGCAGAGTTGTACAGCGCCCGCGCCATCGGGACCTGGGTGTCGTCGAACAGTTCCTTGATGTTGCTCCATTGCAGATGCGACGGGAACAACGTCCAGTTCGGCGCCGTGATGTCGGCCTCGGTCGACAGCGCATTGCGCAGGATCAGGTAGAACGGCAGCAGGAACAGCACGACCGCGATGAACAGCGCGATCCATCGCAGCACCATGCCGACCCGTCCGAGAGTGCTCTGGGTAAACCCGATCGGTTGCGGCGTTCCCGTCGTACGTTCCGAGACTGCCATCAGTCGCCCGCCTTTCCGAAGCCGAAGATCCGGCTCTGCAGCAGCGTCACGATCATGATGATGACCGCCAGGATCAGGGCGCCGGCCGAGCCGTGCCCGAGGTCCTGGATCGAGCCGAGCGAGATGCCGTACAGGTAGACCAGCGGCGGCCGCGCGTAGTTCACGTTGCCGATCAGGTTGTAGAACTCGTCAAAGGCTTGATAAGCCGCGATCAGGTTCAGGATCAGTACGGCGACCGACGTCGCCCGCAACTGGGGCAGCGTGATGTACCGGAAGACCTGCCACCCGGGCTTCGCCCCGTCGACGTACGCCGCCTCGTACAGCGTGGGCGAGATCCGCTGCAGCCCAGCGATGAACAGGATCATGTAGAACCCGAGCTGCAGCCACAACCGGACGGTGACCAGCGGGAGCCAGTACCACGGTGGCGAGACGGTCGAGAGCCACGCGATGTTGTCGATACCGAACCAGCCGAGCACCGTGTTGGCGAGGCCGAACCGGACACCGTTGAAGATCGACAAGCGCCAGATCAGCGAGGCGACGACGTACGAGCAGGCGGTCGGCAGGAAGAACACCGACCGGAAGAACGCCCGCGCGATCTTGACCTGGTTGACCAGCAACGCCAGCACGAGCGAGAGCACGAACGTCAGCGGCACGATGAACACCGCGAAGATCGTGAACGTGCCCAGGCTGGACAGGAAGTTGTGGTCGGTGAGCATGTCGATGTAGTTGCGGAGCCCGACGAACTTCGACGGCGTCGCGGTGTTGTAGGCCTCGAAGAAGCTGAGGACCAGGCTCCAGATGATCGGCAGGTACGAGAAGATCAGCAGTCCGAGCACGAACGGCCCGACGAACACCCAGAACCACAAGGTGTTGCCGGCGATCCCCTTCTGCCGGCGCCGCCGCGGTCTCCGCCGCTCACCAGTGGTGACGGAATCCGCGGCCGACGGCGTCTTGGTCGGAGCGCTCATCCGAACAACCGGGAAAGCTCAGCGTTGACTGTCTTCTCGGCTTTCGCGATCTCGGCGGCGGGGTCGGCTCCCTTCTTGATGACGTTGGTCAGCATGTCGCCGAACGCCGTACCCATCTTCGGCGTCCACGCCGGGTTGTCGGTGTAGCCGTGGTCCTGGGTCAGCTTGACCGTGTCGGCGGCGACGCCGCTCTGCAGCTTGGAAGCCTTGGCCGCAAGGCTCTTGCGCGGCGGAATGTGGAAGCCGTAGTTCAGCGACCAGTCCTCCTGGTACTCCGACTTGTCGATCCACAGCCACTTGACGAACTTCTTCGCCGCGTCGATGTTCGGGCTCTTCGCGGAGACGAACTGCGTCCAGCCGCCGGAGTACACGGCCGGCTGGGCCTGCGCGTCGAGCTTCGGGAACGGGATGACGCCGATGTCGTCGCCCAGCGCCTTCTGCATTCCCGGCACCGCCCACATGCCGATGAACTGCATGGCCACCAGGCCCTGGTTGATGGCCGTCGGGTCCCACCAGTCCGTAGGCGCGCCGAGCAGGATGCTCTTGCTCGCGTAGAGCTCGTGCAGTTTGCCGAAGGCCTGGGCGGCTCGGGCATCGGTGAAGCCCGGCTTATTGTCCTTGGTGAGGAACTCCCCGCCGGACGAGTACAGCGCCGGACCGCCCATGACGTTGCCGCCGTCGTTGCCGACGAAGATGCCCTTCACCTTGTTCGTGGTGAGTTCCTTCGCCGCGGAGATCAGGTCGTCGACGGTCTCCGGCGGCTTGATTCCGGCCTTGTCCAACAGGCTCTTGCGGTAGTAGATGACCTGCGGGTCGATGATCATCCGGATCCCGTAGATCTTGCCGTCGAGCGTGTTGGTGGCCAGGTCGCCCGGCTGGAAGTCGTCCTTGACGTCGGCCATGATGTCGTCCAGCGGCACCACCTGGTTGCTCTTCACCATGGCGATGTTGAAGTGACCCTCGAACACGTCCGGGCCCTTGCTGGACAGCAGGCCGGAGGCGAGTTTGGCGTCGTAGTCACCGGGGGTCCACTGCACCGCCACGTTCGCGTCGGTGTAGGCCTTGGCGTACCTCTGTGCGGCCTGCTGCGTGCCCGTCTCGCCGTACTGGTGGTACCACTGCGACAGGTTGACCTTCTCCCCGCCGCCTCCGCCCCCTGAGGACGGTCGGCCGGTATTACCGCCGCAGGCCGCGGTGAACGCGGCCAGTGCGGCCAGTCCACCGGTCCGCTTGAGTAGATCCCGCCGGGACAATCCGGCGTTCGGAACATGAGCAGGCATGAATTCCACCTTCCCGAGAGGGAACGTCGCAGGGGTACGACGCACGGTTCCGAGTTACTTAACGACGTTAAGCATCTCTGAGTTGGCACAACTTACTACAGGTCAATCGTTGTAGAAGTGCCTAGCACGATGACTCAAAAGTGCGCCGTGCGCAAGACCGGACTGCGACCTTCTTTGTTGGAATGTGTGGAATGTTGTCAGGCCGTGATCACGTAAACATCTCAGCGGTGGCTGCCCTTCGGACCAGCAGTTCCGGCGGCTCGAACCGTGCACCGTATACAGCGGCCAATTCGCGCGACCGGGCAACGAAAGCTTGCAGTCCGTAGGCGTTGACGTACTGCAGCGCGCCGCCGTGCAACGGCGGGAAACCGATGCCGAAGATCGATCCGATGTTGGCATCGGGCACCGATCGCAGTACGCCCTCGTCGAGACACTTCACGGTCTCGAGCGCCATCGCGAACAACATCCGTTCCTGCAGATCGATCAGCGGTACGTCGTTGTCACGGGCAAAGTGCTCCCACAGTCCTGGCCACAAATGCTTCGGGCCGTCCGGCGGATAGTCGTAGAAGCCCGCGCCCGCAGCTTTACCGCGCCGGCCGAACTCGTTGACCAGCCGATCGGCAACCGCCATCCCGGGATGCTCGTCGAAGGCCCCGGCGCTGTCGCCGGCCGCACGCGCAGCGTCGCGGATCTTCTGCGGCAGGGTCAGCGTCACCTCGTCGAGCATCGCCAGCGGCGGCGCCGGGAAGCCGGCCTGGGTCGCGGCCCGCTCGATCATCACCGGGTCGACACCCTCGGCAACCATCGCGGCGCCTTCCATCACGAGCGTGCCGAAGACTCGCGACGTGAAGAACCCGCGGCTGTCGTTGACCACGATCGGCGTCTTCTTGATCTGCCGTACGACGTCGTAGGCGCGGGCGATCGCCGCGTCGGACGTCTTCGCCCCCACGATCAGCTCGACCAGCGGCATCCGGTCGACCGGCGAGAAGAAATGCATGCCGATGAAGTCGTCCGGCCGGTCGATCCCGTCGGCGAGGGAGGTGATCGGCAGCGTCGACGTGTTCGAGCAGAGCAGCGCGTCTGGCTCGACCACACCGGCGATCTCGGCGAACACCTTCTGCTTGAGACCCGCGTCCTCGAAGACGGCCTCGATCACCAGGTCGCACCCGGCCAGATCGTTCGGGTCCCCGGTCGGCGTGATCCGGCTGAGGAAGGCCTCGACGTCCGAAGCCGACAGACGCCCCTTCGAGACCTGCTTCGCCAGCAGCTTCTCGGAGTACACCTTGCCCTTCGAGGCGGCGTCCAGCGACACGTCCTTCAGCACGACCTCGATCCCGGCCTTGGCGCACACGTACGCGATCCCCGCGCCCATCATCCCCGCGCCCAGGACCCCGACCTTGCGGGCCGAGAAGCGGGGTACGTCGGCCGGCCGCGACCCGCCCGCGTTGATCGACTGCAGGTCGAAGAAGAACGCCTGGATCATGTTCTTCGCGATCTGCCCGGTGGCGAGCGAGACGAAGTACCGCGACTCGATCCGGGAGGCCGTCTCGAAGTCGACCTGGCTGCCCTCGACCGCCGCGCTCATGATCGCCCGCGGCGCCGGGTACGGCGCGCCCTTGAGCTGCTTGCGCAGGTTCGCCGGGAAGGCCGGCAGGAACGCGGCCAGCTTCGGCGAGGACGGCGTACCGCCCGGGATCTTGTAGCCGTCCCGGTCCCACGGCTGCTTGGCGTCACCGTCGTACGCCGTGATCCACCGGCGCGCCGCGTCCAGCAGATCCTCAGGGGCTACGACCTCGTCGACGATCCCGACCGACAAGGCATGCGCGGGCTTCATCCGCTGGCCCTGCAGCAGCACCTTCATCAGCGCGTCCTGCAGTCCGAGCATCCGGACCGTGCGGGTCACTCCCCCGCCGCCGGGCAGCAGACCGAGCGTCACCTCGGGTACGCCGAGTTCGATCCGGTTGTCGTCAGCAACGATCCGGTGATGGCAGGCGAGTGCAATCTCCAGGCCGCCGCCGAGCGCCGATCCGTTGATCGCGGCAACGACCGGAACACCCAACGTTTCAAGGGCTCTGAGCTGCCGCTTCACCTCCTCGACGGTGTCGAACACCTGTGGCGCATCCGACGGCTGGATCTGCGACAGCATCTCCAGGTTGCCGCCGGCAAAGAACGTCGACTTGGCGCTGGTGATGACGACGCCGCGCACCGACTCCTTCTCGGCCTGCAGCCGCTCGACGGCCGAGCCCATCGCCGCCAGATACGCGTCGTTCATCGTGTTCGCCGAGGCGGACGGGTCGTTCAGGGTCAGCGTGACGATGCCGTCGGAGTTGGTCCAGTCGATCATGCCGCAAGCCTCTCGATGATCGTCGCGACGCCCATCCCGCCGCCGACGCACAGGGTGGCCAGTCCGTACCGGAGCTCGCGCCGCTCCAGCTCGTCCAGCAAGGTTCCGATCAGCATCGCCCCGGTGGCGCCGAGCGGATGACCGAGCGCGATCGCGCCGCCGTTCACGTTCACCTTCTCGTGCGGTACGCCGAGATCCTTCATGAAGTGCATGACCGCCGCGGCGAACGCCTCGTTCATCTCGAACAGGTCGATGTCGCTCGCTTCCAGACCGGCGCGAGCCAGCGCCTTCCGGGCCGCCGGTGCCGGGCCGGTCAGCATGATCGTCGGATCCGCGCCGCTGACACCAACAGCGACCACCCGGCCGCGCGGGGCCTGACCGAGCGCCTCGCCCGCCTTCTCGTTGCCCACAGCAACCAGCGCGGCGCCGTCGACGATGCCGGACGAGTTGCCGGCATGATGCACGTGCTCGATCCGCTCGACGGTCAGGTACTTCTCCAGCGCCACCGCGTCGAACCCGCCGTGCTCCCCGATCGCCGCGAACGACAGCGGCAGCCCAGCCAGTGTCTCGACCGAAGTACCCGGGCGAACGAGTTCGTCGTGGTCCAGGATCTGCAAGCCGTTGCGATCCGTCACCGGTACGACGGAGCGGGCGAAGTACCCGTTGGCCCAGGCCTTCGCGGCGCGGGCGTGCGACTCGGCGGCGTACGTGTCGACATCGGTCCGCGAGAAGCCGTCGATGGTCGCGATCAGGTCGGCGCTGATGCCCTGCGGGATGAAGCCGGTCTCGAGCGCCGTCTCCGGATCCATCGCCCAGGCGCCGCCGTCGGAGCCCATCTTGACCCGCGACATCGACTCGACGCCGCCGGCGAGGATGAAGTCCTCCCAGCCGGAGCGCACCCGTTGCGCCGCCTGGTTGACCGCCTCCAGCCCGGACGCGCAGAAGCGGTTCAGCTGGACGCCGCCGGTCGTCTCCGGATAGCCGGCCATCAGTACGGCGGTCCGCGCGATATCCATGCCCTGGTCGCCGATCGGCGTGACGACCCCGAGGACGACGTCGTCGATCGCGGTCGCGTCCAGCTCGGGATGCCGCGTGCACAACTCCTGCAGCAAGCCGGTGATCAGCTGGATCGGCTTGACCTCGTGCAACGCGCCGGTCGGTTTGCCCTTGCCGCGCGGAGTCCGGATCGCGTCGTACAGAAACGCTTCACTCATGGAGCCGATTGTGACAGTTGAACTGTCATGATGGTCAAGTGCGGGTCGTTATGATCTCCGCCATGTCGGATGTCTCGGGGGCTGGCACACACTCCGATGACGCCACGCTGACAGTTGACGAACTGTCGGCGCGCGTCGGAATGACTGTGCGCACTTTGCGGTTCTACGCGGGCCGGGGCCTGATCCCGCCGCCGATCAGACGCGGGAGAGTCGGGTACTACGGACCCGAACACATCGCCCGCCTCGACCTCGTGCGCGAACTCCAGGCGCACGGTTTCACGCTGCAGGCGATCGAGGGCTACCTCGACCGGATCCCGGTCGACGCGACCCCGCAGGACATCGCGCTGCATCGCACGCTGCTGACGCCGTGGATGCGCGACCTCCCTGAAACGCTTGATCGGACGGCGCTGGTACGGCGTACCGGTCGCGAGCTCAGCGACGACGACATCGAGATGCTGGTCGCGCTCGGCGTCGTCGAGCCGACGCCGGACGAGGACGTGTTCCAGGTCGCGACCGCGCACCTCAGCCTCGGCGTCGAACTGCTCGACCTGGACCTGCCGGTCGAGGCGGTGCAGGACGCCGGCCGCATCTTCACCGAACACGGCCGCGCCCTCGCCGAGGAACTGACCGAGGTCTTCCGCACCAAGGTCTGGCCGCACTACCGCGACTCCGGCGGCCCGCCCGAGCACATCCAGCACCTGGTCGAACGCTTCAAGCCCGTCACGATCCAGGGCCTGGTCCTCGCCTACGAACGAGCCGTCGGCGAAACCCAGCGCGACACAATCCGCCGCACCCAAAACAAACCCCGCTAACCCGCCCCCCGCGGTCCACCACATCGCGGGGCGTTGAACAGGTTGTCGGCGGCTCGCACAGGTTATTGCCTGTTCACGGCCCCCGGCACGCCGGCGCACCCCCGCCCACAGTCTGCGTTCACGCCCTCCGCTGACTCACGAGTTCGGGACCCGCAGGTAGGTCAGCCCTCGGAGGTCGAGGTAGGTGTCGTTCGGCCTGGTGACGACGCGCAGGAGCACCGAGTCGCAGCCGGGGCAGCGGGCCACCATGCCCGGAGCGTCGACGAAGACGTGGGCCTCCGCGAAGACGCTCGTGCGGCCGCAGCCGTTGCACTGCGCGATGGCCGAGGTCAGATCGACGGCGAAGAGCTCGCTCAGGGATCCGGCGGCCGCATTGCCGTCCAGATAGTTGGTCTCACTCATCACGGGCCTCCAGTCGGTCCGAATCGTTCTGTCCTCACGCGCGCCGGATCGTGGCCCGCCGCGACGAGCAGATCCGCCACCGTCTCCACGAACGGCGTCGGCCCGCACACGTACGTCGTCGCGCCGTCCCCCGGCTTGAACGCGTGCTCCGAGATCACGTCGGCGTCGATCCGGCCGACCCGCGGCTCGCCCGCCGGCGCATCCCGCGTGTACACCAGCCGGACGTCGACATCGTCCGACGAGGCGAGCTCCTTGAGGTCGCTCACGTAGATCACGGACTCAGGCCGCCGCACGGAGTACAGCAGCCGGAACGGCGTCGTACTGCCGGCCGAGGCGTGCGCACGCAGCATCGCCCGCAACGGCACGACACCCGATCCGCCGCCGATCAGCTGCACCGGCCCGTCCTGCTCCGGCTTCCACACGAACCAGCCGCCGACCGGTCCGCGGATCTCCAGCGGATCGCCGACGTTCAGCACGTCGACCAGGTACGGCGAGACCTCGCCGCGGGGTACCTGCTCCACCGTCAACTCGATGGTCGAACTGTGCGACGCGGTCCACGCCGAGGCGATCGAATACGACCTCGAGGCCCGGTATCCGTCGGGCGCGGTCAGCCGTACGTCGAGGTGCTGCCCGGCGACATGCCCCGGCCAGTCCGGTACTTCGAGCTCGATCGTCCGAGCCGTCTCGGTCTCACGCCGTACGCCGGTGACCGTGGCGACCTGCCACATCAGTCGCCGGCGTATCGCTGTTCTTTCCATGGGTCTCCGTACTCGTGGTAGCCGGCCGTCTCCCAGAAGCCGAGGTCCTCGGTGTCGGACAGCACCAGGCCGCGGACCCACTTGGCGCTCTTCCAGAAGTACAGATGCGGGACGAGCAGCCGGGCCGGTCCGCCGTGCTCGGGGTCCAGCGGCTCGCCGTCGTACTCGTAGGCGATCCAGGACTGCCCGTCGAGCAGGTCGTCCATCGGCACGTTCGTCGTGTAACCGCCGTAGCTGTGCGCCATCACGTAATCGGCGCCGGTCTCGACGTCCGCGAGCAGTGTGTCGAGCGAGACGCCCTTCCAGGTCGTCTCCAGCTTCGACCACCGGGTCACGCAGTGGATGTCCTTGGTGATCTCCTCGGCCGGCAACGCCATCAGCGCGGCCCAGTCCCACCTGTACACCTCACCCGTCTCGCTGGTGACGGTGAACTCCCAGTGCTCTGGCAGCACATGCGGGGTCGGCCCCGCTGACAACACCGGGAAATCACGGGTCAGGTACTGCCCGGGGGGAAGCTCTGTCCCGCCCCGCCGCCGACCGGTGAATCCAGGAGACACGATGCCCATGACGACCTCCCTCGACTCCTGGATGAAGTCAACCACGCCGACGCCCGCGAAGCAGTGCCGCAAACGGGACCCAGGACTAGAATTTGTGTTTTACGCGCTGCCCCCGGACCCCGGCTCGCGCATCGTGAGCTACCGGGAGGAGCCTTGATGAGCGAGTGGTATGGCGTACCCGCCGCGACCGGCGGTAAGGACGCCCCACCGCCCCGATCCGACGACGCCACGGCGCCCGAGTCCGAAGCAGAGGGACCGCCGGACCGCAGGTCCGGCGGCCGAGGAGTGAAGATCGCGGGATCGGGTACGGGCGTGGCCCAGGGGACGACCATCGCGGGCGAGTCGGTCGATCGGACCTGACGCGGCTGCGGAAACAACTGTTGGTGGCGCGCGGCACTATGAGCAGGGCATCACTGATCCGGCCGCTAGAGTGGACCATCCGCCCGGCGGCGGTTCGAGTCTGGACGGAACGGGTGGATCACGACCGCAGCACGAGGGTGTGGGGGGCGATCAGAGCCGTTGCCAACGGCGATGAGTCTTCGCCCTCGTTGCTGCACGCAGTCACCGCATGCGCGCAGGTGCTGTTCGCTGCCGGCGCCGGGCTCGCCCTGACGAGCAGCAACGGGATGCTCGAGCCGTTGCTGGCCACCGATGCCGAGATCGGCGAGCTGGACGAGCTGCAGTTCTCCTTGGGCGAGGGGCCGAGCGGCGATGCGATCTCCACCGGCGCGCCGGTGCTCGAGACCGATCTGGCCGGCCTCGACGCCGGCCGCAGGTGGCCGGCGTTCTCGGCAGCCGTGGCCGGCCGGGGTGTCCACGGCGTCTTCGCGTTCCCGGTCGCCGCCGGGGCCGCCAGGCTGGGCGTGCTGAGCGTGTACCGGCGGCAAGCCGGGCCGCTGCGCACCGACCAGCTGCAGGATGCACTGGTATTCGCCGACGCGATGCTGGTTCTCGCCCTGGACCACCGTCGCGGTGTCAGCGCCGACCTGGACGAGGTGATCGAGGCCGCCTTCACCGCCCGCCGTGCCGAGGTACACCAGGCTGCGGGACGCCTCGCGGCACAGGAAGCCATCGGTGTTACGGATGCGCTGGCGCTGCTGCGGGCACACGCCTACAGCAGCGGCCGGCCACTACACCGCGTCGCCGCCGACGTGATGGCCGGAACCCTCAAGCTCGAGAGTGACTCGTCCCCACCCGCAGGACCGACCGATCCGAAGGAGCTGGGCCCTGACCATGCCGAGAAGGAACAGGAGGAGGACTGATGAGCGCAACTGACCGCAGAGTGCGGGAGGTGTTCATCGAACTGTCGGACACGCTCGTCGACGATTTCGACATCATCGAGTTCCTGGACCGCCTCGCGGCCCGGTGTAGCGAGTTACTGGGGGTTTCGGCCTGCGGCATCCTGCTGGCCGACCATCACGGCGTGCTGAACCTGGTCGCGGCGTCCACCGAACAAGCGCGCCTGGTCGAGCTGACCCAGCTGCAGAACTCGGAGGGTCCCTGCCTGGATGCGTTCAGCACCGGACATCCGGTGCAGCACCCGGACCTGCGGGAGGCCCAGGACCGGTGGCCGCGCTTCACCGCGGCCGCTGTCGGGGCCGGGTACCTGTCTGTGCAGGCGCTTCCCATGCGGCTGCGCGACACCGTGGTCGGAGCGGTGAATCTGTTCAGCAAATCGACCGGTCAGCTCGACGCGGACACGATCACCCTCGGGCAGGCACTGGCCGATGCCGCAACGATCGGCATCGTTCACCAGCGTGCCATGGCCAGGCAGGAGATCGTCACCGAGCAACTGCAGACGGCTCTCAACAGCCGGGTGCTGATCGAGCAGGCGAAGGGGTTCCTCACCCACAGCCTCTCGATCGACGTCGACGAAGCCTTCGTCGTTCTGCGGAGCTATGCGCGCGCGAACAATCGCCGGCTGACCCACGTCGCCGACGATGTCGTCCAGGGCCGCCTGGCGATGTCCGCACTCCGATCGGTGACGCCTGGGTAGCCGATCGTGACTTTCGGCGGGTGCCTGCCCTGGTGCGCCACCGGTTTGCCCGATACGCTGAGCCCGCCTGTTGAGGCATGCCCCAGACCCCGGCGCCCAATGTGTCGTGCCGCTCGGGAGGGGTGGGCACGGCACGGTGCCACGCAGCTTCGGTGCATTGCACCGCAGTGCTGACAGTTCAGGCGCAGGCCACGACTCGCCGCGGAGGCCTGCTGCGGACTACCTGCCGGCATCTCGCCGGCAGGGTAGTCCGTCAACTACACACCCATCGTTCGTCCGATGATCTCCTTCATGATTTCGGTGGTGCCGCCGTAGATGGTCTGGATGCGGGTGTCGAGGTAGGCCTTCGCGATCGGGTATTCGGTCATGAAGCCGTAGCCGCCGTGGAGCTGCAGGCAACGGTCGACGACCTTCTTCTGCAGCTCGGTGGTCCACCATTTCGCCATCGCGGCCTCGGCCACCGTCAACGTGCCGGCGTTCAGCTCCTCGATACAGCGATCGACGAAGACGCGGGCGATCTGGGTCTCGGTGGCGAGCTCCGCGAGGACGAAGCGGCTGTTCTGGAACGAACCGATCGGGCGGCCGAACGCCTTGCGGTCCTTCACGTACCGCAGGGTGTCCTCGAGCATGTTCTCGCAGGCGGCGGCCGCGACCACGGCAATGGTCAGGCGTTCCTGCGGCAGCTTCTCCATCAGGTAGATGAAGCCCTTGCCCTCTTCGCCGAGCAGATTCTCCACCGGCACCCGGACGTCGTCGAAGAACAACTCGGCGGTGTCCTGCGCCTTGAGGCCGATCTTGTCCAGGTTCCGCCCGCGTTCGAAGCCGGGCATGCCGCGCTCGACCACGATCAGCGAGATGCCTTGCGCACCGGCGGCCGGGTCGGTCTTCGCGACCACGATCACCAGGTCGGCGAGGATCCCGTTCGAGATGAACGTCTTCTGCCCGTTCAGCACATAGTGGTCGCCGTCGCGGCGCGCAGTCGTCTGGATGCCTTGCAGATCACTGCCCGCGCCGGGTTCCGTCATCGCGATCGCGCTGATCGTCTCCCCCGCGCAGAACGCCGGCAGCCAGCGTTGTTTTTGCTCCGGCGTCGCATAGTCGAGCAGGTACGCGGAGTTGATGTCGGTGTGGATCGTGAAGCCGACGCCACTCGCGCGGACCCGGGTCAGCTCCTCGAGCAGCACGGTGTTGAACCGGAAGTCCCGCGCCCCACCGCCGCCGTACTCCTCCGGCATCATGAAGCCGAGCAGGCCCGCCTCGCCCGCGGCCGTCCACAGCTCGCGCGGCACGATCCCGGCGTCCTCCCAGCTGTCGTGGTGCGGGACGATCTCCTTCTCGCAGAACGCGCGAACGCTCTCCCGGAAGGCATCGTGATCGGCGTCGAAGAGCTGTCGTTCCACGGGCGGTTTCCTCTCAGTTCTACGGTGTTGAATCCTGTTGGGCGGCGCCGGATTCCAGCAGGTCGTCGACGTCGGTGATGCCCCAGTCGGTCAGGGCCTCGCGGGTGTGCTCCCCCGGACGCGCCGGCGGGCGGCCCAGGCTGGTCGGCGTACGGTCGAAGCGTGGTGCGGGGGCCGGCTGCCGGACGCCGAGGTGGTTCACAAAGGTGCCTCGGGCAACGAGATGGGGATGGTCGGCCGCGAGTGGCAGGACGGGTGCGACGCAGGCATCGGAGCCGTCGAACACCTCCGTCCATTCCGCCTGGGTCCGTTGCCGGAAAGTCTCGGCGAGGACCTTGCGGAGGGCAGGCCAGTTCGACGGGTCGTTGCGGTCGGGCGCATCGATGCCGAGCTTCTCGATCAGTTCCGCGTAGAACTGCGGTTCGAGAGCACCGACCGAAAGATGCTTCCCGTCGGCCGTTTCGTAGACGTCGTAGAACGGCGCACCCGTGTCGAGCAGGTTCGTTCCGCGGTCCTGCCGCCAGGACCCGGCCGCGAGCGCACCGAGCAACATCGTGGTCAGATGCGACGACCCGTCCACGATTGCCGCGTCGACGACCTGGCCCTCACCGCTGTGCAACGCCGCGAGTACGCCGATCACCAGGTAGAGCGATCCGCCCGCGAAGTCGCCGAGCAGGTTCGCGGGCACCTGCGGCGGTCCGCCGGCGCGGCCGATCAGGTGCAGGCCCCCCGACAACCCGAGGTAGTCGATGTCGTGCCCGGCCGTCTGCGCGAGCGGACCGTCCTGCCCCCAGCCGGTCATCCGCCCGTACACCAGGCGCGGGTTGATCGCGTGGCACTCCTCGGGCCCGAGCCCGAGCCGCTCGGCAACACCGGGCCGGAAACCTTCGATCAGTACGTCGGCCTGCGCGACCAGCCGCCGTACGACGTCGACCGCGGCGGGCTGCTTCAGGTCGAGCGCCGCGCTCCGTCGACCGCGGTTCAGCAGGTCGAACTCGGGCGGGCCCAACGACACGTTGCCGCCAGGGCGATCGATGCGCAGGACGTCGGCGCCGAGCTCGGCCAGCATCATGCACGCGAACGGCGCCGGGCCGATTCCGGCCAGTTCGACCACCTTCACGCCCTCGAGTGGACCCATGGGCGCTATTGTGACAGCGCTACTGTCACAGTCGTCAAGTCAACTTGCGGGTCCCGGCCGGCGCACTGAGTGGGAGCGCGACCATCAGCGCGAGGATCACCGCCAGCCCGATCGACAGCATGCGCTCGTCGCCTTCAAGGTGGCCGAGATGGAACACGAGGTGCGGCCCGGCGTACGCCAGGTAGGCGACCAGCGCGAGCACCAGTTCCGTCACGGCGAGGATCCACAGGACGGTACGGACATATGTCCTCATGCGAGGTACTCCCCGAACGTGATCCGCCCGTACGCCGGCCCGTCGACCATCGCCGCACTGTCCGCGAACGCGCGGAACGCCTTGCCGGCAAGCCGCAGCGGCACCACCGGACGACGCACCGCCCGAGCCTGCTTCCATTGCCGGGCCAGCTCCGGCACGGCTCGCCGTTCCGGACCGCCGATGTCCGGCGCCCGTCCGTTCACCGGTGGTTGGTCGACCAATTCGGCAAGGCACACGGCGACATCCTCGACGGCGATCGGCTGCAACGAGATGCTCGGAGCGATCACGGCCGGGAGGAACCGCTGGGCGCTCAGGACCCGGTCGATCAGGTTGTGGAACTGGGTCGCCCGCAGGATCGTGTACGGCACGCCGGACTCCGCGACCACACGTTCGGCCGCCAGTTTGGAGCGGTAGTACGGCAGTGGGATGCGGTCGATCCCGGCGATCGACATCACGATGACGTGCTTCACGTCGGTGGCCGCGGCGACCAGGTTCCGGGCATGCTGGACGTCGCGGCGGCCCTGGCTGGTGGCCAAGTGGACGATCACGTCCGCGCCCTCGACGGCCGCGGCGAGGCCGGTGCCGGATGTAAGGTCCGCGACGACACGATCGGGAGCGTCCGGACCGCGCTGGGATCCGGCAGTCCGGCTGAGCACGCGGACCTGATGATCCGTTGCCCGGAGTCGGGTCACGGCCGGCCGGCCGAGGGTGCCGGTGCCGCCGGTGACGAGGATCGAGCTCATGTGGTGTCCCTTCGGTTCACCAGTTCAGATCCGGCAGCCCTCCGATCTGTGACAACTGCGTCCTCGCAAGGCGAGCTTGTCCGCGCGGACGTGAGCTGCTTGATCGACAGGTTTGGTGACGGCCTTCGCGAGGTACGCGATCCCGAACAACCGCCCGCGCAACCGCTCGAAATCATCCATCCAGGAAGGTCTCCGCGGCCCGCTGGATCGTCGTGTAGTACTCCGTCCAGCCGGTCTCGTCGAGCAGGTCGGAGTCTTTGCCGCCCTGGCCGTCGATCAGTTCGCGGATGATGTCCGCGTGGCCGGCGTGGTGCGCGGTCTCGTCGACAACGCGCACGAGGAGCGCGCCGAACGTCGTACTGCGACTGCCCTCCGGCCAGTGCGGGACCTCGGCGGGGTAATCCAGGTCGAGGTCGGCGATCGAGCGATCGCTGTGCGAGCAGGCCTCGCGGTAAAGCCCGGTGAGGTACTCCGTCGACTCGGTCGGCCTGGCCCACAGGTCGGTGCCTCCCCAGATCGAACCGTCCGCCTGCCAGGGCAGTTCCTCGGCTGGTGGGCGGCCCACGCTCGTCCCGAGGTAGACGTACTCGATACCGGTCAGATGCTTCACCAGTCCGAGCAGGTTGGTGCCGGACGGGACCAGCGGACGGCGGCGGTCGTATTCACTCAGCCCTTCGAGCTTCGCGAGCATCAACGCACGAGTGCCCTGGAGGTAGTTCTGCAGCTCGGACTTCACGGGGCTCCTGGTGCGACGAAGGGGACGGGCGGGGCGCCGTGCTCGATCAGTCGCATGAGGGCGGCGGTGTCGGCGTACTCCTCGATCATGTCGGCGAGACGGTCCAGCCGCTCGGCGCGCAGGCCGGCGAACGAGACGGAGCCGTCGGGCGCGGGCTTGCCGGTCAGGTTCGCGATGTCGGCGAGGAAGGCGTGCCGCGCGGCGTCGTCGTCGAGGAGGCCGTGCCAGATGGTTCCCCAGGTGTTGCCGAGGCGGCAGCCACCCGGGAATGCCTCCGCCTGTCCGGTCACCTCAACCACGCCGTGGTGGATCTCGTACGCCGTTGCCGTGGGCCGTGCCAACGTTTTCTCGCGGGCAAAGGTGGTTGCGACGGGCAACAAGTTCAGTCCGGGGTGATCGCCGCCCGACTCGACTGCGTGCGGATCGGACACGACTGATCCGAGCACCTGGTATCCGCCACAGATCCCGAGAACCGGCAGACCGGACGCAACCCGAGTGGTAATGGCGTCGGCCAGGCCGTTGGCACGGAGCCAGGCCAGGTCCGCGACCGTGGCGCGGGATCCGGGGAGGACGACCAGATCGGCGTCGCGGATCTCCGCGGGGCTGGTGGTGAAGAACACGCTGTTGGTCGGCTCGACCGCGAGCGCGTCCAGGTCGGTGAAGTTGCTGATGCGCGGGAAGCGCACGACCGCTATCGACAGCAGGTCGCCCGGCGAGGTACGTCGTACCGGGATGTCCAGTGCGTCCTCGGAATCCAGCCACAGCTCGGGCAGCCACGGCAGCACGCCGTACGTCGGGCGGCCGGTGACCGAGGCAAGCATGTCGATCCCGGGCTGCAGGAGCGAGACATCGCCGCGGAACTTGTTCACGAGGAACCCGCTGATCAGAGCCTGATCGGCCGCGTCGAGCAACGCCACCGTGCCGAACATCGACGCGAACACTCCCCCGCGGTCGATGTCACCGACCACGACGACCGCCGCCCTCGTGTGCTGCGCGAGCCCCAGGTTCACGTAGTCGGACTGCCGCAGGTTGATCTCGGTCGGACTGCCCGCGCCCTCGCTGATCACCACGTCGTACCTCGACGCGAGATCGTCGTACGCCGCGAACGCCGCCTTGGCGAGCTCGGCCCGCTCGGTCAGGAAGCCCCGCGCGCTCAACTCGCCCCAGGGCTGTCCCATCAGCACGACGTGGCTGCGGCGATCGCTGCCCGGCTTGAGCAGCACCGGGTTCATCGCCGCCTCGGGTTCGGCGCCCGCGGCAACGGCCTGGATCCACTGCGCCCGGCCGATCTCGATGCCGTCGGCGCAGACCATCGAGTTGTTCGACATGTTCTGCGCCTTGTACGGCGCGACCCGCACGCCCTGCCGCGCCAGCCAACGGCAGATGCCGGTGACCACGGTCGTCTTGCCGGCATCCGACGTCGTACCAGCGATCAGCAGCGAACCCACTCGGTCATCTTAGGGTCCGGGGTTGCGGCGCTCCATCCGCGGCGCCCGCGGCGTCGCGCCCTGGAACCGGGTCGCTCCACCGGCCGCCGACAGCGGCTTGGCGACGTTCTCCAGCGACCTGCCCTCCGCGTCCACACCGAACACCCAGGCGATGATCCCGCCGGCCAGCATCACGGCCGCGCCGACGATGTAACCGACCGTCAGCGGCCCGCGCGCCGGGTTGTCGCCCGAACCGATCAGCGACGCGAACAGGAACGGCGCGATCACACCACCGGTCAGCTGCGAGATCGCGAAGAAGAACGAGATCGCCTGGCCGCGGAGTTCGATCGGGAAGATCTCACTCACCGTCAGGTACGCCGACGACGCGCCGGCCGAGGCGAAGAAGAACACCACGCACCACAGCCCGGTCAGCGAGGCCGCGTTCAGGACGCCGGCGTTGAACAGCAGCGCGGTGACGAACAGCACGACCGCCGACAGCGTGTAGGTGCCGAGGATCATCTTCCGCCGGCCGATCGTGTCGAACAGACGGCCGAGCAGCAGCGGGCCGGCCAGGTTGCCGATCGCGAACGGGAAGAAGTACAGCGCGACACTCGAGTCGCTCAGGCCGAAGTACGACTTCAGAACCAGCGCGTAGGTGAAGAAGATCGCGTTGTAGAGGAACGCCTGGGTAACCATCATCGAGAACCCGAGGAACGAGCGGCTGCGGTAGTCGCGCAGCATCACCCGCGCGATCTCGCGGTACGTCACCGGCGGATAGTCGACCAGCTCGATCGCCTCGTCGTCGCCGACCTCACGCAGTTCGCCGCCCTGCCGCCGTACCGTCTCCTCGATGTCGTCGACGGTGCGCTCGGCCTCCTCGACCCGGCCGTGCGTCATCAGCCAGCGCGGGCTCTCCGGGATGTGGCGGCGCAGGTAGATGATGACCAGACCCATCACCGGGCCGATCAGGAAGCACAGCCGCCAGCCCCACTCGATCGGGATGATGTCCTTGTTCAGGAACACCAGGCCGACCGCGGAGCCGATCAGCGCGCCGGCCCAGTAGGTGCCGTTCACGCCGATGTCGACGCGGCCGCGGTACCGCGACGGGATCAGCTCGTCGATCGCGGAGTTGATCGCGGCGTACTCACCGCCGATACCCATACCGGCGATGAACCGGAAGATCAGCAGCGAGGTGATGTCCCAGGAAAGCCCGGCGAGACCGGAAGCGAGCAGATAGACGAGTAGCGTGACGATGAACAGGCTGCGCCGGCCGAGCCGGTCGGTCAACCGGCCGAAGACGAGCGCTCCGACCACCTCACCGGCCAGATAGACCGATGCCATCAGGCCGACCTGCGACGTGCTGAGGTGGAGGGTCTCCGGCTCCTTCAGCACGTTCCCGACCAGTGACACCAGCTGGATCTCGAGGCCGTCGAGGATCCAGGAGACACCCAGACCGACGACGATCATCCAGTGGAACCGGGTCCACGGCAGCCGGTCCATCCTGGCCGGCACGAGACTCGGCATCGCTCTTCCCTGTTCCAATGCGTGCTCGCTCATCCCTGCTCCTCCCGGGCCCAAGCGGTTCGAACACCACCTGCGCCGGTACCCCAGGAGTGATGTGATCCAAACCGTCGGTCACTGCGCGATCGAGGTGGCTAGAGTTGCCGCATGGAGAGAAACATCGATGTCGTGGACGCCAAGGACAAGAGTCGGTACGAGGCGCACGACGCCGACGGCACCCTGATGGGCTTCGTCGACTACAAGCTGCACCCGGGCGTGATCGCCTTCCTGCACGCCGAGACGCTGCCCGAGTTCCGCGGCCGCGGCGTGGCCGGGCGGATCGCGACGAAGTCCCTCGACGACGCGCGGGCCCTCGGGCTCCGGGTCAAGCCGGCCTGCCCGTTCTACCAGGAATTCCTGCAGGAACACGCGGAGTACGCCGACCTCGTCAAGCTGCCGGAGGCCAAGTGACCGCGCCAGTGATGGGCAAGCTCGACTGGCAGCCCGCGGCCGAGGTGCCGGAGTTGCTCGCCGCGCCGGTTCGCGCCGGGCTCGAGGGCGTCACGGCGTACGCGGCGGCGATCGACGCGGACCTGGCCGACACCGCGGCGTTCTGCGCGGAGTACGACGTGCCGATGGCGGCATCGGCGAACTGCGTGATCGTGCTCGGCAAGCGGGGCGGCGAGGAGTCGTACGCCGCGGTCCTGGTGCTGGCGACGGACCGGGCCGACGTGAACGGCGTGATCCGCAAGCACCTCGGCGTACGGAAGATCTCGTTCGCGGCCCAGCACGACGCGGTCAGCACGACGAGCATGGAGTACGGCGGGATCACGCCGATCGGACTGCCGGCGGACTGGCCGGTGCTCGTCGACGAGGCGGTGGTGAATGCCGGGCAGGTGGTGATCGGCAGCGGGATCCGTGGGTCGAAGCTGCTGGTTGACGGCGCCGAGCTAGCGAAGTTGCCGACAGCAACAGTCCTGGATCTGGCGCAGCACTAGGGGTCGGACGATGGAGCAGCACGACTGGCCCGCGGAGTACGCCGAACTGACGGCGGCGGACCAGCGTGCTGCCCTGCAACCGGCTGAGCTCGAACGGCTCGCGGTCGCTGCTTTCGTCCTCGGTCACGACGACGAAGTGGCGGCGTACCGCGAGCGGGCAGTCGAGGGACACCTCGCACGTGGCGACGCCGATGCGGCGGTCCGGAGTGGGTTCTGGCTCGGGTTCCACCTGCAACAGCGCGGTGAGCTCTCCCGCGCGGCCGGCTGGCAGGCACGGATCACACGCCTCGTGCCGGAGGGGAACGTCGAGCTTGCCGGGCGGGTCGCGATGGCCGAGGCCGCGATGAAGATGAACTCCGGCGATCCGGCCGGTGCACTGCCTTTGTTCGAGCAGAACCTGCAGTGGGCGACCGAGCCGGACACGATCGTGCTGGCAGCGCTCGGCCGCGGGAACTGCCTCGCCATGCTGGGTCGCGGAGCCGAGGCGCTGATCGCGCTCGACGAAGCGATGGTCCACGTCACTGGGGGTCAGGTCGGTCCCGAGGTCACCGGGATGGCGTACTGCTCGGTCATCGCCCTCTGCCTCAACATGTACGACATCCGCCGCGCCCAGGAGTGGACGCGCGCTCTCACCGGCTGGTGCGACTCGCAGCCCGGTCTCGTCCCCTACCGAGGCGCCTGCCTGGTGCACCGCGCCCAGATCCTCCAGTTCCGCGGCGCCTGGTCCGAGGCCGCCGACGCAGCCGAGGACGCATGCCGCCGGCTGTCAGCGGGAACGGTCGGATCGGCGTGGTACCGCCTGGCCGAGGTGGAGCGCCAACGCGGCAACTTCGAGGCTGCCGAGCACGCGTACCAACTGGCGTCCGGAGACGGCATGGACGTGCAACCTGGTCTGGCCCGGCTGCGAGCCGCGCAGGGCAGGTTCGACGTTGCAATCGCTGGGCTGGAGCGGGCGCTCGCGGAGGACCTGTTCTCACCCAATCGCCCGATGCTGCTCGCGGCGCGGGTCGAGCTGGCGATCGAATGCTCCGACCGCGAGACCGCGCGGAAGGCTGCCGCCGAGCTCAACGAGCTCGCTCCGGCGGAATCGCCGTACCTGCAGGCGTTGGCGGCGTACTCCGAGGGCGCGGTGCGGCTCGCCTGCGATGATCCGCGGGGCGCGATCGCGCCGTTGCGGCGGGCGTGCACGCTGTGGCAGCGGCTCGAGATGCCGTACGAAGGCGCTCGCGCACGGCTGCTGGTCGCAGACGCCTGCCGGCAGCTCGGAGACACCGACGCGGAACAGATGGAGCTGGACGGCGCCCGAGCCGTCTTCGAACGCCTCGGCGCCGACGGCGACCTGACGATGACCGAACAGCCGGTCGATCCGTTCGACGGCACAGGTCTCACTCCGCGGGAGAAAGAGGTGCTCTGGTGGCTCGCGACCGGTGCGACCAACCGCGCGATCGCCGACCAGCTCTTCCTCAGCGAGCGGACCGTTGCTCGGCACATCAGCAACATCTTCAGCAAGCTGCACGTCTCCAGCCGAGCCGGCGCGACGGCGTGGGCCTACAACCACGCGGTGACTCGGAAGAGCTGGGCACAGATCAGCCATATGGGTAGAAATGACCACTCGCCGCCGGGATGAGTTGGCGTGATAGGTGGATGTGCGTCGTGCTGGGCCGCCCTACCGTGAACTTATGGACAGGGTCGGGGTTGTGGTGGTCGGGGCGGGACAGGCTGGACTTGCGATGGCGTACTACCTGCGCCGACGGGGTGAGGACTTCGTCGTGCTGGACGGGAACGACCGCGTGGGTGACTGCTGGCGCGGGCGGTACGACTCGTTGCGGCTGTTCAGCCTGCCGCGGTACGCGAGTCTGCCGGGTTTGCGCATCGGCACCAAGGACTGTCCGAACCGCGACGAGATGGCCGACTACCTCGAGCAGTACGCCGTCCATCACGAGCTGCCGGTGCGGACCGGCGTTCGCGTGACGCGGTTGTCGCGGGACGGCGACGGGTTCGTGGTGGAGACGAACGCCGGCGACTGGCGGGCTGATCAGGTCGTGGTGGCGGCCGGGATGCACAGCACGCCGCGGTGGCCGTCCTTCGCCGGTGAACTCGATCCGTCGATCCGGCAGCTGCATTCGCTGGACTACCGCAATCCTGGACAACTGCGGGACGGCACCGTGCTGATCGTTGGTGCGGCCAACTCTGGCACCGACGTCGCACTGGACGTGGTCAAGACCCATCGCACCCTGCTCGCCGGAAGGCACCCCGGCCAGGTGCCGGTCGACATCGACTCGACCGTCGGCCACGTGTTCACGCCGGTCGTCATGTTCCTCTTCAAGTACGTCCTCACCCGACGTACGCCGCTGGGACGCAAGGCGATCGCCAACGCGCTGAAGAACGGTCTGCCACTGACCCGCAACAAGCTCGACCATCTCGATGCGGCCGGCATCGAACGGCTGAGCCGGATCGACGGCGTCCGCGACGGCAAGCCGGTCACGGCCGACGGCGACGTACTCGACGACGTGACGAATGTGGTCTGGTGCACCGGTTCCGATCCGGACCACAGCTGGATCGACCTGCCGGTGTTCGGCGACGACGGCCGGCCGCGGCACGAGCGAGGCGTAGCCTCCGACGTACCCGGGCTGTACTTCCTCGGGCTCGATTTCCAGTACGCGATCGCCTCCGCCACCATCCAGGGCGTGGACCGCGACGCTCGCTTCCTCGTCAAGCATTTGACCCGACACGCCGCTCGTTTCACCCGGCGGAGCGCCGATCGGACGATACCCGTGGACAGGCGGTAGCATCACGGGCTGAAATGGGTGCGTGGCTGGGCGTGGGTCAGGGTGAGTGATCAGGTGTCGGTGAGCGGCGGCGAAGGTGGACCGACCGCTCTGCGGATCATGCTGGGTGGGCAGCTGCGGCGGATGCGTGAAGCCGCCGGGATCAGTCGCGCCGACGCGGGCTGGCAGATCCGGGCCTCGGAGTCCAAGGTCAGCCGGATGGAGCTCGGCCGGGTCGGGTTCAAGGAACGCGATGTCAGCGACCTGCTCGAGCTGTACGGCATGGCCGACGAGGACGAGCGGTTCCGGCTGATGGAGCTGGCCCGGGCCGCGAACAACCCCGGCTGGTGGTCGCGGTACGGCGATGTGATGCCGAGCTGGTTCACCAACTACGTCGGCCTCGAGGTCGCCGCCGCGCTGATCCGGACGTACGAGGTGATGTTCGTCCCCGGCCTGCTGCAGACCGAGGAGTACGCGCGGGCCATGGTCCAGCTCGGCAAGTCGACGTTCCTGCCGCACCAGGAGGTCGACCAGCGGGTCGAGCTTCGCGTGACCCGGCAGCAGATCCTCACTCGCGCGAACCCGGCCCGCCTCTGGGTCGTCATCGACGAGTCCGTGCTGCACCGGCCGGTCGGCGGCGAGAAGGTGCTGCGGGCGCAGATCGAGCACCTGATCATGTGGTCGCAGCAGCCGAACATCACGCTGCAGGTGATGCCGTTCAGCAGCGTCGGGTACGCCGGTGCGGGCGGCGCGTTCAGCCTGCTGCGGTTCCCGGAGGGCGACCTGCCGGACATCGTCTACATCGAGCACGCGGCGAGCGCGCTGTACCTCGACAAGCTCGAGGAGGTGGACGAGTACGTCGCGATCATGGAGGGCCTGACCATCTCGGCGGCCCCGGTGTCCGCGACCGAGGGCCTCCTGAAAGAGGCCCTCGCGCGGATCTAGCCTCAGGCGACCTTGAGGTCGACCTTGAGGTTGCCGCGGGTGGCGTTGGAGTACGGGCAGACCTCGTGCGCCTTGGCGACGAGCTCCTCGGCGACCGCGCGCTCGACACCCGGCAGACTCACCACGAGCTCGACCTGCAGGCCGTAGCCGGCGCCGCCGTTGATCGGCCCGATGCCCACCTCGGCCGTGACGGTCGAGCCGTCGGAGTCCTGACGGGCCTTGCGCGCGACCAGCTTCAGCGCGCTGTGGAAGCAGGCCGCGTAACCGGCCGCGAACAGCTGCTCCGGGTTGGTGCCGTTGCCGTTGCCACCCATCTCGACCGGCGGCGCGACCGTGACGGCGAGCTTGCCGTCGTCGGTCGATACCTTGCCGTCGCGGCCGCCGTCCGCGGTGGCGCGAGCGGTGTACAGAACCTTCTCAACAGCAATTGTCATATCTGATCTCCTAGCGAGTGGGGTCGAGCAGGAGCTTGCCCACGGTCTTGCGGGCACGCATGTCTTCGTGAGCGGTGGCGGCGTCGGACAGCGCATACTCGCCGCCGACGATCGGGCGCAGCCGGCCGTTCGCGGTCAACTCGAACAGCTCGGTCAGCGCGGCGCCGAAGCGCTGCGGGTCGCGGAGGCAGTCGACCAGCCAGAAGCCGGCGACCGTCTTCGAACCCTTCATCAGCCGGGCGGGCTCGATCGGCTTGGCGGCCTCGCGGCCCGCCGCCCCGAAGGTCACCAGGCGGCCGAACGGCGCCAGCGCGGCGAACGATTCGTCGAATGTCGGCCCGCCGACCATCTCCAGCACGATGTCGACCGGCTTGCCACCGTTCGCGTCGAGGATGCGATCCTTCAGACCTTCCGGCGTGCCGTCGATTGCGGCGTCGGCGCCGAGCTCGAGGGTCTGCTGCCGCTTCTCCTCCGACGATGCGGTCGCGATCACCCGGCCGGCGCCCCACAGCTTCGCGAGCTGGATGGACAGGTGACCGACGCCGCCGGCGCCCGCGTGGACCAGGACGGATTCACCGGCCTGCAGGTGCGACGAGTGCTTCAGCATGTACCACGCGGTCGTACCCTGGACGATCAGCGCGAGCGCCTGGCCGTCGGTGACACCTTCCGGCACGTCCCAGGCCCGCATCGGGTGGATCAGCGCCTTCTCGGCGTACCCACCGGAGCCGGTGAGGGCCACGACGCGACGGCCCTCCGCAGTACGGCCGACCACCTCGCCGCCCGGGATCATCGGGAGCTCCGCCTTGGACAGGTAGCTGTTCTCGACCTGGTGCGTGTCGGCGTAGTTGATACCCGCCCGGTCGACCGTGATCAGGACCTGTCCGTCGCCGGGGACCGGCTCCGCGACATCGCTGATCTTGAGGACCTCGGGTCCACCGAACTCGGTGATCTGAATGGCTCGCATACACCGTACTATACACTGTACGTTATGAACGTCGGAGGGAGGTGCGTCACATGGCCAGGACACCGCGGAACACGCTCAGCCCGGAACTGATCGTGCGGACCGCACTCGAGGTGATGGAGTCGCGCGGCACGGACGCTTTCAGTCTGCGCGGCGTGGCCGCCGAGCTCGGCGTCGGCCCGATGGCGCTCTACACCTATTTCCGGAACAAGGACGAGCTGTACGACGCCGTCCGCGACCACCTGATGGGCCTGCTGCCCGCCGTGCCCGGCGATGCGGCGTGGCCGGACCAGGTGCGCACGGTCTGCCGGTCGTTGCGGCTGCTGATGCTCCAGCATCCTTGCCTTGCGCAACTACTCGCAGGGCGGCCGTTGAGCGGCCACGAAACGGCGCGCGTCGCCGAGGGGCTCCTCGGCGTACTGCGGGCCGCCGGGTTCGACGCGGAGACGGCGGCCCGCACACATACGACGTTGTTCACGTATGTGCTCGGCTCGACATCGTGGGAGATCCAGATGGCGGCAGAGCGGCGCGATCCCGAGGCGTGGCGGCGGTTGCGGGCCACGATGGAGTCGCTGTCGGCGCGCGACTTCCCGTCGGTCGTCGAGCTCGCGCCGGAGCTGGCCCGTACGACGGGCGGCGACGAACAGTTCGACTACGGGCTGGATCTACTCCTGGCCGGCCTGCAGCTCAGAACACCAGCGTGACGATGGCGAGGATGCCGATGCAGACGATGAGGGCACGGAGTGCGATCGGCGGTAGCTTGCGGCCGTAGCGCGCGCCGACGAAACCGCCGATCGTCGAGCCGACCGCGATCAGGCCGGCCGCGAGCCAGTCGATGTCGTGGACGACGATGAACAAGATCGCCGCGACGCTGTTCACGACCGTGGCCAGAACGTTCTTCAAGCCGTTCATCCGCTGCAGGTTCGAGTCCAGGCCGAGGCCCAGGATCGCCATCAGCAGGACGCCTTGCGCGGCGCCGAAGTACCCGCCGTACACACCGGTGGCGAAGACGGCCGGGATCACCCACCAGGCGCCGCGATGCAGGTGTGACGGAGCGCTGATCCATTTCGACAGCCACGGCTGGAACGCGACCAGCAGACAGCCGAGCAGGATCAGCACCGGCACGACGGCGTGGAACGCGGAGTCCGGCAGCGTCAGCAGCAGCACTCCCCCGACGATGCCGCCGGCCAGCGACGCCGGGATCAACCGCAGCATGCGGCCGCGCTGGCCTTCGAGCTCACGCCGGTAGCCGATCGCGCCCGCTGCAGTACCCGGTGCCAGACCGACGGTATTGCTGACGTTCGCGAGCACCGGCGGGATGCCGACGGCAAGCAACGCGGGGAAGGTGAGCAAGGTGCCCGACCCCACGACGGCGTTGATCGTTCCCGCGCCCATCCCCGCCACCAGGACGAACACCGCTTCGTACCATGTCATCGCTGCCTGACTTTACGCACCCGATCGCGCCTCGCGCTCACCAGTCCGCACATTGGGCAGACAGTATGCGATCGACTGGTAGTCAATCGACAGCACAAGGGCCTCCCCGGATGACCGGGGAGGCCCGTGTGGAACGACGTACAGCTGTCAGCGCTGCGGCGGCTCCGCGGCCGGCGGCTCCGGGGACGGAGCAGGCGGCGGGATCGACGGCGTGGCCGGCGCAGCAGCCTGGCTGCGGGTGCTGACGGCCGCGGACTCGGCAGCCGCGATCGCCTCGCGTACCGCGTTGTCGGCCTCCGCCACCGCTGCCGGCGCGGCAGCGGACGAGTCGAGCTCGGCCACCTCGCCGTTGGACAGCTCCGGCGCGTGCCAGTCGCCCTCGGCCTTCTGGGTGATGCCGGCCACCTGGCCGACCGCGCTGCCGAGACCCTTGAGCGCGTCGCCGATCTCGCTCGGCACGATCCACAGCTTGTTCGCGTCGCCCTGGGCGATCGACGGCAGCATCTGCAGGTACTGGTACGCGAGCAGACCCTGGTCCGGCTTGCCGGCGTGGATCGCGTTGAAGACCGTGGTGATGGCCTGCGCCTCACCCTGCGCCTTCAGGATCCGTGCCTGCCGCTCGGCCTCGGCGCGGAGGATGCGGGACTGCTTGTCACCTTCGGCGGTGAGGATCGCGGACTGCTTCTGACCCTCGGCGGACAGAACGGCCGACTGCCGCATACCTTCCGCGGTGAGGATCGCGGCGCGCTTGTCCCGGTCCGCGCGCATCTGCTTCTCCATCGAGTCCTGGATCGAGGGCGGCGGGTCGATCGAGCGGAGCTCGACCCGGTTGACCCGGATGCCCCACTTGCCGGTCGCCTCGTCCAGCACGTACCGGAGCTTCTCGTTGATCTCCTCGCGAGACGTCAGCGTCTGCTCCAGGTCCATACCACCGATGATGTTTCGCAGCGTGGTCATGGTCAGCTGCTCGATGGCCTGGATGTAGTTCGAGATCTCGTACGTCGCCCGGACCGGGTCGTTGACCTGGAAGTAGATGACGGAGTCGATCGACACCATCAGGTTGTCCTCGGTGATGACGCCCTGCGGCGGGAACGCGACCACCTGCTCGCGCATGTCGATGGTGTAGCGGACCTTGTCGACGAACGGCGTCAACAGGTTCAGGCCGGGCTGCAGACCGGTCTTGAACTTGCCGAACCGCTCGACGATCCCGACGGTCTGCTGCTGCACCACCCGGACGGACTTCACCAAGGTCACGATCACCAATAAGGCGACCAGTGCCAGGACTATGAGGAACGCGGTCACTTTGACCCTCCACTCGAACGGACCCTCAGGACGGACAGTCTTCCGTATCGACGGGGCAGGCGCCGTACCGGTTCCCGGCGCGTCGGATGCCTGATCGAGCAGCTATTTGCACGTCCTGCACCTTCGACACTACTGCGCGCAGGGGCCCACTCAACCGGTCAGCTCTGGGGCGGGTCCGACGGCTTCGGGTCCTGGCTCGGCTCGGGCAGGTCCAGCTGGTGGTGCAACGGTTCGCCGACCGGGTACACGACCGCGGTCGCGCCGTCGATGTGCATCACCTCGACCCGCGTCCCCGGGGCGATCGTCGAGATCTCGTCGTACGGCCGGGCGGTCCAGAGCTCACCGCCGAGCCGGATCGAGCCCCCGCCGTCGGGGTGGATCTCCTTCACCACTGTCCCGGACCGGCCGATGATGTGCGCCGTGCCGGTCTTCAGCTCGGTGCCGTGATGGATCTTGCGGACGATCATCGGGCGGATCGCCCCCAGCATCGCGGCCGCGGTGATCAGCCCGACGACGATCTGCAGCCAGAGCAGTCCCGGGAAGAACGCCGCGACCCCCGCGGCGGTGAGCGCACCGGCGGCCAGCATCAGCAGCGTGAAGTCGAGCGAGGCCAGCTCGGCCAGGCCGAGGACGGCGGCGATCATCAGCCATGCCGCCCACACGTTGTCCCGCAGCCAATCCATCATTTCCCAAGCCTATCCACGTCTCGGCCCGCAAGCAGATGTTTGGACGCGTCACCCCTCCGCCCAGTTCCCCGAACGTCTGAGGGGTCAACCCCTGAGTTGCAGGGTTCGGCCGCCAGAATCTGCCTGCCTATCCCACCGATTCCGGGGTTGACCCCTGAGATGGCGGGAGAGCGACGGGCGGGAGGGCGAGGGGCGGTCGGCGGGAGGGCGAGGGGCGGGGGCCGGACGGCGAGGGGCGGTGGGCGGGACGGCGTGGGTGGGTGCGTGGGTGGGTTAGAGGGCGCGGGCGGTGTAGCGGCCGTCTTCCTGCTTGAGGGTGAGGGCGAGGTCGAACGTGTCGCTGAGGGTTTCGGCGGTGAGGGCTTCGTCCATCGGGCCGGCAGCCACGACCCGGCCCTGCTTGAGGAGAAGGGCGTGGGTGAAGCCGGGCGGGATCTCCTCGACGTGGTGGGTGACGAGGACCATCGCGGGAGCGCCGACAGCGGTCGCGATCGAGCTGAGCGAGCGGACAAGCTGTTCGCGACCCGTAAGGTCGAGGCCGGCCGCCGGCTCGTCCATCAGCATCAGTTCGGGGTCGGTCATCAGCGCGCGGGCGATCTGCACCCGCTTCCGCTCCCCCTCGGACAGCGTCCCGAAGGTCCGGTCGGCGAGGTGCGCGATCCCGAGCTCGGCCAGCAGGGCGTCGGCGCGCTGGTGGTCCAGGTCGTCGTACTGCTCGATCCATCGGCCGAGCACGGCGTACGACGCGGAGACGACTACGTCGGAGACGCGTTCGCTCTTGGGCAACCGGTCGGCCAATGCGGCACTGGTGAGTCCGATCCGCGGCCGCAGCTCGAACACGTCGACGGCGCCGAGCACTTCACCGAGCAGCCCGGCGACACCGATCGTCGGGTGAAGCTGTGCGGCCAGGATCTGCAGCAGCGTGGTCTTGCCGGCGCCGTTGGGCCCGATCACCACCCAGCGGTCGGCCTCGTCGATGGTCCAGTCGATCCCGTCCAGCAGCCGCGCGCCACCACGGACGATCGTCACCCCGGCCAGCTCCACCACTGCAGTCATGCTCAAAACCTAAGGGGTCGCCGTGGATGGCGTGTGGTCGGGTGGTGAGAGACTTGCGGGCGTGCTGACGACCTCCGCCTCGGTACGGTTCACCGTGTGGACGAACGCGATGCTGACCGGCGCCTGCGACCCCGATACCGCCGCGTCGAAGATCCTCGGTGACGACGTCGGTCACCACGTCTCCGGACTGGCCGGACACCCCGAGCCTGCCACCTTGCCGGTCGCGCTCAACCTGCTGCGTGCCGCGGGTACGACGCAGGCGCACCTCGCGCTGCCTGTCCCGGGTGACCCGATCGGTCTGGCCGGACCGCCGTCGTTCAACGAGGCCGCCTTGGAGACCGGCGAGGCCGTCGTCCTCACCGGGCCCGAGCTCGGGCTGGTTCCGTCGTACGTCGGACCGGCCGTGCAATGGTCCGTGCTGCCGGCGGCGAGCCCGGCGCCGGCTGACTTCGGTGAGGCGGACCGCGGTCTGCGGCTGGCGCTGATCGACGCGGCCGAATCGTTGGCCGCGCTGGACGTCGCGCGCTGGAATCCGGAGGTCGCGGACGCGCTGATCGACATCCGGAAGATCGGTCGCGGTCGCGGCGACGATCTTGCTCCCGGCTACGAACCACGCGCGGTGAAGACCGCCGCGACCGCGCGCCGCTGTCTGGCGATCGCGGACGCTGCGCTCGCGGACGACGGTTCGGCGGTCACCGGGGCCGAGGCCGACGCCCGCCGGCGGGCGCTTCTCGACCTGGCCGCCGCGGCCCGCCGGGCTTTGGTCGCGGCGTGCGCGCCGCCGGTTCATGCTTGAGATCTGGACCGGCCATTGGACGGTCATCTCATTTATGTAGCGTTCGGGGTGCGATGACTGATCCCACTGAGCTTGAACTCGAGACTGCAGCGGCCGAGCGGCCGACCCTGCTGGTGACGTTGACGGGGACCGACCGGCCCGGCCTGACCTCCGCGGTTCTCTCTACGATCGCGTCGCGCGGGCTCGAGGTCATCGACGCCGAGCAGGTCGTCCTGCGGGGGCGCCTCGTGCTCGGTGTACTGCTGTCCGCGCCGCGTGACCACAAGGACCTGAAGGACGAACTGAAGGCGCTCGCCACCGCGCTCGACGTCGACATCTCGGTGAAGAAGGGTGTCGGCGACAACGAGCCGCGGCGCAAGGGCCGCAGCCAGGTCACCGTGATCGGCCGGCCGCTGTCGGCCGCCGGGCTGGCCGCGATCGCGGGCCGGATCGCCGACACCGGCGCGAACATCGACCGGATCAGCCGGATGGCGCGGTATCCGGTCACCGCGATGGAGATCGCGGTCTCGGGCGCCGATCCGGAGCGGCTGCGGACGGTCCTCGCGCTCGAAGGCGTCCGGCAAGGGCTCGACGTCGCGGTCCAGGACGGCGGCCTGTACCGGCGGGCCAAGCGGCTGATCGTGATGGACGTCGATTCGACGCTCATCCAGGGCGAGGTCATCGAGATGCTCGCCGAGCACGCCGGCCGGCTGGAGGAGGTCGCCGCCGTCACCGAGAAGGCGATGCGCGGCGAGCTGGACTTCGAGGAATCGCTCCGGCATCGCGTCGCGGCACTCGAAGGCCTGCCGGCCACCGCGCTCGACGAGGTGTACGCCGCGATCGAGCTGGCGCCCGGCGCCCGGACCTTGGTCCGCACGTTGAAGCGCCTCGGCTACCAGTTCGCGATCGTCAGCGGCGGGTTCAGCCAGATCACCGACCAGCTCGCGGCCGAGCTGGGTATCGACTACGCGAAGGCGAACGAGCTCGAGATCGTCGACGGCGTACTCACCGGCCGCGTCGTGGGCGAGATCGTGGACCGGGCCGGCAAGGCGGCCGCGCTGCGCGAGTTCGCTGCCCGCTCCGGGACTCCGCTCACCCAGACCGTTGCCATCGGCGACGGCGCGAACGACCTCGACATGCTCGCCGCGGCCGGCCTCGGCGTCGCGTTCAACGCAAAGCCGGTGGTTCGTGCGGCTGCCGACACTCACCTCAGCGTCCCCTACCTCGACACGATCCTCTACCTGCTCGGCATCACCCGCGAAGAGGTGGAAGTAGCCGACGCCGAGAGCCCGGCCTGATCGCAACAAGCTGCAAAACGTCGCGGCCGACCGGCCGGGATGCGGCAGGATCGGGCCATGGACTTCACCGACCGGCCGGCCACCTTCGATGACGCGGACGCCATCTACCGCCTGATCGCCGCCAACGAGCGCGAGTGGCACGGGCAGGCCGAGGTGATTCCGGATCAGGTGGCCGCCAATCTGAGCCGGCCGTTGATCCGGCTGGAGCGCGACACCCTGGTCGTCGTCGCTCCGAACGGCGACCTGGCGGCGTGGGCGTGGTTGCACGACGGCAAGCACGCGCAGATCGACGTCCACCCGTCGTACCGCGGGCTCGGGATCGGGACGCGGCTGCTCGACTGGGCGGAGGCAGGTTCGCGGGCGCGCGGCAGCGAGTGGTTCGCGCAGATCGTCGACGATGCCGATCTCGCCGGGACCGAGCTACTGCGGTCCCGCGGCTGCGACGTCCTGGCGACGAACTGGTTGTTGGAGCGACCAATCAGTCCGCACCCGTTGGCTGTCCCCGAAGGCATCCGGCTGTCCGGGTACGACGCGTCCCGCGCGCAGGAGGTGTACGAGCTGATCGAGGCGGCGTTCGCGGCGTTCCAGCCGCGGCGCAAGGGCTTCGAGGAGTGGAGCGAGCTCACAGTCGGGCGGTCGACGTTCCTCCCGGACGTGTCGACGCTCGCGTACGCCGGAGACGAGGTGGTCGGTGCGGTGATCGCGCTCGACGCCGACGAGGGGTACGTCGAGCAGCTCGCCGTCCGGGACGACCAGCGGAGGAAGGGCGTCGCCCGCGCGATGCTCGACCGGACGTGTGCCGAGTTCCTCGCCCGCGGTCGCAGTACCTGCATACTCTGGACGCATTCCGGTACCGGCGCGCTGGCGATGTACGAACGCCTCGGCATGCGGGTCCGCCGCAGTACGACGGTCTATCGAACGCAGCTGTGACGAACTGTTGACAGTGTGCGATGAGAGCGCTCCCATAGGTTCATGCGTACCCGCCCCTTTGTACTTGCGCTGCTGGCGCCTCTGCTGGCCGTCGTACCGCTCGCGCAGGCGAGTGTCCCGCCGCCTACGGACGGCTGGACGACGGTGTGGAGTGACGACTTCAACGGGTCGAGCGGCTCTCTGCCGTCCGGCTCCAACTGGATCATCGACACCGGGCACGGTTACCCGGGCGGCCCCGGGAACTGGGGTACCGGCGAGATCCAGAACTACACGAACAGTCCGGACAACGTGTCGCTCGACGGCACCGGGAACCTGCGGATCACGCCGCGCCGGGACGGAGCCGGCAACTGGACCTCGGCGCGGATCGAGAGTCAGCGGAGCGACTTCAAGCCGCCGTCGGGCGGTGTGCTGGCGATCGAGAGCCGGATCCAGATGCCGAACGTGACCGGTGACGCGGCGCTCGGGTACTGGCCCGCGTTCTGGGCGCTCGGTGCGCCGTACCGCGGGAACTACTGGAACTGGCCGGGCATCGGCGAGTTCGACATCATGGAGAACGTCAACGGGATCAACTCGGTCTGGGGCGTGCTGCACTGCGGCGTGAGCCCGGGCGGCCCGTGCAACGAGACCACCGGGATCGGCGCGAACCGCGCGTGCCCGGGGTCGAGCTGCCAGTCCGCGTTCCACACCTACCGGTTCGAGTGGGACACGTCGGTGTCGCCGAACCAGTTGCGCTGGTACGTCGACGGGCAGCAGTTCCATTCGGTCAGCCAGGGGCAGTTGCCGGCTGACACCTGGTCGAACATGACGTCGCATGCCGGGTACTTCGTCCTGCTCAACCTGGCGATCGGTGGCGCGTTCCCGGATGCGCTCAACGGCCCGACGCCGCGCGCGTCGACCGTGCCGGATCGCCCGATGACGGTCGACTACGTCGCGGTGTCGACGAAGGGCGGCGGCACCACTCCGCCTCCGACGACTCCCCCGCCGGGCGGCTCGTCGGCGTACGGCACGTTGCAGGCGGAGTCGTACGCGGCGCAGTCCGGGATGGGCCTGGAGACGACCACGGACACCGGCGGCGGCCAGAACCTGATGCAGATCGGGAACGGCGACTGGGCGCAGTACAACGGCATCGACTTCGGCAGCACGGCGGCGACGCAGTTCGTGGCACGTGTGGCGTCAGGCGCCGGAGGAGGGGTCAGCGGACTGGTCGAAGTACGCCTCGACAACCGATCCAACGCCCCGATCGGCAGCTTCGCGGTCGGCAACACCGGCGGCTGGCAGTCCTGGCGGACCATCCCCGCCAACATGTCGTCGGTCACCGCCGTCCATACCGTCTACATCACCTTCACCAGCGGCCAACCCGCCGACTACGTCAACCTCAACTGGTTCACGTTCGGTCACTGAGGGGGTCAGCACCTATTCTTCGCGTATGTCTGAACTGCCGGGTGGGCCTGGAGCCCTGTTTGCGATCGGTGGCGCCGAGGACAAGCTGAAGAAGCGGACGGTGCTGCAGGAGTTCGTGGAGGCGGCGGGCGGGCCCAAGGCGCGGATCGTGGTGGTGCCCACCGCCTCCGCGCTCGGGCCCGATGTCATCGACGTCTACCGGGCCCTGTTCGCCGCGCTCGGGGCCGAGAGTGTGGTCGGCGTCCGCCCGGAGAACCGGGAGGACGCCGACGACCCGGCGTTCATCGCCCCGCTGAACGACGCGACCGGTGTGTTCATGACCGGCGGCAACCAGCTCAAGCTCGCGGGTGTCGTCACCGGTACTGCGTTCGGCCGCGCCGTCACCGCCGCCCACGCGCGCGGCGCAGCCGTCGGTGGTACGTCGGCCGGCGCGAGCATCCTGGCCGAGCACATGATCGCGTTCGGCCGCTCCGGCGCCACTCCGCGGCAGCGGATGAGCCAGCTCGCCGGCGGTCTCGGCCTGGTCCAGGGCGCGATCGTCGACCAGCACTTCGCCCAGCGGAACCGTTACGGCCGGCTGCTGTCGCTCGTCGCGCAGTCCCCCGGCCTGCTCGGGATCGGCGTCGACGAGGACACCGCGGCCGTGTTCCGCGGCTCGCACCTGGAGGTCGTCGGCCGTGGCGCGGTGACGATCTTCGACGGCAGCCGGATCACGTCCAACGGGCATTACGCGGGCCGTTCCGAGCCGCTGCTCGCGTCCGGCGTCGTCCTGCACGTCCTGCCTGCGACCGCGACGTTCGACCTCCGGGACCGGGTCCTGCTGTCGTTCGGCAAGCAGCCGCCTGCGACCGAGCTCGCCGTGATGGAGGCAGCCGAAGCGGACCTGCGTAAGCTCGCCAAGGAGATCGCGGCCGAGGGCGTCTCGCCCAAGTACTACGCGGATCGCAAGAAGCGGGCGGGACGCCGTACCACCAAGAAGTCCGCCAAAGCGGTAGGAGCCGGGGAGTCCAGACCGGAGGCGACCGAGCCGATCACGGCCGGCGCCGAACCCGAACTCCCCGACCGCACGCAACCAGAAGTGTGATGCCCCGCATGACCGAGACCACCGGTACAGTCGCCCCCTCCCCAGCCCCCTCCCCCGATCTGAAGATCATCGAGACCCGCGTCTACCGCGGCCCGAACATCTGGAGCTACGACCCCGCGATCCATCTCGTCGTCGACCTCGGATCGCTGGAGAGCTTCCCGTCGAACACCATCCCCGGCTTCACCGAGCGACTGCTGGCCGACCTCCCCCGGCTCGACCAGCACCACTGCTCGCGCGGCCGCCGCGGCGGGTTCATCGAGCGCCTGTACGAAGGCACCTGGCTCGGCCACATCGCCGAACACGTCGCGCTGCAGCTCCAGCAGGAGGCCGGCCACGACATGCGCCGCGGGAAGACCCGGCAGGTGAAGGGCTCCCCCGGCATCTACAACATCACCTACGCGTACGCCGACGAAGCGGTCGGACTCGCGGCGGGCGAGCTCGCCGTACGGTTCGTGAACAATCTGGTCCAGCCGGATCCCACGTTCGACTTCACCACCGAGCTGGAGAAGTTCATCAAGCAGGCGGAGCGGACCGCGTTCGGCCCGTCGACGCAAGCGATCGTGGACGAGGCCGTCTCCCGGGACATCCCGTGGATCCGGTTGAACAAGGCCAGCCTGGTGCAGCTCGGTCAGGGCGTGCACGCGAAGCGGATCCGGGCCACGATGACGTCCGAGACCGGCTCGATCGCGGTCGACGTTGCCAGCGACAAGGACCTCACCACCCGCCTGCTCGCGTCCGCCGGTCTGCCGGTGCCGCGGTCGGAGTCGGTCCGCACGGTCGAGGAAGCGGTCAGCGTCGCGAACAAGATCGGCTACCCGGTCGTGTGCAAACCCCTCGACGGCAACCACGGCCGCGGCGTGTGCCTGAACCTGCAGGACGCCGACGCCGTCCGTGAGGCGTTCCCGATCGCGGCCGAGCAGTCCCGGCGCGGCTCCGTGATCGTGGAGAACTTCGTCACCGGCAAGGACTACCGCTGCCTGATCATCAACGGCCGGATGGAGGCGATCGCCGAACGCGTGCCCGCGCACGTGGTCGGCGACGGCATCCACACCGTGGCCGAGCTGGTCGACATCACCAACGCCGACCCGCGCCGCGGTGTCGGCCACGAGAAGATCCTGACCCGGATCACGATCAACGCCGCCGCGCGGCAACTCGTCCGCGACCAGGGCTTCGAGCTGGACGACGCACCGCCCGAGGACGTGATGGTGAAGCTGACGCTCACCGGCAACATGTCCACCGGCGGGATCTCGATCGACCGGACCTGGGAGGCGCACCCGGAGAACGTCGAGATCGCCGAGGAGGCGGCCCGGATGATCGGGCTCGACATCGCCGGTATCGACTTCATCTGCCCGGACATCACCCAGCCGGTCCGTGAGACCGGCGGCGCGATCTGCGAGGTGAACGCGGCGCCCGGGTTCCGGATGCACACGAACCCGACGATCGGCGAGCCGCAGTACATCGCGAAGCCGGTGGTGGACATGCTGTTCCCGCCGGGCGCGACCAGCCGGATCCCGATCGTCGCGGTGACCGGTACGAACGGCAAGACCACGACCGCGCGGATGATCAGCCACGTCTTCAAGGGTCTCGGCCGCAAGGTCGGCATGACGTCGACCGACGGCATCGTGATCGACGAGCGGCTGGTGATCCGCCAGGACGCGTCCGGGCCGAAGTCGGCGCGGATGGTGCTGCAGAACCCGCGGGTCGACTTCGCGGTGTTCGAGGTGGCGCGCGGCGGCATCCTGCGCGAGGGCCTCGGGTACGAGCGCAACGACGTGGCCGTGGTCCTGAACATCCAGCCCGATCACCTGGGCCTGCGTGGCATCGACACGCTCGAGCAACTCGCGGACGTGAAGGCGGTCCTGGTCGAGGCGGTGCCGCGCACCGGGTACGCCGTACTGAACGCCGACGATCCGCTGGTGCGGAAGATGCGCCGGAAGTGCTCGGGGCAGGTCGTGTGGTTCAGCATGGCCGAGCCGGGCAGCGAGGTCCGCGACTACATCGAGGGACACTGCCGTCGTGGTGGCCGCGCGGTCGTGTTGGAGCGGTCCGACCTCGGCGACATGATCGTGGTCAAGCACGGCCGGCGGTCGATGCAGCTCGCCTGGACCCACTTGCTGCCGGCAACGTTCGGTGGGCGGGCGATGATGAACGTGCAGAACGCGATGGCGGCCGCCGCGGCCGCGTTCGCTGCGGGCGCTTCGCTGCACGACATCCGCCAGGGTCTGCGGACGTTCAGTACGTCGTACTACCTGTCGCCCGGGCGGTTGAACGAGATCGACGTGGACGGGCGGACCGTGATCGTCGACTACTGCCACAACGCGCCGGCGATGCGGATGCTCGGCGATTTCGTCGATCGTCTCGGCGAGAGCCTGACCGCGTCGTCCGAGCTCGGGCGGCCGTCCCGGATCGGCGTGATCGCGACCGCGGGCGACCGCCGCGACGACGACATCCGCGAACTGGGCGAGGTCGCGGCGCAGCACTTCGACGTGGTCGTCGTCCGTGAAGACGCTCGGCTGCGCGGACGCAAGCGCGGCGAGTCGGCGGCCCTGATCGAGGCCGGAGTCCGTGCCGCGATGGAGCGCGGCGCCCGCTGCCGCCAGGTCGACACCGTGCTCGAGGAGCTGGACGCGGTCAAGCATGCGCTCGGCCGCTCGAACCCTGGCGACCTTGTCGTGCTCTGCGTGGACCAGCACCAGTCGGTCCTGGCCGAGCTCGAATCGGTCTCCCACCTCGCCCAGGCCGGCGCCCGCTCGGGCGACGAGGGCGGCGACCCCGACTTCGTCCCCCCAGACGAGGAGCCCGCGGAACCCGAACGGGAAACCGCCTGACCTGTCACCCTGCGAGGCTGTTCACCGCGTTGTAGGAGTGTGCGGATGACAGCCGAGGACGACTTCGACGAGTTCGTGCGGGCGCGGTGGACCGCGACCGCACGACTCGCCTATGCACTCACCCTGGACCATCAGAAGGCCGAGGACCTGGCGCAGGACGCGTTCACCAAGCTCTGGTTCCACTGGCGGAAGGTGCGCGACGGCAACCCCGAGGCGTACCTGCGCAAGATCATCGCCAGCACCTTCCTGTCCGGTCGCCGACGCCGCTGGCTCGGTGAGCGGCCCACGGAGACGCCACCGGAGACCGTCGTCGATCCGGCGACGGTCCAGGTGGACGAACGCCTCGCCATCCACCAGGCGATGGCACGCCTCAGCCCACGGCAGCGCGCCGCCGTCTACCTCCGGTACGCCGAGGACCTGTCCGAGCGCACCGTCGCCGACCTCCTCGGCTGCTCGGTCGGCGCCGTGAAGCAGCACACGCGCCGTGGGCTGGAAGCGCTCCGCGCCGACCTCACGTTCGCCGGCCCGGACCAACTGGCCGACCTCACCGAAAGGGGGATCTGATGACTGACGATCTCGGAGCCAAGCTCGCGCTGCTCACCGATGACCGGCCCGAACCCGCCGACCCAGCGGCGCCGATCCGGGCGCGGATCAGGACCCGCCAACTGCATCGCCGTACGGCGGCCGCGGTGTGCGCGGCGGCCGTAGCGATCGCCGTCGTCGTGGCGGGCTCGGTCATCGGCTCGATCAAGTCGGCAGAGCCCGGCGTCGCGACGCCCGGGCAGCGGACCCAGGGCCTCAACTTCACGTACACCCGGCTGCCTGAGCCGTGGTCCGACGAGCCGGCGTTCACGACGCAGCCGGACGCGCTCAAGTACGGACCGGCCTTCTACGTCACCGACGGCAGCATCCCCAACGAGCACTGGGCGGTCGCCTCGTACTACAGCGACGGCTGTCTCGTCATCACCGACGAAGGCCCGGCGAAGAGCTTCGGCGGCGCCCAAGGCTGCTTCGACCAGAACTGGCAGCCCGACCAGCGTTCGCAGTACAAGACCGTCCCGGCGGTGATCCCGAACCTGTCCTCCCCCATGCCGCTGACCATGGTCATGGGCGCAGTGTCCGCGGAGGCGCGCAAGGTGCGCATCACCGCCGGCGGCAAGACCTACGACACCGATGCGATCGGTACGCCGAACAGCAGCCGCTTCAGGTTCTTCGCGGTGGTCGTCACCGCGACCGAGTCCCAGATCACCGCGGTCACGCCGCTGGATGCGGCCGGGAAGGTCGCCCCCAGCCCGCGGTAGGAGCTAGTTCACCGGCTGGCGGCGCGGCAGGAGGCGACGCGGAGCCTCCTGCTGGTCGATCCAGTCGAGGTCGTCGGAGAGTACGGCGTCGTTCGACCGGTCGGCGTACGGGTCGGGAGGCGGCGGTGGTGGCGGGAGAGCGCGGAGCTTGAGCGCCACCATCGGGATCGCGAGCAGTACGGCGACCACCATCCACGGCCAGTATTCGCGCAGCAATGGCTGGAAGGACTGGAAGAACGCCTCGGTCGACGCGTCACCGACGGCGTCCATCGGCTTGCCGTGGGAGCGGGCAACCACCTGCACGGCCTCGACCAAGCCATTGCACACCAGGTAGAACCCGGCCAGCGGAATCCACGAGCCCACTGAGCGCCATCCGCGCTTCCAGCAGGCGAGGTACAGCAGCAGCGCGAGCCCGGCGCCGACCAGCAGGCCGTTCAACTGCCACAGCCATCGCCAGTCCGCCAACTGCTCAGCCGGGCGCTGCGCGTACCAGGCCACCGGCAGCGCGAGCGCGAACGCGGCGACCACCGAGCTTCTGGTGCCCAGGGCACCGAACAGCGCGCCGACAGCACTTGCCACCAGCAACGTGATCAGCATGTCCCGGTCGGAGAACGAGTTCCCGGTCAGCCACCACGTGCCCGCAGCAACGACCAGCACCACCGGCACGGCGACCCGCACGCGACCGATCAGCAACCCGGCCAGCACGCCGCCCGCGAATCCACCGAGCAGCACCAGATCGATCCGCGGCGGCACGAAGTACGTCGCACCGTCCGGCAGCCCTTTCAGGTACGTCGCGGAGAAGCCGCCCACGAACCAGGCGACCACCGCGGCCGGAATCGACCACAGGTAGCGCATACAAACCCCGTTCCCACCCCCATCCATCCCATTGAGGAGGCGGACGGGGCTTAGTGCTGGGCTCTCTCGACCTTGCTCTTCAAGGTCTCCGGTGTGTCGACAGTAGCCCCCTCGGACCGCAACCAGGCGTCAAGACTCGCCCGATCCTGCAGAGACATCACTGCCACCACATCGCCCGGCCGCGCCTCCGCGACCAGTGCCTGCGCCGCCTCGAGCTCGGTCGGATACGCCGGTACGTCGTCCACGCCGACCGATGCCGCGCCCTCGCGGAACACCGCCTCGAGCTCCGCCGGCGGCCGTCCGCGCAGGTAGTCGCTCTTGTGACCGATCGCCACCCGGTCGGTCGCCCGCGCACCCATCGCCCCGAGCGCCGCGACCATGTCGTCGGCCCGGTCCCCCGGCGAACCGAGGGCCAGCATGAGCCGCCCGCCTTCCGGCCGGACGCCGTTCATGATCTCGATCAGCGCTTCGAGCCCGGCCTCGTTGTGCGCGAGGTCGATGACGACGGTGAAGTCGCGCAGCGAGTACATGTTCATCCGGCCGGGGTTGTTCTCGTTCGGCGCGAACGTGCTGAGCCCTTCGATCACCGCCGCCCGCGGCAACCCGAGGCCCAGCGCCGCCGACGCCGCGGCCAGCGTGTTCTCGACGTTGTAGTGCGACAGCCCCGACAGCGTCATCGGTACATCGACGACCTTCAGCAACGGCTCCGGATCACGCGACTGGTCCAGCACCGTCACGAACCCGTCGAGCACCGTCGTCGCCCGGCCGCCCTCGTCGAGGACCGTCCGGATCGACGGCGAATCGGCTTCACGCGAGAACACCCAGCACTTGGCCGGCGAGCCGAGCCGCATCGCGAACGTCCGCGGGTCGTCGCCGTTCACCACACACCAGCCGCGCGGCCGGGTGATCTGGGTGATGACCGCCTTCACCTCGGCCAGCTGGTCGATGGTGTCGATCCCGCCCAGACCGAGGTGGTCCGCGGTGACGTTGGTGACGACGGAGACGTCGTTATAGGCGATGCCGACCCCGCGGCGCAGGATCCCGCCGCGCGCGGTCTCGACCACCGCGAGCTGGATCCCGGGCTGGGACAGCACCTGCGCCGCCCCGCTCGGGCCGGAGAAGTCGCCGTACTTGATCAGTTCGCCGTCGAAGTACACACCGTCGGTGCTCGACCAGCCGACGTGCAGGCCGGCGGCGCGACCGATGTGCGCGATCATCCGCGACGTCGTGGTCTTGCCGTTCGTCCCGGTCACCGCGACCACCGGGACCTTGGGCCGCAGCGTCGGCGGCGGGTTGCCCGGCGGCTCGTCCCGCACCCGCTCGCCCACGGCCGCGATCAGCTCGCTCAGGTCGTCGGCTCCGAACGCGTCCAGTACCTCGACGATCGCGGCCCCGAGAGCCCGCGCCCGGGCCTCGTGCGCCCACGGGAACGCGACGACCAACCGGCGTACGTCGTTCTCCGGGCGGACCCGGACGCCGATCCGCCCGATCCCGGCCTCGCGCGCGATCCGTCGTACGACGTGACCGACGACGCGGATCGCGAACCGCTGCCGGAAGCCCGACCCGATCCGGCCGGGCCGGGTGGCACCGAGGCCGATCGCCTGCGCGTAGGCCTTGGCCGCCGGTGCGGGCGCATCCACGAGCGACGAGACGTCGAGCGTCAGCTTGACCGCGGCACGACTGAAGTAGAGGTTGGCGCCGTCCAGGACGCGGAGCTCAACCAGCGAGGTGGCCACCTATCACGCACCCATCGCGTGGTAGCCGCCGTCGACGTGGACGATCTCGCCCGTGGTCGCCGGGAAGAAGTCGCTGAGCAGACCGACGATCGTGCGGCCGGTCGGCTCGAGGTCGGACGGGTCCCATCCGAGCGGGGCGCGGTCCAGCCACGGCTCCTCGAACTTCTCGAAGCCCGGGATCGCCTTCGCGGCCAGCGTCTTCAGCGGGCCGGCCGAGACCAGGTTGCAGCGGATGCCCTGGGCACCGAGATCGCGGGCCAGGTACCGGCTGGTCGACTCGAGGGCGGCCTTCGCGACGCCCATCCAGTCGTACCCCGGCCACGCGACGGTCGCGTCGAAGGTCAGCCCGACGACGCTGCCGCCACGGCTCATCAACGGCGCGCAGGTGACCGCAAGCGCCTTCAGGCTGTACGCCGAGACGTGCACCGCCTGGGAGACGTCCTCCCACGGACCGTCCAGGAACTTCCCGCCGAGGATCGTCTCCGGGTTCCCGTACGCGATCGAGTGCACGACCCCGTCCAGGCCGTCGACATGCTCGCGGACCGCATCCGGCAGCGCGGCCAGGTGCTCGGGATTCGTGACGTCGAGCTCCAGTACCGGCGGCTCGGTCGGCAGGCGTTTCGCGATCCGCTTGGTGATGCTGAGCGCGCGGCCGAAGTTCGAGATCAGCACGGTGGCGCCCTGTTCCTGCGCCACCTTGGCCGTGGCGAAGCCGATCGACGAGTCGAGGGTGACTCCGGCGACCAGGATCCGCTTGCCGTCGAGGATGCCCACCGGCATGCCCTTTCCAGTAGTGATGAAGAGCCAGTAGAGATGAAGAGTTAGTTGCCCATGCCGATGCCGCCGTCGACCGGGATCACCGCACCGGTGATGTAGCCGGCCTCCTCGGAGGCGAGCCAGCGGACCGCGTTCGCGATCTCCTCGGTCAGGCCGAACCGGCCGAGCGGGATCTGGCTCAGGTACTGCTTCTGGGTCTCCTCCGGCAGGACCGCGGTCATGTCGGTCTCGACGAAGCCCGGAGCCACCACGTTCGCGGTGATGCCGCGGCTGCCGAGCTCACGGGCGATCGACCGGGCCATCCCGATCAGGCCGGACTTGCTGGCCGCGTAGTTCACCTGGCCCGGGGAGCCGAGCAGGCCGACCACCGAGGAGATGAAGACGATGCGGCCCTTGCGCAGCCGCAGCATGCCCTTCGCCGCCCGGCGTGCGACCCGGAACGAACCGGTGAGGTTGGTCTCGATCACGGAGTCCCAGTCGTCGTCGGACATCCGCAGCAACAAGGTGTCGCGGGTGATGCCGGCGTTCGCGACCAGCACCTCGACCGGACCGTGCTGCTCCGCGATCGTGTCGAAGGCGGCGTCGACCTGCTCCTGATCGGTGATGTCGCACTTCACGCCGAGGAAGCCCTCCGGCGGCGGGCTGGTGTTGTACGTGACCGCGACCTGGTCGCCGGCCTCCTTGAACGCGGCGGCGATCGCCAGCCCGATCCCCCGGCTACCGCCGGTCACCAACACAGACCTACCCACAAGCCCTCCTCACCCGTCAGCACACAAGTCAGCGGCACGAACGCTACAACGCCGCGGCCCGTCCCCGCTCGACCGGGGACGGGCCGCGGTAGATCAAGGGGAGATCAGGAGTCTTCGAGGCGGAAGCCGACCTTCATACCGACCTGGTAGTGGTCGATCTGGTTGTCGACGACGTGGCCGCGGATCTCGGTCACCTCGAACCAGTCGAGGTGACGCAGGGTCTCGCCGGCCCGGGCGATGCCGTTGGTGATCGCCTGGTTGATGCCCTCCTTGGAGGTGCCAACGATCTCCGTGACGCGGTAGGTGCGATCGGTCATGCGACATTCCTCTCCATCCTGGCTGCGCGGGGGCGGGCGGCGCGGCGTACCGTTGTTCTTGCTGAGGAGGATAGATGTCGCGACACCGTGAGCGGACCGGCGAAACCGTCATTTCGGTGACGAGTGCACAGCCGGGCCGGTCCGAGGATCTGGACAGCCGGATCGTGCGCTACGCCTGGATGATGTCGATCCGGATCGTCTGCTTCGTGCTGGCGGTCCTGACCCCGTCGCCGTGGCGCTGGTTGTTCGTCGTCGGAGCGATCGCCCTGCCGTACTTCGCGGTGGTGCTGGCGAACGCCCACCGGTCCGTGACACAGCCCGCCGCCGCCCCCTACATCGCACCGTCGAGGCTCGCGATCGGCGAGCGCCCGACGGTCGTCGTACCGCAGGACGAGGACCCGCATCAGGGCCCTCGTCAGGACCCCCGGACCGACACCGAAAAGTGATCTTGGCCGGGACTGGAAAACTTGGAGTGATCCGTGTCAGAATCTCCCGCGTGCTCTGAAGTTCATCAGTGAAATTCAGGGACTTGATGCGGCGTCGGACGGCTCCCCCCGTGGCTGTCCGACGTCGCTTCATTTTGCCCAGGCTATTGATTATTGAGACATCAGGAATGCAGAGGAATGGCGCCAGCGCATGAGTGAAGAAGCCGCACCGGCGGTCTGCTCCGCCAAGGGCTGCGGCAGGCCTGCGACCTGGGCGGTGCGGTGGAACAACCCGAAGATCCACACACCCGACCGGCGCAAGACCTGGCTCGCCTGCGACGAACACAAGGAGAGCCTGTCCGACTTCCTGGCCCGGCGGTCATTCCTGCGCGAGGTCGAACCATTCACCGAGTGAATGTCAGCTAGCGAAAAAGTACATTTCCGGATTGGGCCGGTATGACCGTCATCCGCCGATCGCGGACATCGGCCGGGACGGCTGCAGGAAGCTCGGATCGTTGATGCCGTGGCCCGGGAGTTTCTGCAGCATCGCGCGCCGCCAGCGGTCGGCCAACTCGGCATCGTCCGCGCCGTTGCGCAACGCGGTCCGGAGGTCGGACTCGGTGCGGGCGAAAAGGCAGTCCCGGACCTGACCGTCGGCGGTCAGCCGGACCCGGTCGCAGTCCCCGCAGAACGGCCGGGTGACCGAGGCGATGATGCCGACGGTCTGCGGACCACCCTCGACCAGGAACGACTCGGCCGGCGCACTCCCCCGCTTCGACGCGTCGTCGGGTGTCAGCGCGAACCGGCCGGACAGCGTTTCGAGAATCTCGTCGGCGGTGATCATCGTCGAGCGGTCCCAGCCGTGCTGCGCGTCGAGCGGCATCTGCTCGATGAACCGCAGTTCGTAGCCGCGGTCGAGACAGAACTCCAGCAATTCCGGCGCTTCGGCGTCATTCACGCCGCGCATGAGGACGGCGTTCACCTTCACCGGGGTGAGACCGGCGGCCTGGGCCGCCTCGAGCCCGGCGACGACGTCGCTCGCGCGGTCCCGGCGGGTGAGCCGCTTGAAGGTGTCCGGGCGAATAGTGTCGAGGCTCACATTCACCCGATCCAGGCCGGCGTCCTTCAGTGCCTGCGCCTGCCGGGCGAGGCCGATCCCGTTCGTGGTCAGCGAAACCTCGGGGCGGGGCGTGAGTTGCGTCGTACTGGCGACGATGCCGACCAGGCCCCGGCGGAGCAGTGGCTCGCCGCCGGTGAAGCGGATCTCGTTCACGCCGAGGTGCGTCACGGCGATCGACACCAGCCGGATCACCTCGTCGTCGGTGAGCAGCTCGGGCTTGGCCAGCCAGTCCAGCCCCTCTTCGGGCATGCAGTAGGTGCAGCGCAGATTGCAGCGGTCCGTGAGGGAAACCCGGAGGTCCGTGGCGACCCGGCCGTACCGGTCGGCCAGGCCGGTCTGAGTCGTCTCCTGGATCGCTGTCATCACACCAGCGTACGTGCCGCGCGTCGACGATTTCAGGGCATGGCTTAAGTTCGAGATGTGGGTCGCTTGATGAACGTCCGCTGGATCGTCGCCGCGCTGGGTGTCCTGGTGCTCGCGTTCGTGTGCGTGCAGCTCGGTCGCTGGCAGTTCCACCGCCTCGACGAGCGGAAGGCGCGGAACGAGGTGACCCGGACCAACCTGGCCGCGGCACCGGCTCCGATCGACCAGATCCTGGGCCCGCCGGGCGTCGTCGGCGACCAGCACGCCTGGCGCACCGCCGTCGTCACCGGGCGGTACGACGCGGCCAAGCAGATCGTCCTCAAGTACCGCAACATCGACGACCGGCCGGGCTTCGAGATCGTCACGCCGCTGGTCCTCGCCGACGGCAAAGCGGTCCTGGTCGACCGCGGCTTCCTGCCGAGGCAGAGTTCGGAGCTGATGCCGCTGAAGATCCCCGCGGTGCCGACCGGCGAGGTGACGGTCACCGGACGCCTGCAGCGCAGCGAACGCGGCGGCCACACGAACGGCGGCGTCCCGAACGGTGGTACGGCGCGACTCATCAACGGACCGGATTTCGCGAAGGTCCTCGGGCTGAACCTGTACGACGGCTACCTGATGGTGACCAAGCAGGAGCCGCCGAACGATCCGGCCTTCAACGGCTTCCCGGGTCCGGAGATCGACGACGGGCCACACTTCTTCTACGGCCTGCAGTGGTGGTTCTTCGCGCTGCTGGCCGTCGGCGGACTCGTCTACTTCTCCCGACAGGAGGTCCGCGGTGCCAAGAAGCCCGCGCCAGAGCAGCCAGAAGTCGTCGAGCGGCCCGAGGCCCGCGCCGGAGCGAAGGATTGAGGATTACGCGCTGATCGGTGACCTGCAGACCGCCGCGCTGGTGTCGAAGCAGGGATCGATCGACTGGCTGTGCTTCCCCCGCTTCGACTCGCCGGCCTGCTTCGCCGCGCTGCTCGGCACCGAGGACAACGGTCACTGGCGGATCGCGCCGCGGGACGCGGACGCCGTCAGCAGCCGGCACTACCGCGGGGACACGCTCGTGCTGGAGACCGAATGGTCGACCTCGACCGGCACGGTGCGCGTGATCGACTTCATGCCGCCACGGGATTCCGCGCCGGACGTCGTACGCATCGTCGAAGGCGTCAGCGGGTCGGTGGAACTGCGGTCGGAGTTGAAGCTGCGGTTCGACTACGGCCACGTCGTTCCGTGGGTACGCCGGTCCGACGGGCAGATCGACGCGATCGCCGGACCGGACGCGGTGTCGTTGCGGTCCGACGTCCATCAGTACGGGCGCGACCTGACGACGTACGCCGATTTCCGGGTCGCGGAGAACGACCGGGCCTGGTTCGTGCTGACCTGGCATCCGTCGCACCATCCGGTCCCCCAGCCGACGGACGCGCTGCAGTCGCTGGAGCCGACCGAGACGTTCTGGCAGGACTGGATCGGCCGGAGCCAGAGCTCGACCGACTTCGGCGAGGAGGTCACGCGGTCGGTGCTGACGCTGAAGGCGCTCACCTACGCGCCGTCCGGCGGCATCGTGGCGGCGCCGACCACGTCGCTGCCCGAGACGCTCGGCGGCCGGCGGAACTGGGACTACCGGTACTGCTGGTTGCGGGATGCAACGATGACGCTGTCCGCGATGCTGCGCGCCGGCTACAGCGACGAGGCCGAATCGTGGCGGAACTGGCTGCTCCGCGCGATCGCCGGATCGCCGTCGGACCTGCAGATCATGTACGGCGTGACCGGCGAGCGCCGGCTGACCGAGTTCGAGGCCGGTTGGCTGCCGGGGTTCGCGGAGTCGGCGCCGGTCCGGATCGGGAACGCGGCCGCCGAGCAGCTGCAGATCGACGTGTTCGGCGAGGTGATGGACGTTCTGGCGCTGGCCCGCGAGCACCAGATCGGCGCGACCGACGAGGCGTGGCAGGTGCAGCGCGGTCTGATGGCGCATCTCGACGACGTGTGGGACCAGCCGGACGAAGGGATCTGGGAGGTCCGCGGCGGGCGGCAGCATTTCACGTACTCGAAGGTGATGGCCTGGGTCGCGTTCGACCGGGCCGCGCGGGCGGTGCAGCGGTTCGGGCTGAACGGGCCGGCGAAACAGTGGCGGGCGCGGGCCGACGAGATCCATCGGGCGGTCTGCGAGCAGGCGTACGACGCGGACCGGAACACCTTCACGCAGGCGTACGGGAGCAAGGCGCTGGATGCCGCCGTACTGCTGATCCCGCAGGTCGGGTTCCTGCCGGCCGACGATCCCCGGGTGGTCGGGACCGTCGACGCGGTGCAGCGGGAGCTGGCGTCCGACGGGTTCGTCCGGCGCTATCTGACCGAGCACACCGACGACGGCATCAATGACAGCGAAGGCACGTTCCTGATCTGCTCATTCTGGCTCGCTGACGCGCTGGCGATGATCGGCCGGGTCGGCGAGGCCCGCGATCTCTACGAACGACTCGTTGCCCTACGCAACGATGTCGGCCTGCTGGCCGAGGAGTACGACGTGGCATCGGGCCGCATGCTCGGGAACTTCCCGCAGGCGTTCTCCCATCTCGGCCTGGTCAACACCGCCTGGCATCTGACCACAGCCGAGTCGCCCTTGCGCAAGTCGGCGTACTAGTTCTTGCCGGGGGCTACGAACTGTCGAGGTGCGCCGCGAGGTGTGGTGGGGCAGGATGGTGGTGTGGACCTCGGACTGCGCGATCGCACCTACATCGTCACCGGCGCCAGCGCCGGACTCGGCTTCGCCACCGCGAAAGCCCTTGCTGCCGAAGGCGCACGGCTGGTGATCTCCAGCCGCAACGAGGAGTCGATCTCCCGCGCCGCGGCCGAGCTCGGCGAGAACGTCGTCGGCATCCCTGTCGACAACGCCGATCCGGAGAGCGCGGAGCGGCTGGCCGCGACCGCGGTCGCCAAGTGGGGTGCGCTGCACGGAGCGCTGATCAGCGTCGGCGGGCCGCGGCCCGGGACGGCGCTCGACAGCGAGGAGGACGACTGGCGGTCGGCGTTCGAGAGCGTCTTCCTCGGCGCGCTGCGGATCGCTCGCGCCGTCGCCCGGGCCGGATCGGAGGGTACGTCGATCGCCTTCGTGCTGTCGTCGTCGGTGAAGTCCCCGATCAACGGACTCGCGATCTCGAACGGTCTCCGCCCCGGCCTGGCGATGGTGGCCAAGACGCTCGCCGACGAACTCGGCCCGAACGGCACCCGGGTCAACGGCCTGATGCCCGGCCGGATCTCCACCGACCGCCTGAAGGAGCTCGACGGCAAGAGCGGCGACCCCGAGGCCGCCCGCCGCGCGTCGGAGAAGACCATCCCGCTGCGTCGCTACGGCACCCCCGAGGAGTTCGGCCGGGTCGCCGCCTTCATCCTCTCCCCCGCCGCCTCCTACCTGACCGGCACGATCATCCCGATCGACGGCGGGGCCCTCCGCACGATCTAGTTTGGTGGGTATACCCACCAAATGCAGGGTTGGCCAACCGGATTCCGGTTGGCCAACCCCCGGTTCGATGGGTGAACCAGCCAAACGCTGATCAGCCCCACTGGCCGGGGACGTAGTCGCCGGCCGGCTGGGCCGTCATGACGTTGAGGCGGTTCCAGGTGTTGATGGCGGCGATGGCTCCGACCAGCGCGGCCAGCTGGTTCTCGTCGTAGTGCTTGGTCGCGTTCAGCCAGACGTCGTCAGGGACACCGCCGGCGGCATCGGCGATCCGGGTGCCGGCCTCGGTCAGCGCCAGTGCTGCACGCTCGGCATCGGTGTAGACGGTCGCTTCGCGCCACGTCGCCACCAGGTTGATCCGGACTGGGGTCTCGCCGTGGTGTGCGGCGTCCTTCGAGTGCATGTCGACGCAGACGGCACAGCCGTTGATCTGGCTGGCCCGCAGTTCGACCAGTTCGAGGGTCGAGAGCGGTACGCCGGCGTCCAGCGCGACCCGGGCGGCCGCGTTGAGGTGCTTGATGAACTTGCCCAGCACCGGGTTGGTGAGCATATCCAAACGGGCGTCCATAGTGGTGTTTCTCCTTAGCGGATGAACTCTTTGACACCACTACGACGAGACAGCTTCCCGAACTGTCAGTCCGGTGCGATCCGGTTGCCCTGCTCGTCCCAGTGCTCTGCGACCTTCTTGCTCGGCTGGACGCGCGGCGGCTCCCCCGGCATCTTCGGGTAGTCCGGCGGGAAGTTCAGCTCGCCGCCGGGCAGCTCCTCCCACAGCCGCAGCAGCGCATCGAGCGAGTACGCCGTGTCGTCCATGTCCGCCCACGGATCACCGTCGACGAGGTACTCCGGGACCGTGTGCAGGTTGAACGCCCGCGGGTCGTCCACCTCGGCGAGCCGCTCCCACGTCATCGGCGTACTGACCGGGGCACCCGGCCGCGGCCGCAACGACCACGCACCTGCGACCGTGCGATCGCGGAGGTTCTGGTTGAAGTCGAGGAAGATCGCATCCTCGCGGCGCTGCTCCTTCCACCAGGCAGTGGTCACACCGTCGTCCCGGCGCTCGAGCTCACGACCGAGGCCGATCGCGGCGTGCCGGACCTCGTCGAAGGACCACTCCGGCCGGATCCGCACATAGATGTGGATGCCACGGTTGCCGCTGGTCTTCGGGTACCCCTTGAGGCCAAGCTCTTCGAGCAGTTCGCGGGCCACGTCGGCGACCCGTCGGGCGTCGGCGAAGGTTGCGCCCGGCTGCGGATCGAGGTCGATGCGCAGCTCGTCGGGGTGGTCGAGATCGGTCTTGCGGACAGCCCATGGATGGAAGACCAGCGTGCCCATCTGGGCCGCCCACGCCGCGGCGGCCGGCTCGGTCAGGCAGAGCTCGTCGATCGGACGATCGTTCGGCGTCAGCACCCGGCAGGTCTCGAGCCAGTCGGGAGCGCCCTTCGGAAGGCGCTTGGAGTAGAACCCGTCGCCCGTCTGCCGACCGACCGCGTCCACCGACAGCGTCATCCCTTCGCGCCACCCACCCGGCCAGCGCTCCAGCGCGACCGGACGGTCGCCGGAGGCCTGCATGAACGCGGGAGCCACGTCGATGAAGTACTCGCAGACCTGAAGCTTGGTGACCTCCGGAGCCCAGTCGGTCGCCTCGTAGACAACGCGTTCAGGGCTGGACACCCGGACCTCGCGGTCTCCGACCGTGAGCATCACCGCTGTGCTCTTCGCCATGACCACGACCGTATCGCCTCCCACCGACCGCCCCACACCACCACACCCACCTCCGGCCGTCTCAGGGGTCAACCCCGCACCCGGACGGTTGACCCCCAGGAATCAGCCTCCGCAACCGACAACCGCCGGGGTTGACCCCTGAGACGGCCCGACTGGACGGCGGGTGGGGATGGGGGGGTGGAAAGGGCAACTTTTCCCGAGCTCTGGCCACGGTAGGTGACCGAGCGGTAACGTTCCTGCACCTCGTTCCTGGGGCGTGAGGCCCCCGGGACACCTGACAAGGAGCGCGAGGATGAACAGATCCGCCCTGTTCGCCGCTGCGACTGCAGTGGCGACCACCACCGCCCTCGGACTGACCAGCGCTACAACAGCAACCGGCGCCCCGACGGCCTCGCCTGTCCCCACCCCGGCCGCGGCCGTCGCCAAGGCCAAGGCAGCGATCACCAGCAACCTGACCGCGCTGCGGGCCACCACGGCCGATGCGTTCGTCGTCAAGGACGTCATCGTCGACGCCGACGGCTCCAGCCACGTCCGGATGGACCGCACGATCGGGGGCCTCCCGGTGCTCGGCGGCGATGTCGTCGTACACCAGGCCAAGGACGGCGCGTTCAAGGGCGCCACCCTGACGCTGAGCAGGAGCGCGAACGTCGCGCGTACGCCGAAGGTCAGCGTCGCGACCGCGACCGCGAAGGCACTCGCCAAGGGCCTGAAGGCCGAGGGCAAGCCCAGCCTGGTGATCGAGGCCCGCAAGGGCGCGCCGCGGCTGGCCTACCTCGTGACGACCGGCGGCACCCAGGCCGACGGCACGCCGAGCCGCATCACCACGACGATCGACGCACTGACCGGCGCGAAGCTGGTCAGCGAGCAGCACATCGAGACGGCGACCGGTGACGGCAAGAGCCTGTACTCCGGGACCGTGCCGCTGCAGACGTCGACGACCACCGGCGGCTTCACGCTGACGGACGCGACGCGCGGCAACGGCTTCACCGCGGACGCGAACAACAAGACCGACTCGCTCCTGTGCCAACTGCTGCAGATCGGATGCCCGACGCCGACCAAGTTCGTCGACGCGGACAACCACTGGGGCACCGGTACCAACGCCGACCGCGCGACAGCGGCCGTCGACGCGCACTACGGCGCCGCGACCACGTTCGACTACTACAAGAACGTGCACGGCCGGAATGGCATCTTCGGGGACGGCAAGGGCGTCCCGAGCCGCGTGCACTACGGCACCAACTACGTGAACGCGTTCTGGGACGGCAAGCAGATGACGTATGGCGACGGCGACAACGTCGCTGCGGGACCACTGGTCTCGATCGACGTAGCGGGCCACGAGATGTCCCACGGTGTCACCGAGCACACCGCGAACCTGACGTACTCCGGTGAGTCCGGCGGCCTGAACGAGGCGACCAGCGACATCTTCGGCACGCTCGTCGAGTTCTACTCGAACAACGCCTCCGACCCCGGCGACTACTACATCGGCGAGGAGATCATGAAGGATCGCCCGGCCCTGCGGTACATGGACAAGCCGAGCAAGGACGGCCAGTCCCCCGACTGCTACAGCTCCGGCGTCGGCAACCTCGACGTGCACTACTCGTCGGCGATCGCGAACCACTTCGCGTACCTGCTCGCGGAGGGCACCGGCGCGAAGACGATCGGCGGCCTGCCGCACAACTCGCCGACCTGCAACGGTTCGTCGATCACCGGCATCGGCCACGACAAGCTCGGCAAGATCTGGTACCGCGCGCTGACGACGTACATGACCAGCGGAACGACGTACGCCCAGGCCCGGACCGCGACGCTGAACGCGGCCACCGACCTGTACGGCGCGAGCAGCGGCGAGCGCGCGGCCGTCGCGGCTGCCTGGTCCGCGGTCGCGGTGAACTAAAGGGGTTTTGCCGGATCCCTGTCCCACTGGGGCGGACAGGGATCCGGCGAACAAACGCTTTACGCATTGCCACGCGGTTTGTGCCGACCTACCGTCACACCATGGGTGGGGAACCCCGGGGGCATCGTGAACCGAACCGGCCGCGCTTGCACGCGGCCAGACCGCTGCTGCTCGTCGTCGACGCTGACCCGGAGCGTCTGGAGCGTTGCGAAACGGAGTTGGACCGCGGCTTCGGCGCCGACTTCCGCGTCCGGGGCGAGTCGACGACCGCGGCTGCGTCGGACCTTCTACGCCGGGCACACGAGTGGGAACAGCGAGTCGCCGTCGTCATGGTCGACAACGCGCTGCCCGACGACGAGCGCGCCCAGATCTTCGCGGCCGCACGGACCCTGCATCCGGACGCCCGCCGCGCGCTGCTGATCGAGTGGGGCGCGTGGGCCGACCGGACGACGGCATCCGCGATCCTGACCGCGATGTCGGTCGGCGACATCAATTACTACGTGCTCAAACCGTGGATCGCACACGACGAGCTGTTCCACCGGACCGTGGCCGAGTTCGTCCAGGAGTGGTCGCGGTTCGAGGTCGCGAACCTCCGCGAGGTCGTGGTGATCGCTGCCGAGCTCTCGGTTCGCGGTCAGGAGATCCGCAGTCTGCTGGCCCGCAACGGCATCCCGAGTGCGTTCCGGGCCAGCGGTACGTCGCTCGCGAACGACGCACTGGAGTACATCGGTGAGCCGGATCCGGGGGACGGTGTGCTGGTGTGGATGCCGGCGGTCGGCGGCACCGTCCTGCATGATCCGACCGATGTGGAGATCGCCGAAGCCTGGGGAGTGCCAACGACGTTGGCGTCGGACGACACGTCGTTCGACGTACTGGTGATCGGAGCCGGTCCGGGCGGATTGGCCGCGGCGGTGTACGCGTCGTCGGAGGGGCTGCGGACGCTCGTCGTGGAGCGGGAGTCGATCGGCGGACAGGCCGGCACGAGTTCGCTGATCCGGAACTATCTCGGGTTCTCGCGCGGTATTCGCGGGTCGGAGCTGGCCCAGCGCGGGTATCAGCAGGCGTGGGTGTTCGGGGCGCATTTCGTGCTGATGCGGACGGTCGAGCAGCTCGAGAAACGCGACGGCGAGTTCCGCGCGGTGATCGGTGATGTCGGCGAGGTGACGGCGAGAGCGGTCGTGCTCGCGACCGGCGTCACGTACCGGCGGCTCAACGTTCCCTCGCTGGAGAAGCTGATGGGGAACGGCGTGTACTACGGCGCGAGCGTGTCGGAGGCACACGGGCTGATGAATCGGGACGCCTGCGTCGTCGGCGGCGGGAACTCGGCCGGGCAAGCGGTTCTGCACCTCGCGCGCTACTGCCGGCAGGTGCTGCTGGTGATCCGCGGCGAGGACCTGACGGCGAGTATGTCGAAGTACCTGATCGACGCGATCGATGCCGCGGACAACATTACGGTGCGGTCGTCGAGCGAGGTGGTCGACGGCGGCGGCGACGGGCGGCTGCAGCGGATGACGCTGCGGGATCGCAAGACCGGCGCCGAGGAGACCATTCCGATCGACGGGCTGTTCGTGATGATCGGCGCGGTGCCGGGGACCGAATGGCTGCCGGACGGCGTGGCCCGGGATCCGCGCGGGTTCGTCCTGACCGGCTCGGACGCGGCCGCCGATCCGCTGTGGCCCGAGAACCGGCCGCCGCAGCCTTACGAGACGACGCTCCCCGGACTGTTCGCGGTCGGGGACGTGCGGTCCGAGTCGGTGAAACGGGTGGCCTCGGCGGTGGGCGAAGGATCCGTGGTGGTGTCGCAGATCCACACCCATCTCAGGGTCTCCTCGGATGCCTGAACGGCGGTTCGCCTACACGCCGGCGATGGTGGCGCTCACCTCGGTGGTGCTGCTCGTACCGCTCGCTGGGTTGGTGTTGCTCCTGCGCGCGCCAGAGCTGGATCTGCATTGGGAGCATCATCCGACGCACTTCTGGCTGGTGCTGCTGACGGCCGCGCTCAGCGCCGTACTCGCGTATCTGACCGGTGCGGCGGCCCTGCGGCGGGGGGACGCGCGGGTGCTGTTCGTGTCGCTGGCGTTCCTGTCGGCGGCGGGGTTTCTCGGACTGCACGCGCTCGCGACTCCGAAGGTCCTGCTGGAGACACCGAATGCCGGCTTCACGCTCGCAACGCCTGTGGGTGTCGCGCTGGGGTCCGTGTTCGCGTTCCTCTCGAGTCTCAACATCTCGGGCATCACCTGGGGCCGCCGTCTCCGCGTCGCATTGCTGCTTCTGATGGCGTTGTGGGCGGTGGCCTCGGTACTGCGATTGCCGCCGCTGCACGACACGGCGGTGCCGGAAGTTGCCGACGGCATCCTGACCGCGCTCGCCATCCCCGCGATCATCCTTTACGCGATTGCCGCAGGACGGTATCTGCAGACGTGGTGGGCCCGGCCGTCGTTGATGCTGCTGTCGATGGTCTCCGCATTCGTACTGCTCGCGGAGGCGATGGTCTCGCTGGTCTTCGCGCGGAACTGGCACCTGTCCTGGTGGGAGTGGCACGTGCTGATGCTGTCCGCGTTCGTCCTGGTCGTGGCCGGGGTGCGGATCCAGTGGTACGAGGAGCGGTTCGCCGACCTGTACCAAGCAGACACCGTCGCCGGGGAGCGCGAGCTGAGCGTGCTGTTCGCGGACCTGCAGGGCTTCACGACGTTCTCCGAGAAGCACGGGCCGGCCGAGGTCACGGCGATGCTCAACACGTACTTCGAGGTCGTCGTACCGCAGGTGGCACGACGGCACGGCGGCGATGTCGACCGGATCATCGGGGACGCGTTGATGGTCACCTTCAACAAGCGGGGTGACCAGCCGAACCACGCGTACCTGGCCGCGGCCGCTGGACTCGCGCTGCAGGCGGCAGCGGCAGCCGTCCAGGCCTCGCACCCGAACTGGCCGAAGTTCCGGGTCGGGATCAACAGCGGGATCGCGTCCGTGAGCCTGCTGGGGACCGAGGGCGGGCGGACGCACACCGTGATCGGGGACACGGTTAATGTCGCGTCGCGGATCGAAGGTAAGGCGCCGGGCGGGGCGGTCGCGATCGGGCCGGCGACGAAAGCGCTCCTGCCGGAGGCACGCACCGAGTCGCTCGGACTGCTGAGCCTGAAGGGCAAGGCGGAGCCGGTGGAGGTGTACCAGCTGCTTGCGCTGGGCGAATGATCACCCGTGCGTTCGAGCCGAGCACCGGCTGTTCACGTGTTGGACCTTGGAACGCACACGTGCCGGTGTGAGAATCCGGGCCATGTCTGCCCTGAACCGACCACGGCGCCGCCTGGGCGCCCTCGTGGTCACGACCAGTCTTCTCGCCTCCGGGTTGGCGGTGGCCATCGTCGCCGCGCCCGCACAGGCCGCTTCGACCGATGTGGTCGTTACCGAGGTGTACGGCGGTGGCGGCAACAGCGGCGCGCCTTACACGAACGACTTCGTCGAGCTGACCAACAACAGCTCGGCTGCGATCGATGTGAGCGGCTGGTCGGTCCAGTACGCGTCGGCCGCCGGCAGCACGTGGCAGGTCACCAAGCTGACCGGCAGCATCGACCCGGGAGCGACGTACCTGGTCCAGGAGGGCGGCGGCGCGAACGGCCAGCCGATGCCCACTCCGAACGTCACCGGCACCATCCCGATGTCTGCGACGGCCGGCAAGGTCGCCCTGGTCACCACGCAGACCGCACTCACCTGCGGGGCGACCTGCCACGCGGACCCGAGCGTGAAGGACTACGTCGGCTACGGCACCGCGGGCGACTCCGAGACCGCGCCTGCACCGGGCCTGTCGAACACCACCTCGGCCGCACGCAACGACCCGAAGCAGGACACCGACAACAACAGCGCCGACTTCTCCGCGGGCAACCCGTCACCGGGCACGCTCACCGGTGGACCGGCCGAGCCGCCCGTGGACGCCAAGATCCACGACATCCAGGGCGCCGCGCACCGCTCGCCGCTCGAGGGCAAGCGGGTCGCCAACGTCACCGGTGTGGTGACCGCGGTGAGCAGCAACGGTTTCTGGTTCCAGGACCCGCAGCCCGACGACAACCCGGCCACCAGCGAGGGCGTGTTCGTCTTCACCAGCTCCGCGCCGACGGTCTCCGTCGGTGACGCCCTGAGCGTCGAGGCCTCGGTCGCCGAGTTCCGCCCGGGCGGCTCCGGCGGTACGACGAACCTGACCACGACCGAGCTGACCAACGCGAAGATCACCGTCACCGGCACGGCCGCCGTACCGGCTCCGACGATCGTCGGTCCGGCCGGACGCGTTCCTCCGTCGACCGTGATCGAGGACGACTCGGCCGGTGACGTCGAGACCACGAGCACCGCGTTCGACCCGGCCACCGACGGAATGGACTTCTGGGAGTCGTTGGAGGGTATGTGGCTGGGCATCGACCAGCCGCAGGTCACCGGTCCGACCAGCTCGTTCCGCGAGCTGTCTGTTGTACCTGCCGGTGCCGGGGTGCGGACGGTCCGCGGCGGGATCCTGCTGCAGCCGACCGACAGCAACCCGGAGCGGGTGCTGCTGGACGACGTCCTGGTGCCGATCCCGGACGCGAAGACCGGTGACAAGCTGGCCGGTGTCGTGACGGGTGTTCTGGACTATTCGTTCGGCAACTTCAAGTTCCTGCCGACCGTCACGCCGACGGTGGTCGACGGTGGCGTCACGCGTGAGGTCACCACCAAGTCCTCGCCGCTGCAGGTGTCGGTGGCGACATTCAACGTGGAGAACCTGGACCCGGCCGACGGCCCGGCCAAGTTCGACGGGCTGGCGCAGGCGGTCGTGCACAACCTCGCCTCGCCGGACATCCTCGGGCTCGAGGAGGTCCAGGACAACGACGGCGCGGTCAACTCCGGGACGGTCGCCGCCGACGTCACGCTGAACACGCTGGCCGCCGCGATCGTGAAGGCGGGCGGACCGACGTACGCCTGGCGCGAGATCGACCCGGTCGACGGCAAGGAGGGCGGTGAGCCGGGCGGCAACATCCGGGTCGCGTTCATGTACCGGACCGACAAGCCGGTCAAGTTCGTCGACCGCGCGGGCGGCGGCTCGACGGTCGCGACGACGATCACCACCGACCGGTTCGGCAAGCCGCACCTGAGCTCGTCGCCGGGCCGCGTCGACCCGGCCAACCCGGCCTGGGCCGACACCCGGGTCCCGCTGGCCGGCGAGTTCACCTGGCACGGGCAGTCGTTGTTCGTGGTCGTGAACCACTTCAGCTCCAAGGGTGGCGACGACCCGCTCTGGGGCCGGTTCCAGCCGCCGGTGCAGTCCAGCGCGCCGAAGCGTCACCAGCAGGCCGAGGCGGTGCGCGGGTTCGTGGACCAGATCCTCGCCAAGGACAAGGGCGCCAACGTGGTCGTGCTCGGTGACCTGAACGACTTCGACTGGTCGCAGACCGCGGACATCCTGGTCGGCGCGGGCAAGACCGCGCTGATCGACCTGCCGCGGACGCTGCCGCTGAACCAGCGGTACAGCTACGTGTTCGAGGGCAACAGCCAGATCCTGGACCAGATCCTGATCTCGCAGAACCTGCGCCCGGCCTCGGCGTACGACGTCGTGCACATGAACGCGGAGTTCCCGGACCAGATCTCCGACCACGACCCGCAGGTGGTGAAGCTGATCCCGTTGCCCTCCTGGGTGCGGTGACCAGCAGGATTGCGGGAGTCTTACGTCGCTGGTCCGGGCGAGGTTTCCTTGCCCGGACCAGCGATAATTAAGACGTGACTGATTCAACCAAGCAGTACGCCGTACAGAAGTCCGACGCGGAGTGGAAGGCGCAGCTGTCCCCCGCCGAGTTCCACGTGCTGCGCAAGGCCGGCACCGAGCGGCCGTTCGTCGGTGAGTACACCGATACCAAGACCGTGGGCGTGTACAAGTGCCGCGCCTGCGACGCCGAACTGTTCCGCAGCGAGACCAAGTTCGACTCGCACTGCGGCTGGCCGTCGTTCTACGCGCCGCTGGCCGAGGACCGGGTCGAGTACATCGAGGACAGCACCCTCGGCATGAAGCGCGTCGAGGTCCGCTGCGCCAACTGCGGCTCCCACCTGGGCCACGTCTTCGAGGGCGAGGGCTACGGCACCCCGACCGACCAGCGGTACTGCATCAACAGCATCAGCCTCACGCTCGCCCCTGCCTGATCCTCCTGCCTGATCCTCCGGCCTGATCCTCCGGCCTGATCCTCCGGCCTGATCCTCCGGCCTGATCCTCCGGCCTGATCCTCCGGCCTGATCCTCCGGCCTGATCCTCGGGCCTCAGCCTGCGATCCAGTCGCCCGGTCTAGCTCTAGACTGGGTCGGCTGGTGGCTCCTCTGGAAGGATTTTGGTGGCAGACGACGTCCGCGGACCGCGAGTTCTGGATGTGCTGGCGGCGGAGGAGCCGTGGGAGGTACCGGCCGAATGGACGGCTCGGGTTCGCGCTCAGCTGCGGGCCTGGGCCGACGACCCGGAGTCGCTGCGGCCGCTGCGGGCGGAGGCGTTCCCGGACTTCATCAAGGGCACCCCGGCGTCGGTCTGGTTCACTCACCAGATCGCGCCCCTGCTGACCGGGTGGATCCCGGTCCTGCACGGTGAGTACGCCGATCTCGGCACCGAGCTCACCCACGACTTCTACCGCCCGTCCTCCCGGCTCGGCGGCGCCGGACACGTCGTGTACGTCGCGCCGACCGACTGGCACCTCCAAGCGATCGCCGGCGCCCGCGGCTTCCGCGAGCACGGCCGGCGGCAGGCGCTGCGACTGTCCCGCGACGTCGTCAGCCTGTTCCTCGACGCTCCCCCGATGGCCGCCCGCGCCCAGGCGCTGACGGCCGCGTTCGACCGCGTGCTCGCCGACCGCGAAGCGACCCACCTGCACATCACGGGCGAGTACGACGACATCGCGCAGTACTGGCGCAACGACGCGCTCAAGGACAGCGAGCGCGCCGTACTGCCCGAGCTCGGCGGCCCGACCGCGGCCCTGCGCTACTCGCTCAACTCGATCCGCGACACCCACGCCCGGCTGCTGATGACGAGCCCGGACGAGTACGCCGGTGACTACGCCCAACTGATGGCCGAGCTGATCCTGGCCACCGGCCTCCGCGGCATCCCGCAGGCGGTCGCGAAGAGCCTCGGGAACACCAACCAGGACCTGGAGAAAGCGCTCAGCGCGATCCACCAGACGTTCAACCGGCAGGTCTGGCTGGCGCACGTCAACCAGTGGCTCGCCCGCGCGATCCGCAGCGGTCAGGCGCCCGTCGCCCGGGCGTGGGCCGCGGCGGCCACGCGAGCCGCGATCCACCTGTCCGGCGTCCTGTCCAAGGCGGCGTGGCCGGAGCCCGAGATCCCGGACCTCACGTCGCTTTTCCGCATCCTTGACCGGGAGCGCTGGAGCGCCCAGGAGGCCACCGCGGCCGCGGAGAACGAGTCGAACTCGCTCTCGTCCGTCTGGAACACCGTGCGCGAGGACACCGACCGGCCGGCCGACGACGGCACCCTCGGCGAACCCCTGCCGAAGCCGCTGGACTTCACCGACGACCCGCTCGCCGAGCTCGACTCGCTGATCGGCCTGGAGTCGGTCAAGGACGCGGTCCGCAAGATGGTCGCCGAGGTGAAGACCAACCTGCGCCGGACCGAGCTCGGCCTGCCCAGTCACGAGCGGGCCCGGCACATGGTGTTCGTCGGCAAGCCCGGTACGGCGAAGACCACGATCGCCCGGCTGCTCAGCCGGATCTACCACCAGCTCGGCGTGCTCGAGAAGGGCCACGTGGTCGAGGTGGACCGCTCCGACCTGGTCGGACCCAGCGTCGGTCAGACCGCACCGATGACCGCGGCCAAGTTCCGCGAGGCGCTCGGCGGCGTGCTGTTCGTCGACGAGGCGTACACGCTGGTGCCGGAGAACACCCCGGGCGACTACGGCCTGGAAGCGGTCGCGACGATCCTGAAGCTGATGGAGGACCACCGCAACGACTGCATCGTGATCGTCGCCGGGTACCACCGCGAGATGCAGCGGTTCATGGAGTCGAACACAGGTCTGCAGTCCCGGTTCCCGAAGCTGCTGTCGTTCAGTGAGTACGACACCGACCAGCTGGTCGCGATCTTCGAGCTGCAGGCCCGGCAGAAGGGCATGATCTACGCCGAGGACGTGCTGGACAAGGTCCGCAGCGTGATCCCGCCGGCGCCGCGCGGCCACAACTTCGGTAACGGCCGGTTCATCCGGAACGTGCTCGAGGAGGCCATCTCGAACCAGGCCACCCGGCTGTCCACCCGCGACCCCGACAGCCTGACCGAGCGCGACCTGCGCGAACTCATCCCGGCCGACGTGAAGCCGCCGACCTCGATGCGCGCCGAGGACTACCTGTTGCAGAAGCCCGGCACCTAGACCGGCGTCGCCAGCGCTACCGGATTGCCCTCAGGGTCGGCGAGATATGCCTGCCGTTCGCCCCAGGGCATGGTCGCGGGCTCCTGCAGGACGCGGTGGCCCGCGGCGCGGAAGCGTTCCACCTCGGCCTCGACGTCGTCGACGTACACGAACAGCTCGAAGCGCGGCGCCGCACCGACCGTGATGCCGAGCTGTGCCTCCGGCCAGTTCGCATCGGACAGGCCGAGGGAGGAGTCACCTCGCTCGAGGCCGACATAGTGCGGGTCGCCTTCGAGCGGGAACTGGTACGTCGACTCGTAGCCGAGCAGCGTGTAGAACTCGACGGACCGGCGTACGTCGGTGACGTACAGCACCGGGAAGGCCTTGCCCATCACACCAGGTTGGCGATCAGCTCACCGAGCTCGGTGCGCTTGCCGGTGTAGAACGGGACTTCTTCCCGCACGTGCCGCCGGGCGGTCGATGCCCGCAGGTCGCGCATCAGGTCGACCATCCGGTGCAGTTCGTCGGCCTCGAAGGCGAGGATCCACTCGTAGTCACCGAGCGCGAACGACGCCACCGTGTTCGCCCGGACGTCGGGGTAGGTGCGCGCCATCTTGCCGTGCTCGGCGAGCATGAACCGGCGCTCCTCGTCCGGCAGCAGGTACCACTCGTAGGACCGCACGAACGGGTACACGCAGACGTACGGACGTGCCTCCTCGTCGGCCAGGAACGCCGGGATGTGGCTCTTGTTGAACTCGGCCGGCCGGTGCAGCGCGAACTGCGACCAGACCGGGACCAGGTGCCGGCCGAGCCGCGACCGGCGCAGCGCGTGATACGCCTGCTGCAGCGCGTCCGACGTCGGCGCGTGCCACCAGATCATGAAGTCGGCGTCGGCCCGGAATCCCTCGACGTCGTAGATCCCGCGGATCACCACGTCGTCGGCGGCGAGCTTCCCGACCAGGTCGTTGAGCTCGGCGGTCAGCTCGTCCCGGTCCGCATCACCGAGCGGCGTCTCGACCTTGAAGACCGACCACAAGGTGTAGCGGATGACATCGTTGAGCTCACGGGCTTTCGGCTTACCTGTCACTTTGCCATTGTCTCCAATGCCTTGAGATGCTCCTGCACCCGGGTGGCCGCCTTGCCACCGGACGCGACACAGGCCGCGATCCCGACACCCCGGTACGCCGCTCCGCAGACAGCCAGCCCCGGTACGTCGGCCACCGCCGCCTCGACCCGATCGACCCGATCCAGGTGCCCGACGGCGTACTGCGGAAGGCCGCCGCCCCAGCGCGTCACGAGCGACCCGACGACCTCCGCCTGCAGGCCGATCGCCTTGCGTAGGTCGGCGGCCGCGAGCGCCACGAGCTCCTCGTCGGAGCGCTGCAGCACGTACTCCTCACCGAGGCGGCCGACCGAGGCACGCAGTACGGCCAGGTCTCCCCCGGCCTCCGCGGACCAGGCCCACTTGGCGTGCGAGTACGTCGATGCCTTGATCGTGCGCTCCTCGACGGACGGCACGAGGAACCCGGATCCGGTGGCGTCGGACGGCCAGTCGCGCTTGCGAACCGCGAGGGTGACGATCGCCATGCTCGCGTACTCGATCGTCGCGAGCTCGGTCGATGCCGTCGGCACCAGCTCGGTCAGCATCCGAGCGGCCGGGGCTGCCGGTACGGCGACCACCACCGCGTCCGCGGTCAGGTACGTCGGCGCGGGCACGGGTCCGGCCTCGAGGGCGAACCCGTCCGCCGTCCGCGAGATCCGTCGTACGGTCAGTTTGCGGCGGATGTCCACGCCACGAGCCGTCAGGTCCTGCTCGAGTGCGGTGATGATGCGGTTGATGCCGCCGACCACGCCGGCGAACACCGGCTGGCCGGCGCGCTTCTGGCCCAGCTCGCGCAGCTCGGCCGTCGCGGCGAGCAGGCTCGGCGCGGTCCGGAGCTTGGCGTACAGATCGGGTACGGCGGCCGCGAGCGAGATCTCCTCGGCCTTCCCGGCGTACACCCCGCCGAGCAACGGGTCGATCAGCTTGTCCGTGACCGCCGGCCCCATCCGCTCGGCAACGAACCGGCCGATCGCCACGTCCTCGGTGAGCGCGGGCGCGGGGAGGTCAGCCTCGTGCGCGACCTGCTCGGCAGCCTCCGGCCCGAGTACGTCGGCCGTCGCGGACGGATCGACCGGGACACCCATCACGGTCGGCGGGATCGCGCGGATCCGGTCCCCGACCCACAACCCGGCCGAGGTCGTCGCCGGGTGGACGATGTCGTCACCGAGACCGACAGCCCGGATCAGCTCAACCGCCTCGGGCCGACGGGCCAGCACCGACTCGGCGCCCAGATCGACGGGCACGCCCTCGAGCTCCGCACCAGCCAGCTTCCCGCCGAGCCGCGGCGAGCCTTCGAGCACGGTGATCTGCGGCGGATTCGGTCCGGTCGCGAGCGCGTGCGCAGCCGCCAGCCCGCTGATCCCGCCACCGACGACAACGACCCGGCTCACACGCCCTCCAGGATCAGTTCGTACCGCTTTCCCGGCCCGAGATCGGTGCGCGAGGCCCCGATCTGCCGGAAGCCGGTCCGGGTCAGCACGGTCTGCGACGCGGGGTTCCGGTCCGAAGCCCCGGCCCGCAGCGTCGTCAGCGCGTACTCCGTCGCGGCGAGGCCGATGATCGCCCGCACGGCCGCCGTCGCCAGGCCCTGTCCCGCCCACTTCTCGGCGATCCGGTAGCCGAGCTCGGCCGACCCGTTCTCGAGGTCGACCAGGTTCACCCGCCCGGCGACCGCACCGGACTGGTCCACCAGCAGGTGGAAGCGGCAGATCCCGGCCGCCTGCTCGGCGAGCAGCGCCGCGTGCTTGGCGGCGAAGTTCGCGAAGTACTCGTCGCCGCGGTCCCAGATCCACTGGGCGAAGTACTCGCGGTTCTCGAGCTCGAAGGCCAGGACGGCGTCGGCGTGGTCGGCGGTCAGCGGCTCCAGCGTCACCGGGTGGTCCGGCAGACGAATCACTGAGCGCTCCGGGTCTGCACGTACTTCGCGATCCGCTGCAGTACGTCGGGATCCGCGTCCGGCGGGACGCCGTGGCCGAGGTTGAAGATGTGGCCCGGAGCCTTCTTGCCCTCGTCGAGAATGCGGTCGATCTCGGGCTCGATCGCCTCCCAGCCCGCGAACAGCAGCGCCGGGTCGAGGTTGCCCTGGACCGGCTTCGGGGTGTCGAGCCGCCGTACGGCCTCGTCGAGAGGGACGCGCCAGTCGACTCCGACCACGTCGGCGCCGGCCGCGCTCATCAGCCCGAGGAGCTCGCCGGTGTTCACGCCGAAATGGACCCGCGGCACGCCGTACGACTTGAGCGCCTCGAAGACCTTGGCCGAGTGCGGCAGCACGAACCGCTCGTAGTCACGCGGTGACAGCCCACCGGCCCAGGAGTCGAAGAGCTGGATCGCGGAGGCGCCCGCCTCGACCTGGACCGCGAGGTACGCGATCGCGACGTCGGCGAGCCGGTCCGCGAGCGCGTGCCAGAGCTCCGGGTTGCCGTGCATCATCGCCTTGGTCTTGGCGAAGTCCTTGCTCGGTCCGCCCTCGACCAGGTACGACGCGACCGTGAACGGGGCGCCGGCGAAGCCGATCAGCGGCGTACCGCCGAGCTCGGAGACGAGCTGCTGGACGGCCTCGGTGGTGTACGGGACGTCGGCCGCGGTGACCGGGCGGACCGCCGCGATCCCGGCGGCGTCCCGGATCGGGTCCGCCGCCACCGGGCCGATGCCGGGCTTGATCTCGATGTCGTAACCGGCGAACTGGAGCGGGGCGACGATGTCGGAGAAGAAGATCGCCGCGTCGACGCCGTAACGGCGGACGGGCTGCAGCGTTATCTCGACGACGAGGTCGGGACGCATACAGGACTCGAGCATCGAGATTCCCTCACGCACCTTGCGGTACTCGGGCAGCGCCCGCCCCGCCTGTCGCATGAACCACACGGGCGTATGCGGGACCGGCTCCCCCCGGGCGGCCAGCAGGTACGGGGAACGGTCGAGTGACGTCGAAGGCACACAGCGATGATCCCACGCGGTTCGAGCCGCCCGATCGCCCGGTCGCGCGGTGTTACCGGCGCGTCTTGACAAGCGTCGGTGAGTAATCGGTCGTAGGCTGCCAAGCATGGGTGCCCGCAAGCAGGTCGACGCGCCACCCGCGGAGTTCGCCGAGGCAGTCTCGCAGTTACGAGGTGCCCGGTTCCGGCCCGAGGTTTTCGTCGAGGAGATGCCCGCACCGCAGCGGATCGCACCGCATGCGGCGGCGGTCAGCGCCGACGTGACGGTTGACGGCGACGACATCGCCACCGGCCGCCTCGTCATCCTCTACGACCCGGACGGGAACGACGCCTGGCAGTCGACCTTCCGCTGTGTCGCGTATGTGCGAGCCGCCGTCGAACCGGAGATGGTGACCGACGCGCTGCTCGGTGGCGTGGGCTGGACCTGGCTGATGGAGGCGCTGGCCGACCGGGGTGCGGACTTCCTGGCCCCGAGCGGTACCGTCACCAGAGTGGTATCGGAGAGCTTCGGCGGAATGGCCGACGACGAGGCGACGGCGGAGATCGAGATCCGTGCGTCCTGGAGCCCCGTGCCCGGACACGGTGGAATCGTGGACGTGACCCCGCACGCCGAGGCGTGGGGCGAGGTTCTGTGTACGGCGGCCGGACTGCCGCCGGTTCCGCCTGGGGTGGTCGCGATGCCGACCCGGCGCGGACAGCGGGGCCGATGACCTCAGCCAACCCTCCACAGCCGTCCACCTCGGACGACCCGACCGCTAACCTGCCCCTGCTGGAACTGCGGGACGGGCTGTCCGACGTGATCGATGTCGAGTCCGCGCTGACCGAAACGATAGAGGCGTTCCGGGCCGGCACCGGTCCGGTGGCCGTCGACGCCGAGCGCGCCTCCGGCTACCGCTACTCGCACCGTGCGTACCTGGTCCAGCTGCGTCGTGAAGGCTCCGGCTCCGCGCTCGTCGACCCGATTCCGTTCGGCGACCTGTCCGCGCTCGGCGACGCGATCGTCGAGGCCGAGTGGGTCATCCACGCCGCCAACCAGGACCTTGCCTGCCTGGCCGAGGTCGGGATGGTGCCGCGGCAGGTGTTCGACACCGAGCTGGCCGGCCGGCTGCTCGGCTACCCCAAGGTCGGGCTCGCCTCGCTGGTGAGCGAAGTACTCGGCTATCGGATGCGCAAGGAGCACTCGGCCGCCGACTGGTCCACCCGGCCGCTCCCGGCCCCCTGGCTCGTGTACGCCGCTCTGGACGTCGAGATGCTGATCGAACTGCGGAACGCGATCGAGCACGAGCTGCGCCGCGAGGGCAAGTGGGAGTGGGCCGAGCAGGAGTTCGCCGCGATCCTCGACGCTCCCCCGCGCGAGCCGAAGCCCGACCCGTGGCGTCGTACGTCGGGCATGCATCGGGTCCGTAACCGTCGCAGCCTGGCCGTCGTCCGCGCGCTGTGGGAGGCGCGGGACCAGATCGCCGCCTCCGCGGACATCTCCCCCGGCCGGATCCTGCCCGACGCCGCCATCGTCGAGGCCGCGTCCGCGATGCCGGCCGACCGGGAGGCCCTCCAGAAGCTCACGGCCTTCAAGGGCCGCGGCGCGCACCGGCACATGCGGACCTGGTGGGAAGCGGTCGACCACGCCCGCCGACTCCCCGACTCCGAGCTCCCCAAGCAAGGCCCGCGGTACGACGGACCGCCGCCCGCCAGGGCCTGGGCCGACCGGGACCCGGACGCCGCGGCACGCCTGTCGGCCGCCCGCACCGCGGTCGCCGAGATCGCCGAGGCCCACCGCCTGCCGACGGAGAACCTGCTGGCCCCGGACACCATCCGCCGCCTGGCCTGGTCCCCGCCGAACGACGTGAACCTCGACGTCGTTACGAAGTTCCTCCGCGACCACCACGCCCGGCCCTGGCAGATCGGCCTCACCGCCGAGGTGCTCACCGACGCCATGAACTCGGAAGCCCCGGCCAAACCGCTCGACTAGCGCCTCCCCGGCGCGTCCCCGGCGCGTTGGGTGGCGCGTTGGGTGGCGCGTCGGGTGGCGCGTCGGGTGGCGCGTCGGGTGGCGCGTCGGGTGGCGCGTTGGGTGGCGCGTTTGGCGGCGCGTTGGGTGGGTTGACCCCTGAGTTTGTCGGTTGCCCCCTCAAATTCTCAGGGGGCAACCGACCATCTCAGGGGTCAACCCCCGAGATGGTCCCCGGATGCAGGCTGGCGGTGTCCGGCTGGGGTTCTGGCACCTGCGCTCCACTGTTTCCGCCAGTCGGGTCCGGGCGGAGTTTGTCGCGGAGGGTGAGGACGATCTGGAGCGCGCCGAGCAGGATCACGGTCGCGATGATCGCGAAGATCTGGCGGTAGCTCAGCAGGCTGACGAGCAGGCTCCCGAGCGCGAGCGAGATCGCCTGCGGTGTTGACAGCAACACCTCGACCGCGGTCGAGACGCGGCCGATCAGATGACCCGGCGACCGGCGCTGCATCAGCGTCGTGAAGGCGACGAACGTCCACGGCAGCCCGAGGCCGCAGATGGCGGCGCCGACCAGGACGACGGCGACCGTCGGCGCGACGATGCAGACGATCGTGGACACGGCCAGCGCGACCAGGCCGAGCGCGCAGACCGCGACCTCGCCAAGCCTGCGGACGGCGGCCGCGGCGGTGAGCCCGCCGATGATCGCGCCGACGCCCTGGCAGGTGACGAACACACCGGCGTACGGCGCCGGCTTGCCGAAGGCGTCCAGCAGCGCGTAGATCGACGACTCGAAGAAGCCGATGACAAGGATCGAGATCCCGAGGCCCGCCAGCACATGCCGGAGGACACGGTCGCCGACCAGGAAGTGGATACCGCCGAGCACGTCCTCCCTGAAGCTGTGCTTGGCCGGCGCCGGAGTCTCAGTCACCGTGATCGTCGTGATCAGCAGGCCGGCGACGACGAAGCTGGCCGCGTCGACCACCGCGACCAGCCAGCCGCCGACCGTCGCGAACATCGCCGCACCGACCAGCGGGCCGAAGAGCCGGAAGCCTTCCTTGATCGTGGCCAGGCTCGAGTTGGCGTCGACGAGCAGCTCGTCCGGGAGCAGTTCCTTGAGCAGGCCGTTGAGCGCGGCTGGCAATACGACGAACGAGACGCCGTACAGGAAGGCAACCACCCAGATCAGCCAGACGTCGTCGGCGCTCCGCACGAGGACGAGCGGGAGTACGGCGGCCGCGCTGGCGAAGTTGCCCCAGACGAGGATCGCCTTGCGGGGCAGGCGATCCACCCACACGCCGAGCAGCGGTGCGCCGAGCGCCGGAAGCACCATGAAGAAGAACGTCAGGCCGGCCATCGCATTGGAGCCGGTGAGCGTCTTGACCCACATGCTCAGCACCAGCAGCATCACCGAGTCGCCGAGCATCGACGTACTGAGACCGCCGAACAGACGCGGGAACCCGGGCTGGGCAAACAGCTTCCTCATGCCGGCTCGACTCCCGGGAAGTACGTCGGCACGCCCCACGCCACGAACTCGCACAGTCGTGAGCCTGCCGGCCGTTTGCTGGGATCAGTGAGCCGCTCGACATGGCGGTCGAGCACAGCGCTGATGGCGTCGTTCATCTCCTTGAGCTCGTCTGCCGTCAGCCAGGCAACCATCTCGATGCCCGACTGCGCCGTACGCCACTCCTCGGGCTCGTCCGGCATGCGCTCCTCGGACTCCCGCAGCCGATCCATCGCCCGGCCCATCGTCACCTCGGACAAGGCTTGCGCGGCCCGCCGCTCCTCGACCGAGGCCGACGCGTGTTCGTCGTCCCAGTGGAACCCGAGCCCGGGCACCTGCCAGGGCCGCTGCCGGCCCTTCCCGCCCTCGGCCTCCACGACGAACCCGTGCTGGGCCAGCTTGCGCAGATGCCAGGAGCAGTTGGCCGGCGTCTCGTCGAGCCGGTCGGCCAGCTCGGTCGCGGTCAGCGGGCCGCTGACCGACAGCAGCTCGATGATCGCCATCCGCACGGGATGGGCGAGCGCGTTGAGCTCCCGGGGATCGCTCAGGCGACGATGCGGTTCAGGCATGCGTCGAAAGTACTCTTTCGAAAGAGTCGTTGCAATGCCTCGCGAAGAGGGTCGCCGCCGCATCGCGTGACCGGGCAGCCGGACCGCTGAGGGGTCAACCCCTCAGATTGCCGGTTGACCCCTGGCCTGCGGCCGGGCAAACCCACCGGCTCAGGGGTTGGCCCCTCAGACGGACCGGCGCCCGCACCTGCCGGGATAGGGGCAGGTGCTGGGGCGGGTGATAGGTGGTCGGGGCCGGCTAGTTCTTCGGGAGTTGGGTCTCGATTGCGGTGACGACCTCGTCGGACTCCGGCTCGGTGCGGGGGCGGAAGCGGGCGGCGACGGTGCCCTCGGGGCTGATCAGGAACTTCTCGAAGTTCCACTGGATGTCGCCGGCCTCGCCCTCGGCGTCGGGCGTGAGGGTCAGCTCGGCGTACAGCGGGTGCCGCCCCTCGCCGTTCACCTCGAGCTTGTCGAGCATCGGGAACGTGACGCCGTACGTCGTCGAGCAGAACGTCTCGATCTCTTCGGCCGACCCCGGCTCCTGGCCGCCGAACTGGTTGCAGGGCGCGCCGAGCACCGTGAACCCACGGGACTCGTACTTCTTCTGCAGGTTCTCCAGGCCCTCGTACTGCGGCGTCAGGCCGCACTTCGACGCCACGTTGACGACCAGGACAGCCTTGCCCTTGTAGTCGCCGAGCGACGTCGATGCGCCGGACAGAGTGGTCAGCGGAATGTCGTACAGGCTCATGCTCATCCTTGGTGAGTTGGGAGGTGACGGGCAAGAAAGTCTTCGGTACGCCGCCACGCGAGCGCGGACGCGTCGGCGTTGTGGAACATCGGCAGCGGGTTGTCGAACGCGTGCCCGGCGCCGTCGTACCGGTGGATCTCGGCATCGCCCAGTCCGGGGACGATCGCGTCGACGTCCAGGAACGTGTCGGTGTTGCCGAAGTGGTGCAGGGTCGGCGCGGTCACCTGCGGGGTCAGCTCCAGGAGGTTCTTGAGCGCGGAGCCGTAGTAGCTCACGAGCACATCCGGGTGCGACAGCGCGGCGACGTTGAACGCCAGCCCGCCGCCGAAGCAGAAGCCGACCACGCCTGCGCCCTCGCCACGGGCCTGCAGGTAGCGCAGCGCCGCAAGAGCGTCCTTCACCGCGAGATCCCAGTCCAGGCGCCCGACGATGCCCATCGCGCGTTGCAGTAGCTCCGGCGAGGACTCGTCCAGCTCGGTGTCGTCAAGGCGCCAGTAGATCTCCGGCGCGATGACGTAGTACCCCAGGGCGTGCAGATCCGCCGCACGCTCCTTGATGTAGTCGGAGACCCCGAAGATCTCCTGGAGGAGCAGGATTCCCGGCGCGTCGGCTTCGGCCGATCCCCACTCGTGGACTGGTAATCCGTCGTCGAGCTCCAAGGTCACACTGTGAAGCGTACGACCTCGGTGGGTGTCGGCCTCGGCGCAGGTGCGGGCATCCACGACTTGGTCTCGGCGATCGCGTCGACGAGCAGCCGGTACAGCCGGTCGTCCGGGTCCGGCACGCACGCCTGCGAGATGCCCTCGACCGCGCAGGACACCGCGCGGGGCGCCGTTCGGCGAGCGAAGTCCGGCGCACCACGGCGGGATCGTGCGGTGAACGCCCGCGCCCACTTGGTCGCCGACGGGACCGCCTGCAGTACGGCGAGCGAGTCCGGCTCGATGTCGTCGAGCGGACGCCCGTCGAGCTCGGCCAGCTGCTTCTCCCCCACCAGCAACGCGACGGCCAGGATGTACTGCCGCTCCTGCGAGACGACCGGCAGCGCGTGCTGGATGCAGCGCGCCGTGACCCGCGCTACGACGTGCGGGTCCTCCGGGGTCAGCCCGATCACCGACGGGATCATCGGCGCCAGGCGGGACCGCCCGGAGTCCGTCGTGCAGTCGTTGACGTCCCGCGCCACGCCGGCCAGCAGCGGATGCGTGCAGGCGGGGTGGTCGGACCACGGTTCGCCGGCCAAGTACGAGGCGAACTCCATGAAACAGGCGCCCTTGCGTGGATTGCGGTGCTTGCCGCGGCTCAGGACCGGTACGGCGAGATCAAGGTTGTTCATGAACGGCTCCCCATAGCTACCTGCCACCAGCATGCGCCGATTCCAGGCGGTTGGCCACGGGTTGCTGTGAGCAGCTCCACAACCACAGGGTGTTTGGCACTTCTGTTACTCATGGGTAGCATCGAGGTAGCTTTCCCGACCCCCTAGAGGAGGGCCCTCGTGCCCCGTGAGATCCGCGATGTCGTGTTCGTCGACGGCGTTCGCACCCCGTTCGGCAAGGCCAAGGGCCAGTACGCCGAAACCCGCGCCGACGACCTGGTGATCAAGTGCATCCGGGAGCTGCTGCGGCGGAACCCGGGTCTCCCCCCGGAACGCGTGGATGAGGTCGCGATCGCGGCCACCACCCAGATCGGCGACCAGGGCCTGACCATCGGCCGGACCGCGGCCCTGCTGGCCGGTCTGCCGAACACCACGCCCGGCTACGCCATCGACCGGATGTGCGCCGGCGCGATGACCGCCGTCACCACCACCGCGGCCGGTGTTGCGTTCGGTGCGTACGACGTGGTGATCGCGGGCGGGGTCGAGCACATGGGCCGGCACCCGATGGGCGAGGGCGTCGACCCGAACCCGCGGATCATCTCCGAGAAGCTCGTCGACACCTCCGCCCTGGTGATGGGGTCGACCGCGGAGAACCTGCACGACCGGTTCCCGGGGATCACCAAGGAGCGCGCCGACGCCTACGCCGCAGCGTCGCAGGAGAAGGCCGCGAAGGCCTACGCCAACGACCTGATCCAGCCCGACCTGGTGCCGGTCGCGACCCGGTCGGCCGAGCAGGGCTGGGGCCTCGCGAGCACCGACGAGCCGATGCGGCCGGGCACCACCGTCGAGGACCTGGCTGCCTTGAAGACGCCGTTCCGTCCGCACGGCCGGGTCACCGCGGGTAACTCGGCCGGCATCAACGACGGCGCGACCGCGTGCGTGCTGACGTCGGCGGAAGCCGCCGAGGAACTCGGGCTCACGCCGAAGATGAAGCTGGTCTCGTACGCCTTCGCCGGCGTCGAGCCCGAGGTGATGGGGGTCGGCCCGATCCCGGCGACCGAGAAGGCGCTGAAGCTGGCCGGGCTGACGATCGACGACATCCAGGCCTTCGAGGTGAACGAGGCGTTCGCCGTCCAGGTGCTGGCATTCCTGGAGCACTATGGCATCGCCGACGACGACCCGCGGGTCAACCCGTACGGCGGTGCGATCGCCTACGGCCACCCGCTCGCGTCGTCCGGGGTCCGGCTGATGAACCAGCTGGCCAAGCAGTTCGAGCAGCGCCCCGAGGTCCGCTACGGCCTCACCACCATGTGCGTCGGCCTCGGCATGGGCGGCACGGTCATCTGGGAGAACCCCAACTGGGAAGGGAACGCGGCCTCGTGAGCGCAGCGAACAGTAGGCAGAGCAGTCATCTGGCTCACTTGAGCTCGGAGCGAAGCGGAGAGTTCAAGTGAGTCTGCAGGAACTGATCGACTCGGCGTCAGCCTTGTCGACCGACGAGGTCGTCACGCTCGCGCACTCCCGGGACGTCGTACTGCCCGGCAAGGCCGGCACGATGGCGCTGATCACGCTGGACAACGGGCATGATCACACCAAGCCGAACACCTTCGGCCCGAAGGGTCTGGGGTCGCTGAACGCGGCTCTGGATGCCGCACTGGCTCGCGACGAGATCGTCGCGATCGGTGTCACCGGCAAGCCGTTCATCCTCGCCGCGGGCGCGGACCTGACCGGCGTACCGAAGCTGGCCGATCGGGAGCAGGCGCTGGCGCTCGGCAAGATCGGTCACGGCGTACTGCGGAAGCTGGTCGACGGCGGCAAGCCCTCGTTCGCGTTCGTGAACGGTGTGGCGCTCGGCGGCGGGCTCGAGGTTGCGCTGCACGCTTCCTACCGCACCGTCTCGGTAGCGGCCGGGATGCTCGCGACGCCTGAGGTCTTCCTCGGGCTGATCCCCGGCTGGGGCGGCAACTTCCTGCTGCCGAACCTGATCGGCGCGGACAACGCGGTCAAGGTCGTCGTCGAGAACGCCCTCAATCAGAACAAGATGCTGAGCGGGCCGGAGGCGGTGAAGTTCGGCATCGGCGACGTACTGCTGGAGTCGGCCGACTTCCTCGAGCAGTCGTTGCTGTGGGCATCGAAGGTGCTCACGGGTTCGGTTGTGGTCGAGCGTCCTCCAGTCGACCGGGGTGAGGCGTGGGACGCGGCCGTTGCCCGGGGCAAGGCTTTTGCCGACCTGAAGGTCAGCGGGGCGGCGCCGGCGCCGTACCGGGCGCTGGAGTTGATCGCGGCGGCTCGGGACAACGATCGGGATCGTGGGTTCGCCGCGGAAGACGAGGCGCTTGCCGATCTGATCATGAGCGAAGAGCTGCGGAGTGGGCTCTACGCGTTCGATCTCGTGAACAAGCGGGCCAAGCGGCCCGCGGGTGCGCCGGACAAGTCGTTGGCGCGGCCGGTGTCGAAGGTCGGTGTCGTCGGCGCGGGTCTGATGGCCGGTCAGCTGGCGCTGCTGTTCGCGCGGCGGCTCGAGGTTCCCGTCGTACTGACAGATCTCGATCAGGAGCGCGTGGATCGCGGCGTCGGCTATGTCCACGGTGAGATCGACAAGCTGCTCGCGAAGGGGCGGGTACGCTCCGACAAGGCGAACCAGCTGAAGGCGCTGGTCACCGGGTCGGTCGACAAGAGCGTGTTCGCGGACGCGGACTTCGTGATCGAGGCCGTGTTCGAGGAACTGCAGCTGAAGAAGACGATCTTCGCCGACCTGGAGAAGATCATCCGGCCGGACGCGATCCTCGCGACGAACACCTCGTCGTTGTCGGTGACCGAGATGGCCGCGGACCTCGAGCACCCGGAGCGGGTCGTCGGGTTCCACTTCTTCAACCCGGTCGCGGTGCTGCCGCTGCTGGAGATCATCCGGGCCGACCGGACCGACGACGCTTCGCTGGCCACTGCGTTCGCTGTCGGCAAGACGCTGAAGAAGTCGTGTGTGCTGGTGAAGGACGCACCGGCGTTCGTGGTGAACCGGCTGCTGACGCGGTTCCTCGGCGAGGTCAGCGCGGCGGTCGACGAAGGTACGCCGATCCCCGACGCCGATCGCGCTCTCGCCGCCCTCGGCCTGCCGATGCCGCCTTTCGTGCTGCTGCAGCTGGTCGGGCTACCGGTCGCGCTGCACGTCGCGGAGACGATGAACCGCGCGTACCCGGACCGGTTCGCGGTGTCTTCGAACCTGGCCAAGGTAGTTGCTGCAGGCAAGAGTTCGTTCTACGTATGGCCCGAGGGCAAGCCGGTCGTCGACCCTGAGGTCGAGGAGCTGGTGAGTGTCGGCGACAAGCCTTCCACCCCGGACGAACTCCGCAACCGAGTCCTCACCGCCTTGGCCGAGGAAATCATGATCATGCTCGACGAGGGCGTGGTCGCCGAGGCGCAGGACATCGACCTCTGCCTCCTCCTGGGCGCCGGCTGGCCCTTCCACCTGGGCGGCATCACCCCCTACCTCGACCGCACCGGCATCGCGGAAAAGGTCAACGGATCCCGCTTCCTCCCCCAAGGCCTCGCCAGCCTCATCTAGAACCGCTGGGGGGCGGTACGGAGCCGGAAGCCCGCTCCGTCCCCCAGCAACTACCAGGAACGAAGAATTGGCGTTGGACTACCGGTTCCGGCTACTTTGCGGAAGGAAGTTCGCGCTCAGTGGCAGTTATGTTCCGGAGAACAGGTCCGCGGGATCCCCGACCGTTCCTCTTAGCCCTTGAACGTCTTGGTGCCGGCTACCACCTGGGTTGCGGTCAGACCGGTGTCTTTCTTCAGGACCGACTCGCCATGTTGGGACATGTCGGTGTAGAGGGTGGCCAGTTTTTTCTCGCCGAGTTTGTGGGCCAGGTATTCGACGATCCACCAGCTGGTGCCGTAGGCGCGGTCTGCGTTGGCGTCGAAGACTGTGGTGTCGGGTAGCGCGGTGAGCTTCGGGAGGTACGCCGACTTCACGCGCTTGCGGTACGGGTCAACGGACCAGTGCGGGTCGTCCTCGATCGACCGGCAGCGCACGTACTCCGCCATGCCCTCGACCATCCAGATCGGGGTGTAGATGCCGAGCGTCGCCGTCGCGACATGCGTCATCTCATGCACCAAGAGGTCTTTGTCGAGGCGCTTGCGGAGGGCGGGGTTCACCACGATGCGGCTACCGATGGGTGGCCCGACCGGCTTGCCCAGTTGCTCGCCCTGGTAGAGGGTCACCGCCTTCGCCGCGATCGTCCAGCCATCCCCGGTCCCCGCGGTCCAGATCGTCGACATGACGCGTTCCTGCGGCATCGCCACCACCAGTACGGCGCCGTTCCACGGTCGCGCCCAGTGTTTGCGGACCGACTTCACCGCCTTCTCGGCGACCTGCGCGACCTTCGTACCGAGGCTCGCTTCCTTCTTGTCCACGACAACGACGACCGTGCCACGGCGTACCACCTGGACCTCGTCGAAGTCCCACGGCTGCTGATGACCGTCGCGGCTGAGGTTCTCGTCCGTCCCGGTGTCGTCGACGAGCACCCACGCAGTACCTCGCTGGACGAACGTGTACCCGAGATCGGTCTGCACCGGTTGCGGATCCAGCCCCACCAACTGGTACCGCATCATCACTCGCGTCGAGAACGTCGTCGGCCCGAACTTCGCGACCAGCCCAGGCACCGGCCGGAACGCATCGGCGGTGAAGTACTTCAGCGAGCTGAACCCGAACTTCCGCAGGTTCACGAACAGCAGCCGCTCCCGCGCGACCAACTCGGCCTGCTTCGGGTCGACCGAGGCCAGGAAGCCCCTCACATCACCCTTGAGTACGGCGGCCGACCGCCGGGCCAGCAGCGCATCGATCGCCTGCTTGCGCGCCAGCGCCTCAGCAGGAGCGAGCTCTCCCGGCTCCGGCGAAGTCGGCCGCGTCGCGACAGCGGCGACCGCGCTGTCGCCAGGTGGTGCCTCGCCGTCCCGGAACCGTACGGCGACGACCGCGCCGGACGCAGCGAGCGCCAGCACGGCAACGCCCGCGAGCAGGCGTTTCGGGTGATTCATTGGTGATCCCCTCGGATGGTCGGCTGATCCTAGCCGACCATCCGAGGGCGACGATCACGCCTTCTGCGCCTCGCCGGTGCGCTCCTCCAGACCGACCCGGCTGCGCCGGTAGCCGTACAGGGCGTAGACGGCGAATCCGAGCACCATCCAGATCGCGAACCGCAGCCAGGTCTCCAGCGACAGGTTCAGCATCAGGTAGATGCAGATGATCGCGGCCAGGATCGGGACGACCGGGTTGCCCGGCACCGTGAACGACCGCTTGATGTCCGGCCGGCTCTTCCGCAGCAGCGGTACGGCGATCGACACCAGCGTGAAGGCGGCCAGCGTGCCGATGTTGACCATCTCTTCGAGCTTGCCGATCGGGGTGACCCCGGCGATGATCGCGACGACGATGCCGATCCCGATCGTCAGCCGGTACGGCGTACCCCACTTCGGGTGCGTCTTGCCGAGCTGACGGGGCATCAGGTGGTCGCGGCTCATCGCGAACACGACCCGCGCCGCGCCGATCATCAGCGTCAGGACGACGGTGGTCAGACCGGCGACCGCACCGGCGGAGATCAGCGTCGCGAAGCCGCCCCGGCCGACCGACCGGAACGCTTCGGCCAGCGCGGCCTCGCCGTTGATGTCGGTGTACTTCACCATGCCGGTGATGACGATGCAGACCAGCACGTACAGCACGGTGCAGATCGCCAGTGAGCCGATGATGCCACGGGGCAGGTCGCGCTGCGGGTTCTTCGCCTCTTCAGCCGTGGTCGCGACGACGTCGAACCCGATGAACGCGAAGAACACCAGCGACGCGCCGGACACCAGACCCATGATGCCGAACGTCGACGGCGTGAACCCGAACAGCGCCTGGAACAGCGGCGTGGTGATCGTGACATCGCCGTTGGGGGCCGGCACGCTCGGCGGGATGAACGGCGTCAGGTTCGAGCCCTTGATGTAGAACAGGCCGGCGATGATCACGAACAGGACCACGAACAGCTTGATGCCGACCAGCACCAGGTTGACCCGCAGCGACTCCTTGATCCCGATCGTCGCCAGCGTCGCCAGCACGAGCACGAGCAGCATCGCCAGCACGTTCACATGGCTGTCGGGCCCGATCGACGACGGCCAGCCCAAACCGATCTGTTCGAGGAACAAGGCGGCGTACGTCGACCAGCCCTGCGCCACGACGCTTGCCCCGAGCATCAATTCGAGCAGCAGGTCCCAGCCGATGATCCAGGCGAAGATCTCACCGAGGGCGAAGTACGAGAACGTGTACGCCGAACCCGACACCGGGACGGTCGACGAGAACTCTGCGTAGCACAACGCGGCCAGCGCACAGCAGACCGCGGCCAGGACGAAGGACAATGCGATACCGGGGCCGGCGTAAAGCTTCGCGGCGCGGCCGGTCAGGGTGAAGATACCGGCACCGATGATGACACCGATGCCGAAGACGGTCAGGTCTATCGCGGTGAGGCGTTTCTTGAGCTGGTACTCCGGCTCGTCCGTGTCGGCGATCGACTGCTCGACCGTCTTCTTCCGCACAAGACTCATCTGCGCCTCCTCGACTGCGTCTTCTCAAAGACAGGACGGAACCCTACGAGGTTGCCCCTCTGACAGCGCGAGGTCAAACCGCCACTCAGCGTTGTGGCTTGTATGTTGCCAGCGACGTCCACAAGGTGGCTTCGGTCAGACCGCTGCGTTCCATCAGGATCCGGTCCCGGGCGGCCTGGTCGGTGCCGTTCCTGGCCATGTCCTCGTACAGGTCCTCGACGTTGGCGAGCCCGATCCGCTGGACGAGGAACCGGACCGCGAGCCAGCTCACGCCGTACACGTCGGCGGAGTTCTGGTAGAAACCGGCGTCGCTCGGTAGCGAGGTCAGTTGCGGCAGCGCCTCGTCGATGACCTCCTGCTCCCATTTGCCGACCTCGCCGGGTCCGCTGATCGCCTCGATCCCCTTCCAGGACACGTACTCCGCGGCGCCTTCGGCCAGCCAGAGCGGCTCGTACCCGCCGAGGTCCGCGGTGGCGACGTGGGTGATCTCGTGGGACAGCAGGATCTCGTCGACGCGGTCGCGCTCGTTCGGGTTGATCACGATGTAGCCGCCGGCGACCGTGCCGTCGGCAGTGTCCTGACCGGGCAGCGACGAGAACGTCGAACCGGTGCTGGCCGCGGACTCGATGTCCTCGTCGGCGAACCGCGCATCGCGTACGTCGGTCTCGTCGAGCGCGATCACCAGCACCGAGCCGTTCCACTTGCGCGGCCAGTACGCCGTCACCTCGTTGAGGCCCTCGGTTGCGGCGGCCACGATCGCCCGCCCGCGTTTCGTGTCGCCCTTCTCGACCACCGCGAGTACACGCGGCCCGCGCTGGACCTCGATCCGGCCCAGGTCCCAGGCCTCGCGGTGCGCGCCCGGGCCGAGGTCGGCGTCCAGGTCGTTGTCGGCGGTGAGCAGCCAGTGGCCGGCCCGGGAGATGAACGTGTAGCCGAGTTCGGTCGTCACCGGCGTGAAGTCGACCTTCGGGATCTGGTACCGCATCAGCACCCGGACGAGGTACGTCGTACCGCCGTGGGCCCGGACCACGGCCGGGTTGAAACGCTCCTCGGCCTGGCTGTACCCGAGCTCGGTGAAGCCGATCTCGACCAGGTTCGCGAACAGGATCTTCTGCTCGGCGCGCAGCTTCTTGTTGGCCGGATCGACATCGGCCAGGAACAGCGCCTCGTTGCCGGTCTGCACGGCCTGCGCGCGGCGGAGCAGGATCGAGTCGACGGCCAGCCGGCGCGCGGCGATCTGGGCGGCGATCCGCGACGGCTTCGTCGCCTTCGGTGCGGTCGGGGTCGCGGTCTGCACGACCGACGGGTGGGTGCGGGCGTCCTGCTCCCGTTGTTCAACGGTGTAGACCACGCCGCCCGACACCGCGGCCACTGCCAGCACGAGCCCCAGCCAGCGGCGGGGACCGGTGGGCGGCCGTGATTCAGGCGTCGTTGCACTCACTTCGGGTTGGTTCCCCTCCGAGTACCCGATGGTCGCAGACGGGTTACCCTAACCGACCTTCCCCGCTTTATGCTGCCGCGGCAGCCTTCAGGGCGGTGAAAAGTCCCGTCTCGGTCATCCCGATGTGCTCGAGCATGATCCGGTCGCGTTCCTTCTGGGTCGAGCCCATCGCCGCCAGTTCGCGGTACAGCGTGCCGACCTCGGTCCCGCCGAACCGCGTGAACAGGTAGTCGAGCGCGAGCCAGGACAGCGGGTACGAGCTGTCGGCCTGGTCGAAGAACGTCGCGTCCGCGGGCAGACTCTTCGCCTTCGCGAGGTACTTGGTCCGGACGTCCTGCCGGTACTGCGCTATCGCCAGGTTCGTCTGCCCCGCCATCGGCAGGAACTCGACGTACGTCGCGGCGCCCTCGACCAGCCAGCGCGGCGCATACGGACCGTACGGCGCGGTCGCGACGTGGGTGAACTCGTGGGCGAGCGTTCGCGCGTCGACCTTGGCGCGGTTGTACGGGTTGATGACGACGTACGAGTCGGCCCGCTCCCCCGCGCCGGTGACCTCGCCCGGCAGCGTGCGGTACACCCAGGTCGCCATCGCGATCGCGTCCTCGGCGTTCTTCGGCTGGGTGTAGTCCGCGCCGCGAACGAGCTTGTCGTCGAGCGCGATCACGACACCGGATCCCTTCCAGCCGCCGGGCCAGCGGTTGGTAACGGCCTGCACCGCGCTGACCGACATCGAGACCAGCTTGTTCGCGAGTGCGTCCTGGCCCTTCTCGACGACCACCAGCACGCGCGGCGCACGCTTGACCAGGACCGGGCCGGTGTCCCATGCCTCCTGGTGCGAGCCGCGCGGGAGACGCTTGTCGATGTCGGAGTCCGAGACCAGCATCCAGGACCCGTTCGCACGCTGGGTGAACGTGTACCCGAGCATCGCGCGAACCGGGACCAGATCGATGCCGCGGATCTGGTACGTCATCGCGACGGCGACCAGGTACGTCGTCGGGCCGTCCTTCTGCACGATGCTGTCGTCGTACTGCTGGGACAGCTGCTGGTACGTCAGCTTGGCGAAACCGAACTGGCGAAGGTTGGTGAACAGGGTCCGCTGGCTCGCGACGAGGCGCGTGTTAGCGGAGTCGAGGTCGGCCAGGAACTCGGTCTCGTTACCCGCCAGCACAGCCTGCGCGCGCCGCTTCAGTACGACGTCGACCGCAGCCGTGCGAGCAGCGAGGTCGACGCTCGCCGTACTAGAGGCGCCGTCCACCGAGCCGTCGGCGCGCTGGCTCGAGCGATGCAGCGCGAGACCGCCCGCGACCGCGGCGCCGATCAGGACCAGCGACAGCAGGACCGGCCAGACCCGGCTCAACCGCCGTCGGGCGCCACCGTGGCGGCTGTGCCGCCCTGCCTCAGCCACGGTCCTGGCTCCTGGTCAGTGACGTGCCTAGGCGTTGCCCGGGCGGTCGCCCGCCGGGTCGGGCGTGTCGAGGGCGTCGCCGTGGTGCTCCGACAGCAGCTCGGTGATCTCGCGGGCCAGCTCCTGCCCGGTCAGCCCGATCTCCTGCAGTACGACGGGACGCTTGGCGTGTTGCAGGAACTCCTGCGGGATGCCGAAGTCGCGGATCGGGGTCTCGATGCCGGCGTCCCGGACCGCCTGCGCGATCATCGAGCCGCATCCACCGGCCCGGCCGTTGTCCTCGATCGTGACGACCAGCTTGAAGTCCGCGGCCAGCGCGACCAGCTCGGGCGCCACCGGCTTCACCCAGCGCGGGTCGACCACGGTGACACCGAACCCGTGCGCCTCGAGACGGTCCGCGACGTCCATCGCGGTCGCCGCCATCGCGCCGATGCCGACCAGCAGCACGTCGTTCCCGGTCCGCTGGAGCACGTCGAGCTGCCCGATGCGGTCGATGGCCTCGATGTCCGGGCAGACCTCGCCCTTCGAGTACCGCAGTACGGTCGGGGCGTCGTCCACCTCGACTGCCTCGTTGAGGAGCTCCTGGACCCGCTTGCCGTCGCGCGGCGCCGCCAACCGGAGGCCGGGCACGACCTGGAGGATCGACATGTCCCACATGCCGTTGTGGCTCGGGCCGTCGTCACCGGTGATGCCGGCGCGGTCGAGCGCGAAGGTGACGCCGCACTTGTGCAGCGCGACGTCCATCAGGACCTGGTCGAAGGCGCGGTTGAGGAATGTGGCGTAGATCGCGACGACCGGGTGCAGACCGCCCATCGCGAGACCGGCCGCGCTCGTCACCGCGTGCTGCTCCGCGATGCCGACGTCGAACGTCCGGTCCGGGAACTCGTCGGCGAAGCGGGCCAGGCCGGTCGGATGCAGCATCGCCGCCGTGACCGCGACCACGTCCGGGCGGCGGTGGCCGATCTTGACCAGCTCGTCGGAGAACACGTCCGTCCAGCCGCGCGGCTTGTTGGCCGGCCGGATCTGGTGGAAGTTGTCCTCCTCGTCCTGCTCGGCGGCCAGGTAGCCGAAGCCCTTCTTGGTCACCGCGTGCACGATCACCGGTCCGCCGAACGCCTTCGCGCTGCGCAGTGCGTCCTCCATCGCCTCGCGGTCGTGACCCGCGACAGGTCCGACGTACTTGAGGCCGAGGTCCTCGAACATGCCCTGCGGGGCGAGCATGTCCTTCAGGCCCTTCTTGATCCCGTGCAGCACCTCGTACATCGGCGGGCCGACGTACGGCGTACGGCCGAGGTTCTTCTTGATCAGGTCGAGGACCTTCTCGTACCGCGGGTTGGTGCGGAGCGTGGTCAGGTGCGTCGCGAGGCCGCCGACGGTGTCGCTGTACGACCTGCCGTTGTCGTTGACGATGATGACCAGCTTGAGGTCCTTGGCGGCGGCGATGTTGTTCAGCGCCTCCCAGGCCATGCCGCCGGTCAGACCGCCGTCGCCGATCAGCGCGACGACGTGGCGGTCCTCCTTGTTCAGCCGGTACGCCTTGGCCAGGCCGTCGGCGTACGAGAGGGCTGTCGAGGCGTGGCTGTTCTCGATGATGTCGTGCTCGGACTCGGTGTGGCTCGGGTAGCCGGACAGGCCGCCCTGCTGACGGAGCGTGTCGAAGCGCGCGGCGCGGCCGGTGACCAGTTTGTGCACATACGCCTGGTGGCCGACGTCGAAGACGAGTCGGTCGCGGGGCGAGTCGAAGACCCGGTGCATCGCCAGGGTGATCTCGACCATCCCCAGGTTCGGGCCGAGGTGACCTCCGGTCCGGGACACGGTCTCCACCAGCACGTCCCGGATCTCCGCCGCGAGATCGGTGAGCTGCTGATCAGTCAGCTTCTTGAGGTCCGCCGGACCTCCTACCGTCTCCAGCACGCGCATCGAGCTCCTCCCGCAGGTCTTTCTCGAATGCTTGAGTCTATGCTCGCCTTGCCCGGAATCCGAACTCGGTCACGGGCCGCGAGCGGGGTTCGGGCGGATCTCGGGCGGATGTTGGGCGGATGTTGGGCAATCTCACACTCCAAGACGCTTCCCGGGAGTCGCTGGTTCGGCGTGGTGTCCGTCTCACTTAGAGTCATCGGTATGGACCTGGTGAGGACCCTGTTCCGGAAGTACGACGGGCAGCCGCATCGCCTGGTCGAGGCGATCCGCCTCGGCGAGGACGAGCACGGCCTGTGGGTCGGCTCCGTCCCGGGCACCCAGGGCCAGCGCGCCGACGGCAGCTGGAAAACCATCGACCACCACCGCGTCAGGCTCTTCCCCCGCGGCCAGTGGTGGAGCGCCCTCTTCAACGACGAGCCCCACCAGACCGCCATCTACTGCGACATCACCATGCCCGCCGAATTCGGCGTCGACTCCGTCACCCTCGTCGACCTCGACCTCGACATCCGCCTCCTCCGCGACGGCACCGTCCACGTCATGGACGAAGACGAGTTCCACGCCCACCAGATCCGCTACAACTACCCACCCCAAGTAGTAGCCACCGCCCAAGCAACCTGCGACCACCTAGCCACCACCATCACCACCACAGAACCCTTCACCACCGCCTACAAGCCCTACCTGGAACTCATCCGCAGCATGTAGATCTGGTGATCATGCCCGCGCGGTGCTACGGGCGACTCCTGCGTCGCCGTCCTCCGCGCCGCTCCCACCCACCCCCCGGCTCATCGCCGGTGCATCCTCTCCGGCTACCGCCGGACCTGCGGGGCTATCGCCCCGCACCCCTGCGCGCTGCCGCGCGATCGACCGCCCCACCCACAAGCCCGACCGTCATCGGCGAGCCGATCGACACCCGACCGCGAAGCAGCCCACGCCGCCGCCTAACCCCGGCCACGAACAACCCGTATGAGACAGCAACCGGCCCCCGTCGGCTAGGAGCCCCCCTGAGCCGACAAGGGCCGATCACGTGTGTCGGGGTTAGTCCGGCACCACACCATGCTCGGTGGCAATCAGCGACTGGTCCACTCCCCACAGCAAGATTGCATGAAGTTGCAGAAGGATCTGCTCGGTCACCGACGAGTCCCCAAAACCTCGAAGAGATGATGGGCGGCCGTGCGGCGCCACCCCACCTCCCACGGTGCATCGAACTGCTCTGTCTCGACACCACGTCCCGACAGATGTTCGATCACTCGCGGCTACCTTCATCCGCGCTCACTATGGAGTTCTGCAAGACGGTGTTGGTGGTCGGGTCCGTTAAGTAGGTTCCCCGTCTTTGAGAGCGTAGGTGACGGATTCGGAGTTGCCCTCCCAATCGCCGAGCTCGAGCGTGACGGTTTCGCCGGTCACCGCCTCGATCGACCACCCCAGGAAGTCACCCGACCGTCGCCAGACAGGCAGCCCTTGTGCGTCGAAGTACAGGAGGTCCGATTCTGTCAGGTAGATGATGCCGCCGTCAGGCGTCCAGCGAACCATGGATGTCCGAATACCAAAGTCGGGGTCACGATTCATTGTGATGGGTTCTTCGACATCGCCGGTCGTCAAGTCGGCAATCGAGATGACCGACGCGGCGTACGGGAGGATCAACAAGCGTCCGGCATGGTCGTCAACCAGAATCACAGCGCTCGTCATGTCTTCGGCCGTGTCAGATGCAAGCTCCACATCCTCCGCTGCAATTGGCCTCAGCAACGCAGATCGAGCGCCAGTCAGAACGATCTCTCCCCATCGGCCGAGGGAAACAATTCCCGATTGCAGCATTGTTGGGTGCAAACTCACATCAGCCTCCGGGTCGGAACCATCGTGCGTCTCCTCCAAGTTTGGTTACAGCATTCCAAAGCGCCTTGTCACCGGTTATCAGCGGGATTCCTCGCTCCAGCGCGGCACTCCGATGGCAGCATCACCGTCGAACCCTTGGGCCTACGGATCCGTGACTCAGGTCACACCGTTTGTCGTTGGCCCGGTCTCTCTTGTGTAGCGAGGTGGAGCACCTGTGGCGGGATAGGTTGAGGGGTATGCGTGATGTTCGGGTGGTGTACCGGAAGTACGACGAGAAGTTGCACTGGCATCAGTGGATGCGGTTTCTCGGGGAGGACGAGTACGGCGTGTGGTTGGGGGCGCCGGCGGGGTCGGTGTCGCAGCGGGGGGATGAGCCGGTGGTGACGCAGGAGCAGGCTCATGTGCAGTTGTTTCCGCGGGACAAGTGGTTCACCGCGATTTTCAATGACGAGCCGCGGTACACCGAGATCTATGCCGATATCACCACGCCGGTGGAGTTCTCCGATGATGTGGTGACGATGATCGATCTCGATCTGGATGTGATCAAGCGCCGGGACGGGACCGTGTTCATCGACGACGAGGACGAGTTCGCGGAGCATCAGGTGCAGTACGGGTATCCGGCCGACGTGATCTCGATCGCGCGCGAGACCTGTGACTGGCTGGTCGGTGCGGTGTCGACCGACGAGCCGTTCCTCACCGTGTACAAGACGTACCTCGACAAGGTTCGTTAGGCGAAGGCCCAGGCCGCCATCAGCGGGAGTTCGCGGCGCCAGAAGTCGTCGCCGTGGGAGCCGGACCGCTCGGTCAGTACGACGTCTGCCCCGGCGTCGCGGAACGCGTCCGCCCAGCGGGTCGCGTTCGCCAGGAACCACTCCTCTTCCGTGCCGCCGACGAAGTACGCGCGCGGCAGCGAACTCCCCATGTCGCCGGGCGGCTGGTATCCCCCGCCGGGTGACGCGCAGAAGATCGCGCCGTAGACGTCCGGGTGGCGAAGCCCGATCGCGAGCGCGAGTTCGGCACTCGCCGACGCGCCGAAAACCGCCGTACGTTCCAAAGGCAGCGCGACGTCGAAGCGCTCACGCACCCACGAGCGGACGTCCTCGACGAAGAACTCCTCGTGGGCCGCGAACCGCTCGGGCTCGAACCCGGGCGAGTACTCGTGGATCCGCTCCATCTCGTCGTCCAGGCGGTGCGCCGCGACGAGCAGCGTCGGCGGTACGTCGGCCGCCGCGTTGAGGAACTCGCCCCACTGCGAGATCAGTTGACCGTCGCCGGCGAACACCACCGCCTCCGGTGCCTCCGCCGGGACGTACGCCGTGACTTGCCGGCCGCCGCCGTACTCAAACGTTTCGGTGACTGCTGCCATCCCGTCACCGTAGCGAGTGCAGGGCCAGCGTGCCGCCCTTGAGCATCATCACTCCCGGCAGCGGTCCGCGCTGGCCGGCGTACATGTCGGCGATCGGGGCGACGGTCAGATACAAGTTCTCACCCGCCGGTACGTCGACCGCGATCGCGGGCAACTCGATCGTCCGGAGTACGCCGCGGGCCGGGTGCTTCTCGCGCAGCGGCATCGTGTTGTTCTGCACGACTTTCGCGGTCAACGGGCTCTTGCCGACGCTCAATGCGAAGTACGCCGCGGATTGCGGAATCACTGTGTAGACGTGGGCGGTCAGCGTCGGCGTACCAGCGATGGTGAGCGGGCCGCGAGCGATCGGGAGGTTGACCGGCAGACCGACGCCGGTCGGCGCGACGATCTTGCCGAGCCGATAGCTCGTGTTCGGCGTCAGATTCTGTTGCGTGAGGCAACGACCGGCGGCTGTCGACAGGTGGTACGTGCCGAAGCCGGTCAGACCGGTCGGCTTGTGCAGCAGCTGGAGCTGCATGAACCGGATCGAGAGAGCGGCGAAGTTCGGCGATCCGAGCGCGATCGAGCACGGGTCGCCGGCGGTCGCGAAGCCCGGTGGTACGACGCTGGGCAGCGTGTGACCGCCGTTGTACCCGACGAAGAGCGAACGGGCCCGTGCGCGGGCGGTGAGCGCGTGGTCGAAGTTCGCGAGGCCCTGATTGAGGTTGAAGAGGTTGTCGGAGATGCCCTGACCGAACAGGACCGGGATGTCGAGCTTGCGGCCTTGCTGCACGTGCCAGGCCGGTCCGTTGTGCGCGAAGAACGCATCGAGATCGCGACCGGCCTTCCCCGCCGGCCACGCTCCGGTCGCGATCAGCGCCACGAACGCGGCCGACACGGCGGCCGGGAGATGCGTGCCGCCGCCGGCGAACAGGATCGACAGCCACATGGTCCGCGCTGCCTCCTGTGGCGCGAGGCTCTGCTTGAGGTCCCACCAGGTGATCTCCGGCGAGAGCGCGTCGAATCGGGTCCGACCGCTGTCGCGCAACTCCGTGAAGGCGCCGGCGAACTGGTACCCGCCGCCGTACGACCCGCCGATCGCGCCGATCAACGGATCGCCGGGGCGTTGCTTCGTCACCCAGTCCAGGCCGGCGACCAGATCGACGAGCTTCACCACATCGCGCCCCTCGAAGTCAGGGTTCATCACATGCGCGACGCCCGTGCTCTCGCCGAAGCTCCGCTGATCGAAGCTCAGTACGCCGAAGCCCGCGTCCAGCCAATCCTTGAAGGCCGCCGGGTCCTTGGTCCGGCTGCCGCCCCATCCGTGACTGTGGAAGATCAACGGCACGGTGTGCTGTGCGGAAGCCGTCGCCGGTTTGAACAGCGAGTAGCAGATCCGTACGGGCGTCGTAGTACCAGGCTCTGGCACCGATGCGACGCATCCGTTGACCACGGCGCTGTCCGCGGCCGCTGGGACCACCGGCGAGGACAGCAGGGCGACAACACCCGCCAGAGCTAGCACACGACGACGCATCAGTGACTCCTGGTGATCGGCTGATCACACGCTAGAGGACTACTTCACAACTGAACAGCCCCGAACTCAGCCGTGGGCGAACCGACCAGTGCAAATCCGCCCCGCACTGCGACACTGTGCGCGTGCATATCGCGATCGAGGTCGTGGCCCTCGTCGCCGTCGTCGCGGCCGGTGCCGCGCTCGCGCGGCGGATAGGGGTCTCGGCTCCCCTGCTGCTGGTGGTCGTCGGGATCGCCGTGTCGTACCTGCCGTTCGTCCCCCGGATCGAGCTCTCGCCCGAGGTCGTCCTGGTCGGGTTCCTGCCGCCGCTGCTGTACTCTGCCGCGATCAAGACCAGCCTGGTCGACTTCACCAAGCACCGGCGGTCGATCGGTCTGCTGTCGGTCGGTCTCGTCGCGTTCACTGCACTCGGCGTCGGTCTGGTCGCCTGGTGGTTGCTCGGCGTGGTCGCCCAGTCGATCGGTCAGGAGCCGCTGCCGTTCTGGGCCGCGTTCGCGATCGGCGCCGTCGTCGCACCGCCCGATGCGGTGGCCGCGACCGCGATCGCCAAACGCGTCGGCCTCCCTCGGCGGATCGTGACGATCCTCGAGGGCGAGAGCCTGATGAACGACGCGACCGCGCTCGTCTGTCTCCGTACGGCGCTTGCCGCGGCCGTCGTCGCCCCGACCGTCCTCCACGTCAGCCTGGACTTCCTGCGCGCGGCCGGCGGTGGCGTGCTCGTCGGCCTGGCGGTGGCGTTCGTCCTGGCGAAGATCCGCCGCCGGTTCACCGATCCGGTCCTGGATACCACGCTCAGCCTGACCGCGCCGTTCATCGCGTACATCGCGGCCGAGAACCACTACGTGCACGCGTCCGGCGTACTCTCCGTCGTCGTCACCGGGCTGCTGCTCGGGCACAAGGCGCCGATCATCCAGTCGGCGAAGTCGCGGATGTCGGAGCGGACCAACTGGCGGACAATCCAATTCCTGCTGGAGAACATGGTCTTCCTGCTGATCGGCCTGCAGACGCGGTGGATCCTCGACGCGCTCGGCAACAGCCCGCTACCGGCGTGGCTGATCGCGACGGCCACGGTCGCGGTGTTCCTCGCGGTGGTCCTGCTGCGGCCGATCTGGATCATTCCGACCACGCTGCTCTCGCGGCGGGTGCTCGGTCCGTCGCGGCCCGGACCGGTTTCGCGGCGCGCGCTGATCGTCGTGTGCTGGGCCGGCATGCGTGGCGTGGTCACGCTGGCGGCGGTCTTCACCCTGCCCGAGAACACGCCGCATCGCGAAGTACTCGTCTTCATCGCTCTGACCGTGACCGCGGGCACGCTGCTCGTCCAGGGATCGACGCTGCCCTGGCTGGTACGGCGGTTGCGCCTGCCCGGACCGGATCCGGCGGAGGACGCGTTGCAGGAGGCCGCCGTACTGCAGGGAGCGCACCGCGCCGCGATCGAGAAGCTCGACGAGATCTCGTCACCGTCGGACCCGCCGGCCGTGCTCGACGTACTGCGGCAGCGTGGCGAGGCGCGCGCACAGGCCGCGTGGGAGCGGCTCGGGCGGCCGGAGACCGAGTACGAGACGCCCAGCGAGGCGTACCGGCGGTTGCGGATCGCGATGCTCGAGGCGGAACGTACCCACATCCTGAAGGTTCGCGACGCCGGACTGGTTGCCGACGAGGTGCTCCAGCGGGCGCAGAACGCGCTCGACATCGAGGAGTCGATCCTGGACCGCGACGAGGACGACGACGTCGGCGGGCGCTCGGAGGATCTGCGGCCGAAGATGCTGCCGGGCGGCGAGTGCGAACACCTCGCAGAATCGCCGGTGGTCGTCGCGCCGAACACGCCGGACGGCTGCGAGGAATGCCTGGCCGAGGGCACGACGTGGGTGCACCTGCGGCTGTGCCTGCGCTGCGGCCACGTCGGGTGCTGCGACTCGTCGGAGATGAAGCACGCGAGCAAGCACTACGACGGGGAGAAGCATCCGGTGATGCGCAGCTTCGAGCCCGGCGAGACGTGGCGGTGGTGTTTCGTCGACGAGAAGCTAGGTTGACGGCATGGCGGACTGTCTCTTCTGTTCCATCATTGCCGGTACGACGCCTGCGCAGATCGTGCTGGACACCCCGGACGTGGTCGGGTTCCTCGACATCCGGCCGGTGTTCAAGGGCCACACGCTGATCGTGCCGCGCGCCCATGTGCCGACGATGGTCGAGATGTCCGACGAGGTGATGGTCCCGCTCTTCGGCGCGGCCCGGTCGGTCGCGGACGCCGTCCGTACGGCGTTCGGCGCGCAGGGCTCGTTCGTTGCCGTCAACAACGTTGTGTCGCAGTCGGTGCCGCACCTGCACGTCCACGTCGTACCCCGCACCAAGGGCGACGGCCTCCGCGGCTTCTTCTGGCCACGCACGAAGTACGCCGACGAAACCGAAGCCGCGGAGTACGCCGGCAAGCTCCGCGCCGCGCTCGCCACCTGACGAGGCCTTGAACACCTACTGGTGCCCCTGCACAGGAAATAACCTGTGCTGACCCACGAGTTCCTGTGCAAGGCACCCACCGTTGCTCGCTCGCCGCGAGGGTGGTCAGGTGGTGGTGCGCTCGTACTCGACCTGCGGGAGCGGGTTGCCGTCGCCGAAGTCGCGGGTCTGCGTGGCGCCGGTCTCGGTGAAGCCGACCTTCGTGTAGAACCGGCGTGACTGTGGGGTGTCGCGCAACGTCCACAGGTGAACGCGTTCGAAGCCGTCCGCGCACAACTGCTGCAGTGTGCCGGCCATGAGCGCGGCCGACACTCCGCTCCCCCAGCCATCGGGGTGCGTATAAAAGCTGTGAATCTCCGCAAACCCCGCACGCGTCTCCGACGGCTCCGACCAGGAAATCGCCAGCGGCCGCCCATCGACGAACCCGACCATGATCAGCCCGTGGCCCTCCGCGATCCGCGCATGCCAACGACTCAGCCGACTCTCAATCCCCTCCCGCGCCACCTCCCCCGAAAACAACGGCCCATACGCTGCCCCCCACGAGGCAGCGTGAACTTCACCAACCGCCGCCCCGTCGGCCGGTGTCGCCCGGCGCGCAGAAATCCGACGCCCGGCCCGATCGGCGGGGTTGGTGTAGTTAGCGGACGGGGCGGTCAAGGCGGGTCTCCAGGTTCTCGAGGGCGCGTTCAACGGCTGCGCGAACTGTGTGGTCGGGGTCGTCGGCCAATGGGCGGATCGCGTCTGCGTGTTCGAACTCCCCCGCGGCGCCGACGGCTCGTACGGCGGCCGCCCGGACCCGCGGCAGTTCGTGCTCGAGCATCGGGAGCAACGCATCGACAAGCTGCCCGAGCTCCCGCTGCGCGGTGATCCGGGCGACGTGCTCGCGCACGCGCCAGGCCGGATCGCTCGCCGCAACCTGCAGCGCATCGACCACGTCATCACGCCACACATACAAGAACACGCGGGCCGCCCAGACCCGGATCCAGTAGTAGTTCACCGGATCAACCGGCGTCTGCCATCCACCCGGATTGTCCGACCCGGTGATCGCAACCAGCTTCGGCAGCTCAGCGCCGTACGCCGCCTCACCCGAGATCTCCCCGGTGAGAAACGCCAGGCACCAGTCGATCACCACATCCTCGCCGTACTCCGCGCACGCGGCCCGGACGACATCGCGCGGCGACTGCCTCTCGCTCATGCAGTCAGTAAACCCCGCCCCACCGACACTTCCGCCCACGCTGTGCCCACGGCAGACCCACTCCCGACCGACGCCTGACCCAAGCCCGACCCGCGCCGGCCCCGCGCCAACCGGGCTGTGCCCGAGCCCGACCTCGGCTCACGCTGACCCGCGCTGTCACTACGCTCGCTGGGTCAACGGTGAGGAAGGTGTGTGAATGGCCGGCAGACGGCTGCTTGACCCGTCTTCTGGTGAGTACCGGATTGTTGCCGGGCTCATCAGGTCTGCACACCAGACCGTCGGGACGACTGGCCAGCAGTGGTGGAACGGCCGGATCGGTGTGCTGCCGGCGACCAGCCGGACGCGGAGCCGTGCCGATCTCGACGGGACGATCCAGTTGCATCCGCGGCATGTGATCGCCCCGCTGCGGCGCGCGGAGGCCGGCGGACGCGATCGCTGGTGGTATCCGAAGGCGACCCGGGACGCGTCGTACAACGTGATCTATGAGGGTTTGCGGATGGCCGGTCCGACCGGCCTGAAACCGGGCGCGAACCAGTCGCTCGATCGCGCGCTGCCGGCCGGAAATCGCAGCCTGGACCAGGCGCTCAACGAGCAGCTGACCTACCAGATCGCTGAGCGCGTGATGGTGGAGAACGGACTGGCCGAGGCCTTCGAGGCCGACCTGCCCGAGGCTGCCAACAGCGGCTACGGTTTCTCGGCCGGGATGCTCCAGCCCTTTCGGATCAACCCGCTCTCGACGCCCTCGACAGCCGCAGCCCGCGCCCTGGTCGACGGTCTCGCCGACGCAACCGACCGCTCGCCGCAACTGGTCCTCGGCACGCTCGCGCAGAGCCGGAAGACGGAGCGCTGGTCCTTGGCGGTGAGCATGGTGGCGGAGACGGAGCAGCGCGGTGTACTCGACGCGCTCAAGGCCAACGGGCTCGCGGTCGACTTCACCGAGGTAAGCCGCGCCGCAGGTCGGGAATGGGCCCGGTTGAACGGACATCAGTCCCTCACGATCAGCACCGTCAAGGCCGCCGACGACTGGGGCTACGCGATTGGTCGGGACACCGCCGGAGTACTGGTCAAGGCCGGCAAAGGCCTGGCCGACGTTGGATCCAGGGTGCCCCAACGCGGAGTCACCGAGGTCCAGAAGCCGGCTGCCGCCAGGGAGCTCAGTCCGGACGAGGTGCTCGGCCCCCAGGTCTCGCCTGCAGGTACGTCGACCACGACCGGCGCCACGTCCGCGTCGCGAGCTGCCGCCCGGCCGGATCGGCAGCTCGACAGATAGCTCGCGGGCCGCCCGGTCGGATCAGCTGCTCGGCAGGTAGCTCGCGGGCCGCCGCACGGCCGGATCAGTTGCTCCGACGGGGAGCTCGTCAGCGTTGCTTGGCCCACTCGGCTCGGTAGTCGTAGCCGTCCTGGCCGGGTGACTCCCAGCGGACGCGGACCGAGCCGCCCGGCGGCAGCGAGCGGAACCCCTCGGCCTCGATCACCGAGAAGTGGGTCCAGCAGCCGCCGGGGGTGCTGGGGCAGTCCACGACGCCCCAGCCCTCGTCGTCGTGCCAGAACCGGACGACGCCGTCGTCCTCTCCGGTACGACGCTCCATCCCGACGGCCGCCATCAGCTGGTGATCAGCTCGCGATCAGCGACCGCAGCACGTACTGCAGGATGCCGCCGTTGCGGTAGTAGTCGGCCTCACCAGGCGTGTCGATCCGGACGACCGCGTCGAACTCCTTCTTCGACCCGTCCGTGCCGGTCACGGTCACGTGCACCGTGCGCGGGATGTCGCCGTCGTTCAGCGCGGTCACGCCGCTGATGTCGAAGGTCTCCTCGCCGGTCAGGCCGAGCGACTCCGCGGTCTCACCCTCCGGGTACTGCAGCGGCAGCACGCCCATGCCGATCAGGTTCGACCGGTGGATGCGCTCGAAGGACTCCGTGATGACGGCCTTCGCGCCGAGCAGCGCCGTACCCTTGGCGGCCCAGTCACGCGACGAGCCCGAGCCGTACTCCTTGCCGGCCAGGATCACCAGCGGCGTCCCGGCTTCGGCGTACGCCTGGGCGGCGTCGTAGATCGTGGTGACCGGGGCGTCGTCCTTGGTGAAGTCGCGGGTGAAGCCGCCCTCGGTGCCCGGTGCGATCTGGTTGCGCAGCCGGATGTTGGCGAACGTGCCGCGGATCATCACCTCGTGGTTGCCGCGGCGGGAACCGTACGAGTTGAAGTCCTTGCGGTCGACGCCGTGGTCGGCCAGGTACTTACCCGCCGGGCTGTCGGCCTTAATCGAGCCGGCCGGGGAGATGTGGTCGGTGGTGACCGAGTCGCCCAGCTTGGCCAGCACGCGGGCGCCGGCGATGTCGGTGACCGGCGACGGGTCCTTCGCCATACCCTCGAAGTACGGAGGCTTCCGCACGTACGTCGACTCGGCGTCCCAGGCGAACGTCTTGCCCTCGGGCGTCGGCAGCGACTGCCAGCGCTCGTCACCGGCAAAGACATCGGCGTAGTCCTTGGTGAACATCTCCTTGCTGATCGAGCTCGCGATCACCCGCTCGACGTCGTCCGCGGCCGGCCAGATGTCGCGCAGGAACACGTCGTTCCCGTCGGTGTCCTTGCCCAGGGCATCGGTCTCGAAGTCGAAGTCCATCGTCCCGGCGAGTGCGTACGCGATCACCAGCGGTGGGCTGGCCAGGTAGTTCATCTTCACGTCCGGGTTGATCCGGCCCTCGAAGTTCCGGTTGCCGGACAACACGCTCACGACGGCGAGATCGGCTTCCTGGACACCGGCCGACACCGCCTCGGGCAGCGGGCCCGAGTTGCCGATGCACGTCGTACACCCGTAACCGACCAGCTGGAATCCGAGCTTGTCCAGGTACGGCGTGACGCCGGCCTTCTCGTAGTAGTCCGTGACGACCTTCGAGCCCGGCGCCAGCGACGTCTTCACCCAGGGCTTGCTTGAGAGGCCCTTGTCGACCGCGTTCTTCGCGAGCAGCGCGGCGGCCATCATGACCGACGGGTTCGACGTGTTGGTGCAGGAGGTGATGCTCGCGATCACGACGTGGCCGTGGTCGAGCTCGACCTCCTGGCCGTCCAGGGAGATCGTGGTCTTCTTCGACGGACGCCCCGGGCCGCCGTGCGGCACGTGCGGCTCGTCGTTCACGTCACCGTGCCCGTTCGGCGCGTCGCTGGCCGGGAAGCTGCCGGTCTCGGACGGGTCGACGTCGAGCTCCTCGGTCGCGTAGTCGGTCAGCGCACCGCGGAAGGCCTCCTTGGCCTCGGTCAGCGCGACCCGGTCCTGCGGACGCTTCGGTCCGGCGATCGACGGCACGACGGTCGACAGGTCCAGCTCGAGGTACTCCGAGAACCGCGGCTCGACCGACTGGTCGTGCCACAGGCCCTGCTCCTTGGCGTACGCCTCGACCAGCGCGACGTCCTGGTCGCTGCGGCCGGTCAGCCGCAGGTAGTCCAGGGTGACGTCATCGATCGGGAAGATCGCGCAGGTCGAGCCGAACTCCGGGCTCATGTTGCCGATCGTGGCCCGGTTCGCCAGCGGCACGGCCGCGACGCCCTCGCCGTAGAACTCGACGAACTTGCCGACCACGCCGTGCTTGCGCAGCAGCTGGGTGATGGTGAGCACGACGTCGGTCGCGGTGGCGCCGGCCGGGACCGAGCCGGTCAGCTTGAAGCCGACGACCTTGGGGATCAGCATCGACACGGGCTGCCCGAGCATGGCCGCCTCGGCCTCGATACCGCCGACGCCCCAGCCGAGCACGCCGAGGCCGTTCACCATCGTGGTGTGGCTGTCGGTGCCGACGCAGGTGTCGGGGTACGCGACGCCGTCGCGCACCATGACGGTGCGCGCGAGGTGCTCGATGTTCACCTGGTGCACGATGCCGGTGCCCGGCGGGACGACCTTGAAGTCGTCGAACGCGGTCTGGCCCCAGCGGAGGAACTGGTAGCGCTCGCCATTGCGCTGGTACTCGAACTCGACGTTGCGCTCGAACGCGTCCGCGCGGCCGAAGACGTCGGTGATGACCGAGTGGTCGATGACCAGCTCGGCCGGCGCCAGCGGGTTGATCTTGGTCGGGTCGCCGCCGAGCTCGCCGACTGCTTCGCGCATCGTGGCCAGATCGACCACGCACGGGACGCCGGTGAAGTCCTGCATGATCACGCGGGCCGGGGTGAACTGGATCTCGGTGTCCGGGGCCGCGTTCTGGTCCCAGTTGCCGAGCTTGGTGATGTGCTCGGCGGTGATGTTCGCGCCGTCCTCGGTGCGCAACAGGTTCTCCAGCAGGACCTTCAAGGAGTACGGCAGCGTGTCCGCACCCTCGATACCCGCCAACCTGAAGATCTCGTACGACTGCCCGTTGACCTCGAGTGCACCCTTGGCACCGAAGCTGTCGACGCTCGCCATCAACCCGCTCCTCTGTCAGTCCTTGTTCGCTCAGGCCCATCCTGCCCAGCGCGCCGCCCGGCCACGAGATCAGGTCCCCCTAACCTCGCGCCAAACTCTCTCGATATCAAGATACACGACATCGAGCCACCGTCGTATGGCACAGCCACGAACCGCGGCCGTGAACAGGAACTGGTGGCGCGCTACAGGAAATAACCTGTCTCAGCCCACCAGGCACTGTCCACGGCCCCGGTTCCTGGCGAGATCAGGAGACGTGTGGGAGGACTTCGGCGGCGATCAGATCCAGATGATCCAGGTCGTGCAGGTCCATGATCTGGACGTACTGGCGTTGCGAGCCGACAGCGGCGAACTGGCCGAGCCGCTCGACCACCTCGGCCGGCGTACCGGCAATGCTGTTCGCCTTCAGGTCGTCGACGTCGCGGCCGATCGCGTCGGCGCGCTGCTTCACCTGGGCGTCATCCTTGCCGACGACGACGGTGTGAGCGGTCGAGAGCGTGAGCGTCTTCGGATCGCGGCCGATCGCCTCGCATGCGGTCTGGACCCGCTTGTACAGCTCTGCGGCGGTTTCGACCGAGCAGAAGTTCGCGTTGAACTCGGCGGCATACTTCGCGGCCAGCGCCGGCGTCTTCTTCTTGCCGCTGCCCCCGATGATGATCGGTGGATGCGGCTGCTGGACCGGCTTCGGCAGCGCCGGGGAGTCTTCCAGCTGGTAGTGCTCGCCCTGGAATGCGTACTTCCCGCCGACCGGTGTGTCCCACAGGCCGGTGATCAGCTCGAGCTGCTCGGCGAGCAACTCGAAACGTGTGCGGGTGTCGGGGAAGGTCAGCCCGTACGCCTTGTGCTCAGCCTCGAACCAGCCGGCGCCGAGGCCGAGCTCGGCGCGGCCTCCGCTCATCTGGTCGACCTGCGCGACCGAGATCGCGAGTACGCCGGGGTTGCGGAACGTCGCGGAGCTGACGAGCGTGCCGAGCTTGATCGTGCTGGTCTCGCGGGCCAGGCCGGCGAGCGTGATCCAGGAGTCGGTCGGCCCCGGAAGGCCGTCGCGATCGCCCATGACGAGGTAGTGGTCCGAGCGGAAGAACGCGTCGAACCCGTTCTCCTCGGTCTTGCGGGCGACCGTCAGGAGGTCGTCGTACGAGGCGCCTTGCTGCGGTTCGGTGAAGATCCTGAGAAGCATGGCGCCCACGCTATCTCGCGCTGGTGTACAGCTTCTCCAGGTACGACGGCTGCCATTCCGGACCGCGGCTGTACAGGCGACGTACGAGGCCGTTGACGTCGAGGCGCGGCTCGATCGGGTTGTCCCACCAGTCGGGCACCTGGTCGTACCACCGGTCGATCCGGAGCGTGCGGCCGGCGGCGTCGATCCGCGCGAACAGCCAACCGCCCTGCGGGCTGCGCTGCTCGGTCAGCCACAGATCGCCGAGCAGCCCGCTCAGCTTGTCAGCGGCGTACTCCGGGTCGTCCACCTCGGGCGGCTCCAGATCGAACCGGTACGACGGGGCCGCGGGGTCGAGCACCTGCACCTGAATCGTGAACCCCGAAGGCACAATCGCCGTCCGAGCCCGGCACCAGGCCCGCAACGCCACCACTGCCTCCGACTCCTCCGGCCGAGGCCGAGGCCGCTCCGCCTCCGCCCGCATAGCCTCCTCAATAGACCCCGGCACCACCGCAACCCGAGGCCCATCACCCCCCACCAACCCCAACCCCGGAATAGACATCCGAGCCACAACCGCAGCCACATCCGCCGCGCCGCGGTCAGTGTGGTCCGCCCAGGCCGGATCGCCTACTTGTTCCGTGCCCGACCGAGCTGCACCGTTCGTCCGGTTCGCCCCGTTGGCGCCGTGCGTCCGATCCGCGTCGTTCGTGGCGTCGCCTTCTCGACCCCAAGCGTCCTGGCCACCCGACCACGCCGACGCCTCGTCCTCCCCCGAGGCAGGCAGATCGTCGAACCCGACGGCCGGCATCTCCCCCGTCGGCACATCGTCATCCACAACCGGCACAACTCCGGTCGGCCAGTCATCCTCAGGATCACCAACAGAGAGTTCCTGCTCGGGACCAGCGTCCGGCCACGGCGCCGAGCCAGACTGAGCGTCCGGGGACGAGTTCGTGTCCGGGTGCGCCCCAGAAGAACCCGTCAGGCGCTCGGGCTCGGCGTACTGCGCGGCCCACGGCTGCGCGGGTGCTCCAGGTGCCGGATGGTTCTCCGGGTTCGGGAGTGGCTCGGGGTCCGGGTCTGGCTGCGGCCCAGGTTCTGGTTCCGGGAGCGGTTCGGGTGCAGGTTCAGGCTCCGGCTCGGGGAACGGCTGAGGCTGCGGTTCCGGATCCGGCTGCGGCTCCGGGTCAGGGAACGGCTCAGGCAGAGGCTCCGGTCCGGGGAACGGGTCCGGCGTAGGCGTCGGCTCCGGACCCGGGAACGGCTCAGGACGCGGACCCGGACCTGGGAACGGCTCAGGATGCGGCGTGGGCCCGGGAGCCGGCTGGGGGCCCGGACCCGGGTAAGGCTCGGGGCCTGGGCGCGGTGCGGGCTCGGGGCCAGGGCCTGGCTGCGGTGTCGGCTCGGGGTGGGGCGGATTCGGCTCGGGCCACGGGGCCGGGTGGGGCTCCGGCTGGGGCCAGGGCTCTGGGCGCGGCTGCGGTTGAGGCCAGGGCTGAGGATCTACTTGAGCTTTAGCCTCGGCCCACCCAGCATCCGCAGCAGTCTCAGCCGCGCGCGACTCGGCGTCTTCCTCAACTGCCCGGCTCCGGGTGTCGCGGGTCGCCGCGGGCCGGCCGTAGATCTCGTCCTCGTCGTCATCCACCCCCAGCCCGTCGTACCGCCCACCCGGCCGATCAAGCGCCGATCCCCTGTGCGCCCGCTCGTCCCACGTTTGCGCCGACTCGTCCTCGCCTTCTGCCGAGTCCAGGGCACCTGCGTCTACCGAGCCGCGCGCCAAAGCATCGTCCGACCGGGGCGCGCGTGAGTCGATCGAGTCCCGCCCCCGTGCGTCAGCGCCGTGTCCACCGGCGTCAGCAGGGTCGTGCTCGCGGACTTCCGCCGGGCCGCGCTCCAGAGCATCTGCCGACCGCTGCACGCGTGGGTCTGTCGAGTCCTGCGCGCGGGCGTCTGTCGAGCTGTGTCCAGGTGCGTCAGCCGAGTCGTGCTCGTAAAACTCCGACGAGGCGTGGTCCAGGGCTTGTGCCGATCCGTGGACGCGCGGGTCGGTCGAGCCCTGGCCGCGAGCATCGGCCGAGTCGTGGTCTAGGACTTCGGGTGAGTTGGGCGTGCGCGTGTCGGCGGGTGCTGGGAGTACGTCGATTGGCTGGGTCGTCGACGGGTCCTCGACGACTGCCGGGATCTCGGCGGTTTGGTCATCCTCGTCCAGGTCGGCGGCCGGCTCGCTCGGGGCGCGATCTGCGATGACGCGATCTGTGGGGGCACGACCGGGCGCGGCCGGGTTGGCTGCCCGGCCATCGCTCGGGTGGGGCTGGCTCGGCTGGTGGGCGGTGGCGTCGATCGGGTCGCCGGAGGTTGCGTCGTACGGCGGGGGCGGGGCGGGTGTCTCGTGGTACGGCGCGGGGTCGTCGGCGTACTCGGTAACCGATCGGTCGTCGTGTGACGACTCGGATGCTGAGGCCTGGCCCGCTGGGTACTGCGGAGCGGGCTGCTGGGACTCGGTGGGTGTGACTGGCGCGAACGGGGAAGGGCCGGTGAAGGAGGCGAGGTCCTCCTCTTCCTCTTCCTCGGCCGCGGGAGGCGGGTCGAGGACTGCGGCTATCTCGGCAGTCGGTGCGTCGTCGTCCTCCAGGTCGGCGGACGACGGACCTCCGGCGGCGGCCGGTGACTGCGCGAAGGGCGAGTCGGCTGCCCCTGGGCTGGCGTTGGGGGCGAACGGCGAACCGGCCTGCGCCTCGTCGGGCGCGTCCGGAGCGAAGGGCAAGTTGGACGGTGCCGCGTCGCGGGCGTCCGGCGCGAACGGTGAGTCGGCGGGCGCCGCGTCGCGAGTGTTCCGAGCGAAGGGAGAGTCGGACGGTGCCGCATCGGGTGCGTCCGGAGCGAAGGGTGAGTCGGACGGCGCCGCGTCGCGGGCGTCCGGCGCGAACGGTGAGTCGGCGGGCGCCGCGTCGCGGGCGTTCCGAGCGAAGGGTGAGTCGGACGGTGCCGCATCCGGGGCGTTCGGGGTGAACGGCGAGTCGGACGGTGCCGCATCGCGTGCGGTGGGGGCGAAGGGTGAGTCGGCTGGGGCGGTGTCCGGGTTTGGGGATGGGGCGAACGGGGAGTTCGTGGGGGCGGCGGCTGCTGGGGGCGCGGGTGGCTGTTGGGTGTTGGCCTGGCCGGATGCACCGGGCTGGGAGAGCTGGAGAGGCTGTGTGGGAGCTCCGAAATGGGCGGTCGCACCAGACTGGGCGAGTTGGCCGGGCTGGGCGGGTGCGCCGGGCTGGGTGGGTTGGCCGGGCTGGGCGGGTGCGCCAGGCTGCCCGGCGTACGCGTTGTCACCGGCGCGGGCAGGTCCACCAGCCTTGGGGCTGGAGTGGGCGCTCAGCCCAAGCTGACCGGATTGGCTGGGCTGGGCGGGTGCGCCAGGGTGCCCGGCGTACGCGTTGTCAGCGGGGCGGCGGGCGGCTCCACCATCCTGCGGGCCGGAGTCGGCAGTCAGCCCAAGCTCACCGGGTTGGCCGGGCTGGGCGGGCGCGCCGGGGTGGGCAGGATGCTCGGGATAAGCGGTACCCGGATTGGTGCCGGAGCGTGCAGTCTCGCCGGGGTATGCGCCGGGGTGAGCGGCATTGCCGGGCTCAGCGGGTTGATCGGGCTGAGCAGGCGCGCCGGGGTGGGCTGACTGAGCGGGGTGGGCGCCGGGCTGGGTGGGTGCGGCGGGGTGGGGGGTGGTGCGGTGGGTGGGTGGGTTTTCTACCCATTGGCCGTTGATCCAGGCGGGGCCGGTCCAGGCGGGGTTGTTCTCGGCGGTGTCGTCGGTGAAGGGGGTGTATTCGCTGGTGGCTTCCTCGTTGGACCAGGAGAGTTGTTCGGCGGTTTCCCAGTCCTGCTCGTCCGATGCCGGAGCTGCTGCGGCGGGGGCGTCGGCGAAGAGGCTGTTGAAGAAGTCGTCGCCTTCGTACTGGCCGCCGCCTACGCGTGGGGGCTCTGCGGACGGGAGGGTCGGGTCGTACGTCGGGGTGGGCAGGCCGGCGCTCTGGACGTCGTGGGGCAGGTACGCGCTTGGGCCGGGCCCGGCGGAGGGCTGGTGCGGCTCCGGCTCTACGGCTGGGGTCGAGCCGGTGTCGTGTTTGCGGCGCCGAAGCCAGCCCTGCTTCTTCCCGGTAACCCCGTAGTCCCCGTGGCCGCTCGCCCCGCGTCCGTCGGCTCCGCGCCCTCCGGCCGGGCCGACCGCGTCGGCTCCGCGCGCCGCAGCCTCTTGCCCGGCACCGCTGCTAGCGGCGCCTCCGTACGCCGCAGTCCCGCGCCCATCGGTGTCCTGGTGGGCGGCCCCGTACCCCGCAGCCCCACGCCCACCAACCTCCTCGCCGGTAGCTCCGTACGCTGCGGCGCCGTGCCCGCCGGGCTCCTGGCCGGTGGCTCCGTACCGCGCAGCGTCCTGTGCGGCCGCCCCGCGGCCGGCTGGCGGGTCGGCGACCGGTGCATGGACAGCCGGTGGGTAGGTGGCCGGTGGGGCGTCGATTGGTTGGCCGGTGAAGGGGCTGATGCCGGGTGGGACTACGAACGACTCTTCGTCCTCGGGAGGTGAGGAGGGGGGCCGGCTGTCGGGGCTTCCAATCACGAGATCTTCAACGACCGACACCTCGGCTGTGTCAGGGTCGTCGGCGAAACTTGCCGGTACTGCAAAGTTTCGGGTGAAGTCTGCCGCCGCCGCGACTCCGGCGGCGATCTCCGGCTGCACCGGCGAGCGCGGGTCGATCCGGAAGTGCGAGAAGAACGCCGCCAGCGCCTCAGCGGTGATCCCCGACCCGAGCGCCGTCCGGATCAGCTCGACGCCGTATCGGCGTAGTTCGTCGAGGCCGTCGAGGTAGTCCGCCCACTCCGCGACCCACTCGATCATCTCGTCGGCGGCGGCCTCGTCGGAGGTGATCCAGCCGCCGATCTGCTGGAACCCGTCGTCGACCGGCTGCCACGGATCTCCCGGGTACGACGCGCGCGCCCACGTCCCGTTGAACGCGCCGTACACAAAGCCGAGCTCGCCCGCCGCCTGCCGCTGCCGCACCTCGGGCTGTCCGATCCAGTCCGGCGAGCCCGCCAGCAGGTCGGTGCCAACGGTCGCGCTGTGCTGCGTGTGGAACCCCCACAGCACGACCCGCCCGTCGCTCAGCCGGGCCAGCCGCAGAACGGAAGCGGTCTCGTCCTGGTGGTGGTATCCGTTGGCGTCGGCGTACCACCGGCGGTCGAAGCCGGTGGCATGGGCGACCGCCGCGAGTGCGGTCCAGCGGGCCCGCAACTCCTCAGGGTCGTCCAGGTCAACGAGCGGCATCAGGTCTCCAGCGCATTGGAATCCAGCCCCAGACGCTACCCGAGGGTTCCCCCACTCACCAGTTCACTATCCACAGGCTCGAGGATGGCCACGCACTCGATGTGGTGGGTCATGCCGAACAGGTCGAAGGCCCGCAGCGACGCGATCCCATAGCCGAGCCGTCCGAACGTCTTCAGGTCCCGCGCCAGCGCCGCCGGGTCACACGCGACATACGCGACACGCCGCGGCCCGAGCGCCGCAATCCGCCGTACGACGTCCTTGCCGGCGCCTGTGCGCGGTGGATCGAGGACAACCAGGTCCACATGCTCCAGACCATGCCCGACCGCCGTGTTCAGCACGCGGTCGACGTCGCCGTTCTCCACCGTCACGTCTTCGAGGTCATGCAGGTTGCGCCGGGCGTTCCGGACCGCGTCCTTGTCCCCCTCGATCGCCAGCACCGCACAACCAGCCTCGGCCAGGAACGCAGCGAACAGCCCCACACCGGAGTACAGGTCCAGCGCGGTCTCCCCCGCAGCCGGCTCCAGTCCGCTCAGTACGGCGTCCAGCAGCGTCTCTGGCGCGGCCGGATGGACCTGCCAGAACCCACCGGCCTCCACCAAGAAGTGCCGCTCCCGCACCACCTCGACCAGCCGCTCCCCCGGCTCGGCGTCAGTCTGGACGGCGGTCTTGCCCTCGGACGACACCACGGCCTGTACGGACGACACGCCAGGCCAGCGCGACGACAGCACGTCCGGAGTACCCGTGTGCGCGATCAGGCACCGGTCGATCGGCACCAGGTCGTGGGAGCGGTGCGCGTACATGCCGGGCCGCCCGTCCACGACGGCGTACCGCATCCGCGTCCGCCATCCCAGACCGTCGTCGCCGGGCGACTCCATCACGATCGTCCGCTCGATCCCACCGATCCGCCGGAGCGTGTCCGACACGACGGTGGCCTTCAGCCGGCGCTGCTCGACGATGTTCGCGTGCTGGAAGTCACATCCGCCGCAGAGCCCCGGACCGGCGTACGGGCACGGCGGCTCGATCCGCTGCGGGGACGGCGTCAGCACGGACACCGCGTCCGCTCGCAGGTACTTCGCGGTCTGCTCCGTGATCCGCGCGTGTACCAGCTCCCCCGGCAGCGCATGCCGGACGAACACCACCTGTCCCTCGTGCCGGGCGACGCAGTGTCCCCCGTGTGCGACTGGCCCTACCTCCAGCTCGACTACCGCCCCAACCAGACTGTCTGAGTCTGTCACCGATCTCCTGACGCCTTGCGGGCCCCGCGCCGTACCTGCCCGGCGACCCGTTCTACCCGGTCCTGCCGCTCCTCGGCCCCCTGCGACGAGACCAACTGGTAAGGAACGGACGTAACCATCACACCAGGTGTGAACAAGAGCCGCCCCTTGAGCCGCAGTGCGCTCTGGTTGTGCAGGATGTGTTCCCACCAGTGCCCCACGACATACTCCGGGATGTAGACCATCACCACGTCCCGCGGAGACTGCCTGCGGATGTCCCGGACGTACTGCAGGATCGGCCGGGTGATCTCGCGGTACGGCGACGCGAGCCGCTTCAGCGGAATCGGGATGCCGCGTGCCTCCCAATCGGCCTGCAACGCGTCCGCTTCGTCCCGGTCGACGTCGACGGTGATCGCTTCGAGCGTGGATGGCCGGGCCGCCTTCGCGAAGGCCAGTGCCCGCAGGGTCGGGCGGTGGAGCTTCGAGACGAGCACGATCGAGTGCACCCGCGACGGCAGCATCAGCGGCTCGTCGCCTTCGGCTGTCATCTGCTTGCGGACCGTCTCGTAGTGCCGGTGGATGCCCTTCATCAGTACGAACAGCCCGGCCATCGCGATGATCGCGATGTAGGCGCCGTGGGTGAACTTGGTCAGCAGCACGATGACCAGCACGATTCCGGTCATCGTCAGACCGATCGCGTTGATGATCCGGGACCGCATCATCTGCCGCCGTTTGACCGCGTCCGTCTCCGACTTCAGATGCCTGGTCCAGTGCCGGATCATGCCGAACTGGCTGAGGGTGAAGCTGACGAACACGCCCACGATGTAGAGCTGGATCAGCTTGGTCACCTGGGCGTCGAACGCGATGATCAGCGCGGCCGCGCACAGGGCCAGCAGGATGATCCCGTTGCTGTAGGCGAGCCGGTCGCCGCGGGTGTGCAACTGGCGGGGCAGGTACCCGTCGCGGGCCAGGATCGAGCCGAGCACCGGGAACCCGTTGAACGCGGTGTTCGCGGCCAGCACCAGGATCAGCATCGTCGCGCCGATCACCACGTAGAAGCCCGGCTGGAAGTTCGAGAACACCGAGTCGCCGATCTGACCGATCACGGTCTTCTGGGTATAGCTGTCGCCCACCGGCTGCCCGTCGCGATACAGCTGCGTCGCGGGATCCTCGGCGTACCGGAGTTTGATCTTGCTGGCCAGGAACAGGATGCTCATCAGCATCGTCACCGCGATCGTGCCGAGCAGCAGCAGCGTGGTCGCCGCGTTCTTGCTCTTCGGCTTGCGGAACGCCGGTACGCCGTTGCTGATCGCCTCGACACCGGTCAGCGCCGCACACCCGGACGAGAACGCCCGCGCCAGCAGGAAGACCGCGGCCAGCCCGGTGAACACCTCGTGGCCGCCTTCGGCATGTACTTCGAAGTCCGCGCTCTCCGCCAGCGGCAGGTTGCCCGCGCTCAGCCGGATCAGGCCCCAGATCGCCATCCCGATGATCGAGAACATGAAGATGTACGTCGGGACCGCGAACACCGCCCCGGACTCACGGACCCCGCGCAGGTTCATCGCGGTCAGCAGCAGCACCAGGCCGACCGCCAGCGGTACCTCGTGCCCCTCCAGGAACGGCAGCGCCGACTTCGCGTTCTGTACGCCGGACGAGATCGACACCGCCACGGTCAGCACGTAGTCGACCATCAGCGCGCTGGCCACGGTCAGCCCCGCCGTCGGCCCGATGTTCACCGTCGCGACCTCGTAGTCACCGCCGCCCGACGGGTACGCGTGCACGTTCTGCCGGTACGACGCCACCACGACCAGCATCACGAACGCGACCAGCAGGCCGATCTTCCAGGAATAGCTGTAAGCGGCCAGCCCGGCGATCGACAGCGTCAGGAAGACCTCGTCGGGGGCATAGGCGACCGACGACAGCGCGTCGCTCGCAAACACCGGGAGAGCGATGCGCTTCGGCAGCAGGGTCTCACCCAGCTGCGTGCTGCGCAGTTTGCGACCGAGCAGCAGCCGTTTGCCGAGGTCACCTAGAGCGGGAGTCACACCGGTGATGTTAGAGGGCACAAGGTCGTGTCCGGCAGTCGCCCGCCGTGGCGCGAGCACCCGTGCCGAGTGGCGCGCGGGGGACTGTCGGGCACGACCTCAGGTCCGGTGTAGCGTCTATCCCTGCCGAACCGAGCCAGCGGCCCCAGGTGGGGCAAGGAGTGATCACTCAGTGCACGTCGTCATCATGGGCTGCGGCCGCGTCGGGTCGATGCTCGCGCGTGGCCTGGAGAGACGCGGCCACACGGTCGCGATCATCGATCAGACGGCCGACGCGTTCCGGCGGCTCAGTCCGAACTTCACCGGCCGGACCATCGTCGGCATGGGCTTCGACCGCGAGGTGCTGATCGAGGCCGGGATCGAGGACGCCGAGGCGTTCGCAGCGGTCTCCAACGGCGACAACTCGAACATCCTCGCCGCCCGGGTGGCGCGTGAGACGTTCGGCATCTCGAACGTGGTGGCCCGGATCTACGACCCCGGACGCGCCGAGGTGTACCAGCGGCTCGGTATCCCCACTGTCGGCACGGTCCGCTGGACGGTCGACCAGATGATGCGCCGGCTGCTGCCCGAGGGTTCCGAGCCGGAGTGGCGGGACCCGTCCGGCACGATCCGGCTGGCCGAGGTACACGTCCACGCGGAGTGGATCGGCCGGCTCGCGCTCGACATCGAGAAGGCCACGGGTGCCCGGGTTGCGTTCCTGACCCGGCTCGGAGAGGGGATGCTGCCCCGGCCCGACACGGTCATCCAGGAGGGTGACCTGGTCCACGTCGTCATGCCCGAGCAGGACGCCGCAGCGATCGAGTCCCAGCTCGGCGCGAAGCCTGAGGAGCTGTGATGCGGGTAGCCATCGCCGGTGCCGGGAACGTCGGACGTTCGATCGCCGCCGAACTGCTGGAGAACGGCCACGAGGTGCTGCTGATCGACAAGGATCCGCGGGCGATCAAGGCCGAGTCGGTGCCGCGCGCCGAGTGGCTGCTGGCGGACGCGTGCGAGCTGTCCTCGCTGGAGGAGGCGGCGTTGCAGCGCTGCCAGGTGGCGATCGCCAGCACCGGCGACGACAAGGTCAACCTGGTCGTCTCGCTGCTGGCGAAGACGGAGTTCGGCGTACCGCGAACCGTTGCCCGGGTCAACCATCCGCGCAACGAGTGGATGTTCAACGAGGCCTGGGGTGTCGACGTGTCGGTCTCGACGCCGCGGATCATGTCCGCGCTGGTCGAGGAGGCGGTGTCGGTCGGCGACCTGGTCCGCCTGTTCACCTTCCGTCAGGGCGACGCGAACCTGGTCGAGCTCACCCTGCCCGAGGACTCCCCGATGATCGGCCAGCGCGTCGGCGACATCGACTGGCCCCTCGACACGGCCCTCGTCGTCATCCTCCGCGAAGGTCGGGTACTACGTCCCGACCCGGAGGGCACGCTGGAACTCAACGACGAACTCCTCTTCGTAGCCGCCGACGAAACCGAAGAGCAACTCGAAGACATGCTCTCCCCCCACCACCGCAAGACAGAGGAATAGCAGTAAAGGGCACCGCCGCGCTGCGGTGCCCTTTTACTTCTTGTTGCCGCGGAGTAGGTGGGTGATGTGGTCGCGGGCTTCGTCCCACTTGGCTGGGGGGAGGGAGCCGCGGAGTACGGCGTACGCGAGCCAGATCGCCAGCGCGTAGAACGGCAGGCCGAGGCCGATCTTGGCGATGCCGAGCGCGTTCAGGCTGCCGGTGAAGTACAGCGGGACCTGGACGATCAGCCGGACCGCGAACAGGCCGACGAACACCAGCGTCGCCCGGGAGAAGCCCCTCAGCATCGCGGGGTCCCGGCGCCAGGCCGTGCCCGTCTGCGTGATCACGCCGTACAGGACGCCGAACAGCGGCCAGCGGATCAGCACGGTGATCAGGTACAGAGCGCCGTACCCGAGGTTGGTCAGCAGACCTGGGACGTAGAAGTCCTTGGCGTTCCCGGTCCGGTTCGCGACCCAGGCCGAGATCAGCACGCCGATGAAGCCGCCGACGATGTTGCGCAGTTGCTGCCGGCGGACCAGACGCACCACCGCGAGCACAGCGGCGATACCGACCGCGATGATCAGCGAGAGCTGGAGCTTGTGGTCGCTGACCGCATACGCGACCAGGAACGCGATCCACGGCAGGCCGATGTCGAGCAGCGCGCCCCAGCCGCCCAGCGCCTGGAAGAAGTCCTTGTCGGTCGACCTCGCGGGCTTTCCTGGCTCCTCGCCGGCCGGCGGCATGGTCGCCGCCGCCTCCACCTCGGGCTTGAGGATCTCGACCAGCTTCTCCTCGAGGTTCTCCTCGACCTGATCGCGGCGCGACGTCGGCTCAGCCATGCGCGGCCGTCGGTCGCAGCTCGTAGCGCGGGTTGAACATCACCCGGTCGCCGTCGACGACGCCGATCCGGCCGGACGCGATCAGCTCCGATCCGGCGTGGATGCCACCGATCTTGCGTCGGCCGAGCCAGATCAGCTTGACCGTGCCGGTGCCGTCGTACAACTCACCCTCCAGTGCTGGTACGCCGCCGCGCGGGCTGAACGTGATCGTGCGCAACGTGCCGTACAGCGTGACGAGTTCCCGGTCGTGACAGCCGGTGATGGAACGCGCGCCACAGTCCTGCGCGAAGTCCTGGAGGACCTCCGCGTCCTGCTGATCGCGGTCTCCGGCCAGGCCACGGAAGGCACGCTTCCACAACCCTGCGGGTTTGCTGCTACCCATGATGTCGAGTGTAGTCCGCTCACGCTTCTTCGGTCGGAGTCGGCTGGGCACCGGGCGGAAGCCTCAACGGCAGCGACTCACGGACGGCCATCGGCTCGTCGCCGCGGACCACGACCGTGTTGCGTAGCGTCTCCTCCATCGGCAGCGCGGCGTCCGGCTCGACCGCCGCGCGGCCCAGCACAGTAGCGCGGAGCAGCCAGCGCGGGCCGTCAACGCCGATGACACGGGAGGTCTGGCTGAAGATCTGCCCCTCGGGGTCCTCGACCGGTACGACGAGCACCAGCTCGGTGCCGAACTGGCCGTCATGCTCGGTCGCCGTACCGCCCATCCGACTGGCCTCGGCCGCGATCTCCTGCCTGACCTCGTCCCAGATGCCGCTCGAACGCGGCGCCGCGAAGGCACGCAGCTCGAGCGCGGAGTCCTCGAGCATCAGCAGCACCGCCTGGACCACGCCGCTCTGCTCGTCGACCTGAAGGCCCAGCTCCATCCCGGGCATGCCGTTGATCACCAGCGCGCCCAGGTCGATCCGGTCCTCCGCTTCCAGCACGTCGGCGTCGACCTCGGTCGAGTCGAACGGACCCTCGGAGCGAACATCCACCGGACCCTCGTCGGCCACCGCGTCCGTGTCGTTCGTCTCGGGATCGTTCTTGCCCTTGCGGCGGAAGATCACAGCTCTTGCCTACTTCCTTGGTATTGGTACAACTTCAGCACCGCGCCGTAGTCTCGCGCATCCGTCAGGTCAACGGATGCACCTGCTCAGCGTGTCACATCGCCGAAGCCTCCGGTCGACCCGTGCCCCTGGTCACCGCGCGCGGAACCGGGCAGCGAGGTCACCTCGACGAACCGGGCCTTCTCCACCTGCTGGATGACGAGCTGGGCGATCCGGTCGCCGCGTCGCACGGTCACCTCGGTATGCGGGTCGAGGTTGATCAGGCAGACCTTGATCTCGCCGCGGTAGCCGGCGTCGACCGTGCCGGGTGCGTTGACGATCGAGACGCCGTGCTTGGCCGCCAGACCGGAGCGCGGATGCACGAAGGCGGCGTACCCGTCCTGCAGCGCGATCGCGATGCCGGTGCCGACCAGACCGCGCTCCCCCGGCTTCAGGGTCAGGTCGGCCGCAGCCACCAGGTCCGCGCCGGCGTCGCCGGGATGCGCGTACGACGGCAGCGGGAGTTCGGGGTCGATGCGCTGGATGAGTACCTCGGTCACGAGAGGCGACCCTATCGAGCGCGCCGCGACCGGTTCGTGCCAGGCTGGGTCCGTGGGTAGCTATCGCGAGAGTCTGCGCGTGCCGGTGTCGTGGTGGATCATCGCCGCCGCTGCCGTGATCACGCTGTTCGTTATCACCGCGGTGCCGGCCGGACTGATCGCCGGCATCGTCGTCGGCGGGCTCGCGGCGGTGCTGCTGGTGACGTTGTTCGTCCGGTACGGCGGTGCACGGGTCGAGGTCGACGACGTACGGCTCCGGGCGGGGCGGGCCGAGATCGACCGGTCGTACCTCGGCACGGTCGAGGCGCTGACCGGTGAGGACGCGCGGCTGGCGTTCGGGCGGGACTGTGACCCGAAGGCCTACCTGGTACTGCGTAGCTACCTGCCGGGCGCCGTACGGGTCCAGATCACCGACCCGGGCGACCCTGCGCCGTACTGGCTGATCGCCACGCGCCACCCGGATCGGTTGGCTGCCGCGCTGAGTGGGCACAGCGTGGGAAGATCCTGACTGTCAGCAGTCGCGTAAGGAGAGTGCAGTGGTGGGAGCGAAGATCGGCTGGAAGCTGGTGCAGGCCGCCTTCACGATCGTGGTCGGCCTGGCCGCGAGCAAGGCGGTCACCACGGCCTGGAAACTCGGGTCCGGCGGGAAGCCGCCGAAGGACGGCACCGGAGGGTACGCCGAGGCCATCACCTGGGCAGCTGCGAGCGCTGCGGCCGCGGCCGCAGCCAGGTTGTTCGCGGAGCGGCGCGCGGCGGCTTACTACCTGCGGTCGACCGGGCACGCCCCGCCCGGCTACGTGCAGGACGCGACGGCCAAGCTGGTCCGCGGCACCGACACCGGCCTGGTCAAGAAAGACGACTGAAGAAACCAACCCCGCCTCGCTCCGCTCGGCGGGGTTGACGTGTAAGAGCCCGTCGCGAGCGGGACCGGCTCGGCGGGATGGAGCCGTCAGTAGGTGGTTCAGACAACAGCGGGACCGTTTCCAGGGGTCTGGAAACGGTCCCGCTTGGTTTGTTACGAAGAAGGGCGCTGGTGTCAGGCTGCGCAGTCGCGGCAGATCAGCTGCCCGTTCTTCGTCTCGGCGAGCTGGCTGCGGTGGTGAACCAGGAAGCAGCTCGAACAGGTGAACTCGTCGGCCTGACGCGGGAGGACCCGGACCGCCAGCTCCTCGTGACTCAGGTCCGCGCCGGGCAGCTCGAAGCTCTCCGCGGCCTCGGCCTCGTCCTCGTCGACCTTGCCGGAGTTCTTGTCGTGACGGCGAGTCTTCAGCTCCTCGATCGACTCTTCGGAAGCGTCCTCGTCCGTCTTGCGCGGGGCGTCGTAATCAGTCGCCATGGTGTTTCCCTGCCCTCTTCGTACCCGTGGTGTTGCCTGCTGAGCCCTTGAACGGGTAGAGCGGCCGAGAAATTCCGCGTCGGCGCGCCGCGCTGAATCTTCGTCCCCCGAAACCCTTGACAGCCAGGCCGGGATCGGCAATCACCTCTCCCGAGGACGGGATTGTGCCCTATAAAGCGCTGTAATGCACGGCTGGGTCCATGCTGTGGCCCGCGTGTCGCCACAAATGTCAGGACCGAACACCAAAATGCTCATTAGTGCGCGATACTGCGCAGAAACGAGCACTCACCGACGTCTACGCGCGCAACGGGTTCGCGGCGGCCAACAAGTCGTGGAGCGGCGCGAACAGCGCCGGACTCGCCGCGATCGACATCTCCGGCGACACCGGTGCGCCGTTCAGCCCGCCGATCGTCGCCCCGGCCTCGGCCGCGATCAGCGCACCCGCTCCGTAGTCCCACGGATTCAGTCCGCGTTCGAAGACTGCGTCCAGCCGACCGCAGGCGACGTAGCAGAGGTCGATCGCGCCGACCCCGATCCGGCGGATGTCGCGGACCTTGGTGATCAGCTGCTGGATCACCTCCGCCTGCACCTGGCGGCGCGCCGGGTCGTACCCGAAGCCGGTCCCGATCAGGGCCTGGCTCAGCTCGGTCGCGCCCGACACCTGGATCGCCTTGCCGTCCGCGAACGCGCCACCACCCTTGGTCGCGGTGAACACTTCGCCCTTCGGCGCGTCCACCACCACGCCGGCGACCGTCTCCCCGTCGTACTCGACGGCGATCGAGACGGCGTACGTCGGGATGTCGTAGAGGTAGTTGACCGTTCCGTCGATCGGGTCGACCACCCAGCGGACGCCGCTGGTGCCGACCACGTCGTCACCCTCCTCGCCGAGGAACGAGTCGTCCGGCCGGGCCTGCAGGACCCGGGCCCGGATCAGTTCCTCGGACTCGCGGTCGACGGCGGTGACCACGTCGGTGATGGTGCTCTTGGTGTCGGCGACCGTGATCGTGCCGCGGCGGCGTTCGACGATCAGCCCGGCCGCCTCTTCCGCCACCTCCACGGCCAGCTTGAGAAGGTCCTGGGGGCTGTCGGAGCTCATACGGCTTCCTTCTGAGGTGTAGGTCGGCGCAGGGCCGGGCAGCAGTCGGGGCGGCAGTCGTCCCAGCCCGGGCCGAGCTTGCCGACGCAGGGCCGGTCCGGCTGCTCGCCGCGCTCGGCCGCGGCCCGCTCGACCACCAGGTCGCGGAGCATCGTGACGAACTTCGGGTCGGTCCCCGGGGTCGCGGCCCGCGCCATCGGCAGGCCGATCTTCTCGGCCGTCTTCGCGGCCTCGGTGTCGAGGTCGTAGATGACCTCCATGTGATCGCTGACGAACCCGATCGGCACCACGGCCACCCCGGGCACGCCCTCGGCGGCCAGGGCCTCCAGGTGGTCGTTGACGTCCGGCTCGAGCCACGGCACCTGCGGCGGGCCGGACCGCGAGCAGTAGACGAGGTCGGTACGACGCGCCTGGCCGGTCCGCCGCTCCAGCTCAGCCGTGATCTCCGCGGCGACATCCAGGTGCCAGTCGACGTACCCGTTGCCGTCCGGCCCGCTGGTCGCGTTCATCGCGGTCGGGATCGAGTGCGTCACGTAGGCGATCGCACTGCCCTCGGGCAGCCGGCTCAGCGCGTCGGCCGTCGACTCGACGAACGACCCGACGAAGCCGGGGTGGTTCGCGTAGTGGCGGAGCTTGTCGATCCGCGGCGCGTCCGGGACCTCAAGGGCGGCGTCCTCGAGGTTCTCCCGGTACTGGCGGCAGCCGGAGTACGACGGGTAGGCCGACGTGACGATCACCACGGCCCGGCGTACGCCGTCGGCGGCCATCTCGCGCATCGTGTCGGTCAGGTACGGCGCCCAGTTGCGGTTGCCCCAGTAGATCGGGAGGTCGAGGCCGATCTCGTCGAACGACTCGCGCAGCGCCTTGAGCAGCGCGCGGTTCTGGTCGTTGATCGGGCTCTTGCCGCCGAACGCGTAGTAATGTTCCCCGACCTCCTTCAGCCGCTCGTCCGGGATCCCGCGGCCGCGGGTCACGTTCTGGAGGAACGGCAGCACATCTTCAGGCTTCTCGGGCCCCCCGAAAGAGAGCAGCAGGACAGCGTCGTACGGAGGCGCGGCAGGCGACATATTCCAAGCTTCTCAGACGCGGGAACGCTAGGGTGTTCCCGGTCTCTCATGCTCAAGCCTTACGCACATCTCATGCGCCGTCCCGGTGCCGGCGCCTTCTTCGCCGCCGGGATCCTCGGGCGTATGCCGATCTCGATGATCGGGCTCGGCATCGTGATCCTGATCGCCCGCGAGAGCGGCTCGTACGGCCTGGCCGGCGCGGTCTCCGGCGTAGCAGTCATCGCGGGCGCGTTGACCGGACCTGTGCAAGGGCGGCTGGTCGACCGGTTCGGCCAGCGGACGCTGCTGCTGATCGGTTCGGTCCTCTGCACGGTCGCACTGGGCGGTCTGCTCGTCGCAGTACGTGCTGACTCGGCCACCTGGGTTCTGTACGCGTTGTCGTTCGTTGCCGGTGGCACCCGTCCGCAGGTCGGTTCGTTCGTCCGTGCTCGCTGGACCCATCTGCTCGGGCGCGGACGAGCACTGCAGACCGCGTTCGCTCTGGAGGCGGTCGGCGACGAGGTGGTTTTCATCGTCGGTCCGGTTCTCGTCACCGCACTGGCGACGCAGTGGAGTCCGTACGCCGCTCTGACCGCCGCCGGCGTCCTAGGGCTGGCCGGCGGGATTTGGCTGGCCACACTGCGTGCGTCCGATCCACCGGGGCGTGGCAAGGCGAACGGCGCCGAGCAGGCCCGGATGCCCTGGCTGTCGATCACACTGCTCAGCCTGATCGGTCTCGGCCTTGGTGCGACTCTCGGCGGTGCAGAGGTGGTCACGGTTGCGTTCACGACGGAGAAGGGCCAGGCGGGTCTGGCCGGCGTCGTACTCGCGATCTGGGCGTTCGGGAGCCTGCTGGCCGGGCTCTGGTACGGCTCTGTGCACTGGCGTGCTCCGGTGGAGCGCCGGCTGCTGCTCGGCACCATCGCACTCGCCATCACGCTCGCGCCGCTCCCCTGGGTCAACAGCGTGCTGATGCTCGGTGTGGTGCTGTTCTGCTGCGGCATGACGATCGCTCCGACGATGGTGGCGGTGACCGCCTGCGTCGAGGAGTGGGTGCCGCCGGAGCGGTTGACCGAGGCGATCACCTGGACCGTCACCGGCATCCTGCTCGGCGTTGCGCCGGGCAACGCTGCCGCTGGGCACGCTGTCGACGTCTGGGGTCCGTCGCATGCCTACTGGGTCCCGTTCGGCGTGGGCATCGCGTGCGCGATCGTTGCCGCCATCTCGATCACCTTCGCGCGTCCCAAGGAGCGGTTCGCCCATAACTAGGCTTGTATCTCCGGTAACGGGAGATGTGAGGGTGTTGGGCATGGACCACTCGATCGGTGCGGTGGCGCGGCTTGCCGGCGTAGCGGTGAAGACCGTGCGGTACTACTCCGACCTCGGGCTGCTGACGTCCCGCCGTACGACGGCCGGCCACCGGCGGTACGACGAGACCGCGGTCGCGCGGCTGGAGCTCATCCGCACACTGCGTGCCCTGGGGCTCCACCTGGAGACAGTGCGGGCCGTGCTGGAGCGGGAGCGGACGCTGGCCGACGTACTCGCGGCGCATGCCGACGCACTCGCCGTACAGATCCGGACGCTGCAGGCGCAGTACGCGGTCGTATCAGTGGCCACTCATTCGACTCCCGAGGAGCTCACCGACATGACCGCACATTTCGAGGAAGCACGCCGGACGCTGATCGCCGACTTCCTGACCGACACGCTCGGCGACGACCCGGCACTCGCCGCAGCGCGCCAGAACCTCACACCCGTACTCCCTGTCGACGCCGAGCCCCGGCAGGTCGAGGCCTGGCTGGAGCTGGCCGCGCTGGCCTCATCAGAAGACTTCCGTGCCTCCGTACGACGACTCACAGCCGGCTACCGGGCCCTCGCCGGGGACGACCCGCTGCGGGCGGATCCGGAATTGCGCGGGCAGCTGATCGACCTGCGCCGTACTGCGGATCCGCGCTGGCACCGGTACGTCGAATTGGTTGCCGTGGTCAACGGATGGGCGCCGCCGTCACGGGTTGCGGGGTAACGGCGCGTTCCAGCCGCGGCGGATCGCGATCAGCCGGATCGTGAAGCAGGTGAGCGCGGCTGCGATCGGGACCCAGAGCGCGTGGTACTCCAGCGCCGCCGCGACCACGACGATGCCCGCTCCGAGCAGCGCCGGGGTGGCGTAGATCTCGGAGCGGAGTACAACCGGGACGCGGCCGCTGAGAACGTCGCGGATCACGCCACCGCCGATAGCGGACAGCGTGCCGAGCAGCGCGGCCGAGAACGGCGACAGGCCGAACTGGATCGCCTTCAGCGCGCCGGTCACGCAGAACAGCGCGAGGCCGGCCGCGTCGAAGATGTTCACCAGGCGCTCGAGCCGCCCGATCCCCGGGTGCAGGAAGAACGTCAGCAGCCCGGCCACGATCGGGACGACCAGATAACGCCAGTCGCGGAGCGCGGCCGGCGGGATCTGGCCGATCAGCACGTCCCGGATGAACCCGCCGCCGAGCCCGGTGACGAGAGCGAGCACCTCGATCCCGAACACGTCCAGCTTCTTCCGTACGCCGACCAGCGCACCGGTGATCCCGAAGACAAAGATCCCCACCAGATCGAGAACTTGCAGCACCATGGGCCAGACGCTAAACCACGAGCGCTGCTGCTCCGTCACTTCTATCGTTGGTGGACATGAGCCGCGCCCCGGACGTCGACTACTCCGCCACGTCGCAGCGCCCTGCCTGGGAGTCGTTGCCGACGGCTCTCCAGGCGGCCCTGGCTGTTGCCCTAGGCACCGAGATCTCCTCGGTGGCCGGTCCGGTCGGGTCCGGCTTCACCGGTGGGTTCGCGGCTCGCGCGCAGCTGGCCGATGGTCGGCAGGTGTTCATCAAGGCCGCGTCGTCCGGGATGCATGCCTATGAGGCCTATCAGCGCGAGGCCGAGGTCGTTCCACAACTTCCGGCCGCCGTGCGAGCACCGGGGATCGTTGCCACTGCGGAGATCGAGGGGTGGTTCGCGGTGGCATCCCAGTGGGTGGCCGGGCGAATGCCCGGAAGTCCATGGACGATAGACGACTTCGATCGGGTGACGGCTGCTTGTGAGGAGATGGCTCTCGCGTTGCGGCCCAGTCCGTTGGAGGGCCTGAAGCCGTTCGGGTATCTGGTCGAGGACGACGTTGCGGTGCCCGCGCAGATCCTTGCGGGTGAGCGCGAGTTGCCGCTGGGGTTGCAGCCCTGGCTGCCGCGGGTGCTGCCGGAGCTGGCCGAGCTGGCGGCGGCAGGGCCGGAGATCCTCGTCGGCGACACCGCGATGCACTCCGACCTGCGGCCCGACAACATAGTGATCGACGCGAGCGGCACCTGCTGGATCGTGGACTGGAACTGGCTCACACTCGGGCCGCGCTGGGTCGACTGGGCGGGCATGCTGCCGATCGCGCAACACCAAGGCATCGACACGTTCGCCGCGATCAAGCGCAGTCCGCTCACGGCCGACGTACCCGATGAGCACCTCGACGCCTTCATGGCTGTCATTGCCGCGTACATGTTGAAGAACACCGACGCCCCGCCGCCGCCCGGATGCACGCCAGCCCTGCGGGAGCACCAGCGCCTGCACGCGTGGACGTTCCTCGACTGGCTCGCCGTACGCCGGGGCTGGTGACGGCCTACTGTTGTTGTATGACCAAAGGGCCGGCCACGAGGTTCAAAGTCGAGGTGCTCGATGGTGAGCGGACGTCGCGGCGTGAGGATGTCGTCACCACCGAGGAGCCGCTCGAGCTGCGGCTGGAGTGGCCGGGGCGGCCGCCCGAACCATTGGTCGTCACGATGCGCACGCCCGGCTCCGACTTCGAGCTGGCCGCCGGCTTCTGCCTCGCCGAGGGTTTCGCAGTACGGCCGGACGCGATCCGGACGGTTGCCTACTGCACCGATGTCGCGCTGACCCGCGAGCAGCAGTTCAACACCGTCACGGTCACCTTCGACGGTCCCCCGGACCGCGAACCACCCCAGCGGTATGGCGTCACCTCGGCCGCCTGCGGCGTCTGCGGCCAGCAGAGCCTCGACGAGCTCGCGGAGCGTGAGTACGACCCGGTGGACCCGGTCGAGGTCCCGGTCGACGTCGTACGGCGGCTGCCCGATCTCCTCCGCGAGGGGCAGACCACGTTCAACCGCACCGGCGGACTGCACGCGGCGGGCCTGTTCACCGCCGACGGCCGCAAGATCGTGGTGAAGGAAGACGTCGGCCGCCACAACGCCGTCGACAAGGTCATCGGCTGGACCGTCCTCAATCACCACAGCCGCAAAGGCCTCGTCCTCGCCGTCAGCGGCCGCGCCGGCTACGAGATCGTCCAGAAGGCCGTCGCCGCCGGCATCGGCATGATCGTCGCCGTCAGCGCCCCCTCCAGCCTCGCCGTCGACCTGGCCCGCCAGTTCAACATCACCCTCGCCGGCTTCACCCGAGGCGACCGCTGCGTCGTCTACTCAGCCCCGGAACGGATTCTCCGCCCGATCTAAGGGGGTATGCCTGATGCCCTGTCCCCTCCCTTAGCCAGATCGTAGAAGGCAGAATAGGGAGGGAATCATGAATCATCGCTACGGCGCCATCGCGCTCCCGATCCTGGTCTGCGGCATGACCGTGGTCGGCGCGTCCGCGGCGTCGGCCCGCCCGATCGACCCCGATGCCCGCCACCACCGGCCGGCGCCCGCAGTCGTTGTCGAGGGCCCGGAGCGGAGGGTCGAGGTCCCGGTGGACGACCCGATCAACGAAGCAGCACAAACCATCGCAGGAGCACTGCTCGGCGCGGGCATGGCCGCCGGCGGCCTGGTCTACTACCGCCGCCGCCATCCACTCATCGTCGGTTGACCACGGTCCTGGCGCCCGTCAGGCGCCAGGACCACCAAGCCGCTCCGCCAGTGCCGCGGCCTCGAACCGGGTCGTCGTCCCGGTCTTCCGCAAGATGCTGGAGACGTGCACGCTCACCGTCTTGTCGCTGATCACAAGCTCCTTCGCGATCTCCCCGTTCGACCGCCCGGTGACCAGGAACGCGAGGATCTCGCGTTCTCTCGGCGTCAACGCCGACAGAACGGTCTCCTCGGGTACGACGATCGGCTCCGGCTCACGCAACGTGATCCGCGCCCGCCGCGCCAACGACTCGACACTACGCAGCAAAGCCTCCGCACCCAGCTCGTCCGCAGTACGACGCGCCTCCCGCAGCAACTCACCGACCTCGATCGGCGCCCGCCCCGCCGCAATAGCCGCCTCCGCGCACCGCCACTGCGCCACCGCCCGATGCCACGGCATTCCAGCAGCCGCACACGCGTCGGCAGCCCGCTCCCAGCGGCTCATCTGATCTACAACGTCGCGACAACGCCCGACCTCAGCCTCGAACCACGCGCGCTGCATCGACTGCGCCTCCGGAACCGACTGTTTCTGGGTGAACGGTTCGCACGGCCAACTGCTGATGACGTCGTCCAGGCTTGCCACCGCCCGGGAAACGGTCTCCAGGTCGCCGGCGTCCCGTGCTCGCCGCGCAAGTTCCGCGGCTGCGGTGGCGTAAACGATCAGCAGTTCCTCGTCCTCGGAGTTGGCCACGGCGTAGGACCCGGTCAACCGGACACGCACCCAGTCGACCGCCTCCTGCCGCTTACCTTCGGCAACCAGGACCTCGGCGCCGGTGATCGCCATCATCGCGCGGGTCCCGGGGAAGCGCTCGGCGACCAACTCGAGCGCCCGATCGAGATGTTGCCGTGCTTCCTGCGTCCGGCCGGACCGCACGGCGAGCACAGCTGCTGTCAGCCTGATCCCCGCACCGGTGATGTTCGGACAGCGCGCGGCCAGCCCGGCCCGGACCAGTGCCTCGCACTCCTGCCATCGTCCCGCCTGCAACAGGCCCTGGGCTGCGGCACACCCGAGGAAGTACCCGAAGAGGTCCCGCCCGGGTACCACCAGATCGGTGTAGCCCCGGAGCAGCACGTCGGTTGCTTCCGCACGCCGCCCGAGGACGTCCAACGCGGTCCCCTGCCAGCTCACCGCCATCAGCCACTGCAGCGTCGCCCCACATGAGCGGGCCAGTCGTTCGGCTTCTTGTCCGTCCGCCAACGCTCGTTCGGGTGCAGTGAGCGAGAGCGCGCTGCAGCGACCGATCAGTGCGGTCGCGAGTGCTCGGTCCGAGCCTGCGATGCGGGCGAGGCGAACTGCCTCCTCCGCGTGGGCAATCGCTGTCGGCAGCCTCTGCCAGTTCTCGGCCCAGGCAAGAGTCCCGAGTGCCCGTGCATACTCGGCGCTGTCCGGGAAGCGCGTCGCGAGCTCAACGGCCTCCCGGATGTCCGCAGCGACGGCCTCAACCGGCTCAGTCCGGTGCCAACGCAAGTTGCCGCGGTCGACGAGGACGGCTGCCGCCAGCAACGGCTCGTGCGCTCGGTCGATCCAGCAGAGCGCCGCCGTGAGGAGTTCGACGGCCTTGTCATTCCGACCGACCCTCGAGCAGACCGCGCTGGCCCGAACGTGCAGCGCCGTCCGGTCGTCTGCGCCGCGCAGTTCGGGTGAGACCTGGTTCCACAGGTCGCACATCCGCTCGAGCTGGATCGCTTGCTCGGCCGGGGCGCGGAGGTCGGCGGCGTGTTCAGCGGCGACAGACGACCACCTGTAGGCGTCGTCGACGCGGCCGGCTTGCTGACTGTGTACTGCGAGGTCAGCAGCCACCGACTCGGTCGGGCCATTTGCGAGTACGTCGAGGAAGCTGGCGTGGATACGTGGGCCTTCGCCCGCAGGCAATCCGTCGTACAACACCTCGGCGAGTAGCGGGTGGCGGAACCAGCACGGGTCGGCGTGGCCTGGCGCGAGTACGCCGCGCTCCTGGGCCTCGAGCACGCAGCCGGGCATCGCATCGGGTTCGACCCCGTGCCTGGAGGCAACTGCGGCAAGAAGATCGAGGTCGGTCGGGCGTCCGCCGACGGCGAGTACGCGTACGAGCTGGCGGGCATGCTCCGACATCTGATGCCAGGCCGCGAGCAACGCCTCTCGGAGACCCTCGGGCACCGTTGCCGGCAATACTGCTTCGTCGCCTGACAGGTTCTGTACCAGCAGCTCTGTGAGGTAGGGGTTGCCGTCCGAGCGCGCCTGCACCTGGCTGAGGAGGTCGATGTCCGGAGCCTGTCCGAGCAGGTCCTCCAACTGGGAGCCTGTGTCGGCCGGCTGCAGCCGCTCCAGGTGGATCTCACCGAAAGACGGCATCCGCCGCATGTCCGCCAGCCAGCCGTGCAACGGATGGCCCTCGCCAAGGTCCTCGTCACGGCAGGTGCCCAGCACCGTCAGCCGCTGCCTGCGGAACCCGGTGATGAGATAGGCGAGGACGTCCAACGACGCCAGGTCTGCCCAGTGCAGGTCGTCGACGACCACGACCGTGCGGTGGAGGTCCGCGATCCGGTTCAGCACCAGGTCGACCACAGGAACGAGTCGTCCGGCGGGCACACCGTGCGAGCCGCCCATCCCCGGTAACAGGCTACCCAGATCGCCGGCACCCGCGAGCACCTTCGTCTGTTCGGCCGGATCGGCCGTGGCGAGCCACTCCTGGAGGATGCCGATGACGGGAGCATAAGGAACCGACGCGCCGCCGAAGTGCATGCAGGAGCCCCACAACACCAGGAAGTCCGGGTTCGTGCAGACTTCGCGGAGCAGGCGGGTCTTACCGACACCGGCCTCGCCGCGGACGACTGCTGCGGCCGGGCGCCCCTCCGCGGCTCCGGCCAGCACTTGGCCGAGCATGTGCTGCTCGGGGCCCCGTCCGACGAGCCGATGCTTCAGCCGCTCCCCCACGGCCTTCATCGCCTCAGTCTCCACCTGCTCCGATCAGGCGTCCAGTTTGATGAAGGTTGCTTTGGGGACGTATTCGTAGCGGTCGGGCATGCAGGTGAGGATGATGATCTGGCCGTGGTCGCCGGCTCGGCCGAGGAGGGCGCCCATGTCGCGGAGGCGGGCCTTGTCGGACCAGCCGAGGGCGTCGTCGAAGATGACGGGGACGCTGCCCTCGCCGGTGCTGACCAGGTGGCTGATCGCGAGGCGGGTGATGATCGCCAGCTGCTCCTGGGCGCCTGTCGACAGCGCATCGACCCGCAGGCGTATGCCGTCCAGCTCGCGCTCGGCGACCGCGAGATCGTCGTCCAGCCAGACCTTGAACGACGGCCCGTAGACGCTCCGCCCCAGCGACTCGATGCGGGTCTGCAGCGGTTCGGAGTACTTCGTCTGTGCCTCGGCGCGATGCCGGCTCAGCGTCTCGTACACGCGGCGCGCCGCCTGTGCCCGGCGCTCCAGGCTGTCGTGCTCTGCCCGTACGGCGGCCAGCTCCAGGTCGGCCACGTCTCGGCGGGTCGCGAGCCCGTCCCGTCCGGACTGCTCCAGCCGGCCCTCCGTCGTACGCAGCGCATCGCGCAACGTGTCCCGCTCACCCTGCAGCCGCTTCGCCACCGCCAACGCGTGCGCCAGCTCGCCTGCGACCTGGTCGGCCCCAGCCGCGTCCGCCTGCTCCTGCACGACGGTCAGCTCCTCGAGCACCGCCTCAACCTCAGCCGTCGCCTCGGTCTCAGCCGCAGACACCCCGTCATCGTCGAGCACCGCCCGGGCAGCCTCCAGCGCCTCGACCGCCGACGCCAATCGCTCCCCCGCCAGCTCGGACCGGGCCCGCGCGTTCTGCGCCTCGGAACGATCCTCATCAGCAGCCTTCCGGGCCTGCGCGACCGCGAACTCCGCGTCGGACAGCAATCGCTCGGCCTCGGCGAGCGCCTCCCGAGCGGAATCCAACGTTTGTTGCGCAGCGGCGAGATCGTCCGCCTCCGGCTCCGGTACGTCGAAGTCGTCGAAGAGCGTGTCGTGCGGTGAAGCGAACTCCTCGAACAGCGACATCTGCCCGGGAACGCCTTCAACCGCAGGCTTACCAGCTTCCTCGGCGTCGTCCTCGGGGCCGAGCCGCGCAGTCAGTACGGCGATCCGCTCCCCCGGATCCCCTCCCGCCGTCAGCGACTTCTCCGTCCGCCGGGCTTCGTTCAGCTCGGCGGTCGCGGTATCCGCCTTCCGGAGCAGCTCACGCGCGGCGGCGACGTCCTTCACGCCGGCCTTCTTCAGCAGGTCCTTCTCGCGCCGTACGGCGTCGTCGACCCGCGACCGCAGTGTGGCCGCCTCGCCACCGGCTCGCACAGTCACCTCGAGCTGCCCCGGTACGCCGATCACCAGCTCGCCCGAGACAAGCACCTCGGCCGCCTCGTCGAAGCCGAGCTCCGAAGGCACGGCCCCATCCAGACCCGTCCCCGACAACTCCACCGGCTCCGCGCCAAGTCGCCGTACAGACACCTCGGGTACGCCGGCCGCGAGCGCCGCGCGGGCCTCGACCACTGCCGCCCGAGCGTCCTCCAGCGCCGCGACGATCGCGTCGTCGACCTTGATCCGGTCGAGGATCGTCCCGGCGGCGGCGATCCGGGCACGTACGTCGACCAGCTCGGTCTGCTGGCCCAGCAAGCGATCCAGCTCGGCGCGATCCATCAGGTCCGAGACCCGCCGCTCGGCCGCCTGCACATCCGTCCGCCGGAGGTCCTTCAGCTCCACGACCTCCGCCAGCGCCGCCTCGGCCGCCTGCACCGTCTCGGCCGCGGTCTTGGCGACCAGGTCGGCGTCCGCACGTTTCGTGGCCAGCTCAGCCTCGAACTTGGTGAACCGCTCGACCTCGTCCAGCAGCCGCTCGCGGTCGAGCCGCGTCCGGGTGTGGTTCTCCAGCCGGGCACGCGCGGTCTCGGCCCGAGAACGGACCGAGTCGCGGCGGAGCAGGATCTCGTCGGTCGCCTTCTTGCGTTCGCGCAGCTCCTCGACCGACTTCAGGTGATCGGACAGCCGGGTGTCGACATCGGACAGGTCGAGGTTGAGCCGCTCGGCCCGCCGGATGTCGGACTGGACCTCCTCCATCGCCTGCAACGCCTGCGCCGCGGCCAGCTCGGCCGCGGAGACCGCCTTCGCGGACCGCGCGTAGTCGCCGGTCGGCTTGCCGCGAGGCGTCCAGTACCGCAGGTACTCGTGCTCGACCGCAGTCACCAACGGCATCGACGCACCGTCGACCGGCGTCCCCGACTCGGCGGTCACGGCGGTGATCAGCGGCTCCGCGTCGGCCGGCGTTGGCAGCACCAACGACTGGCCCTGGCTGACCATCAACGTCTGCCACAGCACCGGGTCGACGTGCTCGTGGAAGAGCCGCTCTGCCTCGTTGTGCGCCTCGCGGCCGGTCCAGGACTGCCGCCGGCCGTCTGCCTCGACGATGGTCAGCTCGGTGGAGCGGTTCTTCAGCCAGCGCTTGGAGTACGTCAGCTCGCGGCCGCCGAGACTCAGCTCGGCGCTGACCTCCGGTCCGACGTCCTGACCGACCGGCTGGATGTCGCGGATCCGGGTCGACTTCGAGTCGTCGGGCAGCTCGAAGATGAGGCCGAACGCCTCGACCAGGCTGGACTTCCCGACCTCGTTGTCGCCGACCACGACGGTGGTGCCGAGCGCGCGGAACCGGACAATGCGCTCTTTGACGCCACGGAAGTCCCGCAGCGCCAAGCTGTGCAATCTCATCCCGCGTCCCGCGCCAATCGGTGCATCAAGGACAACGCCGCACCTGCGCCCTCGTCGCCGCCGGCCAGCGCCTGCCGTAGCTCCTCCATCGCGGCGCGAGCGGGACCGCTGAGCTGCAACGACTCGAGGTCGGCCGCGTCCGGAGCGGGCCGGACGGTCCAGAACTTGGCCCACCGCTCCACGCTCGCGAACACCTCGCCCTGCGCGTCGATCATCGCGTCCAGCCGGCTCAGCAACGGCAGCGGCAACGAGCCGTCGCCGGCCAGTCGCACGTACGTCCGCTCCTTGTCCGGCAGTTCGGCGAACCAGTCCTCGAGCGCCTTGATCGACTCCTCGTCGAACAGCTCGACCCGGTGGTCGACCATGTGCCAGGCGCCGACGCGCACCGGTTCGACCTCGATGGCGCCGGCTGCGATCGTCACCTTGAGCACGTTGCCCGGCGCGTCCTCCTCGGGCGACGTGACCTCCTGCGTCCCGGAGAACCAGATCCGGTCGGTCACCTTCGTCGTCGAGTGCCGGTCACCGAGCCCGACGTACTGCAGCCGGCCGTCCGCGACCGCGGCCTCGAGCGCCGTCTGGTCGATCGTCGGTACGTCGGACATGCCGCCGGACAGGCTCGTCAGCTGACCGTGGGCGAGCAGGATCCGGACGATCCCGGGCTCGGGCGCGAGGTCGGCGTACCCGGGCGCGGCCGGATCCGAGAGCGGTCGGCGCGAACGCCACGGCGCGCCGACGATCTCGACCCCAGGCGCGATCCGGAAAGGCGTCGTTTCGGTCAGTACCGTGACGTGCTCCGGCGCGTGCGCCTGCCACTGGCTCGACGTCCACAGCGAGCCCGGCTCGAGCGCGTCGTGGTTGCCGGGCAGCAGGACGACGGGCACCGGGATCCGCTTGAGGGCTTCACAGGCCCGCAGGATCGTCTGCCGCTCGACCTGGTTGTGCTCGAACACATCCCCGGTGACGACAACGAACGCCGCCCCGGTCTGCTCCGCGACCTCGCCGATCCGTGCGACAGCATCCAGCCGCGCCTGGCCCCAGCGGGCCTGACCGTCCGGCCCCAGGAACCGGCGCATCATTCCCAGCTGCCAGTCCGAGCTGTGCAGAAACGTGATCGACTCGTCCATCGCGGGAAGAACGCTAACCCGCCCCACCGACAACCACCCAACCCAACACACCCGCAACCCCCACCCGCCCACACTCCGGACACCGATCCTTGGGCACGCATCAACCGTTTGCGCCTCAGCGAAACGGTTGATGCGTGCCCAAAGAGCCCGCGGCTGGGCGGGGAAGGCGGCGCTGCGGGCCTAGGATCCGGGGGTGGCGAACTACCTCGAGACCGATCGGCTGACGCTTAGCCGGTTCACCCCGGCCGATGTCGAGCTGCTGGTGGCGCTGGACTCCGACACAGAGGTGATGCGGTTCCTGACCGGTCAGGCGACACCACGCGACGACATCGAGAACGTCGTACTGCCGGAGATCCTCAAGGTGTATGCCGAGCACCCGCAGCTCGGCACGTTCAAAGCCGAGGCGGCAGAAGGCTTCATCGGCTGGTTCGGGCTGCAACCGACCGCCGACGCGAAGGTGGTCGACGTGGGCTACCGGCTGAACCGGGCCGCGTGGGGCAAGGGCTACGCGACCGAAGGGACCAAGGCACTGATCGCGCACGCCTTCGGCCTCGGCATGGAGCAGGTCGTGGCGGAGACGATGGCGGTCAACCACCGCTCGCGAGCGGTGATGCGACGATCCGGCCTGCGATTCCTGAAGCTGTACCACGAACACTTCGACGATCCGCTGCCCGGCACGGAGTTCGGCGAGGTCCTGTACGGCGTCGACCGCGCGACCTGGGAAGCTGGTCGGCATGGATGAGCGACCGTACGCCGTACTCGATATCGATGCGACGCTGTCCGACACGAGCAAGCGGATCCACTTCATCGAGCGGAAGCCGAAGGACTGGGACTCGTTCTTCGCGCACGCCAAGGAGGACGCCGTACTCGACGAGGGGCTCGCGGTCGCGACGACGCTGGCGGCCGAGCACGAGATCGTCTACCTGACCGGGCGGCCGGAGCGGCTGCGGCGGGAGACGCTCAAGTGGCTGAAGGACAACGGCTTCCCGGACGGGAAGCTGTACATGCGCGGCAACACCGACCGGCGCCCGTCGACGATGATGAAGCTCGGCCGGCTGCAACGCCTCGCCGAGCAGCGCCCGGTGGCCGTACTGGTCGACGACGACGTCAAGGTGATCGCCGCCGCGGAGAAGGCCGGCTACACGGTGATGAGGGCCGACTGGGGACTCGATGCCGAGACCCAGCCGACCCTCTTCGAGGCCCAGGAACACGAGGGCCGGACGTAGCTACTTGCTCAGGCCGACGATCAGCTGGTTCGGGTACGGCGGGTACGCGGACAGGTAGAAGTTCTGCACCTTCGACCCGTGCAGGAACGCGTTCCGCGCGTAGATCAGCGGGACGACCGGTGCGTCGGCCATGATCTGCTTGTCCAGCGCGCCCCACATGCTCGCCGCCTTGGCCCGGTCGGTCTCGGCCGTGGCCGCGGCGATCGCCGCATCCACCGCGGGGTTGGAGTACCGCGACAGGTTGAACCCGCCGTTGCCGATCTCCGACGACGCGAACAGCGGCTGGATGTTGCCGATCGCGGACGGGAAGTCCGGCAGCCAGCTCGACACGGTCAGGTCGAAGTCCGGCTTGTTGCCGGTCACCAGGTCGTTCCACGGCTCGTAGTCGAGCGGCTTGATGGTGGCGGTGATCCCGGCGCGCTTGAGGCCCTGCTGAATCGCCTGCGCCACACCCAGACCGTTGGTCTGGTCAGCGGCCAGCACCAGCTTGAGGTTGCTGACACCCGCCGCGGCCAGCATCTGCTTGGCCTTCTCCGGGTCGCCGGCCGGCGGCGCCTCGTACGAGTTGAACTTGTTGTAGCCGTCGATGCCCGGCGTGATCAGCGTCGACGCGATGTCACCGCCGTACTCCGGACCGCCCTCGGCGACCTGGACGGCCTGCTTGTCGACGGCGTACTCGATCGCCTTGCGGACCTGCAGGTTCTTGAGCGCCGGGCGCTGGGTGTTGATCGCCAGGTACTCCAGCGCACCCGACGGTGAGGTCGCCACCCGGGCCTTGACCGCGGGGTTGCCGTTCACGGTCGGGATCAGCGCGGCCGGGACCGAGACGCCGGTGGTCGCGGCGAACTTGTCGTCGCCGGCATCGGCGATCAGCCGCTGGTTCACCACGTCGGGCTGCAGGCCCATCTCGAGCACGATCGAGTCCGGCAGGCCGGTCCGGGCCTGGTCGGTCGACTTGTCCCAGTTCGGGTTGCGCTCCAGCTCGAGCTTCGAGCCCGGGGCGTACGTCTTCACCTGGTACGGGCCGCTGGCGACCGGCTTCTCACCGTAGTGCGCCGGGTCGGTGTCGGCCTTCTTCGGCACCGGCGCGAAGGCCGGCATGCTGACGATCCACGGCCAGTCGCCGTACGGCTTGTTCAGCTTGAAGACGATCGTGGTGTCGTCCGGCGTCTCGATCGAGGCCAGCTCGCCGCCCTTGTACGGGCCCTGGTACTTGTCGCCGCCGACGAGCAGCGACTTGTGGTACCCGAGTCCGCCGGACAGCTCCGGCGCGAACGACCGCTCCACGCCGTACTTGATGTCGGCGGCAACGATCGGCGAGCCGTCGGCGTACTTCAGGCCGGACTTCAGCTTGTACGTCCAGGTCTTGCCGCCGTCGCTGACCTGACCGGTGTCGGTGGCCAGGTCGGGGACCAGCTCGGCCGCCTTGCCCGGCGAGGTCTTCCAGGACGTCAGGCCGCGCAGCACCAGGTGGATCGTGCTGATCCCCAGGTTCTGGCTCTTGGCCGGGTCGAGGCTGATCTCCTTGCTCGTGGTGAGCACGTGCCAGGTGCCGCCCTGCTCGGCGGCCGCGGTGCTGCCACCGGTGGCGGTCTTGTCATTGGCGTTGCAAGCGGCCGCTGCCAACACCAGTGCGGCCGCTACCGCGACCGCTCGGGTTAGGTGTTTCATCATGTCCTCTCAGGAGGGTGGGGGCTCGGGGAAGTAGCAGGCGGCACGATGTCCGGTCGAGTGTTCGGTCGAGTGTTCGGTCGAACCTTGGACGGGCTCGAGCACCGGTCGTTCGGTCGCACACACGTCTTGCGCCTTGTAGCAACGGGTCCGGAACGGACAGCCGGACGGCGGGTCGATGGGCGTCGGTACGTCGCCGGTCAGCACGATCCGATCCCGGTCCACACCCGGCTCAGGCACCGGTACCGCGGACAGCAGCGCCTTCGTGTACGGATGCGCCGGCGCCTCGTAGACCTGCGCGGCTGGGCCCTCTTCGACGATCGTGCCGAGGTACATGACGGCGATCCGGTCGGCGACCTGCCGGACCACGGCGAGGTCGTGCGCGACCAGCACGTACGACAGGCCGAGCTCGTCGCGCAGATCGGCGAGCAGGTTCAGCACCTGGGCCTGGACGGACACGTCGAGCGCCGACACGGGCTCGTCGCAGACCAGGAGGTCCGGCTTCACCGACAATGCGCGGGCGATCCCGATCCGTTGGCGTTGACCGCCGGAGAACTCGTGCGGGTAGCGCTCCAGGTACTGCTCGGCGAGGCCGACCTGCTTCAGCAGGTCCACCAGCTGGGTGCGGGTCGGACGGATCCCCTGTGCGCGGTACGGCGTACTGAGGATGGTGCCGACCGACTGCCGCGGGTTCAGCGACGCCTGCGGGTCCTGGAAGACCATCTGGATCCGCCGGCGGACCGGCCGCAGCCTGCGGCCACGCACCTTGGTGACGTCGGTGCCGCCGATCTCGACACGGCCCTGGGTCGGGTCGAGCAGGCGGGTCGCCACGCGGGCCAGCGTTGACTTACCCGATCCGGACTCGCCCACCAGGCCCACGGTTTCGCCCTTGCGGACGACGAGATTGACGCCGTCGACCGCGCGGACGGACTGCGCCTTGCGCCACGGAGCGCCGCGTAGACCGAAGTACTTCTTGACGTCCTTGAGGTTCAGCAGCTCCTCAGTCACAGGAGCACCTCCGGCCGTCGTCCGAGGTGGCAGGCCGCCTCGTGATCGCCCTGACCGGGGCGTGGCGTGAGCTCGGGACGCTCGGTGATGCAGCGCTCGCCGACCCGGTGGGTGTACGCGCACCGCGGCTGGAACGGGCAACCGGTGGTGATCGATCCCGGCGTGGGCGGCGTGCCGGGGATCGTGGTCAGCCGCGGTTTCGGCGGTACGTCGACCCGCGGCATCGCGCCGAGCAGGCCGAGCGTGTACGGGTGGGCGGCCCGGAAGAAGATGTCACGGACCGTGCCGCGCTCGGCCGCGCGACCGGCGTACATGACCAGGACGTCGTCGGCGACCTCGGCGACCACGCCGAGATCGTGCGAGATCAGGATCAGCGCTGTCCCGAACTCTGCCTGCACGTCGTCGAGCAGGCGCATGATCTGTGCCTGCACGGTCACGTCGAGTGCGGTCGTCGGCTCGTCCGCGATCAGCACTCTGGGGTCGTTCACCAGAGCCATAGCAATCACGACCCGCTGGCGCATTCCCCCGGAGAATTCGTGCGGGTAGCTGTCGGCCCGGCGGGACGCGTCCGGGATGCCGACCTTGTCGAGCAGCTCGATCGCCCGCTCGTGCGCCTTCTTCTTCGAGACGTCGTGGTGCAGGCGGTAGGCCTCGGCGACCTGCCAGCCGACGGTGTAGTACGGGTTCAGCGCGGACAGGGCGTCCTGGAAGACCATCGCGATGTCGTTGCCGCGGATCTTGCGGAGTTCGTCGCCGGGCAGGCCGTTCAGCTCGCGGCCGTCGAGCAGAACCTCGCCGGTGACCTGGGCGTTCGAGGGCAGCAGGCCCATCACGGCGGCCGAGCTGACGCTCTTGCCGGAGCCGGACTCGCCGACGATCGCCAGCGTCTCCCCCGGCGCGACGGCGAAGTCGATCCCGTCGACGGCCGGCACCGGACCGCCCTCGGTCGTGAAGGTGACGTGCAGGTCATGCACCTCAAGAATCGGCGCAGTCAGCCCCGGCTCAGCCATGACTCACCCTCGGGTCGAGCACACCGTGCACTATGTCCACCACCAGGTTCGCGAGGATGATCAGGAACGCCGAGAACAGCGTCACACCGACGACCACAGCCACGTCGAGCGAGCCGACCGCGGTGATCAGCAGGTCGCCGAGGCCCTGCATGCTGAAGACCTTCTCGGTCAGGATCGCACCTCCGAGCAGACCGCCGAGATCGAGGCCGAACAGCGTCACGACCGGCACGAGGACGCCGCGGAGTCCGTGGGTCAGGACCACCCGCGACTCGCCGGCGCCCTTCGCCCGGGCCGTGGTGATGTAGTCGAGGTTCAGCTCCTCGAGCATCTGCGAACGGGTCAGCCGGATGTACGACGCCGCCTGCAGGATCGCGAGCACGATCCAGGGCGTGATCAGGTGCCAGGCCCAGTCGACCGGGCTCTCGGTGAACGGGACGTACCCGTTGACCGGGACCATGTTGAGCCAGAACCCGAAGACCAGGATGGCCAGCAGACCGAGCAGGAACGACGGCGTCGAGACTCCGACCAGCGCGACCCCGATCGCGAGCCGGTCGAGGAAGTGGCCGCGGTTCAGGGCGGCGATCACGCCGAGCGAGACACCGAAGAGCAGCCACAGTATGGCGGCGCCGATCGCGATCGACGCGGTGACCGGCAGCCGGTCCAGGATCAGCGTGGTGACCGGGCGGGCCAGGGGGAACGAGTACCCGAAGCAGGGCGCGTTGCAGTGCACGGCCGCCGTACCGTCACCGAAGGTGCGGCCGGCGAAGACGCCCTTCAGGAAGCTCAGGTACTGCTGCAGGGTGCTCTGGTCGAGCTGCATGAAGTGCCGCGCCTGCTCCAGGCGGTCCGGCGTACACGGCTTGCCGCACGCCAGGTGGGCCGGGTCGGCGGGGATCGCGTAGAAGACCAGGTAGACGGCGAGGCTCAGCGCGAGCATCACCAGCAGCGCCGCGAACAGCCGCCGGGTCACGAACCAGACGAGGTCGGGCATCAGCTCGTCCTCCGCAACCGGACGTCGAACGCGTCCCGCACGCCGTCACCGACGAGCGTGAAACCCAGGACGGCGAGGAACAGCACCGTGCCCGGGAACAGCAGAAACCACGGGTCCGCGCCGGTGTACACCCAGGCGATCGAGTCCGATATCGACCGCCCGAGGCTCGGTGTCGGCGGTGGTACGCCGACGCCGAGGAACGACAGCGCCGCCTCGGTGCCGACGTAGCCGGGGATCGCCAGCGTGGCGATCACCAGGACCGGGCCGAGCAGGTTCGGCAGGAGCTCGCGGGTGATGACCATCCAGCCGCTCGAGCCGACGCTGCGCGCCGCCTCGACGAACTCACGGGCGACCAGCGAGCGGGCCTGGTTGCGGATCAGCCTGGCCAGGCCGGCCCAGCCGAAGAAGCTCAGCACCAGGATCAGCAGCAGCCAGCGCGGGAACCTGGCCGGGATGATGATGCCGAGGGCAATCATGAAGACGAGCTGCGGGAACCCGAACAGGAAGTCGAGCAGCCGCGACATGACCGCGTCGTACCAGCCGCCGAAGTACGCCGCGCTGATGCCGGCAAGCGTGCCGACGACCGTCGTGATCACGGTGACGACGACCGCGATGGTCAGCGACGTCCGCAGGCCGAGGACGACGATCGAGAACAGGTCCCGGCCGGTCAGCGGCTCGACACCGAACCAGTGAGTGCCGCTGATCCCGCCGAGCGCGCCCGCCGGCGCGTTGCCGCGGTTCGGATCGAGCAGATCGATGTGGTACGTCGTCGCGTCCTGGCCGGCCAGCCGGACCAGCAGCGGCGCGGCCGCCGCGACCACGATCAGCCCCACGACCAGTACGACGCCGACCCGCGCGCTGCGGTCACGCCGTAGCCGGCGCATCGCCTGCCGGGTGGGTGAAACGGTCCCGGCGACCGAGGAACTCACAAGCACTCCCGACTGGTTGGATTCTTACAGCCGACAAAACCTAGAGCGCATCCTTCCACCACCGTCGTTGCATCTCGAATTCCGAGAATCTCGGGTTGGTAACTGTGGATTCGGATAGCTGCTGTCGGGTGGTTACGCTCCGCTGGTGGACGGCATGGTGAGGGTCGGGGACCGGATGGTTCTTTACAGCATCTACGGCGATGAGGACGGTCTGCCGGCGCTCTCGTTCGGGGGTACGCCCTCAACACGCTGGAAGCGGCCGGACGCCGTGGCGGCGATCGAGTCGTCCGGTCTGCGGGTCGCCACCCCTGACCGCCCCGGTTACGGCGGGTCGACGCGCCAGCCAGGGCGCACTGTGGCCTCTGTGGTCGAGGACGCGGTTGCGGTGGCCGATGCGCTGGGCTGGGGCCGCTTCGCGGTCACAGGTGGCTCCGGTGGCGGTCCGCATGCGTTGGCGTGTGCCGCACTGCTGCCTGAGCGAGTGACGAGGTGCGCGGTGATCGGTAGCAACGCGCCGCCGATCGTCGACGGTCCAGAGCCGACCGAGGAGGAAGAGCTCGCGGACCCGCGTCGCAATCGGACCTCCTGGCTCGCAGTACACGGTGACCTCCGGCCCGGGCTGGAGGAGACAACCCGGGCGATCATGGCTGCGGTTGAAGCAGGCGGACCAGAGATCCCACCTCAACCGGGAGCTGAGCCGGGTCCGCCCGCCCGGGAGGACGCCGCGGCGATGGCTCGTCTCGACGCCACCTTTGTCACCAGCCACGACGGCTGGCTCGACGACCACCTCGCCTTCGCTGCCCCGTGGGGCTTCGAGCTGGGCGACATCAAGGTCCCGGTCAGCCTCTGGCACGGCTCAGCCGACGAACGTGCTGGCAAGTACGTCGACATCCTGGCCGCCGCGATGCCGCACGCGGAACGCAAGTACTACGTGGGCGGTCACATCCCACCGGCAAATGCGTACCGCGAACTGCTGCGCTGGCTGACACTGTCCTGATGGACGTCGCACGCCAACTCGTACACGAGCTGTATCCGGATGCCCGAGCCGCCTGGCTCGGAGGCAGCGTGGCGCGCGGTGACGCGAGCAGTACCTCCGACCTGGACATCACCGTGCTGCTGGACGGTCCTCCAGCGCCGATGCGGAAGTCGCTCGAGTACGGCGGGTGGCCGGTCGAGCTGTTCGTGCACACCGAGAAGTCGCTGCGCAATTTCGCCGACAAGGACCAGGAGCGACGCCAGCCGACCATGATGCGGCTCGTCGGGGAGTCCGTCGTACTGCTGGACACAGACGGGTGCGGAGCTCGGCTGCAGCGGGAGTACCTGGCTGAGGTGGCTGCCGGGCCTAAGCCGTTGTCCGTGGACGAGCTGGACCTGCTGCGGTACACGATCACCAACCTGATCGACGACCTGTCGGATGCGTCCGGTGATGTGCGGCTGGCGATCGCTTCGGTGCTGTGGCAGGACGCGGCGCGGCTGCTGCTGACGGGTGCCGGGCGTTGGTCCGGCACCGGCAAGGGTCTGCTGCGGGAGGTTTCGGCGTACGACAGCGCTCAGGCTGCGGCGTTGATGGACGGCGTAAGGGCAGACGACGACCGGCTGGTCGTTGCCGTGGACCGCATCCTTACTGAGTACGGTGGGCGGCTGTTTGCGGGCTTCGAGCTGGCCGCGAAGCTCTAGTCGATCAGCTCCCAGCGGCGCTTCGGGAAGAGGCGGACGGCAACGATTGCGGCGGCTGAGCCGATGAGGACGCCGGGGATGATCCAGCGCCAGCCGGTGAAGACGCTGGTGGTCGCTTGCGCCTGAGCGGGTGCGGGCGTCGGCTCGGGTGTGGTGACAGGCGCGTCGGCTGAGGAGTAGCCGTTGCCGAGGGTGGAGTCGTTGCCGAGCGTGGAGCCGTTGTCGACGGTGGGGCCGCCGTCGAACTTGCCGTCGAGGAGCTTGAACGTTCCGAGCACCTCGAGAAGGCGTGCCGGATCGGCGGCCCGGTGCCAGGTCGGCTTGGCCGGCTTGGTTCCGGTGAGGAACTCCTCCGTGGAGATCCACGGGCCACCGGGTGCGTCCGGATAGATGATGTCGATCCGCCACACGCTCATGTCGTGGATCAGCCAGGTCGCGCGGACGAACCTCCCGGCGCTGTGTACGTCACTTCCGGCGTCGGCCTTCGATGGGGCCTGGACCAGGCTCTGCAGGTCGTAGTACCGCTCGTCGTCGTAGCCGACAGCGGTCACGTGCGGTGGTGCGCTGAGCAGCACGCTGGTGGGACCTCCTGCGTGAGCTGGAAGTGCGGTGAACGCGGTCAGTCCGAGCAGTGCTGCGGCCAGTGCGAGCGTACGACGGATCATGCGGCTCTCCTTTCACGCTGGATACACCACCGTCGGTCAGGAGGTTCCGCTTGCCAGGGCTATTGCCCGGGTCTTGTCCGGGCCCTCTAGGCGGAACGTCACACCGTTGCGCTCCCAGACCAGAGTGGGTCCGGCGACGCGTACGACGCGTTTGTCGACCAGTACGAGGTCGTGTGGGGTCTTGAACCAGAAGGCGTTGATCTGCTCGACGTATTCGAGGCTGCCGTAGTACCGCTTGAGGTACATGGGCTCGATGCCGGACTGGAACTGCTCCAACCGCACACCGCTCCAGCTGGTCGCGATGAATCCCTTCGACGCCTCGACTCCGGTCGGCGGACCCAGCTCCTTGGGAAGCGCTGGAGTGAACCCGGCGACCTGTGCAGCCTGGTCCAACGACAGGTGTTCCCCGACGGTGGGCACCGGAGGCGCAGTACTCGGACCGCTGCCGACTGGCTGCGCCTGGACTCCGCCGATCCGCAGCCACTCTGCGACGGTGGCCCGTACTGGTGGGGTCAGCGCGAGGCCGGCGAGCAGTACGAGGAAGCCGGCGAGGAACGTACGCCATCTGTCGCGCAGTCGCTTCCGCACTGGGATGTCCGCTACGCGTGTAAGCACTGTGGTTGTCAGGGTGTCGTCAACCGGAGGTACGACGGCAGATCGTCCGACAGCCCGCAGTTCGTCTTCAAGGCTCATCGCTGCACCTCCTTGTCCGGTAGAGCGTCGCGGAGTCTCCCCAGCGCGCGATGCAGGCGTGATTTGACCGTCCCGCGGGGCCAGCCGAGTACTACGGCGGTTTCCTGCTCATCCAGATCCAGCAGGTACCGGCAGGTCACTACGAGCCGCATGGGCTCGGGGAGCGTCCGTACGGCGTTCAGCAGCTCGGTCCGACGCTCCAGCGACACAGCGGCGTCGGCAGGATCCAGCACGACGTCAAGCGGCGCCGCGAGCTCCTCACGCCGTGCTCGCCGGCCGCGTGCCCGCACCGCGTTCCGCGTCTCGTTGGCGACAATCCGCAACAACCAGGGCTTGAAGGCAGCTCCCTCCCGAAACCCGCCCAGCCCTCTGTAAGCCTTGACGAACGCTTCCTGCACCACGTCATCCGCATCAGCGCCCGCCCCGAGAAACACCGCAGTCCGCTTCGCCACCAGGGCATACCGCCCCACCAACTCGCCGTACGCGGCACTCTCCCCACCCCGCACCCGAGCCAGAACCTCACCATCCCCACCGCCCTCGATCACGCCTCCCATCCACCAATCCACCCTCACCCCACCGACCCCACATCCACCGAGTAAGCGAGGACCCCGACCCCACCCACGAGCCGGGCCCCGCCTCAACCCACCGAGAGAAGAGAGGCACCTCACCCAACCCGCTCATCCAGTCGCGGCACCCTCACCCCAACCGGTAGAGCAAGGCCTCCACCCAACCCGCCGAGCGGAGCGAGGCACCCTCACCCCACCCAGGAGCCGGGCCCCTCACCCAGCCCGCCGAGCGAAGCGAGGCACCCTCACCCCACCCAGGAGCCGGGCCCCTCACCCAGCCCGCCGAGCGAAGCGAGGCACCCTCACCCAGCCCGCCGAGCGGAGCGAGGCGGTTTCTTGTCATTGTCACTACACCGCCGGGCTTTGTCCGGTTCCGTGTATAAGGTCGACACCGTGCCAGAAGTCGACGCGAGCTTCCTCGCCCTCCCCCGTCATGAACTCGCCCAAGCGGCGCTCCACCGCGCCCGCGACCTCGGCGCGACGTACGCCGAGTTCCGCCTGGAGCGGATCCGGTCCGAGTCGATCTCCCTGCGCGACAGCGTCCTGGAGAGCGCGAAGGACGACGAGGACCTCGGTCTCGCCGTCCGCGTGATCCACGACGGCACGTGGGGATTCGCCGCCGGCGTCGCGCTCACCGAGGACGAAGCGGTCCGCGTCGCCGAGCAGGCCGTCAACATGGCGCAGGTGTCCCGCCCGATCAACGCCGAGACGATCGAGCTCGCCGACGAGCCCGTGTACGACGACGTCACCTGGATCTCGTCGTACGAGATCGACCCGTTCACCGTCCCGCGCGCCGAGAAGATCGCCCTGCTCACCGACTACAGCGACCGCCTCCTGAAGGCCGACGGCGTCGCCCACGTCAGCGTCCACGTCGCGACCATCCACGAGTGCAAGTACTACGCGAACTCGGCCGGCACGTCGTACACCCAGCAGCGCGTCCGCATCGGCCCGAACATCACCGCCCACGCCGTCGCCGAGGACCGGTTCGACTCGATGTCGACCTGCGCCCCGCCGGCCGGCCGCGGCTGGGAGTACATGACCGGCACCGGGTGGAACTGGGACGAAGAGCTCGCCCAGATCCCCGGCTGGCTCGCCGAGAAGCTCGCCGCCCCGTCCGTCGAGGCCGGCGAGTACGACCTCGTTATCGACCCGACGAACCTCTGGCTGACCATTCACGAGTCGATCGGGCACGCCACCGAGCTAGACCGCGCCCTCGGCTACGAGGCGAACTACGCCGGCACCAGCTTCGCCACCACCGACAAGCTCGGCACGCTGAAGTACGGCTCGTCGGTCATGCACGTCACCGGCGACCGCACCGTCGAGCACGGCCTGTCCACCGTCGGGTACGACGACGAGGGCGTCGCCGGCCAGCAGTGGGACCTGGTCAAGGACGGCATCCTGGTCGGCTACCAGGTCGACCGCCGGATGGCGAAGAAGAACGAAGACCTGCTCGGCACACCGCGCTCCAACGGCTGTGCGTACGCCGACTCGTCCGGCCACATCCCGATCCAGCGGATGGCCAACGTTTCCCTCCAGCCCGCCCCGAACGGCCCCTCCACCGAGGAGCTGATCAGCCGGGTGAAGAACGGGATCTACATCGTCGGCGACAAGTCCTGGTCGATCGACATGCAGCGGTACAACTTCCAGTTCACCGGTCAGCGGTTCTACAAGATCGTCGACGGCAAGATCGCCGGCCAGCTCCGCGACGTGGCGTACCAGGCGACCACCACCGACTTCTGGGGCTCGATGGAGGCCGTCGGCGGCCCGCAGACGTACCTGCTCGGCGGCGCGCTGAACTGCGGCAAGGCCGAGCCGCCGCAGTCCGGCGCGGTCACCCACGGCTGCCCGTCCGCGCTGTTCCGCAGCGTCCGCATTCTCAACACCACGCAGGAGGCCGGCCGGTGACGATCCAACTCACGCCCCAGGACACCATCGAGCGCGGTCTGGCGCTGGCCGCGGCCGAGGGCGCCGACGGCTGCGTCGTACTCGTCGCCGAAACCTCCAGCACGAACCTGCGCTGGGCCAACAACACCCTGACCACGAACGGCGCGATGCGCGGCTCGAGCGTGACGGTCATCGCCACGGTCGGATCCGGCGAGGGTACGGCGGCCGGCGTCATCGGCCGCTCGTCCGTCACCGAGGACTCGTTGCACGAGATCGTCTCCGCCGCGATCGCCACCGCCCGCGCCTCGGGACCGGCCGAGGACGCCCGCCCGCTCGTCGACGGCGCCGTCGGCGCGGACTGGGACCTCGAACCCGAGGAGACCACGGTCGGCGTCTACGAGAAGTTCGCGCCGTCGCTCGGCGAGTCGCTCAAGCGCGCCGAGCTCGAGCGGCGTCGGTTGTACGGGTTCGCCAACCACGAGGTCGTCACGCTGTACGTCGGTTCGTCGACCGGACTGCGGCTGCGCCAGGCGCTCCCCCGCGGATACGTGTCCTCGACCGGCAAGAACGCCGACCTCAGCCACTCGGCCTGGGTCGGCACGGCCACCCGCGACTTCACCGACGTCGACGCGCTCGCGCTCGACGCCGAGCTGACCCGCCGGCTCGGCTGGGCGACCCGGACGGTCTCGGTCGACGCCGGCCGGCAGCCGACGATCCTGCCGCCGGCCGCAGTCGCCGACCTGATGACGTACCTGTACTGGCAGCTCGACGGCCGTGACGCCTTCGACGGCCAGACCGTGTTCTCGAAGTCCGGCGGCGGGACCCGGATCGGCGACACCCTGTCGCAACAGCCGGTGAACCTGCACTCCGACCCGGCGCTGCCCGGGCTCGAGGCGTTCGCGTTCGCGGTGGCCCGGTCGTCGGGCGGCTCGTCGAGCGTGTTCGACAACGGGCTGACGTTGCAGGCGACGGACTGGATCCGGGGCGGCAAGCTCGAACACCTGATGACGAGCCGTCACACGGCGGAGCTGATCGGCGTACCGGAGGCGACGCCGGACATCGCGAACTACGTCGTCTCCGTCGACGGCGGCGCCGGCTCGACCGACGACCTGGTCGCCGGGCTCGACAACGGCCTGCTGGTGACCTGCCTCTGGTACATCCGGATGGTCGACCCGCAGACGCTGCTGCTGACCGGCCTGACCCGCGACGGTGTCTACCTGGTCGAGAACGGCGAGGTGACGGGGGCGGTCAACAACTTCCGGTTCAACGAGAGCCCGGTCGATCTGCTCGGCCGGTTCACCGCTGCGGGCGCCACGGTTCCGTCGTACTCGAGGGAGTGGGGCGACTACTTCTCGCGGACAGCGACGCCGCCGCTGCTCGTGCCCGACTTCAACATGTCGAGCATCAGCCAGGCCAACTGAAACCCTGCTCAGTAACAGCAGAACGCCCCGCCGATCGGCGGGGCGTTCTGTGTGTCTGGACCCAGACGGACTCAGACGGTCGGGTAACCCGGCTCCGCCGGACCGGCCTGGCCCGGGCCGCCGAACCGCTCGGCCGCCTTCGGGTCCGGACCGTAGGCGTTGTCACCGGCGTTGCCCTCCTGGGCAGCCAGGACGATGAACCAGATCCACCCGATACACGGGATCAGGTTGATCAGGATCCACCAGCCCGAACGCCCGGTGTCGTGCATGCGCCGGATCGCCACACCGATCGTCGGCAGCAGCACCGCCAGGCTGTAGATCGTCGACAGCCAGCCGGACGAGCTGCTCGAGCCCGAGCCGAAGTCGAGCCCGAGGATCCGGTCCAGGATGGACAGGATGATCGAGACGATCACGTTGAAGAGCACGAACATCCAGTACTCTTTGCGGCGGGCCCGGCCGCTGAACACGGCGTACTTCTTCAGAACGTCGATGTACCACTGCATTTTGCTGTATCTCCGATGGTCGAAGGTGAGACGCGGACCGAGCCTGTCGGAACCGGTCGGGTTCGTCAATGCAACTTTTCGCTTTGGTGACCACACCGCAATCTGGCACGCCGGTTCCGCAGGCAACTTCACCTGTTCGGAACCGGAACACCTAGAGCCGGCTTCAGCTTTCCTGCACGGGTTTGGTCATGGTGACCCGCCACATCCGCCGCTGACCTTCGTCGTACGGCGTCGTCTCGTCGAGCCGCCACTCCTCGGCCAGCTCGGTCACCAGTGACTCGTCGAAGAACCGCCCGACGAAGCCGTCGTGCATCGCCAGCCCGTCCTCCAACCGACGCCAGTGCTTCGCGCACGAGTCGGCTGCCGACCACACGGCGTACACGAAAATCCCACCAGGGCAGAGAACGCGGTGGATCTCCGCGACGAGCGACCGCAGCTCGGACGGCGAGAACGCCATGTTCAGCAGGAGATTCGCGAACACCGCGTTGACCGTCGCATCGGCCGGCGGCAACGGATCCCGTACGTCGTGCAACGCCGCCGTCACCCGATCGTCGAGCCCCTCCCGCTGCGCCTCCAGCCGCAACTGATCCAGCGCCGCCTCGCTGAAGTCGGTGGCATGCACGCTGAATCCCTGCCTGGCCAGGAAAAGCGCATCCCGACCGTGCCCCGCCCCCAACTCCAGCACATCATCGATGCCCGCGGCACCAAACACCCCAGCCGCCCACTCCGCCGCCCTCGAAGGCCCCACCCCATGCAACCGCGGTCGTCGCACATAAGCCGACTCCCACCGCTCCTGCTGAGCCCTCGCAAGCTCCACATGCCCTGTATTCATCTTGCTCCCCGTATCCGTCCCCCCGACCAAGCCGATCGACAGACCGCAGCAGCCTACGCCAGAACTCCCAATAGACGCACCCAAACGACAGGCCGTTCCGTCTCGGGACAGCGGATCCAACCCCAGGAGGACGTATGCCGATCACCCGTGTGACGTGCCCGCAATGCCGCGCCCTGTCACTCACCGTCGACCTGGTGCCTACATACGTCCCTTATCCATAGCCTTACCCACAACCCGCAAACACCTGTGGACAGTCACCCTCCGTACCAACGAGCCGTCCGGTCACTCCGCCATGCTTTCCCACCGCCACCGCCACCGCCACCGCCGCCGGTCGCGCCTCCGCCCACCAGCCCTCACCTGTTGCGTCTCCGCCCCCAGTCCCGGGCGAGACCGCACCGGCTCCGCCATTAGCACCGCCGGCGGCTGCACGCAGCACGGTTTCGCCCGCCCCGCCGTACAAGTCGACCCACAGCCGGCCGCAGCGCCCGCCCCACGCCTCAGCTCATAGGCCTCTCTCTCCTCCATGCCCGGCATGCCCTCCCTGACCGGCGCGCCCCGTCTCTACCGCTGTCGTCACCGTGGTGCGGTCCGCACGATCGTCGCGACCCCCTTGGTTGCCTACGGCATGAACGGACGCCGCCGCCCCGCCCTCCTCCTGTCCGCCGTCGTCCTGATCACCGCGAACATCATCTTCGCCGTTACGCCCACCACCACCCCGGAGTGGTAGACCGTCCCACGGGCCCGATCCTGCTGGCCGTAGGAATCCTTGCCTGGCGCAACCAACCGAGCTGGATCCACCCAACCCCCGGCCTCCCCTCCGCCATCATCACCACCACCCACGGCACCTGGCTCCGGCCAACCCTGCCAGTAGCCACCGCCGGCCTGATCCTCCTCGCCGTAGGAGCCACCTTCGAACGCCGCCTAACCCAAGCCACACAAGCCACCCGCTGGGTGAGCTCCCTGAAGTGAATCAATCGCCTGCTCGATCCGACGACGCGCTGACCGGACGGCGGACTAGCGCGGTTAACCGCATAATGAACATGTTGACCTCGCTGTGCTGGGGGGCGCGCGCATGTCCGAGACTGATGGCCCAGGACCGGCCGAGCCGTCCATCCTGGTGTCCGTGTTCGAGTCACTCCGGCGATTCGACGGACTGACAGCCAAGCACCTTCAGTCCGCGCGCGCCGCCCCAGCTCTGCTCCGCCTCCCGGTCGTTCAGAACCAAGCGGTACGCAGCGGGAACAAACCGGCAGCGGCCGCCGTCGAGGTCGTCATCGAACACGTCCCGCAACTCGAATCCGTCACCGACCGCATCATCGCCGATGTGATCCTCAACCTCGGGATCTACCTCGACCTCTACAGAGACCACGACATTTCCCGCCGTGCCCGGTACGTGCTGCAGCGCGGAGGTTTAGGCAAGCGTCGCGAAACGCTCATCGAGCACTGGGAAGCGCTTCACCATGCCCACGGCGCCACCTCGACGCCGGATCCACCGGGTGAGCACACGCTTCGCGACCGAGTAGAAGGCGAGGTCTTCGAGCGGCTCGCCAAGCTGCTGGAGGATCCTGCTCCGGTCGTCGAGCTGATCGAACCGGACGAGCCACCACTGGCACCAGCAGGACCAGGTGCCCGTTCGGCCACGGCCGGAAGGGTTGTGGTCATCGGCGGCGTCGCGATGGACCACCTGTGGCGGATCAGATCGATACCCGACGTGGCCACCTCCACGATGGCGATGAACTACATCCGTTCACCCGGCGGCAAGGGCTTCAGCCAAGCAGTCGCAGCGGCTCACCTGAATCTCGACGTCTCGCTGATCGCGGCCATAGCCGCCGACGGCGCCGGCGAGGAGATCAAGGCGCACCTCATGCGCGAGGGTGTTGACACCTCGCTGCTCAGGACCATCCCCAACCCTTCCGACCAGGAGAGACTCCAAACACCGGCCACCGGGATCCTCGAACTGCCCGCGGGCAACAGTTCGGCCGTCGTCTGGCGCGACGGTGTCGAGTTGGACAGCTCGGTCATCGATCAGCGGGCCGACGCGATCAAGTCGTGCGACGTACTGCTCCTAACCTTCGAGATGCCGCTCTCCGTCCTTCGACATACGCTCAGTCTCGTCAACTCCAGTTCGACGCGGCCGCTCGTGATCGTGACGCCAGGACAGCCCTACGCCGACGGCCATCTGCTCAGCTCGGCACTGAGATACATCGACTACCTCGTCGCGCACCTGTGGGAGCTCGAAAAGTTCGCGTTCTCCGAGGAGTCCATGTACGACCCCCAACTGCTCAGCAACGAGCTCTTGAGCCTCGGTCTGCCCTCACTCTGCCTTTTGGTCGACCGAGGCGGCACCGTCTACCGGCAAGGCAAGCCGCAACAATCGATCGAGGCCCCGCCTTCGGACCTGAGAGAATCCTCGATCACCCGCGACGCCTTCTGTGCCGCGCTGGCCGCGCGACTGGCAGACCACGCCGAGCTCACCATCCAAGACATCCACTGGGCAGCCGCCGCGATGGCCTGTTTCGCGGAGACCTACCACCGGGCACCCGCTCACCCACTCCGCGAAACGGTCGACAAGAAATATCACGAGCTCTTCCCGGACGACGACTGACTTTGCCAATTGGCAGCCACCGGTCGGCCGATTGGCAACCGTGGCTGATCAAGCCGTCATCTGCACGTGCCAAAGTTCCCCATTTGGTGGCAAAACTCGCCCCTGCCGATCTCAACTGCACGGGCTGACCATGAGACCAGATGCCACCAGCATCGCCAGCGGTTCGGCAGAGCCCGGAACCCCGGAGCTGTCGAACGCGCGAGATCAAGAATCGAGGGGACACCATGGACGGCAACCAAGCACTCGCACTGCTGCTGATCTTCGCCTTCTCCTTCGCGATCGCCAAGAACTGGAGGAAGGTCCTCATCTTCCTCGGCGCACTGGCAATGACGGCTGTCTGCTTCACCGTCTACAGCATCGTCGCCATGGTCGACAGCACCGTCGCCCCCAGCCCCGTCGCACCAACCACCTCCACCCCGACCACCGCCGGCCCCGGCGATCTCCAGGCAGGCCCAGGGGAACGGCCGTCGAAGACAACTCAACAGCGCTGACGAACCAATGGAACGGCGCCGTGGGCACCCGGGCCACGGCGCCCCCGGTAAAGGAGATGGCACCGTCCGATGACCACTACCGGCGCCGAGCAGACGACCGACGTCCTGATGCTCGCCAACGTTCTCGAGAAACTCCGTACCCGTGCTGGCCTGACGGCCGATCGTCTCCGCTCGGACCGAACCGGCCTGGCCGCACCATTGCGAGAGTTGGTTGCCGGACGCCACTTCGCGGGGCATGCTGACGCAGTCCCGGCCGAGGCCGTGGTCGCGCTGGTCGCCGACTGTGTCCGCGAGCGGCTTCACGGTTCCCAACGACTTGTAGCGGATGTGATGCTGGCGCTCGAGCTGCACGCCGAGGCGCTCTCAGAAGCCTTCGGCGATCGACTCCAGCGCTCGCTGTACAAGTCCGCGCTCGGCCGGCGTCGGGAGACCCTGCTGGCCAATTGGCACGAATTGCATGACGCCCTCGAATATCCGCGCTCCGCCGCTCCGAGCGACCGGGCTCTTCGCGGCTCCATCGAGCTCGATGTCCTGCAGGAGCTGGCCGGCCAACTCATCCGCGCCGATGACCCACCAGCCGGTAGGTCGACCAAGCTCACGCTTCACAGGACGTCAGTACCAGAAACCTCGGCAGCCGGCCGGGTCATCATCGTCGGTGGCGCCGTGATGGACGTGAAGTTCCGCATCAAGGGGCTGCCGCCGCCCGAGACGTCGACCGAGGCGCATGGGTTCGAGCGGTCACCCGGAGGCAAGGGGCTGACTCAGGCGGTGGCCGCGGCCCGTCTGGGACTCAAGACGTCGCTGATCGCCGCGGTCGCGGATGACGCCTTCGGCGAAGAGATCATGCACTACGTCGAGAACAAGGGCGTCGACTCCTCGCTGATCAAACGCGTCCGGCGCTCCCAGACCCCTTTCACCGGTGTGCTCGAGCAGGAGATGGGCGACAGCATCGCCATCAACTGGCGCAATCAGAACGAGGTCTGCATCGAGGCCAGGGACATCGATGAGCGGTACGACGAGCTAGCGGCGGCCGACGTACTGCTGCTGACCTTCGAGGTACCACGCGACGTCGTGCAGCACACGCTCGAAGTTGTCCACCGCGTCCCGGTCCGCCGACCGCTGGTCATCGTCACGCCAGGTCAGCCCTACTCGGACAAGGGGATCTCCTGGGACGCCTTTCCCCGGATCGACTACCTGATCGCGCACGCCTGGGAACTCGCCTCCTTCGCGCCGCCGGCCCCCGCTCCGTTCGACCCTGATCCGATTGCTCGCAGCCTGCTCGTCTTCGGCCTGGACACCCTCTGTCTCTTGGTTAACGGCGGCTGCACCATCTACTCGAAAGCCTTCGACGAGCCTTTCAGCGTCCCGAGCATCCCGTCGATCTACAAGGAAGCTTCCGCTGCACGCGACGCCTTCTGCGCCGCCCTCGCAACCCGCCTGATCGACAACGACCGAAGATTCACCGACGAAGTCGCCGTCTGGGCCGCAGCCGCTATGTCCTGCGCGGCGAGCGACTTTCCGCTGCCGGACCCTATGCCCGACCGCAAACGCGTTGACGAGCTACTCGCCAGATCACATCTCAGGCCCTGCTGACCGTTCAGCGCCGAAGGAGGCGGTACTCGCCGGCGGCAACCTGTTCGGTCTCACCACGGACCCGGCTGCAGAAGATCACTGAGTCGAGCAGGCGGAAGCGGCTCTGTTCGAATCGATGCGCGCGATTCTCGGCACTGAGCTGGGCGAGGTTGGCGCCGCCGAAGCGGTTCCGGAGCTGGCGAGGGCTCGCGTAGAGGCCATCGACGTACAGGTACGGCCTGGCCGTGATTGACATCCACTGCTGCCAGTTGGCAGAGCGGTAGCTGGACCCGGTGAAGCCGAGATTCGGGTCGACCGCCGTGGTCAGCACCCGCACGCTCGGCAACTCCTGCCGAATCGCCGACCGGAGCTTACCCAACAGGTATGAGATCGCGTTGGCGGGAGCCACGTCGAACGAGTACACCCGAGACACGTCCCAGGCCGAACCGAGTGGTACATCGAATTGTGTCTGCAACTGCCGCGCGACCCGCATCCACTCCAACGGCGACACACTGCACAAGGTCACCGGACGCCGGCTCAGGGGCTCGACCAGCGCAAAGTTGACAGACCCGGCACGAGCATTCCGCAGGTAATGGAGCCGGCCGAAGATTGGGTCCGCGACGCTGTTCGTGAGCCGGACGAACCGAAGATCAGACAGGTCGAACCGATTCCGCGGAATCAGCTCACCGACGCTCCGCTGATCCTCTCGGAGCCGAACGGCGTGACGGTGCAACTCGGTCTCGACACTCCGCCGGGACACGGTGCCGTCCGATCGAGTCAGTCGTGGCAGATGCAAGAGGGTACGGACGCTCAGCGCCCGGCTAGGCACTTCGTACTCGCTGGCGGCATTGGCCAGTAGGTCGGCGAACTCAGGACTGTTCCTTCGGCAGTCCTCGAGCGAGGGGCGGGACACTGGACCGACCCGGCCGCCAAGCAGAAGCGTCTCGGGTCGCGAGGCAATGGTGGACAAGCGAGCTGTCTCCTGTCAGACCATTGGTGATGTCAGCTCGACCTCACATCACCAAAGAGAGCCGCGCTCAGGCGGCCGTGGACCCCACGGATTCAGAACCGGCGGCGCCCGACGACGTTTGCTGCTGGGTGGTCACCGATCGGGACCGGACTGCCATCGCCTGATGGAGGCTTCGAAATGCCTTGCGCCAGACCGGGCTCGTAGCCTGATCAAGCGCTGTGTATCTGTCCCAGACCGAGTCGCCACGCAATTCCTCGAGGCTTCTCCGGCTGTTCGCTTTGTACTCGATCGACCAATTGGTGAGGTCGCCGTAATATTCACAGAGCACCGGACGGTTAGATAGTTTTTCAAATCGGCTGAACTGGTCGAACTGATCGAAAGTCAGGTCAATCACCAAACGCCGCGGCGACGCCTCGTCACCTATCTCGACCCAGCAATGGAACGCCGCGATCTCTTTGTCCGCGCCGAACCGGACGTCACCAAAGCAGTAACGAGCCTGAGATCGCCAGGACCGACGGAGCCTGGGCATCAGCCAGGCCGAGCTGACCCCGCACTGCCCGACCGACAACGGATCACCAGGGAGCCGCGGTGTCCTAGGATGCCGTGTGGTGTCGTTCCAGTGGCGCGCAAGCCGATGCCGGCGTTTCTTGAGCGTCCATCTCAGCAGCCCCAGCCTCAGGCCTGAGACAGCCGGCCGGCTGTGCGACAGGGCGGCCGGTTCGGCGTCACTCAGGTCGGTCTCCGGCGAACCATGATCTGCGGGCGAAAGTTCCGCCGCAGCACGCTCGACAAGCGTCACCCCGTGCACTCCATCCAGGCGACCTTCGAATCGCCGACCTTGCAGAGTGAAGCGAATGTAGCAGTGAGTGTCAAGTCTGCCACCCTGAGTGGCCGGAACCGCGCGGAAAGCATGATGTGTTGTACCGCTTTCACGCTGAGGCGTGTCAAGAGATCGGCGACCGTCTTAACAGTCAATCTCACAAAGGGACCGGCTACGGCAGGTGGAGCGGGTTCGGGATGGTGCCGGTGGACGGGATTGGAGGACGTGTGTCGAGGTCGGCATAGCCAAGGGTCAGGCGGTAGCCGTTCAGGGGGTAGCGGCCGAAGGACTCGCCGAGAAAGGCTGTGGCGGCCAGACGGGCGGCGTACTCCGGATGCGCAGCCATATAGCGGCCTATTTCAGCTCGGGCCAGGGACCAGAAAGCTGCTTCGGGGATGTGACTCTGACTGGCGAGTGGGTTCATGACACCTATCAAGAGGGCGTCGACAATGTATTGCCTGAGAACGTTCCAAGACTTTCTTGGAAGGACTCTGGAGTGCGCATCAGGAGCATTCCCACGCACCGATATTTCGTCGCTTGAAAGGTTGATGTCATCGACCAGGTCTTTAATGACCAGACGAACTGGAATGCCCTGAGAATTGCAGATGATGGCGAGGTTTTCACCGTGGGGGTTGACGGTGATGCCGTAGTGGTGGAGCAGGTGGAGCAAGGGGCGGAAGAGGGTAGAGAGGAGGCAGCTCAGCCAGGTTTGGGGGGCGGCTCCGGAGCGCGCAATCAGTTCCTCCGCTAGTCCAGGATGTAAGACGGCGGCTAAAGGCCAGACGGATTCGCCGTCGCGCAGGCGGGGGTCGATCGGGTCGCGCCAGATGGTGCCGAGGGTTTCGGTCCATTGGTAGGGGATGCCGGGGTGGGTTGAGAGCTCCGGGTGGGGGACGGTGACGGATGCTACTTCGCCTAGGAGTTCGGTGCCGAGTTGCTGGAAGACCTCGTCGCGGGACCAGAGGCCGCGGAGCCATTGGGTGAGCATGGGGGCGGCGAGAGTGCAGTGGGAGGGGATGCCTCGGTAGACGGAGGTGTTGAGGATTTTCAGGGGAAGTTTTACCTGGTAGCGCGTCGGGTTGGTGATGTTGACCATCGTGCGGATGGATTGGGTGGGGAGGTACTCGTCGGGGCTTTCACCCAGGATGACGATCTCGCCGGTGGCTAGTTCTCGAGCCCACTGGGTGCGGACGACGTGGTCGAGTTGCCAGGGGTGGCATGGGAGCCAGACGTAGGCGTCCGGGTCGTCCAGCCGGCCCCGGAACGCCGCCACAGTCTCAACATCTAGTTCGCGGGCGATGACGGCGTGTTCGGAGAGGTCCGGCGTACCGCGGAACTCGGCGAGGCCTCGGCGTACGGCGAGCCACACCAGGCGCAGCGGCGTACGGGCTTCTGGGGCGTAGCGTTCGCTGTCGGAGGCGGAGAAGCCCAGGCGGCCCTTGTTGGCGACGAGCAGCGGGTGGCCGGTCAGGTGGCCCTCGAGGCGGCTGTGGTGCAGGTCGAGCAACTCCCCCACCGGCACTGCAGAAGCAGCCATGCGTACGTCGGCCGCCAGCGTGTTCGTCAACTCGGCGACGTACCCCGCAACCGTCGACCCGTCGAGACCCAGTACGTCGGCTGCCTCGACGAAGAACTGCACCGGGTCGACGGCGGGTTCGCTCTCGTCGTTGCCGAGGATGCCGGCAGTGGTACGGCGGATCGACCCGGCCTGGACCCGCCAGCTGCCGAACCCGCCACGGGTCGCCTCGAAGGTGTACGACGCCTTACCCAGCTCCAAGCGGTTGTCGATCGGCTCTAGCAAACCCTCCGTGCAGAACTGGGAGATCAGTTTTGCCAGCAGGTCTGCGGAGCAACGAGTCCAGAGATCGTTCATCCGGGGATCGCGAACGTCGTGAAGGCGGTCGACTTCGGCAGGCGGAAGACTTCGCGACCGGCGATGCTGTTGAGGATGCCTGCATTGCGGATGGCACCGATGCCCAGGTCCGGCGCTGCCACGCCGTGCGAGTGAAGGTCGGCGTTCGCAACGAAGAGACGACCGGCGAGAGCATCAGCCGCCCGAACGCTGTGGTCGCGGTTGATCACCCAGCGGCCGGCGGCGTCGTGCTGGATCGCAGGCTGCAGGGACTCCATGAACGGCAGCGGGCGGTTGCGGTAGCCGGTGGCGGCTACTACGGCGTCGGTGGTGTGCTGGAACGTCTTGCCGCTGTCGGTGTGGAGCATGGTCAGTTCGAGACGGTCAGCGCGGGTGACCCCGGAGACGACGCCGACGCCGACCTGTAGCTCAGCAGGGCTGACGCTCAGGTCCCGGGCGTAGAGGACGTCGTGGATCTCCTCCAGCGTCTCCGACGAGATGCCCTTGTAGTGGCGCCACTGCTCTTTTACCAGTCGATCGCGCACAGGCTCGTCCAAAGCATGGAAGTAGTCGACGTACGACGGTGTGGTCATCTCGAGCACGAGCTTCGAGTAGTCCAGCGGTGTGAAGGCCCCAGTACGAGTCAGCCACGACACAGCTGGGCCGTCAGCTCGCAGCAGGTCCAGGAAGCACTCAGCGCCGGACTGACCCGAGCCGACAACAGTCACGTGACCGGCGCGCAGCAGATGGTCACGCCGGTACAGGTAGTCCGCCGAGTGCAGGAACCGCTCTGGAGGCAGTCCAGCCAGCGCAGCGGGTACAAAAGGCTCAGTGCCGACGCCAACCACCAGATGCCGGGCCTCGAAGTGCTCAACGGCCTCACCGCGCTCGACCGTCAACGAGAACGCCGACCCGTCCCAGACCACGTCACGCACGTGGTGACCGAAGTGCAGCGACTCCAGCTGGGCAGCACACCACCGCAGGTACGTCTCGTACTCGCGCCGCGTCGGATGGAACTTCTCCCGCACATAGAACTGGTAGAGCCGGTCATTCGCACGCAGGAACGACAGAAACGACAGGTGGTGCGCCGGTTCGACCAGCGACACCAGGTCAGCCAGGAACGACACCTGCAGCATCGCGTCGGAGAACATCAGCCCCCGGTGCCACGTGAACTCCGGCCTGCTGTCCAGTACCGCAATGTCCAGCTCGTCCACCTCGGAGGCCAGTGCGGCGAGCCCGAGGTTGAACGGCCCACAACCGATCGCGATCACGTCGTACATGTCATTCCTCCAGAGTCCGCGAGCGGATCATCAGTACTGCAGTCTTCTCGGGCAGCTGCAGCTCCCCTTGCTGGACGAAGCCGGCCGCGACGAACGCACGGACGGACGCGGTGTTCCGTACGTCGGGCTCAGCCACCACCTGTGAGCACGCCGGATCGGCGCGCAGCAACGCATCCGCGACCGCACCGATCAGCCGACGACCCAGCCCACGACCGACCCGCGTGACATCGCCGATGGCGAGGTGCATGCCCCAGTCGTGCTCGCCGCTGGCGTAGTACTCCGCCAGGTGGTCATGGCGCACGCGGTACAGCTCGACGTACCCGAAGTCCTCCGCGTCGACGGCAGCCACACAAGGGATCGAGTGCTCCCCCGACGCCTGCCGACTGATCTCCCCAGCCCAGCGCTCGACCGACCAGTCCTGGTGCCACCACTGCCGGACATGCGGCTGCGCCATCCACAGCGCGATCCGCGCCGCGTCGGAGGCGCCGGCCGGGCGGAGGTCGAAGCCGTCGTCCAGGTGGAGGACCGGCTCTAGGCCACACCTCATCGCAGCGGGTTCGGGATGTCGAGGTACACCGACTGGGCGTCCAGCGGCGCTACCACTTCGTCGATACCGCGCAGCCTGGTCAGCATGTTCGCCTTGCACGGCAGCGTGTCTGCCTCCAGCCAGCGCCGCGCCAACCGGTCCCCAGAGGGCCCAGCGGCCTTCAGCAACGGCAGCGCGAGCGTCAGTCGCTCCCGCACTACGCCGAGCAGCACAGCCTCGTCAGCGATCCCATCCGCCGCCAGACAGCCCACAACAGCCAGCGCTTGGTTGTGCAGCAGGTAGTAGGTCAACCGGTCGTCGACAATCGGGTCATCGACCACCGCGAGCGTCGAGTCGCCCAACCCGGTCACCGCCAAGAGACCACGCAGGTACGACGAGGCGAGGTAATAACCCTGGTTGTCGCGATAGGCGCCGCCCTTGATCCGCCCCGCACCGTCGAGCCGCACCAGCGTGTTCTGCTGATGCGCCTCGAGCCCGATGCCCGTCTCGGCGTACAGGTGAAGCATCGGGATCAGCACGTTGTCGATGTACTCCGCCACCCAGCCGGCCGGGTCGTCCGAGGCGTACACACTCAGCCGACTGACCTCGCCTGGACGAGGCGCGACCAGACCCGCCAAACACACATAACTGTTGACGTCTGCCGGCACCTCCCGCACAGCAACGTCAAGACCGGTCAACGTCGGCCCCCCTTCGTCAAGAGCAACCCACGCTGGGTCCCTGACAATGCTGAACCGCGGGTGCGCGGTCGCCGTACCCGCGTTGTACGCCGCGTCGAGCAGCCGATTGATCTCCAACCCGCGCCGCAGCTCGGTCGGCGTCGACTCGCGCCGCGAGTTGGTGATCCGCAGACCGAGCGACAGCTTCAGCATCACCGGCAGGTCCGGATGGAAGACGGTCCGCAGCGAAGACGTCGGATACCACTGCACACCCTGTGGCCCCAGCGCCTTGACCCGCCCCGACGCGATCAGCAAGGCGACCCGCGGTCGCGAAACCACGGCCGCGGCCTGCCACGGATGAGCCGGGATCAATACCCGGCCCGACGACGGAGTGATACCGGCCAGCTCGCCCATCAGCTGCACGGCGTCCAGCCCCTGGAGCGAGGGCGCACCGACCACCTGGTCCGACGACACCAGCTCGGCGTCGGCCTCAAACCAGTGCAGTGCGAAACGACCAGCCAGCTCGGGCGAGTACGCCGCCAGCTCGGCACCGCTGAGCCCGTCCCGGCTCTTCGGCGCGGGGTGGTTCAGATGCCCGAACAGCAACGCCTGCTCGAACTCCAGGAAGCGCCCGGGGCCCCGCTCGCCGTCAGCCTCATCCACAAACCGTGAGACGTTCCGCACGGACTCCGCAGTACGCGCCGCCAGGTCATCGACCTCCGCGGGGTCGGCATCCGCAGACAGCAGCCGCACCAAGTCCTCAGGAACGGCCGGTACGCCGTCCACCCGCACGTCGGTGAACTGATGCAACCCCGTCCGCGACGCATGCTCCACCTGCGCGGTGACCGTCGCCGTACCCACCGAGAAGGTCAACGGCCCGACCGCGACCGGCACGGACGACTCGCGCGTGTAACACCGCAGGATTGCGTTCAAGTGCGCTACGACAGCAATGCTCACGCCGCTCCCTCACCGGTCAGGACGTCGAGGCCGGTGGCCACGACCTGGTCGAGCAGATCCTCGATGTCCGTCGCGGTGGCGTTCGGGTTCAGCAGCGTCAGCTTCAACGCGACCGCTGCCGGGCGGCCGCCGCCGGCCGGCAGCTTGGTCCGGCCGATCAGCACCCGTCCCGACGTCAGCAACCGGCGCCGGACCTCGCCCTGGAGGGCATCCGCAGCGGACGCCTCCAGCCCCTGCCCGGCGACCCGGAACACCACCGTGGTCAGGGTCACCGGCGCCAGCAACTCGAGGTTGCTGTCGGCAATGACCCGGGCCGCGGCGGCATGCGCGAGCTCGTGACAGGTGTCGAGCATTGTGCCCAGTCCGGACCGCCCGTACGCCGTCAGCGTGGTGGCAACCTTGACCGCATCCGGACGTCGGGTGGTCTGCAGGCTGCGTCCGAGCAGGCCGTCGAGCCCGGAGTCGATGTCGTCGGCCGGGTTCAGGTAGTCCACCGACCGATCGAACGCGGAGAACCGGGTCCGGTCGGCCACCAGCAGCACACTGGTCGCGGCCGGCTGCCAGCCGATCTTGTGCAGGTCCAGCGTGACCGAGTCCGCCAGCGGGAGGTCAGCGAGCAGCGGCGCCAGTCGCTCGGAGAACAGCGCCCCGAACCCGTACGCCGCATCCACGTGCAGCCAGACCCGGTACGCGCGGGCCAGCGTCGCGAGGTCGGCGATCGGGTCGATAGATCCGAAGTCCGTCGTACCGGCAGTCGCGACCACGGCGACCGGCGTACGGCCGGGCTTCGCGAGCTCGTCGGCGAGTAGATCAGTGCGCATGCGGAAGTTCTCGTCGGCCGGAATCGTGATCGCCGCCGACTCGCCGAGCCCGAGGGCGGCGCAGGCTCGCTGGAGGGAGAAGTGCGCCAGCTCGGAGCAGAACACGACCGGCCGCTCCACCCCCTGCAGGCCGTTCCGCCGTACGTCGACTCCCGCCGCGGCGGCCGCGCTGTCGCGGGCGATCAGGACGGCGAGCAGGTTCGAGATCGAACCACCGGGCGTCAGTACGCCGTCCGCCTCCGGGCCGAATCCGGCGAGGTCGGCCAGCGATTTCACGACCCAGTGCTCGATCGCGAGCGTCGCCGGACCGGAGTCGTACGTGTCCATCGACGCGTTCGAGGCGGAGGCCAGTGCGTCCGCGTCCACCGCGACCTGGAGCACCGGCGGCTGCAGGTGTGCCGCCGCGTGCGGGTGGCTCAGGTCGACGCCGTTCTGGTCCAGCAGACCCGCGACCAGGTCGAGCGCGGCCGACTCCCCCACGCCTGTCGACGGGATTCGCGGCTCACCCAGCACCTCGGCGGTCCGGCGCAGTACCGCTCCCGGCGAGCCGTGCGGCAACGGTCCACGCTCCCGATCCGTCACCGTCGAGGCCAGCGGCCACCGGCCGCTGAACGGGTCGCGGACTGGTGTTGGCAGCGCGGTCAGGCGCGCGGGCTGCGACATCCAGATCTCCCGGGAAGTTGTCGAGTAAGGCAACCCTTACTAAGGCAGGCCTAACTTTCGCCCGCCTCACCGACCGTGTCAACTCGACCACCCGAGACGTGAACATCCTCACGGGACAGAACGGGCCAGCCAATGCGGTCCGGCGCTCCAGCCGAGCAGACGACGGCCACCGCGCGCCGTCCTGCCCTCCGCGTTGAAGCGATCTCCTGCGGCCACATGTCGCAGCCCCGCAACAGCCGGAGCAAACCGTGGCCCTAGTACGGCGGACCGTTCCCCCAGCCTCGTCAGCACGTCACTCTGCGCGGACTGGTCGCAGAAGCTCAGGTAGAAGATCGCCTGCCGCCACGCATACGCCGTGTTCTTGATCCCCTGCAGCTCGGTGATCCAGGTAGCCCGCGGCTGGGTCTGACGCTGCACTGCCCAGGTGAACGCACGGTCGGACAGGTCCGGCGCGACCTCCCGGAGCCGGTCCGTCAGCTGCAGCGCGTCGATCAGGACAGCCAGATTGTGCGTGGTCAGGATCTGGCTCTGCTCCAGCACCGTTCCGTTCTTGGCAACGTGCCCACCACCGCCGCTGTGTGCCTCGAGAGCGCGCTGCGCGCACATCTCTGCGAAGTCGTCTGCGGTCGCCTTGCCCCAGCGCTTGTACCGCCGCTGCTCGCGAGCCGGCCACGCGGCGGGAAGGGCGTAGTACTGCGCGTACAGCGTCCCTGACAGCACCCGACTCGCCACGGCAGCCGCGGCACGCCACTTCTCGGTGAATGTCCCCATGAAGATGTCAGCAGCCACCTCCTCGACCAGAGGCAGCTTCAGGTCTGCCTGAGACGCCAGCGCGCCCAGCTCACGCACGAGCGGATTAGGCAGGATCGTCTGCGGGAAGGCGGTGAGAGCCAGGACGGTTGTCTCACGCAGCGACTGCGCCGCGGCCCGCGTCGCCTGAACACGCCGATCGCGGTACGGCGCGACGGCGGCAATCCAGGGCAGCTCGTCGAAACGCACCTGGTGTTCAAGGTTCAGCAGCAACAGGCTCCGCCGACGACGGAAGGCCGCGTAGGTCTGAGCATATGCGGCGGCCAGCGACGGGTCCTCGATGTTGGCGGCGAGCAACTGCGACGTGATCTGCGGCAGCACCTGCGCGAGCACCTCCCCCGAGCTGATGACGCCGCGATCCACCAACTCACCGATCGGAGCCTCGAGCGCCCGCGCTGCCTTCGCAAGCAGGTGCGCCGGGATGACCGCGCCTGCCGCCGCCGGGACCTCGTCAGTCGTGACCTCACCGTCGATCGCATCCAGCGTCGGCAGCCCGCCGTCATCCGGGAACCGATCCAGCCGGCAGCTCAGCACGTGTGCCAAGGTCGCGTACGTCGGCCGCGCGGCGACGGCGTTCTGCGTCGCACGCAAGGCCGCCCGCGCCTCCGATCCGGGCGCGCCGTGGGCCTGGATCGTGTTGGCCAGCGCGCGCCGGATCCAGCCGACCTCACGACCGCTCAGCGCCGAACTGTCGGACGGGCAACGCTCGAGCGCCGCCTGCAGCCGGGCGAAGTTGCTCTTCGGAGGCCGACGGCCATGGACCTCGGCAGCAGCGTGGAACTCGTCCAGCCACTGAGAACGCCGTTCCACCCAGTCGTCCGGCCAGACGCGGCAGGGCCATCCACCGACGACCGCGCCGTCGGCGGTCAGCTCCGGCAGTTCGTCGTCGACCGTGTCGCACCACAGCGCCACCAGCCGGTCGTACAGCGGGTTCCAGACCCGCAGGGTCTCCAGCATGGCAGCTATCGGCGGCCGTACCGTTGCCTGCCGCAACGTACTGCGAACTTCGGCGACCGGCTGCAGCCGGACCACCGCGCCGGACGGCGTCGACGACGGGCTGAACGTCGGCGTGAACCGGAGCCGGTGCATCAGCGGACGCAGCTCCGACGTGAGGTCGAGCGCCGCGGCGTACTGCTCCCGCTCGAGCAACCAGGCCACGACCAGCAGCGCCGACTCTTCCGGCACGTCGATCCGGTAGTTCCCGCTCCGAAGCGCCCGACCGAGCTCCGCGAGCCCTTCATCGCCGAAGAACCACAGGTTGAGCCGCTCCCGGTCGGTCTCCCCCGGCGCATTCTCCGGCACTCGTGCCAGCTCGTCCTCACGCAGCGGCGCCTCGGCGAGATAGCGGCCGGTCGCGAACCCGCCGTGCGCCACCTCGAGCGTGACCCAGGCCGGCGTGTTCGCCACCGGGGTCCGCGATCCAACGGTGAGCCGCCCGGACGCCATCCCGTCGAGCACGTTGCGCCAGGCATCGACCCGGGCGGCCGCACGTCGGCGTACGGCGAGATCGTCGGAGGTCAGCGCACGCTCAAGCGCCTGCTCCAGCCGGCCGATCGCATACCCTGCCGAGGCTGTGGCGCGTGCTTCCTCCGACATAGGACCCCCGTTTCCAGCAGAGACATGGAGGCAGGACTCGAACCTGCGCCCTCCCGGTAAGCAGCCGGGTGATCTACCCCTGATCTACTCCATGCAATGCATCACAGCCTAACCGCCCAACGGGGTTCTCGTCAGGCGATCGCGGCGATGTCGCCATCGTCGAAATAGATTGCCTGATGCAACCGACCGCCGAGCGCAGCCGCGTAGCGGAGGAGGACCTCCTGCCCTGAGATCTTGCCTTGCTCGATTTGCGAGACCCGGCCCTTGGTGACGCCCATCCGCTCGGCGACCTGAGCTTGAGTCAGACCGCGAGCGCGCCGGATCTCCGCCAGGCGGTGTCCTTGGACCTCCGCCAGGAGCTCCTGCTTGCCGGCCGCGACAGCATCCTCGCCACCGGCACGCGCGACCTCCCGACCACGGATGTCTCGCCAGCTCACGTACCCGCTCACCGATCGCCCTCCTCGTCAGCCTGTCGTTGCTTCAGGTAGATCTCGTAACGGTGCTCCGCGAGCGGAATCGCCTCGTCGTACCAAGCCTTCCACCGACCGGCCTTGTCCCCTGCGACCAGCAAGATGCTCGCTCGCCACGGATCGAACGCGAATAGACGACGTAGATCTCCCACTCGTGCATCGCCATGCCCGAAGTAGAGCAAACGGTAAACCCGCCTGATCGGCGTCAGCCACCGTACGGGGTTCTGGTCAGGACGAACGTCGCGACGTTGAGATGGCTGATTTCACCGCCGTCGCGGATGACGTGCAGTTTTTCGCCTGCCAGGTAGCCGTCGCGGCCCTGGTAGAGGTCGGGGGCCAGCGGGGACAGGCGCGTGGTGAGGCCGCCGCTGAGCTGCAGAATGCCCGCGGAGACAGAGATCGTGAGCGGCGTGTTGCCCCAGTACCAATGGCCGAGCAGATCGGTGCCTTGGGCAAGCGTCGGCTCCGGCACCCACTCCTGCGCGAGCGGCGGCTCGTACGCGGCGAGGATACGGACCAGGTCAGGCGCCAGCGAGGCAACCCGCCCGTACGTCGCGTTGCCGAGCGTCACCGCTCCGATCCGGCGTACGCGGTCGACGAACAGCCCCGCGAGGAACCCGGGCATCGAGCCGGTGTGACCGATCAGCAGGTGCGGGTCGTCCGCGATCAACCGCAGACCAAGGCCGTACGACGCCGTCAGCCCTTCCCGCGGATCCGACGCGACCGGAGCCGCCATCTCCTCGACCGATTCCCGGCTCAACACCTCAGGCACGGGATCGATCCAGAACGACGCGTACCGGGCCAGGTCCTCGATCGTGCTCCACAACTGCCCGGCCGGAGCCATCGCGCCGGAGTCGTACGCCGGCTCCGGCACGAGCTGGCCGCTGAACGGATGGACCGAGAACCCCTCCGCGGCGGGGGCCTCCGGGAAGTACGTCGTACGGCGCATCTCCAACGGCGCGAGGATGCGCTCCTGTGTCAACTCCCACCACGACGACCCGCGCAACCGCGCCACGATCTCGCCGAGCAGGCCGCACCCCAGGTTGGAGTAGTGATGCCGGCGATCCGCGGGACCAACCGCCTGCGACTCGTCCATCGCCGCCGTCAGCTGGTCGAACGAGACGCCCGGATTCCGTTCCCACCAAGGGCCTTCGGGTTCGGCGTTCATCCCGCCGCTGTGCGCGAGCAACTGCCGAACCGTCCGGTCCCCGAACGCGATCCCCGGCAGATGCTTGCCCACAGCATCATTCAGCGACAGCAACCCGTCGTCGCGGCACTGCAGCACCAGGATCGCCGTCAACGTCTTGGTAATCGACCCGATCCGGTACTGCACATCCGCCCCCGGCAACCCCCCGCCCGCCGAGGCGAACCGCCCGCGCGCGCCGGTCCACACCAGCGCTCCGTCCCGGATCACGCCACCGTTCACCGACGGCAACTTTCCTTCGCTCTGAGCCGCCGCGATCTCGGCGTACAGAGCAGCGGCGGTGTCAGAACGCAGGGACATTACTCAAAAGCCTCCGGGGCCGGGCAGGAGCAGATCAGATTGCGGTCGCCGTAGGCGCCGTCGATGCGGCGGACCGGCGGCCAGTACTTCGAGGCGCGGTCCACCGAGCGGGGGAACGCAGCATCCTCGCGAGTGTAAGCGTGCTCCCACTTGTCGTTGATGACCGACTCGGCGGTGTGCGGCGCGTTCACCAGCGGGTTGTCCGCGGCCGGCCACTCGCCCGCCGCGACCCGGTCGATCTCGTGCCGGATCGCGATCATCGCGTCACAGAAGCGGTCCAGCTCGTCCAGGTCCTCGGACTCGGTCGGCTCGACCATCAGCGTGCCCGCGACCGGGAACGACATCGTCGGCGCGTGGAAGCCGTAGTCGATCAGCCGCTTCGCGACGTCGTCGACGCTGATCCCGGTCTCCTTGGTCATCGGCCGCAGGTCCAGGATGCACTCGTGCGCGACCAGGCCGTTCTCGCCCGTGTAGAGGACCGGGAACGCGCCTTCGAGCCGCTTCGCGACGTAGTTCGCGCTCAGTACCGCGGTCTTGGTCGCCGCGGTCAGCCCCTCGGCGCCCATCATCCGGATGTACGCCCACGAGATCGCGAGCACGCCCGCGGATCCGAACGGCGCCGCGCTGATCGGGCCGACGCCGGACTCGGGACCGGCCTGGTCGAGCAGCGGGTGGTTCGGCAGGTACGGCGCCAGGTGCGCCGCGACACCGACCGGTCCGACACCCGGACCGCCACCGCCGTGCGGGATGCAGAACGTCTTGTGCAGGTTCAGGTGGCTGACGTCGCCGCCGAACTCGCCGGGCTTCGCCAGCCCCAGGAGTGCGTTCAGGTTCGCGCCGTCGACGTACACCTGACCGCCGTGCTCGTGGACGATCGAGCAGACCTCGCGGACGCTCTCCTCGTAGACACCGTGTGTCGACGGGTAGGTGATCATGATCGCCGCCAGCTTCGACGCGTGCTCGGAAGCCTTGGCCCGCAGGTCGTCCAGGTCGATCGTGCCGTCGTCGTTGCCCTTGACAACGACCACCTTCATACCGGCCATCACGGCCGAGGCGGCGTTGGTGCCGTGCGCGGACGCCGGGATCAGACAGACGTTCCGATCGAGATCGCCCTGGGCCCGGTGGTACCCGCGGATCGCGAGCAGACCGGCGAGCTCACCCTGCGAGCCCGCGTTCGGCTGGATCGACACCTTCGCGTAGCCGGTGACCTCGGCGAGCCAGCGCTCGAGCTGACCGATCAGCGTCACGTAGCCGGCAGCGTCCTCGATCGGCGCGAACGGGTGCAGGTCCGAGAACTCCGGCCAGGTGACCGGCTCCATCTCGGTGGTCGCGTTCAGCTTCATCGTGCAGGACCCGAGCGGGATCATCCCGCGGTCGAGCGCGTAGTCCTTGTCGGACAGCTTGCGCAGGTACCGCAGCATTGCCGTCTCGGACCGGTGGGTGTTGAACACCGGGTGCGTCAGGTACTCCGTCGTCCGCGGTACTGCGATCGCAGCGGCGCCGAGCGTGTCGTCGTACTGCACGCCGAAGGACTGGCAGACGCGGGCGAGGGTCGCGGCATCGGTCTTCTCGTCGCAGGAGATGCCGACGTGGTCCGCGTCGACGAGCCGCAGCCAGATCCCGTTCTGCCGGGCGGCGTCGACCACGTCAGCGGCCTGACCCGGCACGCGGGCGAGCACCGTGTCGAAGAAGTCGTCGTGCACGACCTCGACCCCGCCTGTCCGCAGTGACGCGGCGAGCTTGCCGGCGTAGTTGTGCACGCGGTCGGCGATCGCCTTCAGGCCGTCCGGCCCGTGGTACACGGCGTACATCGAGGCAACGACGGCCAGCAGGACCTGCGCCGTACAGATGTTCGAGGTGGCCTTCTCGCGGCGGATGTGCTGCTCACGGGTCTGCAGTGCCAGCCGGTACGCCGGGGCGCCGTCGGCGTCGACCGATACGCCGACGAGACGACCGGGCAGCGACCTCTCGAGACCGGACCGCACGGACATGAAGCCCGCGTGCGGACCGCCGTAGAACAGCGGTACGCCGAAGCGCTGCGAGGAACCGATGACGATATCGGCGCCGGCCTCACCCGGGGCCTCGAGCAACGTCAGTGCGAGCAGATCCGAGGCGACGGCAACCAAGGTGTCGCGCTCGTGCGCCGCCTCGATCAGCGGCTTGAGGTCGCGGACGGCGCCGTTGGAGCCCGGGTACTGCACGAGGAGCCCGAAGAAGTCGCCCTCCGGCAGGCCCTCGGTGGTGTCGGCGACGACGACCTCGATGCCGAGTGCCTCGGCCCGAGTCTGTACGACGGCAACGGTCTGGGCGAAGCAGTCGGCGTCCACCAGGAAGCGGTCCGATTTGCTCTTCTTGTTCGACCGGTGCGCCAGCGTCATCGCCTCGGCGGCCGCGGTGCCCTCGTCGAGCAGCGACGCGTTCGCGGTCGGCAGACCGGTCAGGTCGGACACAACGGTCTGGAAGTTCAGCAGCGCCTCGAGGCGGCCCTGGGAGATCTCGGGCTGGTACGGCGTGTAGGCGGTGTACCAGGCCGGGTTCTCGACCAGTCGTCGGACGATGACCGACGGTGTGAACGTGCCGTAGTACCCCTGGCCGATCATCGAGGTCGCGACGTTGTTGCGGGCCGCGAGCTGGCGGAGCTCGGTCAGCGCGTCGACCTCGGAGGCCGGCTCAGGCAGCCGGAGCGGCTCGGCCGACCGGATCGAGTCCGGTACGGCGGCATCGACCAGTGCGTCGACGTCGGCGTACCCGAGCAGCTGCACCATGCGTGCGACCTCGTCCGGGCGTGGCCCGATGTGGCGGTCGGCAAAGATTGCGGACAGTTCGGTCATCAGAGGCTCCGTTGCTGACAATGCTTCCGGTCGCCTCCCCCTCTGTCACCCGCAGTGCTGAGGTCAGCAACTGGCGCTCCAGAGTCGCCTGTGGCACTCGGTCCATGGGCCTGAGAGGTTCCGGGGAGGAATTGCCCCTTCGGCGCCCGATGACACGGGTCTCTCCCGAGTGCTGTGTGCGGCTGAAACGAGGCTACCAGGAATCCTGGAACAGTTCGGGCAGCAGTCGCCGGGCGGCGGGCCTGGCCGCCTCGACCTGCTCCGCGGTCGCCGACTGCATCGGCCAGCGAACCCGGGTGCCGACGTCGGCCCAGTCCCCCACCGCGGCCAGGAACTTGTCCAGCGCCGGGTTCGACAGCCCGATCTTCTGCAGCGGCGCGACATGCGCCGCGAAGAACTCAGCGATCCGGCGCTCGACATCCAGATCATGCGCGGTCCGTACGGCGCCGGTGGGCGACAGCGCGGCGACGTTCGAGTAGCTCCCGTGCGCACCGAGTAACGACATACTCGCCAGGAAGTGCCCCGGCACGAAGATGGCCAACCCCGACTCGGTCGCCTCGTCGAACCATGCTTTGTTGCCGCCCGCAGTCTTCAGCCCGATCAGACTCGGCACCGCCTCGGCGAGTTCACACAGCTGCAGCGGCGGCACAGCCGTCTTCGCGTGCGGCGGGTTGTACAGGACGAGCGGCACCTCCCCCGCGACGTCTGCGACGCGCTGGAGGAAGGCCAACAGCTCACGAGCATTCAGCGGAAGCCAGTCGGGCACGATCACCTGAATCGCTCCAGGCGCCAGCTTCGCCGCCCGCTCAACCCGGGACAGCTGCACCTGCGCCGACGGATGACTGGCCCCGAGCTGGAACGGTTTACCCGCCGCGGCAAGCATCGAGTTGATCCGGTCGAACTCGTCCTCGGTCAGCGTCTGGAACTCCCCCGCCGTCCCGTGGGCGTACAGACCGTCCACCTCGGAGGACGCGAGTACGGCGACCTGGGCCTCGAGCCGGGCGAAGTCGATCGAGTCGTCAGCGTTGAGCGGCAGCAACAAAGTCGCCCACACACCGCGGAGCGAGTCAGCAGTGAGTGGGCGCACAGGGTAAATCTAGGGGCAGGACCTGGTCAGCCGGTCATCCGCGCACGACGGCGGGCGGCGAGCTCGTCGCCGGCGTGGCCGTCGGAGTCGCCTTCGTCGTGACCGTCGGCACGCTCCGTGGGCAGCTCGGAGAGCGAGCCCTCGACCTCGCGCCAGACGCCGCCGAGCGCGATACCGAAGACGCCCTGGCCGCCGGCCAGCAGATCGATCACCTCGTCGGGCGACGAGCACATGTACACCGAGGCGCCGTCGCTCATCAGCGTGATCTGGGTCAGGTCGTCGAACCCGCGCTTGCTCAGGTGTGCGATCGCGGTCCGGATCTGCTGCAGCGAGATCCCGGCGTCGAGCAGCCGCTTGATCACCTTCAGCAACAGAACGTCACGGAAGCCGTACAACCGCTGTGTCCCGGAGCCGGTCGCCGGGCGAACCGACGGCGAGACCAGACCGGTCCGCGCCCAGTAGTCGAGCTGCCGGTAGGTGATCCCGGCCGCGGCGCAGGCCGTCGGGCCGCGGAACCCGACATCCTCCGGCATCGGCCGCAGGTCGTCGTCGAACAACAGACCCTGGACGCCGGCGGTGGCCGTAGCAGCTGCCACAGCCTCGGCGTGCGCGTCGGACGTCGACTGCGCCGTCAGATCCGTGTCGCCGGTGCGTGTCACGCCTGAGCCTCCCTGGATACCGACTGGAACGAGCCATCTCCGTGGAGTGACAGCACCCCACGACTCCTTCACGGTAAGCCGCCGCCCCAACCGGGTCAACGACAACCGCACCGAGCCGGGAGCGTGTCGCGACCGCCGTACGAATCGTTACCAAGCCGCTCTTGTACCACTCGGGGCCAAAACCCCGGGTGTCAGCTCTTGTCGAAGTCCTCCGGAGTCACCTGATCGAGGAACTCCCGGAACCGCTCGACCTCCTCTTCCTCCACCACCTCGTCGTCGGCCTCCTCGCTCTCCGGGACCGGGATCCCGGCCTCGGCCAGGATCTCCTCCGCGCAGAACACCGGGGTGCCGGTCCGCAGCGCGAGCGCGATCGAGTCCGACGGACGTGCGGAGATCTCGGTCTTGTCGTCGAAGACCAGGATCGCCTCGAACACCCCGTCGTTCAGGTTGACGATCCGGACCTGGCTGAGCGTGTGCCCGAGCACCCGGATGGTCTCCGCGAACAGGTCGTGGGTCAACGGCCTGGGCGGCTCCATGCCCTGCTGGGCGAACGCGATCGCGCTGGCCTCTGCGGCCCCGATCCAGATCGGCAGGTACCGCTCTCCGCCGACCTCTTTCAGCAGCACGATCGGCTGACTCGAGGGCATCTCAACCCGGACTCCGACCACGTCGACTTCGCGCACACCTTCAGCCTACTCCGCGGGGAAGCCCCGAGGTGCCCCGGCGGTTGGCTGTGGACTCCGCTACGGACGCGGCAGGCGGGATCGGACGAGTGCGGTGTGCAACCGGACGGTCAGGGCGGCCAGCTCCGCGGTCTGTTCGGTACGGCGCGGGCCGGTGACCTGCTCGATCAGCCCGACCTCCCGATCGGCCGCCGTACGGAACGCACGCAGGTGCCGGGGCTCGAGCCCGTACCCGGCCAGTTCCGCGGCGACCTGGGCGATCACGATCGCGTCGCCCGTGTAGTGGTTGCCGCTGGCCACCACCAGGCCGTGGCTCTCCAGCTCACCGAGCAACTCCGCGGAGACACCGGCGGCGGCCCGCAGCTCGTCCCGGGTCAAGCGCAGCTCGGTGCCCGAGGCACCGAAACCGGCGAAGTCCTCGGCGACCGGCTGACCGGGGGTCTGCGGCAACGAGCTCGGCGCGACCGGTGGACCCGCGGCGGCCGGACGCAGGCCGCGGTCGATCGCGCCGAGATGTTCCTTGATCACCTTCAGCGGCAGGTACTGGTCGCGTTGCGCGGTCAGCACGTAGCGCAGCCGCTCGACGTCGGCGGCACTGAACTTGCGGTACCCCGACGCCGTGCGGGCAGGCGTCACCAGTCCCTCGGCCTCGAGGAACCGGATCTTGGAGATCGTGACGTCGGCGAACTCGGCCTGCAGCAGCTGCAGCACCTGACCGATGCCACGACCGTCCGCCGGCCCTCCGGCCGTGGAATCAGCGGCGCTCGGATCAGGCCTGGCCACTGGCGTAGTACACCAGCCGGTACTTGCCGATCTGGACCTCGTCGCCGTTGTTGAGCTGGACCTCGTCGATCCGGTCACGGTTGACGTACGTGCCGTTGAGGCTGCCGACGTCGCGGACCTTCACGCCGTACGGGTCGCGGCGGAACTCCGCGTGCCGGCGGGACACGGTGACGTCGTCGAGGAAGATGTCGCTGTCCGGGTGGCGTCCCGCGGTGACGACGTCGACGTCGAGCAGGAACCGGCTGCCCGCGTTCGGGCCGCGCTGGACGATCAGCAGAGCCGACCCGGCCGGCAGCGCGCCGACAGCGGCCTCGTCGTCGGCGGACAGCGGCTCACCGGTCTGCTCCGGCTCCGGCTCGGCGCCGATCGGCGTCAGCATCGCGGTGTCGGTGACGCCCGGTGTCGGCTGAGGGGTCGCCGGTGCTGCCGCCGGGCGGTCGGCGCCAGGCAGCATCGCTCCGCACTGCGAGCAGAACCGGCTGCCCTCGGAGTTCTCGTGCCCGCACTGGTTGCAGAACGGCATGCTGTGATCCTCCCGATCGCCGGGTGGCCGGCGACGTTTTCGATAGACCCCGTATGAACAGTGTGACGTGCTGGAACAAGATGAGAGGCCTCAACCCTCGACCAGCGGTTGAGGCCCCAAAACCTATCAGCTCTGGTCGAGCTGACCCTGATAGGCATCGGCGTCCATCAGCGCGGCGACTTCAGCCGCGTCCTCGACCTCGATGTCGAGCAGCCAGCCCTCGCCGTACGGGTCGCTGTTCACCAGGTCCGGCTGGTCGGCGAGTGCCTCGTTCACCGCGGTGACGGTGCCGTTCACCGGGGCGAACAGGTCGCTCACGCTCTTGGTCGACTCCAGCTCACCACAGGCGTCGCCGGCCCGCACCGTGCTGCCGACCTCGGGCAGCTGCACGTACACGATGTCGCCGAGCTGGTCCTGCGCGAAGTCGGTGATGCCGACCCGCACCGGTCCGTCGCTGCCGGCCTTCAGCCACTCGTGCTCGGCTGTGTACTTCAGGTCTTCGGGGTACACCTTCGTTCCTCTTTCACTCAAGGACAACAGCTACTTGGTCGGGCTGGCCGCCGGGCGAGCGTAACTATGCTCCTCCGGGGCGTGCAAGGCGGACACGAGGACCGTCGGCAGCTCGTTGACCTCCGCCGTTCCGCCTACCTGTGGACCGGTCACCTCGCTGACCAGGCCGCCGGGGAAGTTGGCCGCCTCGGCCAGGTTGTGCGACTCCCCGATCGCCTCGATCACGTACGGCGAGTTGACCTTCTGACCGTCGATCAGGATCCCCGGCGGGTCGTCCACGAAGTCGGTGCTGGCGACCACCCGGACCGACCCGTTGATCTGGATCGCCTCGGCGCCGGCGTCACGGAGCTCCTCGATCGCGTCCAGCAGGTTGCTCGAGGTCATCTTGCCCTGCGGGTCGTTCAGCGTGATCCGGACACCTGGACCTGTCGCGGGCAGCGTACCGGCCAGGATGCCGAGAGTGCGGACCTGGGCCTCGGCCTGCTCGCGCGCCGTCTGGGCCTTGTCCGCGCTCGAGGACAGCGAGTTCTTCCGCTCCTCCAGATCGGCGATCTCACCCTCCAGCCGGCGGGTGTTCTGGCCGAGGCCGTCCAGGATCGCGATCAGGTCCTCGCGGCGGGCGTTCTGGTAGCCGTCGTCGGCCCGGTTCACCCGCACCTGGACCACGGCCACACAGGCGACCAGCGCCAGCACGACGGCCACGATCGCCTGGCCGCGGGACGGCTTGAACCCGGCCTTGAGCCGCCGCAGCGCCAGGTTCGGCGTCTTCGGCTTGGGCATCGGGGTCGGCGTCACCGGCCGCGGCGAGTCGACAGGCTCCGGCTTCGCCGCCTGCTCGGGCTTGGCCGCCTGCTCGGGCTTGGCCGCCTGCTCGGGCTTGGCCGCCTGCTCGGGCTTCGCCGCCTGCTCAGGCTTCGGCGCCTGCTCAGGCTTCGCCGGCTGCTCAGGCTTGTCGGGCTTGCCGGGTTTGTCGTCAGCCATGTCAGGCCCGGAAGATGTGGCGCCGGATGGCGGCCATGTTGGTGAAGATGCGGATCCCGAGGACGACGACCACGCCGGTCGACAACTGCGAGCCGACGCCGAGCTGGTCGCCCAGGTACACGATCAGGGCCGCGATCAGCACGTTCGAGACGAACGACACGACGAACACCTTGTCGTCGAAGATCCCGTCCAGGAACGCCCGGAGCGCGCCGAACACCGCGTCGAGCGCGGCCACGACCGCGATCGGCAGGTAGGGCTGGGCCCAGTCCGGCACATCAGGCGCGACCAGCAGACCGACCACGACGCCGATCACCAGTCCGAGTACGGCGATCATCTCGATCCCACTTTCGCGTAGCGCAACGCGATGGTCGCATCGGCCGGCACCAGCAAGGAGTCCTCCGTCGTGATCGTCATCCGGACATCGAAGTTGCTCACCAGGTACTGCACCCAGCGGCCGCCCGAGCTCTGCGCGAACCGGGCCGGCATGGTCGCCGTATCCCCGATCGCGAGCACCGTGTACGGCGGGGTCAGCGAGCTGTAGTCGACCGTGATCGCACTGCCCGCGCCGCGGATCGCGGTCAGCGAGGTGATCCGGTGACCGTTCACCGAGACTGCCTCCGCGCCGGACGTCCACAGTCCGTTGACCAGTTGCTGCAGGTCGACGTCGAGCAACCGGCCCTCTTTGGAGTCGGCGTTCTTCGCATCGTCGATGACTGCCTTGAGCCCGGGGCCGGCGACCGAGATCGCCCCGGTCTGCAGCTCCAGGTCGTCGAGCTTCTGCTCCAGCGCCGCGCCGGTGCTGTCGTTGCTCAGTCCGCTCGCCTGCAACCGGCGTACCTCGTCGGCGAGGTCGGACTGGTGGTTGCGCAGGCCGGTCAGCCGGGAGTCGGCCTGGTTGATCCGGTCGATCAGCTCGCTGCGCTGCTTCTCGGCCTCCGGCGCGCTGCGGTAGTTCTGCGAGGCGGCGATCGCGAGCAGGAAGCCGAGCACGACCGTGGCCGCCACGAGCATGATCCGGTGCCGGGAGCGGAGCGCCTTGGCGCCGTCCTTCGGGCGGGTCCGGGCGGCGACGGCGTACCCCTCATCGATCGGGTGTGCCATCAGGTTGTTGAGCAGCGACATCGACGCGTCGACGCGCCGGGGCTTCTGCACCGGTTGCTGGGGGGCTTGCTGTATCACGGGTCTACCCGGCCGCGTCCTTGATCGGCTTCACCGTCTGGACGAGGTGTCGCAGCTGCGCGAAGTACAGCGCGCCGGCCCAGTAGTACAGACCGGTTCCCCAGATCGCGAACGCCCAGCCGAACACGCGGGCGAGCAGGTTGAGGGTGGAATCGCCGTCGCCGAGCAGGAGCAGCGGGAACGCGTACAGCAGGCAGAACGTGGCGGACTTGCCGAGGAAGTGCACCGGCAGCGCGTTGAAGCCGCGGCGGTGGAGGGCCGGCAGGGTCAGCATCAGCAGCACGTCCCGCAGCGGCAGCGCGATCGCCAGCCACCACGGGATGATGTCGCGCAGCGCCAGGCCGACGACGGTCGCGAAGATGTACAGCCGGTCGGCCACCGGGTCGAGCATCTGGCCCAGCCGGCTGGTCTGGTTCATCCGGCGGGCGATCTGGCCGTCGGCCCAGTCGGTGAACCCGGAGATCGCCAGCACCAGCAGCGCCCAGCCGTCCTCCTTCGGGCCGAGCACCAGCCACAGGAAGAGCGGCACACCCAGCAACCTCAGGAAGCTGAGCGCGTTGGGGATCGTCAAAACCCGGTCGGACACTTCCAAGTCCGGCACGCGACCCCTCCCTCTCTCACCCGGATACCGCTCGTAACTCTACTGGGGCACCCTGACAGGTTTACGTCCGGCCATGCCGGGGCATGCCCCGACTTTCCCCTCATCACCAGAACGCGGCCGACCGGCTGCCGCTATGGCTGGTGCGAACCGGTGACCCGATCGATACCCGAGAGTGATCCTTGGAACGGGAGGGCTGACCATGAAGTTCTTGGTGCTGATCTATGGGAACCCGGAGTCGCGGGCCGTCTGGGACGCGCTGTCCGACGAGCAGAAGAAAGAAGGCATGGCGGGGTACGCCGGCCTGCACGAGGCGCTCGCGGCGAGCGGGGAGCTGATCGCGTCGGAGTCGCTGGACGACCCGGGGCTGACCAAGCAGGTGCTGGTTCGCGACGGCAAGCCGATGACGACCGACGGACCGTTCGCCGAGGTGAAGGAGCAGTTGGCCGGCTTCTACCTGCTGGACTGTGACTCGATGGACCGCGCGGTGGAGATCGTCGCGCAGATCCCGGAGGCTCCGTTCAGTGTCGTGGAGGTCCGTCCGGTCCGTGACCTCGGCGCGTTCATGTGATCGAGGAGCTGCTGCGGGAGCAGGCGCCGCAGGTGCTGGCCGCGCTGGTCCGCCGGTACGGCGACTTCGACGCGTGCGAGGACGCCGTACAAGAGGCTCTGCTCGCCGCGTCGCTGCAGTGGCCGGGTGAGGGTGTTCCGGCGAATCCGCGCAGCTGGCTGATCACGGTCGCGTCGCGGCGGCGGATCGAAGTACTGCGGAGTGAGGCGGCGCGGACGCGGCGGGAAGAGGCGGTCGCCGTCGCGCCGGACGCGGAGCCCTCCTCGTCGGTCGACGACTCGCTGACCCTGCTGATGCTGTGCTGCCACCCGGCGCTGACGTCGCAGTCGCAGGTCGCGCTCACGCTGCGCGCGGTCGGCGGGCTGACCACCGGCGAGATCGCCCGGGCGTTTCTGGTGCCGGAGGCAACGATCGGGCAGCGGATCAGTCGTGCGAAGGCGAAGCTCCAGGGCGCGCGGTTCGCGATGCCGCCGGCGTCGGAGCAGCCCGAGCGGCTGGCCGCCGTACTGCATGTGCTGTATCTGATCTTCAACGAGGGCTACACGGCGTCGTCCGGTCCGTCGCTGCACCGCGTCGAGCTGAGCGCCGAGGCGATCCGGCTGACCCGTCAGTTGCGGGCGCTGCTCGCGGCCGAGGGCGAGGTGGCCGGGCTGCTCGCGTTGATGTTGCTGACGGACGCGCGCCGGCCGGCGCGGACGACGGCGGACGGGGCGCTGGTACCGTTGCCGGAACAGGACCGGACGTTGTGGGATACCCAGGCGATTGCCGAGGGCACCGAGTTGATCACGTCGACGCTGCAGTCGGCGCCGGTCGGGCCATACCAGTTGCAGGCGGCGATCGCCGCGGTCCACGACTCGGCGGCACGCGCCGAGGACACGGACTGGCGCGAGATCCTGATGCTGTACGAACTCCTCGAGTCGACCGCGCCTGGCCCGATGGTGACACTGAACCGGATCGTCGCGGTTGCCATGGTGCACGGCCCGGCCGCCGGCTTGGCGCAGCTTGATGATGTGGATGCCGCTTTGCAGGGACATCATCGGCTGGATGCTGTTCGGGCTCACCTGCTGGAGCTGGCCGGCGATGAGGTTGCCGCGCGACAGGCGTATGAGCTTGCTGCGCGGCTCACGCAGAGTCTTCCCGAGCAGCGCTACCTGCAGGCGCGCGCCGCTAAGCTCTCGGCCGACCCCAGCTGAGCTCGGCCTCGATCTTCAGCTCCAGTACGCCGTCCTTCGCGTACGGGCGGACGGCTTCCTCGACGGCCGCGTCGAAATCGGCGGCTTCCTCGGGAGTCATCAGATCCCGCGCCAGACTCGACGTCGAGTGGAACTGCTCCACGTAGTCGGCGACCTTCTGGTGATAGGTGACGGGCGCCGTCCGCACCGTCCCGTTGAGCTCGAGCAGGTCGCGATCGCGGATCGCCTCGACGACGCTGTACTTCGGGTCGTGGTCCTTCTTCCGCGAGTGCCGCTGGATCGCGCGGACGACTCCGTCCCACCACGGCATCTCGACAGGCCCGTGCTCGATGACGACGAGCTGCGCGTTCGGGGTCAGATGCGGGACGATCCGCGCGAACGTGTCCTCCCACGGCATCCAGTGGATGCTCGCGCCGGCCGTCACCAGTGCGTACGGGCCGTCGAGCTCGGCGCTCTCGATCGCGTTGACCTGCCAGGTGATGTTCGGATGGTCGCCGCCGGAACGCTGCTTGCCGGCTTCGACCATCGGCGCGGAGAAGTCGATCGCGTCGACGTGCTCGACCCGCGGGGCGAGCGGCCGGGCGATCGCGCCCTCTCCGGCGCCGATGTCGAGCACGCGGCGCGGCTCGTCGGTGATCAGGGCCAGGAGCCGATCGAACACCTCGTCCGGGTACGGCGGCCGGTGCTGATAGGCCTCCGCTACCGCTTCCTGCTGGAACGTCGCCGCAAGCTCAGTCATGCGTCGGAGCCTAGTCCGGGCTGACAGGCGGCTCACCGGTTTCTGCTGCCAGCCGACGGGCCACCCGCTCGGGCGAGACAGGCTGTGCACGACCAGCCCGCTCGTAACCTGCCCGTTTCCTTCGAACACACCGCTGAAACATGCGCTTCCTACCTTGAGAGTCCACGTCAGCCGCGCGAGGCGGTGAGGCCCGATGTATGAGTACGTCGACCCGTTCATCGGGACCGGCGCCACCGACCTGCCCACGCCCAAGGGCCTGGCCGCGACCTGGTGGTGGCCCAAGCCGCAAGTCGGCAACACCCACCCGGGTGCCACGCACCCGTTCGGGATGGTGTCAGCCTGCCCGTACTCCGGGGCCTACCCGACCGGGTACGGCCTGTACGACTTCAACACCGAGGGCGTGCCCGACCTGTTGTACGACCGGCCGGTCGCGTCCGGCTTCACCCACTTCCAGCAGTCCGGCACCGGCGCGATCCGCAAGTACTACAACTACTTCCGGGTCACGCCGATGCTCGGCCCGCTCGATGACCTGGGCACGACGTGGGACCTGCTGGACGAGGTGGCCGAGCCCGGCTACTACGCGGCGACGCTGAGCTCGGGAGTGCGTTGCGAAGTCACGGTCGGCCCGAAGTCGGCCGTCCACCGGTACACCTTCCCGGCGCACGACGCCGCCCGGATCGTCATCGACGCCTCGACCGGCGGCCTCGCGATCCCGCACAGCCAGACCGTGCCGCTGAAGGCGCACCTGGCGATGCTGGAGCCGGGGGTCGCTCAGGGCGAGATCCATGTCGAGGGAGTGCCGCTGGCCGTGCACCTGGAGGTCGACGCCCCCGGCTGGCGGCAGTTGCTGTGGTACGACCGGCGCCTGATGCCCGGCGGCACCCGTCTCGACTTCGACTACATCCGGCCGACCACACTGCGGCCGTTCGGGCTGATCTTCATCGGCCCCTCGCGCGCCGAGCAGACCGTCGAGGTGCGCCTGGGGTTCTCCCTGCGGGGCTGTGAGACGGCCCGCGACAACCTGCACAGAGACATCAGCCGCACCCAGGCCACCTTCTCCGGGCGGCGCGACGACACGGCAGCTACCTGGCGCGACCACCTCGGCAAGATTGCGATCAACGCCGAGTCCGATGACCAGGCGACGGTTTTCGGCACCGCGCTCTACCACTCGCTGGTGAAGCCGTGTTTCGCCCCGGACGAGAGCCCGTGGACGACCGAGGGCCCGTACGCGTTCGACATCTGCACGATGTGGGACATCTACCGCACCCAACTGCCGCTGATGACCACGCTGTTCCCCGAGCGCTCGGTCGCGCTGGCCGGTGCACTGCTGTCGATCTGCGAGCAGGAGGGCAACCTGCCGATCGGCTACCGGATGGCCAAGGGCGCCGACCGGTTCTCCCGGCAGGGCAGCGCGCTCGCGCACACCTTCCTGGCCGACCTGTGCCACCTGGATCTGCCTGGTATCGACTGGGACTGGGCCATGGTGCACCTGGAGATGGACCTGCGCCGGACGTACGGCGAGGACTACCTGGTGCACGGCGTGGCACACCCGATCAGCCACACCCTCGACCTGGCGTACGCCTATCACTGCACCGCGGCGATCGCCCACAAGGTGCGTGACCGGCCGCTGGCCCGGCAGATGCGCGACCTCGCCCAAGGCTGGCGCGCGGCGTACGACCCGGGCACCGGACTGCTGCGCGACTCGACGTTCTACGAGGGCGGCCGGTGGAACTACTCCTTCCGGTTGCTGCACGACATGCGCGCCCGGATCGCGCTCGCCGGCGGCGACGAGGCGTTCATCGGACTGCTCGACCGGTTCTTCGGGTACGACGCCTCACCGGTCACCCAGCCGGGGGTGGCGCCGAGCGTGGCCGAGATGGAGGCCGGGTACGACCTGTGCCGGTTCGAGGGGTTGAACAACGAACCGGACTACGAGGCGCCATGGTCCTACCACTACGCCGGACGGCCAGACCGAACTGCTGAGGTGGTGCATGCCGCGATCGCCAACCAGTTCGGCATCGGCCGGGGCGGGCTGCCGGGTAACGACGACTCCGGCGGGCTGTCGGCGTGGTATGTGTGGGCGACGCTCGGTCTGTTCCCTGTGGCTGGGCAGAACCTGTTCCTGGTGAGCGCGCCGGCCGTGGCGGAGTCGACGACCCGGCTGCCGGAGGGCGAGCTGTCTATCACCACAACAGGATTCGAGCCGGTCGAGGCCGGCGGACCGGTCTCCTACGTCCAGTCCATCGCGGTGGACGGCAAGACCCTCGAACGCCCCTGGATCTCCGGCCGCGAGCTGCGGCACATCCGCAACCTGCACATCGAGCTCGGCCCGCAGCCGTCCGGCTGGGGCACTCGGATCAGGCCACCATCCACATCCGATCCGCTGCACGCCACTGGAGGTGAGACATGAGCATCGCCGACGACACGCTCGTCCCGTCCGCACCAACCCGTCGCCTGGTCATTGTCGTCCGCGCCGACCCGGTGATCTGCGGGCACTCCGGTGAGGCACGATGCCTCGCCGAGGTGGCCCTCACCCGCGGGTTCGACGACGTCCGGATCGTGACCTGGCCCCTGGACGCGCTGGAGGCGGCCGGGCTGCCGTTGAAGCCATTCGATCGCGTCCTTCCGTACAGCCCTGGCATCACCGTCGAGCGGCCCGATCCAGTGGGCGATTACCGGGTGCCGGACGGGCGCTACCTGTCCGGGCTCATCGGGCGGCTGGTCGAGCTGTTCAGCGACGGAGTGCCGACAGTGGCGATGTCGCTCTACCTGAGCCCGCACGCGATCGCCGTACACGAGGCAGTCCAGGTGGCGCGCCGGATCGGACCCGCACGCGTCATCACTGTGGCCGAGGCAGTGGGCTCCGATATCACCAACGTGGTGCGCGAGTGCGTGAACACCGGCCGGTTCGGGGCGGCCGCGCACATCCTCTCGGTCTACCTGGCGGCCGACCACTGCGTGGCGGTGTCGTCGTACACCAAGGAGCTGATCGTGGCCTCGGCGGCGACCATCGACGGCATGCACGGCACGACGTTCGCGCAGCAGTGCCGTGAGCGGATCGCCATCTCCTATCCGGCGGTCGACTCCTGGTCCTACCTTTCGCTCACCGATGACGGGATCGCCGAAACTCTTGGCCGGCGCGGACTTTCGCGAGACGGGTACGTGCTGTTCCTCTCCCGGATCGCTTCGGCGAAGGGGGTCGACGACCTGATCGCCGCCTACGCCGGGTCGCGGTCGGCCGAGCGGGTGCAGCTCGTCCTTGCCGGGCGCGGGCCGCAGGAGGACGAGGTGATGGCACAGGTGGCGGCAGCGGGGCTGGGCGATCGGGTGCGGGTGCTGACCGACGTGGACGACGCGGAGAAGCCGGCGCTGATGGCCGGGAGCGCGGCGTTCGTGCTGCCGACGCGTGAGCAGCCGGAGTTCGTGGAGACGTTCGGGATCGCTCTGGTCGAGAAGGCTCTCGCCGGCGGCGGGCCGATCATCACCTGCGCGACAGGCGGCGTACCCGAGGCGGTCGGTGATACGGCCCTGCTCGTGCCGCAACGTGACCCGGCCACACTGCGGCGCGTGCTTGACGAGGTCGTGTGCGACTGGACCCACGAGCAGCGGGCGGACGCCGAGCAGCGCGCGCGGGCGTACGCGTTGCAGTTCGACCGGGCAGCGGTGTTCGACCGCCTCTTCGCGCTCGCCGCGCCTCCAGCCGTCCCCGTCGCTTGAGCTGACCGCTTACTGCCTACCCCAAACAGTCGCGTGCTGCTCGAAGTACTCCGGATCGCTGTGCATCGGGATGACGCAGAACAGATGACCGCCGGGGGCTTTGAGCGTGTGACAGCCCTGCCAGCTGGCGATCTCCACCGCGCCGAGCTCGGTCAGCCGGGCGACCTCGGCGGGGACGTCGTCGGTCTCGATGTCGAGGTGGTACCGCGGCTCGTCGTCGACGGACTGGATTGCGGCGACGTACCCGGGGATCGCGTTGTGCAGGCTGATGAACTGCGGCTCCCCCTCCGGCGACGACGTCCGTACGCCGAGCGCCTCGGACCAGAACGTCGTGGCGGCGTCGACCTCATCCCGCCGTACGTCGATGAGGAACGTGGAGACTCGGCTGCGATGCATGCGGATCAATCTAGTTCCGGACGTGGGTCGTCCGGAACTCGCGTTAATCTGCTCGGCATGGTGATCGATGAGTCGCAGCTGACCGTCGTACCGGCGAACGAGGCGCCCTGGGAAGACCTTCAAACGATCTTCGGTACGACGGACGCCGGGCAGTGCCAATGCCAGCGGTTCAAGATCCGCGGGTGGATCTGGCGGGACTCGACGCTGGACGAGCGGATGACGCGACTACAGGACCAGACCGCCTGCGGTACGCCGGACGCGCCGTCGACGAGCGGGCTGATCGCGTACGTCGACGGCGAGCCGGCCGGCTGGGTCGCTGTCGAGCCGCGCACGGCGTACCCGAAGCTGCGAACATCGCGGGTGCCGTGGACGGACCGCTCCGAGGACAAGGACGACGAGAGCGTCTGGGCGGTCACGTGCATGACGGTCCGCAAAGGCTTCCGTGGCCGCGGCCTCACCTATCACCTGGCCCGCGCGACCATCCCGTACGCCCGCAGCCGCGGCGCCCGCGCGCTGGAGGCCTACCCGATGTTCACCCAACCCGGCAAAACCATCACCTGGGGCGAACTCCACGTCGGCCCCCACCAGGCCTTCGAGGAGGCCGGCTTCAAGCAACTCACCCACCCCACCCTCCGCCGGACCGTGATGCGGATCGACTTCACGTAATCAGTCGTAGGTGGCTTGGGCCTGCCAGGCTGCTTGGTGGAGGGTGAAGAGCCAGGCGCGGGTGTCGGCGGTCTGGAACTGGAAGCGTGCCTGGCGGGACTCGGTGGCGGGGTCCCACCAGCGTTCGGTGCTGAGCCAGGGGCCGGCCCAGGCCGTGATCGGGTGAAGTTTGTTGCTGTCGGCAACTTGAATGCCGGAGCCGCCGGTGGGCAGCAAGGAGAACGCGGCCGGTACGCCGGACAGCTCGCCGCGGGCACTGACCGACACCTGTGCGCCGTCCGCGGCGAACACCTTCGCGGGGATCGGCTCCGGGAAGATCGTGGTCGGCGCCGGCGTCGGCCAGCGCTCGGCCCCGGTGATCGCCCCGGGCCACGGCTGATCCGGCGGCCGCGCGGGCACCGGCGGATCGCCCCAGGGGATCAGCGTCTGCCGGTCGGCGAACCCTCGGCCGCCGCCGATCACCACCGACACGACCGCGCCGTGACCCAGCATGCTCTGCACCCGCGACAACGCCCGGTGGATCCGCTCGTCCGGGCCGCCGCCCCACAGCCCGTCGACATGCGCGCCGACCGGATCCGCCTGCTCCGGGATCAGCCGGATCCGCACGACGGGCGACGTCAGCTCACTGGTCGCCGTCCCGCTCCCCTGCAACTGCCAACGCACGCGGTCCACCACGTCCGCCGCGGTGAACCAGCGTGGATGCAGCCACTCGCGCTCGTGGATCCGCCCGGACTCGGTGCCGACCTCGACCCGCAGCGTCGTACACACCAGGCCGAGCTCGGTCAGCCGGACGATCAGCTCGTCGGCGATCGCACGGACCGCGAACGCGACCTGGTCGACCCGGTCGACGGCCGGCTCGAAGTCGAGAGCCCGGGTCAGCTCCGGCGGGACCTCCCGGCCGGTCACCGGGCGATCGTCGGAGCCGCTCGCCAGCCGATGGGCAAATGCGCCACTGGGACCGAACCGGGTCAGCACCTCCGTCCCGGACAGTTCGGCGAACGCACCCAGCGACCGCAACCCCAGCCGGCGCAGCAGATCCGTGAGCTCCGGCTGCTCGAGCAGATCGACCGACAACGGCGCGAGGAACTCCGGTGATCCGCCAGGCGGCACCACTTGCACCCTGGTCCGCGCGGAGCTCGCCCGCGCCGCCTGCTCGGCGGCGAACGGACCGTCGGCGATCCCGATCCGGCTGCCCGGCACGTCGAACGTCTCCAGCCGGTCGAGCAGCTTCTCCGCCGCCTTCTCCTCGCTGCCGTAGAACCGGGCCGGACCGCGCGCCTTCAACGCGCACATCCCCGGGCGGATCACCTGCACGCCCGGCGTGATCGCCTCCAGGCACGCGATCACCGGATCGAACGCGCGCGCGTCGATCACCGGGTCGTACTTCAGCACGACCAGCTCCGGGCACCGCGACTGCGCGTCCCGAGCCCGCTGCCCGCGCCGCACCCCCTCGGCCCGCGCGGCCGCCGAGGTGGCGAGCACCTTCCCCTTCTCCAGCACGACGATCGGTTCGTCCGGCGAGCGTCCGGTCGCCACCGCGGCCGCCGTCACCGGCCAGTCGGGCACCCAGATCACCATCGTGCGGGTGAGTCCGCGGCCGCCCATCAGCCCACCGCCCCGATCTGATCCGCCCACTCTTCCTGCCAGCCCGGGCCTTCCTGACGAAACAGGTCGGCCTCACGAGCCGGCTCGGCAGGCCGGACAGCACCGTCAGGGCCAGGAAGCCAGAGCTCATGACGACGAGCGCGCACGGCGGCCCGCCGACCGGTCACCGCCACCGTCGCCCGGCGGCCGGTGATCAGTCCCTCGCCGTCGCCGAGACCGGTCCAGGTGTTGCTCTCGATCTCGAACCGGGCCTCGCTGCCGGGCCACGACCCGTACGCGATCAGCATCGCGCCGCGGGTCCGGAGCCGGGCGGCGAGCCGGGACGCCTCCCCCGGGGTCACCTCCCCGGGCGGCCGGACGACCACCACTGTCAGCGCGTCCACCAACGCGGCGACGACGCTGAGCCACTCGCGGCCCGGATCCGGGACCAGCACGAGCCGCTCCAGATCGACGCCGAGCCCACGCGCCGCCTCGGCACCGAACGACGGCACCCCGACGACACCGCACCAGGCGCCCTCCGCGGACGGACCGGCCATCAGCGCCATCACCAGGGCGGCGCTGCCACGCACGGAGTACACCGAGCCGCCGCGCAGGCTCGCCCCCGCCAGCAACTCGCTCACCGCCGGATGCGTGGGCAACTCCCGATCGACTCCGGCCGTGTCCAACGCCTGCTGCACCCGCGCGACCGACGGCACCCGGCCGGTGACAGGAGCCGGTCGGGCACCCTCCTCCTCGTCGTCTTCAGCGGCCTTCCGCGCCTTGACCTGAGCGAGGAGCAGGCGTGCCTGGTCGAGCGCCGTGACCCGGCTCGTCGCTGCCTCGCTCCCCGTCATGAATCCATGTTCGAACACCTGTTCGAACATGTCAATCCGGCCGTCCACAGGCCCGGGATCTGGTGAGAGACCTCCAGCTTGACGCATAGGGTGGAGTCATGCCGAGGACTATTGCAACCAACACCAAGGTCGACCTCGAGGGGCTGCTGGAGTTCGTGCGGCCTCGTCATCACATGCTGCTGATCACGTACCGGGCGGACGGGACGGCGCAGGCGTCACCGGTGTCCGGAGGTGTGGATACCGAGGGCCGCATCGTCATCTCGTCGTACCCGGAGCGCGCCAAGAGCACCAACGTGAAGCGGACCGGCAAGGCCGGCGTGCTCGTGCTGTCGGACGACTGGAACGGCGCCTGGGTGCAGGTGGACGGCAGTGGCGAGGTGATCGAGCTGCCGGACGCGGTGGAGCCGCTGGTCGACTACTACCGCGCGATCTCCGGCGAGCACCCGGACTGGGACGAGTACCGCGAGGCGATGGTGAAGCAGGGCAAGTGCCTGATCCGCATCACCCCGGAGCGCTGGGGTCCGCTCGCCACCGGCGGCTTCCCGGCCCGCCTGGCCGACTGACCAGCTGGCTGACCGGCTGACCGGCTGACTGAGTGATGCCCACGGCGCTCGTCGTCCACGCGCACCCGGACGACGAGGTGTTCGCGACCGGCGTCGCGACCTCCGTGCTGCACGAGCAGGGCTGGCACGTCGTACTGCGTGTTGCCACCGCCGGGATGCACGGAGCCGCGGACCACCTCACCGACTCCTGCGCGCTGCTCGGGATAGACGAGTGGGACTGGCTCGGCGCAGCGGACCAGTGGATCGATGACGGTGGCTACAACGGCCCGCGGACGTTAGCCGCGGCGCCGCCGGCCGACGTGGCCGCGGAGGTTGAGAAGGCAGTCCGCGAGCTCGAACCAGAGCTCATCCTCACAGTGGGGCGTGACGGACTCACCGGGCATCCGGACCACATCGCCATCTCACAAGCAGTCCAGCGAGCACTCCAGCACGTCCAGTGCCGCACCCTGGGTGCCCGCGTTAGAGCCGAGGACGTGCGCGCGGGAGAGCGCCTGATCCAGCAGTTGGCTCCGGGACAACAGATCGGGTCAGGCCACGTCACCGGATGCGACGGACCGCTAGAGGAGCTCAGGGGAGGGTCCGAGCAGCGCAGGCGGCAAGCTCTGGACGAGTACTACGACGGCCTGGGCAGCAAGCCGCTTGAAGAGCTCATCGGCGTCCACCGCTCGAGCAGTGACGGCCTGCTGCTCCGAGCGGTCTTCGACGCGACCGGCTGGCAGCAAGACCGGTTCGAAGAGCTCAGGGCTTGCCAGTAGAACGAGCCGAGCGACGCTCCATCGTCTCGGTGATGCGCTGCATCGCGCCTTCCAGGTGTTCGCGCAGCGCGGCCTCGGCGCCTGCCTCGTCGTGCGCAACACAGGCGTCGAGGATCGCCTGGTGTTCCCGTCGGGTCTGCTCTATGCGGGCCTTGGTCTGCCGCGAGCCGAACCGGTAGCGCTCACTGTTCTGCCAGACCGGCTCGATCGCTCGCGGTAGCCACCGCGAACCGCCGGCCCGGTAGATGGCGAAGTGGAATTCGGTGTGCGCCTGCCGGGACGCGATGTTGTCGCCCAGCTTCGACAACCGGACGTGCTCGGCCAGTGCGTCGCGTGCGGTCGAGGCGTCCGAGTCGGAGAACCGCGTCGCGGCCGCACGCACCGCAAGAGACTCCAGCGCCAACCGGGTTGCGTGGGTGTCGCGCAGGTCCTCCATCGACAGCTCACGGACCCAGGCGCCCTTGTGCGGGACGATCTCGACCAGTCCGAGCGCAGCCATCCGGCGCAGCCCTTCGCGGATCGGCATCTGGCTCATGTCCAGCCGTTTGGCGAGCTCCTCGAGCCGCAGCGCCGTACCACTGGGGAGCTCGCCGGACAGGATGAGCTCGTGCAGCTCGGCGGCGGCTTCCTCGGCGAGCGTACGACGGCCGGTAGGCCCCCCAGGCGTGAGCTCGAGTCGTCGGATCATCAGTAGCGGGCTGCCTCTCTCCTATTCAGCTCTGGAGGTACCGTAGCCGCCGCTCGGGTATCTGCGGGCCTCCGACGGCGGATTGCCCAGTTCAGACCCCAGCAAACACAAGTGGTCTAGGCCGGCCGAAGAGTCAGCGCAATGCGGTCAGGTCCAGCAACACCCGCCCGGCCTGCCGATCCAGCGCGTCACCGGCCCGGTCCGCGGGCACCACGTCGTACTCCGCATGCCAGGACGCCGCTGCGATATCTGCGAGTGCCTGACCGACCGCATCCGGCGCCAGAGCAGTGCGTTGCAGGTTCACCGGCAGCACCCGGAGATCCCGGCCGATCAGCTGGTGCAGATCGATCGTGGTGAACTCACCGGCCTTGTAGCCCAGTACGGCGATCCGCCCGCCCGGAGTGATGTGCCCGAGGACCCCACCGGTCACCGGGCCACCCATGGTGTCGACAGCCGCGTCACACCACTGCAGCTCCCGTCCAACCTGTCCAAGTCCGTCGACGCGAACGATCTGGTCCACCAGTGCGGTCGTGGCATCGACAGACGCCTCCATCGCCACCAGACCGATCACCCGCGCCGCACCGGCCGACCGTGCGATCGCAGCGCACATCCTGCCGACCGCACCGTTCACGCCGGTGACGACAACTGTCTCGCCTTTCTGTACGTCGGCCACCCGTCGCACAGCGGTGTGTGCGGTCAACGCCTGCGTCAGCAACGTGAGTGCCGCTCCCGGCTCCAACGACGACGGCAGCCGATGTACGGCGGCATCCGGCACGACGGCGTACTGACCCCAGACACCCGCTCTCGTCACGCCGACGCCGTCGCCCCGGACGAGCACAGCTGTCCCGGCCCCGACGACATCCGAGCTGACGACCACACCCGTCCCCTCGGAGCCCGGCACGAACGGCACCGACGGCTGCTTGCCGGCCAGCGTCGACCGGTCCTGCGAAGTCACGGCAGCCAGCCGCATCTCCACCAACGTCTCACCCGGACCGGCTGTCAGCTCGACCTCTTCGGCCTTCAGCTGCTCCCCCGGCCCGTGACTGTGCAACACAGTCCCCCGTGTAGTCACGCCTCATCCCCGTTCACGATTTGATATCTGATCACAACCTCGACCAGACAGCACACTCGTCTCACCACGCGGCGACCTCCTTCGCCAGCGGCCGGGTCAGCACCTCGGCCGTCGCGGACCGCGCGGCGGACACCCCGTCGCTGCCCATCGGGAACGGCCAGTCACTCCCGGCCAGGACCCGCTCGGCACCGAACGTCGAAGTCAGCAGTTCCAGTACGGCGTCGTCGTGCACCAGATCGTCGACGTAGAACCGGCGCAGCGCCTCCGCGACCGGCAACGACACCGGCTCGATCCCGGGCCGTTCCGTGTCGATCCCGCGTTGCCACCGGCCGGCAACGGCCGCCGTCACACCACCCCCATGGCACAAGCAGAACCGGATCCCTGGAAACCGCCCCGGCACGTCGGCGAAGACGAGCGAAGCGGCGGCCACTCCGGTCTCGTACGGATTCCCTAACAGGTTCGACAAGTAGAACGAATCAAGCCGCTTGTCGTCACTGCTGCCGGGATGAATCAGGGTGAATGCCTCCAGCGCGTCCAGCACCCGCCAGACCGGATCCAGCCCGGCGTAGCTCGGCGTACCCAGTGCGAACCCGCCGAAGACGCCTTCACCGGCCAGACCGGCAGCCACTGCCGGCGCTGCCGGGTCCAGCAGCGGCAGATGCGCGAGGACACGCAGTTGCGGTGTGGCGAGCTCGCGGAGCCCCTGGTTGACCAGCTCGGACCACTCGACGCCGGCGTCGTACCGGAAGAGCGCGGGCGGCACGGAGACGACGGCGCCGTCCAGCGACTGCTCGGTGATCCACTGCAGCAGTGCGGCCGGGTCGGCGAGCCGACGCAGCGGCAGTCGCTGTCCGTCGACCACCAGCGAACCGCTGTCGACGGACAGCCCGAACTCACCCCGGTGCGCTGCCGACAGCACGGTCGGCGGGATCAGATGCGTGTGGACGTCCCAACCGGCCATGTCAGCGGGCGTCCTCGTCGTTGTCGTAGAAGTCCGGCCGCTCCGGGTAGTGCGGCCCGTCGTACACCTCCAGCAGGACAGAGGTCTCCTCTGCCCGCGTCGGTCCGTGCGTCACACCCTTGGGGTTCCAGTAGAAGCTGCCCTTGGTCAGCGTGGTCCCGGTCGGCAGGTACACGTACCGGCCGGACAGGCAGAACATGAACTGGTTCGAGGCGTGCTTGTGCTCGGACGGAATGCCGGAGCCCTTCTCGAAACGCACCAGTGCGATCGAGGCCTCGGTCTGCGGGTCCCGCCACAGCATCTTGTGGGACAGGCCGTCCAACGACTTCTCGACCCACTCCAGGTCGTCCGTCTGCAGCAGGATCTCCCGCAGCGGTTCGTCGAAACTCATGGAACCTCCTTACCGGTAATGCGGCTGTACAGCTCCTCCGCAACGCCAGTACTCATCGGAGCGACAGCAGCCACATGTCCGTCCGGCCGAAGCAGTACGACGGACTCCGGCGGTACGCCGTACCGCTTGGTGGCAACGCTTCCGGGGTCGAACAGCGCACGGTCCCGCAGACCGGAGTCGTGCGGCGCGTCCCACCGGGACACCGCGTAGTGCTGCAGCGCAGGCGATCCGTTCAGCGGGATCTCCGGGCGCCGGCGGACATCAGTGAAGTACAAGGCGACGAACGAGTCCCGGCACAGGTCGTGGATCGTCACCCGGCCTGTCGGGCTCTGCAGCACCAGGTCGGGCGCCCGGTCACCGGCCCGCACCGCAGGCGGTTCAGCCGCCGTGGCAACCATCGACCAGTCACCGGTGCCGTCCACGTCCAGCCGCACGCTCAGCAGAGTCCGCGTGTACGCCGTTGCCCAGTCGCTCGTTCCCGCTGTGACAGCGCCCTGCTGGAACGACATGTACTTCCGCGCAGCCTCGGCCATCTCGCCCGAGCCCTCGATCGCCACCGGACGCTGCTCCTGCTCGTACCCGTCCAGCAACGACGGATCGGCCCAGCCGCGCAGTACCCAGGCCAGCCGCCACGGCAGGTTCGACGCGTCCAGCGCACCGGTGTTCAGACCGAGCGCCCACATCGGGGTGATCAGGTGGGCCGCATCGCCCATCAGGAACACCCTGCGGTCCTTGGTCCACTGCTCCGCGACCCGGTGGTGCACGTTGTAGACCACCGAGCCCATCAGCTCGATGCGGTCCACCTCGCCGATGAACTGCTTCACCTTCACCAGCAGGTCCTCGTCACCCGGTGCGTCGGCGCCCGGTGCCAGCGGGAAGAGGAAGCGCCAGTTGTCGGGCTGCCGGATCAGCACCATCCACTCGGACTTGTCCGCGAAGTACGCGAGGTACGGGTAGTCCCTGGCGTTGTCGACGTCCAGGTCCACGACGACGTCGATCAACATGTACCGCTCCGGCAGGGTCTCCCCCACCACCTTCACGCCGAGCGCATCGCGGATCCGCGAACGCCCGCCGTCACAGGCCAGCAGGTACGACGCCTCCAGCTCCTGCGGACCGTCCGGTGTCTCCACCTGCAGCACCACGCGGTCGTCACGTACTTCGAACGACGTCATCCGGTGCTGCGTCCGCACCGGCGTGGACAGGGCCGCCGCGAGCAGCGGCTCCATCTTCTGCTGCGGCAGGTTGATGACGAACGGGAACTGCGTGTCGTTCGCCAGCTCGGCCAACTGCACCGAGGCCCGGGGCGTGTTGGTGGCCCGGTCGATGTCACCGATCTCGTCGATCCGCAGCGCAGCGCCGAGGATGCGGTCCACCGCGCCGTACCGGTTCCAGATCTCCAGCGTCCGGCTGAGCGTCGTACCGGCCTTGGTGTCGGAGGAGAGCGTGGCGTCCTCCTCCAGCAGCACGTACGGGATCCCGTAGTGCTCCAGGCCGAGGGCCGCGGTCAGACCGATGGGTCCGGCGCCGACCACGACAACGGGCAGCTGTTCAGTCAACTTGTCACTCCGTGGAACTCATGAAGCTCGTGAGCTTGGCAAAGGCACGTTCCCGGGCCAGCACCGACCCGGTCATCGCGGCCGCGTCGGACAGGAGGAACAGCAACGGCCCGACAACATCGTCGGGGTCGCCGATGCCTATGGTGTCGTGCCAGTGCTCCCGGTCCGCACCGCCGTTCGCAGTACGGAACTGGTCGGTGTCGATCACCCCTGGCGCGACCACGTTCACCCGGACCCGGTCGCCGGCCACCTCGACCGCCAGCGACTTGGCGAACGCCACCAGCGCGGCCTTGCTCGCGGCGTACGCCGATGCGCCTGCGTACCCGGTCGACGCCAGCCCCGACGTGAACACCACCACCGAGCCGGACTGCCGCTCCACCATCTGCGGTACGACGGCCTGACACGCCCACACCACACCGTCGAGGTTCACCTGCAGCGTGCGGGTCCACTCGGCCGCATCCATCTCCAGCACGGTCGACCGGGGCTGCACGGCCGCACCGGCGACCAGACCGTCGATCCGCCCGTGCCGCTCCAGCACACTGGCGACCGCAGCCTGTACGGCGGACCGGTCCGCTACGTCGACCTCGACGTACTCGACACCGTCAGCCGGCGGCGTGACGTCGAAGACGACCGCAGTACCGCCGGCGGCGTTGACTGCCTGTGCCAGCGCCGCACCGATGCCGCGCGCGCCGCCTGTGATCACCACGACCTCACCGGTCGCATCGAAGCTCGCCTTCATGACGTCTCCTTCTGCTTCGACGTCATCGTCTCGGTGATCCGCTGGAACGCGCCGGCCAGGTGACTGCGCAGCGCCAGCTCGGCCGCATCAGGGTCCTGCGCGACGCACGCGTCCAGGATCGCCTGATGTTCTTGCCGGCTCTTCTCGATCAGGAACGCCGTCTGCCGGCTCCCGAACCGGTAGCGCTCACTGTTCTGCCACACCGGCTCAATTGCTCGCGGCAACCACTGTGAACCGCTCGCCCGGTAGATCGCGAAGTGGAAGTCCGCATGGGCGTCGCGGGCGCCCGCGGAGTCCTCCGCCCGCGAGAGACGGAGATGCTCGGCCAGTGCGGCCGCTGCCTTCGTCAGGTCGTCCTCGGTGAACCGCGCCGCAGCCGCCCGTACGGCGAGACTCTCCAGAGCCAGCCTGGTCTCATGCGTGTCGCGCAGATCGGACAATGACAGGTCGCGCACCCACGCGCCGCGGTGCGGGATGATCTCGACCAGCCCGAGCGCCTCCAGCCGACGGAGTCCCTCGCGCACAGGCATCTGACTCATCTCGAGCCGGCTGGCCAGCTCCACGAGCCGCAACGGCGTACCGCTCGGCAGCTCGCCGGACAGGATCAGCTGGTGAAGCTCGGCAGCCGCGTGCTCGGCGAGGGTACGACGACCGCTCTTGCCGCCACCTGGCAGCAGTTCCAGAGGCCCGTTCATGCGCGTGTCACTCTGTTGCGCAGCTCGCCGAGTTTGTCGGAGCGGGTGACGACCACGTCGCCGTCCTTGAGGAACACCTGCGGATCGCGGGCGTTGCCGATGCCGGCCGGCGTACCGGTCAGCAGCAGGTCGCCCGGGCGCAGCGTCATACCGAACGAGAGCTCACTGATCACTGTGGCGACGTCGTACGCCATCTGCCGCGTGGACGCGTCCTGGCGTACCTCGCCGTTCACCATGCACTGCAGGTGGATGTCCTGCGGGTCGCCCACCTCGTCGGCGGTCACGATCCATGGACCCAGCGGCATGGTGTTGTCGATGCTCTTGCCCTTCAGCCACTGGCCGCCGTGCGCACGCTGCAGGTCGCGCTGCGACACGTCGTTGGCCAGCGTGTAGCCCCAGACGTGGTCCAGTGCGTCGGCGACAGCGATGTTCTTGCCGGTCTTGCCGATCACCAGCGCGACCTCGGCCTCGTAGTCCCACTTGGCAGAGATCGCCGGATCCCAGGCGATGTCGTCGTACGGACCGATCACCACGTCCGGGCCCTTGGTGAAGAACGTCGGGTGCTCGGGCCGGTCGACGTCCTGACCCTCGCGCTTGCCCTTGCTCTCCTCGAAGTGGTCCCAGTAGTTCCACCCGGTGCACAGGATGTCCCGCCGGAACCGCCGCAGCGGCGCGCGCAGGATCCCTTCGTCATAAGGAATCTTCTCGACCACCGACGCCTCACCAGAGATCACCTCGGTCAGGTCGGTTGCCGATAGCAACAGGACGGACTCCCCGTCGAGTACGCCGGGCACCTCGCGCCCGGCGTACTCCACCATCACGTACTTCATCTCAGGTCCACTCGACGCCACGCATACAACTCACCCCCGGGGTCATGCGATCACGGCGATCGCGTTGATCTCGATCAGGTAATCGGGATGTGCGAGCTTGCTGACCTCGACCATGGTCGACGCCGGCAGCGGCTCGGTGAAGTACTGCGCGCGGATCTCGTGGATCTTGGCGAAGTCCTCCATGTTGCGCACGTACACATCCACCCGGCAGACATCCGCCAGCGTGCCGCCGGCGGCCTCGACCGCCGCCTTCACGTTCTCGCACACCTGCCTGGTCTGTTCCCGGACGTCCCCGACCCCGGCGATCCCGCCGTCCGGCCGCCGGGCGGTCATCCCGGAAACGAACACCAGCCGCCCGGTCGCTTCGATCGTCGTGGCCTGCGAGAACACCCCATTCGGGCTCCGCAGCGCCTCGGTCGACACCTGGGTCTTTCCCATCAGCTCAACACCCCTCCCGCCGGTACGACGACGCCGGCCGCGCGCGCCGCCTCCAGCAGCCCGTCCAGTCCGGACCGCTCGATCAGCACACCGTGCCGGCGCTGGTACGCCGCACGCTCCGCCTCGATCTCACCCGGCAGATGCAGCCGGTTCACGCCCGGAGCCGTCGCGCTCCCCCGGACCCGCGCGGCCAGCCCGGACGAGCGCAGGCGGAAACTCTCTACGCCGCCCATCAACTCCGGGTCGATCGCCAGGAACAGGTGGGCGCAGTCGTTCGGCCGGTCCGGCTCCCGGTACAGCGGGCGGACCTGGTCGCCCCAGCCGCCACCGCTCAGCACACCCGTGAGTACGTCGATCATCAACGCCAGCCCGAAGCCCTTGTGACCGGCCGCCGGCAACAGCATGCCGAGCACGGCCTCCTCCGGGTCCGTGGTCGGCGTACCCGAGGAATCGGTCGCCCAGGTCTCGGGGATCGACCGCCCGGCCGAGGCCGCCAGCCGGATCTTGCCCAGGGCAACGGCCGACAACGCCATGTCCAGCACGATCTCCACGCCGGCCTTGGTCGGGACCGCGATCGCCAGCGGGTTGTTGCCGACGATCCGCTCGGCGCCGCCCGGAGCAGGCATCAACGGCGTGGTGTTCGACATCGCGATACCGATACACCCGGCCTGACCGGCTTGCATGGCCCAGCGGCTGGCCGCGCCGAAATGGTGCGCGTTGCGGACCGAGACCAGGCCGATGCCGTGCCGGCCGGCACGCTCGATCGCGTGGCCCATCGCCTGCGGGCTGGACAGCTGGCCCATCCCGCCGCGGGCATCCGCGACCATCGCGGCACCGGCGTCGAACAGGATGTCGAGCTCGCGCTCGCGGGTCACACCGCCGGCGTTCAGGCGTTCGACGTACATCGGAACCAGCATCACGCCGTGCGAACTCACACCGCGCAGATCCGCCTCGACCAGCGCAGCCGCAATCTTGTCCGCATCATCCGCCTCGAACCCGACCGCGCTGAACACCGCCGAAACCGTGCCCTGCAGCCACTCCGGCCGAACCAGCACCCGCCGATCCGCGTCAGACGCTTGCGCGGTCATCGCTTCTCCTGGGCCCAGGGGAGCAGCAGGTGCTCGAGTAGCACCAAGCCGTAGAACAGGATGATGCTCATCACGCTGAGGAGCATGATCGCGGCGAAGGCCAGGGTGGTGTCGGCGCTGGCGCCGGACTGCTGGATCACGTAGCCGAGTCCCTTGGTGGCGCCAACGAATTCGCCGATCACCGCGCCGATCACGGCCAGCGAGATCGCGACCTTGAACCCGGTGAAGATCTGCGGCATCGCGTACCGCAGCCGGAGCTTGAAGAACTCCTGTGCGCGCGTCGCGTTCAGCGACCGCATCAGCTCGACCAGCTCGGTCGGCGTCGACTTCATCCCCTGCGCGGTCGAGATGACGATCGGGAAGAAGCACATCAGCAGCACCATCACGACCTTCGGCCACTGACCGAAGCCCATCCACACCACCAGCAGCGGCGCGACCGCGACCTTGGGGATCGAGTTCACCATCAGCAGCAGCGGATAGACCAGCCGCTCGAGGATCACCGAGCGGACGATCAGCAGCGCGATCGGCACCCCGATGACGATCGCGAGCACGAAGCCCTCGAGCGTCTCGAGCAGCGACGTACCGGTCTCCGACAGCAGGACACCCGGCTGGTCGAAGAACTTGACCGCCACGTCCCACGGCGTCGGCAGCAGGTACGGCGCGATCGAGAACACGACCGTGGCGCCCCACCACAGCGCGATCGCTGCCGCCAGCCCGATGATCGGGAGGATGACGGCGGCCGCCGGCGAACTGGTCAGCCAGGAACGCTTGGTCATCGCCGGTCCTCGCTCTCCTTCTCCGAGAGCAGCGCGTGCAGCCGTGCGCTGATCGTGGCGACCTCGGTGACGTACGCGTTCTGGGCGAGGCTGCGCGGCCGCGGGATGTCGATGTCGACGACGTCGCGCATCCGGCCCGGACGCGGCGTCAGGACGACGACCCGGTCCGCGAGTACGACGGCTTCCTCGATCGAGTGCGTGACGAACACGATCGTGGTGGACAGCTCCATCTTGATCCGCTGCAACTCCTCGGACAGCTCGGTCCGGGTGAGCGCGTCGAGCGCGGAGAACGGCTCGTCCATAAGCATCACCTGCGGATCGCGGATCAACGACCGGCACAGCGACACCCGCTGCTGCATACCACCGGAGAGCTCGTGCGGCAGCCGCCGTTCGAACCCTTGCAGACCGACCAGCTCAAGCAACTGATGAGCCCGGTCCCGGTACGCCGCCTTGCTGCGGTCGCTGCCCTTGTCGATCTCGACCGGCAGCATCACGTTCGACAGCACCGACCGCCACGGCAGCAGGGCGGGCCGCTGGAACATGAACGACACGTCCCGGCGCGGTCCGGTGACGGGTTCATCCGCCACCGCGACCGAACCGGAAGTCGGCGGCAACAGTCCCGCGATCAGCCGGAGCAGAGTGGACTTGCCACATCCGGACCGGCCGATCAGCGTGACGAACTCACCGCCGCGGACGTGCAGGTCGATCTTCTCGAGGGCGGTCACCCGGCCCTCGCGTCCGTCGAAGACCTGCCCTACGCCGTCCAGGCGAATCATCAGTGCGCAGACACCCCTAGCTCTTCGGAGCCAAGCTCATCGTGACGACGTCGTCGGGCTTGACCGAACCCACCGGCATCGCCTTCGACTGCTCCAGCAGCGCGATGACCTTCTGCACCCGCTCGAGCGTGACCTCACCGAGCGGGCCGTCGAAGCCGTCCGGCTTGATGTACTTCTGCATGATCGTCAGCTCTTTGGTGGCGACGTCGACATCGGTGGCGGGCACGTACTTCTTCAGGGTCGCGGCCGCGGCGGCCGGGTCGTCGTAGGTGTCCTGCAGACCCTTGAGCAGCGCGCCGGTGAACTTCTTCACCTGGTCCGGGTGGTCCTTGGCCAGGTCCGACCGGGTGATGATCGCGTTGCCGTAGAGGTCCGGCAGCACGTCGCCGTACGGCAGCGTGATGACCTTGCGGCCCTTCTTGTCGGCCTTCGCGATCAGCGGTTCGCCGACCACGAACTGGCCGATGCCCTGGACCTTGCCGGCGGCCAGCAGGCTCGGCAGAGCCGGCGGCGGCGACGGGAGGAACGTGACCGACTTCGGGTCGATGTGCACCGCGTTGGCGTACACGGGGAACATGACGGTGTTGGTCGAGCCCGGCTGGTCGCCGATCGTCTTGTTGACCAGGTCGCTCGGCTTGTTGATCCCGAGGCCCTCGAGCGACATGATCGCGGCCATCGACCGCTGGTGGATCATGCCGACCGTGGTGACCGGCAGCTTCTGCTTGCCGAGGGTGATCACGGTCGCGGTGAAGTCGCCGATGCCGTAGTCGGCCTGACCGCCGGCCACCAGCTTCATCACGTCGACGGTGCCGGTCCCCGGGGTGATCTTGACGTCGAAGCCGGCGTCCTTGAAGTACCCCTTGTCCAGCGCGACGTACGCGTACGCCTCGCGGCCGAAGGTGTTGAACGACGTCAGGTAGTTGACCTTCTGCAGGCCGTTGTCGGCCTGACCGCCTTTGTCGTCACCATTACATGCACTGACCAGGGCGAGCCCCAGGACCGCCATCACCGCGATGACGGAACGCCTCAACCTCATATCGACCTCTCTCGTCCCGATATTTGATCAAACATCAAATATGGAAGGGTGGTCAATCCGCCCGCGGGGTCTTCACGGCGAATTGACGTCCGCCGTGCCGGGTCCTCGCAGAGCATGCTCGCCACCCGTCCTGGAGCCGTTCCCCATACCTGTCCGTAGCCGAACGGGCACCCGCCCCGACCACAGACCGTACCCGTCCGAGCAGCAGATCGCGACGCCCACAGCCGCAGAACCGGGCCCTGCAGCGTCAAATTTGCGTAAACCCTCAACTTCTTGGTGAGGCATCCCACTTCTCCTTGCGGGCGCACGGGTTTCCCCGCACTCACTCCGGCGAGGGAGGTGACACCGGCCCCGGCTTTGACACGATGTGACTGTGAAAGCAGTGGCACACGCGATCGGGAGCCTGTGGCGTCCGTCGACGTACCTGCGCTGGGTGTACCTGCTCCTCGGCTCGGCGCTGGTGCTGGCGTTCATCCTGGTGGACAGCGCGCTCGGCGCGGTGGTCACCGACCTCGGCCTGCCGAAAGTTGCCACCGGCATCATCTGGGTGCTGATGGGACTCGTGCCGCCGGTCGTGCTCGGTCTGCTGCCCGCCGTGCGCGAGGTGGAGGGCATCGCGGTCGAATCGCTGCTCGCGGTGCGCTTCGACGAGCGGCCGCTCGGTCCGGCGCGGACCTGGCCGCAGCGGCGGCGGACCGTCGTCTGGTTCTGCCTGCATCTGGTCGCCGGCGGGGTCATCGGAATTCTCAGCACGATCGTGTTCGGCGTCGGCGCGATCTGGCTGGCCGCGCCGTTCCGGTCGGCCGGATCGCGCGACATCGTGCCCGGCTGGTCGTACGACATCCACGGCAACTGGACCGACCTCTGGATGCCCGCGGCCGCGACCGCCGGTCTCGCCGGACTGTTCCTGCTGTCGGCCGCGGTCGGCGCATTGCTGGCGTATCTCGCGCCGCGCGTCCTCGGACCGACCGCGGCCGAGCGGATCGAGCTGCTCGAGCAACAGACCGCAACGCTTGCCGAGCGCAACCGTCTCGCCCGTGAACTGCACGACAGCGTCGGACACGCACTCAGCCTCGTCACCATCCAGGCCGCGGCGGCGCGTCGGGTCCTTGCCAGCGACCCCGACTTCGCCGAGACCGCACTGGCCGCGATGGAGACGTCCGCCCGGGCAGCTCTCGCGGATCTCGACCACGTGCTCGGCCTGCTCCGCGACGACCGCCGGCCGGGCTTGCGGACCACGCCGCAGGCCACGCTCGGTGGTCTGGACCGTCTCGTCGAGGCCACCCGGGCCGGCGGCATCACGATCGAGGTCGACCGGTCAGGCGATCTGGATCAACTACCGGCCGCGGTCTCCCGTGAGGCGTACAGAATCGTGCAGGAAGGCCTGACCAACGCGATCCGGCATGCCGGTCGTCCGGCCGGCGAGCTCGCCGTCGAGCTGTCGATCCGGCTGGACACGTCCGGGCTGCGGCTCGCGGTCACCAATCCGATGAACGGCAGGTCCGATCAGTCCGGCGGCGGCCGCGGCCTGGCCGGAATCCGTGAAAGAGTCGCCGTACTGCGCGGCACGGTGGACGCCGGTCCGGTCACGGAAACCGACACGGAGGACGATGGGCAGGCCTGGCGCCTCGCGGTCCGGTTGCCGGTCAGCATGACGACGAAGGGATGACATGAAGCTGTCGGTGGTCGTGGTCGACGACGAGCCGCTGATCCGGAGCGGGCTGCGCGCGATCATCAACGCCGAGCCCGACCTCACGGTGGTCGGCGAGGCCGGTGACGGCGCGGAGGTCCTGCCGGTGGTTCGCCGTACCGGCGCGGACGTCGTCCTGATGGATGTCCGGATGCCGGCGGTGGACGGCATCCAGGCGACCCGGTTGCTGCTCGAGAACCTGGACCCGGCGCCGCGCGTACTGGTGGTCACCACCTTCGAGAACGACGACTACGTGTACGACGCTTTGCGGGCCGGCGCGTCCGGGTTCTTGCTGAAGCGGACTCCCCCGGACGACATCATCGCGGCGATCCGGACCGTCGCGCGCAGCGAGTCACTGCTGTTCCCGGAGGCGATCCGCGCGTTGGCACTCGCCCATGCCGGTCCGCAGACTCCGAGCGGCCTGGAGGAGTACCAGCTGACCGAGCGGGAGCAGGAGGTGCTTCGGTTGATGGCGCGCGGCCTGTCGAACGCCGAGATCGCCGAAGAGCTGATCCTCGGTCTGCAGACGGTCAAGACCCACGTCGCCAACGTGCTGTCCAAGCTCAACGCCCGGGACCGCACGCAAGCGGTGATCCGCGCGTACGAGTCAGGTTTCGTGCCGCTGCACTAGCTCACGGGCCCCTAGGTGCTGGCGGGGTCGTCCGCTTCGGCCAGGGTGCACGCGTTGTGCAGGGGGTCGACGGCGTTGGCCTTCATCGCGACGCGCTGCAGGAGCATCCGGAAGCTGGCGCGCTCCGACTCTTCGAGGATGCCCAGCACCTCGTCCTCGGTGCTGCGCAGACGGCGCTCGAGGTCGCACAATGCCTCGATGCCCTCGTCGGTCGGCGCGATCAACCGCGCCCGGCGATCGGCGGGGTCGGGCCGGCGCTGCACGAGGCCCGCCTTCTCCAGGTCGTCGAGCAGATACGTCATCACGGTCCGGTCCACGCCGAGCTGTGCCGCCAAGTCGAGTTGCCGCTTCGGCCCCTCGGCGTTCGTCGTCGCGAGCACCTGGTAGCCGCGCGGCCCGCCGGGAAGACCCTCGAGCGCCGCCGCGGACGCCTTCGCGTATCGCCGGAAGACGACGCCCAGCGCCCAGCCGAGGTCGGCCTCCACCGGCGCGCCGCTGGCGACCGACGGCTCGACCCCGCGCGTACCGCGGGTCGCTACCTCAGGCGAAGTACTGGACATGTCCCCATCGTACGTGGTGTACGCCACCCGGAATACGATCTGACTTGAATATGTTCTGCTCCACAGATTATCTTCGAAGCAGCTCAACATGAGCACGCCCCCTCAACTCGATGGAGACAGAACCTATGAGCACCCTGCTACGCGTCGACGCCAGCATCCGGCTGGACGGTTCGGTGTCCCGCGCGCTGGCGGACAGCGCCGAGGCCGCCTGGAAGGCGGAGCACCCGGACGGTGTCGTGGTCCGGCGGGACCTCGGACAGCACCCGCTGCCCGCGACCGTGTGGCCGACGCTGGCCGCCGCCCAGGTGGGCCAGGAGCCGGTCGCCGACGCCGACCGGATGCCGCTCGCCGAGGCGCAGGCCATCGCCGCCGAGCTGGCGGCCGAGGCTCGCAACGCCGACGCGATCCTGCTCGCCGTGCCGCTCTACAACTACGGCATCGCACAGAACGCGAAGACCTGGATCGACCTGCTGCTGATGGACCGGGACCTTGCCTTCGGCTCCCGCCCGCTCGCCGGCCGGCCCGCGATCTTCGCCCTGGCCCGTGGCGGCGGCTACGCCCCGGGTACGCCGAAGCACGGCTGGGACCACGCCACGCCGTACCTCGAGCGGGTGTTCGCCGACCTGCTCGGCATGAACGTCCGCACTGCCGCCGCCGAGCTCACCCTGGCCCCGGTCACCCCGGGTATGGAGGAGCTGATCGACGCCTCCAAGGTCTCGGAGTCCGAGGCCCACGTCGACGCCGAGAACCACGGCACCGTCGTCGCCCGCGAACTGATCGGCCACGCGGCCTGATCAGCTGCTGATGCGGTCAGTGATGCCGAGCTCGAGCCGGCATCACGATGACCGATAGCGTGGCTGCCAGATCGACAGCGTGACCGACAGAGTCACGATCGCGGGCTCCGGGAGTACTGCGATCCGTTGCAGGAGCTCGCGGTAGTTCACGTGCCGCGCGCTCGGCGTCATCAGCACCAACTGCTCGACGGCCGTCCGGTCGAGCCGCATCGATTCCTCGATCGCCTCGCTGCCGATCCGGACGAACTCCCCCGACAGCGACTCCTGCAGCCGTCGGTCCTTCTCCTCGTCCACACTGACCAGTCCGAGGACGTCAACCAGCTCGGCGAGATGCTGCTGGTTCGGTGTGACCACGAGCAGACGGCCGGTAGGTGCAAGGACCCGGGCCATCTCGGCCGCGTTGCGCGGTGCGAACACGTTCAGCATCAGTTGCGCCGACCTGTCGAGCAGCGGCAGTTCCTGCCACGCGTCGCACACGACGGAGGCGATCCGCGGATCTACCTTCGCCACGCGGCGGGCGGCGAACTTCGACACATCCAGGGCGATTCCGCGTCGTTGCGGAGCCAGGCCCAGGACGCCTGCCAGGTAGTAGCCGGTGCCGGCGCCGACCTCCACGACCAGGTCGTCGGGCCCGAGTTCGGTGGCGATGATCAGCGCGTCCCGGATCGCCGCGTAGTGGCCGGTGCCGAGGAAGACCGTACGGGCGCCGACCATCTCCGCCGAGTCGCCCTCGATGCCGTTAGATGCCGCAGGCAACAGATTCAGGTAGCCCTGTTTGGCGAGGTCGTACGCGTGCCCGCGCGGGCACCGCGCCGTACGACCGACCAGCGTCAGCCCGTCGGCACAGACCGGGCAGCGCAGGGCGGCGACGAGATCGGCTCTCACCCTGCCTAGGTTATGTCGCGGCTCGTAATGCGAGCCCAGGCGGCGGTGTAGAACACGGCGACGTACCCGGCCTGGAGGAGCAGGTTGCGGCCGATCTCGTGCCAGTACGGCGGGTCGCGGAGCACGTCGGCGAACGACTGCCAGCGATACATCAGCAACCACGGGTGGATCGCGTGCAGTTGCGGGATCGCGGTCATGATGCCGAGCACGATGAACGTGCCGAACGTGGCCGCCATCGCCGCCAGCGGGGTTGATGTCAGCGACGAGACGAAAAGACCGATCGCGGCCAGCCCGAGCAGCGACAGCGAGATCACCAACGCGATCACGAGTGCCCGGAGCAGCCCCTCGCCGAGGGAGACGGTCGAGCCGGAGAGCAGGAGTACGTCGCCGACCGGGAACAGGATGAAGCCGACGATCAGCCCCGAGACCCAGATCGTCATCGTCGCGACCAGGCAGAAGACCGTGAGCGCGACCATCTTCGCCGCGAGCAGCCGGGACCGGCCGGCCGGTGCGGTCAGCAGGTTGCGCAGCGTGCCGAGGCTGGCCTCGCCGGCCAGCGACTCCCCCGAGATGACGGTGACCGCGGTCGGCAGGAAGAACGGCAGCGACAGGCCGAGGCTGGCCACGATCAGGAACAGGCCGTTGCCGGCGACCTGGCCGATGAATCCCTCGGCACCCCCGCTGTTGCCGGAGAGCTTGATCGCGATCCCGATCAGCAGCGGGACGGCGGCCAGCACCCCGAGACCCACCTGCGTCCGGGCGCGGCCGAACACCAGCCTGAGCTCGGAGATGAACAACGCCACGGTGTGCCGCCCGGCACTCGGCCTGGTGGCTGTGACCCTTGTGACCTCCGTGACCTCTGTGGCCTCCGCGGGTGCTTCACTCGGCGACATCGAAGCCCTCCCCGGTCAGCGCGACGAAGGTGTCCTCCAGGCTCGGGCGTTCCAGCCCGAAGCCGTGGATGCGTACGTCGGCCGCGACCAGCGCAGCCGCGAACTTCTCGATCGGCAGCTCGCCGGGATCGCCCTCGACGGTCTCCTCGGTGGTCTTCAGCTCGGTCACGCCCAGACCTTGCAGCGTTTCGGCCGCCGCGCCGAGGTCCGGCGTACGGACGACCAGGCGGGGGCGGAGCTCGGCGCGGAGATCCGCCACCGTGGACTGCCTGAGCAGCTTGCCGCGGTTCATGATCGCGGCGTGCGTGCAGACCTGCCCGACCTCGGCGAGCAGGTGGGTCGACGTGAAGACCGTCGTGCCGTCACCGGCCAGGTCGCGGATGAGGTGGCGCACCTCGCGGGTGCCCTGCGGGTCGAGACCGTTGGTCGGCTCGTCCAGCACGAGCAGCTCGCGCCGTTGCATGAGAGCGACCGCGATCGCGAGCCGCTGGCGCATACCCAGCGAGTACGCGCGGACCTTCTTGCCGGCCGCGTTGGAGAGACCGACGCGCTCCAGCGCCTCGCCGGCACGGGCCTTGCGGGTCTTCGGATCGGCGGTGCGGTCGGCGGCGTCGAAGCGCAGCAGGTTCGCCTGGCCGGTCCAGAACGGGTAGAACGCCGGTCCTTCGACCAGCGCGCCGACCCTTGGGAGGACTCGCAGGTGTGCCTTCGGCATCGGTTCGCCGAGCAGTTCGACCTCACCGGACGTCGGTGCGATCAGGCCGAGCAGCATCCGGATCGTCGTCGTCTTCCCCGACCCGTTCGGGCCGAGGAAGCCGTACACGCTGCCGGCCGGCACCTCGAGGTCGACCGCGTCCACCGCCACCTGCCCGCCGTGGAACCGTTTGGTCAGCCCGCGGGTGACGACCGGCGCGCTCACAGTCAGCGAGGTGCCTTCGCTGCGGCGGCCTGCAGGGTGTCCAGGGTGACCAGGCCGACGAAGACCCGGCCGTCGTCGGTGATCAGTGCGCTCACCATCTTGGTGGTCAGCACCTTGCCCCTACCCCACGAGCCCTGCACGGTTGGAGCCTTCGCCAGCAGTTGGGCGAGCGGACCGGCCGCCGGGTTCGACGCCAGGCCGGCGGCGTTGGCTCCGCGGATCATCGCGACGCTGTCCCAGCCGGTGCCGATAACGGTCGGCTTGTCCGGCCGCTCCGCACCGGGCTTGCCCGGCTTGACCGGCTTGCCCCGGTTCGGCGGCGCGCTCTCCGGGTGCTCGCGGGCGGCCGGCACCTTCTGGTCGGTGACCTTCACGCCCTTCGGCGGGGTGAAGGTGAAGGAGCTCGCCGCCGGTACGTCGAAGGACACCGAGGTGAAGCCCAGCTCGACCGCCGGGTCGTTGCCGGTCCGCGGCATCACGGTCACGTCCAGCGGGACCCAGGTCTTGGAGTCGATCGCGAGGGTGACCGAACCGACGGTGGTCTTGTCGGTCTTCGGCACCAGGCGCAGCTTGTAGGCGTCGCGGCCGGCGACCTTCTCGGTGCCGCTGACCTGGACCTTGGTGGTCGGGTCGATCGCGTCGAGGAACTGCTTGGCGACCGCCTGCGGGTCGTAGGCCTTCGGCAACGCCTTTTCGGGCTTGGCCGTCTTGTGCGCCGGCAGGGTCAGCTTCGTGGCCTCACGCTTGGACGAGTCGTACGCCCACGCCGACGTGCCGTCGGTGGTCCAGAGCTGCTCGGCCTGATTGTCGATCAGCGAGACCCGGGCCTTGTCCGGGCTGGCGAACGCGACCCGCGCGGTGTGCTGCCCGCTCAGCAGGTCGGTGAGCTCCCGGCTGCCGGGCGCCATGCCGGGGATCGCGGGCAGGCCGAGGTCCGCCTCCGAGCGGACGGTGCCGCTCAGGCCGTCCACCTTCGCGGTCTGCACCTTGGCCAGCAGATCCTGCGCGGTGATGCTCGGCAGCTTCGGCGACGCATCCGCGACCACTGGCCCGAGTGTCCCCACACCTGCCACCACTGCGACCGTCGCCACCGGAACCAACCACCGTCGACTGCGCTGCGCTACACCCATGTGTACAGCCTCGCACCGCACGGGGACGGAACCAAGTGCCCTCAGGGTAGGTTCACCCGAAAGAGTGAGTCCGGCGTACGACCGTGGTCGTACGCCGGACTCAGCCAGGGCTCGCCAAACACTCAGCCAAGACTCAGCGTGACTGCAGGGCGTCGAGCGCCACGGTCATCGCGGCCGCGACGCGGAAGTCGAGGCGCTGGTCCTGGACGGTGATCCGGTAGCGGTCCCGGACCGTCATCCTGCGCTCCACCGACAGCACAGGCCGGCCGGAGCCGGCCTCGGTGAAGTCGAAATGGAAGATGAACGGCAGCGGGAGATCGCCCACGAACGGGACGAAGTCCCAGACCCGCCGGAGGATCGCGATGGTCGGGTTCCGCTCGGTGCCGTGCGCGTCGACGCCGGGCCCACTGAGCTGCCAGCTCGACCGGAGCAGGCTCTTGCCGAACTCCTTCTTGAACCAGCCGATGGTCTGCCCGTTCGCGTCGAACACGTCGTACCCGGAACCCAGGTCGATCGTCTTGCGCGCCTTGAACGAGAACACCGGCTGGGTCTTGGTGTCGTCGGTGTAGAACGTGACCTGTTCCTTGAACGCCATCCGCTTCTGCTGCGCGAACGCGAGCAGCGCCCCGTCACTCCCGTCCGGATTGGTGGCGATCAACTCGTACTTGTTCGCCATCAGTGTCCCGCGTTGTTTCATCGAGAACGCGGGCACGTACATGGGCGAGTCAGCTGTCATGCGGAGGAGTGTGTCAGACCGCAGGCCGACGCACCGACCTTCAGACCGCGAGCCAATGCCTCGGCACGCTCCGAGGATTCTTCGAGCTGTACGACGAGGTGGCCGACGCGCTGGAGTGCCAGGTCGCGAGCGATCTCGACACCGAACTCGACGGCCTCGGCCGGCGTCCGCGCGGGCCTCCACAACACGCCGAAGTCGGCCTGCGGTCTCTCCGGACCGAGGTCAACGACCAGTGCATCTGCCTCATGCAGATCTGCGGTGTCACCGCCGACGATCACCCGTACGCGCTGACCGGTCGCCGGTACTGCGTTCTGCCCGGCGTAGATCGCATCGTCGACGATCGACGCGTCGCGGCGGCCCCATTCCTCGTGGTGGATCGCCCACTCGAGCGGCCGGCGCTTGGCCCATCCCGAGCGCACCAGCTCCGGCGCGGCGGCGAACTCCTCGACGTACCCGACACAGAGATAACCGACAAGCTCGATGTGCGCGGGCAGATCGAGGACGTTGGCGACGTCGGCCGGTTCGAAGAACGAGACCCAGCCCACGCCGAGTCCTTCGGCGCGGGCGGCCAGCCAGAGGTTCTGGATCGCGATCGCGGCGGAGAACCAGGTCGTCCGCGGATCCGCGTGCCGCCCGAGGACGTGCCGTCCGCCCCGACCGGGGTCGCAGGTCACCGCGATGTTCACCGGCGTGTCGAGGATGGCCTCGATCTTCAGCCCGTCGAACCTCGCTCGCCGGTCCTCCGGCAGAGAGGCGGCGAACGCGTCGCGCTGAGCGGTGGCGAGATCGTGCACCTTCCGCCGGGTCGCGAGGTCGCGGATCACCAGGAAGTCCCATGGCTGGCTCAGTCCGACACTCGGCGCTCGGTGCGCCGATTCCAGCACTCTGGTGAGCAGCTCGCCGTCGATCGGGAGGTTCAGGAAACCTCGTCGTACGTCGCGGCGCTCGGCGATCACGCGGTTCACGACGTCGCGGTCCGCCGGTTGGTAGCCGGGTGCGGGGAGGCGGCCGACGGCTGCGGTCGCGTTGGCGGAGCGGCGTTTGGGGACGACGAGCTCGGCGCCGGCGGCGAGTACGGCTGCCTCCGCGACGCTCGGCGTACCTGCCACGTGCTCGACGTACCGGCTCGGGTTGGGCGCCGGCTGCTCGGCCAGCTCGCTGGGCGGGATCGCTCGGAGCTCGGCCTTCAGGTCGTCGGCCAGACGGTGCAGCTGGGCTTCTTTGTCGGTGACCGTGACGATCAGTTGCACCGCGCCGGGACCGGCTTCCTCCAGGGCACTGTCCACCAGGGCGCGGAGTTCGGCGTACGGCGTGTTTGCGCGGAGGCCGACTCCTACGACGAGGTTCATCGCCGGTATGCCCGGGCTGCGGCGACCAGGCGCGCTGGTACGTCGGGAGTGGCGGTCCAGTGGAGGTGCAGGTACGACGCGTGCACGTGCGGGAGCGTGATGCCTTCGACACCGCCCGGGAGATGCCAGGCGGGGTGTACGTCGGCGTCGAGGTCGACCGTGGTGCGGTGGAACTCGTGACCGCGCACACGCCGCCCTTCGTCGAAGAAGTCGGTGCTGGTCGCGGCGACCGCGGTCCGATAGCCGAGGGTGAGACGGGTGGTCATCCGTCCGGTGCCGGGCAGTACGCCCGTCATCGGGTGGCCGTCGAGCTCGCGGCAGAGGTAGAGGAGGCCGGCGCACTCGGCGATGACGGGGAGGCCGGCGGCTACTTCCGTGGCGACCTGTTCGCGGAGTTTGGTGTTGGCGGACAGCGCCTCCGCATGCAGCTCCGGGAAGCCTCCGCCGAGGTACAGGGCAGAAGTTGCCTCCGGCAACGTGTCGGTGAGCGGGTCGAAGGTCGCGACGTCGGCGCCCGCGGCCGTGAGCAGCTCAGTGGTCTCCGTGTAGCGGAAGGAAAAGACCGGACCACCCGCGACAGCAATCACCGGCCGCTGCCGCAGAACGGTCGTGGGTGGGACGGACCCGGCAGGCCTGTCCACGGTGGCCGGCGCCACCGTGGTGGGCGGGACGGACCCGGCAGGCCCGTCCGCGGTGGCCGGCGCTGCCGGGGTTGCCGAGGTGGCTGGGGTGAATGCTGTGGTGGGGTTCCAGGGGTTGGTGGCGTGGTGAGGCGCGGCTCGGGCTGCCGTCACGAAAGCTTGGAGGTCGACGCCCTGACGGACCAGTTCGGCGGCGGCGAGCACTGCTTGTTCGGCTTGTTCGCGTTGTTCTGCGGCGGGGACGAGGCCCAGGTGGCGGCTGGGGACGGTCAGGCGCGAGTCGCGGCGGAGCACGCCGAGGACGGGTATGCCGGTCGGAGCGATTCCGGCGCGTACCTCGGTCTCGTGCCGGTCGGAGCCGACCTTGTTCAGGATGACCCCGACGATCCGTACTTCGGTGTCGAAGGCAACGAAGCCTTGGACGACGGCGCCGACGCTGCGGCCGGCGGCGGACGCGTCCACCACGAGTACGACCGGTGCCTTCAGCAACTTCGCCACATGGGCCGTCGACGAGAACCCTTCCGTACCCAGCGCACCGTCGTACAGGCCCATCACGCCCTCGACCACGGCAATGTCCGCGCCCTCGGACCCATGCGCGAACAGCGGCTCGACGCGCTCCTCCCCCGACAGCATCGGGTCGAGGTTGCGCCCCGGCCGTCCGGTCGCGACCGCGTGGAACCCGGGGTCGATGTAGTCGGGACCGACCTTGAACCCGGCAACGACATGCCCGGCCCGCCGCAACGCCGCCATCAGCCCGACCGCGACCGTCGTCTTTCCCGCACCGGAAGACGGAGCCGCGACCACCACGCGCGGGATCAGGCTTACCACTCGATGCCCTTCTGGCCCTTCTGGCCGGCGTCCATCGGGTGCTTCAGCTTGGTCATCTCGGCGGCGAGGTCAGCGGCGTCGAGGAGTTTGGGATGGGCGTCTCGGCCGGTGATCACGACGTACTGGTGACCGGGCCGGTTGACGAGCGTGTCGACGACCTCGTCCACGTCGACCCAGCCCCACTTCATCGGGTACGTGAACTCGTCCAGGACATACAGGTCATGCGTCTCGGCGGCCAGCCGGCGCTGGATCTCGCGCCAGCCTTCGAGCGCGTCGGCGGCGTGGTCCTCCTCGGTGCCGGCCTTGCGCGACCAGCTCCAGCCCTCGCCCATCTTGTGCCACTCGACCGGCCCGCCCTGACCAGTTGCCTCATGCAACTGACCGAGCGCCTTGAACGCGCCTTCCTCTCCGACCTTCCACTTGGCGCTCTTGACGAACTGGAACACGCCGATGTTCCAGCCCTGGTTCCACGCCCGCAACGCCATCCCGAACGCGGCGGTCGACTTCCCCTTCATCTCACCGGTGTGCACCATCAGCAGCGGACGGTTGCGGCGCTGGCGCGTGGTCAGGCCGTCCTCCGGTACGGCGACCGGCTGCCCCTTCGGCATCTCAGGCCACCTTCCGCTCGGTCACCGTCCGGACAAGGTTGCCAGCAGCAACATCTCCGAGGTCGAGGTACTCCGCGCCGAGGTCGGCCGCGAGCTCCGCCGCCAGACCGAGCCGTACGCCGCGGTGCGGCTCGCAGTCCACGACCACGGTGGCGATCCCGCGCTCGGCCAACCAGCCGGCCGACTGTCGCGCGCGGGCGAACGCGTTGTCGCCGTGGGTCGCGCGGCCGTCCGTCACGAGCACGAGGAGCGGCCGGCGGCGTGGGTCCCGGATCGCGGCGATGCGCAGTACCTCAGCCGCTTGCAGTAGCCCTTCGGCGAGCGGCGTCCGTCCACCGGTCGGAAGGGATTCAAGTCGTCGTACGGCGGTCTCCACGCTGCCCGTCGGCGGGAGCGCGACCGTCGCGGCGGCGCCGGCGAACGTGACGAGGCCGACGGTGTCACGCCGCTGGTACGCGTCGAGCAGGAGCGAGACGATCGCGGTCTTCACCTCGCCCATCCGCTTCTTCGTCCCCATCGATCCGGACGCGTCGACGCAGAACAGCACGAGGTTCCCTTCGCGCCCTTCGCGTACGGCGAGGCGCACGTCGGACGGCCGGACCGCCAGCCCCGGCCCGCTCCGCCCGCGAACCTGCTGATGCGGCGCCGCGGACCGAAGCGTCGCGAGCAGATGAGGCCGCCCCGACTCCCGCCCGATCCGAGCCCGCTCGCCCACCACCCGGCCCATCTCGGTAATCGCCCGAGACCGCCGCCCCGCAACCCCAGCCCCCGCCCCCTGCACACTCAGCAACCGAGCCTTGTACGGCGCCGAACTCCCCACAACATCGCCAACCGGCGCCGCCCCGTCAGAGTCGGCATCCGCCGACGCATTCGCCTGGTCCCGCTCCTCCGAGTCGCGCGACTCGGCGCCGGCCCGCTCGCCCGCCGGCCCAGCGTCATCCGCACCGCCTGCGGCGTCCGCATCGCTGGGCCCGGCCGACCCACCCGACCCGCCCGGTCCGCCAGGACCGGGCGGGTCGTCGTCGGGGTCGGCCGGCGGGGTGCTGTTGTTGATTGCGTCTTCGAGTTGTTGGTCGTCGAGGCCTGGGGCGTCGAAGGGGTTGCGGCGCCGGCGGTGTGGGAGTGCGAGTTTGGCTGCGGCTCGCACGTCCTCCACCTCGACGACGGTGCGGCCGGACCAGGCCGCGTGGGCGACCGCCGTACGCGCGGTGACCAGGTCTGCGCGCATCCCGTCGACGTCGAACGACGCGCAGATCTCCGCGATCTGCCGGAGCGCCGCGTCGGTCAGGATCACCTCGATCAGCAGGTCGCGCGCCTTCACGATCCGCTCGGCAAGCTCCCGCTGCCGCCCGTCGTACCGCGCGATGAAGCCGGCGGGATCCGCCTCATAGCCCAGTCGTGCCCGCATCACCTCGACTCGCACAGCAGGATCCCGGCTGGCAACCACATCCACCGTCAGACCGAACCGGTCGAGCAGTTGCGGCCGCAGTTCGCCCTCTTCCGGGTTCATCGTCCCGACGAGCACAAACCGCGCCGGGTGCGTCATCGACACCCCGTCTCGCTCGACCGTCGCACGCCCCATCGCGGCAGCATCCAGCAACACGTCGACCAGATGGTCATGCAGCAGGTTGACCTCATCGACGTACAACAACCCCCGGTGCGCGGCAGCCAGCAGACCAGGCTCGTACGCCGTGACGCCCTCCGCGAGGGCCTTTTCCAGGTGCAGCGAGCCGAGCACGCGATCCTCGGTCGCCCCCACCGGCAACTCCACCAACCGAGCCGGGCGCACGGTTCCCTCAGCCGCATGCGGCCCATCTGGACAATCCGCATCCGGCCGGTCGGGGTCACACGAGAAACGACACCCAGGTACGACGTCCACCGGCGGCAGGATCTCGGTCAGCGCGCGGACGGCGGTCGACTTCGCCGTACCCTTCTCGCCGCGGATCAGGACGCCGCCGATCGCCGGTGAGATCGCAGCCAGGATCAGCGCGAGTTGGAGGTCCTCCATGCCGACCACCGCGGTGAACGGGAATCCGGTGGAAGCTGAAGCAGGCCGCATCGGCGGTGGGTCCCTTCGTCGAGCGGGTGTCCACGCCCGCCACGCCTGGTACGCCGGCCCGCATCGCGGCCCGGCGGACGACTGCGGATGTCCTGGCTCCCGGGCACCTTCACCCGGTCACAGTGGCGGGACCGCCCCGGACTCCCAGCACGCTGGTCACCGGTGTTCCTCCACAACCGTCGGCCCGATCATGGCACACCCGCCCCGTCCCGCCAGCGACCAGGCTCACACCCCGCCGCCGGGGACCACGTCCGGGTGGCGTTCCCGCAACCACACTGCAAGCTGACCTCGAACACCCGGAACAGCTCTCATGCCGTCCCCTTAGGACAACCGGCCAGATGCCTCGGGAACCAACGAAGTTACTGTCGAACGCTTGTTCCTACCATCAACGCGTCGGAGGGTGTTCACTGAGTACACATGGGGGGTTGGCGGCCCGATCACCGATTCGCCGGGCGCACTGCGGAACAACAGTTCCTCGGCGAGGTACTGCGGGATGCCGCAGGCGGCGGTCCGCGGGCGGTCGTCGTTCACGGCGAGGCCGGGATCGGAAAGACCCGGCTGGTTCGCGAGGTCTGCCGGGATCCAGGTCTGACAGTGCTCTGGGGCTCGTGCATCCACTTCGGTGGGGCTTCGGTTCCGTTCGCACCGATCACTGGAATATTGAAGGACTGGCTGGCTCGGGCCGAACCTCGGGAGCGGGCCGAGATCCTCGAAGGAAGGGACGCTCTGCCCCTATTCGGAGGAGACGGCAGCGTCGACAGCACACGGGTGCCGGTGCTGGCCGACATGGTGCTGAATCGGATCGCGGTACGCCGGCCTGTGGTGGTCGTGGTCGACGACCTGCAGTGGGCCGACATCGCATCACTCGACGTGCTGTCCTACCTGCTGACCGGCTTCCGGGACCAGCGGCTCGCCCTGCTCGCGACCTGTCGCACCGAGGAACGCCCCGAAGGGCACCCCTTGCACTCCTGGCTGGCCGACATGCGACGGATGCCGCGCTTCGGCGAGATCCGGCTCGAGCGCCTCGGAGCAGATGCGGTCAGCAGCCAACTCGAAGACCTGCTCGGCACAACCCCTGATGTCGACCTTGTGACCCAGGTTCTGGCCAGGTCGGACGGCAATCCGTACCTGATCGAGTTGATGGCCCAGGGATTGTCAGGCTCCGAGCGAGTGCTCCCGGAGTCCGTTCCAGCGGCACTTCGCGACGCTTTGTTAGCCGCATGGCATCGCCTGTCCGAGCCGGCCCGACTGGTCACCCGGCTCCTCGCTGTGAGCGGCCGCCCCACCGAGTCCGCGGTGCTGACCGCGATCGGAGGCAGCCGCGGTATCGATGCCGGCCGAGTGGCCTCGAGCCTCGTCGAGGCGCGTGTCGGCGGTGTGGTCCGTGCCGAGGGCGCTGGGATCTGGTGGTTCCGCCATCCGCTTCTGGCCGAGGTGCTGTACGACGGCCTGTCGCCGAGCGAGGCGGTCGGGCTCCACACCGACTACGTCCGGGTCCTCGAATCGTTGCCGGTCGCTGCGCCTGCGGCGGATCTGGCGGCGCACCACGAAGCGGCGGGTCAGCTCGACGCGACGTACCGCTGGTCGCTCCGGGCGGCCGACGAGGCGGCGCGGATGCGAGCACCCGTCGCAGAGGCCATCCAACTCCGCCGCGCGAGTGCACTCTGGACGGAGGTACCGCCAGACCTCCGCGGGTCCCGAGACGACCGGATCGCGTTGCTGCGGCGGACGGCAACGGTCTGCCTGCGGGCCGCCGACGCGGAGCGCGCCGTGTCGCTCCTGACTGACGCGTACAGCCTCGTGGACCGGAGCCGAGAACCTTTACTGGCGAGCGAGTTGCTGGTCGAGAGATCCAACGCCGACTTCCAGTCCACAACGCCGGAGCTCGCGGACCTGGGGAAGCTTCGGGAGGCGATCGCCCTGACCGAGAACTTCCCGGACTGCGCTGAGCGCGCCGTAGCCTTCGCAGAACTCGCGGAGACCGAAACGATCTACGGCATGCCGAACGCTGTGGACGACGCGACCGAGGCCGTCCGGGTCGCACGCAGATCGGGCTCGCCGCAGGCCCTGGCCAGAGCGCTCTGCGCACGCGCAGCAGCGCTGGACTTCCGTGCGCCCTTGGAATCGCTCTCAGACGCGGATCTGTCAGTGCAGCTCGCGAGGTCGTGCGGAGACGTCGACACCGTGACCAACGCTGCCCTGTGGCGCTTCATCGCCTTGCGGGCGCTCGGCCGGCGCACCGAGGCCGCGGATGTCACCCGCGCGGCGTACGACGAGGCGACCGCGGCGGGGGCCGGCATCTGGGCGCATTTCCTCGCTTACCTGGCCGCTCACGAATTGATCGAGCTCGGTCGTTGGGACGAATGTGCGGCGCTCCTCCGTCCGGCACTGGCCGCGCGTTCCCTGGGTATCCCCGGAGCCGGCGTGCGCCTGGCCGCGTGTCTACTGGCCGTGCGGACCGGCCGGATCGGGGAGGCCAGGCAACACTTCGACCGGGTGCTCGAGCTGGTGTCGGAGGACTTCAACGCACACCGCCAGACGATGACCGCGATAGGTATCGAGCTCCTGCTTGCCGAGGGCAGGGCCGCGGAGGCGGTGACCTGGTCACGCCCGCGGCTGTACGTCCTGGAGTATCCCGAGCCGGATGACGACGAGGTGCTTCCGGTCTTCGCTCGCGCCGTGGCCGAGGTGGCCCGCGACAACGGCGCACACGGTCCCGCGGCCTCGCGGGACATCGACAGCGTGCTCGGCGAATGGCCGCACGAGCCCTTCGCCGAAGCCTTGGGCGGCGAGCACGTCCGGGCGATGGATCAAGCGCTGATCGCCGCCGAAGTGGCCCGTTGCCGAGACGCCCCTGAGCAGCCCGAGCGGTGGCAGCACGTTGTGGAAACCAGCCGTGCGGCGGGAAACCGGTGGCACCAGGCGATGGCCGAGTGGCGGCGCGCCGAGGCCGGTCTGTTGAAGGGCAGACTGCCCTCGGCCGCGAGCGCCCTGCTGCGTCAGGCCCATCAGCACGCCGTCGACCTCGGAGCCGAACCGCTACGGCGCGAGGTGGAGTCGCTGGCGCGCCTGTCGCGGATCGATCTCCGCAGGCCGGAGCCGATCGAACCCGCGACCCACGACCCACGACTGGCAGGGCTCACCGATCGCGAGCGCGAGGTGCTGGCGTTCCTGGTAGCCGGCCGGTCCAACGGTGAGATCGCGAAGGAACTGTTCATCAGCGACAAGACGGTCAGCGTGCACGTCTCCAACATTCTCCGTAAGACCGGTACGACGAGCCGGGTGGCAGCCGCAGCCCTCGCAGAGCGACGGCCGCCACCCGATCAGTGAGCGTGAATCGTTTGGCGCCGCCGGTAGGCCCACAGCACCGCGATCGTGATGCCAGCTCCGCCGATCGCGCCGGCACCGGTCTGCAGAGCCTCGGCGCCCGTGTCGTCAACCTCGACCATCGGACCGGGGTCGTGGACGACCACGACCGGCTCGCGGTAGCTCGCCTCGGGATCGATCTCACGCGCCGAGGCCTCGGTCGTCGCCCCCAGAACGATCCCACCGGCCAAGACCGGGATGGCGACGAGGGTGTGGATGTACTTCATGACTCCTCCTCACGGCGTCGATCGCCGTTTCCATCCACGGTCGCCCGGCGTCGACTCCCCCGGCATCAGGCGTCCCCCCTCAGATCTGCGGCACACCCCCTCAGGCGTGAGCTCACTCAGCCTGAGCCGAGGCGCTTCGCAAGGGCGGTGGCGGCCGTGTCGTCCTTGACCTCGCGGATGCCGACGATCGGGGTCACGGTGACGAAGCCGGCGGCGAGGAGGGCCTCGTCGGAGTCGGGGACAGGGTTCGCGCGCGGGGGTTCGAGTTCGATCATCGGCTCGCCGGTCGGAGCGGTCGCGCCGACGATCCGCGAGCGCTTGATCGGGGCCAGCGAGGCGTGCCGTACGCCGGACAGCCGGTCCAGCGGGCGGTCGGGGACGTTGATCGTCAGCACCGTCCCGGCGGGCTCGTCGGCGATCCAGCCGAGGGCCTCGCCGGCGATCGTCGCCGCAGTCGACCAGTGTCCCGGGTCCTCCGAGTCGATGCTTACGGCAACCGCCGACGTACCTTGCCCGGCCGCCGTCAGCGCCGCGGCCACCGTCCCGGAGTGGAAGATCGGTACGCCGATGTTGTGCCCGCGATTGATCCCGGACAGCACCAGGTCCGGGGCCTGCCCGAACGCTCCGACGTTCGCCAGCGTGACCGCGAGTGCCGGCGTCCCCTCGATCCCGGTGAACGTGACGCCGTTCTCGACGTCCGACTCGGTCCGGATCGGCCGCCCGACCATTCCGGCCCGCGCGGAGCCGACACCGCTCTCGTCGAGTAACGGCGCGACCACGAGCACGTCGTAACCGAGCTCGGCGATCGCCGGCGCGAGCGCGCGGATCCCCGGTGCGAGATAGCCGTCGTCGTTGGTGATCAGGACTCGGAGCTGCTCAGCGGGCATACCTCCACCCAATCAGCCGCGGTCCTCGATGTCACCCTCCGTCTCAAGGACGGCGTTCCGTAGAGTCTCCAGCGCCTCGGCCGACGGCTCGGCCCACAGCCCGCGCTGAGCCGCCTCCAGCAAGCGTTCCGCGATGCCGTGCCGCGCCCACGGGTTGGACTTACGGAAGAACTCCGCCATCTCCGGGTTCTTGACGTACTCCGTGGTCAGCGTCTCGTACATCCAGTCGTCGACCACGCCCGCGGTCGCGTCGTACCCGAAGAGGTAGTCGACCGTCGCTGCCATCTCGAACGCGCCCTTGTACCCGTGCCGCCGCATCGCGGACATCCACCGCGGGTTGACCACCCGGGCCCGGAAGACCCGCTTCGCTTCCTCCTCGAGCGTCCGCGTCTTCACCTGTGCGGGGACGGCGGAGTCGCCGACGTATGCCTTCGGGTTGGAGCCGGTGAGGTGACGGACCATCGCGATCATGCCGCCGTGGTACTGGAAGTAGTCGTCGGAGTCCATGATGTCGTGCTCGCGGGTGTCCGCGTTCTTCGCCGCGACCTGGATCCGGGCGTACGCGCGTTCCATCGAACCGCGGGCCTCCGCGCCGTCGAGGTCCTTGCCGTACGCGTATCCACCCCAGACGGCGTACACCTCGGCCAGCTCGGCGTCGGTCCGCCAGTTGCGCGCGTCGACGAGCGGCAGCAGGCCGGCGCCGTACGAACCAGGTTTGGATCCGAAGACCCGGGCCGTCGACTGCCGAACGTCGTTGCCCGCGGCAACGTCTGCGTCGACGTGGGCCTTGAGGAAGTTGTCCTCGGCGGACTCGTCCAAAGCGGCGACAGTACGCACGGCTTCGTCGAGCAGCGCGACCACGTGCGGGAACGCGTCCCGGAAGAAGCCGGAGATCCGGATCGTGACATCGATCCGCGGCCGGCCGAGCTCCTCCAGCCCGACCACCTCGAAACTCGTCACCCGCCGCGACGCCTCGTCCCACACCGGCCGGCAGCCAAGCAGCCACAACACCTCGGCAAGGTCGTCACCCTGCGTGCGCATCGCCGACGTACCCCAGATCGTCAACCCGACCGACCGCGGGTACTCCCCCGTCTCTGTCTGGTGGCGGCCGAGGAGCGAGTCCGCGAGCGCGACGCCGACGTCCCAGGCGTTCCGGCTCGGGATCGCCTTCGGATCGACGGCGTAGAAGTTCCGCCCGGTCGGGAGCACGTTCACGAGGCCACGGGTCGGCGACCCCGACGGGCCTGCCTCGATGAAGCGCCCGTCGAGTGCCCGCAGTACGTTCGCCACCTCATCACCTGTGCGTGCCAGGCGCGGCACCACCTCCTCGGCGGCGAACTTCAACGACTGCACTACGTCTGCAGAGTCCCGGCCCAGCACCTCGGCCACCACGACCGGGACCTTCGTCGCGTCCCAGCTCATGGTCTCCATCCCGACCACGAGCTTGCGTGCGACCGCCTCGAGCAGATCGACGCCGTCGGCGCCGCTCACCGCCGGCAGGTCGGCCAGCGTCGGCAGATCGGCGAGGTCGGCCGCCGCGCCCGGGTTGGCGAGCAGCTCGGCCTCGTCCACGCCGAACGTGTTCCCCAGCGCGGTCCGCAGCCCCGGGATCGAGTACGAACCACCCCACAGCTGCCGCGCCCGCAGTACCGCGAGCACCAGGTTCACCCGCGCCTCACCCAGCGGCGCCCCGCCGAGGATGTGCAGCCCGTCCCGGATCTGCACGTCCTTGATCTCGCACAGATACCCGTCGAGATGCAGCACGAACTCGTCGAAGTCCTCGTCCTCAGGCTTCTCCGACGTGTGCAGATCATGGTGCAGCTGCGCCGCCTGGATCAACGTCCAGATCTGGGCGCGCAACGTCGGCACCTTCTCCGGATCCAGCGCGGACACCGTCGCGTACTCGTCCAGCAAGTACTCCAGCTTCGCCATGTCGCCGTACGTCTCGGCGCGCGCCATCGGCGGCACCAGGTGGTCGACGACCGTCGCGTGCGCCCGCCGCTTAGCCTGCGTGCCCTCACCGGGGTCGTTGACGATGAACGGGTACACCATCGGCAGATTCCCGAGCACCGCGTCCGGCGCGCAGTCGGTGGCCATCCCGATCCCCTTGCCCGGCAGCCATTCCAGCGTCCCGTGCTTCCCGAGATGTACGACGGCCTGCGCGCCGAAGCCGCCCTCGTCGCGGGACGCCTCCAGCCAGCGGTACGCCGCCAGGTAATGGTGTGACGGGGCCATGTCCGGATCGTGGTAGATCGCGACCGGGTTCTCGCCGAAGCCCCGCGGCGGCTGGATCATCAGCACGACGTTTCCGAACTGCAATGCGGCCAGCGCGATCGCGGGCTCGTCGCCCGAGGTGTCGACGTACAACTCGCCGGGCGCCTCACCCCATGCCTCGATCATTGCCGTGCGCAACGATTCTGGCACTCGGTCGAACCAGGTGGAGTAGGTGGACAGCGGGATCTTGGCGACGGCGTTCGCCAGCTGCTCGTCGGTCAGCCAGTCGACGTCGTGTCCACCGGCCGCGATCAAGCGGTGGATCAGCCCGTCCGCGCCGTCCGCGCCCTGCAGCTCACTGAGATCGAGTCCGCCGAGGTCATACCCGGCTGCTTCCAGCTGACCGAGCAGCACAACCGCCGACGCCGGCGTATCCAGACCGACCGCGTTCCCGATCCGCGCATGCTTCGTCGGGTACGACGACAGCACCAGCGCGATCCGCTTCTCCGCCGCGGGCACGTGCCGCAGCCGGGCGTGCGCGACCGCGATCCCGGCCAGCCGCGCGCATCGCTCAAGGTCCGGCGCGTAGCGCGCCAGCCCGTCGGCGTCGTACGACTTGAACGAGAACGGGATCGTGATCAGCCGCCCGTCGAACTCCGGGATCGCCACCTGCGTGGCCGCGTCCAGCGGACTGACCGCGGCGTCGCTCTCGACCCACTGCTCGCGGGTCGACGTCAGCGCGAGCCCCTGGATCAACGGAATGTCGAGCGACGCCAGCGCGCCGGCATCCCAGGCGTCGTCCGCACCACCGGCACTCGCATTCGCCGCCACCGCCCCGCCGGCTGCGAGCAACGTCGTGACAAGTACGTCGCACTTCCTGAGCAGGTCGTACAGCCCGACGTTCTCGGCCGGATCGAGCCCGCGCAGCGTCCCGCAGTACACCGGGAGTGGTTGCGCACCAGCCGCGACGACCGCATCGGCGAGCGCGTCGACGAAGGCTGTGTTGCCGGAGATCTCGTGCGCGCGGTAGTACACGATCCCGACCACGGGTCGCTCGTCCTCGACGTACGTACCCCGCAGGCCGTACGCCGGGAGCGCGCGCGGCGGCTCGAACTCGTCACCCGTCAGCAGCAGCGTGTCCCGCAGGAATCCGGCCAGGTTGCGGAGGTTGTCCGCGCCACCCTCGCGCAGGTACGCGAGCGCCTCGGTCACCGCACCGGCCGGCACGGTCGACAACGACATCAGCTCGGCGTCGGGCGCGGCCTCACCGCTGACCACGACAGCGGGCCTGCCGGACGCGAGGACCGCGTCGAGACCCTCTTCCCACGCCCGGCGGCCACCGAGGAGCCGGACGACGACGATCTCGGCGGCGTCCAGCAGCGGTCCGAGCTCGGCGAACTCGAGGCGGGCAGGGTTCGCGACCTTCCAGCCGGCGTCGGCCTCGGCGGCCGCGAGCAGGTCGGTGTCGGCGGTGGAGAGCAAAAGCAACACGGAGGAGTGCCTTCCCCGGGCTATCCACGCCCCGAACGGAGGTACGACGGCGGCAGTTCCTGACTCCCCATTACGGGTCACAGTGGCGGGACCGCCCCGGACTCACACCGGGTTCCTGCTGATGCCGTCGATGACGAGCGTGACTCTAGCAAGACCAGCGTTTGATGCTTGACCAGGCCAGGAGGCGGTGTTAGCACGGAAGGAAAGGGCTTGGACCCGCTGGCGCCCTCCTGCAGCGCACCCGTTGCTTCAGCGCAAGTCGCTCGACTTCGACTGAAGGAGCTACCAGTGCGCATCACACTCCCGGCTTTCTCGGCTGTCGCGGCCGCCGGACTCGCCGCCTCTGTCATCGCGGTTCCACCGGCCACGGCGACCCAGCCCGCCGATCCCGCTGTCGTCACCACCTGGAACGCGATCGCGGCCCGGACCATCCTGACCGAGAACGCCACCCCGGTGCCCGTCTCCACGCTCTACTTCGGCTTCGTCTCGATCGCCGTGTACGACGCTGTGGTGACGATCGAGGGTCGTTACCAGCCGTACCTGCGGCAGCCCCGGCCTCGCGGCAGAGCGTCGGCCGAGGCCGCAGCGGCGACGGCGGCGTACCGCGTGCTGAGCTACTACTTCCCCACCTCGGCCCAGAACCTGGCGGCGGACTACGCCACGTCGCTGGGCGACATCCCCGACAGCAGAGCCAAGAATCGCGGGCAGGCCGTTGGCGAGACCGCAGCGTCGTCGCTGATCGCAGCCCGGGCGCATGACGGGCGTGGTGCGAACATCACCCTCGACGTCGTACCGGCACCGGGCGTGTGGCGCCCGACCCCGGACGCGTTCGCGCCGATGCTCGCTCCCTGGCTGGGATTCGTCCGGCCACTCGCGCTGAGAACTCCCGCCCAGTTCCGGCTCCACGGCCCGGACCCGATCACCTCGAAGGCCTACGCCCGCGACTTCGCCGAGGTGAAGACAATGGGCGCCAAGGACGGGTCCTCCCGAACGGCAGCCCAGACCGAGACCGCCCTGTTCTGGAACGGGCCGGCGTCAGGGCAGTACAACGCGGCACTTCGCGAGCGCCTGTCGCGGAGGGGGATGGACATCGTCCGGACCGCACGAGCATTCGCCCTGCTCGACACCAGTGAGGCCGACGCGTTGATCGCCTGCTGGCGGGCGAAGTACGACTATGCGTTCTGGCGGCCGATCACCGCGATCCGGTTGGCGGACACCGACGGCAACCGCGCGACCACGGCTGACCCCGCCTGGACACCGTTGGTCGCCACGCCGCCGTACCCCGAGTACACCAGCGGGCATGCCTGCCTCACCGGGGCCTCGACGGAGATCTTCAGCCGTCTGTTCGGCGCCCGTTCGATCGACCTGAACGTCTCGTCGCCGGTCACCTCGACGACCCGGCACTATGCGACGGCCAGAGCGCTGGACAGCGAGACGAAGAGCGCCCGCATCTGGCTCGGGCTGCATTTCCGGCGCGCGATGAACGACGGCAACCAGCTCGGGCACCGGGTCGCGACGTGGACCGCGAGCCACGAGTTCCTGCCGCGGTCGTGATTCAGCGGTGCATGGCGTAGTGCGCGGCGAGGAGGTCGGTCCCCCAGTCGTTGCGGAAGTCTCGCCAGACCGAGTGGATGTGGTTGGCGTTGTCCTGGGTGTTGTCGTACTCGGCCAGGAAACTCGGGCCGGCGATCGAGTAGTAGTGCCGGTGGCCGATACCTGGCTCGGTCTCACCCGCCCACGCGAACGTCAGGCGCTCGATGCCGTGCTCGGTGATGTCCTGCCAGGTCTGCAGGCCGATCGGCCCGGCGGCGCGTCCGACGTACTGGCCGATGAGGAGGCTGAGGAGCTGACGCTGGTCCTCGTTCATGTCGCCGTACGACAGGCCGCGGTGCAGCAGCGACGCGTCGGCGACCGGGTCGTGGCGGGTCAGGATGTCGTCCGGCGCCTCGTCGGAAACCAGGGCTATGGACAGCTGGCCCGGCTCGAGCGCGTGGAGGAGCTGGAAGCCCAGGTCCTGCTCGGCGGCCAGAAAACGCCGCCCGGCCTTCGGACCGCTGAGGACCTCGGCCGGGTTGGAGCCGATGAACTGCGGCGTGAACGCGATCGCGCCGTCGACGAGCGTGACGTGCAGCGCGAGGTGGTGCCCGTTCAGCCGCCAGGCCCACGGTTCGGTCCCGTTCGGGTCGCCGAGCACGCGGAGGAAATACCGATCGGCGACGGTCGAGCCCTGCCACTCCCCCGACGGCGGCAGGTCCGGCAGCCCGCGGACGACGACCTCCGCGTCGAGGACCGCCCACACATCGGCCGCACCCCGGTCGCTGCATCCGGTCGCGACCAGCCGCTCGACCAGCTTCTGCTGGGTCGGCGTGAGCTCGGTCAGCGCGAGTCCGGGCACCGGGCCCGGCAGGTAGGTCCATTGCTTGTGGTCCGGTGTGTCGAACGGAGCACGGATCTTGTCCACCTGGGCCGGCGTGAGGCTCGCCAGCAGTTCGAGGACCGTGTCCCGCGTCTGCGCTACAACCATGCCGATCGCTCCCGTTCCGTCGGTTCGTAAGGCGTCCACTGCTCGAACGGCCGGTCCAGCTTGTACCGGAAGTCCGGCTGCCGCAGCAGGACGCGTGTCTCGGCGTTGCCCGGGTTGCGCAGCGTCTCCACGAACCGTACCGACCAATGGAACCAGCGCATGCAGAACAACCGCATCGTGAGCCCGTGTGACACCAGCAGCACGTTCCGTGGCGCGTCCGGCGACTCGAAGTCGCGGTGCATGGTCTCCAGGAACGTCGACACCCGGTCGTAGACGTCCGCACCGGACTCGCCTTCGGTGAACCGGTAGAAGAAGTGCCCGAACGAGTCCCGGAGGCTTTCCTGATGCTCGATGTCCGCGGTGTCCTGCAGGTTGGCCCAGTCCTGCTCGCGCAGCCGCGGCTCCTCCCGCGGGGGCTCGATCAGGTCGTCCAGCCCGAGCGAGTCGAGCGTCTCCAAGGCCCGCCGATACGGTGAGACGTACACGCGAACCGGCTCGTTCTCGAACAGCTCCCGCAGGTCCTTGCCCGCCTTCGCCGCCTGCTCGTGCCCGTGCGGGGTCAGCGGTACGGCGTGATCGGGGATCCGCTCGTAGATCGTCTTGTCCAGATTCGCCTCGGACTCCCCGTGCCGCATCAGCACGATCCGCAGCGGCCGATGACTCAACCCCATCGCTTTCCCTTCACGGCGATCAACGCAGCGACTCCGGCGGCCGCCAGCCCGACCCGGCGGGCCAGCGCGGCCGTCCTCCGGACATCGGCGACTGCCGGCGCGGGCCCGTCGCCCAGCGTGCCACGGTCTTCCTGGTAGCTGCCGTAGTCGTTCGTCCCACCGAGCGTGAGCCCGAGCGCGCCGGCGAAGGATGCTTCGACGGGTCCGGCGTTCGGACTCGGATGTTTGGCTGCGTCGCGCTTCCAGACCTCTGTCGCCTCGCGCGGGCGCCCGGCCGCGAGCCCGGTGAGCACTGCGCACACTCGTGCCGGCACCAGGTTCAGTACGTCGTCCAGGCGCGCCGAGGCCCACCCGAAGCTCTGGTACTTCGGTGACCTGTAGCCGACCATCGCGTCCAAGGTGTTCGCCGCTCGGTAGCCGAGTAGCCCGGGGATGCCGAGGACTCCGCCCCAGAGGAGTGGTGCGACGCAGGCGTCCGAGGTGTTCTCCGCGATCGACTCCACCGTCGCGCGGGCCAGCTCGTCCGCTTCCAGGTCGGTGGCGTCGCGGGCGCACAGGTGGCTCAGGCGGTCGCGAGCGGCCGGGATGTCCTTGTCCTCGAGGAGGGTGGCCATCGTCTCGGCTTCGCGCTCGAGGCTGCGGGCGCCTAGTACGGTCCAGGTCGCGGCGGCGGTTGCGGCTGTCTGGAGGATCGGATGCTTGCGGGTCAGTCGCTCGACCGCGAGACCCAGGACTGTCGTGGTGCCGACGAGGACGGCGGTGTGCGCGACTCCGACCCGCTTCGAGTCGGCGTACATGCGGCGCTCCAGCAGGGCAGCTGTCTGACCAAAGCCGGCGACCGGGTGGAAACGACGGGGGTCGCCGAGCAACCGATCGGCCGCGAACCCGAGAAGAATCCCCAACGCCCGCGACGCCCCCGATGTCGCTCCGGCCGCACGCGGCCTGCTCGCGCTGAGCGCGCTGCTCGTACCGGTTGCCCACGGGCTGCTCGCACTGACCGCGCCCGCGCTACTTGCGCCGGATGCGCCCAGGCTGCTGCCGCCGGATGCCCGGCGGCTGCTCGCGCCGGATACGACTGGGCCGCTCGCGCCGGTTGCCCGCGGGCTCGTGGGGGCCGTTGCCCGGAGGGGGCGGGCTTCCTTTCCTCCCCCGGCCCGAGCGGAGCGAGGGGCGGGGGTGGTCGAGCGCACCTCAGCAGTCTGCCAGGTGTTGGCTTGTGATTGGGTGACGGTATGGGAATCGCGGAGCTGCTCCAGGGGGTCGACGGGAGCGGGGAGTTCGGGGTGTGGCTCGGCCGGCTGGACGGCGTACCGGTGTTCGAACACGAGGCGGAGCGGGCGCACTACTCGGCCAGCACGATGAAGCTGCCGGTGGCGATGGCGATGATGCGCAAGGTCGAGGCCGGTGAGCTGGCGCTCGACCAGCCGGTCACCGTGCACAACGACTTCGCGTCGGCGGGCAGTGGTCGCTTCGCGGTCGACCCGGACGAGGACGAGGCGCCTGCGACCTGGGAGAAGCTGGGCACCGAGGTGCCACTTGGATGGCTCGCGACCGAGATGATCACCCGTTCGAGCAACCTGGCGACCGACCTCGTGCTCGAACAGGTCGGAATCCCCGCGGCCCACGCCGTACTGAACGAAGCGACACTGCCCAGCTCGCCCTCACCCGCGTCGAAGATCCAGCGCGGCATCGACGACGGTCCGGCCCAGCGCGCCGGCATCAGCAACCTGATGAGCCCGGCCGGCCTAGCCGGCGTACTCGTTGCGGTCGGCAACCAGAAAGGTGCCTCCGGCGACTACCTGCGCGACCTGCTCGCGGGCAACCAGTGGAACGGCGAGATCCCCGCGCTGCTGCCGGCCGGGACCCGGGTCGAGCACAAGAACGGCTGGGACACTCGGATCCGGCACGACGGTGGGATCGTACGGCCGGACGACGCGGATCCGTTCGTGCTGGTCGTGTGTACGACGTCCGACCTGCCGGACGGCGAGGCCCAGAAGCTCATCGCCTCGATCGCACTTGAAGCGTGGAACCACCGGTACGACCTGGAGGGCGTGCGGTGAAGATCACGACCCATCGGGTGTCGGCGCCGCTGCACACCCCGTTCATCACCGCTTTGCGTACGGCGACGCACGTCGAGTCGTTGCTGGTCGAGGTCAGTGACGGCGAGCTGAGCGGCTGGGGCGAGGCGCCGCAGGTGTGGAAGGTGACCGGCGACTCGCTCGCCGGGTCGCAGGCGTGTATCGAGGGTCCGATCACGACCGCACTCGACGGGCTCGGTCCGGACGACCTGACCGAGGCACTACGCCGGGTGCAGGGCGCGGCGGTCGGCAACTTCGCCGCCAAGGACGCGGTTGATGTCGCGCTGCACGACCTCGCGGCGCGGCGGCACGGTCAGACGCTGCACGGATTCCTCGGGTCGACGGTTGACGTCGTACGGACCGATGTGACGTTGTCGGTCGGTGATGCCTCGGCGTTGGCGACCGCGGGGCGGGATCGGGTGGCGGACGGGTTCGACGTACTCAAGATCAAGGTCGGCACCGACGCGGTCGGGGATATCGAGCGGGTCCAGCGAGTCCGCGAGGCGATCGGGCCGGAGCCGCGGTTGCGGCTGGACGCCAACCAGGGTTGGACGCGGCGCGAGGCGGTCACGGTGATCCGGGCGCTCGAGGACGCCGGGTGCGCGATCGAGCTGGTCGAGCAGCCGGTCGCCGCGGCCGATCTCGACGGCATGGCGTGGGTGACGGACCGGGTCAGTACGCCGATCCTCGCCGACGAGTCGGTGTTCGGCGTACGCGATCTGGTGGCGGTGATCAAGCAGGGCGCCGCCGACCTGGTGAACGTGAAGCTCGCGAAGTGCTGCGGGCTGGCGCCGGCACGGACGCTGCTCGAGCTCGCCCGCGAGCACGGGCTGGGCGCGATCGTCGGCTGCATGATGGAGAGCCACGTCGGCGTCGGCGCGGCGGCCGCGCTGGTGTCGGCGTACCCGACGACGACCGTCAACGACCTGGACGCCGCGTGGTGGCTGCGCGAGGCGCCGGTGATCGGCGGGATCCGGTACGACGGCTCGCTGATCCACCTGCCTTCAGCTCCTGGACTCGGCGTGACAGGCTTGACCACATGAAGTTAGCCGCTACCAAGGTCCCGGTCAGTACGGTCTGGACCGCGCCGGACGCGCCGCGTGACATCGACGCACCGGCGATCGCCGCACAACCCGACGTGGCCGGCTGGGCCAAGTCGATGGACACCGAGACCCGGCTGGGACTGCACGGCCGGACCCTGACCCAGCTGCTGTTCGCCGAACCCGTGCTGGTGCGCACGGAACGCGACGGCTGGTCCGAGATCCTCGCACCGTGGCAGCCGTCCTCCCAGGACGAGCTGGGATACCCGGGCTGGGTCCCGTCGAGTCACCTCGGTGAACTGCCGCAGAGCGCGACCGACCCGGTGGCGATCGACGTACCGACCGCGTCGCTGCTGGCCGAGCCTGATGGTCGCCCGCTGGCGGAGCTGTCGTTCGCGACCGTGCTGTCGTCGGTGGAGCACGCCGACGGATACACCCGGGTGGCAACGCCCGACGGTGGGTCCGGCTGGATCGCGGACGACGCACTGCGGTCCGTGCTGGAGCCCTCGGGACCTGAGGACCGCCTGCGACTGGGTGAGCTGTTCCTCGGCCTCGAGTACCTGTGGGGCGGTACGTCGGCGCATGGGCTCGACTGCTCCGGACTGATCCACACAGTCAGCCGTGTCCTCGGCATGCGGACGCCCCGTGACGCCCACGACCAGGCAGACACCCTGCCCAACATCCCCGTCGACGAAGCCCAGCCCGGCGACCTGTACTTCTTCGGCCGCCCCGGCAAGCAGATACACCACGTCGGCTTCGTTTCCCCCGCCGGCATGCTCCACGCCTCCGAAACCGGCAAACGCCTCGAGGACGCCCCCCTCACCGACGAACGCCGCGCAACCCTGGTCACCGCCGCCCGCTTCTAACACTCAAACCACCCCCGCCCCGAGTGAAGGGCGGGGGCGGTTTGTGGTTAGGACTCTTTGGGGTGTAGTTCTGGGGCTGGGTCCTCGGCAGGCTCTTCGGCCTGGAGTGTGCGGGACTTGCGGAGGCTCAGGATTGTGGTGATGCCGAGGGTCACGATGATGAAGCCGAGCGAGAACCAGATCGGGATCTCGGGCGCCCAGTCGATGTGGTGACCGCCGTTGATGAACGGCAACTCGTTCACGTGCATTGCGTGCAGGACCAGCTTCACTCCGATGAACGCGAGCACCACCGACAGACCCAGCGACAGGTAGACGAGCCGCTTCAGCAGGTCGCCGAGCAGGAAGTACAGCTGGCGCAGACCCATCAGCGCGAAGACGTTGGCGGTGAAGACCAGGAACGGCTCCTGGGTCAGGCCGTAGATCGCCGGGATGGAGTCGAGCGCGAACAGCAGGTCGGTGGTGCCGAGGGCAATGATCACGATCGCCATCGGGGTGACGAGCCGCTTGCCGTTCTTCTTCAGCGTGAGCTTGACGCCGTTGTACTCATCGGTGGCGTTCAGCCGCTTCTTCGCGAACCGGATGACCGCGTTCTCCTTGAAGTCGTCATCGTCGTTCTCACCCTGCTTGGCCAGGTGGATCGCGGTGTAGACCAGGAACGCGCCGAAGATGTAGAAGACCCAGGAGAACTGGTTGATCGCGGCCGCACCGACTGCGATGAAGACGCCGCGGAACACCAGCGCCAGGATGATGCCGACCAGCAGCGCGGTCTGCTGGTACTTCCTGGGCACCGCGAACCTGCTCATGATGATCAAGAAGATGAACAGGTTGTCGACGCTCAGGCTGTACTCGGTGAGCCAGCCGGCGAAGAACTCCCCGGCATACCGCCCGCCGGAGAAGAACCAGACGCCGAGGCCGAAGACCACCGCGAGGCCGATGTAGAACGCGATCGCGGTCGCCGACTCGCGCGTGCTCGGCTCGTGCGGGCGACGGCCGATGACGAAGACGTCGAACGCGAGCAGCGCGAGCAGCACGCCGACGGTGATGTACCAAACGTAGTCAGCAACGTGCACAGAATCCTCCGGAGCTCAGATGAAATATCGACTCCGAAGGTCTCTTCCGCTGCACTCAGCCAGTGAGTCCAGCCGGGGGCACCGGGCGCGGGGCGAAAGCCCTTGACCGTGATGACGATGCCGCCGCGAAGGAATACTCCCCTTCTCCACCATCATTGTGACGGGTGAACGTCTCAGTCGCCAAATCCCCGGGACCGTGTCGGCCCGTCGAAATGATCACAGCCGGTTCGGGGAATAGTTGCCGCGAGTGATCAGTCGCCGACTGCGGGACGCTTGCTCTTCGGCAGCTTCGCGACGATCGTCTCGTACGACGTGTCGATCAGCTCGAGGATCTCGTCGTCGGGCACCGCTCCCCCGAGCCGTACGGTGTTCCATCCGGAGCGCCCGATGTAGGCCATCTTGCTGACGTCGTCCGGGTAGGTCACGACCAACTCGTCGGCCTCCTCCCGGTTGGCGCCGCACTTCAGGCCGACCCCGCTGCCACCGCCCAGGAACGCGAAGATCTTGTCGCCCACCTTCGCGACCACGTCGCCGTCCCACGGCTCGTCCTGCCACGCGCCGGGCTTCCCCAGGCAGTACTCGAGGAGCTCGTCGCCGCTCATCCGCGCCACCGCAAGCCTCCGTCAGCTGTGAGAGACAACTTCGACATTGTTGCCGTCGGGGTCGCGCATGAACACGGCGTAGTACCCGGGGTGGTACTCCGGCCACTCCTTCGGCTCGTGCAGCACCTCCGCACCCAGCTTCTTCGCCGCCCGATGCACGGTGTCGACGAGCGACCGGTTCGCCGCCGTGAACGCCAGATGAATCTCCCGCTGGGCTCCACCCGTGGTCTGCTTCCCGAGCCAGAACTTCGGTACGCCGTCCGCGCCCGACATCCCGAGCACGTCACCGAAGTCCATGCTCACCGTGATCCCGAGCGGCCCCAGCACGGTCTCGTAGAACTCGCGAGCGGCGCCGAGGTCGTCACACTGCACCGACACATGATCGAGCATGCGTCTCCTCCCCTGATGTCCCCTGATGTGTCCTGCTGCCCCAGCACCGCACAGTACCGCCGTCGTACGCTGCTCGGCATGGCTCCTGTTGTGGTCGCTGCGGTCCAGGCGGGATCGACGCTCTTCGACACACCCGCGACACTCGTCAAGGCAGAGCACTACATCCGGGAGGCGGCCGCGGGCGGTGCTCGGCTGATCGTGTTGCCGGAGGCCTTCCTCGGCGGGTACCCGAAGGGGTTCGACTTCGGGATCACCGTGGGGTCGCGGTCGCCGGAGGGGCGGGAGCTGTTCCGCCGGTATCGCGAGGCCGCCGTACGACTCGACGGACCTGAGACCGCCCGGCTTGCCGAGCTGGCGGCGGAGCTTGGCGTCCACGTCGTCGTCGGCGTGATCGAGCGCGATGGCGGGACGCTGTATTGCACGGCCGTATTCATCGACCCTCGCCGCGGATTGGTGGCGCATCACCGGAAGCTGATGCCGACCGCGGCCGAGCGGTACCTGTGGGGGCAGGGCGACGGTTCGACGATGCCTGCCGTCGAGACAGACCTCGGCGTCCTCGGCGCGGCGATCTGCTGGGAGAACTACATGCCGCTCTTCCGGCAGTCCATGTACGCGAAGGGTGTGCAGATCTGGTGCGCGCCCACAGTTGACGACCGCGACCAGTGGCAGGCAACCATGCGTCACATCGCGCTCGAGGGCCGGTGCTTCGTCATCAGCGCGAACCAGTATCTGACCGATGGCGACACCATCCTCATCAACGGCGGCAGCACGATCATCTCCCCGCTGGGCGATATCCTCGCCGGCCCGCTCCGCGCCCAGGAAGGTGTCCTGCTCGCGGAGCTGGACCTGGCCGAGCTGGATCGCGAGTACTTCGATTTCGACTCGGTCGGCCACTACGCGCGGCCGGACATCTTCACCCTGACGGTGGACGAGACGCCGCGCCACACCGTCGTACGCCGGAGCTGAGAGAGCCGGCGTACGACGGTCCGGGGCTACTTGGCGCCGGCGTTGGTCATCTGGCGGAGCTCCTTCTTGAGCTCGGAGATCTCGTCGCGGTAGCGGGCGGCGACCTCGAACTGGAGCTCGGCGGCGGCGTTGTGCATCTGGTCGGTGAGCTGCTGGATCAGATCGGCAAGGTCGGACGACGGCAGGCCGCCGGCCAGTTCCTTCGCCTTCTCGCCGGCCTTCGCCTTGCCGCCACCGGGGACCGGAGCCTTGCCGCGGGACTGCGTGCGGCCGGAGCCCAGCAGTTCGGCGGTGTCGGCGTCCTCGCGGGCGAGCATGTCGGTGATGTCGGCGATCTTCTTCCGCAGCGGCTGCGGGTCGACGCCGTGCGCCTCGTTGTAGGCGATCTGCTTCGCACGCCGCCGGTTGGTCTCGTCGATCGCCTGCTCCATCGACGGGGTGATCTTGTCGGCGTACATGAACACCTGACCGGACACGTTTCGCGCCGCACGGCCGATGGTCTGGATCAGCGAGCGGCCCGACCGCAGGAACCCTTCCTTGTCCGCATCGAGGATCGCCACCAGCGACACCTCGGGCAGGTCGAGGCCCTCACGCAGCAGGTTGATGCCGACGAGGACGTCGTACTCACCCATCCGGAGCTCGCGCAGCAGCTCGACCCGGCGGAGCGTGTCGACCTCGCTGTGCAGGTACCTCGTCCGGATGCCCATCTCGAGCAGGTAGTCGGTGAGATCCTCGGACATCTTCTTGGTCAGCGTGGTGACCAGGACCCGCTCGTTCCGCTCGACGCGGAGCCGGATCTCGTGGATCAGGTCGTCGATCTGGCCCTTGGTCGGCTTCACGATCACCTCGGGGTCGACCAGACCGGTCGGCCGGATGATCTGCTCGACGAACCCGTCGGACTTGTCCTGCTCGTACTGCCCCGGGGTCGCGGACAGGTAGACGGTCTGGCCGATCCGCTCGAGGAACTCCTCCCAGCGCAGCGGCCGGTTGTCCATCGCCGACGGCAGCCGGAACCCGTGCTCGACCAGGGTCCGCTTGCGGGACATGTCGCCCTCGTACATCCCGCCGATCTGCGGGACGGTCACGTGCGACTCGTCGATGACCAGCAGGAAGTCCTCGGGGAAGTAGTCGAGCAGGCAGTGCGGCGCCGTCCCGGCCTCCCGGCCGTCGGTGTGCCGCGAGTAGTTCTCGATCCCCGAGCAGGTCCCGATCTGGCGCATCATCTCGATGTCGTACGTCGTACGCATCCGGAGCCGCTGGGCTTCGAGCAGCTGCCCGTTGCGCTCGAGCTCGGCCAGCCGCTCCTCCAGCTCGGCCTCGATCGAGGTGATCGCGCGCTCCATCCGCTCCGGCGCGGTCACGTAGTGCGTGGCGGCGCCGATGTAGACCTCGTCCTCCTCGCTGATGACCTCGCCGGTCAGCGGGTGCAGCGTCATCACGCGCTCGATCTCGTCGCCGAAGAACTCCACCCGGACGGCGAGCTCCTGGTAGACCGGGAAGACCTCGAGCGTGTCGCCGCGGACCCGGAACGTGCCGCGGGTACCGGCCAGGTCGTTGCGCGCGTACTGCACGCCGACGAGCTTGCGGAGCAGGCCGTCGCGGTCCATCTCGGCGCCGACCTTCACGTGGATCATGCGGTTCAGGTACTCGTCGGCGGAGCCCAGGCCGTAGATGCAGGACACGGTCGCGACCACGATCACGTCGCGGCGGGTCAGCAGCGACCAGGTCGCGGAGTGGCGGAGGCGCTCGACCTCCTCGTTGATCGAGGAGTCCTTCTCGATGTAGGTGTCCGTCTGCGGTACATACGCCTCGGGCTGGTAGTAGTCGTAGTACGACACGAAGTACTCGACGGCGTTGGCGGGGAAGAACTGGCGCAACTCGTTCGCGAACTGGGCGGCGAGCGTCTTGTTCGGCTGCAGGATCAGCATCGGACGCTGGATCTTCTCGGCCAGCCACGCGATCGTCGCGGTCTTACCCGTACCGGTGGCGCCCAGTAGTACGACGTCCTGCTCGCCGGCGTTGATCCGCCGCTCCAGGTCCGCGATCGCAGCCGGTTGGTCACCCGCCGGATCGAAATCCGACACCACCTTCAGCGGGGCGACCATACGCTGGAGATCCGAGACCTGTCTCATGCCCTCCACCGTACGGCCCCACTCCGACAGTTTCTAAAAACCCCAGGTCAGAACCCCAAAAACACACCCGCCTCGCTCCGCTCGGCGGGTGGAAGTAGACGCAAGCCCCGCCTCGCGGTGGGAGGCGGCGCAAGCCCCGCACGTGGTGGGTCATGGCCTAGCCCCCGTGGCGGAGGCGGTGTGCCCGCCCGTGGCGGAGGCGGCGTAGCCCGCCCGTGGCGGGAGGCGGCTGCCCCGCCCGTGGCTGGCGCGCAAGCCCGCCCAGGGTGGGGCTAGAAGCTTTTGATGACGCTGTTGTTCATGTAGATGAGTTCGTTGACGCGGCGGGCGTAGACCCTTGCCTCCAGGGCTGCGTCGGTGGCGGTGACGCGCTTGAACTTGTCCTGGTAGGCGGTGACGAAGCCCCTCATCGCGATCTTCGCGCCGGTCTTGGTCACGTAGGTGCCGTTGTACTGGACCGCGTAGCAAGCCGTGATGTTCGGGTTCGGGGTCCGGCAGGCCACGGTCTTGCCGATCTTCACGCCCTGGTAGCTGGCCGACTCGATGTCGACGAGGTGCTCGGCGAAGCCCTTGGCGTCGTACAGCTCGGTCTGCCGGACCCAGTAGTACCCGTCGATCAGGCCGCGAGCGTTGAACTGCTGCAGGATCCAGTTCTGCCCGGAGTAGCTCTTGTCAGGCGACTTCAGCCAGCCCTTGGACGGGGTGAACCAGATCCCCCAGCCAACCTCGACACCGACGTCGTTCGGTCCCTTGGAGTCGTTCGGCGTCGGAGTCGGCGACGGCGTGTACAGCGTGCCGACCGGGTCGGGCGTCTGCTGGCTCACCGGCTTGTCCTTGCCGCTGCCGTTCACCAGCAGCACCACACCGGTCGCGACCAGCAGCACCGCGACGATCGCACCGGCCATGATGATCCACGCCGTACGGTTCGACTTCGGCGGCTGATGCGGCCGCTGCGGCCCCGGCCCCCAACCACCGCCAGGACGCCCACCACCAGCACCGCCGGCCCCCGCCGGTCCCCAGCCGCCAGGCGCCGTACCCGGCCCAGCGGTTCCCCAACCACCAGGAGCGGGAGCAGGTGCGGGCGGCGGGCCCGGGGGCGGACCGTACGGCTGACTCATAGTGTTTCCTCGCGGTAGTTCCGGTGGTTCGTCACAGGCTGTCGATCACGGACTTCTTCATGATCGCGGCGTCCGCCTCGGCCTTCTGGGCGAAGTCGACCCGGGTCCGAAAGTCCAGTGCGGTGACCACGTTGTCCTTGCGCCGGTACACCTCGACCGAGCCCTGGACCTTCACGTCCGCGCCGTTCTCCTTGGCCGTGGAGGTGTAGTCGATCGCGACGCACTCCACCAAGACGTCCTTCGGGCACGGCAGGTTCCGTACGTTGCCGAGCTGCGCGACCTCTTCCTCGGTCTCGCCCTCGACGATCCCGAGCAGGTACGCCTGAGCGGTGACGTTCTGCTTCTGCCGCACCCACAGGAACGCCCGCGCGTGCACGCTGTCGTTCGGCGGATACGTCGCGACCTGCTTGCCCTGCGTCTCCTTGGTGTACAGGCTCCAGCCCTGCACCGGGACGATCGAGACACCGAAGCCGACCGGTATCGCATTCGGCGGCGGCTGGTACGACGACTTCGGCGCGGTCGGCGTACCCACCGGCGTACTCGGCGTCGGATCGGCCTTGTCGTCGCCACCGCCGGACAGCAGCACCAGCGCGACGGCTACCAGCGCAACGACGATCAGACCGGCGCCGACCGGAATCAGCAGCGGCGGGATGCCGCGCTTCTTCTCCGGCGGCGGGCGCCGCAGCGACGGCGGCCCGACGTTCTCACCCCAGGCCGACGACGTCTCCGTAGCCGGACCTGGTCCCGGACCAGGTGCACCACCGCCGCCCCACGGCGACGGTGGTGGTGGCACCTCGAGATTCCACGGCGACGGCGGGAGCTGCTCCTCCGGCTCGGTGTCGTCAGCCTCCGGCCCGGGCTGGTTGACCCAGGGGTTGGTGCTGGAACCCTTGTCGCGTTTTCCGCTCACTGACTCTTGACCACCGACAACAACATCGCGTCCGAGTCCGTCTGGATCGTCGCGACCTTGTCCTTTCGCCCGTACACCCGGACGATCGTGATCACGCCGTCGTTGCGCTCGATCACGCCGACGAAGCCGACCACCGGGATGCTGCCGTTCTGGCTGCTGGAGATCGCGCTGAAGTTCTGCGTGGTGACGACCTTGACCGGAGTCTTGTCGTCCGGCCCGGGCTTGGTCACCTTCGGCTGACCGGTCTTCACCGAGGACAGGTCCTTGGTCTCGGCGTTCAGCAGCTTCGGCAGCACGGTGTCGGTGTTCTCGTCGGCCGCGGCCTTCCACGCGTCGACCATGAAGTACGCCTCACCCTGCTTGAGCAGGTACACACCGTCGAACCCGTCCAGGCTCTTGCGGATGTAGCCCGGCTGCGGCTTCACGTAGACGCCCTGGGAGACCTCGATGCCCTCGTCGACGTTCGTCGGCTGGGTGCTCTGGCCGGTCGTCGGCTGGGAGGTCGGCGTCGGGCTCGGGTCGGCCTTCTTGTCGTCACCCTTGAAGACGAGCGCCAGTACGACGCCGATGACCGCGACCACGGCGAACGCGCCACCGGCGATCAGCAGGGTCTTGCTGCCACCGCCCTTGCGCCGCGGCTGCTGGCTGTACTGAGCCCATGGCTGCTGGCCGCCGTACTGCGGCTGCTGGCCCGGATACCCCTGCTGGTACTGCTGCTGACCGGGGTAACCCTGTTGCTGGGGGTACTGCTGCTGCCCCGGGTAGCCCTGCTGCGGCGGCTGGCCCGGCTGAGGAGGCTGACCCTGCTGCGGCGGCTGGCCCTGCGGCGGGTACGGCGGCTGCGGCGGCTGCGGCGGACGCCCGTAGCCGGGCTGTCCCTGCGGCGGCTGCCCGTATCCAGGCTGGCCCTGCGGCTGGCCGTACCCGGGCGGCGGGCCATACCCAGGCTGCCCGCCCGGCTGCTGACCAGGCTGACCAGGCTGACCAGGCTGACCAGTCTGGCCCGGCCGGCCTCCGTACGGCTGCTGTCCGCCCTGGCCACCGCCGTACGGCGGCTGCTGGTTGCTCATGCCTGCGTCTCCCCAGTCGTCGCGGCGGTCGGTGCGGATACCCCGCGGGCGGACTTCGGCACGGAGCGCACCGAGTTGCCACAGGCGGAGCAGAAGTCGGACTGCGGGAGCAGCGGCATCTCACAGCGCGAGCAGAACGCCATGTCGCCCGACGCGTGGTTGGAGCCGCCCCGCGCGGCCGACTCGAGTGCAGCCTCGAGCAGGCCCTTGTGGAGCACGGTCCGCACCCGGATGATCAGCGCGCCGAGCAGCAGCAGGCCCCAGACCACACCGAGGATCGAGCCGATCGTCGAGCCGTGTCCGCCGACGAAGCCGAGCAGGTAGACACCGCCCTGGAAGAGCGCGTTCACCACCATCGCCTGGAGCAGACCGGCCACCCAGCGCGGTGTGAACCCGTCGTACCCCTCGCCGAGGCCGGAGAACTCCGCACCGGCCAGACCGGTCGCCGAGCCGTACACCAGCGGCTTGATGAAGCCGTGCAACAAGACAATCGAGATCCACGTGCCGGCACTGCTGCCCGGACCGGCGAAGCCGCCGCTGATCCAGCCCCAGTGCAGCACCAGCGTCTCGAAGCAGGCGTAGCCGACACCGGCCACCACACCGAAGGTGAAGCCGTCCATCAGGTCGTCGTACCGCGGCCGCGAGGCCAGGTAGAGCGGGCCGATCTGCCGGATGAGCTCCGAGACCACCGGCACAAGCAACAACAGGATCAGCAGGTCACGCCCGGACGGACCGGCGCTGTTGCCGCCGATGGTGTCCAGCGAGAGCGCCAGCTTGTCCTTCCACAGCCAGGTGAAGACAGCCGCGAGTACGCCGGTCAGCACGAAGGCCGCGGCGACCACCGGGATCGGCTCGTCCTCCCAGAGGTTCACGTCGTACAAGTAGATGATGTAGACGATCGGGATGGCGAAGGCCGCGATCATGATCGCCACCGGCAGCGCGCCCAGCGCGGCCGTCACCACGGTCAGCAGCAGGGCGATGCCGAGCGCGACCTTGTAGGTGTACGGCTGCTGGCCGGACCCCTGGGGCATGATCGTCGAGACCAGTCGGAACGACGCCACCGGCTCATCAGGCCTGGCGGCGTACGCCTTCTTGCGCTCGGCATCCCCGGTCCGCATGTCGTTGCCACAGTGGTGACAGAAATGCGAGACCTCGGGGACGTCAGAGCTGCAGCGCGGACACACCACGCCTTCCTCCCTACTTCGGACGTCCGGACCGGCGCGGGGCGCGCCGTCGGTGGCCGGCCTGCAGGCGTCACCCCGGGCCGGACCGGGACAGATTCTTGTACAGCCGGTCCCGGATTCATCATTTACCGCGCAGGGGTCACCTTTTCGTGTCCGGACCGTGGCCTGTGAGTTGTTCCCACACCTGGTCGAGCTGGCGGTCCAGGTCGGCCAGGCTGCCGGAGTTGTCCACCACCACGTCCGCGGCCGCGAGCCGGTCCTCCCGGGACGCCTGGCTGGCGATCCGCTGGTTCGCTTCCGCGTCAGTCATCCCGCGCTGCGCCGTCAGTCGCTGCACCTGCACATCGACCGGTACGTCGACCACGAGGACGACGTCGAACTTGCCGGCCTGCCCGGTCTCCACCAGCAGCGGGATGTCGTGCACCACGATCGCGTGCTCCGACGCCTGGTGCTCGATCTCGGCGGCGCGCGCCCGTACCCGCGGATGGATGATCGCCTCCAGCTTCCGCCGGGCGGTCTCGTCGCCGAACACGATCTTGCCGAGCGCCGGCCGGTCCAGCTCCCCGTCCGCAGTCAGTACGCCGGAACCGAACGCCGCGACCACCTCATCCAGCCCGTCGGTCCCCCGCGCGACGACCTCCCGAGCCAGTACGTCGGAGTCGATCACCACCGCGCCCCGCTCAGCCAGCCGCGACGACACCGCACTCTTCCCGGCCCCGATCCCGCCAGTCAGTCCCACTCTCAGCACCCCAGCACCCTATCCAGCGGCCTAGCATGGCGTATGGGGTGGTTACGACGGGGACGGGATGCGCAGGAGCTGAAGCATGTCCGCCGGATGGCCGAGGAGGACGTCGTCCAGTTCGGGGAGGAGCTGGCTCGGCTCGGTGAGCTGCTGGAGGGCGGTGCGCTCGACGCGGAGACCAGGCACGATTACCAGACCGCGCTGGACGCGTACGAGACCGCCGAGCGGCTGGTGGACCGGCTCAGCTCGTTCGAGGCGATCAGTGCGATCGTCGACACCCTGACCGCGGGTAGGTACGCGCTGGCGTGCGTCCGCGCCCGGGTCGCCGGCGATCCGCTGCCGGAACGCCGTACGCCGTGCTTCTTCAACCCGCAGCATGGTCCGGCCGCGCGCGAAGTGGTCTGGACACCACGCAGCGGCCCGACCCGGAAGGTGCCGGCCTGCGCACAGGACGCGGCCCGGATCCAGGCGGGCGAGGATCCGCCGGTCCGCCTGGTCCGGTACGGCGAGCAGGACGTCCCGGCCTGGGAAGCGGGCGCCCCGAACGAGCCGTACCGCATCGGCTTCTTCTCCGCCAGCGGCGCCCGCGCCCACGTTGTGGAACTGAAAATGCGCCTCAAAGGCGAAGGCCGCGGCCAATGGGGCACCGACCTAGGCAAACCCCGCATCCGCCGCCCCTACGACTGACACGAGCCTCGCCGAGTCGTGGCGAACGGTTCCGACCCCGAACGCCGAGTCGTGGATCCCGGCAGATTTTCCGAACCAATCTCCACGACTCGGCGAGCGGGCGGGGTTCGGCGGTCGGCGAAGCGAGCTGCTTGGGGAATGCGAGAACCCCCGCACCTGGTGGTGCGAGGGTTCTCGTTGGTACGACCGGAGGAACTCTCCGGGCAGGGGATCAGCCCTGGCCGGTGAGCTTCTCGCGGAGGGCCTGCAGGGCCTCGTCGGAAGCGAGCGCGCCCTCGACGGGGGCGTCGTCCTTCGGGGCAGCGGCCGAGGAGTACGTCGATGCCTCGCCGGCCTCGACGTCCGCCGTCTTGGCGTCCTCGATCTGCTTCTTGTGGGCCTCCCAGCGCTGGTGGGCCTCGGCGTACTGCCGCTCCCACTCCTCACGCTGCGCGTCGAAGCCCTCGAGCCACTCGCCCGTCTCCGGGTCGAAGCCCTCGGGGTAGATGTAGTTGCCCTGGTCGTCGTACGTCGCCGTCATGCCGTAGAGCGTCGGGTCGAAGTCGTCCGAGACCGGGTCCAGCCCCTCGTTGGCCTGCTTCAGCGACAGCGAGATCCGGCGACGCTCGAGGTCGATGTCGATGATCTTGACCATCGTGTCGTCGTTGACCTGGACGACCTGCTCCGGGATCTCGACGTGACGCTCGGCCAGCTCGGAGATGTGCACCAGACCCTCGATGCCCTCCTCCACGCGGACGAACGCACCGAACGGAACCAGCTTGGTGACCTTGCCGGGCACGATCTGGCCCATCTGGTGGGTCCGGGCGAACTGCTGCCACGGGTCTTCCTGGGTCGCCTTCAGCGACAGCGAGACGCGCTCGCGGTCCATGTCGACGTCCAGCACCTCGACGGTGACCTCCTGGCCGACCTCGACGACCTCGGTCGGGTGGTCGATGTGCTTCCAGGACAGCTCCGAGACGTGCACCAGACCGTCGACGCCGCCGAGGTCCACGAACGCACCGAAGTTGACGATCGAGGACACGACACCCTTGCGGATCTGGCCCTTCTGCAGCTGGGTGAGGAAGTTCATCCGCACCTCGGACTGCGTCTGCTCCAGCCACGCCCGGCGGGACAGGACCACGTTGTTGCGGTTCTTGTCCAGCTCGATGATCTTGGCCTCGATCTCCTGGCCGACGTACGGCTGGAGGTCGCGGACGCGACGCATCTCGACGAGCGAGGCCGGCAGGAAGCCACGGAGGCCGATGTCGAGGATGAGTCCACCCTTGACGACCTCGATGACGGTGCCGGTGACGACGCCGTCCTCTTCCTTGATCTTCTCGATCGTGCCCCAGGCCTTCTCGTACTGGGCGCGCTTCTTCGAGAGGATCAGACGGCCTTCCTTGTCCTCCTTCTGGAGAACCAGGGCCTCGACGTGATCGCCGACGTTGACGACCTCGTTCGGGTCGACGTCGTGCTTGATCGACAGCTCGCGGGAGGGGATCACGCCTTCGGTCTTGTAACCGATGTCGAGCAGGACCTCGTCCCGGTCGACCTTGACGATGGTGCCCTCGACGATGTCGCCGTCGTTGAAGTACTTGATGGTCTGATCGATCGCCGCGAGGAAGTCTTCCTCCGACCCGATGTCATTGACCGCTACCTGCGGGGTGTTGCGCACTGCGGGGTCGAGGGGAGCCTCGATGCTGGCCGTCATGTGGTGGGTTGCTCCGTGGACTGGTGGTGTCGTGCGGTTGCGTCATGAACCTTTGGATCGCACCAAACCGCGGGATTGCCTGAAGACGACAGATTCACCACCGACTGCTGCGAGTCACGAGCCTGCTCGGTCCGAGGTCGCGCGGGCCCATAGCGCATCTGACAGAATACCGGTCTTCACGAAGGCAGCACAACCTGGGGCACCCAGTGCCTACCGAGCGCCCGCCGAGGTCTCACGACGTGCCATTGACTTCAGAGTACGACGTCCAGGTCCGGACGGCCTGCGGAGAGGTCTCCCGTGTCCGCCATTCGGAAGACCAGCCGGTGCGCCGCGGCGGCGACCTCGTGCTCAGCCGACCGCGTGGCGAGGTCCAGCAGCGCCCACAGATCCGCCGCCCGGCCCAGATCGACGAGCCGCTCCCCCAGCCCGGTCGCCTGTAGCAGCCCGCTCCCCCGCAGTACGTCGAGGACGGCTCCCGCCAGCACCTGGTCCGTGCTGAAGCGCAACAGGTTGCCCAGGTCGGCGTACGGCGAACCGGCGTGGGCGAACTCCCAGTCGATGAGACCGGTGATGCGGCCCGTCGTCGGGTCGACCAGCAGGTTCTTCGGGTTGAAGTCGCTGTGCACGAGGCAGAACCGCTCGACGCCCTCGGCCAGCAGGTCCTCGGCGTACCTGAACACGCTCTCAAGGCCCTCCCGCTGCGTCGGGGTCATCCCGAGGTCCAGGCTGTCGACGTACTGCTCCAGGTCCCCGCGCAGCGGCTCGATCGCGAGGTCCCCGTCGCGGAACAGCCCGAACGAGCGGAACGGCATCCCGCTCAACCGCGCGAGCAGCTCGCCCAGCTGCTTCCCGACGTACCGCCGCTCGTCCTCCCCGGCCGTCGAGAGGTAGACCTCCAGGTTCACGCCCGGCAGCCGCTCGGTCAGCAGGTACGGCGGGTCGTCCGACGCGCCCTCCCGCTTCACGTCGAGCACTCGCGGCACCGGGAGCAGTCCACGTACCAACTGCAACAGCGCAGCGTCCACAGCTGCCCGCCCGGGGTCCTTCAGATAGAGCTTGAGTACGGCGTCCTCGCCGCCCGCACTGACCGCGTATGTCTGGCCCTGATAACCGCCTGGCAACGGAACAGCACTAGCGGCGAAGTCGCTCATGGTTTCGACACTAGAGTGTGCGAGGTGAACAGGCCGGTACGGGTGGAGCTGACCGAGGTGGAGACCTCGCGAGCCAGTCGTACCTACTGGGACTCGGCAGCTGACGAGTATCTGGAGGAGCACGGCGACTTCCTCGGCTCCGACCGGTTCATCTGGTCTCCGGAGGGTGTCGACGAGGAGGCAGCCCAGCTACTGGGGCTGGTCCGGGGCAAGCGCATCCTCGAGGTCGGCTGCGGCGCGGCCCAGTGCTCGCGGTGGCTGGTCGGCCAGGGCGCCGATGTCGTTGCCTTCGACATCTCTCTCGAGCAGCTCCGCATCGCGAAGGACCTCGATGCCCGGACCGGTACGTCGGTCCGCACCGTCGCCGCAGACGCGGTGGCGCTGCCGTACGCCGACAGCACGTTCGACATCGCCTGCTCAGCCTTCGGCGCACTGCCCTTCGTCGCCGACGTCGGTACTGCGTTCCGCCAACTGGAGCGCGTCCTCAAGCCAGGTGGTCTGCTCGTGTTCTCGGTGACCCACCCGTTCCGCTGGACCATGCCCGACGACCCGTCGCCGGCCGGACTACGCATCACCCACTCGTACTTCGACCGGACGCCGTACGTCGAGGTCGACGAGTCCGGTACGCCGGTGTACGCCGAGCATCACCGCACCGCCGGCGACTGGATCCGCGAACTGACCGGTGCGGGCTTCGTCGTCGATGACCTCCTCGAGCCGGAGTGGCCGGCCGGACACGAGCTGGTCTGGGGCGGTTGGGGTCCGGAGCGCGGCCGGTACGTCCCCGGAACTGCCATCTGGACCGCACACAAGGCACCGAACGCATGACCCGCTTCCCAGCAGTGGATGGGCTGCGGGCAATTGCAGCGCTCGCAGTGGTGACCGCACAGGTCGGTCTGCACACGCATGCGCCGCTCGCTGGCCTCGTGTCCCGGCTGGACGTCGGCTGGGCGATCTTCTGCGCGATCTCCGGCTTCCTGCTCTACCGGCCGCACGTCGTCGCGTGGTTCTCAGCCACCGAGCCGCCGCTCACATTGCCCTATCTGCGTGGCCGAGCGCTGCGGATCCTCCCGGCCTTGCTAATCACCGTCGTGCTGTCGATCGCCTTCGTAGCTCACCCGGCGACCACCTACCTCCGGTGGGCCGTCCTAACGCCACTCCCCTTCTACCTGCTCCTCCCGGGCCTGGGCAGACTGCTCACCGGGTACGAGCGACCGACTCGCCGCAGCGTCCGCTGGCGCCTCCTTGTCCTGGTCGCCCTGACTGTGCTCGGCCCGGTGTGGATGGCGGCGGTGACGGCGACCGATCACCCGCAGGCGAGCCTCTGGCTGCCCGGGTACCTCGGCTGGTTCGCAGTCGGCATGGGTCTGGCTCTGTGGCAGGTCTCCCGCGCCACAGGTCGGCTCGGTCCGTCGGCACTCGACACGTTGACCAGAGTCCCCGGAACCCTCTGGGGAATCGCCGCAGCGCTCCTCCTGGTCTCCGCGACCCCGCTCGCCGGACCGTACGACCACTCCGCTCCCACACCGGCACAAGCGCTGCTCAAGAGCCTGCTCTATACCGCTGTCGTGGCCTGCGTGCTGTTCCCGATCCTGACGCCCTCCGCGAAGACGGTCCGCGTGCTGGGTGGTCGCCCGGCGCAGATCGGTGCGCGACTCTCGTACGGCGTGGTGGTGTACGGGTTCGTCGTACTGGGCGTGATGCGCGGGCCGTTCGCAGTACAGCTGCTGGTGACGCTGGGCTGCGCGGTCGTGCTGGCCGCCGCGAGTTACCGCCTGATAGAGCGGCCAGTCCTGCGTTTCGGGAAGAAGACTCCAACGGCTAGGACGGTCAGCAGTGTGATCAGCCCGAGCAACAGCCCGGCGCGGTAGGTCCGTGCCGGCATGAAGCTGGCCGTGACGACCTGTTCGGGTCCGGCCGGCAGGACCCACCCCTGCTGCCAGCCGCCGATCCGGATCGGCGTCAGCTTCTGGCCGGTGCTGTCGTACGCCTCCCAGCCCTCGTTGTAGTTCTGCGCGACCGCCAGCACGGACTGGTCGTCCGCGTCGGGCACCTCGACGGTCAGCTCCGCCGGATTCGGACGCCAGACGTCCACGCCCTGCACCGGCGTCACAGACACGTCGCCGAATCCAGCCTTGACCAGCGTGGTCTCGATCGGCACGAAACCACCGCCTGCGAGCACCTCCACGTGGTGGCTCCCGGACCGCAGCGCTACCGACGTCGCCCCGCACAGGCTGAACGGCACCGTCCGCCGCTGCAGCACGTCCCGCATGGTCGCTGTCACCTGTGTCCGAGCCGGTACGCCGTCGACGCGTACCGCCGGACCGTTCCCGCAGTACGTCGGGACGCGGCGGTCCGGATCCACTGCCTTGCGCAGCTCGTCCGCGCCGAGCACGGCGACCTCTGTCACCCCGACCGGGCTCCGACGCGCGTCCTGCAACGGCTTCGTCGCAGTGAAGTCGATCTTGATCGTCCGCACGTGCCGCGCCGCGAACCGGACATACCCCTCGGCGTCGACTGTGGCCCGGATCGGTACGCCGCCGTCGAAATGCAGCATGACCTCGGCCGGCCGCGAGCCGTCCAGGTAGGTGTCGGACTGGAACCGCAGCCCGGCTACATCCCTTGCCACCGGCAACTTCAGTGTGAGACTCGGCTTCGGGTCATCCGGATCCGCCAGCCAGCTCGTCCCGGGATCACGGTCGACAGCCGCACCCGGCCGGCCCTCCGGCGCCGTGACCGCCCGCGAGGACGCCGTCGCGGTGATCGCACCCTGCACCGGCAACAGCCGTTCGAGCACATCACCGTCCTTGGGCAACGCCGTGCCCCGCAGCTCGTACGACGCAGCCTGCGGCAGCTGCACGCTCCGACTGAGGCCGTTCTCGGCCGCAGGGGTCGCCTGCTCCTGGTTGCACAACGCCCGCGCCCCGACATGCAGACAGCCGGATCGCCCGATCTGCTGAGTCCGCAGCACCACCGCACTCGGCTGCTCATCGACCGGCTTGCTGACCTCGGTCTCGATCAACGGCAGCCCGTCGACCTTGCCCGTAGCGTCTGACCGCAGTACCGCGCCCCCAGTCCCGCCAAGCGCTGTCACGACAGTCGGTACGTCGTCAGCGGTACCGACGACTGCCACGAGCCGGGACCGCGGGATCAGCCGCCCCGGCGTGGTCGCGCCGACGTCGTAGATCTCCACGCTCGGGTACGGGATGCGGGTATGCCCGCCAGGACCGAAGTACGCGACACGTCCGATGCCTGCGTCGGCCAGGCTCTCGTGGATCGCGAGCGTGTCCTCCAGGTCATTGCGCACCACGACGTACCGGACGCCATCGCGAGTGAGCTCCTGCCGCAGTGTCTGGTCGCCCACGCCGGAGCCGACGCGGCGCTCCACATCGTCGGTCAGAGCAGCCATCGGTCGCTTGACCAATGCGGTCAGCGGCTCGGTCGTGCTGGAGAGGAGTAGGACGCTGCCGGGGGCGGACTGCGAGTCCAGCCATGCTGCGGCTGCATTCCAGTGCCCTGGGATCGCGGCGGATGCTCCGTCCGGTCGTAGCAGCACGACGGGCGCGGCTGCAGCCACAGCCAGACATGCGACCACCGCCGGTACGACGCGACGGTTGACACCCCGAGATACGGACAGATTGGCCAGCCGGCGCAGGTACTGCGCTGCAGCGAGTGCGAGCGGCAGCCCGATGACCACTCCAATAACGGGCAACCAGCGCGGTCCCGGCGGCGCATCGCCGTACTGGAGGAGCAGCGCAAGCGGCGCCAGCCACCAGATCGACACGGCCACCACAAAGCCCAGCCAGCCCAGTGCGAGCTTCAGCTTGCGGTGGCTGACCAACCAGATCGCCGGTACGACAAGTGTCGCGGCGCCTGCGACCGGGTCTGCGCCGCCGATCAGCGCGAACGCCAGCGCCGACCAGCTGGCGCGCCACCAACCGGAGCGGGCGCGGGGCGACACGAGCGGCAGCATGATCCACGGAGCCATGGCCATCGGCCACACCTCGATCGGGAACTCACCGAAGACCCTTGGCACGAGCGCGTAGAGCAGTGCAACCGCGAAGCGGGTCCACGGGACGCCGTACTCCAGGACGTTGCAGAGCTTCCAGATACCGAGGAAGGCGACGCAGAGGACCAGCGACCACCACAGGCGTTGAGTGATCCAGTCCGGCACGGACAAGGCGTCCAGCAGCCAATGGAACGGCCCGATCGGCAGGAGGTAGCCGAAGGCGTCGCTCTGCACCTGACCGAAGGCGGTGTGCGGGTCCCACAAGTGCAGAGCCCGGGACAGGAACCGGCCAGGTGCCGCGGTCAGCTCGATCCTGCTGTCGGCAAGAATCTTGCCCGGAGCCTGCTGGAAGCACAGGGCCACCAGAGCCAGGCAGCCCAGCACGAGCCGCGCTCGCCAGACCACCTGCTCCGAACTGCCTGCTTTCAGCCTCCCCACCGGCGGGACATTAACGGATCCGGCGGCCTCCCGACGGCATCGTTGCCGTACCGTGAGGTCGGCAATATCACCCCATCGATATCCCACCGATCCGAGGCCGCACAGAATGACGTCGGGCACCACCCAACCGCAGGCGCCCCGCAGTGCCTTCCTGCGCAGCGCCACGGTGGTCGCCGTCGCGATGGCGATCATGAACGTGGCCGCCTACGGGTTCACGCTGATCGCCTCCCGCCGGCTGATACCGGAGCAGTTCGGAGCGATCACCGCCCTCCTGGGTCTGCTGCTGATCGGTAACGTCGCCTCACTCGGTCTGCAGGCTGCCGGCGCTCGCCAGCTCGCCACGCACACCGGGAAGGGCGCAGCCGCGCTGGCCGACGCGATGCTGCGTGCAGGCCGTCGGGCTGCTCTCGGGCTCACAGCGCTCTGCCTGGTACTGACGCCGCTGTTCATGTGGCTGCTCCACATCGACTCGATCGTCGCCATCCTGCTGCTCGCTCCGACGTTGGGCGGCCTCACGCTGATGGGTTCGCAGCTCGGCGTACTGCAGGGCAGCCAGCGCTGGACCGAGCTGGCCGCCGTCTATTTCTCCACCGGGGTCGGCCGGCTGGTCCTCGGCGGCGGTGCACTGCTGATCCACCCGTCGCTCGACTGGGCCATGGCCGGTCTCGCGCTCGGTGCCGCCGTACCGGCTGTGCTCGGTCAGTTCTTCCTGCGCGGCTCCAGCGGCTCGACAACTCAGCAGGTCAAGGACGTACTGCGAGAATCTGTGCACGGCACGCACACGCTGCTCGCGTTCTTCGCTCTGGCCAACGCCGATGTCCTCTTCGCCCGCGCCCTGCTCGACGAGAAGGACAGCGGGTACTACGCGGCCGGTCTGATCATCGCGAAAGCCTGCCTGTTCCTGCCGCAGTTCGTCATCGTGCTCGTGTTCCCATCGCTGGCCAACTCCCCCGGCGACACCCTCCGGCTGCGACGCTCGATCATGGCCGTCGCGGGTCTGGGCGTCTGCGCGGTCGTCGGCACGTTGATCCTGCCCGGCATCGTCGTCGAGGTCATCGGCGGCAAGGAGAAGTACGCGCCGCTCGGCCCGTACACCTGGCTGTTCGCAGTCGCCGGCTCGGCGTACGCCGTACTGCAGCTCGTCGTATACGCCGCGATCGCGCAGCAGGAGAAACGCGCGGCGCTGGTGATCTGGATCGGCCTCGTCGTCCTCGCGGTGGCCGCCGGAATCGTGCTCGGCACCGACATCGCCACCGGCCTGAACGGCGTGAAGGTGCTGGTCGCGATGACCAGCACCTGCGCGCTCCTGCTCTCGGCCGTCCTGGCGACCGGACTGCACCGGCAGGCCGCCGAGTAGCCCACCAGAGACTCGCCTACCAAAGACTGGCCTACCAAAGACTGCTTCGCGCGAATCGGCGGGCGAAGGTGTTCGCCAGCACCAGCAGCACCAAGCCGATCACCGATCTGAAAAGCCCGATCGCGGTCGCGTAGCTGAACTGCGGCACGGACGACGCCAGACCGATCTTGTAGACGTAGGTGTCGATCACCTCGGCCACGTCGAGATTCAGGCTGTTCTGCATCAGCAGCACCTTCTCGAACCCGACGGACAGGATCCTGCCGATGTCCAGGATCAGCAGGATCACCGCCACCGGCACGATCGCCGGCAGGTCGATGTGCCACATCCGCCGCAGCCGCGAGGCTCCGTCCACGATCGCCGCCTCGTGCAGCTCCGGCGGCACACTGGTCAGCGCGGCCAGGTAGATGATCGCCGCGAATCCCATCGTCTGCCACGCGCCGGACCAGACGTAGAGGTGCCGGAACATCCCCGAGTCCCCCATCAGGTTCTGCGGCCCGATGCCGAACAGACCGAGGAGCTTGTTGGTCACGCCGGTGTTCGGGCTGGTCAGCACGACGAGCAGACCCACCACAACGACCGTGGAGATGAAGTGCGGCGCGTAGGTGATCAGCTGCGAGGCCCGGCTGAACCACTTCTTGCGGATCGTGTTCAGGCACAGCGCGAGGATGATCGGCAACGGGAACGTCGCCACCAACTCGTAGACGTGCAGGTACACGGTGTTCTTGATCAACCGCCAGAACTGGTACGACTCGACGAACCGGTGGAAGTACTTCATGCCGGCCCACGGGCTGCCCCAGATCCCGGACACCACGTTGTAGTCCTTGAAGGCGATGATCACGCCGTACATCGGCCAGTAGGCGAAGATCGCCAGCCAGAGCAGCGGTAGCGCGAGCATCGCGTACAGCTGCCAGTTGCGGCGCATCCGCAGCCCGAGGCCGACCGCGTTCTTCGCCGTCCGGGTCCGCTTGTGGGCCGCGGACCGGACGGCCGAACGAGCTTCTGTCGAGGTCGTCATGCCGTCATCCCTTCAGCGAGCCGACCATGGCTCCCTTGACGAAGTGCTTCTGCACGAACGGATAGACCAGCAGCGGCGGGATCATGCCGATCACGATCAGCGAGTACTTCAGCTGCTGCTGCAGCTCCTGCATCTGCAGCAACTTGCTGGTGTCCTGCATCTGCGACGGGTCGACCTTCGACTGGATCAGGATCTGCCGCAGCACCACCTGCAGTGGGAACAGGTGCTCGTTGGTCAGGTAGATCAGCGCGTTGAAGAACGAGTTCCACTGCCCGACCGCGTAGAACAACAGGTTCACCGCGATGATCGGCTTGCTCAGCGGCAGCACGACCCGCCAGAAGAAGCCGAAGTCGCTGCAACCGTCGACCTTCCCGGCCTCGACCAGCTCCTCCGGGATCGTCACCATGAAGTAGGTCCGGGTGATGATCACGTTCCAGACCGCCATCGCGGTCGGCAGGATGATCGCCCACCGCGTGTTCAGCAGTCCCAGCTGGTCGACCACGAGGTACGTCGGGATCAGGCCGCCGTTGAACATCATCGTGAACACGAACGCGCCCATGATGATGCCCTTGCCCGGCAGCCCCTTGCGCGACAGCGGGTACGCCGCGAGCAGCGTGAGAACCGTTGCCACGAGCGCGCCGACGAGCGCGTAGTACACCGAGTTGCCGAAACTGCTGACGATCGCCTTGTAGTCGAAGATCGCCCGGTAGGCATCCAGCGTGAAGCCGACCGGCCACAGCCAGACCTCTCCGGCCGACACCTTCCTGGTGTTGCTGACCGACGCGCTGAGGACATAGACCAGCGGGTAGAGGATCGCCAGGCAGAACAGGCCGAGCGCGGTGTAGATGCAGGCCATCGCGATCTTGTCACCGCGGGTGTCCTGGATCGACGCGCCCACCGCCAGCCGCTGCTCGTCAGGCGGCAGAGTCCCGGCGCTCATGAGTTATACGTCTCGTAGGCGGCCTGCTGGAGCTCGAGATACGGCTTCACGCCGATCTTGCTGACCCGGTCCTTGTAGTCGTTCCAGGCGCCGTCGTCGTTCGGGTCGAGCTGCCCGGTGAGGAACTTCGCGAACGACTGATTCACCTCACCCTTGAGGTTGGTCTTCAGCTCCGCCTCCTGCGCGGCCTGGTCCTGATCCAGCGTGACCGGCGGGAACTGCATCTCCTGCGGCTGCTTCAGCGGGAAGAAGCGCTCCTTGGTCTGCTCGTAGAGTGGCTTCTCGAAGGTCAGATCGCCCGGCAGCACCCGTTCGCCCAGCCGGAAGTCCTGGGAGCGGTACATCGGGTTGTCCTGACCCCAGTTGAGGTTCTTCTGCGAGTTCCAGGTCGCGTCGAACCCGTACACCGCCTGCTTGCCGTTGATCCCGAGGTCACCCTTCTTCGCCCACGCGAACTTCGGACCGCCGTACCCGCGCAGGATCGCCTCCAGCTCGTACTGCGCGTCGGCCCACTGCACCAGCAGGTCCGGCTTGGCGCACTTCTTGGTGATCACCAGGTGCGCGACCTCGACGCCGACGTTCAGGTAGTCCCACGCGGCGTACTGGACGCCGTTCGGTCCCTTGAGCGGCGGGCAGGCCTCGTACTGGCGCCAACGCGCGTTCAGGTCCTTCTGGTCGATGTCGAGGAAGTTGCCCCAGTAGTTCGACCGGGCACCGCCGATCAGCGGTTTGCCCGGCGCGTTGCCGTAGCGCTTCAACTGGTCCCCGTCGGCGGTGAAGACGTCCCGGCTGATCAGACCTTCCTTGTAGAGACCGTTCACGTACTTCAGGCCCTCGCGCCATTCGTCCTTGTCGAACGCGACATCGACCTTGCCGTCCTTGACCACCAGCCACGGCTCGCCCGGATCGTAGAGGAACGCGTTCATGAAGAACGGGTCGAGCGGAGCCTCGTTGTAGCCCGCGAACGGGATCGTCTTGCCGTTGCCGGCCAGGTCCGCCTTCTTGAACGCACGCAGTACTTCGCGGAACTCGTCGGTGGTCTTCGGCATCGCCAGGCCGACCTGCTTGATCCAGTCGACGTTCAGCCATCCACGTCCGTCGATGGCCCGGCAGTGGAAGCAGTCGTTGATCCCCGGGAACGAGTAGATCTTCTTGTCCGGCGCCTGGATCAGCTTGCGCGTCTCCGGGTAGTCCTTCATCGCCTGCTGCAGGTTCAGTGCGTAGGCGTCGATGTGCTGACCGACGTCGGTGAAGAGCCCTTGGGCGCCGTACAGGAACAGCTGGGAGCGGGTGAAGCCGATACCCAGGAACGCGTCCGGGATGTCGCCGGCCGCGATCATCGCGTTGACCTTGGTCATCACGTCGTCGTCGGTGCCGCCGATCTGGCTCCACTCGATGTGCACGCCGGTCTTCTGCTCGAGCCACTTCGTGAAGGCGTTGGTCTTCCAGTCCCCGATCGTCACGTCCTGCTTGACGACGATCTTGAACGTCACCTTCTCGGTGGTGAGCGGTTGCAGCGTGCGGGCGACCGGCCCGACGTACCCCGGCGGGTACTGCACGGTGGTCAGCTTCGGGCCGAGGGTCACGCTCGGGGCGGCCTCGCCGGCGCCCGCGGCCGCGGCGCCGGCGTTGCTCTTGCCACTACACCCACTGAGCAGGCCGCCGCCGGCAGTCACCGCGGTCAGGCCGAGGGCCCCCGCGATCAATGATCGACGGCTGACTCCAAGGCGCGCGTCATCGTTCGGCATGGTTCCTCCTGGCGGCTGGTCGGAACAAAAGACGAAATATCCGAGAGCGATATCCGATAGGATCTCGGATCTTTGCCCCGGAGAATGACATAGAAAGCAGTTGCGCGGAAGACCTCATCGGACACTGACCGAGATCGGTCCATCACTGTCGGTATCTTGCGCGGCAAACGCTTACCGCTTGCGTTCGGTGACCAAACTTTCTTGCAGAAAGAAACCGCAACGGCCCGTTCTATAGGGTTTCGCTCATGGCGACCCCGAAGTTCATCCTCGACCTCCGCACGAAGATCGGGCACGACCTGCTCTGGCTCACGGGCATCACCGGTGTCGTCCTCAACGACGCGGACGAGGTCCTGCTGGTCCGGCGCGCGGACAACGGCCGCTGGAGCCTGGTCGCCGGCATCCTGGAGCCCGGCGAACAGCCGGCCGTCGGCCTGATCCGCGAGATCCAGGAGGAGACCGCGGTCGAGGCAGAGATCGTGCGGCTGGTCAGCATGGAGTCGCTCCCACCGGCCAGTTACCCGAACGGCGACCGGGTCCAGTTCCTCGACCTGTGCTTCCGCTGCCGTCCGCTGCGCGGTGAGCCGCGCGTCAACGACGACGAGTCACTCGACGTCCGTTGGTGGCCGCTGAACGACCTGCCCGACTTGACGGACCGGGAGCGGGCGTCCATCGAGAACGCCCTTTCCCCCGATCCGATGCCGGTGTACGTGACTCCCTAGTGGCTGTCCAGAGACCGTCCAGTGGGCGGCTAGTGGGCAGCTTCGTGCCAGGTGCGGCCGACGCCGACCGAGACATCCAGCGGAACGGCCATGTCGACGGCGTGGCCCATGTCGTGGCGGACCAGTTCCTCGAGGGCCTCGCGTTCGCCGGGGGCGATCTCGAAGACCAGTTCGTCGTGGACCTGGAGGAGCATCCGGGACTTCAGGCCGGAGTCACGCAGGGACGCGTCGACCTTGAGCATCGCCATCTTGATGACGTCGGCGGCCGAGCCCTGGATCGGTGCGTTCAGGGCCATCCGCTCGGCCATCTCGCGGCGCTGGCGGTTGTCGCTGGTCAGGTCCGGCAGGTACCGCCGGCGGCCCAGGATCGTCTCGGTGTACCCGGTCTTACCGGCGTCGATCACGATCGACCGCAGGTAGTCCCGCACGCCGCCGAAGCCCTCGAAGTACTCGTCCATCAGGCCCTTGGCCTCGTCCACGCCGATCTTCAGCTGCTGACTCAGTCCGTACGCCGACAGGCCGTAGGCGAGGCCGTAGTTCATCGCCTTGATCTTGGCGCGCTGCTCCTGCGTCACCGCCGACGGCTCGACCGAGAACACCCGGGACGCGGTCACCGAGTGGAAGTCCATCCCGGAGTTGAACGCGTCGATCAGGCCCTGGTCCTTCGACACGTGCGCCATGATCCGCATCTCGATCTGGCTGTAGTCCGCCGACATCAGCGACTCGTTGCCCTCGCCGACGATGAAGGCCTGCCGGATCCGGCGGCCCTCCTCGGTCCGGATCGGGATGTTCTGCAGGTTCGGGTCGGTGGAGCTGAGTCGCCCGGTCGCCGCGATCGTCTGGTTGAACGTGGTGTGGATCCGGCCGTCGCGCGGGCTGATCGTCTTCAGCAGGCCCTCGACCGTCTGCCGCAGCCGGGTCGCGTCCCGGTGCGCCAGCAGGTACGCCAGGAAGGGGTGCTCGGTCTTCTCGAACAGCGCCTGCAGCGAGTCGGCGTCCGTGGTGTACCCGGTCTTGGTCCGCTTGGTCTTCGGCATCTGCAGCTCGTCGAACAGCACCACCTGCAGTTGCTTCGGCGACCCGAGGTTGATCTCCTTGCCGATCACCTCGTACGCCGAGGTGGCGGCGTCCCGCACTCCGGTGGCGAACCGGTCCTCGAGCTGCTCCAGGTACGGCCGGTCGACCGCGATGCCGTCGCGCTCCATGGCGGCGATGACCTGGATCAACGGCAGCTCGACGTCCGCGAGCAGCCGAGTGCCGGCCTGCTTCTCGAGCTCGGCATCCAGCGTGTCGGCGAGATCGGCGATCGCGCGGGCGCGCAGCATCGTGTGGTCCGCGGCCGGGCCGCCCTCCACGTCGTCGAAGCTGAGCTGACCGTTCTCGGCCTCCTCGTTGCGCAGCTCGCGCTTGAGATACCGCACGGTCAGGTCGGCCAGGTCGTACGCACGCTGGTCCGGGCGGACCAGATACGCGCTCAGTTGGGTGTCCGAGCTCAGACCGCCGAGCGTCCAGCCACGCTCCATGAAGCCGAGGAGCGGACCGTTCACGTCGTGGAGCGCCTTCGGCTGCTTCTCGTCGGCCAGCCACGCCTGCCAGGCGGACTCGTCGTCAGGCGTCATCGTCGTCGGGTCGAACCAGGCTGCCGCTCCGGAGGTGTTCGCCAGGGCCAGCCCGGTGATCTGGCCGGTCCCGCCGCCCCAGCTGCCCTGCACCGCGACGCCGACGCGCTCACCCGTCATCACGTGTTCCTTCAGCCAGGCAGCCACCTCGCCCGGCTTCAGCTGCGTTCCCTCCAGCTCGAACCCGTGGTCGACGGTCGCGTCGACCTCCTCGTGCTCGGCGACGAGCCGCTCGCGCAACACCCGGAACTCCAGGCTGTCGAAGAGCGTGTGCACCTTGTCGCGGTCCCACGGTGTCCGGACCAGGTCGTCGACCGTGACGTCCAGGGTCAGGTCGCGGACCAGCTCGTTGATCTGGCGGTTCCGGATCACGTCGGCGAGGTGCTCGCGCAGCGACTCGCCGGCTTTGCCCTTGATCTCGTTGACCCGGTCGACCACATCGTTCAGCGAGCCGAACTGGTTCAGCCACTTGGCCGCGGTCTTCGGCCCGACACCGGGCACGCCCGGCAGGTTGTCGCTCTGCTCCCCGACCAGCGCGGCGAGATCCGGATACAGCTGCGGGGTGACGCCGTACTTCTCCTCGACCGCGGCCGGGTCCATCCGGGCGATCTCGGACACGCCACGCTTCGGGTACAGCACCGTGACGTCGTCGCTGACCAGCTGGAACGAATCCCGGTCACCGCTGCTGATCAGCACCTCGAAGCCCTGCTCGGACGCCTGCGTGGCGAGCGTGGCGATGATGTCGTCGGCCTCCCAGCCGTCGATCTCGGTGGTCGGGATCCGGAGTGCCTCCAGCACCTCCTTGACCAGCGAGACCTGCCCCTTGAACTCGTCCGGGGACTTCGAGCGACCCGCCTTGTACTCCGCGTACTGCTCCGAGCGGAAGGTCTTGCGGGACACGTCGAACGCCACGCAGATATGCGTCGGCTGCTCGTCGCGGAGCATGTTGATCAGCATCGAGGTGAACCCGTACACCGCGTTGGTGTGCTGCCCGGTGGTCGTGGAGAAGTTCTCCACCGGGAGCGCGTAGAACGCCCGGTACGCCAGCGAGTGCCCGTCCAGCAGCAGGATCCGCGGCCGGCCCGTGCCCGGGGCCGCGGCATCCTTGGTCATGGTCGAGGTGTTGGTATCTGGAGCCACACACCGACTCTAGTGGGTCCCGTGGACAGTTCTGACACACTGCTTCCGTGACAGATGAAACCAACCTCGGCCCGGGCATGGGCATGGAGGGCACGCTCCTCCAGCTGATGGGAATCGTTGTCAGCGAAGCGTCACCCGAGCGGGTGGTCGCGACGATGCCCGTCAAGGGCAACACCCAGCCGTACGGTCTGCTCCACGGCGGCGCGTCCTGCGTCCTGGCCGAGAGTCTCGGCTCGATCGGCTCCGCGCTGCACGCGGCGACGTACGGGAAGGTCGCGGTCGGCGTCGACATCAACGCGACCCATCACCGCGCGGTCCGCGAGGGCGTCGTCACAGGTGTCGCGACCCCGATCTACCTCGGCCGTACGACGACGTCGTACGAGGTGATCGTCACCGACGAGCGGGACAAACGGGTCTGCACCGCGCGGATCACTTGCCAGCTGATTCAGGCTCCGCCGGGGAGCTGACCACCGTGCCGTCGACCGTGCCGCCCACAGAGCCACCGGCAGTGCTGCCGCCAGAGCCGCCGAGCTGAGCGCGGCGGGCGAAGGCGGAGCGGCGGGACGAGAGCAGGGCCAGCAGGTTCGGCGCGTGCTCGGCGGCGAGCCGGCGACGGACCGTGTGCGTGTTCGCGAACCGCAGTACGCCGGCCTGTCCGAGACCGAGGCGGGCCAGGAACCGGTTCGCCTCGCGGGCGATCGCGGGCGCGACGACGGCCAGGTGCGCGCAGCCCTCGTGCTCGGCCCACGCGACCGCTTCCGCGATCAGGGCCTTGCCGAGACCGTGCCGGCGGGCGGAGTCGCTGACATGCAGGTATTCGACGGTGACCGTGGTGTCGTCGTGCAGCGGGCTGACCGCCGTCCGGCGCAGGTACGCCATGCCGTGGATCTCGCCGTCCAGTTCACCCACCAGCAGACGGCCGGACGGATCGTCCAGGTGCTTGCTCACGGCAACCTCGGCGGCGGCCGTCGACGGCGGCGCGGGCAACCGGGACGGCAGCCCGGCGGTGGTCAGCTCACGCCACAACGCGACCAGGTCGGCGGCGTCACTCACGCGCGCGTCCCTCACCTCGATGGCAGCCACCACAGCGACCTCCTGGGTCCGGTCCACCCCCGAGGTGAACGGACGGGCCGATACGCTCGTCCTCGCGCAACAGTAGGCCCTCGGGGGTCACATGCAAAGCTGACCAGAGCTGTCCGGAGGGACCAGTTTGTTCATCGGAATCGGGACCGTCGTGAACGTCGCGACGGTGCTCGTCGGATCGGTACTCGGCGTACTCGTCGGACATCGGCTCAGTCACCGCACCAGGGATCTGGTCACCGACGCGATCGGCCTGGTCACGCTGCTGATCGCGATCTCCTCCGCACTGACCGTCGGGGACAAGGCGCTCAGCGACGCGGTCGGTGACAGCGCCCCGGTCCTGATCGTGCTGGGCGCGATGCTGATCGGCGGGATCATCGGCTCGCTGCTGCACATCGAGGAACGGCTGGAAGGTTTCGGCGCCTGGATGCAGCGCCGGTTCGACCGCGGCGAAGGGCAGAGCACGTTCGTCGAAGGGTTCGTGTCGGCGTCGATGGTGTTCTGCGTCGGGCCGCTGACGTTCCTCGGTTCACTGTCCGACGGTCTCGGCCGCGGCGCGGATCAGCTGTATCTGAAGGCGGTTCTCGACGGTTTCACCTCGATCGCCTTCGCCGCATCCTTCGGCTGGGGTGTCGCGGCGTCGGCTCTCGTCGTACTCGTCGTCCAGGGGTCGATGACAGCAGTAGGTGCCCTGCTGGGCGACGTACTGCCGGACGCGCATGTGACGGCCCTCGGCGCTACCGGCGGCGTGATGCTGATCGGCGTAGCGCTCAGACTCCTGAAACTGAAGCAGGTAGCGGTCGCAGACCTGCTACCTGCCTTGATCGTGGCGCCGCTGCTGGTTCAGTTGCTCGTTGTCATCCGCAACTGAACCAGCAGCGACGACCTCTCAGTCCTCGCCCAGATAGGCTTTACGGACCGAGTCGTTCACCAAGAGATCGCTGCCGGAACCCGACAGCACGATCTTCCCGACCTCGAGCACGTAGCCGTAGTCGGCCCGCTTCAACGCAGCCTGCGCGTTCTGCTCGACCAGCAGGATCGTCGTCCCCTGCCGCTGCAGTTCGGTCACCGTGGACATGATCCGCTTCATCATGATCGGCGACAGACCCATCGACGGCTCGTCCAGCATCAGCAGCTTCGGCCGGCTCATCATCGCCCGGCCCATCGCCAGCATCTGCTGCTCACCGCCGGAGAACGTGCCGGCCGGCTGCTTGCGCCGCTCCCCCAGGATCGGGAACAGGTCGTACGCCGCGTCCAGATCGGTCCGCACGCCCGAGGGGTCCTTGCGGGCGAACGCGCCGAGCATCAGGTTCTCCTCGACCGACAGCCGGGGGAAGATCCGCCGGCCTTCCGGCGAGTGCGCCAGCCCACGCGCCACGATGTCGTGCGCGGCCACCTGCTCGATCCGCTCACCCTGGAACAGGATCTCGCCCGACGTCGGCCGGAGCAGCCCCGAGATCGTCCGCAGCGTGGTGGTCTTGCCGGCGCCGTTGGTGCCGATCAGCGACACCACCTGCCCCTGCTCCACGCTGAAGCTGATCTTCTTCACCGCAACGATCTTGCCGTAGGCAACTTCCAGGTCACGGACCTCGAGCATCGCGCTCACGGGGTCTCCTCCCCTTCGGCGGGGGCGTCCTGGAGGCGCTCCACCTCTTCCTCGTCGTCCTCCTCGCCGGTGCCGATGTAGGCCTCGATCACCCGCGGGTCGGACTGCACCTCGTGCGGCGTGCCCTCGATCAGGGCCTCGCCGCGGACCAGGCAGAGCACCCGGTCGCAGAGGTTGAAGATGAACCGCATGTCGTGCTCGATCACCACGACCGACAGCCCCGAGTCCCGGATCTTGAAGATCAGGTCACTGGCCTGCCGGGTCTCCAGCGGGTTCATACCGGCCGTCGGCTCGTCCAGCAGGATGAGCTTCGGGTCGGTGGCCAGCGCCCGCGCGATCTCGAGCCGGCGCTGGTCGCCGTACGGCATGTTCCGGGCCAGGTGCTCGGTCGACTTGCCAAGGCCCACGAACTCCAGGAGCTCCTGGGCGCGCGCCGTGGTGGCAGCCTCCTCGCGGCGGAACTTCGGCCCCCGCAGGACCGACGTGAGCGCGCCCGAGCTGGTCCGGCAGTACCGGCCGACCATCACGTTCTCGAGCGCGGTCATGTTGGCGAACAGGCGGATGTTCTGGAACGTCCGCGCCATCCCGGCCTTGACGACCGCCCGTGGCTTGGGCGGCAGCGGCGTACCGGAGAACCTGACCTGGCCGCTGGTCGGCTTGTAGAGGCCGGTCAGGCAGTTGAAGAAGGTCGTCTTGCCGGCCCCGTTCGGGCCGATCAGGCCGACGATCTCGCCTTCCCGGACGGTCAGGTTGACGTCGTTGACCGCGAGCAGACCACCGAACCGCATGGTCACGCCAGTGGCCTCCAGCACCGCGGCGCCAGGTGCTCGCGCCGGGGCCGGGTTCGATTCGGTGACGGTCATTTCGCCTCCTCCACCAGTAGGTGCTCATCGTCGATCTCGACGGCCAGCTGTTCGTCCTCTTCGTGGAACTCCAGCTGGCGGCGTCTGTTCGCGACCAGACCCTCGGGCCGGAACCGCATCATCAGCACCAGCAGCAGACCGAACAGCAGCAGCCGGTACTCCGAGAAGAACCGCAGCTTCTCCGGCAGCAGCTTCAGGATCGTTGCACCCAGCAACACACCGGCGATGGTGCCCATACCGCCGAGCACGATCGCGGCGAGCAGGAACGCCGACTCCAGGAAGATGTACTGGTCCGGGCTGACCGCGCCGTCCTGGTGGGCCTTGATGGTGCCCGCCAGGCCGGCCAGGAAGGCACCGACCGCGAACGCGAGCAGCTTCAGCCCGAACGTGTTCACGCCCATTGCCTCGGCTGCCTTCTCGTCCTCGCGGATCGCCACCCAGCCACGGCCGATCCGGCTGTTGTTCAGCCGGGAGAAGACCAGGATGACGAACGCGGTCAGGACCAGCAGCAGGAAGTAGTAGTTCGAGAACCGGCCGAGCTCGATCCCGGCGACCGTGTGCACCTCACCGAAGTTGAATCCGCCGATCTCCAGGTCCGGGATGCCGGGGACGCCGTTCGGGCCGTTGGTCAGGTTCGGGCCGTTGTTGCCGTCCAGGTTGAACATCGAGAACCGGAAGATCTCACCGAAGCCCAGCGTCACGATGGCCAGGTAGTCACCCGAGACCCGCAGGGTCGGCGTACCGATGATCAGACCCAGGGTCGCCGCGACGCCGGCACCGATCAGCATGACGACCAGGAACGGCGGCTTCCACCCGACGGTGGCGAACGCCGAGGTCGACATGGTGGCGGCGACGTATGCACCGGACCCGAGGAACGCGATGTACCCGAGGTCCAGCAGGCCGGCCAGACCGACCACGATGTTCAGGCCCATCGCGGTCGCCGCGAAGACCAGCACCTGAGTGGCGATCGACATGTTCGCGTCCGACCCGCCCTGGGTGAACGGGAACAGGAACGCGACCAGGAACGCCGACAGCGTGAGCACCTTGCGGTTGCGCTGGCTGACGTGGCCGATCCAGGTCAGCGACCCGGTCCGGAACAGTACGGTCACGAGTGCCGCGAGGAAGACCAGGCAGAGGATGAACGACCAGGCGTCCTCCAGGCCGAGCGCGTACGCCGCGACGAACAGCACCGCGGCCATCAGGACCGCGATCGCGAGGATCTCGAACCAGGCCGGCAGTCGCGCTTCGCTCATGTCCCGCAAGTGCCGCAACGGCAGCATCCAGGCGCTGACCAGGATCAGCACGGCGCCGCCGAGCGAGACGTAAGCACCGGGGTTCACGTTGATCAGGCCGTCGGAGTCGGCCGTGATCGCGATCACGACCAGCACCATGTACAGGGTGAGAGTCACGCCCAGTGCCCGCAGACCGGCGGTGGCGTCGAGCCACGCGCCCAGCTTGGTCAACGGACCCTTCTCGGCCAGCAGCAGGACCAGCGCGACCACAGCGAGAATGATCGCCAGGATCTGCAGGCCGCCGGGATAGAAGTTGATCGACAGGTCACCCAGGATCGAGCTGTCGTAGCTCCAGGACAGGAAGGAGCCGACGATCACGAGCACCACCCCGGCCAGACCGAGCGGCCAGGCCAGCGGCTTGGCTTCCGGCTCGGCCGCGGTCCCCGGCTCCGCCGGAGGCGTCTTCACATCGGTCATGCCCGGTCCACCACCCTCGCGCCGAGCAGGCCCTGCGGCCTGAACACCAGTACCAGAATCAGGATCACGAAGGCCCAGACGTCCTTCCAGGTGCTACCACCGAACTGGCCCGGGATGTACTGCGTCGCCATCGCCTCGATGACACCGAGCACCAGCCCGCCGACGACAGCGCCGTAGACGTTGCCGATACCACCCAGAACGGCGGCGGTGAACGCCTTCAGACCGGCCAGGAAGCCCATCCGGAAGTCGATGTTGTTGTTCTGCAGTCCCTGCGAGACACCCGCGATGGCCGCGAGTACGGCACCGAGCGCGAACGCGACCACGATGATCCGGTCGACGTTGATACCCATCAGCCGGGCGGTGTCCGGGTCCTGCGACACCGCCTGCATGCCACGTCCGAGCCTGGTCCGGTTGATGAAGAACCACAGCAGGGCGGCACAGATCGCCAGCGCGGCCATGGTGAAGATCGCGGACCGCTGGATCGTCACGCCGCCGACATCGAACGCGGTCCCGGTCACCACATCGATCTGCGGGAACGGGATGCGCTGCTTGGCGCTCGGCCAGGTGATGCTGCTGATGAGCTTCTCGAAGAGCACCCAGCCCACCACCGCGGCCACGGCCGCAGCGGCCGCAGCCGCGGCGATCGCCTGGATCTTGATCTCCGTGCGCGCCCTCCGGCGTACCACGAGACCGGCCAGCCAGCCGATCGCCGTACCGACGACCGCGCCGCCGACGATGACGAGCGCCACCATCACAGCGGTCAGGTCGCTGTCGACCTGCCGCACCACGACCCAGACGGCGACGGCGCCGACCACGGCGCCGATCAGCGCGGCACGGTCGTACCACTTGCTCACCGGGTGGTTCAGCTCGGCCTTCGCCACTCGCGCGCCGACGTAGTAGCCGACGCCCAGCGCCGCGAAGGCGAAGGCGAACAACGTCCAGCCCGGGCGCTCGTAGAACAGCCGGACGAACTCCTGCAAGAAGACCGAGATGCCGATCGCGGTGATCAGCGGTGCGAGTCGTGGCGCGTTCCGCAGGGGACGGTACGCGACACGTTCCATCGCCACGGCCGTGCCGACCGAGGCGAGGATGGCACCGATGATCATGATCGGCAGGATCCACAGGCTGGTCTTGCCGTCGAAGAACAACAGGTACGTCGTCAGTGCGCCGAACGCACCGATCATGAAGACCTCGCCGTGGGCGAAGTTGATGAGCTGCACGATGCCGTAGACGACGGTGTAGCCCACCGCGATCAAGGCGTACAGCGAGCCCAAGGTCAGCCCGTTGACGAGCTGCTGGAAGAACTGGTCCACGTCGACCTCCCATCTGCCTCAGTTATGACACGCCACGGGGGTGGGAGGATCGCTCCCACCCCCGAGACATGAGGGTCAACTTTGCTTACTTGTCTTCGAACGCCTTGGTCTCGACGGTGGCCCACTTGCCGCCGGCAACCTTGTAGACGGTGAGCACCTTCGAGGTGGTGTCGCCGTACTGGTCGAAGGAGACCTTGCCGGTCACGCCGTCGAACGAGACCTTGCTCATCGCGTCGACCGTCGCCTGACGCGCGGACTCGACGTCCTTGGCGTCCTTCAGCGAGGTCTTCAGCGCCGCGATGATCGCGTTGGCCGCGTCGAAGGAGTAGCCGCCGTACGCCGCGTACGGGTCCTTGTAGCCCGCCGCGTTGTAGTCGGAGACGAACTTCTTCGCCGACTCCAGCGTGTCGACCGGCGCACCGACCGAGGTGGCCAGGTCGTTGTCGCTGGTCTTACCGGCCAGGGTGATGTACTTCGGGTCGTAGATGCCGTCGCCGCCCATCAGCGGGACGTTCAGACCGGCGGCCTTCATCTGCTGCGAGAGCGGACCGGCCTGCGGGTACTCACCACCGTAGTAGACCGCCTGCGGGCCGGACGGCTTGATCGACGAGATCACGGCCTGGTAGTTCGAGTCGTCCGGGTTGATGGTCTGCGCCGCGACGACCTGACCACCCAGCTTCTTGAACTCCTCGGTGAAGGTGCCGACCAGGCCCTGGCCGTAGGCCTTCTTGTCGTGGATCGTGGCGACCTTGGTGATCTTCGCCGTCTCGTACAGGTACCGGGCCGCGAACGGACCCTGCACCGCGTCGGTGGTGCAGGTGCGGAAGTACGTCGGGTACGGCCGCTTCGGGTCGGTCTGCCAGTTGGCGCCCTGGGTCAGGCCCGGGCCGGTGTTGGCCGGCGAGACCTGGACGATCTTCGCCGAGGCGAGAACCGGCTGAACCTGCTGGCTGACGCTGGTGTTCAGCGTGCCGACGACGCCGACCACGTCCTTGTCACCGGCAAGCGCGGTGGCCGCGTTCTTACCCGGGTCCGGCTTCGCCTCGTCGTCCTTCGGCACGACCTCGAGCTTCCAGCCCGGAATCGCGTTGGAGTCGTTGGCCTGCTTCACGGCCAGCTCGACGGAGTGCTGGATACCCAGACCCAGGGCCGACAAGTCTCCGGACAGCGGCGCGATGACGCCGATCTTGGCAGTCTTCGTCGAACCCCCGGAGCTGCCCCCGGAGTCGTTGCCACTGCGTGAGCCGCAGGCAGTCAGGGCCAACGACGCAACGATCAGCGACGCGCCGACCCTTACTACGGAACGCTGGTGCACTGTTCCTCCCATGTCTGGATAGTCCGGCAAATCCCCGGACTCCCGCGTTTGCCGCGAGCATCCGCAGGTTAGACCTCGTGCGGCTCTCCAGGCGATGTGACAGAGCGTGTGTTGTGAGGTCGTTACAGCGGTAAGCAGCATGGGTTCGAATGGTGCTGTACCACCGCTCAGGGCGTTGAGCGGAGAGTGATTCAGTCGCTACTGCCAGCCTCGTCAACCACCAACTGCGCGACCTGGCGCATCGAAACTCTTTTATCCATTGCGGTTTTCTGGATCCAGCGGAACGAGTCCGGCTCGGACAACCCGAACTTGGTCTGCAGGATCGACTTGGCCCGGTCGACCAGCTTGCGCGTCTCCAGCCGCTCGGCCAGGTCCGCGACCTCGCGCTCCAGCTCGGCGAGCTCGACGTACCGGGACGCGGCGATCTCGATCGCGGGCAGCAGATCGGCCTTGGAGAACGGTTTCACCAAGTACGCCATCGCGCCGGCGTCACGCGCCCGCTCGACCAGCTCCCGCTGCGAGAACGCGGTCAGCATCAGCACCGGCGCGATCCGCTCCCCCGCGATCTTCTCCGCCGCACTCAACCCGTCCAGCTTGGGCATCTTCACATCGAGAATCACCAGATCCGGCCGCTGCTCCTCCGCCAGCCGGATCGCCTCTTCCCCGTCCCCCGCCTGCCCGACGACGTCATACCCCTCTTCCGCGAGCATCTCGGCCAGATCCATCCGAATCAGAGCCTCGTCCTCAGCGATCACCACACGCTTAGCAGTCACGCCCACACCTTAGCGACCTCACCCCTTAACCCCCACGAACCCGTCCAACACCGCCACCGCATCTTTCCGGCTGACCGCGATCGCGTTACGCCTCGGCTGCCGCCAGGCGATCCCCAACAGATCCAACGCATCGGTGAGAATCTTGCGGATGTCCTCCGACTCGTTCGAGAACATGTAGCGAACGTAGTAGTACCGCTTCTCACTCGCCGGCTTGCTAGCCCAGTTCACAAACCTGCACCCGTCCGAGTGAAACAGCCCTCGCAACAACTGTTCGGGGTACTTGGCAACTATCTCCAACTGCCACTCCTCGAGCGCGATCTTCCTCTCATGCTTCCGCCCGGGCCCATGCTGCGGGAAGAGGCATGGCCAGTGCTTCCACCGCGCCTCGATCCGGATCGCGTGACCGTTCCGCAGGCAGGGACTGGCGGTAGGTTTCACCAGTCGCATCGTGGCTGCGATCTCCTGGTTGAGGACCGGGTACTTCGGATCGTTCGAGATCGACAACACGTACACGCCCCGCCTGGCTTTCGCGATGTGGCCGTCGCCCAGGTACCACCCGAGCAACAACGCGTACGCCGACTCGTCCAACTCCGCCCCGTCACACCGAGGACAAGGAGTTCCCGGGTATGCAGTCCCTCGCGGCAAGCCACGCCGCTGGTACAGCCGACGCCACCGGCGAATCGTCTTGATGGCAACACCGTGGATCTCGGCGTTGATCTTGTCGCTGACCCCGTCATCCGACATCCGCAACGCAGAGTCCACCGTCTCCTGCGACCTGAAGTGAGCCATGCCCAAGCATCCGCAACCGCACCGACAGTTTCGGTAGTCATGTCGATGCGCGATGAGCCACGTCGATGCGCTAACATCTCTCTGGCCACGCCCTGGTATTCCAATTGGCAGAGAATGCGGATTCAAAACCCGTACAGTGTGGGTTCGAGTCCCACCCAGGGCACCTTCGTCATCGACCGCGATCTGTCGGTCGTCTCTGCGAGTCTCTCGTCATGTACGACGAGCAGATGCGCGTGATTGCCCGCGCCGCAATGGCTCGTGGGGAGAGTCTCAACTCGATCAGTCAGCGGCTCGGGGTGAGTCGGGCTACCCTGCGTGACTGGCGTGACCGCGACGGGCGTGCGTCGTACCCGGGCGACTGCCCGCGATGCACGAACGGCAAGCTGGAGGCTGCGTCGTACGCGCATTTGCTGGGGTTGTATCTGGGTGACGGAAGCCTGTCGAAGCACCGGCGCGAGGTGTACGCCCTCAGGATCGCGTGCGACGACGCCTACCCTCGGCTGATCGACGAGGCTGCCGAGGCGGTTGTCGCCGTACGTCCGGGTCGGCCGGTGCACCGGGTCCGGGCCGTGGGATACACGTCGCTCGTCGCCTACTGGAAGCACTGGCCGTGCTTGTTCCCCCAGCACGGCCCCGGCCCGAAGCATCACCGCCGCATCGAGCTGATGCCTTGGCAACAGGAGATCGTTGCCAACCACCCCGAACTCTTCCTCCGCGGCCTGTTCAACTCCGACGGCTGCCGAGTCGCAAACTGGACCGCCCGCACAGTCCGCGGCGAGGTCAAGCGCTACGAATACCCCCGCTACATGTTCGCCAACGAGTCCCCCGACATCATGCACCTCTGCCAGAGGTCCCTAGACCTACTAGCCATCCCCTGGCGCATGCCCCGCCCCAACGCCCTATCAGTCGCCCGCCGAGAAGCAGTCGCCCAACTAGACACCTTCATCGGCCCAAAGTCATAAGCAAACCAACCCAACCTCCAGCCGCCCGACCACCAAACCCGCCCAGTCCCAATCCCAGTTCTTCGCCCTTGCTCTTTCCCTGCACGAGCACCACCGATCCGCCAGCCGGCCACCCAAGCCAGCCACTTCTCAAATCTCTGTTTCTGGCTCGTACATGGGTGAGCCGGGCAGATGGTTGGCTGCCCGGCTCTGTTCAAGCTGTTGTTACGGGTTTTGGCTGCGGTAGGCGGGGGCTATTCCTTCGATGGCGTCGCCCATGCGGTGGACTCGGAGGGCGTTGGTGGAGCCGGGGATGCTGGGTGGGGAGCCGGCGACGATGACGACCAGGTCGCCCTTCTGGAGCTTGCCGAGTTCCAGGAGGCGCTGGTCTACTTGGCGGACCATTTCGTCGGTGTGTTCGACGGTCGGGACGATGTACGTCTCGATGCCCCACACGACGCTCAGCCAGGAGCTGACCGACGGGACCGGGGTGAAGGCGAGCAGCGGTACTTCGGTGCGGTACCGCGCCAACCTCAGCGCGGTGTCACCCGACTGCGTGAAGGCGATCAGGTACTTCGCGTCCAGCCGCTCGGCGACATCCGCGGCGGCCCGGGCGATCACGCCGCCCTTGGTCTTCGGCTCCCACTCGATCGCCTGGACCCGGCTGAGGCCGTGCTCCTCGGTGGACTCCACGATCCGCGCCATCGTCTTGACGGTCTCGATCGGGAACCGGCCGACGCTGGTCTCGCCGGACAGCATGACCGCGTCCGCACCGTCGAGTACGGCGTTCGCGACGTCGGATGCCTCGGCCCGCGTCGGGCGCGGCGCGGAGATCATCGACTCGAGCATCTGGGTGGCGACGATGACCGGCTTCGCGTTCAGCCGGGCCTGGTCGATGATCAGCTTCTGGACCAGCGGGACCTCCTCGAGCGGGAGCTCCACGCCGAGGTCGCCGCGGGCGACCATGAACCCGTCGAACGCCTCGATGATCTCGTCCAGGTTGGCGACCGCCTGCGGCTTCTCGATCTTGGCGATGACCGGGAGCCGCAGCCCCTCCTCGTCCATGATCTTGTGCACGAGCTGGATGTCGGCCGCGTTCCGCACGAACGACAGCGCGATCATGTCGGCCGGCAGGTGCAAGGCCCAGCGCAGGTCCTCGACGTCCTTCTCGGACATCGCCGGCACGCTGACCGCGACACCGGGCAGGTTGATGCCCTTGTGGTTCGACACCGGCCCGCCGACGGTGACCCGGCAGACCACGTCGGTCTCGGTCACCTCCTCGGCCACCAGCGCGATCCGGCCGTCGTCGATCAGCAGCTGGTCGCCCGGCCGCACGTCACGCGGCAGGCCGTCGTACGTCGTCCCGCAGATGGTCTGATCGCCCGGCACCTCCCGGGTGGTGATCGTGAAGCGTTCGCCGTAGGTCAGCGTTGCCTTGCCCTCGGCGAACTCGGCCAGCCGGATCTTCGGTCCCTGCAGGTCGACCAGGATGCCGACGTTGCTCCCGGTCTCCGCCGCAGCGGTGCGGATCCGCTGGTAGATGCGCTCATGCTCGGCATGGGCCCCATGGCTCAGGTTGAGCCTTGCGACGTCCATACCTGCTTGGACGAGTTCCGTGATGCGCTCCGGGGCGGCCGTAGCCGGGCCGAGCGTACAAACGATCTTTGCGCGACGCACGTCACAAAACCCTACTCCTGCAAACCACTGACCCCGCTGGTCCACCCCCGTTACTGGACGGTTAACACCTGATGGCAATCGTCCACAGAGCCTGAATCGTCAAGAACTCAAGGGGTTGTAGGGCCCGACCGTCACATCGCCGCTGGGTTGCGCGGTGACCGTCTGCAGGCCGACCGGCAGCCCCTTCTGGTACGTGATGAGGGTGACCTCGCCGGGCTTCCGCAGCGTGTAGCCCAGGGCGAAGGCGTACGCCGCTCCCCCGGTCGTCCCGTTCGTGTACGTCGTGACCTCGCGGTCGCCGACCGGCCCGGTCGTGGGGCCGACCTGGCGGTGCAGATGTCCGGACAGCAGCAGTGACGCACACCCGCGCTCGGCAGTGGCGGCGAACGAGGACGGGTCGTGCACGACCATCGTCGAGATCCGCTTGTCCTCCGGCTGGTCGCAGGCGATGTCCGCGAGCCGCTGGGACTGGTGCTCGATCGTCTCGTCCCCCGGGGTGTCCGCACTGCCCAGCCCGGTCTTGGTCGGGTCGCTGTCGCCGAGGAACCGGATCCCCTCCACCTCGACCGGCTTGCTGTCGAGCACGGTGAACCCGGCCTTGCGCATGAATTCCTCGACGTGTCCGCCCGCGTCGTGGTTGCCCGCCACCGCGACCACCTTGAAGTCCTTGAAGTGCTGCCGCAGCGAGTTGATGCTGAACGCTTCCCAACTCTGTCCCGACGAGGTGTCGTCACCGGCGTCGATCAGGAGCTTGGCGCCGCCGGCCTTCGCCACCTCGGACGCGAATCCGTCGATCCCGATGTTGTCGTGCCGGTCCGACACCAGCAGCGCGACCGTCTGCTCCTTGCCCGGCTGGTGGATCTCCGGCGCGACGTCGGCGACCCGGTTCTTGAGCCGGCCGTACAGCTCGGTGGACTTCCGATACGTCTCGACCAGCGTCCGGATCACCCCGACGCCGCCGGTGGTCGAGAACCCGGACGCGACCTCGACCTTCTTCAACCGGTTGTCGAACGACATCTCCGGCAGCAGCTTGAACAACGGCTGCCACTGCGTGGGCGGTACTTCGGCCGGTCGCATCCGGCCGGGTCCGTAGATCGAGGCGATCGTGATCAGCATCGCGACCAGGACGACGATGGCGCGGTGCTCGAACCGGCGTTCGTGCCGGTGGACCAGGTGCCACAGTTCGCGCCGGCGGCGTGCGCCGACGGCTGTCCAGAGCGTCGCGACCACGACGACCACGAGCAGGCCGGTACCGGCTCCGGCGACCGCGTTGTCGACGGCCATCTGCTGGATGACCTGCTTGATCTGCCCGATTTCACCGTCGGGCTGGGACGCGATCAGGGTGTCGCGGGTGAGCAGCTCGGTGAGGTTGTCGGCATCGGTCTCCTGGACGTCGATGTTGACGCCGATGCTGCCCGGAGTGTCGGCCGGGATCCGCAGCCGCGGGAGTACGGCGCCGAGGTCGAGCGTCGCGTACCCGTCGAAGGTGGGCGACACCGTGGCCGCGTGCGCACCGATCGTGACCCGCTCGGAGTCGTTCACGAAGCCGAGCAGACCCACCACGACCGACGTCACCACAAAGAGCAAGCTCAGCGCGGCCCACGGCGCAATTGCCCTGAGCCGCGCTCTTGTCACCAACCGCCCGACCACACCTACAACCTAGCGAAGCTCACACGGCGAGCGGACGTGCTGTCGGCGGGATCGGGGTCGGGAGGGTCGACGAGCCGGTGAGGTGACTGTCCACGCCGTTGGCGCAGGAGCGGCCCTCGGCGATCGCCCAGACGATCAGGGACTGACCGCGACCGGCGTCACCGCAGGCGAACACGCCCGCGACCGAGGTCTGGTAGTCCTTGTCCCGCTTGACGTTGCCGCGCTCGTCGAGCTCCACGCCGAGCTGCTCGAGGAAGCCCTCGCGCTCCGGGCCGAGGAAGCCCATCGCGAGCAGCACGAGCTGCGCCGGGATGGTCCGCTCGGTCCCTTCGACCGGGTTGAACCGGCCCTCGGAGAACTCGACCTCGACCAGCTTCAGGCCCGACACGTTGCCGTCGGCATCGGCCTCGAAGTTCACCGTCGAGACGGCGTACACGCGGTCGCCGCCCTCCTCGTGCGCGGAGGCAACCCGGTAGATCATCGGGTACGTCGGCCACGGCTGGTGGTCGGGCCGGTCGTCACCCGGGCGCGGCATGATCTCCAGCTGGGTCACCGTCCGGGCGCCCTGCCGGTGCGCCGTACCGAGGCAGTCGGCGCCGGTGTCGCCGCCGCCGATGATCACCACGTCCTTGCCGGTAGCAACGATCTGGTCGTCGACGGTCTGCCCGAGAGCGACCCGGTTGGCCTGCGGCAGGTACTCCATCGCCTGGTGGATGCCGCCGTACTCACGACCCGGCACGGGCAGGTCGCGGGCCGCGGTGGATCCGGTCGCGATGACGACAGCGTCGTACCGCTGCTTGAGCTGGGTGCCGGTCACGTCCACGCCGACGTTCACGCCCGAGCGGAAGACCGTGCCCTCCTCCTTCATCTGCTGGATCCGGCGGTCGACCTGGATCTTCTCCATCTTGAACTCGGGGATGCCGTACCGCAGCAGGCCGCCCGGGGCGTCGGCGCGCTCGTAGACCGCGACCGTGTGCCCCGCGCGGGTCAGCTGCTGCGCGGCGGCCAGGCCCGACGGACCGGAGCCGACGACCGCGATCGTCTTGCCGGTCAGCCACTCCGGCGGCTGGGGCCGGACGTCGCCCGCCTCCCACGCCTTGTCGATGATCGCGACCTCGACGTTCTTGATCGTCACCGGGTCCTGGTTGATGCCGAGCACGCAGGCGGTCTCGCACGGCGCCGGGCAGAGCCGGCCGGTGAACTCCGGGAAGTTGTTGGTCGCGTGCAGCCGCTCGATCGCGCTCGACCAGTCGTCCCGCCAGACCAGGTCGTTCCACTCCGGGATCAGGTTGCCCAGCGGGCAGCCGTTGTGGCAGAACGGGATACCGCAGTCCATACACCGGCCGGCCTGCTTGGTGATGATCGGCAGCAGCGCCTTGCCCGGCCCACCGGGGTAGACCTCTTTCCAGTCCTGCTTGCGTTCCTCCACCGGCCGCCGGTCGGCGACCTCCCGCGGGGTGGTCAGGAATCCCTTGGGATCAGCCATCAGATGGCCTCCATCATCGCTCGCGTGGTGGCGTCCTCGTCCAGCCCGTCGCGCTCGGCGGCCGCCTTGGCCGCCAGCACCCGGGCATAGTCGCGGGGCATCACCGTGGTGAACCTGGCGGCCGCGGCGGGCCAGTCGGCGAGCAGCTTGGCCGCCCGTTCCGATCCGGTCTCCTCGAAGTGCCTGCGGACCAGGTCGTGCAGCAGTTCGGACTCGTCGGTGGTGACCGGGTGCAGATCCACCAGTTCCGGGTTCACCAGGGTGTGGTCCAGGTCGATCACGTGGGCCACGCCGCCCGACATGCCGGCCGCGAAGTTCCTCCCGACGGCGCCCAGTACGACGACGCGGCCGCCGGTCATGTACTCGCAGGCGTGGTCGCCGACCGACTCGACGATCGCGGTCGCACCGGAGTTCCGGACGCAGAACCGTTGCCCGACGCCACCGCTGATGAACAGTTCACCCGACGTCGCGCCGTACGCGATCACGTTGCCGGCGATGATCTGGTCGGCCGCGTCGAACCGCGCACGGCGGTCCGGGCGGATGACCACGCGGCCGCCGGACAGGCCCTTGCCGACGTAGTCGTTGGCGTCACCCTCGAGTCGCAGGGTGACCCCGCTCGGCACGAAGGCGGCGAACGAGTTGCCGGCCGAACCGGTGAAGGTCAGGTCGATCGTCCCGTCGGCCAGGCCGGCCGCGCGGTACCGCTTGGTGATCTCGTGGCCGAGCATCGTGCCGACGGTGCGGTTGACGTTCCGGATCGCGAGCTGTGCCCGGACCGGTTCGCCGTTCTCCAGCGCCGGCCGGCAGATCCGGATCAGCTCGTTGTCGAGCGCCTTGTCCAGGCCGTGGTTCTGCTCGACGACCTGGTGCCGCGAGGCACCCTCCGGCAGCGACGGCACGTGCAGGATCGGCGTCAGGTCGAGGCCGTCCGCCTTCCAGTGGTCGACCGCGCGCTGCACGTCCAGCACCTCGGCGTGCCCGATCGCCTCATCCAGGGTCCGGAATCCCAGCTCTGCAAGGTATTCCCGGACTTCCTCGGCGATGAACTCGAAGAAGTTCACGACGAATTCGGGCTTGCCGGAGAAGCGCTCCCGCAGTACCGGGTTCTGCGTCGCGACGCCGACCGGGCACGTGTCGAGGTGGCACACCCGCATCATGATGCAGCCCGACACCACCAGCGGCGCGGTCGCGAAACCGAACTCCTCGGCGCCGAGCAGCGCCGCGATGATCACGTCCCGGCCGGTCTTCAGCTGGCCGTCGGTCTGCACGACGATGCGGTCGCGCAAACCGTTCAGCAGCAGGGTCTGCTGCGTCTCGGCGAGACCCAGCTCCCACGGACCACCGGCGTGCTTCAGCGACGTCAACGGCGCCGCGCCGGTACCGCCATCGTGGCCAGAGATCAGTACGACGTCCGCGTGAGCCTTCGAGACACCCGCGGCGATCGTGCCGACACCGACCTCGGAGACCAGCTTCACGTGGATCCGTGCAGACGGGTTCGCGTTCTTCAGGTCGTGGATCAGCTGGGCGAGATCCTCGATCGAGTAGATGTCGTGGTGCGGAGGCGGCGAGATCAGGCCGACACCCGGCGTCGAGTGCCGCGTGCTCGCCACCCACGGGTACACCTTCGGGCCGGGCAGCTGCCCGCCCTCGCCGGGCTTCGCACCCTGCGCCATCTTGATCTGGATGTCGTCGGAGTTCGTCAGGTACTCCGCGGTGACGCCGAACCGTCCCGAGGCGACCTGCTTGATCGAGCTCCGCCGGCTCGGGTCGTACAGCCGGTCGGCGTCCTCGCCGCCCTCACCGGTGTTCGACTTGCCGCCGAGCTGGTTCATCGCGATCGCCAGCGTCTGGTGCGCCTCGGCGCTGATCGAGCCGTAGCTCATCGCACCGGTGGAGAATCGCTTGACGATCTCGCTGACCGGCTCGACCTCGTCGATCGGGATCGGCTGCCTGTCACTGCCGAACCCGAACAGACCGCGCAGCGTCATCAGCCGCTCGGACTGCTCGTTCACCCGCGACGTGTACTGCTTGAAGATGTCGTAGCGGCCGGTCCGGGTGCTGTGCTGCAGGCGGAAGACCGTGTCCGGGTCGAACAGGTGCGGCTCGCCTTCGCGGCGCCACTGGTACTCGCCGCCGATCTCCAGCTTGCGGTGCGCAGGCAGGATCCCGTCCGCCGGGTACGCGCGCAGGTGCCGGCGGCGTACCTCCTCGGCGATCGTGTCCAGGCCGACGCCGCCGATCCTCGACGACGTACCGGTGAAGTAGATGTCGACCAGGAACGGGGACAGCCCGTTCGCCTCGAAGATCTGGGCGCCGGTGTACGACGCGACCGTCGAGACACCCATCTTCGACATGACCTTGAGCACGCCCTTGCCGAGCGACTTCACCACGTTGCGCACGGCCTGCTCGGGCTCGATACCCGGCAGGTAGGTGCCGTGCCGGCAGAGGTCCTCGACCGATTCGAGCGCAAGATACGGGTTGATCGCGGCCGCGCCGTACCCCATCAGGAGCGCGACGTGGTGCACCTCGCGGACGTCACCGGCCTCGACGACCAGACCGACCTGGGTGCGGGTCTTCTTCCGCACCAGGTGGTGATGAACCGCGGAGGTCAGCAGCAGCGACGGGATCGGCGCGCTGTCGGCGTTCGAGTGCCGGTCGGACAGCACCAGGATGCGGGTGCCGTCGCTGATCGCGGCGTCGGCCTCGGCGCAGATCTCGTCGAGGCGGGTCCGCAGCGCCTCGCCACCGCCCTCGACGTCGTACACACCGCGCAGGACCGTGGTGGCCAGGCCGGGCATGTCGCCGTCGAGGTTGATGTGCCGGAGCTTGGCCAGCTCGTCGTTGGTGATCACCGGGAACGGGATCACCACCTGCCGGCAGGACGCCGGGCTCGGGCTGAGCAGGTTCGACTCCGGGCCGAGGGACGACGACAGCGAGGTGACGAGCTCCTCGCGGATCGCGTCCAGCGGCGGGTTCGTGACCTGGGCGAACAGCTGCGCGAAGTAGTCGAACAGCAGCCGCGGCCGGTCGCTCAGCACCGCGATCGGCGTGTCGGTGCCCATCGAGCCGATCGGCTCGGCGCCGGACTTCGCCATCGGGGTGAGGATGAGACGCAGCTCCTCCTCGGTGTACCCGAAGACCTGCTGGCGCCGGGTCACCGACGCGTGGCTGTGGACGACGTGCTCGCGCTCGTGCAGGTCCTCGAACCGGATCAGGCCGCCGTGCAGCCATTCGTCGTACGGGTGTTCGTTGGCGAGGGCGTTCTTCACCTCGGCGTCGGTGATGATCCGGTGCGCGTCGACGTCGACCAGGAAGATCCGGCCCGGCTCGAGCCGGCCCTTCTCGGTCACGGTGGCCGGGTCGATGTCGAGCACGCCGGCCTCGGACGCAAGGACGACGAGGCCGTCCTCGGTCACCCAGTACCGCGAGGGGCGCAGACCGTTGCGGTCGAGGACCGCGCCGACCTTGGTGCCGTCGGAGAAGACCACCGACGCCGGGCCGTCCCACGGCTCCATCAGCGTCGAGTGGAACTCGTAGAACGCGCGCCGCTTCGGATCCATCGTGGTGGCGTTCTCCCACGCCTCCGGGATCATCATCAGCATCGCGTGCGGTAGCGAGCGGCCGCCGAGGTGCAGGAGCTCGAGCACCTCGTCGAACGACGCGGAGTCCGAGGCGCCCGGCGTACAGATCGGGTAGAGCTGCTCGAGGTCGCCGGGGATCAGGTCGCTGGCGAGGAGAGCCTCGCGGGCGCGCATCCAGTTCCGGTTGCCCTGGACGGTGTTGATCTCACCGTTGTGGGCGATGTAGCGGTACGGGTGGGCCAGCGGCCAGGAGGGGAACGTGTTCGTCGAGAACCGCGAGTGCACGATGCCGATCGCCGAGGCGAGATCGGGGTCGGTCAGCTCGGGGAAGAACTTGTCCAGCTGGTCGGTGGTGAGCATCCCCTTGTAGGTGATGGTCCGGCCGGACAGCGACGGGAAGTAGGTCTCCGTCTCCTTCTCGGCGCGCTTGCGCAGCCGGAACGCCATCCGCTCCAGCGCCAGGCCGAGCACGCGGCCGGCCTTCGCGCTGACGAACAGCTGCTTGAACGTCGGCATCACCGAACGCGCGGTCGCGCCGAGCAGGTCGGGCGTGGTCGGGATGTCCCGCCAGCCGACGACACTCAACTGCTCCTCGGCGGCCAGCTCCTCGATCCGGTTGATCGCCTTGGCGGCGTCGTCGGGATCGGCGGGCAGGAACGCGATACCGGTCGCGTAGCTGTGCGGCGCCGGCAGCTCGAACTCGCACACCTTGCGGTAGAAGGCGTCCGGGACCTGCAGCAGGATGCCGGCGCCGTCGCCGGAGTCCGGTTCGGCGCCGGACGCGCCGCGATGCTCGAGATTGCGCAGCGCAGTCAAGGCCTTGGCCACGATGTCGTGGCTCGGTTCACCGGTCAGGGTCGCGACGAACGCAACACCACAAGCGTCGTGCTCGTGCTGCCCGTCGTAGAGTCCCTCGCTGGGGCGGTGCCGGTCAAAGATGGGGGGGCGACCATACATCCAGGAGCTCCCGTCGTCCTACGGTCAAACAACTGGCCGCGGGACAACATTGGCCCAAGCCGGGTGTCCCGAGACTACCTCATGACGCCCACCAGATGGACTTTCCGTCCACCGCGCAACGCCTTGATGACCCACAGTAAGCAAGCGCTCACTACTAGCCTCCTATCTTCCCAGTCCACTGCCCCCACAACCACCCACGAGGCCTGAAATTCACCTGTCGAGACCGCCGGATCCTGATAGGCCGTTCCTATGTCCTGGCAGCCCTCCCCCGACTGGCGACCACTCACCTCCGGCACCGGCCAAGCCACCGGCGGTGTCTGGCTGACTCCCGACGGCCAGGTGGTCAAACGGCTGCTGCCCGGCGTCGAGGATCTACGCCATCACGCCTATTGGGAGCGCCAGGCGCTGGTCGCCGAGTCCGGCATCGTTGCGGGTACGCCGGGGCTTCGGGCGCCCGCCTGCTTGGCTGTGGATCGAGACGCGGCGGGGATCACGCTGCGGATGGCCTACGCGCCTGCCGCCTCATGGACTCCAGAGGGGCTGGCTGGGGCTCTGGGGCGGTTCGCGGGCTGTTCGGTGGCTGAGCCTGGATGGGGTGCTCGGGACGTACTGCGGACCGTCTGCGGACCGTGGAGCTGCGGGGTGGGTGGGATGCGCTGACACGAGCAGGCCTGAGTTCGCCGGCGATCGAGGAGCTGTGGGCTCGGCGCGAGGCGGCGCTGGCCGTACTGGATGGGCTTTCACGGGTGCCTACGCACGGGGACGCGCATCCGGTGAACCTGCTCGGACGGGACGGCGATGACGTGGTCGCGATCGACTGGGAGCAGTTCGGCCTCGGCCCGGCCGGCTTCGACCTGGGCTACCTACTGCTGGCAACCGACGCCCCACTGGACGACCTCGTGACGGCGTACGGAGGTGGGAGGTGCGGGGCGGTGTTGGTGGCGGCGTACACCGGCGTCTCCCGCGTCGCATGGGCGGTAGACCGACCGGACCCCGGCGAGCACCTCCAGCGGCTGGCGAAGCTGGCCGCGACCGTGGAGGAGGGGGTTGAGCTCGTGACGTGATCACGTCGAGTGTCCGTTCATGACCCTTGGTGGTGATAAATCTCCGCGATGCGATGGAGGCCTGGGGACGCCTGGACATTGCTCGCGCCCGCAAAGGGGATCGCGCACGCCGGCGTGTGGCGAACCCCGGACGGGACCGTGGTCAAAAGGCTGGTGCCCGGAGACGAACGACCGGGGCGGTACGGGTACTGGCGGCGTGAGGCCGAGGTCGCGCGGAGCGGCGTACTCGAGTGGACCAAGGGACTGCGGGCACCGAGAGCCGTGAAGGTCGAGAGCGATCCGGACGGGATCACGCTGAGGACCGAGGCGGTCGAACCAGGCCCGGTGTCAGTGGCCGAGGCAGCCGAGGCGATCGGCCGGTTCGGGCTCAACCGGGTGGAGCCGGCGAGCTGGTTCGCCCGGCGGATCCTGCGGGACCGGCTCGACGACGACGCGGCCCACGGCGGGTGGGCGGGCTGTGCGACGGCCGACGTCCTGCCGGCCGACGTACGGCGACTGTGCCGGGAGCTGTGGAACCGCCGGACGGACGTACTCCTGGAGCTCGATCGGCTGCCGCACCTGCTCGTGCACGGCGACATCCATCCGCCGAACCTGCTCCGGCGCGACGGTGACGACGTGATCGCGGTGGACTTCGACCAGTTCGGCATCGGACCGCTCGGGTTCGACCTCGGCTACCTGCTGCAGTCCACCCGGGCGCCGATCGACGAACTCGTCGACGCTTATCAGGCAGGCAGTTCTGGCGCGTGGCAGACGGCCGACGTACGCCGGGGCGCCGTGCTGACTGCGGCGATCACCCTCGTCGCCCGAGCCGCCTGGGCGCTGACGCAGCCCGACCCTGGCGAGCACCTCGACCGCCTGGTCGCTCAGCCGTCGATCGTGGACGAGGCGGTCAGCCATGCCTCGTGAAAGGCCCGGTAGGTCGGGAAGCGGGTTGTGGTGGCTTCGGTGAGTACGGCGTCGAGGGATGACCGTGGGTCCGTGAGGAAGATCTGGGCCGTGCGGGCCATCACGTAGGCGGTGGTTCGGGTGTCGATGAGGGCTCCCAGGACGTGCTCCTCGGGAGCCATGTAGCGGCTGGAGCCGAACATGCGGCCCATCGTGTTGACGAATGGGCCGCGGTGGTAGCTGTCGAGGTCTATGACCGTCAGGCGTTGCGCCGGGAAGTCGTACAGCATCGAGGAGTCGTAGAAGTCGCCTTCGACCCAGCCGGCCTCGTCGAGGGCGGCGTGGAGGTCGTACAGACTGTTGAGTGCGGCGAGGATCTCCTCGGTGGGGAGCGCCTTGAAGCGGTCGCGGGAGGCGCCGAGTAGCTCGCCGTCGCGCCATTCGTAGACGAGCACCGGGCCGGCTGGGGATTCGATTACCGCGTGCAGGGTCGGCAGGGCGGGATGGTCGACCGAGCGCGCGAACTCGACGGCGTTGCGGAGGAGAGCTACGCGGCCGTCGAAGTCGAGGTACGGCGTGGGGTTGTCCGGGTCGCCGGCGGTCTTGACGAAGTACCTGGCGTCGGCGGTTCGGACGCCGTACGAGATGTTTCCGGAGTCCTGGGTGTCGTTGCCGAAGCGGGCGAAGATGGTGCCGACTTGTTCGAGATAGGCGGCCGGGCGGAGGTCGGTCTCGGGCGGGAACACCCAGCTGACGGTAGTCCAACTGAGGAGGATCCATGTCGCTTGCCGACTTTCCGAGGTATCCGTTGTTGTTCGGTCCCAGCCCGGTGCATCCGCTCGAGCGGCTGTCGGCGTACTTGGGTGGGGCGAAGGTGTGGGCCAAGCGGGAGGACTGCAACTCGGGACTGGCGTACGGCGGGAACAAGACGCGGAAGCTCGAGTACCTGATCCCGGACGCGCTCGCGCAAGGAGCCGACACGTTGGTGTCGATCGGCGGGTACCAGTCGAACCACACCCGCCAGGTCGCCGCGGTCGCCGCGAAGGTGGGGTTGAAGGCGGTGCTGGTCCAGGAGAACTGGGTGGACTGGCCGGATGCGCTCAACGACCGGGTCGGCAACATTCTCCTCAGCCGGATCATGGGCGCCGAGGTGCGGCTCGATCCGGCCGGGTTCGGGATCGGGTTCAAGGACAGCTGGAAGCAGGCGCTCGAGGACGTGCAGGCACGCGGCGGTACGCCGTACGCCATCCCGGCCGGCGCCTCGGACCATCGGCTCGGCGGACTCGGGTTCGCGCAGTGGGCGTACGAGGTGGAGCAGCAGGAACAGGAGCTCGGGATCTTCTTCGACACGATCGTGGTGTGCTCGGTCACCGGATCGACGCACGCGGGGATGATCGCCGGGTTTGCCGGGCAGGACCGGCCGCGGCGGGTGATCGGGATCGACGCGAGCGCGAAACTGCAGGAGACGCGAGATCAGGTCGAGCGGATCGCCCGGGCGACCGCTTCGCTGATCGCATTGGGCCGCGAACTGCGGGACGACGAGATCACGGTGCTGGAGGGCTGGGCCGGGGACGAGTACGGCATCCCTGTGCAATCCACGCTCGACGCGATCCGGCTGACCGGGCAGCTCGAGGGGATGATCATCGACCCGGTCTACGAGGGGAAGTCGATGGCGGGCCTGATCGACCTGATCCGGAACGGCGACATCCCGAAGGACTCCACCGTCCTGTACGCCCACCTCGGCGGCCAGCCTGCACTCAACGCCTACAGCGGCCTGTTCACGCAGTCTCAGCCGATACAGCTACCAGCCGCCGGCGAAGAAGGATTCGAGGCCGGGTAGCGGCTGGGCCGCGGTGGTCGCGTTCGCCACCACGATGACTGCCAGTGCCAGCGTCAGCAGCGGGATGAAGACGCCGTACGCCGCCAGCAGTCGCCTGGCCCGCCGCTCGGCCCGATCCGTCCTCCTGAACCCGCGCCACAGCACGACGCTGAGGACGACGAGAACGATGACCACGATCGTGCCCTCCACAGCCATCACCGCGTGGAACTTGACATAGTCGCTGCGGATCACCTCCAGGGCGGGCGAGTTCTGCCCGTCGGCCAGGCGTTGCCTGATCTGGGACAGGGTGTCCGGCAGCGGGCCGGTTGAGGCGTTAGGAGCGCCGAACAGCATCGGTAAGAGGGAGCCGAACGGCGCCGCCATTCCGTGGATATTGGCCATCACCGCCGCCAGTGAGACCACCGCCAGAGCGGTCGACAGGACACCACTCACTGCGAGGCCGGCTGCGCGGACACCGCTGACCCGGAGGGACGTCCGCCAGCTCAGTACGCCGAGGACGATCAGTACCGCCAGCAACGCCGCGGCGAGGAGCGCCTTGGCCACGTGGTAGCGGAACCAGTAGTCGACGACAGGCTGGAGCTCAGAGCCGAAGCCGGCGGCACCGGTACGCCAGTAGCCGACGAACGCGCTGCGAAAGGTCGCGATGAGCCGGCTCTCACTCGCGAGGCCGGAGGTCGCCGCGGTGCTCGCGAGTGTGGCCGGAGCCAGCACGAAGGCGACGACGAGCGCCGCAGCAGTGAGTGCGACGGCGCTGAGCGCCTGCCACGGACGGAGGAAGGTGGTCGACGTCATGCGCTCAAGCTAAGGCGGAGCCGGCGGTCCGAACCATCACGCTGGATCGACTCCGTAGGTAGCGCCGGCGATACCCCGCCGTCGGTTCTCGGTCAGCCGATTCCTGGCCCGACCAGGGTGCCGACGAAGTAGGTGAGGGCGGCTGCGGCGGCGCCGAGGAGGAGCTGGCGGAGCCCGGAGTACCACCAGGAACGGCTGGTGACGCGGGAGACGACCGCGCCGCAGACGAACAGGGCCGTCAGGGAGAGGATCAGGGACGGTACGACGCTGCCTGCGCCGAACAGGTACGGCGCCAGCGGGATGAAGGCGCCGACCGCGAAGCAGATGAACGACGAGGCCGCCGCGATCACCGGATTCGGGAGGTCGGCGGGATCGATGCCGAGCTCTTCGCGGACGTGTTCCTCGAGGGCCTGCTCCGGGTTCGCGTGGAACTGCTTGGCGACCTTGCTGGCCAGGTCCGGGTCGAGGCCCTTCGCGCGGTACGTCTCGGCGAGCTCGATCTCCTCGTCGACGGGGTGCTTGTGGATCTCCTTGCGCTCGATCTCGATCTCGGCGTGGGCGAGCTCGCGCTGGGAGGCGACCGAGGTGTACTCCCCCGCCGCCATCGAGAACGCGCCCGCGGCCAGGCCGGCGAGGCCCGCCAGGATGATGAACTTCGAACCGGAGCTGGTGCCGCCGTCCATGCCGGCGATCAGCGCGAAGTTCGACACCAGGCCGTCCATCGCGCCGAACACGGCCGGCCTGAGCCAGCCGCCGTTCACATCACGGTGCGTGTGGTCCCCGTGATGCTCGTTCGAAGCCTGAGGCGACTCAGTCACGAGACCTATCTGAATCGGTGCCGTTCTTCACGTCAACCTTCGGCTGCGGTTTCCCCTCGGCAGCGGAGTCACCATCTGCGTCCGGGGCGCCGGACTCGGCCGGCGGCTCGCTCGCAGTCGCAGGGTCGGACGTCTCGTCTGTGGTCGCGTCCGCGTTCGCTTCGGTCGGCTCGACGGAGGCCTCCGTGGCCGGCTTGCCGGCGGCGGGCCCGGTGGAGATGTCTTCCTGGCCCGGGTAGCGCTTGGCGCTCACGATGAAGGCGACTACGGCGAGGACGAACAGGATCAGGGCGGTCCAGACGTTCAGGCGCAGGCCCAAAAAGTGGTTCACGGTGTCGATGCGCATGTTCTCGATCCAGGCGCGGCCGGCGGTGTAGCCGGCGACGTACAGGAAGAAGGCGCGGCCGTGGCCCAGTTTGTAGCGGCGGTCCACCAGGATGACCAGGGCGACGACACCCAGGTTCCAGACCGCTTCGTACAGGAACGTCGGGTGGAAGGTGGCGAAGTCGGCGTACCCGGCCGGGCGGTGTTCGGGTGAGATCTCCAGGCCCCACGGCTTCGTGGTCGGGCGGCCGAAGAGTTCCTGGTTGAAGTAGTTGCCGAAGCGGCCGAACACCTGCGCCAGCGCGATCCCGGGCGCCATCGCGTCCGCGACCGCCAGGAACGGGACCTTCGCGCGCCGGCAGGCGATCCACGCCCCAAGTGCGCCGAATCCGACCGCACCCCAGATGCCGAGCCCGCCGTGCCAGATCTTCAGCGCGTCGATCGGATGCCGGCCCTCGCCGAAGTACAGCTCGGCGTCGGTGACCACGTGGTAGATCCGCGCGCCGACCAGCCCGAACGGGATGGCCCAGAACATGATGTCGGCGAGCACCGGCGCGGACCCGCCGCGCGCCACCCAGCGGCGGCGACCGAGCCAGTAGCCGACGAAGATGCCAGCCAGGATGCACAGCGCGTACGCGCGGATCGGAAGGCCGAAGACGTGCCAGACACCCTGGCTCGGGCTGGGGATGAACGCCGGAACCATCACGGCGGGAATCAGACTAGACATGGCAAGGGGGAACGCTACTCGACCCACCAGACCACTGCCAGGAACGCACGGTCACGATGGGGCCTCAGCTTGCAACCGCGTCGACGGCGTTCTGCAGCCCCTCGGAGCTGAGCTGGTCCGCCGGCAACTGCTTGCCGTTGACGTAGACCGTCGGCGTCCCGGTCACCCCGCGCTCGTCGGCCGCCTTGCCGACCGACTCCAGCCAGCCCGCGTACGTGTTGTCCTGCAACGCCTGCTGGAACTTCTCGTCGCCGACGTCGAGCTGCTTGCCGAGTTCGATCAGCTGGTCCGTGGTCCAGGACTTCGAGAAGTCGCCGTACATCTCGTCGGCGAAGCTCAGCGCCTTGCCGTTGGCGGCGGCCGCGGCGAACGCGTTGGCCAGCCGCGGCGAGGCGTCCGGGTTCACGAACTGCAGCGGCCAGTAGGTCAGCGTGGCCGTACCGTCCTGGACGAGCTTGTCGACGGTCGCACCGCTCGCCTCCTCGAACTCCGCGCAGTGCGGGCAGCGGAAGTCGAGGTACAGGTCGATGTTGACCTTCGCGCCGGCCTTGCCGACCGTGATGCCCTTGCCGGACGTGCCCGGGCCGGTGATGACCGCGGGCTCGGGCCGGCCGTTCGAGCTGACCTCGACCTTGGAGTGACCGCGGTAGTACTGCACGCCGACGCCGGCGGCGAGCGCCAGGACCAGGACGATCACCACGACGATCCCAGGTGAGATCCGGCGCTTGTTCTGCTGCAGCAGCGGATTGGTGGTGCTCACGACGCGGTGACTCCTTGCGGTTCGGATACGACTGCGAACTTGCTGACCGGGTATATCCACAGCCAGACGGCCAGCGCCAGCAGGCCGACGTCCCGGAGGATCTCCTGCAGGTACTTCGTCTGGCCCGCGGCGACCTGACCGCCGCCGCCGAAGCAGCCGCAGTCGATCGACAGGCCGCGCGCCCAGGCGGACGACACCGCGGCGATGAACACGATCATGAAAACACCGGCGGCGACGGCCGAGGCGCGGACACCGAAACCGACGATCAACAGCAACCCGATCGCGATCTCCAGGAACGGCAGCCCCCAGCCGACCGGCTGGACCAGCGACGACGGCAGCAGCTCGTACGCGCGGACCGCCTGGGCAGCCGTCTCTGGATCGGTGACCTTCAACGCGCCGGCGACCAGCATCACACTGCCGAGGACGAGCCGCGCGATGAGCGAGACCCAGAGGAACCAAGCCTTCACTGGTTGTCCGCCACCAGCTTGCCGAAGTCGTGCGCCAGATCACCGATGGCGGCGTTGGACAGCCAGATCACGTTCGCCTTGTCGTTCTTGCCGAAGCCGATCACCTGCGCTCCGTGACCGACCTCGTACCCTCCGGACGGAAGCTTCTGCATCCCTTCCACCGGTACGCCGACCGCCTTGGCGACGTCCTTGATCGACGTCAGCGACCCGGTCAGCCCGGTGAACGACGGGTCGAACCGGTCCAGGTACTTGCGAATCACCGGACCGGTGTCGCGCGACGGGTCGGTGGTGATGAACAGCATCTGGATCTGGTCACGCGTCGGCTGATCGAGCTTCGTCAGCGCGGACGCCACATCGGCCATCACCGTCGGGCACACGTCCGGGCAGTTCGTGTAACCGAAGAACACCAGCGTGACCGGTTTCTTCGTCGAGGTGACCAGGTTGAACGGGTTCCCGCCGGTGTCGGTCAGTGTGGTCGCGGGCATCGAGTACGGCTGGTCGAGCGTGGCGCCGCGCAAGCCGTTCGGGTCCTGGCTGCTGCGAATGATCGCTCCGCCCGGATTGTCGGCCTTCTCTTGCTTGCCACTGCAGCCCGCGAGGGCGAGCAGAGCCACCGCGGCCAGGAGAAGCGCCCCTCCCTTGATCGGCCACACGGTTCTGGTTCGACTCACGGCGGGTCTAACGTTCGGCGGGCGCACGGGGTTCCCGGCGTACTCCGGCGGCCAGGTCCTCGGTCAGTGCCCGGACACCGGCCGCGCCGCCGTCTCCCAGGGCTCTGACGAGCGCCGCTCCGACGATCACCGCGTCTGCGAAGGCTCCCATTCCCGCGGCCTGGTCGCCGTTCGAGATCCCCAGCCCGACACCGACCGGCAGCTCGGTCGCCGCCTTGACCCGCGCCACCAGCGGCGCCGCGAGCTCCGACGGCTTGTCCCGGGCGCCGGTGACCCCCATCACAGCGGTCGCGTAGACGAATCCGCGACAGGCGGCCGTCGTCATCGCGATCCGCGCGTCCGTCGACGACGGCGAGACCAGGAACACCTTGTCCAGTTCGTGCTTGTCCGCGGCCGCGATCCACTCCGCGCCCTCGTCCGGGATCAGGTCCGGCGTGATCAGGCCCGCTCCCCCGACGCCGGCGAAGTCGGCGGCGAACCGGTCCACGCCGTACCGCTCGATCGGGTTCCAGTACGTCATCACCAGCACCGGGACGTCGGAGTACGCCGCGATCTTCTCGACTGTGCTGAGGACGTCGCGGGTCCGCACGCCACCCGCGAGCGCGATCTCGGTGGCGCGCTGGATCGTCACGCCGTCCATCACCGGGTCGCTGTACGGCAGACCGAGTTCGATCACGTCCGCACCGCCGTCGACCAGTGCCTTCAGGCCGTCGAGTGCGCCGTCGTACGACGGGAAGCCGGCCGGCAGGTACCCGACCACGGCCGCCCGGCCCTCGGCGTTCGCGGACCGGATCGCCGCGCCGGCCTTGCCCAGGGCAACGAGCTCACTCATCGCCGGCCTCCGTCCCGCCGAGGCCGAACCAGGTGGCGGCCGTGTCCATGTCCTTGTCCCCGCGCCCCGAGAGGTTCACCAGAATGGTTGCCTCTGGCCCCAACTCGCGCGCGATGTCCAGCGCACCGGCGACCGCGTGCGCGGACTCGATGGCCGGGATGATGCCCTCGGTCCGGGACAGCAACTGGAACGCGTCCATCGCCTCGGCGTCGGTGATCGGCCGGTACGACGCGCGCCCGGTCTCCGCCAGCCATGCGTGCTCCGGGCCGACGCCCGGATAATCCAGACCCGCGGAGATCGAGTGCGACTCGATCGTCTGCCCGTCGTCGTCCTGCAGCAGGAACGACCGCGCACCATGCAGTACGCCGACCTGCCCGGCGGTGATCGTCGCCGCGTGCCGACCGGTCTCGAACCCGTCGCCGCCCGGCTCGATGCCGTACAGCTTCACGGACTCGTCCGGGATGAACGCGGTGAACAGGCCGATCGCGTTCGACCCGCCGCCGACCGACGCGACCGCGGCGTCCGGCAGCTTGCCCAGCAGCTCGAGCGACTGCTCCCGCGCCTCGTCACCGATGCCGCGAACGAAGTCGCGAACCATCGCCGGGAACGGGTGCGAGCCCGCCGCCGTACCGAGGATGTAATGCGTCTTGTCCACACTGGCGACCCAGTCGCGCAGTGCCTCGTTGATCGCGTCCTTCAGCGTCCGGCTGCCGGTCTTGACCGAGATCACCTCGGCGCCGAGCAGCCGCATCCGGGCCACGTTCAGCGCCTGGCGCTCGGTGTCGACCTCGCCCATGTAGACGACGCACTCCAGGCCCAGGTACGCGCACGCGGTCGCCGTCGCGACGCCGTGCTGGCCGGCGCCGGTCTCGGCGATCACCCGCGGCTTGCCCATCCGCTTGGTCAGCAGCGCCTGGCCGATCGCGTTGCGGATCTTGTGCGCGCCGGTGTGGTTCAGGTCCTCGCGCTTCAGCAGGATCCGCGCGCCGGCCGCGTTGGACAGCCGGGTCGCGTCGTACAGCAGGCTCGGGGCGCCGATGTACTCGCGCAGCATCCGCTCGAACTCACCGGTGAACTCCGGGTCGGCCATGGCGTCGCGCCAGGCCTGGGTGAGCTCGTCGAGCGGCGCGATCAGCGCCTCCGGCATGAACCTGCCGCCGAAACGGCCGAAGTGCCCGAACTGGTCGGGCAGCACAGTAGACATCCGACAAACCTTCCAAACCCGGCTTTTACAGCACGGGAGAGTCTCTGTCCCGAGCCGTTTGGACCGGCCGGGAAGTACTAGTGCTCTAGGTGTGGTGTAGGTCGAGTGATAACGGTGTCCAGGTGCGTGCATCGTGGTGCTTGAGTAGTGGCCTCGATGCGGAGCATCGTGGGCGCTGCTCAAGTGCCGCGAGGTGCGTGCCTGGGCGCCGGTAGCGCCGACCTACACCACACCTAGAGCACTCTAGTGCCGCTGCTGGATGGCGGGGTGCGATCCGGCGGCGACGAGGTCGGCGACCGAGGCGCGAGGATCGCGGCCGGTCACCAGGGTTTCACCGACGAGGACGACATCGGCCCCGGCGCGCGCGAACTCGATTACATCATGCGGCCCGCGGACGCCGGACTCGGCCACCCGGACCAGCTCGGTCGGGATCGTCGGCGCGACCCGCGCGAACGTGTCCCGGTCGACCTCGAGCGTCTTCAGGTTGCGGTTGTTCACGCCGATCAGCTGAGCGCCGGCGTCCACCGCACGCCGGGTCTCCTCCTCGTCGTGCACCTCGACCAGCGGGCACAGGCCGATCGAGTGCGCACGCTCGATCAGCGAGACCAGGGCCTCCTGCTCCAGCGCGGCCGCGATCAGCAGGATCATGTCGGCGCCGGCCGCCCGGGCCTCCCACAGCTGGTACGACGAGATGACGAAGTCCTTGCGCAGGACGGGCACGTCGACCCGGCCGCGGACCGCGCGCAGGTCGTCGAGGCTGCCGTTGAAGCGGCGCTCTTCGGTGAGGACCGAAATCGCCGCCGCGCCGCCCAACTCGTACTCCCCGGCCAGCGCGGCGGGGTCGGTGATCTCGGCCAGCTCACCCTTGGACGGGCTGGACCGTTTCACCTCGGCGATCACCGCGATCCCGTCACCGCGGAACACCGGCATCGGGTCCTTCGCGTCGGGCTTGCGCTGGGCCTCCTGCTTCAGATCGTCCAGGCTGACCCGCGCCTGGCGCTCCGCAAGGTCCTCGCGGACCCCAGCGAGAATGTCGTCAAGCACAGTCATGTCCGTCCGCCCCTCAGTGGTCGCCGTCAGTCGGGACCCCGAAGCCCAGCAACTGCAGCACCTTACCGGCCAGCGCACCGAGCACCGCGATCGCGACGGAGATCCAGAACAGCACCCAGTTCGGCCCGAGCACCATCGCGATGGCGCCGAGCGTGAATGCGACCAGCACGATCACCACCGCGGTCCACGCCGCGGGGCTGTTGCCGTGCAGATCGTGAGGGGCTTCCTCGTCGATCCGACTGGACCCTTGATCCGCCACCGTATTGTCCATAGTTGGCGCCACTCCTCCTCGTCGTCCCGTCCTATTGTGGCGGTAGCCCGCCGCGATCAGAGAGTCGGGTCCTCCCCGGCGTCGATCGCCTTCCACTGATCGGCCGGTGAGGCAGCCGGATCACGCTCGTATCGTGCGGTCGGTCGCCGCCACTTGTGCGCCGTCAAGGCGGTGATCACACCCGCCGCGACCAGGGCGATGCCGCCTGTCAGTGCGAACCACGGCGCCACCCCCAGGCTCTGCGTGACCTGGTCGGCGATCACATCGCTCAGCTCGGGCCGCAGCCTGCTCAGCTCGGCGCCGCCAGGGCGCACGGTCAGCGCGACGATGACCGCGACCGCTCCGAGCAGCGCCACCAGACCGCCCAGAACTCTCCGCAGCAGCGTGCCGGCCAGCTTCGTGACCACGACCGCCACCACCGACGCCAGAGCCAGCGTGACCGGCGCCTTGGTGATCGTGTAGCCGTTGAACACCACGTCGGCGCGCCCGTTGCCCGGGTTGGCCGAGACCCACGTCAGGTATCCGGACAGCCCGAGCAGCACCAGCGCTACCAGCGCGAGCAGGTCGACCAGCCGTTGCGCCTTCATACGTCACTGCATACGTCGCTGAAGGTTCCTGCGACCGCGATCGCGTTGAGTACGGCGGCCGCCTTGGTCCGGCACTCGGCATCCTCCGCGGCCGGGTCGGAGTCCGCGACGATCCCGGCGCCGGCCTGCACGTACGCCGTTCCGCCGCGCAGCACCGCGGTGCGGATCGCGATCGCGGTATCCGCGTCGCCGGCGAAGTCCAGGTAGCCGACAACCCCGCCGTACACGCCGCGGCGGGTGACCTCGAGCTTGTCGATGATCTCCATCGCCCGCGGTTTCGGTGCCCCGGACAACGTTCCGGCCGGGAACGCGGCGGTCAGCGCGTCGAACGCGGTCATGCCGGCCTTGAGCTGCCCGGTGACGGTCGACTCGAGATGCATGACGTGGCTGTAGCGCCGCACGTCCATGAAGTCGACCACCTCGACCGTGCCGGGCGCGCACACCTTGCCGACGTCGTTGCGGCCGAGGTCGACCAGCATCAGGTGCTCGGCGCGCTCCTTGGCGTCGGCGCGCAGCTCCTCCTCCAGCGCGTGGTCCTCCTCCGGGGTCGCGCCGCGGCGGCGGGTGCCGGCGATCGGGTGCAGGATCACCTTGTTCTCGGTGACCTTGACCAGCGCCTCGGGGCTCGAGCCGACGATGTCGAAGCCGTCGAGACGGACCAGGTACATGTACGGGCTCGGGTTGGACCGGCGCAGCACCCGGTAGATGTCCAGGGCGCTCGCGGTGGTCTGCAGCTCGAACCGCTGCGAGACGACGATCTGGAACGCCTCACCGGCCCGGATCTCCTCCTTGGCGTGCTCGACCGCCTCCCGGTACTCCGCGCTGGAGCGCTGCCGGTGCGGGTCGGGCTGTGCCCGCCGGTCGGCGCGGACGACGTACGACGGGGTGGGCTGCGCGAGGTCGCGCTCCATCGCGTCGAGCCGCCGGACGGCGTCGGCGTACGCCTCGTCGACGCGCTCGTCGGAGTCGTCCCAGTTGACCGCGTTCGCGATCAGCCAGATCTCGCCGGTCTCGTGGTCGAGGGCGGCCAGATCGGTCGCGAACAGGAAGGTCAACTCGGGCAGGCCGAGGTCGTCGGTCGTTGTGTCGGGCAACCGCTCCAGGCGGCGCACGGCGTCGTACCCGAGGAAGCCGACCATGCCCCCGGTCAGTGGAGGCAGGTCGGGCAGCCGCGGCGTATGCAGGATCTCCAGCGTCTCACGCAGTGCCTTCAGCGGGTCACCGGTCTGCGGGAGGCCGACGGGCGGGTTGCCGGTCCAGACGGCCTCGCCGTCGCGCTCGGTCAGCGTCGCGGCGGAGCGAACGCCGATGAACGAGTAGCGCGACCAGACCCCGCCGTTCTCCGCCGACTCCAGCAGGAACGTGCCCTCGCGCTCGGCCGCGAGCTTGCCGTAGACACCGATCGGCGTCTCGGCGTCGGCGAGCAGCCGCCGCGTCACCGGGATGACCCGGCGGTCCTTCGCGTACTCGCGGAAGGTCTCCAGCTCGGGCGCCGTCATGCCGCCACCTCGATCTCGCCGTTCTCGAAGCAGCTGCGGGTGCCGGTGTGGCAGGCGGGGCCTTCCTGGTCGACGAGGACGAGCAGGGTGTCGGCGTCGCAGTCGACGAGGATCTGCTTCACGTGCTGACGGTGGCCGCTGGTTTCGCCCTTGACCCAGTACTCCTGCCGGCTGCGGGACCAGAACGTGCCCCGCTTCGTCTCCGCGGTACGGCGTACCGCCTCGGCGTTCATCCAGCCCACCATCAGGACCTCGCGCGTGTCGTACTGCTGCACCACCGCCGGGATCAACCCGGCCGCGTCGAAGGTCAACTCGTCGATAATCACCCACCCATTGTCTCCGATCCGGGGTTGGCTGTTGACCACGGTCCCGAACTGACAGGATGGCGGGATGACGAGTGAGGCGCGGGTCGCGGACGTGTTGCGGGAACATCCGGTGATCGACGGGCACAACGATCTGCCGATCGCGTTCTACGAGTTGTGCGACTACGACCTCGACGCGCACGATCTCGCGGGCTCGGTTCCGGAGCTGCACACGGACCTGCCGCGGCTGCGGGCGGGACACGTCGGCGCGCAGTTCTGGTCCTTGTGGGTGCCGCAGGACGAGCAGGCGGTACGGCGTACGTTCGAGCAACTGGACTTCGTCCTGCGATTCGTCGAGCGGTTCCCGGACGACCTGCAGCTCGCGTCGTCGGCCGATGACGTGGACGCCGCGATCAAGGCCGGCCGGATCGCGTCGCTGATGGGGATGGAGGGCGGTCACTCGATCGGCGAGTCCCTCGGCGTACTGCGGGTGATGCGCGAGCTCGGCGTGCGGTACATGACGCTCACGCACAACAACAACGTGTCGTGGGCCGACTCGGCCACCGACGAGCCGGTGCTCGGCGGGCTGAACGACTTCGGCGAGCAGGTCGTCCGCGAGATGAACCGGATCGGCATGCTGGTCGACCTCTCGCACGTCTCCGCGGACACCATGCGGCACGCGCTCCGCGTCACCAGCGCGCCGGCGATCTTCAGCCACTCGTCGTCCCGCGCGATCTGCAACGTGCCCCGGAACGCGCCCGACGACGTGCTCGAGACGCTGGCCGCCAACGACGGCGTGTGCATGGTCACCTTCGTCCCGTACTTCGTCTCGCAGGCGTACGTCGACTGGCTCGACGGCATGCGCGCGCTGGCCAAGGAACGCGGGCTCGAGGGCAAGGAGCACCGCAAGGAGCTCGAGGAGCTGTACGGCGTACCGCGCCCGGAGATCACGCTCGCGGACGTCGTCAAGCATGTCGAACACGTCCGCGAGGTGGCGGGTATCGACCACATGGGCGTCGGCGGCGACTACGACGGCTGCCCGGAGTTCCCGGTCGAGCTGCCCGACGTGTCATCGTACCCGGTGCTGTTCGGCGCGCTGGCCGACCGCGGCTGGAGCGACGAGGATCTCGGGAAGCTTGCTGGAGGCAACATCCTGCGCGTGCTCCGGGCCGCGGACGACGTGGCCGCCTGACGGTCGTGACGGTCCCGACGGTCCTGCCTAGGCGTTGCGGTTCTGCGCCCTGATCTCGGGCTGCGGCTCGAGACCGGCAGCGTGGTACGTCGCGATCGCGCCGTCGTTGGACGCCGGCGTACAGGTGTAGACGCTCGACGCGCCCAGCTCCTGTAACGCACGCGCACACGCGAGCACCATCGCCGTGCCATAACCACGCCCGCGGTGCAGGCGATGCACGCCCATCGGCTCGATATAGCCGGGACGTCCCTCGCCGGCTGACCACACGGTCGCAGCCGCCACGGACTCGCCCAGCTTGTTCCGCGCGATCAGGCACCGCGCTTCGGCGTACGGCACGCCGTCGGCCATCGCGAACCAGCGATCGTCGGTGAACGTCGACCCGTCGAACGAAGCCCGCTGTACGGCGGTCCGCTCGTGCGCATCCTCCGCGCCGACCACGTCGACCCGCAGCTCCGGATCCGGCACCAGACCGCTCAGGCTGCGCACCAGCGGGACCCACGGCTTGTCCGCGTCCCACCCGTCCTTGAAGAGCAGATCCTGCACAAGCGCCCCCATCGGCGTCTCGACCGCCACCTGACCGTCGATCAATACGCCGGTCTCCGGCGTCGAGACATCGTCGACGATCCGCCGCGCCAGCTCGTCGTCCCGCTGCAACTCCGGCGCGATCGCCATCCGCAGCCAATCAGGCTCGTCGAGCATCCCCACCGCGACGATCTCCCCGTCCCGCCGCCAGACCCGGGTCGCAGCCGCCGTCGCCTCCGCACCGAACCGCCAGAACCACCCCAGATCCCCCGGATGCAACTGCACTGGCAAGCTCTCCCGCTGCCACTCCCGCAACACCCCCACAACCTCGCCCAACTCACCGATCCCCGCCGCACTCAACGCAATCGCCATACCCCGATCCCACACCATGCCGGGGACAGTTCGCATCGGGGTTCTTTGAGCACCCGCCAACCAAGGATTCCGGCGGACTTTGGTTGGTGGGTGCTCAAAGACGCTTTTCCACAGGGAGCGGAAGGACGGTGCGGGGTGGCGTGGGCGCAGGGAGAATGCGGCGGTGGATCGGCTTGAGGATGTGGTGCGGGAGCGGCTGCGGTTCGCGGCGCGGACTCCGGTACGGCGTGGCGTGCTGCGCGAACTCGGACTGGGAGACGCCGACCTTCGGCGCTTGGTACGCCGGAAATCGCTGCACCATCACCACGGCCACTACATCGACGGACGCGTCGACGGACAGCTCGCGGTGATCGCTTGTGCTGCTGCGGCGTACCCGGACTCGGTCGTGAGTCATTTCAGCGCGGCTCGGCTGAGCGGGCTCCGGGTCTGGACAGACGCCCGGCGCTCGTCCGCACCCCCGGTCGACGCGACGTGGCTGACCCGTCCACCGACTGCCATGCGCAATCAGCGTCGCCCGGACGTCGTCGTACGACGAGCTGGTCTGACAACCGGTGATGTGTCACACCACGCTTGGCTGTCCGTGACAAGCGTCGCCCGAACCGTTGTGGATCTCGCAAGGGAGCTGCCCCTCCGGGAGGCGATCGTCACTGTCGACCACGCGCTGTCCCTCGGTCCGGCGGTTACCGAGCTGCAGGCCGTCGTCGGTCGTCAACAGCACTGGCCCGGGATCCGGAACGCCCGCGCGGCGATCGACTTCGGCGATGCGAGAGCCGAATCCGTGCTGGAGTCGCTCGCACGTCTGGCCTTCGCGGCGGCCGGATTGCCCGCACCGGTGCTTCAGGTTCAGTTCTTCGACGGATTCGGCTGGATGCCCGAGCGGGTCGACTTCTACTGGCCGGAGTTCCGCACGGTCGCGGAGGCCGACGGGCTGGCGAAGTACGAAGCGGATACGCCTGAGGAGCGACGGCGCCGGATGCGCGCGAGCCATCGCCGCGACCAGCGCCTGGCCGATCGGGGTGTCGAGCTCGTCCATTTCGGCTGGGAAGACGCAGTCGCGATGCACTCCGGCCTCTCCGCACGCCTTCGCGCCGCGTTCATCCGCGGTACCTCCCGTACCACCGCCCCTTCCACCTGGCGGGTCGCGCCCCACCTCCCCGCCCAGGTCGCCTGACCTTGGGCACGGGTCAACCATTCCGGCGGCGGACTCGTGGTTGGTGGGTGCTCAAGGTGGGGTGGGTTTGGCCCTGGGGGGATCGGGCACGGGACGGGCTCAAGTGTTAACCGACGGATGGAGTGGCTGTGCTGACCCTGACTGAGAACGCGACACTGGTGATCAAGAGCATCACTGGGGTCGAAGGCGCGCCGGAAGGGGCCGGGGTGCGGATCTCGCAGGAGAACCCGGCGGATCCGGCACTCGCGGTGACCACGACAGAGGCTCCGCAACCGGGTGACCAGGTCGTCGAGGAGGCGGGCGCACGGGTGTTCCTCGAGCACAACGCCGCGAACGCGCTCGACGACAAGATCCTGGACGCGGCAGTCGACGACAAGGGCGGTGTCGAGTTCCTGCTGGTGCCCCAGCCGGGCGCCGGTCACGAGAACGGAGCCGCTCCGACCCCCTGACCCGACCCCATTTGCCTGGTCAGCCAGCGAAACGGGGGGGTTCCACACCCTGAGAACGGGTCACGAACCCCCGATTTGCCTGGCTGGCCAGGCAAATCGCCTGGTCAGCCAGGCAAATTGGGTCAGACCGCGCTCCGTTGGGCGATCCAGCTGTCGTGGAGTTGCGTGTACACGCCACCGGCGCCGACCAGCTCGGCGTGCGGTCCGCGTTCGACGATCTTCCCGTCGTCGAACACCAGCACTTCATCAGCGGCCTCGGCCGTCGAGAGCCGGTGCGCGATCGTCACCGACGTACGCCCGGCCATCAGTCGCTCGAGCGCCGCGTTGACCCGCACCTCGGTGCCCGGGTCGACCGCGGACGTCGCCTCGTCGAGCACGAGCAGGTCCGGGTCCGCGATGTTGGCGCGGACCAGCGCGACCAGCTGCCGCTCCCCCGCCGACAGCGATTCACCGCGCTGGCCGACCGGCGATTGCAGACCGTCGGGCAACGACTCCAGCCAGTCCGTCAGCCCGAGCGACTCGAACGCCGTCACCAACTCCGCGTCGGTCACCTCGGGCCGGCCGAACCGAACGTTCTCGGCCAGTGACGCATCGAACAGGTACCCGTCCTGCGGCACCATCACGACCCGCTCCCGCAGCGACTCGAAGGAAATCTCGCGAGCGTCCACTCCGTCGAGCCTGACCGCGCCCGAGGTCGGGTCCATCAACCGGGTCAGCAGCTTCGCGAACGTCGTCTTCCCGGATCCGGTCTCGCCCACGACCGCGACCCGCCGATGCGGCGCGATCCGTGCGTTGACATCGCGGAGCACCAGCTCGCCTTCCGGATAAGCGAAATCGACGTGGTTGAACTCGACCGTGATCGGCCCGCGCGCCTGCTTCACACCGTCTTCGCCGGGGTCCACGACGTCGGCCGGCGTCGCGATCACGCCGAGCACCCGCCGCCACCCGGCGAACGCGCTCCGTGCGTCGGTCAGCACCTGCGTCGCGATCTGGACCGGGTCCGAGAACAGCGACACCAGGAACATGAACGCGAGCAGCTCGCCCAGCGTCGCCTGCTTGTCCACCCCGAGCAGTACGCCGACCGTCAGCACGCCCGCGTTCGCTAAACCGGCCGCCAGACCACCGATCGAGAAGGTCAGACCGGTGATCGCCTGCGCCTTGGTCGCGGTCTTGCGGTAGTCCTCGATCGACGCGTCGATGCGGTCCTGCGTCCGCTTCTCGATCGCGTACGAGCGGACCACCTGCGCGCCGACGACCGGCTCCGAGATCGCCGACAGCATCTCGCCGACCTTCGCGCGGACCACGCCGTACGCCGCCGACATCGCGCGCTGCAGGTACTTCAGGCTGGCGAACAGCGGGATGAAGCACAGCAGCACGACCAGCGCGAGCTGCCAGGAGTAGAAGAACATCACCACGGTCGCCAGCGCCATCTGCCCGAGGCTCACGATGAAGATGAACCCGCCGAACTGCAGGAACTGCGACACCGTGTCCACATCCGACGTGACCCGGCTGACCAGCGCGCCGCGCCGCTCGGTGCTCTGCGTGAGCACCGGCAGGTCGTGCACGTGCCGGAACGCCTTGATCCGCATCGTCGCCAGCCCGGACTCGGAGTTGATCGCGAGCCGGACAGTCGTCAGGTACGACGCTCCGGCGGTCAGGATCACGCCCAGCGCGCAGACGAGGCACATCCAGGCGACGTACGACATGTCCGGACCGTTGGGACCGGACAGTCCCTTGTCGATCGTCTGCTGCACAGCGATCGGTACGACGATCCGCCCGGCGGTCATCGTCAACGCGAGAATCCCGGTCAGCCCCCATCCGCGCCCCAACTCCGGTGAGACCTTCAAACCGTCCTTGAGGGTCTGCAGACCACCGGCATTGTCGCCATGGTCAAGCCGAGACGCTTCCGCGGCACTCACGCTGTTGCTCCTTCGGCATCGAGATCGAGCTCCGCCTCTTCCAGGCGGCGCTCGGCGTCGTTCTCGTACGCGTCGACCAGGTCCCGGTACGCCGGTGTCGACGACTGCAGCTCGGTATGGGTGCCGTGCGCCAAGATCCGGCCGTCGTCCATGAACAGCACCTCGTCGGCGAGCGAGATCGTCGCCTTCCGGTACGCGATCACCAGCACGGTTGTCGCCGCTCCGGCGTCGTCGTGGACGGCGCTTCGCAGCCCGGCCAGGATGCGTGCCTCCACCTGCGGGTCGACGGCGCTCGTCGCGTCGTCCAGGATCAGCAGCCGCGGTCGGCGTACGAGGGCACGGGCCAGCGCGATCCGCTGCCGCTGCCCGCCGGACAGCGTCGTACCGCGCTCGCCGACCTTGGTGTCGAGTCCCTCGGGCAGCGCCTTCACGAATCCGTCACCCTGCGCGATCCGCAGCGCCTCCCACACGTCGTCGTCGCTGTAGTCGCCGCCGAGCGTGATGTTGCCGCGGATCGTGTCGTCGAACAAGAACGCCGTCTGCGCGACCAGCGCGACCGAGCCGGCCAGTTCGTCGCGCGCCAGGTCCCGCAGATCGACCCCGTCGACCTTGACTGCGCCCTGCTCCGGGTCGACGAGCCGGGTGAGCAGCGTGGTCAGCGTGGACTTGCCGGCGCCCGTCGGCCCGACGACCGCGACCGTCCGCCCGGGCTCGATGGTGAAGTCCATCCCGGCGAGCACGTCACGCTCGGGCAGGTATCCGAACCGTACGCCGGCCACCTGCAGCCGGGCCGCCTTCGTCGACGTCAGCCGCGCCTCGCCGTACTCCATCCCGCCCGTGGCCGTCAGCACGCGCTGCACCCGGTCCCAGCCGACGACGGACCGCGGGAGCTCACCGAGCACCCAGCCGAGCGCCCGGATCGGGAAGCCGATCAGCGTGAACAGGAACGCCACCTGCACGACGTCACCGGCATCCGCGCCGCCGGACCGCACCCGGCCGACGCCGACCAGCAGCACGGCGAGGACGCCGAGCCGGGGCAGACCGTCGATGACCGGGTCGAACATGCCGCGGGCCTTGTTGACCGCGATGTTCGCGTCGCGCAGCGCGTTCGTGGGACCGCGGAACCGCTCGGTCTCGGCGGCCTCCCGGCCCAGCGTCTTGACCACGAGCGCGCCGTCGAACGACTCGTGCGCCACCTCGGAGACGTCGGCGCGAAGCTGCTGCGCCCGGGTCGCGAGCGGCTGCAGGTAGCGCTGGAAGATCACGTTCGCGATGAAGACCAGCGGGAACACCAGGCATCCCACCAGGGCCAGCCAGACGTCGGCCGCGAACATCGCGATCGTCGCGAACACCAGCATCGCGATCACGCCGATCGCCATCGGCAGCGGCGCGATCACGAACCAGGTCGACTCCACGTCGGCGTTCGCGTTCGACAGCAACATGCCGGTCGAGTGCTGGTGGTGCCACTCGAGCGGAAGCTTTAGGTACTGCCGGGTGACGCGGTTGCGGTACGTCGCCTGCAGCCGGAACTGCATCACGCCGGCCCCGAGGCGCCGCCCGACGACGCCGATCGCGTTCAGGATCGCGATCCCGAGGAACAGCGAGATCAGCGTGACGATCGCGCCGGTGGTGGTCTCGCCGCTCTCGAACGCGGGCCGGATCACGTGATCGGTCGACCAGCCCAGGGCCCAGCCGCCGGCCACCGTCATCCCGCCGTACAGCATGCTGGCGAGCACGGACAGCGCGAAGATGCCCGGCTCCTCCCAGATCGCGACCCGCAGCACCCCGAACCCCCGCCGGGTGACGCTGCCCTTGTCGGGGACTTTCGGGACAGGCAAGACACACTCCAGGCAGTCAGGTGCATACGTGGGACACAGGCATGACAACGATTGACATTCTGCCACCCGCACCCGACAACTACGATCGAGTATGTGACCGACTACAGCCGGGTAGAACGACTTGCGCTCAGTGACCTGCTCGACCAGCTGGGGCCTGATCAGCCCACGCTGTGTGAGGGGTGGGACACCTACGACCTCGCGGTCCACCTGTACGTCCGGGAGGCCGACCCGATGGCCGGTCCCGGGATCATGATCGCGGCGCTGGCCGACACCACCGAGCGAAGAATGAAGCGGGCCAAGGAGCGCTACAGCTTCACTGAGGTGGTCGACAAGGTCCGCAACGGGCCGCCCGCGGTCTCCATCTATGCCCTGCCGAAGATCGGTCACCAGCTCAACACGACCGAGTACTTCGTGCATCACGAAGACGTCCGCCGCGCGCAACCGGCGTACGTCGTTCGCACGCTGCCCGCCGATCAGCAGGAGGGCCTGTGGAAGGCGGTCCGGCTGGCATCGAAGACGATGACCCGGAAATCGCCGAGCGGCCTGGTCCTCAGGCGGCCCGACGGCACGACGGCGGTCGCGAAGCGGCCGACCGAGCTGGGTTCGGTGACCGTGACGGGTGAGCCGGGTGAGCTGGTGCTGTTCTGTTTCGGGCGTCAGCAGGTGGCCGACGTAGAACTGGACGGCGAGGCGGAGGCTGTGGATCAGCTCCGCAACGCGTCATTCGGGGTGTGACTTCCGCCGGGCGCGCTGGACCAGGCTGCTGACGACGGTGGTGAGGATGACCAGCACGATCGCCGCCAGCACGCCCTGCCACGGCTCGTCGAAGAGCGCGTAGCCGAGCAGTCCGATCGCCATGTAGACCGCGGCCCACAGCGAGGACGCGGCCAGATCGACCAGCGCGAACCGCTCCCACGGATACCCGGCCAGGCCGGCCGCCAGCAGCACGGGCACGCGTCCGCCGGGGATCAGCCGCGACGTCAGCAGTACGCCGATCTCGTGCTCGGACAACCTGTCCCGGAGCGCGTCGAGCGACGCGTTGTCCCGCAACCACCCGATCCGCTTGGCCAGTCGCTCGCCGCCGAAGCGGCACCCGGCGTACACGATCAGGTCGCCGATATAGGCACCCGCGGCGCCTGCGATCAGCACCCCGCCCAACCCGATCGGGTTGTTGTGCGACGCCAGTACGGCGCCGGCCGAGACCGCGGCGCCCGTCGGCAGCACAGGAAGCACCGCTCCGATCAGCACCGCCCCCGCCAAAGCCAACAGGTACCAAAGGTCGAACTTGGCGTCTCCGCTCACGCCTGCACCTCGAGCGATTCGCCCGGCACCAGGAGCTCCACCTTCACCGCGGGGTCCACCTCGGCCATCGCGGCCCGGAACCTGTCCCCCGGTGGGAGGAACAACTCCGGTTTGACCCAATCGAAGCCGATCGGCCAGAACGTCCCGAAATGTACCGGCACCGCCCTCGAAGCGCCGACCCGCCGCACCGCCTCAGCCGCCCGCACCGGATCCAGGTGTCCCGGCCCGAGCGACGGCCCCCATCCACCCACCGGCACCAGCGCAAGGTCGACCTGACCGGCCTCCGCCGCCAACCCGTCGTACAGGTCCGTGTCGCCGGCGAACCAGACACTCGGCGAGCTGTCGATCCGGTAGCCCACCGCCTGCGCGGAGTACGACGACCAGGGCAGGCGCCGCCCGTCGTGATGGGCCGTGACGACGGTGATCTCGAGCGATCCGATCGTGATTTGATTGCCCGGGGCAACTTCGATGCAGCGCTCGGAGTACGCCGGTCCGCTGTCGGCGTGGATCAGCTTCGCCGCGCCGCGCGGCACCACCAACGCGGCGTCCGGCGCGACCAGCGGCAGCGAGGTGAGGTGCAGGTGGTCGGCGTGCAGATGCGAGACCAGGACCGCGTCGCAGTGCCGCGCCTCGGGTGACGGGTTCGGACCGCGGCGGCGGCGCAGGTGCGCGATCCGCGAGGTCAGCACCGGATCGGTCAGGAGCCGCGTGCCGCTCGCCTCGATGGTGGTGGTGGCGTGCCCCCACCAGGTGATTCGCACGCTTCAGGCCTCAACCTTCGACTCGACCGGTTCCTTCAGGTCCTTGCGGTGCCCCAGCTGCTCCAGCCAGCCGACCAGCACTTCATGGACCGCGTCGGAGCCTACGGGAGTCTCGTTCAGCTCCCAGCGCGACGGGTGCACCAGGACCGCGTCGGTCTGCCAGCCGCCGATCCCGCCGTGGCAACCGACCAGCTCCTCGAACGCCGCCACCTCGTGCGTGTAATCGTCCAGCCGGCTGACCACGACGAGATCACCGTTGTGCGCCATCTCTGCCTGCCGGAGCATCGACGCGGCCGCCAGTTCGCCGAACGGCGCGAGCGGGTCCTCGCCCTCGACGCGCCCGGACCGCAGTACGCGAACTCCGGCCCGACCGATCGCGACCGGTCCTTCGGCGAGCGAGTCGACCACTACGAACCCGATGCCGGGATGCATCGCGAGGCCCGGGATCAGCTTCGGATGCAGCAGCTCGATCTCCTCCAACGGCACCCGACCAGGCGTCGTGGCAAGGTAGATCAGTGCCAGGTTCCCGGATGCGGTAACGACCATCTGCTCGTCGGGAGCGACCACCGGCTCGCAGTCCTTCGGACCGAGCTGGACCTCGCCGCTCTTCACGTGCAGCGCCCTGCGGGTCATGGAGCCGGCCACGCTGCGGCGCATCGCCAGCTCGGTGAGGAACGCGTTGACCGGACCCCAGCCCTCGGACTTGCCGACCGCCGCGACCGGCTCCTTGGTGGTGTCGACCAGGTCGTCGACCACCTCGGTCAGCGTCCGGCCGTACCGCTGGTGGAACGTGGAGCCCTGGCTCTGGCCGTGGTCGGACAGCACGACGATCTCGTACGAGTGCGGCAGGATGTCGATGATCCGCTGGAGCGCGCCGAGCACGCGGTCCAGTCCTTCGAGTGTCTGCAGCGACTCGGCCCGGGTCGGACCGGCGTGGTGTGCGACCTCGTCGTAGTCGACGAAGTCGCAGTAGATGACCGGTGTGCCCTTGACCAGCTCGTCGGTGATCAGCGAGACGTTCAGGTCGCGGAGCAGCACGTTGGTGATCGCGCGCAGGAAGATGTACCCACCGCCGCGTTTCACTCGCGGGACCAGATGCCGGACGCGTTGCCGCCGGGCCTGGTGCAGCTCCTTGATCATCTCCGCGACACACAGGATCAGCCCGCGGGCGGCACCCTGCGGACTCGAGAAGAACCGGACGTACCCGTGGCTGCGGCTGTTCGGCAGGGCGGCCCGGCTGAACACCAGCTCGCACTTCTCCGCGTCACCGGACCAGTTGTTGCTGATGCTGACACCGCCGTCCGCGAGCAGGCCGCGTCCGGTCGACATCCGTTCCTCGAGCTCCGCCGCGTCCCGGCCACGGTTCGTGACCATCACCCGGCCGGTCTCCTTCTCGTACCAACGGAACGCCGGGATGTGCTTCGACCCGCCGTGCAGGATGCCGGCCTGGCTCGCGGGCGTGGTCGCCGGTACGCCGGTGTGCCAGGCGAGCATCGAGTGGTTGCCCTCGCGGATCCAGCCGCCGAGGTTCGGCAGGTTGCCGGCCAGGACCATCCAGTTGAGCAGCGGCGCGGACAGCCCGTCGATCTGGATGATCAGCAGGCCGGTCTTCGGCGCGGGCTGGATCCGCCGGGCCCGGCGGTGCACGACCCGCATCACCTCCGCGACGTATGCGTCGTCACTGCCGGCGTACGCGACCCAGCCGACGAAGGCGCTGATCGAGGACATCCAGATCGCCACCAGCACCGGCGCCTCGACCCCACCGTGCAGGTCCACTCCGGGGTCGACGGTGATCGCGAGGTAGACGACCCCGAACTGTGACAGCAGCCCGCCGATCAGAACGCCGAGCGAGCCGATCAGCACCGCGACGCCGGCCAGCACCCAGCGCATCAGCACCGAGAACACCGCCAGCAGGACGACCAGCCGGAAGATCGGTAGCCGGCCGTCGCTGCTGATCTGCGGCAGCGTCCAGAACGTGATCACCAGCGAGATCAGCGACGCGAGACCGCCGTACAACATCGCCTGCAGGCCGCGACCGGTACGGCGGAGATCCAGCCACACCGGTCGCCGCCGCCGGTCGTCGTACACCTGTTCTGGTGGTTTCGCCATCGCTTGTTTCGTGCTCCCCGTCCGTCTCCTTGTGCAGTACGAGACTACGGGGTCGCGCCGACGGAACTACTGCACTTCGAGGTAGTCGACCTCGGTGTAGAGGTTGCCCTTCGTCAGCCGGATCGTGTTCCAGCCGGCGTTGAGCGTGACGGAGACCGAGCTCTCGTGCCAGTTGTCCCAGTCGGTGACCGGGTAGCTGACCGAGCCCGCGTTGTTGCCGTTGACAACGAGACCGTGGCTCGCGGTGGACGCCGATCCGTTGGCGTACCCGACGTGCAGGGTGTAACTGCCCGCGACCGGCGCGAAGACGGTGTTCTCGACCCAGGAGTCGGCGTAGTCGATGTACGCGACCACTTTGCCGTCCGAGGCGCCGGCGGCGTTGGCACGGACGCTGCAGTGGTTGAGTGTGCCGCGCTCAGCCTCGTACCGGACGCGGCTCCCACGGACCACGGGGTAGTCGTTCGCCCAGCCGATGTCCGCGACGTACAGATGCCGCTGATTCCCGACCCAGCCGTGCAGGAAGATCTTGTTGTCGACGACGTCGGCACCGCCAGGGCCACAGACCGCATTGTCGAACGTCGCGGTCGTCATCAATGGCCGGTACGCAGTTGTCCACGGGCCGCTGAGACTCGTCGAGGTCGCGTACGACGTGAGGTAGTTGCAGTCGTTGTACCCGCCGCCGGAGAAGAACAGCACGTACTGGCTGCCGCGTTGGACCAGGTCCGGCGCCTCGATGACACCGCTCGACGTGAGCATCGCGGTGTTGCCACCGACCAGGCTCCGGCCGTTGTTCGTCGTACGCGTGAGCCAGAGCGTGGACGGTTGGCCGATCGCGTTGCCGTCGTTCTTCCAGACCAGGTAGCGGGTGCCGTCGTTGGCCACGAACGTGTTGGGGTCGATCGCGCCGCCCAGGTCGAGCGGGCAGATCAGCGGCGTCGTACCGACCGGCTGGAACGGGCCGAGCGGCGAGGTCGCGGTAGCCACGCCGATGCACTGGTGGCCCGATGCCTTGTGCCATGCGGTGTAGGTGAGGGTGTAGGTGCCGTCGGCGTTCGGGTAGACGTCGGGCGCCCAGGTGCGTCCCGGCTGGGCCCAGGCGGCGGACGGGCCGCCGGGCATCGCGTCGCCGCGGATCGTCCACGGTCCGTTCGCGCTCGGGGCGGTCGCGACCGGGACGGTGCCGCGACCGTTGTTGGTCGAATACGCGTACCAGGTGCCGTTCTGCTGGAACACGTCCGGATCGGGGAAGTCCTCACCGACGATCTCGCTCGGGAAGACGGCCGAAGTGGTCGCGGCGTGCACCGGCGGCGAGAGGAACGCGGAGAGGCTGAGCACAGCCAGGGCAGCAATCAGAAGTCGTCGCATGGGACTCCTCAGGTGGGGGCGGATACCTGTACGAGCAACTTTTCCATCGATTCACCTGAAAGACACCCCCTCCCTTCTTTTTCCTTCTTCCTGCGATCCCTGGACCCGGGGCGCCGGGAGGTGTTGACTCCGGCTAGTTGTTTTCCGCCTGGTTTGAGGGAGTTTCTCGTGAGTCATTTACCGAGAGTGTCGGGGCGCGGGTTGGTCGCCGCGGTGGCCGCTGTCGCGGCAGTTGTCGGCGGCGTCGCCACGCAGTCGAGCGGCGCGCCGACCGCAGTACAAGAGACGGCTTTGCAGCAGCGGCTCGACAGCTTGCTGAACGACAGCCGGTACGACGGGTCGCAGGTCGAGCTCGTGGTCCTCGACGCGACCACCGGGGAGACGCTGTACAACCGCAACGGCGACCAGCGGATGCTGCCCGCCTCGAACACCAAGCTGTTCACGTCGACGGCCGCGATGCATGTGCTCGGCCCGTCGTACCGCTTCCACACCGACGTACTCGCCACCGCACCCGTCCGCGGTGGGAAGCTGCGCGGTGACCTCTACCTGAAGGGGTACGGCGACCCGACCGCACTGGAGTCCGACTACGTCGGCCTGGCCAAGCAGCTGAAGGCGGCCGGCGTCCGGCGGGTCGACGGCGACCTGATCGCGGACGACTCGTACTTCGACCACGTCCGGCTCGGCGACAGCTGGGCCTGGGACGACGAGCCGTACTACTACAACGCCCAGATCTCCGCGCTGACGCTGGCCCCGAACACCGACTACGACTCCGGTACGGCGATCGTCGAGACCCGTCCCGGGGCCGCGGCCGGGGCGCCGGTGAACCTGAACCTCGTCCCCGCGAACGGCGTGCTCAAGATCGTCAACACCGCGACGACCGGCGCGGCCGGGACCTCGAACACGATCAGCGTCGATCGCGACCACGGCACCAACGTCGTCCGGGTGACCGGCTCGATGCCGCTCGGGTCCGCGGTCGAGCAGGACTGGGTGACCGTCTGGGAGCCCGAGCTGTACGCCGCCGACGTGTTCCGCCGGGCGCTGACCGCGCAAGGCATCTCGGTCAGCGGCCACATCAAGAACGCGACCACCCCGACCGGCGCTTCCCGCCTGGCCCGGGACGAGTCGATGACCGTCGGCGAGCTGCTCACGCCGTTCCTCAAGCTCTCGAACAACATGCACGCCGAGACGCTGGTGAAGGCGATGGGCGCAGTCGTCGAGGCCGACGGCAGCTGGCCGGCCGGGCTGGACGTGGTGACGAACTACGCGAAGAGCGTCGGCGTCGACACCAGCCGGATCCGGCTGTCCGACGGTTCCGGCCTGTCGCGCAAGGTGAACGTGACCGGTGACGCGATCACCGACATCCTGATCGCCGCGCGCAAGGAGCCGTGGTTCCAGCAGTGGTACGACGCCCTGCCGATCGCCGGCAACCCGGACCGGTTCGTCGGTGGCACGCTTCGCAGCCGGATGCAGAACACCCCGGCCGCAAACAACCTGCACGGCAAGACCGGATCGCTCACCGGCGTCACCGCCCTGTCCGGCTACGTGTCGAACAAGGACGGCCGCAAGCTGGTGTTCTCGATGATCAGCAACAACTACCTGGTCAGCCCCCGCTCGATCGAGGACGCTGTCGGCGTCACGCTCGCGTCGTGGTCCGACCAGGGCACTCCCCCGGCCGCCGTCAGCAATTTGAAGACCGCTCAGACCACGTGTGACCTGGAGTGGGACAAGGCCTGCTAATCAGTTCGACAGTACGGCGGTCGTTCACCACCATGAGTGCATGACCGCCGTACTGCCATCCGCGTATACCGTCCGTCCGCCGGCGAAGGAGGACGCGCAGGCGCTCCTCGAGCTGGTGTCGGACTACAACACTCCGGTGATCGGCTTCGCCGACTACACGCTGGAGGATGCGGAGGACCAGCTCACCGAGCCTGGCTTCGACCCGTCCACCGACGGCTGGCTGGTGTACGACGGTTCGCGGCTGGTCGGCTACGGCGCAGTCTTCGGCAAGGGCGACCACCGCCAGGTCGAGCTGGACCTGGTCACCACAGACCTCGCCATCGAGACCTACCTGTTTGAGCGCATCCTCGGGCGTGCGGAAGAGTTTGCCCGGATGTACGGGCACCCGTCGATCCAGCTGGACGCCGTCAACTATCAGCTGGACGCCGCGCGCCGGGATCGCTTGGCCGGCTGCGGTTTCGAGCCCGGTACGACGTTCCACCGGATGCGGATCGATCACGCCGGGCCGGTCGCCGTACCAGAGGTTCCGGCCGGGGTGACGGTACGGCGGGGTGCGCCGGACGAGGCTGGTCAGCGCGCGGGGCACGCCGTACTGAACGATAGTTTCAAGGGGCAGTTCGGGTTCACGCCGCGGTCGTTCGAGGAGTGGCACGCGGCGCAGGAGAACTTCTCGGCGTTCGACTGGTCGCAGCTGACGTTGCTCGAACTCGACGGTGAGGTCGTGGCGATCCGGTCGTGCACGAACCAGTTCGTCGAGGACGAGAACTGCGGGTACATCGGGCGGTTGGGTGTCCTGGAGAAGGCGCGGGGCAAGGGTCTGGCGAAGTTCCTGCTGCGGGATCAGTTCGCGCTCGACGCGGCGGCGGGCCGAGCCGGCACGATCCTGCACGTCGACACCAACAACCCGACACCTGCCCTCGGCGTCTACCTGTCGGTCGGCATGCAACCCGTCCTGGTGATGGAGGTCTTGCGGCGCGAGGTAACCGCATGAGTCTTCCCGCCGGGTACACATCCCGCCCGATGGTTCTGGAAGACGCTCCCCTCATCGCCGAGCAGTCCGCGGCTTACACCTCCGCCCTTCTGGGCTTCCCCAAACACAGCTCCGAGGACGTCGCCAACTACCTCCGCGACCCCGGCATCAATCTCACCACTGACGGCTGGGTAGTACTCGCCCCCGACGGCCAGTTCGCCGGCTCCGCAACCGCGGTCACAACCAACACCCACGTGAACGTAGACATCCTGAGCGACCACCCAGCCGTCCTCCACTGGCTCCTAACCCAAGCCGAACACCGCGCCACCGACGCGAGCGGACGAGCTGGGACTCGCAGCCCTACCGGCCCAGCCAGCTCGGCTGACGCCACCCGCCCAGCTGGGCCTACCAGCCCCGCCAGCTCGACTGACGTCGGCGATCTCGCCTTCTCCGCCCGCCCAGCCGGCGCAGCCGGCGGGGCGGGCGAGCTTGTGGTGCGGGTCGGGGTGATCCGGCAGGATCGTTTGCTACCCGAGGTGCTGCTTGCACGAGGGTTTGTGATTGGCACCTCGGTGCAGCGGATGCGGATCGGGTTTGACGGGGCGGTCGCCGCGCCGACTGTGCCGGACGGGGTTGTTGTGCGGCGGGGGGCGCCGGACGAGGCGAGTAGGCGGGCGGCGCATGGTGTGTTGGTCGAGGCGTTCAAGGAGCAGCCGGGTGCGTTGCCGCGGCCGTTCGAGGAGTGGGTGGAGTCGCGAGAGAGCCGGTCGACGTTCGACTGGTCGATGGTGACGATCGTCGAGCTGGACGGGCAACCGGTCGCCGTGACCGAGTGCAACGACAACTTCGTCAGCACCGACAACTGCGGATACGTCGGCCGCCTCGCCGTCGTACCGGCTGCCCGCGGACGCGGGCTCGCCAAGTTCCTCCTCCGCACCGCTTTCGCCGCCGACGCAGCAGCCGGACGCGACGGCACGATCCTCCACGTCGACTCCAGCAACCCCACCCCCGCGGTCGCTCTCTACACCGGCGTCGGCATGCATCCCGACCTGATCAGCGACATCTGGCAGCGAACGAGCCGGCCGGCCTGAGGCAGTCGCGCCCCTTCAGCACAACACGTTCGCCGGTCGTCCCGGCGTACACCGTCCGATTCCCCAGCGGTGTCTTCAGGTCGACCTGGAGAGTCGTCGGCGCGGGTCCCGGATTGTTGCACTGGTGGCCTTCGTTCTGGTCCGGCGCGATGCCGTACCGGTACGCCGCGATCCGGACCGACCCGCCGTCCTGGGACAGGATCCGCACCACCGTGTTCGGCAGGCACGGCTCGATCGCGACCTCGTCCGGTTCGACTCCCACGGTCAGCAACGAGACCAGCTCCGGATCCGCCCGCGCCCACCTCACCGTGATCTCGCCCCGCAGCAGGATCACCGTCGTACCGAGCTTGTACTGCTGCGGCGCCGGCCCATCGACGGCGTACTTCGGCAGTTCGAGCCCGAGCGTCGGCTCGGTCGCAGCTCTCGGATAGCCGAGGACACCGGCGATCCCGGCCACGATCACCATCGCCACAACCGCTGCGGACACGACGTACCGTCGGCGCCGTAAGTCGCGCGCGGCCCGCTCGAGCTCCTCGAACGGCGGCGCCTCGTCCGGCGTCCGCTCCTCGACGTACTCGACGAGCAGGTCACGCATCCTCGAGCACCCGCCCGAGTGCGCGCCGGGCCCGGGCCAATCGCGCGTTCACCGCGCCGACCGGGAGCTCCAGGTCCACAGCGATCTGCTCGACCGGCAACTCCATCACGTCATGCAGTACGACGACCGCCCGCTGCTCCGGCGTGATCCCCGCCAACGCGGCCGCCACGTCACCAGCGGGCTCACCCACCGGAGCCGGACGACCGATGAGCCGGGCCGCCAGACGCGGCACCACCTCGCGACGACGCAACCGACCGACCATCGTCCGTACGGCGACCCCGCGCACCCACGCCTCCGGATCCTCGTACCGGCGGATGGCGTCCCAGCGCCCGAGCAGCCGCGCGTACGCGTCCTGCGCCACCAACTCGGCATCCAGGCGCGATCCGCCGATCGACACCAGTACACCGATCAGCGGCGGCCAGGTCTGCCGGTACAGAGCGGCAATATCCGCCCTTCGGTCATCCACGCACTCAGTGTCCCGCCGTACCCGGACCGGCGACAGAGGTTGCCTGCGCGAGATCTGAGAGATTACTCTCGAAACATGTCTCTCAGAAATCCGTACGGCGATTTCGAGATCACCGATCCGCAGGCGATGCGTGCGCTGGCGCATCCGGTCCGGCTCGCTGCGCTCAGCTACCTGCAGAAGAACGGCCCGGCCACAGCCACCCAGTTGTCCGAGCACGTCGGCGCCTCCCCCTCGGTGACCAGCTGGCACCTGCGCCACCTGGCGGACTTCGGACTGGTCATCGACGTGCCGCCGCCAACCGGGAGCGACCGCCGGCAACGCTGGTGGAACGCGGTCGCCCGCGGCTTCCGGTACGAGATGCCCGACACACCGGAGGGCGCCGTCGCCGGACGGCTACTGCGCGCCGAGATGATGAACCAGGCCCTCGAGACCGCCCAACGCTGGCTGGCCGAGACCGAACCCACGCTCGAGCCGGAGTGGAGCCGGCTCGCCGGATCTGCCAACACCCGGCTCGAGCTGACCGCCGCGGAGGCCGAGGAACTCGAGGCGGCGATCGAGCAGCTGATCGCGCCGTACGTCGGTCGCCGGGACGCCGGCCGCACCCCGGAGGGCGCCCGGCCGGTCCGGTTCATCCGCCTATCGTTGCCTGAAGCAACCGATCCGGAGGCTGGTTCGTGAGCACGCTCTCCGCCACCAGCCTGTGGCGCGATCGCCGGTTCCGCACGTTCTGGTCGGCGCAGACGATCTCGGCGTTCGGCGACCGGGTCACCGAGCTCGCGTTGCCGTTGATCGCCGTGACGCTGCTCGATGCCTCCCCGAGCCAGGTCGGCTTCCTGACCGCGGCGGTCTGGCTGCCGAACATCGCGTCGCTGTTCATCGGCACCTGGGTCGACCACCGCCGCGACAAACGCCCGCTGATGATCGCGGCCGACCTGGCCCGCACCGTCCTGCTGCTCTCACTGCCGGTCGCCTACTGGCTCGATCTCCTTGCCCTGGGCCACTTGTACGCGATCGCGATCCTGGCCGGCACGGCACAGGTCGTGTTCGGTACGGCATACGCGTCGTTCTTCGTGCGACTGGTCGATCGCGACCAGTTCATGGAGGCGAACAGCAAGCTCTCCGCGACCCACTCGATCTCGTTCATGGCCGGGCCGGCGGTGGGCGGCGCGCTCGTCCAGGCCCTCACTGCACCGGTCGCGATCATCGTCGACGCACTGTCGTTCGTCTTCTCGGCCATCCAGATCAGCCGCTTGAAGATCACTCCGGGAGTATCCGAGGAGTCGACCGAGCCACTCCTCCAGCGAGCTCGGGCCGGCATGCGCTACGTGCTCAAGCACCCGTATCTCAGCCGCAGCCTTGCCTGCGCGACCACGGTCAACTTCTTCAACCTGATGAGTACGGCGCTGCTCGTGCTGTTCGCGAGCCGCATCCTCGGGCTGTCCGCGGGGACGATCGGCCTGGCGTTCGGCATCGGCGCCTCCGGCGGTCTGCTCGGCGCCGTCAGCGCGTCCCCACTGAGCCGGCGGTTCGGCGCGGGTCCGGTGATTGCGGCCGGCGCGATCATCTTCCCCGCCTCGATCGCGATCGCCGCGTTCGCGGACGGTCCGACCTGGCTGAAGGCGGCCGCGCTCGGTGCGGCCGAGTTCGTCGGGGCGTTCGCGGTGATGTGTTTCGACGTACCGCTGAACTCGTTGCAGGCGGCCGTGATCCACGACCACATGCGGAGCCGGGTCGCGGGTGCGTTCAGCAGCATCAACTACGGCATCAGGCCGCTCGGCGCGGTCGTCGGAGGGTTCCTCGGCACCTGGATCGGTGTCCGCGAAACCCTCCTCGTGTCCGCAGCCGGCGGCCTGCTTGCCGTGCTGTGGCTGATCGGCTCACCAATCATCCGCACCCGCGAACTGACCGGCCTGGAGCCTCCCGAGCTCTAGTCGTGCACGCTGCTGTCGACCAGGTCCTCGACGTCGACCTTGTTGACGGTCTTGCGGAGCGGGACCTCCTTGATGAACAGCACCGCGATCAGTGCGACAGCCGCACACGCGGCCGCGATCAGGAAGATCCGCCCGGTCGCATCGCCGTACGACTGCCGCACCAGCTCGGCCAGCTGCGGCGGCAGGTGACCGACGTCGAGCAGGCTCGTGCTGCCGGAGCCACCCTCCTGGAGCTTGCGCGCCGCCTCGGCACCGCCCGGACCGGCGAGCACGCCGGCGACGATCAGGCTCTTCACGTGAGCCGCGAGGACAGCGCCCAGCGCGGACACGCCGACCGCACCGCCCAGGCTGCGGAAGAACGCCACGGTCGCACTCGACGCGCCGATCTCCCGGACGTCCACGGTGTTTTGTACGGCGAGGACCAGGTTCTGCATGGTCATGCCCATACCGAGACCCATCGCCAGCATGCCGAGTCCGACGTACCAGTACGGCGAGGTGTGGTCGATCGTGCCGAGGATCAGCAGGCCGATGAGCAGCAGTACGCCGCCGGAGACCAGGTACCGCTTCCACTTGCCGAAGCGGCTGATCAGCTGGCCGGAGCCCGCCGAACCGAAGAACGAGCCGAGCATCATCGGGATCGTCAGCAGGCCGGCCTCGGTCGGGCTGTAGCCGCGGGCGATCTGGAAGTACTGCCCGAGGAACAGCGCGCTGCCAAACATCGCGACGCCGACCGCGAGGCTGGCGACGATCGCCAGTGCGGTGGTCCGCTCGCGGACGACCTTGAGAGGGACCAGCGGCTCCTTCACCCGGTTCTCGACCATCACGGCGACGAACCCGACGAGCAGTGTGCCGCCGACGAACAGCGCGGACTGCCACGACATCCAGGCGAAGTCCGTGCCGGCGAAGGTGACCCACAGCAGCGGCAGGCTGGCCGCGATGCTGATCAGGACGGCGCCGACGTAGTCGATCCGGACCTCACGCTTGATCAGCGGCAGGTGCAGGTACTTCTGCAGGATCACCAGGCTGACCACGGCCAGCGGGACGCAGACGTAGAAACACCAGCGCCAGCCGAGCCACGAGGTATCGACGATGACACCGCCGATGAGCGGGCCGCTGACGGTCGCGACCGCCATCACAGCACCCATGTAGCCGGAGTAGCGTCCGCGGGACCGGGGCGGGATCGCGGCGCCGATGATGGCCTGGGCCAGCGCCATCAGACCGCCCATCGCGAGGCCCTGCAGGACGCGGGCGCCGATCAGGAACGGCACGTTGTGGGACAGGCCGGCCAGCGCGGACCCGATCACGAAGACCGAGATCGCCAGCTGGACCAGCAGTTTCTTGCTCACCAGGTCCGCGAGCTTGCCCCAGATCGGCGTGGACACCGTGGTGGCCAGCAGGCTCGCTGTGAGGACCCAGGTGTACTGCGTCTGGGAACCCTCGAGGTCGGCGATGATCGTCGGCAGGGCATTGCTGACGATCGTCGAGCTCAGCATCGCCGTGAACAGCGCGGCGAGCAGGCCGATCAGGATCTCGAGGATCTCGCGGTGGGTGAGTTCCGGCGCGGCGGGCCCAGAATTGGACGCCCCCTGCTGCCGGGTCTCGGTGACAGTCATCAGTCTCCAGTCGATTGTGTGCGCCTCACGACCTGGTTGACCTCGGTGATGGCGTGCGCGATCCGCTGCATGGTCTCCGCAGCGGACAGCAGCGCGTCGTCGTCGAGGTCGGCCAGGGCCGCACGAAGGTGCTGGGTGTAGGACGAGTAGAGGGCCTCCAGCTGGGCCTTTCCGGCGGGCGCCAGGCTGACCAGCCCGACCCGGGCATCGGCCGGGTCGGGTCGACGGCTCACCAGTCCGTCGGCCTCCAGCGCTGCTACCTGCCGGCTCACCACCGACGCGTCGACGCCGAGCTTGGCCGCGATCTCCCCGCCGCGCTGCTCGCCGCCCTTGTACAGGATCTTGAGCACGCTCGCGTCGGACCGCCGCAGCCCGCTGTCGGGCATCAGGTGCCGGTGTTCGATACATCGCACCGCGCGGATCAGCGAACTGACCCCTTCGAGGACCTCCTGCGCCGGTGCGTCCCGCTCTACCCCCGGGACAAGGGGTTGCTGAGCTAGTTGCATAACCCAACTATATACCCAGATAGTTGGTTTCCACAACCATATGCACACCCTGTGGACAACCGATCACCAACGGCCAACCGCGACCCAACCCGCCCCGCCTCCGCCCCCCGCCTCCGCCCCCCGGCCCCGCTCCCCGGCCCCGCTCCCCGGCCCCGCCCCCCGCCTCCGCTCCCCGCCCCGCTCCCGGGTGCACGTCTCAGGGGTCAACCCCTCAGCTGGTCGGTTCGGCACGCAGATTCATGGGGCCTAACCGACCACCTCGGGGTTGACCCCTGAGACGGGCACGCTCGAGCCGGCGGGGCCCCACCACCCGGCGACCGGGTTGGGGTGGCGGGCGGGGAGCGCCGGGTTGGCGTGGCGGGCGGGGAGCGCCGGGTTGGCGTGGCGGGCGGGGAGCACCGGTTGGCGTGGCGGGCGGGGAGCACCGGTTGGCCTGGTGAGCGGGGAGCACCGGTTGGCCTGGTGAGCGGGGAGCACCGGGTTGGCCTGGTGAGCGGGGAGCACCGGGTTGGCCTGGTGAGCGGGGAACGCCGGGTTGGCCTGGTGAGCGGGGAACGCCGGGTTGGCCTGGTGAGCAGGGAACGCCGGGTTGGCCTGGTGAGCAGGGAACGCCGGGTTGGCCTGGTGAGCAGGGAACGCCGGGTTGGCCTGGTGAGCAGGGAACGCCGGGTTGGCCTGGTGAGCAGGGAACGCCAGGTTGGCCTGGTGAGCGGGAAGCGCCGGTGGGGTGGGTCAGCCGAGATCGGTGTTCAGGCGGGCCAGGAGGCGGCCCAGATCGGCGAGGTCCGTCGGGTTCCAGCGGTCCAGGATGGCGCGGAACTCGGTCTGGCGTTGGGTGCGCATGGCCTCGTAGCGCTCGGCGCCGGTGGTGGTCAGGCGAAGCAGGCGGGCGCGGCCGTCGTCCGGGTCGCCGACCCGCTCGATCAGGCCAAGGTTCTCGAGCTGGGTGATGCCGCGGCTGACGGTCGACTTGTCGAGGCCGAGGACGTGGGCGACATCGGAGGCCCGTACGCCGGCGCCGTTGCCGGTCCCCATCTCGATCTGGGAGATCAGCGCGTATCCGGCGGCGTCCATCTCGGGGTGAACCCGCCGCGCCAGCCGGAGCGAGGCCGAGCGCGAACGACGGAACAACGCGGACAGCTCCTGCTCGATCGCCGCGACCATCTCCTCCGAGCGCTCCACCTGCATGCTCATCGACGTCCTCGCTTCGCTCCGGGCGCCGACGAGACACGCGTGCGCTGTGTTGTTTTGATGCGCTCGCTCCGCCCCGTCATCGGACCACGATCCCGGCGTCGCGGAGGGCCTTCTTCACGTCGGCGATCCGGAAGTCGCCGAAGTGGAACACGCTGGCCGCGAGCACGGCGTCTGCCCCGGCCTGGACTGCGGGTGGGAAGTGTTCCGGCGCCCCCGCTCCCCCGCTGGCGATCAGCGGTACGTCGACCACCGCGCGCACCGCCTTGATCAGCTCCAGGTCGAACCCCTGCTTGGTCCCGTCGGCGTCCATCGAGTTCAGCAGGATCTCCCCCGCGCCCAGCTCGCAGCCGCGCTGCGCCCACTCGATCGCGTCCAGCCCGGCCGACCTCCGCCCGCCGTGGGTCGTCACCTCGAACCCGCTCGGTTGCTCGGCGGACCGGCGTACGTCGAGGGACAGCACCAGCACCTGGTTGCCGAAGCGGTGTGCGATCTCGCGGATCACTTCGGGCCGGGCGATCGCGCCGGTATTGATGCCGACCTTGTCCGCACCCGCGCGAAGCAGCCGGTCGACGTCGGTCACCTCACGGACGCCGCCGCCGACGGTCAGCGGGATGAACACCTGCTCGGCGGTCCGCCCGACCACGTCGTACGTCGTCTCGCGCGATCCCGACGACGCGGTGATGTCGAGGAACGTGAGCTCGTCGGCCCCCTCCGCGTCGTACACCTGGGCCATCTCGACCGGGTCGCCGGCGTCGCGCAGGTCGGCGAAGTTCACGCCCTTCACGACGCGTCCCGCGTCGACGTCCAGGCAGGGGATCACTCGTACGGCAAGGCTCACGCGGAAAGGGTACCGTCAGCCACCCAGGACCCAGACGTCGTCACGCAGCAGGACGACCGGTCCGTCGGGTGTCGTGGCGGTGACCGTCAGCCCGTCACCGCCGACCACGACGTCGGTGTGGACGGTCGCGTTGTTCAGCCCCAGCTCGGCTCGCTCGTCCGGCGTCAATTGCATGCCGTCGGCAACGGCGAACGGGAAGCTCTGTCCCCAGGCGATGTGGCTACCGGCGTTCTCGTCGAACAGGGTGTTGTGGAAGACGATGCCCGCCTGCGCAACCTTGGAGTCCTTGTCGACCAGGGCGACCTCGCCGAGGCTGCGGGCGCCGGGGTCGACATCGAGCTGGGCCCGGACCAGGTCGGCGCCGGTCGTCGCGTCCACGTCGGTGATCCGGCCGGCCTCGAAGGTGAGCTGCAGCCCCTCCACGAGCTGACCTGCGATGACGACCGGCTTGGTCACCCGCGCGACGCCGTCCGCGCGGCGACGATCCGGGCTGGTGAAGACCTCTTCGGTCGGAATGTTCGGGAGGTACGCGATCCCCGCCGGATCCGTCACGGACCCGCCCGTCCAGCGACAATCGGGCAGCAAGCCGACTCTCAGGTCGGTCCCTTCACCGGCGTAGTGGAGCTCGGTGATCTGCAGCTCGTCGAGGGCCGCACACCGCTCAGCCAGTACGGCGGAACGCTCCCGCCACGCGGCCACCGGATCAGCCTCGTCGAGCCGCATCGCCCGGGCGACCGCATCCGAGAGCCGGTCGACGTCGGGTTCGCCGTACACCTGGGTGGCCCAGCCCGCGTTCGGCGCCGCGATCACGGTCCAGCGCCACCGCCCGCTCATCACCGCCTGCTGCCGAGCAGCCATCTCCTGCCTCCGTACGGCGGCCACGCGGGCGGGGTCGATCCCGGCGTACAGACCCGAGTCCGGCGTACCGGTCAAGGCGATCGTTGCGATCCCCTCCTCCACCCAGCCGCGGATGCGCTCGAGCGACCAGGGCCGGTCGGCGCTCAGCGTCTGCAGGTCGGAGTGGACGAGATCCGACCGGCGTACGTGCCCGTCGGACCAGAGCACCTCCACCCATTTCGCGCCGGCGACGTACGCGCGCTCGACCACAGCCCTGGCGATGTCCGCCTGGGCGATGTCGGCGTTCACCACGACGCCCTGGCCGGGTTGGACGTTCACGCCGACACGGACGACCAGGTCGGCGAAGCGCTCCAGCAGCTCGTTGTCCATCCATGAACCATAAACTAGTTGCATTGACACTAGTAGCACTGCAACTATCGATTCTCCGAACGAGAGGATCGAGATGCGTACCAGGAAGTACTTGGGTGTTGGTCTGGGCGTCGTGGCTCTGGTGGCCGCGGGGATGGGTGGAGCGTCGGCAGAGGCTCAGACCCGGCCGGCGGGCTGGTCGGCGGGCCGGTCGGCGGGCTGGTCAGCTGCTTGGGCTAGTGCGATGCAGGCGCCCACCGCCGCGGACGGCAATTGGAGCCAGGCAGGGTTCGACCACCAGACGATCCGGCAGACCGTCCGGATGAGCACCGGCGGCCGGAGCCTGCGGATCCGGCTGTCGAACCTGTACGGGACCAAGCCGCTGCAGATCACCGGTATCACGGTGGCCGGCACCGACGTGACGTTCCACGGCTCACGCCGTACGACGATCGCCGCCGGCCGGACGACGACATCGGACGCAGTGGCCGTCTCCACCGCAGCCGGGGAGCAACTCGTTGTCTCCCTGTACGTCGACGGCGTGACCGGACCGGCGACCTTCCACGAGGACGGCCTCACCACGACGTTCACCTCCGCCGGCAATCACCTGCACGACAACGCCCCCGGCACCGCGACCAGCCACGCGTTCTACTACCTCACCGGCGTCGACGTCACCGGAGCGGCGGGAACGATCGTCACCTACGGCGACTCGATCACCAACGGGCACAACTCCACGCCCGACGTCGATCACCGGTACTCCGACGACCTGGCGCAACGACTGGGGAAGAGACGGCTCGGCGTGGCCAACGTCGGCATCAGCGGAAACCTGTTGCTGCACGAGTTGCCCTGCTTCGGCGAGGTCGGTGTGACGAGGTTCCGGCGCGACGCACTCGGGCAGCCCGGGGTTCGCACGGTGATCGTCGAGGAAGGCGAGAACGACATCTGGGACAGCGAGTTCAACTTCGGCTGCGGCGTCACGCCCAGGATCACGGCAGACCAGCTGATCGCCGGCTACCGCAGCATGATCGCCGCCGCCCACGCTCGCGGTGTGCGGATCATCGGCGGCACCATCACCCCGTTCAAAGCCGACTACATGCAACCGGCCGACTTCGCCCGGGCCGAGGCGATCCGAACGCAGGCCAACCAGTGGATCCGGACCTCAGGCGAGTACGACGCCGTCGCCGACTTCGCCCGGGCCGTCGGGGATCCGGCCGACGAGCAGCGGATCGACCCGGCGTTGGACTCCGGTGACCACCTGCACCCGAACGACGCCGGGTACGCGGCCATGGCCGTGGTTGCGTCCGAAGCGCTCCCCGGACGCAACCAGCGGTAGCTACTTCCAGGCGCGGCGGCGGCCGTCGGTGGACTTCATCGGGCGGGTCGACTCCCACACCCGGCGCCAGCGGGCGGCTTCCGGGCCGGTCTGGGACGGCGAGGCGCCGAGCGCGGCCCGGCGGCGGGCCTCGTACCAGGTGGTCGATTCCTCGTCGAGCAACGCCGACACCGCCGCCGCGATCCGGGGCGCGAAGTCGCGAGCGCTCTCCCCTTCGGCGGCGTGCAGCGGGTCGCCGTACCGGACGTGCACCGCGGGGCGGCCCGGGACCGGCCAGCCGCGGCCGCGCGGCATCGCGGCGAACGAGCCCTTGATGCCGACCGGGATGATCGGGACGTTGTGCTCGACGGCCAGGTACGCCGCGCCCATCCGGAACCGCTGGATCCAGCCGTCCGGCGAGCGCGTGCCCTCCGGGAACACGACCACGTTCCAGCCGTCGGCGAGCAGGTCACCCGGGGTCGAGCTCAGGTTGCCGCCGCGGCGCTCGATCGGGAAGGTGTTGAACACGATCGCCGACCCGGCCGCCCGCCACCAGGTGTCGAAGAAGTAGTCGGCCGCGGCCGCGAACGCCGTCTTGCGGCGCATCGCGTCCGGCAGCGACAGCAGCAGCAACGGGGTGTCCAGGTGCGACGAGTGGTTCGCGACGATGATCGCCGGGCCGTCGAGCTTCAGCAGCGAGTCGAGTCCGCTCACCTGCGGGCTCACCTCGAAGTTGAGGATCGCGTTCAGCGGGCCCTTCTGGATCAGGTCGCGGACCGCGATCGCGCCCGGCGTACGGGCCCACTTGGTCGGGAAGACCGTGGACTCCTTCGGGATCACGTACGGCTCGGCCGACCGCGGCACCTGCGGCCGCCGGCCCCACCGCCACCCGCGCGCGACCTGCTTCACGTCACGCGCGGTGTCGCGGCTGAACTTCACCAAGCTGGTACCCATCAGCGCACGTCCGCGAGCAGGTGTGGCGGGTTGTGCAGGTACGTGATCGACGGCGACCGGCCGACCGAGTGGCTGACCATCTCGAGCGCGTCCTGCAGCGTCGATGCGGACCGGAAGCCCATCCGCTCAACGGTCTTGCGGTTCGCGCCGACCCAGACGATGTCGCCGCAGTGGTCCAGCGCGTGCGAGATCCAGTACCACATGTAGAACGGGTGCACGCCGTGGTACGCGTACGACGTCCGGTACAGGTGGATGTACCACGGGTCCTCGGCGTACTGCTTCTCGAACTTCGCCTCGATCGTGGCCGGATCGGTGCTCTCGGCAAGCACTTCCTCGAAGAAGTCGACGTACGACGGGTGGTGCAGCTGGCTGAACTCGTAGTCGACCGGGTGGTACAGGATCACCGCCCCGTCCTTGCGGACGATCGGGTTGCCCCGGTACGAGTTGAAGTAGTACCCCAGGCCCATGCAGGCCGCCAGGATCGGGTTCATCACCGAGTTCACGTTGTACGGGCCGACGAACGGCACGCCCATGATCGCGACATCGGACTGGCCCTGTACTTCGACCAGGTGCTGGCGGTGCACGTTCTCCAGCGTCTTGTCGTGCACCGGCTCGATCTTGCCGGCGTGCACCCCGGTCAGGCCGTAGGTCGACCGGACGTCGGTGAAGATCTTGTGCCGCAACTTGCTCGGCGCCGCCGCGAGCGCCCGCTTGGTGCCGAGCATCGAGGCCTGGTCCTTGAGCGACCACTCCCACTCGCGCTTCTGCAGGAACTCCAGCGGCCCGCCGAAGATGTCGTTGTTCAGCGTGGTCTCGATTTGGAAGACCTTGACGTGCTGGGTGAGGATCTCGCCCATCCGCCACGCCGACTCGTGCATCTTGGACCGCTTGTGGTCCATGAACGACCGCGAGTGGATCATCGTGTGGCTGTTGTGGTGGTGCTTCAGCGACTTGTACGACGCCAGGCCGATCGACGTCGACTTGTGGCCGCCGTCCATCGCCACCAGGTTCACGTTCACGTAGACGAGCAGGTCCGACTCGGCCGCCCGCTTGGAGATCTCGACGTCCTCGCCGTGCCGGGTCTGGCCCAGGTGGGTCAGGTTGGCGCTGTCCTCGGCGTCGAAGTTGTAGAGCTTGCCGTCGGGGAAGAACGACCGGAACACCCGCTCGCCGACGATGTCGCGCAGCTCGTTCGGGGTGAGCCTGCGGTGCAGCGCGTTGGCGGAGATCAGCTCGACGTCGTCGACGCCGGCCTGCGCGGCCAGCTCGAGCACGGCCTCGATGATGCGCTGCCGGATGTCCGGCTTCTTCATCGGCGGCAGCGGGATCGAGATGTCGTCGAACGCGATCGTCAGCCGCATCCCGGCGCGCAGCAGCTCGGGCAGCGGCTCAGACTCGATCGGGTTGAGCAGCGCGTTCTGGATCGCCTCGTCGACGTCGCGCACCGGCGGCAGCGCCTCCGGCGGGTACACCACCCGGGTGCCGAGCGGGAACCGCTCGAGCAGGAAGCCCTCACCGTTGTGCACGAGCAGCGGCGGGGTGCGGTCGTCCACCTCAAGCACAAAACCTGGCCGAGACATGTTCAGAACCTCTCTCGTCGTACGTTCAGCGCCCTCATGAGGCCCTCACATCGAAAGCAACCTTGACTGTTCCCAGCCGGCCGGCGGAGTGCGCGTGGTCGAGCGCCTCACGCCAGCGGTACAGCGGGTACCGCGCACCGACGATCCCGTCCAGCGGGGCTCGTCCGGCCAGCTCCAGCGCGGTCTCGAACGCCGGGCGGCCGTTCGGCTCCTCCCGCGCGGACGCGTACGTACCGGTGACCTCCAGCTCGCGGAACCACACCGGCGACAGGTCGGCGCCGCTGGCCGGCATCCCGGACAGCACTACCCGGCCGCCGGCCTTGGTGACCCGCAGGACGGTGTCGATCGAGTCCTTGCTGCCGACCGCGTCGACCGCGACGTCCACACCGCCGAGCAGGAACTCGCCCGCGCCGAAGTCCGGCTTCAGCCGGAACGCACCGGTCGCTCGCCGTACGCCGCGGAACACCTCGTCGGGCGCGACCACATCGCTGGCGCCGAACGCTCGCGCGAGTTCACGCTGCTTGGGGTGCTTGGCGACCACGGTGATCCGCCCGGCCTGCGTCAGCTCGCGCAACGCGAGCGTCGCGAACAGCCCGACCGCACCTGCGCCACTGACCAACACCGACTGCCCCGGCTGCACCTTCGCCCGCAGCGCCGAGTGCACGGCGCCGGCAAGCGGCTCGACCAGCACTGCGCGCTCGTTGGTCAGTGCCTCAGGTACGGCGTACAGCTGGCTGCGGTGGGCGACGAGCATATTGCCCCAGCCGCCGCCGGTGTCCTGGCAGAACCCCGTCTGCAGACCCGGCGCGACATGGCCGACCGTGATCCGGTCGCACCGGTTGGTGTTCCCGGTCACGCAGTTCTCGCACAGCTCGACGCCGCGCGCTTCGCAGGTCAGCACGGAGTCCATCACGACCCGCGTGCCCTTCGGCAGGTCCTCGCAGTCGTCGAGCAGCTCGCCGACGATCTCGTGACCGGGGACGAACGGCATCGACACCACAGCGGAGAAGTACAGCTTGGTCGAGCCCGTCACCATGCCGAGGTCCGAGCCGCAGATGCCGGACAGGATCGGCCGGATCCGCGCCCAGCCGGGCCGCTCGGCCTTCGGCTCGTTGATCGTGACGAGGCGCAGCGGCGCGGCCGGTCCGGTCAGGATGCCGGGGATGCGGCCGCCGACCGCCTTGGCCGCCAGGAACTTGGCCGGCGACCGGTACATCTCGAGAGCGAGCATCATCGAACGTTCACCCCAGGGAGCTCCAGACGGGACGACGTGGACGGGGTCTTCCAGTCGACGATCTGCCAGCGCGCGGCCCGGGCGGCCCGGAACAACGACACGTCAGGCGAGACGGCGACCGGATTGCCGACGGTCTCCAGCATCGGCAGGTCCGAGTGGCTGTCGGCGTAGGCGTACGACTTCGACAGGTCGATGTTGGTCGTCCGGGCGTGGTGCTTGATCCACGCCGCCCGGGACTCACCGACCAGCGGCGGCCCGGACAGGAAGCCGGTGCAGCGACCGCGGTCGTCGACGGCCAGCTCGGCCGCGACGATCTCGTCGAACAGCGGCTCCAGCGGGCGGGTCAGCGGGCGGACCGCGCCGGTGATCAGGATCGTCTTGTGTCCGGCGGCGCGGTGCTCACGGATCCGTCGTACGGCGGCGCCGCTCAGGCGTTCGAGCACGTGCTCGGCGAGGATCTCGTCGACGATCTGGTTCAGCTCCTCCAGATCGGCACCGGCGTACCGGCGGTAGATCGTGCGGAGGAACGTGCCGCGGTCCTTGCGCTCGGCCGCGATCAGCTTCGGCAGCTTGCGCAGCATCGCGCCGAGCTCGCCGACCCGCTGCGGGCCGTCCAGCTCGGGCAGCCGCATCCACAGGTAGGTCTCGATCACGTTCGAGGACAGCAGCGTGCCGTCCATGTCGAACGCCGCGATCACCTTGGACTCCGAGGAAGGCTCGACCTTCTTCAGTACGCCGGCGGACTCGGCGAGCGCCTTGTTCCGCTTCTTGCGGACGACGTCCAGCCGGCGCATGGACTCCGTGACGCTCGGGCAGTGCAGCTCCTGCAGGTAGTACTGCCAGTCCACGATCGAGGTGTCGCACCAGAACTTCTCCCGGTCGTCACCCTCGAGCGCGTTGTGCAGCGCCAGCACGTTGTCGTCGATGAACTGCAGTTCGGCCTGCGCGTACTCGGAGTACAGATCCATGTAGCGGCGGAGGAAGTCGAGCCGGCGCTTCTGCACGTCGAGCTCGCGCGCGTACTTGCGGACGCGTTCGCTCCGCGGCACGGTGGTGATGATCTTGTCGGCGATCTTGTGGGCCTTCTCGCCGTACCGGAGCATGCTCTCGACCGAGTCGCCGCCGGGGAACTTCCAGACCGGGAGCCGGACCGCGCCGCGCTCACCGAGGTCGAACGGGTGCTTGGAGAAGTACGCGCGGACACCGGCGTACAACTGCTCGAAGGTCAGCGGGTTCCGGGCGCCGGAGCTGACGTGGTAGTACTCCGGCTTGCTCAGCTCGGGCTCGGTCGCCATCACCGCGCAGATCGCGCCGACCACGTGGTCGACCGGGATGATCTCGACGACGGAGTCAGGGCTGGCCGGGAACTCCGGCAGCTCACCGCGGCCGTAGGCCAGGATCAGCGGCTCGGCCATCTTGAAGCCTTCGATCCAGCCCGGGTGCGGCGACTGCAGCGCGGACTCGATGATGGCCGGCCGGACGATCGACGTCGGCAGTTTGCCGGCGAACTCCTCGACCACGCGCTCGCCGAGCGCCTTGGTGAACGTGTAGCAGTCGGTCCAGCCGAGGCTGCGGGCGCGCTCGGTGCCGGTCTCGACCAGCTTCTTCGCGACCCACTCGGTCCGGCGCCGCTCGGTGTCGGCCGCCGCGGTCAGGTGGCCGGCCCGGCGGTGCAGCTTCTCGGCCTCCTTGCGGAACCTGGCCAGCATCGGCGCGGACCGGGACTGCTCCTCGATCCGGGCCTTCATCGCCATCCCGGCCTCGGCCTCGGTCCGCCAGTCGACGGTGTGCTCGACCGGCGCCTCCGGGATCGCGCCCCGCCGGCGGCCCGCGGTGTAGGCGGTGGAGATGTGCACGTAGTGGATCCGGCGATCGGTCCCCTGCCGGCTCTCGTCGATCCGCTCGAGCAGACTCTTTGTGCCGAGCACGTTCGTCGTGAACGCCTCGTGGATCGGTGGGTCGAAGCTGACGTCACCGGCGCAGTGCACGACGATGTCGAGATCCGTCGGCAGTTCCGGTACGTCGGACAGGTCGCCGTCGATGACGTGGATCCGGGCCGCGCACAGTGCTTCGGCGTCGGCGTACTGCGTGCCCTCGCCGTAGAACGGCTTGAAGATGTCCTTGCGGAGCATCTGTGCCATCCGGTCGGCGCCGGACAGCGAGCCCTTCGGCCGGATGATCGCGGCCACGGTGGTGCCGGGCAGCTCGCCGATGATCCGGTGCAGCAGCGCCTCACCGACGAATCCGGTGACGCCGGTGACAAGGACCTTCTTGTCCTTGAGCTTGTCGGCCAGACTCACTTGTCGCCTCCACGCGTGAGCTCGAGTGCCTCGGTCAGGGTGAACGCGCCGGCGTACAGGGCCTTGCCGACGATCACGCCTTCGACGCCGTCCGGCACCAGCGTGCTCAGAGCCCTGAGATCGTCGAGGCTCGAGACGCCGCCGGACGCGATGATCGGCTTGTCGGTGCGCGCACACAGGTCGCGGTACAGCTCCAGGTTCGGGCCCTGGAGCATGCCGTCCTTGGTGACGTCGGTGACCACGTAGCGCTCGCAGCCGGCCGCTTCCAGCCGGTCGAGCACCTCGTACAGGTCGCCGCCTTCCTTGGTCCAGCCGCGCGCGGCCAGCGTCCGGCCGCGGACGTCGAGACCGATCGCGATCCGGTCGCCGTACTGCTGGATGATCCGGTCGCACCACTCCGGGTCCTCGAGCGCGGCGGTGCCGATGTTTACCCGGCGGGCACCGGTCGCGAGGGCGGCTGCCAGGGAGTCGTCGTCGCGGATGCCGCCGGACAGCTCGACCTGGACGTCGAGCTTGCCGGTCACCTCGGCGAGCAGCTCCCGGTTGCTGCCGCGGCCGAACGCCGCGTCCAGGTCGACCAGGTGGATCCACTCCGCGCCGGCCTCCTGCCAGGCCATCGCGGCAGCCAGCGGATCGCCGTACGACGTCTCGCTCCCGGCCTCGCCCTGCACGAGCCGAACCGCCTGCCCGTCCGCCACATCGACGGCAGGCAGCAGCACCAAATGGCCTGACCGGGGCGGTGGGGTGGGGGATGAATCTGACACCGACATGGCCCACACCCTAGAGGGCGTTCCTGAAGGATTCGTAACCCGGAGGCCTGCTGAGTCGTTCATATCCGATCTGTCTCAGCAATACCAGCAGGGTCAGTGGTCCTATCATTACGCTGGTCGGGTGGTGACTGTCGAGCAACTCGAAACCGACCCGCATCCGACGCTTGCCGCCATCCGGCCGATCGGGTGGATCGAGGCGCTGAACACCTGGATGGTCACCTCCCGTGCGCTGGTGCTGAAGGTCCTGCGCGATCCGGAGACGTTCACGGTCGACGATTCGAGGTTCTCGACGGCACAAGTCGTCGGTCCGTCGATGCTTTCGCTCGACGGCGCCGGCCATAAGGCCCATCGGGATCCGTTCGAGTCCCCGTTCACGCTGGCCGAGACCCGGCGTCGCTTCGTCGGCCCGGTGCAGCAAACCGTCGACGAGCTGATGGCCGCATTTCAGTCCGATCGCGCCGGTGTCGCCCCGGCCGCGGACCTCCGCACCGCGCTTGCAGGGCCGTTGTCCGTCGCGGTGGTCGCGTTGTCGCTCGGGTTGCCGCCTGCGTCGGCTTCGACGGTGCTCGACTGGTACACGGCGATCTCCGCGTCCGTATCGGGCGTCTCCGCCGGCCACCCGGTGACCGCCGAGGGCGCCGCCGCGTTCGGTGAGCTGCACAAACATGTTGCCGCAGGCATCGACTCGTCGGACTCGCTGATCGCGGCCGCCGCACAGGCCGGGCTGGGCGTCGACGAGGTCGTCGCGAACGCCGCCGTACTGATGTTCGGCGGTATCGAGACCACCGAGGGCATGATCACCAACGCCCTCTGGCACCTCCTGACCAACCGCGACCAGCTCGACCTCGTCCTCGCCGATCCGACGCTCCTGCCCAACGCCATGGAGGAGTCACTCCGCCTCGAGCCGGCCGCCGCGGTGGTCGACCGCTACGCCACCCGTGACATCGAGCTCGCCGGCGCGCAGATCCGCCGCGGCGACATGGTGACCGTCTCCCTCGCCGGCGCCGGCCGCGATCCCGAGATGTTCGAGTCACCCGATACGTTCGACGTACGCCGATCCAACGCGCGCCGGCACCTCGCCTTCGCGAGTGGACCGCACATCTGCCTCGGCATGCACCTGACCCGGCTCGAAACGCTCACGGCGCTGGAAGCCGTCCTTCAGCTCCCCGGCCTCCGCCTCGCAGCGGACTCACCCGCTCCGAGAGGTCTCGTCTTCCGTAAGCCGTCCGCGCTGCGCGTCAGCTGGGACGCCTGAGAACCAGCATTGTCGCTGAGTACACCGGCATCAAACGGTCCGGATCCTGCTCGGCATCCGCAGCGAACCGCTCGAACCCCGGCCCGACTTCGTCCTCCGGCAGGTACTCGAACGTCGAGAACGCCCGATGACTGAGCCGCTGGTAGCTCTCACTGAAAGTCCGCGGCTCCTCGGCGGTGATCCGTACGACGTCCTCGTCCGGAACCAACCCTGCCTCGGTCGCGAGCGCCTTCGCCTCCCCGACCGAGACGTACATCGCCGCGTCGACCGCCCGCGCGGACGGGAAGTACTCGTACCAGAACAGGTCCGGCATCACGTCCGAGAACTGGCTGCGCAGCAACGCCACTCCCCCGGGCCGCAGGACCCGGTGCACCTCGCGCAGAGCCTGTAGCTGATCGGGGAAATGATGGAACGACAGAAACATCAGCACCGCATCAACCGATGCCTCAGGCAACGGAATCTGCTCGGCGCTGCCGCTCAGATAGGTCACGGCCGGATGCTGCTGGGCCGCGGCACGCATGCGGTCGGACGGCTCCACGCCGTACACCCGGCCCTGGAACTCCTCGGCGAGTCCCGGGCTCAGCCGACCGGTCCCACTCCCGAGATCGAGCACATCCAACGGCCGCCGCTGCGGCAGATACGTCGCGAACGCCGAGGTCCAGCGGCGTACTTCTGCGGGCTGCATCCCACGGCCCGCGACGTACACACTGCCCATCCGACCGTTGTAGTCGACCATCTCAAGACCCTACCGTGCGAAGAACACGTCGTACGCGAGTCTCAGGATCAGGGCGGACACGACGACCAGGAAGATCACCCGGACGAACCGGCTGCCACGGGCTACCGCCGTCCGGGCGCCGAGGAGGCCGCCGAGCATGTTGGCGGCGCCCATGATCAGGCCGAGGCCCCACAGCGGTGCGCCGTGGAGGGCGAAGACCAGGATCGCGCCGAGGTTGGTGGCGACGTTCGCGATCTTCGCCTTGGCGCTGGCCTGCAGGAAGTTGTAGCCGAGGAGACCGACGAGGGCGAAGATCAGGAACGAGCCGGTCCCCGGTCCGACCGCGCCGTCGTAGAAGCCGATGAGTACGCCGACCCCACTCGCCGCGAGGTAGTGGTCGCGGCCGTCGAAGCGCAGCGCGGTCCGTGCACCGAGTGACGGCTTCATCGCGGTGTAGATCGCGACCACGATCAGCAGCACCAGCACGATCGGCTTGAACCACGACATCGGGATCTTCGTCGCGACCAACGCACCGGTCGCCGCGCCGAGCCCGGCGAGGATCGCGAGCGGCAGGACGGTCTTCTTGTCCGGCCGGACCTTCACGCCGAACGTGACGGCACTGGTCGTCGTACCGCACAGCGACGAGATCTTGTTCGTCGACAGGATCTGCGCCGGCGAAGCGTTCGGCAGACCGAGCAGCATCGCCGGTAATTGCAGTAGCCCTCCGCCGCCGACCACGGCATCGATCCAGCCCGCCGCAAAGGCGGCGATCACCAGGAACAACAACGTCCACAACGAAATATCAGGCACAGCGGCAGATCCTCACGGACCCGATGATCAGGTAAGGGCGTTGTACGACTCAACCCTTACGGACCCTTATGCTGCCCGGTGAGAGCTATGACACCCGATCCGCGAGAATGGCGGCGTGAAGTTCCTACTGCTGATCCACAACAACACCGAAGCGCTCAAGCAGTTCACCGAACAGCAGCTGGTCGAGATGTCCGGCGGCGGCGAGGAGGTCGCCGCGACCGCGCGCGAGCTGTTCGCCACCGGGGAGCTGGTATCGATCCTCGGACTCAAGGACCCCGGTGAGGAGAAGGACATCCAGCTGGTCGCCGGCACGCCGGTGATCTCGGACCGTCCGCTGCTGGAGACGAAGGAGTTCCTGGCCGGCGCGATGGTGCTGCACTGCGAGTCGGTGGAGCGGGCGCTGGAGATCGCGGCGCGGATCCCGCTGGCGAACTTCCGTCGCGTCGAGCTCCGCGAGATCCGTCTCGACCAGGACGACTTCCTGGCCCAGCTGGACGGTTTCCTGACTGGACGGCCCGGCGAATCGTGAGCGATCCCGCGGTGCCTGAGCTCGAAGCGGCGATTCGGGCGGCGGCGCCGCGGGCACTGGCGGTTCTCGTCCGGCGGTACGACGCGTTCGACCAGTGCGAGGACGCGGTCCAGGAGGCGCTCGTCGACGCGTTCGTGCAGTGGGGCGCGAACGGCGTACCGGAGCACCCGGTCGGTTGGCTGATCAGCGTCGCATCCCGCCGGATGATGGACGGCTGGCGACGCGACAACGCGCGGCGGCAGCGCGAGCTGAACGACTTCCTGCGGGCGCCGGCCGACCAGTACGACCCTGACGAGTACCACGAGGACGCCGACGATACGGTCCGGCTCCTCGTCCTGTGTTGTCATCCCGCGCTGACGCCCGCGTCACAGATCGCGCTGACCTTGCGCTCGGTCGGCGGTCTCACCACGGCCGAGGTGGCCGCCGCTCTGCTGGTCAGCGAGAGCACGGTCGCACAGCGCATCAGCCGGGCGAAGCGGTTGATCAAGGATGCCCGGTTCGAGCTCCCGACGGCCGAGGAGTACGACGAGCGGCTGGCCGCCGTACTGCAGGTCCTCTACCTGATCTTCAACGAAGGCCACACCGCGAGCGCCGGCGATTCGTTGCAGCGCGTGGATCTCGCCGAGGAGGCGCTCCGGATCACCCGCTTGCTGTGTCAGGCCACCGGCGAAGCCGGAGAGGTGGCCGGCCTGCTCGCGTTGATGATCCTCACCCACGCCCGCCGCGACGCACGGACCGGGCCCGGCGGCGACCTGATCCCGGCCGATCGGCAGGACCGCTCCCGCTGGTACGCCGACGAGATCGCCCAGGGCACACGCATCGTCGAGGAGACGCTGCGCACCGGCGCCGTCGGCCCGTACCAGCTGGAAGCAGCGATCGCCGCCGTGCACAGCGAGGCCGACTCGGTCGAGACCACCGACTGGGAACAGATCGCCGGCCTCTATCGCCTCCTCGAGAAGGTCGACCCGAGTCCGATGGTGAGGCTCGGCGCGGCCGTCGCGATCGCGATGACCGAGGGCCCGGAGGCCGGCATCGCGATCGTCGAAGGACTGGCCGACGACAAGTACCTCGGCGAGCACCATCGCCGCCTGTCGGTCCTCGCCCACCTGCACGAGCTCGCCGGCCGACCGGACCTGGCGCGCTCCAACTACCTCGCGGCGTTGGAGCGCACCCGGAACACGGCCGAGCAGAACTATCTGCGCGACCGCATCGCCCACCTCATCAAATGACGGCGTCCGCCGGTCCACTCCGGCCGCGGTGGCACACTCAAGGCGCTGCGGAAGACGTGCCCCGGATCGACCGCCTGCTTGAGTGCGGCAAGCCTGGCGCGGTGTGATTCCGGGTAGCAGCTGTCGAGGTCCGCGTCGGTCGGGTCGGACAGGAAGTTCACGTACGCGCCGTTCGGCCGCAGGGTCTGCCAGAAGGCGTCGAACTCCGCGGGCTGCGAGCCTTGGGCTTCGCGCGTTCCCATCAGCACCGAGTTGACCATGAACTGCGCGTCGCGGTGGGCGAACGCGGTCGCGTCCGCCGGCATCGCACCGAACGCGCCACCGAGCGCCCGGATCTCCATCGCCATCGCCGGCAGCTGCTGACGTGCCTCGAGCAGCCTGCCGGTGAGATCGGGCCACCACATGTCGAAGAGGCCGTTGCGGATCCGCGGACGCCAATCCGCGGGCATCGACATGTCTGAGAACACCTCGGCGTACGGCACCTCGGCGACCTTGTCGGTCAGCAACGTGCCGAGGTTGCGCAGCGGTTCGAGGAGCGCGGGGTCTCCGGCGACGCACACCATCACGGCGACGGGGACCTGGCGATCTGCCATCATCGTCGGCGCGAGCTGCAGCGAGGACGTGACCTCAGCCGGCGCATGCGCTGCGTACTCCGCCCAGCTGTTGAGCACCTGCTCCGTCTGGGTCCACGGATACAACAGGGTGCCGAAGTGCACGGTCGGCTGTCGCACGGCGGTGATGTCGTACGACGTGACCACGCCGAGACTGCCCGCCGCGCCGCGCAGTCCCCAGAACAGCTCGGGTTCGTTCACGGCGTCGACCCGGCGTACCGAACCGTCCGCGGTGACCACCTGGGCCGACACCACGTTGTCGATCGCCAGCCCGTGCTTGCGGACCATCCAGCCGATGCCGCCGCCGGCCATCAACCCGCCGACGCCGACGCTCGCCGTATCCCCCGACGAGATCGCCAGCCCGAGCTCTCCAAGTCGCGCGGCCACGTCTCCCCAGGTCGCGCCGACGCCTACGCGAACGACGTCGTCCGCCAGTACCTTGACCTCGTCCATCGGCCGTACGTCGATGACCACGCCGCCGTCGTTCGTACCGAACCCGGCCGCGTTGTGCCCACCGCTCCGTACGGCGACGGGCAGGTCCTGCGCCTCGGCGTATCTCAAGGCAGCAACCACATCAGCGGCACCCGTACAGCGCACCACCACGCTCGGCCGGCCCTCGGCCATGATCACCCGCCCGGCATCGGCGTACCCGGCGTCTCCGTCCACGAGGACCTCACCCAGCACAGCGCCGCGAAGCTCGCCGATCCCCCGGCCAACTACTACAGATTCCGTCATCGCCAACTCCCTAGATCCGAGACACCCCCTCTGGCGTCTCACCCCGGGATCGGAGCCGACCGGCGTTCCTCGACACACTCGACCGAAGAAGTTTCAGGTCGATGGGGTGGAACCAGGGAGAGCTACACCGGCCGCTCCCTCAAGAGCGCGGGCACCGCAGAGGTCGCTGACAAGTACTCGCCAAGGTCGGGATCGATCAGGCCACCGAGCGCAGTCACCTTGGCCGCCTCACGTGAAAGGTTCTCGGTGATCAACGGCTCGTGGTGGGCGACGCGGTTGCGCAGGCGGTGGAGAGCAGCAACCTTGCTGTCCACGTCCCGCTTCCGATCCGTACCAGCCGGAAAGGCCTGGTGGAGATAAGGCACCCAGACCGACTTTTCGTGGGCCGAGGAGCTGAGAAAGCGCCAGAAGCCGAAGGTAAGCTCGGCAATCACCTTGCCTGGCGCGCCCGTAGGGCCGACCCGCTCACAGGCCTGTTCGAGCTGGTCGCGTTGCCAGACTCCATTCATACAAGGCCAGCGCACGGGACAGGTCGCCGGCCGGCTCATTGCGGTACTTCGCAAGCCTCGCCGCACTCAACCATCGCAAGACCCATGGCCCTACCGGCGGCTTTGCGGGGTCCGTGGACACCACAGAGACTTGCTCCTTTTCGGTGGTAGCATGAGTGTCGAAAGCCCCGGTGGACCGCTGACTCAGGTCATGTCGCCGGGGCCACGTCTTTCTCGGGCGGTTTGTTTGCGCGTCGAGCGAATTGGCCGCGGACCCGCTGGGTCGGGCCCCGCCTGAGCGGGGCCCGACGCAAGTCAGCCGCGGACGGCCGCGACCAGGTGGTCGACGACGTCGGCGAGCGGTACGTCGGCGCGGTCGCCGGAGCGGCGGTCCTTGACCTCGATGGTGCCGTCGGCAAGGCCCTTGCCGACGACCGCGATGGTCGGCACGCCGATCAGCTCGGCGTCCTTGAACTTCACGCCCGGCGAGACCTTCTCACGGTCGTCGTAGATGACCGACAGGCCGCGGGACTCCAGCCCTGCCGCGAGCTCGGCCGCCTTCGCGAAGACCTCGGAATCCTTGCCGGTGGCAACAAGGTGGACGTCGGCCGGCGCGATCTCGCGCGGCCAGACCAGACCGAGCTCGTCGTGGTTGCCCTCGGCGATCGCGGCCACCGCCCGGGTGACGCCGACACCGTATGAGCCCATGGTGACCGTGACGAGCTTGCCGTTCTGGTCGAGGACCTTCAGGTCGAGGGCGTCGGCGTACTTGCGGCCGAGCTGGAAGATGTGGCCCATCTCGATACCGCGCGCCGTTTCCAGCGGACCCGAACCGTCCGGCGCCTGGTCGCCGTCGCGCACCTCAGCGGCCTGGATCGTGCCGTCCGCGGTGAAGTCGCGACCATGCACCAGGTTGATGACGTGGAAGCCCGTCCTGTCCGCGCCGGTCACCCACGCCGACCCCTCGGCCACCCGCGGGTCGAGCAGGTACCGGATCTTCGACGTGTTCTCGGCCCCCAGCACGCCGGGCCCGATGTAGCCCTTCGCCAGCGACGGGTTCTTCTCGAAGTCCGCCTCCTCGAAGGCCACGACCTCGGCCGGCTCCACCTGCGCACCCAGGCGCTTCTCGTCGATCGCCCGGTCCCCCGGCACGCCGATCGCCAGCGGCTCCCGGGTCCCGTCCGGGTGCACGAGCATGACGAGCACGTTCTTCAACGTGTCGGCCGCGCTCCACTCCCGGCCGTCGGTCCGCGGGTGCTTCGCGTTCAGCGCGTCGACCAGGGTGTCGATGGTCGGCGTGTCCGGCGTGTCCACGACCTCCGCGGCCGGTACGCCGGACGCGTCGACGGCCGGCGACTGCGGCACCACGACCGCCTCGACGTTGGCGGCGTACCCACCCGGGGAGCGGACGAAGGTGTCCTCGCCGTTCTCCGCGATCGCGAGGAACTCCTCCGACCGCGAGCCGCCCATCGCGCCGGACATGGCCTGCACGATCACGTAGTCGAACCCGAGCCGGTCGAAGATCTTGATGTAGGCCTCGCGATGCTTCTCGTACGACGCGGCGAGGCCGTCGTCGTCGACATCGAACGAGTACGAGTCCTTCATCACGAACTCACGCCCGCGCAGCACGCCGGCCCGCGGCCGCGCCTCGTCGCGGTACTTGTTCTGGATCTGGTAGATCGACAGCGGCAGGTCCTTGTACGACGAGTACAGGTCCTTCACGACCAGCGTGAACATCTCCTCGTGCGTCGGACCGAGCAGCATGTCGGCGCCCTTGCGGTCCTTCAGCCGGAAGATGTTCGGCCCGTACTCCGTCCAGCGGCCGGTCGCCTCGTAGGGCTCGCGGGGCAGCAGCGCCGGGAAGACCAGCTCCTGCGCGCCGATCGCGTCCATCTCCTCGCGGACGATCCGCTCGACGTTGCGCAGCACTCGCAGGCCCAGCGGCAGCCAGGTGTAGATGCCGGGCGCGGCGCGACGGATGTACCCGGCGCGGACGAGCAGCTTGTGGCTCGGGACCTCCGCGTCCGCCGGGTCCTCGCGAAGCGTGCGGAGGAACAGCGACGACATACGCAAAATCACGGGAGTCTCCAAGCGTGCAAAAGTGGACAACGGGACGTCACAGAGAATATCCGCCCGGCGGATATGGTCTCACCACGTTATCCACAGGTCACTCGCGGGCCGCCTTGAGCGCCCATCTGATCAACGGGAGCTGCAGCGGCAACCGCGCGAACGCGATCGCCTGTGCCGTCCGCGAGCCCTTGGATCGCAGGTCGACAGCCATCTGCACGTTCGCCGGGAACACGGCGACCAGCAGGCCGGCGCTCACCAGTCCGGCCAACCGCCGCGTGCGCGGGTGGAGCAGACTCGCCGCGCAGGCCAGTTCGGCCACGCCGGACGCGTAGACGAGTTCCTTCTTGCGCGGCAGCGCGTGCGGCACAATCCGCTCGAACGGCTCGGGCTTCAGGAAATGCAGCGATCCGAGCACGCCGAACAGAACGGACAGGCCGGTGGTCGTCTTGCTCCGCGACATGCGCCGGAGCTTACCCGACGGTAATCACGGTAATTGCCCGTACGGCGTCGCGGCGGCCTTCGCGGCATAAACCAACGCTGGTTTCAGCAACGGCCAGAACGTCGAGGCAATACACGAGTACGGCGGCAGGAAACCGGCGCACCACCCCGTCCTCGGCCCGATCTCGAAGGTGTACGACGGCACGCCGCGCGTCCCGTACAACCAGTCGCTGGTCGAACCCGGTGTCAGGTACCCGATCCCGCCGTCCCCCGTGAACACCGGATAACCCGTGAAACCGCCCATCTTGTTGCCCAGGGCCACCAACGCGGCCTGGTCCGGAGCGGCCGTCCTCGTGTACCCCCATGGCGCCAGGATGTCGTTCCCGTAGCTGTGCAGCGTCACGAATACGCCGGTCGTGCTCGCGGCGGCCGGAGCGTCCACAGCGCCTTTGGTGTCGGGGAAGATCTTGGCCAGAAACCCCTGGATCGCCACGGTCTCCGGCTCGGATGCCGCCTTCGCACCCGGGTACATCTCCGTGCACGGATCGCCTTGGTTCGCGTCCCACCGGAACGACGAGTTCCGGTTCAGGTCGACTCCGGGGTAGCCCGCCTGGCATTCGCCGGCGCTGTCGTCGACGTTCTTCCGTTGCAGCAGCGGGCGCGCCGGGTTCGACGCGACGACGTCGACGCCGTCCGGGTTCGCGATCGGCACGATCCACAGCTCGCGGGTGTCGAGCAGCTCGGTGATCTCGGGATCGACGCCGTGCGACGAGACGAGCAGGTCGATCCACTGGTACGCGATCTCGCCGGTCGCGATTTCGCGCGCATGGATCTGCGCGTGCAGGACGAACTTGGGCTTCTTCCCGGTGCTGTTCAGGGCGCAGTCGTCGGGCGCGAGCTTCGTGATGCACAGGGCCTGGATGTCGTGCCCGCCCTGTCCCTGCGCCTTCGTCCACGAGTCGCCGATGTCGTACAGCTTCACCAGCTCCGGATGTGCCGCGGCGACGGCCGCGTTGTGCTGCTCGTGGCCGACGACGGTGTGGTACCCCCCGTAGTACGTCGCGCCGGCCGCCAAGTTGGGCGCCGAGTAGGCCGTCGAGGACAGCAACATCAGGGCAAAGGTGCACAGAAGAGCCGCCGGCCTTCGCATGCCGATCAGCCAACCCGACAACCGCCGGCTCCGGATCACGGAGAGTAAGCAGTATCAGAACAGAATCGTCGCGAAGGTCTCGATCGTGCGGAAGCCGACCCGCTCGTACGCCGCGCGCGCCGGCAGGTTGAAGGCGTTGACGTACAGCGTGACCACGGGCGCGATCTGCCGGGCCAGCTCCACCACCGCCGCCATACCGGGCGCAGCGAGCCCACGACCGCGGTACTCGGGATCGACCCACACACCCTGGATCTGGCACACGCCCGAGCCGACCGAGCCGACCTCGGCCTTGAACACCACCCGGCCGTCCTCGATCCGCGCGAACGCGCGGCCGGCCCGGATCAGCTCCGCGACCCGCGACCGGTAGAACGTCCCGTCCGGACCGGTCTGCGGCGGTACGCCGACCTCCTCGGTGTACATCGCGACGCACGCCGGATACAGGATCGGAAGCTCGACCGGCTCCACCTCGCGGACCAGCGGATCCGGTGCGATCAGCGGCGATCCCTCGATCACCATGAACGGCTGGTCGTCCCGCACCTCGCGGGCCGGACCCCAGTGCGGCTCGAGGATGCTCCACAGCTGATCGACCGCGCGAGCCTGTCCGAGGATCTGGAAGCAGTTCCGCCCGCGCCGCATCGCGTACGCCGCGAACGCACGCAGCGCCGCGTCGTCCGCGCCCACCGGCACCATGTTTCCGCCGGCGTGACACAGGGCCTCCAGCGCGCCCTTGTCGACGTACCCCCAGACCTCGGCGCCGCGCCGCGGGTCGAGTCCGGACGCCTGGACCAGGCTGTCGACGAACACATTCACCACCGGATCGCGGGCGATGACCGCGCGCGCCGCCGCGAGGTCGCGAGGACCGAGAACCCGTACGCCCACGCGCAGAACCTAGCGGATGAACGCCGTACTCGTATGCAACGGGGCCGGGTCAGGAAAGCTCGGCGTCCTGTCCGGCCGCGATCCGGCGCAACGGCGAGGTCCACGCGAAGACCACGCCGACGCATCCGCACAGCCCCATCAGCACCATTCCGGTGCGCGGTCCGAAGGCGTTGCCGAGCACTCCGCCGACCACTGAGCCCAGCGTCCACCCGACGCCCCAGGACAGCATCCGGCCCGCTGTGTTGACCCGGCCGAGCAGCTTCTCGGGAGTCACCTGCTGGCGGTACGAGATCGCGTTGACGATCACCAGCACGTACGCCGAACCCCAGACGAGCGTTGCAAACGCAGCGGCGACCCAGTCGGGTGACAGCGGTGTGAGCACGCCCAGGAGCGCAGAGACCGGCAGTGCGTACAGCGTGATCGCTGCGGGCGGCATCCGCTTCAGCAACCGGGGCAGACTGAGTGCGGCGATCAGTCCGCCGATGCCCCAGGTCCCCCAGACCAGTCCGAACCGGAGTCCCGACGTACCGATGTGGAGGACGCGGTCGCACCAGACCACGATCAGCGCCATGAATCCACCGCCGGCGAACGACTGGACGCTGCCGACGATCGTCATGGTCCGTACGCCGGCGTGGTGGATCAGATACCGCAGTCCGTCACCGATGTCGGTCAGTACTACCCGCGGCCGGAGCGGTGGCTGACCCGCCCGGGACTCGGACATCGCCCGCACGATCCCCCGGACTGCGAACGCGGACGCTGCGAAGCTGAGCGCGTCCAGCGTGAGCAGACTGGCCGGATCGAGTACGGCGAGGGTCAGACCGGTCAGTGGCGGGACGAACAGCTCGATCAGGCTCGACGCCGTCCAGACTGCGGAGTTTGCCTGCGCTACCCGGGCCCGGCCGACCAGGACCGGCAGTGCGCCGAAGTTCGCGCCGTCGAAGAACGTATAGACGGATTGAACGGTGAACGCGACCACTAGCACGTGCGCGATCGACAGCACGCCAAGCAGATGCGCAACCGGCACCGAGCCGACGAGTACGGCGTTGACGCAGTCCGCGGTGATCATCACGCGCCGCCGGTTCCAACGGTCTGCCAGCGCACCCGCGAACAGTCCGGTCAGCAGGTATGGCGCCGACTCCAGCGCTGTCACCAGCGCGGTCAGGACGGTCGAACCACTCAGCCGGTAGACGAGCACCGGGAGTGCGATCGCTGTGACCATCGACCCGGTGATCGACAACGCGCGGGCGGTCCAGTACCGCCGGAAGTCCGGGTCGTCGCGCAGCCGATCAGGCACCACTGTCGTCATGGCGGCATCCTGCATGTTCATGTGCGGTCGAGGTCAAGGAACAAGTCGCCGGCGAGCTCGGGGCGGCGTACGGCGGTCATCCGTGCACCACGACCAACTGGCCGTCGGGGTCCACGATCTCCAGTCCGGTCGCGGTGCGCGTCACGTCGTACGTGTCGAGCCGGCTTTCGACTTCGTCCAGGGGCTCCGTGGTGCTGAGGTCGAGCCGTACGGCGAACGCGCCGTCGGCGGGTCCGAACCGCACAGGGGTCTGCAGGCCGACGCCTTCGAAGAAGCGGCGCCAGGCCGGCTCCTCCGCACCCGTCAGGTACGGCGTGACCGACCAGCGCTCGTCCGGACGCGCGTCGTGCAGCTTGTACCCGTACATGTCCTCGGAGCGCTCGTCGACCCAGATGACGACGCTGTCCGGTCCCGTCACGGACAGCACGCGCCCGTACGCCTCGTCGAAGACGGTCGCGTCGACGAATCCCACTTGCTCGAGCCGGTCCCGCAGCTCGTCGATCTTCTCCGCCTCGAAGGACAGCGTGGTCTGCCCCGGCCGGCCGCCGGTACTGCTGCTCGCCGCGTCGTGCAGCGCGACCATGCCTCGACCGGCCATCATGTCGACCCAGCCGCCCCGCTCGGACTCGATCCGCGACCGCAGCCCGAGCGTCTCGAGGAACGCACGCATCCCTTCCACGTCGGCCGTGAACCGCAACGGCCTGATCGTCACGCTGCTCATCCCCGCGCCTCCCCATGCTTTTCCAGGTACTCCGCCAGCGCCTGCTCGACCAGCGCCGACAGACTCGCGCCCTCGTCGATCGCCTTGTGCTTCACCCGCCGCACCAGCCCAGGCGGCAGATACACGTTGAACTGCACCTTCTTGCCACCCTCATCCGCCATGGCTATATTGCTAGCATCCTAGACAGCTAACCGTCAACCGGCAGGGAGATCCGACGATGAACCTCCGCTTCGACCACCTCGGTCTACTCACCGACACCCGCGAGAAGAACCAGGACCTGGCCGACTTCTTCGCCGGCATCCTCGGCCTGGAGATCTCCGGCACCGCGAGCGAGGGGTACGCCGAGGTGAAGGCCGGCGCGATGACGATCGCACTGCACACCGGCGCGATGGTCGACGGCTTCGGCCCGCTCGGCGGCACCCTCCTGCAGTTCAGCAGCGACGACGTCCGCGCCGACATCGAAGAGATCCGCCGCCGAGGCGGCAACGTCGTCCTCGAGCCGACCGAAACCGACTGGGGCACTACCTCGGCGTACGTCGCCGGTCCGCACGGCGTGCTGGTCGAGCTCTACAAGTTCAGGGGCTAGACGGCGGTCAGGAGGGCGTCGTCCAGTTCTTTCTGGAGGCGTGCCTTCGGGCGGGCGCCTACGACGGACCAGATCATTTCGCCGTGGTGGAACAGGATCAGGGTCGGGAGCGCCATCACGCGGTAGCGGGCGGAGATGGACGGGTTCTCGTCGGAGTTCAGTTTCACGACCGTCAGCTGATCGGCGCGGTCGGCGGCGATCTGGGCGAGGACCGGCGCGATCTGGTGGCAGGGTGGGCACCACTCGGCCCAGAAGTCCACCAGCACAGGCTTTTCGGACCGCAGCACGACCTCGTCGAAGGTGGCCTCGTCGACGGTACGCAGTTCACTCATAGTTGTTTCATCCTCCAGCTCTCGGCATCGGTCAGGAGGTCGGTCAGCCGGGCCCGCAGATCGGTCAGCTCGGCGATCCGCCGGTCCACGTCCGCGATCCGGGTCCGGTACGCCGTGAGCGACGCCGGACAAACATCCGCGCGCTCGTTGCCGGCGCGCAGGCACTCGATGAACGGGTACGTCTGCTCTGCGGTCAGCCCGAGACTGAGCAGCGCCTTCACCTCACGCACCACGACCACGTCGTCCGCGTCGTACGCCCGGTACCCGTTCGCCTCGCGCCGAGGTTTGAGCAGCCCCTGCGCCTCGTAGTACCGCACGGCCTTGACCGTCACACCGGCCTCGGCCGCCAGATCGCTGATCCGCATCCCGCCTCCTTCACCCCGACGCTAAACCTTGCCCCCAGGGTCAAGGTCAAGCCAGGATAGTCAGTGGCCCCGGAACGCTTCCTCCAGCCACCAGGACGGCTGATCCGCGACGACCTTCGCGTCCACGAGCATCGGCACCGAACGCGGCCCGTCCAGCCAGTCCTGCACCGCGGCGAGGTCGCCGGCAGTGCGGACGGTCACGGCCTCGAAGCCGTAGCCCTGCGCGATCGCGGCGATATCGGTCGGCGGGAACCTCACGGTGTCCAACGCGTGCCCGCCGGGAGCGAAGTGGTGCACCTCGGCGCCGTACGCGTCGTCGTTGTACACGACGACCAGCATCGGTAGTCCGAGCCGTCGGACCGTGTCCAGTTCTGCCGCACTCATCAGTGCGCCGCCGTCGCCGAGCGCGGCCACCGGCAGCCGGTGCGGCTGGGCCAGCGCGGCGCCGATCGCGGTGGCGAGGCCGAGGCCGATCGACTGGAACGCCTGGGTGAAGCACAGGCCGTTCTCGTCGGGCACGTCGAGGTATGCGCTCGGGTAGCCCATGAAGTTGCCGGAGTCGACGGCGACGACGCGTTCGGCCGGAAGTACGTCGTCGAGCGCGATGCTCAGCGTCCGCGGGTCGATCCGCTCCGCAGTACTCGTGTCGTCGTACTCGACGTCCCGCCAGCGCACGCCGCCGAGCTCGATCCTGCGATAGCCGGTGTGTTGTTCGCCGAATGCGTCGAGAGCAAGCTTGGCGGTCAGGCCGACGTCGCCGGTGACTCCCAACTGGATCTCGCGATGCGCGCCGAGCGCCGACGCGTCGTCGTCGACCTGCACCACGGTCGCGTCGGGTCCGATCAGCTGACCGTGGCGCATCGTCCACATGTTCAGCGCGCAGCCCCAGCCGACGATGAGGTCGGCGTCGCGGATCAATTCCGCAGTACGCGGTGACGCGAAGCCTCCCGAGATCCCGAGCGACCAGGGGTTGCCGTGGAACAGGCCGTGCGCGACGGCCGAGGTCGCGAGGAGTGCGCCGGATCGTTCCGCCAGCGCTTCGAGGATCCGGCGATGTCCGCGAGCTCCGCGGCCTGCGACGAAGACGGGTTTTTCGGCACGCCGTAGCAGGTCGGTGAGGGCAGCGACCTCGGCGCCGTCCGGCACCACCGCGTCTCTCGACGGCAATTGCTGGGCGGCCGCGGGTGGCGGAATTTCCAACGCCTGCACGGGAAGTGGCACGTTCAGCAGCACCGTCCTGCGCTCGCGTACTGCGATCGCCACCGCGTCTTGCGCCTCCGCTATCGCGGTCTCCGGCGAGCTGGTCCGTACCGGGACGGCGCCGACCGCGCGAGCCAGCGCCGCTTGGTCGACGTAGAAGTTCGAGCGCGGCTCGAGGACCTCGGCCGCGACCACGACCATCGGCGTACGGCTCTTGGCGGCTTCGGCGATCCCGGTCATCGCGTTCGTCAGACCGCAGCCTTGGTGAACCGTGAGCGCGGCGACCGTCCCGCTCATCCGTGAGTAGGCGTCGGCCATCGTGGCCGCGCCGCCCTCGTGGCGGGCGGCGACGAACCGCGCGCCCGCGGCGACCATCGCGTTCGTCAGGTGGAAGTTGCCAGACCCGACCACGCCGAAGACGTCGCGGACGCCCGCGGCCACCAACGCCCGGCCGACGGCGTCCGCGACATTCATCAGCGTTCGACCAGCGCGAGCACCCGGGCAGGAGCCCCCGAACCGCCGACGATCGGCAACGGTCCCGCGATGATGACGGCGCCGGTCGGCGGGAGCTGCGCGAGGTTCTGGAGTTGGGTCAGCCCGTACTTGTCGCTGCCCATCAGGTAGGAGTGGCACGGGAACGGTGGGTCGAACGAGTGCGCCTTCCCGGCATCGGTGCCGACGGTCTCGACACCCATGCCGAGGACGGGCGACTCCTGCGCGACCCAGCGCGCGCACTCCGGCGACAGGCCCGGCGTGTGCGGTCCGTTCTCGTCGGCGTTGAGGAAGGTCTCCTGCGAGTGCGATCGAGCATCCCAGCCCGTGCGTACGAACAGCCAGCCGCCGGCGGGCAGCGGGACGTTCTCCGCCTCCCAGGCCTTCAGATGGTCGACCTCGACGAGGAAGTCGGGGTTCTTCTCCACCTCGGCCGTAAAGTCGAGCACGACGGCCGGAGCGATCAACCGGTTCGCCGGGACCGAGGCGATGTCGGCTAGGTCCTTGCCTGTGACCCAGTGGTTCGGTGCGTCGAAGTGCGTGCCGGTGTGCTCGCCGCTGGTGAAGTTGTTCCAGTACCAGGCCGGGCCGCGATCGTCGTACCTGCTGATCTCCTCCAGCGCGAATCGCGCCGTCTGGCCGAACTCCGGCGGCAACTGGATGACCGGCGTCGTCGCGGACAACGGCGACGTCAGATCCACCACCTCGATCGACCCATCCGCAAGCGCACTCGTCAGCGCCGTCAGAACCGAAGAACCGGCCATATGAACCTCCAGCAACTGGCGTACTTGACCCAAGGCCAAGTCAGCATAGACCGCATGCTCCTCGCCACCTTTCGTTCACCTGAACTCGCTTGTGGCGGACGTGTGGTCGAACGCACTGCGGTCCGCGGGGTGCTCTTCCGCGGGCCGGAGTTGCTGCTGCTCGCGTCCCGCCATGGCGACTACAAGTTCCCTGGCGGCGGCGTCGAACCGGGTGAGTCCTTCGAGTCCGCGCTACGCCGCGAGTTCCGTGAGGAGTGCGCGTACGACGCGGTTGCCGTCGGCGCCGAGCTGGCAACGACCCGCGAGGAGGTGCCTGCGATCGACGCGGAGTACGACGTGTTCGGCATGACGTCGTACTACTTCGAATGCTCGGGCGGAACGCCAGCTGACGATCAGCAGTTGGAGGGCTACGAGGCCGAGCTGGAACTCACGCCGCAGTGGGTGACTGTCGACACCGCGCTGGCGGCGAACCGCGGGGTGATGGAGAGCGGCGTCGGCGTGATGCGCTGGCTGGCGCGCGAGACCGTCGTACTGGAGTGGCTCAGCGCACGTAGTTGCTGACCCACTCCCCCAGGACCTTGGCGCTCGCATCCACCAGGGCCGGCCAGTCGAGGGCTGCCTCGTCCGCTGAGTCGGACACGTGCTTCACGACGCGGACCGGTACGCCGTACTCGCGGCACGCGTACACGACGCCGTACGCCTCCATGTCCACCAGATGCGCCCGCTCCGCCAGCCGCTGCCGCACCAGCGAGTCCGTCACGAACACATCCCCTGACGCGAGCACCGTCCCGTCCCCGCCCTCGATGTGCAGCTCATCCTGCGGGTCGAGCCCGATAGCCCGAACGGCCTCCGCATTCACGTCGTGATTGATCACTGTGCTCGGCAGAAACAGTCCGGACAGGCCGTCCCGCAACGCCCCGGTCGTGCCGACATTCAGCACCACCAGGTCAGACGTATCGCGCTCAGCCAGCGCCCGGCTCACGGCAACGGCAGCCGGAGTCTTCCCAACCCCGGTAACCACCAGCGGCACCCCCGCCGGCACATAGCGAGCCTCCCCGGCAACGGCACAGACAACCAGATACTCGGACATCCTCAGAGGGACCCTTTCGGCAGAGGTTCGTCGGCTGCGAGGAGCTTCACCATCAGGGCGATGAACTGCCGGCGTTGCGCGCTCGTCAGCGGCTTCAGGACCTGCTCCTGGATACCGTCGATGACATTGTCGAGCTCCAGGAGTTGGGCGATCCCCGCAGGGGTGATGGTGACGATATTGCGACGCTTGTGCCTCGGGTCGACCGACCGCTCGACGAGCCCACGCCCCTCGAGCTCGGACAGTGCCGCAGTGACGTCACTGCGATCGATCCCGGTCCCCCGGCCCAGGTCGGCCTGACTCGCCGGCCCCCACTCCTCGAGCGCGGCCAACAGCCGGTAGTGGTAGCTGCGAAGTCCGCTGCCGTGCGACTCGAACCCGGCGGCGAGCAGACCCGACGAGCGGGCGAAGGTCCGGCTGATGAGCCAGGTCGGACGATCCTTGACGCGATCGGGAGTACGACGCGGCGCGTGATCCATCGGCATGGACCGACGATACCAGTTGTTGGCACGACCAACACTTGCTATGTTGGCCATACCAACACTGAAATCTCGGGAGACCGGCTCATGGGCGAATCAATCACCAGCAGACCCGAACGGATTCTGGTCATCGGCAGGAGTCCGGGCGTGATCCTCGACGCCACCGGCATCCTGCGCAGCAAGGGCTTCCACGCGGACGCGACAAATCAGTTCGACGACGTTCTGACGGAGTACGACACGACGAACCTCGATGTCGTGATGTTCGGCGGGATGGTTCCGGCCGGCACCAAGCAATACCTCAGCGAGGCGATCTCGCAGGTCAACGGTCAGGTCACCTTTGTCCAGGGCCTCGCCGGAATCGCAGGCCTTATCGCTGCCCAGGTCGAGAGCGTCCTGTCGACTGCCAGCGACGACAACGGGGTGGCCTATGACGCCACCAACAGGACGGTACGAATCACCCTGCAGGAACCGTCCCAGGTCGTCGTCGAGGCCTGGTGGGCCACGTCATTCACCCCACCCGAACCTGCGAGCACCTCCATGCGGATCGTCGACTCCCACTTCGGTCCAGGTGAGCACCTCGTTCCGCTCCCTGCCGACGTCCCGACCGTGGCGTCGTTCGTCACCGCGTCCGTCGGACCGGCCGTCCACGCGTTCACGGTCGGCGCCATGCCGGCCGCAGTACGACGCATGGTCCCAACGGACGACCCGACCCAACCACCCGCGCTGCCGCCGGTCAGACCAATAGCAACCCACAACGACGACGACAGGGCGCCGACCGGGTCCGCGAACCACTGAAGTCGTCCGCAGACCAGGGCACCGAGGCAGCAGGTCTGGCGGGAGTTGAGCACCAGACCTTGGCGCAGGGCTGGTGTTTGTCAGCTGATGGAGACGGTGGGCTCGCCGGGTTCGGCGGTTTCCATGGTTTCGGCGATGCGCATGGCCTCTTCGATGAGGGTCTCCACGATCGCCGACTCCGGGACGGTCTTGATGACCTCGCCCTTGACGAAGATCTGGCCCTTGCCGTTGCCGGAGGCGACGCCGAGGTCAGCTTCGCGGGCTTCGCCGGGGCCGTTGACGACGCAGCCCATCACGGCGACGCGGAGCGGGACCTCCATGCCCTCGAGGCCGGCGGTGACCTGCTCGGCGAGCGTGTACACGTCCACCTGGGCGCGGCCGCAGGACGGGCAGGAGACGATCTCGAGCTTGCGCTCGCGCAGGTTCAGCGACTGCAGGATCTGCAGGCCGACCTTGACCTCCTCGACCGGCGGCGCGGACAGCGACACCCGGATCGTGTCACCGATGCCCTTCGACAGCAGCGCACCGAAGGCCACCGACGACTTGATCGTGCCCTGGAACGCCGGACCTGCCTCGGTGACGCCGAGGTGCAGCGGCCAGTCACCGCGCTCGGCCAGCATCTCGTACGCCTGCACCATCACGACCGGGTCGTTGTGCTTGACCGAGATCTTGAAGTCGTGGAAGTCGTGCTCCTCGAACAGCGAGGCTTCCCACACGGCCGACTCGACCAGCGCCTCCGGCGTGGCCTTGCCGTACTTCTCCAGCAGCCGCTTGTCCAGCGATCCGGCGTTCACGCCGATGCGCAGCGACGTACCGTGGTCCTTCGCCGCCTGGGCGATCTCCTTGACCTGGTCGTCGAACCTGCGGATGTTCCCCGGGTTCACCCGGACCGCGGCGCAGCCGGCCTCGATCGCGGCGAACACGTAGCTCGGCTGGAAGTGGATGTCGGCGATCACCGGGATCTGCGAGTGCCTCGCGATCTCCGGCAGCGCGTCGGCGTCCTCCTGCCGCGGGCAGGCGACCCGGACGATGTCGCAGCCCGCCGCGGTCAGCTCGGCGATCTGCTGCAGCGTCTTGTTGACGTCGTTGGTCGGCGTGGTCGTCATCGACTGCACCGAGATCGGTGCGTCGCCGCCGACCAGCACGCTGCCGACCTTGATCTGACGGGTCTTGCGGCGCGGCGCGAGGGTCGGAGGCGGCAGCGCGGGCATGCCCAGGTTGATGCTCATGAGTCCTTAACCAGTGTCGGTGACGGTCAGCCGTTGAAGAGCTTGATGGGGTTCACGATGTCGGCGATGACGAGCAGCACGCCCATCACCACGATCGCGCTCGCTGCGACGTACGCGATCGGGAGCAGTTTGGCCACGTCGACGTACCCGGGGTCGGGGCGGCGGAACAGCTTGGCGAAGCCGCGCCGGATGCCTTCCCAGATCGCGCCGATCATGTGGCCGCCGTCCAGCGGCAGCAGCGGGATGAAGTTGAACAGGGCAAGGAACAGGTTCAGCGAGGCGAGCAGCAGGATCCCGGTGGCGATCTTCTGGCCGACGCCCAGGTCGCTGGAGGCGACCTCACCGGCGACCCGGCTCGCGCCGACGACGCTCATCGGGCTGTCCTGGTCGCGCTGACCGCCGACGATCGACTTGGCGACCCCGACGAGCTTCTCCGGGAACTTGCCGAGCGCCTGCACGGTGCTGACGGTCAGCTTGCCCATCTGGTCGACGACGAAGCCGAAGCTCTGCCGCTCCACCTTCTCGGTCGGCGAGATGCCGAGGAACCCGACCGACACGAGCTTGTCGGAGGTGGCGCTCTCCTGCACCTGGTTCACGATCGTGTTGGTCTGCAGCGTCTTCTGGGCACCGTTGCGCTCGACAACGATCGTGGCCGGCTTGTCGGTGTTCGCGCGGATCAGCGGGGTGAGCTGGTCCCAGCTGCTGATCCGCGTGCCGTTGAAGGAGACGATCTTGTCACCGACCTGGAAGCCGGCGACCTTGGCCGGCGAGACCTTGTCGGTGTCGGTGCACTGCCTGTCGGCCGATGCCTGGTTGGCCGGGATCACGCAGTCGGTGACGGTGGAGACCGTGGTCTGCGCGACCGGCGTCCCGTAGAGCATGTACAGCCCGCCGAACAGCACGAACGCGATCACCACGTTCACCAGCGGTCCGGACGCCATCACGATCAGCTTCTTCCACCACACCTTCTGGTAGAAGAGCCGGCCGTCGTCCTCAGGGGAGATCGTCTCGTACTCCGCGGACCGCGCGTTCTCGACCAGCGACTGGATCGGTCCGGTGTTGGCCTTGCGGACCTTCGTCGGGTCCTGCCCCTTGCCCGGCGGCAGCATCCCGATGATCCGGACGAACCCGCCGGCCGGGATCGCCTTGATGCCGTACTCCGTCTCGCCGCGTCTGGTCGACCAGACGGTCCGGCCGAAGCCGACGAAGAACTGCGTGACCTTCATCCCGAACGCCTTCGCCGGGAGCATGTGGCCCATCTCGTGCAGCGCCACGGAGATCAGGACCCCCAGCACGAACAGCACGATGCCGACGGTGGTGAGAAGCACGGTCATGCCTTCTGGTTCTCCTGGCTGCTATCGGTGGCCGGTAGTGATCTCGCGAGCCCGGTTCCGGGCCCAGGCGTCCGCGGCGAGCACGTCGTCGACAGACAGTTCCACATACGAGGGTACGTCGTGTTCGGTCACCACCCGGGCGATCGTGTCGACGATCCCGGTGAACGGCAGCCGTCCGGCCCGGAACGCCTCGACGCAGACCTCGTTCGCCGCGTTGAACACGGCGGGCGCCGTACCGCCCCGGGTACCTGCCTCGCGGGCCAGGCCGACCGACGGGAATTCGTCGTCGTCGACCGGCTGGAACGTCCAGGTGCTCGCCTCGGCGAAGTTCCACGGCGGCGAGGCGTCCGCTATCCGGTCAGGCCAGCCGAGCGCGAGCGCGATCGGCACGGTCATCGTCGGCACGCCGACCTGCGCGATCGTGGCGCCGTCGAAGAACTCGACCATCGAGTGGATCGCCTGCTGCCGGTGGATCACGACGTCGATCCGGTCCATCGGGATGCCGAAGAGCAGATGCGCCTCGATCAGCTCCAGACCCTTGTTGACCAGTGTGGCGGAGTTGATCGTGACGACCGGGCCCATCGCGAAGTTCGGGTGGGCAAGGGCTTGCTCGACCGTGACATCGGCCAGCTCGCTCCGGGGCCGCCCGAGGAACGGGCCGCCGCTCGCGGTCAGCAGGAGCTTGCGGACCTCGTTCGGCGTACCGCCACGCAGGCACTGGGCGATCGCGCTGTGCTCGGAGTCCACCGGGACGATCTGGCCGGGCTTGGCCCGCCGCGTGACGATCGGGCCGCCGACCACCAGCGACTCCTTGTTGGCCAGAGCCAGCGTGTTCCCGGCGTCCAGGGCGGCCAGCGTCGCGTGCAGGCCGACCGATCCATTGATTCCGTTGAGAACCACGTCACACGGCATCGCGGCGAGCTCGCTGGCGGCATCCGGCCCGGTGACGATCTTCGGGATCCGGAACTCGCCCTGCGCGTACCCCTTCCGCTGCGCCTCCGCGTAGAACGCCAGCTGGAGGTCCTGCGCGACCGTGGCCTTCGCCACCGCGACGACCTCGACGTCGAACTCGAGCGCCTGCTCGGCCAGCAACCCGACGTTGTCGCCGCCGGCGGACAGCGCGAGCACGCGGAAGCGGTCGCGGTTCCGGCCGATCAGCTCGAGCGCCGTAGTACCGATCGAGCCGGTCGAGCCGAGGATGACGACGCTGCGTGAGTTCACGGCGCCATTGTTCCAGGTCCGGTGCCAGATCGGGTCAGCCGAGGTACAAGCGGAACGGCAGCGCGCCGAGCCGGATCTCGTCGCCGTCACCGACCATCGCGGTCTCGATCCGTACGCCGTTCACCGACGTCCCGTTGGTGGACCCGAGATCCCGCAGCTCGTAGCTGGTTGCATCGATCCGCAGCAGCTCCGCGTGGTGGCGGCTGACCTCCTGGCGGTCGATGATCACGTCGCAGTCCGGCGCGCGTCCGATGCGGACCAGGTCGAGCAGCGGCACGACGTCGCCGTCCTCCCCCACGAGCACGGGCTGCGGCCCGGTCTCCAGCGCGTTCGCGATCTCGCCTACCCCGGCCGTGCGGATCGACAGCGAGACGATCAGGTCGTCGCCCTTGTCCACGTGCAGGTTGTGCTGAGCGCCATACCCCTGCAGCAGTTCGGCGTACTCATCGATGACCACAGCGGACACGTGGTAGTACCCCGGCGGCAGCTGTGCGTACGCCGCTGAGCCGAGCGAGGTCGTCAGCACTACTGCGTCGTACTCGTGGTGAGAGACGTCGGTGACCGTGATGAGGACCGGGTTGTTGGCGGTGAGGTGTGCCTCGGCGCCGGTGTCGCCCGGGGTGAACTCGACCGTCAGTAGAGGCGCCGGCCGGCTCTCGTCCAGCCCGACGAGCCGGTCGACTGCGGGCACGGTTCCGGTTGGGATGGCGAGCGGCACGTACTGACCGTGCGACCGCACCAGGAGGTCGAGCTGTGGCGTCCGCACTCGGTTGCGGCGGGCCAGCAGGTACGCGTTAACCAGACCCTTGCCGAAGATGAAGGCCACGTCCCCCACCACGGCACGCACGAATCCACTGATCGGCTCCATCTGCACCCCCAGTGCATCAGTATCCAGGAATCACGACTCCGGTACGGCGGCGTCCGGTGTGCCGCGTACCGTGGCCCGGTGACCACGCCGACTTCCGTGCTGATGATCGAGAACGACGAGGGCAGCGGTCCGGGCAAGCTGCTCGGCTGGCTCGATGACCGTGGAATCACTCCCGTCGTCGTCCGGGCCTGGGACGGTGAGCCGGTGCCCACGAGCGTGGACGGTCATGCGGGACTGATCCTGCTCGGCGGCGGGATGCTGCCCGACGAGGACGAGCGGTCGCCGTGGCTGCCGGCCGAGCGATCGCTGCTGCGTGACGCGCATGGCCGCGTGCCTGTGCTCGGGATCTGCCTGGGCGGTCAGTTGCTGGCGCACACGTTCGGCGGCGAGGTGAAGGGGAAGTACGGACTGCCGGAGAAGGGTGTGACGTCGCTGACAGTTCTGCCCGCTGCCGCGGACGATCCGTTGGTCAGCGGCCTGCCGTCGACGGTGCGGGCGGTGGAGAGCCACCAGGACCAGATCACCCGGCTGCCGGAGGACGCCGTACTGCTGATGTCCAGTGAGCGGTGCCCGATCCAGATGCTGCGTGTCGGCGACCGGAGCTGGGGTGTGCAATTCCACCCCGAGGTGGAGGGCGATCGGGTACGCCGCTGGAACCCGGAGCGGCTGCGGTCGATGGGGTTCGATCCGGACACTGTCGTCGCGGATGCCGAGCGGTATGCCGAGGAGCTGGACAAGACGTGGTCGGCGGTCGTCGGGACGTTCCTGTCGTTCTGCGCGGACCGGTAGCGGCGCTACCCTTCGTCGCATGAGTCTGGAGCAGCCGCCGCCCGGTCACCGGGCATCCGACAACGACCGCGAACGTGCCGCCGCCGTGGTCCAGGAAGCGCATACCGACGGGCGGCTGGACTTCGAGGAACTGGACGAGCGGCTGACCCAGATCTACTCGGCCAAGACCCAGCTCGAACTGCGCAACGCGACCGCCGACCTGATGCCGATCGCCCACGGCAGCTCCCAGGAGCTCACCCTTCGCGCGAGGCACAGCGCGCAGAAGCGCGAGGGCGCGTGGGTCGTGCCCGAACGGCTGACCGCGATCGCGGAACACTCGTCGGTCAAACTCGACTTCACCGACGCGGTCGTCCACTGGGCCGACATCCACGTCGACGCCCACGCCATCCACAGCTCCGTCGTGATGGTGATCCCCGAGGGCTGGAGCGTCGACATCGACCAGGTCGACGTCCACCACAGCAGCGCCAAGAACAAGGCCGTGGCCCCGCGCCCCGGCGGAGTACGCCTCCACGTCACGGGCAAGGCCAAACACGCCAACGTCATCGTCCGTCATCCCCGCAAACGCCACTGGTGGTGGCCCTGGTACCGCAAGTGATCGATTAGCGTTCGGGTATGACGGTTTCGCTGGATCTTGTGGATGTCGACTCCCTGCTGACTGCGGAGGAGGTCGACGTTCGGGCGGCGGCTCGGCGGTTCGCGGATGAGCGGCTGCGGCCGGCGTTGCCGGAGTGGTTCGAGACGGCTTCGATTCCGGCGCGGGAGCTGGCGAAGGAGCTGGGGGCGCTCGGGTTCCTCGGGATGCACCTGACCGGGTACGGATGTGCCGGTCTCGGCCCGGTCGCGTACGGGCTTGCCTGCTTGGAGATCGAGGCGGCGGACTCGGGGATGCGGTCGCTCGTCTCCGTGCAGGGCTCGCTCGCGATGTACGCGATCTGGAAGTACGGGAGTGACGAGCAGAAGAACGAGTGGCTCCCCCGGATGTCCGCAGGCGAGGCGATCGGGTGCTTCGGGCTGACCGAGCCCGACTTCGGGTCGAATCCGGCCGGCATGCGCACCAACGCCCGCCGCGACGGCGACGACTGGGTGCTGAACGGTTCGAAGATGTGGATCACCAACGGCTCGGTCGCCGACGTCGCGGTGGTCTGGGCGCGGACCGACGACGGGGTCCGCGGCTTCGTCGTACCGACCTCGACGCCGGGTTTCTCGGCGCCGGAGATCAAGCAGAAGATGTCGCTGCGCGCGTCTGTCACCTCCGAGCTGGTGCTGTCGGATGTGCGGCTGCCCGGCTCAGCTTTGTTGCCTGAGGCACGCGGATTGTCCGGTCCGCTCGGCTGCCTGAACGAGGCCCGGTTCGGCATCATCTTCGGCGCGATGGGCGCGGCCCGTGACTGCCTGGAGACCGCGATCGCGTACGCCGGTGAGCGGATCGTGTTCGACAAGCCGCTCACGGCGTACCAGCTGACCCAGGCCAAGCTCGCCGACATGGCGGTCGAGCTGAACAAGGGCATCCTGCTCGCCGTACACCTCGGCCGGCTGAAGGAGAAGGGCACGCTCCGCCCCGAGCAGGTGTCGGTCGGCAAGCTCAACAACGTCCGCGAGGCCATCGCGATCGCCCGCGAATGCCGCACGATCCTCGCGGCGAACGGCATCAGCGGCGAGTACCCGATCATGCGGCACGCCAACAATCTCGAGTCCGTCCTCACCTACGAAGGCACGTCCGAGGTCCACCAGCTCGTCATCGGCCAGGCACTGACGGGGCAGTCCGCCTTCCGCTGAGCGCATACAACCGACCTGTTCTGGGCACGGGGAGTGAGATCAGCTACTCCGTGTTGATGGAAGGAGCAGGTATGCGGATCGGGGCCGGGATCGCACTCGTCGTGATCGGCGCTGTCCTCGCTTTCGCCGTACGGGACACGTTCGACACGTTCAACCTGACCGCTCTCGGGATCATCATCATGCTCGGCGGCGCGGCCGGCATCTGGCTGTCCTACCGCCTCGCCAACCAGCGCCGACTCACCGACAAGCCCGTCATCGACCCGGAGGTCGAGCGCCAGTACCGCACGGACCCGCCGGAACGCGTCTCCGACGAGCCGATCGACGTCACGCCGCGGACCGCCCGGACCCGCCCGAGAAGGTAGTCGCCCTCGTCGGCGCGAGCCGGGTGCACCATGAGTTCATGGACAACCGTGAACTGCTCGAACGCCTGTGGACGTCCGACAGCGAACTCGTGCTCTCGGCGGAGGCCGAGCACGAGATGCGCACGGAGGACTACGTCCTGGAGATGCCGCAGTCCGGCGAACGCATCGTCGGACGGGACACCATGCGCGCGATGCAGCAGGAGTACCCGAACCCGCCGTCGATCCAGATCCTCCGCATCACCGGCTCCGGCGACCACTTCGTCATCCTCGGCCGGTCGGACTACAGCGGCGACATCTACTACGTGGCAAATGTCGTCGAGTTCCGCGACGGCCGCATCGCCCGCGAGACCCGGATCTACGGGGCTCCGTTCGACCCGCCGGCGTGGCGGGCGAAGTACGCTACTTCGCCACCTCAGTAGCCCTGGACTCGCGGACCACGGTCACCCGGATCTGGCCCGGGTACGTGAGCTCCTCCTCGACCTGTTTCGCGATGTCGCGTGCCATCACCTGCGCCGCGATGTCGTCGACGGCGTCCGGTAGGACCATCACCCGGATCTCGCGGCCGGCCTGCATCGCGAACACCTTCTCGACGCCGTCGTGCTGCATCGCGATCTCCTCGAGCCGTTCAAGCCGCTGGACGTACGCCTCCAACGACTCCCGCCGCGCGCCCGGCCGGCCGCCGCTCACCGCATCCGCAGCCTGCGTCAGCACAGCCTCGACGGTCCGGACCTCGACCTCGTTGTGGTGCGCCTCGATGCAGTGCACGACGTCGTCGTTCTCGCCGTACTTACGGGCCAGCTCGGCGCCCACGATCGCGTGACTGCCCTCGGACTCGTGCGTGAGCGCCTTGCCGATGTCGTGCAGGAACGCGCCGCGCTTGCAGAGCTTCGGATCCAGCCCGAGCTCGGCCGCCATCATCCCGGCGATGTGCGCGGACTCGATCAGGTGCTTCAACACGTTCTGCCCGTACGACGTCCGGTAGCGCAGCAGCCCCATCGTGCGGACGAGCTCCGGATGGAGATCGGTGATCCCGACATCGGCCATCGCGTCCTCGGCGGCTCGCTGGCACAGCTCGGCGACCTCGCCCTTGCTGCGCTCGTAGATCTCCTCGATGCGGCTCGGGTGGATCCGGCCGTCGAGCACGAGCGAGTCCAGCGTCAGCCGCGCCGTCTCCCGGCGAACCGGATCGAAGCACGACAGCAGCACCGCTTCGGGGGTGTCGTCGATGATCAGGTTCACGCCGGTGGTCTGCTCGAACGACCGGATGTTGCGGCCTTCGCGGCCGATGATCCGGCCCTTCATGTCGTCACTCGGCAGGTGTACGACCGAGACGACCGACTCGCTGGTCTGCTCGGATGCCAGCCGCTGCACCGCGCCGGTGATGATCTCGCGGGCCTTGATCTCGCCCTCGTCCTGGGCCTGCCGCTCGATCTCGCGGACGATCGTGTGCGCGTGCCGCTTGGCCTCGTCCTCGATTGCCGCGACCAGCTCGGCCTTCGCCTGCTCGGTGGTCAGGTTCGCGACGCCTTCGAGGATCCGCCGGCGCTCGTCTTCCAGGTCCTTGATCTCGCTCTTGCGCTTCTCCAGCTCGCCAAGCAGCGCGGTCAGCTCGGTCTGGCGTTCCTCGAGCGCGCGGTGCTGCTCGTCGGCCCGCTCCTCGCGCTCGGTCAGCCGGTGATCGCGGCGCTCCATCTCGAGACGCTGCTCCCGCAGGTCGTCCCGGATCGACTGCGCCTCCGCCTCGGCTTCTCGCCGGATGTCGGACGCCCGCTGCTCGGCATCACGCCGCACCTCGGACGCTCGGTCCTCGGCGCTGCGGCGGATCTCCTCGCCGCGTTGTTCGGCCGCCTCGGCGCGGGTCCGCAGTACGGCGGCCTCTTCCTCGGCCTGCCGTCGGATCAGCTCGGCCGCGGACTTCGCGCCGGCGGTCAACTGCGCGGCCTCGAGTTGCGCGGTCGAGTTGTCGGCGGCTTTCCGGCGGGAGAGGTTCAGGCCGATCCAGGCCAGCAATCCTGCGATCAGCAATCCGATCAGGGCCAGGCCAACGGACATCGCAGTCATCGGCGTCTCCCCTCTCCGTCGAGTCCCAAGCGGGACTGTGGCCGTCTGTCGAAGGGACTCCCCACCGGTACGGCTGAAGGCGCCGCCGAGGTCCGGCGGCTATCGGGGTACGGCAGTGCCGGTGCCGCCTGGTAGGGCGGTACCGGTGTCTACCGTTGCGACGGTATAGCTGTGCTCGCCTCCGTGGACGCCGCGTGGTGCGGCTTTCCGGCGTTGCTTGCCTCGCTTGCTCACCGTGAGTCGCCGCCGACAACGCGAAGATCGCGGTGACGCCGCTCGCGCCCTTGCCGGCCAGGTAGCCGTCCGGGTTTTGCGTGCGGTGCCGTCTATCGACAGCGCGTGGCGCCGTCGTCCTTCCTTCAGCTCAGTCGAGCGTGGTTGCGTCATTTTTACCGGTCAGTCGGCCTGTTTCACCCGACTCACCGATCGTTATATCCGCCACCGTTGCGGGTGGATTCATCCCTTCTTGATCCCGAGGCTAGGCGCGGCCCATCACGCGGTCAAGACGGACACTCCCCCGTGACTCGCCGGATGAGACCACTCCGGGCACTGGCCTACTCCACAACGGGCAGAGGTGTACGTCGCGAGCCGATCTCCAGCACCCGCGGCGCTGAGGCGGCCGCGGGGCTGCAGAGGTGGACCTGGTCAGCTGGCGGGCCCTTGCGCGGGCCTGTCGGGCTGCGTGCTCTCCGCCGTACCTGCGGTGGTGGACTCCGAGGTCGTTTCGGCAGGTGTCTGTTCCGCCTGGGCCGGCTCTTCGTTGGACTGGTTGTCGACGTACGTGCCGACCTTCTGCTGGACCGAGTCGACCTTCTCCGCGTACTTCCCGCCGGTCTGCTTGTCGAGCAGGTCGCCGGCCTTCTCGACGCCGGCTTTGATCTTGTCCGGGTTCTGCTTGACGACATTCCGGAGCCAGTTCTTCGCCTGTTCCTGGAAATCGTTCATTGCACCCTCCGCGGTGTCTGGGGCGGATCGACGGAAAATCCCAGCCTACGGACCGGTCCAAATACCAGTCCTACCTCGGATAACACACCGTCGCACCGCACCCGTCAACGCCCCTCGCCGCTCACCGGACCCGAAACCACTTCACTCTCCGTCACCGCCCGTCGAGGTGCGCCTTCGCGACCGACGCCGGGGCGTACACCAACCACCCGTCGAGCAGTGCGTCCCGGAGCACGTCTTCCGGCACCTTGTCGAGCTGCACGAGCACCGCGGCGTACCCGTTGAAATGCGGAATCGTGAAGAACCCGTCCCCTGCCCGGGCGGCCAGCACTGCTTCCTTCTCGGCGAGATCCTCGACCCTGATCGCCAGGATCGGCCCGTCGGGCGGCGTCTCGTCGCCGTACCGCTTCAGATCCGCCTTACTGAACGGCCGCTCCCACGCAAACCCCTTGCCGGCAACCGCCCAGGTCCGACGCCCGTGCTGCGTCGTCTCCTCGGTCTCCGGCAACTGCCCCACCAACCGCTCCACATCCTCCAAACTCACCATGCCGCTGACGCTACTCCCGGGACGACCACCGCGCTCCTGCTGCGACCGCCGTCGAGGTCGCGAAGGTCGGCCGGCGACTACGCCGCCTCGTACGTCGCCAGGTCCAGCCGTGCACCCGTCTCGAGCAGCACCGGCGGCCTGCTGATGCAGTCGTGGCAGACCACGGACGTAAGGTCATCGAATGTCTTCCGACACCGCTGGCTGATGCTCGGCTCCTGTACGCCAGTGAGCCTCTCGAGGAACCGCAGCACCCACCGTGCGGTGAACTTCTGGCTGCTCACCCATCCACCCGCGGTCCACGGCGAGACCGCCATGCACGCCACCCCGAACCCGCGACCGATTGGCCGGTCGAGCGCACGCTCCTACGCGACCGCCTGCAGCGGCTCCGACACGGTCCGACCTACCCACCGGTGCGGGTCGGCAGTCCGCCACGGTCCGACCTACCCACCGGCTCGGTCGGGAGTCCGCCATGGTCGAACAGGCCGTCGTTTCGTCGTACCAGCCGCCGGCCGAAGTGTGCCGAGATACGGGAACCTCGCCAGCACTGCCGGGCCACCTACCGGGCACGACCTTTAGCAAGGTAAACAGCTCAGGCGGACCTATGCCGGTTGGCCTGCCGTGGCCCAGAGCCAGCGACCGGTGCATCGCCTGAACCCGGCGCGCAGGTAGAACTCGGCTGCCTCTTCGTCGGCAGCCGATACGAAGACCACCTCAGCGCCCAACGCTTCGAGCCAGGACTTGCACTGCGCGAGCAAGGCAGCGCCCGTCCCGGAGCCGCGGCTCGCTGGATCTACTACGAGCTCCTCCACCACGCCATACGGCTCGTGCCCGTAGTCGACGAACGTCGCCACGAGGAGGCCAACGATTTCGTCCTCTCCGGCAACGAACGTCCGCGCCTGCTGACGAATCTCGGGCAGGGTTGTCCCGTCCGCACCATCTCCGTGCAATTCACGCAGCAGCCGCTGGATCCCAGCGCGATCCGCCGCTGTGGCTTCACGCACGTCGGACGTCATTCAGGACCTAAACCGGATGAATCGATGAGCGGGAACTCGTCGTGCGAGGCGTCCAGCTCCTCCTTCACGATGCTCATCGCCATGCCGCCCGGATACCCCTTCCGCGCAAGCATCCCGAGCAAGCGCCGCATCGCCACCTGCCGCTCCAGCGAACGCATCGACCGCAACTTCCGCCGTACCAGCTGTCGCGCCGTCTCTTCTTCCTGCTCCGGTTCCAGCTCCTCGAGCGCGTCCCGGGCAAGCTCTTCATCCACGCCCCGCCGCCGAAGCTCCTGCGCCAGTGCGCGCTTTCCCAACCCACGCCCCCGATGTCGCGACTCCACCCAGGCATTCGCAAACGCGGCATCGTCAATCAGCCCGACCTCCGTGAACCGATCCAGCACCTCATCGGCCACGTCGTCCGGAATCTCCCGCTCAGCCAGCACATCAGCCAACTCAGCCCGAGTCCGCGGCTGCCCCGTCAACTTGTCCAGCAAAATCGTCCGAGCCACCGAATGAGGATCAGCTTCCTGCTCCATCACAGCATCCCCAAGCCGCTCCGGCTCCTCACTCCCCCGCCTCTTCCGTCCCCGCCCAAACCCTCCCCCCACCGTCCGCCGCCCCCGACTCCCCTGCCCACCAGCCCGCCCAGCAGACCCCGAAGGCTCCACCGCAGCAGCCTCGCCGTCGGGCGCACCGCCACCCGCCGTGCCACCCTCGCCACCGGACCTACGTCCGCCAGACGCCAAGCGATCGGCAGGCGCCGAGCGATCCGCGGTGAGAGACTCGCCGCCGGACGCATCGGCGCCCACATTCCCAGGGCCATCCCCAGCCCCGCCTCGTTCCGCCGCGACAGACCCGCCCGCCGACCAGAGCCCGCCTGCACGCAGTGCACCATCCCCACGCGCCACGCCATCCGCACGCGACGACCCACCAGACGTGAGCGACTTACCGGAGGCGGTCGACTCCCCGCCCAGCGCGCCCTCAGCCGCAGGAACAGCGCGATCCCCAGGCACCACGCGATCCGTCGGCGTCGAGCGATCTGCAGTGATGGACTCGCCGCTCGACGTGCCGTCGCCTGTACCCAGCTGAGGATCCGCATCCCTGGCCCGATCCGCCGCACCCACCTGGCGCTCTGCAGCTCTCGCCCCATCCGCCGCGAGAGACGCGTCGACCGGCGTGCTCTTGTTCGGCCGTACTGCGTCATCGGCCGGAGCCTCGTGGTCAACCGGATGAGGCTCGTCGGACGGCGTGCTGTCATCCTCGGGCAGCGCCCGTCGAGGGGCCGCGCTCGAGGGCGGTGAAAACTCGTCGGTCGGTGAGGGCTGGTCTTCGCGGGGTGTGCGCTCCGCCGTAGACCTTTGGCTTGCCGGAGCGTGAGGGCTCGGGGAGGTGCTGGCGGAGGGTTCGACGGCAGCTGGTGAATCCGTGTCTGCCCACGGATCGAACTGTTCTGGCGGGGTAGCGACGTCCGCGGCCCGCGCAGGCGCGTCGTCTGCGAAGGCGCGTGCTTCCGCCAACCGATCCGCGGCCTGCGTCTCGAACGTATGGGCAGGGCGCTCATCCTGCTCACCCCAAGGATCAGCAGAACTCGGATTCGACGCTCGACTCGACGTACGCCGCCGTTTTGTTGCCGGTCGAGCCTTCTCCGGCTCGTCCTGCTGTTCGTCCCACGGATCGACGTTGCCGGCAGTTCGCCTGATGGAGCCCGTACGCCGGCGGGAACTGTCCCACCCCGACTCGTCGTCCCCCACGAATTCATCCGCATCGGCCCCGCGACGCGCCCTCGACGTACGAGCACGCCCCGAGCCCGGACCGGAACGACGAGCTGCACCGGGATCGTCACCACGACCTCGCTCAGCGCCGCCAGCTCGGTCAGTACTGCGATCGGACCCGGACCGCTGGCTCGTGCCGTTGGAAGGTGTCGAGGTGTCTGTGCCTGCCGCCAGGAGCTTGCGGGCCAGCGCGAGGCGCTCGTCGTGGGGTAGAGACAGTGCCGCGGGGGCAGCGTCGTCGGCAGCGGTGGGCTGCCGGGGGACGCTGCCGCCCGCGGTGGGTCGGTCAGAAGTCGACATCGACCTCGGCCGTGGCGGCCTCGCCGGCCGGCTGGTCAAGGGTCGGGCCGATGCCCATCTTCTCCTTGATCTTCTTCTCCAGCTCGTTGGCCAGATCGGGGTTGTCGCGCAGGAAGTTCCGCGCGTTCTCCCGGCCCTGGCCGAGCTGGTCACTCTCGTAGGTGAACCAGGCGCCGGCCTTGCGGACGAAGCCCTGATCCACACCGAGGTCGAGCAGGCTGCCCTCGCGGCTGATGCCCTGGCCGTAGATGATGTCGAACTCGGCCTGCTTGAACGGCGGGGCCACCTTGTTCTTCACGACCTTGACCCGGGTCCGGTTGCCGACCACGTCGGTCCCGTCCTTCAGCGACTCGATCCGGCGCACGTCCAGCCGCACGGACGCGTAGAACTTCAGCGCCTTACCACCGGTCGTCGTCTCCGGGGAGCCGAACATCACGCCGATCTTCTCGCGCAGCTGGTTGATGAAGATCGCGGTCGTGTTGGTCCCGCTGACCGCACCGGTCATCTTTCGCAGCGCCTGGCTCATCAGCCGGGCCTGCAGACCGACGTGGCTGTCGCCCATCTCGCCCTCGATCTCGGCTCGCGGCACCAGCGCGGCCACCGAGTCGATCACGACGATGTCGATCGCGCCGGAGCGGACCAGCATGTCGGCGATCTCCAGCGCCTGCTCACCGGAGTCGGGCTGCGAGACCAGCAGCGCGTCGGTGTCGACGCCCAGCTTCCGCGCGTACTCCGGGTCGAGCGCGTGCTCGGCGTCGATGAACGCCGCGATCCCGCCGGCCCGCTGCGCGTTCGCGACCGCGTGCAGGGCGACCGTCGTCTTACCGGAGGACTCCGGACCGTAGATCTCGACCACGCGGCCGCGCGGCAGACCACCGATCCCGAGCGCGATGTCGAGCGAGATCGACCCGGTCGGGATGACCTCGATCGGCGGCCTGTTCTGCTCCCCCAAACGCATGACCGAACCCTTGCCACACTGCCGCTCGATCTGCGTCAGCGCGGTCGCAAGCGCCTTCTCGCGATCGGCCACCGCGCGCTCCGCACTCGCTGCACCCGCCATGTGAATGCCACCTGACCCATCTCATAATCGGGGCCGCTTCCCAGCCGCCCGGAGGACTTCTCGTGTCGCAAGTGAAGGTATCCATCACGTCGGACAGTTTTCGTCGCCACTTCCGAATCTGTGGACAACTCGGCCGTCCGGCACACCTTCCGCGCACAAAGTATCCCGAACACGTGTTCGAATCACAACTGACACGCCGAAGCTGCCCCGGCAACCGATCTGACCCGCCGGATCCCTACCCTTGCGGGCGTGAGCGACCGTCCCGACGTGCCCGATTCCGCCGTGATCCTGGCCCTCAGCAGGGTCGAGTTCGGGATCGACACCGTACTCGACGCGCTCCGCACCCCGGACCCGTTCGGCGTCCGCAGCATCCTGACCGGGTACTCCGCCCAGGAGAAGCCCAACCTGGCCGAGAAGGCCCTGATCCTCGCGATCGACCGGCTGCTGATGATGAAGGTGCCGGGGCACGCAGAGTGGCCGAAGCTGCCGCTCGCCAGGCGCTGCGACTGGTGGGTGGAGCGGCTCGGCGGATTCGCGGCCGTCGTCGCAGCCCTCCCCCGGATCAGCGGTGCGGCCGCCGACCGGCTCCCGATCAAGGACACCCTCGGCGCGGCCGTGCAAGCGATGGTGATCGGCGCGATCTGCCGTGAGTACGGCGTGGAGGCGCACGCGGACCGTACTGCGGTCATCGCACGCGTTCTGACCGACCGTCCGATCACTCCGGACGAGGTACTCGAGTACGACGACCCGACCGCAGCCGGACAGGACGTGGCGAAGCAGCTCGGTCTCGGTGACAACTCCGAGGAGGCAGGACTGCGCCAAGGCATCCGTCTGCTCTGGCGGATCAGCAAGCTGTTCGGTGGGCTCGGTGAGGTGTTCGAGGAACGTCCACGCGGCAGCCTTGGCGCCCGGTTCGTCGGCAAGCTCCCGGGCATCGGCATGGTCGGCGGGTACTTCGACGAGCGCAAAGCCATCCGCAAAGCGGCGTACGAGGCGGCGGACCTGCTCACGGGCAACGCGTTCCGGGTCAAACCTGTCTGAAGGACTGGGACCGGCCGCCGCAGTACTGGGATGATCTCCGCATGACTGGGATCGTCATCGCACGACCGGACGAGAGCTGGCCCTCGCAGTACGAGAAGACCGCGCACGTGATCGGCGGACTGCTCGGCGAACTGGCCCAGCGGATCGACCACATCGGCTCCACCTCGGTACCCCGCCTGCCGGCCAAGGACATCCTGGACATCCAGGTCACAGTCGGCACGGAGCCGGAGCTGGACGACGTGGCGGAGCGCATGGTCGCTGCAGACTGGGAGCTACGTCCGCCGCGGCGCGATCATCCGGTGCCAGGTCTGCCCAGCGATGACATGCAGTGGGTGAAGCGGATGCTGGTCGAGCCGATGTACCGACGCCGGGTCAATCTGCACATCCGGGTGGCCGGTCGCGCCAACCAGCGGTACGCGCTGCTCTTCCGCGACTACTTGCGCAGTCATCCGGAGACGGCACGCGCGTACGCGGCCTTCAAGCAGCACGCTGCGGCGCTCCGGCTCGAGATCGGCGACTACTCCGACCTCAAGGACCCGGTCTGCGACCTCATCTATCTACCGGCCGAGGAGTGGGCGTCCCGCACCGGATGGACGGTCTAGAGCGTTAGTTGCCTAGAGCATCAGCGTTCGCTGGCCGGCAGGTTCAGGTGCGCCCACACGGCACGCCAGACCACCTTCGCGGCCTCCCCCTCGGCCAGGGCCTCGACGACCGTACGGCCGCCGAGTTCCTGTACCACCTGGGTCTCGGCCCAGGTCCGTGCGTATGCCGGACCGAGATGGTGATCCATCCGAGCCCAGAACTCCGTCAGTCTCATTCCTGCCCGTCATCGTTCCTCGGCGGCGGTCCCCAACCGCCCTGCTGCCCCGGCTGGGGTCCCGAAGGACCACCCTGCTGCGGCGGCTGCTGACCGTACTGACCAGGCTGCCCCTGGCCGGGCTGCTGTCCCCAGCCGCCGGGCCCCTGCTGAGGCGGCTGTCCCTGCTGGGGCGGCGTCTGCTGACCCGGTTGCGGACCCCACTGCCCCGGCTGAGGCTGCCCAGGGTACTGCGGCTGACCAGGCTGACCGCCGTACGGCGGCTGTCCCGGCTGCCCCGGGTACTGCCCCGGCGGACCGTACTGACCAGGCTGCCCTTGCGGACCGCCGTACGGACCGGGCTGACCCGGGTACTGCCCACCGGGGCCAGGCTGCTGCCCGTACCCCGGCTGCCCCGCGTACGGCCCTGGGCCGCCGTACTGGCCCGGCTGGCCCGGGTACTGCCCCGGGTATGGCTGTCCGTAACCGTGCTGATTCTTACGCCTGCGGCTGCGCAGCAGGAAGAACACCACCGCGCCGATCGCCAGCAGCACCAGCACGATGATCAGAATCAGCGCCCACGTCGGGAATCCGCCGCCCGCCTCGGACGTCAGCGAGATCTTGCCGAGCTTGTCGAGGCTGTCGTACGTCGCCGTGCGGCCGCTGATCCTCGCACCGTCGTCGTGCTCGAGGATCTTGCCCGGCATGGTGATCTTGAAGTTCACCTCGGGCTGACTGCCGGACGGCACGCTGCCGAGGTTGCCGGCCTTCACGGTCACCATGACCTTGTTGCCGTCCTTGCGGAAGCTGACGCCGTCGCCGCTCGAGGTGCCCATCTTGTCGAACGGCACGCTCTCGAAGACGCAGTTCGACCCGACGTACTTGTCGTCCTCGAACGAGTTGCAGTTGACCCCTTCGGTGGTCGTCTGCCTGATGCCGCTCTCGATCTGCTGGCGGACCTTGTCGAGGGACTGGCCGCTGGACTGCAGCAGCTGCTTGTCGACCCCGATCTTCATGGAGCCCGAGACCGTCTCGTTCGACCCGACCTTCAGATCGGCGTCGAGCTTGACGCACCCGGTCAGAGCGACCAGGCAGGCCACGACGACGAGCGCTGCGCGTACGCGGTTGATCATGTCGTCGATCATTCCAGACGATGGGGACAACCTCTGCACCGGACGGAAAGCGTCTCCTCACGGTCTGCGACGAACGGCTCGTGAAAATTGTCGGCGGGACCCGGCAAGATGGTCAGCGTGAAGAAGACCAGCGCGTTGAGCCGGTTCTCGCCCGCGACCCGGGCGTGGTTCGGCGACGTCTTCGAGGCGGCCACCCCGGCCCAGCTCGAGGCGTGGGACGCCATCACCGCGGGCCGGGACGCGCTGGTGGTCGCCCCGACGGGTTCAGGCAAGACGCTGGCAGCCTTCCTCTGGGCCCTCGACCGCCTCGCCACGACGCCCCCACCGGACGATCCGAAGCTGCGCTGCCGGGTGCTGTACGTATCACCGCTGAAGGCGCTCGCGGTCGACGTCGAGCGCAACCTCCGCGCACCGCTGATCGGCATCCGGGAGACCGCGCGCCGGCTGGGTGAGGCGCCGATCGACGTCGAGGTCGCGGTGCGTTCGGGCGACACCCCGGCCAGTGAGCGGCGACGGTTCGCCACCCGGCCTTCCGACGTACTGATCACAACCCCGGAGTCACTGTTCTTGTTGCTGACCTCGCAGGGCCGGGAGTCGTTGCGCGGGGTTGAGACAGTCATCGTCGACGAGGTCCACGCGGTCGCCGGGACCAAGCGGGGCGCCCACTTGGCGCTCACCCTCGAGCGCCTCGACACGTTGTTACCGAAGCCTGCGCAGCGGATCGGTCTGTCCGCGACGGTGCGACCGGTGGAGGAGGTCGCTCGGTTCCTTGGTGGCGAGCGGCCGGTGACCGTGGTGCAGCCCAAGTTCACCAAGCAGTGGGATCTGAGCGTTGTCGTTCCGGTCGAGGACATGGCCGAGCTGGCCGCCACGGAGGTGGAGACCTCCGGATCCGCGGCGAGTCCGCAGCAGCACGCATCGATCTGGCCGCATGTCGAAGAGCATGTCTTCGATCTGATCTCCCAGCACAAGTCGACGATCGTCTTCTCCAACTCGCGACGGCTGGCCGAGCGACTGACCGCGCGGCTCAACGAGATCGCAGCAGAGCGGGCAGAGCTGGAGCTGCCTGAGTTGGGCTCACCGGCTCAGCTGATGGCCCAGTCCGGCGGATCACTCGCGGCGCCTCCGTTGATCGCGCGAGCCCACCACGGCTCGGTCAGCAAAGAGCAGAGAGCGCTGATCGAGGCGGATCTGAAGTCGGGTCGGCTGCCGTGCGTGGTGGCGACAAGCAGCCTCGAGCTCGGCATCGACATGGGTGCGGTCGATCTGGTGATCCAGGTCGAGGCGCCGCCGTCCGTCGCGAGTGGATTGCAGCGCGTGGGTCGTGCTGGTCACCAAGTTGGAGCGGTGTCGCGCGGCGTGCTGTTCCCGAAGTTCCGTGGCGATCTGATCGACACAGCCGTCGTCGTTCAGCGGATGCGCGACGGGATGATCGAGAGCCTGCACATCCCGGCCAACCCGCTCGACGTGCTGGCTCAGCAGATCGTGTCGATCGTCGCCCTCGATTCGGTGGACGTCGACGAGCTGTTTGCTCTGGTACGTCGCTGTGCGCCGTTCGCCACGTTGCCGCGATCGGCGTACGACGGGGTTCTCGACATGCTCTCGGGTCGGTATCCGTCGGACGAATTCGCGGAGCTGCGACCGCGGATCGTGTTCGATCGGGTGAGTGGCGAGATCTCCGGTCGACCGGGCGCGCAACGGCTAGCGGTGACCAGCGGCGGGACGATCCCGGACCGCGGACTGTTCGGGGTTTTCCTGGTCGGCGAGTCGACGAATCATCGCGTCGGCGAGCTCGACGAGGAGATGGTGTATGAGTCGCGCGTCGGCGACGTATTCACGCTCGGCGCGTCGAGCTGGCGGATCGAGGACATCACCCACGACCGAGTGCTGGTCTCCCCCGCACCCGGTCAGCCGGGCAGGCTGCCCTTCTGGAAGGGCGATGCGGTCGGGCGGCCCGCTGAGCTTGGCGCCGCGACCGGCGCGTTCGTCCGCAAGATGGCGTCATTGCCTGCCGCCAAAGCGATCGAGCGCGCGCGGACCGCGGGCCTCGACGAGTTCGCTGCCAACAACCTCGTGTCCTACCTCGCCGAGCAGCGGGACGCGACGAGTCGCGTGCCGGACGACGTGACGATTGTTGTCGAGCGGTTCCGTGACGAGCTGGGTGACTGGCGTGTCTGCGTGCATTCGCCGTACGGCGGTCAAGTACACGGCCCGTGGGCCCTTGCGATCGCGGCTCGGCTCCGGGACCGGTACGGGATGGACGCACAGTCGGTCTCGGGCGACGACGGGATCGTGCTGCGACTGCCCGAGACCGACGAGGCACCGCCGGGCGCGGATCTCGTGCTGTTCGATCCGCAGGACATCGAGGATCTGGTGACCACCGAGGTCGGCGGGTCGGCGTTGTTCGCAGCTCGGTTCAGGGAGTGTGCCGCGCGGGCCTTGTTGCTCCCGCGACGCAATCCGGGGCGGCGATCACCGCTGTGGCAGCAACGGCAGCGAGCGTCGCAGTTGTTGAGTGTGGCAAGCAAGTTCGGGTCGTTCCCGATCGTGCTCGAGACGTTGCGCGAGGTCCTGCAGGACGTCTACGACCTGCCGGCGTTGAAGGATCTGCTGACGGGGATCAGCGAGCGCCGGATCTCGGTCGTCGAGGTCGAGACGTCGGAAGCCTCTCCGTTCGCGAAGTCCCTGCTCTTCGGCTATGTGGGCGCCTTCATGTACGAGGGCGACAGTCCGCTCGCGGAGAAGCGCGCGGCCGCACTCTCGCTTGACCAGAGCTTGCTGGCAGAACTGCTTGGGCGCACCGAACTGCGCGAACTGCTCGATGCGGAGGTCGTTCTTCGGACCGAGGCCGAGCTGCAGCGACTGGCCGAGGATCGACGAGCGCGTGATGCCGAAGGCCTGTTCGACGTCCTGCGGATGGTCGGTCCACTGTCGTTGCCGGAGGCAACGCAGCGGTGCGTCGACGGTTCGGATGCCGAGTCGTGGCTGACCTCGTTGGCGGCCGCTCGCCGGGTGGTGCGAGTGCGAATCGCGGGCGAGCATCGGTGGGCAGTGGTCGAAGACGTGGCGCGGTTGCGGGACGCACTCGGCGTGCCGTTGCCGCCTGGAGTGGCGGAGGCGCACGCGGAGCCGGTCGCCGATCCGCTCGGCGATCTGGTGTCTCGATATGCACGAACGCATGGGCCGTTCCGGGCGATCGATCTGGCGACACATCTCGGGATCGGGGTTGCCGTCGTCAGCGAAGCGCTGCGACGGTTGGCTGCGGCCGGACGAGTCGTTGAAGGCGAGTTCCTGCCGGGTGGGATCGCGCTCGAGTGGTGTGACAGCGAGGTCCTCCGACTGTTGCGGAGGCGATCTCTTGCTGCGTTGCGCAAGGAGGTCGAGCCAGTTGATCCGTCCGCGCTGGCCCGGTTCCTGCCTGCCTGGCAAGGGATCACGAGCAGCCGAGGCCGCGGGTACGACGTACTGCTCGGAGCCGTCGAGCAACTAGCAGGATGCGCGGTGCCGGCGTCCGCGTTGGAGTCGATCGTGCTGCCTTCGCGAGTGCCTGGATATCAGCAGTCGATGCTGGACGAGCTGACGGCGACTGGCGAAGTCGTGTGGGCGGGTTCGGGCTCGTTGCCCGGGACGGACGGTTGGGTGTCGCTTCATCTCGCGGACAACTATGACCTGACGTTGCCTGATCCTGATCCGGAGCTCGAGCTGAGTGAGACGCACCAGGCTGTGCTCGACGCGTTGTCGGGCGGCGGCGCGTTCTTCTTCCGCCAGCTGAGCGATGCGGTTGGATCCGCGTCCGGAGTGGTGGACGACGAGACGTTGGTCAGCGTCCTCTGGGATCTTGTCTGGGCTGGGTACCTGACTAACGACACCCTCACACCGGTCCGGTCACTCGTTGGCGGTGGGCGAGGCAGTCATCGAACACGTCGTGCAACGCCACGGGCGCGACCCGGTCGTCCCATGCGTCCTGGGCGGCCGTCGATGCCCGCGCGGAGTGGTCCGCCCACAGCAGGCGGACGATGGTCGTTGCTACCGGCCCGCAGTTCGGATGCGACCCGGCGGGCACATGCGGCAGCGGAGACGCTGCTGGATCGCTATGGGATCGTCACGCGAGGGTCGGTGATCACCGAGCGGACTCCAGGTGGGTTCGCGGCCGTTTACAAGGTGCTGAGCGCGTTCGAGGAGTCGGGACGGTGCCGCCGCGGGTACTTCGTCGCCGGGCTCGGCGCAGCTCAATTCGCCTTACCCGGAGCCGTCGACCGCTTGCGCGCGCTTGCGGAGCTGCCGACCTCGGCGTCACCAGCGCCTGACGGTCCGTTCGGTCCTGCCGGACGATTCGGGCCGGGTGGTGCACGACCCGGAGGTGGCAGCCGTGGCCGGAAGGACGAGGAACTGAACGCGCGGGCCGTCGTACTCGCGGCTTCCGATCCGGCGAATCCGTATGGCGCCGCCTTGCCTTGGCCCGAGCGAGAGAGCGCAGGCGGTCATCGCCCTGGCCGGAAGGCCGGTGCGTTGGTCGTCATGGTCGACGGACAACTGATCGTGTACGTCGAGCGCGGCGGGCGGACTGTGCTGAGCTTTACCGAGGACCCTGACCTGCTCCAGCCTGCAGTTGATGCGCTGGCGTTGTCGATCCGGGACGGTCAGCTCGGCAAGCTGAGTGTCGAGACGGCTGATGGTGAGCAAGTGCGGCACACGGCGTTCGGCGATGCGCTGGCGAAGGCCGGTTTCCATGCGACACCACGCGGTCTGCGTCTGCGGGCTTGATATCGGGAGCGATCGGTCATGCCCGAAGGAGACACCGTCTGGCGAGCCTGCAAGCGGCTGAACCAGGCGCTCGCAGGACAGGGGCTCGTGCGTACGGACTTCCGCGTGCCGTCGCTCGCAACAACAAACCTGAGCGGGCGGACGATGCTCGAGGTCGTTGCGCGCGGCAAGCACATCCTGATGCGTCTCTCGGGTGGATTGACGCTGCACAGCCATTTCCGGATGGACGGCAGCTGGCACCTGTACCGTCCGGGTGAGCGGTGGCACGGCGGGCCTGATCATCAGATCCGCGTGGTCCTAGAAACCGCGCCCTGGACGGCTGTCGGTTATCGGCTGCCGGTGCTCGACCTCGTCGCGACGGACGACGAGGACAGCGTGGTCGGGCACCTCGGACCTGATCTGCTGTCGCCGTCGTTCGACCGGGCTCTCGCTATCGCGAACCTCGAATCCGATCCCGAGCGGACCGTCAGCGAGGCGCTGCTCGACCAACGGAATCTCGCCGGGATCGGCAACTTCTATCGCACCGAGGTCTGCTTTCTCCTCGGTCTGCACCCGTGGCGCCCGATCTCGGCCGTAGATGTCCCCGCCGCCGTAGACCTCAGCCGGAAGCTGCTCAAGGCAAACGTCCGCCGCGGCGCGCAAGTCAGCACCGGCGTCGACCGCCCGGGGCAACGCACATGGGTGTTCGAACGCGCGGGCAAACCGTGTCACCGCTGCGGCACGACGATCCTCACCGCATCACTCGGCGAACCGACCCGCGAACGGGTTACGTACTGGTGCCCGGCCTGCCAACCCGAGAGCTGACTGGAACCGGCCTGTGGACAACGCCGGCGGCGGACAAGAACGCGGATATCTTCTCTGACACATCGAACAAATGTTCGATCGAGAGGAGAAGGCGATGTGCGACCGGTGCAGTGGTGTGAGCGACGAGCAGATCTCGCGGCAGATCGAGGAAAACATCCAGACCTTTGGCTGGACGATGCAGTACGTCGAGGGCGACGGTGCCCGCAATCCAGCCTTCGGGTACACGCTAGGGCTCAGCCTCTACCGGCATCCGGAGATCATCGTGTTCGATCCCGAGCCGTGCTGGGCGTACCTCGGGCTCAAACCGCTCGCGTGGGCGGTGATGGGCGGAGCGGTGTTCGACGAGGGTGACGATCTGTCCGGCTTCTTCCCGCCTCCGGAGACGGCGCAGCTTCTCCGGTTTCCCGACTCGATCCATCACTTGTACACGGCGAATCAGATGTTCCGGCAGCCAGGCGATCCGCCGCTGCCCGCGCTGCAATTGATCTGGCCCTCGCGCGTGGCATTGATCCAGCCGTCCGGCAGCAGCCCTACTCCGGACGGGAGCGGGCGATGACCAGGGGCTCAGGCCGCGGAGGCCACGACCTCCGACTCGATGGTCGGGTGCGCCAGCACCAGAGCCTCTTCGCGGGCCAGATCCTCGCTCACCTCGGCGAAGACCGTCGACAGCGGAACGTCGAGCGCCGTACAGATGGCTGCCAGCAGCTCGCTGGAGGCTTCTTTCTGGCCACGCTCGACCTCGGACAGGTAGCCGAGACTGACGCGGGCGTCAGCCGACACCTCGCGGAGGGTGCGCCCCTGGCGCAGCCGCTTACGCCGCAGCACGTCGCCCAGCAGGCCGCGAACCAGCACCATGAGGTTTCTCCCTTCCGCCTGTCCGGTCGTGTCTACTCGCACGGTAGCTCGACCGTAGGAACCAACGGTACCTGTTGCTGGGTCACTACCTCTCGCAATGTCCACCTTCGGTGCGCCGCGCCAGTCTGCCTTACCTGTCACCATGCTGGTCCTAACACCCCGTTCAGTCGAGTTCTTCCGCCACAACGGCGGCTCCGAGTTCGAGGACGGCCTGCACGCTCCCCCGACGCACTGCCGTTCGGTCACCGGACAACTGCAGTTTGCGCACCTGTACGGACCCCGGTCCGGCCGCGGCGACGTACACCGTGCCGGCCTCGATGCCCGCCTGCGGGTCGGGACCGGCCACACCGGTCGTGGCGAGCCCGTAGTCCGCCTCCAGACGCTCCCGTACGCCGGTGGCCAATGCAGCAGCCGTGTCCGCGTGGACCGGGCCTACAGCAGCCAGCAGATCGTCGGGCACGCCAGCGAGCTTGGCCTTCAGGTCGGTCGCATAGACGATCACGCCACCCCGATACACAGCCGACACCCCCGGCACATCCGTCAGAACCGCCCCGACCATCCCACCTGTCAACGACTCAGCGGTCGCAAGCGTCACGCGACGCTCCATCAGTAGGTCCACCAACCGCCCGACCGCCAAATCAAGCCCGTCCTCGGCCACCCGATACCTCCCGCGCTCCCGATCTGTACCCAACGCATTGTTGAACAAGATCCGCCGCTAGACGAGTGGGCTAAATCCGTTTCCGCTGTAGATCACTGCTCGCGGCCGCGGCGTCGGACTACGAATCCGCCAGCCACGCCAGCATCTGACCACGCAACCAGCAGCGGCCTGCCGCTTCGGCGTACAGGGTCGAATGGTCGAAGACCGCGAGGCCGATGATGCTGTGGCCGGATGCCGGACGGTCGCCGAACGTCGGGATCGCGGGCGCAACTCCGACCCCTTCCACCGACACCCAGGCGACCGGCCGGTTTGTCGCCGCTGCGTCGAGACGCTGCAGGAAGCGAAGGCGGCTCTCGAGCGGGAGGTCGGAGAGTGCCCATGTCGTCGTGACCACGGGCAGGGCATCTGCCGGCACTCGAGCGAGCGCGTCGGGCAGGAGATCGACTTTGTCACCTTGCATCAAGAACGGAGGCACCGATTCTGCCAACTCCAGCTCGCCTTCGAGCCGTGCGATCCGCTCCGGCTGATCGGGTGGCACGCAAGCACGCAACCATCGAGCCTCGTCCGCGTCCCGCGTATCGATCGGCTCGAGGTCGATGCCGATCCGGGCGACGACCTCGGGTATCGCGTGCACCGGGATGGCCCGATCCCCCATGACCGACGCGGACACCTGGACGGGAGACGACGGGTCACCAAGCGTCTGCTCGTTGCCGTAGTTGATGGCGGCGCGATCGACGTTCAGGTTGAACCCAGCCGAGCAACCCACGTCGATCAGTCCGACGGTGCCCGCGCCGATCCTTCGTGCCACCTCGGCAATCGCCGGGTACAGCACGGCGTGATTGCCAGCCGGATTCGTCCGCACTTTCCGGTGCGCGACAAGTGCAATCACGGCCTCCGTCATCTCGACCAGCGTCTGAATCGCAGCGTCGGTCGCCAGGTCGACGTTCGCGGTCGCATCAGGGTCCGTGGGTGCCGGCGAGGCGGATACCGCTTCGTAGGCGGTGGCGAGGGTTGGGGCTTGGCCGGTAAGGGCCAGGTGGTGGAGGGCAGCGAGGACGAGGGCTGGGCTTCGCTTGCGGGCGGGAACGGCTTCGATCGCGCTGAGGGCTTCATCGGACTCGCTCAGGGCGAGGGCGATGTGCTCGTACAGAGGCGAGATCTTCGCGGCGTCCACCTCCGCGAACCGCCGGTACGTCTGCGCGAGCTTGCCGTCCTTGCCAGTACTCGCACTTCCAGCACTCGACCTCGGCACCCCAACGAGTCTAGTCACCCAACAGCCCACCCAGCCGACCTACAGAACGTGGGGGTTATGGGAGAGGGCGTTTGGCGGCGGCGCGGAGGCGGAGGGCTCGGCCTACGTAGTCGAGGCCGGTGATGATGGTGACGAGTACGGCGGCGGCCATGAAGGTGACGGCGGTCCAGTGGAGGATTTTCACTTCCTGCCACGGGAGGAGGTAGAGGCCCAGGGCGATTGCCTGGAGGACGGTCTTGAGCTTGCCGCCGCGGCTGGCGGGCATGACGCCGTGGCGGATTACCCAGAAGCGGAGGGCTGTGACGCCCCACTCGCGGACCATCACCACGATGGTGACCCACCAGGGGAGTTCGCCCAGGTACGAGAGGCCTAGGAAGGCTGCTCCGGTGAGGGCCTTGTCGGCGATGGGGTCGGCGATCTTGCCGAAGTTCGTGACGAGGTTCCAGCGGCGGGCGATGTCGCCGTCGAAGCGGTCGGTGACGATCGCGACCACGAACGCGGCGGTGGCGAGCAGGCGGTTGCTGTCGGTGTGACCGCCTTCGCGGAGCAGGAGCCAGACGAACAGCGGTACGAGGACCAGCCGAAGAACCGTGAGCGCGTTGGGCACGTTCCAGGCGCTGGGCGCGTGGAGAGGGCCGCCCGCTGCGCGCGGCGCCGGGTTCGTCGGCGGGTTGCTCACGCGGTCAGGTTAGCTGCCGGACGGGCGTCCGGGGTGCTCACGAGCGCGGCAAACTCGGCGATCAGGTCGACACCGTCGCTCGCCACCACCTTCGCAGACACCAGATCGCCGACCCGCACCCCGTCCGGGAGCCCGGTCACCGTCGTCGATCCATCCACCTCCGGCCCCTGGTGCGCGGCCCGACCTTCACCAGTTCGCCCGGCCCCAGCCGTCAGAACACCGTCCAGCCCGACCCGGCGACCAGCCGCGCCGAGTTCGACCTCGTCCAGCTCGGCTCCGTCCGGCCCGACCCGGTCTGGACCAGCGGCGTCCAGCTCGGCGTCGTCCAGCTCGGCCTCGCCCAGGTCGGCGTCGCCCATGTCGGCGTCGCCCATGTCGGCCCCGTCCAGCTCGACCCCGTCCAGCTCGGCTCCATCCAAGTCGTCCTCGTCCGACTGGGCGTCGTAGGACCCTGGGTTGGTTGAGTCTGTGGATTCGATGAGGACTTCGAGGAGTTCGCCGATGCGGGATTCGGCTCGGGCGGAGGTTAGGTCTTCGGCGAGGCGAGTGACTCGGTCGAGGCGGGCGGCGATGGTGTCTTCGTCGAGTTTGCCGTCGTACGTTTCGGCTTCGGTGCCGTCCTCGTCGGAGTAGCCGAAGACGCCGATCGCGTCGAGGCCGGCGCGGGACAGGAAGTCGCAGAGGATGTCGACGTCTTCCTCGGTCTCGCCCGGGAAGCCGACGATGACGTTGCTGCGGATGCCGGCCGTCGGGGCGGTCGCGCGGACCTGGGCGATCAGTTCGAGGAAGCGTTCGGAGTCGCCGAAGCGGCGCATGCGGCGCAGCAGCGGGCCGGATGCGTGCTGGAAGGACAGGTCGAAGTACGGAACGACGCCCGGGGTGGAGGTCATCGCGCTGATCAGCGTCGGGCGCATCTCGGCGGGCTGCAGGTACGACACGCGCACGCGGATGATGCCGGGGACCTGGGCGATCTCGCCGACGAGGGTCTCGAGCAGGCGGAGGTCGCCGAGATCCTTGCCGTAGGAGGTGGAGTTCTCGGAGACCAGGAAGAGTTCGCGTACGCCGTTCTCCGCCAGCCATTCGGCCTCACGCAGTACCTCGGCGGGGCGGCGGGACATGAACGCGCCGCGGAACATCGGGATCGCGCAGAACGCGCACCGCCGGTCGCACCCAGAGGCGAGCTTGAGCGGCGCCATCGGGCCGCCGTCGAGGCGCCGACGCACCACGCGGGGACCGCTGGCCGGAGCGGTTGCGAGGTCGGGGGCGTCGATCTTCAGCTCCTCCGGCGCGCCGGTGACGAAGCGTCCCTTGAGTCCGTCCGTCTGCTCGCCGGAACGAGCAGCACCCGTGGGCCGGAGCTGCTCGGGAATGTGCGAGCCGATGCCGGCCACCCGCGCATCGCCGGCCGACAGCTCGCCGCCGGCAAGCCGGCCCGCGCCCCCCGCCTGACCCGCGCTGGTCGGCTGACCCCCGCTGGTCGGCTGTTCCGCACCACTCGCCTGACCTCCGCCGGTCGGCTGACCTGCGGTGGTTGGCTGGTCGCCGTGGCCGGGGACGGCTGGCGCGGGGGCCGAGTGGCGGTCGGCCGGGGCCAGCGGGAGGAGCTTGCGGCGGTCGCGCGGTACGTGCGGCTGGTGCTTGTTGCCGGCGAGGATCGAGCGGAGGCGGTCCGAGATGTCGGTGTAGTCGTCGAAGCTCAGGACCGCGTCGGTTTCCGGCAGAGCCTCGGCGAGCTGGTCGCCGTACCGTTCGGCGAGGCAGCCGACCGCGACGACGGCCTGCGTCCGGCCGGACTCCTTGTAGTCGGCGGCGGCCAGCAAGGTGTCGACGGAGTCCTTCTTCGCGGCCTCGACGAATCCGCAGGTGTTCACCACCACCGTGTCCGCCTCAGCGGCGTCGTCGACCAATCGGAAACCACCGGCCTCGAGCCGGCCAGCCAGTTCCTCGGAGTCGACATCGTTACGGGCACAGCCCAGCGTGACCAGGGCGACAGTGGTGGGTGGCGTATTCATCACTACGAGTATGACTCGCCGTACACTCCCCGACCTAACTCACCAACGCATCTCACAGCGCGGCACCCAGGGCTAGGAGGTGCCGGCGGTCTTGCTGAGAGTCCCGTTCGGGTGCGCGGTGAACTTGTACAGCTTGGTCGGGACGCGTTTCCCGTTCAACGTGACGATTAGGTTGCCCGGATTGCCAACCGTCACACGGATGTCGCCGGAACTGGTGACCGACTGCGCGATACCAGGGCTCAGACGCCCCTGGAACAGCCGGCGGTTCTTCTTGTCGCGGACCGTCAAGTACGTACCGTCGTTCTTCGCCGTCAGCGTCAGCGCGGTCATCAGCACCGGCGGCTTGGCGGTCGTCGGCTGAGTGGTCGGCTTGACGGTCGGCTGAGGCGTTGCCTTCGGGGTCGGCGTCGTGACCGTTGCCGTGGTGACGGCGGTCTTCGACGCGTTCGCCTCGATGTCACTGGGCAGCGTGAACAGCCGCACCATCCCCCAGCCCATCAGGATGACCAGGATCGCGCCGACCACGATCGCCCAGCGCGGACGGGCGGGGCGGAGCGTCGGGCCCTTGGCCGCGGCGCGTTCCTCGCGGCGGGACTTCTCCTCCTCGACGGCATGCTCGGCGTCGAAGCTGGCGATCAACGGAGCGGGGTCGGCCTTCACCACGCGGGCGATCGCGCGGATGTGCCCGCGAGCGTAGAAGTTCCCGCCACAGCGGGAGAAATCGTCGGCCTCCATGGCGATCAGCAGCCCGGTTCTGATCCGGGTCGCAGCGCTCAGCTGCTCGATCGTCATGTCGGCCCGCTCGCGGGCCGCCGTGAGATCGCTGCCGATGCTCACTTCCCCACCATCCTTCCGTTCGTCCGATCGCCTGTGCGGACTGTCGCCGCCCCTGGTCGGACCGCCGACATCAAGTCAACGGCCTTGGTACGACGGGGTCACGCGCGAGTCAGAGTTGTTCCCTGACCGGGCATCTGGCATCCGCAAGCATGTGCAACGCCTGCACCACCGCCCCGTTCGACGGCCGTGCCGTCAACCCGAACGGTACCGCGAGTGAGGATCCCGTCAGGCGACGGTTGGCATCAGTTGTCTTGCGGGTCGAGCTCGGCATCGCGCCGAGGATCGGCCCAGGATCCTGCAGATGTACGGCGATCCGCCCGTCGTCGAGCGGATGCCGGCGCTGCAGCACCGTGACCTCTTCGATGTCTTCCCACCGCGTGCCGATCCATTCGCTGCCGATCCGCAGCCGGATGCCGACGTCGTCGGCGACCAGCATCTCCCCCACTGTCAGAGCGCGGGCGCACACCAGTGCGAGAGCGGCGAAGGCTGCCGCGGCGAGCCAGCGCAGAATGCCGGTCGGACTCGTGGACGCGGACGCGGCGAACCCGATCGCGACCAGCGCGGCGCCGACGGTGAGCCCGCCGTGCACCTTCTGGGATCCCCGCACGGTGAACGGCACGGGCTCGGGGTCGACGTCGAAACGTTCCTGCCTGGGCAGTGCGCTCGCGGCGGTCACGATGTCACTCTCCTCGGAGGGTGGTGATGAAGTCCTCTAGGTCGTCAGGCTTGACCAGGACGTCCCTGGCCTTCGAACCTTCACTGGGACCGACGACGCCGCGGCTCTCCAGGATGTCCATCAGCCGGCCGGCCTTGGCGAAACCGACGCGGAGCTTACGCTGCAACATCGACGTCGAGCCGAACTGGGTGGAAACGATGAGTTCGGCGGCCTGCACCACCAGGTCGAGATCGTCGCCGATCTCGTCGTCGAGATCCTTGCTCGGGCCGGCCGCGACCGTGACGTCCTCGCGGTACGTCGGCTCGAGCTGCGTCTTGCAGTGCTCGACCACTCCGCGGATCTCGGACTCGGTGACCCACGCGCCCTGGATACGCATCGGCTTGCTCGCGCCCATCGGCAGGAACAGACCGTCGCCCTGGCCGACCAGCTTCTCCGCACCTGGCTGGTCGAGGATGACCCGGCTGTCGGCCAGCGACGAGGTCGCGAACGCCAACCGGGACGGCACGTTCGCCTTGATCAGACCGGTCACGACGTCCACCGACGGCCGCTGCGTGGCGAGCACCAGGTGGATGCCGGCCGCGCGTGCCAGCTGGGTGATCCGGACGATCGAGTCCTCGACGTCGCGCGGCGCGACCATCATCAGGTCGGCGAGCTCGTCGACGATCACCAGCAGATACGGGTACGGCGTGAGCACGCGTTCCGACCCCGGCGGCGGCTTCACCTTGCCGCCGCGGACGGCCTTGTTGAAGTCGTCGACGTGCCGGAACCCGAACGCCGCGAGGTCGTCGTACCGCATGTCCATCTCGCGGACGACCCACTGCAGGGCCTCGGCCGCCTTCTTGGCGTTGGTGATGATCGGCGTGATCAGGTGCGGGATGCCCTCGTAGTTGTTCAGCTCGACCCGCTTGGGGTCGACGAGGATCATCCGCACCTCGTCGGGCGTGGCCCGCATCAGGATCGAGGTGATCAGCGAGTTGACGAACGACGACTTACCCGAGCCGGTCGCACCCGCGACCAGCAGGTGCGGCATCTTCGCCATGTTCGCGACGACGAAGCCGCCTTCGACGTCCTTGCCCAGGCCGGCCACCATCGGGTGGTGGTCGTTGCGCGCGGTCGCCGAACGGATCACGTCGCCGAGGCTGACGATCTCCTTGTCGGTGTTCGGGATCTCGATGCCGATCGCGGACTTACCCGGGATCGGCGACAGGATGCGTACGTCGGCCGAGGCCACCGCGTAGGCGATGTTCTTCGACAGCGCGGTGACCTTCTCGACCTTGACCGCGGAGCCGAGCTCGACCTCGTACCGCGTGACGGTCGGACCGCGCGTGTAGCCGGTGACCTGGGCGTCGATGCCGAACTGGTCGAAGACCTCGGTCAGCCGGTCGACGACCTGGTCGGACGCCTTGGTCCGGGCCTTGTGCACCGAGCCGGGCTTGAGCATCTGGCCGTCGGGCAGCGTGTACGTGATGTCGCCGGACAGGCTCAGCTGCTCGACGCGCTGCGGCAGCGGCGTGTGCGGCGGCGGCTCGGGCGGCGGGGCCGACGGTTTGCTGGGGGCCGGCTCGAAGGCAGGCTCAGAGGCTGCGGCGGCTTCGGCGTTGTCGACGTCATACGCGTCTTCATCCACCGGCTGGGCCTTCGCCTTGCGGCCGCGCTTGGAGATCTCGCGACCCTCGAGAACCGGCGAGTCATACGGCTTGACCGTCGGCTCACCGTCGTCCTCGAGCTCTGCTGCCTTCGCACGCCGCTGCTTACGCGTCAGCCGGACAGTGTCGTCGGTCGGCGCGGCCACCACGGACGGAGCGTCCTCCGGCAGCGCAGTACGTCCCATCAGTACGTCGAAGGCCGCGCGGAACCGCAGCGGGATCGCGTACACCGGCGTACCGGTGATGACCAGCGCGCCGAAGATCGAGAGCAGGACGAGCAGCGGCGCAGCGACGTACTGTGTGAGTAGGTCCGACAGGAACGACGAGATGAAGTACCCGATCGCGCCGCCGGCAGCACTCAACGGGCCGTCGGCGGGGTTGCTCGGCCGGGGCAGACCGTTGGCGATGTGGATCAGGCCCAGTACGCCGAGGCAGACCGCGGTCCAACCGATCACCTGACGACCCGCGGGCCCATTGTGGTCCGGGTGACGCAGCGTGCGGACAGCGATGAGCAGCAGCATCAATGGCAACGCCCAACCGAGCATGCCGATGCTGCCACCGACGACCGTGCGTACGCCGTTGCCGACCGCGCCCGGGAGATCCCACCAGATCGCGGCAGCGACTACGACCGCCAGGCCGATCAGAAACAGGCCGGCGCCGTCACGGCGATGCTCGGGCTCCAGGTCGCGGGCGCTGTGGCCGATCCCCCGCACCATGCTGCCGAGCAGATGGGCGATGCCGATCCAGACCTTCACCACCCCGCGGCACAGAGCGAGCATGGCGGCCGCGAACGGGCCCGGTCCGCTGTTTTTGGGCGTGCTGGTCCGCGCCGCGGATGTTCCGCCGCGCTTCGTGCTCTGCCCACGCTTCTGGGCGCCGGACGGACGGGAGCGTCCACCAGCAGCCGAACGAGCCGTGCTCGGCCGTTTGGCTGCCGACTTCTGCGCCCGCGCCGGGGAAGACGTGCGGGTCGCCATATTGGTCAGGCTACCCCGATAACCCCTTGAGTCCCACGTGTCACACGCCGATCACGCTGCCCCATCCGTAGCGTCACAGCGTGACCACGCGCCTCCGGAAGCGCATCAGGTGCCAGACGACCACGTACGACGCGACCGCCGCGAGCCCGCCGGAGACGAGACCGGAAAGCGCGAGCCGAACGGCCGTCTCGCCGCTCAGCTCGCCGTCGGCGCGACCGATTTCGACGATGGCGCCCGTGGCGGCCAGCAGCAGACCGAAGAGGACCGCCGCGTACCGAAATCGCGGCGCGACGAGGTCACCGGGAGTGACCGACGGCGTCGTACGGCGGTACCAGCGGTAGAGCCAGATGGCCAGGACGAGGCAGCCGCCGAGCGTGCTGACGTACTGGAGGATGCGGTTCACGTCCCACGCCGGCGTCACTGCGGCGCGGAAGACCCCGGGGAAGTGTCGGACGAAGTACCCGTCACCGTGGGTGAAGGAATCCCACACGACGTGGGTCATTGCGCCGAGGATCGCAGACACGAGGCTCCACACGAGCGTGGCCCGGCCCACGGAAGGGGCAGCCGGGAGGCGCGCGGCGAGGGCCGCGGGAGCCAGTGCGGTGAGCGGGCGCCTGACGACGACGTTGTAGATCCCGAGCATCAGGAGCGCCAGGAGCGGATCGAGCCAGAGCGCCGAGGTGAACTCGTGGGTGAGGGTCAGCGTGAAGTTGCCGTTGATGTGCTGCGTGGCGAGCCGGTAGATCGGGTCGACGTACAGCAGATCCGGAGCCACTGCGCCGGCGACCAGGGCCGAGGCCACGAAGGGCCGCCGGATCAGTGGAAGGACGGCCGCGGGGTGGACGAGGGTGAACGGCACGGCGGCAGCCTAGAAGTGCTGGAGGTCGTGTTACGCGCCCGTTGTGCCGTCGAGTTGCTCTCGCAAGAGGTCGGCGTGGCCGCAGTGCCGGCCGTACTCACCGATCAGGTGGATGTAGATCATCCGCAGCGTCGACTCGGTCCCGCCGAACGTGAAGCGGTCGTCCAGCGAGTGATCGGCGGCGGCCTCGTCGGAGAGCTTCCACTCCGCGATCAGGCCTTCGTACGCCGCCTGCGCGTCGGCCGGGTCGATCAGCTCGAAGTCCGAGTCCTTGCCGAGCTCGGGCGCGAACAGCGGCTCGGCCGGTGCATCGGCGAAGTGGATGCGGAACCAGATCCGCTCGACCTTGGTGAGGTGCCGGATCAGGCCGAGCAGCGACAGGTTGGACGGCGGTGACGGCCGCTCGGCCAGCTGTTCGGCGGTCAGCCCGGCGCACTTGAACAGCAGCGTGGTGCGATAGAAGTTCAGATAGCCCTGCAGCAGCTCGCGTTCGGGTGCGGTCAGCGAGCCATCCGGTCGCTCGACAGCAGGTGCTCTCCACACAGCGGCATCCAACGTCATGGCGCCCATCCAACACGTCAGCAACGCCGACGGCGAAATCGATCAGGCGTTCACCGGCGGAGCCCAGCCCGGGCGCGGGATCAGACAGAACGGGTGACCGGCCGGATCCTCGTACACCGTCCCGGCGAGCTTCCGGGCGCCGAGTGCGAGCACCTCCGGCCCGGCCGCCTCTACGTCGTCGACCATGACGTCGAGATGCATCTGCTGTGGCCGCTCCGGGTCCGGCCACTGCGGGCGCCGATGATCGACGGCGCGCTGGAAGCCCAGGCCTGAGGTGTGGTCGTTGTCGGCGACAACCACCCAGTCGTCGCTCTGGTAGGTGATGGGCTTGCCGAGCAGCGCCGAGTAGAACCGCGCCAGTTCGAGCGGCTCCGGGCAGTCGATCGCGAGGTGGTGCAGTCGTCCGATCATGCCCACCAGTGTGCGCCGTCTCAGAATATGTGCGCTAGTCCCGGAATATGAGATAGGCACTGGCGGTCCTCGTGGCCGGTTCGTTACCGTACTCGGCAGGTCATGAGTGTCAGCGACAAGCCCCGGCTCGCTGGCCGGCAACCCTCCTCCGCGGTGGGGTGCCCCGGGTGAAGACCAGGCCGTGCGGATACCCCGCTCGGCAAGTGCGGACTTCCTGGGAGCAGCAGCATGTCGATCTTGTCCATCCTCGAGCCTGCCAGCACGACGACTGCGCGGCCGACGGTCGCCCGCCTCGTCACCGGCAGCATCCCCGCCACGGTCGGATCGGACCTCCTGGTCCCGCTGTCCGACGGCCGGGTCACGGACTACGCGAACTTCGACCACGGTGCCAGCGCGCCGTGCCTGGAGTCGGTGCGGGCCAGCGTGGAGGCGGCGCTGCCGTCGTACGCGTCGGTGCACCGTGGCAACGGATACGCGTCGCGCATCACCACACAGTGGTACGAGCGGGCTCGCGAAGAGGTGCACGCCTTCGTCGGCGCGCGCTCCGACGACCAGGTGATCTTCACCCGGCAGACCACCGACGCGCTCAACCTGCTGGCCCGTGCGGTGCCGGCGGACGCGACCGTGATCGTGTTCGAGTCCGAGCACCACGCCGCGCTTCTCCCCTGGCCGGCGGAGCGGACTGTTCGCCTCACAGCGCCGACCAGCCAGACCGATGCCGTGACGAGCGTCGCCGACGCACTCCGCCAGGCGCCTGAGGGTCCGCGCCTCGTCGTGATCACCGGCGCCTCGAACGTCACTGGCGAGATCTTCCCGATCGCGGAGATCGCCAAGGTGGCCAAGGCCCACGGTGCACGAGTTTGTCTGGACGCGGCACAGCTGGCGCCGCACCGTCCGGTCGACATCTCCACCCTGGATGTCGACTGGGTCGCGCTGTCGGGTCACAAGCTCTACGCGCCGTACGGCGCCGGTGCGCTGATCGGTCGCTCCGACTGGCTCGACGCCGCAGATCCCTACCTGTACGGCGGTGGCGCGACGCATGCCGTCACCGAGGACACCGTGGTGTGGGCGACCGGTCCGGCGCGGCACGAGGGCGGCTCCCCCAACGTCATCGGAGCGATTGCTCTGGCGAGTGCCTGCGCCGCGATCAGCAAGCACCGCGACGCGATCGAGCAGCACGAGCGCAGCCTGCTGGCCCGTCTGCGGACCGGGCTGGCCCAGATCGACAACGTCACGACGTACTCGATCTTCGGTGAGGACGCGGACCGGGTCGGCACGGTGTGCTTCACGATCGCCGGTCTGACCTCCACGCTGGTTTCCGCGGCCCTCAGCGCGGAGTACGGCGTCGGCGTACGCGACGGCAAGTTCTGCGCGCACCCGCTCGTCGGCCATCTCCTCGCCGACTCCCCCGAGCACGGTACGGCGGTCCGCGCCAGCCTCGGCCTCGGGACGACGCGCGAGCACGTGGATCGGCTTGTCGACGCAGTACGCACGCTGGCCACGAGTGGTCCGCGGGCGGAGTACGCGGAGACCGCGCACGGCTGTCAGCCGTCCGACGACCCCCGCGACCTCGACGCTCCGCGGATCTGGTGACCCAGCCTCCTACTGCTCAGGAGCACGCCTGCGAAAGGTGAGCAGCCGACGCCCGCAGGCCGTCCTCACTTCCAAGCCGGACATCCAGCGCCGACGCGGGAATGACGGACATCACCGCTGAGCCACCCACGACGCGATCTGACTGCGCGTACTGAACCCCAGCTTGTCCAGGATGTGCACGACATGAGACTCGGCTGTCCGCCGGCTGATGACCAGGCGGGCAGCGATCTCCTTGTTCGTCATCCCCTGCCCCACCAGCTCGGCCACCTGCTCTTCCCGGGCGCTCAACGGACCACCTGTCCGGCCGGAACCCACCGAAGCCGGTCCAGCGCCGACGACAGCCGTGATCGCGCGGTCGAAGTCTGCCGCCAACGCTGCCCCACGCTCGAAGGCGACCCGGTACCGCTCGGCGCCCAGAGCCTCGCTGACCTCGGCCGCGCAGGTGTCGTGTGCCTCGCGCATGTGGAGTGACCCCAGCATCGGGCTCGCGCCTCCGGTCGACCAGATCCGGTCCGCGATCCCCAGCAGCTCAGCCGCACGGCTGTGCTCTCCCTGGGCAGCCTTCACCCAGCAGAGAACCTCGACCGCGATGACCGTTCCGAGTACGTCGTTGAACGTGCGGGCCAGCTTGACGGCCTCGACGAGTCCAGCCTCCGCCTCGGCGTACGCTTCCAACGCCCACTGAGCCAGCGAACGCGCGAACAGCAGGCTGCTCCGGGCAAACTGCTCGCCGCTGGCCTCACACAGTTCCAGCCCGCGCCGGGCCAGCTCCAAACCCTCCAAGGCGCGTCCCTGCCAGACATACGGCTGGGCAAGCGCCGAGTGCAGCTGAAGCAGCACACTGCTCGGGCGGCCGGTGGCCTCCAACAGCTCGATCGCCTGCTCGAACAGCGGCTCGCATCGCGAACCGTCCCCGGTCAGGAACCAGTAGCCTCCCAGCACCAGCAGGGCGTGGGCGAGCACCTCGTCGTCGCCGTTGTCCCGTGCCCAGGCCTCAGCCTCGACGCCGTAGGGACGGACGGTCGAGGCGTAACCGGTCAGGCAACGCGCGAAGGCACACATCCACAACGCCTGCGCGCGGTCATGGCTCGGCCCCGGATTCTGCTCCAATGCGCGCTCGAGCCAGTGCCGGCCCTCAGCCGGGTGTCCGCAGAACAACCAGTGGTAGTGCAGAGCGACGACCAACCGCAGCCCGGTCGCCTCCTGGCCCGGTGTGCTCAGGCTGAACTCGAGAGCCGCCCGGAGATTGGCATGCTCCGGCTCCGTGAACCGGTGCGCCTCGATCTGTGCGTTCGCGCGGGTCCAGTCCCGGCTGTACCGCTCGGCCAGTCGCAGGTAGTGGTCCCGGTGCAGCACGCGTACGGCGTCCGCCGAGCCGTCCGCCCGCAGCCGCTCCAAGCCGTACTGGCGGACCGTCTCCAACAGCTGGAGACGTCCGCCGACGGACTGCACGATGGACTTGTCGACCAGACCGGAGAGCACCTCGAGGTCCGCACAAGAGACCGACTCCGCGGCCGCGAGGTCGAAGCCGCCCACGAACGCGGACAAACGGGACCAGAGCAACCGCTCCGCCGGCGTGCAGAGCTCCCAGCTCCAGTCCAGGATCTCTGCTCGGCCCGGTGCCAGCGTCTCCATCCGCGCCAGCAGGTCGTCGACCGAGAGCACCCGCAACCAGGCAGCGGCCAGCTCGACGGCGAGCGGGATCCCGTCCAGCCGGCGGCAGATCTCCACGACTTGTGCCCGGTCGGCGGCGTCGATCCTGCAGCCCACGGCGGCTGCCCGGTCCTCGAACAGTTCGGTGATCTCCGCGAGCGGCTGCACCGAGTACACCCGCTCGCCGCGTACGCCGAGACGCTGCCGGCTGGTCGCGAGCACGCGGATCCCGGGCGCTGCCTTGAGGAGCAGCTCGATCAGCTCGGCGCACGCGTCGCGCAGATGCTCGCAGTTGTCCAGAACCAGCAGCAGCGCCCGGTCCTCCAGATACTTGGTCAGTCGGCCGACGGGATCGTCGTCCGCGTCCCGAAGCCCGAACGCCGCGCTGACCGTCCGGGCGAGATCGGCCGGGTCCTGCACGACCGCGAGCTCCGCCAGCCAGACGCCGTCCGGGAACGTCCGGGCGACCTGCGCCGCGGTCCGCAGCCCGAGCCGGGTCTTACCGACACCGCCCGGCCCGGTCAGCGTTACCAGCCGGCCGGTGGACAAGACGGCCCGGACGTCGCGCAGCTCTTGGCGACGTCCGATGAAGCTGGTGAGCTCAGCCGGCAGGGTCCCCATCTCAGGGGCGAGAATATGCCAGATTCACTCGAGGTAGTGCGCCAGATCCGCCGCCACGTGCCGGAACTCGGCCCGCACCGACGGCAGGTCGTGAATCGGGTTCAGCAGCGCCATGTCGTGGATCTGCCCGACGTACATCACCGAGACCACGTCGACGCCGGCCTCGTCCAGCTTGTGCCCGTAGGCCTGGCCCTCGTCCCGCAGTACGTCGTTGCCCGAGGTGTGGATGACCGCCGGCGGCAGACCCCGCAGCTGGTCCGGACGTGCTTGCAGCGGCGCGGCGTACGGGTTGCGCCGGGTGGCCTCGTCCGGCGCATAGACGTCCCAGCCGAACTTCATGAAGTCCAGTGGAAGGAACCGTCCGTCGGCGAACTCCTGGTACGACTCGGTGTCGAAGCGAGCGTCGGTAGCCGGGTAGAGCAGCAGCTGGACCTTGATCTCCGGGCCGTCGTGGTCGCGCGCATACATGGTCAGCGCGGCACTGAGGTTGCCGCCTACGCTGTTGCCCGCGACGGCCAACCGGCTCGCGTCGAGTCCGGCACCTGAACCCTCGCTAGCGATCCATTGCAGTGCCGCGTAGCACTCCTCGAGCTGCGTCGGGAAGACGGCATCGGGGATCGGTGTGTACTCGACGAACACCACCGCATACCCAGTCGATGTGACGAGGTCGTGCGTCAGACGCTGGTGGTTGTCGAAGTCGCCCGCGATCCAGACTCCGCCGTGCAGGAACAGCACGACCGGCAGTGGACCGTCGACTCCGGACGGGCGCTGGATGTACAGCTTGGTCCGTACGCCGTCGACCTCGATGTCCTGCTCGGTGACGTCGACCCCGCCCAGGTCGACCGGCACGGTCGCCTGCAGGCCGCTCAGCGTCGCCCGGACCTGGTCGCCGGGCAGCAGCCAGAACGGGTCGGGGTTCTTGTTCAGCTCGGTCAGGAACTCGCGGACCCGGCGTTCGATCCTGAGGTCGCTGCCGGCATCGGGTACGTCGCTCATCGGGCTGCCTCCCTGCTCGGGGTGGGAACTGGTGCGAACGAGTCCACCAGCCGCCACCCTGAGCAGGCATCCGGCAAAATACCGACCGGCTACCCCACCCGTAGTCCGGTGTGGTGCGCAGCGAACGCCAGGAGGTCGGCCCACTCGGCCGCGACCATCGCGGCAGGTTTGCCGAAGCCGTGGCCGGTGTTGACCTCTACCCGGGTGAGGATCGGCGCGGGTCCGGACTGGGCGTGCTGCAGGGCAGCGATGTATTTGTGGCTGTGCAGCGGTACGACGCGGTCGTCGTGATCACCGGTGACCACCAGCGTCGCGGGGTACGCCGTACCCTCTGCCACGCGGTGCAGTGGCGAGTAGGCCAGGAGGTCCTGGAACTGTTCAGGGTCCTCCGGCGATCCGAAGTCGGAGACCCACGCAGCACCCACTGTGAACTTGTGGAAGCGGAGCATGTCCAGCACTCCGACACCGGGCAGCGCGACCTTGAACAGGTCCGGCCGCTGGGTCATGACCGCTCCGATGAGCAGTCCGCCGTTGCTGCGGCCGTGCATGGCCAACTGGTCGGACGTGGTGACGCCGGTCTCCTGGAGGTGCTCAGCGACCGCGATGAAGTCGTCGAAGACGTTCTGCTTGTTCTTCAACCGGCCGGCGTCGTGCCAGTCGCTCCCGTACTCACCGCCGCCGCGCAGGTTGGTGATCACCAGCACTCCTCCAGCGGCCAGCCAGCCCGACCAGCCGGGGCGGTAGTCGGTCTGGATCGGGATGCGGAAACCGCCGTACCCCCACATCAGCGTCGGGCGCGGGGCGCTGTAGTCGAGGTCGGAGCGGGTGATGACGAAGTACGGCACGTCGCGCCCTGGTGCGACTCGGCGCTCCACGGAGACGGCCGGCGGCGTGAAGGTGCTGGTGCCGCGGACCAGCTCCGGAAGCGCACGCGCTGCACCCGTCGAGGCAGAGACGACGTACGAGAGCGTGGGGTCGGTGACGGTGGACAGGCCGACGAAGAAGTCGGCGTTCTTGGCAGAGGAGTTGAGACCGACCACGGCGCCGTCGGAGATCTCGACCTGCCGCGCACCGGAGCCGTCGAGCGCGTAGACGGTCACGACGGATTGCGCGTCGACCAGTGTCAGCGTGACGAACCCGTGCTCGGTCGGGCTGACCGCCTGCAGCGTGGACTCGCCCTCGGGCACGAGGTCGGTGAAGTCGCCGTCCAGCGTCGACAGCACCACGCGGCCGCGGGAGGCGTCACGATCCGTCTGCAGCACCAGCTGGTCGCCGGACATCCGGACGAAGAGGATCTCGTCCCGGTACTCGTCGACGACCTTGATCGGCTCGCCGAGGCCGTCGGACGTGATCGGGAACAGCCACAGTTTGGCCGCGGGGTCGGTGCCCTCAGTGATCAGCGCTACGACGTACCGGTCGTCGTCGCTGACCTCCGTCGAGATGAAGGTGCTCTGCTCCTCGAAGTGCAGCACCAGCGTGTCCTCGGACTGCGGCGTGCCGATCTTGTGCATGGTCAGCCGCCCGCTGCTCAGGCCGCTCGTCTCGGTGCCCTCGCTGCCGTCGCTGACCGGGTAGTGCAGGTACAGGTAGCCCGAGCTGTCCGGCAGCCAGACCGCCTCGCTGAACTTGGACTGCGTGACCACGTCGTCCACCGGCTCGCCGCTGGCGATGTCGAGCAGCCGGAACGTCGTCCAGTCGCTGCCGCTCTCGTTGATGCCGTACGCGAAGTACTTGCCGTCCGGGCTGACCGTGAACGTGCCGAGCGAGTCGGTGCCGTCCTCGGACAGGGTGTTCGGATCGATGAGCACCCGGCCGCCGGAGAGCAGTTCGTCGAGCGACTCGGCGACGTAGATGACGTCCTGGGCCTGCGTGCCGTCGTTGCGGCCGACGAAGTACCAGCCTGCTTTCTTGGCGGGGACACCTGCCCGCGGCCGCGCGAGAATCGCGGACATCGTGGTCTGGAACCACGCCCGCTCCGGATACCCGGAGAGCTCGGTCTCGGTGAACTCGTTCTGCCTGCGGACCCAGTCCTGGGTGTCAGGTGAGTCAGGATCTTCCAGCCAGCGATACGGGTCGGCGATCTCCTGCCCATGCAGTATCTCGACCACATCGTCGCGGCGGCTCTCGGGGAAAGCGGTCATGGGCCCAACCTAACTCGATGCCGGCGTCGTCCTCACCCGCTCCGGTGGGCGGCATCCCGCGCAGGCACCGGAGCCGGGTGAGTCCGACGGGCCCAGCTCAGTGGCGGGCCGGGGTGATGTCCTTCTTCCACAACACGTCGCCGAACAGGTTGCGGAGCGAGACCGAGAAGACGCCGGTCCGCGGGTCGATGCTGGTGTGACCGAAGAACTGGTTGCCACTGGCCGGCGACTGGCTCGCGAAGTCGGCTGCCTTGACGAAGACGGCCTCCGGGCCGAAGGTCGGGTCGAGCGCGTTCGGTCCGAAGGTGCCCGCGTTGATCGGACCGGCGACGATCTCCCAGAACGGGTCGAAGTCGGTGAACACCGCGCGGGACGGGTCGTAATGGTGCGCGGCCGCGTAGTGCACGTCGGCGGTCAGCCAGACCGCGTTCCGCACCTTGTGCTTCTTGAACTGGCTCAGCACCCACGCGATCTCATGCTCGCGGCCGCCGGGACCGCCGGGCAGACCGTTCGCGACCGCCTCGATCAGGTCGCCGTCCGGCACCAGTAGGCCGAGCGGCATGTCGCTCGCGATCACCTTCCAGGTCGCCCGCGACGCCGCGACCTCGCGCACCAGCCAGGCAGCCTGCTCGGCGCCGAGCATGGCGACCGGCCCGACGGTCGAGGGCACCGGGTTCGCGCCGCGGTAGGTACGCATGTCCAGGCAGAACACGTCGAGCAGCGGCCCGTAGCTCACCTTGCGATAGATCCGGTCACGCCCGGACACGTGCTCCATCGGCAGGTACTCGAGGAACGCCTTCTTCGCCCGCGCCGCGAGCACGTCGACGCGCTTCTCGGTGTACCGGTCGTCGGTGAGGATCTCCCCCGGGTACCAGTTGTTCAGCGTCTCGTGGTCGTCCCACTGCGCGACCAGCGGTACGTCGGCGTACAGGGCGCGCACGTTCTGGTCCATCAGGTTGTACTTGTACCGGCCGCGATACTCGGCCAGCGTCTCGGCGACCTTCGAGACCTCCTCGGTCACGACGTTCTTCCAAACGGTGCCATCGGCAACTTTCAGCTCGGCCGCGATCGGACCGTCGGCGTAGATGTTGTCGCCGGAGTGCAGGAAGAAGTCCGGCCGCGTCTCGTGCATCGCCTTGTACGCGATCATCCCGCCGAGCTCCGGGTTGATGCCGTAGCCCTGGCCGGCGGTGTCGCCGGTGAACACGAACGAAACCGGCCGGTTGCGGCCCGGGGTGGTGAACGAGCCGTCGAGCGTCTCGCCGATCCGGCCGTTCGCGTCCTCGAAGCCCAGGCGGTAGTCGTACCGCTGCCCCGGCCGCAGACCGCGCAGCGGCAGCCGCGCGGTGAAGTCGTCGTCGGCCGAGGTCTTCGGGCCGCGCAGGTGGATCGCCCGGTCGAAACGGCCGTGGCTCGCCAGCTGTACGACGAGCCGGCCGGGCCGGTCGGTCTTCGACCAGACGACGGCCGAGGACGGCGTCACGTCGGCACTTGCGATGCCTGAAGGCAGCGTGGGCCGGTCGCGGCGGACCAGGCTCGGGGCGGCGGAGGCGATCCCGGGTACGGCGAGGGAGGCTCCGGCGACCGTGGATGCGGCCAGGAGCTGGCGGCGGCTCAGTTTCATGACCCGAAGGTGCGCCCCGCTGATGACGGTCAGGTGAAAGCCGGGCGAACTGGGTATCAAATCGCCCGGGGAGCCTGTCGCCAACTTGTGTGCGACTACTCGACGTGGTTCCGTTGAGTGCCACAGCACCTTTCTCGTGACGCTGCCCCGGACCTGGTAGCGCATCGACCGATGCACTACTGGAACCGGAGTGTTTCTCATGTCACAGCTGCTTGCCGAAGACCACGACCCGTTACGGGCTCAACACAGATATACGAACCTGTACACCGACCTGCTCCGCACCGTCCGCGAACTGGGGCTGCTGCGACGACGTCGGGGGTACTACTTCATCCGGATCGGCCTCGTCGTGGCCGCGTTCATCGGGGTCTGGGTCGGCTTCGGTCTGCTCGGCAACTCATGGCTCCAGCTGCTGATGGCGGGTGCGCTGGCGCTCGTGCTCACCCAGGTCGCGTTCCTCAGCCACGACAGCGCGCACCGGCAGATCTTCGACTCCGCGAAGTGGAACGACTGGACCGCGCGACTGCTGGCCGGCGGACTCGTCGGCATGAGCGCGAGCTGGTGGCGGTCGAAGCACAGCCGGCACCACCAGGCGCCGAACCAGCTGAAGAAGGACCCGGATATCGACATCGGCGTCATCGCGTTCACCCCGGAGCACGTCGGCCGGCGCACCGGCTTCCAGGCCTGGCTGACCCGTCGCCAGGGCTGGCTGTTCTTCCCGCTGCTCACGCTCGAAGGTCTCAGCCTGTACGTCGCGAGCGTGCAGCACCTGCTCCGCCGTTCGGCGACCAAGGTCGAGCGGATCGAGGCGGCGATCGTGGTCAGCCGCCTGGCCGGGTACCTGACCGTGCTGTTCCTCCTGCTGCCGATCGGCAAGGCGGGAGCGTTCCTCGGGCTGCAGCTCGCGATCTTCGGGATCTGCCTGGGCGGTTCATTCGCGCCGAACCACAAGGGGATGCCGCTCGTCCCGGCCACCATGAAGCTCGACTTCCTGCGCCGCCAGGTGCTGATGTCGCGCAACATCCGCGGCGGAGTGTTCACCGACTTCGCAATGGGTAGCCTCAACTACCAGATCGAGCATCACCTGTTCCCGAACATGCCGAGCCCGACCCTGCGGCGCGTCCAGCCGATCGTGCGCGAGTACTGCGAGCTGCACGGAGTGAAGTACACCGAGGTCAGCCTGCCGTCGTCGTACCGGATCGTCGTCAACTACCTGAACAACGTCGGGCTCCGGGCCCGCGACCCGTTCGAATGCCCGCTTGTTGCGACCTACCGGGGGTAGCACTTTGCCAAGCAGACCTCGCCGGGCCATCTGGCCGCACGCCCGGCGTCACGCCACGACCTCACTCTGGCCAGCGTGAGCGCGCAGCAGCAGTACGTCAGCATGTACACGGATCTCCTGCGGACCGTGCGTGAACTGGGTCTGTTCCGCCGCCGGCAGGGCTACTACTTCACCCGGATCGGCATCGTCGGCGGCGCCCTGCTCGGGGTGGTAGCGGGCATGATCGTGCTCGGCAACACCTGGCACCAGCTCTGGCTCGCGGGCGCGTTGGCGCTCGTCCTGGTGCAGGTCGCCTTCCTCAGCCACGACAGTGCGCACCGGCAGATCTTCCACTCGAACGCGCGCAACGACTGGACCGCGCGCATCCTGGCCGGCTGCATCCTCGGCATGAGCGCGAGCTGGTGGCGCAGCAAGCACAACAAACATCACGCCGCACCGAACCAGACCGACCGTGATCCCGACGTCCAGCTCAAGGTGCTCGCCTTCACGCCCGAGGCGGTCGTCGACCGCGGGCCGATCGGCCGGTGGCTCGCCGCGCGGCAAGGCTGGTTCTTCTTCCCGCTCCTCACCCTCGAAGGCGTCGGCCTGCACGCATCCAGCCTGCGACACCTGCTGCGCAAGGACGCCGGCCGCGCGGACCGCATCGACGCGATCGTGGTCGCCGCACGCATCACGGCGTACGTCGCTGCGCTCTACGTGCTGCTGCCGCCAGGAAAGGCCACTGCGTTCCTCGGGTTGCAGCTCGCGGTGTTCGGGGTCTGCCTCGGCGCCGCGTTCGCCCCGAACCACAAGGGCATGCCGATCGTCCCGGCCGGGTCGAAGCTCGACTTCCTCCGCCGGCAGGTGCTGATGTCGCGCAACATCCGCGGCGGCATCCTCACCGACTTCGCGATGGGCGGGCTCAACTACCAGATCGAGCACCACCTGTTCCCCAGCATGCCGCGGCCGACGCTCCGGCGGGTGCAGCCGATCGTGCGCGAGTACTGCGAACTCCAAGGGATCGCGTACTCCGAGGTCGGCCTGTTCAGGTCGTACCGGATCGTCGTCGACTACCTCAACAACGTCGGCCTGCGGGCCCGCGACCCGTTCGACTGCCCGCTCGCGGCCGAACTCCGGTCAACGCGGGGGAATCTCGCCTGAGCCCCGGATCGTCAGCTTCACCGGGACCCGGACCGTGCGTCCGGGCCGGTGCGGCTCCGGCAGGCGCTCGGTCATCAGCTGGATCGCGGTCCGCGCCATCACGTCGGCCGACTGCGCGACCGCGGTCAGACCCGGGCTGAGCAGATCCCCCAGCGCCAGGTCGTCGAACGACACCAGCGCGACCCGATCGCGGCGGCCGGCCAAGCCACGCAGTACCTCGGCCGTCGTCATGTTGTTTGCCGACAGCAACGCAGTCGCCGGCTCGGCCCGATCCAGTACTGCGGACAGCGTGATGCCGATGCCCTCGGTCGTCGGCTCGGACAGGTGGACCAGGTCCTCGTCCACCTCGATGCGGTGCCGGGCCATCGCAGCCCGGTACGCGACGACGCGCTCCCGCGCGGTGAAGATGCGCTCGTCGTCACCGAGGTACGCGATCCGGCGATGCCCCTGCCGGACGAGGTGATCGATCGCCTGGTCGATCCCGCCGGCGTTGTCCGCGAGCACGGCGTCCGCCTCGATGCCGTGGGCGGGACGGTCGATCGTGACGACCGCCATCCCGGCGTCGACATGCGGCGCGAGGTACTCCTGGGTCTCGCCGATCGGCGCCATGATCAGCGCGTCCGGCCGGCGGGCGACGAACTCGAGGCAGACGTCCCTCTCCCGCTCCGGATCCTCGTCGGTCAGCCCGATCATCACCACCGAGCCGGACGAGCGCGCCCACAGCTCGACCGCTCGGCCGAGCGAGGCGAAGAACGGGTCGCCGATGTCACGGATGACGACGGCGATCGTCCCGGTCTTGCCGCGGCGCAGCATCCGGGCGGACTCGTTCGGTGTGTAGTTCAGGTCCTTGATCGCGGCCTGGACCTTCGCGGTCAGCTCAGGGCTCACGTTCGGCTCTTCGTTCACCACCCGGGAGACGGTCTTCAGTGCGACCCCCGCCCGGGCGGCGACCTCCTTCATCGTGGGCCGGCGCTGACCCGTCCCGTTCACCCCGCTGACACTCATCGCCGGCCCACCCTTTCGATAGCTCGCGCCGAACGCTACACCGAGTAGTGCCTAGCTCTCGACCACAACCGGAATGATCATCGGGCGGCGGCGGTGGGTATCGCTGACCCACTTGCCCACCACCCGGCGGATCACCTGCTGCAGCTGGTACATGTCGTCGACCCCGCCGCCGATCGCTTTCTCGATCTCGGCCTCGATCTTCGGCTTGAGGTCGTCGAAGACAGTGTCGTCCTCGGCGAACCCGCGCGCCTGGATCTCCGGCCCGGCGGTCAGCTTGCCGGTGACCGAGTCCATCACCGCGATGACCGAGATGAACCCTTCGTCACCGAGGATCCGGCGGTCCTTGAGCGAGGTCTCGGTGATGTCGCCGACGGTCGAGCCGTCGACGAACACGTACCCGCAGTCGACCTTGCCCGCCACCACGGCCTTGCGGTCGATCAGGTCGACCACCACGCCGTCCTCGACGACGACCACGTTCTCCCGCGGTACGCCGGTCTGCACCGCCAGGTCGGCGTTCGCGTGCAGGTGCCGGACCTCGCCGTGCACGGGCATCACGTTGCGCGGCTTGACGATGTTGTAGCAGTACAGGAGCTCGCCGGCGCTGGCGTGACCGGACACGTGCACGAGCGCGTTGCCCTTGTGGATCACGTTCGCACCGTGCCGGATCAGGCCGTTGATCACCCGGTACACCGAGTTCTCGTTGCCCGGGATCAGCGACGACGCGAGTACTACGGTGTCGCCGGGCTGCAGGTGTACGACGTTGTGGTCGTTCGCGGCGATCCGGGACAGCGCCGACATCGGCTCGCCCTGCGAACCGGTCGAGACCAGCACGACCCGCTCCGGCGGGTAGTCGTCGAGCTCGCGCATGTCGATCAGCGTGTCGCCGGGGACGTTCAGGAAACCGAGATCACGGGCGACGCCCATGTTGCGGACCATCGAGCGTCCGACGTACGCGACCTTGCGGTTGTGCTTCACGGCCGCGTCCATCACCTGCTGCACGCGGTGCACGTGCGAGGCGAAGCAGGCGACGATGATCCGCTGGTTCTTCGCGTTGGTGAAGACCCGGTCCAGCACCGGCGCGATGTCGCGCTCGTGGGTGGTGAAGCCGGGCACCTCGGAGTTCGTGGAGTCGACCATGAACAGGTCGACGCCCTCCTCGCCGAGCCGCGCGAACGCGCGCAGGTCGGTGATCCGGTTGTCCAGCGGCAGCTGGTCCATCTTGAAGTCGCCGGTGTGCAGTACGACGCCGGCCGGCGTCTTGATCGCGACCGCGAGCGCGTCCGGGATCGAGTGGTTGACCGCGACGAACTCACAGATGAACGGGCCGATCTGCAGGGTCTCCCCCTCGGCCACGATCTGCTGCGGCACGTTGCGGTGCCGGTGCTCCTTCAGCTTGCCCTCGAGCAGCGCGAGCGTGAGCTGCGATCCCACCACCGGGATGTCGCCCCGCTCACGCAGCAGGTAGGGCAACCCGCCGATGTGGTCCTCGTGGCCGTGCGTCAGAACGACCGCGACGACGTCGCCGAGCCGGTCCCGGATCGGCTCGAAGTCCGGCAGGATCAGGTCCACGCCGGGCTGGTTCTCGTCCGGGAAGAGTACGCCGCAGTCGACGATCAGCAGCTTGCCGTCGTACTCGAACACGGTCATGTTCCGGCCGACCTCGCCGAGGCCGCCGAGCGGGATGACCCGCAAAGCGCCCGGAGTCAGAGGTCCGGGCGCGTCGAGATCTGGATGGGGATGGCTCATGCAATCAGTCCTGCCGTCTTGAGGTCGGTGGTGAGCCAGTCCACTTGCTCGGCGGTCGCCTCAACCAGCGGCAACCGGAGGGTCGCGTGCTCGATGACGCCGGCCAGCTTCAGCGCGGCCTTCACCATGATGGCGCCCTGGGTCTTGGTCATGATCGTCTCGACGGCGGGCACCAGCCGTCGATCAATCTCCTGTGCGGTGGCAAGGTCGCCGGCCACCACGGCGTCGATCAGCTGCCGGTACTCGCGGCTCGCGACGTGGGCCACCACGCTCGCGATACCGACCGCGCCGATCGCCAGCGAAGCGAGGTTCAGCTCGTCGGCACCGCAGTAGTAGAACAGATCAGTGTTCGCCAGCACCTTGGTGGTCCCGGCGATGTCGCCCTTGGCGTCCTTCACCGCGACGATCCGCGGGTGCTCGGCGAGCGCGATCAGCGTCTCGGTCTTGATCGCCACCCCGGCCCGGGCGGGGATGTCGTACAGCATGTTCGGCAGGCCGGTGGCGTCGGCGACCGCGGTGAAGTGCGCGCGCAGCCCGTCCTGCGGAGGCTTGTTGTAGTACGGCGTGACGACGAGCAGACCGTCGGCTCCGGCCGCCTCGGCCTGCTTGGCGCACTCGATCGTGTGCGCGGTGTCGTTCGTGCCGACACCGGCGACGATCTTCGCGCGGCCGTCGAGGGCCTCGCGGACGGCCTCGATCAGCTGGACCTTCTCCTGGTCGGAGGTGGTCGGCGCCTCGCCGGTGGTCCCGTTCAGCACGAGGGCGTCGTTCCCGCCGTCCACCAGGTGCTTGGCGACCTTCTGGGCAGCGTCGAGATCGAGGGACCCGTCGGGACGGAACGGCGTGATCATCGCGGTCGTCAGACGGCCGAACGGCAGCGTCGACGAGGGCGTGGATTCTGGCGAGGACATGGCCCTCAGATTACCGCTCCCAAGCCCCGGAGAAATGGGTAGGCCTGGTGGCTGTCCGCTCGGGGGTCCGGGCAGCCACCAGGCTCACTCGTCCTATCGGGCCCGCCCCAGGAGTCGTTACAGCTTCTTCGAAAAAAGTCCGGAAAAACTTCTGGAAATACTCTGCGTGATCAGATGACTGCATTCCGTCCAGATCTTGTGACTTCGGATGCATTAGTCTCACCGGCGTGTCGACATCTGCCGCCGCTCCAGCCGCCCGCCAAAGCCTGATTATGGTCTGTGCCACAATGGCTTCCGCGATGCCGTTGATCACCCTCGTGCTGTGGTTCGTTCTCGCCACCGACGGTATCGGCGACTTCCCGGCGAGCTGGGTCCCGCTTGTAGTGCTTGCCGTAGCCGTCGGCGCGTATTCGATCTGCGAACTGGTCGGCTTCCGCACTCCGCCGCTCGAGTACTCCGCTCGGTCGGCGGCCGAGATCGAGGCGGATTCGTGGCGGCGGTTCACGACCTCTACCTTCACGCGCTTCGCGATGTGCGAGGCGGTGTTCCTGGTGTCGGTCGCACTCGCGTTCGTGGTGGAGAGTTTCTGGGTCGTGCTGATCGGCCTTGTGCTCGCGTTGCCGTTGTTCTTGCTGGAGGCGTGGCCGGGGGTGCGCAACCAGCGCAGATTCGCGGCGGCGCTCGAGTCGCGCGGCGTGCCGTCGTACCTGAGCGGTCGGCTTCAGGACTGACCGGCGATCCAGATCTGGGTTGCGTCGAAGAGTTGCTTGACCGCATGGAAGGCTCCGGGCAGAAGGAGTACGCCGACGACCAGCAGGATCGGGGCGACTAGCAGCCGCTCGACCCAGCTGTCGGTGCTGAAGCGGAGGGGGCGCGGGAGACGGAGTTCGTACCAGGTCTCGCCACGGATCGGGAGCGGCCAGAGCCATGGGCAGCCGGAGCGGGTGAGGCTGTCACCCAGGCAATGGACGAACATGCCGACCGCTACAGCGACACCGATCCAACTGCCGATCTGTGCCAGACCTGCTTGTACTGCGTCAGCTGCCGCCGTACCGGGCAATGGTGTGAGCGGATCGGCCGTGCCGACGACGGACCAGCCGGCTGCGGCGAGGACCGCGAGGATGATCCAGTCCCCCAGCACGTCAGCCGCGAGCACCAGACCGGTCACCGCGACGGCCAGGACGGCCCACTTGCCGCGGTCACCGAGGTTGGCGGCGAGGAAGCCTAATAAGACTGCCGCCGCGAGCGTGTGGGTCGCGTGACGGTGCTTGCCTGTGCCCTCCTCGTCGCGTGGGCCTTTGGTCAGGTTGTAGAGCACGCCGGAGAACGCCCGTACCGCACCTGAGACCAGCTCGGTCACCGGGCCGAGCAACCGCGACGCACTCGCTCCCGGGTGGTCGAGGTCTGGCAGCAACGCGTACCCAGCAGTGGCTGCCGCGAACGGCACCACCTCCGCAACCGACGTCAACCCCACCAACGGCGCCACCGCCAGCCCCGCACACCACCCCGACAACGCATGCGACCGCCCCATCATCCGAAGCCTCACTCCCCTCAACCGACCCCCATCCTCCCCCACCCACCCCACCAGCCCCACCAGCCACGCTGACCACGCCCACCCTCCACCCCCCTCAGATGGTGGGTTGACCCCTGAGACGACGGCGCAAGGGAGCGGCGCAGGCGGCGCAGGCGTGCGCGGCGCAGGCGGCGGGCCGGCCTCCACTGCTTTGCGCGCCATCTGAGGGGTTGACCCCTCAGTTGGCCGGTTGGCCCCCAAGAATCTGGGTCCGCAACCCACCAACTCCGGGGTTGACCCCTGAGACGACGGCGCAACAGAGGCGGCGCAGGCTGTGCGCGGCGCAGGTGTGCGGCGTAGGCGGCGGGGCCGGCCCCAACTCCCCGCTTGCCATTTGAGGGGTTGACCCCTCAGTTGGCCGGTTGGCCCCGGAAATCTGGGTCCGCAACCCACCAACTCGAGGGTTGACCCCTGAGACGACGGCGCAGGCGGCGCAGGCGGCGCAGGCGGTGCAGGCGGTGCAGGCGGTGCAGGCGGCGGGGCCTGCCCCAACTCCCCTGCTCGCCATTTGAGGGTTGACCCCTCAAATGGCCGGTTGGCCCCCGAAAATCTGGGTCCGCAACCCACCAACTCCGGGGTTGACCCCTGAGACGACGGCGCGAGAGCGGGCAGGTCGAGGCCGCTTTGCATAATCATGCAGGAGGGTGCATACTTTTCCTGTGTCCAAGGTGCTTACTTCTTTGCCGGTTGGTGAGCGGGTCGGGATTGCCTTTTCTGGGGGTCTCGACACGTCGGTTGCGGTTGCGTGGATGCGGGACAAGGGTGCGATCCCGTGCACGTACACCGCCGATCTCGGGCAGGCCGACGAGCCTGACATCGAGTCGGTGCCGGGCCGCGCGACGGCGTACGGCGCCGAGATCACGCGGCTGGTGGACTGCCGTTCGGCGATGGTCGAGGAAGGGCTCGCGGCGCTGGCGTGCGGCGCGTTCCACATCCGGTCGGCCGGGCGGACGTACTTCAACACCACCCCGATCGGCCGGGCCGTGACCGGCACGCTGCTGGTTCGGGCGATGCTGGACGACGACGTGCAGATCTGGGGCGACGGGTCGACGTTCAAGGGCAACGACATCGAGCGCTTCTACCGGTACGGCCTGCTCGCGAACCCGCAGCTGCGGATCTACAAGCCGTGGCTGGACGCGCAGTTCGTGCACGAGCTCGGCGGACGGAAAGAGATGTCCGAGTGGCTGGTCACCCACGGCCTGCCGTACCGGGACAGCACCGAGAAGGCGTACTCCACCGACGCCAACATCTGGGGTGCGACGCACGAGGCGAAGACGCTCGAGCACCTCGACACCGGGCTCGAGACCGTCGACCCGATCATGGGTGTGAAGCACTGGGACCCATCGGTCGTGATCGAGGCCGAGGACGTGACGATCGGCTTCCAGCAGGGCCGGCCGGTGACGATCAACGGCAAGGAGTTCGGCTCCGCGGTCGACCTGGTGCTCGAGGCGAACGCGATCGGCGGCCTGCACGGCCTGGGCATGTCCGACCAGATCGAGAACCGCGTCATCGAGGCGAAGAGCCGGGGCATCTACGAGGCGCCGGGGATGGCGCTGCTGCACGCGGCGTACGAGCGGCTGGTCAACGCGATCCACAACGAGGACACGATCGCGAACTACCACAACGAGGGCCGGCGGCTCGGGCGGCTGATGTACGAAGGTCGTTGGCTGGACCCACAATCATTGATGCTGCGGGAGTCCCTGCAGCGGTGGGTCGGTACGGCGGTCACCGGCGAGGTCACGCTGCGGCTCCGGCGGGGCGAGGACTACTCGATCCTCGACACCACCGGCCCGGCGCTCAGCTACCACCCGGACAAGCTGTCGATGGAGCGGATCGAGGACTCGGCGTTCGGCCCGGTCGACCGGATCGGTCAGCTGACGATGCGGAACCTGGACATCGCCGACTCCCGCTCGAAGCTGGAGCAGTACGCCGGCCTCGGGATGTTCGGCAGCTCCAACCCGGCGCTCGCCTCCTCCACCGACCTGATCGGCGAGCTCCCGACGGGCGGCGCCGAAGCCATCGCTTCCCGCGGCGAAGCGACGGAAGAGGACGAGCTCCTCGACCGCGCCGCGATGGAGTCCGGCACCGACTGACCACCGAGTCGTGGCGAACGGCTCGGCCCCCGATCTCCGAGTCGTGGATTGTGGTTGCGCTGGGCGACCATAATTCACGACTCGGCGGCGGTGGTCAGTCGCGTGCAGTTCCTTGGGCTTGGGGGCGGGTCGCGCGTGCGGCCGACGGCTGGGCGGGGGCGGTGCTGGTGGACTCGTTGGCGGACTCAGCAGCGGGGCGGGTGGTCGGCGAGACGACGCCGGCGCCGGCATGGCGCTGGACGTCTGCCAACTCCTGAAAGTGGGCTCGCGTGATCGCGCCACTCATGACCAGGTGTGCCTCGTCCCCCGCCTCGTGTGCCACGGTCTCGTACTCGCCGCGCAGGACGCGGTCAGCCGCCCGGCCGGCCAATCGACCGAGCCGGCTGTCGCCGGCTTCGACCGTCAGGCGAGCGTCGACCTGGGTGGCGATGGCCAGCGCCGCCCGTCCCGCGGTCGCCGTCCGATCGTCCGCCGGCACGCGGTCGAAGTGACGGCTGGAATTCATGGTCGCCTCGACAACCGTCTGCAGGCGCTCCCCCGGCAAGGCGGCCGCCAACTGGCTGGAGAGCTCCGCCGCGGGCCGGCCGGACGGCCCCAGGTCGTGCACGATCGCGTCGAGCAACGCGGGACGCAGCGAGCTCTCGACGTTCGCGATGAACTCCCGTTCCTGGGTGCTGATCGGACGTGGGGCGGGAATGGGCTCGGTCATGCGACCGGAGTGAATCAGGCCGAGGGGTCAGGCGTCGAAGTCGAGGGTGACTGTTGGGGTCGTGGGGTGGGATTGGCAGGTGAGGACGTAGCCGGCGCGGATCTCGTCGGGCTCGAGGGCCCAGTTGGTGTCCATGGTCACGGAGCCTTCCAGGAGCTTGGCCCGGCAGGTGCCGCAGACGCCGCCCTTGCAGGCAAAGGGTGCGTCGGAGCGTACGGCGAGGGTCGCGTCGAGCACCGCCTTCGAGTGCTCGCCCAGCGGGAACGTCGAGCGTCGGCCGTCGAGGATGATCGTGACTTGCGCGGCGTCCTCGTCCGTGGTCGTTTCCTCGATCGGGGCCTTCGGGGCTTCGTCTCCGACGTGGAACAACTCGGCGTGGACGTGCTCGCGCGGCACCCCCTTGCCCAGCAGGAGTTCCTGCGAGTCGACGACCATCGCGTACGGCCCGCACAGGAACCACTCGTCGACGGACTCCAGCGGCAGGATCGTCGCGAACATCCGCTGCAGGCGATCAGCGTCGATCCGTCCGCTGAACAGCTCGACCTCGGTCGTCTCCCGGGACAGCACGTGGACGAGGTGGAGGCGTTCGGCGTACCGGTCCTTCAGGTCGGCCAGCTCATCGGCGAACATCACCGACCCCGCGGTGCGGTTGCCGTACAGCAACGTGACACGGCTGAAACGCTCGACGGCCAGGATCGTCGCGACGAGCGACAGCACCGGCGTGATGCCACTGCCCGCGGCGACGAACGCGTAGTGCTTGGTCTGCGAGGGATCGAGGGTCGTGCCGAATCGGCCGAGGGGCGTCATCACCTCGAGTTCGTCCCCGACCTCCAGTTCCTGGGCGGCGTACGCCGAGAACTCGCCGCCGGGGATCCGCTTGACGCCGATCCGCAGTACGCCGGAATCGGCCGGCGAGCAGATCGAGTAGCTCCGGCGGATCTCCTCGCCGCGGCGGCGGATCGTCAGGTGCTGGCCGGCGGTGAATTCGTACTCCCCCGCCAGCTCGCGGGGTACGGCGAACGTGATCGCGACCGAGTCGTCGGTGATCGCGTCGATCGCGGCGACCTTCAGCGGGTGGAAGGTGGCGCGGCGGCGGGGGGCGACGGTCGTCGTCATCAGATCGCCTTGCTGTGTTGGTTGTTCACAGGGATTTGAAGTGGTCGAAGGGTTCGCGGCAGGTGTTGCAGCGCCAGAGCGATTTACACGAGGTGGAGCCGAAGTGGCTGAGCTCTGTGGTGTCCGGGGAACCGCACAGCGGACAGCGAATGCTCAACCGCAGCATCACCGGCCCAGATGCAGAGGGCGGCGCAATGCCGTAGTCGACGAGTTTCGCCTTGCCTGACTCGCTCATCCAGTCGGTTGTCCAGGCCGGCGAGAGGACGGTTTCTACTCGACCGTCCACGTTCAACGACTGCAGCGTCAGCTCTACCTCGTGCCGGATCAAGTCCATGGCAGGGCAGCCGGAGTACGTCGGCGTGATCGTTACGACGACCTCGTCGCCTTCGTGGCGGACACCGCGGAGTACGCCGAGGTCGGCGATCGTCAGGACCGGGACCTCGGGATCCGGGACCTCGCCGACCGCCTCGAGGATGGCTGCGTCGGTCACCATGTCGCACCAGGGTGGGATCGCGCGACGTGCTGGAGCTCGGCCAGCAGGTAGCCCATGTGCTCGGTGTGACGTCCGAGCCGGCCGCCGGTGTGCTGGTACGAGGACGAGGGTCGCTCGCACGTGGACTCGTCAATGACGGCCAGTACTCGCTCGAGCCAAGCATCGTGGAGCGTTGACGGGTCCACGGCAACCGGCAGGCGCTGCACGAGCGGGTCGGACTCGAAGAGCTCTGCGGTGTAGGGCCAAAGGGCATCCAAACCGGCCTGCATGCGGCGGTGGCTCTCCTCGGTCCCGTCGCCCAGACGGAGCACCCACTGCATCGCATGGTCGACGTGGTACGCGACCTCCTTGACGGCCTTCCCCGCCACACCGGCCAGTGTCTCGTCAGCGCTCGACCGCAGCTCGTCGTACAGCAGGTGCTGGTACGTCGCGAAGTACAGCAACCGCGCCATCGCGAACCCGAAGTCCCCGTTCGGCAGCTCGCACAGCTGCGCATTCAGGAACTCACGCTCGTCGCGGAAGTACGCCAGGTCGTCCTCGGTCCGCCCGTCGAGAGATCCGGCGTACTGCAACAGCGATCGCGCCTGCCCCAGCTGGTCGAGCCCGATGTTGCCGAGGGCAACGTCCTCCTCGAGCTGCGGGGCGGCCGCGATCCACTCAGCGGTGCGCTGCGCGGAGATCAGCGCATCGTCACCGAGCCGGAGTGTGTAGACGAACAGGTCGTTCACAGGTGCTCGACACCTTCCGGGACCTGGTAGAAGGTCGGATGCCGGTACACCTTGTCGCCGGCCGGGTCGAAGAACTCGTCCTTCTCGTCCGGCGACGACGCGGTGATGTCAGCAGCGCGCACCACCCAGATCGACACGCCCTCCTGCCGGCGCGTGTAGACGTCGCGCGCGTTCCGCAACGCCATCGTCGCGTCCGGGGCGTGCAAGCTGCCGACATGGGTGTGCGACAACCCACGACGCGACCGGACGAAAACCTCCCACAGTGGCTCGATCATGCTGCTCGAGCCTCCTTCTTGGCGGCATAAGCGGCCGCGGCCTCGCGCACCCAGGCGCCGTCCTCGTGCGCCTTCACGCGATGCGCCAGCCGCTGCTGGTTGCACGGGCCGTTGCCCTTCACCACGTCGTACAGCTCGGTGTAGTCAGGCTCGGTGAACCGGTAGTGCCCGTCCTCGTACACCAGCCCGTCATCGGGAACCCGGAGCCCGAGCACGTCGGCCTGCGGAACGGTCATGTCGACGAAACGCTGCCGCAGCTCGTCGTTGCTGTGCCGCTTGATCCCCCACGCCATCGACTGCTCGGAGTGCGTCGACGCGGTGTCCGGCGGACCGAACATCATCAGCGACGGCCACCACCAGCGGTCGAGCGCATCCTGGGCCATCGCCTTCTGCTCGGGAGTCCCGTTGCACAGTGTGTAGAGGATCTCGAACCCCTGCCGCTGGTGGAACGACTCCTCCTTGCACACCCGCACCATCGCCCGCGCGTACGGACCGTACGAGCAGCGGCAGAGCGGGACCTGGTTCACGATCGCGGCGCCGTCGACTAGCCAGCCGATCGCCCCGATGTCGGCCCAGGTCAGCGTCGGGTAGTTGAAGATGCTGGAGTACTTCTGCCGGCCGCTGTGCAGCAGGTCGAGCAGATCCGCCCGGTCCACGCCGAGCGTCTCGGCGGCGGCGTACAGATAAAGACCGTGGCCCGCCTCGTCCTGCACCTTGGCCATCAGGATCGCCTTGCGGCGCAGCGACGGCGCGCGACTGATCCAGTTGCCCTCCGGCTGCATGCCGATGATCTCGGAGTGCGCGTGCTGCGCGATCTGCCGGATCAGGGTCTTGCGGTACCCGTCCGGCATCGCGTCCCGCGGCTCGATCCGGCCGTCGGCGTCGATGGTCGCCTGGAAGTCCATACCCGCAGCATATGTGACACTTTTCGTCTGAATCAACAACAAGTGTCACAAAGGTGGTTCTAGGCCCACCGCGGGAGTGGATTCAGGACGCTGGGTACGGCGGCCGACGGCCGGGAGGATCGAGGTAACAGTTCAAGACCTAAACAGTTTTGGAGATCCTCCCGTGACTACCACCCTCGCTCCGGCCATATCAGCCCACTCAGATCATCGCGGGCCTGTCACCGGCAGAGAACGTGCCCTCGCCCCCGACCTGATCCGCGGCGCGATGCTGCTGCTGATCGGCCTGGCCAACAGCGCGAACTTCGCCTTCGCCGGCCAGCCCGGCGTGGAGAGCGCACCGCACGGCTTCGAGCGCATCCTGAACTTCCTCAAACTCACCTTCGTCGACGCCCGGGCGTACCCGGTCTTCGCGGTGATGTTCGGCTACGGCCTGGTCCAGCTCGCCCGCCGGCAGCGGACGTCCGGTACGACGCCGAGCGCAGTACGGCGGATCCTGCTCAAGCGCAACGGCTGGCTGGTCGCGTTCGGCCTGCTGCACGCGACCCTGCTGTACTTCGGTGACTTCCTCGGCGCGTACGGCGTCGTCGGGATCATCTGCACCCTGTTCCTGCTGAATCGCGGCGACAAGTTCCACCGGATCATCCTCGGCGTCTGGGCCTTCATGGCGGTCCAGGTCGTCGTCTTCGCGGCCCGGGGCGTGCTTGCCGTCGTCAACAGCTCCGGTCCCGCGCACCCGCTGACCAATGAGCCGAACCCCTCGCTGGCCGCGACGTCGTACTTCGCGAGCATGGTCGACCGGCTGCACGAGTACCCGACGCACTTCGCCAGTGTCCTGGGCTTCATCGTCATCGTCTGGCTGGGTATCTGGGCCGCCCGCAAGCAGATCCTCGAGAACCCGGCCGCCCACAGGCCCTTGCTGGTCTCGGTTGCCTCGGTCGGTCTCGGCCTCACCGTCCTCGGCGGTCTGCCGTTGGCATTCGTCGGCGCCGGCTGGCTGCACGTGGACGAGTCGGCCGTCGGCGCGCTCAGCTACCTGTCCCACGTCAGCGGGATGTTCGGCGGACCCGGATACGTCGCCCTCTTCGGGCTGCTCGTCGCCCGGATGAACAAGCTTTCCCTACCGGTCCGCGCGATCTCTGCACTCGGTCAGCGGTCGCTGTCGGGCTACCTGTTCCAGTCGGTGGCGTGGATGGTTCTGCTCGCACCCTTCACGCTGGACCTGCGCTTCGGGAGTACGGCGTACACCGCGGCGCTGGTCGCGATCGGGGTCTGGATCATCTCCGTCGTCGGCGCGTACGCGATGAGCAGGCGTTCCTACCGCGGGCCGGCCGAGACCCTGCTGCGGCGGCTCGTGTACTGACTTGCGAGGATGAGAGACATGAGTGACTTCGGCGTACCGGAACCCGCCAACCTCTCCGATCTCTCCGGACAATCCGGTGAGACCCCGGTGGCCGAGACCAGCGTGCGGCTCGCATTGCCGGCGGAGGCGAACGAGATCGGCGAGATTCAGGTCGCGGCCTGGCGGTCGGCGTACGCCGGACTCCTGCCCGCCGACGTCCTGGCCGACCTCGACCCGGCGCAGTTCGCAGCCCAGTGGCGGGCCGCGCTGCTCGCGCCGGGCGAGGCCCGGAACCGGGTGATGGTCGCACTGGCCGGCCGTACGCTGGTCGGCTTCGCGGCCATCACGCCGTCGGACGATCCGGACGCCGACCCGCAGCGGGACGCCGTGATCGCCGAGCTCGCAGTACAGCCGGACGCCACCCGTGCGGGCCACGGCTCCCGGCTGCTGAACGCCGTCGTCGACACGATCCGCGCCGACGGATTCAGCCGGTTGACCGTCTGGGTCAACTCCACCGACGACGTTCTCCGCGCCTTCTACACCGAGGCCGGCTGGGCTCCGGACGGCGCCCACCGTGAGCTGGACCTGTACGGCGACGAGTCGGTCCGCATCAAGCAGATCCGGCTGCACACCGATCCAGGAGACGCGTAGCAGTCGCTCGATCGGCGACGAGCCGGGGGTGGTGCTCGACCGGGTGGCGTGGACATGACAGGTTGTCACGGTCCGATCACGTAACGCCATCCGCTGGAGTTCTGCATGAAGTACCTGACCCTGGCCGTCGGCCTGGGCATTTCCGCTGCTGCCGTTCTCGTCGTACCGGGGTCCGGGGCCACCGCCTCGATGCAGACGGCGACCGTTGTCGACAAGCCGCATCGGGTGGCGAACAAGTACCTCGAGCAGAGACCCGACTGGATCCAGTGCGGCGAAGCCGAGTTCCGCACGTACTGCGCGAAGATCACCGTGCCGCGCGACTGGGCCAACCAGTACTCCGGGAACGACCTCCAGATCGCTGTCAGCAAGGTCGCGCCCGCCAAGGGCAAGCCGAGCCGCGTGGTGTTCGGCAACCCGGGCGGACCGGGTGGCGCCGGCCTCGGCATGGCGCCGTACCTCGCGAGCCAGGCGCCGCTCGCCAAGGACCACCTCACCGTCGGCTTCGACCCGCGAGGCACCGGCGGCAGCACCAACGTCAGCTGCGACGGCAGCCCCGGGTACACGATGGACCCGCGTGACCGCGATCCTGCGAACCAGGCCCTGATCTCCGAGGCCTCGGCCATGGTCAAGCCGTACTGCGACCGCCAGTCCCGCGGGCTCCTCCCCTACATCACCACCGCGCAGACCGTGCAGGACATGGACCTGATCCGGCAACTGCTCGGCTTCGACAAGATCGACTATGTCGGGTACTCCGGCGGCACCTGGCTCGGGGCGTACTACCAGACCTATTTCCCCGACCACGTCGGCCGCTTCGTGCTGGACTCGAACACGGACTTCACCAAGACCTGGTTCGACACGTTCGTCAGCCAGCCGCAGGCGTTCGAGCGCCGGTTCCGCGAGGACTTCGCGCCGTGGGCAGCGAAGTACGACGCCCAACTGCACCTCGGTTCGTCACCCAGTGAAGTCATCCGGACCTACGAACGCCTGCGGCGGGCACTGAAGGAGCGGCCCGCGGTCGAGGAGTTCCTGGACGCGGCAGTTCAGGTGACATACGACCAGAACGCGTTGGACATGATGGTGTCCAACGATATGTATACAAAACTCGACTTCTATTCTCTCGCGGTCGATATGGCATTTATCCGCGACCTTTCCGCGGCACAGGCAAAAGGAGGGCCGCAGGCCGCGCAGCGCCAGGTCGACGGCTTGTCCCTGGCCCGCCAGCAGCAGCTCGTGCAGCGGGCGAACCGGGCACCGGTCGGGCTCCGCACGTTCGGCACGTTCGGCACAGTCGACTCCGAGGATGCGACCTTCAACGCGATCACCTGTAACGACACCGCGTGGCCGCAAGGCCCCGAGACCGGCGCACAGCTGGCCGCGCGCCTCGGTCCGCACTTCCCGCTGATCGGCTGGACGATGACCGAGAACCCCTGCTTCTACTGGAACCGCCCCAACCTCACCATGCCGACGCCGACCGGCAACGGCTTGCCCACAACGCTGATGGTGCAGTCGGTGCACGACCCGGCCACCAGCTACGGCCTCGCCGTCTCGGCCCACAGCAGGTACGCCGGTTCGCGACTGCTGACCGTCACGAACGAAGGCGACCATGGTGTGTACGGCGGCGTGAACCGCTGCGCGGACAGGATCGTCAACACGTTCCTGACCACGGGGAAGGCGCCGGCCAAGGACGTCAGCTGCGCCGGCGAAGGCATCCCGGCACCGGACAAGCTGATGCCCGGCCTCGACGATGCAGGCACCGGCTACAGCAAGGAAACTCCTTTACGAAGGATCGCCGGATTCACAAAAGCTGTTTCCGGATATTTGCGCTGACGACCGTTCGACCGGGGATGTTCGACGGTGGCCGGAATTCGCCTACACACGGGCAGATTCCGATCACCACCGGCGAATTCCGGCCGCTGCTTTCGTTGTCAGGACATATTTGTCAGGGCGATGTCAGGGTTACGTCCCTGTGCGACAGAGCGTGATCACGGCAACCTTGAGTCAGCGCGGAGGAACCGGTCGTCGACTGGGAGGGCTCGATGACGGGTGACCATCGCGGACGTGGCTTCGGCCGGCTGTGAGGTGGGGGGACTGCCTGGGGGGTCAGACAGAAGGCACAGCCGGCCGGGTCACGAAACGCGTGCTCGCGCCTCCAGATCCCTCGCGGGGTACCGTCGATCCCCCAGGTCGTGGTGCCTCGCGAGGCATGTTCAGGTCAGTGTTCAGGCCGGTGTTCAGGCCGGTGTTCAGGCCGGTGTTCAGGTCAGGGTCGGTGAGTCGGCCGCGGCGCCGCCGGGCGGCGGGTAACCGTCGGCCACCGCGGCCAGCGGCACGGCCCGGCCGGCCGACCAGGCGGCCCGGAAGGCCCGCCGTTCCAGCGCGGCTTCGACCGCGGCTCGCGTGGTCTCGCAGTCAGCCTTCTCGATCACCGGCACAGGCGCGCGGATGACCTCCCGCACCCCGTCCGCGGCACCGAGCAGGAACGCGGCGTACTCGCTCCGCTCGCGCTGCTGCGCGACCGCCGCGAGTTCCTCGAGCACACTGGCCGACCGCCACCGATCGCCCAGGTCGCGATGCTCGGCGAGACTCTCGTCCAGCAGGTGTACGGCGCGCTCGGTGTAGCCGCGACGCCGCTCTATGATGCCGAGCTGGTTCAGCGACCAGGCCACGCCCTCGCGGTACCCGAGTCGCTGCGACAGCGCGAGGCTCTCCTGCAACAGGTCCTCCGCCTCGACCAGCTCACCGCTGTACTGCGCGATCGCGCCGAGGCTGATCAGCGACCAGGCCAGGCCTTCCCCGTCGCCGACGATCCGGAAGGCGTCGCGGGCGCGCCGGCACCGGCGCGCGCCGATGTCCAGGTCGCCGCGCAGCCAGGCCACGAAGCCGAGGTGGTTGTGCGCCCAGGCCATCCCGGCGCGGTCGCCGAGACTCTCGTAGAGGTCGTAACTCTCGCAGTGCAGATCCTCTGCGGCGCCGTAGTCCCCGCGTTCGCGAGCAACTCCACCGAGGCGTTGCAGCACGAGCGCAGTACCGGCGGCGTCGTTCAACTCCTTGTACTGACGCAGGGCGGTCTGCAGGCGGTCGGTCGCGGCGTCGTACTCGCACTGGAGGAACGCCAGCGTTCCAGCGCCGAGGTTTGCCTTTGCGCAGGCCGGGGACAGCTCAGCCATCAGGTCGGCGGGCAACGAGTCTCCGAGCGCCAACGCTCGCTCCAGCCAGCGACTGCCCTCGGCGTAGTGGCCGTGCATCGAGCAGAACAGCCACAGGCCGGCGGACAAGCGCAGCGCGGCAGCGGGCGAGCTCGTCCGCAGTGCCCATGCCATCGCGGCCCGCAGGTTGTCCAGCTCGTTCTCCAGGCGGTCGAGCCATTCCTCCTGCGCGGGACCGCGCAGATGTCCCTCAGCCTCTTCGGCCAGGCTGATGTAGAACTGGGCGTGCCGCTCGGCTGCCTCGTCGGTCCGGCCGACAGCCATCAGCCGGTCGGCCGCGAACTCCCGGATCACCGCGAGCATGTAGTACCGCGTGACACCACGCCGCCGGGTCACTCGGATCAAGGACTTGTCGGCCAGCCGTCCGGTGAGGTCCAGCGCTTCAGCTCGCTCCAACGGACCGGGATGCGCCTGCCCGGACATGACCGTCGCGGCCGCGTTCAGCGTCCACCCGCCGACGAAGACCGAGAGCTGGGCGAACACGTCCCGCTCGGCCGGAGTGAGCAGGGCATAGCTCCACTCGATCGCGCCGTACATCGACTGCTGGCGGGGGGACGCGGTCCGCGAACCGCCGGCCAGGATGCCGAACGACGTTTCGAGTTCGGACGCGAGCTCCTCGATCGTCATCACGTTCGTCCGCGCGGCGGCCAGCTCGATCGCCAGCGGCATGCCCTCGAGTCGGCGTACGACGCGGGCGACCTGGTCGAGCTGGCCGGTCGTGTCGTAGCCGCGCGCGGTCGCTCGCTCGACGAAGAGCCGGACGGCCTCCGAGGTCTCCAACTGGTCCTCGTCATGCGGTAACGAGAGCGCCGGCACGACGTACACGCTCTCGCCGGGCAGTCGTAGGAGCTCGCGGCTCGAGGCGAGGATCGACAGGTTCGGGCAGTACTCCAGCAGCGCAGCGCTGATCTGGCCGACCGTCGCCACCACGTGCGAACAGTTGTCGAAGACCAGCAGCATCGCGCTCCGGCCGATCTGCTCGGCGATCTCCTCGACCAGGCGCGTGCTCTCCAGCGGATGCAGGCCCACGGCCGCGGCGACCGCCGGTACGACGCCGGCCGGGTCGGTGAGCGCAGCGAGCTGCACCCAGCAGACGCCGTCCTGGAAACTGTCGGCGACCTCGTTCGCCAGCGCCAGCGTCAGTCTCGTCTTGCCGACCCCGCCAGGTCCCGTCAACGTAAGCAAACGCGTGATTCGCTGCCCCAGCAGGCGACTCGTCGCGGTCAGTTCGGTCGTGCGGCCGATCAGTTCGTTCGTCGGCGCCGGCGGCTGCCGCATCGGCGTACGAGTCGTGTCCGCCTCTTTGCGGGCGGCCGCGGTGAGCCGGGAGCGGTCGGGGTCGCCGAGTCGCAGCGCGTCAGCGAGCAGGCGCAGCGTGTGCGCCCGCGGCGCTCGCCGCCGGCCACGCTCCAACGCCGCGATCGCATCGACGCTCAGTCCGGCTCGTTCGGCCAGCGCCTCCTGCGACAGCCCGGCTTCACGCCGGTGCCGACGCAACAGGCCACCGAATCCGGCCCCCTGCACGTCGTCCGAGCCGCGGCGAGACCCCTCTGATGGCACAGGACGGCCCCACCCAGTCTCCGACCTTTACGTGGCGGCTGCCACGTACCTTCACGAAGGTATCCCGTTCAGCCCCGCGTTGTCAGTGTTCTCGGGTCCTTCACCCTGAACTCCCAAGTAACTCACGAGGTTCTGTCGTGCTGGGAGATCGCGGCCCGCATGGTCGCGCGGGCCCGCTTCCGGTCCCCTGCCGCGTCGTACGCCGTCGACAACCGGAACCAGACGCGCCAGTCGTCGGGGGCTGCTTCCGCCTCGGCCTTGTACTTGCCGAACGCCTCGTCCGCGGCCGCCCGATCGATCCGCCCGGACGGCCGCCGCGGCAGATCGTCGACCGGCAAACCGCCCGACGCCTCCAGCTCGCGCGCCAGTACTTCGGTCTGCCGGCCGAACTGCAGCTCCCGCCACACCAGGTACGCACCCAGCAGCGGGATAACGAGCACGGCGATCCCCAGCACGATCGCGACCGGATCACCGGTCCCGATCAGCAGCACACCGCGCCAGCCAAGCAGGACGGCGTACGCGACGAAAACGACCGCGAGCACGATCGCCGTCCGCTTGGCGCTCATCTACGACAGATCCATGAAGTGTTCGAGGCCGACAGTCAGGCCGGGGGTGCTGCCGATGCGGCGTACGCCGAGGAGGACGCCGGCCATGAACGACGTCCGGGCCATCGAGTCGTGGCGGATCGTCAGGGTCTCGCCCTCGTCGCCCAGCAGGACCTCCTGGTGTGCGATCAGGCCGCGGAGCCGGACGCCGTGTACCCGGATCCCGTCGACGTCCGCGCCGCGGGCGCCGTCGAGGGCGGTCGTGGTCGCATCCGGGATCGGCTTGGACCCGGCCTCACGACGCGCGTCCGCGATGAGCTCCGCCGTACGCCGGGCTGTGCCGGACGGGGCGTCGACCTTGTCCGGGTGATGCAGCTCGACGATCTCGACCGACTCGTAGTACGGCGCAGCCTTCGCGGCGAACTGCATCATCAGCACAGCGCCGATCGAGAAGTTCGGCGCGATCAGTACGCCGGTGGACGGGCTGCCGGCGAGCTGTGAACGCAGCGTGGCCAACCGCTCCTCGTCGAACCCAGTGGTGCCGACGACCGCGTTGATGCCGTGCTCGATGCACCAGGCGAGGTTGTCCATCACGACCTCGGGCCGGGTGAAGTCGACGACCACCTCGGCGCCCGCCGCGGTCAGCTCGTCGAGCTCGTCGCCCTGGTCGAGCCGCGCGACCAACTCACAGTCGGCGGCCTCCTCGACCGCGAGGCACGTCTGAGCGCCCATCTTGCCTTTGGCCCCCAGCACACCGACCTTGATCATGCGTACCCTTCCTGTCCGGCCTGTGGATTGGTGGGCAACAGGATCTCATCCTCGGGACCGGGCGCCCCGCTCGGCCTTGGGCACCCAGACCTGCAGCCCCATCGTCTGCTGGGCCGGGGCGAGCTGCCGGTAGTCGGCACGGAAGTCGAGCCCGCACGACTGCAACGCGGTGATCTCCGAATCCGAGATCTGCCGGTTCAGGAGGATCAGCGGAGCACGCTCCGGGTGGCTCTTCCGGCAGACCTCCTCGATGCCGGCCGCGGTCCGGGCCCGCTCGGCCGGCGCGATCCACGCCTCGCCCAGCGGCTTGCCGCCGAGGATCAGCACCAGGCCGGCCATCTTGTCGAACGCCAGCATCGGCCGGCCGCCGGGCTCGGTGTACGGGCGGAGAGCGTCGGCCAGCTTGCTGTAGTTCTCCGCGGCGGCCGGCGAAAGATACAGCCCTTTCAAGGCGGGCAACTTCGACGGCGCGGTCAGCTGGGAATGCCCGACCGAACGGTACGGATACCGGAACAATCCGGTGTAGGCGATCGAGGCGGTCGCGACCAGGGATCCCACCAGGACGAGTCCGAGCGTCACGCGCGCCACGATCGGTGTAGCCCAGATCCCGGTCAGTACTGCGATCATCACCGCGGCCCAGGCGGCGAACGCGTTGAACCCGATCGTGTACAGCGCGGTGTTCGTCCCGAACGCCTGCACCAGCGGCAGCAGCACGAGCACAGCGAGGATCACCCACGTGCGCGTGTTCTCGCGGCTCAGCCGAGAGCACTCCGTCACGCCGAACCGGTGCGCGATCACGGCGCCGGCGGCGGCGACCACCGCGACAAGTACGGCGGCCAGCAGCGTCACGGCGTACGTCGCGGTGTGCTGCGATCCGCCGATGGCGGCGCCGTCGACGACAACGCGTCGTACGGACAGGATCAAGGCCAGCAGGGCGAAGACCGCGGCGACGATCCGGAGCCAGCGCCAGCGGGCGATCACGGTGAGTGCGGTCGCGAGCAGCAGGAGGCCGTGGTCGCGGAAGGTCTGGCCGAGCAGTCTGATGCCGCTGGACCAGTAGAACTGGAGCAGCTCGGTCGGCGAGTACGACGTACCCGCGATGAACTTGTTGACGGTCAGGATGCCCGGCACCGCGACGTCGAGGCGGACCACGAACAGCTGGACGACGAGCGCCACCACCGCGACCCCGCCCAGGGCGAAAACGATGCCTCGGGCAACGGACCGCCACCCCTGACCGGCCAGCACGACCACCGCGGCGATCACGATCAGTCCGATCACCACGACCGAGGTCCACTTGGCCAGCACCATCAGGCCGATCACCAGTCCGGCCACGACCGGCAGCCAGAACGGCACGGGATCGCCGCGGTCGACCGCCGTCGCCATCCACAGCACGCAGGACACCAAGGTCAGCGCGCCGAGCAGGACGACATCGTTGTACCCGGGCGACTGCGGCAGCCAGGCGTAACACATGCCGCCCGCGGCCAGGATGATCGCCATCCCGGCCGGCTCCCACAGCTTCGTCGCCTGCATCCCCGGCCGCCGCCCGCGCAACCAGCGCATGAAGCTGTACCCGAAGAGCAGATGGACCACGATCACCGTGAACAGCCGGAACAGCCGCAGCCGCTCGATGTTGTACCCGAACCATTCGAAGATCGGGCCGTACAGGTACTGCACCCCGGTCAGCGCCAGCGGGTTGCTGTCCCACCACCGATACGACAGCAGGTAGTAGCCCTCGTCGGTGATGTCGAAGCCCTCGTTGGCGGCCCGGCCGGCGGTCAGGATCCACCACGCCGCCAGGCCGCCGGCGACCACGATCACCCCTACGAGCAGCGCCGTTCGCCTGCTCGCCGAGGAAACACCCACGGCCGCCACCCTAGGCCATCACTCAACAGCTATTGCTCCCGCCGCGGAGTAGGCACTCTGCGCATCCTCGGCGAAATGGCACGAAACGGTCTGCCCGGACGCGATCTCCCGCAGCTCGGGTACGTCGGTGCTGCACCTGGCCTCGGCCCGCAGGCAGCGGGTGTGGAACCGGCATCCGGACGGGGGCATCACCGGCGACGGCGGGTCACCGGCCAGCACGATCCGCTCGCGACCCTTCCGGGCCAGCCCGGGCTCCGCGGACAGCAGCGCCTGCGTGTACGGGTGCGCGGGAACGTCGTACACCTGCTGGTGCTCGCCCAGCTCGGCGACCTTGCCGAGGTACATCACCGCGACCCGGTCGGAGACGTGGCGGACCACGGACAGGTCGTGGGCGACGAAGATGATGCTGAGACCAAGCTCACGCTGCAGCCGCATCAACAGGTTCACCACCTGCGCCTGGACCGACAGGTCGAGCGCCGACACCGGCTCGTCACACAGCAGTACGTCGGGGTTGAGCGCGATCGCGCGCGCGATGCCGATCCGCTGCCGCTGGCCGCCGGAGAACTGGTGCGGGAACTTCGTCTCGTCCTCCGGCCGCAGACCGACCAGTTCGAGCAGCTCGCGGACCCGCGCGCGGACGTCGAGGCCCTTGCCGACGTCCGGGTGGACCTCGAACGGCTCGCCGACGATCTCGCCGACGCGCATGCGCGGGTTCAGGCTCGAGTACGGGTCCTGGAACACCACCTGGACGTTGCGCCGCCAGCGCCGCAGCTCGCGGCCGCTGAGCTTGCTGACGTCCACGCCGTTGTACTCGATCTGCCCCGCCGTCGGCTTCTCCAGGGCGGCGAGCAGCCGGACCAGCGTGGACTTCCCGCAGCCGGACTCGCCGACGATGCCGAGCGACTCGCCCTTGCGGAGCGTCAGGTCGACGCCGTCGACCGCGCGGACCAGGGTCTTGGCGCCGAAGTTCAGTGCCGGGCTGATGTCGTAGTGCTTGACGACATCGGTTGCCACCAGCAACTCGCTGCTCGTCTCTGGCATCACACCGCCTCCTTCTCGGCGAGCGTCGTACGGCGGATGCAGGCGGCGTCGCGTCCTGGCCCGACCGTGAGCAGCGGCGGCACCTCGGCGGCGCAGTCGTCGATCGCGATCGGGCACCGGGTCCGGAACGCACACCCGGACGGGATCGCCCGCAACGACGGCGGCGTACCGGGGATCGTCGGCAGCTCCTGGCCCTTGAGGTCGGCCGACGGCATCGAGCCCAGAAGCCCTTCGGTATAAGGGTGAACGGGATACTCCAGCGCCTCCGCCGTGGCGGCACGCTCGACGACGTGCCCGGCGTACATCACGACGACGTTGTCCGCGACATCCGCGACCACGCCGAGGTCGTGCGTGATCAGCACGACGCCCATCTGCCGCTCGGCCTGGAGCTCAGCGATCAACTCGAGGATCTGCGCCTGCACGGTGACGTCGAGCGCGGTGGTCGGCTCGTCGGCGATCAGTACGTCGGGATCGAGCGCGAGCGCCATCGCCAGCATCACGCGCTGGCGCATACCGCCGGAGAATTCGTGCGGGTAGTCGTTCACCCGCTTGGCCGCGGCCGGGATCCGCACCTGGTCGAGCATCTCCGCGGCTTTTGTGAGAGCGTCCCGCTTGGACAGCCCGCGGTGCACGCGATAGCACTCGGCGATCTGCGTCCCGACCGATTGGACCGGGTTCAGCGCGGACAGCGAGTCCTGGAACACCATCGTGATCCGGTCCCCGACGATCCGCCGCCGTTCCTTGGTGGTCATCTGGATCAGGTCGGCGCCGCGGTACTCCGCCGTACCTTTCAGGATCCGGCCGGGCGGCATCTCGAGGATGCCGGTCAGAGCCTGGGTCGAGACGCTCTTGCCGGACCCGGACTCCCCCAGGATCGCCAGCGTCTCGCCCGCACGCACCTGCCACGAGACACCATCGACGGCCCGCACCGGGCCGCGTGGTGTGTCGAACTCGACGGTCAGGTCGTCGACCTTGAGCAGTACTTCGCCGTTCTTGTGTGCAGTCATCTGTGCAGTCATCGCAGCAACTTCGGGTCGAGGGCGTCCCGGATCGAGTCGCCGATGATCATGAACGAGATCGTCATCGTGGAGATGAACAACGCCGGCCAGATGAACAGGTGCGGCGTGTCGCGGTACGACGCGGCCACGCCGAACTGCGAACCCCACGAGATCGACGGCGGCTGCAGACCGACGCCGAGGAAGGTCAGCGCGGCCTCCAGCCCGACCATGCCGCCGATGCCGAGCGTGGTCATCGCCAGCAGCGGCGCCATGGCGTTCGGGAACACGTGTTTGCGCAGGATCCGGATCGGCGGCACACCGATCGACCGGGCCGCCAGCACGTACTCGCGGTTGCGGACCGAGAACACCGTGGCGCGCATCAGCCGCATGCCGCCCGGCCAGCCGATCAGGAAGATGACGCCGACGATGATCCAGATGCTCCGGTTCTGCACGGAGTTCAGGATCACGATCAGCACCACGATGCCGGGGATCGAGAACAGTACGTCGGCCGTCCGCGAGATCAGGCCGTCGACGAAGCCGGGGAAGTATCCGGCCAGCAGACCGAGCGAACCGGCCAGGATGAACACGCCGAAGCTCGCACAGATGCTGACCAGCACCGACGGGCGGGCGCCGTAGATAACGTTGGCGAAATAGTCGCAGCCCTGGATGTCGAAGCCGAACGGATGCCCCGGGCCGCGGCCCTGCCGGCTCTTGGCGAGCTCGCAGAACCGCGGATCGGCGGACGTGAACAGCTTCGGTACCGCCGCCATCGTGAAGAACGCCAGCAGCAGCAGACTGCACAGCACGAACTGCGGCTTGCGCAGCAGCGCCCGCAGCAGTTCGCGGTTGGACAGGGTGCGGCCGTCGCCGAGCTCCTGCGCCTCGGCGCCGACGGCCGCGGTGATCTGTTGGACGTCAGACATTGCGCACCCTCGGATCCACGACGCCGTACAGCACGTCGACCAGCAGGTTGATCACGATGAACGAGATGAAGGCGAGAGTCGACAGCAGCACCACGACCCCGCCCTCCTTCAGCTTGATCGCCTGGAACATGAACTGGCCGAGCCCGGGCAGGTTGAAGATGCTCTCGGTGATGATCGCGCCGCCGAACATGCCGGCCAGGTCGAGCCCGATGAACGTGATCACCGGGAGCAGCGCGTTCGGCAGGATGTGCCGCCAGAGCACCCGCTGCTCCCCCAGTCCCTTGGCCCGCGCGGTCTTCACGAAGTCCGCGTTGACCGTCTCGACGATCGACGTCCGCAGCAGCCGGGCCAGCCCGGCGAACCCGAGGACGCCGATCACCAGCGCGGGCAGCAGGTACGACCTCGGGAACCCTTCGAGCACACCCGACACCGGGAACCACTTCAGCTCGACCCCGAACAGGTACTGCGCGGCGAAGTACGCCACCAGTCCGGGGACCGCGAGCAGCACCAATGTTGTCAGCAGCAACGACCGGTCCACCCAGCCGTTGCGCTTGAACCCGGCGTAGATCCCGAAGAACAGCCCGAGCGTCCACTGGAACGCGTTCGCGAGCAGTGTCAGCTTGAGCGTCACCGGGATCCGCAGCCGGAGTTGATCGGCGATGTCGGCTCCGGCGAACGTCGTACCGAAATGCCCGGTGAGGATGTCCTTCATGCTCAGCAGGTACTGGACGATGAAGGGGTCGTCGAGGTGGAACTGGGCCCGTTTGGCCGCCAGCACGGCCGCCGGGATCGGCTTGTCGCCGGCCAGTTCCCGCAGGGGGTCTCCGGGCATCGCGAAGACGAGCGCGTAGACCCCCAGCGTGACGACCAGTCCGATCGGGATCGCCGCGAGCACGCGGCGAAGGACGAAACGAATCACTTGAACGTGGCCCAGAGCGCCGAGACACCGACGTACTTCGACACGCGCGGCTCGATCTTGGCCGAGTGCAGGTACGCGTTCGACTTGGTGTACAGCGGGATCAGCGGCATGTCCTCGAGCGCGATGTCCTCGGCCTGCTGGTACAGCTTGATCGCCTTCTCCTGGTCCGGCTCGGCGTCGCCCTTGGCCAGGACGGCGTCCAGCGCCGGGTTGCTGTAGCCGGCGAAGTTCGCGTCACCGTTGGTCTTGAACATCGGCGTCAGGTAGTCCTCGATCGACGGGTAGTCGTGACCCCAGCCGCCGAACCGCAGACCGTCCAGCTTGCGGCTGTCGGCCAGCTCGGTGATCTCCGAACCCTGCTTGCCCGTGTATTTCACCTGCAGGCCGAGGTTCTGCCGGAGCATGTTGCCGATCGCCTCGGCGAAGATCTGACCGGTCGCGGACGTGGTGCTGTAGCTGATGTTGACCACACCGGAGAAGCCGCCCGCTTCCTGCAACAGCTGCTTGGCCTTGGTCGCGTCGAAGTCGCAGTACTTGCAGGCGTCGGGGCGGTAGCCGTTGATGTCCGGCGCGATCAGGCCCTTGGCCGGGTCGGACAGGCCGACGAGATCGGCGAAGGCCTTGCGGTCGATCGCCTCCGAGAACGCGTGCCGCAGCTTCGGGTTCTTGTACCGCGGGTCCCAGGCCGGGAACACCAGGTAGTTCGCGCCGGAGCTGACGCTGGTCACCCACTGGTCGGGCGCATCGGTCTTGAAGCTCTTCACCTTGGTCGACGGCACGTCGGTGAAGTCGACGTTGCCGGCCAGGAACTCGTTGTACGCCGTGTCCGCGTTCGGGATGAACCGGTACGTGATCGAGTCGGCCTCGGGCGCGGCAGAAGCCTTGTAGCCGTCCCACTTGGCCAGCTTGATGTCGTCACCGGCGTTCCAGTCGGCGGCCAGCTTGTACGGGCCGTTGCCGATCGGCTTGCGCTTGTAGGCGTCCGGGTTCTTCCGGACTTCCTCCGGCAGCGGGGCCAGACCGAGGTACTGCAGGGTCAGGCCGAACTGCGAGAACGGCACCTTCAGCTTCACCGTGAAGGTCAGGTTGTCGACCTGCTTCAGACCGCTCAGCGTCTTCACCGCGGTCGGCTTCGGCGTCGCGCCGTCGGCCGTCGGCGGGTTCAGCGCGTCGTACCCGTCGACCTTGGAGAAGAACCCGTTGTTCTTCCAGGCGTTCGAGCCCTCGGCGGTCATGTTCCAGCTGTCGACGTAGTCCTTCGCGGTGACCGGCTGGCCGTTCTGGAAGGTGTTGCCGGGCTTCAGCTTGATCGTCCAGGTCTGGCTGGTCTTGTCCGGTGTGACCGAGTCGGCCATCACGTTCTGCAGCTTGCCGGTGTTCGGGTCCGTGGTCACCAGCGGGGCGAACATCGCCATCGCGATCTGGATCCCCGGACTGCCGTTCTCGTTCAGCGGGTTGATGTACTCCAGCGGGTCGGCGGCGATCGCGATCACCTCGCTCTTGGCGCCTCCGCTGCCGGAGCCTCCATCGCTGCTCTTGCCGTCTCCACATGAGGCGAGCACCAGCGCTAAGCCGAGTGCCGCCCCCACTACCCCAGACAGACGTCGCACGGTCAAACCAACTTCCTCGGCGGGAGGGCCGCTAGGCGGGCGGATCAAGCGTCATGGTGGCTGGTCGAAACTGCGCATGTCAACGTTGTCAGGCACAAAGCGGCGGCGCGTAACGTAGGCGTTACTTTGCCAAGACCTCAGATGACCAGCCGCTCCTCGCGGAGCGAGCCCTCACTTAATCAGATCAGTCCGTCAGAGTCATCAGATGACAGGAGAGATCACAGCAATTTGGCCATGTGCTCACAAATGCGCAGTACCCCACTGCACCGAGTATTCGAACGCCTGCACGCAGTGGTCGCTCACTCCCGCTAGGCCGCGAACAACCGAGCGAACCGGCCGGTTTGCCGAGCCATCAATTCGGGGTAGGTTCCTTCCTGCACCACCGCGCCGCCGTCGATCACGTAGATGCGATCCATCTCACGAAGCGTCCACGCGCGGTGCGAGACCACGATCGTGACGCGTTCTTCCTTGGTACGCCGGAGCTCCGCGAAGATCTCGCGCTCCGCTTCCGCATCGATCGCCGACGTGGGTTCGTCAAGGATCCAGACCCCGGCGCCCCGCAGCCGGATCCGCGCCAGCGCAAGTCGTTGCCATTGACCCCAGAGATCCCAGTGCCGGCGAGCCGCCTCGCCTTGGTCAGGTTCGTCGCGGTCGCCTTCCCCGCGCCGTTCACGCCGACCAGCGCGACGACTTCGCCAGGGCGCCTCGATGCAGAGGTCGCGCAGCACGGGCACATCGCCGTACCTGAAGCTGACATGCTCGAGGGCAAGCGACTCGACCTGCGGGAGCACGAGCTGTCGGGCGGCAGGCGGCACGCTACGTACGAATCGCCTGTCGGTCACATCGAGTACGACGTCAGCCATCCGGGAGGGACCCGGACGGCATCGAGCAACGAATCGCGGGCAGTACGGAACGCATCTAGCACGAGGATCCTCTTTCACGCAGACAGGCCGGAGCCGCGCCGGGTGACCGGCGCCGCTCACCTCAGCCGTCAGATGCGTGTCATCCCTGAATCGAGCGCCGCCCGTTCAGCTGGGATCCAGTGGCAGATCATGTGGGACGCGTACCGACCCACGCTAGTACCAGTCCAGGCCAAACCTAGGCCGCGCCAGCCCGGGGTGGGTCGCCGAACCGCTCAGGGGTTGACCCCCGAGACGGCCGGTTAGGTCGGACGACGCGATGCGGTGCCTGCTCGCCCCAGCCCGGCGATCGCAGACGGGTTTCACCTGCAGCTCGACTGGACGTATACCTACGCTGCCGACCAGCGTCCGCCCACGCACACCTGAATCCAGCCCCCACCCCCGAACACGTCCTGTCGAGCTGCAGACACCACCCCCACTCGCACCACTCCACCCCCACCACTCCACACGCAGTCACCACCAACTCGCCACACCACACCAGCGACCAGACCTGGGCGGCGCCGGCCTGGGCGGCGCCGGCCTGGGCGGCGCGGGCCTGGGCGGCGGCCGCACTGGACGCTTGAACCGCTCGGGGGTTGACCCCTGAGACGGTCGGTTGGCCCCTGGCATACAGCAGGGATAACCGACCAGCTCGAGGGTTGACCCCTGAGACGCGCCAGTACGAACCCGGGCAAACGGGGCGGCGGGTCAAAGCCGGAGGCCCCGGGCAGCGGGGGGCGGTTACGGCGCGAGGCCGCGGGCGGCAGGGCGGCGGGTTACGGCGCGAGGCCCGGGGTGGCGGGGGACGACCCGGATTGCTTGGGGCGGCGCTAGTGGGGTGGGAGGAGTTGTGTCACGAGCGCGTCCGCGGTCCAGTGTTCCCAGCGGGTGGGTGACCAGCCGCGGCGTGTGGTGAAGAACTGGTACATCTCCGGGCTCTGTAGGGCGAGGGCGATGTCGGTGGCCATCGCAGTGTCGAGGCCGTCGCGTAACGGTGTCTTGGCGGCGAGGGCGGTGATGAAGCGGTCCATCACGACGGCGCGCTGGGCGTTGTTGGTCATCCATAGCTCGTGGATCTCGGGGTCGCCCGGTGCGGCATGCGCGACGACCTGGAGGACGGGTGCGACCCGCTCGTAGATCGCGCGGGCGATCCCCGCCAGCTCCCGCAACTGCGCCACCGGATCGGGATTGTCGATGGCGGCGAGCACCCGGGGCCGTTCCAACGTCGGCACCGGCTCGTCGTCGCCGGCGATCGCGACGTCGAGCAGCTCGCTGAGCAGGGCGCGCTTGGTGCGGAAGGTGAAGTACAGCGTCTGCACGGCCATTCCGGCCTCGTCGGCGATCGCCTGCATCGACGTCGCGGAGTACCCCCGGCTGGTGAACAGGGTCTGCGCTGCCGCCCGCATCCGCTGCCGGTTGGCCTGCGCTTTCTCCGCTCTCACGCTCATGCCGCCAGGTTACCAGTTGACTAGAGTGAGGCACTAGTGATTCGCTAGAGCAATACTCTAGTGAAATCGGAGCAGTGATGACCGAGACCCTTCCGGCGCCGACCGGCCTGCGTCGGCAACTCCACACCACCGCACGACTGACCGCGTTCATCGGCGGGCCGGTGTTCTGGCTCGGGACGCTGCTGCACCCGGCCCGCGACGGCTGGAGCATCGCGAACGTCGGCGAGCGGTACGGGCTGACGCACGACATCCAGGCGGCCGGCCTGGCGCTGCAGATCGTCTGCCTGGCCAGCATGCTTGCGCTGGGCAACCAAATCGGCCGCCGGCGCGATCTCGGTGCCTGGTACGCCGCGTTGGTCGGCACGCTGCTCTGGTTCGCGCTGATCATCTTCGACGGCTCGCACAACCCGGTGCGGGCGGAGTACGCGCCGAGCATGGTGCACGAACCCGCGGATCTCGACACACCTGCGGCGCTGATCGTCTTCCCGGCGCTGCTCGTCTTCCCGCTGAGCTATCTCTGGCTGGGCTGGACCCTGCGGAAGCGGCTACGGCTGGTCGGCCTGCTGCTGGGTGCCGGGGCCCTCGCCTACACGATCGGCGGTCTTTTCATCTTCACCGCGGGTCCGAAGTTCGGCCTGATCCAGATTTTCGAGGTTGCCGGCGCGACCGTGTACGCCGTCGGCTACATCCTGCTCGGGCGGCGGGCATGAACCTCATCGAGTCCCTGCTGTCACCGGCCGGCCGGGCCGATCCGTTCCCCTTGTACGCCGAGGCGCATCGTCTCGGTCCGGTGCTGCCGATCGCCGACACCGTCTTCGTGATCGTCGGCTACGCGGCGGTCAACGAAGTACTGCGGAACCCGGGCTTCGGGATCCGGACCGATCCGTCGAGCCAACCGGCGCTGGAGTTGATGCAGCGATCGATCCTGCGGGCGAACCCTCCGGATCACGGGCGGATGCGGTCGCTGATCTCGCAGGTCTTCACCCCCCGGCGCGTCGCGGCTCTGCAGCCGGCGATCGAGAGCGCGGTCGACGACCTGCTCGACGGTCTCCCGGCCGAGGTGGACTTCATGGACCGGTTCGCCTTCCAGTTGCCGGTCACGGTCATCTGCGAGCTGCTCGGCGTACCGACCTCCGAGCGGGATCGCTTCCGCCCGCTCGCGTCCGACCTGACCGCGGCGCTGGAGCTCACCGACTCGTCGGACGAGGCGGCGGACGCGGCGGCGCGTGAGCTGGGTGAGTACTTCGTCCGGCTCATCCGCGACCCCGCGCCCGACAGTCTGGTCAGCGCGCTCCTCGCCGCCCGAGACGCGGGCGACGGGCGGCTGTCCGACGAGGAACTGCTCGCCAACCTGATCCTGCTGCTCGTCGCCGGCTTCGAAACCACCACCGACCTGCTCGGCAACGGCCTGGCGATCCTGCTCGACCAGCCGGAACTCGGCTCAGACCCCGCCGCCTTCGTCGAGGAGGTACTCCGCTACGACTCCCCCGTGCAGGTCACGACCCGCATCGCCCGCGCGGACGGACTGTCGGCCGGCGGCATCCCGATGCCCGCGGGCAGCGATCTCATCCTGCTGCTCGGCGCCGCGAACCGTGATCCGGTCCGCTTCCCGCAGCCCGATCGCTTCGATCCGGCGCGCGCCGACAACAAACCACTGAGCTTCGGCGCCGGCGCGCACATCTGCCTGGGCAACAGCCTGGCTCGCCTCGAAGCGAAGGTGGCCTTCGCTCGCCTGCTCGACCGCTTCCCGACAATTTCCGCGGCCGGACCAGCCACCCGCCGCGACCGGCTCGTCCTCCGCGGCTACCAAACACTGCCGGTCCGGCTCAGTTCGGCGGAATGTTCTGGTTCAGGTGGAACAGGTTCCCAGGATCGTACTTCTGCTTGAGCGCCTGCAGCCGGTCGTATGTCGTCGCGCCGTACGCCGCCCGGATCCGGTCGCTGCCCTCGTCGGTCAGGAAGTTGACGTACACGCCGGCCTGATGAGGTTCCAGCGCCCGGGACGACTCCCGGACCCATTCGCGCTGCGCGTCGAACCCGTCCGGACCGAGGGTCGCCCCAACGAAGTTGAACGCGTGCCCGTGCGAGCGACCGCCGTACGCCGTACTGTCCGGGTCCATCCGCGCGATCGCGCCGCCGAGGTGGAAGATCGGGAACAGCGAGTACGGCGAATCGATCGCGAGCCCCCGCTCGACCGCGATGTCGATCACCTCGTCGGTCAGCTCGTCGACGTCGCACGCGCGGGTGTAGTACCAGCGGCCGTGCGGGAAGGTCGGGTCGAGCATCGACTGCAGGCTGAGGAACGGCCGCGGCGTGCAGAGATCCAGCATGGGCGGCGCGAACGCCTTCAGCGGTGCAACCACCCGCTCACCGTTCTCGACCGAACCCGAGTAGCTCACGACCACGACCACTGCCGGCCGGGCGTGCAGTTCGGACGGGATCGTCGGCAGCGAAGGCAGACACCGGTGCACCACCGCGGTGGTCAGCTCGTCCGGAACGTCAGCGATCCAGTCGCGATAGAAACGCAGGACCTCCGGAGACTGCTCCATCGGCCAGGCGACGATTCCGGCGTACACCGTCGGGCCGACGGGATGTAGCTGGAACTCGAACTCGGTGACCACGCCGAAGTTCCCGCCACCACCCCGGATTCCCCAGAACAGCTCGGCGTTGGTGTCCGCACTCGCCGTCAGCAGTTCCCCCTCAGCCGTGACGACGTCGACCGACAGCAGGTTGTCGATCGTCAGCCCGTACTTGCGCATCAGCCAGCCGATCCCGCCGCCGAGGGTCAGTCCGGCAAGCCCCGTATGCGTGACGATCCCGGCCGGCGTCGCCAGTCCGTACTCCTGCGTCTCGCGATCGAGCTCCCCCAGCAGTACGCCGGCCTGCGCGCGAGCGGTACGACGTACCGGATCGACCCGGATCCCCTTGAGCAGGCTGAGATCCAGCACGATCCCGCCGTCACAGGTCGAGTGGCCCGGGAAGCTGTGCCCGCCCCCACGCACCGCGACCGGCCCGCCGGTACGACGGGCGTACGCGAGCGCACTTCGGATATCGGCGACCCCTGTACAGCGTGCGATCACCCCGGGCCGACGATCGATCGACCCGTTCCACACCTTGCGATACTCGTCGTACGACGGATCGCCGGGCTGAATCAGCTCACCCCGGAAGTCCTCGACCGTGCCCATGACCTGCCCCCAAGCCTCCCCCAGGCCAGTTGTCAGTCTGCCACCAGAGAGCTACACGGTGAAGGCGGTGGTGTCCTCGTCGAACGGGCCCATGACGGTTAGGGCGGGTGTGCCGGCGTAGAGCTCGGCAGCCAGTGCGGTGACGTCGTCGAGGGTGACCGAGTCGATCCGGTGCAGGATCTCGTCGACCGTCGGGAGCTCGCCGTAGACCAGCTCGGCCTTGGCGATGCGGGTCATCTTGGCGCCGGTGTCCTCGAGGCCCATCACGACCGAGCCGCGCATCTGGCCCTTGCCGCGGAGCAGTTCGTCCGGCGTGATGTTGCCGCTGGCAATCGACTCGAGCTCGGCGCGGATCACGTCGAGTACTTCGGGGGCCTTCTTCGGCAGGCAACCGGCGTACACGCCGACCATGCCTGAGTCGGCGTACGCCGAGCCGAACGTGAACACCGAGTACGCCAGGCCGCGCTTCTCCCGCACTTCCTGGAAGAGCCGCGACGACATCCCGCCGCCGACGATCCCGTGCAGGACGCCGGCGATGTAGCGGCGCTCGTCGCTCCGGACCAGGCCGGGCATGCCGAGCACCAGATGTGCCTGCTCGACATCGCGGTGGTGCACCCGCACACCGCCGTACGTCGGGACGCGCTTGCCGGGAGCACGCCGTACGGCGACGGGTTCGGCCTCCGCGGTGACCCAGTGACGCTCGAACGCCTTGCGGACCAGGCGAACGACCTCGGCGTGATCGACGTTACCGGCCACCGAGACGACGATGTTGGACGGCTTGTAGCGGCGCCGGTACCAGCCGACGATCTGCTGACGGGACAGACCGGCGAGCGTTTCCGGCGTACCGGTGATCGAACGGCCGAGCGGGGACTTGCCCCACAACTGCTCGGCGAACAGGTCGTGGATGTGGTCCGACGTCTCGTCGGCGTGCATCGCGATCTCTTCGTCGATGACGTCGCGCTCGCTCTCCACGTCCGCGGGGGTCAGCGTGGCGGAGGTGATCATGTCGCAGATGACGTCGACCGCGAGCGGCAGGTCGGAGTCGAGCACCCGCGCGTAGTAGCAGGTGTATTCCTTGCCGGTGAAGGCGTTCATCTCACCGCCGACCGCATCGATCGCGGCGGAGATCTCCAGCGCGTCGCGGCGCTCGGTGCCCTTGAACAGCAGGTGCTCGAGGAAGTGTGTGGCGCCGGCCAGCTGTTCCGGTTCGTCCCGGGAGCCGACGCCGACCCAGAGCCCGAACGTCACCGATCGGAAGCCTGGGACGGATTGGGAGAGCACACGAAGCCCGGAGGGCAGGACGGTCCGTTTGACCGGACCGCCCGCCTCCGGGCTCAGCAGTGTGCTGGTGATTGCACGAGTCACTCGGCCGCGGACTCTGCCTTCTTCTCGTCGTCCTTCTTGCCTTCTTCACCCTCGATGACCGGGATCAGCGAGAGCTTGCCGCGGTCGTCGATCTCGGCGATCTCGACCTGCAGCTTCTGGCCGACCGAGAGCACGTCCTCGACGGCCTCGACCCGCTTGCCACCGGCCAGCGGACGCAGCTTGCTGATGTGCAGCAGGCCGTCCTTGCCCGGCAGCAGGCTGATGAACGCACCGAAGTTGGTCGTCTTCACGACCGTACCCAGGTAGCGCTCGCCCTTCTCCGGCATCGTCGGGTTCGCGATCGCGTTGATCGCGGCCCGGGCTGCCTCGGCCGACGGGCCGTCGGTCGCGCCGATGTACACCGTGCCGTCGTCCTCGATCGAGATGTCGGCGCCGGTGTCCTCGGTGATCTGGTTGATCATCTTGCCCTTCGGGCCGATGACCTCGCCGATCTTGTCGACCGGGACCTTCACCGAGATGACCCGCGGGGCGAACTCGCTCATCTCACCCGGCGCGTCGATGGCCTTGGCCATCACGTCCAGGATCGTCAGGCGGGCGTCCTTGGCCTGGGTCAGCGCACCGGCCAGCACGCTGGCCGGGATGCCGTCCAGCTTGGTGTCCAGCTGCAGGGCGGTGACGAAGTCCTTCGTGCCGGCGACCTTGAAGTCCATGTCGCCGAACGCGTCCTCCGCGCCCAGGATGTCGGTGAGTGCGACGTACTGCGTCTCGCCGTCGATCTCGCCCGAGATCAGGCCCATCGCGATACCGGCGACCGGCGCCTTCAGCGGCACACCGGCCGACAGCAGCGACAGCGTCGAGGCGCAGACCGACCCCATCGAGGTCGAGCCGTTCGAGCCGAGCGCCTCGGACACCTGACGCAGCGCGTACGGGAAGTCCTCGCGCGACGGCAGCACCGGCACCAGGGCCCGCTCGGCCAGCGCGCCGTGACCGATCTCGCGGCGCTTCGGCGAACCCACCCGGCCGGTCTCACCGGTCGAGTACGGCGGGAAGTTGTAGTTGTGCATGTAGCGCTTGCGGGTCTCCGGGGAGAGCGTGTCCAGCTGCTGCTCCATCCGGAGCATGTTCAGCGTGGTGACACCCAGGATCTGGGTCTCGCCGCGCTCGAACAGCGCCGAGCCGTGCACGCGCGGGAGCACCCGCACCTGCGCCTTGAGCGGCCGGATGTCGGTCAGCCCACGGCCGTCGATCCGGACCTTCTCCTTCAGCACGCGCTGCCGGACCAGCTTCTTGGTCAGCGAGCGGAAGGCTGCGGACAGCTCCTTCTCGCGGCCCTCGAAGTCGGCGGCCAGCTTGTCCACGGTCGCGGCCTTGACCGCGTCGGTGGCGTCGTCACGCTCGTGCTTGCCGGCGATGGTCAGCGCCTGGGCGAGCTCCTCGCTCGCCGAGGCCTCGACCGCGGCGAACGCGTCGTCGGCGTAGTCCGGGAAGACCGGGAACTCGCCGGTCGGCTTCGCGGCCCGCGCGGCCAGGTCGGCCTGCGCCTCGACCAGGGTCTTGATGAACGCCTTGGAGGCCTCGAGGCCCTCGGCGACGATCTCCTCGGTCGGCGCCTGCACACCGGAGGCGACCTTCTCGAAGGTGCCCGGGGTCGACTCGGCCTCGACCATCATGATCGCGACGTCACCGGAGTCGGTCACGCGACCGGCCACCACCATGTCGAAGACCGCGTCCTCGAGCTCGGTGTGGGTCGGGAACGCCACCCACTGGCCCTCGATCAGCGCGACGCGGACGCCGCCGATCGGGCCGGAGAACGGCAGGCCGGCCAGCTGGGTCGACATCGAGGCCGCGTTGATCGCGAGCACGTCGTACAGCTTGTCCGGGTTGAGCGCCAGGACCGTGATGACGACCTGGATCTCGTTACGCAGGCCGGACACGAACGACGGCCGCAGCGGGCGGTCGATCAGCCGGCAGGTCAGGATCGCCTCTTCGGACGGGCGGCCCTCGCGGCGGAAGAACGAGCCGGGGATGCGACCCGCGGCGTACATCCGCTCCTCGACGTCCACCGTCAACGGGAAGAAGTCGAACTGGTCCTTGGGCTTCTTGCTGGCCGTGGTGGCCGACAGCACCATCGTGTCGCCGTCGAGGTAGGCGGCCGCGGAGCCCGCGGCCTGCTGGGCCAGACGGCCCGTCTCGAAGCGGATGGTGCGGGTGCCGAAGCTGCCGTTGTCGATGACGGCCTCAGCGAATTCGGCGCCCTCCATGGGCGCACTTGTGGATCCCGACACGGGATACCCCTCTCTCACAGTGTGACGACTGCGAGGCGCGAGCTGCCGGGGTGCCGGTCTTCGATCGAGGCCCGCGGAAACTGTTGTTCCGAAGGCCACTACCGAGGACCGGTCGTCCTCCCGCTACGCGCTTCGCGTCGCCTCGTACGTCTTGTCTGTATTCAGTTGTGCCGCGACCGGGATTTCACCCGGGCGCGGATACGCCAGGAGCGGCCACCCAGGTTTCGGGGGCCGCTCCTCGCGACGTCATCGGCGAAGGCCGAGCCGCTCGATCAAGGACCGGTAGCGGTTGATGTCCTTCTTCGCCAGGTAGTTCAGCAGCCGGCGGCGCTGGCCGACGAGCAGCAGCAGGCCACGACGGCTGTGGTGGTCGTGCTTGTGCTCTTTCAGGTGCTCGGTGAGGTGTGCGATGCGGTGCGTCAGCAGCGCGACCTGGACCTCGGGGGACCCGGTGTCACCCTCGGTCAGGGCGTACTCACCCATGATTTGCTTCTTCGTTGCGGCATCAACAGATGACACAGGTTTCCTCTCGATTTCCGTTGCGCGGCGCACCGGGGCATTCTTCACCCGAGCACTCTCTGTCCGCGGCCGTTCAGACGGCAGCAGCCAGCGTATCAGTCCGTGGACGCGTCACCCTAATCCCTGGCCAGCAGGGTGCGGGCGCCGTCGACGTCGGCCTTCATCTGCACGAGCAGGTCGTCGATGGTGTCGAAGCGGATCTGCGTGCCGCGCAGCCGGGCCACGAAGTCGATCGCGACCTTGGCGCCGTACAACTCGAGGTCGTCGCGGTCCAGCACGTACGACTCGACCCGGCGGTCCACGCCGTCGAACGTCGGGTTGCTCCCGACGCTGATCGCCGCGGGCAGCGGGTCCGGGTACGCCGGAGCGCCGGACGCCGGTGTCAGCACGGTCAGCCAGCCGGCGTACACGCCGTCCTGTGGCACCGCGGCGCCCGGGTCGGCCGGGATGTTGGCGGTCGGGTAGCCGAGCTCGCGGCCGCGCTTGTCGCCCTCGATGACCACACCGGTGACCCGGAACGGCCTGCCGAGCGCCTCGGCGGCCGCCTCGACGTCACCGTCGGCGAGCCGCTCACGCACGTACGTCGACGACCAGGGCTGCTGCTCCCCCGCCAGGCTCAATCCCTCGACCTGGAAGCCGTACTGCGCGCCCGCCTGGACGAGCGTGTCGACGTGTCCGGCCGCCTTGTGGCCGAAGCGGAAGTTCTCGCCGACCACGACCGCCTTCGCGTGCAGCGCCGTGACCAGCACCCGCTCGATGAACTCCTCCGGCGACCAGCCCGACACCTCCTTGGTGAACGGGAGGATCAGCACCGCGTCGGCGCCGTACCGGCCGAGCAGCTCGGCGCGCTGTTCGGGCTCGCTGAGCATCAGCGGCGCGTGGTCGGGCCGCAGTACCCGCATCGGGTGCGGGTCGAAGGTGAGCGCGACGACCGGCAAGCCGCCCAGCTCGGCCGCCCGCGCCTTGGCGTGCGCGAGCACCTCCTGGTGACCGCGGTGCACACCGTCGAAGTTGCCGATCGTGACGACCGTCGGCCCGAAGTCCGGGCTCACCTGGTCCAATCCGTGCCAGACACGCATGGCAGCAGGATTCCATGGTCGGCCGACACTGCGTGCACCAGGTCCGCCATCACCCCTTGTGATCGAGTGGTAACTCAACTTAGGGTGGGGCCGCACTGCCGAGCCCCTGGGGAGGTCTGGTGAAGCTCCGCCGTCTGGTCGCCGCCTGCGCGGCCCTGGTCCTGCTGGGCGGGTTGCCCGCTGCGAACGCTGCGGCCGCACCCCGTTTCACGAACTACGTCGCGCTCGGCGACTCGTACACGTCGGCGCCGTTCGTCCCGCTGCCGGATCTGCTGTCGCTCGGGTGCGTCCGGTCGTACAGCAACTACCCGAAGCTGCTCGCGGCCGCCCTGCACGTGCGTCTGACCGACGTCAGCTGTGGCGGCGCCGACACGACCAACATGACCCAGCCGCAGAGCACGGTGCTGGGGACGGCGGCGCCGCAGTTCGACGCGCTCACGCCGGACACCGATCTCGTCACGCTCGGGATCGGCGGCAACGACTTCGGCGTGTTCGGCAGCATCATCGACACCTGCCCCGGGCTGCGGGCCTCCGATCCGACCGGCGCGCCGTGCAAGGCGCACTTCACCGTCGACGGGGTGGACACGCTGCGGGAGAAGATCGCGCAGACCCAGACCCGGATCGCAATCGTTGTCCAGGGCATCAAAGCCCGGTCGCCGAAGGCAACGATCCTGCTGGTCGGCTACCCGAAGATCGCGCCGGAGCACGGCACCTGCCCGTCGGTGTTGCCGTTCGCGGACGGCGACTACGCCTATCTGTACTCGATCGAGCAGGCCTTGAACGCGGCTGTCGCCAACGCGGCCGCGGCGGGCGGAGCGACGTACGTCGACACGTTCGGGCCGTCCACCGGGCACGACGCCTGCGCGCCGGACGGGCAGGCGTGGATCCAGGGCAAGGACATCAACCTGCTCCGGGCCTTCAACTACCACCCGCGCTACGAGGGCGAGGCCGGTATGGCGTCGCTCACCTACAAGACGCTGACCGGCGCGCCGGCCACGGTGACCGCGGCGGAGCAGTCCGCGTGGGCAGCCAAGGCGCGGACGCTGGCGAAGCAGGCTGCCTCCCAGAAGACCACCATTGCACCGCGGGCCCTCGAGGCCTCCCTGAACCGCGTACGGACCAGCGCGCAACGCTGACCCTTTCCAATCCGTACTGCGGACTCCGGGCCGGGCCACCTCACGCGTGGCCCGGCCCGGTGGTTTCTTCCAGCAGTTCGGTCAGGGCTCGGCCCAACGGCAGATTGACCCGCTGGGTCGCGTACGGATCGCCGCGGGTCAGCCCCTGGTTGATGATCAGCACCGGCGTACCTGCCTTGGCCGCGTGCCGGACGAAGCGGAAGCCGGACATGACCGTGAGGGACGAGCCCAGGACGAGTACGGCGTTCGCGTTGTCGATCAGGTTGTAGCAGCGCTCGACGCGGGGCCGCGGCACGTTCTCGCCGAAGAAGACCACGTCGGGTTTGAGGATGCCGCCGCACGTGGTGCAGTCGACCAGCTGGAACGTGCTGACTGCCTCGGCCGGGAGCTCGGCGTCGCCGTCGGGATTGATCCGGGTGACCTCGGCCTCGAAGTCCGGGTTCGCGTCCTTCAGCCGGCGGTCGAGGGCTTCGCGGGCGGACGTCGTACCACAGTTGAGGCAGATGACGCGGTCGAGGTTGCCGTGCAGCTCGATCACATCGCGGGCGCCGGCTGCTTGGTGGAGGCCGTCGACGTTCTGGGTGATGACGCCGCTGAGGAAACCGCGGGCCTGGAGCGCGGCGACCGCGCGGTGGCCGTCGTTCGGGGCGGCGCGCGCGATCGTACGCCAGCCGAGGTGGCTGCGCGCCCAGTACCGCTGCCGGCCTGACTCGCTGGCCACGAAATCGCCGTACGTCATCGGGGTGTGGGTCCGCAGGCTGCCGCTCTCACCCCGGTAGTCGGGGATGCCGGACTCGGTGGAGATGCCGGCACCGCTCAGTACGACGACTCCGCCGGCGGCCACGGTCTGCGCGACCGGGCCGATGTCCGTCGACCCCGGCTCCAATGCCAGCACCTCGGGCCCAGGGGCCCATGCCAAGGTCGGACGAGAACGCACCACTCCAGCGTACGTGCTCAGTCGATACGAGGCGGGCCGGCTTTGAGTCGGCGTTCAGAGGCCTCGCGCACGACGTCGCGATCCATCGAGGACCAGTCCGCGTCGATCCACCAGGTGGCACCCGCCTCGGCCCACAGACGGACCGTGTCCGCGGCGTTTCGGTCCTCGGCGCGGGTGCTGCCTTCGGCGACGACGTCGTACCCGTCCATGGTCAGATCGTGGGCGGCACGTTCCCGGCGGATCCAGTCGACGCCTTCGGCCAGATGCGTCGGGGTCAGGTCGCCCGGCTCCCCGCCCGGCGGGACGATGTAGTTCGGCAACCAGCCATCCTGCAGCGCGGCCCGGCGCATCGACTTCGGTCGCGGCCACGCGCCGACCATCCAGGTGGTCACTCGCGGCTGCTGCACCGGAGGCGGTGGTGCCGGCGGCATCAGCTCGGCGACCTTCTTCGCGCGATAGTGCTTCCCGGAGTACTCGAAGGGCTCGTCACGCCACAGGTGCGACAGCATCTCCAAGGACTCGTCCATCAGCTCCGCGCGCACCTTGCGGCCCGGATCGTCCTCGAACAGCCAGAACCGCTCATCCCCGGTCACCCCCAGGCCGGCCGCAAGGATCACCCGCCCACCGCTCAGGTTGTCAACGGTCGACACCTGCCCGGCCAGGTCCCACGGTTTTCGTCGCGGCACCGGCGTGAGCATCGTCCCCAGCCGGATCCGTCGGGTCGTCATCGCAGCGGCACCGAGCATCACCCAGGCGTCGATCCCCCAGATCGACTCCCACACGAAGAACCCGTCCCACCCGTTCTCCTCGGCGATCACCGCCAGTTCCGCGGCATCGCGCGCGTCGCCGTACGCCATCACGAATCCGTATTTCATGCTTCAGCACGCTACGGGACCGAGCCGACAGATTTGACCGCGTGCACCAGCTGAGCGGTGACCTGACGCGTGGTGAGGAGATGGGACAGCATCTGGCTCCGTTGCTCGGACTCTTGCCACCGAGGGTCGTCCCCGTGCCGCTTCGCGAGCAGCTCGTCAACCCGGTCCGCGCGGCGCCGCCACTCAGTCGGCGTGGACCCGGACGGCGTCTCGCTCAGCCGGCGCCACGCAAAGCCGGCCTCGGCGACCAGCCCTCGCAGCTCGTCCGCACTGGGAAACTCGTTCCCGTCCGGTACTTCGCTGTGCAATCCGGAACCGGCTACCAGCACCATCATCCCGAGCGAACCACCCGGCCGCAGCACGCGGCACAGCTCGCGTAACAACGCCGGCTTGTCGTGCACCGTGCACAGCACGCCGATGCACCACACGACATCAAACCGATTGTCGGCGTACGGGAGCGTCTCTCCCCTGGCACAGACCGCCGAGCGGTCGAACATTCGCCGTACGGCGCGGCATGCGGCTTCCATCGGATCGACGAGGACGGGATTCACGCCGTAGGCTTCCGCCGCCCAAGCGGCCGCTCCGCCGAGGCCCGCACCGACGTCGAGCAGCGCGGACTCCGGTCCGACCTCGCAGGCCTGGGCCAACCAGTCCAGCAGCGCCGGATCGCCACTCCCTCGGCACCCGGCGACGATCGCGTACTCGTCGCCCAACTCGTCGACGACGTCAGCCGTCCATTCCGCGACGGTCCCGAACTCGACCGCCATCCCCTGCTCGCCCATGGGTCCGAGTATCCACCGGCTCAGCTGACGAAGACCGCCGTGGGTTTGGCGAGCGGGCCGTGGGGTTCGTAGAGGGCCAGGAAGGTCCCGGTGGGGTCGAACATCGCGGTCTGGCCCGGCTCGAGGTTGAGGCCGGGCAGCGGGCGGCCGGTGCGGATCGCGGCAGCCTGGGCGTCGTCGGCGTCGTACCGAGGAAAGGTGCCGGCGGCAACATCCGCGATCGGCAGCCAGTCGAAGGACTCGGCCAGCGAGTCCAGGCTGCGGGCTGCCTTCAGGTCGAACGAGCCCACGCGGGTACGGCGCAGCGCGGTCAGGTGACCGCCGACGCCGAGCTCGGCGCCGAGATCGCGAGCAAGCGCCCGGATGTACGTGCCGCTGGAGCAGTCGACCGACACGTCCACGTCGATCGCGTCCGCGCCGACCCGGACGTCGAGGATGTCGTACCGCGAGACCGTGACCGCACGGGCCTTGAGTGCGACCTCCTCGCCGGCCCGGACGCGTTCGTACGCACGCTTGCCGTCGACCTTGATCGCGGACACCTTCGACGGCACCTGCGAGATCTCCCCGCGGAAGCCGTCCACTGCCGCCGAGATCGCCTCCGCGGTCACGCCGTCGACCGGGAACGTCGACACGATCTCGCCCTCGGCGTCGTCCGTCGTCGTGGTCACGCCGAGGCGGATCGTCGCGTCGTACGACTTGTCCGCCAGCTGGAGATGGCCGAGCAGCCGGGTGGCGCGGTTGAGGCCGACGACGAGGACGCCGGTCGCCATCGGGTCCAGGGTGCCGGCGTGGCCGACCTTCCTGGTCCCGGCGATCCGGCGGATCCGCGCGACCACAGTGTGCGAGGTCATCCCCGCCGGCTTGTCGACGACCACGATGCCGTCGGAGGCGGGGGTGAAGGAACCGGTCACGCAGTACTCAGTCCTCGTCGTCCTCGTCGTCGTCCTTGCGCTTGTACGGATCGGCGTCGCCGGCCGGCTTGGCGCCCGCGGCGGACTTGGCCACCTCGGCGTCGGCCTCGCGGGCCTTGGCCAGCAGCTCCTCGATCTGCCCGGCGTTCTCCGGGACGGCGTCCAGGAAGAACGCCACGCTCGGCGCGTGCCGCAGCCCCAGCGCCTTGCCGACCTCGCTGCGGATCAGGCCCTTGGCCGACTCCAGCGCGGCGGCGGTCGACGCGCGCGACTGCTCGTCGCCGTACACCGTGTAGAAGACGCTGGCCTCGCGCAGGTCGCCGGTCAGCCGGGCATCCGTCACCGTGACGAAACCCAGCCGCGGGTCCTTGACCCGGCGCTCGAGCAGCTCCGCGACGAGCACCTGGATCCGGTCGGCCAGCTGCTTCGCCCTTGCTTCACCCATCAGGGCTCACTCCCTCATTCATGAGTACGTCCGGGGAGAACACCGTCTCCCCGGACGTTACTCCGACGGCCCGGACCTCCCGGCCCGGGCCGTCACCGAACTATCAGCTGCGCGGCTTCTCGCGGAGCTCGAACGCCTCGACGACGTCACCGATCTTGATGTCGTTGAAGTTGTTGATGGTCAGACCGCACTCGAAGCCCTCGCGGACCTCGGCTGCGTCGTCCTTGAACCTCTTCAGCGACGACAACTCGGTGTTGTCGACGACCACCGCGCCGTCCCGGATCAACCGGACCTTCGCGTTGCGCCTGATCAGGCCACTGGTCACCCAGCAACCGGCGATGTTGCCCACCTTCGAGGAGCGGAAGATCTCGCGGATCTCCGCCTGGCCGAGAGTGACCTCCTCGTAGATCGGCTTCAGCATGCCCTTCAGGGCGGCCTCGATGTCGTCGATCGCCGAGTAGATGACCGAGTAGTACCGGACATCCACGCCCTCGCGCTCGGCCAGGTCCCCGGCCTTGCCCGCCGGCCGCACGTTGAAGCCGATGATGACGGCGTTCGACGCGATGGCCAGGTTGACGTCGTTCTCGTTGATCGCACCGACACCGCGGTCGATGATCCGCAGGTTCACCTCGTCGCCGACCTCGATCCGGACCAGCGCGTCTTCCAGCGCCTCGACCGAACCGGACACGTCGCCCTTGAGGATCAGCAGCAGCTCCTGGGCCTCACCCTTCTCCATCGAGGCCATGAAGTCCTCGAGGGTACGACGGGCGCGACGCTTGGCGTTGGCGGCCGCACGGGCACGGGCTTCACGCTTCTCGGCGATCTGCCGTGCCATCCGGTCGTCGTCGACCACCAGGAACTTGTCACCCGCACCCGGCACCGCGGTCAGACCGAGCACCAGGACCGGACGCGACGGGGTTGCCTCCTCGACGCTGTTGCCGTGCTCGTCGAGCATGGCCCGGACCCGGCCGTACGCCGGACCGACCACCATCGAGTCGCCGACCCGCAGCGTGCCGCGCTGAACCAGCACGGTCGCCACCGGACCACGGCCCTTGTCGAGGTTCGCCTCGATCGCGATGCCCTCGGCGTGCATCTTCGGGTTGGCCCGCAGGTCGAGTGCCGCGTCCGCGGTCAGCACGACCCCTTCGAGCAGCCCGTCGATGTTGATCCGGGACTTCGCCGAGACGTCGACGAACATCGTGTCGCCGCCGTACTCCTCGGGGACCAGGCCGTACTCGGTCAGCTGACCGCGCACCTTGGCCGGGTCCGCACTCGGGACGTCGATCTTGTTCACCGCGACCACGATCGGGACGTTCGCCGCCCGGGCGTGGTTCAGTGCCTCGATCGTCTGCGGCATCACGCCGTCGTCGGCCGCGACCACCAGGATGACGATGTCGGTGGCCTGCGCACCACGGGCACGCATGGCGGTGAACGCCTCGTGACCCGGGGTGTCGACGAAGGTGATGGCACGCTCTTCGCCGTCGACCTCGGTCGTCACCTGGTAGGCGCCGATGTGCTGGGTGATACCGCCGGCTTCCTTGGCAACGACGTTCGCCATCCGGATCGCGTCCAGCAGCTTGGTCTTACCGTGGTCGACGTGACCCATCACGGTCACCACCGGCGGCCGCGGCGCCAGGTCGCCCTCGTCGCCCTCGTCGTTACCGAAGTCGATGTCGAACGACTGCAGCAGCTCGCGGTCCTCGTCCTCGGGCGAGACCAGCTGGACGTCGTAGTTCAGCTCGGTGCCGAGCAGTTCCAGCGTCTCCTCGTTGACCGACTGGGTCGCGGTCACCATCTCGCCGAGGTGGAACAGCACCTGGACGAGCGACGCCGGGTCGACTCCGACCTTCTCGGCGAAGTCCGTCAGCGACGCGCCACGGGGCAGCTTCACGACCTCGCCGTCACCGTGCTTGACGCGGACGCCGCCGACCGCCGGGGCCTGCATGTTGTCGAATTCCTGGCGCTTCGCGCGCTTCGACTTGCGGCCACGACGGGCTGGACCACCCGGACGCCCGAAGGCGCCCTGTGTCCCGCCACGACCCCGGTTGCCCGGACCCGGACGGCCACCGCCGCCACCGGGTGGGCCACTGGGGCCGCCGCCACCCGGACGGAAGCCACCGCCGGCGCCACCGCCGCCACCGCGCGGACCTGCACCAGGACCGCCGCCGGGACGACCGCCGCCGCCTCCGCCGCGGCCACCGCCACCGCCGCCACCGGGACCGCTCGGGCGGCCGGTGAACGTGCCGGCAGAGGACTTCGGCATCATCGCCGGGTTGGGGCGCGGAGCGCCGGGCACACCACTCGGGCGCGGCCGGTCGTTACCACCGCGGTCGCGGTCGTTACCGCCACGACCCTGCGGCGGACGCGGCGCCATACCGGCCGGGCTCGGAGCACCCTGCCGGTCGGAACCGCCGCCGCCCTGACCCGGACGCGCGCCACCGCGCTGCATGCCCTGGGTGGAGCTGAACGGGTTGTTGCCCGGACGCGGAGCACCCGGACGCGGACCGCCGCCCTGGCCGCCCTGACGGGGCGCACCGGGACGCGGGGCACCCGGACGGGGCGCACCCGGACGCGGAGCAGAACCCTGACCACCCGGACGCGGACCGGCGCCCTGGCCACCCGGCCGCGGGGAGCCCGGCGTGGCCGGACGCGGACCCGGACGACCCGCGGACTCGCCACCCGTACGACGGGGGGCGGGTGCCGGAGCTTCCGGAGCCGATGCCGCCGCGGCCGGAGCCTCGAACGACGGGGTCGCCGGGGATGCCGGGGTCTCGGCCTTCGCCGCCGGAGCGGACTCGACCGGTGCGGCCTCGACCGGAGCGGTCTCGCGGCGCGGACCCGGCTTCGGGCCCGGACGCGGGCCCGGCCTGGCGCCGGGAGCCGGAGCGGCCTTCGCCGGGGCAGACTCGACTGCCGGCGCGGACTCGGCCACCGCAGCGGACTCGGCCCTGGTCACCGGAGCTTCGGCGGCCGGAGCAGGAGCCGACTCGGCGACGGGCGCGGGGCGCTCCGCCGGAGCCTTCGGGGTGGCCGGCTGGGCCGGCTTCTGTGCCGGAGCTGCAGGTGCGACCGGTGCGGTCGCCTGCGGCGCGGCAGACGTGCTTGCGGCGGCCTTCTTGGCCGCGCGCTTCTTCGGCGGGTTCTTCTCGAACTCTTCCGCCAACCGTCGTACGACGGGTGCCTCGATCGTCGAGGACGCCGATCGGACGAACTCTCCCATGTCGTTCAGCCTGGTCAGAACGACCTTGCTGGTAACTCCGAGCTCTTTCGCGAGCTCGTAGACCCGGACCTTTGCCACTACTCTCCCTCTGGTCCGAGCCTGGGGCGCGGACCGTTAGTTGACGTACATGCTCATCGCATTGCACTCATCGTTCGACACTCATCGAGTGGTCATGAGTCGATGACCCGCCTTCATGTCGTCACGACGGCACGGTCGCACCGTCGTGGGCGGCCGGGTGGCCGCCGTTTGTCCTGCCTTACTTCTTACAGCTTCTTACATATCACGCTGCGCGACGTACTCCCGCAGCCCGGTCACGTCGAGCGGCCCCGGGACCTTGAAGGCCCGTGGGAACGCCTTGCGCCGGACCGCGAGGTCGAAGCACTCGGTCGCCGGGTGCAGGTGCGCTCCGCGGCCGGGTGCCCGACGATCGGGATCCGGGAGAACCGTGAGACTTCCTGGTCCTCCGGACACCGTCATCCGCAGCAAGTCAGCCGGACTGGACCGCTTCCGGCACCCGATGCAGGTGCGCTCCCGGGCTTTGCCAGGGCGCGCGTCCGCACTCTTTGTCACTGGTACCTCAGGGTGTGGTTGCGACTCAGTCGACCGACCGAGAGATCAGTCTACCTTCTCCGGCTCAGGCGTCACATCGGTATCCGGCCGGATGTCGATCCGCCAGCCGGTGAGCCGGGCGGCGAGGCGGGCGTTCTGCCCTTCCTTGCCGATCGCGAGCGACAGCTGATAGTCGGGGACGACGACGCGCGCGGCACGGGCCGCGGCGTCGACCACCTCCACAGACGTAACCTGCGCCGGGGACAGCGCATTCCCGACGAAGGTCGCCGGGTCGTCGCTGTGGTCGATGATGTCGATCTTCTCGCCGTGCAGCTCGTGCATGATGTTGCGCACCCGCTGACCCATCGGCCCGATGCAGGCGCCTTTCCCGTTCACCGACGGGTTCAGCGTCCGGACGGCGATCTTGGTCCGGTGACCGGCCTCACGCGCGATCGCGGTGATCTCCACCGTTCCGTCGGCGATCTCCGGGACCTCGAGCGCGAACAGCTTCTTGACCAGGTTCGGGTGGGTCCGGCTGACCGTGATCTGCGGGCCCTTGAAGCCCTTGCGGACGCCGACGACGTACACCCGGAGGCGGGAGCCATGCTCGTACTTCTCCCCCGGCACCTGCTCGGGCGCCGGCAGCACGGCCTCGATCTTGCCGAGGTCGACCATCACCGACCGCGGGTCGCGGCCCTGCTGGACGACGCCGGAGACGATGTCGCCCTCCTTGCCGGAGAACTCGCCGTACCGGACCTCGTCCTCGGCGTCGCGCAGCCGCTGCAGGATGATCTGCTTGGCCGTGGTGGCCGCGATCCGGCCGAAGTCGGCCGGCGTGTCGTCGTACTCGCGGGCCAGGGTGCCGTCCTCGGCCAGTTCGCGCGCGAACACCGTCACGTGCCCGGTCTTGCGGTCGAGCTCGACCCGGGCGTGCTGCTGGGCTCCCTCGGTCCGGTGGTACGCGACCAGCAGCGCCGCCTCGATCGCCTCGACGACGACCTCGAGGGCGATGTCCTTCTCCCGTTCGAGCGACCGCAGTACGGCCATGTCGATGTCCATGTCAGTTCTCCTCCACCGTGCCGTCGGCAGGTGTTTCTACGCCGTCAAATGTCTCAGTGTCGTTGCCGGCAGCCCGGTTGAACTCGATCTGGACCTTGGCCTTGGCCACATCGGCGTACGCGATCGTCCGCGCCTTGCCGTTCACGTCCAGCTCGGCCGCCTCGTCGGAGGCGGACTTGATCCGGCCGGTCACCTTGCCACCTGAGTTCAGCGTGACGGCGACCAGGCGCTTCACGTTGCGGCGCCAGTGCCGGGGCAGGGTCAACGGCCGGTCGACGCCTGGGCTCGAAACCTCGAGCGTGTACGCGCCGTCGCCCATGATGTCGTCGGTGTCGAGCGCCTTGGAGATGGCCCGCGTGACGTCGGCGACGTCGTCGAGGCTGATCCCGCCGTCGCGGTCGACGAGGACGCGCAGCAGCCGGCGGCGGCCGGCCGGTGTCACGTCCGCGGCCTCCAGGTCGCAGCCGAACTGCTCGACGATCGGCCGCAGGAAGTTCTCGAGGCTCGTGGTGTCCGTGTGGCCCGTCTGGTCTGGCTTTCGGCTCACAGGTTGACCTGCCTCTCTCTCCAGTTGTGCACCCGTTCCACCCGAGGCGGTCGCGCCAAGGGCAGTAGCCCACCCTATCCGGCCGGTCCCGCGATCCGGGTCACCGGCTCGTCCCAGGCCGGTGTCGGCGCGTCACCGGGTATCGTTCCGGCGTGCTCGAACGCCGCCTGACCCGACGCGCCGCCGTCGTGACTGCCGTCCTCGTCCCTGGCGCGGTCGCGCTGACCGGTTGCAAGGACGACGCTGCCGCCGGGGCCGGTACGCCGGGTGCCGTCAACGGCGGGCCGTCGTCCTCCCAGAACCCGGCCGGGGAGACTCCGACCACGGATCCGGCAGTCGTCGCGGCGCTCACTGTGGCGGCGACCCAGGTGACTCAATTGTCCCAGCTCTACGCAAACGTCAGCCGCAAGTTCCCCGCACTGCGGGCCCAGCTCGCGGCGGGGGCGAAGTACCACGCGAGTCACCTGGTGAAGCTGAAGGAGACCGACGGCGTTGCGGCCAAGGCTGCGAAGGCCGTCGTGGTGCCTACCTCCTCGGTGGCCGCGCTGACGACGCTCGCCACTCGGGAGGCGGCCGCGGCGGCCACGAACGCAGCGGCCGCAGCCAAGCTGTCCGGCCCACCGGCCCGCCTGCTCGCCGAGATCGCCGCCGCCCAGACCCAGCTGAGCTCCACGCTGACTCCGCCGAAGAAGAGGGACAAATCGTGAATCAGGTGGATGCCCTGCAGGCCGCTCTCGCCGGTGAGCATGCGGCGTTGTACGGCGTGGGCGTGGCCGGCGGCAAGCTCAACGGTGCCAGGTTCCAGGAGGCGACCGACACGTTCGCCCGGCATCGCGACAACCGCGATCACCTGAGCGCGCTGCTCGTCTCCGCCGGCAAGACCCCGGTGGCGGCCGAACCGGCGTACGACCTCCCCCAAGCGGTCACGAACGCCGCAACGGCCACCGCGCTGGTCCTGGTCATCGAGCGCCGGATCGCCGCGGTGTACGGCGACCTGATCGAGGCCGCCGAACAACCCGCCGTCCGCGCATGGGCCATCGAGGCCCTGCTCGGCACTGCGAACAGCCAGCTGGTCTGGGGCGGCGCACCGGTCGCCTTCCCAGGCGCCTAGAGCGAGCGGACCCAGTTCTCCAGGAGAGTGGCGCCGGCGTCGCCGGACTTCTCGGGGTGGAACTGCGTGGCGGTGAGCGGGCCGTTCTCGACGGCGGCGACGAAGCGGTCTCCGCCGTACGTCGTCCAGGTGACCAGCGGGGACACCGACTCGCGCGTGTCGACGAGCTCCCAGCGGCGGACGCCGTACGAATGGACGAAGTAGAACCGGTCCTTCTCGATGCCGTCGAACAGCGTGCTGCCGGACGGCACGTCGACCGTGTTCCAGCCCATGTGCGGGACCGGCTGGGCCTCCTCCGGCTGCAGGCGCTCGACGGTGCCGGGCCATTGGTCGCAGCCGTCGGTCTCGACGCCGTGCTCGATGCCGCGCGCGAACAGGATCTGCATGCCGACGCAGATGCCGAGCACCGGCCGACCGCCGCTGAGCCGCCGATCCACCGCGACATCACCGCGAACGGCAGTCAGACCGGTCATGCAGGCCTCGAACGCCCCGACGCCCGGAACCAGCAGGCCGTCGGCGTTGCAGGCCTGATCGAAATCCGAGGTCACTGTCACGTCCGCGCCGACGCGCTGGAGTGCCCGCTCCCCCGATCGGATGTTCCCCGAGCCGTAGTCGAGGAGGACGACCTTCTTCGTCACAGGGCGCCCTTGGTCGACGGGATGCCCGGCTGCCGCGGGTCGAGCTCGGCGGCGGCCCGCAGGGCGCGGGCGAACGCCTTGAACTGGGCCTCGACGATGTGGTGCGGGTCGCGACCGGACAGCACCCGGATGTGGATGCAGATCGCGGCGTTGAACGCGAGCGTCTCGAACACGTGCTGGGTCAGCGAACCGGCGTAGTCGCCGCCGATGATCGCGTAGACCTGACCGTCGGGCTCGCCGGTGTGCACGCAGTACGGCCGGCCGGACAGGTCGACCGTGCAGTGCACGAGCGCCTCGTCCAGCGGAACGGTCGCGTCGCCGAAGCGCCGGATGCCGCGCTTGTCACCCAGCGCTTCCTTCAAAGCCTGGCCGATGCCGATCGCGGTGTCCTCGACGGTGTGGTGCGCGTCGATCTCGAGATCGCCGACGGTGTTGACGTGCAGGTCGAGCAGCGCGTGCTTGGCCAGCGCGTTGAGCATGTGGTCGTAGAACCCGACGCCGGTCGAGATATCGGCCCGACCGGTGCCGTCCAGGTCGAGCTCGACCAGGACCTTGGACTCGCTGGTCTCCCGGTCGATCCGGCCAGTGCGCGTCATGTCAGCCTTCCAGTGTCTGTCTTGAGGATGCGCTCCAGCGAAGCCCGGAACGCGGCCATCTCCTCGCTGGTGCCGATCGAGACCCGCAGCCAGCCGTCGGGTCCGGTCTCACGGATCAGTACGCCGTCGTCGAGCAACGCCTGCCAGACCGCGTGCCGGTCGGCGAAGGTGCCGAACAGCACGAAGTTCGCGTCGGAGTCGACCGCGCGCAGGCCCTGCGCGCGCAGCCAGTCGACGGTCTCGTCGCGCTCGACCCGCAGCTGCTCGACCCGGCCGAGCAGCTCGTCGGAGTGCCGCAGCGCGGCCCGCGCGACTGCCTGCGTCACCGCGGACAAGTGGTACGGCAGGCGGACGATCCGCAGTGCGTCGACGAACTGCTTGCTCGCGGCAAGGTATCCGACCCGCCCGCCGGCCATCGCGAACGCCTTCGACATCGTCCGTGCGACGGCGAGATTCGGGTACGACGGCAGCAGCGAGACCGCGCTCGGAGTGCCGGCGCGGCGGAACTCGGCGTACGCCTCGTCGACCACGAGGACCGAACCCAGCGCCGCGGTCCGGGCCGCGATCGCCTCGACCACCTCGATCGGCAGCGCCGTCCCGGTCGGGTTGTTGGGCGAGGCCAGCAGCACGACCGACGGGTGGTGCCGGGAGATCGCGGCCAGCGCCTTGCTCTGGTCGAGGGTGAAGTCCTCGGCCCGGCGGCCGGCGACCCAGGCCGTGTTCGTGTCCCGCGCGTACTCCGGATACATCGAGTACGTCGGGGCGAACGACAGCGCCGTACGACCGGGGCCGCCGAAGGCCTGCAGGATGTGCAGCATGACCTCGTTGGACCCATTCGCCGCCCAGATCTGCTCGGGGGCGAGCTGGGCGCCGGACTCACGGGCCAGGTACGCCGCGAGGTCCGCGCGCAGGTCCATGAACTCGCGGTCCGGGTAGCGGTTCATCCCGCGGGCGGCGACCGCCACCGCGGCAGCGATGTCCGCGACGGTCTCCTCGCTCGCCGGATACGGGTTCTCGTTGACGTTGAGCAGGACGGGTACGTCGAGCTGCGGGGCGCCGTACGGCTCGAAGCTCTTCAGCTCGTCGCGGATCGGCAGCCCGTCGAAACGGCCCATCAGTGCTCTCCGGGGAATCGGGCGGAAACGGCGGCGCCGTGGGCCGGAAGGTCCTCGGCGTGGGCGAGCGCGAGCACGTGGCCGGCGACCTCGTGCAGCGCGTCGCGGGAGTAGTTGACGACGTGGACCGCCTTCAGGAAGCTGCGCACGGACAGGCCGGACGAGTGGCAGGCACAACCGGCCGTCGGGAGGACGTGGTTGGACCCGGCGCAGTAGTCGCCGAGTGACACCGGCGACCAGCCGCCGACGAAGATCGCGCCGGCGTTGGTGATCAGCCCCGCCCGCTCCTCCGCGTCGACGGTCTGGATCTCGAGGTGCTCCGCGGCGTACGCATCGACGACCGCGGTGCCCTGGTCGAGATCGTCAACCAGCACGACGGCAGACTGCTGACCGGCCAGGGCCTCGGCGACGCGCTCGTGGTGCTTGGTCTGCGCGACCTGGGTCGGCAGCTCGGCTTCGACAGCTGCCGCGAGGACCTCGCTCGGTGTGACGAGGACGCTGGCTGCCATCGGGTCGTGCTCGGCCTGGCTGATCAGGTCGGCGGCGACGTGCTTCGGGTCGGCGGTGTCGTCGGCCAGGATCGCGATCTCGGTCGGGCCGGCCTCGGAGTCGATGCCGACCTCGCCCAGCAGCTCGCGCTTGGCGGCGACGACGTAGATGTTGCCCGGACCCGTGATCAGGTTGACCTTGCGGCAGCCGTCGAAGCCGTACGCGAACCCGGCGATCGCCTGGGCGCCGCCCATCGCGTAGACCTCGTCGATCCCGAGCAGCGCGCACACGGCCAGCACCGTCGGGTGCGGCAGACCGCCGAACTCCTTCTGCGGCGGGGATGCGACAGCCAGGGACGGCACGCCGGCCACCTGCGCCGGAACGACGTTCATTACCACTGAAGACGCCAGCGGCGCGCGGCCGCCCGGCACGTACAGGCCCACCCGCTGGACCGGCACGAAGCGCTGGGTCACCCGGCCGCCTGGTGCGGGCTCGGAGGCGATGTCAGGGGTGAGCTCGTCCTGGCTGACTTCACGGACGCGGCGGATCGACTCCTCGAACGCGCTGCGCACCTCGGGGTCGAGCTCCTCGAGCGCGGTCTTCAGCGCCTCGGCCGGGACCCGGATGTCCTCGACGCGCACATGGTCGAACTTCTCGCCGTACTCCCTGATCGCCTCGAGGCCGCGATGGCGGACGTCCAGGCAGATGGGTCGGACGACGTCGAGAGCTGCCTCGACGTCGAACACGGCTCGGGGGACCAGGGCTTCGAGGTTCAGGACCTCTCCGGCTGCCACTCGGCCCCGCAGGTCGACGCGGCGAATCATGCCGTCAGTCTAGTGGTGAGGGCCCGTCGTCCCTGCGCCGTATCCACAAGCCGGGCTGTCACCCCGCGTAATGGTCAAGTGGATGGCCTAGGCTCCGTTGTATGGACTCCCGCCTGCCGTTGCTCACTGTCGACACGGTGATCTTTCCCGGGCTGGTGCTCCCGATTCCGGTGACCGACGTCCAGGGCCGCGCGGTGGTCCGCGACCTGGTCGAGAACGGCGGCGAACTGGTGTGCGGGGCACTCGCCGTCCGGGACGGGTACGAGCTGGGTGAGCGGGTGTTCCGGTCGCTGTACGGGACCGGCTGCGCGGCGACGATCTCCGAGATCACGCTCGACGCGGACGACGACGGCCCGGTCGAGGTGACGTTGACCGGCAACCGGCGCTTCAAGGTCTCCGAGCTCGACGGCACCGGCGACTACCTGGTCGCGGACGTCGAGTGGCTGGACGACGACCTCGGCGACGACCCGCTCGGTACGGCGATGGTCGCGGTCAAGCGTTTCCGGAAGTACGCCGAGGCCGTCAGCGAGATCAGCCGCCCCGGCCTGCACCTCGGCGAACTCCCCGACGACCCCAGCACGCTGTCCTACCTGATGTCCGCGGCCATGAAACTCATGACCCCCGACCGCCAGAAACTCCTCGAGGCCACCGATGTCACCACCCGCCTGGCCCAACTAGTAGGCCTCATCGACAACGAACTGGCCGCCATCACCGCCCTCCCCTCCCTCCCCGCCTTCGACCTCATCAGCTGGTCCACCCTCTCCCCCAACTGAGTCGGTCGGACCGCCCTACCGAGATGAATCCCGGGGCGGTATGGTTTTGGTATGAGTAAGCAGATTACGGTCCGGCTGCCGGATGAGCTGGTGGACTTCATGGATGAGCTTGTGGCGACCGACAAGGCGACGAGTCGGGCGTCTGTGGTGGCGCGGGCGATGGAGCGGGAGCGTCGGCGGGAGCTGGCCGCGCGCGATCTGGCGATTCTGAGCGAGCAGGGTGGGTACGACGATCTGGACGGGCTCGCGACCGCGGTCTCGGGCACCGTGCTCAGCGATCTCGACTGATGCGCGCGCTGCACATCGCCCGGCTCGACAAACCGCGGCCGGTGGTGGTGCTGACCCGGGAGCTGATCCGCCCTCGCCTCACCAACGTCACCGTCGCGCCGATCACCAGCACGATCCGCGGGCTGTCCACCGAAGTACTGGTCGGTCCGGACAACGGGCTCGATCACCCGAGCGCGATCTCCTGCGACAACATCCAGACCATTCCGAAGGCCCAGCTCGGTCGTCTGATCGGCCACCTGCACCCTGACCAGGAGCCGCTCCTGGCCGAGGCGATCAACCTGGCGTTCGACCTCGAGCTCTGACAGCACCGCTCAAGGCCTCTTCGCAGAGGAAATCGCCGAAGCCGGCCGTGAGGTCCAGGCCGGTCAGACCCTGGACGAACAGGAACTGCCCTTGCGGGTTCAGCTCGAGCCAGACCGGCCGACCGTCGGGATCGAGTTTGAGGTCGACCACCCCCATACGCAGGTCCAGCAGTTCCAGCACGCGCGCCAGCGCTTGCTGGATCACCGGGTCAAGGCTCACCGGCTCGATCGGTACGTCGAGGTTCCGCCGCCAGTCGAGATCCGGCGAATCGATCGCCACGGCGTACGACGTCGTACCGCAGCACAACACGCGCAGGTGCCGCGTCCCGGGCACATACTCCTGGAAGATCGTCGGACAGAGCCGCAGCGCATCGTCGTCGGCCAGATGATCGGGCGTCACCGGCAGCGTGTAGAGCTGACTGCTCGGCGTGCCACGAACAGCCTTGAGAATGACCTGCGCGCCGAGCACCGAGCAGAAGCGCCGGATCTCGGCCGGATCCTGGCTGACCAGCGTCCGCGGTACGACGAACCCGGCGTCCGCGGCCGCCCGCAACTGGATCAGCTTGTTCTCGGCCCGCCGGGTCGCGTCCGGGTGACTCACCCAGCGCCCGTCGAACTCGTTGCGCAAGGCCCCCATCAGGGTGCTCGCACAACTCGCGTCGACGACCTCCCGATGCGCCTCCTCGGTCAACTCGCGTCCGGCCCGCTGCGGATGGTTCCAGCGCCGGAACCAGATCGCGTCGCAGCCGGCCAGATCGAGCCGGCCGCCGTCGCGCGTCGGCACCGACGTACCGAATCCCGGTTCCGTCGACCAGCTCAGTCCATCGGGCCGATCCGCCATCGAGTCCACCTCGACGACCTCACAGAGCGCGCCGCGGTTGCGGCGGAGGTGCGCCTGGACCACCAGCGCGTGCAGATCATCGGTGAACGTCAGTACCGCGATCGACGGCCGGGTCATCTATTCGGCCAGGTAGTCGCAGTCGTCCATGCAGTCGTTCGGCAACGTCGCGGACAAGCACTCCGATCCACCGCCGTTGCGCGCGAACTCCACCGGCAGCCCGACGTCGTCGCGGACGCGCTGCTCCCACTCGTGCAGCTTGTCCGTCGGCACCAGATCGAACCGCGACGGCTGGTACATGAAGACCACCGGCGCCTTGCTGCTACCCGCGTTCGGTTCCGTCATCGCCCCGGCCCCTCACTCGTGCCAGTCGGAGTCGTCGGCGCAGATCTGGCCGTTGCCGCAGTTCGACCACGACGCGGATCGCAGCAACACGTCCCGTTCGAACCCGTACGTGTTCAGGCCGAAACCCTCCTGGACACTGCGTTCCCACTCCGAGAGCCGCTCCGGCGTCACCTGCTCGAAGCTCGTCGGCTGGAACATGAACACCGCCGGCTTGCGCCCCTCGTCGAGCGCAGCACGGAATCGTTCCTCCCGCTCGTCCCCCATGACCCCTCCCCAGGTCAGGCATCCCCTGCGACCAAGCTACGCCCGGCAGCGGTACCGCCACAATGAGTCGGCAAGGGAAGTCGCGCAGGGCATCAGCCCAGCTTGGAGACGTCCCGGACGGCGCCGCGGTCGGCGCTGGTCGCCATCGCGGCGTACGCCCGGAGCGCGGCGGAGACCTTGCGCTCGCGGTTCTTCGGCGCGTACACACCGCCGAGGGCCTCTCGGCGGGAGGTCAGCTCGGCCTCGTCGACCAGCAGCTCGATGGAACGGCCGGGGATGTCGATGCGGATCTGGTCGCCGTCCTGGACCAGGGCGATCGTGCCGCCGGACGCCGCTTCGGGAGAAGCGTGCCCGATCGAGAGTCCCGACGTACCGCCGGAGAAGCGGCCGTCGGTGACCAATGCGCAGACCTTGCCCAGACCGCGGCCCTTGAGGAACGACGTCGGGTACAGCATCTCCTGCATCCCCGGCCCGCCCTTGGGCCCCTCGTACCGGATCACGACGACGTCACCCGGCTGCACCTGCTTGGCCAGGATCTTCTCGACGGCCTCCTCCTGCGACTCACACACGACCGCGGGTCCCTGGAAGGACCAGATCGACTCGTCCACGCCGGCCGTCTTCACGACACAGCCGTCGACGGCCAGGTTGCCCTTCAGTACGGCGAGACCACCGTCCTTCGAGTACGCGTGCTCGAGATCGCGGATGCACCCGCCGGCCGCGTCGGTGTCGAGCGTCTCCCACCGCTCGGACTGCGAGAAGGCAGTCGCGGATCGCTTGCAGCCCGGCGCCGCGTGCCACAGCTCGACGGCCTCCGGCGACGGTGATCCGCCACGCAGGTCCCACGTCTTCAGCCACTCGTCGATCGAGTCGCTGTGCACGGTGTGGATGTTCTCGTTCAGCAGTCCGGCGCGGTGCAGCTCGCCGAGGATGGCGGGGATGCCGCCGGCGCGGTGCACGTCCTCCATGTAGTACGTGCCGCCGGGCGCGACGTTCGGCGCGACCTTGGCCAGGCACGGGACCCGGCGCGAGACCGCGTTGATGTCGTCGAGGTCGAAGCCGACCTCGGCCTCCTGCGCGGCCGCGAGCAGGTGCAGGATCGTGTTGGTCGACCCGCCCATCGCGATGTCCAGTGCCATCGCGTTCCCGAAGGCTTCCTTGGTCGCGATGTTCCGCGGCAGCACGGTCGCGTCGTCGTTGTCGTAGTACCGCTTGGTGATCTGTACGACGGTCTCGCCGGCCTTCTCGTACAGCGCGCGGCGGGCGGTGTGGGTGGCGAGCACGGAACCGTTGCCAGGCAGCGAGAGGCCGATCGCCTCGGTCAGGCAGTTCATCGAGTTCGCGGTAAACATGCCCGAGCACGAACCGCAGGTCGGGCAGGCGTTCTCCTCGATCCGCAGGATGTCGGCGTCGGAGACGTTCTCGTTGACGGCCTCGGACATCGCGTCGATCAGGTCGAGCTTGCGGACGGTGCCGTCGACCAGCGTGGCCCGGCCGGCCTCCATCGGGCCGCCGGAGACGAACACGGTCGGGATGTTCAGCCGGAGTGCGGCGTTCAGCATGCCGGGGGTGATCTTGTCGCAGTTCGAGATGCAGACCAGCGCGTCGGCGCAGTGCGCCTCGACCATGTACTCGACCGAGTCGGCGATCAGGTCCCGCGACGGCAGGCTGTACAGCATGCCGCCGTGGCCCATCGCGATCCCGTCGTCGACGGCGATCGTGTTGAACTCGCGGGCGATGCCACCGGCCGCGTGGATCGCCTCGGAGACGATCCGCCCGACGGGTGCGAGGTGGGTGTGGCCGGGGACAAACTCGGTGAAGCTGTTCGCGACCGCGATGATCGGTTTGCCGAAGTCCTCGCGGGCTACCCCGGAGGCCTGCATGAGCGCGCGGGCGCCTGCCATGTTGCGGCCGTGGGTGACGGTACGGGACCTCAGAGCAGGCACGACGACATCTCCTCGCAGTAGAACGACGCTACTGATGTTGCCACGCTCGTCCGGATGGCGGTACGCGGGTCCCGGATTGTGGAGTGGGTGAATCTGTCCGGGGCTGGATCTAGCCTGTGGTCATGGCAGGGATGGAGCACCACACGCGGCCGGTCCACCCTGCCCTGCGGCCGTATGTCGGCGACCTCATCGGCTACGCCTCGGACGGGTATCCGCCCGAGCTGCACCGCGGCCTGCCGTCGCGCTTCATGACGCTCGTCATCACGCTCGACGAGCCGCTCGGCGTCGCATGGCCGGGCAGACCAGTCGACAAGTACGACGCCCTGGCCGGCGGGCTGCACTCCACCGCCGTGCACATCGGCCAGACCGACAGCCGCGCCGGCGTGCAGGTCTCGCTCACTCCCCCGGCGGCCCGCGAGCTGCTCGGGCTGCCGGCAGGTCAGCTCGCGTCGATCGTGGTCGGGCTCGACGAGGTGTTCGGCCGGTCGGCGCGTGAGCTGACCGAGCAGCTGCGCGAGGAGCCGAGCTGGGACAGACGATTCGACCTGATCGAAGGCTTGCTGCTCGAGCAACTCGGTCAACGCAACGCGGGCACGGCCCAGCCGGAGGTCGGCTGGGCCTGGCAGCGGCTCTGCACATCGCACGGAGCGATCGGCATCCAGGAGCTCGCGACCGAGGTCGGCTGGAGCCGGCGTCATCTCACCGACCGCTTCACGCGGGAGCTCGGCCTGGCGCCGAAGGTCGCGGCTCGGGTACTGCGTTTCGAACGCGTCACCGGACACCTCCGCCGCCATCCGAGGACCCGGCTGGCCGATCTGTCCGCCGCAGCCGGGTACGCCGATCAGGCGCACCTGACCCGCGAGTTCCAGGCGATCGCCGGCTGCTCGCCGCGTCAGTGGATGACCGAGGAACTCCCAAACCTTCAAGACTTCATCCCCGCCAGTGCACAAGTCTCGAAGGTATGAACACTGCGACAGAGAAGAATGTGATCGGCGTCTGGCCCGGCCTGCACTACCGGGACGGACAGGCAGCACTGAAGTTTCTCACCGAAGGACTCGGCTTCACCGTCATTGCGTCGTACGAAGGCGCCGTGGAGGGCTCGATCGCCCACGCGGAGCTGTCCTGGCCGACCGGCGGCGGGATCATGCTGGGCTCGGCCGACGCGAAGACCGAGCCGGACGAGTTCACCGCGCTGACCGATCAGCGGCAGTCGGTCTATCTCGTGCACGACGATCCCGACAGCCTGATCGGCGGGGCGATCGGCGCGGGCGCGGTCGTCGTCCGCGGGCTGGAGGACACCGATTACGGGTCGCGCGGGTTCACCGTGCGCGATTTCGAGGGCAATCTGTGGAGCGTCGGCACGTATGCGGGCGCAATCTCCCAGTAGTCCACGGCGGTATCCACAGGCTGCGGAGCTGGGGTCGGCATCTGTCGGTTGATCTCACTAGACTCGCCGGGGTGAGCGAGACAACCGGACTGCCTGACTCCGAAGCCCTGCAAGTGCTGCGGCGCGTCTTCGGGTACGACGCCTTTCGCGGTCAGCAGGCCGAGATCATCGACACCGTGGTCGCGGGCGGCGACGCGCTGGTGCTGATGCCGACCGGTGGCGGGAAGTCGCTGTGCTACCAGATCCCGGCGCTGGTGCGGTCCGGCGTCGGGGTGGTGATCTCGCCGCTGATCGCGTTGATGCAGGACCAGGTCGATGCGCTGACAGCTCTCGGCGTGCGCGCTGGATTCCTCAACTCCACGCAGGACTTCGACCAGCGGCGCGAGGTCGAGCAGGCGTTCCTCGCCGGCGAGCTCGACCTGCTCTACCTCGCGCCCGAGCGCTTGCGGGTCGAGTCGACCGTGCGGCTGCTCGACCAGGGCAAGATCGCGCTGTTCGCGATCGACGAAGCGCACTGCGTGTCGCAGTGGGGGCACGACTTCCGGCCCGACTACCTGATGCTGTCCGAGTTGCACGAGCGCTGGCCAGACGTGCCGCGGATCGCGTTGACCGCGACGGCGACCGAGGCGACACACAAGGAGATCGCCACCCGGCTGAACCTGTCCGAGGCCAAGCATTTCGTCGCGAGCTTCGACCGGCCGAACATCCAGTACCGGATCGTTCCGAAGGACAACCCGCAGCGGCAACTGCTCGACCTGCTGCGCACCGAGCACGCCGGCGACGCGGGCATCGTGTATTGCCTGTCCCGCAACAGTGTCGAGAAGACCGCGGCCTTCCTGACGCAGAACGGGATCGAGGCCGTGCCGTACCACGCCGGCCTCGACAGCCGGACCCGCGCGGAGAACCAGTCGCGCTTCCTTCGTGAAGACGGGCTGGTCGTCGTTGCGACGATCGCCTTCGGGATGGGCATCGACAAGCCGGATGTCCGGTTCGTCGCGCATCTCGATCTGCCGAAGTCGGTCGAGGGCTACTACCAGGAGACCGGTCGCGCCGGACGGGACGGACTACCGTCGACGGCCTGGCTCGCATACGGCCTGCAGGACGTCGTGCAGCAGCGGAAGATGATCGACACGTCCGAGGGTGACCTCGCGCATCGACGGCGGCTCGGTTCACACCTCGACGCGATGCTCGCGCTGTGCGAGACCGTGCAATGCCGTCGGTCCCAGTTGCTCGCGTACTTCGGACAGCACGGCGACACGTGCGGGAACTGCGACACCTGCTTGACGCCGCCCGAGTCCTGGGACGGGACGATCGCGGCGCAGAAGCTGCTTTCGACGGTGTATCGGCTGCAGCACGAGCGCGGGCAGAAGTTCGGCGCCGGGCAACTGGTCGACATCCTGCTCGGCAAGGAGACCGACAAGGTCAAGCAGTTCCGGCACAACGAGCTGACGGTCTTCGGGATCGGCACCGAGTTGAAGGACACCGAGTGGCGCGGGGTGGTCCGGCAGTTGCTGGCGCTGCGGCTGCTGGCCGTCGAGGGTGACTACGGCACGCTCGTGCTGACCGAGGAGAGCGGCGAGGTGCTCGGTCGGCGGCGTGAGGTGATGATGCGTCGGGAGCCCGAGCGGGTCCGCTCCTCGTCCAGGTCGTCCGGCGGGAAGAAGGCGGCGGTCGATCTGGCACCGGAGGCGGCGCCGGTCTTCGAGCGGCTGCGCGCCTGGCGGGGCGCGGTGGCCAAGGAGCAGGGCGTTCCGGCGTACGTGATCTTCCACGACGCGACGCTGCGGCAGATCGCGACCGACCTGCCGTCATCGCTGGCCGAGCTGGGCCGGATCAGCGGCGTCGGCGAGAACAAGCTGGCCAAGTACGGGGACGGCGTGCTGGAAACACTCGCCGCGGACTGATGTCGAATGCGGGCGGTTCTCTTCGACGCGAAGGCAGAGAGGGTGCGGGTCAGCCGCACCCCCGAGCCAAGGAGAACGCTCATGTCGTCAGCTGTGTTGTTGATGTCGATGTCCGCCGACGGCTACATCGCCGGCCCGAATGACGGCGTGGGGAACCCGGGTGGCGACGAGTTCATGCGGCTGCACGAGTGGTACCTGAACGAGGACGGCGAGGTCGGCCGGCCCGCGGGCGAGGCCGCCGTGATCTGGGACGAGCTGGAGGCGACCGGCGCGATCGTGGTCGGCCGCCGTACGGGCGAGCAGGTCGACTTCTACGGCGGCGACCACCACGGCGTACCGATCTTTGTGGTCACCAGCGACCCGACCGCGACCTCGCCGTACGAGAAGGTCACGTTCGTGGGCGACGTCGAGACCGCGATCGCCCAGGCGAAGGCAGCTGCCGGCGACAAGGATGTGCTGGTGCACGGTGCGGTCACGGCGCAGAAGGCGTTGGCGGCCGGCGTGCTCGACGAGCTGCAGATCGACCAGGTGCCGGTGCTCTTCGGCGGCGGCCTGCGACTGTTCGACGTACTGCCCGAACGCATCGAGCTCGAGATCGCGCGAGTGATCGACACCCCGCAGGCAACCCACATCCGCTACCGCGTTCGCCACTGACTCACCAGCGGCCGCTCGTCTAAGGGGTCCAGGCGACCTGCGGTGCGATTGCGGCGAAGTCGTGGATGAGCCGCGAACGGCGCGAGGAGACCCAGGCCAGGCAGACGGCGTTGAGTGCGAGATCGTCGACCGGGACCGCGACGACGTCGGAGCGTTGGTAGAAGGTGGCGACGGAGAGCGGGATGATCGAGATCCCGCGGCCGGTGGCGACGTGTTCGAGTTTCTCCTCGACACTGCGCATCATGGGGATGGGCTTCGCGGTGCGGGTGCGGAGTTCACGGGCGATGTCGCGCCATTCCGGTACGGCGTCCGGATCCTGCAGCAGGTGCTCGTCGGCGAGATCGGTGATGTCGATGACGGGCTTGCCCGCGAGGCGGTGATCGGACGGGAGCATCGCGACCCGCGGCTCCTCGAACAGTGGGCGGACGGTCAACCCGGCCTGGTCGATCGGCAGCCGGACGATGCTCACGTCGACCCGCCCGTCATGCAGTACGTCGACCTGGTCGTTCCAGGTGGTCCGGATCAGCTCGACGTCGATGTCGGGGTGGCTCGCGCCGAACGCCCGGACCGCTTCGGTCACAGTGAGACCCGGCATGAAGCCGATCGTGAACGTCTTCGACCCCCGCGCCGCTCGGGCCACCCGTCGACGCGCCGCGTCCGCCGCGGACAGCAGGGGCCGCGCGTCGTCGAGCAGTTGCCGCCCGGCCGGGGTCAGCTCCGTGGCCCGCTTGGTGCGGACGAACAGCTGAGCCCTGACCTCGTCCTCAAGGGCCCGGATCTGCCGGGACAGCACCGGCTGCGCGATGTGCAGCCGCTCCGCCGCCCGGCCGAAGTGCAGTTCCTCGGCGACGGCCACGAAGTACCGGAGCTTGCGGAGATCGAGGTCCATAATACCTTCAGGGTATTACAGCGGCCGGAACAGGTCTTGGACGGCGGCAGCCCGACGACCGCATCGTGGAAAGGAATCCCCCACCACGAAAGGTCATGTCATGTCCCTGCAGAACCAGCGCGTCGTCGTCCTCGGCGGTACGTCGGGCATCGGCCTCGCCACCGCCCGACTCGCCGCCGACCAGGGTGCGACCGTGATCGTTGCCTCCAGCAACCCGGAATCGGTGAAGCGTGCGCTCGAAGCCCTTCCGGACTCCGCGTCCGGCGAAGCCGTCGACCTCACCGACTCCGCCGCCGTCGCCGCCTTCTTCAACGGGATCGAGCCCTTCGACCACTTGGTGTTCACGGCCGGCGAAGCGCTGACCTTGCTCGAGATCGACTCACTCGACCTCGACAAGGCCAGGCGGGCCTTCGAGCTGCGCTACTTCGCCGCGTTGGGCGCGGTCAGCGCGGCGGCATCCAAGATCCGGCCGGGCGGTTCCGTCGTACTCACCACCGGGGCAGCCGGCGATCGCCCGGGGCCGGGCTGGTCGGTCGCCGCGAGCATCTGCGGCGCGATCGACTCCGCTGTACGGGCGCTTGCCCTCGAGCTGGCGCCGATCCGCGTGAACGCCGTCAAGCCGGGCGTCGTCCGTACGCCGCTGTGGCGCGGCGGACTCGACTACGACGAGACCGCGCGCCAACTGCCGGTCCAACGCGTCGGCGAACCCGAGGACATCGCGTCGGCGTACGTCTACCTGATGAACCAGCCCTACTCGACCGGCTCGATCGTCTCCGTCGACGGCGGCCATGTGCTGGTCTGAGGCAGAGTGGGACCTGTGACTCGGACATTGATCACCGGTTCGGCGGACGGTCTCGGACAGATGCTCGCGCAGGAGCTGGTCGCGCAAGGGCACGAGGTCGTGCTGCACGCACGCAATCAGCAGCGTGCCCGCGATGCACTCGCGGCTGTGCCCGGAGCGGCCGCGGCTCTCGTCGGCGACCTCGCGAGTATCGACGAGACTCGGGATCTGGCGCGGCAGGCGAACGAGTCCGGCCGGTTCGAGGTCGTCGTACACAATGCGGCGGTCGGTTACCAGGAGCCGTGGATCGAGACGGTCGACGGGCTGGAGCACGTGTTCGCGATCAACGCGCTCGCGGCGTACCTGCTGACCGCGCTGATCGACCGGCCGGACCGGCTGATCTACCTCAGCTCAGGCATGCACCTCGGCGGAGAGCTGGTGCTGGACGACCTCCAATGGGTACGACGGCGATGGCGTGGGGCCCAGGCATACTCCGACTCCAAGCTGCACGACGTACTGCTGACCTTCGCGGTCGCCCGGCTGTGGCCGGAGGTGGAAGCGAACGCGGTGGACCCCGGCTGGGTTCCGACCAAGATGGGTGGCCGGGGTGCGCCGGGCGATCTCGGCCAGGCACACCTGACCCAGGCGTGGCTGGCGACCGCGACCGGCGTGGGAAGCGGCGGGTACTACTACCACCAGCAGCCGCATCGGACTCATCCAGTGGCTTCGGATCGCGAGGCGCAGGAAGGATTTCTGGAGGCCTGCGCCTCGCTCACCGGCGTACGGCTGTAGTCAGACCTGCGAGATGTAGAGCCGATTTCCGTCCTGGTCGCGGAGGCTGAACATCGGCGGGATGCCGGGCCACTCGAGGAGTTCGTCGGTGTCCACGCCGGCGTCGAGGAAGTGCTGGTGGGCGGCCTTGGCATCAGGGCTGCCCATGCGGATCCCGGTGTCGACGCCGGCCGGGTTGCCGTCCGACGCCGGCACGAGGGCGATGCTCGCGGACGAACCGGCCGGCGCGACGAGGAGCCAGCGGCCGCCGAACTGCGGCAGCGGGGTGTCCATCAGGACCTCGAAGCCCAGGGTCTCGGTGTAGAAGGCGACCGCACGGTCCTGGTCGGTCACCGGTACGCCGACGGTCCGGATCTCGCTGATGTGGTTCATGGTGGTTCTCCTTCGCGTGAAGGTGCTTTCACTCAGGAGGTAGATCCCGATCCCGGCTTTTCGACATCACCCGGCAAAGAATCCAGCCAGTGGCGGGCCGCGGTGACGAGTGCGTCGACGCCGATCTCGATCGTCGGGCTGGCGACGGGGTGGTAGTGCGGAGAGTGGTTGGACGGCAGGTCGGCCACAACCCGGACAATCTGCTCCATCGACTCGGCACCGGCGAACTCGGCCGGGTCGGCTCCACCGAGCAGCCAGTAGACGATCGGCACATCGGCGGCCTGGGCGAGAATGCCGACGTCCTCGCTGCCGGTGATCAGGCCCGGGTCGACCACCCGTCCGGCGCCGACGACGGATTCCAGCACCCGCCGCGTCGGTTCGGTGGCGGCAGCATCGTTGATCACGGCAGGCACGGCCTCGAGTCGCTCGACCGTCGGCGGTCGCGGGGCCCCGGCAGCCTGCGCCTCGGCGGCGACGATGCGCTCGATCGCTCCGAGCACCCGGCCGCGAACCTCCTCGGTGTAGCTGCGCACACTCAGCAGCAGTTCGGCCGTGTCGGGAATGATGTTGGCCTTCGTGCCGGCGTTGATCGCCCCGACCGTCAGTACGGCGGTGTCGTTGCCGGCCACCTCCCGGGAGACCACGGTGTGCAACCGGACGGTGGTCGTCGCCGCGAGCAGGACCGGATCGACCGTCGCCTCCGGGCGGGAGCCGTGACCGCCGACGCCGAACAAGGTGACTCGCAGCGTATCGGCGGACGCGAACGACGGCCCGGGCCGCAACCCCAGTGTGCCCGCCGGGATCGGGGCCACGTGCTGGCCGAGAACGATGTCGGGTTTCGGCACCTTCTGGTACAAGCCGTCGTCGACCATGTCCTGAGCTCCGGCGCCGATCTCCTCGGCGGGCTGGAACACGACCACCAGCGTCCCGCGCCAGGCGTCGCGGGCGGCGGCCAGCTCGGCCGCGGCGCCGAGGAGGCAGGTGACGTGCATGTCATGGCCGCAGGCATGCATGACGCCGTCGACCGTGCTCGCGTACGGGAGACCAGTTTCTTCGGCGACCGGCAAGGCGTCCATGTCGGCACGCAGCAACACCGTCGGGCCGTCGCCCTGGCTCAGCACCCCGGCGACACCGGCTCCGCCGATGCCCTCGTGGACGTCGAAGCCCTGCTCACGCAACCAGCCGGCGACGATTCCCGCCGTACGGTGCTCGTCGCCGGACAGCTCCGGATGGGCGTGCAGATCCTCGTAGGTCGACCGCAACCGTGCCACCAGGTCCGTGTCCATGTCCGCACTGTAGACGGTCGCGAAGAAGCCCCGGGCCATCCACGTGCGGACGATCCGGGGCTTTTTCGGCGAGTTGCTACTTCGCGACGACCCGCAGGCTGAACTCGGCCTGACCGTCGCCGGTCGAGCGGGTGACGATACCCGCCGAGCGGAGCGCCGCCAGGTCCTTGTCGTCCGCGAACCGCTCGCTGACCGCGCCCGCGGCCTCGAAGTCGACGTACCCGATCATCACGGCGCCCTTGGTGTCCGGCAGCGCCTGCTTGAAGTTGTCCGTCCCACCGAGGTTGCCGCCCTGCAGCACCTGGTCGGCGTACTCCTTGCTGGTCGAGACCACCAGCGTGTCGTCGTCCTTCGCGGTCTCGATCGGGATGTCGGCCGACGAACGCTGCCGCAGCAGCGAGGTCAGCTTCTGCACCACCGGCTCCGCCTTCGCCGGGTCGGTCTCCATCCGGGCCGCGATCTTCGGCCCGTTCGCGGTGTCCTTGTCCATCGCGACCGCGAGGTTCTTACCGACCAGGCTCTTCAGGTCGTCCGGCAGGGTCAGGCCGGTCTCCTCGGTGATCCGGTCGAGCATCGGCTTGAGGTTCTCGCCGCCCGCCTTCTGCACCTGCTGCCACGCGGTGTCGATCAGGTTGTCGCCGCCGGAGACCGCGATCGCGCCGGCCGTGGTGTCCGGCAGCTTCGAGATCAGGTCGGCGGCGTCGGCGCCCGAGTTCACCTTGATGCTCTTGTCGCCCTGGCCGATCCCCTTCAGCTCGACGTACGACGCGTCGAACCGCAGCGCGACCGCCGTCGTGGCGTCGCCGAGGCCGGCGATCTGACCCGAGTCGACCTTGCCGGTGATCGAGGCGACCCCCTTCACGTCCGCCCAGCCCGACAGGAAGCCCTGCTCGCCGAGCTTGTCCATGTCCGCGCTGAACTTGGCGTTCTTGGTCAGCGGGTTGTCCTTGGCGGTCGCGACAGCCGAGTCGACGGTCGCCTGGTCGTCCGAGAGCAGCATGTACCCGTCGCTGAACGCACGACCGGGCTTCTTGTCCTCGTTCGCCAGCAGCTTGTCCATGCCCTTGTTCGCGGCGTCCTGGTTCTTCACCTGGACCGCGACCACGACGGTCGGCTCCCGCTTGCCGTCGGCCGGCGGAACCGCGGCGATGCCGGCGCGGTCGCCGAGCCAGGGCTTGATGTCCTTGTCGTAGTCGACGTCGGCGAGGTCGTCGCCGGAGGACTTCTTGATCTGCTCGAACAGCTTCTGCCGCAGATCGTCCGTGTCGCCGGTCAGGCCGAGCTTGTCCTTCACCGACGGGAACTTCATCATGAACCGGATCGCCGCGACCTTCTGGCCCGCGGACGGGTTCAGGTCGACGCGGGCATACGCGACGGCGGTGCCCGGCAGGACGTCGGCCGGCTGCTTACCGCCGGCAAGCTTGCCGTAGGCAAAGATTCCGCCGCCGGCCACGACCAGGACCATCGCCAGTGCGGCGACGATCGGGATCACCTTGCCGCGCTTCTTCTTCTGCTCCGGCTGCCACTGCGGCTGGCCCTGCTGACCGCCGTACCCCGGACCCTGCGGCGGCTGACCGCCGATGTGCATCTGCTCGTACGACGCCTGTCCCGGCTGCCCGTACTGCGGTCCGCCCTGGCTGTGCTGCTGGCCATGCTGCTGCCCGTACTGCTGGCCCTGCTGCGGCCCGCCGTACTGCGGCTGACCCTGCTGCGGGTGCATCGGCTGCTGCGGGTACCCCGGCTGCTGTCCGTACTGCGGCTGTCCCTGCGGTTGCCCCTGCGGCCCCCGCGGCGGCTGACCCTGCTGCGGCGGAACCGGCGGCCGGCCCTGCTGCGGCCAAGGGTTCTGGCCGGGCTGCTGACCGGGCGGCGGACCGTACTGCGGGCCGCCGGCGCCTGGGTACTGCGGGTTGGGGGGTTGGTTCTGGTCGGACATAAGCTCCCTCGCTGGCTCCGGTGGCCTCACCCGCCGGACCTGCAAAGGCTAGTGGACCGGGGGCGCAGGGTCTGACGCAGCAGGTTGCGAAGTGGTTGCAACCGGAGCAACAGGGTCCGCGCGCCACGTCGCGGCCGCGATGACGGCACACGCCAGCGATGCGCCGACCAGCCAGGCGGCCGCGGGTGTCCAGGTATGCAACTCCAGCGGAGCCGCCACCAGATCACCCGGCCGGGCAGCCTGCAGCCGTGGCTCGATCGGGTCGTGCCCGAGCAGCATGCCGACGCCCCAGCAGATCCCCGACCCCAAGCAGGCGCCGAGGGCAACAATCGCCACCGACCACGGACCGTAGTTCCGCAGCCACCAGAACAGCGCACCGCCGAGCACCAGCGCGGTGAGGAACCCGATCGAGGTGAACGTCCCGTCCGGCCCGAAGATCCGGGTCATCTGCTCCTCGCCCAAAGCACCGCCCTGCTCGTCCACGGTGTACTGCGCCAGCGGCGAGAACTCCTGCCACGCCCAGCCGGCAACCACACCGGCCACGAGGAACACCGCCACCGTCACCAGCACGGCCTTCGCCCACGGCAGCGGGCGGTCCTCCACCGGAGGCGCGCCGAACGGATTGCTCGACGGCGGCGCCACGTACGGCGAAGGCTGAGACGACTCTTGACTCACGTCGACAGTGTGCCGCATCGGCTCCGGCGCCGATCAGCTGGCCAGGCAGGAGGGACCGAGAAGCGCCTTCAGGTCCGCCATCAGCGAAGCCGTCGGGGTGACGCGGTACTGGTCCGCGATCCGCCAGATCTCGGTCTTCTGCCGCGCCTGCAGCTTGAGCTGCACCTCGGTCATCCCCGGATGCGACTTCAGCACGTCCCGCAGCTGCGTGACGACCGGCGGCGTACACCGGTTGGCTGCCATCGTGATCACGACCGGTCCGCTCGGGCCCTCGGTGAGGTCGGGAACGACGACCTCGTCACCGCTCAGCTCGAGCCGGTCCTCGCGCCGGCGTACCCGGCCCTTCATCAGGATGATCGCGTCGTTGGTGAGCAGGTGCGCGTGCAGCTGGTACGCCGAGGAGAACATCATCACCTCGATCGAGCCTTCGAGGTCCTCGATGGTGACGATCGCGTAGATGTCGCCGCGTTTGTTCACCTTCCGCTGGACCGCGGTGACCAGGCCGCCGATCGTGACCCGGCTGCCGTCCGGACGGTCCTCGTCGGCGAGCAGCTGCCCGATCGTGCAGTCGCTGCCGTTGGTGAGCACGTGCTCGACGCCGAACAGCGGGTGGTCGGACACGTACAGCCCCAGCATGTCGCGCTCGTGCGCCAGCTTGGTCGCCTTGTCCCACTCCTCGATCTCGGGGACGGTGACGGTCAGGCGGCTGTTGCCCTCACCCTCGTCGGCCTCGTCGTCGCCCATCGAGAACAGGTCGAACTGGCCGTGCGCCTCGTTCCGCTTGAGGTCGATGGCTTCGTCGACGGCCTGCTCGTGCACTGCGACCACAGCCCGGCGCGCGTGGTTCATCGAGTCGAACGAACCGGCCTTGGCCAGCGACTCGATCACCCGCTTGTTGCAGACCGGCAGCGACACCTTGTCGATGAAGTCGACGAAGTCGGTGAACCGCCCCTTCTCCTCGCGGGCCGCGACGATCTCGGCGACCACGTTCACGCCGACGTTGCGGATCGCGGACAGACCGAAGCGGATGTCGGTGCCGACCGGGGTGAAGTTCGAGTCGGACTCGTTGACGTCCGGCGGCAGCACCTTGATGCCCATCCGCCGGCACTCGTTCAGGTAGATGGCCATCTTGTCCTTGTCGTCCTTCACGGACGTCAGAACAGCGGCCATGTACTCCGCCGGGTAGTTCGCCTTCAGGTACGCCGTCCAGTACGACACCAGGCCGTACGCCGCGGAGTGCGCCTTGTTGAAGGCGTAGTCGGAGAACGGGACCAGCACGTCCCAGAGCGCCTTGATCGACTGGTCGGAGAAGCCGTTCGCCTTCATGCCCTCGGAGAAGCCGACGTACTCGGCGTCCAGGACCTCGCGCTTCTTCTTGCCCATCGCCCGGCGGAGCAGATCCGCCTTGCCGAGCGTGTAGCCGGCCAGCTGCTGGGCGATCGCCATCACCTGCTCCTGGTAGACGATCAGACCGTAGGTCGTCCCCAGGATCGGTTCGAGCGCGACGGCGAGTTCGTCGTGCGGGTAGCTGATCTCCTGCTGCTTGTTCTTGCGCAGGGCGTAGTTGGTGTGGCTGTTCGCGCCCATCGGACCGGGCCGGTAGAGCGCGCCGACCGCGGAGATGTCCTCGAAGTTGTCCGGCTTCATCAGCCGCAGCAGCGCCCGCATCGGACCACCGTCGAACTGGAACACGCCGAGCGTGTCACCGCGGCCGAGCAGCTCGAAGGTCGGCCCGTCGTCCAGGCTCTTGGCCAGCTGGTCCAGGTCCAGCGTGATGCCGCGGCTGGCCTCGACGTTCTTGACCGCGTCGTCCATGATCGTCAGGTTGCGCAGGCCCAGGAAGTCCATCTTGACCAGGCCGAGCGTCTCGCAGCTCGGGTAGTCGAACTGGGTGATGACCTGGCCGTCCTGCTCGCGGCGCATGATCGGGATCAGCTCGATCAGCGGCTCGCTGGACATGATCACGCCGGCCGCGTGCACACCCCACTGGCGCTTCAGGTTCTCCAGGCCGCGGGCGGTGTCGACGATCTTGCGGACGTCCTGGTCGGCCTCGTACAGCTGCCGGAACTCACCGGCCTCGGAGTACCGCTTGTGCTGCGAGTCGAAGATGCCGGACAGCGGGATGTCCTTGCCCATCACCGCCGGCGGCATCGCCTTGGTGATCCGGTCGCCCATCGCGAACGGGTAGTCCAGCACCCGGCCGGCGTCCTTGATCGCCTGCTTGGCCTTGATCGTGCCGTAGGTGACGATCATCGCGACCCGGTCGTCGCCGTACTTCTCGGTGACGTAGCGGATCACCTCGGGGCGGCGGCGGTCGTCGAAGTCGATGTCGAAGTCGGGCATCGACATGCGCTCAGGGTTCAGGAAGCGCTCGAAGATCAGGCCGTGCTGGAGCGGGTCCAGGTCGGTGATCCGCATCGCGTACGCGCACATCGAGCCGGCGCCGGAACCACGGCCCGGACCGACCCTGATGCCGTGTTGCTTGGCCCAGTTGATGAAGTCCGCGACGACCAGGAAGTAGCCCGCGTAACCCTTCGAGGTGATGACCTCGATCTCGTACTCGGCCTGCTTGCGGACGTGGTCGGGGACACCGCCGGGGTAACGCTTGTGCAGACCGGTCTCGACCTCGGCGACGAACCAGGACTCCTCGTTGTGGCCGTCCGGGCAGGGGAAGCGCGGCATGAACCGGCCCTCGCCCTCGGTGAAGCTGACGTCGCACTGCTCGGCGATCAGCAGCGTGTTGTCACAGGCTTCCGGGAGGTCCTTCCAGACCTCGCGCATCTCGGCGGCCGTCTTGACGTAGAACTCGTTCGCGTCGAACTTGAACCGGTTCGGGTCGGACAGCGTCGAGCCGGACTGGACACACAGCAGTGCGGCGTGGGCGGTGGCGTCCTCGGGCTTGGTGTAGTGCAGGTCGTTGGTCGCGACCAGCGGGAGGCCGAGGTCCTTGGCCAGTTTGAGCAGGTCCTTCTGGATGTCCCGCTCGATGCCGAGGCCGTGGTCCATCAGCTCGCAGTAGAAGTTCTCCTTGCCGAAGATGTCGCGGAACTCCGCGGCGGCCTCGACGGCCTCCTTGTACTGCCCGAGGCGGAGCCGGGTCTGCACCTCACCGGACGGACAGCCGGTGGTCGCGATCAGGCCCTGGCCGTAGGTGTTCAGCAGCTCGCGGTCCATCCGGGGCTTGAAGTAGTAGCCCTCGAGGCTGGCCAGCGAGCTCATCTTGAACAGGTTGTGCATGCCGGAGGTGTTCTTCGCCAGCAGCGTCATGTGCGTGTACGCACCCGAGCCGGAGACGTCGTCGCGGCCGGAGTTCGCGTCGCCCCACTTGACCCGCTTCCGCTCCGAGCGGTGGGTGTGCGGCGTCAGGTACGCCTCGACGCCGATGATCGGCTTGACGTCGTACTTCTTCGCGGTCTTCCAGAACTCGTACGCCCCGAACACGTAGCCGTGGTCGGTCGTGGCGATGGCCGGCTGCCCCATCTCCTGGGCAGTCTTGAACAACTCGTCGATCCGCGCGGCGCCGTCCAGCATGGAGTACTCGGTGTGCACGTGGAGATGCACAAAACTGTCGCTGGACGCCATATCGACGCGGACCTCCCAGGGCGCGGAGTGAGGTGGACTGGGACAGCCTATGCGGCCCCGCCGACACTTCCGGACCGGCTCACCGGCGGCGTCCCGCAGCGCCCGCTATCCGGGCGTGGAGCACACCACTTCCACACCAGTTCAGGTGGCATGGAACGGCGGACCTGGCGCCGAGCAGGGGTCTCAGGACGCCAGGTCCGCCGGCCGGGCTGCCGCCCGGGCCGGAGGAGAGCCAGGCGGCAGGGTCGCGGGAGGGGACCGCGGCAACGTCGTGGGACGACAACGTTGTCCAACAGCTTCCCCGGATCGCGGCGGGCGGGCATCGGGACGACTACGGATCTGACTACGTAGGTGCGTGATCGGCGTCGCGACCGTTACCGGTCAGGATGCTCGGTGACCCAGCTCGCCACCTGGGCGCGGGAGGCGAAGCCCAGCTTGGTGAGGATGTGCTCGACGTGGGTCTCGGCGGTGCGCTGGGAGATGACCAGGCGGACGGCGATCTCCCGGTTGCTCAGACCTTCGCCGATCAGCACGGCGATCTCGTGCTCGCGAGGCGTCAGCCGGCCCGCCATCCCCGACTTGGCCACCCCGTCGCGCTCGGCTTCCTCCCCGAGCGCGAGCGCGACAGCCTGCTCGAAGGAGTACGCGGCGCCGCGCGCGAACGCCCGGTCGAATGCGGCGCTACCGATCGCCGCCCGGATCCGCTCCTCGGTCCGATCGTCGAACTGGCTGTACGGCGTGGTCTCGTCGACATGCGCACCGCTGGAGCGCCAGACGGCCCGGGATGCCCCCATGAGGCGAGCGGCGCTCTCGTCGGGCGCCGCGGACCCGCGACACCAGGACAGTGCCTGGACGCAGAACCCGATCCCGGTGCGGTCGTTCAGCGGCTGCCACAGCCGGATCGCGTCCCGCAGCGACCGCGTCGCCGCGGCGACCTCCTCGTGATCCCGCCACTGCACGATCCCGACGCTCCACAGCGCGTACGCCCTCGACGACGCGGCGCCATGGGCCTCGGCCAGGTTCAACGCCTCCTGGCTGAACTCCCCGACCCGCGGATCACCCAGGAAAAACGTTGCCGCGGACAACAAGATGAGGATGTCGAACTCACCGAGCGCGTCCCCCACGGCGCGATAGCCGGCCAGTGCCGGCTCCAAACGATCGACGGCTCCGGCCAGATCGCCCTGGTAGATCGCCGCGTGCCCTGACACCTCCGCGATCCGGGCTCGGAGCCGATGATCGTCGTACCGTTCGGCGAGTTCGTCGCACTCGGTCAGCAACCGGCTGAGCTGGTCCGCCTCCCCGAGGAACATGGCGAGGTAGCTCCCGGCCCACAACCCCACTGCCCGCAGCGGTGTCTGCTCCGGCGCGGCATCGAGCGCGCGGGTGAGATAGCGGTGGCCCTCGCGCAGGAATCCCGCGAACCAGAAGTTCCAGATGGGGGCCGCGATCTCCAGTGCGGCCGGGCCCTCGCCCGGCTCAGCCAGGCAGAAGTCCAGCGCCGCTCGCACGTTGTCGTGCTCGCGACGCATCCGCAGGTACCAGTCGGCCTGCCGAGGGCTGAAGCAGTCCGCCTCCCACTGCGCGGCCAGTGTCCGGTAGTGGTCGCGGTGGCGGAGCCGGTACTCGCGGGTCCGGTCGGCCAGCCGCAGGCCGCCGTACTGACTGATCGTCGTGAGCATCTCGTACCAGGCGGTCGGATGGGTACCGGCCGCTCGGCGCGTGATGATCGACTTGTTCAACAGGCCGGCGACCAGGCCGAGCACGTCGGCCCGGGCGATGCCGTCACCCGTGCAGACCTCCTCCGCGCCCTCCAGGTCGAAGCCGCCCGAGAAGACCGACAGCCGAGCCCAGAGCATCTGCTCCGGCGGCGAGCACAGGTCGTAACTCCAGCCGATCGCGGCATCCAGCGCCTGTTGCCTCGGCGGCCCGGCCGGTCGGCCGCTCGAGAGCAAGCCGAAGCGGTCTTCGAGCCGTTCGATGATCTGCGACAGCGACAGCGTCCGCATCCAGACCGCCGCGAGCTCCAGCGCGAGTGGTACGCCGTCCAGCCGCCGGCACACCTCGATCACCTGGGCCCGGTTGGTCTGGTCGATCACGAACTCGGGCAGCACCGCGCGGACCCGATCGGTGAAGAGAAGCAATGACTCGTACTGGTCGGCGTCGGCGGCCGGGCCCTCCTCGGGGGGCGTCGACAGCGGAGGCACTGAAAGGACCTGCTCCCCTTCCACTCCGAGTACGTGGCGGCTGGTCGCAAGGATTCTGAGCTGTGGTGCGGCCGCGAGCAGCTTGCTGACGATGACGGCGCACGCCTCGGCAACCTGCTCACAGTTGTCGAGCACCAGCAGAAGGTGCTTGTCCTCCAGGTAGTCCGCGAGATCCGCGGTCGGATTCGCCGAGACCTGACTCAGCTCGAGTGCGTTCGCCAGCGTGAGCCCCAGCAGACCGGCGTCCCGGAGAGCGGCGAGTTCGACGAACCACACGCCGTCGGAGAACGTACGCCGTACCTCCGTGGCCATCCGGAGCGCCAGCCGGGTCTTGCCGACGCCACCGGAGCCGGTCAGGGTCAGCAGACGGCTGCCCGACAACAGTCGCCTGGTCGCGCTCAGCTCGCGACGCCGTCCGACGAAACTCGTCAACTCGGCCGGAAGCCGCCCACGAGCCGTCCCCGTGACCTTCGACTCGGCCATGCCTCAGCCTACGGCCTGAGCCGAGCTTCAGGCGTCGACGAGGAGGTCCAGGGCGTGGTCGAGGTCGGCGGGGTACTCCGAGGTGAACTCGACGTACTCGCCGGTGCCGGGGTGGGTGAAGCCGAGGCGCATGGCGTGCAGCCACTGGCGGGTGAGGCCGAGGCGCTCGGCCAGGACCGGGTCGGCGCCGTAGGTGAGGTCGCCACAGCACGGGTGGCCGATCGCGGACATGTGGACGCGGATCTGGTGGGTGCGGCCGGTCTCGAGGGTGATCTCGAGCAGCGTCGCGTACCGGAACGCCTCGAGCGTCTCGTAGTGGGTCACGCTCGGCTTGCCGCCGGCCACCACGCCGAACTTGTAGTCGTGGTGCGGGTGCCGGTCGATCGGCGCATCCACGGTGCCGGTGAACGGGTCGGGGTGACCCTGCACCAGCGCGTGGTAGATCTTCTTGACCGTCCGCTCCTTGAAGGCGCGCTTGAGGACGGTGTACGCGTACTCCGTCTTGGCGACGACCATCAGCCCGGACGTGCCGACGTCGAGCCGGTGCACGATGCCCTTGCGCTCGGCAGCGCCGCTCGTGGAGATGGTGAAGCCTGCGCCGGCCAGGTGGCCGATGACGGTCGGGCCGGTCCACCCGGGCGACGGGTGCGCCGCGACTCCGACCGGTTTGTCGACGACGACGATCTCGTCGTCGTCGTACACGATCCGCAGGTTGTCCACCGTCTGCGGTACGACGGTCACCTCGGACGGCGGTGCCGGCAACTCGACGTCGAGCAGGTCACCGGCCGCGACCCGCGCGGACTTCGGCGCGGGCGACCCGTCGACCTGGACCAGGCCGGACTCGATCATCTCGGCCGCCTTCGTCCGAGACACGCCGAACAACCGGGACAGCGCCGCGTCGAGCCGCTCCCCCGCGAGACCGTCCGGCACCATCACGGTCCGGGAGGTCCCTGAGGTTCCGGATGTCACTTCTGCTGCTCCCGCGTCCCGTCGAGCTTGACCCCGCGCAGGGTCTGGATCACCAAAAGGATCGCGGCCGACGTCACCGCCATGTCCGCGACGTTGAAGATCGCCCAGTGCGGCGTCTGCAAGAAGTCGACCACGTGCCCGTGGAACGCCGACGGCTCCCGGAAGATCCGGTCGATGATGTTTCCGACCGCGCCGCCGAACAGCAGCCCGAACGCGACCGCCCAGCCCGCCGAACCGAGCCGCCGGGACAGGTAGACCACGCCGATCGCGACGATGATCTGGATCGCCGAGATGTACGGCGTGTAACCGGTCCCCAGACTGAACGCGGCGCCCGGATTCCGGATCAGGTTGAACTTGAGCAGCGACCCGACCACATTCACCGGTTCACCCGGCGTGAGGTGAGCCAGCGCGAGCGCCTTCGTCACCTGGTCGAGCAGCAGGATCACCAGGCCGACCGCACCGAACAGCCCCATCCATTTCCAGGATCGAACCGGCGGTGAGGGTGGCGGGGACGACGGAGAACCGGCCGACGGGTCGTCGGCCGGTTCCGTGGTGTCTGTGTCTCCCACCTGGTGAGACGAGGCAGGGTCGTTCAGCGGCGTTCCTGGCGTTCTTTGCATGACACGCACAGTGTCGCACGCGGGAACGCCTGCAGCCGACCCTTGCCGATCGCGTTGCCGCAGTTCTCGCAGACGCCGTACGTGCCGTCGTCGATCCGGGTCAGCGCGAACTCGATCTGGTTCAGCATGTCGCGGGCGTTGTTGGCCAGCGACAGCTCGTGGTACCGCTCCAGGGTGGTCGACCCGACATCGGCCTGGTCGTTCCCGGCGCCGTCGCTGCCGTCGCGGAACAGGCCCGCGATCTCCTGCTCGGCGTCGCGGATCTCCTCCTTGAGGTGCTCGACCTCACCCTCCAGTTCCGTGCGGAGCTCGGCGAGCTCGGCAGCGGTCCACGGATCCTCGCCCGGCTTCACCTTGAAGGTTTCGGCCGTATGTGCAGCGGACTTCGCCGGCGCAGTGGCCGGGGTCCTGTTCTCGTTCGTCTTCATGGCCACCCTCTTCGTCTGAGCTTCCTTGGCAGGGATCTTCTTGGCCGGAGCCTTCTTTGCCGCGGTGGAAGTCGACGCCGACTTCTTCGCGGGAGTCTTCTTGGCCGGCGACGCCTTCGTCGGTGTGTTCTTCGCCGGGGCTTTGCGGGCCGTCGTCTTCTGGACCGGCTCGGACTTCTTCGCAGCGCTCTTCTTGGCCGCGGCAGAGCGTTGGGGGGCGGATTTCTTCTGTGCCGATGTAGCCATGCTGATCAGCTACCCCCTGCCTTCGTCGGAGACTGAAGCGGACTGGTCGCAAGACAGTAGGCCACGTGATCACCACGTGCCAGCCCGACGCGCAGACCGTGGACATACGGTAGTCGGTTCTTCAAGTTCGCTCGACGTTCCGCGCGTCACAGCCCCGTCTCAGCGACTACGCTACGTCACCGAACGTTTCAGTCGGCTCATCGGCAACTCCCCCAAGAACGATTAACGATTCGTAGTCAGCTCGTACGACGCCGTACACTGACAACCGCGATCCGCAAGGCAGTGATGGGGCGATCACCCCGGAGCCGCCGGAAGAACGGTCTGTAAGGGACCTATTAGAACCGGCAGCGGCAGCAAAAGGAAGTGGGTATCTCGCGAAGGGATACCAAGGAGGGTGGTACCGCGCGGTGCCGGCGCCGAGCCGGTGCTTCGTCCCTCGTCCCGCAGGTCAGTGGCGACGAAGGACGATGAGATGGCGGCAGAGAACCCACATACCCCCTGGCGGCAGGTTCCCGCTCAGGTCGACTTCCCCGCGCTCGAGCGCGAGGTGCTCACCCTCTGGGACGAGCACGACACCTTCGCCAAGAGCCTCGAGCAGTCCGCCGGCGGTCAGCCGTGGACCTTCTACGAGGGCCCGCCCACCGCGAACGGCATGCCGGGCACGCACCACATCGAGGCCCGCGTCTTCAAGGACGTGTTCCCGCGCTACCGGACCATGAAGGGGTTCTGGGTCGAGCGGAAGGCCGGCTGGGACTGCCACGGCCTCCCGGTCGAGGTCGCGGTGGAGAAGGAGCTCGGCTTCAGCGGCAAGAACGACATCGAGGCGTACGGCATCGCCGAGTTCAACGCCAAGTGCCGCGAGTCGGTGCTGCGGCATGTGGACGCGTTCAACGAGCTGACCGTCCGAATGGGTTACTGGGTCGACCTCGAGCACCCGTACAAGACGATGGACCCGGAGTACGTCCAGTCGGTCTGGTGGTCGCTCAAGCAGATCCACGACAAGGGTCTGCTGGTCGAGGACTACCGCATCACGCCGTACTGCCCGCGCTGTGGCACCGGCCTGTCCGACCACGAGCTCGCCCAGGGTTACGAGACCGTCGTCGACCCGTCGGTGTACGTCCGCTTCCCGCTGACCTCCGGTCCGCTGGGCGGCAAGGCTTCTCTGCTGGTCTGGACGACGACCCCGTGGACCCTCGTCTCCAACACGGCCGTCGCCGTACACCCCGACGTCGAGTACGTCGTGGCCACCGACGGCGTGGAGTCGCTGGTCGTCGCCAAGCCGCTGCTCGATCGGCTCGGCGAAGGCTGGACGGTCACCGACGAGTACGTCGGCCGCGAGATGGAGCTGTGGACCTACCAGCGGCCGTTCGAGCTCGTGCCGTTCGACGAGCCGGCCCACTACGTCGTGCTCGCGGACTACGTCACGACCGAGGACGGCACCGGCCTGGTGCACCAGTCCCCCGCATTCGGTGCGGACGACCTCGCGGTGGGCCGCGCGTACAACCTGCCGGTGGTGAACCCGGTGGACTCGAGCGGTCACTTCAACGCCGACGTGCCGCTGGTCGGCGGGCAGTTCTTCAAGAAGGCCGACGAGGACCTGGTCAAGGACCTCGACGCGCGCGGTGTGCTGTTCAAGCACGTGCCGTACGAGCACCCGTACCCGCACTGCTGGCGCTGCCACACCCCGGTCATGTACTACGCACTCCCGTCCTGGTACATCCGCACCACCCAGGTGAAGGACGCCCTGCTCCGCGAGAACGAGCAGACCAACTGGTACCCGGACTCGGTCAAATGGGGCCGGTACGGCGACTGGCTGCGCAACAACATCGACTGGGCCGTCTCCCGCTCCCGCTTCTGGGGTACGCCGCTGCCGATCTGGCGCTGCGCCGACGACCACCAGGTGTGCGTGGGCTCGCTGGCCGAGCTCGGTGAGCTGGCCGGGCGCGACCTGAGCGCTACCGACCCGCACCGGCCGTACGTCGACGACATCACCTTCGACTGCCCGACCTGCGGTGCGGAGTCGCACCGCGTGCCCGAGGTGATCGACGCCTGGTACGACTCGGGCTCGATGCCATTCGCGCAGTGGGGCTACCCGTGGGCGGAGGGGTCGAAGGAGAAGTTCGCGACGACCTACCCGGCCGACTTCATCTCCGAGGCGATCGACCAGACCCGCGGGTGGTTCTACACGCTGATGGCGATCGGCACGCTGGTCTTCGACGAGTCGTCGTACCGCAACGTGGTCTGCCTCGGACACATCCTGGCCGAGGACGGCCGGAAGATGTCCAAGCACCTGGGCAACATCCTCGAGCCGATCCCGCTGATGGACAACCACAGCGCGGACGCGGTGCGCTGGTTCATGGCCGCGTCCGGCTCGCCGTGGAAGGCTCGCGGCATCGGGCCGAACGTGCTGAACGAGATCGTCCGGAAGGTGCTGCTGACCTACTGGAACACGGTCGCGTTCCACGCGCTGTACGCCCGGCTGGCCGACTGGTCGCCGACGGATGCTCCGGCCGTCGCCGACCGTTCGGTGCTGGACCGGTGGCTCGTGAGCGAGACGCACCGGCTCGTCCGCGACACCGACGAGGCGTACGCCGCGTTCGACACCCAGCGGCTCGGTCTGCTGATCAACTCGTTCGTCGACGTGCTGTCGAACTGGTACGTCCGCCGTTCGCGCCGCCGGTTCTGGGCCGGTGACGCCGGCGCGCTGGCCACCCTGCACGAGACGCTCGACGTGCTGACGCGGGTGCTGGCGCCGCTGACGCCGTTCGTCACCGAGCGGGTCTGGCAGGACGTGTTCCGCCCGGTCACGCCGGAGCTGCCCGAGTCGGTCCACCTGTCGAGCTTCCCGACGTACGACGAGACGCTGATCGACGACGTCCTGGCGCAGCACGTGTCGATGGCCCGCCGGGTCGTCGAGCTCGGCCGGTCGGCCCGCGCCGAGGCGAAGGTGAAGACGCGCCAGCCGCTGGCCCGCGCCCTGGTCGGATCGGCCGCGATCGCGGACCTGTCGCCGGAGCTGCTGCAGGAGATCGCGGACGAGCTGAACGTGGGCACGGTCGAGCCGTTGTCGGCGGCCGGCGCGGACCTGGTCGAGTTCTCTGCCAAGGGCAACTTCCGTGAGCTCGGCAAGCGGTTCGCCAAGCAGACGCCGGTGGTCGCGGCCGCGATCGCCGCCGCGGACGCCGGGGCGCTCGCGGTCGAGCTGAAGGAGACCGGGACGGCGTCGGTCGTCGTCGACGGCGAGGACGTCCGGGTGAGCGAGGCCGAGGTCCTGCTGTCCGAGCGGCCGAAGGAAGGCTGGTCGGTGGTCAACGAGCAGGGCGAGACCGTTGCCCTCGACCTCGAGGTGACGCCCGAGCTGCGGCAGGCCGGCCTGGCCCGCGAGGTGGTCCGGACGTTGCAGGAGGCCCGGAAGAACGCCGGCCTCGAGGTCTCGGACCGGATCAAGGTCTGGCTGACCTCGACCGACGCCGAACTGACCGATGCCCTGGGCAAGCACGCCGACGAGATCGCCCGCGAGGTCCTCGCCGTCGAGCTGAACCAGTCCGCCCCCACCGAGTCCGCCGACGTTGCCACCGGCACCGAAGAGGACCTGCGGCTGACGTATTGGCTCACCAAGGCCTGACGCCCGTTCATCCTGCACCCCGCCCTGCATCGCGGGCCGGGGTGCAGGTTGGCGCCGGAGGCCCGGGGCTGCGTGTGAGGGTTGTCAGTGGGGTGGGCGGACGGTTCGGGTGCGGATCGGGGCGGTGCCGCCGAGGCTGTCGATCACGTCGGTGAGTAGTTGCCGTGCCTCCTCGACTCGGTGGTCGCCCAGGGATTTGCGGAGCTCCCGATCGATTGCTGCCCGGTGCTTGCGGGCGGCTTCGATCACCGCCTGTCCGTGATCGGTCAGGTGGACCTGCTTGGCCCGGGCGTCGTCCGGGTCGGTGCGGCGGGCGACGTACCGGCGCGCCTGCAGATCGGCGACGGTCTTCGAGGCGGCCTGCTGGGTGACGCCGAGCTTGTCCGCCAGCGTGGTGATTGTCACCGGCCCGCCGACCAGATGCTGGAACACGACGCCGTCGGCGAAGCGCGCATCGCCGAAGCCGTCGTCGGTGAGGCGGCGCTGCACCTCGTCGGCCAGTGCCCAGCCGGCGAACAACGAGACCAGCGACAGATCCAGATCCATGTCGCTAGAATACACAACCATGGTTGTGCAAAAGGAGTTCATCGAGAGAGCGCACCGGATCGTCTGGTGCGGTGTCGCGACCGTCGGGCCGGACAACCGGCCGCGGAGCCGGATCCTGCACCCGATCTGGGAGCTCGACGGCGACGAGTTGACCGGCTGGATCGTGACGCGGAAGACGCCGGTGAAGGTGCGGCATCTCGCGCACAGTCCGTACCTGAGCTGCACCTACTGGGAGCCCGGTCACGAGGTGGCCATCGCGGATTGCGAGGCGGAGTGGGTCGCGGACGTGGCGACCCGGCAGCGAGTGTGGGAGCTGTATCGAGATGCTCCGGCGCCGCTCGGCTACGACTTCTGGAGTGTGTTCCCCGATGGACCGGCCGGGGAATCACCCGCACTACTCAGACTTGCGCCCTACCGGCTGCGACTCAGCGACGTCGAGACGCTGAGCGGCCGGAAGGAACCTCTCGCCTGGCCCTGACACCCTGTCACCGTGCTGGGACGGTGTGTCAAAAGTGTCCAGACATGACGAAGAGGCGGTGCCGCCGGAAAGCACCGCCTCCTCAACGAGGTGTTGTTTACACGCCGTGACCGTGAGCCTGGGCGCGGGCCTCCGGGCGGAAGCCGTTGCGCGGGCTGAGCGTGTCGTCGCCGTTGCCGAGCGCCTTCAGCTGCTCGGTGAAATACGTCTTCAGGCGGCTGCGGTACTCACGCTCGTACGCGTGCAGGTCGTCGATCGTGCGCTCGAGCTGACCCTTCTGCTTCTCCAGCGTGCCGAGCATCTGCGCACGACGCTCCGCGATCTCGCCGTCGAGCTTCTCGGCGCGGGCACGGGCCTCACCGGTCATCCGATCGGCCTTGCCACGCGCTTCGTTCTCCAGGCGCTCCGCCTTGGCGCGGGCCTCACCGATGATCTTGTCGGCGGTGTCCTTCGCCTCCTGGACCAGGTCGTCGGAGTGCTTGGTGGCCATCTCCAGCAGCCGGACGGCCGAGCTGGAGGCGTCGCCGACCGAGCCGGCCGCCGCAGCCGCACCGGCCGCCGCGACCGCGGGCATTACCGGGGGCTTCTCTTCCGGCTTCTCGACCACGACCGGGGGCTTGGGCTGCTGCACGACAGGCGGCAGGGCGGCGGTCTGGTCGACGACCGGCCGCTGCTGGTCCGCACCCGCGCGCTGAGCCGCAGCGAGCTTGGCCCGCAGCTCCTCGTTCTCGGCGAGAAGTCGCTCGAGCTCTGCCTCGACCTCGTCGAGGAATGAGTCGACCTCTGTGACGTCGTAGCCCTCCCGTAGTCGGACGGGCGTGAATTGCTTCGAGCGGACGTCATCCGGCGTCAGCGGCATCTTTCACCTCGTTTGTCTGTGTCTTGGCGGAGTCCCCGTGGTGTTGCACCCCGGCGACTCAGTAGATCACGTTATCGCTTCGTTGTCTTATGACGGAATCCGGGCGGTCGACAACGGTCCTGCCCAGCGGAGCGGCCTGGTAGACACTGCCCCGTTTTCCCGAGACTCTACCTACCCTGTCCTCGCGTTTCCCACCCTCACAACGACCGCAAAGCCGTTGAGTTGATGGACATCGCCACCGAGACGATGACGAACAGCATCAGCATGGACAGGTCGATCCGCACCCCGCCCGCCCCGATCGGGGGCAGGATCCGCCGCAACGGCTTCAGCAGCGGATCGGTGATCGAGTAGATCAGCTCGAAGAACAGGAGCAGCGGACCCTTCGGGTGCCACTGGGGCGCGAACATGACGATCAGACTGAGCACGAACCGCGCCACCAGCACCAGGAAGAAGGCGAGCAGCACCCAGCTGAGAACACTGAGGACGAGCGCTAGAGCAACCATGTCGTCAATGAGTGTAGAAGACGGCGGAAGGCCAGGAGCCAACCAGAGCATCAGCTCTGGTTGTAGAACCCGTCCGCGGCGATCTTCTCCTTCTCCTCGGCGGCGACCGTGACGTTCGGCGGGCAGACCAGGAACACCTTGGTGGTGATCCGCTCGATCGATCCACGGCAGCAGAAGATCAGCCCGGCGGCGAAGTCGACCAGTCGCTTGGCGTCCGCGTGATCCATCTCGGTCAGGTTCATGATGACGGGGGTGCCGTCGCGGAAATGCTCACCGATGACGCGCGCCTCGTTGTAGCTGCGCGGGTGCACGGTGGTGATGCGGGCCAACTCGGTAACCTCCGGGGACGGCGCGACCCCGCGCCGGTCTGGGAACTTGCTGACCGTGGCGCCGCTGGTGTTCTCACGGTCCTCGCGGTGCTCGCGAGCTTCGCGGCTCTCCCGGCCGGCAGGTACCGGCTCGGTCTCGTGGGAGTCCCCGTCAACATCGTCGACTGCGTCATCGTCGTACTCGTCGTACTCGTAGTCGTCGTACCGCGCGTTGTAGCGCTCCCCGTCCTCGACCAAGCCGAGGTACACACCCATCTTGCGCAGTGCGCCGCTCATGGCCCTCCAGCACCTCGATCCGGTTCGACGAGACTTCGAGTACAACGGTGAGCAGGAAGCAAAACCTGCACGATGTCGACACTAACCGAGTGGAGGACGCGTACCGAGTAAGGCGCGCCCGAGCCGGACGTGTGTCGCGCCATGCTTGATCGCGGCCTCCAGATCACCGGTCATTCCGGCCGAGATCCAGTCGGCGCCGGGGTGTTCGGAGCGTAGCCCCAACGCTACGTCCCGCAGGCCGGCGAAGGCTTCGCCGGGGTCCGATCCCAACGGCGCGACAGCCATCACTCCCCCGAGCTCCAGTGCGTCCGCTGCCGCGATCGCCGCGGCCAGTTCGGGTACGTCGGAAGGCTCGACGCCGCCACGCCCCGCGCCGGTCGCCGCCTCGGCCGGTCCGTACGCCGCAAGGCTCACCTGGATCAGGCAGCGCACCGTCTTCTCCTCGGCGACCGCGGCCTTGGACAGCGCTTCGACGAGTGACGATCGATCGACGGAGTGGACGATCGACGCGTTCCGGACAACAGACCTGGCCTTCTTCGACTGCAGCTGGCCGACGAAGTGCCAGGTGAGGTCCGTGCACTCCGGCGCCTTCACCTTGAGCTCCTGCTCACGGTTCTCCCCGACGTCCCGGACCCCGAGGGCCGCCAGTGCCCGCACATCGCTGACTGGAAAGGTTTTGGTGATCGCGACGAGGGTGACCTCGTCCCGGGATCTCCCGGCCGCCTGACAAGCCTTCTCGATCCGCTCCCGAACGTGCAGCAGGTTGCCGCGCAGCTCGTCGGCGCGATCCGTCATCGCGTCACCAGCTTGATGAGGCCGGCCATCCGGCCGCTGGTCGGGCCTTCGCGCCGGTACGAGTACAAGTTGCCGGACTCGATCGTGCACGCGGTCGCGTCGATCACCTCGACGTCGAGCTCGGCCAGTTGCGCCTTCACCCCGGCAGCCACGTCGAGCGCGGGTGTCCCCCAACTCGTCTCGGAGTACGCCGCCGGTACGCGCTCGGCGACCTCGGCGCGCATCTCTTCGGGTACTTCGTAGCACTTCCCGCAGGCATACGGTCCGAGTACGGCGGTGATGTGCGAAGCGCCGAGGTCGCGCATCGCGTCGACGGTCGCCGGCACGATGCCGACGTACATGCCCTTGCGTCCGGAGTGGGCCGCACCGATGACGCCGTCTCCAACCAGCAAGACGGGCAGGCAGTCCGCGGCGCGGACGGCCAGCACCACGTCGGAGCGTGTCGTGACGAGCCCGTCGGCCTTCGGGTTCTGCTCGAGCGGTAGCGCGTCGTCCGGCCCGACGACGTGGACGTCGCGTCCGTGGACCTGGCTGACCCGGACGACCGCGTCGGGCTCCACCTCGAAGGCGGTCGCGACCCGGCGGAAGTTCTCGGCGATCCGCTCGGCGTCCTCGCCGTACCCACCGAGGTTGAATTCGCCGTACGGCGGTTTGCTGGCGCCGCCGTACCGATCGGTGAAGACGACCCGGGCGGCGGAGAGAACCTCGTCGTAGCCGAACACGACTGAAGATTACCCAGCGGCGACGCCCGCACCCAGCACCGCCCGCGCCTCGTCGGTCACACCGTTCCGCTCGGGCTCGGACGGCAACTCGAGCACATACTCGGCCGCCAGGCGATACGCGTAGGCGAAGGCCTCATCCGCCGGTACGTCGAGGTCGGGAACGACGCCGGTGCCTTCCCAGTTGGTCCCCGTGATCGAGCTCACCGAACGCGCCACCGGCACACTCGCCTCGAGCTGCTCGTGCAACTTGAACCCCTCGCGCGGGTGCGCCCCGCCGCCGGTCCGCTCGCCCACGACGACGGCCCGCCCGAACTGCTGCAGGTTGTACGCCAACTCCTCGCCGCCCGAGAACGTCGCGGGGCTGGTCAGAACCCAGATCGGCTTGGTGCCGCTGAACCGCGGACCCGGCACGTACGGCGTGGTCCAGAACTGCCGCGTCGAACCGTCGGCCGGTTTGACCAGATCGTGCAGATGGATCGCCTCGTCGGAGTCGAGCAGATGACTGCAGACATAGGCGACCTGATCGGGCGATCCACCCACACAGCGGCGCAGATCGATGAGCAGAGCGTCGGTCGATGCGAGCAGCGACATCGCTGCCGTGACCGCCGGTCCGGCCAGATTGGGGGGATAGAGCAACGGCCGGATCTCCAGCAGCCCGATGTTGCCGTCGAGCCGTTCGACGCGCGCCATCCCGCCGGCGTCGAGCGCTGCACGGCGCCGCCAATGCGCTTCCTCGGCCACCGGGTCGGTCTCGTCCGGCAGTCCGTCGCGGCGGAAGATGAGGCGCAGATGTTTGTCGCGATTTCCGACCTGCAGGTCGGCCGTGACTCGCTCGGCCAACTGCTCCGGCGTCGCGAGGTCGTCGTACCGACCTTCGGCGACGGCCGCGGCGAGCCGGTCCGCGACCTCGGCGCCAATCTCGGGGAAGACGTAGTACTCCGCGACGAGCGCGCCCAGCCGGCCGACGACGGCCCTGATCTCTTCGGTGTGCATGGGCAGCAGTAGAGCACGCGGTTTGACAAAGCGTCAAGAAATCTCGACGCTTGATCCATGGCCGAGATTGTCGATCACCTGGAGGTGTCGAGCGCCGCGCAGTTCAAGGCGCTCGGGCACCCGCTACGGCACCGCTTGCTGTTCGCGCTCGGGCAGGAGGCGGCCACGATCAGCCAGCTGGCCGCTGCGCTCGGGACAGCCAAAGGCAACGTCGCCCACCACCTGGGCGTACTGCGTGACGCCGGGATGGTGCACGTGGCCGAGACCCGGCAGGTGCGCGGCGGGACCGAGCAGTACTACCGACGGTCGGTGCGTCGGTTCGACTTCGTCGGTGAAGGCGCGCGGGCGGCCAACACCGTCGCTCTCCAGGCTGTCGCCGCCGAGCTCGAGAGCGCGGACGACGACCCGCTGTTCAACCTGCGGAACATCCGGCTCACCGCCGCCCAGGCCGCGGAACTCGCCGCGACACTCGACCGAATGGTCCACGAACTCACCGACGCCGGCCCAGCCGAGTCCCGCTACGGCGTTCTCGTCACCGTCTACCGCCCCCGCCAGCCCGCCCCGCCTGCCTGACGAGCCCCAACCTTGTGCACCCACCAACCAGTTTCGCGAGCGCAAAGTGGTTGGTGGGTGCACAAGGTTGGGGAGTTACTTGAGGAAGTCCGGGGTCTTCCTCGGGCTCCGGCTTCTTCGGGCGGCCCGACCCGGGGCTGGGACAAGAAGCCGGGAGCTGGGACAAGAAGCCCCGGGCTGGGACAAGAAGCCGGGGCCCTGAGACCAGAACCGGGGGCTGGGACAGGAAGCCGGGGGCTGGGACAGGAAATAACCTGTCTCAGCCCCCGGCTTGATGGCGTGGGCCCCGGCGCCTGGCCGGGCGGGAGGTCTCGCTCGCCTCCCCCGCCTTCTGCCCCTCGGTCCGGGCTTACTTCAGGAAGTCGGGGATGTCGAGGTCTTCCTCGGGCTCCGGCTTCTTCGGGCGGCTGGACGGCGGTGTCTGGTTGGTGCCGGCGGCACCCGCACCGCTGCCGCTGCCGCTCCCATTGCCGCCGCCGCTGCCAATCCCATTGCCGCCGCTGCTGCTCGGACCGTTCGTCGGCCAGGAGTGCTGGGTCGACGGAGCGGTCGGCGAGGCGGGGGTGTGCGGGGCCGACTGACCTGGCTGGACAGTGCGGACCGGGTCGCCGGACTGCGGGCGGGCGGAGTTCGTCGTACCGACGCCCGGGCGTGGCTCGGTGGGAGCCGGGACCGGGACCGTGTCGTCGGTCGGCTGGCCCGTGGGGGCCGCCTGAGTCTGACCCGGCTGCTGGCCGGGCACCGAATGCGTCGGCGCGCTCTGCTGCGTCGGCTGGGCGGCGCCTGGAGTCTGCCCGGGCTGGCCCGTGCCTTGCTGGCCGCCGCCGAACTGACCGCCGGACACTGAGCCGGTCCCAGGCTGGCTTGCGCCCTGCTGGCCACCGGTGAACTGACCCGCGGACGGCGAGCCGGTCCCAGGTTGACCGGACTGCTGGCCGCCGGGCTGGCCGGACTGCTGGCCCGGCGGGGTTGAGGTGCCGGTCATCGGGGCCGAGTAGCTCTGGGGGCGCGAGGACTGGGGCCGCGCCTGGTTCATCGCCTGTTCGCGACGCTTGGGCATGCCGCCGTCGAAGCCGGCTGCGATCACCGTGACGCGGACCTCGTCACCGAGGGCGTCGTCGATGACCGCGCCGAAGATGATGTTCGCGTCGGAGTGCGCGGACTCCGAGACCAGCTGCGCCGCCTCGTTGATCTCGAACAGGCCCAGGTCGGATCCGCCCGCGATCGACAGCAGCACGCCGTGCGCACCCTCGATACTTGCCTCAAGCAACGGAGACGAGATGGCCGCCTCGGCGGCCGCGACCGCGCGGTCCTCGCCGCGGGACGAGCCGATGCCCATCAGCGCGGAGCCGGCGTTCGACATGACCGCCTTGACGTCGGCGAAGTCGACGTTGATCAGACCGGGCGTGGTGATCAGGTCGGTGATGCCGGAGACACCCTGCAGCAGCACCTGGTCGGCCTGCTTGAACGCGTCCAGCACGGAGACGGCGCGGTCGGAGATCGTCAGCAGGCGGTCGTTCGGAATCACTATCAGCGTGTCGACCTCCTCGCGGAGGGTGGCGATGCCGTCCTCCGCCTGGGTCGCGCGCCGCTTGCCCTCGAACGAGAACGGCCGCGTCACCACACCGATGGTCAGCGCGCCGAGCGAGCGGGCGATGCGCGCCACCACCGGCGCGCCGCCGGTGCCGGTGCCGCCGCCCTCACCGGCGGTGACGAAGACCATGTCGGCGCCCTTCAGCGCCTCCTCGATCTCCTCCGCGTGGTCCTCGGCAGCCTTCTGCCCGATCGCCGGGTTCGCGCCGGCGCCCAGACCACGGGTCTCCTCGCGGCCGATGTCGAGCTTGACGTCCGCGTCGCTCATCAACAGCGCTTGCGCGTCGGTGTTGATGGCGATGAACTCAACGCCCTTCAGACCGTGCTCGATCATCCGGTTGACGGCGTTCACGCCGCCCCCGCCGATACCTACGACCTTGATGAGTGCCAGGTAGTTCTGCGGTGCCGCCACGTCCGCGCCTCTCGCCTCGTTGCTTTCCCGTTGTCCAGCGAAAAGACTGAACCTCAAGTACATGCTTAGACTTATGTCAACTTTAGATTACGCCGCACGGTACGTGACGCCTTCTGGCGCTGTCCACGCGCCTCGCCGCCAAGAAACCACACTGTCCCGGGATGTGATACTTCATCGCTTTTCCCCTTTGGTGACAGGGAGATCGGGCGCCGAGACGTCGTACACCTTCGCCTGGCGCTTCATCAGCACGCTCAGTACCCCGGCCTTGCGCGCACTGTCATCGGAACTACCCCAAACGACCTTCACATCCGAGCTCAGGTTCAGCGTGATCGAGTCCGGCGACGCTGCCGAGATCGAACGCACCTGCGCCCGCAAGGTCTCCGGCAGGGCGGCCGAAACCGTCACCACCGAATGGATCGTGACGTCGCGCCGTACGCCGGTGACCTTCGCCTCCGGCAGTCCGGCCGGCCGGTCGGGCACGGTGCGGTACGACGTACCGGTCGCGTCGACCAGTTCGTAGCGCGAGCCGTCCGTGACGACCACGACCGGAACCCGTTCGGTGACGACGATCACGATCTTGTTCGGCCAGGCGCGGGTCACCTGCGCGTCCGCGACCGCCGGGATCGTCCGCACCCGGTCGGCGATCGACCGCAGGTCCACCTTCGCCAGCGGGGTGCCGATCGGTGCGGCCGCGGTCTGCTCGATCGTTGCCAGCGGCACCGTGTCGGCGCCGCTGATCCGCACACCCGAGACAGCCAGCACGGAAGAGAAGTAGAACAACCAGACGATCAGCCCGGCCACGACAACGAGGCCGCCGCCGATCGCCCACGGCAGCCAACTCCGCCAGCGCACCAGCCGTTGCCGGCGCGCGAACCGCTGCTGTGCCCGAGCCAGATCAACGCTCTGGCTCATTCAACAAACCCCACCCAATTACTCCACCACAGCTACCGGCGTTGACTCGGCAGGCTCGCGGGTGGCGGCGCGTTCGGCCAGCAGACCAACGACTTCCGGGCCGATCAGCGTCACGTCCCCCGCGCCCAGCGTCACCACCAGATCACCCGGCTCGGCCAGGTCCGCGACCAGCTGCGGTACGGCGGACCACGACGGCTCGAACCGGACCTGGTCCGGCTTCAGCGGCACGTGGTTCGCGATCAACGCCCCGGTGACACCCGGCTCCGGGTCCTCGCGGGCCGCGAACACGTCCATCACCACGACTTCGTCGGCCAGCGCCAGCGATTCGGAGAACTCCTTGGCGAAGATCCGCGTCCGGCTGAACAGGTGCGGCTGGAAGCACGCGATCACGCGCCCCTCCCCCGCCACCGTGCGCGCCGCGGTCAGGTCGACGGCCAGCTCGGTCGGGTGGTGCGCGTACGAGTCGAACACCCGCACACCGTCCTCGAGCCCCTTGAACTCGAACCGCCGCCCGGTGCCGGTGAACGCAGCGAGCCCCTCGGCCAGGTCGGCCGCGGAGAACCCGAGCCCCAGCCCGACCGTGAGCGCCGCCGACGCGTTCAGCGCGTTGTGCTTACCCGCCTGCTGCAGCTGCACCATCGGCAGCCTCCGGCCGCGGTACACGGGCACGAACGACTGCGTGGCGCCGTTCGCGGTGATCTCGGTGACATGCAGATCCGCGTCCTCCGACTCGCCGTACGTCCGTACGTCGATGCCGCGGGCGCGCGCGTACTCCGCCAGCCGCCGGGCACCGGCGTCGTCCTGGCAGATCACCATGAAGCCCTCGGGCAGCACGCGATCGCAGAACTCCTCGAACGCCTTGCGGTAACTGGCCTCGTCGCCGTAGTTGTCCAGGTGGTCCGGCTCGACCGACGTGACGATCGACACCTCGGGCGTGTACGTCAGGAACGACTTGTCCGACTCGTCCGCCTCGGCGACGAACAGGTCGCCGTTGCCGTCGTGCGCGTTCGACCCGGACTCGTTGAGGTTGCCGCCGATCGCGTACGACGGGTCGGCGCCGCAGTGCTGCAGCGCGACCGTGAGCATCGACGTCGTGGTCGTCTTGCCGTGCGTCCCGGCGACCGCGAGCGTGCGGCGGCCGACCATCACCGAGGCCAGCGCGGCGGCCCGGGGCAGGATCGGGATCCCGGCCTCGCGGGCGGCGACCACCTCGGGGTTGGTCTCGCGGATCGCGGTCGACACCACCACAGTGTCGACGTCCTTGACGTGCTCGGCGGCGTGACCGACCCAGCAGGTCGCGCCGAGCGCGCGGAGCGCGGCGAGCACCTTGCCGTCCTTGGCGTCGGATCCGGACACCTCGATCCCGCGCGAGGCCATGATCCGGGCGATCCCGGACATACCGGCTCCGCCGATTCCTACGAAGTGCACTCTGCCCAGCTTTTCGGCAGGCAGGAGCGTGTCAGGTGCGGTGACGATCACGAAGCAGACCTCACCACATCCAGGATGATCCGCGCCAATCGCTCGTCGGCATCCGTCCGGATCACACCGGTCGCAGCTGTGGACATGGTTGTCAGACGCTCGCGGTCGTGCAGAAGTTGCGGCACATTCGCCCGGATCCAGTCCGCGGTCATCTCGGCGTTGTCGATCAGCACTCCGCCGCCGACGTCGACGACCGGTTTCGCGTTCAGTCGCTGCTCACCGTTACCGATCGGCAGCGGTACGTAGATCGCGGGCAGTCCGACACCGGACACCTCGGTGACCGTGTTCGCTCCCGAGCGGCAGACCACCAGGTCGGCCGCGGCGTACGCGAGGTCCATCCGGTCGACGTAGTTCAGGACGACGTACGGGTAGCGGCCGGTCTGCGGCACTTCGAGGCTGTTCTTCGGGCCGATCGCGTGCAGGACCTGGATGCCGGCCGCCTGCAGGTCCGCGGCAGCGCCGGAGACGGCCTCGTTGATCTGCCGTGCTCCCTGCGACCCGCCGGTCACGAACAGCGTCGGCGCATCCGGGTCCAGGCCGAAGAACTGCCGCGCCTCGGCCCGCAGTGCTGCCCGGTCCAGCGTGGAGATCGCGCGCCGGATCGGCAGCCCGACGTACTCGGCGTGCGGCAGCTCGGTGCCCGGGAACGACGTCTTGACGTACTGCGTGCAGTAGCGCGCGGCGAACTTGTTCGCGATCCCCGGCACCGCGTTGCCCTCGTGGACGACGATCGGCGTCTTCCGCCGCCAGGCAGCGACGTACGCCGGGGTGGAGACGTAGCCGCCGAATCCGACCAGGACGTCGGCCTTGGCCTCGTCGAGCGCCCGGCGGGCCGCGCTGACCGAGGCCAGCATCTTCCCCGGTACGGCGAGCAGCGCCGGCGTCGGTCTGCGCGGCAGCGGCACCGGCGGGATCAGCTCCAGCCGGTAGCCGGCCTCCGGTACGACGCGGGTCTCGAGGCCGCGCTCGGTCCCGAGCGCGAGGATCTCGACGGTCGGGTCGATCCGGCGCAGGGCGTCGGCGGTGGCGATCAGGGGTGAGGTGTGGCCGGCGCTACCGCCGCCGGCCAGAACGATGCTGGGCACAGCTTTCAACGCTCCCGCGGGTTCACTTGTGGTGCGGCGTACGCCGCGAAGGCAGCCACCCGAACCGGGGCCGCCTGGTCTCTTTCAGGGCAGCCTGCGCGCCGGGCTCGGCCTTCGCGAAGGACAGCAGCATGCCGATCGCGATCAGCGTCGGCAGCAGTGCGGAACCACCGTACGACAAAAGCGGGAGCGGGATACCCACGATGGGTAGCAGTCCGATCACGGCGCCAAGGTTGACGAGTGTCTGGGCCATGATCCAGATCGTGATCCCCGCCGCCGCATAGCGCACGAACGGCTCGGTGTTCCGCGTCGCGATCCGCACCCCGGCGTACGCCAGCGTGAGGAACAGAGCAAGCACGGTGAGCGACCCGACCAGGCCGAGCTCCTCACCGATCACCGAGAAGATGAAGTCGGTGTGCGCTTCCGGCAGGTTGCTCCACTTCTGCCGGCTGTTGCCGATCCCGACGCCCCACCAGCCGCCGGTCGAGAGTGCGTAGAACGAGTGGTACGCCTGCCAGCCGACGCCCATCGGGTCCGAGAACGGGTCGAGGAACGACGTGACCCGCTGCATCCGGTACTTCTCCGCGTTAACGAAGTACGTCGCCACCGCGCCGACCACGAGGATCGTCGCGACGAACAGCCGCGTCGGCGCGCCGACGATCCAGATCATGCCGATCATCACGGCCATCAGCACCAGCGCCGTACCGAGGTCGTGCTGGCCGACGACCAGCGCGATCACCAGACCGCAGACCGGCACCATTGGGACCAGCAGATGTTTCCACTGGGTGAGCAGCTTCTCCTTGCGGGCATACAGATCCGCGCACCACATCACCATCGCCAGCTTGGCGAACTCACTCGGCTGGATCTGCAGCGGTCCGCCGAGGTTCAGCCAGTTGGTGTTGCCGTTCACGCCGACGCCGAGGCCCGGGATGTAGGTCAGCACCAGCAGGAACATCGATCCGAGCAGCGCGACGTACGCGAGCATGCGGAAATGCCGGGGCGTCATCCGCGAGGCGACGTAGGCCATCGGCAGGCCGACCACGACCCAGATCAGCTGCCGGACGAAGATCGTGTAGCTGTTCCCGTTGACGCGCAGCGACAGCACACTCGATGCCGACAGCACCATCATCAGCCCGAGCACGAGCAGCAGCCCGGTCGCGCCGAGCACGATGTGGTACGACGTCAGCGGCCGGTCGAGCACGTCCCGGATCGCCGCGACCCAGGCCCGCTCGCCGTTCTTCCTGCCCTCGGGCTGATCCGCGATCGAGGTCACGCGATCACCTCCGGATCAGTTACCGAGCGCGCGCACGGCTTCGGTGAAGGCGTCCCCACGGGCTCCGTAGTTGGCGAACATGTCCCAGGATGCGCAGCCAGGCGCGAGCAGCACGGTGTCACCCACCTGTGCGAGCTTCGCCGCCTCCCCCACCACGATCTGCATAGCTCCAGTGTCTGTTGCCTCGACGACGATCCTCGGGACATCTGGTGCGTGTCGCTCGAGAGCTTCGGCGATCACCTGCTTGTCCTGGCCCATCAGCACGACGGCACGCAACCGACGGCGGGCCGCGATCACCAACTCGTCGAACGTCGCGCCTTTGGCCTGACCGCCGGCGATCCACACCACATGTTCGTACGCGAGCAGCGAAGCCTGCGCGGCATGCGGGTTGGTTGCCTTCGAATCGTCCACATAGTTGACCCCGGCAACCTCCGCGACGTGCGCGATCCGGTGCTTGTCCGGGCGGAATCCCCGCAGCCCGTCGCGGATCGCGGTCGCCGGTACGCCGAACGCCCGCGCCAGCGCCGCCGCGGCCAGCGCGTTCGCGATGTTGTGCGGAGCAGCGGGCGTGACATCGGAGATCATCGCCAGCTCGAGCGCCGACGTGGCGCGCTGCTCGACGAACGCCCGATCCACCAGCAGGTCGTCGACGATCCCGAGCATCGACAGTCCCGGTGTGCCGAGGGTGAAGCCGATCGCGCGGCAGCCCTCGATCACGTCCGCGTCCATCACGAGCTGCTCGGTCGCCGGGTCGGCAACGTTGTACACGCACGCGATCTGGCAGTTCTCGAAGATGCGGCCCTTGTCCTTGGCGTACGCATCCAGCGAGCCGTGCCAGTCGACGTGGTCCGGCGCGATGTTCAGCACAGCGGCCGAGTGCGCCGACATCGAGTGTGTGTAGTGCAGCTGGTAGCTGGACAGCTCGACCGCGATCACGTCGTACGGCTCGGGGTCCATCACGGCCTCGAGCAACGGCAGCCCGACGTTGCCCGCGGCAACAGTGCGGAGGCCGGCGGCCTGCAGCATCGCGGTCAGCATCTGCACCGTCGTCGTCTTGCCGTTGGTGCCGGTGATGCACAACCACGGTGCGGGGTTCGCCGGGTCGCGCAGTCGCCACGCCAGCTCGATCTCGCTCCAGATCGGTACTTCGCGCTCGGCCGCCTGCGCGAGCAACGGCGCATGCGGCGGTACGCCGGGAGACGTGACGACCACGTCGACGTCCTTCGGCAACTCCGCCGTACTGCCCGGGCCGAGGGTGATCGTGGCGCCGAGCGTCTCCAGGATCACCGCCTTCTCGCGCAGCGCCTCGTTGTCGCGATCATCGAGTACGACGAGGTGCTCGGCGCCGGCCTGGATCAACGAGTCCGCGCACGCATAGCCCGCCGTCCCGAAGCCGACAACGACGAACCGCGTCGTCGCCCAGCCGTCGTCGGTGCGTGTCTCAAGCGTCATCCGGTCACCCATTCTGCGTAGAAGACCCCGAGTCCGATCACCACACACAGTCCTTGGATGATCCAGAAGCGGATCACGATGTTGACCTGTTCCCAGCCGAGCATCTCGAAGTGGTGATGCAGCGGCGCCATCCGGAACAGGCGTTTGCCCTTGGTGGCCTTGAAGTACCCGACCTGCAGGATGACCGAGGCGGTGACGATCACGAACAGGCCGCCGAGCAGCAGCACGAGCAGCTCGGTCCGGGTCATCACCGCCATACCCGCCAGCGCGCCACCGAGCGACAGCGAACCGGTATCACCCATGAAGATCTTCGCCGGCGAGGCGTTCCACCACAGGAAGCCGAACAGCGCGCCGGTCAGACAGGCAGCGACCACGGCCAGGTCATGTGGATCCCGGACCTCGTAACACTTGGCGCCGACACCGTTCGCGGTCGCACAGCTCTGGTTGAACTGCCAGATGCAGATCAGCGTGTACGCGCCGAACACCATCATCGACGCGCCGGTCGCCAGACCGTCCAGACCGTCGACCAGGTTGACGCCGTTCGACATACCGGCGATCAGCAGCAGGATCCAGATGATCACCAGGATGGCCGGCAGCTCCAGCCAGCCGATGTCACGGATGAACGAGATGAACGGCGAGGCCGGCCGCTGCCCGCGCTCGTCCGGGAACTGCAGCGCGAGCACCGCGAACACCACCGCGACGAAGGTCTGGCCGGCCAGTTTCGCCTTGCTGCGCAGGCCGAGGCTGCGTTGCCGGAAGATCTTGATGAAGTCGTCCAGGAAGCCGACCGCGCCCATTCCCGCGAACAGGAACAGCACCAGGAGCGCCGAGGCGCTCGGCGGCGTCATCGTGAACAGCTTCGCCGCGAAGTACCCGACGATCGTCGCGACGATGAACACGGCGCCGCCCATGGTCGGCGTACCGCGCTTGATGTGGTGCGAGGTCGGGCCGTCCGCGCGGATCTCCTGGCCGTAGCCGCGCTTGGCCAGCCATCTGATCGCCCAGCGCGTGCCGATCAGCGTCAGCACCATCGCGACGGCGCCACCGAACAGGATCGAGATCACTGCACGTCCTCCAGCAATGCGTCAGCGAGGCTGCGCAGTTTCGAGCCCTTCGAAGACTTCACCAGTACGACGTCGCCCGCGCGCAGCTCGGACCTGAGCAGCTCGAGCGCTTCCGGGATCGTGTCGACGAACGCGGACTCGTTGCCCCAGGAGCCTTCCAGCGAGGCGCCGAGGTGGATCGGTTTCGCTCCCTCACCCACCACGAGCAGCCGGTTCACGTCGAGCCGGACGACGAGGCGCCCGATCGCATCGTGCTCGTCGGCGGAGGTGTCGCCGAGCTCGAGCATCTCGCCGAGCACGGCCCAGGTCCGTGCACCGCGCGAACGGCCGATGGCGACCAGCGACTTCAGCGCCGCGCGCGTCGAGTCCGGGTTGGCGTTGAACGCGTCGTTGATGATCGTCACACCGTCGGCCCGCTCGGTCAGCTCCATCCGCGCGGCAGACACCCGGGTGGCCGCGTTCAGGCCGTCGGTGATCTGCCCGGGCGTCAGGCCGATCGCCGACCCGACCGCCGCCGCAGCGAGGGCGTTCGACACATAGTGCTCGCCGATGAACTGCAGTTGTACGTCGCCGCTGAAGTCCCCGATGTGCAAGACGAACGCCGGACGTCCCTCCGCGTCGAGCTTGACGCCCTCCGCGCGGATGTCGGCCTCGGCCGCCTCGCCGAAGGTCAGGATGCGGGCCTGCGTCCGGCTCCGCATCGCGGCCACCCGGTGGTCGTCGGCGTTCAGGATCGCGATGCCGTCCGCCGGCACCGCCTCGATCAGCTCGCCCTTGGCGATCGCGATGTTGTCCTGGGAGCCGAACTCGCCGATGTGCGAGGTGCCGATGTTCAGCACCAGGCCGATGCCCGGCGGCGTGATCCCGGTCAGATAGGCGATGTCGCCCTGGTGCCGGGTCCCCATCTCGGCGACCAGGTACTTCGTGGTTTCGGTCGCCTGCAGCGCGGTGAGCGGGTGACCGATCTCGTTGTTGAACGAGCCTTCCGGCGAAACGGTCTCGCCGTACGGCCGGATGACCTGGGCGATCAGGTCCTTGGTGCTGGTCTTGCCGGACGAGCCGGTGAGCGCGATGACGGTGAGATCCGGCAGCCTGCCGACCACGAGCCGAGCCAGGTCGCCGAGAGCCCGCTGCGTGTCGTCGACGACGATGCACGGACTCCCCTCGATCGGCCGGGTGGTCAGCGCGGCGGTGACGCCGGCCGCGGTCGCCGTACCGACGTAGTCGTGCCCGTCGACACGCTCACCGGGCAGGGCGACGAACAGCCCGCGCGGTTCCGCGGCTCGCGAATCGATCACCACCGAGCCGTCGACGACAGCCGTGGGTTCGACACCCACGAGCTCGCCGCGAACGGCATCGGCGATCTCGCCGCAACTGACAGGGATCACCGGTCTGCCTCCAACAGGTCACGCACGGTTTCGCGGTCGTCGAACGGGTGGATCACACCGCCGACGTCCTGGCCGGTCTCATGGCCTTTTCCGAGTACGACGACGGTGTCGCCGGGGCCGGCCAGCTCGATCGCGGACGCGATGGCCTGCCGGCGGTCGCCGATCTCGTGCAGGTCGACGCCCGGAACCGCCTCCCGCGCACCCTCAATGGCGGCAGCGCGGATCGTCGCCGGGTCCTCGCTGCGCGGGTTGTCGTCGGTCACGATCACCACGTCCGCGGTCCGGGCAGCGGCGGCGCCCATCGCCGGCCGCTTCCACGGGTCGCGGTCACCGCCACAGCCGACGACGGCGAACAGCCGGCCCTTGGTCGCGCCACGAGCCGCCTGCAGCGCCAGCTCGACCGCGTCCGGGGTGTGCGCGTAGTCGACGATCACGACCAGGCCGTCCTCGCGGGTGAACAGCTCCATCCGCCCGGGCACCGTCGCCGTCCGCAGACCGGCCGCGATCGCATCAGCGGGTACGCCGGCCTGTCGCAGCATCACGGTCGCGAGCAGCGCATTGGCGACGTTGAACTCTCCCGGCAGGGCGATCTCGAGCGTCAGCGTCTCGTCCGGCCCGCGGACGTCGAACACCGTCGTGCCGTGCTCGGACTGATGCCGATTGGCGACCGTCCAGTCCGCGTCCCCCTTGGTCGACACGGTCACGAGCGGTACGACGGTCTGCGCGGCGAGCCTGCGCCCGTACTCGTCGTCGATGGTCACCACCGCGACATCACACCGCTCCGGAGTGAACAACGAGGCCTTCGCCTGGAAGTAGTCCTCGAACGTCTTGTGGAAGTCCAGATGGTCCTGCGAGAGGTTGGTGAAGCCCGCGACCGCGAACCGGGCGCCGTCGACGCGCCCCATCGCCAGCGCGTGGCTCGACACCTCCATCGCGCACCACGCGACCGCCTGCTCCCGCATCACCGCGAACAGCGCCTGCAGGTCGGTGGCCTCCGGAGTGGTCCGGACGCTCTTCACGACCTCGTCGCCAACACGCGTTTGAATCGTCCCGATCAACGCTGCCGGCCCGAGCCTCCGCAGTACTGCGTCGAGCAGGAAGCTGGTCGTGGTCTTGCCGTTGGTCCCGGTGACCCCGAGCAGCCGCAGCTCGCTGGTCGGCTCGCCGTACACGCGGGACGCGACCGCGCCGAGCACGCTGCGCGGGTTGTCGACGACCAGCACCGGCAGACCGCTCGCAGCAGCCCGGTCAGCGCCGGTGGGATCGGTCAGTACGGCGACTGCGCCCGCCTGCTGGGCTTTCGCGACGTACTCCGCACCGTGCGTGACCGCACCGGGCAGAGCGGCGTACAGGTCGCCGGCGAGGACAGAGCGCGAGTCGAGGGTGACGCCGGTGACCGTCACCGGCGGCCCCGCTGACTCTGCCGGGACAGGTGAGTTGGCGACGCTCGCGAGGTCGGCGAGGCTGACCGGCACCACGTGCCGTGGCCTGATCGCTGCGACCGCGCCGCCTGCGGCGGTAGGGGTGGACACGGGCCCTGAGGCTACCGCTCCGGACCCTGTGACTCCTACCTGACCCTGCGTCACCATCACCAGGTGATCGGGACGTCGGGCTGCTTTGCTCCGGTCGGCGGGACAACGTACTTCTGCAGCGCGTAGCTCATCACGTCTCGGAACACCGGTCCTCCTTGCAGGCCACCACCCCGAACTCCGTCACTCGGGTCGTGCAGTACGACGTAGGTAACGAAGCGCGGGTTGTCGGCCGGAGCAAATCCGGCAAAAGAAGTGGCCCACTTGCGGTAACAGCTGCAGGCCGAGTCGACCTCCTGCGCCGTACCGGTCTTCCCGGCCACCAGGTAGCCGTCGATCGCGGCCTGCGGCGCCGTGCCCTTCTTGGCGGTCACCGCCTCCATCATCGTGGCGACCTCCTTGGCAGCCTTCTCGCTCACCACCCGGTGCGGCGCCGCGGTCTGGTTCGGGATCACTGTGCCGTTCGCGTCGACGTAGTTGCGGACCAGCTTCGGCGGTACGTAGACGCCGCCGTTGGCAACGGTGTTCACCGCTGCCGCCATCTGCACCGCGTTCACCGACAGGCCCTGGCCGAACGCGACGTTCGACCGGGTGATCTCCGGCCACTCGTCGCCCTCCATCAGCTTCCCGTTGCTCTCGCCGGGGAAGTTCAGGCCGGTCGGCTGGCCGAACCCGAAGTCGTGCAGGTACTTCACGAACTGCGGGATCCGCATCTGCTGCGCGGCCATGATCGTGCCGACGTTCGACGACTTCGCGACCACACCGGCGATGGTCAGGTTCATCGGTCCGTGGTCCCAGTGGTCCTTGATCTTGCGCCGCTGAACCTCGATGCTGCCCGGCACCCGGAGCTTGGTGTTCAGGTCGATCAGGCCGGCGTCGGCGAGCGCGGCCATGGTGGCCACCTTCTGTACACTGCCCGGCTCGTAGGTGCGCTCCAGCGCGGGGTTGTTCAGGTCGCTGGGCTTGTACGGCTTGTTCGGGTCGAAGGTCGGGTAGTTGGCCATCGCCAGCAGCTCACCGGACTTCACATCCTCGACGATCACCGTGCCGGAGCTGGCCTTGTACTGCTTAACCGCCTGCTCGATCCGCTTCTCGGCGAAGAACTGCAGATCGGTGTCCAGGGTCAGCTGCACGCCGACACCGGGCTTCGGCTCCTCGACCGTGTGGTTCGCGTTCGGGATCTTGTTGCCCTTGGTGTCGACCTCGTACATCGCCCTGCCGTCGTGGCCGGACAGCTTGTCGTTCAGCCCGTACTCGAGCCCCGACAGTCCCTTGCCGTCGGCACCGGTCACACCGACCACGGTCGCGGCGATGCTGCCGTTCGGGTGGCTGCGGATCGGGTCGTCCTCGGTGTACAGCCCGGCCAGCAGGGGGGCCGCCTGGTCCTGCGATTTGCCCTTGTTCTGCTGGGCGATGGTCGCGTTCGCGGTCTTGATCTCGGCCTGGATCGCGCTCCATGTCGTCGGCGGGACCTGATGCGCGAGATACGTGAAGCGGCCCTTGCCGGTCATCGCCGCGACCAGCTTGCCGTACGTCGTACCGGTCACCTTCGGCGCGATGATCGAGGCGAGCTGCTGGGCCACCGGCTTGGTCTGCGTCGGGTCGGCGGTGATCGCGACCGCGTCCTCGGACACGGCCAGCTCGACGCCGTTGCGATCGGTGATCGCACCGCGGGTCGCGTGCAGGATGAACGGCTTGGTGTTCTCCCGGGTCGCCGCCTGCGCGTAGCTGTCCGGGTCCACGCCCTGCAGCAGCACCAGCCGCCCGGCGAACAGCGACAGTACGAACGCCATGACCCCGAACGTCACCCGCAACCGGACCGTCGGCCGCCCCAACCGCAACATCCGCGGCGCCTTGCGTACCCTCGGCTTCCTGGGCCGCGGCTGAGGCCGATTCTGCGGCGGCCGCTTCTTGCCGGAGGTCTTCTTCACCGGACGTTTGGCCGTCTTCCTGGCCGCGCCGTTGGCGGGAACTTGCTTGCGCGGCGCCGCACCCCCGGGAGCAGGCCGCTTCGCAGCGGCCTTCTTCACCGGCCGCGGATTCGCTGCCGCCTTCTTCACCGGACGACGCGCCGCCGCCTGCTCCTCTTCGCGAGCTTTGCGGAGGAGGCGGTCGCGGGTGGACTCGGGCCGGGGTGGGGTCGTGCGGGCACTGTCCGTAGTGGATGGACGACGGGGTTGAGCCTTGCGGGGTGGGTTCTCCCGGCCCGGTGTCGCTCCACGCTTGCGTGGCGGCTCGTTTCCCCGTCGATCCGTCATCCGATCATCCCCGTGTGGTCGTAGCAGGCTTCTTCGTCGTGACCGGCGGCTTCGTCGTCCCGGTCGGCGGCTTCGTCGTACCCGTCGGAGGCTTGGTGGTGTTCGCGGGCGGCTTGGTGGTGCCGGCCGGCGGCTTCACCGGTGTCGTGGTGGTCGGCTTCGTCGTCGGCTTCACCGGTGTTGTTGTGGTCGGCTTGGTAGTGGTGGTGCCGGTCGGAGTACCCGGGCCGAACATCGCCGTTCCGGTCCCGGCCTTGCCCTCGGCCGGCACACCGAGCACCCGCCCGTCGGACAGCCGCAGGAACACCGGGTTCGGGTTCGGCACCATGCCCATCCGCAGCGCCCGGTCGGACAGGTTCTGCGGCGACTCCAGCGTGCGGACCTGCTTCTCCAGTTGCTCCTGCTGGTCGCGGAGCTGATCCGCCTGGCTGCTCAGCTTGGTCACCTGGAACGTCCCGCTCTGCAGCTGCGTGTTCAGCAGCAACAGACCGACCAGCCCGGCGGCCAGCAGCGAGACGACGAAGATGACGAACGGCATCCGCGGCGGCCGGAAGGGCGCGCCGTACACAACTCGCAGCCGCGGCTCGGAACGCTTCTTTGCTGTGCCACTGGCGACCGGCGTCACCCGCGCCTTCTGCGGACTGAAGACAGTACTCATCAAGCCACCAGTCCCTTCTCCCGGATTCGTGTCGCCGCCCGGACCCGAGCGGACGCGGCGCGCGGGTTCGCCGCGACCTCTTCCTCGGTCGGGCGCTCGGCGCCGCGGGTCAGCAGTTTCAGATAGGGCTCATGTCCGGCCGGGATCACCGGCAGGTCGTCCGGTACGTCGGACTTCGTGGCGGCCGCGAACGCCTGCTTGGTGATCCGGTCCTCGAGCGAGTGGTAGCTCATCACCACGATCCGCCCGTGCAACGCCAGCCCCTGCAGTGCCGCGGGCAGGGCACGACGCAGTACGTCGAGCTCGCCGTTCACCTCGATCCGCAGCGCCTGGAACGTCCGCTTCGCGGGGTGTCCCCCGGTACGCCGGGCCGCCTGCGGGATCGCGTTGCGCACCAGCTCGGACAGCCGCGCGCTGTTGGTGAACGGCTCGGTCTCTCGCTCGCGCACGATCCGGTCCGCGATCCGGCGGGCGAACTTCTCCTCGCCGTACTGGAACAGGATCCGGGCCAGGTCGGCCGCGCTGTAGGTGTTGACGATGTCGGCCGCCGTGGTCGGGCCGGTCGGGTCCATCCGCATGTCCAGCGGCGCGTCCTGTGCGTACGCGAACCCGCGGTCGGCCTCGTCCAGCTGCATCGACGAGACGCCGAGATCGAACAGGATCCCGTCGATCGCCGGCACCCCGAGATCCGCCAGTGCGCGCGGAAGCTCGTCGTACACGGCGTGCACGAGCGTGATCCGGTCCTCGTACGGCGCCAGTCGCTCGCCGGCCAGCCGCAGCGCGGCCGGGTCCCGGTCGAAGCCGATCAGCCGTACGTCGGGGAACTCCCGCAGGAACGCCTCGGAATGACCGCCGAGGCCGAGGGTCGCGTCGACGACGACAGCGCCGGGATGCGCGAGTGCCGGCGCCAGCAGCGCGACCACGCGCTCCAGCATCACCGGCACATGCCGCTCCGCAGCGTTCATCTCGACCCTTCCCGTCGCCGCGGGAGCGACCCCTGCCCCCGCAGGTCTTGTGGTACGTAGACAGCACCGTCCGGTCAGATCGCGGGTACGCCTCCCGGGGAAGTACCTGATGGTCTTGGCGCCGGGGAAGTGGCGCCAACACGGCAGGTCGGAAGTCGGACCCGTGATCTCACCGGACGGTCGGTGTGTCCTCGCACTCTGTTCAGCTGTTCATCTGTGCAGCTAGAAGATGCCTGGCAGCACTTCCTCGGAGAGGTCGGCGAACGCCTGCTCCTGCTCCGCGGAGTACCGGTTCCAGTTCTCCGTGTTCCAGATCTCCACCCGGTTCATCGCCCCGATGACGACGCAGTCGCGATCCAGTGACGCGTAATCACGCAACATCGGTGGGATGGTGACCCGGCCCTGCTTGTCCGGCATCTCGTTGGAGGCGCCGGCGAACAACATCCGTAGGTAGTCCCGCGCACCCTTGTTGGTGATCGGAGCCTGCTTCAACTGCTCGGTCAGCTGGACGAACTCACGCTCCGGCCACACGGACAGCGATCGCTCCTGCCCACGCGTGATCACCAGACCGTCGGCCAGCTCGTCGCGGAACTTCGCCGGCAGGAACAGCCGGCCCTTGTCGTCGAGCTTGGGGAAGTGAGTTCCGAGGAACACGCTCCACCTCCCCGTTGCGGACTCTCCGACTCAGGCGAGTGTTTCCACCACTTCAGTTCCACTGCGCTCCACCTTACTCCACTTTCCACCACCGTCAACCAACTTCCGCCCCATTCCGCCCCCGCGCCGCCTGAATCCGCGCCTGCTTTCCCGCGTGTCGCTGCCGGCTCAGCCGTCGAGTCCTCCACATCGCCCCACGCCCTTCCTCCACTTCGCTCCACTCCCTTTCCTCCACTCCGCTCCACTCCCTTTCCTCCACTCCGCTCCACTCCCTTTCCTCCACTCCGCTCCGCCGGGGAACTGATGAACCATTCGGCGCAGTTGGTCGTGAACCTTCTGCGGGCCAGCAACGTCGTACGGCGCACGCAGGCTTTTCCCGCCCGTACGCTTGGAGGGACGACTCCGACCCCGTGAGGGCGTGCGCCGATGAACTCCGAAACACCAGGTAACGAAACCCCCGCCGCTCTAGGCCCGACCCCTACAGCGGGTGAGAATGTGTCGGCAGTCAACGAATGGGGAGGACACAGAGTGAGCAGCACCACCGCGACCAGCTCGCCGCTGGCAGGAGCCGGGGACTTCGACGAGCTGTCCGAGGTGGCGGGCCGCGTCCGCCGGGCCATGGAGCAGGTGATCGAGGGCAAACCCGACGTTGTCGAGGTCGCCATCACCGTGCTGCTGGCCGAGGGACATCTGCTGATCGAGGACGTGCCGGGCGTCGGCAAGACGATGCTGGCGAAGGCGCTGGCGAAGTCGATCGACTGCACCGTGCGCCGGATCCAGTTCACGCCGGACCTGCTGCCGTCGGACATCACCGGCGTCTCCGTCTTCAACCAGGAGATCCGCGACTTCGAGTTCAAGCCCGGCGCGGTGTTCGCGAACATCGTGGTGGGCGACGAGATCAACCGTGCCTCGCCGAAGACCCAGGCCGCGTTGCTGGAGTCGATGGAGGAGCGCCAGGTCACCGTCGACACCACGACGTACCACCTGGACTCTCCGTTCATGGTCATCGCGACGCAGAACCCGATCGAGATGGAAGGCACCTACCCGCTGCCCGAGGCGCAGCGGGACCGGTTCATGGCCCGCGTCTCGATGGGCTATCCGGAGCCGGCCGCCGAGCTGCGGATGCTCGACGGGCACGCCGCCGACGACCCACTGCTGAGTCTGCAGCCGGTCACCGACGGCCAGCAGATCCTGCGGCTGGTGAAGACGGTGCAGTCCGTGCACGTGTCCGAGTCGGTGAAGGAGTACGCCGTCGCCCTGGTCGGGGCGACCCGGCGGTCGCAGGAGCTCCGGCTCGGCGCCAGCCCGCGGTCGACGCTGCACCTGATCCGGGCGGCGCGTGCGGCGGCCGCGCTCGACGCACGCGAGTTCGTGCTGCCGGACGACATCCAGGAGCTCGCGGTGCCGGTCCTCGCGCACCGGGTGCTCCCAGCGGCTGAGGCGCATCTCGGTGGGCGCGGTGCAGCCGACATCATCTCCGGGTTGGTGTCCAGCGTGGCCCTCCCCCGCACCCGCCGGGACTGAGACATGCGGCAGGCACTGCGCGGACTGACCACCAGGGGGCGGGCGTTCGTCGCGGCCGGTCTCACCGCATCGCTGTGCGCGCTACTTCTCGGCCAGAAGGACCTGCTGCGCGTCGGCATCCTGCTGGCGGCGTTGCCGGTCGTCGCGGCGCTCGTCGTCGGCCGGACGCGGCTGCGGCTGCAGGTACGGCGGAGCCTCGCGCCCGACCAGGTTCCGGTCGGGACTCAGGCCACCGTGGAGCTGACCCTGAGCAACCAGGGCCGGATGCCCGCGGGCCTGCTGCTGCTCGAGGACCGCATTCCTTATGTACTGGGTCACCGGCCGCGATTCGTCGTCGACCGCGTCAGCCCGAACTGGCGTCGCACGGTCACCTACCCGGTCAAGTCCGACGTCCGTGGACTGTTCCAGGTCGGGCCGCTGATGCTGACGGTGGCCGACCCGTTCGGGCTGGTGGAGACCAGCCGGACGTTCACGCGCAGCCAGCACCTGCTGGTGACTCCGCGGGTCTACCGGCTGCCTGAGATCCGGCTGGGTGCGGACCGGGCCGGCTCGGGCGAGAACCGGCCGCGGGCGATCGCCTCTGCCGGTGAAGAGGACGCGACGGTTCGCGAGTACCGCGACGGTGACGACCTGCGCCGGGTGCACTGGCGGTCCACGGCTCGCCGCGGTGAGCTGATGGTCCGCCGCGAGGAGCAGCCCTGGCAGAGCCGGTGCGCGCTGTTCCTGGACGCGCGGACGATCTCGCACCACGGGCACGGGCCGTCGTCCAGCCTGGAGTGGGCCGTCAGCGCGGCCGCATCGGCCGGGATCGACCGGATCAGGCGCGGGTACGTGACCACGATGCTCGGCGGGCCGACCACGCTGTCCGCCATCAGCCACCGGACGTCCGCTTCGGTGCACCAGCCGCTCAACCAGCAGGAGTTGCTGACCGAGTGCGCGACCGTCGAAGAGCACAAGTACGCCGAGCTCGCACCGCTGCTGACTGTCGACCGGCACGCGCAGGAGCCGAGCCTGGTGATCGCGATCGTCGGCGCCTGCAGCACCGACGACGTCATCGCGCTGAACCGCTGGCGGACCAGCCAAGCCACCGGGGTCGCGCTGCTGCTCGACGCCGCGAGCTGGGCGGTCGGCGCCGAGGCGACCGAGAAGGCGGCCCGGCTCACGGCCGCCACCGACGCTACTGAGAACGAACTACGCCGCAACGGCTGGCGAGTAGCCAGGGTCCGCCGCGGCGACCACCTCCCCACCGTGTGGTCCGGCCTAGGACTACGGAGCGGACGTATCGCATGACCGGTCACGCAAGGATCTCTATCGCTGCTTGGGGAGCGACCGTTCTCGGTTCGCTCGTCCTGACTCCGGTGTTCTCCGGGCCGTTCCTGTTCATCAGCGCGTTCCTGTGCGCATTGGTGACGGGGATCGGGGTCCTGCTGCAGAACCTGCGGACGCCGCGGATCGTCGTACCGATCGTCCAGCTGTTCGTGCTGGTGGAGCTGCTGTCGCTGTTCTTCCTGCACGGGACGATGAAGTTCGGGCTGATCCCGTGGAAGGCGACCGCGCTCGAGTTCAACTCGCAGATGGTCGACGCGATGGACTCGATCAACCGATTCAGCGCACCGCTGCCGCAGGACTCGCATCTGACCCTGTTCGCGGTCTCCGTGATCACGGCGACCGGGCTCCTCATCCACATCATCGCCGTACAGCTGCGGCAGGCGGCGTGGTCAGGCTTGCTGCTGCTGATCATGTACACGGTGCCGGCCGCGACGGTGCACGGCGGGCTGCCTGCATTGCTGTTCATCCCGCCGGCGATCGGCTACATCCTCCTGCTGTCCGCGGAGGGTCGCAGTCGGCTCAGCCGCTGGGGCCGCCGGATCTCGGGAGTCTCGCACCTCGACGCAGCCGAGCCGGTCGAGGCGTCGGCGCTCGGCCAGGCTGGTCGTCGGATCGGGCTTTCCGTCGTCGCGATCGCAGCGCTGCTGCCGGCCTTGCTGCCCGCCCTGCCGGAAGGTGTCATCGGCAACGGTCTGGCCGGTGGCGGCACCGGCAACGGGCTCGGGGCGTCGATCTCGTCGACCGACCCGATGCTCGACATGGGCAAGAACCTGAAGCGTGGCGACAACGTCGTCGCCCTCACCTACAAGGGCGGCTCGCCCGGCGGCACGTACCTGCGGCTGACGGCGCTGGACCTCTTCGACGGCAACACCTGGCGGATCTCGCAGCGCGACTCGCCACACAAGATCACCGGTGACCTGACCGCCCCGTCCGGATACAGCGGTGACCTGTCGAAGGTCCCGCAGACCAGCATGGAGATCGACGTCACCCGGACGTTCCGCTCGCAGTTCGCGCCGGTCCCCTACCCGTTGCACTCGATCTCGCTGAAGCGCGACTGGCAGTACGACGCGGAAGCGCTCGACGTGGTCTCGTCGGACGGGTCGATCGTCGCGGGCAAGAAGTACAAGCTGACGTCGTACGACCTGCAGCCGACGCCGCAGGAGCTGCACGACTCGATCACGACGAGCGCCCCGGACCAGTACACGTCGAACGTGCCGCAGCGAACGCCGAACGACATCAAGCAGAAGACGCTCGAGGTCACCGCTGCGGCCGGGGACAACAAGTTCGAGGCCGCGGTGCTGATCCAGAACTGGTTCCGCAGCGGCGACTTCACCTACAGCACCGCGAACGCCAAGGGCAGCGGGATGTCGGCGCTCGAGGACTTCCTGCTGAAGAACAAGACCGGGTACTGCGAGCAGTTCGCGACCGGGATGGCGCTGATGGCGCGGATCATCGGGATCCCGTCCCGGGTCGGGATCGGCTTCCTGCCCGGGCAGGCCGGCAAGGACGGCGAGTTCACCGTCCGGATGCACGACATGCACGCCTGGCCGGAGCTGTTCTTCCAGGGCATCGGCTGGGTCCGGTTCGAGCCGACACCGTCGGCCCGCGTCTCGGCCACGCCGAACTGGACCGTCCCCGCGACCGGTGACTCGACCAGCCCGACGACCGCGCCGACCACCGTGCCGAGCACTCCCGGCGCCGGCGAGACCCTGGGCATCGACAAGCCGCGGCACGACCCGAACCTGCCGGACCAGAGCGGCATCCCGATCGTTGACTCCGGCAACTGGTTTACCAACGGCGGCGGACAGATCATCGCCGGCGTCCTCGGGGTCGGTCTGCTGCTGTGCATCCCGTGGATGATCCGCGCGGCGACCCGACGACGCCGCTTCCTGCGACCGCCGGGCCGGGAAGGAGCCGAGGGGCTGTGGGCGGAGATCCGCGACACGGCCCGAGATCTGGGGCTGGACTGGTCCGAGATCTCCACGCCACGCCAGACCGGCCAGTGGCTCCTCACCAAACTCCCCGACGAAACCCATCCAGCGGCCCGCAAGCTGGCCCGCGGGATCGAAGCACTCCGCTACGCCGGTGACGCGGACCCCGAGCTGGATCTCCGCCCGGAGGCATCCGCCATCCGCAAGGCGCTCTGGGCCCGGGCTCCACGCCGCCGCCGCTGGCGCGCACGCTTCCTCCCACCATCTTGGCGCTGGTACCTAAGCCGAGGCAGCACAGAAGCCTCCGACCTCCTAGACGAGTTCGACCTCCTCCTAGCCCGCCTACGCTCTCTGCTCTTCCCCAACCGCCGCCCCCACACCAACTAACCCCACCGCGACCACGGTCGCCCTGCGCGGTCCCGGCAGGGCGTACGGCTGAGCGTGCTCGGCATGGGTTCAGGGCAGGACGTGCGGCTAAGCGCTCGGCGCAGCTCCAGTGCGGGACGTGCAGCTGAGCGTGCTCGGCATCGGTTCAGGGCAGGAGGTGCGGCTAAGCGCGCTCGGCGCAGGTCCAATGCAGGACGTGCAGCTGAGCCTGCCCGGCGCGGGTTGACGGCGACTGGTCGCCCGAGCCTGCTCCTCCGTGGCTCCAGAGCAAGAGGCGCAGTCCAGGGCAGGAGGCGCGGCTGACCTGGCCCCGCGCCGGTGCACGGCGGGAGGTGCAGCTCAGCCTGCTCGGCGCGGGTTGACGGCGACTGGTCGCCCGAGCGTGCCCTCCGCGGGTTCGGGGCAGGAGGTGCAGCTGAGCCTGCCCGGCGCAGGTTCGCAGCAGTAGGTGCCGCTGAGCGCGCTCGGCGCAGGTCCAGGGCGAGGAGGTGCAGCTGAGGCTCCGCGTGGGTGACGGCAGGCTGGGCACTCAGCCTGCTTGCGGCTTAAACCAAGCCGTATGCACCGCGCCCATCGCGCTCAAGCCACGCCAAGCGCCCCCGCGCGTCACCCGACGCACAGCCGCGGCATCCCGCCTGAAGCCCTCGCAACGCACGCCTACGCGGCCCACTGCACTCAAGCCACGCCGAGCACGCTCGCTTACCTACAACCCGACGCAAGCGTCGGCATCCTCCCCTGGGTTCCGCGCCCCATGCACCGTGCACGAGACCGCAGCCTGGCGGTCGGAACGGCGCTTGGCTTTGAGCTCACGGTGAATAGAGCGGGTGGCGACGTCAGCTCGCCTGCGTGGGCTCGGCTCGGCATCGGGTAGAGAAACCACCACACCCGTGCCGCGGGGGCACGGGTGTGGTGGGAAGGTTGTGGGGCTAGAGGTCTTCGTCGCGGCGGCGGCGCCAGCGGTCTTCCATGCGTTCCATGAAGGTGCCGGAGGAGTCGTGCTTGGTCCGGTGGCGTTTGGTCGGCGGCGGTGGGATGTCGTCGGAGTCCCCCGCGTTGCTGATCCGCTTCATGCTCAGCGCCGCGATGTACAGGCACGCGACCATCATCACGAAGCCGATGACGCCGATGATGGTGTTGGGGATGATCGCACCGGTCATCAGCACCACGATGCCCAGCACAAATCCAACGCCGGCAAGCACTGCCCGCCGCTTGTAGTACAAGCGCACATTGGTTCCCCGCATGGCGGAAACGAACTTCGGGTCTTCCGCAGCGAGGGCGCGTTCGAGCTGCTCGAACTGGCGCTGCTCTTCTTCCGAGAGGGGCACCGTCGATCCCTCCATGATGAGCGCGATCTCGATAGGCCGCCTTCAGTCTAGGCCGCAGGTGGCTGACACGAAACCCTGACCGGCTGTCCAGCGCGTCACGGTCCGGCAACTGCCCCGCAGAACAGGTCCCAAACCCATGTATTCCGGCGTGTCGCTCACAGCCGGTTCACAGCGATGACGCCGTAACCGTGCCTCAGGTAGCCCGCTCGTCACCCTCTGTCGCGACCGGCGCGCCCGCCGGACATCCGGCGTACGGCTCAGCGCGTCGCGAGAATGTGCAGCTGAGTGGCCAGCGCGCGGAACGCCGGGTGCTGGCTGGCGGCGCGTTCGAGCTCGGCCAGCGAGTCCGCGGCGCCGGGCTCGGAGTCGACGAACGCGGCCGGCACCAGGTCGGCGAACGTCCGTACCCCGTGCACCGTGTGCACCATGAATCCGGCATCGGCCAGCTGCGCGATGATCCCGGCCTCGTCGAACCGCCGCGGCATCGGATCGGTCGCACCCCAGCGCCCGTCCGGGTCCTGTAGCGCGATCCGCGCCTCGGCCAGATGACCGGCCAGCGCTCGCGCCAGTACGACGGCGTTGCGCTGGGCAACAAGCAGACTCAGTACGCCGCCCTCCCGCAGAACCGACGCCATCGCCTGCAGCGCCTGCACCGGGTCGTCGACGACCTCGAGGACGCCATGGCACAGTACGGCGTCCGCGCTCGACTCCCCCGCCAATCCGGGGAGCTCGGCCGCGTCGCCCTGGACGCCACGAACCAGCTTGCTCACGCCTTCGTCGCTGGCGCGTCGCTCCAGCGAGGCCAGCGCGTCCGGGCTCGGATCGACAACCGTCACGCGATGTCCTTCGACCGCCAACGGAACCGCGAACCCGCCGGTGCCGCCGCCGAGGTCGACGATGTCCAGCCCGCCGTCGGGATCGGTCCGGCTCCGGCCTGCCAACGCAACGCGCAACGCCTCGCCCACCAACGCCGTACGCACGCTCCGCCGTCGCCGATCCACCATCAACCCTCCAGCCAGTCCCCCATCAGCACCGCCGCGCCACACCCTACTTCCACCTCACCCCCGGTCCGGCAGACGGATCCCATGCGTGCTCCTGTGCCGCCCGTCGTAAGCAGTCCATAAGTCCTGACACCTATCGCCCGCCAGGCAGCGGAGCAATGGTGAACGGAAGGGGAGAGCCGATCACCAGGGAGGGATCATGGCCATCTTCAGCAAGTCGTTCGACGAGCCGGACGAACAACGTTCACCGGACAAGACGAGAGTCGACGTCGTCAAGCTGCCGGGCGCCAGCGTCGCCCGGCTCACCTTCCAACCGGGCTGGCGCTGGTCCGAGTGCATCCAGCCCGTCATCGGCGGCGAGTCCTGCCAGGTCCGCCACGTGGGGACGCTGCTCTCCGGCGAAATGGAGATCGTCCACAACGACGGCACCAAAGCCCAACTCCTGCCAGGCGTCGCCTACGTCATCGAACCAGGACACGACGCCTGGGTCGTCGGCAACGATCCAGTCGTCAGCCTGGAGTTCGAGTCACTCGCAGCCGAGACGTACGCCAAGGCCTGACGTGACCACCCGCCGCTCCGCGGCTGAAACCAGCTGAGGCGACCGCCGGAGCGCGATAGGCCGCAGGCGCAGGACCGCAGGCGCAGGCGCAGGGCCGAGGCAGGGGCGGCGGTCGGCAAGCCGCAGGCCGCGGCCGGAGGGCGGCAGGCAACAGGCGGAGGCCGGCGGGCAGCCGCCGGCCGTGGCAGGGGGCTGCGGGCTGCGGGCGGCGGGCGGCGGGCGGCGGGCGGCGGGCGGCGGGCGGCGGGCGGCGGGCGGCGGGGTGAACGATGCGGTGCCCCCCGCACGACGGCCGACGGAGCGGAGCCGCGCACGGGAGCGTCGTGTCGGGACGGCGTACGGCGAAGACGTACGAGCGGCAGGCGGGAGGCGCAGGATCTCAGGCCTCAGGTCTCGGGCGCAGGGCGGCAGGCCGCGGCCGGAGGTCAGCAGGCAACAGGCGACGGACTGCAAGCAGCCGCGGGACGGCGGCGGGCGGCGGGCTGAACGATGCGCTGGCCACCGCCCTCACCACGGTCGGCAGAGTGGGTCCGGGGCGGGGCTGTCAGGACGGCGTACGGGCGATGAGACACAGGCGGAGGACGGCGGGCCGCGGAGTGGAGCCGGGGACGGGGGCGTCGTGTCAGGACGTCGTACCGCGATGACGTACGCGCGATGGGCGCCGGGCGGCGGACGGAACGATGCGATGGCTACCGCCCTCACCACGGCCCGGCGGAGTGAATCCGGGGCAGGGGCTTGTCAGGACGGCGTACGGCGATGACGTGCGAGCGGCAGGCCGCACAATGCGCTGCCCACCGCCCCTACGACGGCCGACGAGTGGAGCCGGGCACGGGGCGTCGTGTGAGGACGGCGTACCGCGATGACGTACAAGCGGCGGGTGGCAGGTGGCAGGTGGCGGGCTGAACGATGCGCTGCCCATCACCCGCACGACGCCGACGGAGTGGAGCCGGGCACGGGAGCGACGTGTCAGGACGGCCTACGGCGATGACGTACGAGTAGCAGGCGGCAGGTGGCGGACTGGACGATGCGCTGGCCGCCGCCCCACGACGGCTGGCCGGGTGGATCCGGCGTGAGCTTGTCAGGAGGGGGTGTGGGCGATTACGTATAGGCGGCGGGTGGTTTCGGAGCGGGTGGGGAGGGGGCCGCGTAGGTACCACTCGATGTTGACGAGGCCTGCGGACTCGAGGATGTTCACGATCTGGGTTGGGTCGTGGAGTACGTAGTCGAGGTCGACCTCGTGGCCTAGGAACTCCTCGACGTGGCGGACCTCTGCGCCGGCGTGGAGGGCGAGCACCAGCCAACCGCCTGGGTCGAGTGGACGAGTGAGTGCAGCGATCGCGTCGGGGAGCTCTGAGGCGGCGAGGTGGATGAGCGAGTACCACGCGAGGACCGCGGCCCAACCGGAGCTGGTCGGTGGACGACCGAGTCGGCGGAGATCGCCGACCTCGAACGTGCGATCCGGGAAGCGCCGGCGTGCCTCGGCGACCATCTCCGGCGAGATGTCGACACCGACGGCGTCCACGCCGTACTCGGCCAGGTACGCCGTGATGTGCCCGGGACCAGAGCCGACCTCGACCACCGGGAGACCGTTGGCCTGGGCAACGACCCGGTCGAGCAGCCACCGCTCGAACGGCAACCCGTCGAGCTCGTCGAGCAGCTGATCCGCGTACGCCGCCGCCACCGCGTCGTACGACGAACGCACGCGGGCGTCGCGCGCTTCGGTGCCATCGGCGAGGACCGTGTCGCGGTCAACGGACTCGACGGCGGCGACTGCCTCCTCTTCGGGCACCGGACCGAGGAGGTGAATCCACCGGCGGTCGTGCTGACCGGCGCGGCGCTCGAGCTCACGCACCAGTGGCTGGGGGCGTGCGGCCATCCGCCGCAGACACGCCTCGACATCGGTGCGGTCGTCGAACTTGTGCAGCCGCTCGGTCCGCGTCCGCAGCTCACCCGGCGCCTGTGCACCACGCAGCAGCAACACGGTGATCAGCGCGCGCTCGTCCGGCTCGAGTCCGAGCCTCTCGTCGAGGGTCTGGTGGTACTTCAACGTCCGCCGACCGGTGTCGACCCAAACGATCCGCAGCAGCTCGCGATCCCGCAGCGACCGCGCGACCCGCTCCACGGTCGCTTGGTCGTAATCGACGACCGGATCCCGATTGCTGGTCTGATTGCACGCCGTCCGCAGCGCGTTAGCGGTGAGCGGGTACGACGCCGGCACGGTCGCCTGCTTCTCCAGCAAGCTCCCCAGCACCCGCTGGTCCTCAGCATCCAGAACAGGAAGGTCACTCACCTGGCTGACCTTAGTTCCCTCCCGGTGCCAGCAAGGAACAACGGGCGGGGTGATCAGCCGGGTTGGTAGGTCTCCGGAAGCGTCAATGGCTCGAAGGCGGTGCCGTTGCAGGCTGAGCAGAGGGCATCCGCCTGGATGCCGGAACCGGCGCACTGGGTGCAGAGGCCGTCATGCCAGGTCTGATCGGTCAGCGAGTGGTGAGGTCGCGGGTAGTGGGTGTCAGGCAGGTAGCACTCGGCGCCGGTGTGGGCGTGCACACGACCGCACAGGTCCTTGCCCAGGCCTCTCGGCTGTTCGTTCACGGTCGGGATCTCCTCAGTGCCTCAGCGCCAGACTGGTCAGCTGGCTTGCATCCAGGGTTGGGTCAGAACGGACTGCGGGTCGGTGGTTGCGGTGAGCACCGGGGTGGTGGACAGTCGCAGGCTGGCCTCCACCTGGCCGTAGAAGGTGTCGACCGCGCGGACCAGGTCGTCGGCCTCGCGCGTGGTGACGGCCCGCTCCAGGCCCGCCTCGGCGGCGGCACGCTGGGAGGCACCGGCGGCGAAGAACGTGGCCCACTCGCCGAACTCCGGTGCGACCTCGGCCAGCAGCACCCAGGCGTTGCGCTGGACCCGGCGGCGGCTGCCCGAGCGGACCGGGCGAGCGCGGACGGCGAGCACCGCGGCCGCGACCCGGAGCGCCGCGACGTGCGCGCTCGAGTAGCGGATCAGGTGGTCGGTGGTCTCCGTGGCCTCGGCCAGTGCGGCGCGGGCACGGGACAGCTCTCGGCTGGCCGCGCCGGCAGCTGCCGGCGATACCGGTGAAACAGTCATCGGTCGGTCACCCTCTCCAGTTGCCAACGACCCGAGTGCGGGTCGTGGGCGAGATCGAACAGCTCACGGCGGCCATACCGCCCGGAGCCCGCTTCCACGCGGAACACCGTGCGCTCCGGTCCCCAGTCCGCATCCAGCACTCCGACGGCCGCCGGGCTCGCCTCGGCAGCCGGCTGCGCGGAGGAGAGCGTGGCGGCGGCGTGCGAGCGGGGGGTCGCTGCCGCCGCCACGCCGGCCGGATGGACCCGGGTCGGACGTGTGCTGCGTGCCGCCGAGCAGGCTTCGGCGACCATGGCCGCGTCGATCCGGGCCGGCAACACTTCGGACTGCGCCGGGCGCTGGACGCGTGGGTCGTGGATGGTCCCGGGGCCGATGATGCCGCGCTCCCACCAGACGGCGGTCTCGGTCCACTGGGACTTGAGCGCGGTGACCCGCCAGAGGCGACCGCGCCAGAGGAACTGGTCCGGGGTCTCGATGCCGTCCACGAACACCGAGTGCACCTCGACAGCGTCGTCGAACTCCCACATGGCCCATCGCCTCCTCTGTACGCCGCCTGTAATCGATGGCAGTCCCTGTTTCACTGCCGGGTCCGAGGCCCGGCGGGTGGGCCCGGGGTGGGGGTCGAGGTCCACCCCGGTGCCCGGCCCGCCGGGACCACCGGATTCCGATGCGGCCGCAACTCCGCACCGGAGCCGTCCAGCTGTCCGACTCACCCCGGTCCGGCCTCCCGACGAAACCGGAGCCGAGGTAATCGAACATCTGTTCGAACACTGGAAGCGTATCGTCGCCCGCCGACAATCGTCAACGGCCCGTAATTCCGGCGCGCCGCCACGCGACGCCTCCGGACGCCAGACTGGGAAGCCCGGGACGGAAGGACGAACGATGCGAAGACGGACAGCGGGAATCGCCGCGGCGGCGGTTGCCGTCGTGGTCACAGCGGTCGCGCTGCCGCTCTTCCAGCCGTGGCGGCTGCTCACCGACAAGGTCGTCGACGAGGCGCTGCCCGGCACTGTTCCGATCTCCACCACTTCATCGTCGACCACGCCACCGACAGTTTCTGCGCACCCGGCAACTCCGACGCCGGTTGTCAAGCCCCGGCCGAAGGTTCTCCTGACCGGGAAGCTGATCGCTCACGAACACCGGACGTCCGGCACGGTCGCCGTCCTCGCGCTGCCGGACGGCAGCCGGGTGCTGCGGATCGAGAACCTCGACACCTCCGACGGCCCCGATCTGAAGGTGTGGCTGAGCGACGCCGAGGTGGTCGCCGGCCGCGCGGGCTGGCATGTCTTCGACGACGGCGCCTATCGGAGCCTGGGCAGCCTCAAGGGCAACCACGGCAACCAGAACTATCCGGTCCCGGCCGACGTGAAGCTCGGGGACTTTCGCAGCGTGGTGATCTGGTGCGACCGGTTTAACGTGTCGTTCGGCGCGGCCCCGCTCGCATAAGCTCACTGAGGTGAGCAGTCATCCCAATGTGCAGAAGGTCGCCGACGCACTCGCGGCGGCAGGCGCCACCGGCGAGATCGTGATCCTGGACGAGGCAGTGCCGACCGCGGCTGCCGCAGCGGCCGAGCTCGGCTGCGAGGTCGGCGCGATCGCGAACAGCCTGATCTTCAACGGCGACGGCGCACCGGTCCTGATCCTCACCTCGGGCGCGCACCGCGTGGACACCGCGAAGGTCGCCGCCGAGCTCGGGATCGCCAAGCTGAAGCGGGCCACCCCGGAATTCGTGAAGGAGCACACCGGTCAGTCGATCGGCGGCGTCGCCCCGGTCGGGCACCCGGGCCGCGTCCCGACGTACGTGGACACCGCGCTCGAGCAGTACGACGTGATCTGGGCCGCGGCCGGCATCCCGCACTCGGTCTTCCCGACGACGTACGACGAGCTGCTCAAGCTCACCGAGGGGACGCCGGTCACGGTCAACTGAGTACGGCGGGAATCGCCGTACTCGTGAATCGCCGGGCCAGCACGCCCCGGCGGTGCCGCCACCACGGCCACGTCCGGGGCACTGGTCCGTAGCGGCGTGCCCTGATGTCGTCGACCACCGACGTGGGCGCCCCGAGACCGGGCAGTACGTCGAGCGCGGCGCGCTTGGTGATCAGGTCGCCCGTCGCCAGCGTCACGTGGGCACGGGCGAGCGTGAGCAGGCTGAGGTCGACCCAGATGTCGGCGTACCAGTTGGTCCGCTTGCGCGTCGCCGGGAGCCAGAAGTCCCGCAGGTCGCGGCGGACGAATGCGAACAGCTCCTCGTCGGTTGTCGCCGGCAACAGCTCCGCGGGCGTCGGACCGAACAGCGTGCGGTTGCCGATGGCAAGCTCCCGGCGGGTCACCGGAGTCACCGGGCGGTCGAAGTATCGCTCCTGGGCGAACGTCGGATGCCGCACCGACTGGTCAGTCAGCTCTGTCATGTAGGAGCAATGCAGCTTCCTGGCGAGTGGTGAGTCGCGGATCAATCTCCGGTGTACATCGGCCACAGCACTAGGCGGCGGTGCCGACGTCACGACGATCACATCCAGGTCGCTGCGGCCCAACTGGTAGTCCCCCAGTGCCAGTGAGCCATGCAACCAGACCGCCTGGACGGCGGCGACTTCGCGTACAGACGTGACGAAGCCGTCCAGCAATTGCTGGACGGCTTCGTCGATCACGTGCGACAGACTAGATCGCCGGTCGGACGTCTACGTCGGCAGCCCGTACGTAGGCCATCCGGTGGCCGAACCAGATCTGGTAGTACCTGTCCTTGCCGAGCACCTGGACGTGGTCGGTCGGCGGCTGCCCGTCGAACGTCACGGCCCGGTAGTAGTCGGTCTCGATGTTCAGGTCACCGACCGGGTACGACTGACCCGCGCCGATCGTGTACTGCAGCGGCGTCACCGTCTGGTACGGGATACCCGTCGGGTACGCCGACTGCTCCGGGTACGCACGTCCGTACACCGGCACCGACGTCCTACCGGCCTTCGGCTTCACGACCAGACCCGGCTTCCCGAAGGCATCCGGTGCGTTGACCGGGCTCTTGAACCAGCCCAGTGCACCCAGGTACCAGACAGCCACCCAGTCGCCCTGACGCTGCGCCACGACGTACTGCGAACCCGCTGCGGCTCGCGAGCCCATGTCCGAGACGTCAGTGGTGCCGTCGATCCCGCTCGGGTGCAGGCCGATGTCCTTGACCAGCGGGGCGTTGTCATCCGGCGCCTGACGCAGGTACACGAAGTTGGTGCCCTGCGGCGTGCACGTGGTGTTCGGAGCGTCGCAGTTGGAGACGACCTGGACGTTGTCCGCGAAGCCCGGCTTGATCGTCACGATCGAACCGGCGCGGACCGGGACACCCTTGTGCCCGTAGATCGGAGCGCCGAGCAGGTCGAAGTAGTGCTCCCAGTCCCAGTACGGTCCCGGGTCCCAGTGCATGCCGGCGACGGTCGACGGGACCGTGCCCGGCACCTGGTCGTGGCCGATGATGTGGGCCCGGTCGAGCGGGATGTTGTTCTTCGCGGCCAGGTACTTCACCAGCTTGGCCGAGTTGCGGTACAGCGACTCGGTGAACCAGGTGGCGCCCTGCGGGGCGAAGCCCTCGTGCTCGATACCGATGCTGTGCATGTTCACGTACCAGTTGCCGGCGTGCCAGGCGACGTCCTTGGCCTTCACGTGCTGCCAGGTGTGCCCGTCGGACGACCGCATCGTGTAGTTCCAGCTCACGTACGTCGGGTCCTGCACCAGGTTCAGCACGCCCTGCCAGGTGCCCTCGGTGTCGTGGATGACGATGTAGTCGATCTTGCCGGTCTTCGGCCGGTTGGCGAGGTCGTGGTTGCCATAGTCGCCGGCGGTGCCGAACTCGGAGTACGGCGCCGGCAGCCACTCACAGCCCAGCGTCGGCGGGCACTCCACGTCCGACGTCGACGGCTGTACGCCGGCCGGCAGCGACAGCTTGGCGACCTGCGCCTTGTCCGGCTTGACCGCGACGGCCGGCATCACGATCTGCTGGCCGGTGTTCGTCGTACGCGCGGCACCCTTGGCCATGATCGAGTAGACGTCATCGGCGAACTCGGCAGCGCCGACCTTGTCGCCGGCCTCGGCGTACGACGCGACCGCGCCGTACCACTCGGCGGGTGAGGTGGTCGCGCCGACCGGCAGGCCGAGCGACTTCTGGTACGACGCGAGCACCGCGGCGCCACCGTTGATGTTCGCGGTGACGTCGTTGCGCAGCGAGGACGCGTCCAGTCCGGTCAGCTCGGACGCCTTCTTCAGCGTCTGCAGCGACTCGGCGGTGGCGACCTTCTGCTTGCCGGACAGGTCGGCCACTTCGGACGCCCCCAGCGAGGTGAGGTGCATCGGGCCGTAGCCACCTGACGTGCTCGGCGCGCCGGCGTGGTCGTCCCAGCGCGACTCGGCGTACGAGACCGCCAGCAGGACGGACTCCGGTACGCCGTACTTCGCAGCGGCCGCGCTGTACGCCGTGGCGGCGACGGCGGACGGAGCGGTCGGCGCGGATGAGGCCGACAGTGGTGACGCCTCGGCGGGTGGACCTCCCATCGACACGCCGACCAGGGCGGCCGGCAGTGCTACCGCAGCGAGTGCGGCAAGAATCTTCGGACGACGCAGCATGATGTTCTCCTGAACCCCTCGGGCGGGTGCCGGTCACACAGACTGGCAGCCTAGTCACTGTGAGTCGAGGCGACGCGGATGTCAACGGTTAACCAAAACTCACAACCGAGGGTTCGATACTGACGAAAACGTGTGTCGTGACGTACGGCCACTGAGGGTTACGGAGCAGGACATTGGAAGCGCTGCCGTTGGCGATCACGACTGGCTGGGCCAGTGGCGTGAATGCCTATGTCTGCGTGCTGATTCTCGGTCTGCTGGGCCGGTTCGCCGGTGCCGACGACGTACCGCACGCACTGACCACGACACCGGTGCTGATCGCAGCGGGTGTTCTGTTCGCGTTCGAGTTCGTCGCCGACAAGATCCCGTACGTCGACTCCGCGTGGGACGCGATCTCGACGGTGATCCGGCCGACGATCGGCGCGATCCTGGCCGCGATGCTGGCCGGCCAGGCCGGCACGCTGCACCAGGCGATCATCGCGACCACCGGTGGACTGGTGGCGCTCCTCTCGCACTCCGTGAAGGCCAGTCTGCGGCTGGCGATCAACACCTCCCCCGAGCCGGTCACCAACATCGCCGCGTCCTCCGGTGAGGATGTGGCGGTCGCCAGTGTGGTGTCGCTGGCGGCCTTCCATCCCGAGGCCGCGATGATCATCGCCGGTGTCCTGCTGATCCTCGGACTGATCGGGGTGTACTTCGCGTTCCGGTTGATCCGGCGCGGATATCGCAGGTTCAGAGCGTGGCGAGAGAGACGAACTACCACTGCGACCGGGAGCACTGCTGCCTGATGGCGAACGTGATTGTTGTCGGTGCCGGTCTGGCTGGTCTGGCCAGTGCGGTGCGGCTGGCCAAGCTGGGCCACCAGGTCACCATCTGCGAGCAGAACGAGCATCTCGGCGGCGTGCTCGGCCGCGTCGAAGCAGACGGCTTCACCTGGGACGCCGGAGCAGCCAGTACGACGCTGCCGGCCGCGCTGCGCGACTTGTTCCGCAAGAGCGGCCGTCCGATCGAGAGTCTGGTCCAGCTCGAGCCGGTGACCGAGCCACGCAGGCACATGTTCACCGACGGCTCTGTACTCGACCTGCCGATCAGTGACCGCGGCTTGCAGGAGGAGGCGTGGACCGACCTCGCAGGCGCGGCCGTGGCCGAGCAGTGGACCGCACTGGTCGACTCGTACGGCGACACGTGGCAGATCCTGCGGAAGACCTCACTCGAGCCACCGCTCGAAGACAAGCTGCCCATCAAGACGATCCGGGCCCTCAAGCCGTGGCAGTCGCTGGAGAAGGTCGCTCAGCGCGAGCTGAGCGACGAGCGGGCCCGTGCGGTCCTGCGGCACTTCGCAGCCCAAGGCGGTTCGGAGGCGGCGCTCACGCCCGGGTACGTCGGCGTGTGGACGTACTTGGAGCGCACGTTCGGCCGCTGGACGATCGCAGGTGGCTTCGGCGCACTGGCGGATGCCCTGGTGCAGCGGGCGAGCGAGCGGAAGATCACCGTTCACACCAGCGCAGAGGTGGTCGCGGTGACGACGACCGGCGGCGTCGTGACCGGCGTACGGCTCGCTGACGGCACAGAGCTCCCAGCGGACGTCGTGGTGAGTGACATCGACCCGCGGGTGCTCTACGAGAGCTTCGTGGCCGATCCGGTGGCCAAGAAGGTCCGCAAGCGGATCCTCGCGACCCACCAGGCCCAGGCGGCGTACGTCGTCCACCTCGGCCTGAAGGACCCGGTTCCGGAGCTGCCGTTCGAGACCGTGCTGCACGGGACACCGACGGTCGTGGTGCGCACGGGCGGTACGGCGCCCGCCGGTCACCAGGCGTGGTCCGTGCTGGTCCACGGCTACCCCACCGACGACGTACTGGACCTGCTGGTCGCGCGCGGGCTGCCCGTCCGGGACAACGTGGTGTCGCGGCAGACGTCTCCGTCCTGGTGGGCCGGCGTGGCCTGGGAGGGCTACCGGACCGCCCGACGACGCGCCTCGAACGTGTCGCCGGTGAAGGGCCTGTACTGCGTCGGAGCGGGCGCGCACCCGGGCTCCGGCGTGCCCGCCACCACGCTCGGCGCCGCGATTGTGGCCGACGCCATCGGGAAGGCCTGAGGCCGCGGTGGGGTTGGACAGGGGAACAACCTAAGATTGGTTGTTCCTGTGTTCTGTGTCGGGGTGGTGCCCGGCGGTAGAGAGGACCTCGGTGGATCAAACCCCCACATCGGCCGATCACGACAACTTTGACAGCGTGGAGCGGGCGGAGCTGGCGGCTGAGCAGCAACACATCGACCGGGTGTACGGCCGGGTCGAGGAGGCCGCGCGGTCCGCGTCCCGGATCGCGGTCGAGGGTCACCAGCGTGGCCAGGCGCAGAACGTCGGCCGGGTCCGCGACGAGGAGCAGACCGGCCTGTACGAGCGGGACGTGCTCGTGTTCGCCGCTGCCCGCCGGATCGCCGAGCTCGATGCCGAGCACGAGGGCCTGGTGTTCGGCCGGCTCGACTCCGACCACGGGGACGACGAGCCCCCTGTGGGGACGGCGGCCGACCTGGACAAGCTGTACGTCGGCCGGATCGGTGTCCGCGACGCGGAGTACGAGCCGCTGGTGATCGACTGGCGCGCGCCCGCGGCCGAGCCGTTCTACCGGGCCACGGCCACGGACCGGCAGAAGGTCGTCAGGCGTCGCGTACTGCGGAACAAGGGCCCGCGGATCGTCGGGCTCGAGGACGACCTGCTGGCGCCGGAGCGCGCGCCCGAGGACCTGCCGGTGATGGGTGAGGGCGCGCTGATGGCCTCGCTGTCCCGGGCCCGTGGCCACACGATGCGCGACATCGTCGCCACCATCCAGGCCGAGCAGGACGAGGCGATCCGCGCGCCAGCTCGTGGCGTCACCGTCATCGGCGGTGGACCGGGCACAGGTAAGACCGTGGTCGCTCTGCACAGGGCGGCGTACCTGCTCTACAGCGACCGCAGGCGCTTCGAGCGTGGCGGCGTACTCGTCGTCGGGCCGTCTGCCGCGTTCATGGCGTACATCGAGCGCGTGCTGCCGAGCCTTGGTGAGAACACCGTCTCGCTGCGTGCTGTTGGTGAGCTTGTCGACGGTGTGAAGGCCACTGCGGTCGACGAGGCCGATGTAGCCGCGATCAAGGGCTCACTGCGGATGCGCGCCATCCTGGCGCGTGCTGCCCGCGACCGGGTGCCGAACGCACCGACCAACCTTCGCGTGTTCCTCGGCGGCGCCACGGTCGAGCTGGACGCCAACCAGCTCGACAACGTACGCCGGAACGCGCTGCGCCGCACTGCTCGCAACAAGGCGGCTAGTGAGGCTCGCAAGGGGCTGATCGCCGCACTGTGGCAGCGGTTCCCGGAGGATCTCCGCAGCGGGCCGCTGGGCGACCGTGAGGCGTTCGGTGATCGTGTGGCCGACACTCCGGCGTTCAGGACGTTCTTCAGCCAGTGGTGGCCGGTGGTGACGCCGGAGTCCGTGCTGCGCTGGCTCGGTGACCCACGCCGGCTGCAGCGCTGGGCGCGGAACGACCTGACCCCTGCTGAGATCGACGCGCTTGCCAGAGGGATCCGTACGACGGATGAGTTCACCATTGCCGACGTGGCGTTGCTGGACGAGCTGAGCACTTTCCTGGGTCGCCCACCGGTGCAGGAGAACACCGACGAGGAGTTCGACTGGCTGGAGGGACTGAGCGACGGCGTCAACGAGGTGCTGACCAGCTCCGAGCGCCGCGCCCGGGCGGCTGCCGCCAGGGAGGCGGAGGAGCCGGAGGAGTACGCGCACGTGCTGGTCGACGAGGCGCAGGACCTCTCCCCCATGCAGTGGCGGATGGTCACCCGGCGCGGGCCGCAGGCCAGCTGGACGATCGTCGGCGACCCAGCGCAGAGCTCGTGGCCGGACCCGGACGAGGCACGGGCCGCGATGGACTCGATGCTCTCGCATTTGCAGCGGCACTCGTTCCGGCTGTCCACCAACTACCGGAACTCGGCCGAGATCTACTCGTTCGCCGGTGAGGTGATCCGGCAGTCCATCCCCGACGCGGACCTGCCCAACGCGGTCCGCAGTACTGGCGTGGAGCCGGAGCACCGGATCTTCGACGAGGGCAAGGTCTCGGAGGCCGCCGCCGACGCGGCCGCCGAGCTGCTCCAGCTGGTCGAGGGCACGGTCGGCGTCATCGTGCCGCCGAAGCTGCGCCCTGCCGTCGACCAGGTGCTCGCCGAGCTGGGCGATCCACGCGTCGTCGCACTCAGCCCACTGGAATCCAAGGGCCTCGAGTACGACGCGGTCGTGGTCGTCGAGCCGGACCGCATCGTCAGCGACACCCTGGGCGGGGTACGCGCGCTGTATGTCGTGCTGACCCGGGCGACCCAACGCTTGATCACCATCAACAGCACGACCCGTTGGTTGCCTGCCGCGAGCTAGCCGCGCGGTACGACGTACTGCACGAGGTCGGCCTCGTTGGGGGCGAGGTCCGACCAGCGGCAGGTCAGGTGCAGGATCGCGAGACCGGACGTCGGGTACTTCTGGGTGAGCTCGACGCGCTCCGGGCTGGTGCCGTCCAGGGCCAGCTCGTCGGCGAGCCACGGGATCCCGGGCGCATGCCCGACCACGATCACGGTGCGGGCCTCGGTCGGGGTCTCGTGGATGACGTCGAGGAGTCCGTCGGCGTCGGCGCTGTAGATCCGCTTGTCATACCAGACGTCGGACGCGGTGACGCCGGCCTCGGCGACGTACTTCCAGGTCTCGCGGGTGCGCTTCGACGGCGAGCACAGGACCAGGTCGGCTTCGATGCCCTGGGCAACGAGATACCGGCCGGCCGCTGCGGCGTCGGCGCGACCGCGGTCCGCGAGCGGCCGGTCGAAATCGGGCAGATCCGGCCTCGACTCGGGCGGCACCGCCTTCGCGTGCCGAAGCAGGACGAGCGTGCGGTCGATCAACAGGTCCGACGGGTCAGCCATTGCGCAAGGATACGACCGAGCAACCTCAGCCGTTGGTGGTCAGAGAAGAAAAAGACGAACTTGTGGGCTGGGAGCTGAGGTTGCGGAAGACCTGCCGGGTCGCTGTCGACCTGTTCAGGGTGATGAAATGAATACCCGGTGCCCCGCCGGCCAGCAGGCGTTCGCAGAGCTCGGTCGCGATCTCGATGCCGACCTCGCGAACCGCCGCCGGATCGTCCTCGACCGCAAGCAGCCGCGACGTCACCGCCTCGGGCAACGCCATCCCGGTGAGCTCGGCCATCCGCTGGATCTGCTTGATGTTCGTGACCGGCATGATGCCCGGCAGCACCGGCATGCCGCAGCCGAGCGCGGCGGAGCGGTCGACCAACCGGAAGTAGTCGTCTGCACCGAAGAACATCTGGGTGATCGCATAGTCGGCACCCGCCTGCGCCTTGGCGGCGAGCACCTGGGCGTCCGCCTCCAGCGAGGTCGCTTCCGGGTGCTTGTCCGGGAACGCCGCGACGCCGACGCTGAAGTCGCCGAGTGAACGGATCAGCTCGACCAGCTCGACCGCGTGGTTGAGGCCCTCGGGGTGGGCGACCCACGGCTGGTTCGGCCCGCCGGGCGGGTCGCCGCGCAGCGCGAGCATGTTCCGCACGCCGGCTCCGGCGTACGCGCCGATCACCGAACGCAGCTCGTCCCGCGAGTGCGAGACGCAGGTCAGGTGTCCGAGTGGGGTCAGCGACGTGTCCTGGGCGACCCGCTCGGTGACCCGGATCGTGCCGTCGCGGGTGGTCCCGCCGGCGCCGTACGTGATCGAGACGAAGGTCGGGCGCAGCTGCTCGATCTCACGGATCGACCGCCACAGCACTTCCTCGGCCTCGGGCGTCTTCGGTGGGAAGAACTCGAACGAGAAGGACCGGTCTCCGGACGCAAGCAGTTCACGGATCGTCGGCGCCCCGCCGGGACGCGTCGAAGGAAGCCCGTTCGCCATGCCGCACAGGTTACCCGCGGTGCTCAGCCCTGTCTGCCCAACGACTACGCTCCGAGATGTGGATGGCGATGTGGATATTCCGGGCGGGATCCAGCAGGCGCTGAGCGGGTTCCTGGACCGGCAGGAGGAGCGGCTGGCGGCGCTCGGGCCGGAGCTGACCGAGCAGGTGCAGGCCGCGCGGGATGCGACCAGCGGAGGCAAGCGGCTGCGTCCGTCCTTCTGTTACTGGGGTTTCCGGGCCGCCGGCGGTGATCCTGCGCAGCCGATCCTGACCGCCGCGGCCAGCCTTGAGATGCTGCACGTCAGCGCGCTCGTCCACGATGACGTGATGGACTCCTCCGACGTACGACGGGGTGCGCCGGCCGCTCATCGCCGGTTCGAGGCGCTGCAGCGGGAGCGCGCCGAGAAGAGCGGCCACGGCGGCGATCCGGTCGGTTTCGGGATCGGCGCGGCGATCCTGCTCGGGGATCTGTGCCTGATCTGGGCTGACGAACTGCTGCACACGTCGGGGTTCGATGCAGCGGCGCTGGCCCGCGCAGAGCAGTACTTCGACGCAGTACGGGTCGAAGTGACCGCCGGGCAGTACCTCGATCTGCTGGCGCAGGCGAGCGGTGAGTCGGACATGGATCTGGCCTTGCGAGTACTGCGGTACAAGTCCGCGACGTACACGGTCGAGCGGCCGCTCCATGTCGGCGCCGCCCTGGCCGGCGCCGACTCGCGGTTGATCTCGGCGTTGTCGGGCTACGGGTTGCCGCTGGGTGAGGCGTTCCAGTTGCGGGACGATCTGCTCGGAGTCTTCGGTGATCCGGCGGTCACCGGCAAGCCGGCCGGGGACGATCTGCGCGAGGGCAAGCGCACGGTCCTGATCGCCTACGCGATCGATCACGCGTCCGAGGTTCAGCTGTCCGAGTTCGACCGGCTGTTCGGGCGGCCGGATCTGGACGACGACGAGATCCAGCTGCTGCGCGAGATCCTGCAGGACTCGCGCGCCGTACAGGCCTGCGAAGACCTGATCACCAACCGAACGGAAGATGCCCTCTACGCTCTGGACGAGGCGCCGCTCGCCGACGACGCGAGCCGGAAAGCCCTGACAGACTTGGCGATTGCGGCGACCTCTCGCTCGGTGTAGCTGCTACTGGTCCGCCATCAGGTTGATCAGCCGCAGCAGGTCGGCGGTCGCCGGAAGGTTGCCGAGGACGATGACCTTGAGGACGGCCCGGTCCTCGTCGTAGATGGTCTCGGCCTTGAGATTGACCGCCTCGGGCTGGTTGAGCGCGCCGAGGATGTGCGTGGTGATGCGGTCCGCGGTCGCGCGATCGACGGCGTCGATGTGGACGATGCTGGACGCCTCGACGTGCCGGGCGGACCGGTCGACGTCGACCACCGCGGTCGGTGCGCCGGTGAACTCCTCGAGGTCCTCGCGGCTGATGCGGTACTGCTTGCCGATCCGCACCGCCTTGAGCCGGCCGTCGCGGACATAGTTCCGGATCGTGCGAACGTGCAGCCCCAGCCGATTCGCCACCTGCTCGACCGAGTACAGCTCCTGCGCCATCTCCCTAGACTATGGCAAGTTCCTTAGAATTCCCTATAAATGGTTAGGTAGGGACAGATAAGGTATTTTGAAGCACATGGTTGATCTAGCCGGCGTGAAGGTGTTCGTCAGCGACACGGCCGTCGCCACCGAGAGCGACGCCGTGCAGCTCATCGTCGACGCGTACTACGCACACCAGGCCGAGTGGATCGCGTTCACGCCGGAGCAGCTCGGTGACGAGTTCTTCGAACTGCGGACCGGGCGGGCCGGTGCGATCACGCAGAAGTTCGTCTCGTACCGGATGGGGCTTGCGGTGGTCGGCGACATCTCGTCGCGGGTCGCGGCGAGCAAACCGCTGGCCGACTGGGTCCGGGAGAGCAACCGCGGCCGCAATCTCTTGTTCGCCGAGGACCTCGACGAACTGACCGAGCGCCTACAGGACCGGCAGTGAGCTCAACAGGTCCGGCGCTGCGGCGCCGGGCTCGTCTTGAATGAGGACCCGGAGCTGACCGGAGTTGGTGGTGTCCTCGGCGAAGATCTGCAGGGCTACGTCGACGGTGTCGTGGTCGTGCTCGAGCAGGTGCCGTAGACCGCGCCACAGCACGACCTCGGGCTCTCCGGTCGACCGGTCGCTGAGCGAATCGGCCAGCGCGTCCCAGTTCCGGCCGAACCACCGCGGCAGGTCGAAGGCAGTCGCACACAGGTCCAGGAACCCTGCCTTGTCGTGGATCTCGCCGGTGTCGAGCAGGACGAATCCGAACCCGGCGGCGGCCGCATCACGGCGTACCTGGTCGACAGTTGCCGTTGACGGCCACCGGTAGACGCCTGGACGGAGCCCAGCCGACAGCAGCGCGCGTAGATCGGTCATGAAGTTCCCCCGTCTTCCGCGATGCGGCGGAAGGACTTGTAGTGGTCGTCCGTGTAGTAACGCTCCTGAGCGTTACCGGTCACGATCCGGCGCGCGCCGCGGTCCTTCTCGCCTGGCGTCTTCACGGTGTACTCGTGGTAATAGCCGCGGTCGTGCTTCGGGAGGATCTTCTCCAGATTCCCGAACACCACGCCGTCGCGGCTGTACGGGTACGGCCCGCCCTGGTCGATCAGCTTCAGCGTGTCCTGCGCCTCCTTCGGCAGGTCGGCCACCGCGACGATCTTGAGACCGCTCTCCGGGTCGACGCCGTTGGAGGCCTTCGTGTCTGCCGCACACCCGAACAGCGATGCCGCCAGGGTGATCACCAGCATGGCGATCACCACGACCGCGACGATCCGCGCGGCCTTCGGGTTGTTGATCACCGCAGCCTCCGACTGAACTCGGCGGCCGCCTCCCCCGGGTCGTCCGCGTCGGTGATCGCACGGACGACGACCACTCGCGTCGCACCCGCTTCCAGTACGTCGTCCAGCCGCTCCAGGTCGATCCCGCCGATCGCGAACCACGGCTTCGACTGACGGCGGCCCGCGGCGTACGACACCAGCTCCAGACCGGCGGCCTGCCGTCCCGGCTTGGTCGGCGTCTCCCACGTCGGCCCGACACAGAAGTAGTCCGACCCCTCCTCGGCCACCGCAGCGTTCACCTGGCTGAACGTGTGCGTCGACCGCCCGATGATCGGCCCGGGTCCGGTGATCGCCCGAGCGGCGTGCACCGGCAGGTCCCGCTGCCCCAGATGCAGTACGTCGGCTCCCGCCGCGAAGGCGATGTCGGCGCGGTCGTTGACTGCCAGCAGCTTGCCGTGCCGCTTGCATGCGTCGGCGAACACCTCCAGCGCAGCCAGCTCGTCGGCAGCCTCCATCTCCTTCTGCCGCAGCTGCACGATGTCCACGCCACCGGCCAGGGCAGCGTCGAGGAACTGCTCGAGGTCACCTTGCTTCTCGCGGGCATCCGTACACAGGTAGAGGCGGGCGTCGTCGAGTCGTTCGGTGTGGTCAGTCACACCCCAAAGCCTGCCATGTCTGGTCAGTCGTAGGCTCTGGGCATGCCTGAGCTGACGTCGGATGTGGTGGTGATCGGCGCCGGGCTGATCGGTCTGGCAACCGCGTGGCGACTGGCCGCGGACGGTATCCAAGTGACGGTCTGCGACCCGACACCGGGCGCTCAGACCTCCAACGTCGCCGCCGGCATGCTCGCACCGGTCACAGAGGTCGAGTACGGCGAGGACGACCTGCTCGCGCTCAACCTCGCATCCGTGAACGCCTGGCCCGCATTCGCCGAGGAACTGGAAGAACTGACCGGACAGCCCGCCGGCCTGCACCGGACCGGCACACTGTCGGTCGCGTATGACGTCGACGACGCAGCGGCGCTCCGCAGGCTCGCCGACTACCAGCGGCGGCTCGGACTCGACGTAGAGGAGCTGTCCGGCCGGGACGCCCGCCGTCGCGAGCCACTACTCGCAACAGGTGTCTCCGGCGGCGTATGGGTCCCCGGCGACCACTCCGTCGACAACAGGCAGGCAGTCGCCACTCTCCTGCGCGCCGTCGACCTCTCAGGCGTCAAACTCATCCGCCAGCGCGTCACTCGCGTCATCACGTCCGGTACGACGGCCGTCGGCGTACTGCTGGAGAACGGCGACACCGTGCACGCCGGTCACGTGATCGCTGCCACCGGACCGTGGTCGTCACAGCTGGACGGCGTACCCGACGAGCTCCGTCCGCCGGTGCGACCGGTGAAGGGTGAGGTACTCCGGCTTCGAGTGCCCGAGGCGTACCGTCCTGCGCTGCAGCACACCGTCCGAGCGACTGCGCGCGGCTTCTCGGTCTACCTGGTGCCGCGGCCTGGTGGCGAGCTCGTCGTCGGCGCGACCACCTCCGAGCTCGGTTACGACACCCGTGTCTTGGCGGGTGGCGTGTTCGCGCTGCTGCGCGACGCCAGGACCGTCCTGCCGCTCATCGACGAGCTCGAGCTGGTCGAGGCGATCGCCGGTCTCCGTCCCGCGACTCCCGACAACGCGCCGATCCTCGGACCGTCCGGCCTGGATCGGTTGCTCTGGGCAACCGGCCACTATCGCAACGGCGTCCTGCTGACGCCGGTCACCGCGCAGGTGCTGGCCGAGACCGTCCGCACCGGGACGCTGCCGGATCTCGCGAAACCCTTCCTCGCCGGCCGGTTCGGGCACTGACTCACAGTTGCCTGCAGCAACCGGAATGCTTGTGAACGACAACAATGTAGTTCAGCCTTGAATTGTAAACATTGCATTACAGGCGTAACACGTACCCCATGGCCCCCTGTTGTCACATCCGTACCAGCCCTTACGGTCAACAGGACGTCACACGGGGAGATGGTTGCCATGCACAAGGTCTTACGGGTGCTGAGCGGGCTCGCCGTACCGGTCCTGACCGCGGCGGTGATCACCGCCGGCTCGCCCGGCTTCGGCGCGTACAAGGTGAAACAGGGTGACACCCTCAGCCACATCGCCGGCCGCTACGGCACGTCGGTCAAGACGCTGGTCGCCCTGAACAAGCTGCCCGGCAACGGCAACGCGATCTACGCCGGCGAGGTCCTGAAGGTCCCTGCCAAAGGCTCGACCACGCGGACCGCTCAGCCGGCGAAGCGCTCCCAGCTCGGCCGGGTGACGTACGTCGTCAAGCGTGGCGACACCGTCTCGAAGATTGCGAAGCGATTCAAATGCTCCCAGGCCAACCTGCTCGCCGCGAACGGGCTGCGCTCGGGCGACCACATCTACGCCGGCAAGCCGCTGCAGGTCCCGGTCAAGCTGCACCCCAAGAAGCCGGCGAAGAAGGCACGCACCGACAACACGTTCGCCGGCCGCACGTACGCCGACCACATCGTCGCGCAGGCCAATCGCAACCGGGCCATCTTGAAGAAGCGCAAGCTGCCGACCCGGACACAGATGCGGTCACTGATCGTGACGACCTCGAAGCGGTATGGCGTGGACCCGCAGCTCGCCCTCGCGGTGAGCTGGCAGGAGTCCGGCTGGAAGCAGCGTGTCGTCTCCCCCGCCAACGCCATCGGCGCGATGCAGGTGATCCCGTCGACCGGAACATTCGCCTCGAGCATCGTCGGCCGGAGGCTCGACCTGCTCAAGCCGCAGGACAACGTCACCGCCGGAGTCGTGCTCCTGAGCCGGCTGACCGGCGCGGCCCGCCTCGACCTGGCCGTCGCCGGCTACTACCAGGGCCTGGGCGGCGTGAAGAAGAACGGTGTGTATCCGGACACGAAGCTGTACGTCCGGAATGTGCTCCGGATCAAGGCTCAGCTCGAACGCGGGTGGGACCCGCTGCGGTGAGCCTGGCCCGGTGACGCTGAGGCGTTATCTACACTCTCTGAGCAGAACGTTTGGAGAGGCGGCTCACCGCAAGTGACGGACGACGTGGACACGCAGGTCAGCGATCGCCTCGTCGGGCGAATGCTCGACGGCCGGTACCGCGTGGACGCGCGTGTTGCGAAGGGCGGCATGGCGACCGTCTACCGGGCCCTCGACACCCGGCTGGACCGCACCGTCGCGCTCAAGGTGATGCACGACGGACTCGGGGACGACGCCCAGTTCGCCCGCCGGTTCGTGGCCGAAGCCCGGGCCGCCGCCCGCCTCTCGAACCACAACGTGGTCGCCGTCTTCGACCAGGGTGACGACAACGGCACGCTGTTCCTGGCGATGGAGTACGTGCCGGGCCGCACGCTACGTGACGTCATCCGCGAGCAGGCGCCGCTGTCCCCAGCCCGCGCGCTCGACCTGCTCACCCCGGTCCTGTCCGCACTGTCGGCCGCTCACGACGCCGGCATCGTGCACCGCGACATCAAGCCCGAGAACGTGCTGATCTCCGACAAGGGCGTTGTGAAGGTCGCCGACTTCGGTCTGGCCCGTGCGGTCAGCGCCAGCGGCAACACCGCCACGCAGGGCCTCCTGATGGGCACAGTGTCGTATCTGGCGCCTGAGCTGGTCACCGACGGCAGTGCGGACGCCCGCTCGGACGTGTACTCCGCCGGCATCCTCCTGTACGAGTTGCTCACCGGCAACAAGCCGCACTCCGGCGACACCCCGATCCAGGTCGCGTACGCCCACGTCCACGCCGACGTACCCGCGCCGTCGCTTGAGGTGCCCACCATTCCGCCGTACGTCGATGCGCTCGTGCAGCGGGCGACTGCGAGGGACCGGGACCTGCGGCCGACAGACGCGCGGGTGTTCAGCCGGCAGGTGCACCGCGTACGCAGTGCGCTCGAGGAAGGGCTGCCGGACGACCCGGAGCTGACCGGTGACCTGACAGTGCCGATCCAGCAGATCCGGCAGGACAGCGGGTACGACGACGGCTACACGCGCGGAGAGGCACTGCTGGAGGTCGAACCGCTCCGCCACGACACCATCGTCGTACCCGTGGACCGTGGTCGTCCGACCGGCGCTCCGGCCAAGCCACCAGCCGCACCCGCTCAGCAGCGGCGCCGGAGTCGCGGCCCGATCGCACTGATCGTCATCCTGGCCGCGGCGATCGCCATCGGCACCGCAGCCTGGTACTACGGCATCCACCGGTACACCACGACGCCCAACCTGGTGAGCATGGTGCCCGCTGTCGCCGAAGCGGAAGCGGCGAAGTCGGGGCTGCATACGAGTCTGGACAATCAGGACTACTCCGAAGACGTGCCCAACGGAGCAGTCATGCGGACCGACCCCGCGGCGGGCGATCGGATCCGCAAGAACGGTGATATCGGTCTCACCGTGTCGAAGGGTCCGGAACGCTATCGGGTGCCACAACTGGTCGGTCTGCAACTGGACGCCGCCCAGCAAGCCCTGTCCCCGATCAAACTGATCACCGGGCAGATCAGCGAGCAGTACAGCGAGACCGTGCCGCAAGGCCGGGTGATGGCGATCAGCCCGCGGTTCAACACGGTCGTGAAGCCGGGCACCGCGGTCAACTTCGCGGTCAGCAAGGGCAAACGGCCGATCACCGTGCCCGACTGGACCGGCAAGTCCTACCACGACGCGAGCAAGGCGCTCCGCAAGCTCGGCTTCACCGTCGGCCGGACCACGCAGTACGACGAGAAGGTCGCCGAGGGCAACGTGATCAGCCAGACGCCCAACAGCGGGACGCTGTTCGCCAAGGACAAGATCACGATGGTGGTCTCGCTCGGCCCGCCGCTGGTCGATGTACCGGACGTCAAGCGGAAGAGCACCGCGGACGCGCAGAAGATCCTCACCGATGCCGGCTTCAAGGTGACGGTGCAGAAGGCTCCGTTCAACCTCGGGTTGAACATCGTCGCCGCGCAGAGTCCGGGCGCCGGCAAGAAGGCGCAACCGGGCAGCACGGTCACCATCACAGTGCTCTAGCGCGTTTTGCCTTCTGCTGAAGGCTTCTGATCTGATGAGCGGCGTGAACCACCCGCGGATCGCCGTCCTCGCCCTGCTCGCGGTCGCAGCGGCGTGGGGGTCGACGTTCTTCCTGACCAAAGATCTGCTCACCAGGATGGACGTCGCCGACTACCTGGCGTTGCGATTCCTGATCGCCTCGGTCGCGCTGGTGCTGATCCATCCCCCGGCGATCTCGAAACTGAGCCGCCTGGACCGCGGCCGGGCCGTTGCCCTCGGCATCACGTACGGCATCGCACAGCTCGTCCAGACCGAGGGCCTGCGGCACACCTCGGCGAGCGTCTCCGGCTTCGTCACCGGCATGTACGTCGTCTTCACCCCGCTGCTGGGCGCGGTCATCCTCCGGCACAAGATCGGTCGCTGGGCCTGGTTCGCCGTGATCCTCGCCACGGTCGGCCTCGGCGTCCTGTCCTTGCGCGGCTTCACGCTGGGCACTGGTGAGCTGCTGACGCTGGCCTCTGCCGGGCTCTATGCGCTGCACATCATCGGGCTGGGTGCGTGGTCGACACCGAAGAACGCGTTCGGCCTGTCGACGCTGCAGATGATCGTCATCACGTGCGTATGCGGGATCGGCGCACTGCCCGGCGGGTTCTCTGTGCCGAGCTCCGGCCGGGACTGGGCCGCGGTGGTCTACATGGCGCTGGTTGCCGGAGCGCTCGCGCTGATTGTGCAGACGTGGGCACAGGCACACCTGACTCCCACGCGGGCCGCGATTGCGATGACAATGGAGCCAGTGTTCGCCTCGACGTTCGCAGTACTGTTCGGGTCCGACAGCCTCACGTGGCGGATGCTGGTCGGTGGAGCGTTGGTGGTGTCCGCGATGTACCTGGTCGAGCTGGCGCCGCGGCGTAAGTTCGAGGCGGAAGTGCAGCACCTGGCTCAATAGGAGGGCACCATGCGCGACGGCGGCCGGCACAGCTGGTTCCCGTACGCCGTCATTGCCCTTCTGCTCGCGATCCTGGCCGCCGGGGCCACCAGCAACCTGATCCGCAACCCGCAACCTCGCCTGGTCGCCGACGGCATCCCCGGCCGTACGGCAACCCACGCCGACTCGGCCCTCGGCAGCGGGCAGTACGGCGACCTGGTCCGGCACGCACTGGCCGATCTGGACGGTCTCACGCTCCCCAACGGCGCGACCTTGGCCGGCTGGAACGGCCCATGGCGGTACGTCTGGCCGCGCGACGCGTCGTTCGTCGCCGTCGCCCGGTGCGCGATCGGTCAGTACGACCAGGCACTCGACGTACTGGCGTTTCTGGATCGCGTGCGACCGTCGACGGGACGGTGGGAAGCGCGGTACACCGAGACCGGCGGGCGGGTCGACGACGGCCGTGCGTCACAGCTCGACGGGTCCGGGTGGGTGCTGTGGGCGACGTGGTTCTGCCGTGCGGGTGACAGGTACTGGGAGATGGTCCGGGAGTCGGCCGACCAGATCGTCACCGAGCTCGCGCCGGACGGATTGCCCGGACCGTCGTCGGACTACTGGGAGCGGCGCGAGAAGAAGTTGACTCTCGGCACGGTCGCCCCGCTGCTGACCGGGCTCCGCTCCGCGGTCCGGATCGCCACCGATCAGCACCACCCGGCTGAGGCGACCCGCTGGCAGGCCGCGCTCGAAACGTTGTCGGCGGCAACCGATCGCGTCTTCGGACCGGACTACCCCCGCACTCCGGCTGCGTCGACCAGCTTCCTGGAACCAGGTGTCGAACCGGTCGGCATCGGCGGCGGGGCGGACGCGATCGTGACGGTGCTCGGTCCCCCGTTCGCACCCGCGCGCGCCGTCGTGTCGACCGCGATCGACCGAGCCCACGCCGTACTCACGCAGCCCAACGGCGGCGTGACGCCGGGTGAGGATTGGCGTACGGACGGGGTGTCGTGGACGCCGCAGACCGCATTGTTCGCGCTGAGCGCGGCGGCACGCGGGGATCGGGCCACGGCGAACACCCTGCTGTCCTGGCTCGATCAGCACCGGACCAGCACCGGCGCGTTGCCGGAAAAGGTGAACCGGGATCTGGAGCCGGCCGGCGAGGCGCCACTCGCGTGGACCGCAGCCCTCGTCGTCCTCGCCGACACAGCTCTCCAGAACCCTTTGCCTACGCCTTGAGCGGTTTCGGGGGCGCCGGCTAGCAGATCTCCATCACGTCGTGAGTCGGGGTGTCCGGTCGCGTCGTACTCGTCTTGCCCGAGTAGAAGAACGCGGTCGAGGAGATGTCGTCCTGGAGCGGCAGATAGCGGCCGCCGGAGCGCCAGCCGAGGGCCTGGACGTCGACGCGCAGCTTCTCCTTGAACCGGATCGGGTCCGGCAGGTGGAAGCGATACATGCCGAAGCGTTGCTGGCTCTGGTACTGCCCGTCCGGGCGGATCACCTGCGGCATACCGAGGTACGGCGTACTGAATTCGGTGTAGCCGCCCAGGTGAGGTACGTCGAAGTTCCACGCGCCGCCGAAGTAGTCCTCGGTACCTGTGCCGCAGATAGTCGGGAACTCGTCGTCACCGTCCAGGTAGAACTTCACCTCGCCCTCACCCCACCACCCGGTGCTGTTGACACCCCAGGCCAGGTAGGTGCCGACGTAGTGCCCTGGCCCCTCCACGCCGTCCAGCAGAGTGTGGACCGTCTTCGACTCGAGCGGATTGCTCCGCCGCCACTGCGCGTGCAGGTATGCCGATTTGTCGGGCACTGCGCCGAGCCAGTAGTCCACCTGGAAGTACACGACCACCTTCTCGTCGTGCGTGTTCTCCAGCGTGAACGTGGCGTGCTCCTTGAACGGCATCTCCCAGTAGCAGTTGAAACCGCCGTTCGGGTTCACCGCGACGGGCAGCGAGCTGACCTGCGCGAACTTGCCCCAGCCGGAGCAGAAGAAGTCGCCGACCGGAGTCTCGATCGCCGGCGCGGTGTCGCCGTCCCAGAACCCGCGCAGCACCAGCCGGCGCCAGTGGTCGACGTGCGTGGTCAGCCAGATGTGGGTGACACAGCCGGAGCCGGCGATATCCGCCAGCGTCGCGGTCTCCCCCGGCCCGATCTCGATCGACGGCGAGACCTTCCACCCCTGACCGAGATCCCGGGCCGCATACGCCCCGGTCCCCTCGGTCCGCCGCCCGCCCTGACCGGGCTCACCGGTCGGGTTCTCCGCACTGATGGACCGCGACTCGACATCGGCGAGCGCACTGATACCGGTGAGATTCCCAAGAGTCATGCCCGCGACCCTAGCGGTCATCAGGCCGAGGAGAAATCGATTGCCCACGCCATGGACGCACAGATATATGCCTGATGGGTTATATTCAGGGTATGGACAGTCGGCGTGGGACGGTGTTCGGGACCGAGGACGGGCGGGTGGCGATCAGGTTCGTGCGGTTGTTGCCGCATCCGCCCGAGAAGGTGTGGCGGGCGATCACGGATCCTGGTCAGTTGTCCGCCTGGTTCCCGGCTGTCGTGGAGCTGGACGTGCCGGCCGGCGCTGCGCTGTTGTTCGGCGTGACCGATGAGCAGCGTCGGCGGTACGGGATGAGCGAAGGCTCGAGCGGCCGGATGCTGCGGAACGAGCCGCCGTCGGTGCTCGAGTACGAGTGGGCCGGTGAGATCCTCACCTGGGAGATCACCGGTACGACGGACGGCAGCCGCTTGGTCTTCACGAATGTGCTGTCCGATCCCACCGCCGCCGGTCCGGCCGCGGCCGGCTGGGAAGCCGGCTTGGAGGTAGTCGAGGCTCAGCTCGGCGGCCGGCCGATTACCTGGAACCCTCTGGATCGCGCTGAGGAACTGGCCTCGCGCACTTAACGACAGGACGTATACGTGTACTACACCGTCGACTCCCGCCTGGGAGTCGTCGATGGTAGGCAGCATGGGCCACTACCTCCTGTCGTTCGGTACACCTCAGCAGGGGCGGACCTTGGCGGTGAGGCCGGTGAATGAGACGCAGGCCCAGGGGCGGCCTTGGTCGCGCTTGGCGCGGACGATGACCGGGAAGGCGTCCGCACCGTGGACCTGGGGGCTCTTCGCGGTGGCGAAGGAGCCGATGGCGCCGCCGCGCGCCTCGGCCGCGGTCTTCACGTTCGCGACCGTGACGCTGCTGCTGGATGCCTTCTCGGCCGCGTTCTTGGCGTCGGTCGCGACCTGCAACGCGAACTTGATCTCCGGCGGTTTCGACCAGGTCGTCTGCGACACCGGGATGATCAGCCCGAACATCGCCAGCCCGATCGCCGTGATGATCTGCCGCAGCCGCCGGGTCTGATCGGTCAGCAGCAGTGCCGCGCAGCAGATCGCGAGGAAGACCGTGAGCCCGCGCAGGATCCAGTGCCGGTCGAGCCGGCTGTCCACCGCGAGCCCGGCCCCGACAGCGATCACCAGGCAGAGCACGGCCGCACCGAGCGCCTGGGCCCGTGGAGACAGAGATGGCATGGCGCAGACGATAGACGTTCACCGTTCGTCGCACGCTAGCGGCCGTTGGGCGCGAGGCGCGCCGGTCAGGATCGTGCCGCGCTGACGGTCCTGGCAGATTCGGTGAGGTCCCACCGCCCCCTAGGGATTGGATCCGGATCATGACCGAGAACCCTGGATCGTGGAGCATCTCGCGGCGTCGCGCGCTGCAGCTCAGCGGAGGAGTCGCCGCAGTCGGCGCCGTGCAACTGCCGAACCTGCCCGCTCGAGCCGCCGGGAATCAGGCAGTACTCCGGGAAGGCACCAACATCATGGTGTCGGTGTCGCCGGACGGGAAGTGGCTGGCGTTCGACCTCGTGACGGCGATCTGGGTGACGCCGGCCGCGGGCGGAGCCTCGCGCCGGCTCACCGATGACCTGCAGGACGCGACCCGGCCGCGCTGGTCGCCGGACGGGAAGTCCATCGTGTTCCAGTCCTATCGGGACGGGAACTTCCACCTGTGGACGATCCGGCCGGACGGCAGCGGACTCCGGCAGTTGACGAGCGGACGGTACGATGACCGCGAGCCGCACGTCACGCCTGACGGCCGGTCGATCGTGTTCTCGTCGGACCGCGGTGGCAGCTACGGGATTCATCGCCTGGATCTCGCGACCGGCGCGATCACCCCACTCACCGACGAGGCCAGCGAGGAAGCCGAGCCGGCGGTGTCCCCGGATGGTACGAAGGTTGCCTTCACCGTCGATGCCAGCTCGATCGTGCAGCTCGACCTCGGGACAGGCGCCCGTACGACGCTTGTCGCCGCACAGACGGGAATCAGTGTGTTCGGGCCGTCGTACTCACCGGACGGGAAGCTCGCCTACGTGCGGCTGACTGGTCCGACGTGCGATCTTGTTGTGGATGGCAAGCAAGTGACGACCGGCAAAGATGTGTTCGCGCTGCCGCCGTCCTGGACGTCCGCGGGCCTCTTCTACACCGCGGACGGCACGGTCCATCGCTACCAGGGTGGCGTCGTACCGTTCGAGGCGACTGTTCCGGTGACGTCGAAGCGGCCACGGCCGAAGGCGCCCGATCTCGAGTCTTCCGGACAGCACGCGGTCCGTGGGATTGCGAGTCCGACCGTGTCGCCGGACGGCAACTGGATCGCGTTCCGCGCGTTGAACGCGCTCTGGTTGATGGAGTCTGGTGAGGCGCCGCGCAAACTGGTTGCTGACGGCTACTTCAACTCGGATCCGGACTTCTCACCCGATGGCAAGAAGTTGCTGTACGCAAGCGATCGCGACGGTACTGCGGATCTCTGGCTGCACGACATCGCTTCTGGCGTGGACACCAAACTGTCGGGCCTGCCGGGCGCCCAGACCGCCCCACGCTTCTCTCCCGACGGACAACGGATCGCCTACCAGGACCAGGACGGGATCGCCTGGGTGCTCTCCATCGCGTCCGGTGAGGTCCGCCAGGTCACGCCGACGCTCTTCCAACCCGGCCGGGTCAGCTGGTCGCGCGACGGTCGCACCCTCGTCCTGGCTGCGGTGAAGCCGTTCTCCAAGCGATTCCGCGAGGGCACGAGCCAGCTTCTGTACGTCGATGTCCAGACCGCCGCACTCGAGTACGTCGAACCGATGCCGTTCCGCTCGCTCGCCACCCGCGGTGACGACGGCCCGGTCTTCTCCCCGGACGGCAAGCACCTCGCCTTCGTCGTCGAGAGCCTGCTGTACGTCGTACCGGTCGACGCCCGCGGCCGGTTCACCGGCTCGCCACGTGCGATCACGAGCGAGGTCACGGACTCGCCGGTCTGGCAGGACGCTCACACGCTGCTCTACCTGTCGAACGGGAAGTTGCGCAGGACAACGATCGACGGCGGCCGGCCGGAGACGATCCGGATCGATCTGTCCTACCGCCGGGCGACGATCAACCAGCACGTCACGATCCACGCCGGAGCGCTCTGGGACGGCCGGTCGACCTCGCTGCGGCGCGACGTCGACGTCGTGCTGGACGGGTCGCGGATCGCCGCCGTACGTCCGCATCACGGCCGTGCCGACGTCGACGCGTCGAAGCTCACCGTGATGCCGGGACTCGTTGATGCGCACAACCATTGGCATCTGCGCGGGCGAGCGTGGGGTGCGCGGCAAGGGAACCTGTGGCTCGCCTATGGCATCACGTCGACGCGGTCGCCGGGCGATCCGGCGTACCAGATGCAGGAGACGCGCGAGGCACTCGTGAGTGGGGCGTTGCGCGGGCCGCGGTACTTCGCGACGGGCGAGGCGATCGACGGGTCGCGGGTGTACTACAACTTCATGCGGCCGACGTTGTCCCTGCGGCAGCTCGGTCTGGAGCTCGATCGGGTCGAGGGGCTCGCGTACGACTTGGTGAAGACGTATGTGCGCTTGCCGATCGAGTACCAGCGGCGGGCGATCGCGCTCGTGCACCGGCTCGGGCTGCAGTTGTCGTCGCACTACCTCTACCCGGCCGAGCACCTCGGGATGGACGGGATGGAGCACACCGGGGCGACCAACCGGCTCGGGTACTCGCACACGGTCAGTCGGCTCGGGCGCGCGTACGCCGATGTGGTCACGCTGTTCACGCGGGCCGGGCTGTCCGTGACGCCGACGCTGTTCAACTCGACGATGGCGCATGTCGACGATTCGTCGCTGCTGACGGATCGGCGTACGACGACGTTGTATCCGTCGTGGGAGTACGCCGCGTTGATGGCCGAGGTGAACACTGCCCGTGGACCTGCCGGCGTCACGACTCGCGAGCTGCTGCGCGGGAACGTCGACATGGTGCTGCGGATCCATCGCGGCGGCGGGCTGGTGATCTCCGGGACCGATACGCCGTTGGACAACATGGCGGTCTCGCTGCACGCCAATCTGCGATCCATGGTGGCCGGCGGGTTCACGCCGTACGAAGCTCTGACCACGGCGACGCGCAATCCAGCGCGCTGGCTTTGCCTGGAGGACAAACTCGGCGTTGTGAAACCCGGAGCCCAGGCCGATCTGTCGTTCGTGGTCGGGGATCCGCTCGCGGACATCCGCGCGGCCGCCGCCGTCTCGCAGGTCGTTGTCGCGGGCAACCTCTACACGGTCGACGAGTTGCTGGCGCCTTACCAGGCCGGCAACCGGAATGAGCCTGCGGTCCGGGTGATCGACGCCCCGCAGCCACTCACCCGGGAGCAGGCGCATGCCCACGACGACACCTACTGGTGGCACGAGCCCGAGTGGCTCCATCGCGCCTGTTGTGAGGGTTAGAACGTGGTCGTGAGTTCCTGGGTCTGCCCGGTGGCGGCGGCGCGGTAGGCGGACTCGATGATGTCGATGACGTGGCGGGCGTGTTCGGCGGTGACAATGGAGGGCGTGCCGTCGCGGACCCAGTCGACGAGCTGCATGACGTCCTCGTAAACGTGCTGCTCCTCGATATCGCGGTGGGCGCCGGTGACGTGCGGGAGGAGCGCCTGGTTGCCCGGCCCCCGCGGCGCGAGCTCGGCGGGGTCGCGGTTGGGGAAGTCGAACGGTTCCCCATTCAGCAGCAGGCCGTCGATCGTTCCTTCCGTGCCGTAGTACGCGCCGCCGAAACCGCCGCGGATCGGTCCCGCGGCGGTGCCGGTGGCGACGCAGTACACGTTGTCGCCGAAGTCGATCAGCACGATGGTGTTGTCGTCGGCATCGGTCTGTACGTCGACGCCTCCGCTGCTGCGCACGGGGATCCGTACGCCGGACATCGCCGTCACGCGCTTCGCCGTACCGAGGATGCCGGTGACGGTGTGCAGCGCGTAGACGGTCATGTCGTACATCGGGCCGCCGCCGGGTTTGCGGAAGTACCACGAGGGGTCGATGTTGCTCAGTACGTCGTTGCCGCCGCGGACGGACTCGTTCTCGTGGTACGTGCCGAACGACGCCCCACAGCTCACCCACGACAACGTGCCGATCGCGCCCTCGGCGATGAGCTCACGCGTCCGGATGTGGTGCGGACGCAGCATCTCCCCCGGCGAAGCAACGATCCGCAGGTCGTTGGCGGCCGCCAGCTCGATCAACTCGGTAGCCTCGGCAACGGTCAGCGTCATGGTTTTGTTGAAGTGCACATGCTTGCCGGCCTGCAGCGCGAGCTTCCCCTGCTCGTAGTGCAACCCGATCGGCGAAGCAATCGTCACCGCGTCCACATCACCCCGAGCCAACAGCTCCTCGTACTCCGTGAACCCTTGCCCCACTCCGAACTTCTCCGCGGCAGCCTCCGCCCGTCCTGGTACGGGATCGCACACGGCCGCGAGCGTCACCCGCCCCGCCAGATCGGGCTGGGACAAATGCGGCAGGATCCCCCGCACCGAGATGCTGCCCGCCCCGACCACACCCATCCGCACCGAGTCCGCCATACGAGTAATCCTATGAACGAATGCCGCGCTGTGCGCTCAGCCGGTGAGTCCGGCAGCAATCACTCGGCCGCCGGAGCGGCTTGAGCGACCTGCACACTCCGGTCGGATAGGTTTCGGCGACATGAGCGATGTCGAGCATGTTGTTCTCATCCATGGGACCTGGGGTCGCGGGAGTCACTTCCATGAGGCCCGCGCCGCGTTCGAAGAGCGTGGGTTTGTGGTTCATACGCCGACACTGCGTCATCACGAACTGTCCCTCGAGGACGGCGCGGCGCAGATCGCGGGGCTGAGCCTGACGGACTACGCCGACGACCTGGTCGAGGTGTGTGAGTCGCTCGACTCGCCGCCGTTGATTCTCGGGCATTCGTTGGGTGGGTTGCTGGCGCAACTCGTCGCGGCGCGGACCGAGCACGCCGGTCTGATCGGCGTCTGCCCAGCTCCGGCGGCCGGGATCTTCGCTATCTACCCGTCGATGAGCCGCCTGTTCCTGAGCCATTACCTCCAGGCACGCCCGTGGACCAAGCCGCTCCGTCCGACCTGGGAGAAGTTCCACGTCGGCGGCCGGATCACGCAGACGGAGGAGGACTCCCGCGCGCTCTTCGCCGACCTCGTCTGCGAATCGGGCCGCGCGTACTGCGAGATGGCCTTTCCTCAGCTCGACCGTCGCAAGGCGTCCCGCGTCGACTACTCCACGATCGACGGCCCGGTCCTGATCTTCGGCGGCGCCCAGGACCGCACCGTCGTACCAGCGGTCTGCCGCGCGACCGCCGCGAAGTACCGGAACGCCACCTACCAGGAACTCCTCGACGCCGACCACATGATCCTGTTCGGCGACATCCTCCACACCACGATGAGCCACATCGACAACTGGCTCATGACCAACAAGTTGACCCCCTCGAGCCCCAGCTAGAGCGGGTCGGAGACGGCGAGTGGCGGGCCCATGAACTCGACCCAGTTGGCTCGCCCGATTGCGGCGAGCTCTTCGGGGTCCACCGGGTGTGACATCTCGGCGGCCTGCTCGAAGAACCGCTCGAGACCTGACGGACTGGTGATGATCAGCAACAGTCCCACCGTGTCGCCGACGTTCTGGAACGCGTGCGGCATCCCGCGGGGACCGAAGGCCATGCCGCCGGTCGTCGCTCGCAGCATCTGGTCGCCGGCCTTGAACCGGAAGGCCCGTCGATGACGTACCAGACCTCGTCCTCCCGCAGGTGAGTATGAGCCGCCGGACCGTCGCACGCCGGGACTTCGACCTCCACTCATCGGTGGCTGTCGACAAGGATTTCAGCGATTGATGCTGATGCCCAGCGCCGCGAATCGGTCCCTGAGATCATCGACCCACTCCTGCGGGGTGCGGTGATCCGGCAGCGGTACGCCCTCCTCGCTCCGCCACAACGCGTCCGCGAGCGCCGTACGGAGATGCCACGCCATTGCCCGCTCGACCGACAACTCTCGCCCGGTGATCTGCGCGTAGTGGCGGATGGTGGCCGTCAGCAACTCGACGCCCGGACCAGTTCCGGGAAACGTCCGCAGGTCGTACTCCGGAACAGCGAGACCCGCCGTCTCGAAATCCACGACCACACGGAGCTTCCCGCCGTCCCACACCTGATTCCCACCGTGCAGATCCCCATGCACCAGCACCTGCGGACCCGGCGTCCGCAGCACGTCATCCGCCCAGTCGCACCAGCTGATGACATCGGCGCGCTGATCCGGACGAGTCCATCTGGGGAACTGCTCCCGCAGTACGTCGGTCGTGGCCGGCTGCAACGACGCGGCCGGATAGTCGTGCCCTGCTTGGTTGTGCAACTCGCCGAGAAACTCAGCGAGCTGGCGTCCGACCTGGTCCCGGTCCAGTGAGTCCACGACGTCGAACAACGCCTCACCCGGCACCAGCCTTGTCACCAGCAACACCGGATCGGTGCTGCTAGCAACTACTTCCGGCAGAAACGGAACCGCCGGCCTCAGCGCTGCCAGCACTGCGATCTCATGCGCCAGCCTCAACGCCGCAGGCTGCGACCACGCAAACTTCACGACGTACCGCCCGCCCACAACTGCACTGGCCGACCACCACAGCGGGTCGTCCCCCACCGATTCCCGAACCACCACCGAGTGCCCGCCAAGCCCAACCTTTCCCAACGCCTCCGCAACCGCCTCCGCCGACCCGTCCTCCAGCCATCTCACTCCACCGAGACTATCCACCAAGCCATACTGACTTCACCGCGTTTGGAGGTGCGCTGATGACTGAGCCGCAGCACGACGCTCGACGGCCTGGGTTGAAGGTCCAGCGCACGATTTCCTACTGGCACCTGCAGGCCCGACTGACAGGAACTCTCCCGCCTCTAGCCGAGGCCGGGGGCGCCGTCCGGCCAGGCGGCTATGCAGACCTTGTTTCCGGCGCGGTCGGCGAGGATCCAGGCGCCGGGAGCGGTGGAATCGTCGACGATCCGGCCACCGGCAGCGAGGGCCGCGGCCAAACGGTTCTCGGCCTCTTCGCGGGCAACTGACACGTCGACATGCATCGCGTGCCGGAGCGACTTGTTCGGGTCCAGGTCCTGCATCCAGACGGTCGATCCGTGGCCCAGCGGGTCGACCGCGTTGTCGTAGTCCAACTCGGCGTACCCAAGCACCGCCCGCCAGAACCCGACGTCGATGGCATCCGGCTGAGCCGCCACGGCAAACGAAACCTCCTGCGCCAGGCTCCGATCAGCCTCCGCGCCGTGCGCTCGAGCTACCGCCGAAACCGCCCGAGCCACCTCGACATGCGCCTCTTCCAACCGAAAGACACCACGCATCAACCGCACAGTGAGCTGGCGATCGGTCAAGGTCAGGATCACGTCCGCCCCGGCAACCTGAGCCACCGCCTCAGCCAACCGCGCCGCCTCAACCAGCGACGCCACCGGGAAGACCGCCACCGCCCCTCCGTGCAGCACCACCCAGTCGCCCCCGCCCTCCGCAGCCAGAAACCGCTGCCATCCCTGCTCGCTCAAAGCCAACTCCCAACGTCTTCACGGCGTAACGGTGATCTCCAACGGTCCCGACAACACGAACCTCTCCTCGGTCTGCAACAAGACAACCAGCTTCCACTCCCCCGGCGGAACCGCATATCCCAACTCAAGAACCACCGAGGCCGTACCAATCAAGACAGACACGGGCCGGCTCTGCTGAGGCTCGATCGGGAGTCCGCGGCGTCCCGCATTGCGCGGTCCTGCATACCGACCGACGACGTTGCCTGCGCGATCGGTCACCGTCGAAAGCAGGTCTCGCGAGGTCATCAACATCTGCGTGTGATCGGCGCGATTCGTCACCTTCAACTCCTCGTGCGCGTACCGTCCGGACCGAACCGACAGCGGACGCACGGCCTCGACGTCGAGCCCAGCAGCGTCGGCAGGGACTCCCGGCAGCTGGAGCGCGGACTTACTCGCGACCAACTCTCCGCCCGGAAAGGTCATCGCCCCAACCTGCAGATCCACCACATCGCCGTACTTCGCCTTCAGCGTGCCCGCAATCTCGGTCGCCCAGGCCGCCAGCACGATCCGGAACCGCCGCTCGGACCGCCGTTCGGTGTGGGGATTCGGCCACACCACGAGCGCGCCCGGCGACTCCTCACCCAACCGCAGCAGGTCCCCCCGCAGACTCTCCCAGCCCGCCATACCTCGACGATACCGAGACCGGCGGCCGCCCAGTACGCACTGCGCATCCTCAAGGCGCCTGTGCGGTCGTTACGACGTAAGGCGGTCGGCTTCGGCCAGCAGCAGATTGCCGAAGGGCTGGAAGCCGATGCTGCAGGCGTAGACGCCGCTGAAGACTCGGTGGATGGTTCCCCATTCCCAGATGGCGGTGGCATCCACGCCCGTACCAGAAGCCAGTTGGTCGGTCCGCGCTCGGAGGTCATCGCCGAGGCCCGGATTCGAGCGCACGATGGTGCCGAGGTCGCAGGCTGGCTCGGCCCGCAGCCCGGCTGGATCGATCAGCTTGTAGCTGCCGTCACTGGCTTGCAGGGCGTTCATCTCGTGGATATCACCGTGGACCAGAACCGCGGACCGGTCGTCGTGGGCAACCCGACGACGATGCATGCACTCCAGCGCATCCGCCACAGTGGCCGGCGAACATGGTCGCCCCGCCTGTTCCCATAGCGTTGGAAGCCGATCGGCGTACTGCTCAGCCAACTTCGCGCCGGTTGGAAGGTCAATCTCGGGATCGATCGGACGCCAGAGGCGAAGCGCCACTTCGCACAGCAAGGTGAGGCGGGTTGCAGGGTCGGCGACAATGTCATACATGGGAGCTCCAAGGCGCTCCAGCAGAAGCGCTTGCCGACCCAGGTCTTCGCGCAACAGCCTGGCGCATCCGTCTCCGTTCGCCAGGCGCATCACGGTGGCCTCGTGACCGACGTCGCGACCTGGCACACCGATCTTGAGGACCGCCGGAGATCCGTCGGCAAGCGTCACCTCGACGACCAGCGCCGCGTGACCACCCGCGAGGCTGGACCCGATGATCAGAGACCACTCCTGAGCCAGCGAGTCGACCACGGCCGGCAGCTCGTCGAGCCAGGATTCGTTCCCGTCGGCAATGACCGTCTTGCGGACCTGGTCGGGAATGTCGAGGCTCATGCCGCCAGCCTAGTTAGCGAAAGCCGCTCCGAATCAGGAGAGGTTGCAATTCATGGGCCCGAGGCAATCTCTGTGAATGAATCGTGGCACTGCGCGGGTTCTGGTGTCACACTGACCTCATCCCGGGGGGACGGGGCGGGAGCGGCGGACGGCTGGCCCGATGCCGTCGCGGATGGCGTGATCGCCATCGGAGCAAGGGGGCGACATGGACAAGGTGCTGAAGGCGTTGGGAGCCTATTCGGCGGTGGTCGGCATTGTGGCGCTGGTGACTGGGAAGGACAGCTGGAGCGGCAAGTTCAGCGAGATCTTGTGGCTTCTGCTGAGCATGTACATCGCTCTGGTTCCGACCGCGCTGATTGTGGCGGGCATCAGCAACCTGCCGAAAAATGTGCTGGACGTGGACAAATGGAGTGATGCTCAGGCGATCTTCGCAGCGGGCGCAGTCAACTTGGGCCTCGCCTTCGTGATCCGGTACGCCGTCCTGGACCCGGGCACCAGGACGCCGAGCACGGGCTCGGCGGTCGCAGGGGCGGTCCTTCTTGCCGTTCCTTTCGTGCTGATGACGTTCAGGAGTTTGGGCGCACCGGCGAAGGCGTAGTCGCTAGCGCGGTAACCTGCTTCATGGCTGACATCAAAGACCTCCCCAGCCTGCTGACAGCCATCGCAACAGGCGACCGACGGGCCGTGACGGCAGCGCTCGACGCCGTACCGTCGCTGGTCACGGCACGCTTGGCGCGCCCCGACGAGTTCTTCATCGACCGGTGCCATGCCCAGCTGTACGAAGGCGACACCGCGCTGCACGCCGCGGCATTCGCGTACGACGTCGAGCTCGCTCGTGAACTGATCGCGCGCGGTGCCGACATCGGCGCTCGAAACCGACGCGGCTCAGAACCCTTGCACGCCGCAGTCATCGGCGTACCGGGCTCAACGAACTGGAACCCAACAGCTCAGCGAGCTGTGATCGAGTTGCTGATCGCAGCAGGTGCCAACCCGAACGCGACCGCCGCCGGCGGCGTCACTCCCCTGCATCGTGCAGTCCGCAACCGCTGCTCAGCCGCCGTGGATCAACTCCTCCGCGCAGGCGCCGACCCACGCCTGCCCAACGATCACGGCTCGACCCCTTCGGACCTCGCCCACCTCACAACCGGGCGCGGCGGAACCGGCTCGGCGGAAGCAAAAGCCGAACAGCAGACCATCGTTGCCCTCCTCGACAAAGCCACGACCGGGCGCTGAACCCTCTTCGTCGCCAGGGTCAGTCTGTCTGCGATAGCAGATGGGTACTTGAAGGCTACTTCCGCCCGATCCTTCGAAGGAGCACTCAATGTTCGCGATCATCGCCGCCGTCATCTTCGGGTTGGCCCTCATTCTCGACTGGGCCAACGCCAGCGTCAGTGACGCCTTCACCCCGCAGACCTTGCTGATGGCCGGCCTCCTGTGCATCGCACTCCACCTCGCCGGCATCGGCGCAACCCGCCGCTGGGGCCGCCGCCGCTGACCGACACAGTCCACAGCCTCCTGTTGAGCGGGATCGTGGCATCGGGGTTTGGCTCGAAGGTCACGGTTGAGTGCCAACAGGAGGCGAGGTCGCCCGGACCCGGGCGTGTGCGTTTGTAATGGCGAGGTGAGTTGGTCAGCGCCCCCGGATCCACGCGTGTTGCATGGCTTCTCCGACGCGCCCTCCCACAAGATCTTCATTACGGTGGGGTGGTGCGCGTCGGGCGTGTTCGCAGTCCTCGGATTTCTTGGCGTGATGATGCTGGGAGTCCCCTCCGACCCCTGCACCCCGGACGCGACCGGGTGTGGCCCCGAACCCACAACTTTCGCCGCAGTCGGCGCGGCACTTCTGGCCTTGGCCGTGGCCGCGGCCGGGTGGTCAGTCTTCTGGCACCTCCGGGATAAGCGCTATCGCTTCCATCCTCCGCCGAACTGGCCGCCCACTCCCCCGGGTTGGCAACCGCTCCCAGGCTGGAGCCCACCACCCACATTCCCAAAGGCCCCCCAGGGCTGGAACTTCTGGCGCTGAACCATGGATCTCCTTCACGAATTCCCACGTGTTCCTGAAAGCCTGCCCCTGCTACGGGTGCAAGACAGTCATCAGCGGCTGGCTTCGTCATCGGCGCCGCCTTGGCTGACACCCTTGCGCCGGTCGTCGCCGAGCTGGCCGGACAGGAGGCGGCGTACATCGCGCAGGCCGACTAGGCGACGGCGCCGTACCTGCCGCTGCCGAGCATGGTTCCCTGAAGGGGGTGGTTGGTATGCGTTATGAGGAAGGTCCGGCGATGGCTTCACCAGATCTGCCGGTCGTCCGGCAGTGGGTCGAACGCAATCCGGACGCGGACGCCAGGCTCACGGAGACCGTCGAGCATGGCGGTGATCGGGTGGTCCTGATCATCAGCATCCCGGTGCAAGAGGAGATGCTCCGGGCGCGGCGTGAGATCCCACCGCTCGTGCAGTACGCCGACTTGTTGCGCTTCAGGCGCTGGAAGCCGACGGAGCAGGAAACCGAATGGACCCTGCAATGGGTGCTGGGTCTCATGCGCAGGCAGGAAGACCTCCGCCTGCCGACCAAGGTCACCTCAACGGGCCCACACCCGGTGTCCGGACTAATCATGATCTCGCTCGACCGCATCGACCCCACCTACGCAGCCGAGCTCGAAGCCCGCGGCAACGGCCTGGTCTTCGTCGTCCCGGACCCGGAGAACCCCGTCCCGCTGTCCGTTGCGCACGGCTGGTGGCCCCCAGACCGAGTCCCGCATGCAGCAAGTCCGACCTGGGTCACGGTGGAGAAGCCACGCGCCGACCTCCCGTGATGAAAGCGTCGAACAGCTCGCGCAGGAAGACCGCTGGGATTCGAATGATGTAAATTCCTCTGTCACGCCTCGCAGTGCTGAGCCCTGTCGATGGTGGTCGATGCTCGGATCGTGCGGCGCCGAGGAAACGGGGGCCTTGTTGTCCGAGTACATGAGGCGCATCGCGCCGGCGATCTGGCCCGTGCTGCTCACGGCAGTGATCACAGGTCCACTGCTGGCGCCGGGTTTTGTCGTCAGTTACGACATGGTGTTTGTGCCGGATCTCTCGGTGCGGCTGGATCTATTCGGAGTTTCAGCGGCGATGCCGCGGGCGGTGCCGTCGGATGTCGTCGTGGCCGTGCTGGACGAGCTCGGTGGCGGGCAGTTGCTCAACAAGGCCGTCCTGGTCGCGATCCCCTTGCTGGCCGGGCTCGGGATGACCGTGCTGTGGCGGGAGCTCCGGCTTGGTGGCTGGCCGGCTGGAGCCGCGGCGACGACGCTGTACGTCTGGAATCCCTTTGTGGCCGAGCGTCTCCGGCTCGGCGCGTGGGCGCTACTTCTCGGGTACGCCGCTCTGCCTTGGCTGGTCCGGGGTGCGATCAGGTTGCGTGAGGGGCGGGGGTGGGCCGGATTCGTCCTTGCTTCGGCGCTGTGTGCCCTGACGGCGTCGGGTGGTGTGGTGGGTCTGCTGGTGAGCGGTGTGGTGTTGCGCTGGCGACCAGGGGCTTACAGTCGATGGCCGTTGGGAGTGGCCTTGCTGCTCAACGCACCCTGGCTGGTGGCCGGCATCACGCACTCCGGCCTTGCGACCGACGGCGCCTCGGTGTCCGCCTTCGCAGCTCGGGACGAGGGCTACGGAGGGACGCTCCCGACGCTGCTCACGCTGGGCGGGGTGTGGAACGCGGACGTCGTTCCGGCCGGCCGGGGCGAACCGCTCACGGTCGTGCTCGTGTTCGCGATGCTGCTGATGTCGCTGGCCGGCGTTTGGCTGTGGTGGCGCAGAGACCATTTCGCCGGTGCGTTGGTGGTACCTGCGATTGTGGCGCTGCTCATCGCTCTGGCCGGAGTCGTCGTACCGGGTCTGTTCGCACAGGTGGTCCAGCACGTCCCGGGTGCCGGGCTGTTTCGCGATGGTCAGCGCTACCTGGCGCCGCTGGTGTTGCTCGAGGCAATCGGCTTCGGTGTCGCTACCGCGTGGCTGCAAGATCACGTCAGACCCAAGGTAGTGGTCGGCCTCACCACGGCGCTGCTGCCGGTTGCTGCATTGCCTGCCCTGGCCGGTGGCGCGGGCCTCCACGTGTCGCACTACCCGGACGACTGGCGCCAGGCGAAGCAGGCAGTGGCCGGTCGCTTCATTCCCTGGCCCTTCGAGGCCTACCGCGCCCCCTCCTGGAACGGCTACCGTCCGGTGCTCGACCCGATGCCGCGGTACTTCGGTGCGCAGCCGTCGATCGTTCCGGACGAGCTGATCGTCGGCGGCCGCCGGCTCGGTGGCGAGGACCCACAGGCAGCAGACATCGCGAGCGCCCTCCGGAGCGGGACCGACCCGGCACCGGTCCTGTTGCGGAACGGCGTGGGCTGGATCGTCGTCGACCGCGCGGCCGGCGGCCCGGCGCCGGACACACTCATCCGGGGGCTCACGAAAAGGTTCGAAGGCCCGACGGTCGCGGTCTACCAGGTCGCCGGTACGCCGATCCCGCAGCAGCCACCGGTCTGGCGGACGGTGAGCGTCCTGCTGGCGTGGGGGGTCGCCGTACTGACCTTGCTCCTGGCCCTGGTGTCGGTGGGACGGCGTTGTTACTCTTCGGTTCACTTGATCGGGAGGGGACGCTTTTCATGGGATCGCTGATCGGTGCGGCTATCGCCGTGCTCGCCGGACTCGCAGTGGCTACGACGACCGTTGTCGGGGTGGTTCAGTCGGTGAAGGACGACCCCGCGCCGCCGCCTGGTCAGACCCAGGGGCAGGCCGACGTCCCGATCGTGAACTACGGCTCGAAGTAGGCCTCAGCAGTCCGTCGAACGCCCGAGCGGCCGCGGGCCAGGTGAACCGGCCCGCTCCCGCCAGGGCCCCGGCCGACAGCCGCTGCCGCCGTACGGCGTCCGCCAGCAACGAGGTGACAGCCGCGGCGAACTCGGCAGGGCTGTCGACCAGCACACCGGAAACCCCGTCGTGTACGGACTCGGTCGGCCCACCAGCACTGCGGTAGGCAACGGTCGGTACTCCGTGCCCGGCCGCCTCACCGACGACGAGACCCCAGCCCTCCTTCAGGCTCGGCAAGGCGAGCACCCAGGCCTCGTCGTACGCCGCGTGCTTGTCGGCCTCGCTGACGTGCCCGCGGAACTCGACAGCCTCGGTCAGCCCGCACGTCTCGACGTACGCCCGCAGCGAGTCCTCCCACCATCCGGAGCCGACGACGATCAGCCGTGCCTCTGGCAATGTCTGGCGGGCCACCGCGATCGCGTCCACCGCGTGCTCGAGCTGCTTGTGTGGAACGATCCTGCCGACGCACACCACCGTCGGCACGGCGGCTTGCGCGCGCTGCCGCGCCGGTGCCGGGTCGGTTCCGTTATGTACCACGGTGATGTTGTCGATGCCGAGGCCGGCAAGCTCGTCGCGAGAAGCCGAAGACACTGTCACGTAAGGACAATCGGCGTACAACGTTGGTGCGACCCTCGACTCCAGCCACCAGCCGAGCCGGCCCCGCCAGCCCGGGTAGACGACTTGCCACTGCTCGCGGTGGACGTGGTGGACGAGGACGACGACGGCTCGCCGCACCAACCGGGTGAAGAACGGCAGCCCGTTCTGGACGTCGACAACGCGGTCCGGCCGGTGCAGCCAGGTGTACAGCAGGCCGTGCAGGTACACGGTCACCTTGGTGCCGCGATACACAAACTGAACCTCGCCACGGCGGGCTTCTCGCGGACTTCCTGGGTACGCCGCGCACAGCACGGTCACTGTCCAGCCCAGCATCGCAAGCCCACGGGCTACCTCCTCGACGTAGCGTTCCGAGCCACCGCCTTCCGGATTCGTCGTGTCACGCCAGTTCAGCAACAGCACGCTCTGCGGACGCACCTGATCAGCCCCACCCTCTGGTCACCTCCCCCGAGGTATGGGCGCGGACGTTACCAAGTAGTAACGATCTCCACCAGACCTCAGAAGTTCCGTTAATGTCCGTCTGTGCAGGGGATGACGAACGCAACAGTGCGCCGGGGGTGGCGGGCCGATCTGGGCCGGTCGATGCGGCTGTTCCGCGCCTTCGGCGTCGAGCAGACGGACCCGGATCGCTTCTATGAAACGCTTGCTGAAGACTCCGTCGGTCAGCTGAGCGAGTATGTCGGGCTGGACGGAGCGCTGATGCTCGACGTCGGCGGAGGTCCTGGGTACTTCGGCGACGCGTTCCGCCGAGCCGGTGCGACGTACTTCGCCGTCGACTCGGACCTGGGTGAGCTCAGTGGGCGTGGAGCTCCCGCGCCGAGAACTGTGCTCGGCAGTGGGATGGCCCTGCCCGTGGCAAACGAATCGGTCGACGTCTGCTTCTCGTCAAACGTGCTGGAGCATGTCCCGGACCCTTGGCTGATGGCCGGCGAGATGGTCCGGGTCACGCGGCCAGGCGGAACGGTCTTCCTGTCCTACACCGGTTGGTGGGGACCGCATGGTGGTCACGAGACCGCGCCCTGGCACTACCTGGGCGGTCACCGCGCGGCCGTCCGCTACCAGCGACGTACGGGTCGTCCGCCGAAGAACAGGTTCGGTGAGTCGCTCTTCCCGATCACCGTCGCCAGCGGGTTGCGCTGGGCGCGCACGCGTCCGGACGTGGACCTGATAGCGGCTGCGCCGCGGTACCACCCGCGCTGGGCGTACGGCGTACTCGCTGTGCCCGGACTGCGCGAGGTCGTCACCTGGAACCTCGTGCTGGTGCTAAGGCGCCGATGAAGGTCATCTGGCGGGCTCGAGTCATCGTGGGTTGCCTGGCGCTGGTCGCGCTGTGCTTCCACCAGGCGCCCGGCAAGATCGTGCCGGACACCAAGCTCGACCTCACCGCGGGACCGGGCGCCTTCCTCGGGCGAGCTCTGCACCTGTGGGACCCGCAAGGCGCCTTCGGCCAGCTGCAGAACCAGGCGTATGGCTACCTGCTGCCGATGGGGCCGTTCCACTGGCTGCTCGACACCGTGTCCGTGCCTGGCTGGATCACACAGCGCCTGTGGTGGTCGGTAGTCCTCTGCGTCGCCTTCGTCGGTGTCTGGAAGCTCTGCAACGCCTTACAGTACGGCGTTCCGTGGACTCGCTTCGCCGCCGCACTGCTGTACGCCGTGAGCCCCCGCATGCTCGGCGAGCTTTCGATCACCTCGATCGAGGTATGGCCGATGGCGATGGCACCGTGGGTCCTCCTGCCGCTCGTCACGCCGACGGGGCGCTCCACCTGGTGGCGGGTCAGCTGGTCTGCCGTAGCGTTCGCGCTTGTCGGTGGAGTCAACGCTGTGGCGACTGGCGCGACACTGGTTCTTCCTGCGCTTTGGCTGATCACGAGGCGCGGCACAATCAAGGTCACCGCGGCCTGGCTCGGCTGCGTCGCTGCTGTCTCGCTCTGGTGGCTCGTGCCGCTGGTACTGCTCGGCCGGTACAGCCCACCATTCCTCGACTGGATCGAAGACGCTGCCGTGACGACCGGTATGGCGAGCGTGTTCGAGTCGTTCCGCGGTACGTCGCAGTGGCTGAACTTCCTGTCCGGCGGTGGCGGACCGAGCTGGCCGGCCGGCTGGCTGTACGTCACGCAGCCGACGCTGATCCTGGTCAGTGCAGCGATCGCTCTGGTCGGTCTGCTCGGGCTAGGAATGAGCTCGCTGCGCCACCGCGGCTTTCTCCAACTGTCCTTCGTCGTAGGGCTCCTGCTGCTGACGCTGGGACACGCGGGTGCGGCCGGCTCGCCGCTGGCACCGCAGTTGCACGACCTGCTCGACGGACCGCTCGCAGCACTTCGCAACACGCACAAGTTCGAGCTGGTCGTGCGATTGCCGCTGGCGCTGGCTGCGGCGCACGCCCTGCAAAGACTCACCCAACTGGCGACTGCGCGCGGGCTCTACCGCCGCGTCGTACCCGTGCTCGTCGCCTGTCTGATCGTCTCGGCGGCAACACCGGCCCTTCTCGGCCAGTTGCCCAGACACGAGGGGTACGTCGCTGTCCCGGCCTACTGGCGTGACGCGGCAGCCTGGCTCGACCGGCAGCCCGGACCGGGTTCGGTACTCGTCGTGCCGGCCTCGTCGTTCGCGGACTTCACCTGGGGCTCGACCAAGGACGAACCGTTCCAGGCGTTGCTGAAGCGACCGATGGCGGTGCGCGACGCAGTACCGCTCGGGTCCGCGGGAGCGACGCGGTGGCTCGACGAGATCGAACGACACCTCGGCTCCGGGGTGGGCGACGCGACCCTGCGCCAGGCGCTGACCCGAGCCGGCGTCCGGTACGTCGTGATCCGCAACGACCTGCGGTACGACGCGCAGGCGACACCGCTGCTCGCCGTCCATGAGAGCCTCGCCGACGCAGGCATCGACCGCGTCGCGCAGTTCGGGCCGGTCACCGGCAGCACGATCGAGCAGCCGGACGCGACGCTCGACGGCCACACGCGGCTGCCGTACCCGAGCGTCGAGATCTATGACGCGGGCGAGACGAGCTCCGGCGTACTGCTGCCGCGGTCCCGGCTGGTCGAGGTCCAAGGGGCGCCCGAAGACGTGCCGGCCGCGTTGACGGCGCTGGGTGGCGACCGCAGCGCGGTCACATCGCCCGATGCCGCGGGGAAACTCAGCGATCTGCCGTTGATCCAGACCGATGGCGTGCAGCGCCGGGAGGTGTCGTTCGGCCGGCCCGCCAACAACTACTCCCCCGTTCTGACGGCGTCCGATCCCGGCACGCAGGGCCGGCGAGCCCTCGGGTACGCCGTCGACGGAAAGGAGACGACTCGGGCCTGGAACGGCGACCTCGTCGACGTCCGCGCGTCCTCGTCGGCCGCAGACGCCGCTGCGTCCTTGCACACCGGCGCCGGCAACGGGTCGTTCGCGGCCGTGGACGGCGATCCGTCGACGCGGTGGATCTCGGGGCGGTTCGGTCGCGCCAGCGGCGAGTGGCTCGAGCTCACGTTCGCCGCCCCGCGCCCGATAGACGGCCTGAGCGTGCAGTTCTCGTTGGTCGCGCCAACGACTGAACCGGTGCGGACGCTGCGGGTGGAGACCGACGCGGGAGCACTGACATCGGTGGTGGCGGGAACGGGCGACCCACAGCACCTACCAGCGCCGCCGGGCCTGACGCAGCGGCTCCGTCTCAGCATCGCGACCACCGACGGCAAGGACCCGAACGGGGTGTCGATCGCCGAGGTGACCCTGCCCGGTATGACGGCCGCGAACAGGCTTGTCGTACCGGCGCCTGACCGACAGCCGAGCGCGCTGGTGTTCACGAACCAGCAGATCGGGCGGTCGGCCTGCCTGCACGTCGGTACGCGGCCGCTGTGCAGCGAGAGCCAGGCCGCGGACTCGGAGGAGCCTACCGGGCTGCAGCGGAGCGTCGAGGTACCGCACAGCGCGACGTACCAGCTGTTCGGTACTGGGTTGCCGAAGGACGGCGACGGGCTGGAGCGGCTGCTGGTCGTGCCGGGATCGATCACGGCCACCGCGTCCTCCCGGGCTGTGGCAGCACCCGAGGGCCGGCCGGGCGCGGCTGTCGACCGTGATCTCGGGACCGGCTGGGTAGCTGCTCCGGACGACACCGCACCGCGGCTCGCGCTGCGGCTGCCCGCACGGAGAAGCGTGACCGCCCTGCAGTTCCTGACCGATCCGTACCTGACGGCATCCCGGCCGACAGAGGTGGAGCTCTCCTTCGACGGCGGGCCGCCGACACACGCCGCGGTCGATCCGGAAGGGTACGTACGGTTCGCGGCGCGGACAGCTCGGGCCGTCGAGGTGAAGTTCACCCGCGCCAAGCCGTTGCTGGACTTCGACTCCGCCACGGGTATCGCGCGCACCGCTCCGGTCGGCGTTGCCGAGGTGCGACTCGTCGGAGCGGACGACCTGCGCAAGGCACTCGACCCGAACGGCCGGTCCGGCGCTGTCTGCGGCTACGGACCCCGGGTCCGGGTCGACGGGGTACCGGTGGACACACAGGTCAAGGCCACGGTGCGGGACCTGTTGCAGCGCAGGCCTGTGCCGTTCACGGCCTGCGGGAAGGACTCCGGCGTACTGCTCCGGGCCGGACGCCGCACCGTGGACTTCCTGGCCGGCGGTGGATTCGTTCCGGTCCGGGCGAAGCTGACCGTCCGGGCGCTGACGTCAGGCTATGCGCCGCCCGAGCGGAGCGTCGACGTCGTGCGCTCGAGTCCGGCCGAGCTGAGCACCGAAGTACCCGCAAGGGACGAGCAGTCGGTGCTGGCGGTCGCGCAGAACTACAACGCGGGGTGGGAGGCGTACGACGAGAGCGGGCACAAGCTCACGCCGATTCGGGTCGGCGGTTGGCAGCAGGGCTGGATCCTTCCGGCGAGCGCCGAGCAGGTCGTGACCGCACGCTTCGGACCGGACCGTGGCTACCGGACCGGTCTGCTCGTGGGTCTGCTGGCCTGCCTGCTTGTGCTGGGCATCGGACTGCTGTCGCGGCGGGCAGGACCTGAGCCTTCCAGCGGAAGACGCCGTCCACGGGCTTGGGTCGTTGTCGGCATCGGACTGGTCGCCGGCATGTTCATGTCAGGGTGGGTAGGCGTCGCTGCGGTCGCTGCTGCGGCCGTCTGCTCCCAGGTGGTACCGCGACGCATCGCCTTCGGGTTGGTGGCGACTGCGGTAGGCGCGGGGACACTGGTGGCCGCGGCTCAGCCCTGGCCGGGCGGACACGCCGGAGTGACCTCGGTCGTGGTCCAGGCGTCGGTGCTGTTCGGCTGTGCGTCGGCGCTGCTCGCGGGCGAGACGTCGTACGACCTGTCCCGCCTACCCAGGCGCATGATGGGTCGCTCGATCCCGTAGTAGCTGGACGCGGCAACCAGAGCGGAGATCACCAGTGTGGGCAGGAAGAGCAGGACGAAGTGCCCGCTGAACAAGGTGTAACCAGTGACCCGCTCGACCAGGCCGAGCACGATCAGGTGGTAGACGAACACTCCGTAGGAGATGTCACCGGCGACATGTCCCGCCCGGCCGCCCAGAACCCGAGCGGATCGTGGTGTCGGCGTCAGCGCAGGGAAGAGGGCGCAGGCTGCGACGGCTGTGTAGAGCAGCGTCTTCATGAACGCCTGTCCGGCAGACGGCGCCGTCAGGTTGTACGGGCCGGCCAGAGGAGTGGTCGCGATCATCAGCAGGGCTACGGCCGCGGTCCACACTGTGCCAGGCACTTTGGCCAGAGTCATCAGCATCGGGGTGGCGAGAACGCCGTATTGATGCGCCACCTGCCAGAGGGCGAATCCCATGCCGACCGCGAACCAGCCGACGTACCCGGGCAACCACAAGCCGGCCCGCGGATGTTCGGTCGCCGTTATCCACGCCATCCAGACAGGACCGACGAGCACTGGCACCACGAGTGCGGAGAGACGCGCTGCGACACCACGCCGGCTCGGGCGGCTGCGGCCGGTCAGTAGCCTCGCCAGCAACGGCAGCAGCAGGTAGAACGCGACCTCGGTCGACAGACTCCACAGCTGGGTCAGACCGTCCGCAGGAGGTCCGTCGAGGTAGATCTGCGTCAGCGTTGCGTGCCGGAGATAGATGACCCACGTGACGTCGGCATTGTGCGGCAGGAGCAGCGCAGCAAGCAGGACAGCGATCCACAGCGCGGGCAGGATCCGCAGCGCGCGGTTCCGCAGGTACGGCGTCGTCCTGGGTCGCGGAGTGCCTTCGAACCAGGCGGCAAAATGCGGACGACAGAGTAGGAACCCGGAGATCGCGAAGAAGATCGCGACACCGACGTCCAGCCTGGCCAGCAGTCCGGCGAACGGGCCGTTCAGCGACGCGCCGGTGTGGAACCCGACGTGGGTGGTCAGGACGGCGAGCGCCCCGATCGCACGTAGCCCGTCCAGCGCCGGGAATCGGACTTTCATCGGGGCAGTCCGATCTCGAGGTTCGCAACGCACAGGTTGGTCGCGGGATCGGTGGAACGCAGTCGCAGCTGGGTGGCGCGGATCCGCTCCGACGGACCGAAGTACATCGTGCCCACCCCGCCCGGCCAGTTCTTGGCCGGCAGCGCCGCGACCCGGCCCGCGTCGTCGACCAACTCGACGGACACCTGGTTCTCGCGGTTCGAGAAGTAGGCGGCCCGGACGAACCACTCGGCGGTCGCCACCTCGTCCCGCGTCGGGACCAGCGGGATGACCAACGGTCCGTTCCCGTGCAGCAACAGGCTGCAGAATTTGTTCGGCTGCGCAGTCGGCTTGTCCCTGGACCAGACGACGAACTGGGCCGGCCGGATGTGACCGCTGTCGTCGACGAGCAGCGGTTCACTGCCCGGTTCCTGTAGCTGGAAGCGCCGTCCGGCCATCCGCAGTACCGGCGACAGCCGTCGGTCGGACATGAGCGCGCTGCCCATCGGTGGCGGCAACGTCGTGTCCCAGAGGTTCACGTTCGGCCCGGTGCGATCCAGCTCAGCATCGACGGTCGCGAAGTACGCCTTGGCCGGGTTTTTACCCCACTCATCGGCGAACCCGGCGTCGGACACCACCACTCCGGCGAGGGCTCCGGTCAGCACCACGGCCGGAACCACGATCCGTAGGTTCTGGGCGGTCAGTACGACGGCCAGCGTCAGCGGGATCGAGAGATCGGACCAATAGTGGTAGTGCACGGTGAAGACGGATCCGAAGACGCCGAACCGGCCGTACGACAGGAGCGCGACCGTCGCGAGGACGTAGCCGAGCACCGCGCCCCAGAGCAGCAGCGCGCGGCGGTCTCGCCGCCATGCGACGGCCAGCAGCACAGCGGTGACCAGTCCCCCCAGCACGACTGCTGCGATCGGCGGGTCGGCGAGGCTGAACACCTGCCCGGTATCGGCCCATCGCCAGGGACCGCCGACGACCGCGGTCAACGGCACCTCGAAGCTCTGCGCGACCAGTCGGCCAAGGTCCGCCGGCGATGGCACGCGACCGGCCGATGGGTTGCCGCTGGTCAGGTAGAGGACTCCGAATCCCAAGACGGCGAGGCCGAGCGCGGCGGCGTACGGCAAGGTACGGCGCAGCCAGTTGCGGAACGGCTCGTCGCGCAGATAGAGGGCAAGGGCAACGGCTGTGCAGAGGATCAGGCCGGACTTCTCCCAGCAGGCCAGCGAGATCAGCAGCGACAGCGGGCCGTAGGCAACGGCCCGGCGGCGGTGCCCGCCGTACCAGTCGATCGTTGCATGAAGCAACAGAAGGCCGAAGACGTGGGCGGACAGGTTGTTCACGCCGCTCGACAGCGACAGGAACGACGGCATGCTGACCGGCACCAGCGCGTAGATCGCCGTACCGATGGCCACCCACCAGGTCAGGCCGAGGATCCGGAGCAGCAGCATGCCCATCAGCACGGTCGCGATCGCCTGCATCGCCATCCGCCAGCCGATCGTGACGTCGTGGTTGAGCGGCGCGATCGCCGCGAAGGCCGCGTAGACGAGCCGCAGGCCGGGGGCGATGTGGTCGTTGAGCGGGGTCAGCAGCTCCTTCGGCGCGAATCCGCGGTCGCCCTGGACCAGGAACTCGAGGTCGTCGGTCAACCAGGAGCCGCGGCGTGCGAGCAGGCCGAGCCCGACCGCCTGCAGCACCGCGACAGCGACCAGCACACCGCGGAGAACCGATGTCTCCGGCGTCGCCGGCCGCCCTGAGATCCCCCTCATGGGCCGCGACTATATGCCAGTCCGGGCCGTTTCGAACTCGTCGTACTCGGCGTCTGGTCAAGGCCGCTACCCGCTGGTAGCGTCCCGCGCACAGACCGGGAGGGGATGCAGTGGGGACTCGTAGTCGTGCGGCGCTGGTGGGGCTTGGAGTGTTCTTCATCGGCGTTGCGGCGCTGGCCAGGTTCTACGCATACCCGACGTTGGCGGTCGCGCCCCCAGGGCAGGTCGCGCACACCGTGTCGACCGGGGCGGACGCCACAATCTTCAGCGCCGCGGACCTGAAGCAGAAGGACCACGTCGATCTCGAGGCGCGCCGCACCGTCCGCGGCGATGTCGTCGCGGCCGACAAGATCAGCAAGGCGCTGAACCGCAAGGTGGTCGTCTTCGACACCGCGGTGGTGACCGACGACTCGAAGAACTACCAGTTCCCCGACGATGCCTCCAAGACGGCCGAGATGCCGTTGAGTTTTGTCCAGGAGCGGGTCGTGCTGGACGCGAAGACCGGTGAGGCGGTGCGCTGGAACCCGACCGGCAACGACAACAGCGGCGAGTACATCACCACCACGCTGGACAAGGCAGACCGGCTCAAGCCGAACCGGAACAGCGCGCTTTTCCAGGGCCATGAGGGTTTGGTGCTGAAGTTCCCGTTCGGTACGGAGAAGAAGAGCTACACCTTCTGGGACACGACGCTGCGCAAGGCCTTTCCGATCGACTACAAGCGGGTTGAGCACTTGGACGGGCTCAAGGTGTACGTCTTCGAGCAGGTGATCCCGAAGCAGAACATCCCGGTGGCGAAGGCGCTCATGGTCCCGGGCGCGCTCGTCGACGACCCCAGCAAACCGTCCGTCGCGGTGCAGCGTACCTACCAGAACACGCGGACCCTGTGGATCGAGCCTGTGACCGGAGCCATCATCAAGGGCCAGGAGCAGCAGCTCGCGACCATCGCGTACAAGGGCGAGGACAAACTCACCGCCACCAAGGTCACCATCGCCTACGACGACGCCACCGTGCACAAGAACGTCAAGGGCGTCAAGGAAAACAACATTGCCGAAGGTGGCTACCAGGCGAAGGCAGCGCAGCTCCAGGCGATCTCTCTCTGGATCCCTCTCGTATCCCTCATCCTCGGCCTCCTACTCCTGAGCTTCGTCATCGTGCGCCAAGTCCGCGGATCAGATTCACGCTGAGCCGGCCGAGGATCTGCCGCATGAGAGTGCGTTTCGTCTGACAGGGCCTCCGGTTCGGGCACTATGACCTGGTGACAGTCGACGACCCCGACGCACGGGCCACCTTTGACCGGAAGGTGCAGGCGCTTGAAGGGCTTCGCATCCACGCGGTGGACTATTGGGACATTCACAACTACGGTCCGGATCCCGCTCGGTGGGATTACGGAGACTGGCACCACGCCGTCATGGGTCTACAGCTTTCCACGGACTCCGGCCCCGTGACTCTCACCTGGACCAGCACCTTCTACCCCTACGGTGTGGAAGTTTTCCCCGAACCCATCGAACGCCACCTTCTCCTGGGAGAGTACGGCCCGGAACGCATCGGCCCCGACGGCGAATCTCGTTGGACAGGCTTCCTGAACACACCAGTACTGCGTACGACGACATCGTGGGAGCGGCTCGAACTCGGCCCAGCCATCCGGTCAACCGGCGAGATCGTCGACGCCGCGCATGTAGTCGACGTTCCTACTTCACTGCGTCTGGACTTCAGCACCGGCCCCGTCTGGTTCGTGGCCGGGATCCCGCGATATCCGTCAATGGAGCAGGTCGCCATTCCGGGCGACGAGATCATCATCGTCTTCTCGGCCACAAAGATGCGCGCCATGGGCTACACCGACCCAACATTCGTTGCCTGAACGCGGCAAACGAGCCCACCCGCGGAGTTCCCGACCCGGATGATCATCGGCGGGGCATAGATGTGATGGTCAGCCGCGACGCAGTGAACTCGATGTGGAACGCGTAGGTCGTCAGCCTGAAAGTCTCCCCGGTCGTCGTACTCGAAGTCTTCAACCTGGCCGTACGCCTCGCCCGGCGGCTCGTCCCCGCCGTACGTCGCACCGTCGTGTTCCCACTCCCGGGTGCGTAGTTGCTGGCCGTCGCGCGGGTGGCTATTGGGAAGGAGCCATGAACGACGCGATTTCGCCATAGGCGCGCATCGCGGCGATCCGATCACCGGCAAGGTCATAGGCTACGCAGTAGGGAATCCGGGGTCTGCCGTCCTTTCCGGCGCAGGTTCCCTCGAGGTAGGCCGTGCCGTCTGCGAGGACAAGTTGGCGGGTCTTCAGATCGGACATGCGGGCGTGCAGGCCGTTTATGGCCTCTTCGACCGCTGGGGCGCCGCGTATGTCGGCGCCGTTCTGGATCGTGGTCCATGTGACATCGTCCGTGAGGAACTGTCTGAAGTGACCCGTCCCGAGTGCCTCGAAGTAAGCGTGCATGAGGCGACTGGTGTCATCGGTCGACATTTGGGTCTCCGTGGCTCGCTGCAAGCTGAGTCGTCACGCTTCAGTGTGCGCGCGGTCCTGCTCTTCCGTCATCGCCTCGATACCGATCCATTGCAGCGCTGTTTCGGCCGATCAGGACGTCCCGCAGACATCGCGAGCGCTAGGGTGCCGGATCGCCGGCGCCGCCTCGACCGCATGCCCTACTGGAGCGGGCGCCGCCTTCTGGCGTTCTCAACCTCTCCACCCCGGTTCGAGAGGGACGGAGATCTTGGCGTCACCATGCCTAACGGTGATCTCGATCGCATCCACCAATTGGCGGACCTGCGGCTGCGAGAGCCCATGTCGGATGTCGTACTCCGGACGCGAGACGGCCTCGTAGCCCGCGGAGATCGCAAAGCAAAGCCGTTGAGCCACCTCACGCGTCATGCGGACGACCACAGCGTCATCGCGTCGGTTCCGACGTCGCGACGACCCCATGGCAGACTCCCTACGTGAGTTACGAACTCGTCTTCTGGCAGCAAAGCGCTTCCCAGACTCTGGACCCGGAATCGATCTATCAGGAACTGATGGACGAGAGAGGATCGGTGCCGGGTCTCAACGACATACCGGTGGATGCTTTCCTAGACGCACTGGTGGCTTCATTTCCCGGGGCTTCGCGGGAGGCCAACGGTGCCAGTGAGTGGCTCACGTGGGTCAGCCCGACTCAACGAGCGGGACTCGAAGTCACGTGGTCTCGGCACCACCTTCGAGCGGACTGTCGCGGCATGTCTGGCGACAACATGAACCGCATCGTGAATGTAGCGATCGGGCTCGGCTGTCCGCTGTATGACCCGCAGGTGGGTGAGCGCTTCGCGTTCGACGGACACTGATCCGCATGACCTCGGCACTCGCTCATCGGCATGTCCGCACTATCGTCCGCGGCGTTTGCGGAGGAACGCAGGGACAACGATGGGCCCGAGAGCACGTCGCGCCGCGTGGGGTCCGGAGTGCCTGACACGCAACCACGTGCTTTATCGGTCCGTAGTTCCGACAACAGGAGAATCGTAGTGCTGGATCACCCTCACGTCGGCCACTGAGCGCACTGTCGGCTCCATGACCGGACGTTTCCGCGGGATGTGGCACCATCGGGGATCTGAACGGCCTGAGTGATGAATGGGCTGCCTTTGAGTCCCGATCCACACCGTCTGACGAAGAGTGGGCCGACGCGGTTCGTCGCTACCGGCCAGGGTGCGTCGTTGACGGGACGGTGATCAGTCATCACCGGTTCGGCTTCTTCGTTGACCTTGGTGAGCGGATCATCGGGTTGGTCGAGATCCCAATGCTTCTTGACGATGCGCACCAGCCAGTGTCACCGGACGACTATCCACCCGTTGCCTCGCAGGTCCGCGCCGTCGTGATCGGCGCGACCGACCACAACCGACAGATCCGCCTGAGCATGCGTCCGTCAGACTTTGACCGCGCCAATCGCTGACGGCCCGCACATCGACAGTTCCGAGCTTTCACTGTCGGCAACAGATCAGTGTGTTCGCTGTCGTCCAGTCTCATACGTGAATCGCCCGTCCCGCTCGCCGGCATAAAGTTCGTCCGCGACTGCCTGGCCCAACGCCCGATCGCAGGAGAGACCGAGCAGGTGACCGCTGTAGCCCTCGATCAGGCAACCCATCTCAGCGAATTCGACCGCAACCTGACTCAGCGCAGCCTCGTCCGCATCCTCCTGCCAGATCCGAAACGTGTAGTTGCCCCCGTCGACCACGATGGCTGTAGCGACTAGCGCACCCTCACCGGATGCGATGACTGCCACCTCGTCGCCGAAGTTGAGGTCGTAGGCGAACAAGGGCACCGCGCAGATCTCTGCTGTCTCGCGGCCCGGGCTACGACGCGCACGAAGGCCCTCCCAGATCCGCGGAGCGTCCGGCTCAGTCGGTATCGCGAACCATACGGTCGCGTCGGACTCCTGAACCGCAGGGATCGGGACCAGCGCTCCATCCAGGGCGTGACAGGTCACCCCGGGATGCTCTCGGTACTGATCAGGCATGGCGGAAGCCTAATGGCCCAGGCCATTTGCTCATCCGCTCATGGCCGTGAACGACCGCGCAGACAGCGGCATGAGAGTGCGTTTCGACCTCAGCCCTCGCACACGAGATAGCGACCCTCGTGGCGCTTCAGGAACTCCCGGAGTGAGTCGATCGGCGTCGCGGGCAGGGTCGATTCAGGCGCCGACGCGAACGCCGCCAGGAGCCGGTCGATCAGTTCTCTCGTGATCGCTGGGGCGTTGTAGTTCGGCGTAGTCCCGAGGAGAAACAGCACGTCGAACACGGCGCCCGCTCGTCCGGGGCTGGGATAGTCACCGGCGTTGGTGCAGCCGAGCCACATCGATGCCCATGAGGAAGGTACTCGAGAACCCGGTTCTCCTTGACGTTCCAGAACGCTCGGATCTCGTTGTGGGCGGGCGGGTCATCGATCACACCCAGCCAGATGTCGCAGACGAACTCCACGCAGAGCAGCCTTCCATCCTGCACGGTCATCGGCAGTTCCGACTTTTGACTCTCCGCGGCACATGAGTGCGTTCGAGCTTCGCGCCCGGATTGAGGCGGTGGCCTCACTCGTCAGACGGCGGAGCGTTCACCCTCGTGTCGTGGTCCCACCACTGCTCTGAGATCACAGCACCGTTCTCGTCGTAGGTACGACTCACGCCGTGGCGAACGTTGGTACGCCAGAAGTCCTCGGCTCGGAGCCGTCCTGAGGCATCCCAGTCCCGGGCCGGTCCATGCTGTAGACCGTCGACATATGAGAGTTCGCTTCGGGTGCCGTCCTCCATGACGTCGAAGGCGATGCCCGTGAACGGTTGACCCCGATAGTGCATGACCAAGTCTGGCCCAAACTCCAGTTCACTGTCGGGCACCCGCAACGCACTGCCTTCCTGGCCCTCGTTCACGCGAGCACAATGCCACGTCCCTCTCCGCGTAGTGCTCACGGGGGATGAGCGCGCACGGACAGCGGCATGTCATTGCGTTGTGGCGGCTATTGTCTTCGGGTGACCGAGACCTTGGTGCGAGCCTTTCCATCGCGCCTGCACTCCGCCGCATCGGAGGTCATCGGGTCGCTACCGGCAAGCGCCCACGAACCAGTTGGGGATATCGCGACAAGCAACAGACGCGCCTGCGCGGACCTCCGTCTCGCGAGCGAACCGGTATCGATCCCCTCCAGGATCTACAACCCGAGGCCCGAGCAGTCGCTTCTCCGCCAGCTCGATGACGAGCGCATGCTCGTCTTGTCCTGCATCTACTCCCGGCATCACGATGGATTCGTCCGTCAAGAGTTCGCGTCCCGGATCCTCGCGTCGGATGACGCCTGCGTCATCCCGTTCGTTGTCCAGCTCCTCGGCGAGTACGTCGTCGAGATTTGTGCCGACGTCGAGCGCTTCGTCCTTGAGAGTCTGCCGACTCGCCCGAACATGCCCGAGGGTTTCGCGACCTTCCTCGCCGACAATCCGTGCTACACGGCGCTCACAAAACAGCGTGCGACCAGCTACTGGTCTTGCTACTACCGCCGCCAGTACCCATCCCGCCAGACCTACCCGGGCCTTGTCGCGTTGGATGCACTGCGCACGCCGGCTGACCTCTGAGCACCGCAACGCCACGCGAATGGAACCAACGCCCTGAATTCGGCATGAGCGGATTGCGGCAGATCAGGACGTTGACAACCGTGCCGCCGACACGACGCGGCTGCATCGCACGATGCTGGCGGTCTTCGGTGTCGGCGCGACCTCCACGAGCCCGGGCAAGCGTCTCAGGCCGGGCGCCCAGAGACTGAGCAAGACATCGGTGGTCGGGGACCCGATCTCGGCCCCCTCCGGCTACGGTTTGACCATACGCGAAGCGACCTCCGGAGGGCCTGATGGCCGACTCCCCACGAAACGCCCATGTGCCGGTGCGACGGGAGTACGTCGATGAGCTCCGTTGGACCTTCTCGCACCGCCGATCCTGGCTGATCGCCTTCACCGCCAACCTGATCCTTGCCGCGGCCTTTGTCGGCTACGAGCGCTACAGCCCGCGGACTGGCGGCCTCAAACTTGCCGGAGCGGCAGCAGAACTAGCGGCATGGGTGCTGGCGAGCACACTCACCACCAACCAGCTCGGCGACGACGCAGCCAACGTGTTGTCGCGCATCGATCACGGCGATCACATCGTGCACATCCTGCTGTCGAAGGACTTGGTTCTCGCCTCGCTTCTGCTGCCCATCACCCTCGCCGTCTCCGTCGCCGCGCAACTCGACATCACCCGCATGAACCGGCTGGCGCCATCCCTTACCGAAGACCTGCTTGACGTGTTCGTGGTGTTGCTGTGGCTCGGCATCGGCGCACTGACCTCCGTGCTCATGCCCTACCGAAACATCCCGCTGCGAGCCCGGTGGCGCGCCCGCCGCACCTGGCCACGCTGGCTCGCATGCCAGGCGTTGCCCTACGTCCTGTTCTTCACCGTGATCCCCCTGCTGACCTGGCCCGCGTACGAGGCCGCCGGCCATCTTTTCGGCGGACGCCGCACCAACCTGGCCGAGTATTCGACCACATTCGTGTTCTGGGGCGCGACGGTCTGGGTGGGCGGCCTCGCGCTGGCGACGCTCTACGTCCGCCGCGCCCCCGACCGATTCCTCACTGACCTCAGGCGCCCGTCATAAACACCCGCCCGCGTCCGCAACTGCCGCAAGCGATTCGAACCCATCCGGTCTCGGCATGTTGGTTCGCGCTGTCAGCGGCAGATCCGGTTGCCGCAGCGCACGCTATCTGCGGCGAGCGGACGTGTGTCGTGGGCGGTTGCCGGCCCGCTCAGGCGACTACGGCTGGATGAGGCCCTCCTGCAAACCTTGGGATGATGGCGCCCAGCTCTCCAGGCGACAGCAGCCCTTGGCCCAGAGGGCCCGAGCGGTTCACGCTCATCGGAGGGAGAGCCCGCAAAGCATCGCTGACCCGCGCTGACGCCTGGCCGAGCTGCCACTGGATCTCGGCTTCTACTGCTGCGGGTTTGTCTGGGGATGCCACGCCGGCGGCCTTGGCCGCGTACGCGGCGGCACCCAGCGCAGAAACCCAGGGATCGAGCGGTACCGCCTCCGGGGCAACCGCGAGGCCATCGCGACAACCTGCTGTGGAGCATCGACCTGGTCCTAACCGGTCCAGCGAAGAGTGGGCACGGTTCCTCCGCGAATGTTGCGACAGCAGCATTCGCAATGCCTTGTGCCAACTTCGGAGACGTTTTCGACAAAGCGTCATTCTTCCTCGGAGGTCATTGCGCCATCAGCACGGTCAGCTGTTCGAGCGCGCACCAGCCGCACGCCGGTGGCAAGTACCCATACGATCCAAGCGAAGTAGCCGGGTACTCCCACGAACAGGAATGCCGAGCCGTCCGCGACCGCGAGACTGGCCGCCCCGGCCGCGAGCAGCAGGCCTCCCCCGGCCACGCCGAACAGCAACTGCCACCGGGGCGTCAGCCTTTTCGCGTGTGTCGCTAGTGCAGCGCCGATCAATGTAGTGCTGAGTGCCGGCAGCGATAGCGCGAACGCTGCCGCGTGCATGCGCCAGGCGAGCTCGAACGCTGGGGTCGGCTCGGTGAGCTTGCCTGCGGCCAGTACGACACCGTCCCACAAAACGGCGTAAGTCATCACGACCGCGGAGTAACAGGCGCCCGCGGCCATCGCGAGGCGCGACCAGTCCGCGCCCGCGTGACCCCCGCGGCGCCCGGTGAGCCCGTGGAGACCGGCCAGGAACCCGAGCAGCAGCGGCACGTTCAGCGCTTCCATGCCGACCGCGATCGCGACCGCAACCGGGTGCCCCTCATGGAAGGCCAGCACCTCCTTGATAGGGGCGCTGTAGGCCGGCGCTCCCGCCAGGACAACCAAGTTCTCGATCACCAGCGACGCTGCCAACGTGATTGCCGTAGCGCCGACCACCCGCTCTCGGAGCGCTCGGGCCGGGCTGGATCCCGTCGTTGCCGCTTCCGCGCTCACGGGCCCGCGGGGGGACTCCAGTGCAGTGGGGGCGTTCCGCGGTGATCTCATCTCAGACTCCTTCGTTGCGGTCGGATGACCAATGACTCCACGGTTGCTGACTTCGACGACTGGCGGATCGGCTTAGAGGTCGTGCGCGTTCGGCCGAAGGAACGATCCATCTCTCGTCCTTTGGGGCGGCCAGCCCGCGGTCCTGCCCGACTGTGGCAGCCAGTGAAGGCCGCTACATGCGTCCTGTGAGCTGCCGGCCTTCAGGAAGCGATCTCCAGCGCGAACGGGATGTTTCCCTTGGTCGCGATGGAGTACGGGCAGACGCCCTTGGCCGCCTGTGCCAGTCGATGAGCCGTTGTGGCCTCGATGCCGGGCAGGGTGACGATGAGCCGGACCTTCAGGGCGTATGCAGCGCCTCGTGGCCCCATGGCGACCTGGGCTGTGACGGAGGACTCCGCCAGGCAGATCCCTTCCTGTCGAGCGATCAGTCTCAGAACCACGTCCGCGACGATTGGGACCCCTTCAGTCCCCCACTCGGCCGGTGTCGTAGGCCCACATCGCGATCTCGACCCTGTTGCGGGCGCCGATCTTGGTCAGCAGGCTCGCGACGTGGGTCTTGGCGGTCGTCAGGCCGATGAAGAGGTCGGCGGCGATCTCGGCGTTCGTGCGGCCACGGGCGACCAGCGCCAGCACCTCCTCCTCGCGGTCGGTGAGCGGCTCGATCGGTTGGGTACGCCGTTTCGACGGTCCCCTGGCGGCCAGGGTGGACAGCAGCCGCCGGGTGATGTTCGGCGCGATCAGGGCATCGCCGGCGGCGGCGGCATGCACGGCCTGGACGAGCAGCTCCGGCCCGGCGTCCTTGAGTAGGAAGCCTCGGGCGCCGGCCCGGAGCGCGCCGTGAACATACTCGTCGAGGTCGAAGGTGGTGATCACCACCACCGCGATTGGGTCCGGGACGCCCCGCCCTGCGAGGAGCTCGGTCACCTCGATGCCGTCGAGCCCGGGCATCCGGATGTCGACCAGGCACACGTCGGGGCGGAGCCGATGCGCCAGCTCGACCGTGGCGTGGCCGTCGGCGGCCTGGCCGACGACCTCGATGTCGGGCTGCGCTTCAAGGATCATGGAGAGGCCGGTTCGGACCAGGTCCTGGTCGTCGGCCACCAGTACGCGTACCGTCATCTGCCCACCTCCGTCGGCAGCTCGGCGTCGACCGCCCACCCGCCCTCGGGCGCTGGTCCGGCACGCAGGGTGCCGCCGAGCAGCTGCGCGCGCTCGGTCATCCCCAGCAGCCCGAAGCCGCGGCCCGCTGGCCGGGCCGGGTCGATCTGTCCGTCGTCGGTCACGCGTAGCCGCAGCCTTCCTGCCCCCTCGACGACCCGGATCTCCACACGCGAGGCGTTTCGCGCGTGCCGCAGCGCGTTGGTCAGCGCCTCTTGCGCCAGCCGGTACACGGCTGCATCGACCTGGGGCTGAAGTCCGGCCACATCACCAGCCAACTCCACCTCGACGACCGGGACCGGGTCGCGGCGGGCGAGGGACACCAGGTCGGCGACGCCGGGCTGGGGGGTGTACTCCGCCGGCGCTCCCTCGCGCAGCACCCGGACCATCGCCCGCATCTCCGCGAGCGTCTGCGATGCTTCCCCTTCGATGGCCGCCAGCGCCTCGAGCGGCGCTTCGGGTCGCTGCCCGGCCAGCGCCCGGCCCGCCTGCGCCTGCACCGCGATCGCCGAGACGTGATGGGCGACCATGTCGTGCAGCTCGCGCGCGAGTCCTATCCGTTCCTGGCTGCGAATCTGCTCCAGCGCCCGTCGCCAACTCTCGGCGCGGTAGCGGAACGCCGCTCCGCCCGCTGCTGACGCTGCCAGGATGCCGAACCCGCCGATGAAGTCGGACGGGCCGGTGTAGTCGGCGACCGTACCGATTACCGCAGCGATCAGCACGAACATCAGCCCGATCACGATCTCGCGCCCTGAGCCCCAGCGGACCAGCGCGTAGACGAGCACCAGGATGTAGATCATTGCGTTGAGCCCCAGGTGCGAGGGGCCGCCCGCCAGGGTCGCCAGTCCCAACGCCATCGCGGTGCCGAAGCCCACCATGACGCAGGCCAAGGGCTGGGTACGCCGCCAGAGCAGCACGGGCGCGAGTCCGACTGCCACGATCGTCGCGAACGGTCGCCAGGCGACGTGGTCCCGGAGGACTCCCTCGAGCAGCGCCGTTATCATCAACACCCCCACCAGCGCCCAGTCGCGCCGCCCCCGTTCGGGAGCGGCGGCTGCGCGGGGCTCGGCCCACAGCGAGCGCAGGGCGTTGGTGATCACCCGTCCAGCCTAGACAGCCGAGGCCCCGGGGACCGACCGAAAGAACGAGACGCTGCTCCTCCCGACGGCCGAGAAAGGTCCGGCCTGGACGCGGATGTGCGCACGCCGCGACGCGGCGAGGGTGGTCACATGATCACTGTTGAGTCACTGACCCGGAGGTACGCCGGCTTCACCGCCGTCGACAACGTCTCTTTCACCGCCCTGCCGGGTCGCGTCACCGGCTTCCTCGGCCCGAACGGCGCCGGCAAGTCCACCACGATGCGCGTGATGGTCGGTCTGACCGTCCCGACGTCCGGCACCGCGACCATCAACGGAGAACGGTTCGCCGACCTCCCCAACCCCGGCCTGGAGGTGGGCGTCCTGCTGGACGCCTCTGCCCAGCACGCAGGTCGCACCGGACGCGAGATCCTTACGATCGCCGCTGACACCATGGGTCTGCCCCGTCGCCGCGTCGACGAGATGCTCGAGCTCGTCAGCCTGACATCTTCGGAGGCCAAGCGCCGAGTGCGCAACTACTCCCTTGGCATGCGTCAGCGACTGGGCATCGGCACCGCACTGCTCGGGGACCCCCGGGTGCTGATCCTCGACGAACCAGCGAACGGGCTCGACCCCGCCGGGATCCGGTGGATGCGCGACCTGCTGACGGGCTTTGCCAGCCAGGGCGGCACCGTCCTGTTGTCCTCACACCTGCTCCACGAGATCGAGGTCATCGCCGACGACCTGGTCGTGATCGGCAAGGGAAAGATCGTCGCGTCCGGCAGCAAGGAAGAGCTGCTGGCCGCAGCGGGGACGCTCGTCCGGTCGCCGTCACCGCGCGACCTCGCGCACGCCCTCGAACGGGCCGGGATCCCCAGCACGCTCGCAGGGGACGGCTGGGTCCGCACGGATGCCGACCCGGCTCGGGTCGGGGCGGTGGCACTGACAGCTGGCATCGCCCTCACCGAGCTCCGGTCCGCCGAGGGCACCGGGCTCGAAGACATGTTCCTGTCGCTCACTGCCGACACCCAACGCGAAGGAGTTGCGGCATGACCGCCACGATCGTCCCTCCCGACACCATCGAGGCCGAGCCGGCCCGACGGACCGCCCAGCCCATCCGGACCACCCGACTCGTCAAGGTCGAGCTGCGCAAGATGTTCAACACCCGCTCGGGATTCTGGATGCTCATCAGCATCGGCGTCCTGTCGCCCATCTCGGCCGGGTCGCTCCTCGTCCTCGGCCTCAACAGCGACGTCACCTACCAGAACTTCGTGAGGGCCAGCGGGTTCCCGATGTCGGTGATCTTGCCGATCATCGCGATCCTGGCCGTCACAGGTGAGTGGAGCCAGCGAAGTGGGCTCACGACCTTCACGCTGGTGCCGAGCCGCGGCCGCATGATCGGCGCCAAGGCGATCGCGACCCTCCTGGTGGGCCTCGGCGCCGTCTCCGTCGCCTTCGCGGTCGGCGCCCTCGGCAACGTGGCCGGGTCCGCGCTCGCAGGCGTCGACACCGCGTGGGACGTTTCGTTGTCCATGGCACTCCAGATGATGCTCTACAACCTGGTTGGCATGGCCTTCGGCTTCGCCCTCGGTGTCGTGCTGCGCAACTCCGCGGCCGCGATCGTGGGCTACTTCGTCGCTTCACTGGTCATGCCGGGCATCCTCGCGCTCCTGGCTCAGGTGCGTTCGTGGTTCGAGGACCTGCAGCCGTGGATCGACTGGCACTACACGCAGGTGGCGCTCCTCAATGGCGCCACGAACACTGTCAAAGAGTGGGCGATGCTCGGCTCGACCACGATGATCTGGATCGTCCTTCCCCTCGTCATCGGACTGCTGTCCCTGCGCCGCTCCGAGGTCAAGTAGTCGCACCACGGGCGGCGGTATCCGGAACCCCACTGTGGGTTCCGGATACCGCCGCTTCGGGGTGCGTCGGCTTAGCGCCCCCGTCATGACGTCGCCTGGCGGCGAGAAAGGAGACCACAACCATGACCACCTACACCCCGCCACCTGAGCCAGGCCGCACCGCCTCCCGCAGGAACCGCCCCGTCCCCCTCGTCATCGGCATCCTGCTCGCCCTCATGGGCCTCCCGCTGCTGCTCGGAGGCCTCGGCCTCGGCTGGGCCGTGGCCACCCAGCGCGACGACGACGGGTTCTTCAGCACCCCGACCGAGCAACTCAGCACCCAGACGGTGGCCCTCTCCAGCGAGGTCGTGAACCTCGGCAAGGCCGGCCCCAACGACTGGTGGGCCGACCATCACCCCGCCACCGTGCGGCTGAGCGCCCGGTCCGAGGGCGCAAGGGCCGTCTTCATCGGGATCGCACCGAGCGCCGACGTTGCGCGGTATCTGGGCAGCGCGTCGTACGACGAGATCAGCGACCTGCGCTCCGACCCGTTCGAGTACTCGCTGACCCGGCGCGGCATCGGCGGTGACCTGAGCACGCCACCCACGGACCGGCGGTTCTGGACCGCACAGGCCAGCGGCCCCGGCACCCAGGCGCTGACCTGGGACGTCAAGCCCGGCACCTATACCGCCGTGGTCATGAACCTCGACGGCTCCCCGGGGGTCGACGTCGACCTGTCCGCGGGCGGGCGCCTCGGCTGGCTCACACCTCTGGCATGGAGCCGCGGCCTGCTCGGCGGCGCCCTGATACTCGGCAGCGCTCTGCTCGTCGTGTACGGCGCCAGGCCACCGGGACCGCGGGTCCCCGGCCAGGCCTCGCCTGGTCAGCCTCCGGAAGGCGCCCGGCCCGACACGCCGGTGACTCTGGTCGGCGCGCAGGACCCGCAGCTGAACCGTGGGCTCTGGCTGGTCAAGTGGTTCCTGGCGATCCCGCACTTCGTGGTGCTCGCGCGGCTGTGGCTGGTCTTCGCGGTGCTCACCGTGGTGGTGTTCTTCGCGATCCTGGTCACCGGCCGCTACCCGCGTGGCTTGTTCGACCTCAACGTCGGCATCCTGCGGTGGACCTGGCGGGTGCAGTTCTACGCGACGGCTGCGACCGGCACCGACCGCTACCCGCCGTTCACCCTCGACCACACCGACTACCCGGCCGACCTCGACATCACCTACCCCGAGCGGCTCTCGCGCGGGTTGGTGCTGGTCAAGTCCTGGCTGCTGGCGCTACCGCACCTGATCGTGGTGGGCGTGCTCGTGGGCACGTGGCAGTTCGGTGACGCGCACGGCATCCAGTTCGCCGTCGGCGGACTGATCGGCGCGCTGACGTTGGCTGCCGGACTGCTACTGCTGTTCACCGGCCGCTATCCGGCGTCGTTGTTCGACCTCCTGGTCGGCCTGAACCGGTGGGTCTACCGCGTGACCGCCTACATCGCCTTGATGACCGGCACCTACCCACCATTCCGGCTGGACCAGGGACCGGCGGAGCCTCATGGCGTCGCGGCCACGCCGAGCACACCCGACGCGCCGTCGACGACCGGTTTCGAATCGCCGGTCGAGGAGCGTCACCCACGCCGCGAGGTGAAGGCGTGACCGATGCTTGCCGTCACCGCGCTCGCGGTGGGTACCCGGCGGAGCGGTGCGGCGTCGACGGAGTTACCGCGGTTCTTGGTGGGGCCGGCCCGCAGATTCCGGCGGTAGCCGGAAAGGATGCATCGGCGATGAGCCGGGGGGCGGGCGGAGCGGGTGCGTTGAGGAGCGGGGCGGCGGAGGAAGCGGTTGCGGAGGACGCGCGGGTGATTGCCCTGTTTTAGAAGGGGAGTTTGGGTTGGGGTGGGGCGTGGGTGGGGTCTACGCCGTCGAAGAGGCTGCTGACTGATTCGCCGTCGTGGATTCGTTTGATGGCTTCGGCGAAGAGGCCGGCTACTGAGGTGACCTGGAGTTCGGGGAAGCCGTCGGGGCGGGGGACGGTGTCGGTGCTGATGACCTCGGTGATGGAGGGGTGGGAGCGGAGGCGCTCGACGGCGGGGCCGGCGAACAGGCCGTGTGTGCAGGCTACGGCGGCCGACGTACAGCCTCGGTCCTTCAGGCGGTCGAGGAGTTCGATGATGGAGCCGCCGGTGGCGATCTCGTCGTCGAGGATGATCGCGCGTTTGCCGGCGACGTCGCCGACGATCGCGTCGATCACGACCCGGTCGTCGGCCAGGCGCTGCTTGCTGCCGGCAGCGACCGGGGTGCCCAGCAACCGGGCGAACTGGGTCGCGGTTTTTGCGTTGCCCAGGTCGGGGCTGACGACGACGGTGTCGCTCAGGTCGCGGCCGCGGAAGTGGTCGGCGAGTACGCCGATGGCGGTCAGGTGATCGACCGGTACGGAGAAGAATCCGTGCACCTGCGGCGCATGCAGGGCCATCGTCAGGACTCGATGGGCGCCGGCCGTGGTCAGCATGTCCGCGACGAGGCGGCCGCCGATCGAGATGCGGGACGAGTCCTTCTTGTCGGAGCGTGCGTACGCGTAGTGCGGGATGACCGCGGTGATCTGCTGGGCCGACGCACCGCGAGCGGCGTCGATCATCAGCAGGAGTTCCATCAGGTGCTCCTGGGTCGGCGGCACCAGGGGTTGCACGATGTACACGTCGCGTTGCCGACAGTTCGCCTGGAGTTGAACCTGCAGGCAGTCGTTGCTGAAACGGTGGATCTCGACCGGTGAAAGCGGTACGCCGAGATCAGTACAGATCTGCTCCGCCAACTCCGTGTGGGCACTTCCGCTGAACACGACGATCTCTCGCACGGCTCTCCCCGAACGCTGCGACCCCGACGCAGGCAGCCTACCTGGCGCAGCCGCCCCGGGAACGCCGAGGGCATCGGGCAGCGACAGCATCGAGCGGAAAGCTCAACACTTCGCCGACCGATTCAGCTGACCAGACGGGCGAGGACCGTCGCGGCCGTGCGGCAGTCCTCGGCCGAGGCATCGAGGTGCGTCACGATCCGGAGCTGGGTGGCGCCGACACCGCCGACCAGTACGCCGGCCTCCTCCGCGGCCGCTACGACCTCAGCGACCGTGCGACCGGTAGCAGCTAGATCGGCGACCACGATGTTCGTCTCGACCTGATCCGGCTTGACCGAGCCCGGTGCGGCGTCGGCGAGTACCTCCGCGATCGCGCGAGCGTTCGCGTGGTCCGAAGCCAGCCGCTCGACGTTGTGCTCAACGGCGTACAACCCCGCCGCGGCGAGCACACCCGCCTGCCGCCAACCGCCACCGAGGCGCTTGCGCCAGACCCGCGCCTCGCGGATCAGCTCAGTGGAGCCGACCAGCACCGAGCCGACGGGGGCGCCCAGGCCCTTCGACAGGCACACGCTGGCAGCCGCAGCCCGCGAAGCATAGGCCGCCATCGGTACGCCGGAAGCCACGGAGGCGTTCCACAGCCGGGCGCCGTCCAGGTGCAGCGGGATGTCGCGAGCGTCGAGCTCGTCGGCGAGCGCGTCGTACCCGTGCTGGATCGCGCCGCCGCCGAAGTTGTGCGTGTTCTCGACCGAGACCGCGGACGTCCGGACGAAGTACGGACCGAGGTCGGCCGCGATCAGTGCGCGGATCTGCTCCAGGTCGATCTGACCGGCGGGCGCCGTCCAGGTCCGGGACGTCACCCCGCTCACGGCCGCGTGCGACCCGAGCTCGGCCCGAACGATGTGCGCGCTCGACTCGCAGAGCACCTCGCCACCCGGCGGCACCAACGCCCGTACGCCGAGCATGTTCGCGAGCGAGCCCGTCACCGTGAACAGCCCGGCCTCGTGCCCGAGGAGCCCCGCGACGTGCTCCTCCAACGCGTTGACGGTCGGGTCCTCGCCGTACACATCGTCGCCGACAGGCGCGGCCGTCATCGCGGCGAGCATCGAAGCGGACGGCCGCGTGACGGTGTCCGAACGAAGATCGATCATGCCTGCGCGCCCCGCAGCCGCTCAGCGACCAGGAAGGCGAGCTCGAGCGACTGGTGCCGGTTCAGCCTCGGGTCGCAGGCCGTCTCGTACCGGTTCACGAGATCCTCCGCGACCAGCTCCTCACCGCCGCCGAGGCACTCGGTCACGTCGTCGCCGGTGAGCTCCATGTGTACGCCGCCCGGCCACGTCCCGACCTGCTCGTGCGCGTCGAAGAAGCCCTGCACCTCGTCCATCACGTCGTCGAAGTTGCGGGTCTTGTACCCGTTCGGCGTCTCGTACGTGTTGCCGTGCATCGGGTCGCACACCCACGCGATCGGCGAACCGTGGTCACGGACCGCCTCCAGCAACGGCGGCAACGCGGAACGGATCTTGCCCGCGCCCATCCGCGTGATGAACGTGAGCCGCCCCTCGATCCCCTTCGGGTTCAGCTTGTCGATCAGAGCCCGGATGTACTCCGGAGTCGTGGTCGGGCCGATCTTGACGCCGAGCGGGTTCGACAGCGAGGCGAGGAACTCGACGTGCGCGCCGTCCAGCTGACGGGTCCGCTCCCCCACCCAGAGCAGGTGGCCGGACACGTCATACGGCTGCTCGGTCCGCGAGTCGATCCGCGTCAGGGCGTGTTCGTACTCGAGGATGAGCGCCTCGTGCGAGGCGTAGAAGTCGACCGTCCGGAACTCGTCCGACGTCGCTCCGCAGGCCCGCATGAACGCGAGCGCCCGCTCGATCTCCGACGCCAGCTGCTCGTAGCGGCGGCCGACCGGCGACGACTTCACGAAGTCCGTGTTCCAGGCGTGCACCTGGTGCAGGTCGGCGTACCCACCCGTCGTGAATGCGCGGGTCAGGTTCAGCGTCGCGGCGGCCGCGTTGTAGACGCCGCGCAGCCGGTTCGGGTCCGGGATCCGCGACTCGGGCGTGAAGTCGAAGCCGTTGACGGCGTCACCGCGGTACGACGGGAGCGTGACGCCGTCGCGCGTCTCCTCGCCGGAGCTCCGCGGTTTCGCGTACTGCCCGGCGATCCGGCCGATCTTGACCACGGGCACGCTCGCGGCGTACTGCAGGACGACCGACATCTGCAGGAGCACCCGGAGCTTGGCCCGGATGTTCTCCGCGGTCACGCCTGCGAACGTCTCCGCGCAGTCGCCACCCTGCAGGATGAAGGCCTCGCCGCGCGCGACTGCGCCGATCTTCGTGGTCAGGTCGTCGCACTCACCGGCGAACACCAGCGGCGGCAGCGTCCGGAGCTCGGCGATGACCTGGTCCAGCACGGCCCCGTCCGGCCACTCCGGCTGCTGCAGCGGCTTCAGCCCCCGCAGGTCGTCCAGACTCGGAACCCCCGGCACTTCCCCAGCCGTCAACGTCGCAAATTGCATGGGGCCAACTCTAGGCCAGGGCCTGGAACCGAAGGTGACCATCTCAGGTCAGCGAGCCTGGATCGGAAGGTACGTCGACGGCATGCTCGCGGAGGACGGTGAGCGGAACCGTGTCGAGCGTGCGGGCGTGGGTGGAGGCGAGTACGACGGGAGACGCGGCGCCCGCGTGGTACGCCTGGAGCCAGCGGGCGGCGACCACACACCAGCGGTCGCCCGGCTCGAGGCCGGGGAAGTTGTATTCGGGGCGGGGTGTGATCAGGTCGTTCCCGACCGAGGACTGGTGGGCGAGGAAGTCCGCGGTCATCACCGCGCAGACGGTGTGACTGCCGAGGTCTTCGGGGCCGCTCGTGCAGCAGCCGTCGCGGTAGAAGCCCGTGACCGGGTCGGTCCCGCACTCCTCCAACGGTCCGCCGAGCACGTTCAGGTCGCTGTCCATGGCGACATCCTCGCCCGGACCGGCCCCGAAGCGGGTCAGCTCGCCTTGGTGTCGCCGAGTCGCAGGTGCTCGTCGACCGATTCGCCGGCCTTGATCAGCTCCTTGGCCTTGTCGGCGTACATGTCGACGTACTCCTGGCCGGACAGCTCCATCAGCGCGTACATGATCTCGTCGGTGACCGAGCGCAGCACGAAGCGGTCGCGCTCCATGCCCTCGTACCGGGAGAAGTCGAGCGGCTTGCCGAATGCGACACCCGGACGGACCAGGCGCGGCAGCAACCGGCCCTTCTCGCGGTAGAAGAAGTTCGGCCGGATCTTGCCCGGCGGCTGCAGCTTCTCGGTGTCGATCATCGCGACCGGGATCACCGGGACGCCGGCCACGATCGCCATCCGCGCGACGCCGGTCTTGCCCTTGTACAGCCGGCCGTCAGGCGAGCGGGTGCCCTCGGGGTAGATGCCGAACAGACCGCCCTCCTCGAGGATGCGCAATCCGGTGTTCAGCGCGGCCAGCGAGGCGCGCCCGCCGGACCGGTCGATCGGGATCTGACCCACCGACCGGAAGAACGTGGCGACCAGCTTGCCTTTCAGGCCTGGACCGGTGAAGTACTCCGATTTGGCCGGGAAGACGATCTGCCGCGGCACCGACACCGGCAGGAAGATCGAGTCGCAGAACGCCAGGTGGTTACTGACCAGCAGCGCGGGTCCGGTGGTCGGCACGTGCTCGACGCCGGTCACCTTCGGCCGGAAGAGCAGCTTGACCAGTGGTGCGACCAGGAACCGTCTCAGGAACAGGTACAGCATCCGCCTCGACCTCCGTCACTCGCCCGACACACCGACTCGCATCACCCGACAACGCTCACCGAACCCATCGTCGGCCGTACCCTCTTCCGGCACCAGTGCCCGCCGGTGGCGGCCAGGCAACATTCTCGGCGCACAGACCGTCCCGGTGCGGACACTACGTTCCAGCTTCCCCCTCAGGCAATGTCACCGCCAGGAATGTGGGTGTTGCTCACCGTGTTGTCACCTGGATGCAGACTGGACGCAGCCCAGATGCGACGATTGGGTGGCGCTCCGGCCGGTCTCCGGTCCGGGCGTCTGTGAGGAACGGAACGGCGAGGAGTCGAGCGTGCCAGTGCAAGCCCACGCGGAGGAGTTTCGCAGGCCCGGAAGCGGGGCGAACGCGGCCGTCGGAGTCCTGCTCAGCCACGGGTTCACCGGCTCACCGAAGTCGATGCTCCCCTTCGCCGAGCACCTCGCTACCGAGGGGTACGGCGTCGCCGTGCCGCGGCTGCCCGGTCACGGGACCAGCTGGCAGGAGATGAACAAGACCGGCTGGCCGGACTGGTACGCCGTACTCGACAACGAGCTGGAGCGCCTGCGTAAGGAGCACGACCACGTCTTCCTGGTCGGACTGTCGATGGGCGGCTGCCTCGTCCTGCGGCTGGCCGAGCAGCACGGGACGGACGTTTCCGGTCTGATCCTGATCAACCCGTCGGTGCGCACCGACGATAAGCGGCTGGCGCTCCTGCCGGTGCTGTCCAGGCTGGTGCCGGCATTCCCCGGCATCTCGAACGACATCAAGAAACCGGACGTCGACGAGGGCGCGTACGACCGGATGCCGCTGCGCGCGCTGCGTTCGCTGTCGCAACTGTGGAAGCTCACCCGCAATGATTTGGCCGAAGTCACGCAGCCGGTGCTGTTGTTCCGCAGTACTGTCGATCATGTGGTGGAGCCGAGCTCGGGGCGGACGGTGCTGTCGTCGATCTCGTCCCGCGACGTGACCGAGACCCTGCTCGAGAACAGCTATCACGTGGCAACTCTGGACAACGATGCACCGCGGATCTTCGCGGACTCATCAGCCTTCATCAAGCGGCTGAGTGGTAACAGCGATGCGTGACAACGGACTGACTGCGGCGTCGTACACGTCGCTCGGGGGGATCGACCCGTTGGTCGCCGAGCCGGTGCTGGACGCGCTCGCCGCAGCCGGGATCGCGGCGTACTGCGAGAACCAGAGCGAGGCCCGGACGCCGGAGGAGGCCGAGGAACCGGTCCGCATTCCGGTCGGGTACGACGAGATCTTCGTCGACGCCGCGGCAGTGGACGAGGCCCGCCCGGTGATCGACCGCAGTACCGAGGACGCGGAGTGGGAGTCGCTGGTCCAGCAGTTCAGCCAGCCGTCCGCGCCGGGGCACGACGGCGGCGAGGACCCGGTGCCGCGGTGGCCGGCGAGCGAAGACGTCGACGACAAGTACGAGCCTCTGATCGACGTACCGACCGGGCTCACCGTCGAGGAAACGCCTGCCGCGAACGACCACGACGACGAGGACACCAAGCCGAAGCGCAAGGACGACGACCCGCACGACCACTTCGTCCCGCCGGAGCCGCCCCGCGGCCCGCGGCTGGACTGGATCACCCGGCTTGCCTGGCTCGGGCTGCTCGGCGGTCCGCTGCTGCTGATCGCGGCCGCCGTCCTCGACTTCGGCACCGGCCGGATCACCACGCTTGCGGTCGCCGGCTTCATCGGCGGCTTCCTGACGCTGGTCTTCCGGATGAAGGACCGCCTTCCACCTGGTGACGGGGGCGACGACGGGGCGGTCGTCTGAGCTAGCATGCGGATCGTCGGACAATCCGACGAATCGCGAGGAGGGCACCCGTGCAGGTCACCGAGACCGTCGAGATCACCGGCCACCTGATGGACTCCGGGTTGCTGTCCCGCGTCCTCGACGACATCCGCGGGTACGGCGGTGAGTACACGCTGGACAAGTTCGACCTCGGCTATGACAAGGACGACCCGTCCACGGTCCGGATGACGGTCGGCGCGGACGACGAAGAGTCGCTGCAGCGGCTGCTGATGCGGATCCAGACCAAGGGCGCGAACCTGGTCGACCCCGGTACGCCGGACATCACCGAGGTGACCACCGACGGCGTGTTCCCCGACGGGTTCTACTCCACGACGAACCTCCCCACGAGCGTGCGGCTCGACGGCCATTGGGTCGCGGTGCAGAACCCGGAGATGGACTGCGGTCTGCTCGTCGAGGGTGATGCGGTCAGGACGATCCCGATGTCGGACGTGCGTGCCGGGATGAAGATCATCACCAGCGCGCAGGGCGTGCGGGTCACTCCCCCGATCGTGACGAGCACCGAGGACGGGTTCGGCTTCATGGAGTCGGACGTGTCCTCGGAGAAGCCGCAGCGGGTCCTCGTCAAGCAGGTCGCGGACGGTATGCGCGAGGCAAAGGCCAACGGGCAGAAGGTGCTGTGGGTCGGCGGCCCCGGCATCGTGCACACCGGCGCCGCGCCGGCGATGGTCGCGATCGTCGAGGCCGGGTACGTCGACGTGCTGTTCGCCGGCAACGCACTCGCGACACACGACATCGAGTCCTCGCTGTACGGGACGTCGCTCGGCGTCGACCTCGCGCGCGGGCGGGGCGTCGAGCACGGGCACGAGCACCACATCCGCGCGATCAACACGATCCGCAAGGCGGGTTCGATCAAGGCCGCGGTCGAGCAGGGCGTCCTCACCTCGGGCGTGATGCACGCGCTGGTGAAGACGGGCGGGAAGTTCGTGCTGGTCGGGTCGGTGCGCGACGACGGGCCGCTGCCGGACGTCTACACCGACGTCCTCGAGGGGCAGCGCGCGATGCGCGCCGAGCTGGACGGCGTCGGGTACTGCCTGATGGCGGCGACCATGCTGCACTCGGTTGCCACCGGCAACATCTTGCCCGCGTCGATCCCGCTGACCTGCGTGGACATCAACCCGGCGACAGTGACCAAGCTCGCCGACCGCGGTTCGTCGCAGGCGCGCGGCATCGTCACGGACGTCGGCCTGTTCATCGAGCACCTGGCCCGCGAGCTGTCCCCGGAGTACGCCGACAGCAAGTGACCCCGTGCTCGGGTGAGACTGGCTGGGTGATCGAAGACTTCGAATCGTTCCTGCGCCGGTTCGAGGAGGCCAACACCGCCTTCGTCAACGGGGACGCGTCGTTGTGGATGCCGCTGGTGTCGCACAGCGAGCAGAGCTCGATCTTCGGCGGCTTCGGCGGCCACGAGGTCGGCTGGTCCCAGATCGGGCCGCGGTACGAGTGGGCGTCGTCACAGTTCCGCGACACCGGCGCGAAGGTCGAGTTCGAGTACCTCGAGAAGCACGTCGGCGCGGACACGGCGTACACGGTCGCGATCGAGCGGTGCACGGTGCACCACATCACCCAGCCCGTGCCGGTTCCGCACGTCCTCCGGGCCACGATGGTGTTCCGCGCCGAGAACGATGAGTGGAAAATCACCCACCGCCACGCCGACCCCCTCAACCCGAAGGCCTCCCCCTCCGGCCCGTGACGGTGTTGGATGGCGCCATGACCGAACTCGTGCACCTGGACGTGGCTGACGGCGTTGCGACGATCACGCTGGATTCGCCGCAGAACAAGAACGCGCTGTCGCAGCAGTTGACGGGCGAGTTGCTCGAGCAGCTCGAGGCGGCGGGGGCGGACGACCTGGTGCGGGCGATCGTGATCCGGTCGGCGTTGGACGTGTTCTGTTCAGGGGCCGATATGTCCGAGGCGACGACCGTGGGTATGGGCGTCGGGGCGCAGCGGATGGTCGACGTACAGCGGGCGATCGTCGCGAACCCGAAGCCGGTGATCGCGCGGGTGGCAGGCGCGGTGCGCGCGGGTGGCGTCGGGATCGTCGCGGCGTCCGACATCAGCGTCGCCGGGGAGAGCGCGACCTTCGCGCTGACCGAGGTGCGGCTGGGGCTTGCGGCGGCGACGATTTCGCTGACTGTTCTTCCCCGGCTGACGGACCGGGCGGCGGGGTACACGTTCCTGACCGGCAGCGGTTTCGACGCGCTCGAGGCGGCGCGGTTCGGGCTGCTGACGCTGACGGTGCCGGACGACGACCTGGACGCGGCGGTCGGCGCGGTGCTGGAGGCGGTGCTGAAGGGCGTGCCCCAGGGTTTGCAGGAGACGAAGAAGCTGCTCAACCGCGAGCTCCTCGCCGACATCGATGCCCGCGGCAAAGACCTCGCCGAGCTCTCGGCCAGCCTCTTCGGCTCGTCTGCCGCCCAGCAAGCCATGCTCGACTTCCTCAACCGGCGCAAGAGCTAGGGCCGGAGCTCCACCAGGAGCGGCAAGTGGTCGGATGCTGCGGCCAGGTCCTCACGGGTGGCGGGGATGTGGCGGAGGCGGCCGTTGAGTTCGGGTGAGAGCTCGGCGGCGTCGATGCGTTTGTGGGGCGTGGCCGAGTTGAAGGTGGGGCCGGCGTTCAGGTCGAGGAGGCCTTCTTCGGCGAGGTGTTTCCACACCGGGCCGTCGGGTTCTTCGTTGATGTCGCCGGCGAGGAGGTACGGGGTACCGAAGGACTGGCACAAAGCCAGGACCTGAGCGATCTCGTGGACTCGGCCGCGAGGATGCAGGCCGAGGTGGCAGACGACGACCGCGAGGCGGGTCGAGCCCAGGACGAGTACGCCGCCGACCGCGCCGCCGGGCAGCTGGGTGGCGATGAGGTTCAGGCGGCGGCGGACGAACGGGCGCCAGATCCGGCGGCCGCGGATGCCGGTCAGCTCGATGCCGTCGGCAACCAGGATCGCGTTGCGGGCCGACGCCGCGACGTACCGCAGGCCGAACGTCGCGGCCATCGCGCGTCGCTTGCGCCGGGTGCCGAACCAGGTCGGGGCCTCCTGCACCAGCATCACGTCCGGCGCGCACGCCTTCACCACCCGGGCGAGCGCCGTACGGTCGTCGCCCCAGCGGTGCACGTTGTACGACAGCACTCGCAGCACCGCCTCTGCAGGCGGCCTGTCGCTCATGCCTCGTTGTCGCCGTTCATGTCAGCCGGGTGCAGCTCGGTCTCGGTGGCCGCGGCGCGCATTCCGGTACGCCGGCCGGCCGACTTGCGGGCGGCCCGCTCCAAGCGGGTCGAGCGTCCGCGTGCGGCGGCCGTCTTCGCGGTGACCGCGGTCGTCTTGACCCGGACCCGCCGCAACCAGGTCGCCTCTTCGCGAGCGAGATCGGCCGCACCGACGAGACCGGCCTCCGGGCCGAGCACCGCGCGGACGATCCTGGCCTCCGGGCGGAAGCCGCGGCCGGTCAGCGTCCGCTTGAACGCCTCGCGGGCCGGCGCCAGCAGTAGCTCGCCGGCGTCGGACACGCCGCCACCGATCACGAACGTGCCGGGGTCCAGCGCGGCGGCCAGGTTGGCCAGACCGATGCCGAGCCAGCGGCCGACGTCCTCGAGCAACTCGACCGCGACCGGGTCGCCGTCCTTGGCCAGCTCGGTCACCATCGGGCCGTTGATCTTGCCCGGGTCGCCGCCGGCCGCCCGCAGCAGGTTGTGCGCGACGGGCGAGCCGGACCTCGCCAGCTCGCGGGCCTCGCGGGTGAGCGCGTTACCGGACGCGTACTGCTCCCAGCACCCGCGGTTGCCGCACTCGCAGCGGTGGCCGCCGGGGACGACCTGCATATGGCCGAACTCCCCGGCGATGCCGAACTTCCCGCGCTGCAGGGAGCCGTCGTTGAGGATCGCGCCGCCGATGCCGGTGCCGAGCGTGACGCAGACCAGGTGGCTCTCGCCCTGCCCGCCGCCGAAGCGCCACTCGGACCAGGCGGCCGCGTTGGCGTCGTTCTCCACCACGACCGGAAGGCCGAGTCGGCGCTCGACCGCGTCCCGCAGCGGCTCGTGCCGCCAGGCGAGGTGCGGCGCGAACAACACCGAGGACCGGGTCACGTCGACGAACCCGGCCGCACCGATCCCGACCGCGATCACGTCGTGCCGCGACTCCAGGTCGTGCACGATCTCGGCGATCGCGTTCTCGGTCTCCTTCGGGTCCGTGGTCGGCGTGTCCCGCCGTACCCGGTCCAGGATGTTGGCCTCCGGGTCGACCACCCCGGCGGCGACCTTGGTCCCGCCGATATCGATCCCGATCGTCAAAGCCTGCGTCAGAGCCAAGGTTCGACCTTCCTCGCGGTACCCCCGACCCCCGCCGGTCCGCTTCCAGTATCCCAGATCACCGAGCAGCAGCCTGGACAGGAGCCGGACGGCGGGCCAGGTCGGCCGCGCCGATGAGGCCGGCGTCGTTGCCCAGTTGGGCCAGGGTGAAGGAGGGATGGGGGCGGTTCGACTTGGCCGGGAGGACCTTCTCGAAGGCGACCTCGGCGGACTTCATCAGCAGGTCCCGCGCCGCGCTCACGCCGCCGCCGATCACGATCAGCGTCGGGTCGAACATCGTCGCGAGGCTCGCCAGACCCTCGCCGAGCCAGCGGCCGAGGTCCTCGAGCAGCTCCACCGCGCACGGGTCGCCTGCCATCGCCGCCTCGGTGATCATCGGCCCGGTCAGCTCCGCCGGGTCGGTGATCCCGCACACGCTCAGCATCTGCGCCGCCGCGATCGACCCCGACTCGGCCTGGGCCCGCCCCTCACGCACCAGCGCCCGCCCGGACGCGTACTGCTCCAGGCATCCGCGCGACCCGCACCCGCACCGATGCCCACCGGGAACGACGCGCATGTGGCCGAGCTCGGCCGCGACGCCGTGAGCGCCCCGGAGCATCTCGCCATCGCTCACCACAGCGCCCCCGATACCGGTGCCGACCGTGATGCAGAGCATGTGCTCGACGTCCTTCGCCGCGCCGAACGCGAACTCGCCCCAGGCCGCGGCGTTCGCGTCGTTCTCGACGACCACCGGGATCTTCAGCGTCTCCGAGACCCGCGCGCCGAGCGGCTCGTCCCGCCAGGCCAGGTTCGGCGCGAACAAAACGGTCGACCGGTCCGACGACACGAACCCGGCGGCGCCGATCCCGACCGCCTCGATCTCGTGCCCGGCGATCAGCTCGGCGGCCGCGTCGCAGATCGCCGCCTCGGTCCCGTCGACGGAGTCCGCCGGGGTCTCGCGATGCGTGCGGGCCCCGATCGCGCCGTACTCGTCGACCACGCCGGCCGCGATCTTCGTACCGCCGACATCGATGCCGATCGTCAATCCCATGGTTCGGGGTCCTCGCTCACGTCGATCCGGTCCACCTTGGGCGGGGCCGGTTCCTCCTCGGGATGCGCGGAGGTCTTCGGCCGCGACGCTGCGTCCTCCCGCGCCTGCCGGGCCGCGTCCGCGGCGGCCTCCAGCAGAGATCTCAACGAGCCCAGCACGTGGGCGGCCGCCGACGACAGCTGCTCGATCGTCTCCGGGCTGGTGTTCCGCACCCGGTGGATCAGCTGACACACCGGACACCACACGCAGTCCGGCCCGAGCTTGTGCTCGTGTTTGTCTTCCTCGACCGGATGAGCGCCGGCGGCGTCCTGCAGTACGGCGAACAGCTTGGCCGCCTCCTCCGCGACCGAGCCGACCGGCTCCTTGCTCACAGGTTCTCTCCGATCGCCGCCGTACGGCGGGCCAGCTGCTCGTGGTACTCCGCTGTCAGCCCCTGGGCGAGCTCCTGCGCCGACTCCAATGGACCCGATCCGCTGGGCACCTCGGACGGGGCGACGGGGCGCGCACTCTCCCGCGGCGCGAACCGCACCTGCAGCCGTCCCTCGTCGAGCCGGGCACCAGCGACCACTCCACGCGCCAGCGCCGCCGGCAACGGCAGGACCCGACGGTACGACCCCACGGTGATGATCAGCTCGTCACCGTGCCGCGCCAGCTCCAGCTCGCTGGCCGATGCCAAGGGCAACGGCATCGTCAGCGTGTACGTGCGTCCGTCGGTGTCGATATGCCGATCCACCCACAAGGACGTCTCGTCGGTGGCACGGGCGAACGGGTCGTCCCCGCCGTACATCTCCACCGCGAACGCGGCCAGCTCCTCGACGCCCACCGGCTCACAGACCCGGTACGGCGACTCCCAGATCGGCAGCGGCCGGAACGAGTCGGCGACCTCCTCCAGGATCCCCCGCTGCGCAGCGACCCACTGCCGCCGCCAGGTGTCCGCGCCTGCAGCCGGGAAGACCCGGTTGGCCACGACACCGTCCACGCGGTACCCATACAGCGAAAGCCTCGTCAGTGACCGCCGCGCCTCGGCGACCACGACCGCCTCCGGCGTCAGCACGAGCCGCACCGAGGCGTCCGGGCCGGCCAGCAGCGTGCGGATGTCCGACAGGTCGCTCTGCAACCGGCGCAACGCGTCGAAGACGTTGTCGTCCGGGACCGGCAGGCCCGACCCGCGGCTCAGGAACGGCCGGAACGTCCGCATCATCTTGCGCTCGGCGTTGAAGATCCGGTCCATGTACCAGTTCAGGGCCTCGGGCAACGCGAGCAGCCGCAGCGTCTCCGCGGTCGGCGCACAGTCCACCACGATCACGTCCCAGCGGCCGGACCGGACGTGGTCGCGCACCTCGAGCAACGCGAGCACCTCCTCGGCGCCCGGCAGCACGGTCAGCTCCTCGGCCTCGATCGGGTCGACGCCGACCATGTGCAGCACCGACCGCAGATAGGCCTGGATGTCACCCCAGGACCGCTCGAACTTGCGCTGCGCGTCGATCTGCTGGACGAACAGCAGATCGTCGATCTCCGTCGGCTCCGGACCGACCTCGGAGTCGAACGCGTCCGACAGCGAGTGCGCGGCATCCGTCGACAGCACCAGCGTCCGCAGCCCGCGCAGTGCGGCGAGCGTGGCGGTCCCCGCGGCGGACGTCGTCTTGCCTACGCCGCCCTTACCCGTATACAGCAGAACCCGAGTCACTGGATCAGGACTCGACGCGCTTCTTGAGGCCCTTCAGGGCGGTGTCGATGATGACCTTCTCGGCCTTCCGCTTGAGCATGCCGATCATCGGGATCGCCACGTCGACAGCCAGCCGGTAGGTCACCTCGGTGCCTTCCGCGCCGAGATCACGCAGTACATAGGCGCCGTCCATCCCCTTCACCATCTTGGCCTCGACCAGCGTCCAGGTCACCTCGTTGCGGGACCAGACGTAGGCCAGCGTGTACTCGTCGGAGATCGCGCCGGCGTCGACCTTGAAACGGACCTTGTTCGGCCGGCCGGCCTCGTCGGTGGACAGCACCTCGGTCTCCCGCATCGAGTCGGCCCATTCCGGGTACGCCGCGAAGTCCGCGATCACTGCCATGATCTCTTTGGGGCTCGCGTTCACCTGGATGGTCGAGGTGGTCTGTTCCGCCATCGATTCACCTCTTCGCCGGTCGGGTCTCAGTGTCGGTCTCGGGGTCCTCAACGGAGACTATCGCGGGATCGGACGAGGTACGTCGTTCGCCCGCCGCGCGGCCCGCTTCGGCTTCGTCCTTGAACCGCCACAGGTGCTCCCGGTACGCCGCGACGTACCGCTCCTTGAGCCGTTCGAGGGCGCGGCCGCGGACCGGCCGGGCCGGGTCGACGCGCAGGTACCAGTGCACGACGACGCCGTCGCGGACCGGTTCCAGCCACCACTCCGCCGTACCGATGGCTGCTCCGGTGACGGCCCAGCGAACCCCCTCCGCGCCGCGTCGCTCGGACGGTGTCAGGGTCAGGTCCGGCCACCATTCGCGCCAGAGGGTGTCCGAACCGAGTCGCTCGGCGACGTAGGCTGGATCAGCAACGACCAGGTCGTCGCAACTGATGTCGAGCGTGGGCATGCCTTCGAACCTAGTTCCTTGGGTCACATAAAGGTGGCTACTTGTGGGTAGGTGACTGTAGCGTGCGCCGGAAGTCGACAATTCGTGACCGACTAGGAGACGACGCGGATGCGTGAGTACACCGTTCCTGCTGTGACCGAGCCCGCCAGCGGGAGCCTGAGCGATCCGGTGTGGGCGAACGCGTCCTCCCATCCTGACACCGCGGTCTTCAGCCGCCGGGTGGCAGGCGGCGGCTGGCAGGACGTGACCGCCGTCGAGTTCGCCCAGCAGGTCATCGGCGTCGCGAAGGGCCTGATGGCGGCCGGCGTGAAGCCGGGCGAGCGGGTCGCCCTGCTCAGCCCGACGCGGTACGAGTGGACCCTGATCGACTACGCGATCTGGAGCATCGGCTCGGTCACCGTGCCGATCTACGAAACCTCCTCGCCCTCGCAGATCCAGTGGATCCTCTCCGACTCCGAGGCGGTCGTCGCCGTCGTCGAGAACGCGACCCACGGCGCGGTCGTCGAGTCGGCCCGGGCCGAGGCCCCTGCGCTGCAGGAGGTCTGGCAGATCGAGGCCGGCGCCGTCGACCAGCTCACCGCGCTCGGCCAGGACGTCAGCGACGCCGAGTTCGACAAGCGCCGCTCCGCGGTCACGGCCGACGACCTGGCCACGCTGATCTACACCTCCGGTACGACGGGACGCCCGAAGGGCTGCAAGATCAGCCACGCGAACTTCCTCGACGAGCTCGGCCCCGCGGTCAAGATCCTCGACAACCTCTTCGACACCACCGGCGCGAGCACGTTGCTGTTCCTGCCGCTGGCGCACGTGTTCGCCCGGATCATCCAGGTCGGCTGCGTGATGAAGCGGGTCAAGGTCGGCCACAGCGCCGACGTGAAGAACCTGGTCGAGGACCTCGGCGCGTTCAAGCCGACGTTCATCCTGAGCGTGCCGCGGGTGTTCGAGAAGGTGTTCAACTCGGCCAGCCAGAAGGCGCACTCCGACGGCAAGGGCAAGATCTTCGACGCCGCTGCGGACACCGCGATCGCGTACTCGCAGGCGCAGGACAAGGGCGGAGCGTCGTTCGGCCTCAAGACCAAGCACATGCTGTTCGACCGGCTCGTCTACAGCAAGCTGCGGGCGGTCCTCGGCGGCCAGGTGCAGTACGCCGTCTCCGGCGGCGCGCCCCTCGGCGACCGGCTCGGTCACTTCTTCCGCGGGATCGGCGTACCGGTCCTGGAGGGCTACGGCCTGACCGAGACCACCGCTGCCGTCGCGGTGAACCTGCCCGACGACATCCGGATCGGCACCGTCGGCCGGCCGCTTCCCGGTGTGACGGTCGCCGTCGCGGACGACGGTGAGCTGCTATTCAAGGGCGGCCAGGTGATGCAGGGCTACTGGAAGAACGACGAGGCGACCGCGGCCGCGATCGACGCCGACGGCTGGTTCCACACCGGCGACCTGGGCGAGTTCGACGTCGACGGGTTCATCAAGATCACCGGCCGGAAGAAGGAGATCCTGGTGACGGCCGGCGGCAAGAACGTCGCGCCGACGCTGCTCGAGGACCAGATCCGGCTGCACCCGCTGGTCAGCCAGTGCATGGTGGTCGGCGACGGCAAGCCGTTCATCGCCGCGCTGATCACGATCGACCCCGAGACGATCGTCCCGTGGGCGTCCGAGCGCGGGAAGCCGACCGACCCGGCCGAGCTGACCCAGGACGCGGACCTGATCGCCGAGTTCCAGAAGGCGATCGACGAGGCCAACGCCTCGGTCTCGCACGCCGAGGCGATCAAGAAGTTCTCGATCCTGCCGATCGACTGGACCCAGGAGAGCGGCGAGCTGTCGCTCAAGCTCTCGCTCCGCCGGCACATCGTTATGGAAAAGCACGGCGCCGACGTCGAGGCCCTCTACGCGAAGTAGTCGGCCGCGAGCGCGAGGAAACTGAAGGCAAGAAAACAAAGAAGCATAGAGCGGTGGCCGGTTCAGTGGTGGACCAAGGTTTCGTTGATGGGTGAGGACCTCCCGGCGTGGAGCGGAGCTGTCTAGGAACCTGTCGAACGGCGAGCAGGTCTTCGTGTCCCACGCCACCGCTGCTTTGACTTCCTCGCACCCGTTTGCGGCTGGCGCCTCCGGTGATGGATGACGGCTGGCCAGTGGCGCAGGCCGCGGAGCTTTCCAGGCGGCGTGGCCGACCACGAACCGGCGGACTGAGCGCTACCGCGAGCTCGGTGAGACCGGTATATGGGAGCGGCCATCTCGTCCACGCCACCAACCGAGCCGTACACCGCCGCACGTCGTACGCCGGATCGTCAGCCTGCGTCGCCTGCACCGGCTCGGTACAACTCGCCAACCAGACCGGCGTACCGGCATCGACCGTGCACAAAGCCTGAGGTACCGGACCGCCGCAACCGCGTACTGCGCGAACGTGGTCACTTGGTTCACCGACCGCGACATCACCATCCACCGAGCCTTGTCCGACAACGGCTCGGCCTAACGGCAAAATCGGAAGATCCACCGGACCCTCGCCGACGGCCGGCTCGGCAAATCCGATCCTCTGGACGCTCGCCGAATCGCCGAAGCCGCGCTGCCGCTGGGCGAAACCAGCTGCGACGTCCGCGCCACGGCGACGGGGAACGTGCTGCACTGCGTGTCCTGGTGGCGGCCAGGGACCAGATGACCAGCGCGTTCACGGCTGCCGTGAACGCGCTGACTGCGCTCGTTCGGGGCGTCGACCTCGGACCGAGACTCGCCGAGGCCGTGCGCCTGGCCAAGCGGGTCGTCGCTCTCGACGAAGAGCTGTCCCCCGACCAGAAGACGATGGACACCGTGGTGCTCTGCTCACGGCAACCATCACCGCCTAACCAACCCCCCTGGGCTGTACATCTAGCTCAGATCGGCTGTTGGTCGTGGAGTTAGGTAGGCGGTGGGTGCCGGTGGGGTCGACTCGGAAGGTGAACCCGTGGGGTGTGGTCCACTCCAGGGTTTTGGTGTCGACGCGGCGGACGTTCCAGCCGGTGGCATGGGTCTTTACCCGGTGGGCGAAACGGCTGAGCGGGGCGAGGTTGCGAGTGCTGGTTTGGCCGGCGGGGCCGTACGGGTCGTAGGGCTCGATGTGGTCGAGGTCGATGGTGCGGTGGGTTTCGCGGGTGCCGTACGGGAACAGTTCGACGGGGTAGGTGAGCCGGACACGTTCGCGGATCCGGCTGGGGATCTCGTAGGCGTCGGCGCTGACGGCGTCGTTGAGGTCGATCACCGGTTTGACGGTGTACGGCGCGTGGCCGACGAGTTCGGTGAGTTGGTCGGCGAGCAGCGGGCCGATCCCTTCGGCGCGCAGGACACCGTTGCCGGTGGCAAGGGTGTGGTCAGTCAGGTGGACGAAGACCTCGGTGTGCCCGGGACGCACCTGTCTTGCCGAGGTCGTGGGACGGGTGTAGGCCGCCTGCTTGATCTGGGCGAGGCGAGCGTCGAGTGCCCGTTGAGCCGCGGGATCCATCGGGAGCCCTGGATCGGGTTCTGTCCGCGGACCAGGAACGTAGCTCATGGCCCGACTGTCGAAGGGGTCAGCCGGCGGATCCGGCTCACGCGGCTCGGAGCCGTCCACGAACGGATCGCGCGGCGGCTCGAGTAGATCGCCTGACGGGGAGAGGCTGCTGTGGTCCGACCCGTCGCCTGCGCTCAGGCCCGCCGTCCTGTTGACGGATCCACCGACCGATCCACGGACGGATCCACCGACGGATCCACGGTTGGCTCCACGGTCGGCCTTGTCATCCCCTTCCAGTCGGCGACGAGCGGGCCGGCAGTCCTCCGGTTGGTCGGCCTCGTTTGCGTTCGGGGTGTCGTGTCGCGGGGTTGGCGGGCGCATCGCAGTACTACGTCGGTCGGTGCTCGGAGAAGAAACACCCACCTCATCTGCGACGGTGGCATCCGTTGGGCGCTCGGGGGCTGGGTGGTTGCGGGCTTGGGTCAGGAGTTCTTGGGTGAAGCGCGGGTCGGCGATGATGCCGATGGCGTCGGCGCGGCGGTGCTGCACCTGGCGGGTATCGCCAAAGGTCTTCAGGGCCTCGGCGATCGCGGCGATGGTCGCATCGTGGCGGATCACCGCACCGGCCGGAGCCTTGACATACAGGGTCTTGTTGCCGTGGTCGTCGCTGCGCCCGACGAACACGCCCCGCTCACCAGCAGCCTCGGCGGCCTCGGCGCGGGCCAGGTCAGGGTCGGCGTGGGCCTTCGCGGCGCGGATGATCTTGTCCAGCCGGTACGGCGTGATCGCATCGATCAACGGCGCGACACGACGATCGACGTACCGGGCGGCGTCCTCAGACAGCTTCAAGCACAGCGAGGCGAGCTGGCGTGCCTTCCAGGGAGTGGCGTCACCAGCCAGTACGCGGGCCCAGGTGAACGGGAGCCGGTGCCGCAACGCCAACGCCTCGCCGAGGAGCCCAGCTGCCACCCTCGGCGAGATCGCGAGCATCACACCGAACTCGGCGATCGCGAACTCCGCGATCTCCGGACAGCCCTCACCACCCAGCACCACGGCCCGCTCCCGCCCATCGGCCAACCGGCGACCAGGCCGGACGCCACAAACCGACGGATGGAACCGGTCGGCATAGATCTGAGCGTGCTGCAACAGCCGCGCGTCGGCCCGGTTGGCCAGCGCGCGGTTCTCGGCGGCCGACTCCAACAGGTCGGCCGTCGACAGCTCCTCCAGATCATTCTCGAACATACGTTCGATTCTAGCTGCTTGACGCTCGCCCTGCCAAATCGGCCCAACCGGCGAAACCCCTTATTTACAAGTCGAACGCGCGCACCCCACCATCGCGTCAGGTTCCCCGGGTCGAGTCCCGGTTGTAGGGCGGCATCAGCCATTTGGCTGATCCTGGCTCGAGCTTGTTGGGCGATGCCCGTGGGGTGGTTGGTCGGCGAAGCTCGAGGTATGACCACGAACAGGCCGATCGTCGAAGTCGGCAACCTGCGGAAGTCGTACGGCGGCCGCGCCGTCGTCGACGACCTGTCCTTCACCGTCGACGAGGGCGAGATCTTCGGGATCCTCGGCCCGAACGGCGCCGGCAAGACCACCACGGTCGAATGCATCGAGGGCCTGCGCGTCCCTGACAGCGGCCTGGTCCGCGTCGCCGGGCTCGACCCGGTCGCCGACCACGCGGCCGTCACCCAGGTGCTCGGCGCGCAGCTCCAGGAGAGCGAGCTGCAGGCCAAGCTCACCGTGCGCGAGGCCCTCGAGCTGTACGCCGCCTTGTACCCGCACCCGGCCGACTGGCGGCCGCTGGCCGAGCGGCTCGGCCTGACGGATCAGCTGACGTCTCGGTTCGGCGTACTCAGTGGTGGCCAGAAGCAACGGCTGTTCATCGCACTCGCGCTGATCGGCAACCCGCGCGTCGTCGTACTCGACGAGTTGACCACCGGCCTCGACCCGCGCGCTCGTCGCGACACCTGGGAGGTCGTCGAGGATGTCCGCGCCCGCGGCGTCACCGTCCTCCTGGTCACGCACTTCATGGAGGAAGCCCAGCGGCTGTGTGACCGGATCGCGGTCATCGACAAGGGCAAGATCACCGCGCTCGACACACCTCAAGGTCTGATCAGCCGTACGGCGGAATCGACCATCATCTCCTTCACCCCTTCGGCTCCGCTGGACGACGCCGAGCTGGCCGCGCTGCCCGCAGTCGGGTCGATCGAGGAGAAGGACGGCCGGATCACGCTCGGCGGCACCGACGAGACCGTGACCGCCGTCCTGTCGCTGCTCGCCCGCCACCGCATCACCGCCCACCAGCTTCGCGTCACCGATGCCACCCTCGACGACGCGTTCCTTGATCTGACAGGAGCCACCCGATGAGCGCCACCGCCACCACCGCGCCGGTACGCCGCACGTCACCCCGGGCCGCCGTACTGCGGGCCGAGGCCCGGCTGTTCCGCCGGGAGCCCGGGACCTTGTTCTGGATCCTCGGATTCCCGCCGCTGCTGCTGGTGATCCTGGGCAGCATCCCGTCGTTCCGCAAGGTCGACCCCGGCCTCGGCGGGCTGCGGATCATCGACCTGTACGTGCCGATCCTCGTCCTGGTCGCGCTGATCGTGACCGGTCTGCAGACGATGCCGCCGATCATCACCGGGTACCGCGAACGCGGCATCCTGCGCCGGATGTCGGCGACCCCGGTCAAGCCGTCCGCGTTGCTGACCGCGCAGATGGGACTGAACGGTGCGGCCGCGATCGTGTCGGCGCTCGTCTGCCTGACGATCGGCCGGCTCGCATTCGACGTCCGGCTGCCGAAGCAGGCGGCCGGCTATGCGCTGGCGTTGCTCCTCGCGGCAGCCGCTGCTCTGGCACTCGGAGCACTGGTGTCGGCGCTCGCCCGCACCGCGAAGATCGCCACCGCGATCGGCTCGGCCGTGTTCTTCCCGAGCATGTTCTGCGCGGGCGTCTGGCTGCCGGTCCAGTCCATGCCGCACGTACTGCGTCAGATCGTCGAGCTGACTCCCTTCGGTGCCGCGGCTCGCGCACTCGGTCAGGCAGCGGCCGGCGACTGGCCGTCCTGGTCGCACCTCGGCGTGCTGGCGGTCTGGGCTGTGCTCCTGTCCGCGGCCGCCGCCAAGTGGTTCCGCTGGGAATGATCGGCACGTCATGCAAACTGGGACGGTGACCACGGCGGCTGGGGACGTTCTCGACCGGCGGCAGGAAGTCTTCCGCCGCTGGGCGCCGTACTTCCTGCTCGCCCTGAGCACCTTCCTGGCCTTGGTGACAGCCGGCCTGATCACGCCGTTCAACGACCAACGCACCGTGGCCGCGATCCTGGTGGCGTCTGCTCTGGTGGTGGAGCTGTGCTGGAGCCGGATCGGCTGGCGCCAAACGGTTCCGAGCCGGTTGTCGATCACGTACTACGTGCTGCGCTGGGCGATCGGCTTCGCGCTCACCCTGCTGAACGGCTTCTTCGCGTTCTACGCCGCGGCGGGTTACTACGACGCCGACGAGAGGATCCCGGGGCGGCGGGCCAGGCGGTTCGCTCTGTTCGCCTGCTCCGTCCCGATCTCCGCAGCGCAGGCCAGTGGCATCCCGGTGCACGACACCGCACGCTGGCTGGTGTTCGCGGGCCTGTTGATCGCCAACAATGCGCTGCTGACGGTCGCTAAACACTTCGCCGACCAGGAGGAGCAGCGGTCCCGAGCGCGGGCTGCCACGATCGCCGAGCTCCAGCAGGCACACGACGAGAACGCGGCGTTGCAGGCACAGCTGCTGGTCCAGGCCCGCGAGGCCGGTATCGCGGACGAACGTCGCCGGCTGGCCGCGGAGATCCACGACACGATCGCGCAGGGTCTGACCGGCATCATCGCCCAGCTCCAGGTCGTCGCGAACACCTCCGACCCGGCGACGGTCAAGGACCACGTGGGCCTCGCGACCGACCTGGCCCGGCACAGCCTCGGCGAGGCGCGACGTTCGGTCCACAACCTCGCCCCGGTCGGCCTGTCGAACGACGGTCTCCCCGAAGCGCTGCGGAAGATCGTCGAGCAGTGGTCCGAGCGCACCGACGTACGGGCCGAGTTCACCGTCACCGGGACCCCGCAGCACCTGCACGGGGAGATCTCGGCGACGATCCTTCGCATCACCCAGGAGGCGCTGGCGAACGTCGCGAAGCACGCCGCGGCCACCCGGGCCGGCGTCACGCTCAGCTTCATGGACAGCGAGGTCACGTTGGACGTCCGCGACGACGGCAAGGGGTTCGACCCGATGTCGCTCCCCGCCCGCACCCACACCGGCGGCTTCGGCCTCGACGGCATGCGGGCCCGTGCCGAGCGCATCGCCGGATCGCTCACCGTCGAGGCCGAACCAGGCTTCGGCACGGCGGTGTCGGCTCGCGTACCGTTGGTGCCCCATGCCTGACAACCTGCATGACGCCACTCCCGGGATCTCGCTGATCCTGGTCGACGACCATCCGGTGGTCCGCAACGGCCTGCGCGGCATGTTCGAGGCCGTCCCCGGCTTCACTGTGCTCGGCGAGGCCTCGAACGGTGTGGAGGCGGTCGAGCTGGCCGCGGACCTCGACCCGGACGTGATCCTGATGGATCTGCGGATGCCCGGCGGTGGCGGGCTCGACGCCATCACCGAGCTGACCCGACGCGGTATTCGCTCGAAGGTGCTGGTCCTCACCACCTGGGACACCGACACCGACACGCTGCCGGCGATCGAGGCCGGGGCGACCGGTTACCTGCTGAAGGACGCACCGCAGGACGACCTGTTCAACGCCGTCCGCCAAGCGGCCGAAGGCCGCACGGTGCTCTCCCCCGCTGTCGCTTCACGGCTCGTGACGGCGGTCCGTACGCCGGCACCGAGCCCGCTCGCCGCGCGCGAACGGCAGGTTCTGGAGCTGGTCGCGAAGGGTACGCCGAACCGCGACATCGCCCGCGAGCTCTTCATCAGCGAGGCGACGGTGAAGACACACCTCAGCCACATCTTCACCAAGCTCGGCGTCACCGACCGGGCCGCGGCCGTCGCCAAAGGCTACGAACAGGGCATCCTCGGGCGTTAGCGGAGGGGCCCTACCCGCCACGAGCTGGTCTCAGCGGTCGCCGCCGGGGAATGTCCTGAGTAATGCGATTAGCGCGCGGGTACTTGGCCAGCATGAAGCCAGTCCCAAAACCTCAGGTGGTCCGCTCCCTCCGCCCGCCGGCTGATGTCAGCGGACCCTTCGTGTGCAGCTGGAGTGCCGTCGGCGAGTGCGCGGTCGTCCGCGTCGCCGGTGCAATCGACGTCGTCGCGCTACCGACGTTGGCCGGCGAGCTCCACCACGTGATCACCACCAAGCTCCCGCGGCTGGTGGTCGATCTGCGCCGGGTCACCCGGATGGAAGCGGCGGCTCTCGATATCTTCTCCGAGGCCCACGACCTCGCCGTCGAGAACGGCGGTTGGCTCCGCGCATCCGGAGCCGGCCAATGGTTCGCCGATCTGATCCGGGCCACCCGCAGCGACCGCCCCCTCGACCACTACGCAACCCTCGCCGAGGCTCTCCCCTCCTACCGACCGGCCGCAGTCGGAGCTACTTACCACCGCTGAACGTGATGCCGTCGGTGATCTGCTTCTGGGCGACCAAGAAAATCAGCAGGTCCGGACGGCTCGTTACGGCGCCGGTGGTTGTCCGCTCGAGTGCCTGATCGCTGCCTCGACGAACCGTGCCAGCTCCTTCGAGCGGCTGCCGGCCGGCCACACCACGAACATCCGGTAGGCCTCGACGTCGGCCACGGGTCGGTAGACGACGTCCGGCCGGATGTTGCGCTCGGCCATCGACCGGGGCACCAGCGCGACCGCCTGCCCGAACGCGACCACCTCGAGCAACTGCGACGAGTCCTGCACGATCGGTCCCTCGACCGGATCCTCCGGCCGCGCGGACCAGTAGTTGCGCTCGGCAACATTAGACCGGCTCCACCGCGGCGCCGGAATCCCGGCCAGGTCCTCCGCCACCAGCACCTCGCGCGCGGCCAGCTCGTGCCCCGCAGGCAACGCAGCCACCCGAGGCTCCGTATAGAGCTCCTCGAGCTCCAGTCCGGTGTCGTCGAACGGCCGACTCACCAGCGCCACATCCGCCCGCGCGTCCCGCACCATGTCCGCCTGCTCCCCGAACCCGCTCACCACGATCTGGATGCCGGGCAGCTCACCACCCTCGCGCAACTCGGCGACGATGCGATGAAGCAGCTCGGTAGCAACACCAGGCTTCGCCGTCACCACGAGCGCCTCCGACGAGACACCGGCCCGCTGCGTCCGGCGTACCGCGGAATCCAGCGCGTCCAGCACCGGCCCGGACTCCTTGAGCAAGGTCTCCCCCGCCGGCGTCAACTCGAGCCGCGTGCCCGACCGGTCGAACAGCTCGACGCCCAGCCGGTGTTCGAGCTGGCGCATCGCCCGCGACAGCGGCGGCTGGGCAATCCCCAGCCGCTCGGCCGCGCGGGTGATGTTCAGGTCCTCGGCGACCGCGCGGAAGTACCGCAGTTCGCGGATCTCAGGTTCCGGCATACCTCCAGGGTATGGCGGACCACCCGATCGGTGTTGGTCCGGGCCGGGGGTTCCGCGCTGGACTGGGGACATGAATCAGAACGAAGTCGCCCTGGTGACGGGCGGAAACAAAGGCATCGGCCGCGAGATCGTCCGGCAACTCGGCCTGCGCGGGCTCACGGTCTATCTGGCGGCACGCAACCCGGAGCTGGGCACGGCCGCCGCGACCGAGCTCAAGGACGAGGGTCTCGACGTGCGGTTCGTGCAGCTCGACGTGACCGACGTCGAGTCGGTCGACGCGGCCGCGAAGCAGGTCGAGGTGGACTCCGGCCGGCTGGACGTGCTGGTCAACAACGCCGGCATCGTCGCCGAGTGGGGTACGTCGGTCGCGGACATCACGGCCGACCAGGTGCGCACGGCGTACGACGTGAACGTGTTCGGAGTCGTGTCCGCGATCCACGCGTTCGTACCGCTGCTACGACAGTCGCCGAACGCACGGATCGTCAACATGTCCAGCGGACTCGGATCCGTCAACCTGCTGTCCGAACTGGACGGCCGGCTCGCTACCCAAGGCCTGCTCGCCTACAGCTCCTCGAAAGCAGCCCTCAACGCGCTCACCCTGGTCTACGCCAGCGCCCTGCGCGCCGACGGCATCAAGGTGAACGCCGCAACCCCGGGTCTCGTCCCGACCGACCTCAACACGCAGGCCTCGGTCCCCCGCGGCGAGCGCACCGTGACCGACGGAGCAGCCGTCCCGGTCGCCCTCGCGATGCTGCCCGCCGACGGCCCGACCGGAGTGTTCAGAGGACCTGGCGCACTGGACGAGGTTGCTCCGTGGTGAGCGCCTGACGTGCGATGAGCAGGATGGTCGCCGTACCGAGGATGCCCGCTGCGCCGATCGTGAGGTTCGGCGCCAGGAATGAACCGACCACGCCGGCCAGGGCGATGCTGACGCCCTGGATCGCCATCAGGCCGCTGGTCTGGACGGTGAACAGGCGGCCGCGGTACGACGGCTCGACCGCCTGCAGGATCAGCGGATCGACGCCCTGGTTGAACGCGTAGCCGGCGCCGGCCATCGCGAGCAGGACGGCCGCGACCGGGACCGACGGCTCGGCCAGGAACGCGATCGCGGGCAGTTGGCTCGTGAGCAGGAGCGGGACGACGAGCCGTCGCCGCGCGGAAGGGGGAAACCGCGCGACGACGAGCTCGCCGAGTACAGAGCCGACCGCGTAGCCAGTGAACAGCACGCCGGCAGCCGCGGCGGCGACGCCGACCTGACCGGTATAGGCGACGGCCAGTCCATCCGGGACCGACGAGAACGCCGGGGCGACCCAGGTCAGCAGGATCAGGTAGCGAAGCTTTCGGTTGGCAAACAGCAGTTGCAGCCCGGACCACGAATCCCGGACCGTGTTGCTCTTCCGCTCGCCCGCCGGCGTGTACGGCGTTCCGGCGCCGATCAGGACGGCCGAGGCCACGAAGCTCACCGCGTCCAGCGCGAGCAACCAGTTCGCACCGACCAGCGCGACCGCGATCCCACCCAGCGCGAAGCCGCTCAGCACCGCGACCTGACTGATTGCCCGCAGCAACGATCTGCCGATCGGGAACAGGTCTGCCGGCAGCAGGTGGGCCAGGCTCGCGGCCCGCGCTCCGGCGAACAGCGGCGCGATGAGACCGGTCCCGAGCAACAACCCGAGCAGCCCCGCCACCGGCATCCCGGGCACCAGCATGGCGGCCACGCAGGCCGCGCTGAGCAGATCGCACCCCACCAGCACTCGCCGCGCCGGGAACCGGTCCGCGACCGATGACAGCAGCACGCCGCCGACGGCGTACGGCAGGAACGAGCACGCCAGGACGAGCGCCGACAGCAGCGGCGACCCGGTGCGCTCGAAGACCAGGATCGACAGCGCGACCTGCGCGCCGATAGTGCCGAGCATCGACACCGCATGCGCGCCGAACACCGCCCGCATGCCGGGAACGCTCAGGACAGCTCCGTAGGACCTCACGCCGAGAGGGTGCACGACCGCCGGCCGCCCGGCGTAGAGTTTTGGTTGTGGCCGAAAGTTCGCGCTCATGACCGTACTGCGCTTCACGCAGGCGGATGCCCTGCGCTGCCGGTTCGGGGCGTCGCCGCTGTGGGAGACGATGTCCGCAGTACGGGTCCTGAACGGGTCGAAGCACCGGCCGCTGTACGGCGACTGGATCGACGCGAACCGCGAAGCGGCGAGCACGCTCGATCTGCGCGGGCTGAAGGCGGTGCAGCCACGAGTCGGGTTCACGCCGGACTTCCTGACGCCGCCGCCCAAGGCATCCCGCGCCAAGTTCGCGACCGAGATCGCCCGCGTCCGCAGCACCCCGCTCGAGACGGTACGGACCGAACTGATCCGCTCGCGGGACGAACTGAAGAATCCCGCCGGGCCCGAGATCGACAAGATGCTCGAGGACCTCGCCGGCACGCGTGAACGGCTCGCGGACGAGATCGAGAGCGCCTGGGAAACCCTGATCAAGCCCGATTGGCCGCTGATCAGCCGCGTGCTCGAGGACGACATCGCGTACCGCGGTCAGCAGCTGACCGAGGGCGGCCTCGCCGGCCTGTTCGACGACCTGCATCCCACGCTTGCCTGGGAAGACGACCGCCTGATCGCGACCCGGTACCGCTCCGAGGACCGCGACCTCACCGGCCAGGGTCTGCTGCTCGTGCCCGGAGTGTTCGCCTGGCCGTACCTCGTCATCGTCGCGGACCCGGCGTACCACCCGACGCTCGTCTACCCAGCCCGCGGCGCCGCCCGGCTGTGGTCGGACGCACCCGCTCCCCCGGACCCACTGGCTCGCCTCCTCGGTCGCACCCGCGCCACCCTCCTCGTCGCGCTCGACCCACCGGCGACGACCAGTGCCCTCGCCAACCAGTACGGCCTGGCGCTCGCGACGGTTGCCGAACACCTGTCTGCCCTGTACGACGCCGGTCTCGCCACCCGTCGCCGTACCGGCCATCAGGTCCACTACCGGCGTACCGAGGTTGGACAGGCCGTCGTCGACGCCTCCGTCGGTTAGCACGGGTTCGGGGACAGAATGCGGGGGTGGACAAGGTTCAGAAAGCCCCAGCACCGACGATGCGGCACATCCGGCGATGGCCGGCGTCCCTGGCGGTGTGCGCGGCACTGATCCTGCAAGTGATCGTGCCGACGCAGATCAACGTGCTGCCGCAATGGTTGCTGCCGAGCCTGGGGCTCCTGCTCCTGTTGCCGCTGGTGGGGATGAACCCGTTCCACCTGTCCCGGGACGAGCCCTGGCTGCGCTGGGTCGCCCTCGTGCTCGTCGGTGTGCTGGTCCTCGCCAACGCGGTGTACCTGGGCGGCCTGATCTACTTCCTGAACCACGGCGCCGCCAACAACGGCGGCGTGCTGGTGAAGGGCGCCGTCGTGATCTGGGTGACCAACGTCGTCGCGTTCGCAATCTGGTACTGGGAGATCGACCGCGGCGGGCCGTTCGCGCGGGCACCCGAGCACGAGCGCAAGGTGGAGCGTGTCGACCTGCTGTTCCCGCAGCTGACCGTCGACCTGCCCGGCTGGGAGCGCTGGCTGCCCGGATTCACCGACTACCTGTTCGTCTCGCTCACGGCGGCGACCGCGTTCAGCCCGACTGACACCATGCCGCTGACCGCACGCACCAAGACGCTGATGGGCGCCCAGTCACTGATCTCGTTGCTCACGATCGCGGTGGTGGCGGCCCGGGCGGTGAACGTCCTCTGAGATCTCTCTCGACAGTTCTGTAATGAGCATGAGAGCGTTATGCGCATGTACAGCACGAAGTCGGTGGGGTTGGGGTTCGCGATCTTCTCCGCAATCACGTTCGGCGGGTCGGGACCGTTCGCCAAGGCGCTGATCGGGGCCGGGTTCACACCGGAGCAGGCGGCCTGGCTGCGCATCCTCGGCGCCGCCGTCGTCCTCGTCCCGCTCGTGCTGGCGTTCCGCGGCCGCGCCGGTCTCCGCGCGGCCCGGGCGTCCTGGAAGGCGCTGGTCCTCTACGGCCTGACCGGGATCGCCGGCTGCCAGACGCTGTTCTTCCTCGCGGCGAGCCGGCTGCCGGTCGGGGTCGCGCTGATGCTCGAGTTCTCCGGCCCGATCCTGGTGGTCGCGTGGCTGAAGTTCGGGCAGAAGGTCGCCGTACCGCGGTCGGCCGCGATCGGCGTCAGCATCGCGGTCGTCGGCCTCGCGACAGTGGCCGAGATCTGGACCGGGCTGCAGATCGACCCGATCGGCCTGCTCGCCGGACTCGGTGCGGCCGCGTGCCAGGCGACGTACTTCATCCTGATCGACAAGCTCACCGGCGCCGCGGATCCGCTCGTGATGACCGCGGCCGGCAGCGTGGTCGGCGCCGTCGTACTCACCTTGATCGCCGCACCCTGGGGTACGCCGTGGCACGTGCTCGTCGACACGATCGCGATCGGCCACCGGCACGCACCCGGCTGGCTGATGGCCGCCTGGCTGATCCTGGTGAGTACGGTCGTCGCCTACCTGGCCGGCGCGGCCGCGGTGCAGCGACTGTCCGCAGCGATCGCCGGAGCGGTCGCGTACGTCGAGGTCGTGGCGGCGTGCATCTTCGCGTTGATCCTGCTCGGCGAGACGCTGCGGACCAACCAGATCATCGGCGGCGTGATCGTGCTGGTCGGCGCGTTCGTGGCCCAGTCGTCGGTCGGGAAGGTCGCCTCGCCGGAAATTCCCGACGCAGATCCTGGCTCCGACACTCCCCGCACCGACGTACTGGATCCCGTCATCTGAGCGAGTCCACCAACTCCCGCGGCAGGCCGTGGGTCTCGTGCAGGTACTCGTAGTCGGTGTCGTCGAGCGACTTGTGGAACCGCTCGTGGCTGAGCACCTTCCGGCCGCGGTCGAGCAGGTTGCTGAACCGGATCTCCTCGTCGATCAGGATCCGCCGGATCAGCGTCACCGTCTCGCCCTGGTGGAAGTGGTCCAGCGTGTGCTCGAACAGTTCGATCGGCACGTCGGACAGCGAACGCGAGTCGTCGTCGCGCCACAGCGTGGTCAGCATCCGGCGAATCAGCCGGCGCAGCACGTACCCGCGGCCGGTGTTCGACGGGTGCACGCCGTCGCCGACGATCACGATGCTGGACCGCAGGTGGTCGATCACGATCCGCTGCGACCGCTCGTCGAGCTTCCACAGCTTCGGGATGATCCGCATCCACGGCTCGAACAGCGAGGTCTCGTACACCGAGGGCTTGTCCTCGAGCAGCATCGTCAGCCGCTCGAGTCCGAGACCGGTGTCGATGTTCTGCTGCTTGAGCGGCTCGAGCGAGCCGTCGTCGAGGCGGCGGTAGCGCATCATCACGTGGTTCCAGACCTCGACCCAGCGGTCGTCCGTGGTCGGCGTACCCTCCGGCTCGCCGTCGCCGGTCCAGACGAAGATCTCCGAGTCCGGGCCGCACGGACCGGTCGGGCCGTTCGACCACCAGTTGTCCTCGGTGGTCAGCTCGATCGGCAGGCCCAACTCCTGCCAGGTCCGCAGCGATTCCTGGTCCAGCGGCACCTGCTCGTCACCGCCGAACACGGTCACGTACATCCGCCGCGGGTCGAGGCCGAAGCGGGTGGTGAGCAGCTCATAACCCCACTTCAGGGTCTCGCTGCTCCCGTAGTCGCCCAGCGACCACGAGCCCAGCATCTCGAACACGGTCAGGTGGGTCGGATCCCCCACCTCGTCGAGATCGGTGGTTCGCAGGCATCGCTGGATGCCCACGAGTCTGCGCCCCAGCGGATGAGGCTCACCTTCCAGGTACGGCGTGAGCGGATGCATGCCGGAGGTCGTGAAGAGCACCGGATCACCCAGCCGCGGGATGAGCGTGGAACCGGTGGTCGGGACGTGGTCGCGGTCGATGAAGAAGTCGATGAAAGTCCTGCTGATGGTCATTTCGGGTCCTTGGTCAGATCGGACCGGAAAGCAGACCACCGGGCTCAGGAACAACAACACCGGCGAACCGTTTCCGGTCGCCGGTGGGGGTTTCTCAGATGTCAGGCAGCGGCAGCCGGGGAGCGGAAAGCTCGTACGGCTGCGGCAAGTCGGAACATCCGGTGCATGTCGTTCACAGTACACGATTCAACGCATCAGCTGTCCAGTAATTCCCGCAGCACCGCCCCTGACCTCTCCCAGCCCCACTTCTCCGCGACCCATCTGCGCCCCGCCGCGCCCAAAGCATCACGGTGCTGCGCGTTCGTCAGCAGCTCCACGATGCGCACACCGACTGCGACCGGGTTGTGCGGATCGACCAAGTACCCCGTCTCGCCATGCTTCACGGTGTCGGCCGCTCCCCCGGAGTCCCCGACGATCACCGGCTTCCCGGTAGCCGAAGCCTCCAGCGTGACGATCCCCAACGCCTCCGGCTCCAGCCCGAACCGCCTCGTCCGGCAAGGCATAGCGAACACATCAGCGGCATCGATGTACGGCGGAATGTCCGCCCACGGCACTGCCCCCGTGAACACGACCGCCTCCGCGATCCCGGCCGCCGAGGCCAGCTCCTCGAGGTACTCCCGATCCGGGCCGCCGCCGACGAGCAGCAGCGTGGCGCCCGGCACAGATCTGCGGACGCGCGGCCACGCCCGGATCAACGTGTCCTGCCCCTTGCGCCGAACCAGTCGCGAAACACACACGACCACCGGAACGCCTTCCAGACCAAGGCCCTTGCGCACCTGCTCTCCCCCACAGCCCGGGGCGAAGCGATGCGTGTCCACGCCCGGCCTCAGCCGTCGGACGCGTCGAGCGGCTGCCGGGGACAGGGCGGGGACGATCTGCTCCTCACACCACGACGACACCGTGGTGAGCGTGTCCGCCGCATCCCCGATCCGCCGCAGCGCCTGCCGAGCCCCCGGTAGGCCGGCCCACCAGGTCTCATGCCCGTGCGTCATCGCGACGATCCGCCGCGCCCCCGCCTGACGCAGCGCGGGGCCCATCAACCCGAGTGGTGCCGCCGCACCGAATAGCACCCGATCCGCGGCGTACTCGCGCATCAGCCCGACGGCCCGCTGCGTAGTACGTGCCGTGGGCAACAACATCGCCGTACGGTCCCGGATCACCGGGAACGGCAGCGTGGCGTCGTACGCCGTGTCGCCCGGCTCCCGCGAGGTGTAGACGACGACGTCCGGAAGCTCGTCGCACAACGAGCGGACGAACGTCTCGATCCCGCCCTGGCGTGGTGGGAAGTCGTTGGTGACGACCAGGACCTTCATTGCACCGTCATCGCTTGACCAGCGGTGGAACCGGGTCGCCGTTCTCGGTCCCCCAGGCCCGGCCCATCGCGATCCGCTCCGGCGGGGTCGGGTGGTCGGCGAACATCCAGTACCGCCAGCGGCTCGGGTCGAGCCCGGAGATGTTCTGCACGGCCAGGTCGTGCTGCAGCGCGACGAAGTTCTGCGGATCGTTCGTCAGCCGGAGCGAGTGGTAATCGGCGCGGGCCTCGATCTTCCGGCTGACCAGATTCTGCACCGGGCTCGCCAGCGTCGTCGCGGCGGCGACCAGCGCGACCAGCAGCGCGGCCCGCCGCGGATCGGCCATCCGGTTCCCCAGCAGCAAGTACAGCAGCGTGATGCCGAACGCCGTACCGAGCACGCCGATCAGCGTGCCGTGCAGTACGTCGTCCGCGGCCGCGTGACCGAGCTCATGCGCGACGACGAGCCGTACCTGCGCGGGCGGGGTGTCCTTGAGGAGCGTGTCGTACACGACAAGCCGACGGGTCGAGCCGAAGCCGGAGACGTAGGCGTTCAAGGCTGTCGTCCGCTTCGACGCATCGGCGACCAGCACGTCCTTGACCGGTACGCCGTCCTGCTTGGCGAGCTGCAGGAACTCGTTGCGCTGGGCACCGGCCGGCATCGACGTGAAGTGGTTGAACCGCGGCTCGATCAGCACCGGGTACGCGAACGAGACGCCGAGCACGAGCAGCGCGGCAACGATTGCCCCAGGCAACCACCAGCTCCGCCGCCAGATCTTCGCGAACGCCATCAGGATGACCGCAACCACCGCGAGTCCGAGCGAGGTGATGGCCCAGTTGATGCCGCGGTCCCAGACCCACAGCCGCCAGTTCTCCACCGACAGGCCGTACTTGAGACTGACCCGCTCCGCGAGTACGTCGGTCGGGACGGTGAGCAGGCTCGTGATCAGGACCACGCCGGCGACCGTGATAGGAACGGCGATGAACCACAGCCGGACGTGCAGAGCGTCGTACAGCCGACGGCCGAGCGGGGTGAAGCCGATGACCAGCGGGACCACGAGCGAGATGATCCAGGACGCCGTCGACCACGGCAGGATCTCGTGGCGGAACGCGTTCTGGCGGGCGATCTCGGCGGTGGTGAAGTCGAGCGTGGCGTCGGGTTTCGGCAGGTCGATCAGGTGCCACGGAGTCGTGACGGCGATCGTGAAGACGAGCGCGACGGCGAGGATGCCTCCGGCGATCCAGGCAGCCGACCGGCCGGCCGGCTCAGGCACCGGCGAGCCTCTCGAGGTACTTCTGCCACTCGGCGACGAACTCGGCCTCGGTCATCCCCAGCACCGACTTGAACGCGTCCGCGAGACCGGTCGAACTCTTCGACGCGTGTACGGCCCGGTAGAACTTCACCAGCTTGGCCTGTCCTTCGTGCTCTGCGATCAACCGGCACGCCAGCCATGCCGACTCATAGGCCTGCGGCAGATCCGTCGCCGAGGCAGCGAACGCTTCGGACGTCGGCAACGTGGTCGGCACCTTCCCGGCGCGGACCGCCTTGAACAGCTCCTTCGCCGCCGACTCGTCCTGCACGGGTACGGCGGTGAAAGCGACGTAGTCCGCGAAACCTTCGGCCAGCCACAACGGCACCGGCGAAGCGGTCGCGGTGGACGCAACATGGGTGGTCTCGTGCGTCAGGACGATCCGGCGCCCCTGCTTGCCGAGCTCCTCGAACAGCTTCGGGTTGGCCACGATCCGCACCGGCGCGCCGATGGCCGGCGTGTCCAGCTCGGCGAACGTGACCGCGGCGATCTGGGTGTACGTGTTCGGCTGGGCGCCGAGGATGCCTTCCATCTGGGACTGTTTGGCGGGCAGGTAGACGATCACCTTCTGCCGCCAGTTCTTGCCCCAGACCTTGCTGACCGACTCGACCGCCTTGTCGGCCACCGACACGTAGCTCTTCGCTTCCGCCTCCGAATCGAGGCTGACCACCAGGCTGTGCTTGCCTTTGGCCACCTCGACCTGGCCGAGCGCCCACACCGGTCGCCGCTGCCCGGCCGCGAACCGCTCCGAGAACGAGGCGGCGTACGTCGTCCCGTCGCGGGTGACGAATGTCACCGGGAGGGTCTCGCGGGCCGGCTTCACGTCGTACCCGGAGAGCTGCCAGGACACCTCGACCTGGGCCAGCCAGGACTGGGTCCCGCCGAGCTGGGTCTGCCGGTCCGGGGTCAGGGCGCCGGCGTCGTCGCTCACGTAGCGCAACTGGAATGTGCTGATCGGGAGCGTGGTCAGGTTCGAGAAGATCGTCCGCGCGCTGCCCCGGAAGTCCGTGGCCTTCGGATCGATGGTGTCCAGGAACTCGGTGCGGTCGTCGTTCGCGACCGCGTCGGTCATCTTCTGCAGGACGGCCTCGCCCGCGACGGCCCGCCGTACGCCGGCCTCGGCCTGGTCCGGCGAGGCCGAGGTGGCCGGATGCGAGTGCGCCGGCGAACCGTTCGGGTCGGCGGGAGCGTTGGCGACCTGCCGCAGACCGGCGTACCCGGCGCCGGCGACGAGGCAGACGGCAACACCGAGAGCGACCTTCTTCAGGATCGGCGCTTGCCGGTGGCCACTCGGCTCCCGTGGGTCACCGGCTGACGGGATCACTGGCAGCGGCACCGTATCGCCCTGATCGTCGATCACCTCGGCCCTTCGCTGCTCACCTGCCCCAGTCAGGCGGGACACCCGGCCTCCTCCGAGATTACGTCATCACATGAATCGGCTCCGGGGGAGGGATCCCCCGGAGCCGCAGAGTATGTCAAGGGCGCAGGTCAGCCCGGGCGGACCGCGGAGTTGAACGGCATCTCGTCCATCGGTGCGATCTCGACGCTCTTGCCCGGGCGCGGGGCGTGCACGATCCGGCCGTTGCCGAGGTACATCGCGACGTGGCTGACCGGGGAGTAGTAGAAGATCAGGTCGCCCGGCATCAGGTCGGACTTGCTGACCGGGCGGCCCTCACCGGTCTGCGCCTTCGACGAGTGCGACAGCGAGACGCCGGCCTTGCCCCACGCGTACATCATCAGGCCGGAGCAGTCGTAGGAGTTGGGTCCGTCGGCGCCCCAGACGTAGGGGTCGCCGAGCTGGGACAGAGCGGCGTTCACCGCGATCGCCGCGCGGCCGCTGGCCGGGACGTTCGGCAGATCCTTCGATTCCCGGTCGCCGCCGCGGGTCGGACGCTCGCTGACCGCCTTCTCCGTCTCCTTGGCGTTCTCTTCCTCGATCCGCTTGCGGTCGGCGGCGCTGAGCTTGTCGAGCACCTTCTCCGCGTTGTCGAGGTTGGTCTGGAGCTGCTTCTTGAACGCGTCCTGCTTCGCCTGCACGGCCTGCAGCGCGGCCAGCTCGGTCTGCTCGCTGGCCTGCAGGTCGGTGAGCTTGCCCTGGGCGACCTGGTAGCGACGCAGTGCGGAGTTCTGCTGGCCGGCGAAGGCCTGGGCGGTGGAGGCCTGGCTGAGGAACTGGTCCGGGTTCGTCGACAGCAGCAGCTGCGCCGTCGTGGAGATGCCCGAGGTCTGGTAGCCGGCGACCGCGAGGGATCCGATCTGCCGCTTCACACCGTCGACCTGGCTCTGCTGCTTGGCGATCGCAGTCTGCAGCGCCTTGACCCTGACGGCGGAGGCGCTGATCTGCCCGCGGAGGTCGTTCGCCGACTCGCCGGACACCTCGGCCTGGTGCTGCAGCTCGGCGACCTGCTTCTTCGCCTCGTCCAGCGTGGGCGCGGGGTCGGCACTGGCCGCTCCCTGGATCAGGATCACTCCCGCAGCGACAGCGGTGCTGGTGATGGCGGCGAGGGCGATTCCCTTGGTGCGGTTGATGCGTCCGATGGACACAGCCCGGTCGGTCCCTTCCTCTGCTCGCGCCGTCCCCGTTGACCAGGCCCGCCGCGGACGATCAGTCCGTCGGCTTCGCCGGATCACTCCCTCGGCTTGCCGTTGCCCGGTCGGCCGGAACAGCCGACACCCTGAGGCAACGAGACGTAACAGTAGTGACCGTTTCGTGACCAGTGCAATTCGCCCCTCGGGTTTGATCGAAAATTAACGAAGAGTCATCCCGACCCAACGCTCGTTTCGCCTTCGCCGGAAGGGGTTTGGGCAGCAGCATCGAGCTCGACACTGCTGACGGCGTGTACGAGGCGTAACGGTGGCACCAGGCCCGAATCGGCCAGAGTGTTCAGCGCGGCCATCTCGTCGTCGTCGATCCGCAGACTTCCGGAGCGTTCGGCAGCGAATCCGAGGACGACCGTCACCACGCAGTCCTGACAGCCGGGACCCTTCATCGCACAGGCGTCGCAGTCGATCAGCACAACATCCTCCAAGTGGGGAAGCACCCGGACTTGCATCCGGCTACGAAGGACGCTAGAGAACCCCGCCGACAGTTTTCTGTTGCTAGGTGCGAGCGATGCGTGAGATGAGGCTGCTCGCGGAGAGTGCGCGGGCGCCGAGTTTGATGATGCTGTCGGCAACTTCGCGGTCGGTGGAGACGACGACTACCGGGCGGCCCGGCGGCTCGGCGCGGACAAGTTGCCGGATCACGTCATCGGCGATCACACCGGCCGGGCTGAAGCGCACCCGCACCCCGCGCGGCGGATTCAGTTGCACAGGGCCCGATAGTTCGGCGCCGTCGAAGACCACGGTGACCTCGACGCGACGTTGCGCGACCAACGCACCCAGCGCGGTGACGAGGCGCTGACGCTGCGAATGCAGCGGTGAGTTCGGCCATGCGGTCTTCGTCACGTTGTAGCCGTCGATGATCAGGTGCACCTGCGGCAGCGCCAGCAGTTCGTCGAACAAGGCCGGGTCGTCCTCAGGCGCCGTACGTCCGACCGGAGCCGCTTCGGGCTCAGAGCCGGCCACTGTGTCGGCAGGACGGAGCTCTCCCCCGGGTGGCAGGGCCAGCTCGCGACGCAGTCCACTCGCTGCCTCCAGCAACGTGTCGAGCAGCAGCCGGGTGCGCGTCGACGCGAGCTCCCGCTCCTGTCCGGCGGTACGGCGTGCCGCGTGCTCGACCGCCTCCAGCTCGGTGATCCGGGTCCGCAGCTTGCGCAGCTCCCGCTCAACTTCGGCGCGGGCGGCATCGACGCGTTCGTCGGCCGTCTCGGCCTCCTTGGTGCGTTGCTCGAGATCGGTCTGCAGACCGGTGATCTTCTGCCGTGCTTCGTTGAGCTTGCGGCGGAGCGTGACGTTCTCGGCTTTGAGCTCGTTGACCTGTTCACGAAGACGTTCGCGGACCTGACGGGTCTCGGTGCGGGCTTGATCGAGCTGGTCGGCCAGCCGGTGGACGGCCTCGTCGTCGGCGCGCGGGTTCTCCACCGGGACCTGGGCGGCGGCTGCGATGCGCTGCTCCCAGTCGTCCGGGCGCAGCAGGTACGCGAGTGCGGCCACCTCGACCGGATCGGCGGCGGGAACGGGTACGCCCTCGGCAACGGCGTCGCCGAGCTCCGGGTGCTCCCGTCGTACCTCGAAGGCCGTCAGCTTGCGGAAGTGCTCGTCGGTCTCGAGGATCGGGCCGAGCACCGAGGCGGACAGCTTGGCCCGTTTCGCCGGCGCGAAGCTGGCGAACCGGCGCAGCGGTGCCGGGATGTCGGTCGCAGGGAGCTGGCCGAGTGCGTGCGCGGCGAGGGTCAGGACGCGTTGCCGGACCGGTTCAGGCAAAGTCGTAGCGGCGGAGCTCGCGGCGGTGCCGGCCTCAGTCACCGGTCCGCAGTCCGGCCGGAACGACGATCTGGCAGCTGTTGCTTGACCAGTGACGCAGACCACAGCGAACGGGCATGCGGCCCTGATTCGCAGTGATCGCCTGTGTACGCATACAGAGAGCCTAGTCGACTCGCAGGCGTGTCACCTGCGGAATTGTCGGTGGCGGCTCTTAGCGTCGTGACCATGACCAGCCCAGGGCGTGCACAGGCCACGGATTCAGCGATGCCGATCCGCGGTGTGCAGCACAGCTTCGACGACCTGGGCACGCCGCTGCACGCCATCACGTTCTGCGTCGTCGACCTCGAGACGACGGGTAATCCGCCCGGCGAGGGTGGCATCACCGAGATCGGTGCGGTGAAGGTGCGGGCCGGCGAGGTCATCGGCGAGTTCCAGACGTTGGTCAACCCGTCGGAGGCGATCCCACCGTTCATCGCCGTGCTGACCGGCATCACGAACTCGATGGTTGCCACCTCACCGCGGATCGAGTCGGTGCTGCCGGCGTTCCTGGAGTTCGCGCACGGGTGCGTGATGGTCGCGCACAACGCGCCGTTCGACATGGGCTTCCTGAAGCACGAGAGCCTCGTGCACGGATACGACTGGCCCGACTTCGCCGTCGTCGACACCGCGCTGCTGGCGCGGCGCGTGATCACCCCGGACGAGGCGCCTAACTGCAAGCTCGGGACGCTGGCCAAACTGTTCCGCACCACGGTAACGCCGAACCACCGGGCGCTGTCGGATGCGCGGGCGACCGTCGACGTGCTGCACGGGCTGTTCGAGCGGGTCGGGTCGTTGGGCGTGCAAACGTTGGAGGACCTCCAGACGTACTCGTCGCGCGTCGCGCCGGCGGTCCGGGCCAAGCGCCACCTCGCCGAGTCGTTGCCGCACGCACCGGGTGTGTACCTGTTCACCGACGACCGCGGCGAGGTGCTGTATGTCGGGAAGTCGAAGGACCTGCGCACCCGTGTCCGGTCGTACTTCACCGCCTCCGAGACCCGCAACCGGATCGGCGAGATGGTCGGCATCGCCACCGGCGTCCGCGGGATCGAGTGCGGCACGCCGCTGGAGGCCGAAGTACGCGAGCTGCGGCTGATCGCCGAGCACAAGCCGCGGTACAACCGGCGGTCGAAGTTCCCCGAGCGGCAGCATTGGCTGAAGGTCACGGTCGAGCCGTTTCCGCGGCTGTCGCTGGTCAAACAGGTGCGGGACGACGACGCCGGATACCTCGGCCCGTTCAGCTCACGGAAGACGGCCGAGCGGGCGATGGCCGCGCTGCACGAGGCGTTCCCTATCCGGCAGTGCACCGCGCGGATGTCGAAGCACCCTTCGTTGTCGCCGTGCGTGCTGGCCGAGATGGGTCGCTGCGTGGCGCCGTGCGACGGGCGGATCTCGATGGATTCGTACGGCGAGTTCGTGGCCGCGCTGCGGACTGCGCTGACGGTGGATCCGACGCCTGTGGTCGAGGCGCTGGACCGGCGTATCGACCTCCTGTCGGCCGACGAGCGGTTCGAGGATGCCGCCGTACATCGGGATCGGTTGAGCGCGTTCGTGCGGAGCTCGGCGCGGATGCAGCGGATGGCGTCGGTGACCGGATGCGCCGAGATCTGTGCGGCCCGGCGGACCGAGGACGGCGGCTGGGAGCTGCACGTCATCCGGCGCGGTCGGCTCGCGGCGGCCGGGTTCGCGCCGCGGGGCACGGACCCGCGCCCGCATCTCAAGATGCTCCGGGCTTCCGCTGAGACCGTGCTGCCGGGTATCGGCCCGGTGGCGGCGGCATCGCCGGAAGAAATCGAGCTGATCCTGCGCTGGCTCGAGCTCCCCGGCATCCGCCTGGTCGAGATGGACGGCACCTGGACCTGCCCGGTCAGCGGTGCCGGACGTCACCTCACCCGCCTCGACAACTCCCACTCCGACGCCCACCACCACCCCACCGAACGCCGCCGCCACCTCCGCCCGCTGGGTCCTGCTCGCGTCGGTTAGACCTCGACGAACTGGTAGTCGGTGAGGATCCGGCCATCGGGGGCCAGCAGCAGGAGGTCGATGCCGATGGCAAGGGCCTCTCCGCCGCCGGCCGGGACCATCGCCCAGCGCAGCTTCACCAGGTCGCGGAGCGCGGCCGGCTCACCGTGCGGGACGAACTCGTACTGGCCGGGTGCGACGAACTCGTCGTACGCGCGGGTGACCCGCCGTACGAGCTCGTCATGGCCACGGGCTTCCAGGTGTGCGGTGACGCCGATCTCGGTCGCGCGCTTGACGATCTCCTCGGGCGGCTCGAGGAGGTGTACGCCGTCCTCCGTCCAGAGCTCCTCGATCGCCTTGCGGCGGGCGTCGGTGTCGGGCTCGTTCCAGACTGCTACATATCGGTTCGCGAGGTCTTTGCTGTTCATGGGTACGACCTTGCCGGGCGGGCCGCTGAGCCGACAATTCCCTGCTGGGTATGGATTGTCGGTGGCGTGCGTTAGAACTGCGGTATGGCATCAGAGCTGTCCGCGGGCCTGCGGACGTGGCGGACCCGACGACGAGTGAGTCAGCTCGAGCTGGCCATCCGCGCCGGGACGACGCAGCGGCATGTCAGCTTCATCGAGAGCGGTCGATCGGCGCCGGGGCGGGACATGATCATCCGGCTCGCCGAGTCGCTCCAGGTGCCGCTGCGCGAGCGCAACCAGTTGCTGGTGGCCGGTGGCTACGCGCCGGCGTACGACGAGACGCCGTACGGCGCACCTGGTCTCGGCGCGATCCGCACCGCGCTGGAGGCGATCCTCGAAGGCCACCGCCCGTATCCGGCGGTCGTCGTGGACCGCAACGGCAATCTGGTTCTCGCCAACCAGGCCTTCCATATCCTCACCGCCGACGTGGATGATCGCCTGTTGACGGCGCCGATCAACATCCCCCGCCTGCTGCTGGATCCCGCCGGTCTCGCTCCCCGGATCGTCAACTTCGCCCAATGGTCCTGGCACGTCATCGACGCGCTGGCCCGGGAGGCCGCGCAGAACCCGTCGCCCGGCGCCGACGCCCTCATCCACGAGCTCACCGCCCTGGTCCCGCCGCGGCCGGCGCCGGACCACCTGGGTCTCGCCGTACCGCTCCACCTGCGATCCCCGCACGGTGACCTACACCTCATCACCACGCTGACCAGGTTCGGTACGGCGATCGACGTGACGGTGTCGGAACTGCGGATGGAGGCGTTCCTGCCCGCGGACGAACCGACGGCGAGCGCGTTGCGGGGCCTCGACCGCACTATGCTTCAGCCGGTTGAAGTGTGAGCTCCGAGGAGAGGACGGCATGGTCACCGCGATCGTGTTCATCAAGGCCGACGTCGCACGGATCCCGGAGGTCGCCGAGCAGGTGGCGGCGATCGACGGCGTCAGCGAGGTGTACTCCGTCACCGGCGGGCTCGACCTGATCGCGCTCGTCCGGGTCGCGCGGCACGACGACCTGGCCACGGTCATCCCTGAGCACGTCAACAGGGTGCCCGGCGTCCTCAGCACCGAGACGCACATCGCGTTCCGCGCGTACTCCAGCCACGACCTGGAGGCGGCCTTCAGCCTCGGCGAAGAGAACGGTGTCTGACGACCGGTCTGATCGGTCCGACTGACACGAGCTGAAGTTACGGTGAACACATGAACGTCCGGGGCCAGTTCCGTGCCGACAACGGCGTGCTTGCTGCGTTTGCGTGGCGTGCCTTCGCGCCGGCAGCCGAGCGAGGACGCGGATGAGCAATCCGCCCGCCGGCTGGTACCCCGACCCCACCGGCCAGCCGAACACCATCCGCTTCTGGAACGGCGAGAAGTGGACCAACCAGACCGAAATCGAGCAGGAGAACGCTGCCGAACACCCGGAACAGGCCGAGGAATCGGTGCGGGAGTCAGCCCGGGGCTCGGCCCGGGAATCGGCGCGGGACACGGCTGGGGAATCGGCGCGGGACACGGCCCGGGAATCGGTGCGGGACACGGCCCGGGAATCGGCTCGGGAATCGGCTTGGCGAGAGTCGGTTGCGGCTGAGGCTTCCGGTCCTGGATTGCGGTCCGTGCAGGAGTCTCAGAACGACCAGGCGGAGTCTGGTGGTTGGTGGCAGCCGACGGCGACTCCGCAACTCTGGGACCTCGAGCCGACCGACGACGGTGCACAGGCGAACGGTGGACCACGTCTGCGTGCGGTGACTCCTGAGGAGCTTGCGCAGACCGCGGGACTTAGTGCGGCCGAGCGTGCCCGGGCGACGTGGGGTGCACCGGAGATCGCGCCTGCTCCCCCGGAACACTGGACGCAGCGCGACGTCACGGAGGAGGAGCTCGAGGCAGAGCTTGGTACGACGGCTGCCGACGTACCAACTGTCGAGACCGACGAACCTTCCAGCTGGACCCTCAAGCTCGCTCCTTCTCCAACCGAGCCCACGCCTCAGAGCGAACAGGGTTGGTCGGACGTCACCTTCACGGAGCAACCGAGATTCGCACCGACGCCAAAGGAGAACGTCCAGCCTGCCCACAACGCTGTCCCGGCCGCGGACGACGCAGGACCAGCTGCCGACGACGCTGGGCCAGCTGCGCACGACGCTAGGCCAGCTATCCACAACGCTGGGCCGGCCGCGGACGATGCTCGGTCAGCCGCGGACGATGCTGGACCAACTGCCGACGCTGGGCCAGCTATCCACGATGCTGCGCCGGCCGCCGACGACGCTCGGTCAGCTGCGGACCATGTTGAGCCAGGTGCCAACGCTGGGTCAGCTGACGACGGTGCTGGGCCGGCTGCGGACGGTGCTGGGTCAGCTGCCAATGTGACTGAGCAGGACGCGGAGGTTCAGGCGGCGGACGCGGCTGAGGTTGCCGCGCAACTGCAGCCGGACTGGGGCAGCCAAGCAGGCGACCAGCAGGAACAGCAGTCCAGTGATGAGCCGTCGTGGGGCGTCGAGGCCAGCGACGACGAGGACCTGCACACCCCGGACCACCCGACCGCGCCGCTGTGGACCGTGCCGAACGCCGACGACGCGACGCAGGAACAGCCCGTACCGGTCCAGCTCTGGGCCGACCAGCCAACCCAACAGCAATCCACCCACGAGTCCGAGCAGCAGCCTGACCAGCAGCAGCCCGAGCACGGCCAGAGCTGGGGCACCGCCCAAGCCGAGCAGGTTTGGAGCGCCGCGCAGGCCGATCAGGGTTGGGGCGCCGAGCAGGCTGAGCAGGGCCAGAGCTGGGCTGCCGGGCCGGCCGAGCAGGGGCAGGCTTGGAGCGCCGAGCAGGCCGAGCAGAGCCAGAGCTGGGCTGCCGGGCCGGCCGAGCAGGGGCAGGCTTGGGGCACCGGGCGGGCCGAGCAAGGTCAGAGCTGGGGCACCGGCCAGGCTGAGCAGGGCCAGGGCTGGCGTGCTGAGCAGGCTGGGCAGAGCCAGGGCTGGGGGGCTGAGCAGACTTGGGGTCCGCAGGGTGGCGCGGGGAACGACGCGTCGCCAGCGGACAACGGGTGGGCTGTTGGTGAGCAGCACGCGGTGCAGGAGTCGGGTCCGTGGGGTCCGCAGGCGACTGGCGAGACGCAGAACGGTCAGCAGACCGGCGATCAGCAGTGGGGCGGGCAGAGCTGGCCCGTACAGCAGAACGGTGACCAGCAGGCCAGCAACGGCTGGGCGCCGGAGCCGAGCTGGGACGACAACCACCAGAACCAGGCACCCGTGCAACAGAACGGCGCGCAGTCCTGGGGCAACGGGCAGGCCGAACAGCAGCCGTGGGGCGTTCAGCAAAACGGCGACCAGCAAGCCGGCGCACAGCAGCCTTGGGGAGAACAGAACGGCAGCCAGCAAGCCGGCCTGCCGCAGGCTTGGGGAGAGCAGCAGAACGGCGGCCAGCAAAGCGGCGCACCTCAGCCTTGGGGAGAACAGGACGGCGGCCAGCAAGCCGGCGTGCCGCAGGCTTGGGGAGAGCAGCAGAACGGCGGCCAGCAGGGCGGCGTACAGCAGGCTTGGGGGGAGCAGCAGGCGCCGCGTGCGTGGGGTGAGGACGAGAACGAGGCGTGGGGCGGGCAGACCGACCTGAGCACCGGCGTCGGGACCAAGAAGTCGAAGGGCTCTGGTGGCGGTGATGGCGGCCGGTCCGGTGCCAAGCTGCCGTTGTTCGTTGGCGGCGGGATCGCGCTGGTGTTGCTGATCGTCCTGGCTGTCGTGCTGATCACCGGCGGGGGCGACGACAAGAAGGCCGATCCGACCCCGACCGGTACGCCGACGCAATCGAGCGGCACGCCGACGAACCAGAGCAGCACCAAGCCCGGCCAGTCGAAGAACCCCAAGCTGCACGAGGGAATCGGCCGCATCTCCTCGGACGCGATCTCGTTTCCGCGCCGGAACCCGCCGTGGTCGGACCGCAAGCGTCTGGTCCAGCAGCTGCTGGACTCCAGCGGGCAGCACATCGTCCTGCAGGAGAACGTCAACGGCGCCGACGACTGGACCGCGGACATCTTCGTCGGCGGGCTCGGCACCGGGTCGGGCTTCAACGGCGACCCGAAGGCGACCGCGGCGACGCTGTCCGGGCAGCTGCGGACCAGCATGTACGGGTCGATCCCCGCGACGTACCGGACGGTCGCGAACGGCGCGGTGAAGCGGACGAACAAGTCGGGCTGGTTCTACCAGCAAACCGTGACCGCGAAGTCGGCGGCAGTGACCGATCGAGTGCTTACGCTGACCGTGGCCGTTTTCGACCTCGGCGACGGTACGGCGGTCGCCTACATCAGCGGCATCCCCAACAACCGCCCAGACCTCAAGGCGGCCGAAAGCCAGGCCTACAAGGGAATCAACGTTGGCTGAGAACGAAGACCAGACCCCGCCCCGCCCCGGCGCCGGCGATCCCCCCGCACCACCCACACCCGGCGACCCAGTCGCCAACCCCTGGATCCAGCCTGCGCAGAACACCCCCCAAGCCCCGTCCGACACCTCGGATGCCCTCTTCGGCCAGTCCCCCGCCCCCGCTCCGCCCCCTCCCCCTCGGCCCCAACACGCGGCCCCCCAAAACCCGGGCTGGCAACTACCTCCCCCACCGCCAGCAGACCCACAACAGCAGGCCGGCCAGATGTGGGCAGCGCAACCACCCGCCCAGCAGCCGAACCCCCAGCGCGCGGGCGCACAACACGCAGCCCCACCGCGCGGCCCGCAGTACACCCCCCAGCAATCAGCTGCCGGTCAACCGGGCGCGGGTCAGGTCGGCCCGGGACAGCCGAACCCAGGTCCGCTGGGCGCGGGTCAGGGCGGTCAGCCGCGGGCCGGTCAGCAGCCGTCGGGTCAGCCGTTCGCGGCCGGCCCACAGGCGAACCAGACCCAGGCAGGTACGCCGAGCGGCGGGCAGCCGCGCTCAGGTGGACCGGGTCCGGCGCACGCTCGTCCGGCCCATGCCGCCCAACCACAGCCAGGCCAGCGTCCGCCGGGCCAGCGTCCGCCGGGCCAGCCAAATCCGCAGCAACCACCTGTTGGTCCGCCACCAGCTGGGCAGCGCCGGCCTGGCCATGCCGCTCCTCAGCAACTGCCTCCCGCGCAGCCGCAGGTCGGGCAACCGCAAACTGCACAGCCACACGCTGGGCGTCAGCCAGGCCATGCCGCTCCGCCGCAACCACCTCTCGGACAGCCGCAGCCTGGGCAACCGCAAGGTGGACACTCGGGCGGCCAGCCGCAGGGTGGGCAGATGTGGGGGCCGCCGCAAGGTGCGCCGTCGCGGGGGCCGCGGCAGGTTGGGTGGCAGACGCAAGCTATTGGGCCTGAGCACGGGCAGCCGCATCAGACTGGCGGGAACGGGCAAGCGTCGCTCGGACAGACGATCGCGCCTGCGGCCGCACATGCTGCCGGCGCAGCCGGGCTGAGCGCCGGAGCGGCCGGCTCGCGTGCTGTGGGCACGGGCGGTGCGCATGCTGCTGGCGCGGGTGGGCAGGGCGCGGACGTGCGCGCCGGAGCAGCTGGCTCGCATGCAGCTCGCGCGGGTGGTTCTCGGGTTGCTGGGCGGTTGCCTGGTGGGAGTGGAGACGTCGGGAACGGAGCGCTGCCTGGGATTAGTGGGCGGGCTCGGATGGTTGGGGCGATTGTGCTGGTTGTGGCGGCGCTGGCGACTACAGGTTTGAGCGTCGGGTGGATCTGGTCGAAGGCCGACGCGGTCAGTCCGGTTGCGCTGCCGTCGGGTGGGAAGTCGATCGAGACTGTCAGCCCGTCGGTGAAGCCTTCGGAGACGCCGACGCCGTACGGCAAGGTGCTCGGGACCGCGATGGTTGCGTCGAACAACGACACGATGCCGATCATGAGCTCGGCGTGGGGCAACTACGGCGAGACCACCGGTCTGTGGGGCGGCGCCGCGATCTGGCTCACCGTGCACAAGAACTACAACGGCAAGGGCGCGTCCTGGGGCAACTACACGGCTTTCGGCCAGCTCCCGCCGGACATCCCGTACAAGAACACCGCGGCCGGCCTGAAGGAAGCCGCCGTACAGATCGGCTCACGCGCGATCATCAGCCTGTACGACAAGGACGCACAGGTGATGAAGGGCACGACCCACAAGGCGATCACGGTCAACGGCCACCCCGGCCACGAGCTCGTCGCCAAGGTCGTCGTCAAGGTGCCGATGCTGGCCGAGACCTACTCCACTGTGATGATCGCGGTGATCGACCGCGGCGACGGTACGGCGGACGTCGCGATCGCCGACATCGCCGGCTCGACCCCCGCCTGGCAGAACGTGTGGCGCTACAAGGTCAGCCAGATCGCGATCAACAAATGATGAAGGGCCGGCGGGTCACCCCCGCCGGCCCTTCATCACACTCAGCGCACCGAAGCGCAAGCAGCGATCCACCGGTCCAGCACGTCCTTCGCGGCACCGGAATCGATCGCCTCGGCCGCCCGGTCCATCCCGGCCCGGATCCGCGCCGTCACAGAACCTTCTTCCGGCGCGTACGCCGCCAGCGCGGCCCCGGCGTTCAGCAGTACGACGTCCCGCACCGCCCCCGGCTCGCCGTCGACCAGCGCCCTGACGACCTTCGCGTTGTACGCCGCGTCCGCGCCCTTCAACGCATCCGCCGACACCGGCTCGATCCCCAGCTCGCGCGGATCGAGCGTGACCGGGCCCTCGACCTTCCCGCCGCCGACGACCCACACCTGCGACGTCGTACGCGTGGTCAGCTCGTCCAAGCCGTCGTCGCCGTGGAACACCAGCGCGTCGATCCCGCGCCGCGCGAGTACGCCGGCCATCAGCCCGGCCACTCGCCCGTCCGCGACCCCGACCGCCTGCGCGGACGGATCGCCCGGGTTGGCCAGCGGACCGAGCAGGTTGAACGTCGTCGGTACGCCGAGCTCCCGCCGCGGCACCGCGGCGTTGCGCAGGGCCGGGTGGAACGCCGCCGCGAAGCAGAATGTGATCCCGACCCGCTCCCCCACCTCGGCCACCTGCGGCCCGGTGAGGTCTAGCGGGATCCCCAGCTCCTCGAGTACGTCGGCGGCGCCGCACGCGGACGAGGCCGCGCGGTTGCCGTGCTTCACGACCTTCGCCCCGGCGCCGGCCGCGACGATCGCCGACATCGTGCTGATGTTGACCGTGTGGGCTTGGTCACCGCCGGTGCCGACAACGTCGAGCGTGCGGCCGGGCACGGTGATCCTGGTGGCGAAGTCGCGCATGGTCGCGACCAGGCCCTCGACCTCGGTGACCGTCTCGCCCTTGGAGCGCAGCGCGATCACGAACCCGGCCAGCTGCGCCGGCGTCGCCGCGCCCGACAGGATCTGCTCCATCGCCCACGCAGTGGCGGAGGCCTCCAGGTCTTCGCGCCGCAACAGCGGCCCGAGCACCTGAGGCCAGGTGTAGGCGGCCATGGATCAGGCGGTGGTGGCGGGCAGCTTGGACAGCCGCTGGCGGAGCAGGTCCGCGGTGACCTGGGCCATCCGGATCGGGTCGATCGGGTGCGAGACCGCGCCCTCGGCCCGCGACCAGGTCGCCAGCCACGCGTCCTGCGGACGGCCGGTGAGAACCAGGATCGGCGGGCACTGGTAGATCTCGTCCTTCAGCTGCCGGGCGATGCCCAGACCGCCGGCCGGAACCGCTTCGCCGTCCAGGATGGCGAGGTCGATCCCGCCCTTGTCCATGGCCTTGATCACGGCCGGCTCGGTCGCGCACTCGACGTACTCGAGCTCGGGCAGATCGGCTGCCGGACGCTTGCCGAGGGCCAGCCGGACGGACTCCCGCGTCGTACGGTCGTCGCTGTAGAGCAGCACCTTCAGCGGACGCTCTGAACTCATCGATCCATCCCAAGCTTGTTCAAAGAAGACTGGACACCCGGAATGCTACCGGGGCGACTGTTCGGCCCGGCGAGCCTGTTCCTCCAACCGGTCCAGGCGCCGGTCCTCGCGGCGTGCCTCGCGCTGCGACTCCCGCACCCACTGGACGAACAGCACGGCGAAGAACACCACCCCGACGAGGTCACCCGAGCCCCACAACAGACCGCCGGCGATGTACTGGTCACGCAGCGGCGACGGCGACCAGGACCGTCCGAAGCTGGTGTACCAGTCCTCGGCGATCAGCTTGTTGGCCGACATGATCGTGATCCCGAGGAACGCGTGGAACGGCAGCGTGAGGAACGTCAGCATCAGCCGGAACGGGTAGATCACCCGGCCCGGCACCGGGTCCAGTCCGAGCAGCGGCCAGAAGAACAGCGACCCGACCAGGATGAAGTGCACATGCAACAAGTCGTGCAGTACGGCGGAGTGCAGCGTCGCGTCGTACCAGCCGCTGAAGTACAGCGCCCACGGGCTCAGGACGAACAGCGTGAAGCCGATCAACGGGAAGCACAGCACCTTGGCGATCCGCGAGTGCAACACGGAGAGCAACCATCTCCGGGGCCGTTGCGGCAGCGTCCGGAGGGCCAGCGTGATCGGCGCGCCGAGCGCCATCATCAGCGGCGTCAGCATCGACAGGATCATGTGCTGCACCATGTGCACGCTGATCAGGACCGTGTCGTAGGTGCCGAGCGCCGACTGGGTGGCGATCAGGGCACTCCCCAGCCCGAGTCCGACGAACGCGAACGTCCGCGCCCGGGACCACGTGTCACCGCGTTTCCGCAGCTTGTGGACGCCGTACAGATAGAGGCCGCCGAGGACGATGATCACGCCGAGTAACACCGGCTCGAAGGTCCATGCCGTCAGCAACCGGACCGGCGTCAGCGGCTCGATCTGGTCGCCGGGCGTGGCGTGGAGGGGAAGCACGCTTCCACAGTAGGAACACCCGGTTCACGACATGCACGGGGGTGGTCGTAGCGCCGAACGCGAGGACCGACATAATGACCGCGTGGCCACTGCAACCGCGCTCCCAGCGTCTCGTGAACACGGACACCACGACCGTCCCAGCATGGTCAGTGTCGGCACGATCGTCTGGCTCTCGAGCGAACTGATGTTCTTCGCCGCACTCTTCGCGGCGTACTTCACGATCCGGTCGGTGACGACCGCTGCCGCCGCTCCGGGGACACAGACCCTGTGGCAGGCGATGACCGAGCACCTGGACGTGCCGTTCGCCTCGGTGAACACGTTCATCCTGGTCGCGTCGTCGTTCACCTGCCAGGCCGGCGTGTTCGCCGCCGAGCACGGCAAGGTGGGCCGGATCGGCTCGCTGGCGAATCCGCGCAACTGGGGCATGCGTGAGTGGTTCATCCTCACGTACGTGATGGGCGCCGTCTTCGTCGCCGGCCAGGTGACGGAGTACACCGGGCTGGTGCAGGAGGGCCTGACGATCTCGTCCAACGCGTACGGCTCGGTCTTCTACCTGGCCACCGGATTCCACGCGCTGCACGTGACCGGCGGCCTCATCGCCTTCGTGTTCGTCCTGGCCAGGACGTACATGGCTCGAAAGTTCACCCACGAACAGGCCGTCTCGGCGATCGTCGTGTCGTACTACTGGCACTTCGTCGACGTGGTCTGGATCGCCCTGTTCGCGACCATCTACCTGCTCAAATGAGTGAGAAGAGATCTTCCTTGTCACCGGCGCGCTTTCTCTCCGCGCGACGACGGCACCGGTCCGCCGGCCTCGTCGTGCTCCTGTTCGGCCTCCTGGCAGTGGGTTCGGCGTACGCCGCTTTCGCCCCTGACGACGCGGTGGCGGACAACTCGGCCCAGTCCCAGCAGATCGAAGAGGGCAAGAAGCTCTTCGCGGTCGGCTGCTCCAGCTGCCACGGCCTGAACGCCGAGGGCGGCGGGAACGGCGCGGGCAAGATGGCCGGCCCGTCGCTGATCGGCGTCGGCGCCGCCGCGGTCGACTTCCAGGTCGGCACCGGCCGGATGCCCGCGATGCAGCCGGGCGCGCAGATCCCGCGCAAGACCCCGGCGTACTCGCAGGAGGAGATCGAGGCCCTGGCCGCCTACATCGCCTCACTGGCCCCCGGCCCGGCGGTCCCGGCGCAGGACTCGTACGACGTGAGCAAGGCCACCGACGAGCAGATCACCCGCGGCGGCGAGCTGTTCCGCACCAACTGCACGGCCTGCCACAACTTCGCCGGTCGCGGTGGCGCGCTGCCGAACGGCAAGTACGCGCCGTCGTTGATGGGCGTCAGTGAGAAGCACATCTACGAGGCCATGCTGACCGGCCCGCAGCAGATGCCGGTCTTCTCCGACCAGGTCATGCAGCCGCAGGACAAGGCCGACATCATCGCCTACCTGAAGGCACTGCAGACCCAGAAGGACCCGGGCGGCTTCGGCCTCGGCCGGCTCGGCCCGGTGTCCGAGGGTCTGTGGGGCTGGCTCGTCGGCATCGGTCTGCTGGTGTGCGTAGCGGTCTGGATCGGCGCCAAGGGCGTCAAGGCCAAGGGAGCGAAGGCTCATGAGTGACGAGAAGAACCTTCCGGCGGTGAAGGACGACGGCGAGCACCACGGCGCGGTCGAGGTGGCCGAGCCGATTCCGGACCCCGGTCTGGAGCCGCACGAACCGCGAATCACCGACATCGACCCGAAGGCCGCCGACCGCGTCGAGCGGCAGGTCTCCGCCATGTTCGGCCTGGCCACCCTGCTGGTGCTCGGGGCCTGTGTGGCGTACTTCGCGATTCCGCGGGACTCGATCCTCCAGTTCGGGCCGCTGTCCGGCAACGCGAACAACATGGTCATGGGCCTGTGCATCGGGCTGGCGCTGTTCCTGATCGGCGCCGGCGCGATCCAGTGGGCCAAGAAGCTGATGGTCGACGAGGAGATCTCCGAGGACCGGCACCCGGCGCACTCGTCGCCGGAGCAGATCGCCGAGATCACCGAGGCGTTCAAGCAGGGCACGGCCGAGTCCGGCTTCGGCCGGCGCAAGATGATCCGCAACTCGCTGATCGGCGCCCTGGGCGTGCTCGGGCTGCCGGCCATCATCTTCCTGCGGGACCTCGGTCCGCTGCCGGGCCGGGCGCTGTACAACACGATCTGGGCGAAGGGCATCCGGGTCGTCAACGACGTCACCGACCGCCCGATCAAGCCGTCCGACATGATCGTCGGCCAGCTGGTCAACGCGGCGCCGGCCAACCTGGCCCCGCTGCAGGAGGAGGACCCGACGGCGTACCAGAACGCCAAGGCCAAGTCCGCGGTGATCGTGGTCCGGATCAAGCCGAGCGAGATCCGCACCAAGCCCGGCCGGGAGAACTGGGGCGTCGACGGCATCCTGTGCTACTCGAAGATCTGCACCCACGTCGGCTGCCCGATCTCGCTGTACGAGCAGACCACCCACCACGTGCTCTGTCCCTGTCACCAGTCGACCTTCGACCTGGCTGACGGCGCCAAGGTCGTCTTCGGCCCTGCGGCCCGGCCACTGCCTCAGCTACCGTTGGCAGTGGACAGCGAGGGTTATCTGGTTGCGCAGAGCGGCTTCCACGAGCCGGTCGGCCCGAGCTTCTGGGAACGAGGGTGACAAACATGTCCGCTAACACAGAGTTTCCCGGTCCGGTCAAATGGATCGACGACCGCCTGGGCATCGCCAAGATCGGCAAGAAGAACCTGCGGAAGGTCTTCCCCGACCACTGGTCGTTCATGCTCGGCGAGATCGCGCTCTACAGCTTCATCATCCTGATCCTGACCGGCACGTTTCTGACCTTCTGGTTCAAGCCGTCGATGGCCGAGGTCCAGTACAACGGCTCCTACAGCCTGCTCAAGGGTCTGCACATGTCGGAGGCCTACGCCTCCACGCTGGACATCACCTTCGACGTCCGCGGCGGTCTGCTGGTCCGGCAGATCCACCACTGGGCGGCCGTGCTGTTCATCGCCGCGATGATGGTGCACCTGCTCCGGATGTTCTTCACCGGCGCGTTCCGCAAGCCGCGTGAGCTGAACTGGCTGATCGGCTTCGGAATGCTGTTCCTCGGCATCGTCGAGGGCTTCATCGGCTACGGCCTCCCCGACGACCTGCTGTCCGGCACCGGTCTGCGGATCACCAACGGCATGATCCAGGCCTCACCGGTGGTCGGCACGTACATGAACTTCTTCATCTTCGGCGGCGAGTTCCCGGGCGACGACTTCGTCTCGAGATTCTTCATCGTCCACGTGCTGCTGATACCGGGCATCATCCTGGCCCTCGTCACGGCCCACCTGTTCCTGGTCGTGTACCACAAGCACACGCAGTACGCCGGGCCCGGCCGGACGCAGAAGAACGTGGTCGGCTACCCGCTGTTCCCGGTGTACACGGCCAAGGCCGGCGGCTTCTTCTTCGTGGTCTTCGGAATCACCGCCCTGATGGGCGCGCTGATGCAGATCAACCCGGTCTGGCTGTACGGGCCGTACAACCCCGCCGAGGTGACGGCAGGGTCCCAGCCCGACTGGTACATGGGCTGGCTGGAAGGCTCGGTGCGAATATTCCCCGGCTTCGAGTCGCACTTCTGGGGAGTCACCCTCAGCTGGAACCTGCTGATCCCGGCGCTGATCATCCCGCCCGCGTTCGTCACGCTGGTCGCGCTGTATCCGTTCATCGAGGGCTGGATCACCGGTGACAAGCGCGAGCACCACCTGCTGGACCGGCCGCGGGACGTCCCGACCCGGACCGGTATCGGCGTCGCGTTCATCACCTTCTACGCCCTGCTGTGGATCGGTGGCGGTAACGACCTGATCGCGACCCACTTCGGGATCTCGCTGAACAACGTGACCTGGTTCCTGCGGTTCGCGGTGATCCTGGGGCCGATCCTGGCCTTCATGGTGGCGCGCCGCTGGGCGATCTCGCTGCAGCGGGCCGACTACGAGCGGCTCACCCACGGCCTCGAGACCGGTGTGATCGTGCGCTCGCCCGAGGGCAAGTACACCGAGAAGCACCAGCCGATCTCGACGTACGAGGCGTACTCGCTCACCGCACGGGACCGCGTCCTGCCCCACGAGATCGGTCCGGAGACCGACGACAACGGCGTACGCGCCCCGCGCCGGGCGCTGCACAAGGCCCGCGCCGCACTGTCCCGCTTCTACTTCGCCGACGCGGTGCAGAAGCCGACCGCACAGGAGCTCGAAGAGGCGCACGAGCACGCGCACGACCCCGACGAGATCCACGAGCTGACGGAAGACACGGAGACCTACCGCGAGGTCACCAGCGACCGCAGCTGACGCAGTACCGAACGCATAGGGCCCCGGCAGTCAGTCGCCGGGGCCCTATCGTTTATCCCAGCTTCCTTTATCCCAGTGCTTCGGAGACCGCGGTCAGGTAGCCCTTCACGAGCTTCTGCTGGTCCGGGTCGAGGGTCCGGGTCGTGGCGATCATGCGGTCGAGGAGCGGGCCGAAGAACTGCCAGCCGAGGTCGACAGCACTGTCGGAGACCTGGAGGCGAGTACTGCGGCCGTCTGTGCGGCTTCTGAGGCGTTCGACGTGCCCGGCGGCCTCGAGGCGGCGGATGACGGCTGTCGTCGCCTGAGAGGTCATTCCGAGCTGCTGAGCGAGCCAGCTGGGCGTGGCCTCGACCTCGGCCCGTTCGGCGTCCAGGAGGCTCACCAGCGCGCGTACGTCGGTGGCGTGCAGCCCAGTCGCCCTGGCGAACTCCCCGATGGCGAGCTCCCACCTGAGCACGATGTCCCGCAGCCGGTGCACCAGCTCCAGCGCGGCGGCCTGCTCGGGGTCGGCCGGCATCACTCCTTCACGCATGCCCACTAGATTACCTCACTCAGTGAGCTATTCTCGGCGACATGGCCTTCCAGGACGCGTACGACGCTCTCCTCACCCGCTGGGACGTACCGGTCGAGCAGCTCGAGCTGACCGACGAGTTCGGTACGACGCACGTCAACGCCTGCGGACCCGCGGACGGCCCGCCCGTCGTACTGCTTCCAGGGCACGGCGCGACCTCGCCCATCTGGTTCAGCGTCGCGCCGCGGCTCGCTGAGCGGTACCGGGTGTACGCGATCGACCTGATCGTCGACGCCGGCCGCAGTACCAACACCGGCCGTACGCCGAAGACCCCAGCCGACCTGCACACCTGGCTGTCGAACGTCCTCGACGGCCTCGGCATCGACAGGGCAGCCTTCTGCGGTCACTCGTACGGCGCCTGGAGCGCACTGACCTATGCCCTGGCCCACCCGGAACGCGTCGACCGCTTGGCTTTGGTCGACCCCACGGACTGCTACGTCGGCCTACGCCTCCCCTACATCCTCCGAGCCCTACCGAGCCTCCTACGCCCCTCCCGGGCTCGCAGCATCTCCTTCCTCCGCTGGGAAATCCAGGGCCTCCCGGTAGACCCCCAGGTCCTCGAACTGGCCGGCCTGGCCGCCGAGCAACCCTCAACCCCCTTCGTCCGCCCCAAACGCCCCGCCGACAACCAACTGCGAACCATCACTCCCCTGGTCTTCGTCGCCGGCCACAGCAAGAGCCAGGACCCCGCCCGGCTGGCTCGCCGCGTCACGGCTCTATCGCCGGGGTCAACCGTCGTACAACTCGAGACCGCCACACACCACTCGCTTCCGTCCCTCCACGCAGAGGAGCTGCTACCTGAGCTCGGGAAGTTCCTCGATCACGCTCAGTGACACGCCGCTTTCGATGTAGTCCAGAGCTCAATATCTGACCATTGGAATGTGGCCAGGTGCAGGTGGATCAAGCCGAACGGCCGCCGCTGCAGGAATCCGGTCAGCCAGGAGGGCATGCGCTGCTGGCGTCATAAGAATCTTCCGGTCACCAGCCAGAGGCCTTCCAAGCGACGGCCTACGGCGTCTACCCGGGCTCGATCGACAGACAGCCGCCGCAGCGCCGGAAGCCACCACGTCGTACCTCGAAGCGCAGCACTGGACGCTCACGCACTCGACAGAAGGCACGCCGGTCGCATGAGCGCTCGTACAGCAGTCTGTCGACGGCAAAGCGGAAGAAGGTCGACAGCGCGCCGACGTCACTGCACCGCGCTCGCGGACGTCGCAAAGTTCATCCTCGCCGCCAAGGACAAGGCACACGAGTTAGCCGGGTGGGTCGGCGGCGGCATTCTTGCTCTCTTGGGTTTGGAGGGGCTGGCGAAGCGGTTCGCGCGGGAGCTGATCGAGCACATTCCACTTCCATTCGATGGCAAAGCCGTCGCTGCGGCCCGAGGTGTGCAAGTGACCGGGATCCTGCTCTGCCTACTGAATGACGACGACCTCCGTCGCTGCCAATGCTTCATCGATCTCGCTCTTGAGCAGGCGAAGACTGCTGTCAGGAAACTCCTGACGACCGCGATGGAGGACTGGACCCAGCTGGCACGGTTCGCTGCCAAAGCGTAAGGACCGGGAAGGGGCTTTTCTCAGTCGAATGGGCTGGGCCGGACACCCCGAGGTGCGCTTGCCCATCTCCCCGCCTCCACTCGGGACAGCGCCGGACCTTCCTTGTGGGCGGCCGTCCACGCGGAGAAGGTGCTCGACGGTCTGTTGACTGTGTGGGCCCACGAATTGCCCACAGAATAAGGGGATTCTGGTTCGTGGATCGTCGGCGGTGCCGCCTAGGGTCGAGGTATGGAACTCCTGGGCGAGCGGCCGGCGTGGTCGATGGGCGGCGGCGAACTGCTGTCGACTCTCGACACAGTGGACGCCGAGATCGCCCGGCTGGAGTCCTACCGGTTGGGTGTGGTCGCCACCATCGAGAGCAGCGGGTACGCCGCTGAGCTCGGCGCTCGGGACACAGCGGAGCTCCTGCGCTTCCGCTACCGCCTGGACGCGTCGACGGCCCGCCGTACGCTCCGACTCGTACAGGCGCTGTCGAAGTACCCAGCTGTGTCCGCTGCCCTTGAGCGGACGGCCGCGTCACCAGATGCCCTCGGACACGCCGACGATCTGGGCGCTGTCGACGAGCCAGACGCTATGGACGCTGGCGACGAGGCAGATGCTGTCGCCGAGGCGGACGCTGTGGACGCTGGCGCATGGCTGCTGCGGCCTGCGCAAGCAGACGCGATCGTGTCCGCGCTGAAGCGCGTTCCGGCCCACGTGCCGATCGACGAACGCGACGCGGCCGAACGCGAGCTGGTGAAGCTGGCCGCACACATGTCGCCGGGTGAGCTTCGCCAGGCGGGCAACCAGATGCGGGACATCCTTGATACCGACGGCCCCGAGCCGGAGGAGCTCAAGGCGTACGACCGCGAGTCGCTGACCTTGACGCCCGCGTATCGCGGAGTGAAGTTCCGCGGCTACCTCGCCAACGAGAACGCCGAACTGCTCCGCACCCTGATCCACGCCGGCGCCCGCCCCCACAAGACCGTCGACGGCGACCCAGACCCACGCCTCCGCGACAAGCGCCAGGCCGACGCCCTAACCGCCACCCTCGGCATCGCGGCCGCCGCACTCGAGTCCGGCCAGACGACAGCCCGTCCGTCGTCCAGGGCCGGGCAGTCCGCAGACCATCCGTCCTCCGGCGCCGGGCAGTCGGCAGACCGCCCGTCGTCCGAGGCCGGGCAGTCGGCGGACCGCCTTTCGTCCGGAGCCGGCTTGATGGGTGAGGCCGCCGTCGGCGCAGTGCCGGGGCTGGGGGCCAAGGCGCAGTTGACGGTGACCATCGACTTCGAGGATCTGAAGGCGGCTACGGCAGACGCGGATGGGCAGCTCGTGTATGGCGACGGGCTCTCGGCTGCCACCGTCCGGCGCCTCGCCTGCGACGCAAAGATCATCCCGCTGGTCCTCGGGTCGAACTCGGAACCACTGGACGTCGGCCGCTCCGAGCGACTCGTCACTCGCGCCATCCGCCGCGCCCTCAACGCCCGCGACCGAGGCTGCGTGATCTGCGGCGCGCCACCGATCATGTGCGACGCCCATCATCTGGTGTCTTGGATCGACGGCGGCGAGACGAAGGTCTCCAACCTCGTCCTCCTCTGCCGCCGCCACGACATCGATCTGCACCACGGCAACTGGACCGTCTCCATCACGAACGGCGCCGTGCACGTGACCCGCCCCACCTGGACCGATCCCCCGCCCACCTCACAGCGACGGTACCGTCGACGCGCGCACCCTCCGGTCGGACCTAGCCCCGCAACCCACCGCCCGACCAGCTGCCCCACCGCCAGCGATGCTGCCAGGGATCCTGCCAGCGATCCCGCAAGGGATCCTGTCGGTGGTTCCGTCAGTGGTTCCGTCGCGCCATCAACTCTCCGATCCCGGTGGAGAGCCGACGCCGCGATCCTCCAGGAAGCAGCTGCCTTCGCCTCGGCAGGCCCGGCGGCAGGCTGACAGAGCATGCCCTTCGCTGCTAGGCCGTCTTACAGGGAGCAGGCGGTCCGGTCCCGTTCGACGACGAGTACGCCGTCGCCTCGGCAGCCCGGCAAGCCCGGCGGCAGGCTGACAGAGCATCCCCTTCGCTACTAGGCCGTCTTACGGGAAGCGGGCGGTCTGGTCCCGTTCGACGACGAGTACGCCGTCGCCTCGGCAGCCCGGCAAGCCCGGCGGCAGGCTGACAGAGCATCCCCTTCGCTACTAGGCCGTCTTACGGGAAGCGGGCGGTCTGGTCCCGTTCGACGACGAGTACGCCGTGCACTCACGCGTTTGGTGCCGTGCGGGCGGTCTTGGAATGTCGCGTCGCGTGATGCGGTCTCTGACGAGGCCTGGGCCGTGATCGGGCCGCTGTTGCCGTTGGCGAAGGCGACCAGAGTCAGGCGCAGTGCTTCGGCTCCTGAGGCGCCGCCCGACTGACCGGGCTGTGTTGGCGGGCTTGGCGGACCCGGCGGGCTTGGCGGGCTCAGCTGCGTGCCGGGCTGGGCGGGCTTGGCCGGGCTTGGCCGGGCTTGGCCGGGCTTGCCGGGCTTGCCGGGCTTGCCGGGCTTGGCCGGGCTTGCCGGGCTTGCCGGGCTTGCCGGGCTGACCGGGCTTGCCGGGCTTGCCGGGCTGACCGGGCTGACCGGGCCTGGCGGGCCTGGCGGGCTGGGTCGCTTCGAAGCGGGCTACCGGTGGGAGTGCGGATGGTGTCGGTTAGAGGTTGATCGCGGTGCGGACGAGGTTGGCGACGGCTTGGGATGTGCTGTGGGGTGGCCAGGCGATGACGGTCGTGACGGCCGGGGCGTCCGGCACGGGCACGATGGCGTGATCGTGGCGTAGCTGGGTTCGGAGGGACTCGGGCATGAGCGCGCAGGCCCGACCGAGCGCGATCAGCTGGGTCAACTGGGTATGGTCGCGGACCTGCGGGCCGGGGCCGTCGGGATAACTCCCATCGCGTCGAGGCCAGCGTGGCAGGGGCAGGTCCGTCAGGGCGTTGACCTCAGCCATCGACAGGTGGGACCGGTCGGCGAGCGGATGCCCAGCGGGCAGGACCACGACCTGCTGTTCGGTGTGCAGATCCTCGGTGTCGAATCCGGCCGTCAGGTCATAGGGTCGGTGGAGCAGAGCAACGTCGGCACGCCCCTTGCGCAGCAGGCCTTCCGGTTCGCCCGGCCCGCAGAGCATTACCTCGACGGCGACAGCGCGCGGATCGGCGGCGTACGCGTCCAGCAGCTTCGACAACAGTTCTGTGGACGCTCCTGCCTTGGTGGCCAGCACCATACCGGGCCGGTCGGCAGCGGCGCGGCGGGTGCGGCGCTCGGCGGCTTCCACCGCTTCAAGGGCTAGCCGTGCCTCTTCCAGAAGCACCGCCCCGGCCTTGGTCAAGGCGATTGCGCGAGCGGTGCGGTGCAGCAGGTCGACGCCGAGCCGCCGTTCGAGCTGCTGGATGGCTCGCGACAGTGGTGGTTGCGCGATCGCGAGCCGCTGTGCAGCCCGCCCGAAGTGCAACTCCTCGGCGACGGCGACGAAGTACCGCAGCTCCCGAGTCTCCACCAGGTGATCGTATCCGGCGCGACGTGGCCCGCGGCTCGGTCATCGTCGCTGCCGAGACCTGCCCCGGCACCCGCCAGGCGCTGACCACGACCAATACTCGTGCGGTATCGCCGGCCACCCGATCGGTCTTGGACGCTGCACCGGAATCGCAGCAGTATCGGCGGTGTGAGTGAACAGACGATTGCGCTGGTAACCGGCGCAAACAAGGGAATTGGGTACGAGATCGCGGCGGGTCTGGGGACGCTCGGTTGGCGGATCGGTGTGGGCGCGCGTGATCGGGAACGCCGCGACACCGCAGTGGAGAAGCTGCGCGCGGCCGGGACCGATGCGTTCGGTGTGCCGCTCGACGTGACCGACGACGCAAGCGTGGCCGCGGCGGCCGAGTTGATCGCCGACCACGCCGGAGGGCTCGATGTTCTGGTCAACAATGCAGCGATTACCGGCGATATGCCGCAGACACCGACCACCCTTGATCCCGCGACCATGCGTACGGTCGTGGAAACCAACGTGATCGGGGTCGTCCGGGTGACCAACGCGATGCTGCCGATGTTGCGCGCCTCGGCCTCACCGCGCATCGTCAACATGTCCAGCAGCGTCGGCTCGCTCGCCCTGCAAACCACACCCGGCATCGACATGGGCCCGGTTCCCGCCGCCTACCTGGCCTCGAAGACCTTCCTCAACGCGCTCACGGTCCAGTACGCCAAGGAGCTGGGTGATACCGACATCTTGATCAACTCCGGCTGTCCCGGATTCACCGCCACCGACCTCAACGGCTTTCGCGGCGTCCGTACGCCGCAACAGGGTGCAGCCATCGCCATTCGCCTCGCGACGCTGTCCGACGACGGCCCCACCGGCGGATTCTTCGACGACGCGGGAACGGTGCCCTGGTAACGGACCTCCAAGAGCTTCCGCACCTTAAGAGGTCGGGCCGGACACCTCAAGGGTGCCCGGCCCGACGACGCCTTCAATTCTCAGCGGACGGATCTCAGAGGGCGGAGCCCTTCTTGTAGGCGGCCCAGGTGGTGTTCCAGTCGGTCCAGCCGTTGCCGGGCTCCATGTGGCGGGAGGTGCCGGTGACGGTGACCGGGTCGCCGCGGAGGGTCTGGTTGAAGAACCACTGGGCGTCGGCGAGGCTCATGCCGACGCAGCCGTGGCTGACGTTGGCGCTGCCCTGGCTGCCGGCCGACCACGGGGCCCCGTGGATGAACTCGCCGGAGCTGGTGACGCGCTGGGCCCACTTCACGTCACTGATGTTGTAGTAGTTCGGGTCGCCGGGCTTGATGCCGATCGTCGCCGCGTCCATCCGCTTCGTGGTGAACTTCTCCATGATCACCTTGACGCCGCTGCGGGTGGTGAACCCGTCCTTGCCGGCGGTGATCGGGATCGTGCGGGCCAGCTTGCCGTTGATCATCACGGTCATCGAGTGCTTCTTGACGTTCACGTAGCTGACGACCGACTTGCCGATGCTGAAGGAGATCTTCCGGCTGGAGGTGCCCCAGGTGTTGTTACCGGCGTTGACGCCCTGGGTGTCGATGTTCACCGAGACCTTGGTGCCGGCCGGCCAGTAGTTCATCGGGCGGTAGTTCACCTGCTTGCTGTTCACCCAGTGCCAGGTGCCGGTGACCGGGACCGAGGTGGTGACCTTCAGCCGCTTCTCGACCGCAGCACGGTCCTTGACCGGGTTGTTCCAGTAGATCTGGATCGGCAGCGCGACGCCGACGGTCTCGCCGTTCAGCGGGACGACCGAGGCCTTCAGGCTCTTGGACGCCTTCAGCGTCTTGAACGTCGAGCTGATCGGCACGGTGCCGCCGTCGGTGCCCTCGGCGGAGCCGCTCACGGTGTACGACGCACCGGGCTTGAGGTGGTCCGTCGAAGTCCACTGGGTCTTGTCGGCGTTGAAGCTGCCGTCGACCTTGTCACCGTCGTCGTCCTTCAGCGTGACCTCGGCCAGCTTACCGGCCGTCGTGGTCACCGTCACCGGCTTGTCCGGCTGCACCGAGGATGCACCCTTGGCGGGCACGATGGCGATGTTGGCCGCAGGCGAGTCCGACGGCGTGGTCGAGGCGCCCGGGGTGGTCGATGCACCGGGCGAGTTGCTCTGCGACGTGGACGGGGTCGACTGACCACCGTTGCCGTTACCTCCGTCGGCCTTCGTGTCACTGCAGGCCGTGCCGGCCAGCAGCAGCACGCAGATCCCCGCCACGGCAAGCCCATGCTTCCTCACCGAACCGCTCACCATTCCCCAGCTCTCCCCTGTTTAGTCAAACCGCGGTAAGGGTAACCTGCCGCAGCGACATTTCTTCGCATCGCACCGCCACCGAACTGGTACGGACCACAACGGTCCGTACCGGTGGCACTCCTAAAGACGCACGAAGACGCCGCCCGGTTCGTTCCCGGACGGCGTTTTTCGTACGATGCTCAACTAGCGAGCAGCGTCAGCACACTCAGTGAGCGTGGTCACCGCGGTAGTACTCGAAGATGAACCCGCTCAGCGTCACGATGCCGATCCCGACTCCGGCGATGAACAGCCACCAGCCGAAGACGATGCCGAGCACGACGACCGCCAGCGTCATCGCGCACCACAGCGGCCACCAGGAGTACGGCGGGAAGAAGCCGAGCTCACCGGCTCCTTCGGCGATCTCCGCTTCCTTGCGGTCCTCCGGCCGGGCGTCCATCCGGCGCGCGGTGACGCTCAGGTAGAACGCCACCAGCAGCGACAGGAAGAACGTCATCACCAGCGCCGTGGTGCCGGTGGGGTCGTTGGACATCAGCCAGTAGATCGGCGTGACGACCACCACGAAAACGCTCAGGATCCCGAAGACCCAGGCTTCGACCTTCACGCCTTGTCCTTCCCCTCGGTCCCGCTATCGGCGATCTCCTCGAGATGCTCCACGCGCCCCTGGTCCTCACCCGCGTCGAGCAGGTTGTCGGTGCCGGCCCGGTTGTCCGGGTACTCCGCCAGGGCGAGTTCCGCGTGGTGCAGGTCGAACGCCGGGGACTCGGAACGGATCCGCGGCAGCTTCTCGAAGTTGTGCCGCGGCGGCGGCGAGCTGGTCGCCCACTCCAGCGACCGGCCCCAGCCCCACGGGTCGTCGACGCCGACCTTCGGCGACTTGCGCGACTTGTACACGTTGTAGAAGAACGGCAGCATCGACAGGCCCAGGATGAAGGCGCCGACGCTGGAGACCTCGTTCAGCGTGGTGAAGCCCTCGGACGCCTTGTAGTCGGCGTACCGGCGCGGCATGCCCTCGACACCCAGCCAGTGCTGCACCAGGAACGTGGTGTGGAAGCCGATGAACAGCAGCCAGAAGTGCAGCTTGCCCAGTCGCTCGTTGAGCATCCGGCCGGTGAACTTCGGCCACCAGTAGTAGAACCCGGCGAACATCGCGAACACCACGGTGCCGAAGACGACGTAGTGGAAGTGCGCGACCACGAAGTACGAGTCGGACAGCTGGTAGTCCAGGGCCGGGGAGGCCAGGATGATGCCGGTCAGACCGCCGAAGAGGAACGTCGTCAGGAAGCCGACCGCCCAGAGCATCGGGGTGTCGAACGACACCGATCCGCCCCAGATCGTGCCTATCCAGTTGAAGAACTTCACACCCGTAGGCACTGCGATCAGGAACGTCATGAACGAGAAGAACGGCAGGTTCACCGCGCCGGTGACGAACATGTGGTGCGCCCAGACCGCCACCGAGAGGACCGCGATACCCAGCGTCGCGCTGACCAGGCCGATGTAGCCGAAGACAGGCTTGCGGCTGAAGACCGGCAGGATCTCGGTGATGATGCCGAAGAACGGCAGGGCGATGATGTAGACCTCTGGATGTCCGAAGAACCAGAACAGGTGTTGCCACAGCAGTGGCCCCCCGTTCGCGGCATCGAACACATGGGCTCCCAAGGCTCTGTCCGCCTCGAGCACGAGCAGCGCGCCGGCCAGGATCGGGAACGCGATCAGGACGAGGATCGACGTCACCAGGATGTTCCAGGTGAAGATCGGCATCCGGAACATCGTCATACCGGGTGCGCGCATCGTGATGATCGTCGTCACGAAGTTGACCGCACCGAGGATGGTGCCCAGACCGGCCATCCACAGACCCATGATCCACAGGTCGCCGCCGACACCGGGCGAGCGGACCGCGTTGGACAGCGGGGCGTAGGCGAACCAGCCGAAGTCGGCCGCGCCGCCCGGGGTGAAGAAGCCGCTGACCGTGATCAGACCGCCGAACAGGAACAGCCAGTAGCTGAACATGTTCAATCGTGGGAACGCGACGTCGGGTGCGCCGATCTGGATCGGCATGATCTCGTTCGCGAAGCCGACGAACAGCGGGGTCGCGAACAGCAGCAGCATGATCGTGCCGTGCATCGTGAAGAGCTGGTTGTAGGTCTCTTCGTTCACGATCTGCAGGCCCGGCTTGGCGAGCTCGGCGCGGATGATCAGCGCCATCACGCCGCCGATCAGGAAGAACGCGAACGACGTGATCAGGTACATGTGCCCGATCAGCTTGTGGTCGGTCGTGGTGATCCACTTGACCAGGATCTGACCCTTGGTGCGTCGCCGCGGATATACGGTGCTGGTACCGATGGCGCCGGTGCGCTCGGCGAAGTCGGTCACTTCTCGCCCTCTCCTGTGCCGGGAATGGTGGTGGCGTCGGAGCCTCCGGTGGCGGCGCCGGTCTGGCCCCTGGCGGCCAGCTCACGGAGGTGTGTGTCGTACTCGTCGCGACTGACGACCTTGACGCTGAAGACCATCCGGCTGTGGTAGAGCCCGCAGAGCTCCGCGCACTTGCCCTCGAAGGTGCCGATCCTGGTCGGGGTCAGCTCGAACTTGTTGGTCCGGCCCGGGATCACGTCGAGCTTGAAGTAGAACGACGGCACCCAGAACGAGTGGATCACGTCCGGCGAGTTCAGGTCGAAGTGGACCGACTCGTTCACCGGCAGCCACAAGGTGGCCGGCCGGTCCATCGTGCCGGTCTCCCAGACGCCCTGCTGCCCGTCGACCGTGTCCTTGTAGTTGAAGGTCCACTGCCACTGCTGGGCCACCACGTTCACGGTGTGCTGCGGGGTGCCCGACATCGCGGTGATCTTGTTGCCGTGCTCCACCGTGTAGAAGAAGAGCACGCCGATGATCGCGAACGGTGCCAGCGTGTAGAGCACCTCGAGCGGCAGGTTGTACCGCACCTGCCGGGGTGCGTCGTCGTTGCGCTTGCGGTACCGGACGGAGACCCAGAGGATCAGGCCCCAGACCATCACGCCCACGATCAGCGCGGCGATCCACGCACCGATCCAGAGGCTTCGGACCGCTTCGGTCCGGTCGGACGCGCCCTCGGGGAGACCGAGTCGTTTCCACTGCTCAGTGGTCGCCGTCGAGCAACCGGTCAGCATGAGGGTGCCGAGCACCACTGCACTGCCGACCAGCAGGCGACGCTTCGCCGGTCGTGTGGCGCCGGCAGAACCTGCCGGTCGCTCCTCCACTCCGGGCGTGCCGTTCGAACCCACGGGGCGCCTTTCCCTTCCCAAGTGAGACTGACGACCAAACACTACTGGACACCATTCGCGCCCCCGCGCATAGGTAGGGCTTAGCGTTTCCCGTGTGAGCGAGCGTGGGTATCTGGACGCGGCGTCGGCGGAGCCGTTGCACCCGGCAGCACGGGAAATGTTGCTGTCGGCAGTGGATTCCGGATGGGCCGATCCGGTGCGTCTGCACCACGAAGGACGGACCGCGCGGCTGCTGCTGGACAACGCCCGGGCGGTGCTCGCGGACGCGATCGGAGTACGCCCCGACGAGGTCTATCTGACGACTTCCGGTACGACGGCCATCCAGGCCGGCCTGTCCGCGGTACGGGCCGCGCGCGAGCGGGTCGGCCGGACCGTGGTGCACACGGCTGTCGAGCACTCCGCCGTTCTGCACAGTGCTGGGGACGAGGGTCTCGAGGTCGGCGTGGACATCCGCGGACGGGTCGACCAGGAGGCTTTCTCAGACGCAGTACGCCGACCTGGCGTCGCCGTGGCTGCTGTCCAGTCGGCTAACCACGAGGTAGGTACTAGGCAACCAATCGCCGCGATCGCGCAGGCCTGCGGCGACGTACCGCTGTTTGTTGATGCGTCTGCGTCCATCGGCCACGACGTGGTGCCTGAGGGTTGGTCGGTGCTGGCGGCCAGTGGGCACAAGTGGGGCGGACCGGCTGGTGTGGGATTGCTGGCGGTGCGCAAGGGGACGCGGATAGCGCCCGCGTGGCCGATGGACGAGCGCGAGGACGGGCTCTCCCCCGGCTTCCCCGACGTACCGAATGCGCTGGCTGCGGCGGCAGCGCTGCAGGCCCGGCTGGGCGAGGCCGAGGAGCTCAACAAGCAGCACAGGGCGTGGATCGACGAGGTACGGCGTCGTGTGCCGGCCGACGTACCGGATGTGGAAGTGGTCGGCGAGCCGGACGACCGCCTGCCCCACATCCTCACGTTCTCCTGTCTGTACGTCGACGGCGAGGCCCTGGTGACCGCACTGGACGCGGAGGGCTTCGCAGTCTCCAGTGGCTCCGCCTGTACGTCGAGCACCTTGAAGCCCTCGCATGTCCTGGCCGCGATGGGCGTGCTGACGCATGGAAACGTGCGGGTGTCTCTGAGCCGTGAAACCACGTATGAGGACGTCGATAGGTTCTGCCAGGTGCTGCCGGGCATCGTGCAGCGGATCCGGGCTGAGGTGGGGATGTGAACGTCGACCTGGACTGCCAAGGCATGGTCTGCCCACTCCCGGTGATCAAACTGGCCAAAGCGCTACCGACCGTGGCTGTCGGCGAAACCGTCACCGTTCTGGCCGACGACCCGGCCGCGGCTGTCGACATCCCTGCGTGGTGCCGGATGCGGTCCCAGGAGCTGGTCGAAGCAACCGGAAAAAGTTACGTCGTACGGCGCGTCAGCTGACAGACTCGGTATGGTGACCGACTTCGCGCACAAACCTACGTTGACCGGCGATCTCGTCGTACTGAGACCGCTGGACGAGGGGGACTACGACGCGCTCGCTGCCGCGATGGACGACCCGGACGTGGCCCGGCTGACCGGGAGCCACGGGGAGATCAGCGAGGAGCGCGCCCGCGAGTGGATGCGCACCCGGAAGGACCAGACGGACCGGCTCGACCTGGCGATCGTCGACCGCGCCTCCGGACAGGTCGTCGGCGAGGCCGTGCTGAACGACTGGGATCCGCCCAACAAGAGCTGCAACTTCCGGATCCTGATCGGCGCGGCCGGCCAGGGTCGTGGACTCGGCACCGAAGCGACCCGGCTGATCGTCGGCTACGGCATCGGCCAGATCGGCCTGCACCGGATCAGCCTCGGCGTCTACGCGTTCAACCCGCGAGCCCGGCGCGCCTACGAGAAGGCCGGCTTCAAGGCCGAGGGCCTACTGCGGGACGCCCTGCTCTGGGAGGGCGAATGGATCGACGAGATCGTCATGTCGATCCTCGCCTCCGAATGGATCCCCGCTCACAGCCCCCGCGGCGTCTCCACATAGGTTCGGAACCGTGATCGACGCCGAACGTATCGCCGTGCTGACCGGGGCCGGGATCTCGACCGCTTCCGGGATCCCCGACTTCCGGGGGCCGCAGGGCGTGTGGACGAAGAACCCGGCCGCGGAGGCGATGTTCGACATCGACGAGTACGTCGACAGTCGTGAGGTCCGCGTGGCTACCTGGAAGCACCGGCTCGCTGTGCCCGCGTGGACAGCCGAGCCGAACCCCGGGCATCTGGCACTGGTCGAGCTGGAGCGGCAGGGTCGTCTGACCGGTCTGATCACGCAGAACGTCGACGGCCTGCACCAGAAGGCCGGATCGTCGCCGTCCCTCGTCCACGAGCTGCACGGGACGGTCTGGTACGTCGACTGCCTGCAGTGCGGCCGGCGGATCCCGATGGCCGACGTACTCCCCCGGCTCGAGTCCGGTGACGAGGACCCGGCCTGTGAGGTCTGCGGCGGCATCCTCAAGTCGGCAACGGTGTCCTTCGGCCAGTCGCTGGACCGCGAGGTGCTCGATCGAGCCGTCGCCGCCACCGAGGCCGCCGACCTGTTCCTGGCCGTCGGCACCTCCCTGCAGGTCTACCCGGCCGCAGGTCTGTGCGACCTCGCCCTGAACGCCGGCAAGCCGCTGATCATCCTGAACGCCCAGCCGACGCCGTACGACGAACAGGCCACGATCGTCCTGCGGACCCCGATCGAGACCACCCTGCCGGACCTCGTGACCTTACCGTGACATTCGAGCCCTCCTCACAGGAAAGAGCGGCAGCTACCGTCCCCGGCAGGTGAATCGGCGGGAGGGGACCGTGATGCGCGGGTTCAGGCGTTGGACGGCAGGTTTCACCGCGGCCGCTGTGGTCGTGCTCGGACTGGGTACGGCGACTCCGGCGCCGGCGCAGGTCGCGGTGGATCGGGTCGTCACCTTGGCGGGGTCGCTGCAGAGCGAGCTGGGGTGTGCGGCCGACTGGGATCCGGGCTGTGACGCGACCAGCCTCGGGGCGGGTGCGCCGTACACGAAAGTGTTCGACGTGCCGGCGGGGACGTACGAGTACAAGGTCACGATCAACAAGGGCTGGGACGAGAACTACGGCGCGGGCGGGGTGCTGAACGGGCCGAACATCCCGCTGAGCATCGCGGGACCGGCCAAGCTGCAGTTCAGTTACGACGACACCAGTCACGTTGTGACGGTGAAGCCGGTCGACCTCGCGGGGTCGGCGGTCACCGCCGCGGACAAGACGCTGGCATCACCGAGCCTGCGGCCGGACCTGACCAAGGAGCGGTTCTATTTCCTGATGGCGGACCGGTTCGCCAACGGTGACACGTCGAACGACGCCGGCGGACTCACCGGCGACCGCTTGCAGACCGGCCTCGACCCGACCGACAAAGGCTTCTACCACGGCGGCGACCTGGCCGGTGTGATGCAGAAGCTCGACTACATCAAGTCCCTGGGTACGACGTCCATCTGGCTGACCCCGTCGTTCAAGAACCGCCCGGTGCAGGGGGCCGGGGCGAACGTGAGCGCCGGGTACCACGGGTACTGGATCACCGACTTCACCCAGATCGACCCGCACCTCGGCACCAACGCGGACATGAAGCGCCTGATCGATCTCGCGCACCGCAAGGGGATGAAGGTCTTCTTCGACATCATCACCAATCACACTGCGGACGTGATCGACTACCAGTCCCACAACTACGGCTACATCCCGAAGTCGACGTCGCCGTACAGGGATGCTCAGGGCAACGTCTTCGACGACAAGCAGTACGCCGGCGGCGACACCTTCCCGCCGCTGGACGCGAACACGTCGTTCCCGAACGTCCCGGTGTTCCGCACTCCGGCCGACGCGACCGTCAAGGTGCCGGCCTGGTTGAACGACCCGACGCTGTACCACAACCGCGGCGATTCGACGTTCGCCGGCGAGAGCGCGGAGTACGGCGACTTCGTCGGCCTGGACGACCTGTTCACCGAGCAGCCGCGGGTGCGGGACGGGATGATCGACGTCTACAAGACCTGGGCCGAGTTCGGTATCGACGGCTTCCGGATCGACACCGTCAAACACGTCAACATCGAGTTCTGGCAGAAGTTCTCGCCGCAGATCCTGGCCGCGGCCAAGAGCGCGGGGTCGAAGAACTTCTTCATGTTCGGCGAGGTCTTCGACGCGAACCCGCAGTTCATGTCGACGTACACCACCAAGGGCGACCTGCAGGCGACGCTCGACTTCGGGTTCCAGCAGAACGCGGTCGCCTACGCGAAGGGCGATCCGAGTACCAAGCTGCAGGACTTCTACGCCGACGACGACTACTACACCGATACCGATTCGAACGCGTACGAGCTGCCGACGTTCCTCGGCAACCACGACATGGGCCGCGTCGGCATGTTCCTCAAGCAGGGCGGCGCAGCCGGTCAGGATCTGCTCGCGCGGGACGAGCTGGCGCACTCGCTGATGTACCTGACGCGTGGCCAGCCGGTCGTCTACTACGGCGACGAGCAGGGCTTCACAGGTCCGGGTGGTGACAAGGACGCGCGCCAGGACATGTTCGCGACCAAGACCGCCGACTACGCGGACGACGAGGTCGTCGACGGCACCGGTACGACGACGATCGGCAGCAAGGACCGGTACGACGTCAACTCGCCGATGTACAAGCACATCGCGGCGCTGGCGAAGCTGCGGGCGAAGTACCCGGCGCTGTCGGACGGACGGCAGGTGCACCGGTACTCCTCCAACCTCAACGGTCTGTACGCGTTCAGCCGACTCGGCAGCGACAACGTCGAGTACCTGGTAGTCGCGAACAACTCGAAGACCGCGGCGTCGGCGACAGTGCCGACGTACGGGCCGAACACGTGGCTCAAGCCGGTCTACGGCGGCACCAAGTCTGTGAAGACCGACCGTGAAGGCCGAGTGGTCGTCAGCCAGGCTCCGCTGTCCGTGACGGTGTACCAGGCCCAGACGAAGGTCCCGAAGCCTGCTAAGGCACCTGCTGTCTACATGAGCTCCCCAGAGCTCGGTGCCACGGTCGGTGGGCGCGCTGAGGTCGCCGCCGCGGTTCCTGCGAACACTCCGGTCACTGTGACCTTCGGCTACCGGCCCGTCGGTACGACAGCGTGGACGCGGCTCGGTGCGGACGACAACGCGCCGTACCGGGTCTTCCAGGACGTGTCCGGTCTGGCGAAGGGCACTCTGCTCGAGTACCGCGCCGTACTGCGGGATGCCGCGGGCAACTACTCGGTGTCCGGGTCGTACGGCGTTGTCGGCGACGCACCTGCGGCCGGCGGCGGCGGCGGGGGCACCGGTCCGGTCGTCCAGCCTGCCAACGTGTCGGTGCCGGGTGATCACAACAGCGAGATGGGCTGTGCTGCGGACTGGGCGCCGGACTGCGACCAGGCCCAGCTGACGCTCGACCCGAAGGACAAGGTGTGGAAGGGCACGTACACGATCCCGGCTGGTGAGCACGCGTACAAGGCGGCGATCAACAAGACCTGGGACGAGAACTATGGTGCCGGTGGTGTCGCGAACGGCGCGAACATCTCCTACACCGCACCTGCCGGACCGGTCAGCTTCTACTACGAACACGGACGGCACTACGTCACGTCCAGTGCGCAGGGACCGATCATCACCGTCCCCGGCTCGTTCCAGTCCGAGCTGGGCTGTCCGGCCGACTGGGACCCGTCCTGCATGCGACCCTGGTTGACCGACGAGGACGGGGACGGGACGTACACCTGGTCCACCAGCGAGTTGGGAGCGGGCAACTATGAGGCGAAGGTCGCGCACAACCTGTCTTGGGACGAGAGCTATCCGGCGAACAACGTGCCGGTCTCGGTACCGAGTGACGGACTCGTGGTCACGTTCTCGTACGTGCTCGCGACGCACCAGTTCACGGTGACGACGTCCAAGCCCGGTGCAACGCCGGACCTGAGTCAGGCCAAGGCGTACTGGCTGGACCGCAACACGCTCGCCGTACCGGCCGTCGCGCACCCGGAGCGCTACCGGTGGCGGCTGCACTGGTCCGACACGGGCTCGTTGAAGGTCGATGCGGACGACATCGGTGGATCGTCGACAGCCCTGCGCTACGACTCGCGGATTGTGAAACCGGGCTACACGACGCTCCGCCTGGACAATGGAGACGCCCGCAAGATGCTCACCGGGCAACTCGGTCTGGCGCAGTACGACGACACGGGCCGACTGCTCGATGCGACCGGCGTGCAGATACCCGGCGTCCTCGATGACCTCTATCAGAGCGCGGCCGGCCGTTCGTACGGCGTGACGTGGCACGCGGGTGCGCCCACCTTCACCTTGTGGGCTCCCACCGCGCAGAACGTGCGATTGCTGGTGGGCTCGGCAGCTGTCGCGATGAAGCGCAACGATGACGGCGCGTGGGTAGTCGGCGGATCCCGCTCGTGGAAGAACGCGTCGTACCGCTTCGAGGTGACGGTCTTTGCGCCCAGTACCGGGAAGGTGGAGACGAACGTCGTCACGGATCCGTACTCGGTCGCGTTGACGACGGACTCGGCGTACTCCGTCGCCGCCGACCTGAATGATCCGGCGGGTCAGCCCGCCTTGTGGTCGAGGACGCCGGCGCCGAAGCTTGCGCGGGGTGTCGACTCGACGATCTACGAGTTGCATGTCCGCGACTTCTCGATCAACGACAACACGGTTCCCGCCGCGCACCGCGGTACCTATCTCGCCTTCGCCGACGACGGCGATGGAACCAAACACCTCAAGGCACTAGCGGCGGCCGGGCTCAATACCGTGCACCTCTTGCCGACGTTCGACATCGCGTCAATCCCCGAGACCAATCAGCAGACTCCGGCCTGTGACCTGAAGGCTCTGCCGCCCGACTCGGACCAGCAGCAGGCCTGCGTGACGGCCGTCGCCGCGAAGGACGGGTTCAACTGGGGGTACGACCCGTACCACTGGCTCGCGCCGGAGGGTTCGTACGCGACCCAGAAGGACGGGCTGGCGCGGGTCTCGGAGTTCCGCACGATGGTCGGCGGGCTGCACAAGTCCGGGCTGCGGGTCGTCCTCGACCAGGTCTACAACCACACGCCGGCCGCCGGCGAGGCGCCGACGTCGGTGCTCGACCAGATCGTGCCGGGCTACTACCAGCGGCTCAACGCCACCGGCAAGGTCGAGAACTCGACCTGCTGCAGCAACATCGCCACCGAACACGCGATGGCCGAGAAGATCATGGTCGACGGCACCGTCAGCTGGGCGAAGAACTACCACGTCGACGGCTTCCGCTACGACCTGATGGGCCATCACTCCAAGGCGAACATGCTGAAGGTCCGCGCCGCGCTCGACAAGCTGACGCTCGCCAAGGACGGCGTCGACGGCAAGTCGATCTATCTGTACGGCGAGGGCTGGAACTTCGGCGAGGTCGCGAACGACGCGCTGTTCGTCCAGGCCCGCCAGGGCAATCTCGGCGGGACCGGGATCGGCACGTTCTCGGACCGTCTCCGCGACGCAATGCGCGGCGGCGGACCGTTCGACGACAACCCGCGGATCCAGGGCTTCGGCTCCGGCGAGGCGAGCGACCCGAACGGCGACCCGATCAACGGCACGGCGGACGAGCGTGCGAAGCGGCTGGCGCACGACACCGACCTGGTCCAACTCGGCCTGGCCGGCAACCTGCGCTCGTTCACCTTCCGCTCCGTCGAGTCGGGTACGACGGTGCGCGGGGACGGAGTCGACTACAACGGCTCGCCGGCCGGGTACGCCGATCAGCCGGACGAGGTGATCAGCTACGTCGATGCCCATGACAACGAAACGTTGTGGGACACGCTGACGTACAAGCTGCCGACGGATCTGCCGATGCCGGACCGGATCCGGATGAACACGTTGTCGCTGGCAACGACCGCGCTGGCCCAGACGCCGTCGTTCTGGCACGCGGGAGCGGACCTGCTGCGGAGCAAGTCGCTGGACCGCAACTCGTACGACTCCGGCGACTGGTTCAACACCCTCGACTGGACCGGCGCAGACAACGGCTTCGGCCACGGCCTCCCGCCGAAGGCCGACAACGAAGCCAAGTGGCCGTACATGAAGCCACTGCTCGCCAACCCGGCGCTGAAGCCGTCGCCGGCCGATGTGGCCACGGCGTCTGCCGCGGCGGCCGATCTGCTGAAGCTGCGGTTCTCGACGCCGCTGTTCCGGCTCGGCACCGCCGACCTCATCAACCAGAAGCTCAGCTTCCCGCTGAGCGGTACGACGCCTGGTGTGATCACGATGCGTATCGACGACACAGTGGGCCCGAATGTCGACCCGGCGCTGAAGGGCGTGGTCGTGGTGTTCAACAGCACGGGCTCGGCCGTATCCCAGCAGGTGCCTGGGCTGAGCGGCGCCAACCTGTCGCTCTCACCGGTGCAGGCTGCCGGGTCGGACGCTGTCGTCAAGCAGACGACGTGGAATGCCGCCACCGGTACGGCGACAGTCCCGCCACGCACAGTCGCCGTACTCGTCCAGCGTTAGAGCCCGGCGAAGCGAGCAGCAGCTACGAAGGCCGCCAGCGCCAGAAGAATGGTGTTGGCGGCCGTCGAGCGTGGCTCGCGGAGCGACGAGTGTGAGGTGGCGGCGCCGATCATCACAATCACCAGACCGCTGGCCGCGAGCGGGGTGAGGACGCGGGCTGTGTCGGTCAGCCATGGGGCGAAGAGGCCGGCGACCGCCAGCAGTTCGCAGACAGCGACGAAGCGGACCAGCGGCATCGGGAACGGTGCGATGCCGGTCTGGCCGCTGGCGATCAGGCGGGCGCGGGACATCGCGGCCTTCAGGACGCCCGAGATCGTGAAGACGACGGCGAGCATGCCGGTGAAGATCCAGGTGATCGTGTTCATGTCGATCGCAGACGATCGACAATCGACTCCTGTGACAATCGGCATGCTGTCACCGGGAAGACCGGTCGATCGTCTGTGAAGGTGTGATGGAGGAACTCAGACCGCTGCTGCTCTCGATCGCCTACCGGATGCTGGGCACGTTCGGTGACGCCGAGGACGTCGTCCAGGAGGCGTACCTGCGCCTGCATCGCGAGCCCGAGGTCGCCTCCCCCAAGGCGTTCCTCACCACCGTGACGACCAGGCTCGCGATCGACCAACTGCGCTCGGCACGTCGCCAACGCGAGCAGTACTTCGGCCCGTGGCTGCCCGAACCCGCCGTGGACGAGTACGTCGATCTCGCCGACCGGGCCGCGCTCTCGGACTCGCTGTCCACCGCGTTCCTGGTCGTCCTCGAGCGCCTCTCCCCCGACCAGCGCGCGGTCTTCCTGCTCGGCGACGTCTTCGGCTACTCCTACGACGACCTCGCCGGCATCCTCGGCAAGACGCCGGCCAATTGCCGCCAGCTCGCCGTCCGCGCCCGGCGCCGGATCGCCGACAATCGACCACGCTTCGATCCCTCGCCCCAGGAACGCGACGAACTGGTACGCCGGTTCGTCGCGGCGGCCGAGGAGGGCGAACTGGAGGCCCTGGTCGCGCTCCTCACCCCGGACGTCACGTTCACCGGCGACGGCGGCGGCAAGGGCGGCTTCCCCCGGCCGGTGCATGGCGCCGGCAATGTCGCCCGCCTGCTCATCGGCGCGTTCGGCAAGTTCCGCCAGCTGACCACCGCGCCGGTGCATGTCGGCGGTCAGCCGGCGCTCAGGATCCACGACCGCAGCGACCGCACCGTCGCGATCTGGTCGTTCGTGGTGGCCGAGGGCCGCATCAGCGCGATCCACGGCATTGTCAACCCCGACAAGTTGACCCACGTGCAGCCGTCAGTGCAGCCGTCAGTGCAGCCATCGGTGCAGCCATCAGTGCAGCCCTCGGGGCCGGCGCCGGTGCAGCCGTCAGGGCACGCGGACGACGAGCGCTGACGGATCCACCTCCGCGACGAGCGACGTACCTTCGGCGATCGCGTCGCCGTCGAGCTCGCGGCCTACCACCCGGTCGGCGCGCACCTGGATCCGCTTGCCGGTGAAGCGCTCGACATGACGCTCGCGCCAGGACTTGATCACCAGACCGAGCGCCAGCCGCGGCCAGTGGCTGATCCGGCGCGGCGCGAGCACGACCACGTCGATCCTGCCGTCGTCGGGCGTGGCGTCCGGGAAGAGCGGAATGTTCGCCTGGAGCGTGCCGACATTGCCGATCACCACGGTCCGCGCGCGACGGCGTACCGGCGGCTGGTCGTCGACGACGATCTCGACATTGACGAACGGGTGGTTCAGGTTCTTCAGCGTCGAGACGACGTACGCCGCCCAGCCGACCCGCTTCTTCAGGTCGTCGGGCGCGTCCTCGATGATCGCGGCGTCCAGACCGAGCCCGGCCATCACCACGAACCGGTCGCCCGGCAGCTGGTCGCCCTCGATCAGCACGCTGTCGATCCGCTGCTCCGAACCGTCGAGCAGCTCGTGCAGCGCGACGTCGAGCTCGAGCGAGATGCCGAGGTTGCGGGCCAGCAGGTTCCCGGTCCCGCCGGGCAGCACCGCCGCCGGGATCGCGGTCCCGGCCAGCTCGGCACACACCACGCGGACGGTGCCGTCACCGCCTGCGACGAGCACGAGATCGACCTGTTCGTCGATCGCCTGCCGGGCCATCCCGACCCCGGCATCGTCCTCGGTCGTCTCCAGCCACAGCGGGTCCGCGTACCCCCGCTCGGCCAGCGCGGTTTCGACGGCACGACGGAACGCGTCGCCTTCGACCTTGACGGGATTCACGATGACGGCTGCCCGCCTGGCAGGACTCACTTATTTTTGTCCGTTCGGAGAGATAGCGTGCTCGGCGTGAGCAGACTTCCACGGAGTACGCCAGAAGCCCAGGGGCTGTCCGCCGCGGCGCTCGACAGTTTTGTCGGGGCGCTCGACGCCGGCGAGCCGGAGATCCAGACCATTATGCTGCTGCGGCACGGGCAGGTCGTCCTCGAGGAGGCCTGGGCGCCGTACCGGCCGGAGGATCCGCACCTGCTGTTCTCGGTGTCGAAGAGTTTCACGTCGACGGGCGTCGGGCTGGCGATCGACGCGGGTCTGCTGTCGCTGGACGACCAGGTGATCTCGTTCTTCGACGCCGACGAGCTGCCGGAGACGGTCAGCGACAACCTGGCCGCGATGAAGGTCCGGCACCTGCTGACGATGACGACCGGGCACTCGCAGGACACCGTCGAGGCGCTCAGTCGCGACCGCCGGATGGTGAAGATCTTCCTCGGCCTCGACGTGGCGCACGAGCCCGGCACGGTGTTCGTCTACAACAGCGGCGCGACCTACATGCTGTCCGCGATCGTGCAGCGGCTGACCGGTGAGCGACTGCTCGACTACCTGCGGCCGCGGCTGTTCGAGCCGCTCGGCGCGACCGAGGCGACCTGGCAGGTGTCGAGGGAAGGCATCACGACCGGCGGCTGGGGTCTCAGCATCAACACCGAGTCGCTGGCCTGCTTCGGGCAGCTCCTGCTGCAGCACGGCGAGTGGAAGGGCGAGCAGCTCGTCCCCGCCGAGTGGTACGAGGCGGCCACCTCGAGGCAGGTGCCCAACGACAACGAGGAGAACCCGGACTGGAAGCAGGGCTACGGCTTCCAGTTCTGGCGCGGGCGGCACAACACGTACCGCGGCGACGGCGCGTTCGGGCAGTTCTGCCTGATCTTCCCGGAGTACGACGCTGCGCTGATCATCACCAGCGCGACCACCGACATGCAGGGCATCCTGAACACGGTCTGGGAATATCTGCTGCCCGCGCTCGAGGGCAAGGACGTCCCGTCGGTCTCCCGCCCGTCGCGGCTGGAGTTGCTGCCGCCAACTGGTTCAGCGCCGGCAGGTGGCGATGGGCGGACGTATCGGTTCACCGGTCGCAACGATGCCGGGCTGACCGCCGTCCGGCTCGACCCGGACGGCACCGGGGTCTTCACCTTCGAGGAGTTCGGTGGGTCCGGATCGCATGACATCGTCTGCGCGCCTGGCGATTGGCGCGAGCAGTCCGCTCCGGGCACAGTCAACGACGCAAGCCCCGAGGCCGGGATGCGGGTCGTCACGAGCGCGTACGGCGACGGCGACGCGTTCGTGGCCACGGTCCGCTGGGTCGAAACGCCGTTCGTTGCCAGGTTCACCTGTCGGGTCGCCGGTGATTCGATGACCGTCGACGGCAAGCTCAACGTGTCGTTCGGTCCGACCGAGTTCACGCTGACGTCCGAGGTGTGATCCGGGTCATGTCACAAACCTGAGGTCGCCGCGTGTCCTCCGGGTCGTCACAGCAGACGACGGAGGACGACATGAAGGTCTTGGTAGCAGGTGCGACCGGTGGATTGGGTCGGTCGTTGGTGCCGCAGCTGATCGCGGCCGGGCACGAGGTGACCGGGATGACCCGGTCGGAGTCCGGCGCGAGCAGCGTGCGGTCGTTCGGGGCGGACGTCGTGCTCGCGGACGGGCTCGACGCCGCCGCGGTCCGCACGGCCGTGGAGAAGGTCCGCCCGGAGGTCGTCGTACACCAGATGACCGCGCTCAAGGGCGGGATCGACTTCAAGCACTTCGACGACAGCTTCGCGATGACGAACCGGCTGCGGACCGAGGGCACCGACAACCTGCTCGCCGCATCCCAGGCTGCCGGCGTACGACGGTTCGTCGTCCAGTCGTACGCCGGCTGGAACTTGCAGCACGGTGGATCCGCCACGAAGACCGAGGCGGACCCGCTCGACCCGAACCCGGTGCCCGCGCAACAGCAGACGATGGCCGCGATCAAGCATCTCGAATCGGCGGTCCTGAACGCGGACGGGATCGAGGGCGTCGCGCTGCGGTACGGCAGCTTCTACGGTCCGACCGGCGACATCGGCAAGGGCGGCTCGATGGTGGAGATGATCCAGAAGCGCCGCCTGCCGCTGATCGGCGACGGCACCGGGATCTGGTCGTTCATCCACTACGACGACGCGGCGTCGGCGACCGTGAAGGCGGTCGAGAGCGACGTGACCGGGGTGTTCCAGATCGCGGACGACGACCCGGCGCAGGCGGCGGTCTGGTTGCCGGAGTTCGCCCGCATTCTCGGCGCGAAGCCGCCGCGGCACGTGCCGGCCTGGATCGGGCGGCTCGCGGTCGGCGATGTCGGAGTCGCGGCCTTCACCGAGATCCGCGGGGCCGACAACACGCTGGCGAAGCAGACCTTCGGCTGGCAGCCCGGGTACGCGTCCTGGCGCGAAGGCTTCCGCAAGGGGCTGTGAGGCAGCCAACGGTGAGGGATCTCGGTCCCTCACCGTTTGCCGCATCCGGTGAGAGGATTCCTTTACTTTCGCGTTACACGCGAGGACGACCGCTGAAACCGGCGCGTCCTGAACTGGACAAGACCCGCCGGGACGGCGGGGCGCCCCTAGGGTTCCGCTGCTGGTCGAGCTGACGGCAGGACTGGTCCGAGAGGGGAGGCGGCGCTCGCAGCAGAGCGCCGTTCCACGGCGGGACAAAAGCCCGGGAGGCCTTGAAAGGCCCCGGGCTGCTGTGCGTGCATTCCGGGCCTGATCTCCAACGGAGGCCGGAATGTCAGCACCCCCTGAAACACTGACCACGGATCAACTGGGCGCACGCGATCTCGGCCACTTCGGCTATGCCCAGCAACTCTCGCGCCGCGTCGGCAGCTATGCCTCGTTCGCGGCGGGCTTCTCGTTCGTCTCGATCCTCACCACCGTCTTCCAGCTCTTCGGCCTGGGTTTCGGCTTCGGCGGTACGGCGTTCTTCTGGACCTGGCCCGCGGTCCTCGCCGGGCAGTTGATGGTGGCGTTGTGCTTCGCCGAGCTCGCGGCGCGGTACCCGTTGTCGGGCGCGATCTACCAGTGGGCCCGTCGTCTCGGCGGGGCCGTGGTCGGCTGGTTCGCGGGCTGGACGATGGCGATCGCCCAGATCATCACGCTGGCCACCGCGGCGATCGCCCTCCAGGTCGTTCTGCCCGCGGTCTGGCCCGGGTTCCAGCTGGTCGGCAGCGATCCCGCGCTCGCGTCGAAGGACGGCGCCGCGAACGCCGTACTCCTCGGCTGCATCCTGCTCGCCGCGACCACTGTGCTGAACGCGACCAGCGTGCGGATCACCGCGGTCGTGAACTCGGTCGGGGTGACGTGTGAGCTCATCGGCGTCGTTCTGATCGTGGTCCTGCTGACGATGCGCGCCGAGCGCGGTCCGTCCGTCGTACTGCACACAACGAACCTGGACAGCACGACCGGGTACGTCGGTCCGCTGCTGATCTCGGCGTTGATGGCGGCATATGTGCTCGTCGGCTTCGACAGCGCGGGCGAGCTCTCGGAGGAGACGCACAAGCCGCGCGCGACGACACCGCGGACGATCATCCGGGCCGTCGTTGCCTCCGGTATCGGTGGTGCGTTCCTGATCGTCGCGGCGCTGATGGCCGCGCCTTCGTTGACCGACGGCAATCTGGCCACCCAAGGTCTCCCCTACGTGCTGACGAGCAGGCTCGGCACGACGCCCGGGAAGCTCCTGCTGCTCGACGTCGCGCTCGCGGTCTGCGTGTGCACGCTGGCGATCCAGACTGCCGCGGCCCGGATGATCTTCTCGATGGCACGCGACAACGTCCTGCCGGGATCGCGTCAACTGCGCAAGGTGTCCGAGCGGACCGGTACGCCGGTAGCCGCGACCGTCGTCCCTGGCGTGCTGGCCGCCGTCTGCCTGGTCGTGAACGTAGGAAACGCGGGCCTGTTCCTGGGCCTCGCGAGCGTCTGCATCATGCTGCTGTACGTCGCGTACCTGATGGTGACTGCGCCCTTGCTGGTCCGCCGCCTGACCGGTGGCGGTCTGCCCGCCGGAGTCGACGAGAACGGCAAGCCGCTGTTCTCGCTCGGGCGCTTCGGTCTGATTGTCAACACCGTCGCAGTCGCGTACGGGCTCGCGATGGCCATCAACCTCGGCTGGCCGCGCGCCGAGGTGTACGACCCGGCCGGTGACGGCTGGTACCTCCACTACCTCCCGCTGATCACCCTCGCCGTCGTCGCCGCCGGCGGGCTCCTCGCGTACCGGACGCAGCGCACCGCGTACTACGCCTCCATCGGCGTACCGCTCCGCACAGGCGCGCCGACCGTCGAGGCAGAGGGAGCCAGCGCGTGAACCACGAGATTCCCGGCGATGCTGCCTGGTCCGTGCCTGTTCGTGCGGGTCGCACCGTCACGCTGACTGCTCTGGCGGACGGCGCGAATGCGACGGTGCTCATCATCGGCGCAGACCGCCTCGACCGCCTCAATATCCCCGACACCCTGAAGTCCCAGATGTCCGCACGCATCAAGCCCGGCATGGTGCTGATGTCGGACCGCGGTCTCGCCCTCGCTACCGTCATCGCCTCAACCCTCGACTGGCACGACTGCCTCACCGGCGCCCTCCCGGACCGCCTCCTCCTGCTCGAACTCACCAAGCACGGCTTCGGCGAAGCGGACCTGCACGGCTGCATCCACTTCTTCAGCAAGGTCGCCGTCGCGGACGACCCGCGGGCCTCACTCGCCTACGTCCCCGACCACGCCCACGCAGGCGACACCGTCACCCTCCGGGCTGACCAGGATCTCCTGATCTTCGTCTCGACCGCACCCCACGCACTGTCGGACGGCCCCGCCGCAGGCGTCGCCGTACAGCTCGAATCGCCTTCACACGTTGAAGATCCCGTCCTGCGCGAGGAAGCGGTCCGCGCACTGCGCCTGACCCGGGAGCTGATCGCATGACCATCACCGCGACGACCGTCGCCCTCGACTCCGTCGTCGAAGCCGGCGACGGCGCACTCGTCAGCGTGCCGGCCGGTGGGCGCCTGCGGATCGTCGACCTGCACGGGAACCAGGCCGTCGACACGCTCTTCTACGACGCCCACGACATCGACAACCGGTACTCCGCCTTCGACACCATCCGCGAGCAGCGCGCGGTGTTCCTGACCACCGGATCGCGCCTGATCTCGACCAGGCTCGACGAGCTCGCCGTGATCACCGACGACACCTGCGGCCGGCATGACACCGTCGGCGGCGCCTGCTCGCAGGAGAGCAACGTCATCCGGTACGGCGAGTTCACGCGTCACCAGCACGCCTGCCGGCAGACGTTCCTGCGGTACGGCGCACAGGCCGGCATCGGCCAGCGTCAGCTCACCCACAACATCAACTTCTTCATGAACGTACCGGTGACGTCGACCGGCGGGCTGACGTTCGAGGACGGACTGTCGGCGCCGGGCAAGTACGTCGAGGTCACAGCGAGCCGCGACCTGTTCGCGCTGATCAGCAACTGTCCGCAGGTCAACAATCCCTGTAACGGCTGGGATCCGACGCCGATCCAGCTGCTGGGCTGGTGGTGACGTTGGCCGTCATCACAGTTGTTGCCCAAGGCACCCAAACCACGGTGCAGGATCTCGCCGGCCGGCCCGGTCTGTGGGATGTCGGCGTACCGCCGTCCGGAGCCGCCGACGAACTGACGTTCGCGCTGCTCAACGCCGCGGTCGGCAACCCGGACACCGCGGCCGGACTCGAGTGTGTGCTCACCGGACCGGTGCTCACCTGCGACGAGGATCGGCTGGTCTGCGTCGGCGGCGCGGTGCGCAATGCGACTGTCGACAAGCTGCGCCTCAGGCCCGGGATGGTCATCCGGTGGCCGGCCGGCTCCGTGCTGGACATCGGCCCGCTCGACGGTCCCGGGATGCGCGGGTACGTGGCGATCCAGGGCGGCCTCGACGTACCGCGGGTGCTCGGCAGTCGGTCGACGTTCATCCTCGGCGGTTTCGGCGGTCACGGCGGGAAGCCGCTCGAGGCCGGCGACCAGATTCCACTCGGCCGGCAGGAGAACCTGCTGTCCCCGTTGTCGGTGGAGCTGCCGACGATGTCGGACTCCTGGCAGCTCCGCGTGATTCCCGGGCCCCACGGAGCGCCCGAGCATCTCACCGCCGAAGGCGTCGACGCGTTCTTTGCCAACAGCTGGATCGTCGACCATCGGTCCGACCGCACCGGCGTCCGGCTGATCGGGCCGACGCCCGGCTGGGCGCGGACCGACGGCGGCGAGGCCGGTCTGCATCCGTCGAACGTGCACGACTCGGCGTACCCGGTCGGCGGCATCATGCTGTCCGGCGACACCCCGGTCATCGTCGGCAAGGACGGCCCGTCGCTCGGCGGATTCGTCGTACCCGCCGTCGTGATCGAGGCCGACCGGTGGATGCTCGGACAACTGCGCGCCGGCGACTCGGTGCAACTAGTTCCGGTGACACTAGTTGCAGCGACCGAGGCAATCGAGCACCGCCGCCGTTGGCTGACAGACCTGCGCCAGGAGCCAACCTCCGTCGCCGTTTCAACCGGTACGCCGAGTCGTCCGGAGCTCCTGCACCACGGCGAACAGTCCGGGACCGCGCCGTCGTACACGATCAGATGTGCCGGCGAGCGCCACCTACTCGTCGAGGCCGGACCGGCCGAGCTCGACCTCACCGTCCGCGTCTGGATCCACCTGCTGGCCCAAGCCCTCCGGGAGAACAAGCCGGCCGGCGTCGCGGAGATCGTCGAAGGCGTACGGTCCGTGCTGGTCGCGGTCGACTCGTCCCGGCTCTCACTGGCCGCGCTCGCGGAGCGGCTGGCGTTCCTCGCCGCCGGGCTGGACGATCCCGAGACCGTGGTGTTGCCGGCCCGCGAGGTGGTGCTGCCGATCGCGTTCGACCACCCGGAGGCGCACGAGGCGATGCGCCGGTACGCGACTTCGGTCCGGCCGGACGCCCCGTGGTGCCCGGACAACGTCGAGTTCATCCGGCGGGTCAACGACCTCGACACGCGGGACGAGGTCTTCGAGATCGTGCAGGCCGCGACATACCTGGTGGTCGGCCTCGGCGACGTCTATCTCGGTGCGCCGGTCGCGGTGCCGGTGGATCCGCGGCATCGGCTCGTCACCACGAAGTACAACCCGGCCCGGACGTGGACGCCGCAGAACGCGGTCGGGATCGGCGGGATCTACCTGTGCGTGTACGGGATGGAGGGTCCCGGTGGGTACCAGTTGGTCGGACGCACTGTCCCGGTCTGGCGGCTGTCCCCCTCCGACGAGCAGCCTTGGTTGCTGAGGCAGTTCGACCTGATCAGATTCACGCCGGTCAGCGCGGAGCAACTCGCCCACGAGCGGGCCGAGATCGCCGCCGGGCGGGCAGACCTGAAGACCACCCCGGCGACGTTCTCGATCTCCGACGTACGCCGGATCGAGCAGGAGGCACCTGTGGACATTGCGACCGTGCGGGCCAGACGCCGCGCCGCGTTCGAGGCCGAGCGGGCCCGGTGGGGCGCATGAACAACGAGTGGATCACCAGGGTCGACCCGGTCGAGCCGGCGGACGGGCCACTGCGCGGGCTGACGATGGCGCTCAAGGACAACATCGATCTCGCCGGGGTGCCTACGACGGCCGGGGACCCGCGCAACTCGCGGCCTGCAGTGGACAATGCGTTCGTCGTCGAGCAGCTGATCGCGGCCGGCGCCGTACCGCTAGGGAAGACGAACCTCGATCAGTACGCGACCGGGCTGGTCGGCACGCGATCGCCGTACGGCGCTTGTCACTCGGTCTTCTCCGAGCGGCATGTGTCCGGCGGATCCAGCTCGGGCAGCGCGGTCGCCGTCGCGACTGGGCAGGTCGACTTCGCGCTCGGTACGGATACGGCGGGCAGCGGGCGGGTGCCTGCGGCGTTCAACCGGCTCATCGGGATCAAGCCGAGTCGCGGGCTCGTGTCGGCGCGCGGCGTCGTACCGGCGTGCCGGTCGCTCGACTGCGTGACGGTGATGGCTCGGGACGTGGCGACTGCGCGGGCGGCGTACGAAGTGATGGTTGCCTATGACCCCGATGATGCCTGGTCGCGGCGTGCCGTAGATCTACCTGGCCCGCGGGGCGGGCGCGTGATCGGCGTACCGGATATTGGGTTGGACCTGGATCCGCTGCACGAGGCCGCGTGGCAGGAGACGCTCGCTGAGGCTCACCGGCTTGGTGAGGTTGTGAAGGTGGATGTGCGGCCGCTGTTGGAGGCGGCTGAGCTGCTGTACTCCGGGCCGTGGCTGGCCGAGCGGTGGCTCGCGTTCGGCGACAAGCTCGACGACGTTCCGGCCGTCGATCCCACAGTGCGGGCGATCGTGCGGGGCGGTGCGGCGTTAACCGCGTCCGCGGCGTTCGCAGGCTTCGATCGGCTCGCGACGCTCGCCCGGGCGAGTGAGCATCTGTGGACGCAGCTCGATGCGCTGCTGCTGCCCGTGACGCCCGGGCATCCGACGCTGGCAGGGGTCGCGGCGGATCCGATCGGTGTGAACAGTCGGCTCGGTCGGTTCACGAACATGGTCAATCTGCTGGATCTGTGCGCTGTCGCGTTCCCGGGGCCGGATCGGGCCGACGGCTTGCCGTTCGGGATCCAACTGCTGGCACCGGCCGGTCACGATCATGCGCTGATCGATCTGGCGGCGCTGTGGTGCGGTGAACCTGTGCCGACGCCGGCTGATGGGACCGACGTCCTGCTGGCGGTCGCGGGCGCGCATCTGTCCGGGCAGCCTCTGAATGACCAGCTGGTACGGCGTGGCGCTCGGCTCGCGTTCGGTGCGCGCACCGCAGCGTCGTACCGGATGTATCTGGTGGACGGGCCTCGGCCGGGGCTGACCAGGACGTTGACGGATGGGGACGGTCCGGGGATCGAGGTTGAAGTCTGGCGGGTGCCGGCGGCTGAGCTCGGCGGATTCGCTGCGACCATCGAACCGCCGCTGGCGATCGGGCCGCTGGAGCTGTCGGACGGACAACGGGTCCTCGGCTTCGTGTGCACGGCGGACGCTGCGGACCCGGCCCGTGACATCACCTCAGCGGGAGGCTGGCGCGCGTACCTGTCCGGCCGCTGAGCCTAAGGTTGGTGGGCATGAGCCTGACACCCGCCGAACAGAAGGTGCTGGACCGGATCGACGAGGACCTGCTGGTCCGCGTCACGCAGGACCTGGTCCGCGCCCACGGGCAGAACCCGCCCGGCGAGGAGGCCGCCACCACGGCCGTCCTCGCCGCGGCGGCTGGTGAGCTCGGGCTCGACGTACAGCTGTCACCGGTCGAACCCGGCCGGGACAACCTCACGATCACGCTTGCCGGAGGCAACAATCCCGGCCTGCTGCTGCTCGGCCACACCGACGTCGTCCCGGTCGGCGACGGCTGGACGGTCGACCCGTACGGCGGCCTCCTCCGCGACGGCCGCATCCACGGCCGCGGCGCATCCGACATGAAGGGCGGCCTCGCCGCAGCCCTGATCGCCCTGGCCGCCCTCCGCAACACTCCCCTGTCCGGCCCGGTCGAACTAACCGCAGTAGTAGACGAAGAAGAAACCGGCAAAGGCATCCGCGCCCACATCGCCGCCGCTGTGGATAACGCCGGACCCGGCAAGCCCATCGCCGATAGACTTGAAGCGGAAAGGTCAGGGGCGAGGCATGACTCACCCAGTCGGTCCATCAACAGCCCGTCCGTGAAGAGCCCGTCGCAGCGGTACGTAGGCTGCATCACCGCCGAGCCGACCGACCTGCAGACGATCATCGCCGCCCGTGGTGACTCTTATCTTCAGGTTTCGGTGCACGGTCGCGCCTCGCATGCGGGCAACCCCGACGGCGGCGCCAACGCGATCTACGGCGCGGCTGCCGTCGTCGCCGAGATCGAACGCCTGCACGCGGAGCTCGCGACCGCACCCCATCCCCTGCTCGGCCCGGCGACCTGGAGCGTCGGCCAGATCAACGGCGGTACCGGCGGCTCGATCGTCCCCGCCGAATGCGTGGTCGTCGCCGATCGCCGCCTCCTGCCCGGCGAGTCCCCCGCCGAAGTACTCGCCGACCTCGGCCGCCGCGTAGCCGCCCTCCACCTCGAGGACCGCGGCCTGACCGTCGAACTCGCCATGCCCATGGAGATGCCCGCCTTCGAGACCCCCGACAACGCCGACCTGGTCCGCATCACCGAAGCCGCCCGCCTCGACGGCGGCGGTCAGCCGATGCCGCTTGCCGGCTGGACCGCAGCCTGCGACGGCGGCTACATCGCCCGCGACCTCGGCGTACCCGTCGTGGTCCTCGGCCCCGGCTCCGTCACCACCCAGGCCCACCGCGCCGACGAGTCGGTCCCCATCACCGACCTCGTCACCGCCGCCCGCACGTACGCCCTGGCAGCCCTCCGCCTTCTCACGTAGGCGTCCCGCGTGAGGTTTGACTCTGACACTGTGTGAGGTCGTAGACCGGCGGTATGAGGACAGCTGGAGAGATTGCCGAGTGGATCCGGACCGGGGAGGTCACCTCGCGTGAGGTGACCGAACAATTGCTGGAGAGGATCGCCGACGACAAGACGATCAACGCGGTAGTCGAGGTCCGGCCGGAGTACGCCCTGGCCGCGGCGGATGCGGCAGATGCGACATCGCCGGTCGGCCCGCTGCACGGCGTACCGATGACGGTCAAGGACTGCCTCAACGTCGCGGGCCTGCACACGACCTGGGGCAATCCGGCGTTCGCGGAGTATGTCGCCGATCAGGACGCGACTGTGGTGGAGCGATTGCAGCGGGCCGGCGCGATCATCATCGGGAAGAGCAACGTGCACACGATGCTCGCCGACTTCGGGCAGACCGCGAACGAGATCTACGGGCGGACGAACAACCCCACCGACCTCGGTCGCACGCCCGGCGGCTCGAGCGGCGGCGGGGCGGCCGCACTCGCCGCGGACCTCACCTACCTCGAGTACGGCTCGGACCTCGTCGGCTCGATCCGGCTCCCAGCGGCGTACTGCGGGGTGTACGGACTCAAGCCGACCAACGGTCTCGTCCCGCAACGCGGTTTCCAGGTCCCCCGTATGCCGTACCTGCCGAGCGAACTGCCGAACTTGTCGACACTCGGACCACTCGCCCGCTCCGCCGCCGATCTGCGCATCGCTCTCCGTGCGACCGCCGGCCCCGAAGCGCCGTACTCGTGGCAGCTGAGGCCGCCGCGGCACCAGCGACTCGAGAACTTCCGCGTCGGCGTGGTGACCGATCACCCGGCAGCGCCGGTCTCCGGCGAGGTCGGCGACGCGATGGCTGCCACCGTCGACCAGCTCGCCCGGAGCGGCGCGAAGATCATCGAAGGCTGGCCGGACGAGGTGGATCCGGGTGAACAGGCTGAGGAGTTCGGTCGGCAGGTCGGTCTGTTCTTCGCACTGCACGGAGGCGAACCGACCGAGCTGACCGTCGACGAACTGCTCGCAACCGAACGCGCGCGGATGCTCGCTCGAGCCAAGTGGCAGCGGTACTTCGAGGACGTCGACGTCTTCCTCTGTCCGACCAGCTTCACGGTCGCCTTCCCGCACGGCTCGACGACAATCGACGGACAGCCGTACGACGCGCAGGTGTTCTGGATCTCCCACGCCGCATTGATCGGCCATCCCGCGCTCAGCATGCCGATCGGGCGCACCACGAGCGGCCTGCCCGTCGGCGCTCAGGTCATCGGTCCGTGGCACGAAGACGACACCGCGATCACCTTCGCGGAACTGCTGGCTGGTTGACTGCATCCCATGTTCGCGATCGGTGAATTCGCGCGGCACGGACGGGTGTCGATTCGGATGCTGCGGCACTACGACGCCCTCGGCCTGCTCCGGCCCGCGTACGTCGACCCGTCGACCGGTTACCGCAGTTACACCGCCGGGCAGCTCGCCGATCTGAACCGGATCGTCGCGCTGAAGGATCTGGGCTTCACGCTCGAACAGGTCGGCGCGCTGATTGCGGACAATCTCGGTCCGGCTGAGCTGCGCGCATTGCTGACCATGCGACGAGCAGAATTGCAGACGACTGTGGCCGAGAGTTACGCGCGGCTCGCGCAGGTCGAGTCGCGGTTGCGCGGTCTGGAGGCCGATGTCCCGCCTGCGGACATCGTCGTCAAAGAGCTCCCCGCCGTGCGGCTGGTTGCTCTGACGGCGACCGCGGCGAGCTTCACACCCGAGGACATCACGCCCGTGGTGCGCCCGCTCTGCGCGGAGCTCGGCCGACGGTTGCCCGATGCCGACGTACGTCCGGCCGGCCGATTGACCTGCCTGTACGAACGCAATCAGGAATCCGAGGACGAGGTCCTCGTCCGGGCGACCGTCCCGGCCGCGGTCGATGCCGGGGGCAACCTCAATGGACTCGACGTGATCGACCTACCGGCGACGCGAGCCGCGACGCTGGTGCACCGCGGGCCGATCGATCAGGTGTTGCCGGCGTGGCAGGCGGTGGCGCGCTGGATCGACGAGAACAACCATCGCGCGGTCGAACCGGCGCGCGAGCTCTACCTCGACACGCCGGAGGACCCCGCCGACTGGGTCACCGAACTCCAGGAACCGATCAGCTAGCCGGATTCTTCTCGGCGAGTGATGCCAGCCCGGCAACGATGACCGCGATGCCGAATTCGAACCGCTCGTCGCCGGCCGCGCCGGATGTGAGCGCGCCCGCCAGCGCCACGGTCAACGGGAAGCGGTCGGCCGGCAGCGACTCGAAGTACGACCGCAGTCCGCTGACGAATCGCTCGACATCATCGGGCGTCCAGTCCGTCGCGCTCTGCACCGTCTCCTCGAACGCGATCGCCGTCACGTAGAGCGGAATCAGGTCGACCGCCCACGCCGCGGCCTGGTCCGGGATGTTGCCGGCCTTCAGCAGCGTCAGCATCCTCTCGGTGCTCATCAGCGCCCGCTCCCCCAGCGGTACGGCGCCGATCGCGGCCCGCGCGACGCCCGGATTCGCCCGCATCGCGCGCAGCATCTCGCGCATCATCGCCTTCAACTGCTCCTGCCAGCGGGCCGGATCCACCGGCTCGTCGTACCTCATCTGCGCGGCCGCCCGCTCGACCAGGAGCTGATCCAGCTCGCGCTTGTTCGCGACATGCGCGTAGAGCGACGCCGGTCCGGTGCCGAGCGCCTGCGCGACCTTCCGCATCGAGACCGCCTCGTACCCCGACTCCACGAGCACCCGCATCGCGGCGTCGACGATCCGCTCCCGGTTGAGCGGCTCCTTCGGCGTCCGGGCGGGCTTCGCGGGGGTGATCGGCTGCCACGGCGATTGCGTCATACGAACACTGTACTTGACGCGAACACTGTTCGGTAGTAGAACGGTGTTCGTCAACGAACACCGTTCGCAATCTCTTCGAGGGGGCCGCTATGAGCACCGCACTTGACAACCCGCCCGGAACCACGAGCGTCGCGCGAGGTACGCCGTACCGCTGGCGCTGGATCGTGCTCGCGACGATCCTCATCGCCGCCCCCTCGATCCGCGCCGAGCTGGGCGGCTCCGAGTCCGCCATGCAGTGGATGCTGGCCGGCTACACACTGGCCTTCGCGATCGGGCTGATCACCTTCGGCCGGCTCGGCGACCTGGTCGGCCGCCGGCGGCTGTTCGTGATCGGCGCCCTCGGGTTCACCGTCGCCTCCGCGGTCTGCGGCCTGGCGACCAGCCCCGAGCTGCTGATCGGCAGCCGGGTCGCGCAAGGCCTCCTCGGCGCGGTGATGATCCCGCAGGGCTTCGCGATCCTGAAGTCGATCTTCCCGTCCGAGGAGCTCGGCAAGGCGTTCGCGATGTTCGGTCCGGTGATGGGGTTGTCGGCAGTCGCCGGCCCGATCCTGGCCGGCGTACTGATCGACGCGAACTGGTTCGACGCCGGCTGGCGCACGATCTTCTTCATCAACGTGCCGATCGGTATCGCCGCCCTCGTAGGCGCATGGAAGTTCATGCCTGAGGTGAAGACGCCCGGCGCCTCCCGCCTCGACACCGTCGGCGTACTGCTGGTCAGCCTCGCCTCAGGGCTGCTGATCTACCCGCTCGTCCAGGGCCGCGAGCTCGGCTGGCCGGTGTGGACGATCCTCATGCTGGTCAGCTCGATCGTCGTCTTTGCGCTGTTCGGCTGGCGGGAGCGCCGCTCCGGCAACCCGGTCATCGACCCGTCGCTGTTCCGCAACCGCGGGTACGTCGCCGGCCTCGGCGTGATCACCACATTCTTCCTCGCGATGAACGGCTTCATGCTCGTCTTCAACCTGTTCACCCAGCTGGGACTGCACTACAGCCCGCTGAAGGCAGGCCTCGCGATGGTGCCGTTCTCACTCGGCATCGCGATCGGCGCCCCGCTGTCCGGCGGCCTGCTCGCCCCGAAGCTCGGCCGCAAGGCGCTGCAGCTCGGCGTTGCGGTGATGACCGTGGCGATGGCCGGCGTCTGGTTCACGCTGCACGCGTACGGCGACGCGACAACCGTCTGGAACCTGGTGCCGGCGACGCTCGCCACCGGGATCGGCGCCGGCCTGGTGTTCGCTCCGCTGTTCGACATCATCCTGGCCTCGATCGACGACCAGGCTGCCGGTTCGGCGTCCGGCGTGCTGACCGCGATGCAGCAGTACGGCGGAGCGATCGGCGTCGCAGTGATCGGCACCGTGTTCTTCCAGTTGCTCCCGGCGCACGCGTTCCTCGGCGCCACCAAGACCTCGGTCCTGGTCGCGATCGGGCTCTTCGTGGTCAGCTTCGCCGTCACCTTCGCACTCCCGAAGCGGGCGCGCGAATCGGCGGTCAGCCACGGCTGACGAAACCGTCACCAAGTCTGGACGTGCCGAAGCCCCTGGTCACCGGGAGGTGCCAGGGGCTTCGGGGGTAGATCAGTTGAACGAGTCGCCGCAGGCGCAGGAGCCGGTCGCGTTCGGGTTGTCGATCGTGAAGCCCTGCTTCTCGATCGTGTCCACGAAGTCGATCGACGCACCCTTGAGGTACGGCGCGCTCATCCGGTCGGTGACAACGCTCACGCCACCGAAGTCGGCCACCACGTCACCGTCGAGCTGGCGCTCGTCGAAGAACAGCTGGTACCGCAGCCCGGAGCAACCGCCCGGCTGCACGGCGACCCGCAGCGCGAGGTCGTCGCGGCCTTCCTGGTCGAGCAGCGCCTTCACCTTGGCGGCGGCCCCGTCGGTGAGGAGAACACCAGTGGCGACGGCCTGCTCGGTCTGCGCTTCAGTCATCCCTGACTCCAGTCATCTACTAAGTGCCGACAGACAGCTCGTCAGCACGGAAGTCTCTTGTCAACACGCACCAACGTCGGCCGGTCCGCGCTCATTCCCATGGTCGCACACCAATTTCACGGATCAACTACCACATCGTCGAAATGGTCGATCCCTGATCAGCGTGCCCAGGTGCGGGCGACACGCTCCGCGACCGTCGCGAGCGAGCCGTGCGGGTCCGCGAACGCCCGCTCCTCGCCGACCACGTCGACCAGCGCGTACGCCGACTCGACGCCCATCGTACGCATCTCCCGCGACCCGATCAGCACCTTCCCGGCGAGTACGACGCAGGGCCGCATCGCGTCGTTCGCGACCTTCGCGACGCCGGCGATCACCTTCCCGTCCCGGGACTGGAAGTCGAACGCGCCCTCACCGCTCAGCACCAGGTCGACCCGCGCGGCCTTCTCCTTCAGGCCTGTGAGCTCTGCCACCAGGTCGATTCCGGACACGCGCTCGGCGCCGAGCAGCAGCAACGCATAGCCGAGTCCCCCCGCGGCACCCGCGCCCTTCTTGTCAGCCGTCTTCCGATCGGCGAGCTCCGCGAAGTGCGTCAGCCAACCGTCGACCGCAGGCTTCCGCTCGTCCCCGATGCCCTTCTGCGAGCCGAAGATGTTGGTCGCGCCGCGCAGCCCGAGCATCGGGTTCTCCACGTCACTGGCTGCGACGAACTCGACCCCCGCGACACGGTCACGCGCCGGCTGCAGGTCCACCGCGGTCAACCCGGGGAGCCCGGCGGCTCCACCATCCAAGTGACCTGACTCACCCGTCGCCCCGAGGGCAGCGAGCATGCCGGCGCCGGCATCGTTCGTCCCCGAGCCGCCGAGGCCGAGGATGATCCGCTTTGCTCCGGCGTCGACCGCGGCCGCGATCAGCTGCCCGACGCCGTACGTCGTCGCCTCCTCGGGCCGACGGTCCTTCGGCTCCACGAGATGCAGTCCGCACGCCTGCGCGGTCTCGACGTACGCCGTCTCGCCTGCCATCAGGACCGTCGCCGGAGTGTCCTCACCGAGCGGGCCACGGACCGTGACCGAAAGCAGCTTGCCGTCGACCACCGCGGACAGCACGTCGATGAAGCCGGGCCCACCGTCCGCCATCGGCGCGACGAGCACCTCGGCTCCCGGATCGCGCCGCCGCCACCCCTCCTCGATAGCCGCAGCCGCCTCCACAGCCGTCAACGTCCCCGCGAACTTGTCCGGCGCAATCAGGATCCGCATGCGCACATCCTCTCCCACCCTTCGCACTCGCCCGCCTACGGTCCAGCGTGCGGCATGTGGACAGGACGTAGTCATGTACGTACACGACTCCACCCGCCTCGGCACTCCGCGAATCCCCCGCAAACGCCGGACACCTCCTGTCCTTGTGCAGGCAGATCACGATTGACGGGCCCGGCGGGCACCAGTTGGATCGTCGGTATGAAGTCGATCCTGTTCGCGCTGCGCGTCAGTGAGCTGGAGCGTTCGCTCGCCTTCTATCGGACGGTCGGGTACGTCGATCTCGGGACGGTGCCGTTCGACGACGGCTCGAGCCTGGTCTGGCTGCGGCTGCCCGATGAGCCGTCGGTGTCCCTCGAACTCGTCCACCGCCCGGCGGACGGTCCGGTGGAGATCGGCGGCTTCCAGCACTTCGCGATCGAGGTCGCGTCGCTGCGCGAAACCATCGACCGGCTGGCCGCGGCTGGCCTGCAACCAGGCGAACCTGAGTTGCCCGGCGGTGCCGACGGCCCGAAGACTTCCTGGCTCACCGACCCCGACGGCTATCGCGTCGAGCTGGTCGAGTGGCCCCCGAGCGGCCCGCCGACGGTCGAGTGACAATGCCGAGTTGGCCCACCACGGCAGTCGAGGCGATCGCGGTGCAGGAGAAGCTGCGCGGGCTCGTCGAGGTTGTGGATGTGGGACCGGCGCCGCGGTACGTGGCGGGCCTGGACGTCGCGTACGACGGCGATCGGCTGGCGGCCGCGGTCGTCGTACTCGATCGGGGGACTCTCCGCGAAGTGGACCGCGCGGTTGTGCGTGGGGAGACGACGTTCCCGTATGTGCCGGGACTGTTCGCGTTCCGGGAAGTGCCGGCGTTGCTCGCCGCGCTGGAGCGGCTCACGACCAGACCGGAACTGTTGGTGTGTGACGGCCAGGGGCTCGCGCATCCGCGGCGGTTCGGGCTCGCCTGCCATCTCGGCGTGCTGACGGGTATCTCGGCGATCGGGGCCGCGAAGACCACTTTCGTCGGAACACACGCCCACCCCGCACCGGAACGCGGCGCGACCGCAGACCTGCTCGACGGTGACGAGGTGGTCGGGGCGGCGGTGCGGACCCAGGACGCAGTCAAACCGGTGTATGTGTCGGTCGGGCATCGCGTGAGTCTCCCGACCGCTGTCGAGCACGTCCTGCACCTGGCACCGCGCTATCGGTTGCCGGAGACAACACGCGTGGCGGACCGAGCATGCCGGGAAGGACTGCAGGGTGGATGACGCGCCGAGGGTGCCCGGGTACACGCGACACGAGTACGGCGACCGCCTCGGCGCCACCGCCGTACTGCGGATCGGGGCAGCCGCGGCCGTGATGGACGGCGAGCGACTGCTCCTGACGAAACGCACCGACAACGGCGAGTGGTGCCTGCCGGGCGGCGCGATCGAACCAGGCGAACGCCCCGCGGAGGCAGCCGAGCGGGAAACACTCGAGGAAACCGGGCTGTCCGTGCGAGTGACCGGTCTGATCGGCGTCTACTCCAACCCGGACGTCGTGGTCGTCTACCCCGACGGCAATCGGGTGCAGATCGTCGGTGTGGTGTTCCGCGCCGAGCCAGTCGGCGGCGAGGCCGGCACTTCGGCGGAGGTAAGCGAGTCCGGGTGGTTCACGGCTGAGGAGGCCGCCCGACTGACGGTGATCGCCGGCCATCGGTCGATTCTGCCGGCGGTGTTCGGCGGTGAGTTGTACTTTGACAGGCCTGACGGATAACCGCTATCTATTAGCTAACCGTTAGGGGGTCGGGCGTGCAGGATGCGGTGCTGGCGATGCTTGCCAAGGAGCCGTCGCATGGTTACGAGCTGCGGGCACGGTTGCAGCAGAGTCTTGGCCCGCTCGGCGAATCGATGAATCCAGGGCAGATCTACGTGACGCTGGGCCGGCTGGAGAAGGCCGGCCTCATTGTCTGCGAACCGTCGGACAGCCCCGACCGCAAGGTGTATGCGCTGACGCCCTCCGGGCAGCAGCGGGTTGCGGCCTGGCTGACCGAGGTCGCCAGGCCGAAGCCGGATCTCGCGGAGTTTCATCTGAAGCTCGTCGTGGCCGCGGCCGCCCGGCTCGCCGACCCGGTCGAACTCGTCGCCGCTCAACGCCGTGAGCTGCTGCGGATCCTGCGGGAGGCGCAGCTGGCCGCATTGGCGGAGCCGGCCGGCTCCACGGCGGTTGTCCTGCTCGAAGGCGTCATGTTGCGATTCCAGGCCGACCTGCGCTGGCTGGACATCTGCGAGCGCACCTGGTCGACACCCCACAACGAACCCGAGGACACATGAACGTGCTCCAGACCCGCAGACTGACCAAGGAGCACGGTGCGGGCGCGAGCCGGGTACGCGCCGTCGACGAGGTCGACCTCGACGTACCGGAGGGGCAGACGCTGGCGGTGATGGGCCCCAGCGGCTGCGGCAAGTCCACGCTGCTGCATCTCTTGGGTGGCCTGGAGCGTCCGACGGCCGGTGAAGTGTGGATCGGACAACGCCGTACCGACAGCCTCAGCGAGCGCGCCCTCGCACGTCTGCGCCGCCGGTCGATCGGATTCGTCTTCCAGGCCTTCCATCTGGTCGACGAGTTGAGCACCGCCGAGAACGTCGAACTGCCCGCACTGCTCGCCGGCCGGTCGCTGCGCGAGGCCAGGAGACGAGCGGACTTCCTGCTCGACCAGGTCGGGCTGGCCGACCGCGCCCGGCACCTCCCCTCCGAACTGTCCGGCGGCCAGCGTCAACGGGCCGCGATCGCCCGCGCGCTCGCCAACGAGCCACAGGTCGTGCTCGCCGACGAGCCGACCGGCAACCTCGACACGGCCGCGACCACCGACGTACTGCGGATCTTCGCGGAGCTCCGCGCTGCCGGGCAGACTCTTGTCATCGTCACGCACGACGAACGAGTCGCCGCCACCGCGGACCGGCTGATCTCGATGCGCGACGGCATGTTCGTCGACGACACCCGACTGCTCGACGGGACCGGGCGGCTCGCCGGCCTCATCGGACTGGAGGGCTGAGTGGGCCGGGTCCTGCTCGTCGTACGCCTGGTACTGGCCGACGTACGGCGACACAAAGCCCACGCCGCGATGCTCGTACTCGCGGTGACAGCAGCCGTCGCCACGCTGGCGCTCGGACTGTCGCTGAACGGTGCCTGCGAAGCGCTCTACCGGCAAACACGCGCCGCAACAGGCGGACCGGACGTCGTCGCGCTCGCTCCGGACTCCGGCCCTGACGCGACCCGGGAACTCGAGTCCCTGGCTACCCATCCGGAAGTCGTCGGACACAACGGTCCGTATGCCGTGGTGTACAGCGACCTCGCAGTCCACGGCCGGAGCTCTGGTGTGGTCGTGCACGGCGCCAGCCTCACCCCAGGACCGATCAACAGACCGCTGGTCACGTCAGGCGAGTGGATCCGTCCAGGCGGCGCTGTAGTGGAACGCGGTCTGGCCACCGCACTCGGCGTGAAGGTCGGCGACCGCGTCACCGTGTCGGACCGCAGGTACCCGGTCGTCGGGATCGCCGTGACCGCGGCGACCTCGATCTACCCGTGGGCGGCAGGCATCGGCCCACTGGGCGGACCGAGCGACCCGAGCGGCCTGGTCTGGATGACTGCGAAGGACGCCAGTGCGCTGGCCGGACGGGACCTGACGGTCACCACCGCAATGGACCTCAAGCTGCGCGATCCCTCCGCTACCAACGCCTTTCGCTCTTCACTTCGCTCCCCCACGACCAGGCTGACCCTGCACTCCTGGCAGTTCATCGCCACCCAGGACACGGTCATCCTCAGCGGCACCGAGCCGATCCTGGTCGTCGGCGGTTGGTTGCTCGGCTTCCTCGCGATCACCGGCGTCGCCGCGCTCGCCGCCGGACGGATCGTCGAGCAGACCCGGCGGGCCGGCCTGCTCAAGGCCATCGGAGCGACGCCCGGTCTGATCGCCGCGGTCCTTCTGACGGAGTTCCTCGCGCTCGCGGTGCTAGCTCAGGTCCTGGGGCTCGCCGTCGCTCGCCTGGTCGAGCCGGCGATCGCCAACCCCACCGCCAGCCTGATCGGCTGCGTCGTCGGGCCGGACGGCACCACGCTCGTCGCGACCACTCTTCTTGTCCTGGCCGTGGCATTGCTGACCATGCTTCCGCCGACGGTGCGCGCGCTTCGGACGGCCACGGTGAGTGCGCTCACCAGCCCCGCGCAGTACCTTCGCCACCGCCCTCTGCTGACCACGCTGTCCGCGGTGCTCCCGACGTCGCTGCTGGTGGGGTTGCGGTTGACCGCGCGCCGACCGGGTCGCGCCGTACTGCACGCTTTCTCCACCGCGGCGACCGTCACCGGCATCACCGGATTGCTGATCGGCATCGCCCAACCGGTCAGACCGTACGCCGCGCTGCCGAACATCCGGGACGAGCAGAACTACCGGCTACTTCTCGCGGTGACCGTCATGCTCGTCGCACTCGCCATCGTCAACACCATCGCGATCACTTGGATGACAGCGATGGAGTCGCGGGTGAGCATGGCCGTCACTCGCGCACTCGGCGCGACGCCCGGCCAGGTCTCGGCCGGGTTGTCCTTTGCCCAACTCCTGCCCGCCGTTCCAGGTGCAGTCGCCGGCGTGTACCTGGGCATCTTCCTTTTCGGCATCTTCAGTGTCGGCCAGATCGCAATGCCGCCCGCGTCCTGGTTGCTCGCGGCGGTCCTTGCGACGCTGTTCGCAACCGCAGCGCTCACAGCCTTGCCCGCCCGGTTCGCCGCCCGGCATCCGGTCGCGCGGACGCTGAGCGCCGAGACGGTCTAGCGGATAACGGCCTAGCGGCGGATCAGGCGGCGGAGGAGTAGGGCGAGGGCGGCGCCGATCAGATACGGCGCTGCGCGGCGGGCCAGGACGGGGAGGAGGGTGCTGCCCAGGTTGAGGGAGACCGCTGCGGGTTCCGACGAGGTCGGCGGTGGTGGCGCGTCGGGTGGAGGCGGGGGCGTGGCAGCGGGTGGAGCGTCGTCAGTCGTGGAGGCGTCTTGGGTCGCCGAGGTGTCGGCGGACGGTTTGGTGTCCGCGGGCGGTGTGGTGTCGGCGGGCGGGGTGCCGGCGGCTGGTGTGGTGTCCAGCTTGGTTTTCAGGCAGGTGGTGAACTGGTCGAGGAGTTTGTTCGACACGTCCTGGATCAGGCCGCGGCCGAACTGGGCGGGGCGGCCGGTGATTGTCAGGTCGGTGTCGACGGTGACCTCGGTCGACCCCGGACCGGACTCGGCCAGCCGGGCCGTGACGCGGGCGGTCGCCGTACCGTTGCCGCGCCGGTCCTTGCCCTTGGCCTCGATCACCGCGTGATGATCGGCCGGGTCACGTTCGAGGAAGGTGCCGTTGCCGGAGTACTGCAGGGACACCGGCCCGAGCTTGACCTTGCACGAGCCGGTGAACTCGTCCCCGTCGTACGACGTCAGGGTGGCGCCGGGGAAACACGGCACCACCCGTTCGAGATCGTTGAACGCGGCCCACGTCTGCTCGACCGGAGCCGGTACGACGAACTTGTGCTCGAGCTTCACGCCGTACCCGCCGCCGCCAGGACCGCACGCCGGGTGAGCACCGTGGCCAGATGCCGCCGATAGTCCGCGTCGCCGTTGAGATCCGTGACCGGTGACGTCCCGTCCGCAGCCCGCGCGGCGGCTTCCCGTACGGCGTCGGCGGTCGCGGGCCCGCCGACCAGCGCTTGCTCGACCGCGGTCGCCCGGACCGGCGTCGAACCCATGTTGCCGAGCGCGACCCGCGCCTCCGCGATCGAGTCGCCGTCGAGCCGGACCGCCGCCGCAACGGACACGATCGACCACGCTTGCGCGACCCGGTTGAACTTCTCGTAGTGCGCGCCCCACCCGGTGTACTTCGGCACCCGCACCTCGACCAGCAACTCGTCCTCGCCGAGCGCCGTACTGAACACGCCTTGGAAGAAGTCCGCCGCGGACACGGTGCGGCGACCGTCCGGGCCGGCGATCACGAACGACGCGTCCAGCGCCACCGCGACGGCCGGCAGATCGGCGGCCGGATCCGCATGGGCCAGTGAACCGCCGAACGTGCCGCGATGCCGGATCTGCGGATCCCCGACCGTTGCCGTCGCCAACGAGATCAGCCGGGCATGCTCGTTCACCACCGGCGAGGACTGGACGACGCTGTGCGGTGTCATCGCGCCGATGACCAGCACGTCGCCGTCGTCGCGTACGCCGCGCAGCTCGTCGATCTTGGCGAGGTCGACGATCGTGTCCGGCGCCGCCAGCCGCAACCGCAACGCCGGCATCAGGCTCTGCCCACCGGCCAGCACCTTCGCGTCGGAGTGCTCACGCAGCAACCCCAACGCCTCGTCGATGGTTGCGGGAGCGAAGTACTCGAACGGCGCCGGGATCATGACTGCGCTCCTTCCTGGATTGCCTTCCACACGCGGTACGGCGTACACGGCATCACCACGTCGGTGACGCCGAGCGGCCGGAGCGCGTCGACGATCGCATTCACGACCGCCGGCGTGGACGCGATCGTGCCGGCCTCGCCGACGCCCTTCACGCCGAGCTGGTTGGTCGTCGCCGGCGTCTCGGTCCGCGCCGTCTCGAACCGCGGCAGATCGGGTGCCCCTGGCAACAAATACTGATCGAACGAGCCGGTGATCAGCGTCCCGGAGTCGTCGTGCACAGCCTCCTCGTAGAGCGCCTGCGCGATGCCCTGCGCGAGACCGCCGTGCACCTGGCCCTCGACGATCAACGGATTCACCACCACTCCGACGTCGTCGACGCTCACGTACGACCGGATCTTCGTCTCCCCGGTCTCGGTGTCGACCTCGACCGCGCACAGATGCGTGCCGTGCGGGAACGAGAAGTCGTCCGGATCGAGGGTCGCGTCCGCGTCGAGACACCCTTCCGCGGATCCGTCGAGCTTGTGTCCCTGGAAGACCGCGAACGCCAGCTCCGCCAGCGTCATCCCCGCATCGGTGCCGCGAACGCCGTACCGGCCGGCGGAGAAGTCGAGGTCGTCCGTGTTCGCCTCCAGCAGCTGGGCCGCGATCGGTTTCGCCTTCTCGATCACCTTGTCGGCGGCCGCCAGGACTGCCATCCCGCCGACGGCCAGCGAGCGCGAGCCGTACGTGTCCAGGCCGCGGACGGCGACCTGCGTGTCACCATGCAGTACTTCGACATCCTCGAACGCGACACCCAGGCGATCCGCGACCAGCTGGCTCCATGCGGTCTCGTGGCCCTGCCCGTGCGGACTCGTCCCGGTGACCACCTCGACCTTCCCGGTCGGCAGCATGCGGACGGCCGCATGCTCCCAGCCGCCGCCGACGTACCCCATCGAGCCGAGCCAGCGCGACGGCGCCAGCCCGCACATCTCGGTGTACGTCGAGATGCCGATGCCGAGCTGGACCGGGTCGCCGGACTCCCGGCGCTCCGCCTGCTCCTTGCGCAGGTCGTCGTACCCGAAGAGCTCGCGCGCCTTCGCGGTCGCTGCCTCGTAGTTGCCGGAGTCGTACTGCAACCCGGACACCGTCGAGAACGGGAACTCCTCGTGCTTGATCCAGTTCCGCTCGCGGATTTCCAGCGGGTCGACGCCGACCCGGGCGGCGAGCTCGTCCATCACCCGCTCGATCGCGTACGTCGCCTCCGGCCGGCCCGCACCGCGGTACGCGTCGGTCCAGGTCTTGTTCGTGAAGACGTTCGTGATGCCGAGGTGGTACGACGGGAACTTGTAGATCCCGTTGTACATAAAGGCTCCCAGCAGCGGGATCGCCGACGTCACCAGGCCGAGGTACGCGCCCATGTCCACGGTCAGCTCGACCTTGAGCCCGGTCACCGTGCCGTCCGCAGTCGCCGCCAGCGTGACCTGCTGCCACTGATCCCGCCCGTGGTGCGCGGCCATCAACGACTCGGACCTGGTTTCGCAGTACTTACAGGGCTTTCCGGTCCGGCGGGCCGCGATGACCGTGAGGACTTCCTCCGGGGTGAACTGGAGCTTGCCGCCGAACCCGCCGCCGACGTCCGGCGCGATCACCCGGATCTTGCTCTCCGGGATGCCGAGTACGAGCGCGATGAAGATCCTCACGAAGTGCGGCACCTGCGTCGACGACCACACCGTCATCTGCTCGGTGGTCGGGTCGACGACGATCGCGCGCGGCTCCATGAACGCCGGGATCAGCCGCTGCTGCCGGATCTCCTTCTCGATCACGATGCCGCCGTTGCGAGCGGCCGCGATCGCCGCCTCGACGTCACCGCCGGTGCCGGATTCTGCCGAGTCGTACGCCCAGACCGCGGACACGTTCGTCCCGAGGTCGGGATGGGCGATGACCTCGTCGCGCGCCGCGGCCCTGAGCTCGAGGGCCGGCGCGAGTTCCTCGTAGTCGACGTCGACCAGTTCGGCGGCGTCGTTCGCCTCGGCGGCCGTCCGGGCGATGACCATGGCAACGATCTCGCCGGCGAACGCGACATGGTCGACCGCCATCGACGGATGCACCGGGGCCTGCTGGTCGGAGACGACTGCCCAGGCATTGGGCAGCGCGCCCTGCTCGTCGGCGATGTCCGCACCGGTGATCACGGCAACGACCCCGGTCGCCGCCCGGGCCGCCTCGGTGTCGATCGAGGTGATCCGGGCGTGCGCGAACGGGCTGCGGACCATCGCGATGTGCTGCATCCCCGGCAGCACGATGTTGTCGGTCCAACGGGTCCGGCCGGTGATCAGCCGGGCGTCCTCCTTGCGGAGTCGCGGGTTGCCGATCTCGGTGGCGGGGCGATCCTCGGTGGTCGTCATTGCGCACCGCCCGCGGCGGCAGCGGCCTGCACGGCCTTGACGATGTTCTGGTAGCCGGTGCAGCGGCAGAGGTTGCCTTCGAGCCCGAGCCGGACGTCCTCGTCGCTCGGATCCGGATTGTCGGCGATCAGATCGATGGATTGCATGATCATGCCCGGTGTGCAGTATCCGCACTGCAAGGCGTGATGCTCGTGGAAGGCCTGCTGCATCGGATGCAGCTGACCATTGGTCGACAGCCCTTCGATCGTGGTCACCTCGTGACCGTCGGCCTGGACCGCGAGCAGCGAACACGACTTCACGCTCCGCCCGTCCAGGTGGACCGTGCAGGAACCGCAGTTCCCGGTGTCACAGCCGACCACGGTGCCTGTCTTTCCCAGCTGCTCGCGCAGGTAATGCACGAGCAGCGTGCGCGGTTCCACCTCGTCGGTGAAACTGCTTCCGTCGACCTTCACTGTGATCCGGGTCATTGCCCCGCCTCCAGATGTCAGCACCGCCGTACGTTCGATCCTGCTCCCCGTGTCATGTCGCCCACAAGGTCCGACCAGTTGTTCATCAGTGGTGAATCAGTGGTGAATCAGTGGTGAATCGGTCCCGCCGCCGCCGAGAGCCGTTGCCCGGCGCCGCCCCAGCGCTGGGCGATGATCTCGGCCGCGATACTGACCGCGGTCTCCTCCGGCGTCCGGGCGCCGAGGTCGAGACCGATCGGGCTGGCCAGCCGGGCCACCTCCGCGTCGGTCAGTCCGGCCTCCCGCAACCGCTTCAGCCGGTCGTCGTGCGTCCGCCGCGAACCCATCGCCCCGATGTACGCGACCTGTGGCAGGCGCAAGGCGACTTCCAGCAGCGGTACGTCGAACTTCGGATCGTGCGTCAGTACGCAGATCACCGTCCGGTCGTCGATCCGGCCCGCCGCGGACTCCCCCGACAGGTACCGGTGCGGCCAGTCCACGATCACTTCGTCGGCCGACGGGAACCGGGACGCGGTCGCGAACACGGCGCGCGCATCGCACACGGTCACGCGGTACCCGAGGAAGGAACCGAGCCGCGCCACCGCGCCCGCGAAGTCGATCGCGCCGAACACCAGCAGACGCGGCACCGGCGCGTACGACGAGACGAACACCCGCATCCCCTCGCCCCGACGCTGCCCGTCCGGCCCGTACTCCAAGGTCTCCGTTCTCCCGTTCGCCAACAGCCCCCGCGCGTCGTCCAACACAGCATCATCCGCCCGCTCCGAGCCCAGGCTCCCGCTCAAACCAACCCGCCCCTCGCTCCGCTCGGGGCGGGGAAGAGAGGAGGGCGCCGCACCTGACGGGGCCAGGCCGGACGTCGGGCCGGGGGTTGGGTCGGGGCGGACGATGAGGCGGCGGCCGAGCATCGATGGGTCGGGATGGGCGACGACCATGGCGACTGCGACCGGTCGGCCGGCGGCGATGTCTGCGGCGACCTCCGCCAGTTCCGGGAAGGAGTCCCGGTCGACCTTTTCGACGAATACGTCGATGATGCCGCCGCAGGTGAGGCCGACCGCGAACGCGGACTCGTCGCTCACGCCGTACCGCTGAAGGACGGGCTCGCCCGACTCGAGGACCTCCTCGCCGAGCTGGTAGACCGCGCCCTCGACGCACCCGCCGGAGACACTGCCGACCGCCTCCAGACCGGGGCCGACCAGCATCACCGCGCCGGGCGGCCGCGGCGCGGACTCGAACGTCGCGACAACGGTGCCGACGGCAACCGATTCGCCGGCGTTCCACCAACTCAGCAACCGGTCGAGAACATCACGCATCGGCGACCACCTCCAGAAGTTCGGCGAAGCTGGTCAGGCTGTGCCCGGCGACCAGGTCGTCCAGGTGCGGCAGTACGGCGACGATCCCGGCCTGCACGGGTTCGTATCCCGGCTTCCCCCGGTGCGGATTGAGCCACACCACGCGGTGCGCGAGACCCGCCAGCCGTTGCATCTGTGCTCCGAGCAACGTCGCGTCGCCGCGCTCCCACCCGTCGCTGCACACGACTACGACCGCCCGCCGCGCCGTACCACGCTGCCCCCAGCGGTCGAGGAACACCTTCAGCACCTCTCCTAGCCGGGTCCCACCCGACCAGTCCGGTACGACGTCGCCCGCCGACCGCAGCGCGAAGTCCGCGTCGCGTCTACGCAGCGCCGGAGTCACGCGCGTCAATCGCGTGCCGATCGTGAAGACTTCCACCGCGCGTGGTGCCTGCTGGACCATCGTGTGAGCGAGCCGCAGCAGGCTGTCGGCGTACGGCCGCATCGATCCGGACACGTCGATGAGTACGACAACCCGTCGGGGCCGGACGCTACGGCGGCGGTAGTGCACGCGGCCTGGTTCGCCGACCTGCCGGAGTTGCGCGCGCAGCGTTCGCCGCGGGTCGACGTCGCCGCGATGTGAAGGGCGGCGACGGGTGGCGCGGCGTACCGGGGCTCGTGGCCGGAGCGTGCCGAACAGGCGGGCCAGCTCGGCGCGGTCGCTGGCGGACAGGTCGGCGACATCACGATGCCGGAGGACCTCGGTCGAACTCGCGGCGACGTTGAGCGTGCGGTTGCCGTCCTGCCCCTCGCCATCGTCCGCGAGCGCGGCCTGCACGGAGGCTTGCGGAGTACGGCGGACGACGCCGCGCGATCGCTGTCCGGAGAACCAGGCGGCGAACACCTCGTCGTACCGGGCTGTGTCGTCAGGGCCGCTGCAGAGCGCGGCGCGCCCGGCCCAGTAGACGTCGGCGGTCATCGTCGCGTCGAGGGCGGCCACCGCACGCAGGAACAGGTGAACCCGGTCCGCGGTCACGGCGAGGCCGGCCTGGCGGAGCGCGGAGGCGAAGCCGGCCAGCGCGAGATCCGGCTCCGCGCTCGTCGGCTCGGTCGTCATGGTCAGCTCGCCAGGAGCCGGTCGAGTGATTCGCGGACGCGGTCGGTGTCCTCGCGGTACTTGAGCACGGCCCCGAGGGTCGCGGCCGCGGTCTCGACGTCGAGGGCATCGGCGCCGAGTGCTTCGAGGGCGCGGGCCCAGTCGAGGGTCTCCGCGACACCGGGCGGTTTGAGCAGATCGAGCTCGCGGATCCGGTGCACCGAGCGCGCGACCTGCTCGGCCAGCCGGGCCGAGACCTCGGGCAGCCGAGTGCGGACGATCTCGACCTCGCGGGCCAGGCCGGGATGGTCGATCCAGTGGTACAGGCAGCGGCGCTTGAGCGCGTCATGCACCTCGCGGGTCCGGTTCGAGGTGAGTACGACGATCGGCGGCACCTCGGCGGTGATCGTACCGAGTTCGGGGATCGTCACCTCGTACGTCGACAGCACCTCGAGCAGGAACGCCTCGAACTCGTCGTCGGCGCGGTCGATCTCGTCGACGAGCAGCACCGCGGGACTCTCGCGGAGCGCCCGCAGTACCGGACGGGACAGCAGGAAACGCTCGTCGAAGAGGCTCTTCTCCACCTCCTCGACGACGGCGTCGGAGCTGGTTGCCTCGACGGTCCGCAGGTGCAGGATCTGGCGCGGGAAATCCCAGTCGTAGAGCGCCTGCGAGGCGTCGATGCCCTCGTAGCACTGCAGCCGGATCAGATCCAGGTCGAGCGCCTCGGCGATCGCTGCGGCCAGTGAGGTTTTGCCGGTGCCGGGCTCGCCTTCCAGCAGCAACGGCCGGTGCAGCGCGAGCGCGAGATAGCCGACCGTTGCCAAGCCCTCTCCGGCGAGGTATCCGGTCGCCCGCAGACGCTCGGCCAGCTCAGCCGCCGAGCCGACGGCACTCACTCCTTCAGCATTCACCTACTTTGCCGCGCTGCCAACAGTCAGCCATGGCCTTTCGGTACGTCGTCCGGCGTGTCGGCGTCGGCGCCGTCGCCCACGTCGTCGCAGGCGACCAGCTCGACCCGGTGCGCTCGAAGGTAGTCACGGGCTCCCGCGTCTCCGTGAGCCGACGCGATCACGCCGTCCCAATGCGCACGCCCGATCAGCGCCGGATGGCCCGGCGACCCGTCGTAGGTAGCCCGCACGAGTGCATCCGTACTCGCGCTCTCCAGAACTCTCCGAACCGCAGCACTCGTCAACCCAGGCAGGTCTACCGGCACAACCACAACCGCCTCAGCTACACCCGCCGCCTCCGCCGGCGGCCCGGCCGAGGCGGCGGACGAGGTGGCGGACGAGGTGGCGGCCGGGAGGTTCCGGAGGGACCCGAGGCCGGCTCGGAGGGAGGCGCTCATGCCTTCGGGCCAGTTGGGTGCTTCGACTACCTGGACCGGCTCGGTGGTGAGCTCGGCGCGGACCTCGTCTGCGGAGGCTCCGACGACCACTACGACCGGTGAGCAGCCTGCCTCGGCGAGCACCTGCGCCGTACGGACGACCCACGGCACACCCTGCCCGTCGCGGATGAGCGCCTTCGGCCTGCCCATCCGACGGCCGGCACCGGCGGCCAGCACCAGACCAGCGACGGGCACGTCGGGCGGAACCAGACCAGCGACGGGCAGGTCCGGCGAATCAGTGCTCTTCACACTGGGAGGGTACTGATTTCACACTCTGAGCAGTGACGCGCGCCACGCGGAGCGCGGCGGCCGACGTGCAACGATGTCTGGCGTGACGACGATCGCAGGCGGTTCCAAGGCCCTTCCGTTGCTGTTCCTGGGGCAGAACACGGACCCGCACTCGGAGCGTGGAGTCGAGTGCCCGGGAGCGCTTCCGCCGGCATCCGACCCGGATCTGGTCGAGCGGGCGCTGAAGGCGAAGGCGGCGCTGGGCGACCAGGTGTTCGTGCTCGGGCACCACTACCAGCGCGACGAGGTGATCCAGTTCGCGGACGTCACCGGTGACTCGTTCAAGCTCGCGCGCGACGCCGCCAACCGGCCGGACGCGCCCTACATCGTGTTCTGCGGTGTGCACTTCATGGCCGAGTCCGCCGACATCCTCACCAATGACCGGCAGACCGTGATCCTGCCGGACCTGGCAGCCGGTTGCTCGATGGCCGACATGGCGCGCATCCAGCAGGTGGAGGCGGCCTGGGACGCACTCGCCGACGCCGGCGTCGCGGACGTCACCGTGCCCGTCACCTACATGAACTCGTCGGCGGACATCAAGGCGTTCTGCGGTCGCAACGGCGGCGTCGTGTGTACGTCGAGCAACGCGGAGACCGCGCTCAACTGGGCGTTCGACAAGGGCGAGAAGGTGCTCTTCCTGCCCGACCAGCACCTCGGCCGCAACACCGCCGTACTGCAGCTGGGCCTGAGCCTCGACGACTGCGTCGTGTACGACCCGCACAAGCCGGGCGGCGGGCTGACCCGCGAGCAGCTGGCCGCGGCGAAGATGATCCTGTGGCGCGGGCACTGCTCGGTGCACGGCCGCTTCACCGCCGAGTCGGTCGACGACGTCCGTTCGCGAATCCCCGGCGTGAACGTGATCGTCCACCCGGAGTGCCGCCACGAGGTCGTCACGAAGGCCGATCTGGTCGGGTCGACCGAGTACATCATCCAGGCCCTGGAGACCGCGGAGCCCGGTACGTCGTGGGCCGTCGGCACCGAGCTCAACCTCGTGCAGCGACTGGCGAAGCAGCACACCGACAAGAACATCGTGTTCCTCGACAAGACGGTCTGCTACTGCGCCACGATGAACCGCATCGACCTGCCGCACTTTGTCTGGGCGCTCGAGAACCTGGTCGCCGGCCACGTAGTCAACCCGATCAAGGTCGACGCCGACACCGAGAAGTACGCGAAGCTGGCCCTCGACCGGATGCTCGCGCTGCCGGGCAAGACGGCCCGCGACTAGAGCGTGGGCGCCACGCCCTCGTAGCCGACGGCATCGATCCGGGCGACCAGCGGCTCGAGGTCGGCGATCAGCTGGTCGATCTCGGCCGGCGCCAGGCAGTCGTATGCCGGGGCGGCGAGCCGGTCCGTGACCGCCTCGATGTGGTCCTTGAGCTCACGCCCTGCGGAGGTGAACTTGTCCGATTCGTCGACGAGGCCGCGATCGCGCAGACCGTCCACTACGGCGGCCAGTTGCTCGTCGTCGAGCGGGCCCAGCCGGCCGTACTCGCGCGGTGTCTGACCCCCGTCGATCGCCGCGAGGACATGAGCCTCCTGGCCGTCGATGCCGGCGGCAACCAGCGCGATGTTGTGGCCGTCGCCGCGGTGTTCGCGGAGCAGCGTTGCCGCATGCCACAGCTTGGCGACCGGCTCGTCCGGGACAGGTAGCGACCGCAGTCCGGAGTACAGGATCCGTCCTTCCATCGGGGCGTTGGTGGCCGCTCGGATGGCGAGGTCGGCGGCCCGGGCGAGCTCCGGGCTGTCGGCCAGGTCGCCGAGGATGCGTCGCAGCGCGGCGACGCAGCCCTCCCGGTTGGCGGCGAGTGCGGCCTCAGGGGTGGCGACGTCCCAGCAGCTCGGGATGCACGCGGCGACCTCACCGGGGGCGAAATTGTAGAAGAGCGCATCCACGACCTCGGCCGGGACGCGGCCCAGCGGCGCGGACCGCGAGGCGAAATACCCCGGCCAATAGCCCTCGTAGCCGAGTGCCTGAAGCGCGTGCATCGCGTCGTCGGCCATGTAGGCGACGAGGTGGATCGGTTCCAGCAGGTGCCGCGTCAAGCGGTTGGCGACGGCGTCCTTGGTGCTGGTCGTCATGATGGGCCTCCGGTGCCGGACCAGCCGGTTGCCGGTCTCTTACCTTCGCTACGAACCCGCTCGACGCCGTTCGACACCCGGCCCGGAAAGGTTTTCAGTGCGACACGCGGGCCGGTGCGTACCACTCGGCGAGGATCTCGGGAAGCCGATCTGGCCCCCAGCGATCGACCGGCGTGATCCGGCCGCGGAGCGACGCGAGGCCCTTGGCCAGCCCGCCGACGACATCGCCCTGCCACGGGACACTCACACCCTCGTCGGGGCCGACGATGACAGCCGGCCCGCCGCGATCGACGCAGACCACGGGACAGCCTGAAGCCAGCGCCTCGGTGACCGCCCAGCCGGCAGCCTCCCGGAGCGCGGGCGCGATGAGTGCGTCAGCACGGAACATCGCCGCCAGCACGTCCTCCCGCGGCAGCGCCCCCATGAACTCCACCCGGTCGCGCACCCCGAGCTGCCACGCCAGCCCCTCTGCGCGTCCCCAGTCAGGACCGTCGCCGATGATGCGGAGCTCCCAGTTGGAGGCCTCGGGGCGGGCCAGCGCACTGACCGCGAGCAGCACGCCCTTCCACGGGATCAACCGGCCGACGAACAGGGCAGTTTTGATGCCGGGGGCACCGAACGGCTCGTACGGACCGGAGGCGGTGAAGCGCCGGATCGCCACATTCGGCTGGACGACGATCTCCGTCGCGTACGGCCGGAACGCCTCCGCCACATCGTTGTTCTGAGCAACCATCAGGTCGGCGGTCTGCGCCATCCGCCGCCCGGTCAGCCGGCGGCGCAGTCCGGTGTACGCACGGCGTACCAGCTCCCCCACGACGCCGCGCGGACCGAGCCAGTGCGCCATCGCCAGCGGCGCGGTGGTCGAGCCGCCGACCGGTCCCCAGATCACCTTCGCCGACGACTCCTCCACCACGCCGGCGCCCATCCAGTCCACGGCGAAGGTCAGATGATGGATCACGTCGAACGACTGCTCGGCGTGCAGCCGTCGCGCCGTACGCCGGGCCAGGCCCTGCCACAACGGGTAGTACCAGTACACGTCCGACGGCCGGCGCCGCAGGCGCAGGATCCACCGCGGCATCTCCAGCGGTACGACGGTCAGCCCGGGCACCGGCCGGACCGCGAGCTCCGCGTCGATCTCGTGGCGGAACTTGCCGCGGGTCAGCAACCACACGTCGTGGTCCCGCGCGGCTGCCTTCGCCCACGCCCATCCCGCGCCCGGCTCGGACCCGCCGGTCGGCCGGCAGGCGTACGCGCTGAGCAGTACCTTCGGCCGGCCCGGCATCAGCTCATCCCCTCCAGAAGCCTGCGCAGATCGGTGCTCGAGGTGGAGGCGGTGTACGGGAAATAGTGCACCTGTGCGCCGACCTCACCCAGCAGCCTCTCCAGTCTCTTTCCCTTTTCCGTTCCCTTCCAGTCATCGCCCTTGAAGAGAACGTCGTAGCGCAGTTGTTTCCACATCTCGAATTTGTCGCTCGACCAGTCGCTGACCACCTCGTCGACGAGGTCGAGCGCTCGAACGACGTCCATCCGCTCCTGGTGCGGAACCACCGGCGGACGGCCCTTGATCCGGGACACCACGTCGTCCTCGACCACACCGGCGATCAGGTGGTCGCAGTGCTCGCGGGCGCGACGCAGGATGTTCAGATGCCCGATGTGGAACATGTCGTAGACACCGGGGGCATACCCGACGATCGCCATCAGGCCTGCACCCCCAGCGCCGCCATCTCCCGGTACCACTTCGCGACGGCGCCCGCGAGGAAGAGCAGGTTCAGCACGAGCAGAGCGCCGTACAGCACGACGAACACCGACGGTGTGCCGAAGGCCAGGAACACCAGGCACAGCACGCCGTAGTCGGTCGGTGCGATGAGCAACGACTTGATCACCGAATCGCCGCGCTGGTTGGGTTTCGCCGCTGCGCCGTGGCGCCGCCGCAACTGGTCGATCAGGATCAGCCCGAAGAACAGCACCGACGACAGGCAGACGTAGGCGAGCGGGACGAGCAGGACCAACTCGTTGTCAAAGGCATCGAACCGGTAGAACGAGATCAGTACCGCGCTGTGCAGCAGCACGATCTTGACGGCGTCGATCATGTGGTCGAGCCACTCACCCAGCGGCGACCCGCCACCGCGCAACCGGGCCAGCTGTCCGTCCGCGGAGTCCAGTCCGTACCCGAGCACGAGCAGCAGCGTCATGACCAGCGCCAGCAGGAACGACGGCCGAACCGTTGCCACCAGCACGATTCCCACCAGCGAACAGAACCCCGAAGCCAGGCTGACCTGGTTCGGCGTCCGCCGCCCGAGGAACGCGGCTGCCGCGAACACGCGCCCGATCCGCCGATTCACGAACCGCGAGTACGCCGGAGTACCGGCGGACGGCTTCTGCGCCTGGGACAGTTGCGCGACCGTCTCCCGCAGCGACGAGCTCATGCGACGGAGCTGCGCGACTGCCGCTGGTCGATCGCGGCGCGCAGGATCGGGCTGCGGGAGCCCCGGCCGGCCGGCAGGACGGTGATCAGCGCGGGCGGAATCCCGTCCAGCTCGTCAACGCCCAGCACACCGTCGGTGCCAGTGGCAGCGAACACGGTCTGTACCCCCAGTACGCCGGTCAGCCACTCGGACCGCACGTCGTCCACGGCAACTACTTCGTCGACGCACCGCAGGTGCTCGAGGATCTGCGCCCGCTCGAGCAGCGGCACGAACGGCCGCGCGCCCCAGGCCGCCATCGCCCACTCGTCGGACAGCACTGCCACCACCAGCCGGTCGCTGTGCCGGCGCGCCCGCTCGAGCACGTCGACATGCCCGACGTGGAACAGGTCGAAGACCCCGGCCACACAGCCGGTCCGCGGCCGGCTGATCCCGTTGCCCAAACTGCCATCCCCCAACACGAATTCCTGCGATCCCTGTGGCGCGACGCTGCCCCCTGCGTCCCGCGGAACTTTATACCTGTCCGGCACGGCGCGCCCAGGATCCTCGACGCGTCCGGCCGCTGTCGGCGTGCCGGGCGATCGCATCGGTATAAATCCTCTCCGTGGCCACCAGGTCACGCTCCGGAGTGAAGCGATTCAGGTAGACCTGCCGGGCTCGTTCGCCGAAGGCTATCGAAGTCCGGGGATCAGCCACCAACCCGATCGCCTTGCGCAATCCCTCGGAATCACCGGGCACGGTCAATGCACCGGTTTCTCCGTCGTCAACAAGCTCCGCGAGCGCCCCGAGCCGGGAAGCGACCACCGGGACACCGTGCGCGAAAGCCTCGACCACCACGAGTCCGAAGCTCTCATACGAACGTGCCGGTACGACGGCGACGCGCGCGGATCGCAGCAGCTCCATGCACTCTGCCCATGGTCGTTGACCAAGCACCTGAACAGACAGGTCTTTTCCGGCCCGTTCGTCGGCCGCGGCCCGCAGCGGACCGTCGCCGACCACGATCAGCTTGCCGAGCGAGGAGTCCCACGCCTGCAGCAGATCCGCGAACCCCTTGTCCTCGCTCAGCCGCCCGAGGAACACCACGCCGTCCCCCGCCCCGCTACGCACCTCACCGGAGTGCGGCACGGCGTGCGGCTTCACCTCGAACCGCTCCGGGTCGAAGCCGGCCGCGGCGTACCGATCGCGGACGAACCCGGACGGCACGACGAAGGTGTCGACGTACCGCTGCCAGGTGTGCAGCGTGTTGTGGACGCCGATGCTCGCCGCCAGCGGCAACGTCTGCACGCGGGATTCGCGGTAGCAGCTGTGCCGCACCGCGGCCAGCGGGAGCTTGCCGACGCACGACTCGCACGGCGCGCCGTCGCGCTGCAGCACCGCGTTCGCGCAGAGCAGCCGGAAGTTGTGCAAGGTCGCGACCACCGGAAGGTCCAAGCGGTACGCCGCCCGCAGCACCGAGGCGCTGAACAACGGAAAAGTGTTGTGAACATGCACCAGATCGGGCCGCTGCGCTTGCAATAGAAGTGTTAAATCGCGTTCCGCCGAAAATGACCAAACGGAGCGAAACGGTAACAGTGCGCGATCTTTCCGGCTCAACTGCGCGATGTCGTCGCTGTTTCGGGCGTAGAGGTCGATCTCATGTCCTGAGTTGCGCAATAAATCAACCGTTTGCGCGACAACGGTGTTCTCGCCACTGGGTTGACCGGTCCGGTAACGGTTGTGCAACATGGCGACCCGCATGGCACTACCTTAAGTCCCGTCCTCGTCACGCAGACGGCTACACCTGGTTTCCCGCTCCCAGGAGAGTGCATTGAGGAAGTTGTGGTTCGCAGCGCTTATCGCTGCTGCGCTGGCCGTCGTTACAGTCGCGCTGCCCGTGATCGCCAACGAGAACAAGGCAACGACCGCGGCCAGGTCCGTGACCGCGGAGCAAGCCGCCTCCCGGGTGTTGCCCTCGCATCGGTCGGCAAAGACGACCACGACTCCCGGCAAGCCACAGCCGAAGGCCACCCACAGCACCGCGGCGCCATCGAAGAAGCCCGGCGCATCGACGACGCCGACCAAGAAGCCGACGACCACTCCGACGGAGCCGGTCGAGCCCAAGCTCCCCACGACCCCCACCGTGGACTCGGACGAGGCCGGCCCGGCCGTCGCCGGTCCGTGTGTCGGCACGGTGATCGAGCCCGGCGACGACGCCCAGTCGATCGTGAACTCCAAGCCCGCCGGTACGACGTTCTGCTTCGCGGCCGGCCTGCACCGCATCAGCTCGACGATCCGCCCGAAGGCGAACCAGGTGCTTGCGAGCTCGAAGCGCGCCGTCCTCACCGGATCGGTCCCGCTGACCGGGTGGGCGAAGTCCGGGTCCGCCTGGGTGGTGCGGGGCGCGCTGCCGGCGGCGTACGGCAAGAGTGGTGAGTGCGAGGACAACAAGGCGAACATCTGCTACCTCCGTGAGCAGTTGTTCCTCGACGACGTTCACCTGACCCGGGTCGCCAGTGTCTCGGCGGTCAAGGCCGGCACCTTCTACGCGGACTACGGCGCGAACACGATCTACCTCGGCAGCAACCCGGTCGGCCACGCCGTGGAGATGTCGAAGACGGCGACCGCGATCGAGTCGAACGCGACCGGGGTCGTGGTCCGCGGCCTGACCATCGAGCACTTCGCCAGCGCACCGCAGGCCGGCGCGCTCGTCTCGGGTCCGGGCTGGAAGGTCACCGCCAACGACGTCCGCTGGAACCACGCGGTCGGCGTGATGCTGGTGAAGGCCAACAGCGCCAAGGTCGACAAGAACCTGATCCACGACAACGGCCAGCTCGGCCTCGGCCAGTACAGCTCGGCCGCGGCGGCCGTCACCCGCAACATCATCAGCTCGAACAACACCGACGGCTTCTGGATCGCGGACTGGGAGTCCGGCGGCATCAAGTCCACCCGCTCGTCCGGTACGGTCAGCGGCAACGTGATCAAGTCCAACAAGGGCGTCGGGATGTGGGCCGACGTCGCCGACGACGGCCGGGTGATCAGCGGCAACCAGATCGTCGGCAACGCCGCGGACGGCATCCGCTACGAGATCAGCCGCAACGGCACGATCGAGGGCAACACGGTGACCGGCAACGGCTTCGGCACCGGCCGCGGCTCGGGTACGTCGCTGTGGGACGGCGGCGGGATCAACATCAACACCTCGTCAGGCATCACGATCAAGGGCAACAAGGTCTCGGGCAACGTCAACGGCATCGCGATCCAGTCCCGGACGCGGGGCAGCGGCCCGTGGGGGACGTACCTGCTCCGCGACGTACAGGTCACCGGGAACACGATCGAGATGACCGCCGGCACGCAGACGACCGGCATGGTCCAGAACGCCGGCGCCGCCGTACCGGCCGGTGAGGTCGTTTTCAGCGGCAACAAGTACGTGCTGGACGACCTCGGCACGCAGCGGTTCAGCCGGTTCGGCGCGAAGCTCACCGCGGCCGGCTGGCAGTCGGCCGGGCTCGATGCCGTCGGCACCTTCCTCGCGAACTGATCGCTTGCTCACCGCAACATATTTGTGCGCTACGTATTGCCATGACTACGTGATGTAGGGGTAATCTGCAAAGCGAAGCCGCGCCATGGGGGGTGCGCTCAGGGCTCACCTGTGCCACCGGAGGCTCCGCTATGAAGAGAGCAGTTCTGGCAATAGTTGCAGTCAGCATCAGTCTGGTTGCCCCTGGCCCCCTGCCCGCGCAGGCCGCCACGACACCCGCGACACCGCCCGCGGACGGCACGTTCCGCAGCGGGCCCGCGCTGGCGCCCACCTGCAGCGGGGTCACGATCAAGACCACCGACAACGCCGCCCAGGTCGTCGACGAGTGGCCGTCCGGTACGACGTTCTGCTTCGCGTCCGGGCTGCATCGCATCTCCGAGACGATCCACCCCAAGGCCGACCAGGTGCTCGCGAGCGACGACGGCGCCGTACTCACCGGATCCGTGCGGCTGACCAAATGGGCCCTGTCCAACGCCGCCTGGGTGACGACGGGCGTCCTGCCGCCGGCGTACCCGCAGACCGGGCAGTGCGAGGACAACAAGACCAACATCTGCTACCTCCGCGAGCAGGTGTTCTACGACGGCAAACACCTGACCCGGGTGGCCTCGCGCGACAAGGTTGCCCGTGGCACCTTCTACGCCGACTACGCCGCCAATGCCATTTACCTGGGTGACATCCCGGTCGGACACACGGTGGAGATGTCGAGTACGCCGACCGCGATCGAACCTGGCGGGAACAACGTCACCGTGCGCGGTCTGACCGTCGAGCACTTCGCCACTCCCCCGCAGGGCGGAGCGGTCGTGCTGGGCCTCGGCTGGCACGTGTACGCGAACGAGATCCGCTGGAACCACGCAATCGGCGCGATGCTCCAGAACGCGGACAGCGCCGTCCTCGAGAAGAACTGGATCCACGACAACGGTCAGCTCGGCGTCGGGCAGTACAGCACGCTGAAGGGCACGATCTCGGCCAACGAGATCAGCGACAACAACACCGACGGCTTCTGGATCGCCGACTGGGAGTCCGGCGGCGTGAAGACGACCTGGTCGAGCGGCGGTTCGGTGACCGGCAACCTGATCCAGGACAACCGCGGCATCGGACTCTGGAGCGACGCGTACGACGACAGCCGCACGTTCAGCAACAACCAGATCATCGACAACGCCGCCGACGGGATCCGCTACGAGATCGGCCGCAACGGCGTGATCGCGGACAACTCGATCAGCGGCAACGGCTTCGGCACCGGCCGCGGTTCGGGGACGTCGCTGTGGGACGGCGGCGGGATCAACATCAACACCTCGTCGAACGTCCAGGTCCGTGACAACGTGGTCGCGAACAACGTCAACGGGATCTCGATCCAGTCCCGCACCCGCGGCTCCGGCCCGTGGGGCACCAACGTGCTCCGCGACATCGTTGTCTCCGGCAACCAGGTGACGATGCGCGGCGGCACCACCGCGACCGGCATGGTGCAGAACTCCGGTGCGGCGATCCCGGCCGGCGAGGTCAGCCTGGACAACAACGTGTACATCCTGGACAGCCTCGCCGCGGAACGGTTCCAGAAGACCGGGCAGTGGTACACCGCGAAACAGTGGCGCGCGACCGGTCAGGACACCGCGAGCGCGTTCACCATCGGCAGAGCCATCCTGGACGCAACCGGCATCCTCACGATCCTCCCCCAGTGAACCAACGCCCACCTACTCCCGCCCATCCCACGCCCCGCCACAACGCCCGCCCACCCCACCCGTCTGCCCGTCTGCCCGTCTGCCCGCGGACGCCGCTGGCGGGTTGTTTGGTCGATGGCGGGTTGTATGGCGGCATCGGCCGAACAACCCGCCAGCGGCGCCCGCGCGGCCGGCAGGGGCCGGGCGAGGCGGCCCCGTGGCGGGTGGGCTCGGGTCGGGTCAGGTTGTCAGGGCGCTGACGTGGTCTACCAGGAGATCGCGGAAGATGGTTGAGTCGCGGAGATCCGGGGTGAAGATGGTGTCGACGTTCAGGAGGGCGTCGACAAGCTCGGCCGGGTCGGGGGTGTCTGCGACGGCGGTTTTGAGGCGGTCGGCCTGTGGGTCGTCGAGATCCGGGGTCCGCAGTACATAGACCATCCAGGCGGCGACGGCGAGCGAGATCGTGCGCGGCTCGGCGCCGGCGGCCAGGCGGTCGCGGACGGTGCCGAGCATGCGGACCGGCAGCTTGACCGAGCCGTCCATGGCGACCTGACGGGTCCGGTGCTTCAGCGCCGGATTCGCGAACCGCTCCAGCACGCTCGCGCCGTACGCCGCGAGGTCGAGGCCGTCGGGTGGGGTCAGGGTCGGTACGACGTCGTCGGTCATGAGTGCCTGCGACAACCGGGACAGCTCCTCGTCGCGGACGGCCTCGGCGATCGTCTCGTAACCGCGCAGCGCGCCGAGGTAGGCGAGCATCGAGTGGGTGGCGTTCAGCATCCGCAGCTTGGCCTGCTCCCACGGCGCGACGTCCGCGGTCAGGACGGCGCCACCCTGCTCCCAGGCCGGACGGTCGCCGGCGAAGTCGTTCTCGATCACCCATTGCAGGAAGGGTTCCGCGACCACCACGGCCTCGTCGCGTACGCCGAGCAGCCGCGCCGCTTCCGCACGGTCGTCCTCGGTCGTGGCGGGCACGATCCGGTCGACCATGCTGGCCGGGAACCTCGTCGCCTCGAACGTCTCGGGAAACTTGCCCAGGGCATCGAAGTAGTCGGTCACCAGCTTGCACAGGAACGGGCCGTTGGCAACCAGGTTGTCGCAGGACACGATCGTCAGCGGCTCCTCGCGCCGCGCGATCCCGGCAGCCAGTTGGCCGACGACCGTCCGCGGCGGGCGGCCGGTCAAGTCGGCCTGGATCTCCGGGTCGTCCAGGTTCAGCCCGGTGCCGGCTGCACGATAGCCCTTCTCGGTGACGGTCAGCGTCACCACGGTGACCGCCGGGTCGGCGATCCGTGCGACCACCGCGTCCGGGTCCTCAGGGGCGGTCAGTACGTCGCGGATGCTGCCGATGACCTGGACGGTCGGATCACCGAGGCCGCGCTCCAGAACGGAGTACAAGCCGTCCTGCGGCGCCAGCTGGTCGCGGACGGTGGCAGAGCGCTGGCTGACGCCCGCGATCCCCCAGCGAGTCTCGCCGGTCGCAACCGCCGCGCGCTCGGTCACCACCGCCTGGTGGGCCCGGTGGAAGGCGCCGAGGCCGAGGTGTACGACGCCGACCGACAGTGCGTGCGGGTCGACCTCGGGCGTGAGGGGCAGATTGGTGAAGCTGAGCCTGGTCAAGCGACGGCACCTTCATTCTGAGGGTTGGGTGTGTGGCGCTGGTCCGGTGCTCTCCCGGACGATCAGCTCCCCGTGCAGTTCTCCGTGCAGTTCCCCCCGCAGTTCCCCGTGGGCGCCGGCCGAGGCGGCGGCGCTCTCCGGGTCGTCGAGCATCGTGAGCAGCAGCTCCACGGCGATCCGGCCGGCCTCCTGCTTGGGCAGGCGGACCGTTGTCAGCGCGGGTCGGGCCATCGACGACATTGCGATGTCGTCGACGCCGACCACGCTCAGGTCGCCGGGGACCGAGAGTCCGCGGGCGTGCAGGCGGGCCAGCAGACCGATCGCGACGAGGTCGTTGTAGGCGACGACAGCGGTGGCGCCGGTTGCGATGACCTGGTCGGCGGCTGCCATCCCACCTTCGTACGTCGGAGCGAAGTTGCCGACCGGGACGAGCTTCGCGCGTAGCTCCTCGGCCGCGTTGCGGAGGCCGAGGCCGCGGTGCTGCGTGGACCAGGAGGTGGCCGGGCCGCCGACCCAGGCGATCCGCTGGTGGCCGAGGGCAACAAGATGGGCGACGGCCTGGCGCATGCCGCCCTCGTTGTCGTAGGTGACGCCTGGAATCCCCTCGGCGGCACGGTTGACCAGGACGACCGTGGTGTCCTGGGCGATAGCCGCGAGTTCGTCGTTGCCGGCCCGGGGCGAGCACAGGATGACGCCATCGACCTGTTTGGACAGCGCACGCACGAGTCCGGCCTCGGCTGCCGGGTCCTCGTCGGTGTCCGCGACGAAGACGGCGACGTCGTGGCGGCGGGCGCGCGCCTGCACACCTTTGGTCACGCTCGCGAAGAACGGGTTGGCCAGATCCGGCACCACCAGGCCGATCGTCCCGGTCCGCCCGGTGATCAGCCCGCGAGCCGCTCGGTTCGGCTCGTACCCCAACTGGTCGACCGCAGCAGCAACCCGCGCTCTCGTTGCCGCATTCACCATCCCCGGCAACGACAACGCCCGAGACACCGTGGAAGGCGACACACCCGCCAACCGAGCCACGTCCCGAATAGTCGCCGCCACACCCACCTCCATCACCCACCGAGCCAACCGAAGCCCACCCGAGCCAACCCGCAGCCAACCCGAGCCCGACTCGACCCGAGCCAACCCGAGCCCGACTCGACCCGAGCCAACCCGAGCCCGACTCGACCCGAGCCAACCCGAGCCCGACTCGAGTCGAGCCCAGCCCGAGGCCAGCTCAGCCCAGTCACAGCCGGTTGCATCCATTCCCTCCCCCGCCCCGAGCGAAGCGAGGGGCGGGTGCTGGTCGGTTTGAGTCTGCAATCGGTTGCAAGCTGTGTCAAGCGGTCAGGGTATGGACGGCTACTTGTGCCGACAATGAGTGACTGCAATCCTTTGCAGGATACGTTTCAGCCCATCGCATCGGAGGACCCATGTCGAAGGCTCTGCAGCCTCACCCGGATCGTGCTTTCCCGGCCGGGGAGGCGCGTGAGGTCGCCCGCCGGATCCACGCTTCGACGAAGGACCTGCCGCTGCTCTGCCTGCACGGGCACGTCGACATCGGACTGTTCGCCACCGACGCGCCGTTCGGCGACCCGGCCGAGCTGCTCGTCGTCCCGGACCACTACGTGACCCGGATGCTGGTCTCCCAGGGTGTCTCCCCCGACAAGCTCGGCCTCCCCCGCCGCGACGGCAAGAAGACCGCCGAGCCGCGAGAGATCTGGCGCGAGTTCTGCGCCAACTGGCACCTGTTCCTCGGCACGCCGAGCCGCTACTGGCTCGAGCACGAGTTCGCCGAGGTCCTCGGCATCACCGTGCACCCGTCGGCCGACAACGCCGACGAGCTGTACGACCAGATCACCGCACGCCTCGCCGAGCCCGAGTTCCGCCCACGGGCCCTGCTCGACCGTTTCAACATCGAGCTGATCTCCACCACCGACGCGGCCACCGACGACCTCGCCCAGCATGCGAAGCTCGCCGCGGACCTGCCCGGTCGGGTCGTCCCGACCTTCCGCCCCGACGCCGTCGCACATCCCGACCGTGCCGGCTGGCCAGAACTCATCGCCCAGCTCGGCACAGCGGCCGACGTCGACACCACGACGTACGACGGATTCCTCGAAGCGATCCGGCAACGGCGGCAGGCGTTCGTCGCGGCTGGTGCGCGCGCCACTGACCACGGCCACCTGAGCGCGGCCGCCGTACCGCTGTCGGATGCGGAAGCGGCCCGGATCTATGCGGGTGCGTTGAAGGGCGACGTGACCGCTGACGACGCGGCGGCGTTCGCGGGCCACATGCTGTACCAGTCGGCGGTGATGTCGGCCGAGGACGGGCTGGTGATGCAGCTGCATCCCGGCGTACTGCGGGATCACGACCCGGCGATCTTCGCGACGTACGGGCCGGATCAGGGGCACGACATCCCCGTGGCGACCGAGTTCACGCGGTCTTTGCGGCCACTGCTCGAGCGGTTCGGGCACGCGGACGGCTTCCGGATCGTGCTGTTCACCGTTGACGAGACCGTGTACTCCCGGGAGCTCGCGCCGCTGGCCGGCGTGTACCCGGCCGTCCGGTTGGGCGCGCCATGGTGGTTCCTCGACAGCCCTGACGGGATGCGGCGGTTCCGTGAGCTCGTGACCGAGACGGCGGGCTTCTACAACATGTCCGGCTTCGTGGACGACACCCGCGCGTACCTGTCGATCCCGGCCCGCCACGACCTGGCCCGGCGGATCGACGCCGGGTACCTCGCCAACCTCGTCGTCCAGCACCGCCTCGACGAGGACGACGCGTTCACCGTCGCGAAGGCACTCGCCTACGACCTCGCGAAGGACACGTACCTCTAGAGCAGGTAGTCTCACGCAGATCTGTTCGCCGGGGGCGGGTACAGCACCGTCGGGTCTGTGAAGGGAACTGAATGAGGCGCGGGGTTTGCGTGGCCGTTGGTGCCGCGCTGCTGATGGTGTCGGGTTGCTCGGGCAAGGGAACAACCGAGCCGCCCAAGTCAGCGCCGTCCGCGACCACCACAGTCACCGTCCCCACCGCTCCCCCGACCGCAGCGGCCGCCGTACTCGGACCGACCGGCCCGAGTACGGCGAAGCCCTGCAGCGGCACGAACATCCCGGTAGGGACCGATCCGCAGCCGATCATCGATGCGGCGCCGCAGGGCACGACCTTCTGCTTCGCCAAGGGCGTGCATCGGCTCACCCGTCCGATCCAGCCACGCAGTAATGACACGCTGGCCGGCAACACGGGCGCCGTACTCAGCGGCTCTGTCCGGCTCACTGGATGGAAGCGAGAAGGCAGCGGCTGGACCGTCCAAGGCGCACTGCCCGCGGCGTACCCGCTGAAGGGTCAGTGTGAGGACAACAAGGCCAAGCCCTGCCAGCTCGGCGAGCAAGTGTTCCAGGACGGCAACCACCTGACCCGCGTCATGAGCCTGAGCCAGCTCAGGCCAGGCACGTTCTTCGGTGACTACCAAGCCAACGCCATCTACCTGAGCGACGACCCGACCGGCCACGTCATCGAGATGGCGAAGACGCAGACCGCGATCGACAAGTCCGCGGACAACGTCACGGTGACCGGCCTGACCATCCAGCAGTTCGCCAGCCGCCCGCAGGCCGGCGCGCTGCAGGCCGGCCGCGGCTGGAAGGTGACCGCGAACGACGTCCGCTGGAACCACGCCGTCGGCATCATGGTGATCGAGGGCGACGACACCGTGGTCAGCCGCAACACCGTCGCCGACAACGGCCAGCTCGGCATCGGGCAGTACAAGTCGGCCGGCGTGAAGATCACCGCGAACCTCGTCACCCGCAACAACACCGACGGCTTCTGGATCGCGGACTGGGAGTCCGGCGGGATCAAGTCCACCCGCTCGTCCGGCGAGGTCAGCGGCAACGACATCATCGCGAACCGCGGTATCGGGATGTGGAGCGACATCGCGGAGTACGACCGCCGGATCACCGGGAACCGGATCCGGGACAACGCGGCCGACGGCATCCGCTACGAGATCAGCTACTCGGCCGTCATCGACCAGAACGTTGTCGAGCACAACGGGTTCGGCACCGGCCGCGGGTCGGGCGGCACGCTCTGGGACGGCGGCGGTATCAACGTCAACACGTCCGCCGACGTACAGGTCCGCGGCAACCTGATCAAGGACAACCGCAACGCGCTGTCGATCCAGTCCCGTACGCGCGGCGACGGTCCGCGGGGCACCTACGTACTGCGCAACGTCCTCGTCGAGGGCAACCTGATCGTGATGAGTGACGCGGCCTCGTCCCTCGGCGTGGTGGAGAACAAGCGCTCCCCAACGCAGCCCGGTGCGATCACGTTCCGCCGCAACAGCTATCAGGGCGCCGACCACTTCGCGTACCGGGGCAAGACCATGACCTGGTCCGAGTGGCAGCAGTCCGGTTTCGACCAGGACTCAGTGAGCAGCTAACCCTCGTCTTCGATGTCGGATGCGGTCGGCGTCGCAGATAGCCGCGGCGACCAGCATGTGCACGGTCATCGACGACAGGTCGGACAGGCCGCTCTCGTTGAGCGAGGCGGCGGTGACATAGGCCAGCAGCAGCGCGCCGGAGGCCCGGATGTACGGCGTGGGCGCGCGCAGGACCGAGACCCACGCGACGATCAGCGCGACCGCGACGATCGCGACCGCCAGCAGACCGGTCTCCCAGTACAGGCCCAGCCAGCTGTTGTCGATCGCCATCACGTCGACGTCGCCCTCGCCACGGGTCAGCAGGACCCGTTTGTTGCCGAGGCCGTGGCCGATGATCGCGGTCTGCGTCGACACCTTCTCGTCGACGACCGCCTGCCAACTCGTCGTCCGGCCGCTCAGCGAGGTGATCTGCCGCGTGCCCTGACCGCGCAGCAACCAGGTGTGCAGCGACCCGATGGTCAGGAACGCGAGCCCGAGCAGCGCCGGCACCGCGAGGCACGCGATCCGGCCGAGCCAGGTCTTGCGGGTGATGATCAGCGCCACCACGAGCCCGAAGGCGAGCGCGGCCGCCGACGTCCGGGTGCGGCTGGCCGCGATCAAGACGCCGCCCAGCCCGATCAGCGTGACGGCCGGCAGTACCGACAACTTCCGGCAGACCAGCCCGATCAACGCCAGCCCGAGCAGGATCGCCCCGACCTCACCGACGCGCGGCGGCAGCATCGGGATGATGACACCCTGCAGCCGGGAGCCGGTGCCCAGCGATCTCAGCGGCCGCCAGGCCTGGCCCGGGTCGTAGACAACGCTCAGTACGACGGTTGCCGCCAGCAACAGGTGGGCCCACAGATGCGCCCGCACCAGTCGCTCCGGCACCTCGACCAGCGGCCGCCACAGCAGGAAGACGAACAGCAGCCCGATCAGGAACCGGGCCAGCCGGGTCAATGGCCCCATCGGCTCCGCCAGCAGGAACGCGGTCGCACACGCGAACAGCACGTACATCACGTACAGCCAGCTGGCCGGATTCACCCGGGTCCGGAACCCCGGCTTGGTCGCTGCGAGCGCGACCAGGAAGACCACCCCGAGCAGCACGCCCTTCGCGATGCTGTTCGTGGACCCGGTCGTGCCCTGCGGCGCCGCGACCCGCGACGACCAGGGCTGTACGCCGAGCACGAACAGGCACCACAGCATGAGCCAGAACCAGGCCGGCCGCTGGATCTCGCCCTCGACCGTCCCCGGCACCGCCGGGGCCAATCGATGCGCGCGCGAGTAGGTGCTCTGCATCAGCGCATCGGCGGAGCCGAGTCCAGCGGCTTGTAGTTCAGCGGGATCCCGAGCGTCTCGTCCTGTGGCGCCGCTCCGATCAGTACGACACCGAGCACCGGCGCGCCCGCGAACTGCAGTGCACCGGTCAGTCGTGCGACGTCCATCTCCTTGTCGAGACCGACCTGGACCACCAGCACGGAAGCGTCGACCGCCGCGGCCAGCGGCGCGATGCCGTGCCGTCCGACCGAGGCCGGGCCGTGGATCACGACGGAGTACCCCGGCGGCAGGTCCGCCACGATGCCGGGCACGAGCGACGGGCCGACCGCCTCGGCGGTCTCCTCGTGGTTCAGGCCGGGCGGCAGGACGTACAGGTCCGCGACCGTGCCCGGGCGGAACAGTTTGCGGGCCCGGATCGCCCGGGTCGCGGCCGGCTCCATCACCAGGTCCGTGAGCCCTTCATGACCGGTGAGATGCGGCAACACCGGCGTACCTTCGATGTCGGCCAGGACCAGCAGGGTCTCGCGGCCGTCGCGAGCGTTCGCCTCGGCCATCGCGAGCGCGATGCCGGCCGAGTTCGGCGTGGGCGACGCCGAGACCACCAGTAGTGCGCCCGGACCGCCGCCCGAGAACGTGCGGGGGCTCAGCTCGCGACGCGCCAGCGCACCACTCGCCTCGGCACCCAACGCGGTGATCTCGTACTGCGGGAGTTCCGGGGCCGACCGCTGCCAGAACCGGCGCCGATGCCCCTCGGAGGCCGCGATCACGGGCGAGCTCGTCGCCCGCGCCGCCTGGTCCCGGGTCAGGATGTACGGCGTCAGGTGCGACCGCAGCAGCGCGAGGCCGAAGCCGAGGACCAGACCGAGGATCCCGCCGACGAGGATGTCGCGGGCAACGATCGGCGACGAGCTGGCGGTGTCGGTCGTTGCCGGCGTCACCAATTGGCTCCCGGCGCCGACCGTGGACAGTGCCTTGAGCATCGCGGCCGCGTCGTCCGCGGCCTGCCGGGCCTCGGTCGCGAGGCCGACCCGCTGATCGCGCAGCGCGGCCGCGGTCTGGTTGTCGCCGCGGCCGACCGCCTCGTCGATCTGGCTGACCAGGCTGCGCGACTGCTGGGTCGCCGTCTTGGACCGGGCCTGCGCCTGCTCGGCCAGGTTGGTGAGCAGTGCCTTGGCTTCGGTGTTGCGCTGCGCCAGGTAGATGCTGGCGATCGCGTTGGCCCGATCGACCGCCGTCTGCGCCGTCGGTCCGTCGGTCGTGACCAGGTAGGCGTTGTCGGTGACCGCCTTCACCCGGGTCACCGACGCCAGCTCCTGGATGGTCTTGTCGTCGGTCGGCATACCGAGCTGCTTCACGACGGCGGCCAGCAGCGTCGGACTGGCCATCACGCGGGCCTGTGTCTCGGCCGGCAGGTCCATCCCGAGCGGACCGGTCTTGTCGGCGCCGTCCGACAGCTTCCCGACCAGCGCCGGCGGCACCGCCGGGCCGATCACCAGCTGGCTCGAGGCCGTCCACCGGGTCGTCTGGGAGAGCGCGAACACGGAGGCTCCGAGCAGTCCGAGCACGATGCAGCCCATGATCAGCCACTTCTGCCGCAGCAGAGACTGAGCGGTTTCCCGCCAGACCACGGTGCCCGGTTCCATTGCCTACCTCACTCCGTTGACGCCAGCGCCTCAGGATATAGGCACCGGAATGTGATCACAGCATCTCCTCCGGTGCCCTACTCTCTTCTCGGGGGAATCTGGGGTTATCACTTTTATGTCCAAGGGGGGACATCGCAGCATGACGAAGAGACGACTGTTCACGCGGCTGGGGGTCGTGGGCACTCTGCTCGCCGGTGCGCTGGTGGTGGCGTTCGCGCCGCCCGCGCAGAGCATCGAGGCCTCGCTCTCGGCGGTCAACAGCTCGACCTGGCAGACCAACGCCAGCGTCCAGGGCATCGCCGTCGCCGCCGGCAAGGCGTACGCCGGAGGCCGCTTCACCAGCGTGCGTCCGCCGGGCGCCGCCGCCGGGACCGGTGAGGTCGCCCAGGCGTACCTGGCCGCGTTCGACGCGACCACCGGCGCACTGGTCACCTCGTTCAACCCGGTGCTCAACGGGCAGGTGTACGCCGTGGCCGCCTCCGCGGACGGCTCGCGGATCTTCGTCGGGGGTGACTTCACCACCGTCAACGGCCAGACCCGGAACCGGATCGCCGCCTTCGACACCGCCACCGGAGCACTGGTCGCGAACTGGAAGCCGTCCGTGTCCTACCGGGTCAAGACGATCGCCGTCTCCGGAACGACGGTGTACTTCGGCGGCTCGTTCGGCCTGGTGAACAGCCTCACCCGCAACAGGCTCGCCGCGGTCACCACCGACACCGGCACGCTGCTGCCGTGGGCGCCGGACGTGAACGGCGACGTGTACGCCGTCGACGCTGCCGATGACGCCTCCAAGGTGTACGCCGGCGGCCAGTTCAGCACCGTCAACGGCACGAACCAGAACACCGTGACGAGCCTCGACCCGGTGAGCGGCGCAGTACTGCCGTTCCCCGGCGCCTCCGCAGTACCGCCGCCGAACGGGTCCTGCACGACCCGGGTGAAGTCGATCGACGCCAGCGGCGACACCGTGTACTTCGGCAACGGCGGTGACGGCGGCGGCTGCTTCGACGGCACCTGGGCGGTCGACATCGCGACCAACACGCTGAAGTGGAAGAACCAGTGCCTCGGCGCGACCGAAGCGGTCAAGGTCGTCAACGGCTGGCTGTACAAGGGCTCGCACGCGCACGACTGCGCCAACCAGGGCGCCGGCGGCTTCCCGCAGGGCTTCGACTACCGCTTCCTGCTGAGCGAGAAGCTGTCCGACGGCTCGCTCGGTCCGTGGTACCCGAACACCGACGCGGACCCGAACAGCGTGACCAACGTCGGTCCGCTGGCGTTCGCGACCAACGGCAGCGACCTCTGGGCCGGTGGCGACTTCCTGCATGTCAACGACGTCGCGCAGCAGGGTCTGACCCACTTCACCAACGCTGTCCCGGGTGCGGCGCCGGCCAAGCCGGCCAAGCTGCTCCCGTACAGCGTCCAGCCAGGCGTCGTACAGATTCACTTCCCGACCGTGGTCGACAACGACGACAGCACGCTGACCTACCGGCTGCTGAAGGGATTCACCAACACCACGATCGCGACCTGGACGGCCAAGTCCACGCCCTGGGACCGGCCGTGGCTGAGCTACACCGACACGTCCTCCGCGCCGGGTGAGTCCACCAACTACCGCGTCGAGGTCACCGACGGCAGCACGACGGTCCGCGGCAACTACTCCGACCCGGTCACGGTCGCATCGACCGCCTCGACGGCGTACGACCAGATCGTCAACGCCGACGGGCCGCAGGCGTACTGGCGGCTCGGCGAAGCCGCCGGCACGACGACGTCGGTCGACGCCTCAGGTCAGAGCAACAACGGCACGTTCACCGGCGTGACGCTCGGCGGCGCGGGTGCGATCGCGGGCAACACGGCGATGACGACCAGCACGAGCACCGGCCGGATGATCGGCGAGAAGGGGTACAGCTTCCCGCAGCAGTTCACGGTCGAGGCGTGGGTGAAGCAGAGCGGTATCGGCCGCGGCGGGCGGATCATCGGCTTCGGCAACGGGAAGACCCAGAGCAGCGCGATCAACGACCGGATGCTGTACATGCGGACCAACGGCTCGATCGTCTTCGGTGTCAACGACGGCGCACAGCGCACGCTCACCAGCCCGTCCGGCGAGAACGACGGGCAGTGGCACCACGTCGTCGGCACGTTCGACAACGGGATGATGAAGCTGTACGTCGACGGCGTCCTCAGCGGCAGCTCGCTGGTGGGTCAGGCGTCGCTGTACTACGGCTGGTGGCGCGTCGGCTACGACCTCACGAACTCGTGGCCAGGCGGCGGAGCGACCCAGACCGGAATGGGGATCGACGAGGCGGCGGTCTACCCGTACGCGCTGACTCCGGCGCAGGTCCAATCCCACTACGCAGCCAAGTGAACTGTGCTATCCAAGTGAAAAGGCCGCTTTCTGCAAGGTTTGGCACAAAGCTATAACGCGGTTGGGAGGCCCGCTTCCGGTGGGCCTCCCACAGCGGTAATGTCCGCCGCTGGTGCGTGATGAGGCACGCGCTGTACGCCCCCGCCTGTCGAAGGACATAAATGAAGAAGTTAGTGCTGGCCCTTGTCACCGCAGCGGCTGTCGTGGCCGCGGCGTTGATTCCCTCGGGACCGCCGGTGGAGGCGGCGACTCCGGGCTTCGCATCCGCCGTATCCGCCATCAAGCAGCCGTCGTGGCAGACCAACAACAGCGTGAACGCGCTGGCCATCGCCGGGAACACCGTGTACGCCGGCGGTCTGTTCACCAGGCTCCGCCAACCGGGTATGGCGTCGGGTCAGGCGCCTGAGACGCTTCGCAGCTACGTCGCCGCCTTCGACCGGACCACCGGCAAGCCGACCGCGTTCGCGCCGACCGTGAACGGCCCGGTCTACGCGATCGCGACCAGCCCGGACGGCAAGTGGGTGGTGATCGGCGGCGACTTCACCATGGTGAACGGCCTGCGGCGCAGCAAGATCGCGATGTTCAGCGTCGCTACCGGCAAGCTCGTGCAGGCCTGGGACCCGGTGGTCGCGGCCCGCGTGAAGGCTTTGGCGATCTACGGCAACAGCGTGTTCATCGGGGGCGCGTTCGGCAAGATCGACGGGGCGGTCCGCAACCGGCTCGGCGCGGTTCGGTTGATCCAGGGCGACCTGCTGCCGTGGAACCCGAACGCCAACAACGACGTGTACGCGATCGACGTGTCCGACAACGGCACCCGGGTGTTCGTCGGCGGTCCGTTCAGCACGATCAACGGCAAGGACCACTACTCGCTGGCGATGCTGAACAACACCACCGGCGCGGCCTTCGACTTCCCGGCCGCGGCGGCGATCCCGAAGCCGACCGCGACCTGCACGACGCGGGTGAAGGACATCGACACCCTCGGCGACAACGTCTACGTCTCCAACGGCGGTGACGGCGGCGGCTGCTACGACGGCGTACTCGCGGCGCAGGTCTCGACCGGCAAGCTGCTGTGGCAGAACAAGTGCCTGGGCGCGACCGAGGCGATCAAGGCGATCGGCAACTGGCTCTACAAGGGCTCCCACGCCCACGACTGCTCGTCGTCGCCAAACGGCTTCTCCAACGGCAGCGGGACGCACTACCTGCTGGTCGAGAGCGCGATCAACGGCAACCTCGGGCCGTGGTTCCCGAACACCGACGCGAACCTGAAGAGCACCACGAAGGTCGGCCCGCTGGCGATGGCCGGCACCGCTACCGACCTGTGGGTCGGCGGTGACTTCCTGCACGTGAACGGCAAGCTCCAGGTGGGCATCACCCGGTTCACTAACGCACCGGGCGGCGCGGCTCCCGCCGTACCGAAGGCGCCGACGCTGAGCGCGACCACGTCCGGCCGGGTCTACGTGACGTACTCCGACGTGTACGACCTGGACAACCTGACGCTGACGTACAACGTGTTCCGCGGTTCGCTGAACGTCGGGTCGCACGCCTACACGTCGTACTTCTGGCAGGCGCGGAAGTCCTACCAGGTGGTGGATCGCGGCCTCAAGCGCGGCTCGACCTACGCGTACCACATCGAGGTCCACGACGGCCGGAACATCATGAAGGGCGCCACCGCAAGCGTGAAGATCCCTTAATCAGCCCGACGTCTGAGGGGCCGGCCCCCAACTGGTGGGTTGGCCCCTGAGATTCTCGCGGCCGAACCCTCCATCTGAGGGGTCAACCCTTCAAACGGACCCGCCCGGCGGGTTGCGCCGTACGGCGGTCAGGCCGTACGGCGGGCGCGGGTGAAGGCAGCGCGGATATCTGCGGCGGTGCGTTCGGGGCGGTTCAGGTCGGACCAGGTGACGCGGACGACCTCGAATCCGAGCGCGCGGAGCCGGTCCTCGCGGTGCTTCTCCTGCACCAGAACGGTTTCCGGCGCCCCGATGTACTTCACCAGCCCGTCGAACTCGACGATCGTGTCGAATTCTGTGAACACGGAGTCGACTCTTCCGATGATCCCGTCCGTGTCCCGGTAGACGACCTGGAGCTGTGGGGCCGGCAGACCCTGGTTGTGCATCAGCACCCGGAGGCGCGATTCGCCGACCGACTCCGAACGTGCGTCGGCGAAGCGGAGCGCGGCACGAGCCGTCGCGCTTCCGGGCCAGAACTCCGTGAGCCGAAGAAGCCTGCGCAGGTCCTGATCGTCGACCAGTCGAGCGTGCATGGTCGCGTCGGCGATGACCACGGTCGCTTCGAACGACGACGTACACGCGGTCTCGACCAGAGCTCGCGGAACGTTTGTGACGGGCAATCCCCCAACTTCGGTCAGGTCTTCAGACGTTAGGTTGCCCCGGTGGAAGCGGACGCCCGCGACGGGTCCGCTATGCCGGCGTACGTCCAGGCGGTTGAGGTGTACCTCCGAAAGATCGATGGCCCACAGCGGGACCCCGTGCAGTACAAGGGCCGACTGGTGGCTGACGGCAACGCTTCCGGGGCGCATCGCGTTCATCACGGCGTACACCGACAGTCGATGCCGGGCCAGCTCCTGGTCCCAGGGTGCGAGCCCGCTGAGGTCCGGCGCTTCGGCGTACTGCCCGTAACGGACGCGTACCCAACGTCCGGCCCGCATCCGGTCACGGATTCCCTGGGGCGTGTACCCGCAGGCGAGCGCTTGCGCCCGGCTGAAGACGCCGCCCTGCTTTCCAGCCAGCCCAGCCAGCACCGGATTCATCCGCCAAGCATCCCGGATCACCCCGCCTCCCACCACGCCGATCGCCCGCCCTGTGGAAAACCCGCCCGCCCCCGCGCCAGCCCCGCGCCCCGCCTGCCCCTCGCCAGGCCCTCGCCAGCCCCCCGCCAGGCGTTCGCCAGCCCCTCGCCAGGCGTTCGACGTCTCAGGGGTCAACCCCGCGGATGGTGGGTTGACCCCCCGGATTCTCGTGGCCGAACCCTCCAACTGCGGGGTTGACCCCTGAGACGTCAAACGGCGATGCGCGGCGGGGGCGGGCGGGGCAGGCGGGGGGCAGGCGGGGGGCAGGCGGGGCGCGGGGCGGCGGGCAGGCGGGGCGCGGGGCAGGCGGGGGGCAGGCGGGGCGCGGGGC
>NZ_SODP01000001.1:508190-813374 GCF_004365355.1 Kribbella pratensis | reverse complement strand
GCGGGCGGGGCAGGCGCGGCCCGGGGCGGGCGGGGCAGGCGCGGCCCGGGGCGGGCGGGGCAGGCGCGGCCCGGGGCGGGCGGGGCAGGCGCGGCCCGGGGCGGGCGGGGCAGGCGCGGCGCGGCGCGGGGCGGGGCGGGGTGGGGGGTTAGTGGGTGCGGCGGTGGGCGGCTATGGCTCGGTGGGCTTCGTTCCACCACAGGAGCAGCGTGGTGAACGAGGCGCCGGCCAGCCCCCACGCTGCGCCCTTCGGGCCCCACAGGTAGGCGCCGCCGATGCCGCAGGTGATCAGGATGACCGATGAGATCAGGCGGACGCGCAGGCCGCGCGTGGCCGCGGTCAGGGCTCGCATGATCGCGAAGGCGCCCGCGTTCGAGGCGCCGAGCGCCTGCAGCAGGATGACCGGGATCAGGACGCTGTGAGCCTGTGTCCACACGCCCGGACCGAGCAGTTCACGGCCGACAACTGCCGGTAGCAGAAGGAAGACAGCGCCCCACGCCAGCGCGCCGGCTCCGACGCCGAACGAGATGGCCAGGCCGACGAGCCACAGCCGGCGGTACGAGTGCCGCAGCGCCCGTGCTGCTTCGGGTACGGAGATCATCCGGATGCCCTGGTTCAGCACGTTGACCGGGCCGAGCAGTACCTGCGCGCCGCGGATGCCCGCGGTTGCCACCAGGCCTGCGGCCGCGGTGATGCCGAGCATGTAGACCTGGATCGTGCCCGAGACCGCGAGCATCTCGCCGACGTACTTCGGGCTCAGGTCCCAGTTCCGCTGCACCCACTCACGAATCAGCTGTCTGCGCGGCGATACGCCGGCCTGGAAGCGGCCGGCGATCGCGGCAATGACCGCACCGAGCCCCCAGCCGAACGTGAGACTGAAGGCCGACGTCGTACCGGTCAGGTAGAGGCCGCCGAAGATCGCGAGCATCGCCAGCAGCCAGATCAGGTCGTTGACGAACGCCTTGTTGCCCTCGCCCACGACGAAGAATGCCCAGCGCCAGGCATCCTGCAGCAGGAGGCCCGGCATCGTCACCGCGAAGGCGATCAGCACTCCCTTGGACGGGACGCCCGGGAACGCCGCGATCGCGAGACCGACCACCATCGCCAGAAGGCCTGTCAGCAAGGCGGTTGCCGTGCTCGCCCGGACCGCCCGCTGCCATTCAGGCGTTCGATCGCCGGAGTGGCGGACGGCGAGAGGTTCGGTGGAGACCGCCCGGGACACGTTCAGCGCGATCGTGTAGCCGCCGAAAGCGAGCGCATAGATGCCGAAGTCGGCCACCGTGCTCGAGCGGGCGACGACGACCCCGACGGCCAGGTTGCTGAGACTCGACAGCCCCTGGTCGGCCAAACCCCAACTGGCGCGACCGGCCGGTCCGGCCAGCCGACGCAACTTCGGCCGCCGGAACTTCACCGGCTCACTCTAGAGCGGACGCGGCGGATGACGGAGAACGCCTACGAGGAAACGCGGGATGCCCAGCACGTAGCGCTTCCACAGCCGCCGCGGCTCCTTGTACAGCCGGTAGCTCCACTCCAGCCCGGCGCGCTGCATCCACAGTGGCGCGCGGTCCAACCGGCCGGTGTGGAAGTCGAACGCCGCTCCGACGCCGATCAGGATCGCGGCGTTCAGCCGGTCGCGGTGGTCGGCCATCCAGCGCTCCTGCTTCGGCGCGCCGAGCCCGACCCAGATGATGTCCGGCCGCGCCTCGTTCATCCGGGCGACCACGGCGGCGTCCTCGGCCTCGGTCAGGGGCCGGTACGGCGGGCACTCGGTGCCGACGACCTTCAAGGCCGGGTGACGCTGTTGGAACACGTCCCGCAGCTCCTCGGCCACACCCTCGGCGCCGCCGTAGAAGTACTGCGTCCAGCCGCGCCGGGCTGCCTCCGCCATCACCCGCTCGAGCAGATCCGGCCCGGCGACCCGGTCCATCTGCTCGAAGCCGGCCTTGTGGCCCGCCCAGACCAGCGGCATACCGTCCGGGACCGTCAGCCCGGCGGTGTTGTAGACCTCGGTGAGCCGCTCATCGGCGCGCGCGTGCAGCAGCGCATTCATGTCCGTCACGCAGACCAGCTCGCGGTCCTGCTGGTCGATCCAGCGGGCGAACGTCGCGACGGTGTGGTCCGGATTGGTGATGCTGACATGGATGCCGAGGACATCGACCCGGTCGGCCTGGTCATACCTGGTCGACGTCGCTGCAGCCTGCAATTCGGTCATCCGTCAGTCCTCCGGGGTCTGCGCGGCGAGATCCGCGTCGACCATGATCTGAACCAGCTCCGGCACGTGCACCTGGGCCTTCCAGCCCAGCTCGGTCATGGCTTTGGACGCGTCCCCGATCAGCGAGTCGACCTCGGTCGGACGGACGTACCGCGCGTCGTAGTCGACATACTGCTCCCAGTCCAGCCCCACATGGTCGAAGGCGCGCGCGACGAAATCCTTGACCGAATACGACGTACCGGTCGCGATCACGTAGTCGGCCGGGGTGTCGTGCTGCAGCATCCGCCACATGCCCTCGACGTACTCCGGGGCGTAGCCCCAGTCGCGGCAGGCGTCGAGATTGCCCAGGTAGAGGCGATCCTGCCGGCCCAGCTTGATCGCGGCGACCGCACGGCTGATCTTCCGGGTCACGAACGTCTCGCCCCGGCGCGGCGACTCGTGGTTGAACAGGATCCCGTTCACCGCGAACATGTCGTACGCCTCGCGGTAGTTCCGGGTCATCCAGTAGCCGTAGAGCTTGGCAGCGCCGTACGGCGAGCGCGGGTAGAACGGGGTGTCCTCGTTCTGCGGCGGGGGCGTCGCGCCGAACATCTCCGATGAGGACGCCTGGTAGAACCGGCAGTCCAGCCCGATCATCCGGATCGCCTCGAGCAACCGCGTCGTACCCATCCCGGTGGTGTCACCGGTGTACTCCGGCTCGTCGAAGCTCACCCGCACATGCGATTGCGCGGCCAGGTGGTACACCTCGGACGGCTGGATCGATGCCAGCAGCGTGACGAGCCGCGAGCCGTCGGTCAGATCGCCGTAGTGCAGGAACAGCCGCTTGTCCTCCGCGTGCGGATCCTCGTACAGGTGGTCGATCCGCTTCGTGTTGAACGTCGACGCCCGCCGGATCAGGCCGTGCACCTCGTAGCCCTTGGCAAGCAACAGCTCCGCCAGGTACGAGCCGTCCTGGCCGGTGATCCCGGTAACCAGCGCCTTTTTCATGAGTGGTTCTCCACGTACCAGCGGTAGGTGGCGGCCACACCGTCTTCGAGGTCGATGGACGGCTTCCAGCCCAGCGCCAGCAGCTTGCTCACGTCGAGCAGCTTGCGCGGGGTGCCGTCCGGCTTGGACAGATCGTTGCTCAAGGCACCCGTGTACCCGACGACGCGGGCGACCAGCTCGGCCAGCTCGCGGATCGACACGTCCGCGCCGACGCCGACGTTGATCGGCTCCGGCGCGTCGTACTGCTCGAGCAGGTGCAGGCACGCGTCGGCCAGGTCGTCGACGTGCAGGAACTCGCGTCGCGGTGTACCGCTCCCCCACAACACGACCTCGTCGGCGCCGGCCACCTTGGCCTCGTGGAAGCGGCGGATCAGCGCCGGCAGCACATGCGACGTGGCCGGATCGAAGTTGTCGTTCGGTCCGTAGAGATTGGTCGGCATCGCCGAGATCCAGCGCAGACCGTACTGCCGGCGGACCGCCTGGACCTGCATGATGCCGGCGATCTTCGCGATCGCGTACGCGTCGTTGGTCGGCTCGAGCTCGCCGGTCAGCAGGCTCGACTCGCGGATCGGCTGCTCGGCGTACTTCGGGTAGATGCACGACGACCCGAGGAACAACAGCCGCGGCGTGCGTACGTCGAGGGCCGCGTCCATCAGGTTCACCTGGATCCGCAGGTTGTCGCTGAGGAACTCGGTCGGGTGGTCGCGGTTCGCGAGGATCCCACCGACCCGGGCAGCCGCGTCGACGACCACCGCGGGCTTGTGCTCGGCGAGGAACGCGAACGTGGCCTCGCGGTCGCGCAGGTCGAGCTCCGCCGACGACGCGCCGATCAGCCGCGTAAATCCGGCAGCTTCCAGCCGCCGCCAGATCGCGGAACCGACGAGTCCGCGATGGCCTGCGACATACACGGGTGCCTGAAGGTCCATGTCAATACGCTCCCGCGCCGTAGGCCACCGCGCGCACGGTCTTCCAGAGGATCAGCAGATCCAGGGTCATCGACCAGTTGTCGACGTACCGCAGGTCGAGGCGGACCGACTCATCCCAGGACAGGTCGCTGCGGCCGCTGACCTGCCACAGGCCGGTCATGCCGGGCTTCACGAGCATCCGCCGCGAGTCGTCGGCGGCGTACAGCGCGACCTCCTCGGCCAGCGGCGGCCGCGGACCGACCAGCGACATGTCGCCGCGCAACACGTTGAACAGCTGCGGCAGCTCGTCGAGCGAGAACCGCCGGATCCACCGGCCGAGCGGCGTCATCCGCGGGTCGTCGCGCATCTTGAAGATCACGCCGTTGCCGTCGCTCAACGCGTACAGATCACCGAGCCGCTGCTCGGCGTCGGAGTACATGCTCCGGAACTTCAGCATGGTGAACTCGACGCCCCCGCGGCCGATCCGCTGCTGCCGGAAGAGCACCGGCCCCGGGCTGGAGACCTTGACCGCAAGCGCCAGGCCGATCAGCAACGGAGACAGCACAGCCATGAAGCCGAGGGCAACGGTTCGGTCGAAGACGGCCTTCATCAGGTGCGGGCCGCCGCTGACGGACGGCCGCTCCAGGTGCAGCAAGGACAGACCGGCGACCGGGCGGACCGAGATCCGCGGACCGGCGACCTCGATGATGCCCGGTGACACGATCAGCTCGATACCGCGCTGCTCCAGCGCCCACGACAAGCGACGCAACGACTGGCCGACCAACTCCGGATCGGTCGAGATGGCAACCACATCGACCGCGTGCCGGTCAGCGGCGGCCAGGATGTCCGGCTCGTCGAGCTCGTCGGGCTGCAGCGGACCGTTGTTGTGCCGGTCACCGCGCGGCCGGCAGGTCGCGACGACGCGGAACCCGTCGGTCGGACGCTTCTCCAGGTGCTCACACAGCGTCGCGGCCGGGCCACTTCGCCCGACCACGAGAACCCTGTGCATGCAGCGACCTCGGACGCGGTGGCGATGCAGGTCCTTCCGCAACGCGTACCGCAGCAGCAACGCGGAGATCACCATCACCGGGATCGCCAGCACCACGAAGCCCCGGGCGATCTCGGTCTTCGTCACGTACGACGTCATCGCGACGGCGGCCGTGAGGCCGACACCGGACCGCATCAGCGACCGGAACTCGTCCGGGCCGGCGCCGAAGTACCGAGGGTCGTAGCCCTTCGACAGCGCGACGACAGCGACCCAGGCCGGCGGCAGCAGACTGCTCACGACGAGATAGCTGGGACCGACGTGGTATCCGAACCTGGTCAGCAGGGCGATCGAGACACCGAGCATCGCGGCCAGCAGGTCACCACCGACAGCGGCCCAGCGGTACACACCGACCCAGCGGGGCTCGGTCGAGCGCGACGGCAGCGGAACGATCGCCGGGACCTCATGCGGCACGACCCAGAGCGGTCCGTGCCCGTCCATCCGGCCGGGCGCTTCGGCTCCGCTCACACCAGTCCTTCGGTCTCACGTTGCGGCCGCTCGGACACGCTCCGTGCCCAGGGCTTCCCGCAGCTGTCCGTCCCCAGAATTCACCCGCGCGTCGGCGGCGAGTCACCGAAGATTACTACGCACCGCGGGCCTCGGCGACCAATAGGCCGCCTTCCTTGTGGAGAACTTGCATTGTGAGCCGCGAACCAGGTGCTTCATCACGAAATGATCAAGAAAACAAGGCAGTCCGGCCGGCGTCGCGATGACGTCGGCCGGACAAAAACTTGACGACTGGTCAGACGGTGTTCAGACAGCGGCGCGACTCGGCGTGTCGTACTCCGCGACCACCTCGGCCGGGATGTGCTCGAGGTCGCTGACCCGCAGGTAGTCGCCCATCGTCGTGCCGGTGCACTCGGAGTCGATGTTCGGCGCCATCCGGCCCTCGACCGTGTCACCGAGGTGCACGGTGCGCAGGTCGATGCTGAACCGGGTCCGGCCCGACGTGTTCGGCACACTGGAGTGCAGCTGCGCACCGGAGAACAGGATGATCCCGCCCGGCTTGCAGATCGGGCGGATCTGCGGCACCAGCTCGACCTCTTCCTCCGGCACCGGCTGGACCCGGGTGTCGGTGCCGATCTGGGTCGCCGCGATCTTCCGGCTGGTCGCGTTCCATTCCGCGTAGTTGTAGACCCGTGAGCTGTTCTTCACCGGGGTCTGCCAGTACCGCGGGTGGAACGCCAGCCCGTTGTCGTCGCTGATCGCGAAGATCGGCAGCCACCAGTTCAGCTGTGTGTACGGCGCGGAGTACCAGGTGTCGCGGTGCGGGTGGAACGCGAACGCGATCCCGGTGGTCAGGTAGTCGTCCGACGTCGAGCTGCGCATCCGCGGCACGTCGAAGTACACCTGCTCGGGGTCGCACCCGAAGTCGACCAGCATCTCCTGGATCAGCCGCTTCGACTCCGGGTGGTGGATGAACCGCGGCTTGAGCTCGGCGAGCAGCGCCGCGTAGTCCTCGACGGACATGTCGAACTGGGCCGTCTCCGGGTCCAGCGGGTGGAAGGCCTGCCGGGCCATCTCGCCGGCGAACTCGGTCAGCGCCAGCGTCGACGGACGCGGTGAGTAGACGAACAGGTCGCCGTCGTACAGCTTCTGTCTACGCTCGTCGTCACTGAACTCGGCGTCGACGTAAATGGAATGCATGGGACCCCCTCCAGGTCTTGATTCCCCCGGCCGGACCTCGGCCTTAAACTCCGGCCTCCGCCGGCAGTAGTTGACGTGACACGTCGGCCAGCGGCGCCAGCTCGACGCCCGGCAGGACCAGGTCGCCACGCATGAGTTCCAGGTACCGCTGCCGGAGCTGCGCCAGCAGTCCGGTCTGGTCGTACTCGACACCGTCGAGCTCGGAGACCAGCGTGAGCTCCGAGATCGTGCCGGCCAGGCCGCACTCGTCGGCGGCGAGCAACTCGGTCCGCTCGATCGGGCGCCGGTCGAACGGCATCCCGAGCTCCTTGGCCACCTCTTCGAGGATGTCGACCGTGATGCTGTCCAGGCACGACTCGCTGGTCGGCGGCGTGACGATCCGTCCGCGCTGGACCATCAGGACGCACGCACCGGTCGCCTCCGCGACGCGGCCGGCGTCGTTGAGCATGATCGCGTCGTCGTACCCGAGCCGGCGTACCTCGATGCGTGCCATCCGGGCGCCGACGTAGTTCGCGCTGCTCTTCACGCGCGTCGGCAGCACGAGGTCGGAGGCGCGGCGCCAGCTCGTCACGCCGAGCCGCATCGGGTCCGGGTCCAGCTTGCGCTGGCTGAAGGCGGTGACCACCAGGTCGGCCTCGGTCGCCTCACCCCAGTGCCCGTGGGTGACGTACATCGTCGGCCGGAACCACAGGTCCTTGTCCGTCACCAGCAGCTCACCGGCCAGCTTCTCGAGCCCGGCGAGGAACTGGTCGTAGCTGAAGCGGACCGGGATGTGGAACAGCGACGCGGAACGGCGGAGCCGGTCGTAGTGACGGCGCGGAGTCCGGATCGAGAAGACCTCGCCGGCGGTGTCCCAGTAGCCCTTCACGCCTTCGAAGACGCTCAGCGCCCGGGTCAGTGCCTCGGCGCCGATGTGGATCTTGACGTCGGTGTACGGCACGAGCTCGCCGTTGACGAGCGCCCACGGCGGCGTCTGGAGCTGCGATATCGATGCGGTGTGAGCCATGAGGGCCCCCTTCCGGAGTTGGTGATCGATCAGCGGGCGCTCAGGACGCCCGCGGCGAGGTCGGCAAGAGAGACGGCCCGTTGGTCGCGGGCCGACATGAGCGTGACCGGCAGCGGCCACGGGATGGCGAGATCGGGGTCGTCGTAGGCGATCACGACGTCCTCGGACGGATCGTGCGGCCGGTCGATCCGGTACGCGATGTCCGCCGGTTCGGTGAGCGCCTGGAATCCGTGCCCGCACCCGGCCGGGATGTACACCGAACACTGGGTGTCCCCCGACAGCGTGAAGTGCGCCTGCCCGAGGTACGTCGGGGAGTCCGGCCGGAGGTCGACCACGACGTCGAACACCTCGCCGGCGGAGCAGCGGACCAGCTTCGCCTCGCCCTGCCCGGAGCGCAGATGCATCCCGCGCAGCACTCCCTTGCGGGACCGCGACAGGCTGTCCTGTGCGAACCCGTCCGGGTCGATCCCGACCGACCGGGCGATCTCGGCGTCGAAGGTCCGGCTGAAGAAGCCGCGGTCGTCGACGTGCGGTGTCGGCTCGAACAGATAGACACCGGCGATCTCGGGTACCCGCGTCACGTTCATGAGCTTCCCTCCAAGGTTTCCGCGGGCCGGGGGAAGACCTTCGACGACAAGACGTCGTACTGGTCCTCGAGCCGGCTGCGGTTGACTGCGTTCCGCTCGTCCATCGCCGGTCCGACCACGTCGCGGCGGGACTCGAGCGCGGTGTACTGGGCTATCAGTCGATCCACGTCGAGTGAGCGGATGTTCTGGCAGAACTCCGCGAGGCCCATGTCGGCCATCAGTACGTCGTTCTTCGCGGCGTACCCGATCGACACGGTCGGCTTGGACAGCATCAGCGCGCAGACCACGTTGTGGAACCGGGTGGCGACGATCGTGTCGAGCGCCGCCATCTGCTCCATCACGTCGTCCAGCGATTTCGGCGGGTCCTCGACGACCCAGGACGGATCGAGGTCGGGCCGGTTCTCCCGGACGTCGGCGAGGATCGCGCTCGAGACCAGTTCGTCCTCGTGGTCGCCGGTGAGCACCCGGACCCGGTGCCCGTTGTCGACCAGCCAGTGCACGAAGCGCGTCATCTTCGCGACGTACTCGTCGAAGACCTCTTCGGCGCGGTCGCGGTCGTCGTCCGTGCCCCGGTACGTCATCACGCCGACGCCGACGGTCGTGGGTTCTCCCGGCGGCGTCGCCGACCGTACGGCGGGAATCGGCAGCGAGAACGCCAGGTCCGGGTAGACCGGGTCGTCCGCGATGCCCAGGCCGGTGGCGCGCATCGCGTCCTTCGACAACTGGTCGCGGAACGAGCGGTAGTACGCCAGGCGGGCCGCCCAGGTGAAGACCCGGCGGGTCATCCGTCGTCCCGACGTGTTGGCGCCGACGCTGACGAGCGCGACCTTCGTGCCGGTCAGGCGACCGGCCGCGGTCAGCAGCAGCAGCGAGTACGGGAAGCCCCACCAGCGCAGCGGCAGACCGCCCTCCAGCACGCCCATGCCCGGTACGACCACCACGTCGTGGCGCCGTACCCAGGAGGTGGTCCAGAAGAAGTCGACGACCTTGCCGATCCCCTTGAGCGCGAGCGAACGCGGGCTGCTCGCGGTGCTGTACTCGTCGCGGTTCCAGTTCATCCGGATGGCCGGTAGGCCGTAGCGCTTCTCGACCACGTCCGGACCGGAGCAGAGGAAGTCGATCTGCGCATCCGGGTACGACTTGGCCAGGTAGGCGAGGAACGCCTCCAGCGACCCGTCGTTGCCGAGGTTCCCGTGGCCGAGCAGGCCGAAGAACCCGATCCGCGGGCCGCCCTTGGCCGGCGTGCTGAAACTCTTGTCGCTCATGCGATTCGTCCGCTCTGGCCTGCGACCACCCTGGATACCGACACGACCTCACTGACCTGCTCGACCGGAGTGTCCTGTCGTCGCATCGACGGCGGCACCGCCCGGCTCGTCATCCAGCGCACAAGTTGCCAGAGGCAACGCACTCGCTGGCCGGCGGTCAGCGGCGCGCGGAACAGCATCCGGACGTAACCCAGCGGGTACTCCGCCAGCAGCCGGATGGTCGAGTGCTTCCGGCGGCGCGGGTCGAGATTGCCGCACCAGGAACGGACCGTCCGGTTCGACCGCAGCGCGCTGTCCGGGTGGTCGCGGCGGAAGAACAACGACGCCGGCACGTGCAGGAACCGGCCGTGCAGCGCGATCTCGGCCACGATCGTCCGGTCGGCGTGGTAGAAGCTCTCGTTCAGCGCGGTCCGCCGCAGGACGTCGGCCCGTACGACGCCGTAGTCGTCATCGCCGCCGACGTCGAACAGCAGGCTCCGGAACCGCTCGACCGGGTCCGGCGAATCGGTCGTCAACGGGTAGCCGACCTTCGCGACGATGTCCCCGGCTTCGTCGATGATCGCGCTCCACGAGTGACACAGCACCGCGTCCGGGTGCTCGTCGAGCGCTTCGATGCAACGCTCCAGCAGATCGCGCGCGTACAGGTCGTCGTACGACGCCCACTTGAACAGCTCGCCGCGTGATTCGGTGAAGACGATGTTGTGGTTCGGCGACGCACCGACGTTCACCGGCTGGCGGATGTAGCGGATGCGCGGGTCGCGGGCCAGGTACTCCCGGCAGATCCGCTCCGTGCCGTCGGTCGAGGCGTTGTCGGAGATGATCAGCTCGAAGTCGGCGTACGTCTGCCCGAGCAGCGCGTCGAGCGCCTCCGCGAGGTACTTCTCGCCGTTGTAGACCGGCAGGCCGATGCTCAGCCGCGGTACTGCGTTCATCTTCTCCCCATCTCTGCCTGAGCCTGCGTGCGTCCGGCGGGAACCGTGTCTTCGATCCGGGCCGACGATCTGTGCGCCGCCCGGCTCGCCATCCAGCGCAGCAGGTGCGTGTAGCACCGCCGGCGTTGTGCCGACGAGAGCGGCGCCCGCCGGATCGCGCCGACGAAGCCGCCGACGTACTCGGCGAGCAACCGCGCGGTCGGATTGCTCAGCCGGTGTGCGCGCCGCGGCTCCATGTTGGCGGCGCGGCTGCGGATCGTCGGCTTCGCCCGCTCGGCGCGGTCCGGGTGGTCGCGGCGGAAGAACAGCACCTCGGGCACCTGGTAGAACCGCCCGGACAGCGCGACTTCGGCCATCAAAGTGCGGTCCGCGTGGTGATAACTGCCGTGCAGCGGCGTACGGCGCAGCGTCTCCGACCGCATCACGCCGTAGAAGTCGTCGCCGCCGACGGCGAAGAGCATGCTCCGGAATCGCTCGACCGGATCCGGCGAATCCGTCGCGAGCGGATAGTCGACGGTGAGGAGGATCTCCCCGGTCGCGTCGATGAACGCCTCCCAGGAGTGGGCGAGGACCAGTTCACGGTCGTCGTCGAGCGCCGCGATGCACCGCTCCAGCAGCTCCTGTCCGTACAGGTCGTCGTACGAGGCCCATTTGAACAGCTCGGTGTGCGACTGCTCGAAGACGAAGTTGTGGTTGGGTGTTGCGCCGATGTTGGCCGGCTGGCGCAGGTAGGTGATCCGCGGGTCCTTCGCTGCGTACTCGCGGCAGATCGCCTCGGTCGCGTCGGTCGAGGCGTTGTCGGAGATGATCAGCTCGAAGTCGCCGTACGACTGTCCCAGTAGCGCGTCCAGGGACTCGGCGAGATACTTCTCGCCGTTGTAGACAGGCAGCCCGACGGTCAGCCGCGGTACCGCGTTCATGTGCTTCTCACTTCGGGAACGACCGGCTGGGACTCCTCGGAATCCACCGCCGACTCCAACTGCTTGCGCTCGCGGACGCCCACATGCAGCGTGTACCACCAGACGAACGCCGCTGCGAACGTCGCACACGCGGCGCCCCAGGCCGAACCGCGCGCACCGTCGAGCGCACCGCCCACCACACCACCGACGAGGTAGAACGCCGAGGCACACAGCTGAGCCTTGAGACTGCGGCGGGCAATACCGAGTGCACGCAGACCTGCCGCGGCGCCGGTGTTGAAGCCCGCACACGCCACCGACAAAGTTGCCGGCAGCACCAATGCGGACGCGGTCAGCCAGACTTCGCCGAGCAGTGCGTGGCCCCACTTGTCCGGCAGCGCGAACAGCAGGAGCAGACCCCAGCCGAGCGCGGCCAGGGCCTGCGCGCCACCAAGTGCCAGACAGAACAGCGGCAACGCCCGGACAGACCTTCGCAGGACCCGGGCGGCTTCCGGTACGGCGACCAGGCCGATCCCCGAAAGCACGATGAAGAACGGTCCGAGCAGCATCTCCGCGCCGCGCACAGTACCGACGGCGGCGACGCCGGCCAACGCGCCCAATCCGTAGATCCGGAGCTGGTAGGCGCCGCTGAGCGTGAGGTTCTCCGTCAGGTAGCGAAGGCTGAGATCGCGGTGCTCGGACAGCCAGCGGCGAGCCAGTATCGGCCGCGGCAGAATGCCTGCCTGCAGCCCGCTCACGAGCGCCGCGAACACCCCGGCTCCACCCCACGCCAGGACGAACAGGGTCACGCTGGCGTGCTGGGAAGCCAGATACAGCAGCGGCACCAGGCCGAGCGCCCAGGTGATGTCGCTGACGAAAGCCTTGCCGCCCTGTCCCGACGCGAAGAACGCGAACCGCCAGCTGTCCTGCAGCATCAGGCCCGGCAACACGATGCCCAGGGCAATGAATGCCTGGCCGGCGTGCCCACCGAGCAGCAGCCCGACGAGCGCGCAGATCGCGCCGGTGCCGAGACCGACGACGATCGCCATCCCGGACGACTTCGCGACCGCGGTCCGCCACACCGGCCGCTCCAGGCCGCTGAACCGGACCGCGAGCGGATCGGTCCCCAGGCCGCGCGAGATGTTCAGGACCACGCCGTACGTCACCCAGGCCAGGCTGAACGCGCCGAACTGCAGCGCACCCAGCTGCCGGGCGACGACAACGCCCACCAGGAAGCTGACCAGGCTGGTCACAGCCTGGTCGGCAAGTCCCCAGGTGAGGCGGCGCAGGACAGCTTTCATCGTCGGCTCACAAAGCGCTTCGCTGGACGGCGGGCAGGTCCTGGAGGCGCCACAGTCCGAGCCGGTTGGGGTCGACCTCGCCACCGTCCGGGAAGGACTCGAGCGGCGCGGGGAAGTTGAAGGGCGGGAGCTGCATGTTCAGCTGCCGCCAGTTGCGGCCGGTGAACTGGTTGTGGTTCCGCTCGACGTTCGCGTAGGTGTTGATCACCAGCCACTGCGCCCCGGTGGCGCGGAAGTTCTCCAGAATGTCGGCCGCGTCCTGGAACGAGACGTGCACCAGACAGTCCCGGCACAGGATCAGGTCCACGGAGGGCAGCTTGTCCTTGGTCAGGTCGGCGACCGCGAAGTCCCGCTGCTCGTTGCCGTACTCCTGCCGGTTCTTCTCGATCACACTCGCGACGATGTCGAGACCGTGGTACTTATCCACCGGAAGCGGGATGTGGCGCATCCAGTTCAGGTCGCCGCACGGGGCGTCGAGCATCGTCTTGACGTCGAGCCGGGTCAGGAGCTCCGGCAGGCGTTCGCGGATGTCGACGGTGGCCCGCAGTTCGGAGCCAGTGCCGGACCCGGACTCGGCGCTGTCCCATCCCGACGTCTCGTAGACGTGCGTGAACAGCGCCTCCCGCGAGGTCACCCGCCACCGAAGGCGGTGGACCGCCGTCAGGCGAGCCATCGGTCCGCGGAGTACGCGCTTGACCATATCGAGCCCCGAACTGCGCAGGCTGCCTGCAACGGATGTCATTCCGGTTCCCCTAACAGAATCACCACAGGCGAGTTCACCTTGCGTCCTGACGACGAGTCCCCAGCTCGTGCGGCTCGGGCAACGGGACCAGATAGGTGGCGCCCCAGCCGCCGTCCGCTTCAAGTTGCGCGACGATCTCGTCGGCGATATCCCAGGTCAGCACGAGGACGACGTCCGGCCGCGCGGCCTTCAGCTCCTCGATCGGGCGGATCGGCACCATGCAGGCACCGGGAATCCGGCGGCCGTGTTTACCCGGCGCGAGATCCACGGTGAACGGCAGCAGGTCCGTCGTGACGTTGCTCAGATCCAGGAGCACCGGCGCCTTCGAAGGAGCGCCGTACCCGAGGACCGTCCGGCCGGCGGCCTGGTGACGGCTGAGCTCGTCGTGCAGCGCACCGGCCGCATGCCGCGCGGCCTCGTGCAGGCTGCCGAGCTGGACCTCGTCGGCGATCCCGGCCGCTTCCTCGTCGTCCAGAACCACGTCGACCGAGGCGTCCGGCTTCGCGTCCGCGGTGTGCCGCAGCATCACCATCAGGCTGCCGCCGTACATCTCGGCCTGCCGCACCGACTCGATGGTCAGGCCGTGCAGCGCGGCGATGTTCTGCAGCGCGCGCAGCGAGACGTACGCCCAGTGGCCGTGCCGGATCGTGTCGAACTGGTTGCCGATGAACAACGGCAGCAGGTGGTGGAACTCCATCACCAGCAGGCCACCCGGCGCGAGCCGATCGGCCCGCAGCTTCAGCGAGTCGCCGTACTGCGGCTCGTGCACGATCCCGTGGACGTCGATCACCAGGCCGGCCTTCTCGTCCTCGCCGGCCAGCCGCGAACCCGCCGCGTACAGGTGATCGAGCCATGACCCGCCGTGCGGACTGCCGAACTCGAACACCACCGTGCCGAGAAGCTCCGGGTAGTCCCGCAGGATCTCCTTGACGGAAGCCTCCGCATGCGCGCGGCTGGTCGCGGATTCAACGGCCAACGGCTCCTCGGCCAGCTGCGCCTCCACCGGACCGAGTTGCACCAACGTGCACTCCCGGCACAGCCAGAGCGACAGCGGCCAGCGCGGATCCGGGCCGGGGTTGTCCGCCGGCGGGAAGTAGTCGGCGAGCGGCTGGTCGCCCACGTCCACCACGAGTACGACGTTCTCCGACGCGCACCCGCGACACTTAACGGTGCTGTCTTCAAGAGCGGTCACCGCATCTCCTTCATTCACCATGTCAGCGCTCACCATGTCAGCGTCGCCTTGGCCGTCGTGAAGGCTTCGGCGTACGTCGCCCGGCATTCCATCCCGCGCAACCGGGCCAGCCCGGAGAAGACCTCTCCGTCGAACCAGTCGTGCGGGACCTGGGAGGGGTACGCCTTGTGCAGCAGCGCGACCTTGTCCTGCATCTGCTCCTCGGTGAGCTCGACGTACAGCCACGGCCGGCTGATGTCGCCGTCCCACTTCGGGATTTCGTAGTGCAGCACCAGGTGGTTGCGCCACACCGTGGGCGCCAGCTCGGCGATCAGCCGGTGGTCCTGGTGCGCGTCGTGCTTGCTCGGGGCAAACACCAGGTCGGGGCGACGCCCCGAACCGGTGTTACCGCCCCGAGCCGTTGCCTCGAGCAACTCCTTGGTCTGGTTCCAGTACGCCGGCAACCGGCCGTCCGGCAGCTCGGCCGACGTGACGGTCACCTCGCAGTCCGGCAGGAACAGCTCCGCCGCGCGGCGGGCCTCCTCCAGGCGCACCGGCGTACCGGTCGCGATCACGAACTCGGCGGACAGCTCCGGCACCGACTCGGCCAGCTTCAGCAGCGTGCCGCCGCAGCCGATCTCGATGTCGTCCGGATGAGCGCCGAGGGCAACCAGGTGGACCGGCCCGTCGATCAGGCCGAGCTGGAACGGAAGCATCAGATCGCCACCACTACCGGCGCGTCCGCCGGCACCGTGGGTTGCTTGTCCAGCACCTGTGCCTGCTGCTGGCGGACCTGGTGGCTCCACAGCGCCCACGGCTTCTTGCCGGACCGGTACAGCTCCTCGAGCTGGCTTCGCTCTTTGAGCGTGTCCATCGGCGCCCAGAACCCGTGGTGCGGGATGGCCTCGAGCTTGCGCATCGCGGCCAGCCGCGGGAACGCGTCGCCGACCAGGTCCTCGCCCTCGTGCAGGACGTCGAAGATCTCCTTCTTGATGACGAAGAACCCACCGTTGATCCAGACGTTCAGGTCGACCGCCGACCGCAGCCCGGTGACCCGGGAGTCGGTGCCGAACTCGACCGTGTGGAACGAGGCCTGCGGCGGCACCGCGAGCAGGCTGGCGGTGATGTCGCTGGTCATCACGTGATCGACGATCTTGTCCATCGGCGCGTCGGTGAGCACGTCACCGTAGTTGGCCAGGAAGGCGTCGTCGTCCTCCAGGAACGGCCGGACCCGGCGCAGCCGCTCACCGATCGAGGTGTCGATACCGGTGTCGACGAAGGTGATCTTCCACTCGCTGATGTCGGAGTCGAGCAGCTCGATGTGCTCGCCGCCCTTGGTCATCACGAAGTCGTTGGAGACGGTCTCCTCGTAGTTGAGGAAGTAGTTCTTGACCGCGGCTCCCCCGAAGCCCAGGCACAGGATGAACTCGGTGTGGCCGAAGTGCGCGTAGTACCGCATGATGTGCCACAGGACCGGCCGGTCGCCGATCGTCATCATCGGTTTCGGTGCGGAGTCGACGCCGCTGCGCATCCGCAGCCCGAGCCCCCCGCAGAAGATCACGACCTTCATCTGACTTTCCTTCCCCCCAACGCCTGTTCAGATCACTTCGAGCTGCGGGATGGGTACGACGAACTTCGCGCCCCACTCCCGTGCGTAGCCGAGCTGATGGACGATCTCCGCGCGCAGGTTCCACGGCAGGATCACGATGTAGTCGGGGCGCGTCTCGGCCAGGCGCTCCGGTGCGAAGATCGGGATGTGCGTACCGGGCAGGAACATCCCGTGCTTGTGCGGGCTGCGGTCGACCGTGTACGGCAGCAGGTCCTCGCGGATGCCGCAGTGGTTGAGCAGCGTGTTCCCCTTGCCGGGAGCGCCGTACCCGGCCACCGTCTTGCCTTCGCGGCGGGCCTGGATCAGGAACTCCACCAGATCGGACTTGATCGCGAACACCTCGTCGGCGAAGCCCAGGTGGCCCTCGACCGTGTGCAGGCCGGCGTCCTTCTCGTCCTGCAGCACCTTGCCGACCAGCTCGGTCGGCTCGCCGGCGGTCTCGACCGGCGTACTGAACAGTCGCAGCGACCCGCCGTGGCTGGCGAGCTCCTGGACGTCGACCACCTTGAGGCCGGCCTTCTCCAGCGCCAGCGCGGCGGTCTTCAGCGTCAGGTACTGGTAGTGCTCGTGGTAGATCGTGTCGTACTGGCGACGCTCGATCAGCCGGAGCAGGTGCGGGAACTCCAGCGACACGAGGCCGTCGTCCTTGACCAGCGCGCGCAGGCCCTTGGCGAAGTCGACGATGTCCGGTACGTGCGCGAACACGTTGTTGCCGACGACAAGGTCCGCCTGCCCGTGCCGAGCCGCCGCGTCCTTGCCGGTCTCCTCGCCGAGGAAGTAGCTCTCGGTGCGGATGCCGTTCTCGTTGGCGATCTTCGCGATGTTCGCGGCCGGCTCGATGCCGAGCACCGGGATCCCGAGGGCGGTCGCGTGCTGCAGCAGGTAGCCGTCGTTGCTGGCAGCCTCGACGATCAGGCTCTCCGCGCCGAGGTCGAGCCGCTCCTGCATGTCGACGACGAACCGGCGGGCGTGCTCCACCCAGCTGGTCGAGTACGACGAGAAGTACAGGTAGTCGCTGAACACGTCGTCCGCGGCGACGTACGCCGGGAGCTGGACGAGCAGGCAGTTGTCGCAGATCCGCACGTGCAGCGGGTAGAACGTCTCACCGCTGTCGAGCTGGTCCGCGCGCAGGTAGCTCTCGCACGGGGGCGACATGCCGAGGTCGACGAACGTGCGCGTGAGCTCCGCGCCGCAGATCCGGCAGCTGTTCATCGGGGTGTTCATCACTGCATCTCCTTCGGTCCCGGGAACTGGCCGTCGGTCTGGCGCCGCAGCTGGCCGTCGACGAGTCCGGCGGCGAGCAGCTGCTGGATCCGGCGCAGGCGGACGAACTGGGCGGAGTTGAAGTCGTCGAGCGTGAGGCCGTGCCGCTGGTAGGCGGCGTACAGCTCCTCGACGCCCTTGCGGACCGTCCACTGCAGCTGCAGCTCCGGGAACGTGTCGTTGAGCTTGCTGAAGTCGACCTTGTAGTTGCGCAGGTCCGGGCCGGCGCCCTCGGCGATCGACAGCGTCGAGCCCGGCACCGCCTCGCGGACCATCTCGGCGATGTCGCGGACCTGGACGACGTCCTCGGACCGGCCGACGTTGAACGCCTCGTCGTGGATCGTCTCGCGCGGCGACTCCAGCACCGTCAGGAACGCGCGGCTGATGTCCTCGATGTGGACCAGCGGGCGCCACGGCGTACCGTCGCTCTCCAGCCGGACCTGGCCCGACGTCAGCGCGATCGCGGTCAGATTGTTGACGACGATGTCGAGCCGCAGCCGGGTCGATGCGCCGTACGCGGTCGCGTTGCGCAGGTACGTCGGGCTGAAGGTGTCGTCGGCGAGCTTCGACAGCTGCTGCTCGGCCAGCGCCTTCGTCTCGCCGTACGCCGTGACCGGGAACATCTCGGCGTCCTCGCCGACCGCCTCGGAGCCGGCCGCGCCGTACAAGCTGCACGACGACGCGAACAGGAAGCGCTCGACGCCCGCGTCCTTCGCGGCCTGCGCGACGTTCAGCGTGCCGTCCAGGTTGACCGAGTACGTCGCCGCCTTGTCCAGGTTGCCGAGCGGATCGTTCGACAGCGCGGCCAGACAGACCACCGCGTCGTACCCCTCGAGCTCGCGCGCGGTCACGTCCCGCATGTCCCGCGGCGCCCTGTCCCCGATCGGGTCCGGCCCGCCGAGCAGGTCACACCCTTCGTACAGGCCCGTATCCAGACCGTCCACCTGATGCCCGGCATCCCGCAGAAACGGCACCATGACGGCCCCGATATAACCCCGATCCCCAGTGACCAGAACCCTCATCCGTGTTCCCCTCACCCCAGCGCAGTCCCCTGTCGCCCATAAAGAACCCCCGGACAAGCGCCTGATACAGCCAATTTGTTCGGATCGCGTGTATCAGGACGGTGCCGAGGCTGCTCTCATGGGCGCTGCGGACGTGGGGATGCCGCGTCATGAGCCTGTGGGGGGCGTTATGAAGGTTGCCGTGTTCGGCCTGGGGTATGTCGGATCTGTTACGGCCGCGTGCCTGGCGGCCGCCGGCCACGACGTCTGGGGGGTCGATGTCGATACTGCGAAGGTTGGTCCGATCACTCAGGGACACAGCCCGGTGGTCGAGCCGGGTCTGGACGAGCTGGTGGCGGACGGTGCGACCTCGGGTCGCCTGCACGCGACCACCGATCCACGGGTCGCGCTCGAGCGGGCCGATGTCTCGCTGATCTGTGTCGGTACGCCGTCGACTCCGGCGGGCAGTACCGATCTGACGTACATCAAACGCGCGGTCCGCGACATCGCGGAGGCCGCGCAGACCGTCCTCCGGCCGGCGTCGGGGTTCCACAGCATCGTGGTCCGCTCGACGGTCCCCCCGGGGACGGTCGACGAGGTGGTCGAGAAGGTGCTGGCCGACGTACCGCCGCCGGAGGGTCTGACCTTCGGTACGGCGATGTGCCCGGAGTTCCTGCGCGAAGGATCCGGCCTGGCCGACTTCTACGCGCCGCCGTTCGTTGTCGTCGGCACCCGCAACCCGAAGGTCGGTACCGCTCTGACCGACCTGTTCGGCTTCCTCGGCAGGGATGTGGAAGTCGTCGACGTCCGGACCGCGGAGGCGCTCAAGTACGCCTGCAACGCGTTCCACGCCACCAAGGTCTCGTTCGCGAACGAGATGGGCCGGATCTTCCGGCACTTCGGCGTGGACTCGCGCGAGGTGATGAAGATCTTCGTCCAGGACACCAGCCTGAACATCTCACCGTACTACCTGAAGCCCGGTTTCGCGTTCGGCGGCTCTTGCCTGCCGAAGGACCTGCGCTCGGTTCTGCACCTGGCACGGATGAACGACACCGAGCTCCCACTGCTGGCCGGCACGCTGGCCACCAACGAGCGGAGCGTCCGCGACGTCGTCGACCGGGTGATCGCCGGCCCCGGCCGTGAGATCGCGCTGCTCGGCCTGAGCTTCAAACACGCCACCGACGACCTGCGCGAGAGCCCGAATGTCGAGCTGGCCGAGCGCCTGATCGGCAAGGGCTACAACCTGCGTATCTACGACGCGATCGTCAACCCGACCCGTCTGGTCGGCGCGAACCTGCGCCACGTGCAGTCGAAGCTGCCGCACCTGCAGCGCGTCCTCACCGACGACCCGTCGGCGGCCCTCGCCGGCGCCGACCTGGCCATTGTCTCGGCCACCGACAACGCCGCCATCAACGCCCTGCTCGAAGCGCCACCCGCACGGACGATCGACCTGATCGGCCGGCTCGGCGCCGACGTGGAGTCGCTGCCCGGATACGAAGGAGTGGGCTGGTGAGCGGTCCGCGGGTCCTCATCATCATCCAGAACCTCTGGGTGCCGTTCGACCGCCGCGTCTGGCTGGAGTGCCAGGCGCTGGTGGCGTCCGGGTACGACGTCACGGTGGTCTGCCCGAAGGGGCCGGGCGACCCGGCGTACCAGGTCATCGACGGCGTGACGGTGCACAAGTACAAGGCCTACGCACCGGGCGGCAGCAAGGTCAGCTTCGTCTGGGAGTACGCGTACTCGTTCCTGCTGACGCTGCGGCTGGTCTTCCGCGCCCGTAAGGCTGGCAAGTTCACGGTGATGCAGGCCTGCAACCCGCCGGACATCTTCTGGCCGATCGCGATGCTGCTGCGCCGCCTGGACGGGACGAAGTTCGTCTTCGACCACCACGACCTGTGCCCGGAGCTGTTCCAGTCCCGCTTCGGCGGCACGAAGAGCCTGCCGTACAAGGGACTGCGGTTCCTCGAGCGGACGACGCACCGCACAGCCGACCACGTCACCTCGACGAACGACTCCTACCGCCGGATCGCGATCACCCGCAGCGGCAAGGCGAACCACGACGTGACCGTGGTCCGCACCGGGCCGGACCCGGACAAGCTGCAGCGCGACCCGGCCGCAGCGGACGAGGCGCTCCGCCGCGGCCACCGATTCCTGGTCACGTACATCGGCGTGATGGGCCCGCAGGACGGTGTCGACATCGTCATCCGCGCTGCGGATCACATTGTCAACACTCTCGGCCGCACCGACATCGCGTTCACGCTGATGGGCGGCGGCGACTCGTTCGACGAGGTGGTCGCGTTGCGGGACGACCTCGGTCTCAGGGACTACATCGAGTTCACCGGCCGGGTGCCGGACGAGACCGTGCGCGCGGTGATGTCGACCGCGGACATCGGCCTGTCCCCCGACCCGAAGAATCCGCTCAACGACGTGTCGACGATGAACAAGACCATGGAGTACATGGCGTTCGAGCTTCCCGTCGTCGCCTTCGACCTGATCGAGACCAAGGTCTCCGCCGCGGAGGCAGCGGTGTACGTCGAGCCGAACGACGTCGCGCAGTACGGCGACGCCATCGTCGAGCTGCTCGACGACGAGGTACGCCGGCGCCGGATGGGCAAGTTCGGCCGCGAACGGGTCGAGCAGGTGCTGGCGTGGAAACACCAGCAGAAGGCGTACCTGCAGGTGTACGACGCGTTGACCGGTCACGTCAGCCACATCGGTGACGTCGCACGCGCGACGGGGTCCTGACGTGTGCGGCATCGCCGGCTGCTACCAGCAGCACGACGGTTTTGCCCTCGCCGAGGCGATGAGCAACCGGATCGCCCACCGCGGTCCGGACGCCGACCGGATCTACGCGTTCGACGAGGGCGACGTACGGGCGTTCCTCGCGCACCGCCGGTTGTCGATCATCGACCTGTCGTCGGAGGCCGACCAGCCGTTCAGCAAGCGCGGGCTGACCATCTGCTACAACGGCGAGCTCTACAACTACAAGGAACTGCGGGCCGAGCTGTCCAAGGCCGGCGTCGGTTTCCGCACCAACGGCGACACCGAGGTGGTTCTGGAAGCGTGGCGCCGCTGGGGTCCGGATGCGCTGAAGCGGTTCCGGGGCATGTTCGCGTTCGCGATGCTCGACGAGGACAGCGGCAGCATGTACCTCGCCCGCGACCCGCTCGGCATCAAGCCGCTGTACTTCCTGCGCCGGCAAGACGGAGTTGTCTTCGCGTCCGAGCTGAAGGCACTTGTCACGGCAGTCGGGTCCGAGCTGCGGACCGAGCCCGGGGCGTTGATCGCGTCGATGCTCTATTACTGGCTGCCGGAGCAGCGTTGCGCGATCGACGGTGTGGAGAAGCTTCCGCCGGGTTCGTGGGCCGAGTTCCGCCCGGACGGCAGCAGCCGGCACGAGATGTACTGGCGGGTGACCGACGTCGCCACCGAGGCCGCGGCCGGTCCGCCGGCCGACCTGCGCACGATCATCGAGGAGTCGGTCGCCGCTCACATGGTCGCAGATGTCCCGGTCTCCACGTTCCTCAGCGGCGGGCTGGATTCCAGCTTGGTGACCGTGCTGGCGAAGCGTATGGATCCGAGTGTCGACTCGTACACGATCACGTTCCGCGCGCAGGACCAGAAGCTCGAGGCGATGCCCGACGACGCGATCTACGCGCGCAAGGTGGCGCAGCAGTTCGGCATCGACCTGCACGAGATCGAGATCGCTCCCGATGTCGTGGAGTTGCTTCCGCGGATTGTCGACATCCTGGACGAGCCGATCGGCGACCCGGCCGCGATCAACACGCTGCTGATGTGCGACACCGCACGCGACGCCGGCGTGAAGGTCCTGCTGTCCGGGATGGGCGCCGACGAGCTGTTCGGCGGTTACCGCAAGCACCTCGCGTGCGTGATGGGAGCGCAGTACCAGCGGCTTCCCGGCGTACTGCGGAACGGTGTGATCGGGCCCGCCGTACGACGCTTGCCGGTGACGGTGAACGGGCGCGGACTGCGGTACGCGCGGTGGGCCAAGCGGTTCGAGACGTTCGCGAACCTCTCCGAGGAGACGGCGTTCCGGCGCAGCTACACGATGTACGACGGGGACCAGCTCGCCGGGCTGCTGAGCCCGGACCTGGAACCGTACGTCGGGAAGCTGCTGTCCGAGCACGCCGACATCTACCACGACACCACGCTCGACGATCACGTGAACCGGATGTGCCTGGCCGACTCGCGGATGTTCCTGCCGGGGCTGAACCTCGCGTACACGGACCGGTCCAGCATGGCGGCGTCGACCGAAGTACGGACGCCGTTCGTGGACCCGATCGTCGCGCGCGCGGCGTTCTCGATCCCGGGCAGCGAGAAGATCCACCGCCGGGTCAGCAAGCTGGCGCTGAAGAAGGCGGCCGAGGCGTGGCTGCCGAAAGAGATCATCTACCGGCCGAAGGCGTCGTTCAGTGCGCCGCTGCGGGCCTGGGTGCGGAACGACCTGCGCGAGCTCGTCGACGACACGCTGCTGCGCGGTGAGCTGGTCGGCAGCGGGTTCCTGCAGCGGGCCGCCGTACAGAAGCTCGTCGACGACGAGCGGGCCGGGCGCGAGGACTACTCGAAGCAGATCTGGCAGTTGCTGACCTTGGAGACCTGGACCCGCCACATGCGGTCGCTGGGCGTGACCATTACTTCCCTCTGACAATTTGGCAAGGACGGACATGAAGCAGGTTGCACAGAACTACAAGTCCGGTGAGCTGGCTGTGCTGGACGTGCCTCCGCCCACCTGTGCGCCCGGTGGCGTGCTGATCCGTTCGCTGTACTCGCTGATCTCGACCGGCACGGAGCTGATGAAGGTCGGCGAAGCGAAGCTGTCGCTGGTCGGCAAGGCGAAGGCGCGGCCGGACCAGGTGCGGAAGGTGCTGGACTCCGTTGCGCAGCAGGGTGCGTTGAACACCTACAAGAAGGTGATGAACAAGCTCGACTCGTACACGCCGCTCGGGTACTCGCTGTGCGGTGTGGTTGTCGAGGTCGGCGCCGGTGCGGAGGAGTTCAGTGTCGGGCAGTTGGTTGCCGCGGCGGGGAACGAGTTCGCGTTGCATGCGGAGTACAACTGGGTGCCGCTGAACCTGTGCGTGCCGGTGCCGGACGGCGTGCCGGCTGAGCAGGCTGCGTTCTCGACGGTTGGTGCGATCGCGATGCAGGGTGTGCGGCAGGCTGAGGTGCAGCTTGGCGAGACTGCGGTGGTGATCGGGCTCGGTTTGGTCGGGCAGCTCGTGGTGCGGTTGCTGGTCGCGGCCGGGGTGCGGGTGTTCGGCATCGACACGGTCGCGGACCGCTGCCGGATGGCGGAGAAGGCCGGTGCGCTCGCGTGCTCCTCCCCCGACGAGGCTGGTATCGCTTCGCTGGAACGGTCGTTGCTGGAGGCATCGAACGGGCTGGGCGCCGACCGCATCCTGCTGGCTGCGGGCGGTCACTCCAACGGTCCGGTCGAGACGGCTGCCCGGCTGGCACGCGACCGTGCCCGGGTTGTCGACATCGGCAAGACCAAGCTGGACCTGCCCTGGAACGCGTACTACGACAAGGAACTAGACGTCCGGTTCTCGCGCTCCTACGGCCCCGGCCGCTACGACGACCGGTACGAACTCCAGGGCATCGACTACCCGGCCGGCTACGTCCGCTGGACCGAACGCCGCAACCTCGAATGCTTCATCGACCTGATCGCCCGCGAACAGATCGACGTAGGCTCCCTCATCGCAAACACCTTCCCCATCGCCGACGCCACCAACGTCTACCAACAGCTGAGCTCAGGCGCCCTCCCCGGCGTCGGCTTCCTCTTCGAATACCCCAACGACGCGCCGGCCCCGGCGCTCCGCGCCGAAACCGGCGCGGAAGAAGCTGCGCTGGACTCCGGCCTTGACACCAACCGCCGGCGGGAGCCGGCCGGGCGACCGGCTCCCGCCGGCGCCGCTCGGATGGGATTCATCGGGGCTGGGAACTATGCGTCGAGCATGCTTCTGCCGCATTTGCAGAAGGATGAGGATGCGGTGTTGGCTCGGGTGGCGACCAACAAGTCGTTGTCGGCCGCCAATGCTCAGCGGCGGTTCGGGTTCGAGCAGATTTCGACGGATGCGCAGGAGGTGCTGTCCGACGACAGCCTCGACGCGATCTTCGTGGTGACCCGGCACAGCTCCCACGCCGAGCTGGCGTGCCGGGCGCTCGAGACCGGGAAGGCCGTCTTCGTCGAGAAGCCTCTGGCGCTGACCGACGAGGAGCTGGACCGGATCGTCGCCACGGTCGATGCCACCGGCAACGACCGGCTGATGGTCGGGTTCAACCGCCGGTTCGCGCCGCTGCTGACCGACCTGAAGGGCCGCTTCGGCGACCCGGGCGGCGCGTTCTCGCTGCGCTACCTCGTCAACGCCGGCAAGCTCGACTCCACCAGCTGGTACCTCGACGCCGGCAAGGAAGGCACCCGGTTCGCCGGCGAGGGCGGGCACTTCATCGACACCCTGACCTGGTGGCTGAACAGCCTCCCGACCGAGGTGTACGCCGTACCCGGTCCCGACACCGGCGACGTGATCGTCACGCTCCGGTTCGCAGGAGGCTCGGTCGGCACGATCAACTACGTCGCCGGCGGCAACTCGCGCTTCCCGAAGGAGACGCTCGACATCACCGGCGGCGGCCGCAACGGGCGACTCGACAACTTCCAGAGCGCCTCGGTGTGGACCGGCCGCAAGCCGTCGACGAAGAAGACCCGCAGCACCGACAAGGGCCAGCGGACCGAGCTGGCACAGTTCGTCGCCGCGGTGAAGTCCGGCGGCCCGATGCCGATCTCCTTCGACGAACTCGTCGCAACCACTCGCGCCACCATCGCGGTGGACCGGAGCCTGGCTTCAGGTAAACCGGAGAAGGTGTGAGCCGCCAGCCCCTGGGCTGGTACGTCCGCCGCCTGCGCCGGATGTCCCCCACCGAACTCGTCCTGCGCGCTCGCGATACCGGACGCCGTACTGCCTGGGCCTACCAACAGGTCAGGCCCGGGCAGAACACGGCAACCCACCTGCCCCTCCGCAAAGAGCTGACCTTCAGTACGACGCTCCCGGCGCACACCGCCTGCATCGCGCCGGAGGACGCCCGCAAGGCCGTGATCCGGACGGCCGACGCGATCATGGCCGGCAACCTCGAAGTACTCGGCGTCGACCGGACCGACCTGACGAAACCGGACTGGTTCCGCGACCCGATCACCGGCCGTCGCTCGGACCCGGCGCAGTACGTCTTCAAGCTGAACCACCGCAACGAGGAAGCGGTCGGCAACATCAAGCAGGTGTGGGAGCTGTCCCGCCACCACCACCTGACCCAGCTGGCCGCCGCCTGGTTCCTGACCCACGACGACCGGTACGCCGAACGCGTCGCCGACCACCTCAACGACTGGTGGCGTACGAACCCGTTCCTGTCCGGAGTGCACTGGGCCAGCGGGATCGAGATCGGCATCCGTCTGATCAGCTGGACGTGGATCCGCCGGCTGCTGAACGACTGGCCGGACATCACCGACCTGTTCGAACACAACGAACTGGCGCACCAGCAGATCTACTGGCACCAGCGCTACCTGGCCGCGTTCCAGAGCCACGGGTCCTCGGCCAACAACCACGTGATCGCCGAGGCCGCCGGTCAGCTCGTCGCCGCCTGTGCGTTCCCCTGGTTCACCAAGAGCACCCGCTGGCGCCAGGACGCGACAGCCCTGCTGGAGAAGGAACTCGACGCCAACACATTCCCCTCCGGGGTGAACCGTGAGCTGGCCACTGACTACCACCGCTTCGTCTCCGAGCTCGGCCTGTACGCCGCCCTGGAGGCAGACTGGTCCGGTCACCCGCTCAGCCGGCACACCTGGGCACTCCTGACCCGCACGGTCGACGTTGCCGCAGCAATCGTCGACACCTCGCTCCGGCCACCGCGCCAGGGCGACGACGACGAGGGCATGGTGCTGGTCCTCGATCCGCCGGACATCCACCACTGGTCGGCGTTCCTGTCGCTCGGCGCGGCGGCTGTCGGTGCAGCGCCCTGGTGGCCGGACAGCCCGCCCACTGCGACGTCGTACATCATCAGCTCGCTGGTCGAGAAACAGCAGCCGGACCGCCCCGCCGTACGACCGGATCACTTCGAGGACGCCGGTCTGACGATTCTGCGCAGTGACGACGCCGGTCCGGAGATCTGGTGCCGCGCGGACGCCGGTCCGCACGGTTTCCTCTCCATCGCCGCGCATGCGCACTCCGACGCCCTCTCGCTCGAGGTCCGCGTCGGCGGCGTCGACATCCTGGCCGACCCGGGCACGTACTGCTACCACGGTGAAGAGGAGTGGCGGAACTACTTCCGCTCCACGATCGCCCACAACACCGTCGAGGTCGCCGGCGCCGAGCAATCCACCCTGGGCGGAGCGTTCCTCTGGCTGCGCGGCGCGACAGGCAAGGTACGCCGGTACGCGCCCAACACCTGGGAAGCCGAGCACGATGGCTACCGGGTCGGCGATGCACCCGTCACGCACCGGCGGACCGCAGTACTCGACCACGGCGTACTGCGGGTCGAGGATCGGCTCGATGCGGCGTCCGACGTACGTATTGCCTGGCATCTGGGGCCAGAGGTGTCCGTCGAGCTGGACGGGTCGAGCGGACGGCTGGAGTGGTCCACCGGCTCGGCGACCGTCGAGTTGCCGGCTGGACTGACCTGGACAGCGCACCGCGGTGGCGACGATCCGTTGCTGGGCTGGTACTCACCGCGATTCGGTCGCAAGGTCCCGATCACGACACTCGTCGGAACCGGAAACCTGGCCGCCGAAGAGCCCGCGGTAAGCACCTTCCGATTCCGGTCCTAACTGCATCACGCAGCATCAACCTGTATCAGCCTCTGGCCGACGCCCTCTATTAACACGACAGAAAGTGGCGTTCGACTGGAGGGGACTGTGAGCACACAGCAGCTCGACGTCAAGAAGTCTTGGCGGGCCATCCGCAGGCATCGCTGGATCGTGGCGGCCGTAGCGGCGGCAGGCCTGTTCGGCGGGGTCGCCGTCGGGTTCTTCGTGCCGCCCCTGCACACCGCCACCTCGCTGGTGGTGCTGCCGCCCGCGCCGACGACCGACGCGCAGAAGGCCGCCGGCACGCAGAGCACCGACACGCAGGTGTTCATCGCGGAGAGCGAGCCGGTGCTGAAGAGCGCCGGGCAGAACCTGAACCCGCCGCTGTCGACCGAGGTCGTCCGCAGCCGGGTCAAGGTCACCGCCGTCACCCAGGACGTCATCAAGATCGACGCCAAGGGTACGACGGCCAGCCAGTCGATGGCGCTGGCGAACGCTGTTGCCGGGGTTTACCTGGTCTTCGTCACCACGGACCAGAACCTGCCCGGCGATCTGGGGAAGAAAACGGGGGCACGGATCTTGGAGCAGGCGACAACCGCACGCGGTGGAAGCGTGCCGATTCATCTCGGCATCTACGGACTTCTCGGCGCCCTGATCGGCGCGGTGGTCGGATCGATCGGCGTACTGGCCAAGGAGCGCGGCGACCGCCGGCTGCGGCTGCGGGACGAGATCGCCGACGCGGTCGGCCTGCCGGTGCTGGCATCGGTCTCGTCGTACCAGGCGAACGACGCCTCGGACTGGGCCTATCTACTAGAGCATTACTCGCCGACAGCGGTCGAGGCATGGGGGCTGCGCAAGACGCTGCACCACCTCGGCCTGGACGTGAAGGACCGGGCGCCGGTTTCGCTGGCCGTCCTCTCGTTCGCCGGCGACGACAAGGCGCTGCCGCTCGGCCCGCAGCTGGCCAAACTGGCCAACTCCATCGGCATCTCCACCTCGATCGTGGTCGACTCGCACCAGGAACCGTCGGGTGACTCGATGCTGAGCATCCATCTGATCGTCGTCGACCGGGAGGACCCGATCGTGGTCGGCTCGGAACCGACGACCAACACGATCATCGCCCTGTCGGCCGGCACCGTCACCGCCGAGGAACTCGCCCGGCTGGCGGTTGCCGCCGCGGCCGACGACCGCTCCATCGACGGCATCGTCGTCACCGATCCGGACCCGACGGACCGCACCATCGGACGCGTCTCGCAGTCGATGCGCCGGTCGAGCTCGCGGCTGCCCACCCTCCTCACCGGCACTGCGAGGAGGACCAAATGAGCAACCAGCCCTACACCGAACCGGTGGTGAGCGATCCGGCGTGGGCGGACGACGACGGGCTGTTCGACGACAAGCCAACGAACGCACACCCGCCCGACGCACTGGTCACGCTGCGGTTCCTCCGCGACGCGATCCGCCGCCATCTGCGGATCTGGCTCATGCTCGGGCTGGTGGGCTTTCTGCTCGGACTCGGGTCCACCATCGCGGTGCCCGCTCCGAGCGTGTCGGCCACGCGATTGCTGATCACCCATCGCGACGGTGAGGACCCGACCAAGGCGATGGCCACGGATGTCAGCCTGGCGACCACGCACACCGTGGCGCAGCGCGTGATCGACCTGCTCAAGCTGCCGATCAGCCAGGACGACCTGCTGAAGGAATACACCGTGGTCTCCGAGACCGACCGGGTACTCCAGATCAGCGCAGCCGGGAAGACCAGCGACGAGGCGACCGCGCTGGCCGGCGCGATCGCCAAGGTCTTCCTGACCTACCGCAAAGAGCAGATCGCCTTGCAGGACGCCCCGCTCCTGCGTGACGAGGCCGCGGCCAAGGACGACCTGACCTTGGCAGAGCAGGCAGTCAAGGCAACCGGCGACGACCCGACCGCGAACGAGTTGAAGCACCCGAACAGCCCGGAGGGGGTCCGGCTCAGCGCCGCGCGCGACCAGTATGTGTACGTGCGGCAACAGCTGCTCGACTCGCAGGTCGAGGCGCTGCGGATGAACAGCAGCCGGGTGCTCGACGTGGCTGCACCGGTACGGGTCTCGATGAAGCGCACGCTCGTGATCAACGCCGCCACCGGCCTGATCGCCGGTCTGTTCATCGGCCTGGCGTTCGTCGTCGTGCGCGCGCTGATCTCCGACCGGCTGTGGAAGCGCCACGACATCTCGCAGGCACTCGGCGCACGGATCCGGCTGAGCAGCCCGCGACCCTCGCGTCTGCGGCTCCTGCCCCGGCCGCGGTACCTGCGCCCGTCGCAGCGGACCGCGCCGGAAGTGCAGCTGATGGTGCAGCACCTCGATCAGCGCATCTTCTGGGGTGAGCACCCGACGCCGGCGATGGCCGTGGTCAGCGTCGACGACGTGCAGACCTGTGCGCTCGTCGTGGCGTCGCTGGCGGTGGCGCTGGCCGAGGACGGCAAGCATGTGCTGGTGGCTGACCTGACCGAGTCCGGCCGGCTGGCCGCAATGCTGGGGGTCAAGAGTCCCGGCACGCACGAGTCGCGCTTCAGCGCGCCCGGCCAGCGTGTCGACGTCCACCGGCCCGACCAGACCCGCGGACCGGCCCAGGGCTGCTACCTGCACCTGAGCGACAGCAACCGGCCGTCGAGTTCCGGCGACATCCAGCTCGACTCGGCCTGGGAGGTCGCCGACGTCGTCCTTACCCTGACCACGTTGACCCCGGAACTCGGCGCCGATCACCTGGCCACGTGGGCGTCCAACGCCACCGTCGTGGTGACCGCGGGTGAGTCGACCACGACCAAGATCCAGGCCACCGGCGAGATGCTGCGGCTGGCCGGGCTCGAGATCAGCAGTGCCGTCGTACTGCGTCCTGACCGCACCGACGAGGGCGTCGGCGTGACCGAGGCCGAGGCCGGACGTCCGCTGACCGTGGATGTCGAGATGTTCCGCCGATGACGACGATCACCACCCGCCTCGGTACCCAGGGGACCACCCGGGTCCGCCACCGCCCCACCAGGCGCGTCGTCGCGCCGGAGGTACGGCGGCGGCACCGCGTCCAGTTGGCGTGGGCGCTGCTGGTGCTGAACGTGATGACGTTCTTCCCGGGCGCGCCGCACATCCTGCCGATCCCCGGATCGGTCGGCAAGCTGCTCGCCCAAGGAGCGCTGGTCGGCGCGTTGATGGTGGCGTTGTCGGTGAACCGGCCGGTGCGGATCCGGCCGAGCGTCTTCATCTTCCTGGTGATGCTGCTGGCGGCGGAAGCGCTGCTGGCCAGCATCCGGGCCGAGTTCCTGCTCGGTGCGCTGTTCCGGGCCGGACGGCTGTGCGGATTCGCGCTGGTGCTGTGGCTGCTGACGCCGTGGTGGCCGCGCCGCGACCTGCTGCTGGTGCGGACGCACCTGATGGTCCTGTGGGCGATCGTGGCCTCGGTGGTCGTCGGCCTGCTGGTCGCACCAGGCCTGGCGATGACCGAGAATCGCCTCGCCGGCGTCCTCTGGCCGATCCCGCCGACCCAGGTCGGGCACTACACCGCGGGTGCCGCCGGCCTCACGATCGTGCTCTGGATGTCCGGCCACCTCCGTCGGTGGATCGCACTGACCAGTGTGCTGGTGTGCTTCCCGGTTCTGCTGCTGACCCACACCCGGACCGCATTGCTCGCGCTGGTGGTCGGCGTGCTGGTCGCGGGACTGAGCCTGTTCACCGGACGCTCGCGGGTCCGCAAGGCATTCACGATCGGCATCGTCGTCTTCTCGGTCGGGGCGCTCACCCTCAGCTCGGTCGTGACGACCTGGCTCGCCCGCGGGCAGGACGCCCAGGAGCTCGGCGCACTGACCGGACGCAAGTTGGTCTGGGACGCGATCCTGGCCCAACCGCGATCGACCTTCGAGACCCTGTTCGGCTTCGGGCTGTCCAACAAGTCGTTCAACGGCCTGCCGATCGACAGCAACTGGCTCGGCACCTACTACGACGTCGGCCTGGTCGGCGTCGCGATCACGATCATGCTGGTGCTGTTCGTGCTGATCGCCGCCTGGTTCCGGCCGCAAGGCCCGCATCGGGCGCTCGCACTCTTCCTGGTCACGTACTGCGTGATCGCGTCGTTCACCGAGAGCGGGCTGAGCGAGGCGTCGTCGTACCTGCTCGACCTGACGCTGGCCGCGTCACTCGTCTACAACACGTCGACCCGCGAGGGACCGCGATGAAGATCCTGCTGGTACACAACAGATACCGGTCGACCGCGCCGAGCGGCGAGAACCGGGTCGTCGATCAGGAGAGCGCGGCGCTGACCGCACTCGGGCACGACGTCCGGCACTTCGAACGGCACAGCGACGACATCGAGGACTGGCCTGCCTGGCAGAAGGCGACGCTGCCCGGCCGCGTGGTCTGGAACCCGGCAAGCCGGCGCGATCTCGCGACCGCGCTGGCGGAGGAAAGGCCCGATGTCGTCCACGTCCACAACACATTCCCGCTGCTCAGCCCGTCCGTGCTGTACGCGTGCCACTCGGCCGGCGTACCGGTGGTCATCACTCTGCACAACTACAAACTGCTGTGCGCCAGCGGTGACTTCTTCCGCGACGGCCAGGTGTGCCATGACTGCGCCGGCGGCAATCCGGCCGCCGCGGTCGTCCACCGCTGCTACCGCGGATCCGCGCTCGCAACGTCGACGACGGTGCTCAACGCCCGCGGTCACCGGCGGAGCTGGCAGCGGCTGGTGTCGGCGTACATCTTCATCTCCGAGTCGCAGCGTCGGTTGCTTGGGGCAATGAACTTCGATCCGGAGCGGTCGTTCGTCAAGCCGAACGTCGTGCCGTACGACGGTCCCGTCGGCGGATCGCGGCAGCGGCAGGTGACGTACGTCGGCCGGCTGGACGCGGCCAAGGGCGCTCCGCTGCTGATGAAGGGCTGGGACGCATACCGCGCCGTCGCCGGCGACGACGCGCTGAAGCTCGTGATCGCCGGCGGAGGCCCGATGCTCGACGAGGTGACCGCCTGGGCGGCCACCCGGCCGTCGGTCGAGCTCCGCGGACTGATGAGCAAGGAGCAGGTGTTCGAGCTGATCGGGCAGTCGCGCGGGGTCGTGCTGCCCTCGGAGTGGGAGGAAACGTTCGGCCTGGTGGTGATCGAGGCGATGGCGGTCGGAGTACCGCCGCTGGCCTCGGGCCACGGGTCGTTCCCGGAGCTGATCACCGACGGAGTCGACGGCGCGCTGTTCGAGCCGGGCCGTCCGGATGCGCTCGCCAAGCTGCTGCTCGACGTCGACGCGTCCCCCGCGCGGTACGACGAGCTCGGCCGGCAGGCGCGCACGACGTACGAGACGAAACACCGGCCGGAGCAGAGCATCGAGCAACTGCTCGAGATCTACCGGCACGCGATCGAACACCCTGTCACCGCCCACCGTTGAGGTCGAGGACGCCATGCCCCCCGAAGCACACAGCACCCAACGCCGCGAGCCGCCCGCAGCTCGCGCGTGGTACCGCCGTCCGCCCGTACTGGCCACGGGAGGGCTCGTCGTCGCTGCTGCCCTGGTTGCCGGCGGGATCACCTATTTCAGCAACGATCCGACCGCGAAGGCGGACCCCCCGACGTCCGCACCGGGCGTGTCGGCGACGCCCGCACCGCCGGCTCCGACGGCGCCGCCCGCAAGGATCTGCGGGAACGCGAGCATACTGGCCGGCCCGGCCACGGCCCCGGCCGGCGCAGTCGTGGTCAGCACCACCCAGAACCTGAACGACCTCACCACGCACAACCCGGCCGGCACCACGTTCTGGCTGGCACCCGGCACGCACCGGCTCGGCACCGCACAGTTCGCCCAGGTCATCCCGAAGGACGGAAACGTGTACGTCGGGGCGCCGGGAGCGATCCTCGACGGCGGCAGGAAGAACCGATACGCGTTCACCGGGTACGCCAACGGCGTCACGATCAAGAACCTGACCATCCAGAACTTCGGCGCGCCGCGGACCAACAACGACGAGGGCGTGGTCAACCACGACGCCGGCGCCCGCTGGACGGTGCAGGCCAACACGATCCAGCACAACGCCGGCGCCGGGCTGATGATCGGCGACCACAACGTTGTCCGCAGCAACTGCCTGACCGAGAACGGCCAGTACGGCTTCAACGCCTACAACCCGGGCAAGGTGGCCGGCATCACGATCGACCACAACGAGATCTCCGGTAACAACACCGACGACTGGGAGCGGCTCAAGGGCGGCTGCGGCTGCACCGGCGGCGGCAAGTTCTGGGAGGTCACCGGCGCCGTCGTGCGCGGGAACTGGGTGCACGACAACCACAGCGCCGGGCTATGGGCCGACACCAACAACACCGGCTTCGTGATCGAGGGCAACTACATCTCCAGCAACTCCGCCGAGGGCCTGATCTACGAGACCAGCTACAACGCCGGGATCCGCGGCAACGCCTTCGTCCGCAACGGCCTCGGCAAGGGGCCGGAGAACGCGGGCTTCCCGACGCCGGCGCTGTACATCTCCGAGTCCGGCAGCGACCCGCGCGCGCCCGGCGTGTTCAACCAGACCTTCGAGATCAGCAACAACGTCTTCACCGACAACTGGGCCGGCGTCGTGCTCTGGGAAAACGCCGACCGGTTCGCCGGCTCAGCCGCGAACACCAGCAGCGGATCAGGCACGCTGGTGAACCCGTCGGTCGTGACGGCGAAGACCTGCAACGCGACCACGATCAACACCCAGCCGTACCGCAGCGACTGCCGGTGGAAGACGCAGAACGTGCGGGTGCACGACAACGTCTTCGCGCTCGACCCGGACAACATCGGGAAGACCTGCGCCGTCCGCACGGGCTGCGGCTACAACGGGCTGTTCTCGAACTGGGGCACGTTCCCGACCTGGTCGCCGTACCAGAAGGCCACGATCCAGGACGCGATCACGTTCCACCAGGGCAACCGGTTCTTCAACAACACCTACTCCGGCCCGTGGAACTTCATCGTGCACGAGCAGGGCAACGGGGTGAACTGGGCAAGCTGGCAGGGCGCGCCGTACGGGCAGGACACCGACAGCGTGATCAAAGTCAGCGGTGAGCGGTGATGATCGGGCCACCGGAGCGTGCGGTCGGTGAGCAGATCGCCTTGCTCCGCTCGGTCGGCTACGCCGCGTTCGGGCGGCACGAGCGGGATCTCGACGTACTCGACCTGATCTTCGACAGCATCATCGACGCGCCCGGCTCCGGCGACGTACGCCGGCTGCGGTTCTCCGGCCACGGCATCACGCTCGACGTCGACATCCACGAGAGCGGCCGCACCGGTCTGACCATCGAACTGCGGGTCACGCCGTCCGGGCCGCTCGTGGTCGAGTCCCGCGGCGGCGACGCCGAGGGACCGAACGGCGCCCGGCTGGTCAGCTTCCTGCTCCGCTGGCCGGGCACAGCACAACGCCCGGTCCGGACCGCGTGGATCATGCTCTGAGCTGAACACGAACCACTGCGCGGCCCGGACCGGGCTCTGCTGCCTCAGGAGGCAAGCAGCAGTCTGAGTTTCTCCAGGCAGCGGCCGCGGATCGGGCCGATGCTGCCGATCGGGATCCCGATCGTCGCGGAGATCTCGGCGTACGGCGCCGGCGGGTCGGCCATCAGCATGCCGAGCAGCTGCTGCCACCGGTCCGGCAGGCTTTCCAGCGCCCGCCGTACGTCGTCGGCCCGCTCGCCGGCCAGCAGGTCGGCGTCCAGCTCGGGCAGGTCACCGGCCACGTCCTCGAACGCCGTCGCCTCGTAGGTCAGCAGCACCCGCTTGCGGAACGCCAGCACCCGCAGGCATTCGCGCCGGGTGGTGACGACCAGCCAGGCGCCGACCCGCTCGGGGTCGACCCGGTTGATGTGTTCGAGCAACCGCAGCCAGACCATCTGCGAGACGTCAGCGGCGTCGCTGTCGCTCAGCCGGAAACTGCGGGTTACGGCCCAGACGAGCCGCGCATAGTGGTCGACCAGCCGGCTCCAGTCCCCCTGGTCCCCCGCCGCGGCCCCGATCACCAAGGTCGCGGCGTCGGATCGGGCCACGCCTGATCCTTCCAGTACAGCAGTCACGAATTCCCCCCTCGGGAATGCACATCCATAAAATTGCGTCGCTTCAGTACGCGCCGTCGCTCCCCAGCACGGCACGAGCGGTTTTCCACAAAATGAGCAGATCCAGTGCGATCGACCAGTTGTCGGCGTAGCGCAGGTCGAGCCGCATCGACTCCTCCCAGGTCAGGTCGCTGCGACCGCTGACCTGCCACAGGCCGGTCAGACCCGGCTTGACCAGCATCCGGCGCGCGTCGTCGATCGCGTACTGCGCGACCTCGGCCGGTAGCGGCGGCCGCGGTCCGACCAGTGACATGTCCCCCCGGAGCACGTTCACCAGCTGTGGCAGCTCGTCGATCGAGAACCGCCGCAGGTACTTGCCGACCTTCGTGATCCGCGGGTCGTCACGCATCTTGAACAGGATCCCGTTGCCCTGGTTCAGCGCGTGCAGCTCGGCCTTGCGGGCCTCGGCGTCGGCCACCATCGTGCGGAACTTCAGCATCTGGAACTCCACACCGCCGCGGCCCACCCGGGTCTGCCGGAACAGCACCGGCCCGCGACTGGTGAGCTTCACCAGCACAGCGGTGACCAGCAGGATCGGCGAGACCCCGAGCAGCAGCAGGCATCCGACCACGCGGTCGAAAATGCTCTTCAGCATGTGCGGCCCGCCGCTCACCGACGGCCGCTCCAGGTGCAGCAACGACAGGCCGGCGACCGGCCGGATCGAGATCCGCGGACCGGCGACCTCGACGATGCCCGGCGAGACGATCAGCTCGACCCCGCGCTGCTCGAGCGCCCAGGACAGCTTGCGCAGCGAGTGCCCGGCGAGCTCCGGATCGGCAGCCACCGCAACCACTTCGACGTCGAACTGGTCGACGCCGGCCAGGATGTCCATCTCGGTCCGGCCGAGCCGTTCGAACTCGGCGTCCTCGAACACGTCGCCGCGGGGCAGACAGCTCGCCACCACGACGTACCCGTCGGCCGGCCGCTCCTCCAGGTGCCGCGTCAGCGTCATCACCTGGTCGTTGCGTCCGACAACGAGCACCCGGCGCATGCAGCGCCCGGCGAACCGCCGCCAGGAGATCTGCCGGTGCAGGAACCAGCGGCCGACCATGGCCGCGAGACAGGTCGTCGGCACCGCGAGGATCACGAATCCTCGGGCCACCTCACTCTTGGTCGCGTACGACGTGATCGCGACCACCGCGGTCAGTGCGACCGCGGCCCGGATGATCGAGCGGAATTCCTCCGGTCCGGTGCCGAAGTACCTGGTTTCGTAGCCGCGCTGCAAGGCCACACACGCGATCCACGCGATCGGCAGCAAAGCCCCCAGCACGAAGTAGCCGAGGTTGATCGAGGCCCCGAACCGGGCCACCAGCGCCAGCGCGGCGCCGATCACCCCGGCGCCGAAATCAGCCGCCAACGATGCCCGACGGTACTTCGCCACCCACCGTGCCTCGGTGAACCGGGCCGAGCGCGGCAAGACTGCCGGCACCTCGTCCGGAACGACCCAGACCGGCCGACGACGCTCCCCTGACGGCGCCGGCCGTAGATCAGCCGGCTCAGCGAGCCCTTCGGACATGACAAATTCGGTCACGCACAGTCACCCCCCACAGGTGATACCGAAACCCGCGACCAACCCACTCCCCGTCACGGACCTCGTCCAACACCGCCCCCACAACGGCGTGTCCCGAACAGTACTACGGGAACGCGGCAGACAAAAGCACTGATGACCAGTGTTTACCGGCGCGCCACCGCGCTCACAGCAAAAGACCCCCGGAACCCGTTTTCGGGTCCCAGGGGTCTCGTTCGGCTACTGGAAGTGATCAGCCGGCGATCAAGCCATCGCCGCTGATCAGTTCACGCATCTCGGCGAGCGAGCTGTCCGACGGGGGCAGGATGGCGTCGGAGTCGTGCAGCTCGTCGTCCGGCACCTTCTCACCGGAGCGGACGAAGTCCAGCAACGCCGCGAAGGCGGACTGGTACGCGGTCTCGTCACCCGACGACACGGCCTTCTCGAGGTCGCCGTCGACGGTGTTGAGCGCGTCGAGCTTCTCGTCGGCCAGTCGCCACTGACCCTCACCCATGATGCGAACGATCACCGAACATCTCCGTCCTGAGGTCTCACCGGCTCGGCGGCCGGCTGTTGCACTGGCTGCTGGGCGGTCTGGGCGGACTGCTGGGCCGCGCCCGGTGCCTCACCGGAGATCTCCTTCGGCGCCCCGCCGCCGGAGAGCTGGGCCTTCATCGCGGCCAGCTCGTTCTCCACGTCGGAGCCGGACGACATCCGGTCCAGCTCCAGGGTGATGTTGTCCTTGACCGTGCCGCTGGCGTCGTCCAGCGCGCCGGAGGCGAGCAGCTCGTCGATCGCACCGGCCCGGGCCTGCATCTGCTGGGTCTTGTCCTCGGCCCGCTGGACCGCGAGACCGACGTCGCTCATCTCCTCGGAGATGCCGGAGAAGGCCTCGTTGATCCGGGTCTGCGCCTCGGCCGCGGTGTAGGTGGCCTTGATGGTCTCCTTGCGGGTCCGGAACGACTCGACCTTGGCCTGCAGCCGCTGGGAGGCGAGCGTCAGCTTCTCCTCCTCACCCTGCAGCTGGGCGTGCTGGGTGGTCAGGTCGTCGATCTGGCCCTGCAGCCCGGACTTGCGGGTCAGAGCCTCCCGGGCCAGGTCCTCACGGCCCATCGAGAGCGCCTTCTGGGCCTGCTCCTGCAGCTTCGCCGACTGGGACTGCAGCTGGGAGGCCTGCAACTCCACCCGCTTGCGACTGGTGGCCACGTCGGCCACACCCCGGCGTACCTTCTGGAGCAGCTCGAGCTGCTTCTGATACGAGTAGTCAAGGGTTTCGCGAGGATCCTCGGCCTTGTCCAGGGCGGAGTTCGCCTTGGCCTTGAAGATCGTCGACATCCGCTTGAAGATGCTCATCGATATCCGTACCCCTTCTGTGCCGGACTGACGACCCGGCGTGCGTGTCATCCACCCTATGTGCCTATGGGTCACCAGACCATCAGGACCGGCCCCGATGCTGTCCCCTATAAGATTCGGGGTAACGAGGTCCGGGGACCACCCCGAGTCGTGACCTTCCCTGCGAATGAGGTTCTGACCCCGTGTTCCGTCGTTCCAAGTCTGAATCAGATACCACCGTACCTGCCGAGCCCCAGGGCAAGGCCGGAGGCAAGGGTCGCCCGACCCCGAGCCGCCGCGAGGCCGAGGCAGCGCGCAAGGCCGCGTTCAAAAAGCCGCGCAACCGCAAGGAGGCCTCGGCGATCCGCCGGGAGAAGGTGCGGACCGAGCGCTCCAAGATGCAGGCGGCCATGCAGACCGGCGACGACCGGTACCTGCCCGCCGCCGACAAGGGCCCGGTGCGCCGGTTCGCCCGGGACTACGTGGACGCGCGGTACTCCGTGATGGAGTTCGCGCTGCCGATCCTGCTGGTGGTGTCGCTGGTCGGCGTGGTGTTCTCGCCGCAGTTCCCCTGGCTGGCGGGGCTGGTCAACCTGCTGTTCCTGGCGATGATCCTGCTGATCGCGGCGGACTGGTTCCTGCTGACGGCCGGCCTGCGGAAGTCGGTCGGGATCAAGTTCCCCAAGGAGTCCACCAAGGGCCTCGGGTTCTACGCGGTCCGGCGGACCATGCAGATGCGCCGCTGGCGGCTGCCCAAGCCGATGGTGAAACGCGGCGAGAAGCCTTCCTGATCGGACGGTAGGGTCGGCGTATGGACTTTCGCTTTCTCGGCAACAGCGGTTTGAAGGTCAGCGAGATCTCGTACGGGAACTGGCTCACGCACGGGTCGCAGGTGGAGAACGAGCAGGCGAGGGCCTGCGTGCGGGCGGCGCTGGACGCCGGCATCACGACGTTCGACACCGCGGACACCTACGCCAACACGGCGGCCGAGTCGGTGCTCGGCGAGGCGCTGGCCGGTGAGCGACGCGAGTCGCTGGAGATCTTCACCAAGGTGTACTGGCCGACCGGCCCGAAGGGCCCGAACGACACCGGCCTGTCCCGCAAGCACATCCACGAGTCGATCAACGGCTCGCTGAAGCGGCTCGGGACCGACTACGTCGACCTGTACCAGGCCCACCGGTACGACACCGAGACGCCGCTGGAGGAGACGATGGAGGCGTTCGCCGATGTCGTCCGCCAGGGCAAGGCGCTGTACATCGGCGTCTCGGAGTGGACCGCGGAGCAGCTGCAGGAGGGCCACAGGCTGGCCCGCGAGCTGCGCATCCCGTTCGTCTCGAACCAGCCGCAGTACAGCATGCTGTGGCGCGTGATCGAGGCCGAGGTGGTGCCGGCCTCGGAGGAGCTCGGCATCGGCCAGGTGGTGTTCTCGCCGATCGCGCAGGGCGTGCTCACCGGTAAGTACCTGCCCGGCCAGCAGCCGCCGGAGGGCTCGCGGGCCACCGACGAGAAGGGTGGCGCGACGTTCATCAAGCGGTTCCTGACCGACGACGTGCTCACCCGGGTGCAGGAGCTGAAGCCGATCGCGGACGAGGTCGACCTGTCGCTGTCGCAGCTGGCGGTCGCCTGGGTCCTGCAGAACCCGAACGTCTCCTCCGCGATCGTCGGCGCCTCCCGGCCCGAGCAGGTCACCGAGAACGTGAAGGCCTCCGGCGTGAAGCTGGACGACGGCCTGCTGAAGCGGATCGACGAGGTTCTCGGCGGCATCGTCGAGCGCGACCCGGCCAAGACCGCGCAGAACTCACCGCAGGCGCGGGTGGCGTGATGAGCTGGAACTGGCGGTTCGAGACCGCGTCCGGTGCCCTGGTCGACCCGGGTGAGGTCGGCGGGGCGGAGTTCTCGGCCCAGGGCGACGCCGAGAGCTGGCTGGGCGAGGTCTGGCGCGACCTGGCCGACCGCGGCGTCAGCCAGGTCTACCTGCTCGAGGACAACCGCGAGGTCTACGGGCCGATGAGTCTGTCGTCGGCAGAGTAGAGTTCCGGTCGAACCACACGTCTGCGTCACAGGGAAGCCGGTCGAAGTCCGGCGCTGACCCGCAACCGTAGGCCGCCCTCGGCATCTGTCCGAGGGCGGCGAGCCGGAACACTGGGACACAGGCAGACAGGCTCACCTACCCGCCGTGGTCCGCGGGTGGAGCCCCTACCCTGCCGGTGCAGGCGGGACCTCCTCCACCGGGCTGCGGCCCGAACGAGGACACGAGATGACTGCACATCGGACCGTACGACTGGTCTTCAGCCTGCTGGCGGGTCTCCTGCTGGCTGGGACTGTCGCAACCGTCACAACCAGCGCTGCTCAGGCCGAGGACGGCTACCGGTTCTGGGGTTACTACCAGTGGACCAACGGCGCGTGGACCTTCTCCCAGAAGGGCGCCGACGCCTTCGTACCGGCCGACGGCGGCGTCGAGGGCTGGCGGTTCGCCGTCGGCGGCGCCAAGCCGCGGGTGCCCCGGGCCGCCGGCGACTTCGACGCGATCTGCGGCAAGACCCCGGCCGAGACCGGCAAGAAGCGGGTGGCGCTGGTCGTCGACCCCGGTACGCCGGAGGACGCGGTGAGCGGTGACACTCCGGCCCAGCCGACCGGCACCTGTGTGGTGACGGATCCGAAGTCGAACGGCGCACAGGTCCTGGCCGCGGTCGCACCGGTCCGGATCGAGAAGGGCCTCACCTGTGGCATTGCCGGCTACCCGTCCAAGGGCTGCGGCGACCAGGTGAAGAGCATCAACGTCCCCGCTACCGACGCCCCGGTCACGCTGCAGGTCGGTCCGGCAGTGGGTTCGACGGCCGTCCAGCCGACACCGGCCGCGTCCTCGAAGGACGACAGCGGAGCGCCCTGGACCGGCATCATCATCGCGGCAGTCGTCGTGATCCTGCTGGGCGGAGGCGGCTTCTTCCTCAACCGCCGCCGTGCTGCGGCCAAGTAGTAGCCGAGTAGCAGTGCGCGCCGTCCACCGCCTGACACTCCCCCGGGCACTCCACCCGGGGGCCTGGTGGTTGTGGGCACTCTGCATGGCTGTGGCGGCCAGCAGGACCCGCAACCCGGTCCTCCTGGTCCTGATCCTCGCGGTGACCGGATTCGTCGTGGCAGCGCGCCGGAGCGATGCTCCGTGGGCCTACAGCTTCACTGCGTTCCTGAAGCTCGGCCTGCTGGTGATCGGCATCCGCGTGGTCCTGCAGGCGCTCCTGTCGACCCGCTCGCAGGGCACCACGGTGCTGTTCACACTCCCGCAGCTCCCGTTGCCTGATTGGGCTGCGGGCGTCAAGCTCGGCGGGGAGGTGACCGCAGAGGCTCTGGTGACCGCTCTGTACGACGGTGGGCAGCTGGCCGTCATGCTCTGCTGCGTGGGTGCTGCCAACGCACTGGCCAGTCCACGGCGCCTGCTGAAGTCGTTGCCAGCCGCCCTCTACGAGATGGGCGTGGCCTGCGTGGTCGCACTGACCTTCGCACCTCAACTGGTGACCGACGGCCGCCGCATCCGCGCTGCCCGCCGTTTGCGCGGCCGTACGCGCGCCTCCTTCCGTACAACAGCTATGCCGGTGCTGGAAGGCGCACTGGACCGGTCGGTCGAGCTCGCTGCTGCAATGGACTCCCGCGGCTACGGCCGTACGGCGCATGCCCCGCGGGCTCAGCGTCGGCTCACAGCGCTGTGTGTGTTGCTCGGGCTGCTGGGCATCCTGCTCGGCGTCTACGCGTTGCTGACCGACTCCATGTCGTTCCCGCTCGCCGGGGGCGCACTGGCGATCGGCGTACTGCTGGCGGTCGGTGCGATGGCGGTCGGGCGCCAGCGCGTGGCCCGGACGCGGTACCGGCCTGACCCGTGGGCGCTGCCCGAGTGGCTGGTCGTGGCGGCCGGTGCGGTGGCTGCGGGCGCGATGGTGACTGCCGCGGTGCGTGGAGTGCACGGTTTGCTGCTGGACGGTCCGTTGGTCGTCCCACCGGTTCCACTGCTGCCGGTTGTCGGCGTACTGATCGGACTGGTGCCTGCGTTGGCCGCACCTCCGTTGAAGAAGGCGGTCGCATGATCGAGTTCGACCGCGTGTCTGTGACCTACGACGGCGCCAGCGAGCCGGCGCTGCGGGACGTGAGCCTTATCGTCCCGGAGGGTGAGCTGGCGCTGGTGATCGGGCGGACCGGGTCCGGCAAGTCGACACTGCTGCGGGCAATCAACGGACTGGTGCCGCACTTCACCGGCGGCACGCTGTCCGGCCGAGTGCTCGTCGACGGACGGGACACCCGGGAGTACCGGCCGCGGGACCTCGCGGATGTGGTCGGGATGGTCGGCCAGGACCCGATGGCGGGGTTTGTCACCGACACCGTCGAAGACGAGCTCGCGTACAGCATGGAGTCGCTGGGCATGGCGCCGGACGTGATGCGGCGGCGCGTCGAGGAGACGCTGGACCTGCTGGGGCTGGCCGACGTACGGGACCGTGCGCTCACGTCGTTGTCGGGCGGCCAGCGGCAGCGGACCGCTATCGGGGCAGCGCTCACGTCGCATCCCGCCGTACTCGTCCTGGATGAGCCGACGTCTGCACTGGACCCACAGGCGGCCGAGGAGGTGCTGGCTGCGCTGCAGCGGTTGGTGCACGACCTGGGTGTCACTGTGGTGCTGGCGGAGCACCGGCTCGAGCGCGTCATCCAGTACGCCGACCGCGTGATCGAAGTACCGGGTGGTGCCGCTGCTGTCTCGACAGGGCTGCCTGGCGAGCGCATGGTCACCGCACCGGTCGCACCACCTGTCGTCGAGCTGGGGAGGCTGGCTGGTTGGTCGCCGCTCCCCCTGTCCGTGCGGGACGCCCGGCGGGCTGCGGTCGCGCTGCGTCGTCAGCTGGACAGTGCTGCACCGGTGCGGGCAGCTGCTGAGCTAGGTGATGAGCTGGCCCGGTGCAGTGATCTGGTTGTTGGCTATGGCAACGTGATGGCGTTGCGTGGTGTGTCGCTCAGCGTCAAGTCCGGTGAGGTCGTCGCACTCATGGGCCGCAACGGCGCAGGGAAGTCCACATTGCTCAACACCCTCGTCGGCATCCTGCCGGCTCGGTCGGGCACTGCGGTCGCATCCGGTACAGACCCGCACCAGATGAAGCCGGCGCAACTGGTGAAGGCCGTTGGCCTGGTCCCACAAGAGCCTGCCGATCTCCTGTATGCCGCCACGGTCGCCGACGAGTGTGCTGCCGCGGACTCCGACTTCAAAGTCCCCGCAGGTAGTTGCCGTGCACTCCTCGAGCGGCTGGCACCAGATGTGGCTCTGGATCTGCATCCGCGGGACTTGTCCGAGGGACAGCGGCTCTGCCTGGCGCTGGCCGTCGTATTGTGTGGAGCTCCGCCATTGCTGTTGCTGGACGAGCCGACGCGCGGGCTGGACTACGGCGCCAAGCGGCGGCTGGTGGCGATCCTGCGGGAGCTGGCCGCGGCCGGCCATGCGGTGATTCTGTCGACGCACGACGTGGAGATGGTGGCCGAGGTCGCCACTCGGGTGATGGTGCTCGCCGAGGGCGAGTTGGTGAGTGACGGCGAGGCGGCCGAGGTGATTGCCGGGTCGCCGACGTTCGCGCCGCAGGTGGCGAAGATCCTTGCTCCGTTGCCGTTCCTGACCGTCGGAGAGGTCGCGGACGCATTGGAGCGGGCGTCGTGAGGCTGATCCGGCTCAAGCCACGGAGTACGGCGACGCTGCTGGTGGCGTCGCTCGTCGGCGTACTCGCGTTCGGGTGGCCGCTGTTCTTCCGGACGTCGCAGGCGGGTGCGTCCGCGATCGGTCACACGACGGATGCGCCGTGGTTGTTCGTGTTGCTGCTGCCGTTGCTGGTGGCCGTCGTACTCGCGGAGCTGTCCGAGTCCGGGATCGACGCGAAGGTGATCTCGCTGGTCGGCATGCTCGCCGCGGTCGGTGCGGCGTTGCGGGCGTTGGGTCCGGGTACGGCGGGGCTCGAGCCCGGGTTCTTTCTGCTGGTGCTGGCGGGACGGGCGTTCGGCGCCGGGTTCGGGTTCGTGCTCGGGGCGGTGTCGCTGCTGGGCGGGGCGTTGATCAGCGGAGGGGTCGGGCCGTGGATGCCGTTCCAGATGTTCGCGTGCGCGTGGGTGGGGTGTCTGGCGGGGTTGTTGCCGCGGGTCGGCGGGCGGTTGGAGTTGCTGCTGCTGGCGGCGTACTCGCTGGTCTCGGGCGTGCTGTACGGCGTGATCATGAACCTGTGGTTCTGGCCGTACGCGACGTTCGGCAGCGCGTTCTCGTTCGTCCCGGGTGACGCGCTGGCGGCGAACCTGCATCGGTATTTCCTGTTCGTGGTGGCGACGTCGCTGGGCTGGGACATCCCGCGCGGCATCCTGTCCGCCGTGCTGGTCCTGGTGCTGGGGCGTCCCATCCTGAACGCATTCCGTCGTACGGCGCGGAAGGCGGCGTTCGAGGCGCCTGTGGTTTTCGAGCGGAGGACCGATGTCTGACCGAAACCTGATCCTGGGCGGAGCCCGCTCGGGCAAATCCATCGCCGCCGAACGCCTGCTGTCCGCCGAGCCCGACGTCCTGTACGTCGCCACCGGCGGAGACGACTCCGGCAACGCCGAATGGGCCGCCCGGGTCGCCAAACACCAGTCCCGCCGGCCGGCGTCGTGGGGTCTGGCCGAGACGATCGACCTGATCCCGCTCCTCGCAACACCTGGCCCGCCGCTGCTCATCGACTGCCTGACCCTGTGGCTGTCCCGGACCATGGACGCCGCCGACGTCTGGACCAACCTGCACGGTGCCGACGCCATCGAGCAACAGATCGCGGAACTGGCCGACGCCTGGTCCGCCACTCCCCGCCGAGTGGTTGCCGTTAGCAACGACGTAGGCTCCGGCATCGTCCCCGCCGACCCCGGCACCCGCCTCTTCCGCGACCTGATGGGCCGCCTCAACACCACCATCTCCCTCGCGTCCGACCAGGTCCTCTGGACCATCGCCGGCCGAACCCTCCCCCTCACATGACGCAGCCACCCCAAGACCCCCCTCCGGACGCACCAGACGGCCCCCGGCCGCACAGCCCCGGCGCCACCGGCCAGCCGCGGTCGGACGGCGCAGACACTGGCCGGCCGCACACCCCCGGATCCACCGGACGATCCCCCGGCTCTGCCGGACAACCCACGGGCTCCGCCGAAGGCGCTCAGCCCGTTAGCCGGGCCAGTGACCCACTGCCCGCCTCGAGCGGATGGCTTGATGCGGTGCGGCTGGCTTTTGGGACGCTCACGGTGCTGCCGTCGGGTATTCCTTCGCGGGTTGATCGAGTGGTTGGTGGGCGAGCTATGACGCTCGCCCCGCTTGTCGGACTGGTGATCGGTGGGGTTGCGGCGGGCGTGATCGCTCTGGCCCAGCTGGTGAAGCCTGAGGCGGACCTGTTGGCGGCCGTGTTGGGAGTCCTGGTGATTGCCGCGCTGTCGGGTGGATTGCACCTCGACGGATTGGCAGATTTCGCGGATGCGCTCGGGTCCCGGCGGGATCGCGAGACCATGTTGCGGATCATGAAGCAGAGCGACATCGGCCCGTTCGGTGTCGTCGCGATCGTCGGCGTACTGCTCCTCGACGTCGCCGCCCTCACCGCCTGCATCCAGTCCGGCTACGGCTGGCAGGCCAGCCTGATCGCCACCACCGCAAGCCGCCTCACCCTCCCCTGGTCCTGCCGTACGTCGGTCCCCGCAGCGCGCCCCGACGGCCTGGGCACGTTCGTCGCCGGCACAGTCCGCCCGCTCACAGCCACCATCGCCACAGCCGTCGTACTCGCCGCCGCCGTCGCCGCCGCACTGACCTGGCCGTCCCCGAGCCGTCTCGCAGGCTCGGCCGCCGCGGTCCTGCTGGCCGTCGCGACGAGCCTCGCCACCACCCGCCGCGCGAGGACCGCCCTCGGCGGCACGACCGGCGACGTCCTCGGCGCGACCATCGAACTGGCCCTCCCCGCAGCCCTCCTCAGCCTCGCCCTGACCCCCTGACCCACCCCTGTCCTCGCCCCACCCCCAGTCCGCCCCCGTCCGCGCACCCCTGGCCCGTCCCCCTTCCCCGCACCCCGCCCCGTCCCCGGCACCCCGCCCCGTCCCCGGCACCCCGCCTTCGCCCCACCCCCCGCATTTGGCTGGTTCACCCATCAGTTCGGGGGTTAATGACCCTGATTCCGGGTCAGGAACCACTCAATTGGTGGGTGAACCAGCCAAATGCGGATCTGGTAGCGGGGTGTGTGCGCTGGAGTGGTTTAGTCTCGCGGTTGAACGATCCAGCGGGGTAGTGACAGCGAGGTTGCAGACGATGTTCCTGGTTCACGAGCGCGGAGCGGCCACGCTCGCCCCGCGATCCGTTATCTTTATGTAATGAACGCAACCCGCCCGGCGCCGGGATCGCAGGCTTCGCTCCGCGAAGCCAACCGTGCGCGCGTTCTCGGAGTCGTCCGGCAGCACGGCCCGCTGACCCAGGTCGAGATCGCCGCTGCCTCCGGCCTGTCCGCGGCCACCGTCTCGAACATGGTCAAGGAGCTGGACCAGGCCGGCATGGTCGGCCTGTCCCGCAGCATCCGCAACGGCCGCCGTGCCGTCCTCGTCTCGCTCGCGTCCGGCGGCGGTCTGCTCGCCGGTGTCGCGTTCGGCGAGCGGGACGTCCGGGTCGCGATCGCCGACGAGTCGCGCGAGATCCTCGCTCAGCAGCTGATGCCACTGCAGGCCGACCACGTCGCCGACGACGGCATGGAGCGGGCCGCCCGGCTGCTCGCCGACCTCGCCGAGACGGTCAGTTCGGGGGTGGAGAACATCTCAGCGATCGGGTTCGGGCTGCCGATGCCGGTGGACTCGGTCAGCGGCGAGGCCGGCTCCGACGCCGTACTGCCGGGCTGGCGCGGCGTCAACGTGACCGAGGCGATGGCCGGTCACCTCCGTGCCCCGGTGGCCCTCGACAACACCGCAAACCTTGCTGCGCTGGGCGAATTGCGGGCCGGCGCGCTCCGCGGCGTACGCAACGGCTGCTACCTGAAGTTCTCGTACGGCGTCGGCGCGGGGATCGTGATCAACGGCGACGTGTTCCGCGGTTCGGCCGGGACGGCGGGCGAGATCGGCCACGTCACGATCGACGAGAACGGGCCGATCTGCCGGTGCGGCAACCGCGGCTGCCTGGACACGTTCGTCGGCTCGCGGGCGCTGATCAACAGCCTGGCCGCCTCGCACGGACCGCTGCGACTGAAGGACATCGTGATCCGTGCCCTCGGCGGCGACGTCGGCTGCCGCCGCGTGATCGAGGACGCCGGCCGACGGGTCGGCGTCGCGGTGGCCGGCGTGGTGAACCTGCTCAACCCGGAGGTTGTGGTCGTCGGCGGCCTGATGGCCGAAGCCGGCGAACTCATCCTGGCGCCGCTGCGTGAAGCGCTCGACCGGTGCGCGATCCCGAGCGCCGCCGCGACCGTCGAGCTGCGCCCCGCCGAGCTCGGCGACGAGGCCGACATCGTCGGCGCGATCCACCGTGCATCGGTGCTGAGTCACAGCAATATCTCTATTTCTTGAATTCAAGTCTTGACGCCAAGACGCAGGGGAGCTTGACTTCGGGCAGGCCAATCGGGCCGTCTCGTCAAGGAGCCGCCATATGTCCTTCTCTGCAACTCGTCTCGTCGGGCTCGGCATCGCCGTCTCGGCCCTGGCCGTCTCCCTGGTGGGCTGCGGCTCGAACGACGACTCCGGCAGCGGCTCAGGCAGCGCGAAGAAAATCGCGCTGTTGCTGCCCGAGTCCAAGACCACCCGCTACGAGGCGCTGGACCGCCCGCTGTTCACCGAGGCCCTCAAGGCCGCCTGCGGTAACTGCGAGCTGATCTACAGCAACGCCGACCAGGACGCGTCGAAGCAGCAACAGCAGGCCGAGGCCGCGCTCACCCAGGGGGCGAACGTGCTCGTCCTCGACCCGGTCGACGGTAAGGCCGCCGCGGCGGTCGTCAGCTCCGCGAAGGGGCAGAACGTCCCGGTCGTCGCATACGACCGGTTCATCGAGAACGCCAACTACTACGTCTCGTTCGAGAACGAGGCCGTCGGCAAGCTTCAGGCGCAGACCCTGGTGGACGACCTGAAGGCGGCCGGCAAGACGTCGGGCAACATCGCGATGATCAATGGCTCGCCGACCGACCCGAACGCGGCCGACTTCAAGAAGGGCGCACACAGCGTGCTCGACTCGAGCGGGTTCAAGATCGCCGCCGAGTTCGACACCCCGGACTGGAGCCCGGACAAGGCGCAGGCCTGGATGGAAGGCCAGCTGAGCGCGATCAAGAACGGCCTGGTCGGCGTGTACGCCGCCAACGACGGCACCGCGGGCGGTGCGATCGCGGCGCTCAAGGGCGGCGGCGTGAAGCCGCTGCCGCCGGTCACCGGTCAGGACTCGGAGCTGGCCGCGATCCAGCGGATCGTCGCCGGCGACCAGGCGATGACGATCTACAAGGCGGTCAAGCCGCAGGCCGAGGCCGCCGCGAAGGGTGCGGTGGCGCTGGCCAACGGCGGCAAGCCCGAGTCGACGACTGAGAAGAGCGGTGTGCCGTCGACGATCCTCGACCCGGTCGCGGTGACCAAGGACAACATCAAGGACACCGTGATCAAGGACAACATCTACAAGGTCAGCGACATCTGCACCGCGTCGTTCGCCGCCGCCTGCGCCGCGGCGGGTCTGTCCAGCAACTAGTCGGAACCGACCGCCCTCGGCGTAGCCCCCCGCAGTGAGGTGCGGGGGGCTACGCCGGACCTCTCCCCAACCGCGCCCCCGGCGAGGATCATGGCGTGAAATAAGTCCTGGAGGCTGATCTCGTGACACTTCCCTCGGCTACCCCGGCCCCTCCCGATGTGGGCGCCGGTACCGTGCTGGCTTTGCAAGGGATCTCCAAGCGGTTCGGCGCCGTACAGGCCCTGAAGAACATCGAGCTGGACGTCCGAGCCGGCGAGGTACTGGCGCTGGTCGGCGACAACGGCGCCGGCAAGTCGACGCTGGTGAAGACCATCGCCGGCGTCTACACCGCCGACGACGGGACGATGGTGTTCGACGGCCGCGCAGTACGCGTCGGCAGTCCGGCCGAGGCGCAGCAGCTCGGGATCGCCACCGTGTTCCAGGACCTGGCGCTCTGCGACAACCTCGACGTCGTCGCGAACCTGTACCTCGGTCGCGAGCTCCGCAAGGGCCGCGTACTCGACGAGGTCGAGATGGAACGCCAGTCGTGGGAGCTGCTCCGGCAGCTGTCCGCGAAGATCCCGTCGGTCCGGATCCCGGTCGCCAGCCTGTCCGGCGGCCAGCGGCAGACCGTCGCGATCGCCCGCAGCCTGCTCGGCCGGCCCAAGGTCGTGATGCTGGACGAACCGACCGCGGCCCTCGGCGTCGCTCAGACCGCCGAAGTCCTCAACCTGGTCGAGCGGCTGCGCGAACGCGGCCTGGCCGTGATCCTGATCAGCCACAACATGGCCGACGTGATGGCGGTCGCCGACCGGGTCGCCGTACTGCGTCTCGGCCGCAACAACGGCGTCTTCGTGGTCAGCGAGACCAGGACGCAGGACATCATCGCCGCCATCACCGGCGCCACCGACAATGCGGTCTCGGAGCGTGCAGCGCGCCGAAGCCGGGAGGAGGGTCCCGCATCATGAGCCTGCACGGATCGGGCACCCGTCCCCAGGACGTCACCGGTACGCCGGCCATACCGGAAGCGAACGGGATCGACCAGCTTCCGGCCGACCTGCAGGACGAACGGCTGATCGCGACCAGCGGGATCAGCGGCGCCGTCTCCGCCTTCACCGCCCGGCTCCGCTCCGGCGACCTGGGTTCGGTGCCGGTGGTCGTCGGTCTGATCATCATCTGGGCGGTCTTCCAGATCGCGAACGGCTCCTTCCTCTCCAGCCGGAACCTGGTGAACCTGACGCTGCAGACCACCTCGGTCGGAGTAATTGCCCTAGGCATCGTCCTGGTTCTGCTCCTCGGCGAGATCGACCTCTCCGTGGGCTCGGTCAGTGGCCTGTCGGCCGCGGTACTCGGAGTCACTTTCGTCAACAAGGGCTGGCCGCTCGTGCTCTCGCTGCTGGTCGGTGTCGCACTCGGCCTGGTGATCGGCATGTTCTACGGCGCGCTCTACACACGCTTCGGCGTGCCGAGCTTCGTGATCACGCTTGCCGGTCTGCTGGGATTCCTGGGTCTGCAGTTGCTGGTGCTCGGCAAGGAAGGTTCGCTCAACCTTCCCTACGACTCGGCGCTGGTCGGCTTCGCGACGAGGAGCTTCCTCTCCCCGGCGCTCGCCTACGCCCTGATCGCGGTCGTCGTCGCGCTCTACGTGCTGACCCGGCTCCGCACTCGCACCGCCCGGGCCACGGCCGGTCTCTCGACGGCGCCGACCTCGATGATCGCGATCAAGGCAGCCGCGCTGGCGCTCGTCCTGCTGATCCCCGTGCTGATCCTCAACGGTGACCGCGGTGTCTCGTCGATGTTCCTGCTCTTTCTCGCGCTCGTGGTCGCGACCGATCTGATGGTGCGGCGTACCCGGTGGGGCCGCTCCGTCGTCGCGGTCGGCGGCAACGTGGAGGCCGCCCGGCGCGCCGGCATCAACGTGCGGATGATCTACCTGTCCGTGTTCGCGGCCTGTTCGACGTTTGCCGCCGTCGGCGGTCTGCTCGCCGCGGCCCGGTTGGTCGCGGTGAACCAGAGCAGTGGTGGCGCGGATACCAACTTGAATGCGATCGCGGCAGCCGTCATCGGTGGCACGAGCCTGTTCGGGGGCCGCGGCTCGGCGTACTCCGCGCTGCTCGGCGCGCTGGTGATCATGTCGATCTCCAACGGCCTCGCGTTGCTGAGCCTGGACTCGAGCGTCCGCTACATGGTGACTGCCGGCGTACTGCTGATCGCCGTCACCATCGACTCCCTCAGCCGCCGAAGCCGCCAGGCCCACGGCCGCGCCTGAGGGCGCCACGGGCGAACAGCGCCGCCTCGCTCCGGTCGGCGACACCGAGTTTGCCGAAGACCGTCGACAGGTTGGCGGTCTTCGGCGTGACAGCGAGCCGGGCAGCCATGGCAGTTGTCGACAATCCGCTCGCCAGCCCGACGTCGTCCAGCGCGGACGGATGCAGCTGGTTGATCAGCCGTCGTACGTCGGCAATCGCAGTGTCGACAATCGCACGGATCTCGGCGGCGAGCGATCGCGCCGGATCGTCCGTGAGGTTCATCACCGCGTCGGCGCGGAACCCGATCCCGGTCAGCGCCGGACCCAACCCGTCGTGCAGATCCTGCCGCAACCGACCTCGCTTCCCCTCGCCCGCGGCGACAAGTCTCCGCCGCGACTGCTGCGCGGCATCGGACAACGCCTGCGCTCGCAACGCCACCCCGAGCGGCGCCGCCATTAACTCGAGCACGACCCGATCTGCCGCGGACAACCGGCTCTCCCCCGGCCGTACTCCGACCTGAAGCTCACCGACTCGTTCAGCCGCGTGCAGCAAAGGAACCGCCACCAGCATCACCGGCCGGCGCTGCCGTGCTCCCCGCGAATCAGGCCGGCCTCATCCGTCAACGCGGCGTACGGAAGGCGCAACGCATGGCACACCGCCGGCAGTACGTCGGCCGGCTCCGCGCCCCGCCAACTGCGCCGCAACCGACGACGCCGCGCGGACCGGATTGGCGCGATCCCTGTAGAACAAGCGATCCACGAGCCGCTGCAGCCGAACGCGCACCGGATTGAACCCGATCGCCACGAGCAGCGTGGCCAGCACGGCTCCGCTCGCACTGATCCGGGGGAGCAAGCGATCGGCCAGCTCCACCAAGGCGAGGTAGGTCGCCGCGACCGCGACCGTCAACAGCAGAACGTCACCGTCCGGGACCAGACCAGCCGGATGTCGAGCAGTTGATACCGTCTGCTGGACCACACTCGGCGCGATGCTCGTCGCCGAACAGCACTGGCCAATCCACGAGAAAGCCCCCGTCGTCGATGACGGGGGCTTTCTCCGTTGGTCACGCGGAGGCGGCGGTCAGGTCGACCTTGGGCTCCGCGAAGTGGCAGGCGGCGGTGTGGCCCGGGGTCGACTGCGGCTTGATCTCCAGCAGCGGTTCCTGGGTGGCGCAGATGTCCTCCGCCTTCCAGCAGCGGGTCCGGAACCGGCAGCCGCTCGGCGGGTCGATCGGCGAAGGTACGTCGCCGACCAGGCGGATCCGCTCCTTCGGCGGAACGCCGCGGATCGTGCCCAGGTCCGGCGCCGCCGACAGCAGAGCCTGCGTGTACGGGTGCTGCGGGGCGTTGTAGATCTGGTCCCGCGAACCCTGCTCGACGATCTTGCCGAGGTACATCACCGCGACCTCGTCACAGAAGTGCCGGACCACGCCGAGGTCGTGCGCGATGAACACGAACGCGATGCCGAGATCGCGCCGCAGGTCCTCGAGCAGGTTCATCACCTGGGCCTGGATCGACACGTCCAGTGCGGACACCGGCTCGTCGGCGATGATCACCTCGGGCTCCACCGCGAGCGCCCGGGCGATGCCGATGCGCTGCCGCTGGCCGCCGGAGAACTCGTTCGGGTACCGGTTGTGGTGCTCCGGGTTCAGACCGACCCGCTCCAGCAGCTCCTGGACCCGGGCGAGCTCCTTGCCCTTCTTGACCAGGTTGTGCACGCGCAGCGGCGTACTGATGATGTTGCTGACCGTCTGGCGCGGGTTCAGCGAGCTGTACGGGTCCTGGAACACGATCTGCAGCTGCCGGCGGAACGGGCGCAGGTCCCGCTCCTTCAGCTGCGCGATGTCGGTGCCCTTGAACAGGATCTGGCCGGCCGTCGGGGTCAGCAGCCGGGTGATCATCCGGCCGGTCGTCGACTTACCGCAACCGGACTCACCGACCAGGCCCAGGCTGGCGCTCTGCTTCAGATCGAAGCTGACGCCGTCGACGGCCTGCACGACCTTCTTGGTCCGGCCGAGACCCGCCGCTTCCTTGATCGGGAAGTGCATCTTCAGGTCGCGGACCTGCAACAGAGTTTCGCTCATGTCTCCTCAGTCCCCTCGTCAGCCCAGTCTCGGCGCGACCTCGGCCTCGTAGATCGAGGCCTTGTCGTGTAGGTGACAACGGGATACGTGCGCGCCGGCGCCGTCGACCGGCAGCAGTTCCGGCAGTTCGGTGCTGCAGAGCTCGCCCTTGACGCGGTCGACGTACGGGCAGCGTGGCCGGAACGAACATCCGCTCGGCAGGTTCAGGAGGCTCGGCGGCAGGCCCGTGATCGGCCGCAGTCGTTCGTTCGCCGCAGAAACGGTCGGGATCGACTCGAGCAGACCCCAGGTGTACGGCATCCGCGGGTTGGCCAGGACGTCCTCGGCGGTGCCGTACTCCACGCACCGCCCGGCGTACATCACCAGCACGTCGTCGGCCATCTCGGCCACCACGCCGAGGTCGTGCGTGATCAGCACGATCGCGGAGCCGAACTCCTTCTGCAGGTTGTTCAGCAGGTCCAGGATCTGCGCCTGCACGGTCACGTCGAGCGCGGTGGTCGGCTCGTCGGCGATGACCAGCTTCGGGTCGTTGATCAGGCTCATCGCGATCATCGCACGCTGCCGCATACCGCCCGAGAACTCGTGCGGGTACTGACCGAAGCGGCGCTGCGGGTTCGGGATACCGACCAGGTCGAGCATCTCCAGCGCCCGCTTCTTCGCGGCGTCCTTGGAAACCTTGTGGTGCACCCGGTACCCCTCGACCAGCTGGTTGCCGATCGTGTACAGCGGGTGCAGCGACGACTGCGGGTCCTGGAACACCATCGACACGGCGTCGCCGCGGATCTTCATCAGGTCGTTCTCGGACAGACCGATCATCTCGTCGCCGCCGAGCCGGATCGACCCGGTGATCCGGGTGCGCTTGCGGTCGTGCAAGCCCATCACGGCCATGCTCGACACGGACTTGCCGGAACCGGACTCACCGACGATCGCCAGCGTCCGGCCGAGCGGGACCGAGTAGCTCAGCCCGTTCACCGCGCTGACCAGTCCGTCAGCGGTCGGGAACTTCACGGCCAGGTCCTCGACCACCAGGTACGGCGTCTCGCCGCTGGGGTTGATGGAACCCTGCCGGCGTTCGCGGGTGGCGACCGACGGCCCACGCTTCGCCGCTACGGCATCAGTGGCGGCCGGCGGAGTGGCTGCACTATCGGCCATGCTGTCCTTCCGGTCTTCAGGGACCTGCCGGTCCTGCGGTGCTGGTGTGCTCATGCCAGCCTCACTCGCGGGTCGATCAGGCTGTATCCGATGTCCACCAGCAGGTTCATCACGACGATGAGCACAGAAGCGACGAGGACGGTGCCCATGATCACCGGCAGGTCGTAGTTGTTCAGGCTGTCGAGCACCAGTTGCCCGAGCCCGGGGAGGTCGAAGATCCGTTCGGTGAAGATCGCGCCGCCGAGGCTGGCGGCGATGTCCAGACCGAAGATCGTCACGACCGGGATCAACCCGGACCGGAGCGCGTGCTTGTAGGTGATCACGCGGTCGGACAGGCCCTTGGCCCGCGCGGTCCGGATGAAGTCTTCACTCAGCGTCTCGACCATGGAGCCGCGTGAGTACCGCGCGTACTGGACGCAGTTGTAGATGCCGAGCACCAGCCACGGCGTCAGCATACCGGCGAACCACTTCCCCGGGTTCTCCGACGGTGGTGTCCATTCACCCCGTGGAAGGATCGGGTAGAGCACGGTGAGGTAGAGGGCGACCATCAGCGCCACGATGTAGTAGGGCACCGAACTGACCACCAGTGTGCTGGTCATCAGCGCCCGGTCGCCGAGGGTGCCGCGTCTCTTGGCCGCCATCGATCCGACGAACACACCGATCGTGAGGACCAGTACGGCGTACCCGAGCACCAGCGACAGTGTCACCGGGAACCGGGACTTGATCATGTCGGTGACCGGCCGGTCGTTCTTGAACGAGAAGCCGAGGCAGGGCGCCGCGCAGTGCTGCTTGACGCCCGAGGTGGTGAAGTCACGACCGGTGAAGATTCCCGCGGTGTACTCGGCGAACTGCTGCACCTTCGGCTGGTCCAGGTGCAGGTTGGCCTTGATCTCCTGGTACCGCTGCTGGGTGCAGTTGCGGTCACCACAGATCGCACCGGCCGGATCGGTCGGCGCGACGAAGAACAACGCGAAGGTCGCGATCAACGTCGCGAGCACAACACTGAGCGCGCTGACCAGGCGGCGCGCCACGAAATAGAGCACGGGATTGTCTCCTCACCGATGATCGGCGTGGTGCCCGGACTTTGTGGTCCGGGCACCACGCCACCGTTCAGTGGATCAGTACTTCAGAACGGACTTGGATCAGGGCTGCTTCAGGAACAGCGAGGTGAACTCGGGCATACCCTGTGTCGGGTCGTTGATGGCGTGCCCGATGTTCTTGCCGACCGGGAAGTTGCTGTTGCTGTAGTACAGCGGGAGCACCGGGAGGTACTTCTCCAGGATGTCCTTGTCGACGTTCTTCCATTCCTTGACCTGCTCGTTCGGGTCCTTCGCAGACACGGCGTCGATCTCGGCGTCGAGGGCCTTGTCCTGCAGTTGGCCGACGCTGTTGCCCAGGGCGATCGCGTCCGAACGGAACAGCACCGGGAACCAGCTGGTGCCGCTCGGCCAGTCGGAGCACCAACCGGTCGGGGTCTTGCCGATGTTCACCGGAGCGTTCTGGTCACCGGTGAAGGTACGGATCTTGGCCTTCGGGACACCGATCGCCTTGACCTTGAAGCCCGCCTTCTCGAACATCTGCTTGCGGAACTGCGTGACCTGTGTGGAGATCTTGTCGTCGATCGAGTAGTACCAGCTGAGCTCGAAGTTCGACTTGCCGAGCTTGGCCAGCTCGGACTTGACCTCGGCGGCCACCGCGTCGTCCTCGGCGCCCTTACCGGTACCGGTCAGCCCCGGCAACTCGTACTTGTCGAAGCCCGGGACGGCCGGCGGCAGGATCGTCGAGGCCGGCGGGTCGTCGGTCGGGTTCAGGCCGGCCACCTTGCGCCAACCGTCGTACGGGTGCGCCTTGGCGATCAGCTTGCGGACCTCCAGCGGAATCTTCCGGGTGTCCATCGTGTACATGATCGTGCACGGTCCCTGGCCGTGGACCAGCTGCGACTGGTCCTTGACCTCAGGCAGCAGCGAGACGTCCAGGTTGCTGTAGTTCAGCGCGTTGGCGTCCGGGCCGGAGCTGGCCAGCACCTGCCGCTGGACCTTGATCAGGTCCTGGCTGAACTTGAAGTCGAAGCCGTCGACGTACTGGTGCCGCACCGGGTCGGTGTTCGGGTCCCAGCTCGGGTTCTTGATCAGCTTGAGCTCGCTGCCCGGCTGGTACGACGACACCTGGTAGGGGCCGGTCACCATCGGGTGCTGCTCGTAGTTCTTCTGGGTGTCCTTGGCCTGCGGGATCGGCGTGAACATCGGGAACGCCGCGTAGTAGGGCAGGTCGTCGAACTTCTTCGCCAGGTGGATGACCAGCGTGTTGTCGTCCGGCGTCTCGACACCCTTGTAGTTGGCGCCACCGGCGCCGTACGGGCCCTTGTACTTGTCGCCGTCCAGGAAGAACTGCTGCTGGTACGTCGGTCCGGCGTCGTACAGGTCGTGCGCGAAGGACCGCTTGATCGCGTACGCGTAGTCGGCGGCCTTGACCGGCGTGCCGTCCTGGTACTTGATGCCCTGCTTCAGCTTGAACGTCCAGGTCAGGCCGTCCGCGGACTTCGTGCCGAGGTCCTCGGCCAGGTCCGGAACCAGGACCGGCTTGTGGTCCGGGCCGTCCAGGCGGTACTGCGTCAGCGCCCGGTAGAACAGCTTGCCGATCTGGTTACCGTCGACGTAATAGATGTTCGTCGGGTCGAAGGTGTCAGGCGTCACGTCGCTCAGGATCGTGATCGTGCCGCCCTTCTTCGCGCCGTCAACGTCAGGTGCAGGGCCCTTCGCAGTGGGGTCCGTAGCCTTGGCCTGAGCGCCCCCCACATTGTTGGTGTCACCTTTGTTGCCGCTGTTCGAGGACGGGCTGCCACAGGCCACGGCGGCCAGCATGACCGTCGCCGCAACCGCGGTTATCCGTTTCCACTGCATGGTCGGGTTTCTCCTTTTCTGCCGCTGGGGCAATCGCCGAACTACCGGCGAGTCTTGGGGTCGAAGGCGTCCCGGATGGCGTCTCCGAGCAGGGCCAGGGCGAGCACCAGTGCGGTGATGCCGACCACTGGCAGCCAGAGGTAGAGCGGGTCTGCCTTGAACCAGTTCGTGGCGACGGCGATCGTCTGACCCCAGGAGGGGATCGGTTCGACCAGTCCGACACCGAGGAAAGAAAGACCGGCCTCGGCGGTCACGTACGAGGGCACCGCCAGTGAGGCCGAGATCACGATCGGGGCGACCAGGTTGGGCAGCAGTTCCTTGAACAGGACCTGCCGGGTCGGCACACCGATCGCCTTGGCGGCGAGCACGAACTCACGTTCGCGCAACGACAGCACCTCGCCACGGATGATCCGGGCCAGGCCTGCCCAGCCGAAGAACGAGAGCACGAAGATCAGTACGTAGAAGCGGATCGATGCCTGCTCGTTCGGCGTCAGGTTGAACGAGCCGCCGCGCATCGACTCGACGATCGGCACCAGCGCAATCGCGAACAGCAGGAACGGCAGGCTCAGCACGAAGTCGATCACCCAGGAGATCACCCGGTCCGTCCAGCCGCCGAGGAAGCCGGCCAGCAGGCCCATCACGACGCCGATGATGGTGCCGACCACGGTGGCGAGGAAGGCGATGATCAGCGACGGGCGGGCGCCGTAGACCCAGCGGGCGAAGTTGTCACGGCCGGTCTTCGGCTCTACGCCCAGCCAGTGCGCGCTGTTCACGCCGATCGTCGGGTAGCCGTACTCGTCGACCAGGTCGGTGTGGAAGGTGCTGTAGTCCTGACCCTCGAGCTTGGCCAGCAACGGCGCGAAGATCGCAATCAGGATGAAGAACAGCACGATCGAGGCACAGATCATCGCGATCCGGTCCTTACGCAACCGGTCGAAGGCGATCCGGCTCGGCGACTTCCCGTGCGGGGTGGCCGCGGTGCGGACCGGTTCGGCCGACGCCGGGTGGTCCTCGATCCCTACGGTCGAGTCAGGCGACCCAATACTCATTCGCACTCCGTCAGTCAGTCGGCCGGATTTCGGTCCGCGGATCCGGCACTTATCGGTGGATAGCGTGCCGAGCCTTTGCTTTGTGGAGGGCCCGCGTCAAATCCCCTTGACAGAGCCGATCTCCCACAACCGCGGGCTAGCCTGCCTGACACTGTGACACCAAACCAGCGGTGCCCGGCACCAGTGCACAAATCGTTACCGGAACGGGTACTGGAACGGAACATTTGCCCCGATTCGTCACTGCTTGCAGTCAATTCTGCGCAAAACGCGTCGGCACAGTACCGACAGTGTCCAATTTGTGCCACGATATTACAGAATGTGACCAAAATCGCCTTACCGGACGTGGACGGTGACGAACGGCGGTTTGACCACGTCGAACAGTTCCTGACGGCCGCGGATGTCGACCCTCACCTGTTCGCCTTCCTTTACCGCCGCGTCCAGGAGCGCCAGCGCGACGCCTTTCTTCAGGGTCGGAGAGAACGTCCCGGACGTGACTTCACCGAGCGTCGTTCCGGATTGGTCCAGAACCGTCATGTGCGGCCGCGGAATACCCCGTCCGGCCGCCCGCAGCCCGCGCAGGATCCGCGCCGGTCCGCTCTCCTTCTCGGCACGCAGGGCCGCGTCGCCCCAGAAGTGCTCCTTCTTCCACCCCACGGCCCATCCGGAGCGCGCCTGTACCGGCGTGATGTCGGGCGTGATGTCCTGGCCGTGCAGCGGGTAGCCCATCTCGGTCCGCAGCGTGTCTCGGGCGCCGAGGCCGGCCGGCACGATGTTGTGCGGCTTCCCGGCCTCCAGCAGCGCGTCGAACACCGCGACCGCGGCCGCGTTCGGTACGACGAGCTCGTACCCGCGCTCGCCCGTATAGCCAGTGCGGCACACGACAACCGGCGTACCGCCGAAGTCGGCTGTGGCGAAGGCCATGTAGTCGTGGCCCGTGGGAAGGCCGATCGCGGCCACGACGTCATCGCTGTTCGCACCCTGGACGGCGAGGATCGCGTAGTCGTCGTGGACGTTCGTCACCTCGACGCCGTCGGGGGCATCGGCCTGGAGCAGCCGGACGACCTCGGCGGTGTTGGCCGCGTTCGGGATCAGGAACACGTCGTCGTCACCGTGCAGGTACGCGATCAGGTCGTCGACCACACCCCCGCGCTCGTTGCAGCACAGTGTGTACTGCGCCTGGCCCGGCGCGATCTTGCCCAGGTCGTTGGTCAGGCAGGCGTTCACGTACGCCGCGGCGCCCGGACCCTTCACGGTCGCCTTGCCCAGGTGGCTCACGTCGAAGACGCCCACCGACGTACGGACCGCGGTGTGTTCGGCGACGACACCGGAGTACTCCAACGGCATCTCCCAGCCGCCGAACTCGGCGAACTTGGCGCCGAGCGCGACGTGGCGCTCGTGCAACGGGGACTTCTTCAGAACAGGCGACTCGGTCATGGAGGGGAAACTACCCGACGCGTAGCATGCGGAGGCAGCATGCACGTACCGTCACGACCGGCTGTCTGCCCGCCGGTCAAGGAGGACTGAGGATTTCGTGACCACCATCACCCTGAGCAAGTCAGATGCCGCCGGCGTCAAGACCGACGCCGTAGTCATCGGCGTGGTCAAACTCGGCGGCAGCGTCGCCCTGCCGGCCGGCACGGAGTCGCTGAACGCCGCGTACGGCGGGAAGCTGGTGGAGGTGCTGTCCGGACTCGGCGCCACCGGCAAGGCCGGGGAGGTGACGAAGGTGCCCGGGCCGAAGCCGGGCAAGTCGGCGACGCTGATCGCGGTCGGTCTCGGGGCGGCCCCCGACGGCGAACTGAAGACCGAGGACCTGCGGACCGCGGCCGGCACCGGTGTGCGCGCGGTGAAGATCTCGCAGTCGGTCGCGTTCGCGCTGCCGACCCCCGACGCGGAGTGCGTGCGCGCGGTGGCCGAGGGCGCCTTGATGGGGCGCTACGCGTTCACGGCGTACAAGTCGTCGGACAGCTCCGAAGCGCCGGGCAACCTGACCCTGCTCACCGACCTGGCCCGCAACAAGGAGGCCAAGGCCGCGCTCGAGCGCGCCGAGGTGACCGCGGACGCCGTCGCGCAGGTGCGCGACTGGGTCAACACCCCGCCGTCGGACCTGCACCCGGTCGAGTTCGCCGCGGACGCGGTCAAGCTCGGCAAGGAGTACGGCGTCAAGGTCGAGGTGCTCGACGAGAAGGCGCTCGCCAAGGGCGGGTACGGCGGCATCCTCGGCGTCGGTCAGGGCTCGACCAACCCGCCGCGGCTGGTCCGGCTGAGCTACACGCCGCGCAAGCCGGTCACGCACCTCGCATTCGTCGGCAAGGGCATCACGTTCGACTCCGGCGGCCTGTCGCTGAAGACGTCGACCGGCATGGTCAGCATGAAGTCCGACATGGCCGGCGCGGCCGCGGTCATCGGCGCGACGCTCGCCATCGCGCGGCTCGGCCTGCCGGTGCAGGTGACGGCGTACGCCGCGATGGCCGAGAACATGCCGTCCGGCTCGGCGGCGCGGCCCTCCGACGTCCTGACGATGTACGGCGGCAAGACCGTCGAGGTGCTGAACACCGACGCCGAGGGCCGGCTCGTGCTCGGCGACGCGCTGGTGCGGGCGTCCGAGGACCAGCCCGACCTGATCGTCGACGTGGCGACCCTGACCGGCGCCTGTGTCGTTGCCCTGGGCACCAAGGTGGCCGGCGCGTTCGCGAACACCGACAGCGCGCGCGATCGCGTGGTCGACGCCGCGATCGCGGCCGGCGAGTCGATGTGGCCGCTGCCGATCCCGGCCGAGATGCTCGAGAAGCTGAAGTCGCACTCGAAGGTCGCGGACCTGGCCAACATCACCGGCGAGGCCTGGGGCGGCGCGCTGGCCGCGGCCGCCTTCCTCGGCGACTTCGTTGCCGAGGGCATCGACTGGGTGCACCTCGACGTGGCCGGCCCGGCCTTCAACGACGGCGGCGCCTCCGGCTACACCCCCAACGGCGGCACTGGTTACGCGGTTCGCACCCTGGTAGAACTGGCCGCCTCAGCGAGCTGAGTAACGAATCTCCAGCATGATGCAGCCGGTCGCCGTTCGGTAGGGACCGTGCGGCATGCCTGGCGGCCGGCACGCATAGTCGCCGGGCCGGAACGTCTGCTCGAGGGTGAGATCGGTCAACTCACCCTCGAGCAGGTAAACCTCTTCGACATATTCGTGGCGGATGATTTCCTCGCCCGACAACGTGCCGGGCGCCCAACGGGCCAGCCTGGTCAGCGTTCCGTCGGGATCGCGGCTCAGCACTCGCTCCGAGATCCCGTCGGCGGCCGTGTCCACCCAGGCGAGCTCGCCGGTGGCGAAGAATTCCTTCTCGTCCTTCATCCTGCTGCCCCGGGTCACCCGGTCCTTACGCCAGACCGTTCTTCTTCATCCGGGCGTTGTACTCGCGCATCCGGGGCGGATACCCGACCACGGCCGCGTCGTACGACGGGATGCCGAGCTTGTTGGCGAAGTTGTGGGCCCACTGCACCGACGGGACCCGGCGACGGGTCCACTCACCGTCGATCGCCACCAGGAGCAGGGTGTACTCCGTGACTGCCGTCCGCGGCTCGACGAATCCCTCGACGCCCTGGCGGGTCTGGACGAACTCCTTCAGGTGCGCCTGGTCCGGAGTCTCCGCCCGGCGCATCGTTCCGGCCTTCCGCCGGCGACCGAACCACTTCATGAGGTAAGTGTCCACTATGTGTGCAAGTCACGGCCGAAATCCTGGATAACGGTTGCGGGCGGTAGCGACGTGCCCGGTCCGGGACGGCCCCGGCGTGGATCGGGGCCGGATCGGTGACAAGATTGCGCCGGGCCGGAACCGCGATCCGGGACCGCCTGCCTTGGACCTGACTCACGGAGGAACCTGTGACTGACAGTGGGACGACGTACGACCTGGTGATTCTCGGCGGCGGCAGCGGTGGCTACGCCGCCGGACTGCGCGCGGCGACGCTCGGTATGTCGGTGGCGCTGGTGGAGAAGGACAAGGTCGGCGGGACCTGTCTGCATCGCGGATGCATCCCGACCAAGGCGCTGCTGCACGCCGCGGAGGTCGCCGACTCGGCGCGCGAGGGTGAGCAGTTCGGTGTCCGGACGACGCTCGAGGGCGTCGACATGGGCGGCGTGAACAAGTACAAGGACGGCGTGGTCGACCGGCTGTTCAAGGGCCTGCAGGGGCAGTTGAAGGCGCGCGGCATCACGGTCGTCGAGGGCGAGGGGCGGCTCACCTCCCCCACCACGGTCCAGGTCGGCGACACGACGTACACCGGCCGTAACGTGATCCTTGCCTCCGGCTCCTACTCTCGTTCGCTGCCGGGCCTGGAGATCGACGGGAACCGGGTGATCGCGAGCGAGCACGCGCTGACGCTCGACCGCGTGCCGGAGTCGGCCGTCGTCCTGGGCGGTGGCGTGATCGGCGTCGAGTTCGCTTCGGCGTGGACGTCGTTCGGCACTCGCGTGACGATCGTCGAGGCGCTGCCCCGGCTCGTCCCGGCCGAGGACGCGGACTGCTCGAAGACGCTCGAGCGGGCGTTCCGGAAGCGGAAGATCGCCTTCAAGACCGGTACGCCGTTCGAGTCGGTCGCCGTGACGGATTCCGGCGTACAGGTGACTGTCGCGGGGGGTGAGGTGATCGAGGCCGAGGTACTGCTCGTCGCCGTCGGCCGCGGACCGAACACCACGGGCCTCGGGTACGAAGAGGTCGGGGTCGCGCTTGATCGCGGCTTCGTGACCGTCGACTCGACGCTGCAGACGAGCGTGCCGGGCGTGTACGCGGTCGGCGACATCGTGCCGGGACTGCAGCTCGCACACCGCGGGTTCCAGCAGGGCATCTTCGTCGCCGAGCACCTCGCGGGTCTCGCGCCGACCCCGATCGACGAGGCCGGTATCCCGCGGGTGACGTACTCCGAGCCGGAGGTCGCGTCGGTCGGACTGACCGAGGAGCAGGCCCGGGCGCGGTACGGCGACGTGGAGATCCTCAACTACAACCTCGGCGGCAACGGCAAATCGCAGATCCTGAAGACGTCCGGCTTCGTGAAGCTGGTCCGCGCTCGCGACGGCGCGGTGGTCGGGCTGCACATGGTCGGCTCGCGTGTCGGTGAGCTGATCGGCGAGGCGCAGCTGATCTACAACTGGGAGGCGTACCCGGCCGACGTCGCGCCGCTGGTCCACGCCCACCCGACCCAGAACGAGGCCCTCGGCGAAGCGCACCTGGCGCTCGCCGGGAAACCTTTGCACTTCCATGACTGACCCTGCTGGTTGGTCCCAGTAGGTTTGAGCTGCTGGAGCGTGACGGGCCCGTGACCCGGATCCCGCCCGCTCAGGCGGCACCGTAGGCTGACACTCGACCGATCAGACGAAGGAGCAACGACCGTCATGCCGACCTCTGTATCCCTGCCGGCCCTCGGGGAGAGCGTCACCGAAGGAACCGTCACCCGCTGGCTCAAGCAGGTCGGCGACACGGTTGCCGTCGACGAGCCCCTGCTGGAGGTCTCGACCGACAAGGTCGACACCGAGATCCCGTCGCCGGTGGCCGGCACCCTACTCGAGATCAAGGCCGCCGAGGACGAGACCGTCGAGGTCGGCGCCGAGCTCGCCGTCATCGGCGACGCGGGCGAAGCCACCTCCGCTCCGGCCGAATCCGCTCCGGCCGAGGCTGCCCCGGCCGCCGAGCAGCCCGCCGCCGAGCAGCCGGCCGCCGAGGCCGCTCCGGCACAGGCCGCTCCCGCCCAGGAGCAGCCGGCCGCCCAGCAGCAGGAAGCTCCCGCTCCGCAGGAAGCCCCGGCCCAGGAGGCCCCGGCCCCGGCAGCTCAGGAGGCTCCGGCCGCGTCGGGCGGTGGCTCCGCTTCCGGTACGCCGGTCACGCTGCCGGCACTCGGCGAGAGCGTCACCGAGGGTACGGTCACCCGCTGGCTCAAGCAGGTCGGTGACGACGTCGCCGTCGACGAGCCGCTGCTCGAGGTCTCCACCGACAAGGTCGACACCGAGATCCCGTCCCCGATCGCCGGCAAGCTCCTCGAGATCAAGGTCGCCGAGGACGAGACCGTCGAGGTCGGCGCCGAGCTGGCAATCGTCGGCTCCGGCGACGCCGCCCCGGCCCAGTCCGCCCCCGCCGAGACCCCGGCCCCCGCAGCCGCTCAGGCTCCGGCCCCCGCCGCCCAGGCCTCGGCACCCGCCGCTGCCCCGGCACCCCAGGCTTCGGCTCCGGCCGCCGCCGCTCCGGCTCCCCAGGCCTCGGCACCCGCGCCGCAGGCCGCACCTGCCCAGGCTCCGGCCCCGCAGGCCGCACCCGCACAAGCTCCTGCTCCGCAGGCGGCGCCCGCACAGGCTCCGGCCGCGCAGGCACCCGCCCCGGCTGCTGCGCCGGCGCCGTCGAGCGCTCCGTCGCCGAACGGTTCTGCGACCGACGGTCCGAACTACGTCACTCCCCTGGTCCGCAAGCTGGCCGCGGAACACCAGGTCGACCTCAACGCCGTACAGGGAACCGGCGTCGGCGGCCGGATCCGCAAGCAGGACGTGATCGCCGCCGCCGAGGCCAAGAAGGCTGCGGCCGCAGCCCCGGCCCCCCAGGCAGCTGCGCCGGCCGCCGCGCCCGCGCAGGCTGCGACGATCAGCCCGCTGCGTGGCACGACCGAGAAGATGAGCCGGATCCGCAAGGCGATCGCGACCCACATGGTCAACTCGCTGAAGGTCTCGGCCCAGCTGACCACCGTGGTCGAGGTCGACGTCACCGAGATCGCCAAGCTGCGCAACGCGAAGAAGGCGGAGTTCGAGGCCCGCGAGGGCACGAAGCTGTCGTTCCTGCCGTTCTTCGCCCTCGCCGCAGTCGACGCGCTCAAGCAGTACCCGAAGCTGAACGCGTCGATCGACGAGGAGAAGGGCGAGATCACCTACCACGCCGCCGAGCACCTGGGCATCGCGGTAGATGTCGAGCGCGGCCTGATGGTCCCCGTCGTCCACAACGCCGGTGACCTGAACATCGCCGGCCTGGCGAAGAAGATCGCCGACCTCGCCGACCGCACCCGCAACAACAAGGTGCTGCCGGACGAGATGGCGGGCGGCACGTTCACGATCACCAACACCGGTAGCCGGGGCGCGCTGTTCGACACCCCGATCCTGAACCAGCCGCAGGTCGGCATGCTGGGGACCGGAGCCGTGGTGAAGCGCCCGGTCGTCATCACCCACCCGGAGCTCGGCGAGACGATCGCGATCCGGCAGATGGTGTACCTGGCGCTGACCTACGACCACCGTCTGGTCGACGGGGCCGACGCGGCCCGTTACCTGACCGCGGTCAAGAAGCGCCTCGAAGAGGCCCAGTTCGACGTCTGATCCGATCAGCTGAGGCGCCGGTGCATTGTCTCCCCGGAGACGGGCACCGGCGCTTTTGTGTTCAGCGAACCTCACAAGGAGCGAAGCGGGATGAAGTACGTGCTGGCCGGAGCATCCGGCTTCCTCGGCAAGGCCCTGACCCGCGACCTGGTTGCCGACGGCCACCAGGTCCTCCGCCTGGTACGCCGTACGCCGTCGACGTCCGACGAGATCCGCTGGAATCCGGCCACCGGTGACCTCGACCCCGCGTCCCTCCGCGACCCCGATGTCGTGGTCAACCTGGCCGGGGCGAACATCGGCCGGCCATGGACACCGACGTACCGCAACGCGATCCGCGAGAGTCGCGTGAGTACGACGTCGACGCTGGCGACGGCCGTGTCGCAGCTCGACCGGCACCCGGTCCTGATCACGCAGAGCGGGATCGGCGGCTACGGGACGGACCTCGGCGACCGCATCCTCACCGAGGACTCCGAACTCGGCGACGGCTTCCTCTCCGACGTCGTCCGCCTATGGGAAGGCGCGCTGGAGCCCGCCCGTGCCGCAGGTAGCCGGGTCGCCGCTCTCCGCACCGGCGTCGTACTCGATCGTCAGGCTCCTGCGTTCCAACTCCTCTCCCTTCCTTTCCGTCTCGGTCTCGGCGGCCGCCTCGGGTCCGGCACCCAGTACTTCCCCGTCGTGTCGCTGACCGACTGGATCCGAGCCGTCCGCTTCGTCGCCGATACCGACTCGATCAGCGGCCCGGTGAACGTGACCCTCCCGACGCCGACCACCAACAAAGAATTCACCGAGGCCCTCGCGACGGCGCTCAACCGACCCGCGTTCGTGCCGGTCCCGGCCTTCGCGATGAAGGCTGCGTTGGGCGAGTTCGCGTGGGAACTCCTGGGAAGCAAACGAGCGCTGCCAACTCGCCTTCAGTCAGCCGGCTTTCCCTTCCACCACCCGACCGTCACCACCGCCCTTTCTGCTGCGCTCGCCTAATAAGCTGCCTCGGTTCTGTTGCTTGATGCGGGTCAGGCTTGGGTGATGGCCGTGATTCGCCAGACCTTCGTGGTTGGGTTGGTCGTCAGCGTGATGAGTCTGGTCGTCGGGGCTCCGCGGGGAAGTTGGGTCTTGGCGCCGGTCTGATCGACCGCTTGGCCGGCGGACAGGTGGTCGGTTGTCTTGAGGGTGACTGTGGTTGGGGTGCGGCGGGCGATTGTGGAGCTGTCGATCTGAACCCGGAGGCCTTCCACTCGGATCTGCTGCTCGCGGTAGCTGGACAGGAGCGCATGGTCGGACCGCCAAGGCGAGCTGCCGGGCACGTAGATGCGGTCGAGGGCTCCTAAGTCGAGCGTCCAGAACGCATGAGCCCGCTGGGCATCGAGCGCCTGAAGAGTCCTCGTCCAGGCAGCCGGATCACCGCTCGCCGCAGCGGTCGTCTCAGGCTGTCCAGTCGGTTGCACGCTCGCCGCGGCGGTCGCCTCAGGCTCTCCAGTCGGTTGCACGGTCGCCGTGGCGGTCGGCTCAGGTTGTGCGGTCGGTTGCACGGTCGCCGCTGGCACCCGGGTGATCTGGGGATGAACGGGGTCGGCCTGGGCGGTCGCCGGTGCGTCCAGGGTCCGGATCGTGACGGTGGCGATCGCGAGCACGACGACAGCACCCAGTCCAGCTGCGGCAACGGTGCCGTACAGCGGGCGTCGGCCGCGGCGGCGGACGACGAGGCGCCGGACAACTAGGCGCCGGACAACTAGGCCGCGGATGGTGGCGAGGACGGCGGCGAGGACGGTGGTGTGCGGCGACTGTGGGCGGCGTCTGAGCACGCGGCCGCGGCGGGATTTCGTACGACGGTTCGGGCGGCGCTTTGAACCTCCAGTCGGAGTCGCGGACTGCTCGCGGCGAACGGGCGGGGTCGGGGGTGCTGTAGGCGGCTTGGGTGGAGGTGCGGCAAGCGGGCCACGGGACAGGGCGATCGGATCGTCGTCGCCCGGTGTGTCGTCAGACGTCTTCGGACGTGGGGCGCTGAGAAGAGTAGACAGATCCGGCCCGCCGGAGGGCTTGGGTAGTGCGGTGGCGGAGGTTGGGGTCTCACGGACTGCCAGGTCAATGGGGGTTGGGGCGGCCAGAGACAGAAGCTCGCGGGGTAGGGCGGCGGGTGCGGTGTTCGTGAAGAGGTCCGCGGCGAACACCGTGGGATCTGCGCCTGCCTGATGGGCTAGGGCGGCCAGGGCGGTCAAGTCGGTGGCTGGTGGGGCGGGATGGAGGGCCGCGTCGGTGAGGACGGGACGGCCGTCGGCGTCGAGGAGGACGTTGTGGGGAGTGATGGCGCCGTGGCTCAGGTGCGAGCGGTGGAGGAAGCTGACGGCCTCGGCCAGAGGCGCGAGGAGGGTCACCAGCTCGCCGCGCGACAAGTGGCCGCGGCGGGACAGGAGCCTGGCGAGGCTGCCGGCCGGAAGGTACTGGCTGATGACGATCAGGTGAGTCTCGGTCTCACGGAACTCCATCACCCGCGCGATGTGCGGGTGGCGGATGCGGCTCAGCACGCTCAGGTCTTCACGGAGTCTCCTCAGGTCGGGAACGGCGGTGATCGGGATCTGTTTGAGTACGGCATTGCGGCCCGTCGTACGGTCGCGCACCTGCCAGACGGTGCCGGCCGGTCCGGACCCGAGCTGTCGGCGCGGGCTGTACCCGGTGAAGTCGGCGAGGTCCATGACCAAGAGGATGCACCGATCGCGACACCCGCCGTCGAAGTTATCCACAGGCAGGTGGGGGTGATGCCGGGGCTCGACCGAGGGCGTGGGCGGAGGCGCTTACACTCGATCGGGTGAGGGTTATCAAATACGTGGAAGCGGGCTTCGGGGCCGACGCGGTGGACTACGAGACTGCGTGGGCGGAGCAGCGGCGGCTGCATGCGGAGGTTGCCGAGGGCACCGGGTCGGACACGGTGATCCTGCTCGAGCACCCGCCGGTGTACACGGCCGGCAAGCGCACCGAGCCGCAGGAACGGCCGTTCGACGGGACGCCGGTCGTCGACGTGGACCGCGGCGGGAAGATCACCTGGCACGGACCGGGCCAACTGGTGGGGTACCCGATCGTGAAGCTCGCCTCACATGTGTACGTCGTGGACTACGTCCGACGGCTCGAGGAGGCGCTGATCGCAGTCTGCGCGGACTTCGGGGTGAAGACCGGGCGGGTCAAGGGCCGTAGCGGTGTCTGGGTCGCGGCCGACGAGCGCGGCCGGGAGCGGAAGATCGCGGCGATCGGGATCCGGGTCGCGCAGGGCGTGACGATGCACGGGTTCGCGCTGAACTGCAACAACGATCTGGCCTGGTTCGACCGGATCGTGCCGTGCGGGATCTCGGACGCGGACGTGACCACGCTGTCGCAGGAGCTCGGCCGCGAGGTGGCGGTGACCGAGGTGCTGGATTCGGTCCGTCGGCACCTTGACGAACTTCTCGCCTGGGACGAGTACGAGCGCAGCCCCGACATCGAGCACGCGGACGAGGGTCCGACGGCGATCACGTACGGCCTGACCGTCTGAGAGGCCTCAGCTAGCGGGCAGGCCCACCTCAGCGCGCCAAGCGGTGTGCAAGTCGTGTAGGCGCGCGACAACGTCCGGATGCCCGGCGTACTGGTTGGCTTGTTCGGCTAGGTCGGTGGACAGGTCCGTCAGGAACCAGCCGTTGCCCATGGGCGCGTGTTCGTAGGACTTCAGCTGCTGGGTGTTGGTGTCGTCGGCGACCCAGCTGAGCTTCCAGGAGCCCGAGCGGACGGCCCACTGGAAGCCACAGTCCCAATGGAGGGTGTCGTGGGCTGTGGATGACGTGCCGGTCAGGGCCGGAAGGATGTCCAGGCCGTCCGTTCGGGTGACGCTCGCGCCGGCTGCGCGGGCCAGCGTGGGGACGAGGTCCATGCTGCTGATCAGTGCGTCGGTACTGCGGCCCGCGGGCAGCTGAGCCGGCCAGCGCCAGATCATCGGGATGCGGATGCCGCCGTCCCAGAGCGTGTACTTCGTGCCGCGGAGTGGAGCGTTGTCGCCGAAGTTGCAGGTCGAGCCGCCGTTGTCGGTGATGTAGACGACGATGGTGTTCTCGTCAGCCACGTCGAGCAGGCGTCCGATTTCCGCATCCATCAGCTCCAGCTGGGCGAGGTAGTACTCGCGGCCGTGCGGGAGGTTCGGCACGATCACGTCGTCGTACCACTCCATGAAGGACCCGTCGGTGTCCGGCGACCAGTCGCGGAACGGCGGTAGGCCGCGTGCCTCCAGCTCGGAGTCCGGCAGTTGCCAGCAGAAGTTGTGCACTGCGTTGAACGCGACCATGCAGAAGTACGGGCGCTCGTCCGCAGTACTCATGAAATCGGCTGCTCGTCGGCCGAACTCGGCTGTGAGGAAGCCCTCGTGTTCGACCGGGGTGTCGCCCGACAGCAACGGTTGCACAGCCATGTGGTGCGCCGCCGGCTGTCCGTACGACGCCATTGCGTCCTCTGAGTGGTGCAGGTAGTTCAGGCGCCCCGAGGACTGGCCGGCCAAGCCATAGAGGGTTTCCTCGAAGCCGTGGTGTGGTGGGCAGCCCCTGTCCCCCACGTCCTCCTTGCCGTAGTGCACCTTGCCGAAGTACCCGGTGCGATAGCCCTGGTTCTGCAGGATCTCCGCCAGGCTCGGTACGTCGTCCGGCGGGAAAGAGGCCGAGTCGAACCATTGGCCGCCCCACCGCTGCTGGTACAGCCCAGAGATGATCGCGGCGCGGGACGGGCTGCAGATCGGCGCTGTCACGTACGCATCGGTGCAGGTCACGCCCTCGGAGGCGAGGCGGTCGAGGGACGGAGTGTGTACGTCGGGGTGCAGTCCGAGGCTGCCGCGGTCGGCGTACCCGTGGTCGTCGGAAACGATCAGCAGAATGTTCGGAGCAGACTTTGGGGCAGACAAGGGCTCAACCTCTCGTGGAGACAGCCATGCGGGCGGCCTGGTCGGACTTCGCTCGTTCGTCGGTCGCGTCTGGGTCCAGTAGCAGTCGTAGCTCGGCGTCCAGGCGTCGTACCAGAGCTGTGTCGGCGGAGAGGTCGTTCTGCTCGAGTGGGTCGTCGTCGAGGTTGAAGACCTGCGGCGCGTTGGTGGGCCCGTAGTAGCAGTACTTCCAGGGGCCGGACTTGAGCATGAAGCCGCCGTCGAGCATGCCTTGGGCGTGGTACTCCGAGAGCACTGGCCGATCCATTGGGTCGAGCAACGAATGGCCTGGCAGCGCAGGATCGGATTCCAGCCCGGCAATGTCCCTGAGGGTTGGCAGGAGGTCGACGAGGCTCACGTGGGCATCGGTGCGGCCGCGCGCGATGGCTGGGTGCCGGAGCAGGAGAGGGATGCGTACGGCAGGCTCGTAGAAGCACTGTTTCTGCCAGATCCCGTGTTGGCCGGCCATTTCACCGTGGTCGCTGGTGTAGATCACCACTGTGTCGTCGGGGACCGCGTTGAGCAATCGGCCGATCTGATGGTCGAGGTGACTGACCAGGGCCCAGTAGCAGACCGTCGCCTCCCGGATCTGCTCCTCTGTCAGAGGTTCGTCGTTGCGGAAGCCGTGGCGTAGCAACGAGATCACCGGGTGCTGCTGGTCCGCAACAGAGGGCAGTTCGACGTCGGCGGGGTCGTACAGCGCGCGGAATTCCGGTGGGGCGACCAACGGGAAATGCGGGTGCATGTAGCCGACGTACAGCAGGAACGGATCTTCGCCGGGAGCACGCAGGAAGTCCACTGCTGCGTCGGTTGCGGCTATGTCGTGCTGCGTGTGGATGTGGTCGCCAGCGCCTTGTTCGGTGACGTGTGAGTTGGACGGGCGCCGCCAGTCCGGCGTACGACGGGGTGGGCGGCCACTGTGGTCGAGCCAGAAGTCCAGGTCGTCCGTGAGGCGCTTGTCAAAGCCCAGCAGGCGGTCCGGGCCGTTGAAGTGCGTGCGACCGGCGATGACCGAGGTGTAACCGGCCTCGCGCAGATGGTGACCCCAGGTGCGGTACGTCGGGCCGGGGATCACGCCGTTGTCCCAGGCCCCGATCTGGTGCACGTACCGTCCAGACATCAGCGAGAGCCTCGACGGGACGCACATCGGGCTGTTCGTGTACGCGCGGTCGAACGAAACGCCCTGTGCGGCCAGGCGGTCCAGATGCGGCGTTCGGACGTGCGGATGACCGGCCCAGCCGGCTGCCGCGGCGGTGTGCTCGTCGGACAGGACTACGAGGATGTTCGGAGGACGGTCCACGGGAACAGCCTAGGCAAACGATTGCCGGTGCGCTTGGGGCAGATGTGTCTGGTATGGCGTACCGAAGTGTCTGCACGGCGTGACGGCCGATCGTCGCTACCTTGGGTTTGTGGCCAAATTTCTTGGGTTCTTGCTCGGCGTAGCCGTTGCTCTGGCCGGACCGGCCGTTTTCGGAGTGCTCTCGGCGCCGGGTGGTATCGAGCTGAACGCGAAGGAGCTGGCGCTTGCCTTCGGCATCGGCGCGCTGGTCTTCTGGGCCGTGGTGTCGTACTTCTCCGGCGCCGGCGCGCTCGGGGCGTTCGTGGCCTTCGGCACGCTGGTCTACTGCTGGCTGTGGATCCCGAACCGGACCACGAACTTCCTGAACGACGTTCCCGGCGTCACCACCGGGATGATCGCCGGGTCGAAGCAGTACACGCTGAACGGCGTCGTACCGATTCTCGGGGTCATCTCGCTGGTGTACGCGATCCAGCTGATCGTCCGCAGCGTGCAGCGGCGTCGGCGCGAGCGCGCCGAGGCGGAGCGGCTGCAGCGCGAGCAGGAGGCAGTGCAGGCCCAGCAGGAGGCGGACGTCGCGGCGGTGTACCCGGTTGCCGGGGGCACCTATGCGGAGCCGGCCGGGTACGAGAGCCACACGCGGTACGACGACCTGTTCGACGAGCCCGAGCCGGTCCGGCCGCGCAATCAGGCGGACGAGCAGACGCGGCAGTTCCCGGCCGGTGCCGAGTTCGAGCAGACGCGGCAGTTCCCGGAGGCAGATGCTCAGGGCAACTACGTGGGTGACGAGACGGTCGCCGCGCCCGCGCAAGAGGACGAATCAGCCACCGCCGAGGCACCGCGGGCTCAGGAGCCAGTTGTAGAGCACGGGGAGCTCGTAGCGCAGGAGGCTCCGGCGACCGAGCCCGAGCCGGCCGACGAGACGCAGGCCATGCCGGTCCCGCAGTCTGAGCCGAAGGCCCCGGAGGCCAAGGCCGAGGAGGCCCCGCCCGCCGCGCAGACGAAGCCGGTCGAGCAGACGCAAGCAATGCCCGTCCAGGAGACGCAGCCAGTCCCCGTCGAGAAGACGCAGGCCATGCCCGTCGACGAGACGCAGGCCATGCCCGTCGACGAGACGCAGGCGATGCCCGTCGAGAAGACGCAGGCAGTGCCGGCGGCTCAGCCCGAGACCGCCGCGGCGAGCGCGCCGGCGGCCAAGGATGCCGAGGCAGCTGAGGCCAAGCCGGTCGAGCAGCCCAAGCCGCAGTCCCCGGTAGAGCAGCCGAAGCCGCAAGCCGCCGTTGAGCAGCCCAAGCCGCAGGCCCGGGTTGAGCAGCCTGAGCCGCAGGCTCAGGTCGAGCAGCCCAAGGCAGTTGAGCAGCCGAAGGCGGCGGAGACGACCGTGGCTCCCATGGAGCAGGTGGGTTCGCAGTACAGGGAGAGGATGGAGAACCCCGAGGACACCGGGGAGTTTCACCTGGCGTTCGAGAATCCGGTCGTCAAGCCTGCTTGACGCTCAGGCGACGTGCATGCGTTGCTGGTGCGCGCCTCGGCGGGCGTGCTCGGTGATCGCCTCGTCGTAGGCGGCGCTGGCCATGCCGAGGACGTCGGCGGCCATCTGGGCGCGCGGTGAGTCCGTGCTCCACGCGAGCACCAGCTTCCGGTGGATCGGATCGCCCACCAGCGTGCGCGTCGTGACGTCCGACGACAACATCCGGTACGACGTCGGCGAGATCAGCGCGACGCCCTGCCCGCTCGTCACGAAGCCCATCAGGACCGACGTGTCCACCGAATGATGCTCGACCTTCGGCTGGAAGCCGGCCGCCTCGCACGCTGCGCGGAACAGCACATGGAACCCGCTGTCGTCCGGCGGCTCCCCGATCCATTCCTCATCGGCCAGCGACGCCAGGTCGACCTCGCCACGCGTGCGGGTCGACTCGGCCACCGGGTGATCGGCCGAGAGAGCGACGTACGCCGACTCCGACTCGACGACCGTGGTGGACTCGACCCCCGTCGGCAGTCGCAGCTCGAACCCGGGGAACTCACGGAGCAGCGCGAAATCCAGCCGCCCGCTCTCCAGTTGCTGCAGCAGCACACTGGTGGACCACTCGACCTCGATGCTGACCTGCTCGATCTCGCCGTGCGAGCGCAGCCGGGATGCGATCCCGGACATCGGCGCGGTCGGGAATCCACCGAGCCGTACGGCGGACGACTCGACCGCCGTCATCGCGGACACCGTCGCGGAAAGGTGGTCGACGTCGACCAGGATCGCTCGCGCGCGATCCACGGCGTACCGGCCGAGCGGCGTCGGCGTGACCCCGGTGCGGGAGCGCGAGAACAGCTCGCCGCCGAAAGCCGCCTCGATCCGCTTCAGCTGCGCCGTCAGGCTCGGCTGGCTGACCTTGAGCCAGCGGGCGGCCCGTCCGACGGACCCCGCTTCTGCCACCAGGACCACCACCCGCAGGTGGCGCAGCTCGACGTTCATGCGTTGAGACCGTAGTCCAGGTGTGGGCACAGCACACAGGCACCCTACATTGCGGTTCTGTCACAGCCGGGCCCGTTGCTGTAACGCCGGACCCGGCTGTGACGATGTGCTACCTCGATTCGAGGGCGAGGGCCTCGCGGTAACCGAGCCGGCGGCCCGTCTGCAGCAAGGTCCGCTCGTACAGCCGCGCGCCGAGCCGGACGATCAGCACGGTCGCGCCGAGCAGCAGCGCGATCGCGACCAGCGGCTGCCAGATCGGCACGTCCTCAGTCAGCATCCGGCCCGGCATCGACATCGACGACGCGATCGGGACGAAGGACGCCACCGTCTTGGCGGACGACCCCGCGAACACCGAGAAGAAGAACGGGATCATCAGGATCATCTGCCCTGGCAGCGTGGTCGACCCGAGGTCCTCCTGCCGCGTGGCCAGCGAACCCGCAACCGCCCACAGCCCGGCCAGCGCCACGAAGCCGAGCACGAAGAACACCACGAACCACCCGGCGACCGGCGCGACCACCTCGAGGATGTCGGCCTGATCAGTGGCCAGCAGCCCGATCAGCGAGGCGGCCGCGATCACGACGATCTGCGACAACGCCAGGACGGTGTTGCCGAGCACCTTGCCCCACAGCAGCGACCGGATCGGTACCGCGGCGGCCAGGATCTCGACGACCCGGCTCTCCTTCTCCTGGACGACGCTCTGCGCGATCATCATGCCGAAGCCGAGCGCGGTCATGTAGAACACCAGCGCGAGCCCGATGTTGACGAACTGCGAGACGAGGTCCGGCAGCGGACCGGGCTTCAGCAGTTGTACGTCGACCTTCGTACCGGAGTGCAGCTGTTCCGGGGTCAGGCCCGCCTTCGCGGCGTTCGCCTCCATGCCGACGGCCGCGGCCGCCTCGCGCAGCGCGCTCTCGATCCCCGCGTCGACGCGATCCTTGCCGAGGACGACGTACCCGTCCGGGCCCGGCAGCAGCGCCGCCTTCACGTCACCATCTGTGACCTGCTGCTCGGCAGCCGGCCTGTCGGCCACCCGCACCACCTCGTAGCCGTCGCCGCCCTGCGTGGTCGACGCCTGCTGGACCACCTTCGCGCCTGCGTCGTCGATGACCGCGATCTTGTCCGCGCCGCCCCGGCCCGCGAGGATCGCCGGCAGGATCACCGCGACCATCACGATGAACAGCATCACCAGGGTCGACCCGATGAAGGTTTTGTCCCGGAGCTTCGTGCTGATCTCGCGCTCGGCGATCAGCGCCCACGGCCTGTCCAGCACGTTCATCGGGTCGCCTCCCGGAAGACGTCGCTGAGCGCCACCCGCGCCGGCCCGAACTCGCGGACCGGCCCACGGCTGAGCGCCTCCTGAAGGATCTTCTGCTCGACTGCCTCGTCCAGTACGTCGAACAGCGCCGTACCGCCGGCCACATCACGTACTTCGATGCCTCGCACGTCACGCAGCCAGCCCGCGTCGCCGTCGACCACGAGCCGGTACGTCGACGTCGATCCGGCGGACAGGTCCGCGACCGAACCGGCGGCGACCACCTTGCCGCGGGACAGCACGACGAGGTCGTCGCACAGCCGCTCGACGAGGTCGAGCTGATGACTCGAGAACAGCACCGGCACCTCGGAGGTGACCTCCTCGCGGAGCAGGTCGACCATCGCGTCGACCGCGAGCGGGTCGAGGCCGCTGAACGGCTCGTCGAGCACCAGCGCGATCGGCTCGTGCACCAGCGCGGCCGCGATCTGCACCCGCTGCTGGTTGCCCAGCGACAGCGTCTCCAGCGCGTCGGTCGCCCGCTCGGCGAGACCCAGCCGTTCGAGCAGCTTGTCGGCCCGTTCCGAAGCCCGGTCCGGCGAGAGCCCGTGCAGCCGGCCGAAGAACACCAACTGGTCGCGGATCTTCATCTTCGGGTACAGCCCGCGTTCCTCGGGCATGTACCCGACGTCGCGCCGTACCTCCTGGGTCAGCAGTTCGCCGTTCCAGAGCACCTCGCCGGCGTTCGCGGCCAGGACGCCGAGGATGATCCGCATCGTCGTCGTCTTACCGGCACCGTTGGCCCCGACGAATCCGGTCATCCGTCCAGGTACGACGTCGAAGGTCACGTCGTCCAGCGCCAGATGATCACCGAACCGCCGGGTGAGCCCAGCCACCCTCAGCATGTGTCACCGTTCCCTACAGGTCAGCCCTCGCCGGGCGTGCACCCGACATTGACAAACCTAGTGAGGACCTGCCTCCCGGTACGTCGCCCGCGAGGGTGATCGCGCAGGTCACCCCCTAGACGGAGGTGTCGTCCCCCGGGGTGACCAGGCCGCACTCGTAGGCGAAGACGACGGCCTGGACCCGGTCGCGGAGGCCGAGCTTGAGCAGGACCCGGGAGACGTGGGTCTTGACGGTGGCCTCGCCGACGAAGAGCTGGGTCGCGATCTCGGTGTTGGTCAGGCCGCGGGCGATCAGGCCGAGGACCTCGCGCTCGCGCTCGGTCAGCTCGGCGAGGAGGTCCGGCCGGTACACGCGCTCGCCGCCGCCCGTGAACCGCTTGATGACCCGGCGGGTCACCTCCGGCGCGAGCAGCGCGTGCCCGGAGTGGACGATCTGGATCGCCTCGACCAGATCCTCGGGAGCGGTGTTCTTGAGCAGGAAGCCGCTGGCGCCGGCCCCGAGCGACTCGAAGAGATAGTCGTCGCGATCGAAGGTCGTCAGGATGACCACCTTCCCGGCGTCCTCCGAGACGATCCGCTGGGTCGCGCTGATCCCGTCCATACCGGGCATCTGGACATCCATCAGTACGACGTCCGGCCGCAGCGCCAGCGCCAGCTCGATCGCCTTCTCGCCGTCGGACGCCTCACCGACCACCTTGATGTCCGGCTCGACCGACAGGATCATCCGGAACCCGGCGCGGACCAGATCCTGGTCGTCCACCAGCAGGACCCGCATCGCGTCGTCAGTCATCGAGCCCTCCAGCCAGCGGTTGGTCCAGCATCGCGTGGTCCAGCGGGATCCGGACCCGGACCCGGAATCCTCCCACGGGCCGGGGGCCGATCTCGCTCTCGCCGCCGAGCAGGCCGACCCGTTCCCGGATCCCGACATGGCCGAGCCGGCTGCCGACCGGCGCGTGCTTCGGGCGGCCGTCGTCGAGTACTTCGAGCTCGACCGTGTCACCGAGATAACGCAGCGTGAGATGGGCGCTGCGGGCCGTCGAATGCTTCCGGACGTTCGCGAGCGCCTCCTGGGCGATCCGGTACACCGACACGGACACAGTCTTCGGCAGCTCGGCCGGCGCACCGATCTGGTGGAAACCGACCTCGAGCCCCTGCCCGTTGACCTCCGAGATCAGCGCGGGCAGCCGGTCGGCACCCGCTTGCGGTGCCTTCGGGTCCGGCGCGGTGACGTCGACATCGGGATCCGCCGCGCGGAGCATGCCGAGCAGTTGGCGCATCTCGTTCACGGCGCTCCGGCTGGACTCCTCGATCACGTTCAGCGCGTTCTTCGCCGCGTCCGGGTCGGTGTCCATCACCCGCCGGGCTCCCCCGGCCTGGACGCCGATGCTGCTGATGTGGTGCGCGACGACGTCGTGCAACTCCCGGGAGATCCGCAGCCGCTCGTCGATCACCGCACGCCGGGAGTTGGCCTCCTGTTGCGCGGCCAGCTCGGTCGCCTGCTGCTCCAGCTCGGCCCGCTGCCGGGCAGTCCCCCAGGCGGTCCGGCCCCAGAAGTACGCGCCGAAGAAGTAGAGGACGTTCAGCGCGACGGCCAGCACCACGTTCGAGACGTACGGCGAGAACAGCGCGTGGTTCGGCCCTTCGATCGAGTTGTTCTGCAGCGCCTTGACGAAGTTCAGCGTCAGCCAGCCGAACATCGCCAGGAAAACGACCGCGACCGCCGCCTTCATCAGCCGCCGGTCGCGGGACCAGGCCACCGCCGCGTAGATCGCCATGAACATGGTCGCCTGGGTGACGAGGTTGCCGCCGAACGCGAACAGCGCCCGCTCCCCGTTCACGACGAACAGCACCGCGACCACGAGCACCACCGGGATCGGCCACCGGCGCCGGAAGCACATCGGCAGGGCGATCGCAGCGCTCAGCACGTACGGCTCGACGCCGCCGATGCCCAGGTCGACGTGCGTCGGCGAGCCGCCGCGGGCCAGCTCGGTGCCGAGCAAGGACGCCAGCGCCATCCCGAGGCCGAGCAGTACGTCGTACCGCTGCTCACGGGCTGTCGGCGCCGGCCGGGTCCAGGTGCTCGGGGACATAGCTCATCAGCGTACGGGTGAAACGGTCGTGAGCCGGGACGCGTACCCTTGGGGGCGTGACCATCGCCCCAGAAGGACGGAAACTGCTCAGGCTCGAGGTGCGCAACGCGGAGACCCCGATCGAGCGCAAACCCGAGTGGATCAAGACCCGCGCCAAGATGGGCCCGGAGTACCAGGCGCTGCAGAAACTCGTGAAATCCGAGGGACTGCACACGGTGTGCCAGGAAGCCGGCTGCCCGAACATCTTCGAGTGCTGGGAGGACCGCGAGGCGACCTTCCTCATCGGCGGTGACCAGTGCACGCGGCGCTGTGACTTCTGCCAGATCGACACCGGCAAGCCGGAGGCGCTGGACCGCGACGAGCCGCGCCGCGTGGCCGAGTCGGTCCGGACCATGGGCCTGCGGTACGCGACCGTGACCGGTGTCGCCCGCGACGACCTGGACGACGGCGGCGCCTGGCTGTACGCCGAGACGATCCGGCAGATCCACGAGCTCAACCCGGGCACGGGTGTCGAGATGCTCGCGCCGGACTTCAACGCCGTGCCCGAGCAGCTGGCCGAGGTGTTCTCCTCCCGGCCGGAGGTGTTCGCGCACAACGTCGAGACCGTGCCGCGGATCTTCCGCCGGATCCGGCCCGGCTTCCGCTACGAGCGGTCGCTGGACGTCATCACCCAGGCCCGCGACTACGGCCTGGTCACCAAGTCGAACCTGATCCTCGGCATGGGCGAGACCCGCGACGAGGTCAGCCAGGCACTGAAGGACCTGCACGCGGCGGGCTGCGAGATCATCACGATCACGCAGTACCTGCGGCCCTCGGTGCGGCACCACCCGGTCGAGCGCTGGGTCAAGCCCGAGGAGTTCGTCGAGCTGGACGCCGAGGCGCAGGAGATCGGTTTCGCCGGAGTCATGTCCGGGCCGTTGGTGCGTTCGTCGTACCGGGCCGGTCGGCTGTACCGTCAGGCCGTTGAGTCACGTATGAAGAACCAGGACAGGTAGAGATGGCCAAGAACGACGCGCCCGAAGAGAAGACCAGCCGGCTCAAGCAGATCGTCTCTGCGTACAAGCTGACCCAGAAGTCCGACCCGACGGTCGGGCTGGTGCTCGCCGGGATCTTCCTCGGCATCGTCGCGCTGGCGGTGCTCGGCGGTTTCCTGGTCGGTCCGCTGCTGATCTGGATCCCGCTCGGTGTCGCGCTCGGCTTCCTGGCCGCGACGCTGGTGTTCGGCCGCAAGGTCGAGAAGGCGGCGTACAGCCAGATCGAGGGGCAGGCCGGTGCGGCCGCGTCGGCGCTGCAGACGCTGCGCCGCGGCTGGACCGTGACGCCCGCGATCGCGGTCACCAAGAACGCCGACATCGTCCACCGCGTGGTCGGCCGGCCCGGGATCATCCTGGTCGGCGAGGGCCAGGCGAGCCGGGTGAAGAACCTGCTCGCCGCCGAGGCGAAGAAGCACAACCGGGTAGCGGGCGGCGCGCCGGTGACCCAGATCATCGCCGGTCAGGGCGAGGACGAGATCGACATCCGCAAGCTGACCAAGCACGTCATGAAGCTGCCGGCGGTGATGCAGCCGTCGGAGATCACCGACCTGCTGCAGCGGCTCAAGGCTCTGGACGCGGTCCGGCCGCAGGTGCCGATGCCCAAGGGCCCGGTGCCGAGCAGCCTGAAGGGCGCCCGCCAGGCGATGCGGGGACGGTAACCAAGCGGCATGCCCGACAGTTGATCTGTTCAGACATGCGCCGTGGGGAGGCTGGGAGCCCTTAGGGTGCGACCAGGACGGATTACAGGGGAACAGCTGACATGACGGATCTGATGCCGCCAGTGCGCCGACGGGTGCACCAACCGGTGGCCGAGACGTGGCCGACGCTGGCGCGGCCACGCTCGAATCCGGTCCGGAGGTACGGCGCGGCGACCGCGATCAAGCTGATCGCGAAGGACCTGCCCGCCACGATCCACCTGGACAGCAACCGGTCGTACGGTCTGGGCGGCCCGGCGATGCGGGTGCACCGGACGTTGCCGTTCCTGGACCGGCTCGGGCACGACGCCGGGTCCGGGTTCGGCGAGGCGTACCTGGCCGGCGACTGGGACCCGGAGCCGGGCACCGATCTGGCCGACCTGCTGGTCCCGTTCGCGGAGCGGTTCAGCAACGACGAGACCCGGCACCTGCTGCCGAGGTGGGCACAGTCGCTGCGCTGGCTGGTCACCCGCTCGCAGCCTGGCGAGCAGGAGAACGACCGGGCCGGCGCCCGCGAGAACATCAGCCGGCACTACGACCTGAGCAACGCGATGTTCAGCGAGTTCCTCGATCCGACCCTGACGTACTCCGCGGCGTACTTCGGTGACTCTGCTCACAGCGACCTGGCAACCGCGTCGTACGACGAACTGACCGCGGCCCAGTTGCGCAAGCTCGATTCGATCCTGGATGCGGCCGGGGTGCAGTCCGGGTCGCGCGTGCTCGACATCGGGTGTGGCTGGGCGAGTCTCGCCATCCGGGCCGCCCAGCGGGGCGCGTGGGTGACGGCGATCACGATCGCTTCGCAACAGGCGTTGCTGGCGCAGCGCAAGATCGCGGATGCGGGTGTCGGCGACCGGGTGCAGGTCGCGCTGCGGGACTACCGCGACCAGATCGGCGAGTTCGACGCCGTCCTGAGCGTGGAGATGATCGAGGCGGTCGGCGAGAAGTACTGGCCGGTGTACTTCGAGGCGATCGAGCGGCGGCTCGCGCCGGGCGGCGTCGGCGTCGTGCAGGCGATCGTGATGCCGCACGAGCGGATGCTGGCGACCCGGAACACGTTCACCTGGGTGCAGAAGTACATCTTCCCGGGCGGCCTGATCCCGTCGATCAAGGTGATCGAGGACGTCACCGCACAGCACACCGGGTTGCGGGCGGAGGTCATACGCCACCTCGGTGCCGATTACGCGCGCACGCTGCGAGTCTGGCGGAACCGCTTCATCGAGCGCTGGCCGGAGATCTCGGCGCTCGGGTTCGACGACACGTTCGGGCGGATGTGGGAGTTCTACCTCGCGTACTCCGAGGCGGGCTTCCGCACCGGGTACCTCGACGACGTACAACTGCGGCTCACACGCCGCTGACCCTGCCGCCTGATCAGCGGCGTACGACGACGGTCTTCGCGGCCAGGTCGTGCAGGCCGCGGTGGTCACGGTCGAAGATCACCGCCGGGATCAGCAGGCAGATCAGGAACGACCTGATCACTCCCCCGAGCAGCCCGACCTGCGGGACGTCCTTGTTCTTCAGGTTGAGGACGCGCAGGCCGCAGATCCGGTGGCCGATGGTGCCGCCGGCCAGGCCGGTGAGGATCGCGGTGACCAGGAAGAAGATCGCCAGATGTGACGTGTTGTAGTCGTTGCCGCCCGCCCACATCGGCTTGCCCACCACGACCGACGCGATCAGGCCGGCGATCAGCCAGTCGATCAGCAGGGCGAGCAGCCGGCGCCCCCAGCCGGCCACCGAGCCCGGACCCTCCTCGGGCAGGCCCAGCCGGCTCCCCGGAAAACGGAATTCTTCGGTGGGTCCTGTGCCCGGCTGCGCCGACGATGCCATGATGACTAGCCTACGGAACAGCCCCGGGGCCGCCTGCGGCGGATCGTAAGATCTCAGGGCGTAATCGCCGTACACCAGTGGGTCAGCGCGGACACGCTGGGCGTAACATCCGCGAAACATCAGGGTCATGACGGAGAAACCGGCGGGCCCTACGTTCAGATGCAATCTCTGAGCCACCCTAGGAGTACGTATGTTTTCCAGCGCTGAGGAGCTGCTCGCCTACGTCAAGGACGAGGGCATCGAGATCATCGATGTCCGGTTCTCCGACCTGCCGGGCATCATGCAGCACTTCACCGTCCCGGTGTCGTCGTTCGGGCCCGAGGTCTTCGAAGAGGGCCTGATGTTCGACGGTTCGTCGGTGCGCGGGTTCCAGCAGATCCACGAATCGGACATGAAGCTGCTGCCCGACCCGACGACGGCCTTCCTCGACACGTTCCGCGGGACGAAGACGCTGGCCATCAACTTCTTCGTGCACGACCCGCTCACCGGCGAGGCGTACTCGCGTGACCCGCGCAACATCGCCCGCAAGGCGCAGGAGTACCTGAAGTCGACCGGTATCGCCGACACCGCGTTCTTCGCGCCGGAGGCCGAGTTCTACGTCTTCGACGACGTCCGGTTCGAGACCAAGTCCAACACCGGGTACTACGCGATCGACTCGGTCGCCGGCGCCTGGAACACCGGCCGGGTCGAGGACGGCGGCAACCGCGGCTACAAGGTCCGCTACAAGGGCGGCTACTTCCCGGTCGCGCCGACCGACCACTTCGGCGAGCTGCGCGACGACATCACGCTGGCGCTGGAGAAGGCCGGTCTGGTCGTCGAGCGGGCGCACCACGAGGTCGGCACCGCAGGTCAGGCGGAGATCAACTTCCGCTTCGACGAGCTGCTGAAGACCGCCGACAACCTGATGAAGTTCAAGTACATCGTCAAGAACACCGCCTGGGCGGCCGGCAAGACCGCGACCTTCATGCCGAAGCCGATCTTCGGCGACAACGGCTCGGGCATGCACGTCCACCAGTCGCTGTTCTCCAACGGCGACGCGCTGTTCTACGACGAGTCCGGGTACGGCGGCCTGTCCGACATCGCCCGCTGGTACATCGGCGGCCTGCTCAAGCACGCCCCGTCGCTGCTGGCCTTCACCAACCCGACGGTGAACTCGTACCACCGCCTGGTGCCGGGCTTCGAGGCGCCGGTCAACCTGGTCTACTCGCAGCGCAACCGCTCGGCCTGCATCCGGATCCCGATCACCGGATCGAACCCGAAGGCGAAGCGGATCGAGTTCCGCTGCCCCGACCCGTCGGCGAACCCGTACCTGGCGTTCTCGGCCCAGCTGCTGGCCGGCCTGGACGGTATCCGCAACAAGATCGAGCCGGCCGACCCGGTCGACAAGGACCTCTACGAGCTGCCGCCGGAGGAGCACGCGGGCATCCCGCAGGTCCCGACCTCGCTCCCGGCCGTGATCGACTCCCTCGAGGCCGACCACGCCTTCCTCCTCGAGGGCGACGTCTTCACCGAGGACCTGATCGAGACCTGGATCGACCTCAAGCGCGAGCAGGAGATCGCCCCGATCCAGCTCCGCCCGCACCCGCACGAGTTCGAGCTGTACTACGACGTCTGAGTTGCCTGAGACGTAGCTGAGAAGCCCCGCCCGATCAGTTCGGGCGGGGCTTTTCTGTGCCTTCTGCTCTGCTCTGGACCGGTGTCCGGGTGAGGCGCACAATGCGCATGACATCCCTCGGGGGGCTGGGAAGGGGGAACACGTGAGGCCGTCAACCATGCGCCGGTCCGCCGTCCTCGGAGTGATCGGCCTGATCGGGTCGCTCGCTCTGGTGACGATGGGCACACCGGCTGCCACCGCCGCGGGCACCACCGCCGTCCACAACCCGTTGCTGAAAGACGTTCTGGCCGAGGAGGAAGAACCCGATCCGGACGACCCGACGCAGTCGGCGCTCTGCCAGTCGTATCTCGGCCATCCGAATCCGTACGGGAACCCCGCGCCGAACGTCGACCAGATCGTCGGCGACACCGTGGTCCCGGTCGGCTCGCAGAAGGGCTGCAGCGCCGCGCAGAACGAGACCACGATCGCGGTCAACCCGCGCAACCCGAACAACATCGTCGCCGGCGCGAACGACTACCGGCTGTTCAATTCCCGGGAAGGCCGCAACGACAGCTCGAGCTTCGCGTACACGTCGTTCAACGGCGGCCGGACCTGGACGAATGTGGTGATCCCCGGTCTGACCTTCGCCGCGGGCGGCACCGGCGCCTTCAGCTGGTTCGACGGATCCGGTGACCCGGTCGTCGCGTTCGGGCCGAACAACACCGTCTACTTCGCCAGTATCGTGTTCAGCCGGTCGGCACCACTCGGCGGGCAGGACGCGACCGCGATCGTCGTCAACGTGTCGCACGACGGCGGCCTGCACTGGGGCGGACCGCATGTCATCGCGATGGACGGGGTCAACGCCGACGGCACGCCGGCCGTGACCCACATCTTCAACGACAAGCCGTGGATGGCAGCCGATCCGTCGAACGGCAGGGTCTACGTGAGCTGGACCAAGTTCACCTATGACACCGACGACAACTATCTCGAGTCGCCGATCATGGTGTCGGCCAGCGTCGACTTCGGCGCGCACTTCGGAGCACCGGTCCGGATCCCGCCGTCGCTGACCGGGTTCCACGGCGGCATCACGCCGTACGACCAGGGCTCGAATCCGCAGGTCGGCAACGACGGGCAGCTGTACGTCGCCTACGAGGCCTCGGTCTGCGCGACGGCCGCGTGTGACGCCGCGGGCGACCGCGACGCCACGGTGGTAGCGACCTCGACCGACCACGGGCGCACGTTCCGGCACGCGATCGTCGATACGAACTACGACTTCCCGGACACGCTGAGCGGCGAGAACTTCCGGCTCAACAGCTATCCGCAACTCGCCTACGACCGGGTGAACGAGAAGCTGACGGTGGTGTGGTCCGACGACCGCAACGGTCTGTACGACGCGACCACCGGCGCATCCGTCAAGACCAACGGTGACAACGTCGTGTCCTCGTCCGGCAACGGCAAGAGCTGGTCCCGGCCGCTGGTCATCGGCACGCCGCAGGACGAGTTCTTCAGTGCGGTCGCCGCGCGCGACGGCGAGGTCGCGATCACGTCGTACACCAGGCACTACGACCGCAACGGCATCGACCTCGACTACGCGTACTGGGCCGCTTCCGGCACCCGGTCGCTCAGCCGGGCCGCCACCCAGCGGATCACCACCGCCTCGGAGAACCCGCAGGTCCAGTTCCTCGCCGTCAACCCGGACGGCACCGAGGTGCAGGGAGTGTTCATCGGCGACTACTCAGCGGTTGCCATCGGCAATGACCTCCGGATCCACCCGTGCTGGACCGACTTCCGCGGCCGGCCCGGCGTGAACACGCCGAACCAGGACGCCTACACCCAGAGCATCCAGCTCAGGCACTGACGACAGCGTCGAGCTCGGCGAGGGCCTCCTCGTCGAGCTCGACGTCGACCGTGCGGAGGTTGTCCTCCAGGTGGGCAATGCTGCGGGTGCCGGGGATCAGGGCCGTGTTGCCCGAGTGTGCCAGGATCCAGGCCAGGCAGACCGCGGCGGGCGTGGCGCCGATCCGCGCGGCAATCCGCAGTACGACGGGGTTCTCGACGGGTGACGGGATCTGGTCGAAGGCGGAGCCGAGGGGGAAGTACGGGATCCAGGCGATACCGTTCGTCGCGCAGAGCTGCAGTTGCTCGTCGGCGGAGCGGTCGATCAGGCTGTAGGCATTCTGCACGCAGACGATGCCGGCCGGGAGGGCCTGTTTGAGCTGCTCTGTGCTGATGTTGCTGAGGCCGATCGCGCCGATGAGGCCTTCGTTGCGTAGGGCAATCAGTTCGGCGAGCTGGTCGTCGAGCGGGACACGCTGGTCGCCTTCGGCGATGAGCCCTGGGCCTTGGTCGGCGCGGCGGAGGTTGACCACTGGGACCTGGTCGAGGCCGAGGGACGTGAGGTCGAGCTGCACCTGCTCGCGTAGCTGCGACGGATGCTGGGCCAGGGCCAGAGGCACCGGCGCGTCGACGCGGCGGGCGCCGACCTTGCTGACGATGACGAGGTCATCCGCGTACGGGTGCAGGGCGGCACGGATGTGTTGGTTGACGGTCGTGTGGCCGTAGAACGAGGCGGTGTCGAGGTGGTTGACGCCGAGCTCTACGGCGCGCCGCAGGACGGCGCCCGCCGCTGTCGTGTCCAGCTTCTCGAGCTGCATCGCGCCGTACCCGATCCGGGCGATCTCGTACGGTCCGAGTGTGATGGCGCCGCCGGGGCGTTGAGAGGTCATAGCGGTGTCCCCAGGTAGAGTAAGTGGAGGTTTCTCCAATTACCGTAACACTAACTGGAGGTTTCTCCACTTATGCGGGCTGACGCGACGCGGAAGCGTGAGCAGGTGGTCGCGGCGACCGCGGACGAGCTGGCCGAACTCGCCGTGGCCGCCCGCGCGGGCGAACCTGTCCACCTCTCGCTCGACCGGGTGGCGGCGCGGGCGAGGGTCGGCGTGGCCACGCTGTACCGGCACTTCCCGACCCGGGAGGCGCTCCTCACGGCGGTCTACCACCAGGAGCTCGGTCGGCTCTGCGACGCCGCGCCCGAGCTGGCGACCGCCGAACCCGCCGACGAGGCCTTGCTGGCCTGGATGCACCGCTACCTCGACTTCGTCGACTCCAAGCGTGCGATGGGCGTCAGCCTGCGTGCCATCGTGGCCTCGGGCGCGGTCACGCAGTCGGACACCCGGTCCCGGCTCGCCGGGGCCATCGCCCATTTCCTCGAGGCGGGCGCGGCCGCGGGCACGCTGCGCTCCGGCGTACCGGCCGATGACGTCGTTGCGGCGATGGCCGGGGCTGCGATCACCGCGGCTCCCGAAGAGCAGCGCGAGCAAGCCGAGCGCCTGCTCGACCTGCTCCTGGACGGTCTCCGGCCCCGCTAGGCGAAGCTCTGCGTGCCGATCACGCGGAGGAGATCCAGCTTCTCGCGGGCGTCGGTGCCCTCGACGGGGAGGAAGGCGCGCACGCGAAGGTCGGCGGCTGGGGTGAGCAAGGTTTCGCAGGTCAGGTCCAGGTTTCCGACCTCGGTGTGCACGAAGCGTTTGCGGGGCAGGTGGACGGCGACGTCGTGGCGGGACCACAGCGTGCGGAACTCCTCGCTGTGGGCGATGAGGGCATCGACCAGCTCGGTGACGTCGCGGTCGCCCATCCGGCGGGAGTAGGTCGCACGGAGGTCGGCGACGTGGAAGGCGGAGTGAGCGTCCCAGTCCTCCGCGGGGAAGATCTGCCGGATCGCCGTGTCGGTGAACCAGAGCCAGGTCAGGTTTCGCCCGGCGCTGGGACCGATGACGACATCGGCGAGCGCGTTCTGCCAGAGGACCTCGTCGAGGTCCGTGCAGATCACCACCGGAATGTCGGTGAGGCGGCTGACCAGGGCCATCAGGCTGGGCGGGATGTGGCGACCGGCTCGGCGTAGCGGTGGCGTGAGGCCGGCCAGGTGGTACATGTGGTCGCGTTCGTTCAGGTCGCAGCGCAGCGCGCGGGCGAGGCCGGCGATGATCGGCTCGGACGGGTTCGCGCCGCGGGACTGCTCCAGCCGCGAGTAGTAGTCCGTGGACATGCCGGCGAGTTGAGCGACCTCCTCGCGGCGCAGGCCCGGCGTACGGCGGCGTGCACCGTCGGGCAGTCCCACGTCGGCCGGGCGCAGCACCTCCCGGCGCCGGCGGAGGAAGTCGGCCAGGCCGTCACGATCGATCACACGGTCCATCATCCGCGACCCCCCAAGCCCTATCCAGGGACAACCTGTCCGTGGATGAAGTGGGCCTTCTCCCCCGCCCCCGGCCGGCAGAGGGTAAAGGGGAACCCAAGGAGGAACCCATGCACTACCGCACGCTGGGCCGGACCGGTATCAAGGTCAGCCCGTACGCCCTCGGCGCGATGATGTTCGGTGCCGTCGGCAACAACGACCGCGACGAGTCGCTCCGGATGATCGACAAGGCACTCGACGCCGGGATCAACTTCGTCGACACGGCGGACTTCTACTCGCACGGCGAGTCCGAGGAGATCGTCGGCGCGGCACTCAAGGGCCGTCGCGAGCACGTCGTGCTGGCCACCAAATCGCACCTGCCGATGGGCGACGACCCCAACCAGCGGGGCAACTCGCGGCGCTGGATCATCACCGCGGTCGAGAACTCGCTGCGTCGCCTGCAGACCGATTACATCGACGTGTTCCAGATGCACCGGCCCGATCCGGACACCGATATCGAGGAGACCCTGTCCGCGCTGACCGACCTGATCCGGAGCGGGAAGGTCCGCGCGGTCGGTTCGTCGGCAACCCCCGCGAGCGAGATCGTCGAGGCGCAGTGGGTCGCCGAGCGTCGTGGCCTGGAGCGGTTCCGGACCGAGCAGCCGCCGTACTCGATCCTCAATCGTGGGATCGAGCGCGAGGTGCTGCCGATGGTGCAGAAGTACGGGATGGGCGCCTTGGTCTGGAGCCCGCTCGCTCAGGGGCAGCTGACCGGACGGGCGCCGGCCGACCTCCGGCGTACAGCGATCTTCAAGCACATGACCGACGAGCGGCGGCTCGAGGTCGTGGAGCAGCTGATCCCGGTCGCCGACGCGGCCGGGCTCAAGCTGACCCACCTGGCCATGGCCTTCGCCATCGCGCACCCGGGCGTCACGTCGGCGATCATCGGCCCGCGGACCATGGAGCACCTCGACGACGCCCTGGCCGGGATGGACGTCACCCTGGATGACGCCATCCTCGACCAGATCGACAAGATCGTCCCGCCGGGCACCGATGTCGGCCGGCTCGACATGGACTACGACACCCCGGCGATCCTCGACGCCTCGCTGCGCCGCCGGCCGATCGCCGACCGCGCCGCTGCCTAGTTGTACGTCGCGGTCACGTGGTAGACGCGGCCGCCCCAGCCGTCGTCGGGGAAGGAGTCCGACACTCGCACGTACCCGGCCCTGCTCGATCCGGCGGCCGGGCCGAGGTACGGCGTGAGGTCGAACGTGCGGGCTGCCTTGTTGTTCCCGTCGTGCTCCTGGTTGGTCTCGGTGGCGACCGTGGTCCAGGTCTGCCCGTCGCCGCTGACCTGGACGACGAACTCGTTGTCGATCGTCAACGTCGCGGACGCGCTGGTGGTGTCGGCCGGGAACGGGAACCGGTAGACGAAGTACGAATGCCCGTCGGCGAACCGGTTCTGTACGCCGTTGCTCTGCGAACCGTCCGCGTCGAACAGCCACGGGGTCTCCGCCGCCGTACCGGTGTCGAAGTCGACGTTGTGAGCGACCAGGATGTCCGACCGCGTGCTGAACGACAGCGACCCGGACGTCGCCGTCGCGGTGACCGAGTGGAGGCCGTCCGCAGTACCGGCGGGGATCGTGACGTCGAGAGGAACCGACGCGTGCACCGGCGAAGCATTGCCGTGCGGGCGCAGCGTGACCGTCGTCTTCGCGGGGGTCACCGTCCACCCGGAAGGGGCGGCCGGTCGCACGACGACCTGGAGTGGGGCCAGACCGGTTGCCTGCACGTCGACCTGGACCTTCACGTGCGTCGCGCTGCCGGTCGCGGGCATCACCACGGGCAACGCCGGATCGGTTGTCGCCGACAACGATCGCGCCGGCGGCACGGTGGGTACGGCGGCGATCAGGGCGCTCAGCGCACTGGCCTGTGTACGCCAGTCGAAGACGTTCGGCTCGGCGCCGGACCACCGCTCCCCCAGCCGGTCGGACGCGTCGCGGTCGTTGCCCCAGACCGTGGCGGCTTGCTGCGCGACGAAGTCCGTATAGCGCGGGTCGTGCGTGGTGTCGGCGAGATCCATCCAGTAGCGCATGAAGATGCCCTTGAACTGCTTGCCATTGTCGTCACAGGTGCGGCCCGGCGCATCGCAGTACTCCGTCAGCACGCCGTCGGTGACGAGTCCGCCCGGAGCGATCGCGGCGTCGGCCAACCGCCGTACGGTCGGGAGGATCTTCGCGTCGTTGGTGGCTCGGTAGAGCTCGAGGCCGGCACCGATCGCGAGGCCCTGGTTGTAGCTCCAGACCGTGTCGCCGTTGCTCGTGCAGTCGTCCCTCAGACCGTCGTTGACCAGACCGGCGGAGTTGATCATGCCGCTGGCGGTGAACCAGTTCCAGCCCTCCTGCGCGCGGCCGAGCCAGCGCTTGTCGTGCGGCATGCGGTTGTGCAGCTCCGCGGTGAGGCGGATCCAGAGGCCGTTGGTGACGGCGTTCTTGTACGTGCGTTCGCCGTTCCACCAGACTCCGCCGCCGCACGAGCTCGGGTCCCAGTACCCCTCGACGTACTCCGCGATCTTGACCGCCATGTCGAGGTACTTGGGGTTCTTGGTCAGGTCGTACGCCTGGACCCAGGTCAGACCCCACCACTCCGAGTCGTCGATCGCGCGGCTGGTGAAGTTGCCGAGCAGCGGGTCGCCGGACAGGTACCCGGCCGGGAACACGCCCTTGTCCTTCTCGAACGTGTTGTCCAGCTGACCGAGGTAGCGGCGGTCGCCGGTGCGTTGCATGTAGTCGCCGATGGTCTGCAACGCGACCGCGGAGTTCCACCAGCTGGAGGGGAACCAGGCTTTGTCCGGCTCGTAGGAGCTCATCAGTTCGTCGGCCGCGACCCGGGCCCGCGCGGTGGCGGTCGGGCCGTCGGTGGGCGGCGTAGTGGCTCCGGCCGGCGGTGACACCAGCGCGATCGCCAGTGTCACCGCCCCGGCCACGAGCAGACGGAAGGTACGACGGTGCAAGACCATGGGCGGATCTCCTCGAGCGGCGTGGAAACGTTTCACCGAGCTTCCGAGGAGATATCGTCGTCGGAGCAGACAACGATGTCAATGGCCCAGGATCGCGGCAATCTCATCCAGTTGCGCCGGGGCCAGCGGACCGTGCTGCAGGGCGCCGGCGTTCTCCTCGACCTGCGCGACCGTCTTGAAGCCGGGGATCGGCACGAACGCCTCACTGCGCGCCCACAGCCAGCCGAGCGCCCCCTGCGCGAGCGTCCGCCCGCCGGACGTGAGCACGTCGCGGATCGCGTCGAGACGGCGCAACGACTCCGCCTGGTCTCCGGTGCGGAAGTTCCAGCCGTGCCGTACGTCGTCCTCGGGCAAGCTGCTGTCCTGGTCGAACTTCCCGGTCAGCAGACCCATCCCCAGCGGACCGCGGACGATGCTCGCGAGACCCTTGTCCTCGCACAGCGCGAGGACGTCGGCGTTCCCGCCGAACACGTTGAAGTGCTGCTGGATCGCCTTGCAGTGCGGGCTTTTCGCGAACAGCGCGGCCCGCTCCGGATCGTCCGTGCTCCACCCGATCGCACGGACCTTGCCCGCGGCAACCAGTTCCTCGAAGACCGCGAGGACGTCGTCCGCCTTGGCGAGGTCGTACCCGCCGAGGTGGAACTGGTACAGGTCGATCCGGTCCGTGTTCAGCCGCCGGAGCGACTCGTCGCAGGCCCAGCGGATGTACTCCGGGTCGCCGTTCTCACCAGGTGCCTCGCGGGTCTCCTCGACGTACGTGTAGCCGGCCTTGGAGGCGATCACGATGTCGTCGCGGACGTCGCCGAGCGCGTCCGCGATCAGCTTCTCGCTGTGCCCGCATCCGTACACGTCGGCGGTGTCGAAGAACGTCACCCCCAGTTCGTACGCGCGCCGCAACGCGCGCTTCGACTCGCCGTCGTCGATGACCCCCCAACCGACCGGACTCCCCTGCCGGGCATGCGGTCCCCCGATCGCCCAACACCCCATGCCCAGCGCACTGACCGCCGTTCCGCCTGCACCCAACGAACGCTGCGCTGCCTGCGCCATAACACCCTCCGACCTAGAACGGGAACGTTTCCAGTCACCAGATCACGCTCCCGCGCGGGAGTCCAACAGGTGTTGCTCATGACCTCGACAAGTCGCAGCGATGAGTCAGACGTACGGCGAGATCGGCGTACCCACAGGAGCGTCGCCGTACGAGTTGACCACCTTGTTGAGCTCGACCTGGTAGTACAGCGTCCCCAGACCGAACACGAACATCAGCAACAGCCCGAGACCGGCACTGCACGTGATCGGCAGCCCGGCGGCCCGCTGCCCCTCCGCGATCCGCTTGCCGGTGCGGAAGTACGAGATCATCGGCGCGATCACGGTCCAGCTCAGGAAGAGCAGCACGAGCATCGGGCCGGCCACCGGAACCACGCGCCGGCGGTCGAAGTGCGCGAGCTCCTTGTGGATCTTGTAGTACCAGACCAGGTGATAGATCCCGAGCGTGATCAACGGCAGGCCGAGCCAGACACCGACCGGGTGCCGCAGCTTCATCTGCATTCCCTGCGCGACCGGCGTACCCGCTCGGCTCGGCAGGACGATCTGCTGTCCCACGAGTGTTCCCCCCTACGATCGGGTCACAGAGCGCGACCCTGTCGGGCACTACATCGCATTCTCGTCACGATGCGTTACAGCAGAACCTGATCAAACTCCGGTTCGGGCTTCAACCCGGCCGTCGGCGACGGCCTTGGCGAAGGTCTCGTGGTCCTGGGCGTTCTGCGCGGCGTAGGTGTCGGCGAAGTCGGTGACGGCCTGGTCGAAGCGGTCGGACTTGCCGAGGTAGGCGGCGAGAGCGAAGCGGTCGCCGGAGCGGGCGTGAGCTCTGGCGAGGGTCCAGCCGCAGAGCCGGGCGTACAAGATCATGGCGTCCGGAGTGAGGCTCTCGATGTCGGCGGACAGCTTCCAGTCGCGGAGCTGGCGGACGTAGTAGTCCTGCTCGCCGTCGGCGGTATCGGCGCGCAGCCAGCCGAGGAAGATGTCGCTGCTGGCCTGCATCATCCGCTGGCCGACGACCACGCGCTCGCCCTGGCTCATCCGCGCGGACGATCCGGCGTACGGCGACAAGACCGACGGACCCGCCTGCTTCGCCTGGAGGACCAGCGCTTCGTCGGCGATCGTGGACTCCAGCAGCATGATCCATGCCCTGGTGCCGACACTGCCGACGCCGACGACCTTGTGCGCGATATCGGTCAGCCGGAAATGATCCAGGAGATGGCGGCGGTCGTGCTGGAGAGTGTCGCGGTAGCCGGTAATAAGCTCCTGCAGCCTGGCCAGCACCACCGCGCCGTCGAGGTCGACCAGGTCGTCCATCGGGATGACGAGCGGTGGGTTCGAGACGATCCGCCGGTGGCCGTCGACGGTGGTGGTGAGCTTGCCGATCGCCTGCATGCTGTCGCGGGTGTATGCCTTCGCGAGCTTCCCGCGCGCCGCCTTCAGGCCCTTCCGCTGACCCGACGGGAGCGACGCCTGGAACCGCGCCGCCACCTCCTCGATGTCCAGCCGTGCATACCAGACGGCAAGAATCGGCTGCCCGGCGAACTCGCGCACCGTCTCGCGATACGTGCGTACGGCGTTGAGCACGATCTCGCGGCACTTCTTCGGACCGAACCCGTTGTCCTGTCCGGCCACCACGAAGCTCGTCGCGAGCCGCTTCACATCCCACTCGAACGATCCGGGCAGCGTCTCGTCGAAGTCGTTCACGTCGAACACGAGCCGCCGATCGGGCGACGCGTACGCACCGAAGTTCGACAGGTGAGCGTCTCCGCACAGCTGCACCTCCAGCCCGGTCGCCGGCGTCTGAGCGAGGTCGGCCGCCATGACCAGTGCGGCGCCACGGTAGAACGTGAACGGCGAGACGAGCATCCGGCCGTGCCGGATCGGAACGAGCTCCGGCACGCGCCCCTCGGCCTGGGTGAGCAGCAGCCCGACCGGATCCCGCGTGGCACTCAGCCGGACCTCGGCGTGCGACTCGCGCGGCACCTCCTTCCGCACCGCCTTCCCCCGCGCCGCTCGTTGTTCCGCAGTCAGTGGCTCATCCATGCCTCCAGAGTCGCCCGGCGGCGCCATCTTGACCAGCAAGACACTTTAAGTCGACTAATCGAGTGAACTTAAGCTGATTTGCATGACTTTCCTCTGGTACATCCCGAACCAGGTCGACCCCGGTCACCGCGGCGACGACACCGTCCAGGGACACAACAGCATCGAGCGCTTGACCGAGCTCGCCCGGCTCACCGAGGACCACGGCTGGTCCGGCGCGCTGCTCGGCACCGGGTGGGGCCGGCCGGACACGTTCACGGTCGCGACCGCGCTCGCCGCCCGGACGACGACCTTCCAGCCGCTGGCCGCGATCCGGCCGGGCTACTGGCATCCGGCGCATTTCGCGTCGTCGGCGAGCACGCTCGATCAGCTCAGCGGCGGGAGGTTGCTGATCAACATCGTCTCCGGCCAGGACAACCTCGCGGCGTACGGCGACAGCGAGGGCGATCAGCCGCAGCGCTACGCCCGGACGAAGGAGTTCCTCCAACTGGTACGGCGGTTGTGGACCGAGGAGGACGTCACGTTCACGGGCGAGTACTTCTCGGTGACCGGGTCGACGGTCGCGACGCGTCCCGTCGTACGGGAAGGGCGGCTGCATCCGCGGCTGTACTTCGGTGGGGCGTCGGACGCGGCGCAGCGGGTGGCGGCGACGGATGCCGACGTACAGCTGTTCTGGGGTGAGCCGCTGGACGGGATCGCGGAGCGGATCGCGCACCTGCAGGACCTCGAGGCTGAGCTCGGTCGCGAGCATGCGCCGCTGGAGTTCGGGCTGCGGATCACGACGCTGGTTCGGGACACCGCCGAGGAGGCGTGGGCCGACGCCGAGGCGAAGGTCGCGAAGATGGCCGAAGCGCAGGGCAATCGCGACCGCCGCTGGTTCAAGGCTGTCGGGCAGCAACGCCTCCTCGACCTGGCCGAACGCGGCGAGGTCCTCGACGACAACCTCTACACGGCCCCCGGCAAGTACGGCGGAGGCGGCGCCGGCACGACGTGGCTGGTCGGCTCGCCCGACGACGTCGCCAAGTCCCTGCGCAGGTACCGCGACCTGGGCATCACCCACTTCATCCTCTCCGACACGCCGTACCACGAAGAAACCATCCGCATCGGCGACCAGCTCCTCCCCCTGTTGCGCCAGTGACCTGAAAGGATGCTGCTCATCGCTTGACGTGTGCGCGCCCAGTGTGATCGGTTGATTACCGAGCGCCAGGGGTGGGTATGTGGCGCTGTGAGGCACGTGAGGAGCATCGATGGTCAACTATCTGCCCCGGTCTGCGTGGAATGCGCGACCACCGAAGGACGGGCCGGGCAACCTGACCGTGTCCCGGGTCGAGGGCGCGGTGATCCACTGGCCGGGCACCGGGTCGACGAAGGTCATCCACACCCAGGCGGCGGTCGCGTCCGCGTTGCGCGGGTGGCAGGACTACCACATGGACACCCGCGGCTGGTCGGACATCGCGTACCAGGTCGCGGTCGACCAGTCCGGTCGGGCCTGGACGCTGCGCGGTCTGCGTACGCAGTCCGGCGCGAACGGCGACAACGACGTGAACGAACGGTACGGCGCGATCCTGCTGGTGCTCGTGACCGGCGAGCAGCCGTCCGCCGCGATGAAGGCGACCACCCGCGCGGTGATCGCCGACTTCCGCAAGCTCTACCCCCGCGGTACGGCGATCCGGCCGCACTCCGCGGTCCGGCCGGAGCCGACAGACTGCCCCGGCGACCCCGCCCGTGCCGCGATCGCCCGCGGCGACTTCACCCCCGGCCATTCGGAGGACGACGACATGACCCCCGCCCAGATGCAGGAACTCAAGAACTTCATCGAGGCTCGCTCGCAGGCCTATGCCCTCTGGGTGCACAAGCAACTGCGCCGCGACCTCACCGCGGTGGTGAAGGCGTACGCACTCGACATCAAGAACTACGAACGCCAGACCGACGCCGCCGACGCCGCCCGCGCAGCCGCCGCCGTCTGGGCCACCGCCCCCAAAAACCTCCAGGCAGACGGCACCCCCACCACCCCGGAACCGGTCACCCCCGACCCCACCACCACCCCCGACCCAAGCCTCCCCGACCTGGACCCGTTCCCCACGGTCGACGAGCACCCAACACCGAACGGCAGCAACAACCCCGCCTAGCAAACCCAACCAAGCAGGCCCACCAACAACTGTCGGCGGGGCCTGCTTGGCTGTTCCGGTGGCTGGTCTACGACGTCTGACGCGGGGGGCGGGCGTTCAGTACGAGGGCGGCTGTCAGGGCGATCGAGACCAGCGCGTCGGCCGCCAGGCTGATGCCGATCGGGGCCTGGAAGAAGGTGTCCAGCGCCAGTGCCACGGCGTACCCCAACGGCCAGGACAGGGTGCCGATCAGCTTCCACAGCGTGGTCCAGCGGTTCGACGACCAGAGCATCCCGAGGCCGATCACCCAACCGACCACGGCCACGATCACACTGAACGACAGCAGGTAGGGCGCGAGCAGCAACAGCCCGACCGCGACGAAGTCCCACGGACGCAGCCTTGGGGGCACCTCGACCTCCACCAGGCCGTCGGTGGCGGCGGCGACGATCTCGCTCGGCCGGCCGAGCCGCTGCAGGATCTCGCGGATCTCGTCCTCGGATGTGGCACCTGCCGCGCGCGCTTCGGCGATGTGGGCCTTCACGTCGTCGAGCAACTCGTCGCGCCGGCCCGCCGGCAGCGCGGCGGCCTCGGTGGCCAACTCGTTCAGGTACGCATCGACCAGGCGGTCGCTGTCCAGTTCCATGTTCATCCCCGTCTCCCACTCTGCAAGATCTTGTCGACCGAGGTGCAGAACCGTTGCCAGTCCGCGGTGAACGCGGCCAGCGCCTGGCTGCCCTCGGGTGTCGAGGTGTAGTACCGCCGCGGCGGGCCTGATCCGGACTCCTGCCAGCTCGTCTCGACCAGGCCTTCACGGCGCAGCCGGGCCAGCAATGGGTAGATCGTGCCCTCGGTCGTGACCAGTCCGTCGACTTCACCCAGCGCCTTGACCAACTCGAAACCGTAACGAGGTTCTCCCTGCAACAGCGCCAGGACGCAGAACTCCAGCGTCCCGCGGCGCAGCTGCGTGAAGACCTTCTCGGCTACCATGCGAGACAAGGTACCTGTCCACGCCAAGATAGGCCAAGTCGAGGATCAGTCAGTTTTCGGGCGGACCGAGAACATCACGGTGAGGACGAAGGCCGGGATGGCCACGACCCACAGCGGAGGCAGGTTGAGCAGGACCGGCGCCAGGCACAGGAGCAACAGGTCGAACCCGCGAGCCGGCTGGGAGAACAGCCCGGGTGGGATCGCCCCCATCGGCGAGGCGACGAGCGGACCGGAGTACGTCGGGGGCCGCGCGGACGCCTGCCGCACCGCGCCGGAGATCACGCCGCCCGCGACCGCGAACGTGGCCGAGAGACTGCCGATCGCGGGGAAAGCGAGCCCCGCCCAGAGCACTGCGAACAGCCCCGGAACCACCGCCATCACGACGCGCAGCTCGCGCAGATCCATCCCCATCGCCCGGACCAAGCCGGTCGAACGGCAGACCGTCCGCAATCCGTCGAGCATCGGCCGTACGGCGATGAACCCCGCGAACGCGGCCGCGATCGGAACAAGTACGTCGAACCCCGCGCCCGCGACGGCGTACGGGACGACGAGCAGTGCGCCCGCGATCACGAGCCGCCGCGGCCAGCGCAGGATCCGCCAGAACTCGCGCTGCACGATCGCGCCACCACGCGAACCCATGCCGCGTCGCGAGCGCACCCGGCCCTTCAACCGCCAGTGCCGCCCGGCGATCACGTCGCCGAGCATGCTGATGTCCAGACTGCTCGCCGCGCCGGCAAGCCCCGCGAGCAACTCACCGCCCGCGATCACACTCGACCGCCCGAGCCTGTCGAGTGTGCGCGAGGTGATCGTCGTCAGGCCGAGGCAGAGCACGACGACGACCAGGCAGACCACCAGCAGATGCAGCCCACCTGGATCGAAGGCGGACACCTGCTCCATCTCCGCAAACGTCAGGACGACGTTCGCCGTCTGCACATTTCGCGTCGGTTCGTGCTGGAAGGCCAGGATCGCGGCGGGCACGAGGGCGGCGATCAACAGCAGGTCGGCCACCCGCAGAGTCCACCGGGAGCGCCGGGTCGACTGTTGGGCCCAGACCGTGGCAATGGCCGCACACACCAGGAGCGCGCTGATCAGGACCGCCGCCTCGAGCACGACGCCGAAGCTCGACCCGATCAGGGCCCAGATGATTGCCGCGGCCACGAGCCCGGCGACTGCGACGGTCGCGGTCACCAGCCGGTACGCCGGGCGCAGCAGCGCCGCTCGGTTGACCGGCGTGGCGAGCAACCAGAACCCGCTGGCCCTCGACGCCGACACCGGTCCGACGGCGAGCAGCATGCGCACGGTGATTGCCAGCAGCAACGGCACCATGATCCACGGCATCCACTCGGAGAGCCGGCCGCAGGTGTACGACGTACAGCGGGCCGCGTTCGAGTTCAGGTGCCGTACGACGTTGCCGGCCGTCGCGCCGAACATCGCCAGCGTGAACAGGACCAGGTACACGTCCTCGAAGATCTGCCAGAACGACCGATCCGCGTGCCGCCGCCGGGTCGTGCGCATCCACTGCCGTAACGACCTCGACGTCGGGATCGCCCCGAAATCGCTGGGATCGAAGACAACAGGCCCGTCGGTCATGGCAGCGGAGTCAGGGTGACGACGGAGTCGGCGACCGTCTCGACCAGCGCGGGATCGTGGCTCGCGAACAGGATCGAGGTGCCGGACTTCTTCTCCTCGAGCAGCCGGTTCGACAGCCACTGCACGCCGTCGGTGTCCAGCCGCGCCTCCGGCTCGTCGAGCACCATCAGCTTGCGCGGTCGGACCAGTGCCGTCGCCAGTGCGAGGCGACGGCGCTGGCCCGACGACAGCGAGCCGGGGAGCTGGTCGGCGGCCGGCAGCAGGCCGATGTCGTCGAGCGTGGTGTCGACGAGATCTTCCGGCGAGGCGTTGCCGTGCGCGCGGGCGAGCAGGTCGAGATGCTCAGCCGCGGTCAGGTCCGGGAAGAAGTCCAGGTCGTCGAGCAGCGTAGCGACATCACGACGTACGACCTCGACCCGCTCGTCGATCGGCACGCCGTCGAGCAGGATCTTCCCGGCGGCCGGCTCGGCCGACCCGACGATGCACTTGAGTACGGTCGTCTTGCCGGCGCCGTTCGGCCCGACCAGCGCGATCGCCTGCCCCGCGGCCAGCGAGAAGGTCAGCCCCTCGATCACCGGCCGGTCGCCGTACTTGTGCTGCAGACCCTGCACGGCCAGCCGCGGCACCGGCTTGCTCCCTGACTTGTTCGCCGGCCTGCTCCCCGACTTGCTCACTTCTTGCGGACCAGAGTCAGCCCGTCGCCGATGCCGAGCATGACCACGTCGACGCGATCGTCCTGCGCGATGTGCGCGTTGAACTCCTTGCGGTCGGCCGGGCCGTCCGCCTCGATCACCCGTCCGCCGGCCAGCGTGTTGTCGAACAGCATCAGCCCGTTCGGGCGGATCAGCGGCAGAACGGTCTCGAAGTACTTGATGTACCAGTCCTTGTCGGCGTCGACGAACGCCAGGTCGAACTCGCCGTCGAGCTTCGCCGCGGAGTCGTGCGCGTCACCGATCCGCAGGTCGATCTTGTCCGCGACGCCCGCCCGCTCCCAGTACTTGCGGCCGATCGAGGTCCACTCGTCGCTGACGTCCAGGCAGATCAGCTCGCCGTCGTCCGGCAGCCCACGCGAGATCGCCAGCGCGGAGAACCCGGTGAAGGTGCCGATCTCGACCGCCCGGCGGGCGCCGATCAGCCGGGTCAACATGGTCAGCAGGCCGGCCTGGTCCGCGGTGGTCAGCATCCCCGCCGGGTTGCCGAGCTTCTCGGTCTCGGCGCGCAGCTCGGTCGCGATCTCGTCCAGCGGCATACCGTGGGCGACCATGTAGTCGTGCAGTTCCTCGGTCACCGGTACCTGATGGCCCATGAATTCCCGCCCTCCGTGTATTTGTTCGGTCGCCTGTAGTCTCTATTGGCTGTCTGCACGCCGCACACCCACCCCACCTGAGGGAGCCTCAAGCATGCGCATCGCCGTCGCCGGTTCGATCGCGACCGACATCCTGATGACGTTCCCGGGCCGGTTCAAGGACCAGTTCCTCGAGGAGCAGATGCACAAGGTCTCCTTGTCGTTCCTGGTCGACGAGCTGGTGGTGCACCGCGGCGGTGTCGGCGCGAACATCTGCTACGGCATGGCCCAGCTCGGGTTCGGGTCGCTGCTGGTCGGGTCGGTCGGCGCCGACTTCGCCGAGTACGGCGCGGCGCTGACGGCGGCCGGCGTGGACGTGTCGCATGTCCGCGTCTGCGAGAACGTACACACCGCGCGGTTCACGTGTACGACGGACCAGGACGCGAACCAGATCGCCTCGTTCTACACCGGCGCGATGGCCGAGGCGCGCGAGCTCGACCTGGGCGCGATCCATCAGGCCACCGGCGGCGTCGACCTGGTGCTGATCGGCGCCGACGACCCGGACGCCATGCTCAAGCACACCGAGCTGGCCAAGCAGCACGGGATCGCCGTCGCCGCGGACCCGTCACAGCAGCTGGCGCGGATGGACGGTACGGACATCCGGCGGCTGATCGACGGAGCGGCGTACCTGTTCAGCAACGAGTACGAGGCCGGCCTGATGGTGCAGAAGACCGGCTGGAGCCACAACGAGATCCTCGAGCGGGTCGGCGTCCGCGTCACCACGCGCGGCGGCGACGGCGTGGTGATCGAGGACGCGACCGGCGTACTGGCGAAGGTCCCGGCCGTGCCCGCTCCGGGCCTGGTCGACCCGACCGGCGGCGGCGACGCGTTCCGCGCCGGCTACCTCACCGGCCGCGCCTCCGGTCTCGATCACGAAGCAGCCGCCCACCTCGGCTGCACGCTCGCCACCACCGTCCTCGAAACGGTCGGGACGCAGGAGTACATGCTCGACCACGACGTCTTCCTCGACCGCCTCACCAGCGCGTACGGCGCCGACGCCGCCTCCACCGCGAAGCAGGCGCTCAAGTCGTCGTAACCGCCTGAAGCCGGGCCAGCCCCCCGGTCTGCGCGAGCAGGGCGAAGCGGTCCGGGCAACCCCAGTGTTCGACGATCCGGCCGTTGACGACGCGGGCCACCTCGAACAGCCCGATCTCGATCGGGGCATTGCTCGGCGGCCCGAAGAACGAGCCGGTCGCGGTCCCCCGCGCCCGGCCGCGGGCCCACACGACGTCGTCGACGACGACCGACTCCTCCAGCGTGTACTCGATGTCCGGCATCAGCTCGTGCACCTGCCGGATCGCGGCCTTCACCTGTTCGCGTGCCTGGTCACCCCTCCCGGCCAGGCCGAACTGATGCTCGATCAGGTCCGGCGCGCACACCTCGTCGACGATCGCGTCGTTCCCGGTCGCGAACCCCTCGTGCAGGATCCGCTCCAGCACCTCACGTGGTCCTTCCATGACTCCCCCTCGAAGTGACTTCACTAGCAGTGCACTCGATGCAGTATCACTGCACTGAACACAGTGATAGTGTGCTGACATGCCCGAGGCTGTCAAGTCCTATCGCCAGGTGCAGGCCGAAGAGACCCGTCTGCGGATCGCCCGTGCGGCCCGTGCGCTCTTCGCCGCGCAGGGGTACGGCGCCACCAGCATCGACGCGATCGCCAAGGAGGCCGGCGTCGCGACCCGGACCGTCTACTCGGCCTTCGGCACCAAGCGGGAGATCCTGTCGCTGATCTGCGACCAGTGGCTGAGCGAGGCCGGCGCGATCGAGCGGGCAGATCAGGTGTTCGCGATCGAGGACCCGGCCGAGCGACTCCGCGGCGCGGCCGGCTGGCTCACCACCTTGTACTCGGCCGGCTTCGACGTCGTCCTGATCTTCGAGGCCGCGACCGACGAAAGCCCCGAAACAAAGGCCTTGCTGCGGTCGAAGCTTGCCGGACGCAACCAAGTGATGGACGCGATGATCGCGTCGCTGGAGGGCCGGCTGAGGATTCCGCTCAAGCAGGCGCAGGCCATCTACCGCGCGCTCGCGGCGCCCGGGGTGTATCAGGAACTGGTCGACGAGTCCGGGTGGACTCCGGAAGAGTTCGAGACGTTCGTTGCCGACTCACTCCTTCGTCAGCTGCTCTGAGAGCGGGCCCACAATCCGCGGACATGGCCGATGTGCCGACGCATCAGCTGTTCGGCGCCCTCGCCGTCGCCGGCCTCGACCAGGTCCATCAGCTCGTGGTGCTCGGTGGCCGACGGGAGCAGCCGGCCGCTCTCGACCAATGGCGTGAGACCGAGCAGACGGGTCTGGGAGCGCAGGTCTGATACGACGTCGACGAGCTTCTGGTTGCCGGAGTACGCGAGCAGCGTGACATGGAAGACCCGATCCGCCTCGATGTACGCGATCAGGTCGCCCGCCTGCGCCGCGACCACGATGTCCTCGGCGAGCCGGCGCAACCGCGGGTAGTCCGCGGCCGGAATCGCCGGTACGACGTCCCGGATCGTCGGCGGCTCGATCAGCTGCCGGACCGCGGCCACGTTGTCGAGGTCCTCGTCGGACACCTCGGTGACCCGGAAACCCTTGTTCCGCAGGGAGATCACCAGACCCTCGCGGACCAGGTCCAGCATCGCCTCGCGCACCGGCGTCGCGGAGACCCCGAACCGCGCCCCGAGCGTCGGCGCGGAGTACACCTCCCCCGGCTTCAGCTCACCGGAGATCACCGCCGCCCGCAGTGCGTTGGCAACGCTGTCACGCAGGTTCTCGCGCTGTGCGAGCCGCCGTACGCTCGGCATCGGCTCGGTCGAATCGGCAGTCATCGCTCACCTCCCAGGGTCGCCGCCTATTGTGAAACACCGCGCCTCACCGCGCTGGGATGCCACCCCCGATCGACGCGACCAAGTCGGCGAGCCGCTCGAACACGCGGTCCGACCCGAGGCCGTCGTGCTCGTACTCGTTCGTCACCCAGGCCTGCAGATTTCCGACCCGCCCCGCGGTGTCGAGCTGCAGCCCGGAGTCGACGTACATGTCGTCGAAGTACACGGCCGCAGCGACCGGTACGTCGTTCGCCGCGAGCCGGTCGAGGTCGTACAGCTCGGGCCACTGCGGCCGCTGCGCCATCAGCTCGACCGCGCCCTGGAACGGCCGCAGCCCGCGGATCTCGGAGAACATCCAGGGATACATCATCTCGCCGGTGAACAGCAGCGGCCGCGCGTCCTCGGCGAACTCCGGGCGCCGCGCCCGCTCCGCCTCGGCCGCCCAGCCGGTCGCGCCCTCACCGGATCCGTAGATGCTCTCCTGCAGCGCGGCGAACAACGGCTCCTCGAGGTACGACGACAGGTCGAGAGCCTGCCCGAGGAAGGTGTCCGAGAGCTCGTCCTCGTCGAACGCCTCGTCGATCAGCCAGTGGATCCGCTCGTATCCAGGCTTCATCCCGAACGCGATCCCGAGCGACTGGAACCGGCGTACCGTCAGCCGATCGCCATCCGGCAGCCGTACGTCGTCCGCCGCCAGCCGGTCCGCGATCGCACCGACCCGCTCGACGTTGTGCGGGTAGCGCTTGTAGAACTCGCGGTTCTTGGCCTCGACCCGCGGATAGGTACGCCGGTACACCTCGGCCGCCGACGGATCGATCGAGGCGAGCCCGCCAGTGACGTAACACGCTGTCAGACCCTCGGGCGCCTTGGAGAGATAGGTGAGCGTGAGGAATCCGCCGTAGCTCTGACCGAGCGTCGACCACGGCTTGTCGCCGAAGACCGTCGTCCGCAGGTGCTCGGCGTCGGCGATGATCGAGTCCGCCCGGAAGCACGCGAGATAGTCGGCGCCTTCCTCGGCCGACATCGTCGCGATCCGCCGGCGCGTGACCGGCGTACTCCGGCCTGTGCCCCGCTGGTCCATCAGGACGACCCGATAGTTCTTCAGAGCCTGCCCGATCCACCCGGTCACGCCGACCGGCCGCGGGCCCCTGCCGCCCGGACCGCCCTGGAGGAACAGCAGACACGGCAGGTCGTCGTTCTTGCGGGTCGGGTCGACGAGTTCGCGGGCGAAGACCCTGATCGTCTCGCCCGGTTCCGACCAGTCGAGCGGAACGTCGACGATGTGCTCGCGGACGTGCATACCTGGAATCGTGTAGCTGATCATGAAGCCTCTTTCTGCCTGCGTCTGGCATCCCACTCGGGGTTGATCCGCGGTACGGCGGCCAGCAGCGTCTTCGTGTACTCGTCCTGTGGATCGCCGAACACCTGGTCCCGCGACCCGACCTCCACGATTCTGCCTCTGTTCATCACAGCCACACGCTGGGAGATCTGCCGCACGACCGCGAGGTCGTGCGCGATGAAGATGTAGCTGAACCCGCTCTCCCGCTGCAGCCGCATCAGCAGTTCCAGCACCTGCGCCTGGATCGACACGTCGAGCGCCGACACCGCCTCGTCGCAGATCACCAGCTTCGGGTTCACCGCGAGCGCGCGAGCGATCCCGATCCGCTGCGCCTGCCCGCCGGAGAACTGCGCCGGGTAACGCCGGTAGTGGTCCGGGTTGAGCCCGACGCGTTCCATCAACTCCTGCGTGAACGCCCGTCGCCCACCGGCCGGCGCGATCCCTTGATACGTGAGCGGCGCGGTAATGATCCGCTCGACCGTGTAGCGCGGGTTGAGCGACGAGAACGGGTCCTGGAACACCACCTGCACGTTGTTCCGGAACGTCGCCAGCTCCTTGCCTCCGGCCCGGGTCACGTCCTGCCCGTCGAACACGACCGACCCGCTCGTCGGCTCCAGCAACCGGGCCGCGATCCGCGCGGTCGTCGACTTCCCGCTGCCCGACTCCCCCACGATCGCGAGCGTCTCACCGAGCTCGACCTCGAAGCTCACGTCGTCGACCGCGGTGAACGTGGACCTCTTCGCCATCGCGCCTTCGCTCCGGGTGACGAACTGCTTCGTCACGCCGCGAACCTGCAGCAACGTCATGCTGATACCTCGTCATCGATCCTGGGTACGGCGTCCAGCAGCATCCGCGTGTACTCGTGGCGGGGATCCGAGAACACCTGCTCGGCCGACCCGTACTCGACCGGATCGCCCTCGCGCATCACCAGCACCCGCTGCGCGATCGAGCTGATCACCGCCAGGTCGTGGGTGATGAAGATCATCCCGGTCCCGGTCGTCGACTGGAGTTCGGCCAGCAACTCGAGGATCTGCGCCTGTACCGTCACGTCGAGTGCGGTCGTCGGCTCGTCGGCGATCAGCAACGACGGCGAGCAGCACAACGCCATCGCGATCATGACTCGTTGCCGTTGGCCACCGGAGAACTGGTGCGGATAGTGATCGACCCGCCGGCCGGGATCAGGAATTCCGACCCGCTCGAGGGCCTCGATCGCCACGTGCTTCGCCGCCCGGCGCGATCCACCGCGATGGGTCTGGTACATCTCCGAGATCTGCAGACCCACGGTGTAGTAGGGATTCAGCGACGACAGCGGATCCTGGAAGACCATCGAGATCGCGTTGCCACGCACGGCTCTGAGCTCCCGTTCCGACTTGCCGAGCAACTCGGTGCCCTCCAGCCGAACACTCCCGGACGTCTGCGCACCGCGCGGCAGCAGACCGAGGACGGCGAGCGCGGTCATCGACTTGCCCGACCCGGACTCGCCGACGATCCCGACGGTGTCGTCGCGGCCGACGGTGAACGACACGTCTTTCACCACGTCGACCGGCCCACGACTTGTCGGAAGGGTGACCGTCAGACTGTCGACAACAAAGAGATCGCTCATGACGACACCACCCGCACCCGCGGATCCAGCGCCGTGTACAGCAGGTCCACCACCACGTTGCCGATGACAACGAAGAACGCGGCGAGCAGGGTCACCGCCATGATCACCGGCTGGTCGTTCTTGGCGATCGAGTCGGCGGCCATCTTGCCGATCCCGTTCAGCCCGAACACGGTCTCGGTGATCAACGCGCCGCCGAGCAGTCCGGCGAAGTCCATCCCGAAGATCGTCGTGATCGGTGTCAGCGCCGGCCGCAGTGCATGGCGGCGCATGATCAGCGATCCGCTCAGTCCCTTGGCGCGCGCAGTACGGAAGTAGTTCTCCGACAAGGTGTCGATGACGTTGCTCCGGGTCAACCGTGCGTACAGACAGGCGTAGCCGACCGCCAGCACGACCCATGTCATCAGGTACGACTCGAACCACAGCACCGGGTTGTCCGCGAACGGCACCGCCGACGGGAACGGCAGCACCTGCAGCTTCACCACGAGCACGTACTGCAGCAGCAGCGCGAGCACGTAGTTCGGCACACTCACGCCGCCGAGTGCGAGTGCCATCGCAGTACGGTCCCACCAGGTTCCTTGTTTCACGGCGCTGACGAGACCGCCGATGACACCGGCGAGCAGCCACAGTACGGCGGCGCCGACCGCGACCGTGATGCTGACGGGCAGCCGCGCGGTGATCATGCTCCACACCGACTCGTTGGTCTGGAAGCTGTAGCCGAGACACGGCGCCGGGCAGTGCACCGAGCCGTACTGACGGCCCGCGAAGATGCCGCGCAGGAACTCCCAGAACTGGGTCAGGATCGGCTGGTTCAGCCCGAGCACGTCGCGGATCGAGTTGATCCGGTCCGGCGTACACGTCTTGCCGCAGATCATCACCGCGGGATCCGGTGACAGCTTGAAGAAGATCAGGTACGTAAACAGACACACGGCCAGCAGGATCAGTACGACGCTACCGAGCCGGCCCAAGACATACCGGGTCATGCTGCCTCCCCCTGGTCGATCAGCGTGCGGATCTTGTCGCCGAGGACGGTCAGCGAGAGCACGGTGAGGAACAGGAACGCGCCCGGGATCGCGAAGAACATCGGGTCGACGGAGTACCAACTGACCGAGCTCGCGATCATCTGGCCCCACGACGCGGTCGGCGGCGAGACGCCGACGCCGAGGAACGACAGCCCGGCCTCGGTGCCGATGAAGCCGGGGATCGCCAGCGTCGTCATCACCACGATCGAGCCGCGCAGGTTCGGCAGGATCTCCCGGAACACCACCTGGGTGTCCTTGGCTCCGGAGGCCCGCGCCGCCTCGACGAACTCACGGTTGGCCAGCGTCATCGTCTGCCCGCGGATCACCCGGGCCAGGTACGGCCAGCCGAACACGCTGATCACCACGACCAGCAGCACCGGCCGGTTGCCCGAAGGCAGCGACGACAGGATCGCGATCATGAAGATCAGCGCGGGGAACGCCATCAGGAAGTCCATCAGACGCGAGATCACCTGGTCGACCCAACCGCGGTAGAACCCGGCCAGCATGCCGAGCACGACGCCGAGGATCCCGGTCAGCAGCGTCGCCGACAACGAGATCGTGATCGACACGCGCGCGCCGTACACGATCCGGGCGAACAGGTCGCGGCCGTTCTGCGGTTCGACGCCGAACCAGTGCGAGCCGCTGATCCCGCCCAGCGAGCCGTGCGGTACGCCGCCCAGGTCGGAGTTGATCGCGGCCGAGTCGAACTGGTACGGCCCCCACCCGCTGAGCTTGGTGATCAGCGGAGCGGCGACCGCCATCAGCACCACGATCGCCAGGAACACCAGGCACGCCAGCGCGCCCTTGTCCCCGGTGATCGTGGTGGGGATCCGCCGGCCCGAGGTCGGCGGACCGCCGGCGGGTGCCGACGGTCCTACCTCCGGTACCTCGAGCAGAGCTGCGCCTGTCCCCCCGGCGGTGGTCGTCACTTCCCCGCGTCCTTGAGCCCGACCGAGACCAGGTCGATCCCGCCGGAGAAGCCGTCGTGCAGGTAGGCGCCGCCGATGTTGCTACCGACAAGCATCAGCACCTTCTCGTACAGCAGCGGCACGACCGGCGCGAGCGCCATGATCTGCTTGTCCAGCTCGCCGTACGCCGCGTTGGCCGCGTTGACGTCGGTCAGCTTTGCGATCTCGTCGATCTTGGCGTTCACGCCCGGGTCGTTCAGCTGGGACAGGTTCGTGTTGCCCTTCGGGGTGATGTTGCGGCCGTCGAACAGCGGCGGCAGGAAGGTCGCGCCGGACGGCCAGTCCGGACACCAGCCGGTGATCGCCGCGTCGTGCTGCTGCGACGTCGTACCGATCACCTCGTAGTACGTCGCGGTGTCGATCGTGTTGATCTTCACGGTGACTTTCAGCGGCTCGAGCGCCTGCTGGATCGCGACCGCCATCGCCTGCATCTTCGGTTGCGCCCGGGTGTCGAGCGTCATCGTGAAGCCGTTCGCGAGGCCGGCCTCGGTCAGCAGTTTGCGCGCGCCTTCGATGTCGCCCTTGTTGTCCGGGCTCGGGTACGGGTCGTAGTCCACCCGGCCGGTGATCGTCGGCGGCTGGATCGTGTTCCCGATCTCGGCGAGCGCCGATCCGCCGTCCGCGTCACGCACAGTCTGCTTGTTCACCGCGAGGTTGATCGCCTGCCGCACCTTCACGTTGTCCAGCGGCTTCTTCGTGGTGTTCAGCCCCATGTACGTCGTACAGCCGTTGATGCCGGTCATCGTCCGCTGCTTGAGCTGCGGCGTCTGCATCCGGGCCACGGTCGCGGCCTGGACGGTCCCGGCGATCGCGTCGGCGTCCGTGCCCTGGCCCGCGAGCATCCGCTCGTCGATCGTGGCGGGGTCGAGGCCGAACGTCCACTGGAACGCGTCGGGGTTCGCCGTACGGACGTCGTCGGTCTTCTTGTCCCACTTGTCGTTGCGGACCAGCTTGAGCGACGCTCCCGGCTTGTAGTCGGCGAGCTTGTACGGACCGGACGAGATCGGCTTGCTGTCCAGCTGATTGCCCGCGCCCTGGCCCTTCGGCACCGGCGTGAACGTGTTCTGCGCGACCACGCTGCCGAAGTCCGCGAACGCCTTCTTCAGGTGGAACACGATCGTCTTCGCGTCCGGCGTCGCGATCGTTGCCAGGTCACCCGATTTGAACGGGCCCTGGTACGACGCGGGCGCCTCGATCAACTGCTTCGCGTACGGCGAGCCGATGCCGATCTCGGGATCCCAGGCGCGCTCGACACCCCACTTCACGTCGGCGCTGGTGATCGGCGCACCGGTCTCGAAGAACACTCCGTCCTTCAGCGTGAACGTCCAGGTCTTGCCGCCGTCGCTGGGCTTGCCGGTGTCGGTGGCGAGATCCGGGACGATCTTGGTGCCTTCGGCACCCGGTGCGGCGCCCTGGGTGGTGAGCGTCCGGTAGATCAGCCGGTAGAAGTTGTTGACGCCGCCGTCGAAGCCGCGGGCCGGGTCGAGGTGTGAGAAGGCCGCGTTCGCGAGCACCTGCAAGGTGCCGCCCTGTCCCGCCTTGGCATCCGGACCGGCCGACTGGCCGCTGGTCCCGGACGTGCCGCCACCGCACGCGCTGAGGGTGAGCGCGGCGGTAGCCACCAGCCCCACAAGCATTGAAGTTCTCTTCATCAGCCTTCTCTTTCGGTTCGAAGCCACACACGCATGGCCAGGGCCTCACGGTTTCCCCACAGGAAGTACGGGATGAACGTCGCCGGCACTTCGTGGACGGCGGATTGCTGGGTTGCCTCGGTGATCACGGGATAGAGCTCGGCCGGCGGCTCGGGTGCAACGCCGGCGGTCAGCTCGAGCACGAGATGGTCGTCGCGCTGCCGCGCGATCGCCGTGCGGACGGCGCTCGGCGTCAGTATCAGGTCGTCGACCGGCGCACCCACATCTTGTTGCTCGACGCAATAAACCAGCGGCCCGCGCGCCACCGCGATCGCGTCACGGGTCGCGTCCAGGTAGGGGTGCGATCCATGGGCTCTCGGTGCCATCGGCAACGTCAGCCGCACGACGTCGCCGGCAACGAAAGTGCGGCGGACGACAACCCAGCCGTCGTCCCCCAGCGCCGGCGCTTCGCCTGCAGCCCCGGGCAGGGCGAGGGTCGCCTCGGTCGCCCAGGCCGGGAGCCGGAGTGCGATCGTGCGTTCCTCGGCCGGTGCGTTCTCGACCGTGAGGGTGATCTCGCCGTCCCACGGGTAGTTGGTGGAGACGCTGATGGCCAGGTCACCAGCGGTGATGTGCGAGTCGGCGTACACCCCGACGTACAGGATGTCGTCGCGGGTGATTGCGATCTGGTCCTGGAGTTCGGACATCCAGCGGACGATGTTCGGTGGGCAGCACGGGCATCCGAACCACGCGCGCCGCAGCAGTTCACCACCGTCTTCGGCACCGGACCGCTGCTCATGATCCGACCGGCGCTGCAGCGGGTTGTCGTAGAAGAACGCCGTACCATCCGCCGAAAGCCCAACAGCGTAAGCGTTGTAGAGCACGGTCTCGTAGACATCGAGGTATGGCGCCTTGCCGGTGGCGACGAACATCCGCCAGGCCCATTGCATCGTCGCGATCGCGGCGCACGTCTCGGCGTACGCACGCTCGGACGGTAGTTCGTACCGGTCGCCGATCGCCTCGTCGGAATGCCGGCTGCCGAGGCCGCCGGTGAGGTAGAGCTTGGTCGCGACCATGTCGTCCCACAGACGCTCGAGCGCGGCCAGCAGCGTCTGATCGCCGGTCTCCAGGTACACATCCGTCGCGCCGGCGGCCAGATAGGCCATCCGTACGGCGTGCCCGATGACGGATGGCAACTCGCGGAACGGAACGTGATCCTGGAAGTACTCGCCCGGGAAGATCGTGTGCTTGAGCTTCCCCTGCCCGCGCCGGTCGACGAATAGTCGGGCCTGGGTCAGATAGTCCGCATTGCCGGTTTCTCGATACAGCTCGACGAGCGCCATCTCGACCTCGGGGTGACCGTCGATCACTTCCTCACCGTGCTCGCCGTACTTGCGCACCACGAGGTCGGCGAACGTGCGCGCGATCGTCAGCAGCCGGTCGTCGTCGAGCCGGCGGTTCGCGGCGACGGCGGCCTGGATGAGGTGGCCGAGGTTGTAGAGCTCGTGCCCCCACCCGAGATCCGACCACGGCTGCTTGGGCTGGTCCGGGTCCTGGAAGTACGAGTTCAGGTAACCGTCCTCGGCCTGCGCCTGGTCGAGCAGGACGACGACCTCGTCGAAGAACTCCCGCGCCCCGGCCGGCGCGTCGTCGCGGCCCACCTCGTACGCGAGCCCTTCGAGCGTCTTGTACAGATCCGTGTCCAGGAACGGGTAGCGCCCGCGGTACGGCCCGACCGACGGATCGGCGAGCCGGCGGAGGTTCTCGAGGTTCCCGGCCTTCCGCAGTTCCCCGATGACATGCGGAATCGTCGCCTCCCGGTTCCGCCGCTGCCAGCTCGCCAGCAGCCCACCGGTCAGCTCGACGTTCACTTCAGTACCGTGTGACATTGCACTGACCTTAAGTGCAATGTCACACCTTGCCAAGGGATCACGGCAGAGGTTTACACGCCGGAAACCATCACCCGCGCCCCGGCGAGCTCAGAGGCGCGGGTCGATCGGTTCTGATTCGAGGGCCAGGACGGCGAAGACGCATTCGTGGATGCGCCAGAGGGGCTCGCCGCGGGCGGCCCGGTCGAGGGACTCCAGACCCAGGGCATACTCGCGGAGTGCCAGCGAGCGCTTGTGACCCAGGTTGCGATCGCGGAGGCGGGTGAAGTTGGCGGGGTCGGTGTAGTCCGGGCCGTAGATGAGGCGCAGGTACTCCTGCCCGCGGACCTTCAGACCGGGCTGTGCGAGACCCTTCCCGGTGCGGGTCAGGTTCGGGGCCGGCTTCACGACCATGCCCTCTCCTCCAGCGCCGGTGAGCTCTTCCCACCAGGCGATGCCGGCGTCCCAGTTGTCCGCGTCGACGAACAGCCGCCTGGTCTGCGTGATCAGCTCCGGGCCCTTGGCAACCATCCGGTCGGCCACATCGAGGTGCCACGCGTGCGGCCGGTCCTGGTACGTCGCCCCTTCGGACGCCAGCACCTGGAACGGCGCCAGCCGTACTCCGTCGAGCCCGTCGGTCGGCCAGCAGTACCGTCGATGCGCCTCGGTGAACTTCGCGGCGTTCGACGTACGGCGCTCCATCGACGCCAGCAGGTCGCCCACGTCCAGCCCGGCGCCGACGGCGGAACGCAGCGCGGCGGTTGCTGCGGGCAACGACGTACGGGCGGCCGCGCCGACGGCGGCGTACTGGTTGCGCAGCAGGTCCTCGGCCTTCGCGCTCCACGGGAGCAGCTCGGCATCGAGCAGCAGCCAGGACGTGTCGAGCTGTTCGAAGATTCCGGCCTCGGAGGCGACGCGGCGCAGCCGGAGAAGGAGCTCGTCGGTCAGGTCCGCGTCGAAGAACGACCGCCCGGTGCGGGTGTGGATCGCACCCCGGCCGGCAAGGCCGAAGCGCTTCTCCGCCACGTCGTCGTCCCTCGTCAGCAGCACGACCGCACGCGAGCCCATGTGCTTCTCCTCGCACACCAGCTCGGTGACGCCTTGTGCGCGGTACGTCTCGAAGGCCTGCCGCGGGTGCTCCAGCAGCCCCGGCTCGGGCGATGTCGCGACCGGGCTCATCGTCGGCGGCAGGTACAGCAGGAACCGTGGATCGATCGCGAACCGGCTCATCACCTCGAGCGCCGCACCGGCCTGCTCCGCGCGGACACTCAGTCGCCCGTGCGTCGCGGTCTCGATCACCCGGCGCCCGGTCACGTCGGTCAGCTCGAGTACGTCGGGTTCGCGCGACGGTGCCGTTGCCACGTGCAACGGTTTGGCCGGCGCGTAGTACTCCTCGGCCGCCTTGACCGACACCAGCTCGCGCTCGGGATAGCGGAGCGCGGTCAGCGAGCCGCCGAAGACACAGCCTGTGTCGAGGCAGATCGTGTTGTTGATCCACTCCGGCTCGGGCGTCGGCGTGTGGCCGTAGACGACCATCGCGCGACCGCGGTAGTCGTTCGCCCACGGGTACCGCACGGGCAGCCCGAACTCGTCGGTCTCGCCCGTCGTCTCGCCGTACAGGCAGAACGAACGCACCCGGCCGGACGCACGACCGTGCATGCGCTCGACCAGGCCGGCGTGCGAGACAACCAGCTTGCCGCCGTCGAACACGTAGTGCGAGATCAGCCCGTCGATGAAGGTTTCGACCTGGTCGCGGAACTCCTGCGGCTCCAGCGCGAGCTGCTCGAGTGTCGTCTCGAGCCCGTGGCTGATCTTGACGTTCTTGCCGCGGAGCGCGCGGAGCAGCTTGTCCTCGTGGTTGCCCGGTACGCAGTACGCGTTGCCGTTGGCAACCATGCCCATGACGAGACGCAGTACGCCGGGAGTGTCCGGCCCGCGGTCGACCAGGTCGCCGACGAACACCGCACGGCGGTCCGCGTGAACAGCGTCGACTGGACGGCCGGCGTCGTCGCGGGTGATCGTGTAGCCGAGCTCGGTGAGTAGCTGCTCGAGCTCGGGACGGCAGCCATGGACATCGCCGACGATGTCGAACGGGCCGGGCTGGTCCTTGAGATCGTTGAACAGTCGCGTGCGTTCGATGCTGACGGCATCGATCTCGTCGACGCTGTTCAGCACGTGAACAGTCCGGAAGCCTTCGCGTTTGAGACTTCGCAGGCCGCGCTTCAGTTGTGAGCGCTGGCGGGCGATCACCTTCGCGCCGAACTGCCGGTCGGCCCGCTGCTCGGTGCGCTCGGTGCACACCCGCTCCGGCGGGTCGAGCACGATCGCGACCGGGAGTACGTCGTACTCCCGGGCGAGGTTCACGAGCTCCTTGCGTGCCTCAGGCTGCACGTTCGTCGCGTCGATGACCGTCAGCCGCCCGGCAGCGAGACGCTTGCCGGCGATGAAGTGCAGCACCTCGAACGCGTCCTTGGTCGCAGCCTGATCATTCTCGTCGTCCGAGACCAGCCCACGACAGAAGTCACTCGAGATCACCTCCGTCGCCAGGAAGTGCTGCCGAGCAAACGTGGACTTCCCCGAGCCACTCGCCCCCACCAGAACCACCAGGGAGAGCGCTGGTACGTCGATCTTCATCGAGCGTCCTCCCGTCGGAACAGTGCCAGCTGGGTTGGTGGGCCTACCTCGGGGTCGACCGGGCCGACAGGGCGGAAGTCGACTGAGTAGTCGTAGCGGGTCGCGACTTCATGGGACCAGGATTCGAACTCGCGGCGGGTCCACTCGAAGCGGTGGTCGGGGTGGCGGAAGTTGCCTGCGGGCAGGGATGGGAAGCGCACGTTGTACTCGCTGTTCGGGGTCGTCATCACGACGGCTGCCGGGCGAGCAGCGCGGAAGACCGAGTGGGCCAGAGCGGGCAGGCGGGGTGGGTCGACGTGTTCGACGACCTCCATCAGCACGACCGCGTCCAGCCCGGCGAGCCGCTCGTCGGAGTACGTGACGGACGACTGCAGGAACCGGAGCCGGTCCCGTTGCCGGTCGGGCAGGTCGTCGTAGTGCAGCCTCCGTTTGGCCCGGATCAAAGCTCGCGCCGAAACGTCGGTCGCGATCAGCTCACCGATCATCGGGTCCTTGAGCAGCTCGCCGACCAGCGCGCCCTCGCCGCAGCCGATGTCCGCGATCCGCCGCGCGCCCAGCTCACGCAGTACGCCGGCCACGACGCCGCGCCGTTCGACCGCAAGCGAGACCGAGCCCTCGTCCGACGACTCCTCGGCCAGCTCCTCGCCGTCGACTTCGACAAGTCGCTCCAACGCCGCATCAGACAGATACCGCCGGTGCGCGAGATAGCGGCGGGAGATGAGTTCCTTCTCGGGATGCGCACCGAGCCACCCCTCGCCGGCGCGCACCAGCTTGTCGACCTCGTCCGAGCCGACCCAGTAGTGCTTGGCGTCGTCCAGCACGGGCAGCATCACGTACAGGTGATTGAGCGCATCGGCCAACCGCAGTACGCCGGTCAGCCGCAGGTCGACGTACCTCGAATCACCCCAGGCCGGGATCTCCGGGTCGAGCGGCACCGGGCGCGCGTCGACGTTCCATCCGAGCGGCGCGAACAGCCGCTCAGCCAGGTCGGACCCGCCGTTGCACGGCAGCGCAGCCACATGGATCTCCAGCGGGATCGCGCGCGCCGCCAACTCCGGACGCGCGTCACAGCGACCGTTCATCGCGGTCCGGAAGAGCTTCGCCAGCGCCACCGCGAGCAGGCTCGATGCGGCGTACGGGCGGTCGTTGACGTACTGCCCGAGCGTGAATCCTTCCGCCGCCCTCCCACGGCCGGAGCGGACCAACCCGATCGGGTCGATCTCCAGCAGGACCGCCGCCGTACAACGCTCGTCGGTCGCCTCGGGGTAGAAGACATGCGCCGATCCGCCGGTGACCTCGATCTTCTGCGGCCGGGCCGGGTTCTTGTGCAAGAGGAACCCGAAATCACTCGCGGGCGCGTCTACTCCGGTCAGGTCGGTGCCGAGGGTCAGGAACACCGCGCCATTCGATCACGGGTCGAGGAGCGAGACACGCGGATTAGGGGCTGGCGTGTTCGGCCCTTTGGATCTAGCTTGTGGTGAGAAGATCAGTCGCTACAGACCGTACTTCCCCGCTGACAGTCGGTACATGTCCCCGGTTTGTGGCGAAAGCCCAAGCACGTGACAACGGGGAAAGGATCATGGCACCAATCTGTCGCCTCCCGGGGTGTACCCGGTGAAACCCCAGACTTTCGAACTCGTCCGCTACGCCGACATCAGCGGGGTTTCCGGCACCGGCGTCGTCGCCGAAGGGTGCGTCTTCACCGACGGCTCGGTCGCGCTCCGCTGGCACGGCGCGAACCCCTCCACGGCCGTCTGGCCGGACCTGGATTCCATCCTCGCCGTTCACGGCCACCGCGGCGCGACCGTGGTGCGCTGGCTGGACGTCTCCGAGATGGAGCCGGTGCCGGGCACCGACCTGCTGCCCGGCGAGCTCACGCACATCCTCGCCACCGGCCGCCGGACCCACCACCACCCGCCGGCCGTCGCGTCGGCGTGAAACTCGGCTGAAACCGGACTGAACTTCGGACTGACCGCCCGGCCTACGGGGTGAGGCCGGTCAGCGCGAAGAACTCCTGCCGCGAACTGGGGTTTTCGCGGAGGATCCCGTGCAGCGACGACGTGACCGTGCGCGAGCCGGCCGCACGGACGCCGCGCAGCGACATGCACTGATGCTCGGCCTCGATCACCACGCCAACGCCCTTCGGGTCGAGGTGGTCCTGCAGCCAGTCGGCGACCTGCTTCGTCAGCCGCTCCTGCACCTGGAAGTCACGCGCGAACAGCTCCACCACCCGGGCCAGCTTCGACAGCCCGAGGATCCGGTCGCCGGGCAGGTACCCGACGTGGGCGACGCCCTGGAACGGCAGCAGGTGGTGCTCGCACAACGACTGCACCGGGATGTCCTTGGCCAGGACGAGCTCGTCGTACCCCTCGTCGTTCGGGAAAGTGGTCAGCTCGAACTCCCGCGGTGTGAGCATCTCCGCGTACGCGTTCGCGACCCGGCGCGGGGTGTCCACCAGGTGTGCGCTCTCCGGGTCCCGCCCGAGCGCGGTCAGCAGATCCGCGACCGCACGCTGTGCGGCCGGAAGGTCGATCTCCTCCCGCCGCGCGACGATATGGAGGGGGACGGACTCGAGGTCGGCCGAGATCGCCATCTGCACACTCCCTGAGGTCTCAACGAACTGCCACTATAACTGTTACATCAACACAAGTTGTCGATAGAATCATCCTGTGGACACGTCGTGGGACACAGAGGTTCAGGCAGTCGCCGCATTGGAGGAGCCGACCCGCCGCCGGCTCTACGAGTACGTCGTCAACGCGCCGGACCCGGTCAGCCGCGACGAGGCCGCGGCCGAGCTCGGCATCCCCCGGACGACGGCCGCCTTCCATCTGGACCGGCTCACCGAGGAGGGCCTGCTCGACACCTGCTTCGAGCGCCGCAGCGGACGCACCGGCCCGGGTGCCGGGCGGCCCGCAAAGCTGTACCACCGCTCCGACCGGGAGATCGAGATCACCCTCCCCGAGCGCCAGTACGCGGTCGCGGGCCGGCTCCTCGCCGCAGCCGTCGAGGACGCCGAAGCCGACGGTACGTCGCCGCGCGCCGCGGTCAACCGCCGCGCCCGGGAGTACGGCGAAGCCATCGGCCGGGACGCCGGGGACCGCCCGGTGATCGAGATCCTGGCGTCGCACGGCTTCGAGCCGCGCGCGGACAAGGACGGCATCGGACTGGTCAACTGCCCGTTCCGGCGCATCGCCCAGGAGCAGCCCAAGCTGGTCTGCGGGATGAACCTGCACTTGCTGGCCGGCATCGTCGACGCACTCGACCTTCCCTACGAGGCCCGCCTCGCCCCGTCGCCCGGTCACTGCTGCGTCCGGCTGGTGCCCGCCGGTCTAAGCTCGCCAGGTGGCGAAGAGTAGGCAGAGTCAGGGGACGCCCGCGACGGTGGCGCTGACGAAGGCGAAGGTCGAGTTCACGACGCACGCGTACGAGCACGACCCGGCGGCGAAGTCGTACGGGCTGGAGGCCGCCGAGGCGCTCGGCCTGGACCCGGAGCAGGTGTTCAAGACCCTGCTCGTCGAGGTCGACGGCAAGCTCGCGGTCGGCGTCGTACCGGTCGGGAAACAGCTTGATCTGAAGGCGATCGCGGCCGCGACCGGCGGCAAGAAGGCGGTGATGGCCGACCCGGCTGCCGCCGAGCGCACCACCGGGTACGTCGTCGGCGGCATCAGCCCGATCGGCCAGAAGCGCGCATTGCCCACCGTCATCGACAGCACCGCCACCGACCACCCGACCATCTACGTGTCGGGCGGCCGACGCGGTTTCGACATCGGCCTGTCCCCCGCCGACCTGATCACCGTGACCAAGGCACGCACGGCGGCTATCGCCAGATAGACGCGAGCTGGTGGATCGTCAGCTGTTCCACGACGACCCGTCCCTCGGCCACCAGCTCGAGCTCGGCCGGACGGACGTTGTAGCTCTGGTAGACCGCGCCGTCGTTCCCGAACACGTCCAGCTGGTCGCGGTCGACCAGTAGGTGGAGTTTGATCCGGCCATTGACCGGCCGGAGCTCGGCGCCGTCGAGCCGTTGGTCCTGGTACGCGACGTCGCGGCCGACCTTGAGCGTGAAGCGGGTGACTTGGCCGACGTCGACCGTTGCCTCCAGCTCGTAAGTGCTGCCGGCTGGGATCTGCTGTACGCCGTCTTCGACCGTCAGGTTTTCCCAGGTCTGTGTGCTTTCTCGGAGCGACGCAAGCTCCGGGATCGGGGTGCTGAAAACGCGGAGGCCGTCGTCGGTGTGGTGCAGGGTTAGATCCACCGGGACCGACGCATTGCCGGTCCAGATCGAGCCTTTGTTCTCGCCCTGCCACGCCATCGAGACGATCCGCCCGTTCGGCACGTTCTCGAAGGTCAGGGCCGCGTAGTACCCGGCGCCGGCGAAGGTCTCGGTCTGGTTGATCCGCTGCGGCTCGGTCCACTCCGAGTGGTACGTCGTACCGTCCCAGGCGCCGACGACGTACTGGCCGCTGCCTGCGTGCAGGACCCAGCGGTGGTCGTCGTCGAGCGGCATCCGGATCAGGTTCGGGCACTCGAACAACCAGTCGGCCGAGTAGCGCGACGCGAACGTCCAGTCGAGCAGGTTGATCGAGGTGTAGAAGTCGACGCCGTTCCCGCCCTCGTCCGACCACACGACCATGCCCCAGGTCTCCGAGACGGGGTCCCGGAAGACCTTCGGGTCGCGGCTCGTGCCGCCGGGTGTGACGACCTTCTTGCCGTCGGCGTACGTCAGGAACGTGTTGCCGCCGTCCAGGCTGTAGAAGACGGTCACGCCGTTCGTGCCGGAGTACACAAGGATCGGGTCATGGTCGCCGTCCTTCAGACCGCTCACGTTCTCGAGGTCGACGACCCCGCCGCCCGACCACAGGTCACCGGGGTGGACCTGTGGGTCGAGGGCGATCGGTTGTTGCGTCCAGTGCACGAGGTCGGTGCTGGTCGCGTGACCCCAGTGCATGGTGTCCCAGACCAGGCTGTTCGGGGCGTGCTGGTAGTAGAGGTGATACACGCCGCGGTAGTACAGCGGCGCGTTCACGTCGTTCATCCAGCCGGCCCGCGAGCTGAAGTGGAACTGCCCGCGGTTGTCTTCCTGGTAGTTCGTCGCTGGATAGGGGAAGGTCATGGTCCACACCTACCCCATCAGCACGTCAGCCAGTGATTCCGGGCTTTCACGGTGACCGGACTGGTCGGCCCTCGACACCTACGGGACCTCCGGAGGAATAGCTATCGGCGGCGAGCGATTGCTGCGTCCCGAAGATCCTGCAGCGTCTGCTCGGTCGTCTCCCAGCCCATGCAGGCGTCGGTGACCGACTGGCCGTAGGTCAGCTCGCGGGTCGGGTCGAGGTCCTGGCGACCCTCCCGCAGGAACGACTCGAGCATCACGCCGACGATCGCCTTGTTGCCGGCCGCGACCTGCGCGCCGATCTCCTCGGCCACCACCGGCTGACGGCGGTGGTCCTTGCGGCTGTTGCCGTGGCTCGCGTCGATGACGACCCGCTCCGGCAGGCTCGCCGTACGGAGGAGCTCGACAGCGCCGGCGACGGACTCCGCGTCGTAGTTCGGCCCGCCGTCGGAGCCACGCAGTACGAGGTGGCAGTCCGGGTTGCCGCGGGTGTGCAGGATCGCGGGCGCGCCGTCGTGGTCGATACCGGTGAAGACGTGCGGTACCGCGGCAGCCTTGATCGCGTCGACGGCCGTGGCGATCGAACCGTCGGGGCGGTTCTTCATCCCGATCGGCATCGACAGGCCTGACGACAGCTGGCGGTGCACCTGGCTCTCGACCGTTCGTGCGCCGATCGCACCCCAGCCGACGGTGTCAGCGATGTACTGCGGGGTGATCGGGTCGAGGAACTCGCAGCCGGCCGGCAGGCCGAGCTCGGTCACCTGGACGAGCAGTTGGCGCGCGATCCGCAGACCGCGGTTCACGTCGCCGGAGCCGTCGAGGCCCGGGTCGTTGATCAGGCCCTTCCAGCCGAGGGTGGAGCGCGGCTTCTCGAAGTACACGCGCATCGCGATCAGCAGTCCGTCGGAGAGGCGCTCGGCGACCGGTCGCAGTCGTTCGGCGTACTCGAGGGCCGCTTTCGCGTCGTGGACCGAGCACGGGCCGACGACCACGAGCAACCGGTCGTCGACGCCGTCGAGTACGTCGGCCACCGCCTGCCGACCGTCGGCGACCCGGGCGGCGAGCTCGTCGTTGAGCGGGAACTCGTCGTGCAACGCCTGCGGGGTGATCAGCGGGACGGTCTTCTCGATCCGCCGGTCGACGACGCGCGCCTGTTCGGTCGGTTTCGGGAGGGTGTTCATCGGGGGGACCTTTCCGCCGGTCCGCTCGCGTTGCAGCGCAGGCAGCCGGCTGGTGGGACGAGAAAAGCCAAGGACGGATGTCCTTGGCTTCGGGCCGGCTGCGGTGTCTGCGGTTGGGCGTCAGCGATCGGCTGAGCTGCCCGGCACCAGAGCCGGCCACTCAAAAAATCGCCAATAGCTACGCTTCACGTCCACGACAATAGCATCCGTGAACATCCGTACCGCCCACCGAGACGAACTACCCGCCCTCCAGGTCGCGGAATCGGGCGGGAGCTGATCGCGTACGTCGACCAGTGGGCTGGCGGATCCGGGCGGCGGAAACTGCGTTCGGGTTGGACCCTGTGGAGCGGGTCTTCATGCGACGGGCGGTTGCCGGTCAGTAACCGGACGCGGTGTGGGCTCGTTGATGGCTGCAAGACCGGCTAGACGACGGGGAGTGCTGCAGGTGGTGAGGCCGCGGACCTTTGAGTTGGTTCGGTATCGGGATCCGAGTGGGGTTTCGGGGACCGGAGTGGTGGCTGAGGGCTGTGAGTTCAGCGACGGTTCGGTGGCCTTGCGATGGCGGGGTGACAACCCGGCCACAGCCGTCTGGCCCGACCTCGACTCGGTGCTGGCGGTGCACGGCCACCAGGGCGCGACCGAGGTCCGGTGGGTCGAGGGCCAGGGCCCCTCCGAGCCACGTGCAGGGCTCGACAACCTCTTCGACGAACTGCACCAGGTCCGAGCGCCACAAATACCTTCCCCACCCCACCACCCCGGTCAGGCATCGCTCACCGATCCGCCGCCGCCCGGCCACGCCCGTGGATGGGCAGGGGCCAGGCATCTGAGGTAGAACGTGGCCGGGACGCAGATCTACCTGGTCCGGCACGGCGAGCCGGACTACGAACCGATCGATTCGCGGGGGCTGCCGGGGATGGCGGCCGACTCCGCCCCGCTCAGTGCCGTCGGGATGAAGCAGGCCGAGGAGCTGGCTGACTTGCTCGGCGGCATCCGCGCGACGTACCTGGTCAGCTCGCCGCTCACCCGCGCCCTGCACAGCGCCGCGATCATCGGCCACCGGCTCGCGCTCGGCGTCCGGGTCGACTACGACCTGCGCGACTGGTTGCCGGACCAGACCGGCCGGTGGCGCAGCATCGCCGACCTCCACGCCGCGCAGGCCGAGTTCGAGGCGTACGACGGCGAATGGCCGGAAGGTGTGCAGCGACCGTGGGAGCCGCTGTCCCAGGTCCGCGAGCGTGCCCGCGCCGTCCTCGCTCGCCATACCGCCAGCACCGACGGACCCGTCCTCGCGATCACCCACGCGACGGTGATCCGGGCGCTGACCGGTGTGAAGGACACGGCCCACGGCGCCCACGAGTACTACCGGTACGATCCGGCGAATGACGGCTGAGCCGGGACTGCCACGCATCATTGGCGTCGTCGCTCTCGGTGGTGTCATCGGCTCGCTGGCCCGCTACGGCCTGGCCGAAGCAGTGCCGCACGGAGCGACTGGTTTCCCCTGGGCGACGTTCGTCACCAACGTGCTCGGCTGCTTCGCGATCGGGGTTCTGCTCGCGCGGTTGACCCCGCGCCATCATCCGCTGCTGCGGCCCTTCCTCGGCACCGGCATCCTCGGCGGCTTCACGACGTTCTCGACGTTCGCGGTCGACACGGAGAAGTTGCTGCACGTGCAGATGGTTGTTGCATTCGTCTACTTCTTCGGCACAGTCGCCGCGGCGTTGGCAGCGGCAACGATCGGCGAGCATCTCGGCGGGCGGACGCGATGAACATCGTCTTGGTGGCACTCGGGGCCGCGGTCGGTGCACCGCTCAGGTTCCTGGTGGACAAGCACATGGTGGCCCGGTTGTTGCTCGGTGCCCGGATCGAGACCCCGTTGCCTTGGGGCACCTTCGCCGTCAACATCCTCGGCAGCTTTCTGCTCGGGCTGCTGACCGGCGTCGGCAATCACACGATCGCTTTGCTCGTCGGCGTCGGGTTCTGCGGCGCGTTCACGACGTACAGCACGTTCGCGGCCGAGACGACGGCGTTGGCCAGTTCCGGACATCGCCGTAAGGCGGTCCTCAACGTGGTACTGAACCTGGGTACCGGCCTGGTCGCGGCAGTTGCCGGAGCCTGGCTGAGTAAGTGACTCATGTCACACGAGGTGATGACGTGAACACCTGCACCGCCTGACTCTGCGCCTGAAAGGGCCTGATCACGGCCCGCAACGGCACGCGGTGATAACGAATGGCCCGAAGTTCGAGACAACAAGGGTTGAACTACGTAAGAGATGAGCATAGTTTTCACCGAGCGCCCGTCCGCGCTCACGGTGAGTCAAGGAGGTTGCCATGTCGAGAGGGATGCCTCGCCTGCCCCGCCCGCTCATGGATCTGTGGGACTGGCAGTCACAAGCCGCATGCCGGGATGTCAACCCGGAGCTCTTCTTCTCACCCGAATCGGAGCGTGGCGTTCGCAAACGCGCCCGCGAGATGGTGGCCAAGTCGCTGTGCGGGACCTGCCCGGTCCAGCCCGAGTGCCGGCAGCACGCGCTCTCCGTCGGAGAGCCGTACGGCGTCTGGGGCGGCACGACGGAATCCGAGCGCGACAACACCGTCCTCCCCGAGCACCGGAAGTCGGCGTAGCAGCTGCCCGCTACCGATCTCAGGCAGTTCCCTCGTCGTTCTCGGACGGGGGATCGTCGTCCTGGGCCTTGTTCTTCGGGGCCTTGTTCTTGGGGTCTTCGGGCTCCGGCGGCTTGACCGTCGTGCGCGGGTCGCGGTAGCGGTCCAGTGACTTGAGAAAGTCCGGATCGTCATCGGGTGCCACAGGGCGACTGACGGGCCGCGACGGCCGTACCACGGCCTCGCGGCCGTCACCGCCCTGCGTGCGCGACATGAGCAGCCAAACGATCGGGCCCACGAACGGGACGAACACGATCAGGACGATCCACACCAGCTTGGGCAGGTGCGGCACGTCCTCGTCGGGTGTCTGGATGCAGGAGAACAGCGCATACACGCTGAGCACCAGGCTGATCAGGAACGGCAGGAATCGAACCACGCTCCCAACAGTACGGCGCGGACCCGATCAGCGGGCGGAGGCGGCGGGTCCTGTCCGGTAATCCCACGCCGTGCCGAGTGCCGCGCAGTAGGCGTGGGATTACCGGGCAGGACCCAGTCCTCGTGCCTTGAGGACGGTGTTCTCGAGTGGGCGGAAGACCAGGAGTTCGATGCCGACGCCGACTACGAAGATCAGCACGATGCCGGCGAAGACCATCGAGATGTCCGACAGCGACATGCCGTTGTGCAGGTATTGCCCGAGGCCCTCACCGAGTTCCGGGGAGGTCGCGATCAGTTCGGCGGCCATCAGTGAGCGCCACGAGAACGCCCAGCCCTGCTTGAGTCCGCCGAGGAACCCGGGCAGCGCGGCCGGCAACAGGATGTACCGGATGCCGCCGAACCGGCCGGCACCGAGAGCTTTGCCGACGCGCGGCAGGATCGGCGGCACCTGGTCGAGGCCGGAGACGAGCCCGTTGGCGATCGACGGCACGGCGCCGAGCAGGACGACCCAGTAGATGGCGCGGTCGTTGAGCCCGAACCACAGAATCGCGGCCGGCACCCACGCGACCGAGGGCAGGCTCTGCAGGCCCGAGACGAGCGGGCCGATACCTCGGCGTACGACGGTCAGGTTGGCGATTGCGAGCCCGAGCGGTACGGCGATCAGCAGCGAGATCGCGAAGCCGATGACGGCGCGGTGGACCGATACCCAGAACAGTTCGGCGATGTCGCCGCTGGTCACGAGCTGCCAGATCTGACTCCAGACGGCCGCCGGCGCGGGCAGTTTGAACTCGGGCCAGAACGCAGCGGCCCACAACGCCTGCCAGATCGCGACCAGGACGACGACCGCTCCGATCGGCGGCAGGACGCGCGCGGCGATCCGCCGTACCCGCGAACCCTCGGTGGTGTCAACCGGCGTGTCGAGCGCGTCGAGACCGGCCTCGACGGATCCTTCCTGAACGTCAAGCGGCATGACTGCTGATCACCTTGCGGAGTGCGGTGTTGATCTCGTCCGTCACGGCTGCAGCATCAGGAGCGTCCTCGACATCCCACTGCTGTACGACGCGGCCGGGTCGTGACGAGAGCAGTACGACGCGTTGACCGAGTCGCACTGCCTCGCGGACGTCGTGGGTGACGAACAGGATCGCCGTACCGGTCGCTCGCCAGATCCTCAGGAGCTCGCCCTGCAGGACGTCGCGGGTGATCGCGTCGAGGGCGGAGAACGGCTCGTCCATCAACAGCAACGACGGCTTGTCACCAGCGTCCCCGGTGCTGTCGGTCGTGGACGCAAGCGCCCGGGCCAGCGCGACGCGTTGCCGCATGCCACCGGACAGCTCGTGCGGCCGCTTGTCGCCCAGGCCCGCCAACCGCACCAGCTCGAGCAGCTCGGCTGCCTTCGCTCGCCGCTGTGCCTTCGGTACGCCGGCCATCCGCAACGGCAACTCGACGTTCCCGGCCGCGGTGAGCCACGGCATCAGCGCAGCCTCCTGGAAGACGACCGCCGGGCGCGACGAATTCAGCTCGATCCGCCCGGCCGTCGGATGGTCCAGGCCCGCGACGAGATTCAGCAGCGTGGTCTTGCCGCAGCCGGAGGCGCCGAGCAGGCAGACGAACTCGCCGGGCTCGACCTCGAGATCGACGCCGTCCAACGCGACCACCGACTTCCGGCCGGTCCCGAACGTCTTGCCTACTTGATGAAAGCGCACCGGGCTCAGCACGTCCGGCAAGGTGTCGATGGTCGCGGTCATGGCCTGCCTCCTACTACTCGTCCTGCTACTTCGAGTCGTCCTGCTACTTCGAGTCCAGGCCGGCGGCGTCCACCGTCGGCTTTCCGGCCTTGCTGAGTACGTCGTTCAGCGGGCCGAGGTCCGCGAAGCCGGCCACCACCGGCGCTTGTTTCGCGATCCCGGCCGTCACCTGGTCCTTGGCCAGTTGCGGGAACGTGCTCGCGATCGGGTCCGCGGTGATCTGGATGTTCTTGAACGCCCGGTCGATCACGGCGGGCTTCAGCGCCTTACCGGTCGCCTGCTTCAGCTGGTCGTTCACGACGGCCTTCGCGTCGGCCGTATTCGCGCTGCTGTAGTCGATCGCCGCGAGAAGCCCGGACAGCAACGCCTTCACGGTCTCGGGGTGCTCCTGCAGGAACTGGGTCCGGACGATCAGCACGGTCGTCGGGAACTTCCCGTCCGGCCACAAGGACGCCTCGTCGACCAGCACCTTCGCGCCCGCGTCGAGCACGAGCCGCGACGACCAGGGCTCCGGCAGCCAGGCTGCGTCCACGTCGCCCTTCTTGAACGCGTCGAGCGTCTGCGCGTTCTCCAGGTTCGTGACCTTGACCTTGCCGGTCAGGTTCTTGCCGGCGAGCCACTTCTTCAGCGACACGTCCTGCGTGTTGCCGAGCTGCGGAGTGACCACGGTCTTGCCGATCAGGTCCTCCGGCTTGGTGATGGTCGGCTTCACCACGAGCTGAGCGCCGCCCGAGGTCGCGCCGGCGATCAGGCGGACGGCCTCGCCGTTGGACTTCGCGTACGCGTTGATGGCGGGACCGGAGCCGATGAAGCCCGCGTCGAGTGAGCCGCCGAGCAGCGCGCCGACCTCCTCGGGTCCGGCGTTGAACTTGGTCGGCACCAGCTTCGTGCTGCCGAGGTCCTTGGTGAACAGGCCCTTGCCGAGACCGACGAGCGCGGCGGCGTGGGTGACGTTCGGGAAGTAGCCGAGCCGCAGCTCGGTGGCGGGGCCCTTGTCGCTCGACGCGGCGGCCGTGTCGTCACTGCCGCCGGCGCGCGAGCAGCCGGCAGCGGCGAGAGTCAGGGCCACGGTGGCGGCGAGCAGGCGGAACGGACGGATGGCGGAGATGCTCACGAGAAGACCTTTGTCTTGAAGGAAGGCGAAGCTTCAGGAAGCGGGTTCGAGCTCGCGCTCGACCGTGACTGCCTCGGTGCCGGCAGTGGTGTCTGCAGTGGTGTCTGCAGTGGTGTCTGCAGTGGTGTCGGCAGTGGTGTCTGCAGTGGTGTCCGCCTGGCGGCCGGTGATCCGGACTCCGTAGACGACCAGGCCGGCCCACGCGGCAACGAGGGCGGCGTAGACGGCGTACCGCGGGCCGGTGGTGACGTCGAGACCGTTCAGCAGGGTGCGGGCGTTGGTCAGGATCAGCACCAGGCCGACCGCGACCCCGAGCCAGCGGGTCGCCAGCCGGGACACCAGCCACGCGGCGATCGGGGCCGCGATGACGCCGCCGATCAGCAGTGCGGCGACGATGTCGTACGGCAGGTTGTCGCGACCGAGCCCGAACAGGAAACCGATGCTGGCGGCGACCGAGACCAGGAACTCGGCCGCGTTCACCGACCCGACCGCGCGCCGCGGCGCCAGCTTGCCGCTGGACAGCAGCGCGGAGTTCGCGACCGGTCCCCAGCCGCCTCCGCCGGTGGCGTCGATGAAGCCGGCAACCAGACCGAGCGGGCCGAGGAACTTCCCGGCCGGACGGCCCTCGATCACGGCGCGGACCTTCCCGGTGCCGAAGCGGACCAGGATGTACACGCCGAGCAGGAGCAGCAGACCGGCCACCCACAACGACGCCGACTCGGTCGACAGACTGGACAGGAACGTTGCGCCGGCGAACGCACCGACCGCGCCCGGCGCACCGATCAGCGCGACCACGCGCCAGTCGACGTTGCCGAAACGCCAGTGCGACAGGCCCGAGGCGAGCGTGGTGCCGACCTCGGACAGGTGCACCGAGGCGGAGGCGACGGCCGGGGAGATCCCGGTGATCAGCAGGGCCGTACTGGCAGTGACGCCGTACGCCATACCGAGCGTGCCGTCGACGAGCTGGGCGATCGAGCCCAGCAAGGCGATCAGGATGAGACGACGCACGGAACTACTCCTACGGGTCGGGGAGGAGAGACAGGCGGAGTGGTACGCCGAAGGTCAACAACCCGAGGAGTTCACGCGGAGCAGATCAACGTGCCGACGGCGCGTCAGCGCATCGCCGGGAGCGTTCGAGGTGATCTGCACTCGTCCATGAAAGCGCACAAAGTCGAGCAAGATGCTGAGGTTTCAGTATCTGGGACGGTCAATCACTGATCGAGACAAACGATCAGATTCGATCATCGGCCGGTTCTGGTCAGATCGTTGAATGCTGCGGCGCCCATTGCCTACGGTCCTGTGCGTGCTGACTCCCCGCTCTCTGAAGACCGAGTACGCCGTCCGACCGCTCGGTGTCGACGTGAACCGGCCGCGGTTCAGCTGGGTCGCCACCGCTCCCGGGTACGGCGCGACGCAGACGGCGTACCAGGTCCTGGTCGCGTCCGCGCCGGAGTTGCTGGCTCCGGACAGCGCGGATGTCTGGGACTCGGGGAAGGTCGACTCGCCGCGGACCTTCGGCATCGAGTACGACGGACCGACGGCGGCGCGGACGCGGTATTACTGGACTGTCCGCTTGTGGGACGACCAGGCGTCGGAGTGGGCTGCACCGGAATGGTTCGAGACGGGTCTGCGCGACGAAGGCTTCGGGTCGGCACAGTGGATCGGCGGAGCGACCGACAGCGCTCCCCTGCTGCGGCGTGGGTTCACCGGCGACGGGAGTGTGCGCCGGGCACGGTTGTACGCAAGCGGTCTCGGGTACGCCGACCTGCGGCTCAACGGGCAGTCCGTGAGTGACGCCGTACTCGATCCTGGTTTCACCGCCTATGACCGCACCGTGCTTTATGTGACGCACGACGTCACCGAGCTCGTCACGGCCGGCGACAACGTGGTCGGGGCTGAGCTCGGGCGTGGGTTCTTCGGCCTGACCTCGGTCAATGTCTGGCGTTGGCATCAGGCGCCTTGGACCGCTGACCCGCGGCTGATCGCCCGGCTGGTCATCGAGTACGACGACGGGCGCGTGGACGAGATCGTCACGGACGAGTCGTGGCGCATCACCGGCGGTCCGACGCTGTCGGACTCGCTGTACACCGGCGAGACGTACGATGCCTGCCGCGCGCTGCCCGGATGGGACGCACCCGGGTTCGACGACTCGTCCTGGTCGGCGGCCGCCGTTGTCGAGGCGCCGAAGGGGAAAGTGACCGCGCAGGCGCACGAGCCGATCCGGGTGGTCGAGACCGTGGATCCGGTCGATGTCACCGAGGTCCGGCCGGGTGTGTGGATCGCGGACTTCGGTCGGACCGTTGCGGGCTGGACCAAGCTCTCCGTGACGGCGCCGGCCGGTACGACGATCAGCCTGACGCACGGCGAGACAGTTGCTGATGGCAACGTGGTGGCCGAGAACGGGCACGTCGACGGTGATCGGATCCAGCGCGACGAGTATGTTGCGGCCGGCAACGGCACGATCGAGACCTGGGAGCCGCGGTTCTCGTACAAGGGCTTCCGCTACGTGCAGATCGAGGGCGCGCGGGCCGAGGTGCAGATGCGGGTGGTGAACTCGGACGTCAGCAGTGTGACCCGGTTCGCCGCGTCGCAGGCGCCGTACGAACAGTTCGAGCAGGCGACGCGGCGTACGGTCCTGAGCAACCTGCACGGGATCCCGACGGACACGCCGTTCTTCGAGAAGAACGGGTGGACCGGCGATGCGCAGGTGGGTTCGCCGACGATGCTGGCGACGCTGGACCTGGCGCGGTTCTTCACCAAGTGGCTCGGTGACATCCGGGACAGCCAGGCGGACTCCGGGCAGTTGCCGGTGATCGTGCCGTCGAGCGGATGGGGGTTCACCGACCTCTCCCCCGCGACCGAATGGCCGACGGTGTATCCGTTCCTGCTCCGCGAGATGTACCGCTGGTACGGCGACGAGCGACTGCTGCGCGAGCACTGGGAATCGCTCACGCGCTATCTGTCCTGGGAGCTCGGCCGGGTCGAGGACGGGCTGTCGGTGAGCGTGCTCGGCGACTGGCTTCCGCCGGGATACGGGAACGGTCCGGCACCGGAAGACCGGCGACTGACGGGTACGGCGTACCTGTATCGGGCCGTCGTGGTCGCGGCGGAGATCGGCGAGCTGATTGGTCAGCCCAACGACTATCGGAAGGCCGCCGACGAGCTCGCGGACGGGTTGAACCGGGCATTCCTGGATCGCGAGGCCGGACGGTACCGGTCGGCCGAGGATCCGGACTATCGCCAGACGTCGAACGCCGTGCCGCTCGCGTTCGGGATCGTGCCGGACGACATGGTCGCGAAGGTGGCCGCGGGGCTGGCGGCCGACGTCAAGGCACGCGGGTTCCATCTCAACACCGGTTGCCTGGGCGTCGGCGTACTGCTGCCGGTGCTGACTGCGCACGGGTACGGCGACGTGGCAACGAAGGTCGCGCTGCAGCGGAGTTATCCGAGCTGGGGTTACTGGTTCGACCTCGGCGCGGACACGATGTGGGAGATGTGGGAGGACGACTCGCGGTCGCGCAACCACTACTTCCAGGGCACGGTCGTGCAGTGGATCTTCGAGAACGTCGCCGGGCTGCGCGTGGTCGACGCGGGCTGCGAGCGGATCGTCGTCCGCCCGGACGCGGGCGACGAGGTGAACTCGGCGAGCATCCGGACCGAGACGATCCGCGGGCGGGTCTCGGTCTCCTGGCAGCGAACCGGTCGGGTGCTGTCGTTGGAGGTCCAAGTGCCGGTCGGTACGACGGCAGAGGTCCATGTACCGTCGGCGGCCGCTTCGGACGTTGCCGCAGTACCGCAGTCCTATGCGGGCGAGGCGACGTACGACGACGGGTACACGATCTTCACGGTGCCGGCCGGGCAATGGCATTTCACCAGTCGGTCGGCGTGACCTTCGTGTAGATGAGGTCGCGGACCTCGCGGCCCTCGGCTTGCGCGCGGGACTCGAACTTGGTGACCGGGCGCCAGGCGGGACGCGGGGCCCAGCCGTCGTACTGGTTGCGCAGAGAGGGCTCGGCTTCGCAGACCGCGAGCATGCGGTCGGCGTAGTCCGCCCAGTCCGTTGCCAGGTGCAACGTTCCGCCGGCTTGGAGGCGGGAGGCAACCAAGGCGACGAACGGCGGACTGACCAGGCGGCGCTTGTGGTGCCGCTTCTTCGGCCACGGGTCCGGGAAATAGATGCGTACGCCGGCCAGCGCGCCCGGCGCCACGTGATCGCGGAGGAAGTCGAGCGCGTCGCCCTGGAGCAACCGGACGTTGTCGAGGTCGTACTTCTCCACCCAGAGCATCAGCTGTCCCAGGCCGGCGGGGTACACCTCGGCGGCCAGATGGTTGACCTCGGGCGCCGCGACGGCGAGCTGAGCGGTCGCCTCGCCCATGCCGGACCCGATCTCCAGCACGGTAGGCGCTTCCCGGCCGAACCACTCGGTGAGATCCAGCTCACCCGGCGGCAGCTCCTCCTGCGTGCGGCCGAGCTCCGACCAGTGCGTCTGCCAGACCCGCTTCTGCCCAGCCGTCATCCGAACACTCCGCCGGACCGTACTGAAGACGCCCGCCTGCCTGACCTGATCCACTGTTTCCACCACCAGGAGTCTAGGGCGTGTCTGCCGAGTGCCGCGCGGTAGGCGTGGGATCGGGAGACACGCCCCTAGTCGTCCCAGAAGAGGTGGGCCACGGTGTTGTGGGCCCGGCGGGTGGTGCGGAGGTAGTCGTCGGAGAAGCGGCTGGATTCGCCGGGCGGGTAGCCGCAGATCTGGGCGACCGCGGCGAGGTCGCGCGGGTCCCGGGGCAGCGAGTCGCTCGGGCGGCCGCGGACGAGCATGATCGCGTTGCGGATGCGGGTCGCCATCTCCCACGCGGCGCGGAGCGTGTCGGCCTCGGTCGGGTCGACGAGGTTGGCGTCCACGCCGGCGTAGAGCGCTCCGAGCGTGCGCGTCGTACGGAGAGTGGGAACGCGATGCGCCTCGCGGAGCTGGAGGAGCTGGACGGTCCATTCGATGTCGGCGAGACCGCCTCGCCCGAGCTTCGTGTGAGTGGCCGGATCGGCCCCGCGCGGGAGCCGTTCGGCGTCGACGCGGGCCTTGATGCGGCGGATCTCCATCACGTCGCGTTCGCTGATCCCGTTCTCCGGGTAGCGCAGCGGATCGATCAGCTCGCGGAAGGACTGGCAGAGGTCGGCGTCGCCACACAGCGGGTCGGCCCGCAGCAGGGCTTGCGCCTCCCAGACCGCCGACCATCTGGCGTAGTACGAGGCGTACGACGCGAGCGTCCGCACCAGCGGTCCTTGCCGACCCTCCGGCCGCAGGTCCGCGTCGACCACGACCGCCGGATCCGTACCCGGCAACGCCAGCAGGCGGCGCAGCTCGCTCGCGGCCTGCGTCGCGAAGTCCGTCGCCGCCTTCTCGTCCGCGCCCGGCAACGGGTCGTGGACGAACATCACGTCGGCGTCGCTGCCGTAACCGAGCTCGTGCCCGCCGAACCGACCCATCGCGACGATCGACATCCGCGTCGGCTCCGGCTCGCCCTCTGGCAAGAGGCGCTGTGCGACGGCTCGCCGCGCGACCTCGAGCGCGGTGGTCAGCGTTCCGACCGCGATAACCGTCAGCGCCTCACCGACGCTCTCGACGTCGACGAGTCCGGACAGATCGGCCGCCGCGATGCGGAACAGCTCCCGTCGGCGGACTGCCCGGATCGCCTGTACCGCAGCCTCCGGCGTGTCCTGCCGACGGGCGGCCGCGGACATCTCGGCCAGCAGCGCGTCCTGGGTTCGCGGTGTCAGCTCGCGCTCGTCGGCGAGCATCGCGGTTGCCTCGGGCGCGCGCTGCAGCAGGTCGACGGCGTACCGGCCGCTGGCCAGGAGATGCGCAAGGCGTTCGGCCGATGCGCCCTCGTCGCGGAGCTGGCGCAGATACCACGGTGTCGAGCCGAGCGCGTCGGAGATCGTGCGGAACGCGAGCAGGCCGGCGTCCGGATCCGGTGATTCGGCGAACCAGCCGAGCATCGCGGGCAGCAACGCCTTCTGGATCGACGAACGCCGCGACACCCCCTCGGACAGCGCCTCGATGTGCCGCAGCGCCGACGCGGGATCGGCGTACCCGAGCGCGGTCAGCCGCTGCTTGGCCGCCTCCGGCGTCAGGCGTACCTCAACCCCTGGGATGCGCGCGACGGCGGCGAGCAGCGGTCGGTAGAAGAGCTTCTCGTGCAGCCGCCGTACTTCGAGCGCATGCTTCTTCCAGGCTGCGGTCAGGTCCTTGACCGGGTTCTTCGTGAAGCCGAGTGAGCGGCCGAGGCGGCGCAGGTCCGCTTCGTCGTCGGGGACGTGATGGGTACGGCGCAGGCGGTACAGCTGGATGCGGTGCTCCATCGAGCGCAGGAAGCGGTACGCATCGGCGAGTACGGCGCCATCGGTGCGTCCGACGTACCCGCCGGTGGTGAGGGACTCGAGCGCGACGAGCGTCGTACCGCTGCGGACCGACTCGTCACTGCGCCCGTGGACGAGCTGGAGGAGCTGTACTGCGAACTCGACGTCCCGCAGCCCGCCGGGGCCGAGCTTCAGCTGGCGATCGACGTCCGCGGCCGGGAGGTGGTCGATGACGCGGCGGCGCATCGCCTGCACGTCGTCGACGAAGCCCTCGCGGTCGGCCGCGGACCAGGCGAGGCTGCCGATCCTCTCGGAGTACTCCCGGCCGAGCGCCGCATCGCCCGCGACCGGACGAGCCTTGAGCAGCGCCTGGAACTCCCACGTCTTGGCCCAGCGCTGGTAGTACGCCAGGTGGCTGTCGAGGGTGCGGACGAGTGGACCGGACTTGCCCTCCGGGCGGAGCGCGGCGTCGACCGGCCAGAGCGTGCCCTCGCCGGTGTGCGCCGAACAGATCCGCATCGTGGCCGCGGCGAGCTGGGTCGCGGTCTTCAGCGCGGGCAGTTCGGCCTCGCCCTCGTGCGGCTCCGCGACGAACAGCACGTCGACATCGCTGACGTAGTTGAGCTCCCGGCCGCCGCACTTGCCCATGGCAATGATCGCGAGCCGGCAGTCGGCGGCGCCCGGGTGCGCGGCGAAGTACTCGTTGCGGGCGATGTGCAGCGCGGTCTCGAGCGCTCCGCCGGCCAGATCCGCGAGTACGGCGGCGACCTCGTCGACGAGCAGGCCCTCGGCGAGATCACGCGCGGCCACCCTGAGCAGCAGGCGACGGTACTCGACCCGCAGCGCGTCGACCGGGTTGTCCGCCTCGACCGCGGTGGCGAGCTTGGCGGCGACGTCCTCGATCGACGGGTGGGCACTGGCCAGAGCCGGATCGGCGAGGTCGTACCAGTGGCGCGGATGGACGGCGAGATGCCGGCCGAGCGCCTCGCTCGCGCCGAGCACGTAGATGAGGCGACGGCGGAAACCCTCGTCCATCTCGAGCGTGCGCGCGAACGCGGCCACGTCGTACGCGTGCCGGTGCAGCGCCTCCGCCATCCCGCACAGCCCGTGCAGCGCGAGGTCCGGATCGGCCGACTCACCCAGCGTGGTGATCAGCTGCTCGGTGGCCATCGGACTGTGCGAGTCGAGCGCGTCCAGCTCCTCGAGCATCCCCGCCGCCCGCTGCGGGTCCTCGAACCCGAGCCGGACCAGCCGTCCCTCCCACGACCCTCTCCGACCCTCAGCCACCCTCACAACCTATCCAACCTCCCATCGCGAGGCTCCTTGGGCACCCCTCGACCGTTGCCGGAGGCGCACAATGGTTGGCGTGTTCACAAAGTCTCAGCTGGATCGCGGGAAGATCGCGAGGAATACACGGTGTCGTGTAGCGGATTCGCTCAGTAGTCGGCATGATGGCTTCTCATGGTCATGATGACGGGGTCGCTCGCGGTGCGCGGGACGGTGCTCTGGCTGACACCCCAGCAGGGCGGGCGAGTGTCAGGTCCGCCGGAGCCGGATTACGACTACGACTACACCGCGACGGCGTACCTCCCACCCCGAACGCCGGACGACGGCCAGGCCGGGATCGCGCTGCGCCGGTTCGCGCCGGGGGCCTGGCGTACGCCGGCCGAGGGGATTCTCGTTCCGGGCAAGAGAAATCGCGCCCAGCAGGTGATCCCCGGCTGCATCGTGATCATCACCGAAGGCGTCCGCCCGGTCGGGCTGCTCACGGTCGAAGAGGTGCACGCGCTGGCTCCGGATGGTACGCCGATCATCCCGGTCGTCGAGCCGGTTCGCGACGCCGGTGCGGATGCGCCGCTGGCGGCTGAACCGCCGTACCGGCACTCGACGGCGGCATCGCGCTGGACCTCGAAGCACGCCTCCGACGACGCACCACCACAGCCCGCCGGAGTCTGAACACACTCTGTTGCATTCTGCACACTCAGTGTTACCTTCGGAACTATGCGTCACTGGAAACGGGTCGTCGCCGTCCTGCTGGTCGCCGCCATCGCGCTCGTCGTCGAAGGCTGGGCCGCCCGCGCCCAGGCCGCCGCATTCTTCAAGAGCTGCCACTACGAGCGAGTGCCCGGTGAGACCGGGCGTCCGCCGTACTCGCTCGCGCCGACGATAGGCCTGGTCAAGGTGACCATCCGCACGAACCACGGCGACCTGGTCCTCACGCTGGACCGCAGCACGGCGCCGTGCGCGGTCCACAGCTTCACGTACCTGGCGGTCAAGCGCTTCTACAACCAGACCCCGTGCCCGCGCCACACCCGGGCGATCCTCGAGTGCGGCGCCGGCCGGCCCGGCTACCACTTCACCCCCGAACTAACCGGCCACGAAACCTACCCCCGCGGGATCGTTGCCCTCAGCAACACTCCGGTCCTCGGCAACACCGCCACCTTCTTCATTCTCGGCCTCGACGCCACCCTCCCGCCCACGTCGACGATCATCGGCAAGCTCACCGCCGGCACCGCCGTCCTCAACCACCTCTCAACCACCCAGCCAACCACCATCCAAGAAGTCCTGATCGGCTGACGGCCGGTGACTCCGGACCTGAGTGATTTTGCTGATGTGGGGTGGGTTCGGGTGGTCGACGATTCCGGCATGAGCAAAAGCATTCAGCCCCAGCAGACCGCGGCGTTCTACGCGCAGGCAGTCGCATCCTTCGGCATCTCGCTCACAGCGATGACCGTCGGCCTGATCTACCTGCCGGCCCAACCGTGGGTGCGAGCATTCCTGGCCCTCGGCCTGCTGTACGTCGTCACGTCAACCGTCGTCCTCTGCAAGGTAGTCCGCGATCGCCAAGAACTCTCCGAAGTAACCACCCGAGTAGACCAAGCCCGCCTGGACAAACTCCTCACCGAACACGACCCCTTCAAGGTCGACGGCTGAGACCTCGCTCACCGACTCGTGGCAAATAGCTGCCTGGCGGAACCGCGAGTCGTGGATAGAGGCGAGATCTCAGAGCCAAACTCCACGACTCGACGAACAGCCGTCAGAGGACAGGCAGGAGCTTGTTCAGTTCGAAGGGGGTTACTTGGCGGCGGTAGTCCTGCCATTCGGCGCGTTTGTTGCGGAGGAAGAAGTCGAAGACGTGTTCGCCGAGGGTTTCGGCGACCAACTCGCTGTCTTCCATCGCGCTGATGGCTTCGGCGAGGCTGCCGGGGAGGGGCTTGATCCCGAGGGCCTTGCGTTCGCGCGACGTCAACGACCAGATGTCGTCCTCGACCTCAGCCGGCAGCTCGTAGCCCTCCTCGATCCCCTTCAGACCAGCAGCAAGCATCAAAGCAAAAGCCAGATAAGGGTTGGCCGCCGAGTCCAACGACCGGAACTCGACCCGCGACGACTGTCCCTTGTGCGGCTTGTACATCGGCACGCGCACCAGCGCCGACCGGTTGTTATGACCCCACGAGACGAACGACGGCGCCTCGTCCCCCACGGCCAACCGCTTATAAGAGTTCACCCACTGGTTGGTCACCGCGGTGATCTCACCCGCGTGCCGCAGCAACCCGGCAATGAACGCACGCCCGGTCTTCGACAGCTGGTACTGCGCGCCGCCCTCGAAGAACGCGTTCCGGTCGCCCTCGAACAGCGACATATGCGTATGCATCCCGGATCCCGGCTGATCCGACAGCGGCTTCGGCATGAACGAGGCGTAGATGCCCTGCGACAGCGCCACCTCCTTCACCACGACGCGGAACGTCATGATGTTGTCGGCGGTCGACAGCGCGTCGGCGTACCGCAGGTCGATCTCCTGCTGACCCGGCCCGCCCTCGTGGTGGCTGAACTCGACCGAGATACCCATCGACTCGAGCATCGTGATCGCCTCGCGACGGAAGTCGTTGCCGATCCCCTGCGGCGTGTGGTCAAAGTACCCCGACGAGTCGACCGGCTCAGGCGTCGTACCAGGCGCTCCGGTGAGCGACCTGAACAGGTAGAACTCGATCTCGGGATGCGTGTAGAACGTGAACCCCAGATCGGCCGCCTTCGACAGCGTCCGCTTCAGCACATGCCGCGGGTCGGCGAACGACGCCGAGCCGTCCGGCATGTTGATGTCGCAGAACATCCGCGCCGTACCCATGGTCTCGCCCCGCCAGGGCAGGATCTGGAACGTCGACGGGTCCGGCTTGGCCAGCATGTCGGCCTCGGTCACCCGGGCGAACCCCTCGATCGCCGACCCGTCGAACCCGAGCCCCTCGGCGAACGCGCTCTCCAGCTCCGCCGGCGCCACGGCCACCGACTTCAGGAACCCGAGTACGTCGGTGAACCAGAGCCGCACGAAACGTACGTCGCGCTCCTCCAGCGCGCGCAGCACGAACTCCTGCTGCTTGTCCATCAGTCCACCTCTCACCCAAGTCCGGAACTTCTCACAGTGTGCCCCGCCTCTGTTAAGCAGACGTTACGTGCCCAGGCGGACACAGGCATGCTCAGGGGCCTAGCGTGTTCCCGTGCAGACGATCTTCCATGCGGCGCTCATCGTCGCCGCGGTCCTCTGCCTCAGCGACCTCATCATCAGTACCGCGCGATTCATCCAGTCGCTGCGCCGGAAGCGACCCGCCGAACGGGACGTGCTCGGCCGCCGCTGGCTGCCGGTTCCGGAGCTCGGGTTCGGGATGTGCGCGTTCTGCTGCCCCGGCCTGGTGACGCTCGGCCTGACCCATCACGACGCGGACAGTCTGCCGACCACGCAGATCCTGCTCGCCGCCCTGGTCTTCGGGTACGCCGGTGCCGTGCTGTCCCGCATCGTCCGTACTCCGGGACCCGGCGGCCGCCGTTTCCGCCTACGCGCCGGCCTGCTGCTCGGCCTCCCGGCCCTGTTCGGCCTCGTGTTCGGTCTCTCCGGCGTCGTCTGAACCGGCCTCGGCTGAGCCGGCCTCGGCTGAGCCGGCCTCGGCTGAGCCGACCTCGGCTGAGCGGGCCTTGGCTCGGCGGGCCTGGAACCACGGCACGATCCGCTCCAGCGGAGCGAACGCGAGCCAGCAGACCACCGTCGGCAGGAAGTGGATCAGCAGGATCGCCGTGTTCGCCGCGTGGAACCCGAGGAAGAACAGGGCCCCGAACAACTGCCACCGCCCCTTGAGCCACAGGATCACCGGCGAACAGAACTCCCCGATGATCCCGACCCACTGCATCACGTGCAGCACCCACGGATAGTTCAGCAGCCACTCCCCGACCGGGTGCGGCCGCCGCACGATCGCCCAGGTCAGGACGGCGCTCCCGGGCCACGTCAGCGCCCATCCGGCACTGCGCAGTTTCGCGATCGAGGACAGGAAGTACGTCGCGATCACGCAGATCTGCACGCACCGGATCGCCCATCCGGCTGCCTCGGACCGCGTCTGATCGCCGTACGACGCGAGGCCGCGCCGGGCACCGCCGACGGTCGGGAGGACCCACAGCGCGATCACCAGCGCGAGGTGGTCGTGGTCGACCTTGCCGTCACTCATCCCGATCAGGACCCACCAGGTGAACGCCGGCGCGACGATCCAGCCGGCGCCCCGCGGGAAGTAGTTCGTCGCGCCGATCAGGCAGGCGACGATCAGCACGACGTACAGCGCGGTCGTGTTGGCGACCGACGGCTTCGGAAGATCCAGCAACCGGGCCAGCAGCAACGGCTGGTACAGACCCGGATGCTCGCCCTTGTCGCGGGTGTCGCGGACGAATGCGTGCATGTCGAGGATGACGAACAGGTACAGGACCGTCCGCAACCACGCGATCCGCGCCAAGGCGATCGCCGGCGTGAACCAGTTGACCACCTTCACTTGCGCACCTCCCAGGTCGCCAGCACTTGGGACGTCGGCGGTCCTTCGACCCGGCCCTTGACCAGCTGGGTGGTGTCGCGGATCAGCTCGAGCTTCACGTACTTCGGCTGGTCAGGATGTTTGCGCGCCCACCCGTCCGCGACCTGCTGCAGGAGCGACGGGTCCTTCACGATCTCGCCGGTCCGCGCCTCGATCTCGGCCCGGGCGACCCCGGCGCCCTCGATGTTCAGCGGTACGTCGACCGTCGTACCGGCATCCGTGAGCGCGCTGATCCGGGTGTAGTCGATCTTGGCGTCGTCGGGGACCGACATCGCGTACTGCGACATCGGCCCGAACGGCCACGCGTCGTCGGATGCGCGCACCGATCCGTTGATCAGCAGACCGATGCCGACCACGGCGACAAGGACCCGCAAACCCTTGCCGACCGGGCCCGAACGCACGACGGCAGGGGTTTGCCGGTCCTCCTGACTCTGTGTCACCACGTCATTAGATCATTCCGGTTTGGAGGCCTTCTTCGTAGGGAATTTTCTACTGCATGACCGCCCCAGAAAATATCCAACGCGCCCGGGTCTCCCGGCGGACGTTGCTCGGCGCGAGCGCCGGCGGCGTACTGCTCGGCGGCGCCCTGGCCGGAGCCATGCCCACAACAGCGCTCGCCGCCCCGGCGCCGCGCTGTTACACGCGGACCGAGTGGTCGGCGCGCCCGCCCAAGTCGGCGACCCAGGTGATCGGCAAGCCCGACCACATCGTCATCCACCACACCGCGAGCCCGAACGTCACGGACTACTCACTCGCGGCGGCGTACTCGGTCCAGCACTGGATCCAGGACCTGCACATGGACACCAACGGCTGGATCGACATCGGCAACCAGCTCACGATCAGCCGCGGCGGATTCCTGATGGAGGGGCGGAGCAAGTCGTTGTCGGCGATCAACAACGGCCAGAACGTGCTCGGCGCGCAGACCGCGAACCAGAACAGCCACACAATCGGCATCGAGCACGAGGGCATCTACGTCACCGAGAACGTGACGGTCGCGTTGTTCGACATGTCCGTGCTGACGTGCGCGTGGTTGTGCACGAAGTACGGCCTCGATCCGCATGTCGCGATCGTCGGGCACCGGGACTACAACACGACGCAGTGCCCGGGTGACGTGTTCTATGCGCGGTTGCCCGAGTTGCGCGACAGGGTGGCCGCTGTTCTCCTCGGTTGATAAGTGATCCGTCGGATCAGGAGCTCGAACGGCCCGCGGTAGTTCGCCCGCCGCATCCGGTCGGCCAGCAGCACGGTCGCCAGCCAGGTCGTGACGGCGAGAAGTGCCGTCGTGGTTGTGGTGAGTGTGCGCGACAGGTCGAGCAGGTACGGCGTGAACGCGACGGCCCACACGACCGATTGGGACAGGTAGCACGTCAGCGAGCGTTGTCCGACAGCTGCGATCGCCAGGGAGACCGGGCCCTGGCGATCGCCCACTCTGCGCGCGATCAGGACGATCAGCGCGGCGTACCCGAAGCCGCCGAAGACGCCCGTTGCGTCGTGCAACGGACCGAGGACGCTCAGCGCGTGGTCGCTCGGTCGGGTCAGTACGCCGCCGACGACCAGCGAGACCGGGAGTGCGCCGACGACGGCGATCGTGAGGCCGACGAGTGCCGTCGTACGGAGCAGGGTGAGGTGCTGCGCCGGCCGTTCGAGGATGCGGCGGCGGCCGGCCCAGACGCCGATCAGGAAGGGCGTGACGAACCCGATCCAGCCGAGGCCGGCGATGGACGGTTGTACGACGATGCGGTCGGCGAACTGGCCGAGGAAGTGCGGCGGGAGCATCGCCGGATCGGCGGCGTCGGAGGAGGTCGCGAGCGAGTCCTCGCTCGGCAGCGAGGTGAGGATGAGGACGAACGCGGCGACGATGAACAGCCAGCGGTCCTTCCACCGCAAGGCCCAGACGCCGAGGAACAGAAGGACGCCGTACGCCGCGAGGATGTCGCCGATGTAGAGCAGCATCGCGTGCAGGAAACCGAGCACGATCAGGACGAGAGCGCGCCGCCAGAGCAGTTTGCGGATCGGCCACCAGTCCTTGCCGGATTCGCGTTGACGGCGGACGATCTGCGCGACGCCGTACCCGAAGAGCACACCGAACATCGGGAACGCGCGGCCGTCGACAAAGGTCGAGATCAGCAGGCCGACGACGCGATCGGGTGCCGAGCCGTCGGTCGGGAAACCGCCGAAGACGCGGTCGCTGTAGACGAAGTAGTGCGAGTTGGCGAGGGCGATGAACAGCAGCATGAATCCGCGCGCGAGGTCCGGGCCGAGGGCGCGCTCGCTCAGCCCGGTCGGTCCGGCTGGGGTGCTCATGGCACCAGTCAATGCGCGCCGGGCCGGTGCCGCGTCCATCCAAAGTTCCTTCGGACGTGAACCTTCGTCGCTGTTCCATAGGCGGGTGCACGAGGAAGCCCTGACCCGCTGGCAGCGCGGATGGTCCGCGTCGCGCGGGTGGACCGACTACCAGCAGGTCGACGACGTCACCGTCGTACGCGTCGGCGAACCGGAGCGACGGGTCGAGTACGTCACGACGGAAGCGAACGCGCGCGCCGCCGCGCATCTCGCCCTGACCGACTGCCATCCACCCGGCACATCCTGGCTGGCGATCACCACCGACAACCCGGCCCGCCTCGCCGCCAACCTCAAGCCCCTCGAGGCGCTCCGCACCGAATGGCTGATGACGATCAGCCTGGCGGATCAGGCGTCGTACCCCGTGCCCGCGCCGTACAGCCTCGAGATCTCAGTGACCCCGTCCATCATCGACGCCCAGATCTGCGGGTACGGCGAAATCGCCGCCACCGGCCGCATGGCCGTCCTCCACACCGGCGCCGTCGCCGACCTCATCACCACCGCCCCCGCCCACCGCCACCGAGGCCTCGCCAAAGCCCTCATGACCGCCCTGGCCCAATCCACCCCCACCCCCACCGCCTACCTCTCAGCCTCCCCCCAGGGCCGCCCCCTCTACGAATCCCTCGGCTGGACCACACTCACCCCCCTCCTCATCGCCCGCACCTCAGTAGCGTCGCCGCTATGAAGCAGATCATCGCCTTCACCGGCCTCCCGGGCACGGGTAAGTCGACGCTGGCCGAAGCGCTGGCGACGGACACCGCAGTACCTGCTTTCGCCGGCGACTGGCTGCTAGGGGCGCTCCGGCCCCACGGCGTACTGCGCGGACTCGAGCGGCCGGCGTTCCTCGCGATGTACTACGACCTGCTCGGCACTCTGATCAAACGGCAGTTGATGCTCGGGCAGTCGGCGATCGTCGACTGTCTGGTAAATGACGAAATCGCCGGCCGGTGGGAGGAATTGGCCGCGGAGTTCGACGCCCGCCTGCGCCTCGTGGAGTGCGTCTGCAGCGACGAGGGCGAGCATCGGCGGCGGGTCGAGGGGCGGCGGCGTGGGATTCCCGGATGGCACGAGGTGGGGTGGGATCACGTCGAGCGGATGCGGAGTGAGTACCCCCAGTTGGACCGCGAACGGCTGACGCTGGATGCGATGGATTCGTTGAGTGGGAACCTTGTTCGGGTCGGTGCATTCATTCGGCGTACGTAAGAGGTTGGTGAGGGGCGTGGGGATGAGCGGGGGGACCCAGTAATGTGCTCCCGTGCCTCAACTCCGAGTTGCTCTTGCTCAGCTGAATGTGACCGTGGGTGACATTGCTGGGAACGCCGACAAGATCGTCGCGTGGACCCGCAACGCGGTCGAGCAAGGTGCGCATGTGGTGGCCTTTCCCGAGCTCGGGCTGACCGGCTACCCGGTGGAGGATCTGGCGCTGCGGGCGTCGTTCGTGGATGCGTCGCAGAGCCGGATCCACGACCTGGCGCAGCGGCTCGCCGACGAGGGGCTCGGGGACATCGTCGTGGTCGTCGGGTACCTCGACCGAGCCAGCGGTACGGCGATGGGCGTCGACCGGCTCGGCCGGCCGAAGGGCTCCCCCACCAACTCCGCCGCTGTGATCCACCAGGGCCGGGTCGTCACCAGCGCGGTGAAGCACCACCTGCCGAACTATGGCGTCTTCGACGAGTTCCGGCACTTCGTTCCCGGCAACACCCTCCAGGTGATCCGGATCCACGGCATCGACGTCGCGCTGGTGATCTGCGAGGACCTCTGGCAGGACGGCGGCCCGGCCGCGGTCACCCACGAGGCGGGCGCCGGTCTCCTGCTCGTGATCAACAGCTCGCCGTACGAGGCCAACAAGGACGACCTTCGCGGCGACCTGGTACGGCGTCGTGCCCGCGAGGCCGGCTGCGCACTCGCGTACGTGAACCTCGTCGGCGGGCAGGACGAGCTCGTCTTCGACGGCGACTCGCTGGTTGCCGATGCCGACGGCAAGGTGTTCGCCCGCGCCCCGCAGTTCGAGCAGGGCAGCATGATCGTCGATCTGGACCTCCCGGCCCCGTCCGGTACGCCGGAGGGCACCTACGAAGGCATCGAGATCGTCCACACCGTCCTGCACGAGGACCCGGTCGAGGCGTACGACGCGATGGAGCCGGTGATCGCGCCGCAGCTGTCCGACGAGGCCGAGATGTACGCCGCGATCGTGACGGGCCTGCGCGACTACGTCCAGAAGAACGGCTTCAAGTCCGTCCTGCTCGGATTGTCCGGCGGCATCGACTCGTCGCTGGTCGCCGCGATCGCCTGCGACGCGATCGGCGCCGAGCACGTCTTCGGGATCTCCAACCCGAGCATCTACTCCAGTGACCACTCCAAGGACGACGCCGCCGAGCTCGCCGCGCGCACCGGCCTGAACTACCGCGTCGTGCCGATCCAGCCGATGGTGCAGCCGTTCCTCGACACGCTCGGCCTGACCGGCCTGGCCGAGGAGAACCTGCAGGCGCGCGTCCGCGCGGTGGTCTGGATGGGCCTGTCGAACGCCGACGGCCACCTGGTACTTGCCTGCGGCAACAAGTCGGAGTTGTCCGTCGGCTATTCCACCATCTACGGCGACGCGGTCGGCGGGTACGCACCGTTGAAGGATCTGCCGAAGACGCTCGTCTGGCGGCTCGCGAAGTGGCGCAACGCGGACGCCAAGGAGAAGGGGCAACATCCCCCGATCCCGGAGAACGCGATCGCCAAACCCCCGTCCGCCGAGCTTCGCCCGGGGCAGCAGGACACCGACTCGCTGCCGCCGTACGACCTGCTCGACGACATGCTGGACGACTACGTCGAGCAGGACCGCGGCAGTGCGGAACTCGTCGCTGCCGGGTTCGACCCGGAGCTGGTCACGAAGGTGATCCAGCTCGTCGACCGCGCGGAGTACAAGCGCCGGCAGTACCCACCGGGCCCGAAGCTGACCCACAAGGCCTTCGGCCGGGACCGCCGGTTGCCGATCACGAATGCATGGCGTGAGGACGCACGAAAGGCAGCCGAGCACTGAGCGACTCCTGGCGGTACCGCCCATCCCAAGATTCCCCGTGGGGCTCGTCGGACGAGACCCACGACCGCTCCGGCCTGCCCCGCGACACCTACCCGGACGATGTGAGCGATCGCTCACCGTCAGCCGGTGGCGCTCACCCTCCGCAACGATGGGACGATGGCGGCATGGTTGACAACTTCCTGTCGGCCGGTACCCAGGACGACGACGAGGAGTTGCCCTCGCCGTACGGGACCGGACCGAAGAATCGGACAACCGAGGAACACCGCCGCTCGGATTACGACAACGACACCTGGCGGGACCGTGGCTCCGGCGGTTCCGGACTCGGTCTCGACCCGTCGCCGTCGCTGCCGAACGCACCGCGGACCTACGAGCGCGGACCGGTGCCGCAGCAGCCGTACGTCCCGAAGCCGCCGTACCTGCCGAGCGCGCCGCCGCCGTCACAGCACCAGCCGCGGCAGCAACCGCCGCAGCGTCCCGAGCGGCCCGAGTACTACGGGGAATCGCGGGACGAGTCGTACGAGCGGCCCGGGTACCAGGGCGAGAGTCCGTTCCGCCCGCAGCCACCCGCGCAGCAGCCACCACCCCCGCCGCAGCAGGGGCGGCCTAGTCCATTCGGTCCGGGGAGCAACGGCGTACGGGCGCCGCAGGGCCAGCCTGCTCAGCCCGGTCAGCCTGGTCAGCAGGCACCGCGGCCGCCGGCTCCGCCGCAGTCGAGCAACGGTGTGACACCACGGCCGCCGCAAGCGTCCAACGGCAGTGCGAACTGGAGCAGTCCGGCGCCGCAGCCGGCTCCTGCACCGCCGCCGGCCCAGAGCAACGGGCACGCGACCAGCAATGGGTTGAGTAACGGGTTGAGCAACGGTCTTGGTCCGCAGCAGCAGCCGCGTCAGGCCCCGCCCGCGCAGGATCATGCTGCGCAGGAGCCGCCACAGCGCCTCGAGCCGCCACGCCAGGAGCAGCCACGTCCCGAGCAGGTGCCCTCGCACGAGCAGCGGGCCCGGCAGGAATTCGCTGCGCTGCAAGCCCAACTGGCCAGGCAGGAACAAGAGCGGGCCTCCCGCCAGGAGCAGCCGCCGGCACAGGAGCAGGCACTGCGGCAGGAGCAAGCGCCACGGCGCGACGAGCGGGCCCGGCAGGAGTTCGCGCCGCGCCAGGACGACGCCGCGCGGCAGGAGCAGGTCGTTCGACGCGACGACGCCCCGCGGCAGGAGCAGGGCAACGGATACTTGTCCGACCCGAGTGCGGAGTACGAGAGCAACGCGCCGGTGAGCGAGGAGACCGACGGGCAACGGCCGGTTGGTGCCCGTCGGCGGGCGAACGTGCAGCAGGATGCACCGAGCCAGATTCCGGCCGAGCCGGTCTCCACGCATCGGGCCGCGCGTCGCGCGCAGGTGTCGGCGAGCACGGCTGCCGGAACCGAAGGGCCGTCCGCGGCCGGCGGCAACCAACCGGCGCCGGGCGGTTCGACCGATGCGAGCAAGCGACCGCGGCGGTACCGCGTCCACCATCTGCGCGACTTCAAGAACCGCGGCGAGAAGTGGGCGATGCTGACGGCGTACGACCAGTACACCGCCGAGATCTTCGACCAGGCGGGGATTCCGGTGCTGCTCGTCGGCGACTCGGCCGCGAACAACGTGTTCGGCTACGAGACGACGCTCCGCGTCACCGTCGACGAGTTGATCCCGTTGGCACGTGCGGTCGCGGGCGCGGTGGAGCGTGCCCTCGTCGTCGCGGACCTTCCCTTCGGTTCGTACCAGGCGTCCCCGGAGCAGGCGTTCCACACGGCCGTGCGGTTCATGAAGGAAGCCGGCGTGCACGCGGTCAAGCTCGAAGGCGGCCGGAACATGGTGCCGATGGTCGAGAAGCTCACGCAGTCGGGCATCCCGGTGATGGCGCACATCGGCTTCACGCCGCAGAGCGAGCACAGCATCGGTGGGTACCGCGTACAGGGTCGCGGCGATCAGGCCGCTGGTCTGATCGACGACGCCGTCGCGCTGGCCGAAGCCGGTGCGTTCTCGGTGGTCCTCGAAATGGTGCCGGGCGATGTCGCCGCGGAGATCACCAAACGCGTCCCGATCCCGACCATCGGCATCGGCGCGGGTCGCGACACCGACGCGCAGGTCCTCGTCTGGCAGGACATGGCCGGGCTCCGCTCAGGCAGCATTCCGCGCTTCGTCAAGCAGTACGCCGACCTGCGCGGCATCCTCTCCACCGCGGCGTCGACGTACGCGTCGGAGGTCGCATCGGGCGCCTTCCCGGGAGACGAACACACCTTCTAGGCAACTCATCGTGCTCTCCGGGTAGCTCTCCGGATACCCCCGCGAACCCTTGTTCCCCCAGGTTTCGCGGGTTCACGATGTTTGCGGCAAAAGGGGAGGCCCGATGAGAATTCGTCGATTGATTGTTGCCGCAGGCGTCTCGCTCGCACTGGTAGGTGGGGTCATCAGCTCCATTCCGGCCGCGAGCGCAGTACCGTCCGGTTCGACCGGCCATAAGCCGGCCAGCTACACGCCACCGCCGATCCAATGGGGCGCGTGCGCAAGTGCCACGCTCGCCAAGCGGAACGCGCAATGCGGGTTCGTCGTGGTACCGCTGGACTACGACCACCCGAACGGAACGAAGATCAAGCTCGCGGTGTCGCGGGTGATGCACAAGACACCGGATTCACAGGCGCAGGGTCCGATGCTGGTGAACCCGGGCGGACCAGGTGGTTCCGGATTGATCTACGCGATCTTCGGTGAGTTCGTGCCGAACGGCGCCGGCGACGCGTACGACTGGATCGGCTTCGATCCGCGCGGTGTCGGTTCGAGCCAGCCGGCTCTGAGCTGTATCCCGGACTACGCCGGTTACGACCGTCCGTTCTACGTCCCGGTGACACCGAAACTCGAGCAGATCTGGATCAACCGGTCGAAGGCCTACGCGAAGGCCTGCAACAGCGCGCAGCACGCGCTGCTCGGTCACCTGACCACGCTCGACTCCGTCCGCGACATGGAGAGCATCCGCAAGGCTCTCGGCGCACCGCAGATCAACTACTACGGCTTCTCGTACGGCACGTACCTCGGACAGGTGTACGGCACGCTGTACCCGAACCGCTTCCGTCGCGTCATCTTCGACGGCGTCGTGAACGCGACCCGCGTCTGGTACAAGGCCAACCTCGACCAGGACTTCGCCTTCAACAAGAGCGTGAAGGTGTTCTTCGCGTACGTCGCCGCGCACAACTCCGTCTGGCATCTCGGCACCACCGAGCGCACCGTCGAACTGCGGTACTACGCCGAAATGTACAAACTCATCCGCCATCCCGCGGACGGCAAGATCGGGCCGGACGAGTGGAACGACATCTTCACCCAGGCGGCGTACTACGTGTACGGCTGGGTGGACATCGCGAGTGCCTTCGCGGCGTGGGTCCACGACCGTAACGCCGCTCCCCTGGTCGCCCTGTACGGCTCCCCGCCGTTCGACGACAACGGGTACGCCGTTTACCTAGGAGTGTCCTGTACCGACGCGAAGTGGCCGACCAACTGGAACACCTGGCGTCGTGACAACTGGCGCGTCTACGCCAAGGCGCCGTTCCTGACCTGGAACAACGCGTGGTTCAACGCCCCGTGCGCCTTCTGGCCCGCGAAGGCCGGCCATCCGGTGAAGGTCGACGGCCGTCATGTCCAGAGCGCGCTACTGATCAACGAGACTCTCGACGCGGCAACGCCGTACTCGGGCGCCTTGCAGACCCGCAAGACGTTCCCGCACTCGGTGCTGATCGAGGGCGTCGGCGGTACGACGCACGCCGGTTCGCTGTCCGGTGTGGCGTGCACCGATGACCGCATCGTGGCCTACCTGCAGACGGGTGCGCTGCCGGCTCGCCGACCGGGTAACCAGTCCGACGTCAAGTGCCCGCCGGTGCCGGCTCCGCAGCCGGACGCCGCGCTGGCCGCGACAGCAAAGTCGAGCGGTGCCACGGCGGCGCTTCGCGAGCAGCTCAGATCCACGGTAGGGCCGAGCGTTCGGTCCAGTACTCCTCGGGCTGCTGGGTGAACTCGGTCAACGGTCCGTCAACGCGATAGGCGAGGTTGCTCGCCAGTTGGGAAGCAGTCGTGGCTCCACTGAGGACGATGTCCGCCCACGGTTGAGCCATGGCTGCACCGATCGCCAACGCGTCAGGAGTAATGCCGCGCTGGTGCGCAAACTCGTTGAAGGGCGTCTCGCCGGCACGGCTGGTGAGGCGCCCGTTCGCGACCGCCTCCTTCACGACGACGAACCAGCCTGCGTCGTGAGCCTCGGCCAGAGCGGGGCCGGCGGAGGGCTCCAGCACGTTCCAGGTCGCTTGTACGGCGGAGAACGGCGTACCGAGGTCGACTGCTTTGCGGAGCGTCTCGGCCTGGCGTGGGCCGCTCGTGGACAGTCCGACGCGAACACCGGAGTCGGTGAGTTCGCGCAGACGGTCGAGCAAACGCTTGTCGTCGAGCGCCGGGCTGTCGGTGGTCAGGCTGTGGACGAGGTAGATGTCCGGCGGTCCACCCAGAGCTTGAAGGGTCTCCGGCCATTGCCGTTCGAACGTGGCGAGGTCGTGGCTCTTCACCTCGTGCGTGTCCGCGTCGGGCCGCCAATCACCGACGTACGTGTAGCCCCACTTCGACCCGATCGTGAGGTGCGTACGACGCTCCGGCGTCAGCCATTCGCCGAGGAACTCTTCGGCAAGACCGTACGAACGCGCGGCGTCGAAGTACCGAACACCGGCCTGCCAAGCCTGCTCGAGCAACTCGTGGGTGCGAACCCGAAGGTCCTCGACCGCCCGTCCCGGCGCGAGATCCTCGTCGTGCCCGAGGTTGATGTACCCCGGACGACCCAACGCCGCCAGCCCAAGACCGATACTCGCCATGCCATCGATCCTCTCACCACCTTCTTTTTCTCCTTCCTCAACCACCGATGACCCGTCACCTGCAAGCCGAGATCGGCTCATGGGCTTTTGGCAACCACGTGAGACGCGCCGCGGGGCCCGACACACAACACGGCGCGTCCCTTACCGTTTTGTGGTGTGAGCCAATCTCAGCTGCCACCACCAGGAACGGTCCGACGCCGTACGACGGCCCGCGTGCTGCCGGTGCGTCCGGACGGCAAGGTGCTGCTGCTGCACGGCTGGGATCCGCTGAAACCGCAGACGCCGTACTGGTTCACGATCGGCGGCGGCGTCGAAGCCGGCGAGACCGTCGGCGAGGCAGCCAGCCGTGAGCTGCGCGAAGAGGTCGGCATCGTGCTGCCCTCCGACGCGCTCGGTACGCCGGTCGCGACGAACACGATCGAGTTCGAGTGGGGCGGATGCCAGATCATCCAGCACCAGACCTTCTTCGCGGTCGCGGTCGACCGCGTCGACGTGACGTTCGTGAACCAGGAGGAGCTCGAGCTGCAGACCATCAGCAAGCACGGCTGGTGGTACGGCGACGACCTCGAAGCGACCGGCCAGGCCGCGCACGTGACGATCCCCGCTCTCCTTCGCCAGGCGGCCGACGCGATCACCTTGCGGCGAGCGTCCTAGCGGGCTGTCGTGGCGGGCTGCCGTAGCGGGCTGTCGTAGCGAACATCACGCCAACTGTGCGTTCAGCACCTCCCGCGCCTCGACGAGCGACGGCCCGTACCAGGTGAGATGGCGCCCGGAGATACAGCGTGCGGGTTTCGCGAACGCCTCCGGACCGTCGGTCGGGGAAAAGGCATAAGGCTCGTCCGGAAGCACCACGACGTCGTACTCCGGTAACGCGTCCGGATCGAACCGCGGATAACGCTCGCCGGATTCTGAAAGCACGTTGTCGATACCGATCCGGGACAGTAGGTCGCCCGCGAACGTGTCCCGTCCCAACGCCATCCACGGCCGCCGCCAGACCGGTATCACCGCCCGCCGGCGAACTCCGTCGTACGGCGTGGTCCAGACCGCACGCGCTTCGCGCACCCACGACGGCACGTCGCCGGTGATCGCGGACAGCATGCGTTCGAGCGAGTCCAGTGATTCGGGCACTGTCGTCGGCGCGGTCACCCAGACCGCGATTCCGTGCGCTCGCAAAGCGTCGAGATCGGCGCTGCGATTCTCTTCGGCGTTCGCGACGACGACGTCCGGCACGAGTTCGCGGATGCGATCGACATCGGGATTCTTGGTGCCGCGAACACGGACGACATCGAGGTCCGCGGGATGCGTACACCAGTCGGTCGCACCAACGATCAACGACCGATGCGTGACCGCGATCGACTCGGTCAACGACGGCACGATGCTGACCACACGACGTACGTCGCGGGGCAGTTCGACGGTGTTGTGGAGGTCGTCGTAGACGCTGAACATGTCGCTGTTGCACCTCACCTTCGCAGGACGTTGCCGAGGACAACACTCACCGATCGGGGCACTTCACGGCAGATTCTGCCGCGTGTCGCCAAGAAATTCTTGGGCCAATCCGGCATGCTCACCGCACGGCGGAATCCCTTCTGCACAAGGATTTTCGGCATTTAGGCCGCTCTTTGCCGCCAGTTCGCCTTAACCTGTAGACGTTTCGGGTGCTTTACGTGGCGCACAAGTGTTGTCATCATCAGGACGACGAGGAATCCACCGTGGTTTTCCTCAGCCGCACCAAGGAGGCAGAGTGCCAGCCAAGAAGGCAGCCGCAGGGAAGGCGACAGCCAAAAAGGCTTCTCCCGCCAAGAAGACTGTCGCGAAGAAGGCCCCGGCGACGCGGACGACAACCGCGCGTAAGGTCAGCGCAGCAAAGAAGACAGCGACGAAGAAGGTGAGTGCGGCCAAGAAGACCGCCGCTAAGACGGTGGCGAAGAAGGCGCCGGCCAAGAAGACCACCACCGCCACGAAGGCTGTCGCGAAGAAGGCCCCGGCGAAGAAGGTCACGGCCCGCAAGACCGTTGCGAAGAAGGCGCCGGCGAAGCGCGCGACTGCTGCCAAGAAGACCACGACGGCAGCGAAGAAGACGACGGCCAAGCGCACGACCGCCGCCAAGAAGACGACGACGGCGGCGAAGAAGACCGTCGCGCGGAAGACGGCTGCGAAGAAGGCCCCGGTGAAGCGCGCTACCGCCGCCACGAAGGTTGCCGCCAAGAAGGCACCGGCGAAGACCGCTGCCAAGAAGGCGCCCGCGAAGCGCGTCGCGGCGAAGAAGACCGCGGTCCGCAAGACCGCGGCGAAGAAGGCCCCGGCTCGTAAGACCGCGGCCCGGCGGGTAGCCCGCTGATCCGGACGTCCGCACTCGCGCGACGTCCGCTACAAACCTGAGGGGCACCACCGGTTCGGTGGTGCCCCTCGGCATGTGATCGGTGCGACCGTTTCAGTCGTCTTCCCACTTCGGGTCGTTCTCCCAGGCCTCGTTGCGTTCCTGGACCTTCTCGAGTGCGCGGGCGGCTTCCTCGGGAGAGCTGTACGGGCCCAGCCGATCGGCCGACTTCGCACCGGAGTACGGCTCGACCTTGCCGGTCTTGGTGTTGTAGTACCACTCGTTGCTGTGATCGTCGCTCATCTGGATGACCACCTCCTGGGAGTCTTGTCGCAGCTGAATAGAATGATCTCACCATGTCGATCCTCACTCCTGGCAAGATCTCGCCGCGCCGCGCCGTCCCCGCCTCCATCCCGCGCCCGGAGTACGTCGACAAGCCGGCGCCGACGCCGTTCGACGGTTCGTACGTGACGTCGCCCGAGCTGGTCGAGAAGATGCGGGTCGCGAGCAAGCTCGCCGCGCAGGCGTTGCAGGCGGTCGGTGCGGCGGCGAAGCCGGGTGTGACGACCGACGAGCTGGACGCGGTCGGCCACGAGTACCTGATCGAGCGCAGCGCCTACCCGTCGACGCTCGGCTACCGTGGGTACCCGAAGTCGCTGTGCACGTCGGTCAACGAAGTCATCTGCCATGGCATCCCCGACGATCGTCCGCTGGAGAACGGCGACATCGTCAACGTCGACATCACGGCGTACCTCGACGGTGTGCACGGTGACACCAACGCGACGTTCCTGGTCGGCGATGTCGACGAGGAGAGCCGGCTGCTGGTCGAGCGCACGCTGGAGGCGCTGAACCGCGGCATCAAGGCGGTGAAGCCCGGTCGGCAGGTCAGCATCATCGGCCGCGTGATCGAGTCCTACGCGAAGCGCTTCGGGTACGGCGTGGTCCGCGACTTCACCGGCCACGGCATCTCCACGTCGTTCCACTCCGGCCTGATCATCCCGCACTACGACGACGAACGCTTCGACGACGTCATCGAGCCCGGCATGACCTTCACGATCGAGCCGATGCTGACCCTGGGCACGTACGACTACGACCTGTGGGACGACGGCTGGACCGCCACCACCAAGGACAAGTCGCGTACTGCGCAGTTCGAGCACACGCTGGTCGTCACCGACACCGGCGCCGAAGTACTCACCCTGCCGTGAACGTCACGCAGTACGATCCCGTTGATCTCACGGGCATCGTGGCTCTCTGCGAACGCCGAGGGCTGGCCGAGCTTGGCGCTGACCTGGATCGCGCGCACGCGGTTCTGATCGCGCGGCACGCTTTTCTGACGGCGCCTAGTGTTACGAGCGTGGTCGCCGTCGACGCAGCCCAGGTGATCGGCTTCGCTTATTTCTGAGCGACGGGCACGTCGCGGCGTACCGCTTGATGATGGCGGTCCACCACGACCACCGCCGCCGAGGCATCAGCCCGCCAACTCATCGAGTACCCCACTCCCCTGACTGGCGCTCTGCGGGTAGACATCGTGACAGAGACCGCCAACGACTTCTACAAGTCGTCGAGCACCGCAGCTGCACAGGTTTCTGCCTCTACCCCTAGGTCGCCGCGCCGAGAACCACCACGCCGCGGCCAGCGGCCGTCACCGGCACCTACGCGGCGCGAGACGCGAACGGCAGCCTGCCTTCGACCAGCCGTCATTCACCAGCCAGCCTCACGGTCGGTGTTCTTCACCTCGGCAATGACTGCGCCCACCTTGTTCGTGAGGACTGGTCCGCTCGGCGCTGGGACGCGGCCAACGGCATGCCCTACCGGAATTCGGCGGTAGGTCCCACCGCGGCAGGCGCCGGCCGTCGTACCGCTGAGAAGTCCTCAGCTGGCACGGTGGCGTGGAGTGGTGTTGGCGGTGGATCAGTTGACGGATTGCCCCAGACGGCGAAGCGGGTTGCTTCCTGCATCTTCGGCTCGTCGGCCGACCATCGGCTCGAGCGCTGGGCAGAGCGCTGCTCGGCGCCCCGACTCGCACGCCGGTTGGGCTTCACAGGCGCAGCAGAGGCACAGGTGTCCGGCCGCGCGGGAGCGGTTGCCGCGAGGAGGGCTGACACGGTTGAGCTTGGTTGGGGCGGTGGGTCGGCCCAGCTTGGCCGGGATACCTGGACCTGTCCGTCGATGATGCTGATGATCCAGTAGCCGGCGTGGAGGGCTCTATGGTGTGCCCGGCAGAGCAGCACCAGGTTGTGGATCGCGGTCTCACCGCCGTCGATCCACGATCGGAGATGGTGCGCGTCGCAATGGATCGGCGGGGCGCCACACACCACGCAACCCTTGTCGCGAACGTTCAAGGCGCGACGCATCGCCCGTGTCACCAGGCGTTCGGCCCGCCCGACGTCGAGAGGCTCGGAGTTGGATCCGAGCACCAGCGGGATGACCTTCGCGTCGCACGCCAACCGACGGATCGCCGCGGCCGACAGCCCATCGCCGTACACGACTTCCCCGGTCGCGTCGGCAAGGGACGACTTCAGGTCCTCGAAGTCGATCGTGACGGTGATGTTCGCCTTCGCCCCGAACCCAGGCACCCAACGATCCGCACGATGCGCGGCGCCGTCCTGCGCGGCGCCGTCCTGCGCGGCGCCGTCCTGCGCGGCGCCGTCCTGCGCGGCGCCGTCCTGCGCGGCGCTGTCAGGCGTGACGCTGTCAGGCGTGACGCTGTCATGCGCGGCAGCGTTCGTGGCCACGTCGTCTGCTGGACGGATCGGCGGAAGGTTTGCGGCGCCGGCGTCCGTGGGACACGTCTCAGCGGCGGGTGGCTTGAAGCCGCTCTCGGCGGCCGCTGCGGCGATGGTCAGCGTGGCTGTGAGGGCGTCGGCTTGGCGTTGCTCGCGGGAGCGTGGGTCGAGCTTACCGTCTGCGGTCTTGTGGGGGCGGGCGGCGGCGTGGATGCGGGATCGGAGCAGCTCGGCGTTCTCGTTGGCGAGGTAGCCGCGGAACTTCACGCCGTTCTCGGCCTCGACCAGGGTCAGCGATTCGCGGGCATACGCAGCGTTCTCATCGGGCTCGGGACCGTCGGAGTCCAACAGGTCACAGATCTGCCGCGCCGCCTTGGCCAGCTCGCCTGGCGACAACAGCCTTGCCAGGTTGACCAACTGTTCTTCCGCGACATCGAGGTCTTCCACCGGAACTCGGGACCTGACTCGCTCCAGCGCGGTGACGATCACGCTCGCCTGGGCCGGCCGCAGTGGCCGGGTCTGGTCGGTGAGAGCTGTCGCAACGGCGTCGTACTTCGGCAGACTGCGTGAGAGCTTGACGTCGCGATGGACGTCCCGGCGGTCGATGCGGTGGCGGATGGCAAGTAGCTCGGCGGTGTCGCGGGCACCGAGCTCCGAGGCCAGACCGACCTCATCGACCCGAGCGATCAACTGCAGACGGTAGGTCAACAGCTGCGTGACCGCAGCGTCGACTTGGTCGATGGTCGGCAGCAGCTCGCTGTCGCTCATCGACCAGACCGGCCGCTCACCCAGAGGTTCCATACCCCCAACGATAGGCACGCCCTCCGACAGTTTTCAAAGCTGAATCCCCTTATTTTCAAGGCGATCTAGCTATCCACAGACGAACAACTCACACGCCGCGGAAGCCCAGATCCCGATAGAGGGCGAGAGCAGGAGGGTTGCCCTCATCGACTCGTGGCGGATGAGGATCATCGGTTGGAGGCGTTGGTGATGAAGGCGCCCAGGTCGGCGGACTGTTGGACGCGGGAGTCTTCGTGGATGTACATCATGTGGCCGGCGGGGTAGTACTTGGTTTCGATGTTGGGGGTTAGTTCGGTGGGGATCTGGAGGCGGGCCAGGGTGTGCTCGGTGGCGAAGTACGGGGTTGCGCCGTCGTAGTGTCCGGAGGCGACGTACACCTTGAGGTGCGGGTTGACGCGCATCGCCTCGGCGAGTTTGTCGGCGACCATGATCTGCTGGCCCTCGAACTCCTTGAACGACCAGTTCTTCGCCGCGTCCATGTTCAGCACCTCGTACGGCAGGTCGTTCTCGTAGCCGAGCTCGACGCGGACGTAGTGGTTGAGCGCCGCGGCGTACGGGCCGGTGATCGCGTTCATCGACGGGTCGCGCTCGGGAGTCTCTGAGCCATAGTCGGCGTTCCAGCCGGTGAAGCGTCCGTCGATGCGGCCGACGGTTTGGCGGCGGGAGCGCAGCAGCTCGCCGAAGAATCGCATGTGCTCGATCCGCAGGTTCACGCGGTCGATGTAGTCCTCGCTGAGACCGGTCAGCGCGGCCAGCCGGGTGACGACCTCGGCGCGGTAGTCCGCCGGGATCCGGTTGCCCTGGGCAAGCGCATTCGGGTACCGCCCGGCTGCGAACCGCTCCGCGTCCGCGAGCAGTTCCTCGAGCGTCTGGTCCGGCACGAGACCGTGGTAGTGCGCGATCGCGGCGTACGTCGGGAGGAACAGCGTGTACGGCAGATCGTTGCCCGGCGTGAAGTCGAGCGTGCCGAACTCCAGCACGACCGAGATCAGCATCACGCCGTTCAGGTACATCCCGTACCGCTGCTGCAGATGCGCGGCCAGCCCGGCCGCGCGCGTCGTCCCGTACGACTCGCCGGCCAGGAACTTCGGCGACATCCATCGCCCGTTCCGCGAAGTCCACAGCCGGATCACCTCGCCGACCGACTCCAGGTCGCGGGTGAACCCGTGGTAGTCCCCCGGCTTCTCCCCCTCGACAGCGCGCGAGAACCCGGTCGACACCGGGTCGATGAACACGACGTCGCTGTACTTGAGCAGCGTCTCTTCGTTGTCGACGATGGAGTACGGCGGGGGCGCGAGCTCACCGACATCACCGGAGACCACGCGACGTGGGCCGAGCAGCCCGAGGTGCAGCCAGATGCTCGACGAACCGGGCCCGCCGTTGAACGCGAACGTCACCGGCCGATCCGCGGCATCGGCGTCGTCCAGCGTGTACGCCGTGAGGAACACCTCCGCCTTCGGCTTCAGCCCCTCGAACTTGCCGTCGGCGTACACCTCCTCGCGCAGCACGATCCGCCCGGTCGTCGCCGTGTACCGCAACTCCTGCCCGTCGACCGTCACCGTGTGCTGCGACGTCACCAGGTCGTCGACCGGCTTCGCAGGCTTCGTCCCCGTGCTGGATTCCGTGCTCGTCTCCGGGCTGGATCCGGTCCCCGACTGCTCCTCGTTCGCCATGTCGAGCACCCTAATCCACCGTAGCGAGCGCTAGCGTTGGGTTTATGGCGACGATTCTGCATATCGCGTTCGTGGACCAGTGGGAGGCTGCGCGCGAGGCCGGGTGCTACCGGTGGTCGACCCGCGGCAAGAGCCTCGACGACGGCGCCACGTTCATCCACGCGTCCCGGCCCGAACAGGTCGCGATGGTGGCCAACTTCGCGTACGACGACGTGGAGCAGCCGCTGTGCCTCCTGGTGATCGACACCGGCCGGCTGGTGTCCGCACTGTGCGACGAGGACCTGGACGGGACCGGGATGAGCTTCCCGCACATCTACGGGCCGTTGAACCTGGACGCGGTGGTCGACGTACGCCCGTACGAGCGGGGCGCCGACGGCCTGTGGCCCGAGGTGTCCGCGGAGGCCGTATCCTGAGGTGACGGAACGGGTCGGTCGGGCGATCGCGTCGTCCTTAACGGGACGCCGAGGAAAGTCCGGACTCCACAGGGCAGCGTGGTGGGTAACGCCCACCCGGGGTAACCCGCGGGACAGTGCCACAGAGAACAGACCGCCAGCGGCTCCGATGAACCCCGTGGTTCATGGGAGTGCGGGTGAGGGTGAAACGGTGGTGTAAGAGACCACCAGCTCCGCAGGTGACTGCGGAGGCTAGGTAAACCCCACGTGGAGCAAGGCCAAGAAGGGCGCCGGGCAACCGGCGTCCGCGCGAGCGTTCGAGGGCGGCCCGCCCGAGCTCGCGGGTAGGCCGCTGGAGGTGCCCGGCAACGGTCACCGTAGATGGATGATCGCCACCACAGAATCCGGCTTACAGACCGACCCGTTCCCCCAAACCCCGAGCGCAGTTGTCAGTGGCAGTGGTCGTCCGCAGCGTCGACGGATCGGCCGGCTGGTTTCTCCCAGGGCTCCTGACGGCCCAGGGCTGTCATGTCGAGGGCGGTGACGGTGAAAGTCATGGCGTCCGGGCCGCGGCCATAGGTCGAGTAGGTGTGGTAGACCTGCTCGCCCACCCGGAGGAAGCAGCTCAGGCCGTGGAGGTCGAAGGGCTGGTCCGTCTGGATGAAGTCGGCCTCGGGGCGCAGGTCCCAGTCGGCCTTCGAGCGGTAGTTGTACGAGAACGGCATCACCGACTCGTCGAGCGTCACATGGTAGTCGTAGTTGAAGTCGCTCCCGTACGACGAGTACCACGGATACTCCCACCCGCGATCGGCCTTGTACGCCGCCAGCTTCTCGTACGGCGCCCGCGACACCAGCGCGAACGTCGTGTTCGCGTCCTGCAGCCCCCGCTGGGAGCCGATGTCGTCGACGAACCCGGTGCAGTTCGGGCACGCCGCGTCCCACTCGGGCTGGTACATGATGTGGTACACGACCAGCTGGTCCCGCCCTTCGAACAGCTCCAGCAGACCGGCCGGCCCGCCGTCACCGGTGAACGCGTACGGCTTGTCGACGAGCACCATCGGCAGCTCGCGGCGCCGCGTGTTGAGCGCATCCCGCTGCTTCGTGAACGCCTTCTCCTCGGCCAGCAGCGCGACCCGTGCGGCCAGCCAGTCCTCCCGGGACACGACCTCGGGCAAGTTCATTCCAGCCTCCTCGCGATGAGTTTCACCGGCGACGTCGGAGCCGTCGGCGCGAATTCGACACCCGCTGACCCGCAAATTTGAGTGGCGTTGAGGTCTGGCGATGAACGGGATTTGGTGCGACCGTGCTTCAGGGGTCCACGAGCTGTAGCGAGTCATGCGTACGGGGTCATGGGGAGGGGATTCGGACAATGCTGTCTAGAACCAGGAAATTCGGGGTTCTCGCTCTTTCGGCGGTCCTTGTCGGGGCGCTGGTCGGGGTAACGCCGGCCGCGGCCGATCCGCCGAGGCCGAAGAAGGATCTCGGCTACAGCGACAAGGTGTTGTTGCAGAAGGCACGATCCAAGGGCCAGAAGACGGTCACCCTGCTGGTCGCCGCCGACAAGGGCCAGAGCAACGAGGTCGCCAAGCAGGTCGCGAAGCTCGGCGGGACCGTCGAGAAGCGGACCGACTCGATCGGTTACCTGCGGGTCAAGATCAATATCGACAAGGCCGAGGACGTCGCGAACGTCCTGGGCGTCAAGGCGGCGGACGTCGACGACGTGATCCCGCTCGAGGACCCGCGGCCCGAGGGCACCGTGGATCCGATCCCGCAGTCGCCGCCGAGGGCAACGACTCCGCGGGTCAACCCGTACATGCCGACGGCTGACATCGGCTCGGCGCAGTTCGTCAACCAGAACCCGACCTGGGACGGCCGCGGCGTCACCGTCGGCATCCTCGACACCGGTGTCGACCTCGGGCACCCGGCGCTGAACACGACGTCGACCGGCGAGCGCAAGATCGTCGACTGGGTCACCTATACCGACCCGACGTTCGTCGGCAACACGAACGCCGACAACGACCCGACCTGGATCCAGATGAACACCACGGTCGACGGCAGCACGGTCGGCCTTCCCGGCGAGGGCAGTATCCAGACCGGCACCTTCAACGAACGCGACCCGCGCCTGGGTGGCGAGCTCGGCAACGACGTCAACCGCGACGGCAACCCGGCCGGTTCGAGCGGAACGTTCGGCGTCGCCTGGAACAAGGCCACCAGCAGGGTCTGGGTGGACACGAACCAGAACGGCACGTTCGCCGACGACCAGCCGATGACCGACTACAAGGTCAACTACGACGTCGGTCACTTCGGCACGGACAACCCGGCCACGCCGATCAGCGAGTCGATGCCGTTCGTCGTGCAGACCGACCCGGCGGACAACGTGGTGAACATCGGGATCGTCTCCGGTGCGCACGGTTCGCACGTCGCGGGCATCGTGGCGGGCAACAAGCTCCTCGGCGGCTCGATGAGCGGCGCCGCACCGGGCGCGAAGCTCGTCTCGGTCCGGGTCTGCCTGTTCATCGCGGGCTGCACGAACCACGCGCTGCTCGAGGGCATGATCTACGCGGTCACCCAGGCGCACGTGAACGCGATCAACATGTCGATCGGCGGCCTGCCGGCGCTGAACGACGGCAACAACGCCCGCGCCCAGCTGTACAACTCGCTGATCGACACGTACGGCGTCCAGATGTTCTTCTCGGCCGGTAACAGCGGCCCGGGTATGAACACCATCGGCGACCCCGCCGTGGCGACGAACGTCGTGAGCGTCGGTTCGTACATCACCAGCGCGACCTGGCTGGCCAACTACGGCTCGAGGACCGGACCGGCCGAGAACCTGCACCCGTTCTCGTCCCGCGGCCCGGCCGAGGACGGCGCGCTCAAGCCGGAGATCGTCGCACCCGGCTCGGCGATATCGGCCGTCCCGACCTGGCAACCAGGGCAACCGGTCGTCGGCACGTACACGCTGCCACCGGGCTACGGCATGTTCCAAGGTACGTCGATGGCGTCGCCGCAGATGGCCGGCGCGGGCGCACTCCTGCTCAGCGCCGCCAAGGCGAACGGCCTCACGGTCACGCCGGCACAACTGCGCAAGTCGCTGTTCTCGTCGGCACGCTTCCTGACCGACTACAGCGCCTACGAGCAGGGCAACGGCCTGGCCAACGTCGGCGTCGCGTGGAACTTGCTGAAGAAGCTCCCGCGGACCGACACCATCACCGCGAAGGTTCCGGTCAGTACGGCGCTGTCCGGCTTCCTCGCGACACCTGGGGCCGGTATCGGCATCAACGACCGTGAGGGCGTCGTCCTCGGTACGCAGTACACCCGCACCTACACGTTGCGGCGTACCTCCGGCCCGGCCGGCACGGTGAAGTACAAGCTGTCGTGGCTCAGCGGCGACGGCACCTTCGTCACGGCCGGCAACGTCATGCTGCCGCTGAACACGGACGTATCGCTGCCGGTCCTGGTCAAGGCCAAGTCCGTCGGCGCACACTCCGCTCTGCTGCAGTTCGACGACACCAGTTCACCGGGGATCGAGTTCGAGACGCTGAACACGATCGTGGTGCCGAACGAACTGTCGACAGCGACCCCGTCGAAGACGGTCAGCGGGAAGATCGGTCGCAACCAGACCACGAGCTACTTCTTCCGGGTGCCGACCGGCGTCACCGCGCTGAAGGTGGACCTGACCGGTCCGGACGCGACGGCCGGCACCGGCCAGGCGCGATTCCTGCGCTTCAGCCCGTACGGCCTTCCCAGCGAGGACGCCGAGACCAACAGCCTGTACTGCTACAGCCCACCGGTCTCCGGCGGGACGTGTTCGAACCCGCTCAGCCGTACGGTCAGCAACCCGCTGCCCGGCGTCTGGGAGATCACCGTCGAGGCCCGGCGTACGTCGGATCTGCTGAACACGCCGTACACGCTGACGGCGTCGCTGCTCGGAGTATCGGTGTCGCCGAACCCCGACGTCATCGCCAGCGGCACTCTGGGACAGCCGATCAACCGCTCGTACACGATGACGAACCTTCAGGGGGCCTTCACCGGTCGGGCTGTCGGGACGGCACTGGGTAGCGCCAAGCTGGCCACCCCGACGATCGCGGACGGCGCACAGCAACAGTTCCAGGTGAACGTGACGCCGGGGACGACCTCGCTCAAGGCCGCGATCGGCGGCGCGAGTGATCTCAACGCCGACCTCGATCTGTTCGCGTACAACTGCTCGACGGGAAGCTGCGTGCTGACAGCGCAGAGTGCGGGCAGTACGGCCGTGGAGTCGCTCACGGTGAACAACCCGGCGGTGGGCATCTGGGTCATCCTCGTCGACGGCTACGCGGTGCCGTCGGGGTCGACGACGTACAACTATCGCGATGTGCTCGCCAATCCGTCGTACGGCGCGATCGCGGTGTCGGACGCCAACGCGCTGCGAGCCCCGGGTGCGCAATGGACGGCACCGGCGACAGTGACGCCGACCGGGGTGCCTGCTGCCGGGCGGGTTCTCTACGGCAACGTGGAGGTCCGGACGGACGCGAACGTCCTCATCGGTTCAGGGGATGTGATCGTCCAATCCGTTAGCTGAACAGTTCGTTAGCTGAACAATCCGGACTCCGACCCACGCGTGCTGCGGCGCGCGTGGGTCGGAGTCCGTTTGGACCCGAGAGCGATGAGAAACTGGAGCTATGCGGAGACGGGTGCGGACCGGGATCGTGATCCTTCTGCTGATCGTCCTGCTCGGTGGCGCCGGGTACGTCGGTTGGGTGCTCGTCCAGCGGTCCGAACCGGTATCGCTGCCGGAGCCGACCGGGACCTACCAGGTCGGCCGGCGGACGTTCGAGTGGACCGATACGCCACGCCGCGACCCGTACACGAACGGACCGCGCAAGCTCGCCGTCTGGCTCTGGTACCCGGTCGCGAAGGAGACCACCGGCCGCCGCGTCCAGTACGCCCCGGACGAATGGAACGGCCTGCACCTCAAGTCACCGATCTCGATCTTCCAGGGACCGTTCGACACCCTCCAGGACCGAGCCCTCGACCGGGTCGCCGTCGCACCCGGCCGCTTCCCGGTCGTCGTGCTGATGCCGGGCATGGGCCTGTCGGCTCCGATGTACGCCGCCATCGCGGAGGATCTCGCCAGCCACGGGTACCTCGTCGCGGGCGTCACACCGACGTACAGCGCCAACCTCACCGTGCTCGGCGGGCAGCCCGTCGAGAGCAAACCGGAAGCGAACCCGCCCAACCTCGGCGACAGCAGCGAAGGCTCGCAACAGGTCGGCGATCACCTCGTCACCGTCTGGTCGGCCGACGCCCGCTTCGCCGCCGGCATGGTCGCGAAGCAGCTCCCGGGTTCCGTCGACACCGCCGTCGGGCCGTCGTACGTCGGTCACTCGTTCGGCGGAGCGGCATCGCTCGAAGCATGCCGGCAGGACCAACGCTGTGCGGCCGCGGTCGACCTGGACGGCAGCCAGTTCGGTGACGTGGTGACGAAGGGGGTCAAGGCGCCGATCATGCTGCTCGGCGCGGACGACTCGTGCATCACCAGCGTGTGCGGTCCGGACGCCAAGAACGACGCGGACCGCAACCGCGCGCTGTCATTGCTCAAGGCAAGCAACGACACGTCCTGGTGCGCAACGATCCCCGGCAGCCGGCACTTCAACTTCACCGACTACGGCGTCTACTACCTGGCCTACCCGCTCAGGAAGTTCCTGCCGCTCGGCACCGTCGGCCCGCGCCACGCCCTCACCGTCACGAACGGGTACCTCAACACCTTCCTGTCGCACGCGATATACAAGACCGAGTCGGCGGGCGCTCCCGCCTGCAGGACCTAGAGGTCCAACTCGTAGGTCTGGCCAACCAGCGCGTCGCCCCACATCTCGTGCGGCTCGGTGGCCGTGAGCCGGAAACCGCGTGACAGGTAGATGTGACGCGCGGCGACCAACGGATCGTTCGTCCACAACACCATCCGCTTGTAGCCGGCGCCACGCGCAAACTCCAAGCAGGTATCGACCAACGCCGCGCCGAGTTTCAGCCCACGCGCCTCGGGCGTCACCAGCAGGAGCCGCAGCTGCGCCGTCGTCTCGTCCGGCCCGCGGACGCAGAAGATGCTCCCGGCCCGCTTCCCGTCCACCTCCGCGATCCACGCCGCCTCGCGCTCGTCGTCGTGATCGGACGCGTACGCCGACACGATCTGCGCGATCAGCACTTCGTACTGCGCACTCCAGCCGTACTCCGCCGCGTAAATCTCCGCGTGCGCCTGCACCACCCAGCCGAGATCGCCCGGCTTCCCCAGCTTCCTGATCATTCGTCTACCCGATCTACTGACACGACTGTTTCAGTAGGAGATACTAGCCCCGTGCCGACCACAAAGACAGTGTTGAATTCGAAAGATGGTCCTTCGGCTCGCCAGCAGGAACTGCTCGAGCGTGCGTACGCCTACTCGCTGACACACGGGCTGGCCGACCTGTCGCTGCGTCCGCTGGCGACGGCGATCGGGTCGAGCCCGCGCGTGCTGCTGTTCCTGTTCGACAGCAAGGACGGGCTGATCCGGGCCCTTCTCGCCCGGGCCCGCGCCGACGAGCTGGCGCTGCTCGGCCGGATCCAGCAGCAGCACGACGTACCACCGGGGCTGGACGTGGTCGCACGGGAACTGTGGACCTGGATGGCTGCGCCCGAGCGGCGGCCGTTGATGACGTTCTGGGTCGAGGCGTACGGGCGGTCGCTGGTCGCGCCCGAGGGGCCGTGGGCGGACTTCGCACGCTCGACGGTCGAGGACTGGCTCGAGTTGCTCAAGGCAACGCAACCGGATCCGGACGCCGGCGACTCGGCGGCCCGGCGCACCGGCGTACTCGCGATGCTTCGTGGCGCGTTGATCGACCTGCTTGCGACCGGCGACCTGGAGCGGACGACCGCCGCTCTGGAGGACTACCTAGCCGACTAGCTCGAAGGCAACCGTGCGCTTGGCGATGTCGGCCTCGATCAGCTTCACGCGGACCTGCTTGCCGAGCGGCAACGCAGTACCGGTCACGCGACCCTCGATCGCCACCGCCGACAGCGCGACGATGCCGCGGTTGTTCTCCCGCTCGTCGACCTCGGTGATCACGCCGTCGAACTCGGATCCGACCTGATCCGCGACCAGCCCCGCCTCGACCATGCTGACGATCGACCGCTCGTACGCGTGCGCCCGCCGGTCCGCGTCGTCCATCAGCTTCGGGATCTCGTCCATCGACTCGCGCACCCAGGCCGGCACCTCCGTACCCGCCGAGAGCGCGACGCAGATCTCGCCCGTCCACCGGTCCACCAGCCGCCGCAGCGGCGCGGTGACGTGCGCGTACTCCGCTTTCATCGCGGCGTGTTGCGGTGACGCCGGCACGCTCCCCGCGAACGCCACGTACCCGGCGCCGCGGAACAGCACGGTGCAGGCCGCGAGCATCGCCGCGTGCGCCGGGACCTTCGGGTCGAGTCCGTGGATGAATTCGGCGTACGTCGTCTCGTCCGGCCACACGAGTCCCAGCGCCTTGGCAGTGTTGCCGAGCTTGCGCCGGAGGTCGTCGTGCGATTCGGGCAGCGTGCGCAGGATGCCGATCTTGCCCTTCATCATCAGCTGCGCGGCGGCCATGCCGGTCAGCAGCGAGATCTGCGCGTTCCAGCCCTCGACCGGCAGCGGAGCGCGGAACTCCAGACCCCAACCGTGGTTGGAGGTGACGACTTCCTGGTCCGGGATCGGCAGATTGACGCCGCCGCGCTCCAGTTCGCGTTCCTCCCGGAGCTTCCCGATCTCGCGGAGCAGCTGCAACGACTCGGACGCCGTACCCGCATCGAGGTCCTTCTGCACGCCGGCGTAGTTGAGCTTGGCCCGCGACTTCACCAGGGCACGCTCGCACACGACACCGGTGCCTTCACCACGAGCGTCGACCGTGATCGTGTAGAGCAGAGCGGGTCGGATCTGGTCGGGCAGTAACGATGCTTCCCCCTCGGACAGCTCCGGCGGGTGCAGCGGCGTGCGCTTGTCGGGTGCGTAGAGTGTCTCGCCGCGCTTGCGGGCCTCGACGTCGATCGGGTCGCCGGCCTGGACGAACGCGGCGACATCGGCGATCGCGTAGTGCACGGTGTACCCATCGCCGGTGCGCTCGATGTGCAGCGCCTGGTCGAGGTCCATCGAGTCCGGCGGATCGATCGTGACGAACTCGATGTCGGTCCGGTCGAGCTTCGGCAGCCGCACGTTCGCCGCCGCTGCCACGGCCGCGGCAGTCACCTCGGGCGGGAAGCCGGCCGGGACCTCCTGCTCCCGACGGATGTCCTGCAACGACGCCCGGAACACCTCCGGAACATCCTCGGCGAAGTGAACTCTCTGCAGCGGCATGAGGTCAGACTAGGGCATGCCTGACGGCTCCACGCCTTGCGCGCAGAGCGGTCAGGGGGTGCCCTAGAGCGAGGGTTGCACGTTGAAGGAGCGCAGTGACGCCAGGCCGTCGGCGTACCAGTGGATCTCGGTCAGGGTCGCCGGTCGCAGCTCCATCCGGAACATCGACGACATCGGGGCCTGGAGCACCGATCGGACCATCAGCTTGATCGGCGTCACGTGGGTCACCACGACGACCGTCTTCCCCGGGTGCCGGGCGAGCAGTCCGTCCCGCGCCGACCGCGTCCGCCGCGCGCACGCGTCGAACGACTCACCGCCGGGCGGGGCGACCGAAGTCGAGTCCAGCCAGGCATTCAGCGCGTCCGGCCACTTCTGTTGTACTTCGGCGAACGTGTGCCCGTCCCAGTCGCCGAACGAGCACTCGATCCAGCCGTCGTCGACGATCGGCTCGAGCCCGAGCTTGCCGGCCACCGCGTCGGCCGTCTGCCGGGCGCGCACCATCGGCGACGTCACCAGCGCGTCGACCCCACCGATCCGGGCCAGGTACTCCGCGGCTGCCGCGGCCTGCGCGCGACCGGTGTCGCTCAACGCCGGGTCGTCGCCGCCGGCACCGGAGAAGCGCTTCTCCGCTGTGTGCGGCGTCTCGCCGTGCCGGAGGAAGATGAGCTGCGTCGGCGGCTCGGCCTGCGCACCCCAACCCTGCAACGCCTTCTGCAGATCCGACGGCTCCTGCACCGCGGCCGGGCCGGGTCCCGCGGCCTCCGGCTTCAACGGGATCGGCACACCGTCGAGCGCGTTGTTCGCGAGCGCGTCGGCAGCGGAGTTCTGCGCGCGCGGCACCCAGGTCCACTCGGTGCCGAACGGTGCGAGGCTCTGCGCCTTGATCGCCAGCGGCTTCAGGTCCGGGTGCTTGATCTTCCAGCGGCCGGCCATCTGCTCGATGACCAGCTTGGAGTCCATCCGCACCTCGATCGAGGCGTCCGGCGCGTACTCCGCGGCCAACTGGAGTCCCGCGACGAGCCCGGAGTACTCCGCGACGTTGTTGGTCGTGATGCCGAGCGTCTTCCCCTCCTGCGCGATCACCTCGCCAGTCGCTGGGTCGCGCACGAGAGCGCCGTAAGCCGCCGGTCCGGGATTGCCCCGCGAACCACCGTCAGCCTCGACGATGACGTGCGAATAACTCATGCCGCGCTCTCCGACGTACGGACGAGGATGCGGCCGCACTCCTCACACCGCAGTACGGCGTCCGGCGGGGCTGCCTTGATCGCGTTGAGGTCGGACGGGGCGAGCTCCATCCGGCAACCCATGCAACGCTTGCCGACGAGCGGCGCGGCGCCGATGCCACCGTTGTGCTCACGCAGGCGCTGGTACTGGGCGAGCAGGTTCTCGGGCAGTTCAGCGGCGACGGCCTTTCGCTTGTCGCCGAGCTGTGCGCGCTGCTCGTCGAGCTCCTTGAGCGCTGCGTCGCGAGTCGTCTCCAGCTCGGCCTGACGGCCGGCGAACGCCTCGGCGCGGGTCCGCAGGTCGGCCTGCACGACCTCGGCGGCCTCGAGCTTCTCCATCACCTCGAGCTCGGAGTCCTCCAGGTCGGAGATCCGGCGGTCGAGCGAACCGATCTCGTGCTGCAGGTTCTCCAGGTCGCGCGGCGAGGTGACCTGGCCGGAGTCGAGCCGTTGCTGGTTGCGCGCGCGGCGCTGGCGGACCTGCTCGACGTCGCTGTCGGCCTTCTTCTGCTCACGCTGCAGGTCACTGACCTCGGTGTCGGCGGTGACCAGTTCGCGGTCGACCACGGACTTCTCGGCGATCAGGTCCTTGAGCGCCTGGTGCTCGGGCAACGACGCGCGCTTGTGCGCGACCTGATCCAGCTGCAGGTCGAGATCCTGCAGATCCAGCAACCGGCGTTGGACGGCGGGCTCGGCGTTCAGAGTCGGCTCCTTAGGTCGTGGCGGCGCACTCAGATCCGCAAGGTCCATGCGTCCGTGCAAAGTGTTGAGATGTGAGTGTCCACGGTACTGCCTTGGGTACTGCCTTCTGCCGCCAGCCCGTCGAGCAGGAGCCGCTCCGCGTCCGCCAGCCACGGCCACTCACTCGCCCAGTGCGCGACGTCGACCAGCGCCGGGTCGCCGTACGCCCGCGCCTCGGTGGCAGGATGGTGCCGGAGGTCCGCCGTGAGGTAGGCGTCGACGCCCGCGGACCGAACGCGATCGAACTCCGAATCGCCCGCTCCCCCGACCACCGCGACGGTCTCGATCATCCGGTCCGGATCCCCGGAGACGCGAACGCCGTGCTCGGTCCGCGGCAGGCTCTCCGCGACCAGCCGGGCGAAATCGGCCAGCGGCAACGGCTCCGTGAGTACGCCGATCCGGCCGCCACCACGCTCACTCGGCAGCGCCGCGAGCTCGTAGAAGTCGTACGCCGGTTCCTCGTAGGAATGCGCCGCGAGGAGCGCCTCGGCGACCGCCTGGCGCTTGCGGCGCGGCAGGATCATCTCGATGCGGTCCTCCCGCACCACCTCGATGTCGCCGACGGTGCCGATCGTCGGGTTCGCGCCCTCGAGCGGCCGGAACGTCCCGTCGCCGGTGACGCTCCATGCTGCGCGTTCGTAGTGGCCGACCCGCCCCGCACCGGCCTTCGCCAGCGCGTCGAGCATTGCCTGCGTCTCCCCGACCGGGACACCGACGACGACCTTGTCCATCGGGTCGGCCGGCATCGGTTTCAACGGCCGCGTGTCCCGCAGCCCGATCGCAGCGGCGAGCGCGTCGCTCACACCCGGGTTGGCGTTGTCGGCGTTGGTGTGACAGACGTGCAGCGCGACACCGGCGCGGATCAGGTCGTTGATGACCCGGCCCTTCGGCGTGGTCGTCGCGACGCTGTTCACACCGCGCAGCAACAACGGATGATGCGTGACCAGCAGATCGAATCCGCCCTCGATCGCCTCGTCCACCACGGCCCGCATCGGATCCACGGCGAACAACACCCGGCGTACTTCTTGGTCCGGATCCCCGGTCACCAAGCCGACCGCATCCCACGACTCCGCCCACGCGGGTTTGTACAGCCGGTCCATCACCGAGATCACATCAGCAAGCGTCGTCACGCGCTTATCCTGACAGGCCTGACTGGGTTGTGACGGGGGCAGCCGCCCGGTGCCCCCGCCACAACCAGTTCCGCCGGTCCGGGCGCGGCGGTGCGACCGCCCCGCCGCATCCACCACGTCACCCGCTCCGGCGGTTCGTCCCAGTCACAGGGGGAGGGCCGCCGACAGGGGCCGACGGCTTGACCGGGACGAGTCTGTGGAACCGGCCGGCTAGATCAGCCAGGCGGTTGTGTCGCTCGGCAGCTTGTCGCCCTCGAGTGGACCGCTGGACAGCACGACAGCGGCGTCGGGCAGCTCGACCGGAGCCGCGCCGAAGTTCGTGATGGACTGCCAGCCGCCGTCGCGGGTGAAGTGCAGGACCCATTCCGTCCCGTCGACCCACGTCAGCGAGTTGCCCGTGCGCAGACCACGCCGTACGGCGAGGGCCTTGCGGTAGAGGCTCAGCGTCGACTCCTGGTCGCCCTCCTGCGCCTGGACGGAGTACGCCCCGAACCACTTCGGCTGCAGCAGGTGGGACCCGCCCGGACCGAAGCCGAACGACAGTCCGTCGACGGTCCACGGGATCGGCACCCGGCAGCCGTCACGGCCCTTCTCGGCACCCTTCGAGCGGAAGTACGCCGGGTCCTGCAGGTTCGCGGCCGGCAGCTCGCCGACCTCCTGCAGACCGAGCTCCTCGCCCTGGTACAGGTACGCCGATCCGGGCAGCGCGAGCATCAGCAGCGTCGCGGCGCGGGCCCGGCGCAGGCCGAGCGCGACGTCGACCGTCGGCTCGGTGCCGTTGCTCAGCAGCCAGTCCTTACCGTCCTGCCAGCCGCCCTTCGGGTTCTTCGGCAGGCCGTACCGCGTGGCGTGCCGGACGACGTCGTGGTTCGAGAACACCCACGTCGACGACGAGCCGTTCTCCTCGGCGAGCGCGAGGTTCTCCTCGATCACCTTGCGGAACTTGTCGTACTCGAAGTCGGCCTGCAACAGGTCGAAGTTGAACGCCTGCCCGAGCCCGTCGGCGCTCGCGTACCGGGCCCGGCGGGCGGCCGGCACGAACGCCTCGGCCACGGCCGACTTCGGCGGGTCGTAGGTATTCAGCAGGTTGCGCCAGTCGCGGTAGATCTCGTGGACGCCGTCCTGGTCCCAGAGCGGGTGCTTGCCGTTCGACTCCGACTGCCGCGGCAGCGTGGCCTTCGACGGGAACGGCTCGGACAGGTCCTTCACCAGCGCGTGCGCGACGTCGACGCGGAAGCCGTCGACGCCACGGTCGGACCAGAACTTCAGCGTCTCCAGGAAGTCCGCGCGAACCTCCGGGTGCTGCCAGTTCAGGTCAGGCTGCTCGGCGGCGAACATGTGCAGGTACCACTGGCCGTCGTCGGTCTTCGCCCAGGCGGAACCGCCGAACACCGAGTCCCAGTCCGACGGCGGCTGGTCGCTGCCGTCGGGGCCGTCGCGGAAGATGTACCGCTCGCGGGCCGGCTCGCCCTTGGCCGCCTCGAGCGCCTCGACGAACCACTCGTGCCGGTTGGAGGTGTGGTTCGGGACGATGTCCACGATCAGCTTGATGCCCTCGGCGTGCAGTGCCTCGATCAGCTGGTCGAAGTCGTCCAGGGTCCCGAGCCGCGGGTCGACGTTGCGGTAGTCGTCGACGTCGTACCCGCCGTCGGCCAGCGCGGACGGGTAGAACGGGCTCAGCCAGACCGCGTCGATCCCCAGCGCCACCAGGTACGGGACTCGACTGATGATGCCCGGCAGGTCGCCGACGCCGTCACCGTTGGCGTCGGCGAAGCTGCGCGGGTAGATCTGATAGACGACAGCCTGCCGCCACCAATCGGACTGAGCCGTTTGGGCTGTCGGGGTCGTCTGCGGACTCGTCACGATCGCCTCACTCGGAATCTGTTGGTAACCCGGGGTTTATATATAGGATCTAAATTTAGAATCTGCATGTATTCTGCGGTCGATACTGACGACAGGTCAAGTGGCTATTTCCCCGAGAGGCGGAGCATGGCGAAACCACCGGCGACCCCGCCGACGGCCACCCCGACGATGTTGCGCCGGGTGAACGCGGGCAAGGTCCTGGGCGTGCTCACCCGCGCGCGGGTGATGACCGGTACCGGCCTGATCGAAGCCACCGGTCTGACCCGCGCGACCGTGCACGCGGTCTGCAACGACCTGATCTCGATGGGCTGGGTGGTTGAGCTCGATCCGGGCCGTACGTCGGTCGGCCGCCCGTCGCGGCGGTTCGAATACAACAACCGCGCGGGGTACGTGCTCGGCGTCGACATCGGCGCCTCGAAGACGACCGTGCTGGTCTCGGACCTGCGCGGCGAGACCGTCGCCAAGGCCGGGCGCTCCGCGGCGGGTGTGAAGACGCCGGGCGAGCGGACCGAGATCGTGCACGAGACGGTGACCGAAGCGCTCGCGTCGGCCGGAGTGTCGAACGAACAGGTGCTGGTGGCAGGCGTCGGCGTCGCGGCGCCGGTCGACCGGGACGGAAACATCCTGGTCGACGACGAGTTCTGGCGGCGTTTCGACGGAGACCTGGCGAAGCGGCTGACTGAGCTGCACGGCTGGCCGGTCCTGCTCGAGAACGACGCGAACCTCGCCACCCTCGGCGAGCACTGGCGGGGCGGGGCGCGCAACGTCGACGACCTCGTCGTACTGCTGGCCGGCGAGCGATTCGGGTCCGGTCTGATGGACTCCGGGCGGCTGCTGCATGGCAGCCGCGGCGGCGCCGGCGAGATGGTGTTCCTCAAGCTGATCGAGGGTGTGGGTGACACCCACGGCATCGCCCGGATCGCTCGCGAGAAAGGGACGGCGGCCGTCGCCGACCCGTCCGTCGAGACGTCGCTGCGCAAGCTGGCCGACGGCGGCGAAGTGACCGCCGAGCAGGTGTTCAGCGCAGCGGCCGAGGGCGATGAAGTTGCCCTAGGCATTCTTCAGGACATCGCCGCGCGGACCGCCCGGGTGATCGCCACCGTCGGCATCCTGTTCAACCCCGAGCTCGTGGTCCTCGGCGGCGCGGTCGCCGAGGCCGCCGCCGCACTGTTGCCCGACCTCGAGAAGCACCTGGCCGGCTACACCAGTACGCCGCCACGCGTCGCCGTCTCGTCCCTCGGCGATGCGATCGTGTCCGTGGGCGCTGTCCGCCACGCCCTGAACTACGTCGAACAGCACGCCCTCGACCTCGAGCTGGGCTGCCGACCGAGCTGAGGACCGGATCTCCAGGCCATCACAATCGGCGGCCGACGCCGCTGCCCCGCCGGGCGAGCCCGGCCGGGCGTGATTGTGATGGCCTGGCGATCCGGCCTTCCGGCTAACGCTGCCGGGTCAGCGCCTTCGCGACCGCCTCCAGGACGACGAGGTTGCGGCCGGAGGTGGTCGCGGAGGGCGTGCCCTCGGGGATCAGCGCCTGATCCTCAGGGATGCCGGTGCAGAGGACGAATACGTCCTGGGTGTGGTCGTGCAGGAGCCGAGTGAGGGCGTCGCGCATCCACGGGGTGCGGCCCGCGTCCTGGACCGCGACGACCAGCGGGCGGCCCTCCGCGGCCTTGGCTGCCTTGGCGATGGCGTCGTTCTCGGGCTCGACCGCGCTGGTGTCCCGGTGCCGGCCACGCAGTACGACGCCGTCGGAGCCGGGGGCCACGCGGGCGAAGATCTCCGGGAGGCCGGAGAAGTACGGGTTCCAGGCCGGGTGCAGGCCCTGGGTGAGGTCGATGACGTACGGCGCGGGGCCGAGCGCGGGGAACGTCTGATTGGCCACCACCCGGGCGGCGACCTCGCGGATCGGCGCACCGTCGAGACCCGGCTGCCGGGTGCGCCCGCCAAGAGAAGTCGCGAGCGCGCGGACTCGGGCGGCCGCATCGGAGACGCGCTCAGCCGGAAGTGTGCCGGCACGCACAGCATCGGCCACCCGGGCGGTCAGGGCGTGCGGATCCGCAGTACCGACGGCGATCATCGCCAGGTCGGCGCCGGCGGCGATCGACGCGACGGCGGCGTCCTCGATCGACCGGTTCTTGGTGATGGCCTGCATCTCGAGCGCGTCGGTGGTGATGACTCCGGTGAAGCCGAGCTCCTCACGCAGCAGTCCGGTCAGTACGCGGTGCGAGAGCGTGGCCGGCTGGTCGTCGTACGCCGAGAACACGATGTGCGCGCTCATCACGACGTCGGCGCCCGCGGCGATCGTCGCCCGGAACGGGGCGAGCTCGACCGCCTTGACCTCCTCGATCGAGCGATCGACCCGCGGGAGGTCCGAATGCGAGTCGACCGCCACGTCGCCGTGGCCCGGGAAGTGCTTGGGGCAGGCCGCGATACCCGCTTCGTGGACGCCCTCGACGAATGCGACGCCGTGCCGCGAGACGACGTCCGCAGTACGGCCGAAGGAGCGGGTGGAGATGATCGGGTTCGCGGGGTTGCTGTTCACGTCGACCGACGGCGCGAGCATCAGGTCGATGCCGAGGGCAGCGAGCGTCGCCGCGGCGTCGCGGGCCGAGGCCCGGGTCAGGTCGACGTCGTCCAGGTCGCCGAGCAGGCGCGGTGAGGCGAGCGGCCACGGGTTCGCCGGGGCGAGGTGGCTGAACTCACCGCCTTCGTGATCGATCGCAACGATCAGCTCCGGGCGCTCTGCCCGCAGGTCGTCGGTCAACGCGGCCACCTGCTCCGCGCTCGCGACATTGCGCGTGAACAGGATCACCGCCCCGAGCCCACCGGCGACGGCCCGCCGGAGCTCGTCGGTGGCAGTCGTCCCACTGAAGCCGACGACCAGCGAGCCGGCGGCGTCCCGATCCAGTTGATCACTCATCCCCCAACCCTCCCCCGCCCCAGGTCCACCCACCACCCCCACCCCCACCTCACCCTCACCCACCGCCCCACCCCCGCACTCACCTCCCCCGCCCTCACCACCCCCGCCCTCACCACCCCCGCCCTCACCACCCCCGCCCTCACCACCCCCGCCCTCACCACCCCCGCCCTCACCACCCCCGCCCTCACCTCACACACCCTCATCCGCCCTCACCTCACCCCCTCACCTCACCCACCCGCCCAGCCGCCGGTCGCCGGTGGCCTGGAGGCCCGACTTTGAGCACCCACCAACCGTTTTCGGGACCGATGTTTGGTTGACAGGTGCTCAAAGTCGGTCGCCGAACGGGACGAGGTGGGTTACGGGACCGCTCATGATTAGCCGCCTTCCGAGCCCTGGAGGGGCATCGTTGTCAGGACCTGTCATGGCAGTTAACTGCCGTCTTCCTGCGGGTTTGCCGCGATTACTTGCAATCACCTCTGTCTGTTCGAGCCGACTACGGATAACGTTGTCTCTCGACCTGACCGCCCTGACCGGGGGGACGATGAGCGACGACGAAGCGATGGCGCGGGAGACCGTGCTGGGAATCGACATCGGCGGCACGAAGATGGCCGCCGCTTTGGTGTCCGCGGACGGCACGATTCTCACCGGCGACCGGATCCTCACCCCGGCCGGCGAGGCCGACGAGGTGTTCGCCGCGCTGGGCGAGCTGATCACCCGCGTCCGCGGCGATGTCACTCCCATGGCCGTCGGCATCGGCTCGGCCGGTCCGCTCGACCAGCAGCACGGCCTGGTCTCCCCCGTGAACATTGCCGGGTGGCGCAACTTCCCCTTGGTCGACCGCGTGCGGGCGCTGACCGGCGACGTACCCGTGGCTCTTGGACTGGACGGGCATTGCTTCGCGCTCGGTGAGTTCTGGAGCGGCGCCGGCCGGGACGCGGATACACTCCTGGGGATCGTGGTGTCCACCGGCGTCGGCGGCGGTCTGGTCGTCGACGGCAGGCCGTGGATCGGGCAGTCCGGCAACGCGGCGCACATCGGCCACGTCGTGGTCGACCAGGACGGCGAGTCGTGCGCTTGTGGGTCGAACGGCTGCGTCGAGGCTTATGCCAGTGGTCCGCGGATGGTTGCGCGGGCGAAGCGGCGCGGATGGCGTACGGACGAGGACGTGGATGCCGCCGTACTGGCTGCTGACGCTGCGGCCGGTGACGCGCTGGCGCTGGCGATCTTCGACGACGGCGCGCAGGCGCTGGCTGCCGGGATCGTGGCGACCGCGGTCACCGTCGATCTCACCACGGTCGTGATCGGCGGAGGGGTCGCGAAGGCGGGACCGGTGCTGTTCGACCCGGTGCAGGCCTGGGTGAAGCGGCTGGCGCAACTGCCGTTCGTCGCGGATCTGACCGTGGAGCCCGCTCAACTGGACAATGCCGGGCTGCTCGGCGCGGCGCACCTCGCGTGGGCCTCCGTCGCCTGAACCGCACAACTTCGTCCGCTCGGAAAGGCTTATCTCGCGCATCTTTGCGCAATTTTTACCAATCTCAGGAATCTGTGTAACGCCTGCCCTGTCCAACCCGATTCAAGGGATGGATGGGGTGGGGGCACCGTCATCCACGGACGGTCCAAGGGGGGCCTGGGACGGTCCGGAGCGGTTGATCGAGGGGGGCCTTGGATCAACTGGACACGTGAGCGGCGGGCGAGGAGACTCACCCGCCGCAACCGTGTGACCCGCAGGTCGGGAACCGCCGAGCTTCAGGAGGCGTCCGACCGACTTGGTGAGTGATCGATCTGGTGGAGGGACGAGATCGAACGCGGGTTCTGCATCGTGGACGGCGGTCGGTGGCCAGCGGGAGGGCTGCTACCGAACCTGACCCCTCGCCCACGGTGCAGAACCGACCTCTACGGCTTGAGCCACTCCGGTTCGGGGAGCCGGGCGCGGTCGAGGCGGCCGTTGTCGTCCAGCGGGAGCTCCTCGATCGGGATCAGGTCGGCCGGCACGAGGTAGATCGGCAGCTCCTTGCCCAGGTCAAGCATCAACCGCGCGAGTACGGCGGGATCGCTGTCCTCGAGTACGACGTACCCGATCAGGCAGGTGTCACCGCCGGGGTTCGGCTGGGCCACCACGACGGCGTCGACCACACCGGGCTGGTCGGCCAGCACGTGCTCGGTCTCGCCCGGCTCGACCCGGTGGCCGCGGATCTTCACCTGGTCGTCGGCGCGGCCCAGGTACTCGAGCATGCCGTCGGCGCGCCAGCGGCCGAGGTCGCGGCTGCGGTAAAGGCGCGCGCCCGGGTGGCCCGGATCCGGCACGAACGCGTGCTCGGTCTCCTCCGGGCGCCCGATGTAGCCCTGGGCGACAGCCGCACCGCCGAGGTGGATCTCGCCGACCGCGCCGACCGGCACGGGCCGCAGGGCCGCGTCGAGGAGGCGTACGACGACACCCTCGATCGGGCGACCGATGGAGGGCCGGTCCTCGGCCGGATCGACCTCGTGGATCGTGGTCACGATCGACGCCTCGGTCGGGCCGTACTCGTTGAACAAGCGGCAGTCCGGGTGGGCGGTGAGGAAGTCTCTGACCTTGTGCGTCAGCACCATCGCCTCGCCACCCGCGACGATCTCGCGCAGGGCGGGAAGCTCGGGCAGGCGGCGCATGGTCGCCAGCAGCGCGGTCAGCGGGCTGAACGCCATGAACAACCGCTCGACGTTGTGATCACGCAGCGCCGCGACGACGGCGTCGGGGTCGTATCGGTCGTCCTCCCCGATGAGTACGAGCGCCGCGCCGGAGGCCAGCGTCGTGAACATCTCCTGCACGTGGACGTCGAAGCCGAACGAGGTCCACTGCAGCGTCCGCAGCGATCGGCGGGTCCGCAGGTAGTGCCGGACCAGGTTGACCGGGCCGCGATGCGGGACGATGACGCCCTTCGGGTTCCCGGTCGAGCCGGACGTGTAGATGCAGTAGGCAACATCATCGGCCGCCGCGCGGACCGGCGGGGCCTGGCGTGCTCGTGGGTCGTTGTCCACTGCCGCGACCGGGACGAGCTTGAGACCGAGCCGGTCGGCCAGCGCGGCGTCGTCACCGACCAGCGCGACGGCCGCGGCGTCCTGGACCATGAACGCCCAGCGGGACTCGGGTACGCCGGGGTCCAGCGGGAGGTAGGCGGCGCCGGATTTGAGTACGGCGAGGACCGCGACGACCATTTCGGTGCCTCGGGCAACGCGCACTGCGACCAGCTGGCCGGGCTTCACGCCGAGGTCGACCAGTTGCCACGCGACGGCATTCGAGCGGCGGTCGAGGTCGGCGTACGTGAGCTCGCGATCGCCTTGCACCAGGGCGATCGCGTCCGGTGTCCGGGCGACCTGCTGCTCGAAGAGCGTGTGCAGTCCGCTGAGTTCACCGGCGACGACGGCGTCACGCCGGACCCGGCCGATCGGACCGCTGGGGTCGACGTCGGCCTCGAGTTCGCGGAGCGCCTTGAGATCGTCCTGGATCGGGATGACGAGCTGCGGGATCCGCAGGTCCGGCCGGCTCGTTGCCCTGCGCAACACTTCGGTCAGGTAGGCGAGCAGGCGCTCGATGGTTGTCTGCTCGAACAGTCCGGGGCGGTAGTCCGCCGTGCACGTGATGCCGGCACCGTGATGGGTCAGGCGGAACCGCAGGTCGACGGTCGCGGGCAGGTCTTCGTCGCCGTCCTCGAAGTCGACGAGGATCTGGAAGAGCGGGTCGCGCTCCAGTACGGCGAGGTCGGTGCCGGCGTGGTCGAACGCGCCGGCGGTGATGTCGCGGACGCGCTGGGCCAGCTCGCCCAGCTCGGGCTCGCCGGAGAGGTCGATGCGCAGCGGGAGCGCGCGGCGGGGCGCGGTCGAGGTGTCGCCCTTGGGACGGGTCAGCGCGGAGCCGATCGTCACGTCTTCCTGCGCGGCGAACCGGCCGAGGACGGTGGCGACCGCGGCCAGCATCGTCATCACGGGGCTGAGCTTGCGCTCCCGGCTGAAGGCGAACACCGCGTCGCCGAGCTCTTCCTCGAGCTCTTGCTTGACTGAGGCAACGGTGTCGTCGCCGGCGGTCCGGACGTGATCCGCGGGGAGCACCAACGGTTCGGCGCCGGCCAGCACCTGGTTCCAGTACGCGAGGTCGGCACGACGCGCCTCAGCCGTCACCTGCCGCTCCGCCGCAGCCTCCAAATCCTCATCAACCCAGGAATCGTCCGAGCGGCCGCCTGCGGCAGCGTCCTGCTGGTCAGTTGCGGCAGCGTCCTGCTGGTCGGTTGCCGCCGTGTTCTGCTGATCGGTATCTCCGGCGTCCGGCTGGTCGGCTGCCGCAGCGTCCGGCTGGTCGGCCGCCGCAGCATCCTGCTGGTCGGCATCTTCGGCGTCCTGCTGGCCGCTTGCCGCGGTGTCCTGCTGGTCGGCTGCCGCAGCATCCTGCTGGTCGGTTTCTCCGGCGTCTGCCTGGTCCGCATCTGCGACGTTCTGCTGGTCGGTCGCTGCCGCGGCGTCCTCTTGGTCGGCGGCTGCCGCGTTCTGCCGATCGGTCGCTGCCGCGGTGTCCTGCCGGTCTGTTGCCGCGGCGTTCTGCTGGTGGGTTGCTGCCGCGTCCTGCTCCACGTCGTCCGCGCTGTCGGCCTGCTCGGCCTGCTCGGCCTGCTCGGCCTGCACGGCCTGGACGTCGTGCTCTGTCTGCTCTGTCTGGTCGGCGTCGTCTGACTGGTCGCCGAGGAGGGCCAGTTGTTCGCGCATGAGCTGCGTGACGCCGTCGACCAACTGGCCGGCGACGCGGAGCTGCTGCGACATGAGCGCAGCCATCCCACTCCCCGGCAACTCGGCCTCGCTGGTCGCCGCCGCAGCCTCGTCCACCTTCGCCGCAAGCTCAGCCAGCCCCGACCCGAGCACAGCCAACGCCGCCCGCGGATCCCGCGCCTGCTCAACCACCGGCTCCGCGGGTTCCTCATCCACTCCCGCACCGGCGATCACCGCAGCATCCTCCGCGGCGTCAGCGTCCGCCGCCCCAACCTCCTCGGCCGACTCGACATTCTCAGCCGACGCTGCACCGTCCGCCTGCTCAGCCTCGGTGTCTTCAGGATCTGCGGTTTGGACGGCGACTGCGGTCGCGAGCTTGTGCGGCGTCGTGTACGTGAGGAACAGATCGTCCGGCGCCAACTCCGCATCGAACCGGCTGTTGATCTCATCGATCACCGGCGCCATCGACGCCGGCGTCGCACCGAGCTCGGCGAACGTATGGTCCACCGTCAGGTCGTACGGATCGAGGTTCAGCTGCTCACACGTCGCATCAAGCACGACGTTCAACGACTCGCGATAGCGCTCGGCCTCGCTCCCGGAGAGCGCCCCGGCCTGCGTGAGGTAGTCCGCGTCGATCGCGTGCGTCTCGGCCGGCAGCGCGAACGGCGAACGCTCGCTCTCCTCGACCAGCGTCGGCTCGGGCTCCGCCGGCTCCGTCGGCGGGTCCAGCGGGATCCGCTTCACCGCCGCGTTCGACGGCGGATCGAACACCGGCGCCTGCGCCCGAGCGGCCCGCTCGAACGGGTTCGGCTGCACCCGCGCCGCGGCCGAATTGTTGTCCCCGGCAACCGCCGTACCCGGACCGGCCAGCACCGTCACCGACGGGTCGACCGGGTGGTACACGCGACGGAACGGGTACGTCGGCAACGGCACCCGTCCGCCATCCGGGTAGACCTTCGCCCAGGCGATCTCCGTGCCCTGCTCGTACAGCTCTGCCAGCCCGTTCATCGTCGCGAGCACAGGATCCTGGCCGAGGCGCTGCGCCGGGATCCATGTGCTGTTCGGCGCGATCCGGCGACCGGCGGGGCTCAGTACGGCGTCCGGCCCGAGCTCCAGGAATCGTCGGCAACCAGCGGCCGTGACCGCCTCGACCGCATCCCCGAACAGCACCGGCTGGCGCAACTGCCCGACCAGGTAGTCACCGTCGAGCACCGTCCCGGACTCGAGCAGATCGCCCGACCAGCTCGACACCATCGGCGTACGCAACGGCTTCAGCGTGATCTCGCCGACGATCTCGGCAAAGTCGGCCAGTATGGGATCGACCAACGAACTGTGGAACGCCCGATCCACATCCAAGCGCTGCCAGGCCACCTCGAGCCGATCCAGCTGCGCCGCGAGCTGTCCGACGATCACCTCGGACCCGGTCAGCACGAACGACTGCGGACCGTTGCCTGCAGCAACCTCCACACCCGCGGTGCGGGCGATCTCGCGGACCCGATCGGCATCCGCGCGTACCGAGACCATTGCCCCGGGCACCGTTCCGCGCTGCATCAGTTCGCCGCGCTTCGCGGTCAGCCGTACGCCGTCCTGCAGCGACAACGCACCCGCGACGCACAGAGCGGCGTACTCCCCCACGCTGTGTCCGACAACGAGCGCGGGCTGCACACCGAACGACTGCCAAAGCCGCGCGAGTGCAAGCTCGAACGCGAACAGCGCCGGCTGCGCGGTCTCGGTCGGCCATACGCCTTCCGCAGTACCGGCCGCGGGGGTCAGCAGCAGCTCGAGCAGGCTGCCGCCGGTCTCCTCGTGATACACGCGGTCGCACTCGTCGAGCACCGACCGGAACACCGGGAAGCGGGCGGCGAGCCCGGCCGCCATGCCGCGACGCGCAGCACCCTGACCGGTGAAGGCGTAGCCCAGCGGGCCAGGTCCACCCCGCGGTACCTCGGTTGCCTGCGCGGACCCCAGCGCCTCGACCAACTCGGACTCGGTGCCACCCGCAACCGCGATACGGTGCCGATGCGCGGGGCGGCCGAGCGCCGCCGTGCCGGCGAGGTCGATGAGCCGGTGGCCGGTGCCGTGGTCGAGATCCGTGCGGTACAGCTCGACCAGGTCGGCCAGGGCATCCGGGTCGGGCGCGGACAGCGGGAGTACGACGGGGCCGTCGTCGCCGCGGCGGATCTGCCGCGGCGCTTCCTCGAGGATCACGTGCGCATTGGTGCCGCCGGCATCGATCGCGCTGACGCCGGCGCGCAACGTCGTACCGTCGGCCGTCCATTCGCGCGCCTCGGTGCCGATGACGAACGGGCTGCCGTCGAGGCCAAGGGCCGGGTTCGGCGCGGTGTAGTTGATCGTCGGGACGAGCATCCGGTGCTGCAGCATCAGGATCGTCTTGATCAGGCCGGCCATGCCCGCGGCGCTGTCGAGGTGGCCGATGTTCGGCTTCACGGACCCGATCGTGCAGAACCCGACCTTGTCGGTGTGCCTTCTCAGCGCCGTCGTCAGCGAGCGGATCTCGGCCGCGTCGGCGGTGGCGCTGCCGATCCCGTTCGCCTCGATGTAGCTGAGCGAGTCGGCGTCGAACCCGGCCCGCTCGAGCGCGCGCTCGATCAGCTCGACCTGGTTCCCCGACGGGGCGTCGGCGTTGCTGACCGCCGTACCGCGGATCACGGCGTACACCGTGTCGCCGTCGGCGAGGGCCTGGTCGAGACGCTTCAGCAGCACCGCGGCGACGCCGTTGCCGCCGACCGTGCCGTCGGCGTCCGCGGAGAACGCGCGCACATGGCCGCTCGGCGACAGGATCGACTCCGGCGCCGGGTGGTAACTCGTTGCCTGAGGCACCTGTACGGCGGCGGCGCCGGCGAGCGCGAGATCCGCGTCGCCCGAACGCAACGCCTGACAGGCCAGGTGTACGGCGACCAGCGAGGACGACCACGCCGACTGCACGCCGATCGCGGGTCCGGTGAGACCGAGGCGGTAGGCGACCCGGGTGGCGAGCGAGTCGCGCGACTGGTGCTGGCGGTTGTACAGGTTCATGCCCGAGCCCGCGAAGACGCCGACGCGCCCCGACGTACCGGCATACCCGCCGTGCTCCAACGCCTGATGACAAACCTCGAGGAACAACCGCTGAGCCGGATCCATCAGCTCCGCCTCGCGGTCACTCAACCCGAAGAACTTCGCATCGAACGACTCGACGTGCTCCAGCACCCCACTGACCGCAACCGCCCCGTCCCCCTGCCCCACCTCCTCCGGCGAGAACCGCCGAACACTCTCCACACCCCCCACCAAGTTCTCCCAAAACTCCCCAATCCCCTCAGCCCCCGGAAACCGCCCCGCAAGCCCCACAACCGCCACCGGCTCAACCACACCAGCCCGCCCCGCGGAGCTCGCAGGCGTGGAGGTCGCAGGCGTGGAGGTCGCGGACGCGGTGATCGCGGAGGTAGTCGTCGCAGGCAGGCCCGCCGCGGGCGCCGCACTCGCACGAGCTGCAGCTGCCGCGGGAGCGGCCGCAACTGCTGCAGGTGCTGCAGTCACAGGCGCGGGTAGAGAGGTCGCGGACGTGCTGGCCGCGGGTACGTCGGACGCAGGTACCTCGGCGGCCGGCACCTCGGACGCAGGTACGTCGGACGCAGGTGCGTCGGACGCGGGTACGTCGAAGGCCGGTACGTCGGAGGCCGGTACGTCAGACGCGGGTACGTCGAAGGCCGGTACGTCGGAGGCCGGTACGTCAGACGCGGGTACGTCGGACGCGGGTACCTCGGACGCAGGTACCTCGGACGCAGGTACCTCGGCGGCCGGCACCTCGGACGCAGGTACCTCGGCGGCCAGCACCTCGGACGCAGGTACCTCGGCGGCCAGCACCTCGGACGCAGGTACGTCGGACGCAGGTACGTCGGAACTTGGCTCGGCGATCGCGGGCGCGGCGCTTTCAACCGCGGACTGCTTCTCCTCGGCAGCTGGCTGACTCTCAGCCACCAGCTCCCCCTGCTCATCTTCCGCATCCTGCGAGACCTGTTCAGTCGCCTCCGAACCAGCTTCGGCGACCTCAACCTCCGAACCCGCTTCGCGCTCACCGAGCTCACCAGCATCGGCATCGGCATCGGCATCGGCATCGAGCGCTGCGGTCTCCGCACTCTCGACGTCCCGCGATCCGTCTTCCTCGACCGCGGCGTCAGGCTCTCCGTCACCCGCCGCTGCAATTCCGTCGCCCGCGACCTCAGGTACCTCGGCCTCATCAGCCTCGGTGTCCTCGGAGTCCTCAGCCTCAACAGCACCCGACTCAGCCTCAGCACCTGCAGCCTCTACGCGATCCGATGCGACCGTCGCCGCCAGTTCCCCAGCGGTCTGACTGTCAGAAGCCGCAGTACCTTCACCCGAACCAGCCGCAGCCCCGACCAGCTCAGCGTCAGTGTCAGCCGCCTCGGAGTCCTCAGCCTCAACAGCAGCCGACTCCTCCTCAGCACTTACAGCTTCCGCGCGAACCGACGCGACCGCCCCAGCCAGTTCCTCAGACGCCTCACCGTCCGAAGCCTCAGCACCCTCACCCGAACCAGCCGCAGACTCGCCTACCTCAGCCTCGGCACTCTCGGCCTCAGTTACGTCGGCCCCGTCCGCGCTTGCCTCTTCGGCCTCGCTGGGGTCGGGCCTATAGGACTCCATTGACTCGGTTGCCTCAAGCTCCGCGGTCTCAGGTGCGTCCGACTGGGCGGGGTCAGTTACCTCGGACTCGGCGTCGGTGGTTTGCTCGCCGCCCGCGCCTTCCGGGGTGGACTGTTCGTCGACGTCAGCGTCTGCGGCTACCGGCGTCGGCTGAGCATCAGTCGGCTCGTCGTCGGTCGAGGCGTCACGCGAAGAGCGTTCGTACTCTCCGTCGTCCTCAAGACCTTCCGCCTGAACACCTACGGGCTCCTGCGCGACCTGCTCAGGATCCTGCCGGTTCTGCACGAGCTGGCCGCTGTCTGCCTCCTCGGTGGTGGCGCGTACGGCGTCTGGCTCCTGCTCCGTGCCAGGTTCTTGTACGACGCCGCCCTCAGCCGCGGACTCGTCCTCAGCCGCGGGCGACTCGGTCCCGATGGCCTCAGGCTCGTCCGCAGGTACTTCGCTGACCTCAGGCGTCGGCGTCGCAGACGCGGCGGCCACGTCGGGCTCGTATGCAGGTACGCCGGTTGCAGCCGCCGCGGGCGTCGCGGTGGACTCCGCAGTCGACTCGGCCTCAGTCGCAAGGAATGCACTGTCGTCGGACTCGGCCGCTGCAGGCGTGGCGGATTCGGCGGACGACTCAGGATCGTCCGCCGGTACTGCGGTGGTTGCAGCGGCGGGCGATGCCGCCGTGGGTTCCGCAGCCGACTCGGATTCAGTCGCGGGTACTGCGGTGGCGTCGGGCGCCGGCGTTGCAGGTGTGGCGGACTCCGCGGACTCGGACGTCAGCTCGGGTTCGGTCGCGGGTACTGCTGTGTCTTCGGGCGCGCGTGGCTCGTCTTCAGGGGTTGGAGCTGCAGGCGACGCGGATCCGGTTTGCTCGGGGATGAGCTCGCGCTCGTCTTCACCGGCGGATGTTGCTGGGGTGCTGGACTCGGCCGTTGACTCAGGCTCCGCTGCGGCGTCTGCGGTCACGTCGGACGCGGTCTGCTCTGACGGTCCGGAATCCGACTGCGCGGTCTCGGAGATGCCTGGCTCGAACGCCGCAGCATTGGGCGGAACGGGTGCCGACTGCTGCGCCGTGGGCGGGTCGGCGGGCGACTGCTCGTGTGCTGGCTGCGGGGAGGGGGCCTCAGCGGAGCTCGACTGGGCGGAGGGCGACTGGTCGGACGCCGGGTCGTCGAGTGTCGGCTCGTCCTGCGATGGCTGCGCGGGGGCGGGCTCCCCGGCGGGTGGCTGGGGGGTGCCGAGGGTGGGGCGTTGGGGGGGTGTGGGGATGGATTGTTGGAGTTCGCGTTTCCAGGCTAGGCGGACTACCGGGAGTTCGGTGGTGCGTTCTGAGGGGTCCTCGTCGGCGTATGGCGTGGTTTCGGGGGTTGCTGAGGGACCCTGGCCGGTGGGGCCGGAGTTGGGGGTGGCGCCGGCCGGTTCTACGTGGGGGGCGGCGGGGGGCTGGAGGAGGGTGCCGTCGATCCAGCGTTGCTTCAGGAGGGGGCGGAGGATCTTGCCGCCGGGGGTGGTGGGGAAGTCGCGGCGGGGTACGCCGACGACCTCGGCCGACAGCCCGAGCCGGGTCTGGATCAGGCTTCGGATGGCCTGGTCCATGCCGGGGACCGAGTCTGGGGTCAGCGCGTAGAACACGACCAGGCGATCGGTCCCGGACGCCTCGTCCGCGACGCCGCACGCAGCGACCAGACCGTGCTCGGCACCGACAACGGTCGTCGCGACGGACTCGATGTCGTGGGCATAGTGGAGCTTGCCGGACATGATGATGCGTTCGCTGTCCCGGCCGGTGATGACGACCTGGCCGCCGGTGATGAAGCCCTGGTCACCGGTCGCGAGCCACTTGCGGGCGGGCCAGTTCCCCACCGGGAACGCCATGCGGTCGGCCTCGAGGTTCCCGAGGTACCCGGGCGTCACCCGAGCCGACGCGACCTGCAGCTGACCGATCCGCCCCTCCGGCAGTACGGCGCCGTTGGGTGCCACGATGCGCACCGTCGTACCAGGTGCCGGCGCCCCGACGGACACCAGCGACAGAACGCCAGGTACTTCGGTCCGCGGCTTGCCGGGCCGCGCGACGGCGACCTTGCCGGAAGACGGCCGCTGGTCCACCCACTCGACCACGCCGGTCGGTGGGATGCGGACGCGATGCACGTTCGGCGTCAGCCCGGGCCGCGCAAAGGTGATCCCGGTGACCGTCTCCGTCATCCCCCACGCCGCGACGAACGTCTCGGGGACGACGCCGAACCGGTTCGTCACGCGCAAGAACTCCGACATCACCGGCACGGTGATTTGCTCGCCGCCGCTGACCAGACTGCGCAGCGCGGACAGGTCCCAGTGCCGATCCGGCTCACCCGCGACAGCAGCGGTCGCGAGCCGGTACCCGAAGTTCGGCGACCACGAGTGGTTGACGCGGTGCTGGTCCATCAGGTCGAGCCAGCGCAGCGGGTTGGCGAGCACCCAGTCTGTGTTCACGTGGATGTTCGTGCACCCGGTGAACACCGGCAGCAGGTGATACAGCAGGAACGCCCCGCTGCGATCGAGCGGCAACCAGTTCAGCGTCGTCTGCCCCGGTCGCACCGGCAGCATCGCCGGCGTACCAGCAGCGAACTCCACCAGACCGCGGTGCGTCAGCTGCACGATCTTCGGCGTACCGGTCGATCCCGACGACAGCATCAGTACGGCGACATCGTCCGCGGCCGGCCGGTGGAAATCCGAGGTCGGCTCGTGGCCGGCCATCGCGTCGGGGTCGAGGACCGGCAGACCGAGGTCGTTCGGCAGGTCGGACGGGCGGCCGATCAGGACCGTCCAGCCGAGCAGGTCGGTGATCTTGCGGAGCCGCTCGCGGCCTTCCTCGGTCCGGTCGCCGCCAGGGTTCGGCGCGACGAGCAGCGGGCGGATGCCGCCGAGCGTGCAGGCCCAGAACGCGGCGAAGAATCCGACCGGCTCGGTGCAGTGCACGACCGCGGGGTCTCCGGCGCGTACGCCGTTCGCGCGCAAGCCGGCGAGGATCCGGGCAGCGAGCTCGAGCAGCGTCGGGAAGTCGAGCTTGGTCTCGCGGCCGTCCGGCCCGATCTCGACCACGCCGGCGGCGCTGAAGTCGCGAGCCGCCCGGAGCAGCGCGCTCGGCAGGTCGCGCGGGTACCCGGCGGGAATCATCAATGCCGGCCCGGTGGAGATCGCCGGCCGGTCTGCACCACTTCTCACGCCGATGCCACCACCAGCTGCATCGCGGGCTGCATCGGAGGCTCAGCTGCGGGTACGACGGGACGCGGGCAGACGCCGGCTACGAGCGTAGAGACGCCGACCAGTTGGCGACCCACGGACACGCGCCTCCCGAACTGGACGGAGCGGGTTCAGGGCAGACCCGCCTCACTTCACAACCGTAAGCAGCCCCGTATTTCCGTCTGCCGGAACGATGCCGTGACCGGGCCTACCCGGTATGTCATCGCGCCGACCGACAGCCGTGAACCCTACCAGCCGCGACCCGCCCTGGAGGAGTCCGTTCTCACCAGCCGATGGTTAAGAATTGTGCGACTCACGACACCGATCACAACGAGTGTCAGCGGGTTCCGATACGGCCCGTCGTGACAAACCTGGCGACAGGTCGCGCGTACGGCGGGAACATGGGCCGATGAGTGAGACGGGCCCCCAGGTCCGCACGACTAGCGGACTCGTTCGGGGCCGCAGCGAGAACGGATTGTCGGTGTTCCGCGGCATCCCGTTCGCCCGGCCGCCGGTGGGCGAACTGCGCTTCGCGGCGCCGCAGCCGGCGGAAGCATGGGACGGCGTACGCGAGGCGATCGAGTTCGGACCGCCGCCGCCACAGTCGCTGATCTTCGGTCAGCCGTCGAACCCGGCGACCGGCGACGACTGGCTGACCGTCAACGTCTGGTCGCCGCACCTCAGCGCGGGACTGCCGGTGATGGTGTGGATCTACGGCGGCGCGTACGCGATCGGCCAGTCCGGCGATCCGTCGTACGACGGGACGCGGCTGGCCCGCGAAGGTGATGTCGTCGTGGTGACGTTCAACCACCGGCTCGGGGTCGACGGGTTCGGGCAACTGGAAGGCGCGCCGGCGAACCGCGGCCTGCTCGATCAGGTCGCCGCACTGGAGTGGGTGCGCGCGACTATCGCTGCTTTCGGTGGCGACCCGGATCGGGTCACGGTGTTCGGAGAGTCGGCCGGGGCGGGCTCGGTTGCCGCCCTCCTCTCCATGCCCCGGGCGGTCGGTCTGTTTCGCCGGGCGATCACGCAGAGTGCGCCCGGGACGTTCTTCACACCGCCGCTGGCCGCCGACATCATGACCGAGATCGCTGCCCTGCTGGACGTCGCACCGACGGTCGACGATCTGCGCCGCGTCCCGACGGCCGACCTCGTCGCCGCCTCGGACATGTTGGCCACGGCGATGCAGCCGGAGATCAGCCGGTGGGGCGCGCCGGCGTACCTGGGCCTCCCGTTCGCGCCAGTCGTCGATGGTGACGTCCTCCCGCGTACGCCGTTCGAGGCGCTGGCTGATGGAGCCGCCCGCGAGGTCGAGCTGATCGCCGGCCACACGCGGGACGAGTACCGCCTGCTCCTCGCCGCCGACGGTCGCCTCGGCAACCTGACCGAGAACGACGCCGCGACCGCCCTTCAGCTGCTCGCGCCGGCCGGCTACCGCGAGGCCTACCCCGATGCGACCGCCGAGCGCATCTACGAACTGGTCCATTCCGACTGGCTGTTCCGCATGCCGAGCCACCGCCTGGCCGAAGCCCAGGTCACCGGCGGCGGCCGCGCCTACGCCTACGAACTGACCTGGCCCGACACCGGCCTCGGCGCATGCCACGGCCTCGACGTACCCCTCGTCTTCGGCACCACACCCCTGCTCGGCTTCCTCCTCGACCAGGAGCAACTCCCTGCGGCGGAGCAGGTCTCGCAGCTGTTCCGGACGGCCTGGACCGCCTTCGCCCACACCGGCGATCCCGGTTGGCCGCAGTACGACGCCACACGCCGGCAGGTCGCAAAATTCACCACCGAGCTGACCATCACGCCGTACCCCGAGGAGCTGTCGCGGCGCCTCTGGGCCGAGCACTCCTTCGCACCGCTGCCCTTGCTGGACGCCTAGACCACGTGTCAGCGCGATGGCGGTCCGGTGTCAGGGCGCATCGACATCGTGGTTCTCGACAGCAACGAACAGACCGAGGAGCACGGATATGTCGACGCAAACCCCTACCGACCACCAGGACCGCCCGGAGCTGCAGAAGGCGGCCCAGGAGTTCGTCGACGCCGGCTTCGGCGGACTCGAACTGCGTGTGCACGACGAGCACGGAGAGTGGGTCGGCACCACCGGAATCCGTGAGCTCGGCAGCGCGGAGAAGCCGCCGCTGGACGGACAGGGCCGGGTCGGCAGCGTCACCAAGACCTTCGTCTCTACCGTCGTGCTGCAACTGGTGGCCGAGGGCAAGCTCGAGTTGGACGGCCCGGTCGCGCCGCAGCTCACCAGGTTCGAGCTGGACCCGCGGATCACCGTGCGGATGCTGCTCAACCACACCAGCGGGCTGTTCAACTACACGGGCGAGTACTTCCCCGACGGTACCGTCGTACCGGGCCTCCCGGCGACCGGGAAGGACTGGGCCGAACACCGGCTGCAGGGCTACACGCCGGACGAGCTGGTCGGGTTCGCCCTGGCCAAGCCGGCGCGGTTCGAGCCGGGCACCGAGTGGAGCTACGCCAACACCAACTACACGGTCGCCGCGCTGCTGATCGAGGCCGTCACCGGCCGCCCGTTCGCCGCGGAGCTGGAGTCGCGGATCCTCAAGCCGCTCGAGCTGAGCGGCACGCTGGAGCCGGGTGACCGGACGGACATTCCCGGAGCCCACTCGCACGGGTACTTCCGCTACCAGAACAGTGACGACTGGAAGCTGGTCGACGTCACGGAGCAGAACCCCTCGCTGCTGTTCGCCGCCGGGAGCATGCTCTCGACCACCCGGGACCTGCAGGTGTTCATGTCTGCGCTGCAGAGCGGGAAGCTCCTGCCCGCCGACCTACTGGCCGAGATGCGGGCGCCGGAGCCGAAGAGCGGACCGCTCAACTACGGCCTGGGCCTGTTCGCGCAGGACACCGGTTCAGAGACCATCTACCACCACAACGGCAGCGCACCGGGCGGGTACGGCGCCCTGATGTTCAGCAGCGCGGACGGCACCAGGACACTGACCGCACTGATCACGATGGGAGACGCTGAGGTGGACCTGCTGCAGGTCTTCCCGCCGGCACTCGACCGCCTGGTGAAGGCGGTCTTCTGAACCGGATGAGGTGGGCGAAGAGGGGATCGAACCCCCGACATCTTCCTTGTAAGGGAAGCGCTCTACCGCTGAGCTATCCGCCCGGATCAAACGACCGGAGGAGTCTACCTGAGGTTCAGGGCTGCTAGTGCCTCCGCGTAGTCGTCGGGGTTGCGAGCCTCGGGGATCGGGTTGACGACGGACCACCGGACCACTCCGGTGCGGTCCACCACGAAGGTTCCGCGGAGGGCGCAGCCGCGGTCCGCGTCGAACACGCCGTACGACGAGGCGATCTCGCCATGGGGCCAGAAGTCGGTGAGGAGGCCGAAATTCAAACTCTGTGCATCGGAATACGCACGGAGGGTGAACATCGGATCGCACGAGATCGCCAGGAACTCGGCGGCCGCGAGCAGGTCCGGGCGGTCCCGGAGCGCGGCCAGTTCGCTGGTGCAGACCTGGCTGAAGGCGTACGGGTAGAAGACCAGTACGACGTCCCGCCGGCCGGTGAAGTCGCTCAGCCGGACCTCTTCGCCGTACTGGTTCCGAGTGCTGAAATCGGGGGCCCGGCTGCCGGCAGCCGGGATCGTCACCCGCGGCGGCCGGACTTCGGAACCACCAGCTTGGTCGCGGACCAGTCGTCGGTGACGCTCAGTGTGCTGGTCGTGGCCAGGCCCGCCACCGGGGCGGCCTCGGTGATGTCGCTGGTCTCGACGTACCCGTCGCGACCGACCTTCGGCGTCAGCAGCCAGACGACCCCGCCGGCCTTCAGGTCGGTCAGGATGTCGAAGAAGGCGTCGACCAGGTCACCGTCGTCCTCGCGGAACCAGAGCAGGACGACGTCGACGACCTCGTCGGTGTCCTCGTCGACGAAGGCTTCGCCGGTGATCTCCCGGATCGCATCGCGGAACTCGTCGTCGCAGTCATCGTCGTACCCGATCTCCTGGACGACCCAGCCGGGCTCCAGGCCGAGCCGGGAGGCCATGTTCGGCACTCCGCCCTTGCCGTCCGCGTGGTCCGCGGTCGCGCTCACGTGTCCTCCTCCGTGGTCCCCGCTGCCCGGGGGTAGGTGTCAGTACCACTCAGTTAGCGATAGTCCATCGTGTCGTACCGCGTCGCGCAAGTATGCACCAGGTGTCCGTGACGTGTCCGGTATCCGCGTGGCGGGTACCGGGCGTGTCCGCTGGGCTCAGCCCCGGCCAGCCGGAATCGGGCCGGAAGGGAAGGCAAAGTAGAACGCATTCCGAACAGGTGACAGGATTGCGGTGAAGAGCAACCAGAGAGAACGGCAGGACACCGTGGCTTCCGGACACGAACCACCAGCCATCATCACCGAGGGGATGCCCACCCAGCTCCCCGACATCGACCCCGACGAGACGCGTGAATGGGTCGAATCGCTCGACGCCGTCCTGGACGAACGGGGCAAGGCGCGAGCGCGCTACCTGATGCTCAAACTGATCGAGCGAGCCCGGGAGCGACAGGTCGGCGTGCCCGCATTGCGGAGCACCGACTACATCAACTCGATCCCGCCCGAGCGGGAGCCCTGGTTCCCCGGCGACGAGCACATCGAGCGCCGGATCCGGGCCTTCATCCGGTGGAACGCCGCGGTGATGGTGAGCAAGGCCAACCGCAAGGGCCTGGAGGTCGGCGGCCACATCGCCACCTATCAGTCCGCGGCCAGCCTGTACGAGGTCGGTTTCAACCACTTCTTCCGCGGCAAGGACCACCCCGGCGGCGGCGACCAGATCTTCATCCAGGGTCACGCCTCCCCCGGTATGTACGCGCGCGCCTTCCTCGAGGGCCGGCTGTCCGCGGACGACATGGACGGATTCCGCCAGGAGGTCTCCCGCGGCCCGCACCAGGGCCTGTCGTCGTACCCGCACCCCCGGCTGATGCCGGACTTCTGGGAGTTCCCGACCGTCTCGATGGGACTGGCCGCGCTGAACTCGATCTACCAGGCGCGCTTCAACCGGTACCTGCACAACCGCGGTATCAAGGACACCAGCCAGCAGCACGTCTGGGCGTTCCTCGGTGACGGCGAGATGGGTGAGCCGGAGTCGCTCGGCGCGATCGGCCTGGCCGCGCGCGAGGAGCTCGACAACCTCACCTTCGTGATCAACTGCAACCTGCAGCAACTGGACGGACCGGTCCGCGGCAACGGCAAGGTCATCCAGGAGCTGGAGGCGTTCTTCCGCGGCGCGGGCTGGAACGTGATCAAGGTGATCTGGGGCCGCGAGTGGGACAACCTGCTGGCCCAGGACCACGACGGCGCGCTGGTGAACAAGATGAACACCACGCCCGACGGCCAGTTCCAGACGTACTCCGTCGAGTCCGGTGAGTACATCCGGAACAACTTCTTCGGCGGCGACCAGCGGCTGCAGCAGATGGTCAGCAACCTGTCCGACGAGGACCTGCGCAAGCTGCCCCGCGGCGGTCACGACTACCGCAAGGTGTACGCCGCGTTCAAGAGCGCGACCGAGCACGTCGGCCAGCCGACCGTGATCCTGGCCCAGACCATCAAGGGCTGGACGATCGAGGCGCTGGAGGGCCGCAACGCGACCCACCAGATGAAGAAGCTGACCTCGGACGACCTGAAGGCGTTCCGCGACCGGCTCTACCTGCCGATCGAGGACAAGGACCTCGAGGACGCGTACAACCCGCCGTACTTCCACCCCGGCACCGACTCGCCGGAGTACCAGTACATGATGGAGCGGCGCAAGCAGCTCGGCGGTTCGCTGCCGGAGCGGCGGGTCGCGCCGAAGACGCTGAAGCTGCCGGGCGACGACGTCTACAAGCCGCTGTCCAAGGGCAGCCACGCGCCGATCGCGACCACGATGGCGCTGGTCCGGCTCTTCCGGGACCTGATGAAGGACCCGGAGATCGGCCACCGGATCGTCCCGATCGCCCCGGACGAGTACCGCACGTTCGGGATGGACTCGATGTTCCCGACCGCGAAGATCTACTCGCCGCACGGGCAGAACTACGAGGCCGTCGACCGCAACCTGCTGCTGTCGTGGAAGGAGTCCACCGCCGGACAGCTGCTGCACGAGGGCATCAGCGAGGCCGGCGCGATGGGCTCGGTGATCGCGGCCGGTACGGCGTACGCCACGCACGGCGAGCCGATGATCCCGTTCTACATCTTCTACTCGATGTTCGGGTTCCAGCGGACCGGCGACTTCATGTGGGCCTTCGGCGACCAGCTCGGCCGCGGCTTCCTGATCGGCGCGACCGCCGGCCGGACGACGCTGACCGGTGAGGGACTGCAGCACGCGGACGGACACTCGCCGCTGCTCGCCTCGACCAACCCGGCCGTCGTGCACTACGACCCGGCGTTCGCGTACGAGATCGCGTACATCGTGAAGGACGGCCTGCGCCGGATGTACGGCTACGGCCTGGACGCGGACAAGCCGGTCGGCGAGGACGTCTTCTACTACCTCACGGTCTACAACGAGCCGGTGGCACAGCCGGCCGAGCCGGAGGGCCTCGACGTCAACGGTCTGCTCAAGGGCATGTACCGCTTCAACGAGTACCAGACCGCCGAGGGCGACGACGTACCGCGGGTGCAGCTGCTCGGGTCCGGTGTCGCGCTGCCGTGGGTGCAGAAGGCCCAGCAGATCCTCGCCGAGGAGTACTCCGTTGCCGCGGACATCTGGTCCGTAACCTCGTGGAACGAACTGCGCCGCGACGCGGTCGCCGCCGAGCAGCACAACCTGCTGCACCCGGACGAGCCGGAGCAGGTGCCGTTCGTGACCGAGCAGCTGAAGGACACCAAGGGCCCGGTCGTTGCCGTCAGCGACTTCATGCGCGCGGTGCAGGACCAGATCTCCCGCTGGGTTCCGAACGACTACACCTCGCTCGGCACCGACGGCTTCGGCCTCGCCGACACCCGGGCCGCGGCCCGTCGGCACTTCCAGGTCGACGCCGAGTCGATCGTGGTCGCGACACTGGAGATCCTCGCCAAGCGCGGCGACGTCAAGCCGGAGGTCGCCGCCGAGGCGGCCCGCAAGTACCGGATCGACGACCCGACCGCAGTCGCCGGCGTAAAGCAAGAAGGCGCCGGCGCCTAATCCACCCTTCGACGGCCGCTCACCCCAGCCCGGGGTGGGCGGCCGTCGTACGTACGCCAAACCTCGTAGTCGGGCCGGACCGAAGATGCGTATTCCGTCCGACGCGGTGGGGGCGCGGGGAAATCTAGCGTCGAGGCATGAATACGATCATCATCGGCGCAGGACAGGCCGGGCTCGCCACCGGTTACCACCTACAGCGGCTCGGTGAGCCGTTCACGATCCTCGACGGCGGCGCACGCGTGGGAGACCAGTGGCGGTCGCACTGGGACAGCCTCAAGCTCTACTCGCCGGCGAAGTACGACGGGCTGCCCGGCTTGCCGTTCCCGGCCGACCCGTGGCACTACCCCGGCAAGGACGAGGTCGCCGACTACCTCGCGTCGTACGCCGAGCGCTTCGACCTCCCGATCCGGCAGAACACGCGCGTCGACAAGCTCGAACGACTCGACGACCAGTGGATCGTCACCGTCGGGCGCGAGCAGCTCACCGCGGACAACGTCGTCGTCGCCACCGGCACCTTCGGCCGTACGCCGTACCTACCGGACTTCGCGGTCGACCTGGATCCGGCGATCCGGCAGCTGCATTCGTCGGAGTACCAGCGTCCGGAGCAACTCAAGGACGGACCGGTGCTGGTCGTCGGCGGGTCGCACTCCGGCACCGACATCGCGTACGAGGTCGCCCAGACGCACGACACGATCCTGTGCGGCCGCGATCCCGGACAGGTGCCGTTCACGCCGGGCCGGCCGAACCAGGTCTTCTTCTGGCCGCTCATCCTGTTCGCCTGGCGGCATGTGCTCACCCGCCGGACGCCGATGGGCAGGAAAGAGATGGACCACATCCGGCACCACGGCGGCCCGATGATCCGGGTCAAGCGCGCAGATCTGCTCGAGCGCGGGGTCGAGCGGTTGCCGGCCCGGGTCACGGGGACCCAGGACGGTCTGCCGATGCTCGCCGACGGGCGGGTGCTGGACGTCGCGAACGTCGTCTGGGCGACCGGCTTCCGGCAGGTGTTCGACTGGATCAAGATGCCGCTGGTCGGCGCGGACGGCTGGCCGCGCGAGTACCGCGGGGTCGCCGAGAACGCACCCGGTCTGTTCTTCTGCGGGCTGTCGTTCCAGTACGCCTTCAGTTCGATGGTGCTGCCGGGGGTCGGCCGGGACGCGGCGTACGTCGCCCGCCGGATCGCGGCGCGGGTCCGCACCGAGCGGAGTCTTGCCGCCGCGTGAGTCGGCAGGGCATGCTCGCCAGTGGGGGACATCTGATGGGGATTGTCGACGATCTGCAGCGAGCCCGGATCGCGTTCGAGCGACGCGACTGGGCCGCTGCGTATGACCGGCTGACCGCGGCCGACGGTGATCCCGGGACGGTCGGCCTCGGCGCGGACGATCTGATGACCCTGGCGATGGCCACGTTCCTGCTCGGCGACATCGACGCGTGCATCCGGGCGCTGCAGCGCGGCTACCGGCTGCGGATCGACAACGGCGAGGTGCTGGGCGCGGTGCGGTTCGCGTTCTGGCTGGCCCGCGTGCACAACGGCCGCGGCGAGGGCGCGGTCGGCAGCGGGTGGGCCGCACGAGCCGAACGGCTGCTCGCCGACTACCCCGCGGACGTGGTCGAGCGCGGGTACCTGTTGATCCACGACTTCTTCCGCTGTGTGGATCGCGGCGACTTCGCCGCCGCAATTTCGACGGGTGACGAGATCGTCAGCGTGGCGCGGCGGCACGGCGATCCGGATCTGCTCGCGCAGGGTCTGGTGTGCAAGGGCCGGCTGATGATGTACGCCGGGCACGTGCCGGAAGGACTTGCCACCTTGGACGAAGCGATGGTCGGCGTCGCGGCGGGCGAGCTGTCACCGGTCTTCGCGGGCACGGTCTACTGCGCGATGATCGAGGCGTGTCAGGAGGTCCTCGACTTCGCACGGGCGTCGGCGTGGACGACAGCACTCACCCGCTGGTGTGACACGCAGCCGGACCTGGTGCCGTTCACCGGGCAGTGCGCGGTCCATCGAGGGCAGATCCTGCGGCTGCATGCTGCGTACCCGGAGGCGTTGGCGGAGTTCGAGGACGCCTGCCAGCGGTACGCGGCGTTGGGGTACGACATGGCGGCGGGGCTGGCGATGAGCGAGCGCGGCGACGTACTGCGGATTCTCGGTGAGTACGTGGCGGCGGAGTCGGCGTACGACCAGGCCGCCAGCTACGGATACGAGGCGCAGCCGGGGCGTGCGCTGCTGATGATGGCGCGCGGACGGGTCTCCGGCGCGGTCGCCGCCGTACGGCGTCTGCTTGCGGAGACAGGTGATCCGGTGCACCGGTCGCGGCTGCTGGCGGCAGCGGTCGAGGTGCTGATCGCGGGCGATGAGCCGGCTGAGGCCGAGCAGGCGGCTGGTCAGTTGTCGACGATCGCCGAGGAGTTCGGGTGCGCGGGGTTGCGGGCGTCGGCGGCGTACTGCTCGGCTCTCGTGGCATTGGCCGCGGAGGATGCTGATCGGGCGTTGCCGCAGGCGCGAGCTGCTGTGCAGCTGTGGGGTGAGCTGCGGGCGCCGTACGAGGTGGCGCGGGCGAAGGTGCTCGTCGGGCGGGCGGTCCGGTTGCTCGGAGACGACGACTCGGCGACTGCCGAACTGACCGCGGCGTGCCGGACGTTCGCCGAGCTCGGGGCTGTGGGGGCGCGTCAGGAGGCCGAGAAACTGATCGGTCGCAGTACAAGCGGACTGACGGGACGGGAGCTGGACGTCCTGCGACTGGTTGCGGTGGGCAACAGTAACGCCGAGATCGCGGGACTGCTGGTGCTGAGCGACAAGACGGTTGCGCGGCATCTCACCAACATCTTCGCGAAGCTCGACGTACCGTCCCGGACGGCGGCTGCGGCGTACGCGCGCGACCACGACCTGCTGTGAAAGGTCCTCCCGAGGGAGCACGTTCCCTCGGGCGGGTGAGGTGCCGGTGGGGTGGTTGGACCGATGCTCGACGGGTGAGCACAACTGAGCGTCCCGTCCCCCGCTGGGCGTACCGCCTGGCGCATCTCATCCCGTTCATGGTCCTGCCGTCCGGCCTGTGGCGGCTCGGCCTCGTCTTCGGCTCGTCGATGGGCATGCTGGACGCCGACGGCAACGCCACCCGACTCGCAGGCGCCGGCGGCAAGGTGTACGTCGTCAGCCTGACCATCTTCTCCGAGCTGGTCGCGTTGACAGCCCTGGGCATGGTCAGCCGCTGGGGCGAGGTCGCCCCACGCTGGATCCCGCTCATCGGCGGCCGCCGCGTCCATCCGTACGCCGCGATCATCCCAGCCACTCTGGGCGGCCTGTCCCTGATCGCCCTCTGGACCTACGCCTTCCGCGACGCCTACACCGACCACTTCATCCCGTTCGCCAACGCGGGCTGGAAGGTTCTGATGCTCGCTTGCTACGCCCCGCTGAACCTCTGGGGTCCGGCCCTCCTCGTCCTGACCTGGGCCTACTACCGCCGCCGGGTCAGCGCGCCCGCGGTCGTGGTTTCAACGCGATAGCCGGCAGCGGTGGGGCGGGGAGGGGATCGCCGTCGTAGCCGGGGACCAGGTGGAAGCGGTCGTTGCCGCCGGCCCCGATGGCTTGCTGCCAGGACTCGCGAGCCGCGACGATCTCCTCGTGGGAGCGGCCGATGAAGTTCCACCACATGACGAGTTGTTCTTCGAAGGGTTCGCCGCCCAGCAGGAGGAAGCGGACACCGTTGTCGGAGGCAACTAGATCGATCGATGTGCGGTTGGCGCCCAGGTAGACCATCTCGCCGAAGCCGGGGTGTAGGTCGCCGACGGACAGCGAGCCGTCGACGACCAGTACGGCGTACTCGTTGGTCGTCGTCAACGGCAACTCGAGGGTCCGGCCGGGTTCGATGGTGATGTCGGCGCCTACGAGTGGGGTGTAGGCGGGTGCGGGCGAGGTGACGCCGGCAACCGTGCCGATCATGACGGTGGCCCGGGCGCCGTCGAGTTCGAGCTCGGGCAGATCGGCGTACGCGTTGAAGGCAGGCGGGGTCGTCGTACGCACCGAGTCGGGAAGGGCGACCCACAGTTGCGCTCCGTGCAGCATCGGCGGAGCGGTCGGCGTCGAGATCTCGGAGTGGGCGATCCCGTTGCCGGCGGTCATGATGTTGAGCTCGCCTGGCCGTACGAACGCATGCGATCCGACGCTGTCGCGGTGCTCGATCTCGCCTTCGAACAGCCAGCTCACCGTCTGCAGGCTCGTGTGCGGATGCGGCGGGACCTGCATGCCGCGCTCCCCCGGGACGTCGTACGAATCGACGCGCTGGGTCAGATCGTCCGGCCCGTAGTGGTCCACGAAGCACCACGCGCCGACCATGCGACGGTTCTTGTTGGGCAGCAGGCGCCGTACCGTGGTCGATCGTCCGAGCACGACCTCGCGCCCTTCGAGCAGCTCCAGGGCGGGTCCTTCGCAGTCCCCGGTGCCGATGACTTCGGCCGGATCCTTCTCGAGATCACTCATCATGCGGTCCATTCCAGGAGTTGCTGCTGGTCCCAGGTATTGATGACGCGGTCGGGGGTGACGCCGCAGTCCTCGGCGCGTTCGCAGCCGTAGACCTGCCAGTCGAGCTGGCCGGGCGCGTGCGCGTCGGTGTCGATCGAGAACATGCAGTCCATCTCGACAGCCATCGAGAGCAGGCGTTTGGGCGGGTCGAGTCGTTCGGGACGGGAATTGATCTCCACCGCCGTACCGAACTGGCGGCAGGCCTCGAAGACGACCTCGGGGTCGAACTCCGACTCGGGACGGGTGCCGCGGCCGCCGGTGATCAACCGGCCGGTGCAGTGGCCGAGGATGTCGACATGCGGGTTCGCGATCGCGCGGACCATCCGCTCGGTCATCGGCTCGGACGCCATCCGGAGCTTCGAATGCACGCTCGCGACCACCACATCCAGCCGCGCCAGGATCTCGGTGTCGCAGTCGAGCGTGCCGTCCTCGTTGATGTCGACCTCGATCCCGTTCAGGATCTGGAAGCCGTCGAGCTCGTCGGCCAGCTTCTTGTTGAGCTCGGCAACGACCTCGAGCTGCTGGAGCCGGCGTTCGCGGGACAGTCCGTTCGCGACGGTCAGCCGGGGCGAGTGGTCGGTCAGCGCCATGTACGAGTGACCGAGGCGATGCGCCGTCCGCGCCATCTCCTCGATCGGGCTGCCGCCGTCGGACCACTCGGAGTGCAGATGCAGGTCGGCCTTCAGGTCCGCCCGCAGCTGCTTGCCCGCGGTGGTCAGCTCCCCCGCCGCCTCCTCCAGCTTGACCAGGTACGACGGGGTCGCGCCGTCCATCGCCTCGACGATGACGGCCTCGGTCTTCGGGCCGATGCCGGCGAGCTCGGTCAGCGTCCCGGCCCGGCGGCGGGCCCGCACCTCGGCGGCCGGCAGCGCGGCGATCGTGTCGGCGGCCCGCCGGTACGCCTTCACCCGGTGCGTCGGCTGCCGGTCCCGCTCGAGGTAATACCCGATGGCGCGCAGTGCCGCGATCGCGTCCTCCACGCCCGCTTTGTCCGTCATACCCCCATCATTGCAGTGGATATCCACCCGGCTGGTGGGTTCTCCACCGGTATGCGGGTGGAGAACCCACAACTGCGATGGACATCCACTCGCCCGCGGGCGGGCCGGAGGCGGGTAGGCCGGACGAGAGTGGGTCGGGTGGGCGTGGGTCGGGTGGGGTGGGGGTTATGGTCGGGGCGTGGTGATGACGCGGCATCTAGCTAGGGCGGAGCGGTTGCAGGGCGCGACCGGGGCGCTCGCCACCGCGGCGATGGCGGCGATGGAGGAGAAGCTGCCCTGGTTCGGGGAGCTCTCGGCACAGGACCGGTCCTGGATCGGACTGGTCGCACAGTCCGGGATCTCGGCGTTCGTCGAGTGGTTCCGCGATCCCGAGGCGCACTCCTCGATGCCGACCCGGATCTTCGGGTCCGCGCCGCGCGAGTTCACCCGGGTCATCTCGCTGCACCAGACCGTCGACCTGGTCCGGACGACGATCGAGACCATCGAGACCACTATCGGCACGCTGCTCCCGCCCGACGACGTGCCGATCGTCCACGAGGCCATCCAGCGCTACGCCCGTGAGGTCGCCTTCGCGGCCGCCACGGTCTACGCGCAGGCCGCCGAGATGCGCGGCGCCTGGGACGCCCGCCTCGAAGCCCTCCTCGTCGACTCGGTCATCCGCGGCGAGGCCGACGAGTCGGTCCGGTCGCGCGCATCGGCCCTCGGCTGGACAGGAGCCGCCGGTACAACGGGGTCCGCGGAAGTCGCCGTGGTGGTCGGTCGGGCCGGCGACACCGAAACCACCTCGAACGTGGCCGACATGGTCCGCCAGGCCGCCCGTGAGGCCGGTGCCGACGCGCTGTGCGCGATCCAGGGCGACCGCCTGGTCGTGGTACTAGGCGGTACGAGCAAACCTGTGGAGATCGTACAAAAACTCGCCCAATGGTTTGGACCCGGCCCGATTGTCGTCGGCCCGGTCGTGAAGGACCTGATGTCCGCCGTCACCTCGGCTCGCGCCGCTGTTGCCGGCCTCCGCGCCGCAGCCGCCTGGCCCGCTGCGCCCCGGCCGGTGCAGGCCGACGAACTCCTCCCCGAGCGGTCACTCTCCGGAGACGGCCACGCCCGCCGTCAGCTCGCCAATGAGGTCTACGGCCCGCTCACCGTCGGCGATGGGGTGCTGCTCGACACGGTTTCGGCGTACCTGGACTCCGGCGGATCGATCGAGGCGACGGCCCGGGCGATGTTCATCCACGCCAATACCGTCCGGTACCGGCTCAAGCGTGTGGCCGACATCACGGCGTACAACCCGCTCGATCCCCGCGACGCTTTCACATTGCGTGTCGCACTGACCTTGGGTCGCCTGCTCAATCCGGAGCCGGGAACCACCGTTTTGTAGGATCCCTACAAACCGGCCTGGAAGAATTCGTGCTCGCGCTGGGGCACCCGACGGGCCCTGGTGAGGGAGAGTTGGCACGTGCTCGTCATCGTCGCACCCGGTCAGGGTGCCCAGACCCCAGGATTCCTCGAGCCGTGGCTGGCCGATCCCGTCTTCGAGAGCCGGCTGAACTGGCTCTCCGCGGTGGCCGGTCTCGACCTGGCCCACTACGGCACGGAGGCCGACGCCGACACGATCCGCGACACCGCGATCGCGCAGCCACTGCTGGTCGCGTCCGGCATGCTGGCCGCGCTGGCGGTGTTCCCGCACCCGGCCGACGCCTTCACCAAGGTCGGCGCGGTCGCCGGTCACAGCGTCGGTGAGCTCGCCGCCGCGGCCGGCACGGGTGTGCTGACCGCCGAGCAGGCGATGGTCCTGGTCCGCGAGCGCGGCAAGGCGATGGCCGCGGCGGCCGCGCAGACCGCGACCTCGATGACCGCGGTCCTGGGCGGTGACCGCGAGGAGGTCCTGGCCAAGCTCGCCGAGCACGGCCTGACCGCCGCGAACGACAACGGCCCGGGCCAGATCGTTGCCGCCGGCACCGTTGAGGAGCTGGCCGCGCTGGCCGCTGACCCGCCGGCCAAGACCCGGCTGATCCCGCTGTCGGTCGCCGGCGCGTTCCACACCAAGCACATGGAGCCGGCGGTGCAGACGCTGGCGAAGTACGCCACCGCGATCAGCACCCACGACCCGCGGACCCGCCTGATCTCGAACCGTGACGGCCACGTCGTCCACGACGGCCGGGATGTCCTGCAGCGGCTCGTCAACCAGGTGAACGCGCCGGTCCGCTGGGACCTGTGCATGCAGACCATGTCCGACCTCGACGTGACCGGCATCCTCGAGCTGCCGCCGGCGGGCACGCTGACCGGCATCGCCCGGCGTGCGTTGAAGGGTGTCGAGACGTTCGCGCTCAAGACCCCGGACCAGCTCGACGACGCCCGCGCATTCGTCGAGAAGCACGGCAGCCCGTCCGAGATCGACGCCTCCCCGACCTGGCGCCTGCTGGTTGCTCCGATCAAGGGCACGTTCACCCGCTCCGAGCAGACCCGCCGCGAGACCGGCGACAAGGTCGACGCCGGCGAGGTGGTCGCGACGGTCAAGAGCCTGCGTGACGAGGTCGAGGTGACCGCTCCGCACGGCGGCATCGTGGTCGAGTGGCTGGCCGAGGAAGGCGACCCGGTCGCTCCGGGCCAGCCGCTGGTCCGGCTGCACCCGGCCGGGAGCCCCGCATGATCACGGCGTCGACAGGTTCGACGTACGCCGGAGTCCTCGGCATCGGGTCCTACCGGCCGCGGCGCGTCGTGCCGAACTCCGAGATCCTCGAGCAGATCGACTCCAGCGACGAGTGGATCCAGACCCGCTCCGGGATCAAGGAGCGGCGCTGGGCGAGCGACGACGAGACCGTGCTGATGATGTCGGTGAACGCGGCCAAGGACGCGCTGGCCGACGCCGGCATCGACCCGGCCGAGATCGGCTGCGTGATCGTCTCGACGGTCACCCACCTGTACCAGACCCCGGCGATCGCGACCCAGATCGCGGTCGCGGTGGGCGCCCCGACCGCGGCGGCGTTCGACATCTCCGCCGCCTGCGCGGGCTTCTGCTACGGCATCGCGATGGCCAATGACCTGGTCCGCGGCGGCAGCGCGAAGTACGTGCTCGCGATCGGTGTCGAGCGGCTCAGCGACATCACCGACCGGACCGACCGCAGTACGGCGTTCATCTTCGCCGACGGCGCCGGTGCCGCGATCGTTGGACCGACCGACGAACCGGGGATCGGCCCGGTGGTGTGGGGTTCGGACGGCACGCAGCACAAGGTCATCAGCCAGAAGGAGTCCTGGCAGGAGGTGCACGGCAACCACAACTGGCCGCACCTCACGATGGACGGCAACCCGGTGTTCCGCTGGGCGTCGTTCGAGATGGCGAAGACCGCGCAGCAGGCGCTCGACGTGGCCGGCGTGAAGGCCGAGCAACTCGACCTCTTCGTCCCGCACCAGGCGAACATGCGGATCACCGACGCGATGCGTCGGGCGCTGAAGCTGCCCGAGCACGTCAAGGTCGCGCGCGACATCGAGCGCCAGGGCAACACCTCGGCGGCGTCGATCCCGCTCGCGATCACCGCGATGCGCGAGGCCGGCGAAGCCCGCAGCGGCGACCTCGCCCTGATCATCGGCTTCGGCGCGGGCCTCGTGTACGCCGCCCAGGTCATCCGACTGCCGTAGTTCATAGTTGTCCGGGGCGGCTCAGGTGGCCGCACCCGGTTGTAGCAGCCAGCGAAGCTGGGCAGCCAGAAGAAATCCGAAAGGGAACCAGAGAACATGGCCAGCACCGAAGAGATCCGTTCCAACCTCGCCGAGATCGTGAACGAGATCGCCGGCATCCCGGTGGAGGACGTCCAGCTGGACAAGTCCTTCACCGACGACCTCGACGTCGACTCGCTCTCCATGGTGGAGGTCGTGGTGGCCGCCGAGGAGAAGTTCGACGTGAAGATCCCCGACGACGAGGTCAAGAACCTGAAGACCGTCGGCGACGCGGTCGCGTTCATCGAGCGCGCCCAGAACGGCTGACATACGCCGTCACCCGTGCTGGCCCGGAGTGCTCATCGGGCTGTGGCCCGTGCCGCGGCTCGATGAGCACAACGCAGTGCACACACCCCTCGCTCCCAACCGCAGATCTGTCTTGTGAAGGATGAGGTAACCATGTCGAAGACCCGAGTCGTCATCACTGGGCTCGGAGCCACGACCCCGCTCGGGGGTGACGTGTCCAGCACCTGGGAAGGGCTGCTGGCCGGACGCTCCGGCGCGCGGCGGCTGACCGACGAGTGGGTGCAGAACCTGGCGGTGCAGATCGCCGCACCGGCCGCGGTCGACCCGACCGAGGTGATCGAGCGGGTCAAGGCCCGTCGCCTGGACCGGACGGCGCAGCTCGCCGTCGTCGCCGCCCGTGAGGCCTGGGCCGACTCCGGCCTGGAGGACTCCGGGATGGACAAGGAGCGGCTCGGTGTCGCGGTCGCGTCCGGTATCGGCGGCCTGCACACCACGCTCTCGAACTACGACGCCCTCCAGCAGAACCCGCGCCGCGTGTCACCGCTGGCGATCCCGATGCTGATGCCGAACTCGTCCGCGGCGTACGTGAGCCTGGAGTTCGGCGCCAAGGCCGGCGTGCACACCCCGGTCTCGGCCTGCGCCTCCGGCAACGAGGCGATCTGGCTGGGGCTGGACCAGATCCGGCTCGGCCGCGCGGACGTGGTCATCGCCGGTGGCGCCGAAGGCGCGATCATGGCGCTGCCGCTGGCCGCGTTCGGGATGATGCAGGCGCTGAGCAAGCGCAACGACGAGCCGGAGCGCGCCTCGCGTCCATGGGACGTGGACCGCGACGGCTTCCTGCTCGGCGAGGGCGCAGGCGTCCTGATCCTGGAGTCGTACGAGCACGCGAAGGCGCGCGGCGCGAAGATGTACGCCGAGCTCGCCGGCGCCGGCATCTCCGCCGACGGCCACGACATCGCGCAACCCGACCCGACCGGTTCCGGTGCGCGGCGGGCGATGGAGCGGGCGTTGTCCGAGGGCGACCTGACCCCGGCGGACATCTTCCACATCAACGCCCACGCCACATCGACGCCCCAGGGTGACATCGCCGAGTCGATCGCGATCCGGCAGGCGCTCGGCAAGGAGGCCGACCACGCGGTCGCCACCGCGCCGAAGTCGATGACCGGTCACCTGCTCGGCGGCGCCGGTGCGGTGGAGTCCGTCGCGACCGTTCTCGCGGTCCACAACCGGGTCTCGCCGCCGACCATCAACGTGGACAAGCTCGACGACCAGATCGACCTTGACGTCGCAACCGAGCAGCGCAAGCTGCCGGACGGGGACATCGCGGCGCTGAACAACTCGTTCGGCTTCGGCGGCCACAACGCCGCCATCGCCTTCAAATCCCTGTAACTCTTCGGAGGTCCGATGACCATCGCTCCGGCAAAACCCGCCAAACTGCCCCGTGAGCTGGACCCGCGCAACCCGCTTGCCCGGCTGACGAACCTGCTCGATCCGGGCAGTCTCGAGCTGATCACCCCCGACAACCTGTCGGGGATGATCGCGGCCCGCGGGCGGATTGCCGGGGCGAAGGTCGTCGCCTTCTGCTCCGACGCCACCGTGATGGGCGGCGCGATGGGTGACGAGGGCTGCGACGTCGTGGTCAAGGCGTACGAGGTGGCCCGCGAGGAGCAGGTGCCGATCATCGGCCTGTGGCACTCCGGCGGCGCGCGGCTGGCCGAGGGCGTGCTGAGCCTGCACGCGGTCGGCAAGATCTTCTACGCGATGACGCAGGCATCCGGGAAGATTCCGCAGATCTCGGTCGTGCTCGGCCCGGCAGCCGGCGGTGCGGCGTACGGTCCGGCGTTGACCGACATCGTCATCCTCGGTCCCGAGGGCCGGATCTTCGTGACCGGGCCGGACGTGGTCCGCTCGGTCACCGGCGAGGACGTCGACATGCTGCGGCTTGGCGGGCCCGAGCCGCACGGCCGGCGCTCGGGGGTCGTCCACATCACGACCGACTCCGAGGCGGACGCTCTGGAGCAGGCCCGCCGGCTGACCGATCTGCTCGCGAACCAGGGCTCGATGTCCACCGACATCCCGGATACGGACCTGTCCGGGTTCCTGCCGGAGTCGGCCAAGCGTGCGTACGACGTCCATCCGTTGGTCGGAGGGGTGCTCGACGAGTCTGCTGACCATCCTGTCGTCGAGCTCCACCAGCGCTGGGCGCCGAACATCGTCACCACGCTCGGCCGGCTCGGCGGGCGGACGGTCGGCGTGATCGCCAACAACCCGCTCCGCCTCGGTGGTTGCCTGGACGCGCTGTCGGCGGAGAAGGCGTCGCGGTTCGTGCGGATGTGCGACGCGTTCGGCGTACCCCTGGTCGTGCTGGTCGACGTACCGGGTTATCTGCCGGGTGTCGGGCAGGAGTGGGACGGCGTCGTACGACGGGGTGCGAAGCTGCTGCACGCCTTCGCCGAGGCCGTCGTACCGCGGGTGACGCTGGTGACGCGGAAGACGTACGGCGGGGCGTATATCGCGATGAATGCGCGATCGCTGGGGGCAACGCGCGTGTTCGCGTGGCCCCGGGCCGAGGTCGCCGTGATGGGCGCGGTCGCCGCCGTCCGCGTGTTGCACCGCCGCAAGCTGTCCGAGGTCGACCCGGAGCTCCGGCCGCAGGTCGAGGCCGAACTGGCCGCCGAACACGAAAAGATTGCCGGCGGCATCGACCGGGCCCGCGAGATCGGCGTCGTCGACGAGGTCGTCGAACCCACCCGCACCCGCACCGCCCTCGCATCAGCCATCGCGAAGGCCGAAGCCGACGGCCCCATCCGCGGCAACCACGGCAACATCCCGCTCTGAATCGGCTGACCGCCTTAGAACGGCTGACCGCCTCCAACGGCTGACCGCCTTGAACGGCTGGAAGGGCACGGATCCGGAGATCCGTGCCCTTCACGTGGTGCGGCCGCTGTTGTTCACAACCACCGGGGGTGTCCCGACACCCGGTGGCCCAGCGGCCACGGCCCCTCCCACCCTTGTAGAACGTCTGATGCTCAGTCTCATCGAAAAGTTCGCGAAAAGCGCCGCCGTCGACGGCTTTCTTCTGAAGTTCTCAGGAACCGCTTAGACCACCTGGTGCAGCCAGCGCACGGGGGCGCCGTCACCGGCGTAGCGGAAGGGTTCGAGTTCGTCGTCCCAGGGGCGACCGAGCAAACGCTCGACCTCCTCGGTCAGGTCGGCCTCGCCGCTGGCTGCCTTCAGCATGGCCGCCTTCAGCCGCTCCTCCGGCACCATGATGTCGCCGTGGACGCCGGTGGTCGCGTGAAAGACCCCGAGCTCGGGCGTGAACGAGTACCGCTCGCCCTCGACGCCGTTGCTCGGCTCCTCGGTGACCTCGAACCGCAGCTTCTGCCAGCCGCGCAGGGCGGATGCCAGCTTGGCCGCGGTGCCGGCCTCGGCCTGCCAGGACAGCTCGGCCCGGTACGTGCCCTGGGCCGCCGGCTGCGGTGTCCAATCCAGTTTCACGGGCACGCCAAGGATGCCGCCCGCGGCCCACTCGACATGAGGGCACAACGCTGACGGCACCGTGTGGACGTACAGAACGCCACGAGTCGTCGCCACCGGGACCTCCTGTGCTCGAGGGGCGCCTTCCCCAGCGTTCTCGACCACTTGCCTGTCAGTCCTGGCGTTACCTGTCCCTCAAAGGCATCACGAGATACCCCGCGGAACTCTGGTCCATCTTGCACCACCACCCCCTCGAACACCAGTAACCTCGCCGTGTCAACTACATCACCATCGTGTCGCGATTCAGCTCGACGCTCAGCGACCAGCCGGGTAGGCGCGAGGAGCGGGGATCTAGGGGAAGCGCGTTGCGAGCGCGATGCAGGCGCCTGCCGCGGCCAACGTGAAGAGCATGGCGATGCCGGCGTACCGGGCGGTGATTTCCTTGTCGACCTCGTCGTACCCGACCGAGGAACCGATGTCCTTGTAGACGTCCTTGAGCTCGCCCGCGGACTCCGCGGTGTACGCCTCGCCGCCGGTGGTCTCGGCGATGCTGCGGAGCTCGGTGCGGTCCGGTGGTACGCGCTGCCGGATGCCGTCCATCTCGATGAAGCCGGAGTCGGTGCCGAAGCAGATCGTGTACACCGGGGTGTTCTTCGCCTTCGCCGCCTGCGCGCCTTCCTGCGCCGTCCGGCCGACCGTTCGCTTGCCGTCCGACAGCATCACGATGCGGGCCGGGGCCGGGTCGTTCGGGTGCGCGGGATCCGGCGGGACCTGCGTGAGGGCCTGCAGCGACGTGAAGATGCCTTCACCGGTCGCGGTCGACTCGGCCAGCTCGAGCCCGTCGATCGAGCGGTCGATGGTCGCCCGGTCCGTGGTCGGCGGCACGATGATGGACGCCGTACCGGCGAAGTTGACCAGTGCCACGTTGAACTTCGTCGGCAGGTTGTTGACGAACTCCTTCGCCGACTCCTTCGCGGCCTCCAGCCGGTTCGGCTCGATGTCGGTCGCCATCATCGACAGCGAGACGTCGATCGCGACCACGATCGTGGCCCGCTCGCGCGGCACCTTGACCTTGTCCTTCGGCTGCGCGAACGCCAGGATGCAGGTCATCGCGGCCAGCAGCGCCAGCCCGACGGCGAGGTGCCGCCGCCACTGCGGCCGCCGCGGCGCGACCCGGTCCAGCAGCGCGATGTTGGTGAAGCGCAATGCGTACTGCGAGCGCCGGTGCTGAAGAAAGATGTACCCCGCGACGATCAGCGGGATCAGGAGCAGGAACCACAATCTGGCCGGAGACAGGAACTCCATCAGCGAGCCACTCCCTTCGGCGGTTGGTGCAGGCGGGGCGCCACTCGCCGGTACGCGAGCACGAACCGCACGGTGTCGGCAACCCAGTCGCGGTCGGTCCGCAGGACAAGATGCCCCGCACCTACCCTACGCAGGGCGGCCCTGGTTCGTTCCCGTTGCGCGAGAGCCGCGACCGCGAACGCCTCCCGGACCTTGCGCCGCCGGGTGTCGATCTCGCGCACTTCGCCGGTCTCCGGGTCACCGATCGTGACGACGCCGATGTTCGGCAGCTCGAGCTCGCGCGGGTCGACGATCTCGACCGCGAGCACCTGGTGCTGAGCGGTCAGCTTGCGCATCGCCCGTTCCCACGAGGGCTCGATCTGGCTCGCGACCTCACCGTCCTGCGGGGTGAGGAAGTCGGAGACGATCACGCGCAGTCCGCGTTTGCGCTGCGTCCGAGCCATCGACTCGAGCGCGGCGGCCAGATCGCTGCGGTGTGCCTCTTCGTCGCCGCTGAACTGCTCGGCGAGCAGCGCGCGCAGCAGACCGTAGAGCGCGAGGCGCCCGGATCGCGCCGGCCAACGTCGCAGTGCCGAGTCGCGCAGCATCAGCCCGCCGAACCGGTCACCGAGCCGGTGGGTCAGGAACCCGACGGTCGCGACAGCTGCCACCGCGAGCTCCCGCTTCTCGAGCGTCGACGTGCCGAAGTCCATCGAGCCGGACAGGTCGACCAGCGCCCACGTCTCCAGCTCGCGGTCCGCGATCAGGTCGCGGACGTGCGGGATCGTGGTCCGTGCGGTGACGGCCCAGTCCATCCGTCGTACGTCGTCGCCGACCTGATACTCACGCGCTTCGGCCAGCTCGGTGCCCGGACCCGGGAGGAGCCCCAGGTGTTCCCCGTGCAGGTAGCCCTCGAGCCGCCGTACGACGGTCAGCTCCAGCCGCCGCAACGCACGCTCGGGAGCGAGCTGCGAGATCGTCATCGCAGCCCGCGGGTCTCGTCGGTTGGGCACTACACGAACTCCGGGCGGCCGGTGCCGTCGGCGCCGTCGCGCCAGACCGGCTGCGGCGGCGGGACGGTGGCCAGGATCCGCTCGATCACGGCCCGCGGGTCGATGTTGTCGGCGACGGCGTCGAAGGTCAGGCCGAGACGATGGCCCATGACGTCGAGCGCGACGGTCTGGATGTCGCTCGGCAGCAGGTAGTCCCGGCCGTGGATCAACGAAAGCGCGCGCCCGGCCGCGATCAGGCCGAGCGTCGCGCGCGGGCTGACGCCCAGCTCGATGATCGGCTCCAGGTCGGGCAGATGGAAGTCGGTCGGCGTACGGGTCGCCATCACCAGACGTACGGCGTACTCCGCGACGAGGTTGTGGACGAACACCTGCTCGGCGGACCGCTGCAGCTCGAGGATCGTCTCCGGCTTGAGCACCTGACGCGGCTCCGGCGGGTCGACGCTCATCCGGCGGAGGATCTCGAACTCCTCGTGCCCGCGCGGGTGCGGCACGTCGATCTTGACCAGGAAGCGGTCGCGCTGCGCCTCCGGCAGCGGATAGACGCCCTCGGACTCGATCGGGTTCTGGGTGGCGATGACGATGAACGGCTTCGGCATCGGGAAGGTCTGGCCGCCGATCGACACCTGCCGCTCGGCCATCAGCTCGAGCATCGCCGACTGCACCTTGGCCGGCGCGCGGTTGACCTCGTCGGCCAGCACGAAGTTCACGAACGTCGGGCCGAGCTCGATGTCGAACGTCTCCCGGGTCTGCCGGTAGATCCGGGTGCCGACGATGTCGGACGGGACCAGGTCCGGGGTGAACTGGATCCGGGCGAACGTGCCGCCGACCACGCTGGCGAAGGTGCGAACCGCAAGCGTCTTGGCGACACCGGGGACGCCCTCGAGCAGACAGTGACCCTTCGCGAGCAGCGACACCATCAGTGTCTCGACCATGTGCTCCTGGCCGACGATCACCCGCTTGACCTCACCGAGGGCCTCGCCGATCAGCCTGGACTGCTGGGCCACCGCACCCGTGGGCACCGTCGTCTCGGTCATGCCTGTCCTTCCGGGGCCCGCGTCGACGGACCTTGTCATTCCCCACTTCGCAACACCGGTCATTCCATCAGATCGCCGGGGCCAGCGGACGCAGGGCCCACCGGGTCCTTCCCCATCCTGCCCCGCCGAGCCAAATCGCGCGCGCCGACTGTCACCGCGCCGCTGCCCGAGCGGCGGCCGTGGCGACAGCGCTACCAGGGATGTGGTGGGATTGGGGGTGATGACTGCGACCGAATCCCAGACCGAGGCGCAGCCGGCGGACCCGCCGGAGCAGCGCCCTGCGCTGGAGATTCCGGAGGCTCTGCCGTTGCAGCCGGAGGACCCGCCGCGGGTCGGCGAGTTCTGGCTCCGCGGCCGGCTCGGCGCGAACGCGGCCGGCTACCTCTACACCGCCAGCGACGAGGCCGGCCGGAACGTCGTCGTCGCGATGATGACCGAGGGCTCCGCCGACGACGCGGCCGCCCGCGACCGGTTCGTGTACGCCGTCGACGATCTGCCCGAGGAAGCCGTCCTGGGCCACAACGACGCCGATGACGACGACCTCGCGCTCTGGGTCGCGGTCGGGCCGATCCGGGAGGACGACGGGTCCAGCGCGGCGTCCGACGAGCGGTTGATCGCGGAGCGTCGCGGCGAGGAGATCCTGTCCGCAGTACTCATGGATCGCGTCCCGCAGATCGGCAAGTTGCGCGGGCCGGAGTTCCGTCACTACTGGGAGAGCCGGCGGCGTCCTGGTCTGTTCCGGATCTGGCCGCTGCCGTGGCCGAACGCTCTGCGCCCGGCATCGCGGTGGGCGCTCGCATTCGCGTTGCTGACGATGGCGCTGATCATGGTGCTGGCCGTCTTCCTGGCGTGGCTGCTGTTCCGCCACGCGCAGCCGCTCGAGCCCGAACCCGTCATCCCCACGCCGGCGAATACGGCCACCGTCACCGTCACGCCGACGACGCCGCCGCCGGGCACCGGCACGGGCTCACCGTCCATCTCGATCAGCCCGAGCCCGGTCCCGACCGGTATCCCCACCACACTCCCGACGGGCCCGTCCCCCACTGGGACGAACCCGGGTGACAAGTTCTAATCGGTTTGCCGTCGCCGCTTGAGGGTCAGCAGCCCGATCAGGCTGATGACGGCCCAACTGCCCTCCAGCAGCAGGAAGCCCCAGGACAGCTGGAGCGCGGCGATGCCGGCGAGGACTCCTGAGCCGAGCAGGTTCAGGAGCTGGTACGTGATGGTGCGCTGGCGCAACCGGCCCGCCTGCGCGGCGGCGAACGCGAGCAGAACGGTGACCGCGCCAACGATCTCGAGAACGTCGAGTACATGCATGAGGACGACCCCCTCCGTGAGGGTGAGGCGTCGTCTTGACAGACCGGGTACGGCGCCGCTCGTCCGGGGAGCCCGCTTGCGTCGAACTCCTGTTGTCAGGATAGCAAGCGCAGCAACTCCGGATCCCGCCAGAGCTTGTCCGGCACGGGCTGGCGGACCAGCGCCGCGTCGGCGCGGATCTCGGCCGGTGACGACGCGGCGATCAGCACAGACGTGACCGCGGAATGCCTGCTGGGAAAGGCGAGTGCGGCCTGCGGCAGGGAAACGCCGTACCGCTCGCAGACGGCTGCGATGCGTCGTGCCTCGACGGTGTCTGCGTGGAGGACCTGTGGGGTGAGTACGCCGGAGACGATGACGGAGACTCCGTGCGTCAGGCAACGATCCAGCAGCGGTCCGGCGGTGCGGTCGAGCAACGAATAGTGCGCCGTCAGCAGCACACAGTCGAGCTCGACGTCGCGCACCAGACGGTCGAGCTCCTGCCAGTCGTCCGACACTGCTCCTACTGCCTTGATGGTCCCTTCGCGCCGCAGCCGGTCGAGCGTCGGGTACGCCGACTCGTCGTGGGCGAAGGCGACATCGACCGCGAGTCCCAGCTGCGCGCTGCTCTGGTCGATCGAGGTCTTCGGGTCGGCTCCGATCACCTTCGTCGACACCAGGAACTCACCCCGCGGGCGCTTCTGCAGCGCCGTGCCGAGTCGTCGTTCCGAGTCGCCGTACGCCGGGGACGTGTCGAAGAACCTGATACCGGCCTGGTAGGCCGCGTCGACGGTGGCAACCGCGGTCGCGTCGGCGTCCGGGCCCGGCGGCTCGCCGAGATGCGAACCGCCGAGCCCGAACCGCGGAGGCCGGAACCGGATCGTCGAATGGGGTGCGAGCAGCTGGCTGGGTGCGGCCATCGCACTCACCTCCCCTGATCGGTACCTACAAGGATCGGGGTTGCGCTCTGACTTCGCATCCCGAACCCTTTCTAGCGGCCTGATTCGTAGAGAGTGCGCACCTCCGCATCGGTGAGGGCCCGGTCGTACAGGTGGACCTGATCGATCGTGCCGTCCAGGAAGTCCACTTGGTTGCCACCGAACTTCGCCCGGCCGATGACCGTGTTGCCGGTCGAGCTGGCGTCCAGGGCGCACGCGCTCTTGGTGGCGACGAGCTCGCCGTCCACGTAGAGCTTGAGCTCGCCCTTCACGACATCGCGTACGCCGGTGACGTGGTACCACTGCCCCGGGTTGGGCTTCGTCGGCGACAACGCCCGGATGCCGGGGAAGCTCATCGCGAAACGCTGGTCCTGGCCGGAGTACTGCAGGAAGAACGCGCTGTCGCGATCGCCGTCCTGGCTGACGAACGTCTGGAACGCGCCGTCCGCCTTGTTCAGCCTCACCCAGGCGCTCGCGGTGTAGTTCTTGCCGGTGTCGAGCAGAGCCGCGCCGGTGTCGACGTACTGACCCGATCCGTTGAGCGCGACCGCCTCGCCGTTCTTGCCCGGGGCAAAGGTCGCGCCGCCCTGGAGAGTTCCATCATTGTTGCCCACAGCATCTTCCGCGGTGCCGTCGAGCGGATAGAAGTGGATGCCGTCGGCACCCGGTGTACCGGGTCCCGGGTCTGGTATGCCAGTGCCCGACCCGTCCGCGTCGGCGATGATCTGCTGGTTGATCATCCGCACCTGGTCGAAGTCCATCTTCGGGACTCGCCGGTCGTAGGTGTAGAACCCGTTCAGCTCACCTTCGACATCGGTGATCTGGGTGTAGACCGATCCGCTGATCCCGCATTGCTCGGCCGATCTCAGCACGTCGGCCTGGTTCTCGACGTACCGCCGGGTGAGGGTCGCCGAGTCGGGCTCCATCTCGTACGCCGATCCGTCGCCGAACCACATGTGATCCGGCACCTTCAGGCCGAACCCGCCATGCTCGCCGTCAACCGCCGCTCGGGTGTCCGACGGCGCCGTCGTGGCCGGGCCGAGGTACGCGTGGTTGTCGATCAGGTCGCCGCGACCGGAGTCGCCGTGGGAGTTGCAGCAGTTCACGCCGCTGTGGGCGTTGACGAGGCGGGACGGGTCCTGCGCCTTGACGTCGTCCGCGATCCGGCCGGTCGCCGCCCGGTCCCACTCACCCCAGCCCTCGTTGAAGGGGACCCAGACGGTGATCGAGGTGAAGCTCTTGTGCTCGTCGACCATCTCGTGCAGCTCGGACTCGAACTGCGCCCGCCATGGGTCCGGCATGGCGTCGGTCTTCGTTGCCGGCATGTCCTGCCAGACCATCAGGCCGAGCTTGTCGGCCCAGTAGTACCAGCGATCCGGCTCGACCTTGATGTGCTTGCGCACGGTGTTGAACCCGAGCCGCTTGTGCTGCTCGAGATCGAACCGGAGCGCCGCGTCGGTCGGTGCGGTGTTGAGTCCGTCCGGCCAGAATCCCTGATCGAGGGTCGCCAGGTTGAACAGGATCTTCCCGTTGAGCGCAATCCGAAGCTTGCCGTCGGCACCTTTCTGCAGGCCGACCGAGCGCATCCCGGCGTACGAACCGACCTGGTCCACCATTTTGCCGCGATCGAGCAGGCGGACCTTGAGGTCGTACAGGAACGGGTGGTCCGGGGACCAGGTTTTGGGATTCCGGATCGGTAGCCGGAGTTCGGTGTCGGCCTTGCCGCGCACCTGCCCGACGGCGGTGCGGCCGTCGTACGCCGTGACCTCGACGTCGAGGCCCGTGGGACCGGAGGTCTGGGCGGTGACCTTGAGGGTCTGGCCGGGCAGGTCGGGCGTGAGTTGGAGACGGTCGATCGACGCAACGTTCACCGGCTCCATCCAGACGGTCCGCCAGATGCCGGAGCTGCCCTGGTAGAAGATGCCGTGGTCGCCGACCTCGCGCTGCTTGCCGATCGGCTGGTACGTCTCGTCGGTCAGGTCCTCGGCCCAGACGATCAGCTCCTGCGGGCCCTTGGTGCGCAGGGCATTGGTCACATCGACGTCGAAGCCGTCGTACCCGCCGCGATGCGTTGCGACCTGGCGGCCGTTGACCCAGACCTTGGCGTCGTAGTCGACCGCGCCGAAGTGCAGCAGGAGCCGCTTGCCCTTCCAGTTGTCCGGCACGGTGAACGTACGCCGGTACCACATCCGGTCCTCGTGCTTCTGGAGACCGGACAGCGCGGATTCGATCGGGTACGGGACGAGCACCTGCTCCTTGAGCGTGCGGCCGATCGGCGGCTGCTCACCGACCGCGGCCGGCGCCCATTCCCACAGGCCGTTGAGGTTGCGCCAGTCGGGTCGGGTCAGTTGCGGGCGCGGGTACTCCGGGAGCGCGTTCGTCGGCGAGACGTCGGCGGTCCAGGGGGTCGTGAGTGGTGGGGTGCCGACGTGCCATGCCGGTTGCGCCTGGGCTGTCGGGACGAGCGTCGTCGACAGCAGCACGAGGGCGGCTGCGAGCGGCTTGAACATGGGGTCTCTCCTTCCGGGGCGGGGAAAGGCGATCCCATGACAACGCTCTCACCACAAAACCGCAAGAGCTCGCGCATGATCAAACACTGACGCAGACTGGGCTGGGCGGCGCTCTCGCCGCCAGCGGAACGCTGATCCACGACGGATCAGCTGCAGGTGAACTGAACGTGACCGTCGACCCGATCACGCTCCGGCCGAGGTACCGCGGATCCACGGTGTCGACAACGAGCACGAGGTGGTGCCCGGCCGGCACCTCCCAACTCGTCGCCTCCAGTTGCACATCGAGTGGCACCGCCTTCCCCGGCGTAGCCCCGCGCAACGTGTACGGCTTGTGCGAGATCAACGATCCGACCCCCAGCGCGTCAACGTCGTACAGATAGGCGAAGAGCGACGTACTGGCCGCCGAGGGCTCTACGGTGACATGCAGCTTCGGCGTACCGTTCACGACCGTCGCGCTGCCAAACGTCGGGCCCGACCAAACCCCGGCAAACGACCTGTCGACCAATGGCGTCACAACACCGGTCGGAATTGCCAGCAGGCCTTGCAGAGCACCGGATACGAGCGCCACTCCGCTATCCGCGACCGTTGGTATACCAGCGCCGATCGACCGATTCCATCCAGTCGACGCACCACCCTGCAGCGCTCCTGCCTTGGTCAGGTACGACGTACGCGCCTGCCCGACCGCCGCCCAACTGGCATAACCGCGCCACGTCCCACGCTGCGACTTCAGCTGCACCGGCGCCTCGGCGTCCGCGCCGTTGTCCGCACCCGTCAGGTAATGCCGCAACCAGCCGACGAGCTCATCCCACGTCTCGTTCGGTAGACCGACCGCGCCCGTCACCTCAGGCGTCGCGTGATCGCCATGTGCGAGCAGCAGCCGCTTCGGCCCGGTCAGGCTCGTGAAGAAGTCCGTGTACTGCGAAGGCGGGAAGATCGAGTCCTCGAACGCGTTCGCCAGGAACACGGCCGGTTTCTTCGCGTTGATCTGGTCTACCACCGTCGCCGCGGACCGCGCCGGCGAGAGCTGACTGGCCTGGGCGATCGCGCCATCGAAGTCACCGGTGACGAACTTGGTCTGTAGCGAAGCCATCTCCGGACCCGGCCGCCCCGTGATGTTGCCCAGGGCAAGCAGACCGGCAACGGACTGGAGCGCGACCGTGTCGTTCGGGTCCAGCGACCGAATCAGATCGGCCCACCCGCTGAGCGCGCCGACCGCCTTGATCCGTGAGTCCTTCGCGGCGGCGAGCAGCGACGTACCCGCGCCGTACGAGATCCCGACCGCGGCGACCCGGCTGGTGTCCGCCGGCGTGTGCCTGCCGGCCCAGTCGATCACCTTGCTGACGTCGGCGACCGTCGGCGGGCCGGCGATGTCGACGCCGCCGCCGGAATCCCAGAAGCCTCGGCTCGAGTACGAGATGACCTGGAACCCGGCCGTGGCCAGCTTCGTACCCTGGCCGACGTACTCCGCGTTCGGCACACCCCAACTCGACGGCATCACCACGAGCGGGAACGGACCGTCCCCCTGCCCGGTCGGCGTGAGTACGACCGCGCCGATCTCGATCCCACCGGCGCCGGGGATGCGCTGGTACGCCGTGCTGAAGCCCGGGGCGGCGGTCTGGCTGGCGTCAGCACGCGGACCGATCGTGATCAGCGTCAGGGCGGCTGTCAGCGCGGCGGCAAGGGCGACTGCAAGCGCGGTGGCGATTCTGCGCACCAGGACCTCCGGCGGTTGGGAATTACCGGAGGGTAACCAGAAAGTTGCCGCTGTGTCACTACCTCGGCACGGTGAGTGCCGGATCGACCCCTGTCGCCTCCACAGACCAGTCCCACAGCTCCTTCGCCAGCCCCGCGTCCTGTGCGGTCCGGGTCGGCAGCACGACCTTCGGAGTACCGCGGTACTCGAAGAAGCCCGGTCCGACGAACGATCCGGGGCGCAGGTCCGGGTACGTCGCGGCGTACAGACTCGGCCAAGCACCGGCCGCGGCGGACTGCGCGACGAGGCGGGTCGTAGCGGCCGCGAGGCGCGCCTGACGGAGATTGCCCGCGAGTTCCGGCCCAGCAGCCTGCAGGTGGGTGGCGGCGTACCCGGGATGCGCACCGACGCTCAGCAGATCGGCGCCGGCAGCACGCGCCCGGCGATCGAGCTCGAGCATGAAGAGCAGGTTCGCGAGCTTCGACTTCCCGTACAACTCCCACTTCCGGTAGCTGCCCGCCGGCGGGCGAAGATCGGCCTTGCTGATACCGCGAACGGTCTTGTGCATGAACGAGCTGACGGTCACCACGCGGCTGCCGTTGACCAGCAACGGCATCAGCCGACCGGTCAGCGCGAAGTGACCGAGATGGTTGGTGCCGATCTGGAGCTCGAACCCGTCGACGGTCTCCCGGTACGGCGGCGCCATCACACCGGCGTTGTTGATCAGCAGATCCAGCCGGTCGTACGACGTGATGACCTCGTCAGCCGCCTTCTCGACACTCGCAAGATCAGCGAGGTCCAATTCGAGCACGGTCGGCGCTCTTCCGGCCTTCTGCGTCAACGTCTCCGCAGCCTGCGCCGCCTTGTCCGGATTGCGCGCCGCGACCAGCACGTCCGCACCATGTCTGAGCAGTTCCAGCGCGGTCTCGTACCCGAGTCCGCTCGTAGCGCCCGTGACAAGCGCCAGTTTTCCAGTCAGGTCAGGAATGTCCGCCGTACTCCAGGTCATGCGCCCACAGTAGTGGTGGGCGCACGACCTGCAGCCGCTACTTCAGGATCTTGCGGGCCTTGAAGGCGTCGGTCACCGTTTGCGCGGCGGCCTTGCCGTACAGCAGCCGGGCAGCCTGGACGGTGTCCTGGGCCGCGGCGGCGAACGAGGTGTCGGGGTCGTAGAAGAACGTCGCCTCGAGGATCAGCTTGTCGGCCTTGGTCAGGCCGAGTCCCTGCTGAATGTCCCAGAGCGCGTTCGACCAGATCTCGCCGTCGTCGTGCACCTCACCGTCGATGTCGTCGGTGGTCTTGCCGGTGTCGGTACGACGCAGGCAGTGCGGCTCGTCGGACGTGTACGACGTGGCGTCCCAGTCCATCACGCACGGCAGGTTGAAGCCCTTGCTGACCGGGACCGAGTTCGTCACGGCCCAGTAGTCGCCGAAGCCCTCGCCGATCGCTCCGGCTTCCTCGGTCTCACCGAAGCCCGGTACGACGTCGTCCTGGATCGCGTGACCGTACTCGTGCCAGATCACCTCGGCGTCCTCGGCATCGTCGACGCCGCCTTCACCGGTGGTGATCATGTCGGTCGACGGGTCGTACCACGAGTTGTCGTCGGGCACCGTGTCGACCGAGAAGTCCTGCGACTCGTTGTTCACGTCGGTGAACCCGAGCTTCTGGATGTACTCCTGCGTCTGGTTGATCTGGTAGTAGACCATCACCTGCTCGAACTTGTTGTTCGCGCGCTGGTAGACGAAGGAGTTGTTCTTGCTCTGCGCGATCCCGCCCTTGGCTTCCCTGATGTTGACGTAGGGGCCGTTGAGCTTCCCGGAGCCGTCCAGGTTGCGCAGGATCACGTTCTTCTGCGCCAGGAACAGAGCGTCCTGGTTCTTGTCGTTCATGTCGGTCAGCTTCTCGTTCTGCGTGCTGACCACAGGGTTCGGGTCGAAGACCGAGCCGCGGCCGTCGACGTTGTCGCTGATCACCTTCGACGCGACCACACTGCCGGTCTTCGCGTCGACGAGGGACTGGCTGACGCCCTCGGTCGAGCGGCTGGTGACATTCCAGACCAAGCGCGCATCGGGGCCGCCGACCACCGCGAGCTGTGCGGCGCCGCTGGTCGCTTCGGGCTGCTTGACGAAGCTCTTGTTCGGCCCCGCGGCTCGCGACCGGTTCGCCTGGGCTGTGACCGTTGCGTTCGCGGACTGCGTCGCGGAAGCGGGTGCGACCTTCGCGCTGACGTCGAGGTTCGCCGGTACGGCGTCGCGTCCGTCGGCGATCTCGACCGAGCCGTCCTTCGCCACGTGCTTGGCGTAGTACCCGTTGACGACAGGCAGCCCCTTGAAGGTCTGCTGGTACCAGTAGTGCTTGCCGAGCAACGACGTCTTCGTCTTGATCAGCTTGAGCCCGTTCGGATTGGCTGCCGTCGCCTGCGGCGCGGCCCCCGCGGCGCTGGTGAACGACAACCCGAGCGCGACGGTCGCCAGTCCTGCGGTGGCGGCCACAAGCGCCTTACGGCTTTTCGACATACGCTTCCCTCCCACGTTCCTGTTGCGTAACGCAACCACTACGGTCCGTCGAACCCTAGTTCGGCGTACCGCTCGCTGGGAAGCGGAACTTCGCGTGATTCTGCGGATTTCACGGCGGCAAGGGAAATCCTGTCATCCGAGAGCGAGCGGCTTCGGCGGGTACTCCCGCAGTACCAGCGAGGTGCTCACCGGTCCCAGCCGGCCGATCGCGTCGACCACCTGCTCGAGCCGGCCGGCGTCGGGCGCGTGAACGTCGAGCAGGAAACAGTCCTCGCCGGTCAGCCGGTACGTCGCGACGACCTCCCGCAAGGTCGCGAACAACTCGAGCGACTCGGGGATCCGGGCGTGCGTGGTCCGGACCCGTACGACGGCGTGGATGTTGAGCCCGACCTTCGCCGGGTCGACGACCGCGCGGTACCCGGTGATCACGCCGGAGCGTTCCAGGCGCTGGATCCGCGCCGATACCGCGGGCTGCGACAGGTTCACCTTGCGCCCGATGTCGGCCCCGCTCAGCCTGCCGTCGATTTGCAGGATCGCCAGGATCTCCCGGTCGATCGCGTCCAATGAACCAATCGTTGCCTCACTCATCGACCTTCGTTTCATCAGTTCACGGCGCCGGACGGCGATGACTCCTCCATGATGGCAGGCGTCCACGTGTAGAGGAGAGTCCATGACCTTCGTCATCATCCCCGGCCTCGACGGCTCCGACGTACACCACTGGCAGTCACGGTGGGAGAGCGAGTGGCTCGCTCCCGCCGTACGGATCCAGCCGTCGTCGTGGTCGGCACCCGACCTCACCGACTGGTCCGCCGCGATCACGCGGGCGGTTGAGAGTTCGGCTGACGACATCGTCTTCATCACCCACAGCCTCGGCTGCCATGCCATCGCCCATTGGCTGACCCAGTCCCCACCCCCGCCCCGCATCCGAGGCGCCTTCCTGGTCGCCCCTCCCGACCCCCAAGGCCCCACGTTCCCCGCAGATCTCCTACCAACCTTCACCTCGCTCCCCACCCGGCCCCTCCCCGTGCCCGCCCTCCTCATAACCAGCACCAACGACCCCTACTGCACCCCCACCGCCGCCATCCGCCTGGCCCAGTCCTGGTCCACCCCTCACATTCCCCTCCCCGACCAAGGCCATCTGAACACCGCCAGCAACCTCGACATGTGGCCCACCGGCCGCGACCTCCTCACCGCTTTCGCAGCCGGCATGGGTTTCGAAGCGGACAAGTTCTGACCGCTACCTCTCCTAGCGTGGTAGCAACACCCAGGAGAGGATCACGTCATGACGAGGCTGAGCCTGCAGGCACTGAACCGTGCCACGCTCGACCGCCAATGGTTGCTCGAACGCCACGACGCCACCGCCCTCGAAGCGATCGAGCACCTGGCCGGCATGCAGGCCCAGGCCCCGCTCGCGCCGTACGTCGGCCTATGGACCCGGCTGAAGGACTTCCAGCCGGCTGAGCTCGTCAAACTCCTGGAGGACCGCCAGGCAGTCCGCGGTTCGTTGATGCGGGCAACCATCCACCTGGTCTCGAGCCGCGACTTCCTCGCGTTCCGCCCCCTCGTCCAGCCCCGGCTGGACCGCGAGATCTACCAGAACATCACCTACGGCCGGCACCGCCTCGAGGGCCTCGACATGGACGCCGTACTCCAGGCCGGCATCGACCGCCTGACCCAGAGCCCCGCCACCGCCGTCCAACTCCGCGAGCACCTCGGCAAACTCTGGCCCGACCGCGAACCCGCCGCCCTGGCCCACGCCGTCCGCTGCCTGCTCCCCACTATCCAGATCCCACCCCGAGGTATCTGGAACAAAGGTGGCAACCCCACCATGACCAGCGCCGACCTCTGGCTCAACTCCCCCATCAGCGCCAAGCCCTCGCTAGAAAACCTCGTCCTCCGCTACCTGGCCGCCTACGGCCCCGCGACGGTAGCCGACGCCCAGACCTGGTCCGGCTTAACCCACCTGACCGAAATCTTCGACGGCCTGGACCTCCGCACCTACACATCCCCCGACTCCAACCGCCCCCTCTACGACCTCCCCAACCTCCCCCTCCCACCCGAAGACACCGAACCCCCCACCCGCTTCCTCCCCGAATACGACAACCTCCTCCTCTCCCACACCAACCGCACCCGCTTCACCCCCACCCCGAGTTCCGTCCCCCCACAAACCCTGTTAACGAGGGGCACAATCCTCCACAACGGCTACACCACAGCCCTCTGGACCAAATCCAACTCCAAAACCCAAACCACCCTACTAATAACCCCCACCACCAAACTCCCCCACAAAGCCTGGCAATCAATCGAATCAGAGGCCCACAACCTCCTAACCTTCACAAACCCCAACACCACCCACGAAATCAGGCGAATCGAGGAGTAGAGCAGGCGTTCAGCGTGGGGTCTCGGGTGTTATGGGCGCTGCTGTAGTTGCTCGAGTGCACGCACTCTCTCAGGGAGCGAAGGCGCACTCGCCATGAAGTGCGAACGGCGGCTGGCGTCACGCCCGAGAGCGTGCTGATGTTGGAACTGCCAGCCATACAGAACCTGAATCAGCGTGGCCCCGTAGCCCATGGTTGCGGCTCGGCGATCAGCCTGAAGGACCTCGCGCCGGCTGAGCCAAGCAAGGATCGGCGGCGCTACGAGTGGGGTCAAGAAGAGCAGCGGGAGCGTCAGGCTGTCATCGAACGTCAGCACCGCCAGTAGCACTCCTAGATACCCGAGCAGCACGAATCCGATGACAACGCATCCGACGGCAGGCACGGCGCGCATCAAGCGCCCCAGCGCACGAACACCGATCAAGGCACAGCGCGCAGGTATCGAGTACCAGAAGCTCAACAGGCTGAGCCAGTCACGGCCACCCAGATGGTGGCCGAGCTCATGAGCCAGCGTGGTCTCTAGGTGTGACGGCGGCAGCGTGTACAAAGCCCATCGGGTGGTGGCAATGATGTGCCCGGGCGTCGGAGTCGCGTTTGGATCGTCCGACTCCTGGATCCAGATCGCATATCGGTTCTCCGGTATACCGGCCCGGTCGGCCAACTGACGCCAGATGGGGCGCAACCGCTGCTCTTCGATCAGTGTCGGCTGTCGCAGACGGAAGAGATACCGCGCGAGCGCGTCCTCTACTGGTCGGATGAAGACAACTGCGCCCGATGCAAACCAAACGAGAACAAGCAACCAGCCCCAGCCGAACCCGATGATTCCGACGATCCACGAAACAACAGCAAAGCTCCAGAAGAACCAGGGCACGGCTGACAACAAGAGCGACGCAGTCGACACCTCGACTCGTCGCGCTTGATGCGCGCCGCCGGAACCCGACGGTCCGGCCGGGAGCTCCGCCCAAGATTGTGGTGGCGGTGCGGCACTCCCAAAACCGGCCGGCGGCTGCTGCTGCCTGGCATCGTGACCCCAAACGCTGTTCGGATCGTTGGGATCGCCAGAGCCTGCCATCCGGGGGTTCTCCTCATCGGGGTCGGGCGGGTTGGGTGCGTCCATTATTAGTACAGGGATACGTGGACGTGGTCGAAGTGGCCGCCGGTGGCGTCGGTTGGGTTGTAGACGCCGCCGCCGTTGTAGGGGATCCAGGTGCCTCGGCGGGCTGACCAGATCTTGCCGTACCAGATGACGTAGTGGACGCCGGTCTGGCCGGCGGTGGTCACGGCCCAGTTCGCGATCTGGTCGCCGCGGGCGCGAGCGGGCGCGGACTTTCTGGCGTCCGTGCCGACCATCACGTCACATGCCAGGCCGCGAGGATGATCGCTGGTCGGGTTCCATGCGTGCGCGTCCCAGCAGCTCATGCTCAGGTTGCCGAGATTCTTGCGCGCCGCCGCCACCCAGGCCGCCGTACGCGGCGTCACCAACCCGCCGGTACCAGTCGGGTCTGTGACGGTCGCCTTCTGCTCCGGCCAGACGCCGTTGACCGGTTTGCCTGCAGTCAATCCGCCCGACTGACCGCAGTTGTCGTCGCCTTGCATTCCATCGACGACTGACCCGCCGGCCGGCGCGCCGGTGCGGCCGGCGTACGGATTCCCAGCTCTGGTCAGATCGATGCCGGCTGCGGAGGCGATCTCGCGGGCCTCCTGCTCGCGTACGGCGTACCTGTCGGGGAACGCGGATACCTGGACTGCCTGAGCAGCATCACCGAGCGCCATCGAGGGCCAGCCGTTGATGTCCACGAGGCCGGGCGGATCCGGCGCCTGGGACCCGCCGAAGAAGGCGTTGGCGGCGTACCGCGGGTTCAAAATCTGACGCCGCGAGCCCCAGCCTGCCGCTGGCCGTTGCTGAAACAGACCGACCGAGTCAGCGTCACCATAGGTGAGGTTCTGGAGATCCGACTCCACCAATGCCGTCATCAAAGCGATCAGCGTCGCTTTGCCAGGTAGGCCTCGCCGCACCGCAACGCTGTCGATCAACTTGGCAAAAGCGATCTGCGTGCCTCGAAGGGACCCGCTGGGCTTCGGGTCGCCGGGCTGGCCGGGAATCCCAGCGGGGCAAGCAGCCTGGTTCGTCGTACCGCCACCGAAGGGAGCAAGCATCAGCAGGCTTGCGACTCCAATGACGGCAAGCGCGGCAGCGCCTTTGGCAAACCATCCTCGCGTCGCGACCGACAGGAGGCCACGACCGAGATCACGCTCGTCGAACATCGCAGTCCCCCGCCGTCACGGTCCAGTACCGCCCGACACGTCGCTGATGACCCACTGACCGTTCTGGTTCGCCAGCGTGATGAGGAGAGGTAGGTCGAACCGCTGGGCGTGTTTGCCGGTGACGTTGATGGTGACCTTGACGAAACGGGTGATGCGGCTGGGAGTGTCGACCGGAGCCTGCGCATTTGCCGGCGGAGCAGTCACCGGAGCTGCGAGGACCGTCGATTTACCGCCATCGCTCTTCAGCGCTTCGTACGTCGGATCGCCCGCAGCGGTGAAGCTCGACGCGACCTCTTCGGTCATGTACTTCGCGCATTTCGCGACGAGTTCGGAGTACGACTCGGTTGCCGGATCACGGGTATAGAAGGCTCGCGCCCAGGCGCCGACGACATCGGTTGCCAGCGCTGTCACCTCGGCTGCGGGTCGTTGAGTCTGGGGCGGCGGGGTTGTGAGGTCAGAGCTCGTGGGAGCGACGGGTTGGTTCGACTGGGTCGAAGGCGCCGTCGGGAGTACGACCGAGCGCCCGGGTGTCAGCAAGCTGATCGGGGATCCGTCGTCCTTGCTCTTGCCGCCGAGCAGGCGCGGCAATCCACCGCCCACACCGAGGATGATCACGGCCAGGACAACGACGAGGACCACGATCGCTGCGGGGCTGGTCGGCTCAGCCTGGCGTTGATTGCGCAGCCAGGCCATGCGCTGCGCATGATCGTCACGGCGCCAGTTCTTCTTCGCGCGACGTCGGTCGCGACCGTGGAGTTCGTCCAACTCTTCCGGGTAGTCGTAGTCGTTGCTGATCAGCGAACGCCAGCCCTCGGGGGCATCCGGACGCGGCCGACCGTCCCGTGGGTCCGTTTCGGAGCTGCTCGGGTCAGGTGCGCGATGCCGCGACTGACCCGCGCCCTCGCGGCGGTCGTGCGGCGATCGTGGTTTCCGGGCCATCCGGCATCACCTACGCGTCGGCACGTGCACCGTCACGCCATCCTTGGTGACAGCCGAGTACTCCCGGAACGTCCGCGGCTGCGACGTCGACGCCTTCCGTCGTACTCGTTGTCCCTTCGGCGGACCTTCGCGCAGGCTCGCGGAGTGCGTGTGGGCACGTGGCTCGTAGCGGACATCATTGGAAGGCACCGGAATAGGCCGCCGCGAATGACGAGCCTTCTGCGCGTCACCAGCTCGACGTGCTCCACCCGACGAGGAGTTGGACGGGGCTCCGACTCCCGCACTGGTGACGGTGATCGTCGGACGCCTGTCGGCGTCCTTCGATTGCGAACGCGCCCGAGCGAGGTTGAGACCCGAGCTTGTGCGCGTCGGGTTGGCCGCGGACGCGAGCCGACCAGCTGCGCCGGTAGCCGCACCCGCAGCCGCCACGTTCTGACCGCCGGGACCAGCCCCGCTCGGACTCGCTGCAGGACCATCCATCCGGCGTCCGCTCGCACCCGAGGTGAGCTCGTGCGCCGAACTGCCGCCCGAACCCCGCGCCAGAGAACCAACCACAGGAGCCTGTCGATACACGCGCACAGACGAGACTCGCTGCGCTCCACCATCTCCTGCTCGGAGAAGGTCGCGTCTCCGGTCCGTCATCGCAGGCGCAGCATTGCGACTTGTCATCGAGCCAACAATTCGTTTGAAGGCGCCCATCGCACCCCGTCGCGCAAGGCCGCCCAGCAGAATGCTTCCTGAACCTGGACGCATCATCGAGGTGAGGTTGTCCAGCAACCGACGCAATCTGAAACCTGCAATCAGAACTGCGATGGCCAGACCCGACACAGGAAGCCATCCCAGCACGCCGGTAAGGCTGAAGACTGCCGTCACCAGAGTAAGAGCGGTGCCGAACACCAACATTGCGAGGAAAGACTGGATAACGAGGCCCACCAAGGCTTCGAACCAGTTGAGCCCCCACTGTCGTGGCCTGCCCGGAATAATCCACAGGCAAGCGAAGAAGACCCCGACGACCAGCAGCAGCAGGCAACCAACAAACGCCATCAGCGCCGTGAAGGCCAAGGAAATGTTGAGGAAGGCAAACAAGGTCGCCGCGATGGCCGCGAGCATTACAACTGCGATTCGCCCGAACGCATTGTCGCCCTTGACCCATTTCACGGTCGGCGCATCATCGCCGCCTTCAGCGGGCGCGATAACGGAGTCAATGTACTTCGACCTCGCGTCTGCGTCCGTGCCGGCGTCCAGCATTCCCTTGCCGTACCGCCCGCACGCTTCCAGGGAGCCAAACTCGGCGATACACCAAGGCGTCACTGCGAACCCACGCCAACTGGCGTCCGCCGACTTCCTCAACAACGTATCCCTGGAGGTACCTGTGAACCCAGGTTCAGGCCAGGGCAACGGACTCTGCATGGTCGGGCCCATGGCGTCAGCAGAGGTCGACATGATGGCGTCGGCTCCCAGTTGACGTGCGCCGTCAACACCGCGCAGCCAGGTTCCTGGCGCCAGCGCAAAGCTGACGCTGAGCACGCCTGCGACGAACACCCAGACCAACTGGCCCATCGCGCTACCACTCGTCTTCCGCTGCGTGTACGCAGCCACCGCTCCGAACGCCAGTGCTGACGGCAGCAGCCAGCCGACCAACTGAGTGCTTGATGCTCCAATGGTGGTAGATGTCGCTTCTGTCAGCGGCTTGACATCGGTGAATGAGAACAACCACCAACCGACCGAGATCGCACCCCGCGTAATAGCGACGATGTACATCATCACCATGTGCGCGTACCCGTTGAAAACTGCCTCAATGGGGTCCCGAATGCTCTTCTCGAAGTCGAGCCCATAGACCATCGGTCCGTACTGTTCGAACAACGTCCGCGTGTCGCCATGCGTCAGGTCGGGAGTTGGCAGGAGGTCGCCAAAGCCGGTCGGTGTCGTAGGCGTCGGCTTCGGGTCGGCAGCCAGGGCGAACTGAGCTGTGATGACGAAAGAGATGGAGAGGACGGTGGCCGCGGTTCGGAGGCGGCGGGGCCACGTCATGCGACGTGCTCCTTGTTGCCGGTGGGGCGGTCTGGGTCGTCGGGGTGGGCGGGGTACATGGCTTCGTTGTAGGCGGCCTCGTCGGCTTCTTGGTCGTAGACCTCGTCGGGGCCGATCGGGGAGTCGTGGCGGAGGGTGCGGCGGTCGTAGCGCTGGGGGTGCTGGCCGTTGGGCTGGGTGTGGCTGTTCTCGGGATCTTGGCCCTGCCCGTTGGGGGTTGGTGGGTGGCCGTTTTGCTGGGCTACCGGGACCTGCGCGGATTCCTCTGCCTGCGAGGGGGTCGTGGGTGTGGAGGCGGGGGTTCCCGGCTGCGCTTGTGGTGACGGCGCTGATTGGGCAGGTGTGCCCGGCTGCGGCGGCTGGGCGGTTGGTTGCTGAGCTGGGGGCGCAGCCGGCTGAGTGGCCTGCTGCGGGGCCATGGTTTGGGCGCCGCCGTTCAGGGTCGCAGGTACGCCGTTCTGAGGCGTGCCAGGGGTGCCGCCGTAGGACCCGTTGCCGTTCGGCGCGGCCTGACTGCTGCCGTACGACGCATTCCCGTTAGGTGCAGCAGGAGCGCTGCTGTACGCATTGCCGTTGGGCGCAGCAGGAGCGCCGCTGTACGCATCGCCAGTCGGCGTGGCCGGACCACCGCCGTACGATCCATCGCCGTTAGGCGGTACCGGAGCGCCGCCGTACGGCCCATTGCCGTTAGGTGCGGCCGGAGGGCCGGCGTAGGTGGGTGTCTGGGTGTGGGCTTCGGATTGGGCGGCGGCGGTGGCGGCTGGTTCGTAGAGGTCTTCGTCGTCGGCGAACGGGTCTTCGGGGGGTGCGGTGGGAAGGGCGGGTTGGGCGGGGGTGTTGGCGTGTTCGGATTCGGGAGTGGTGCGGAGGAGGGCTGCTACGCGTTGGCTGGGGATGTCGATCTGGACGGTGGCTACCTCGTCCCAGCGGTCGCGCATGATGCAGTGGCCGTGGCGGATGGACTTGCCGTTGGCGGCGGTGTTGATGCCGCGGACCAGGGTTTGGTACGGCGCGGTCTGCGGACGGCCCAGCAGTTCCAGCAGTGAATCGACCTGCTCGCGGGAACGCAGGCTGAACGCGAACAGGGTCGTGATCTGCTCGACCAGACCAGGAAGCTTCAAGATGCTGGCCGGGTCCTGCGTGTCCAGGACCAGTGAGGCACCCAGCGCGCGGCCGACACGGGCGATGTAGTCCAGGAAGGACGCGCCGTCCGGGGTCTTCGTCAGCAGGTGGACCTCGGGAACGATGACGACCTTGGAGCGGCCGCGGAACTCGCGGCGGCCCGTCGTACGGACCATCCAGGCGAGGCAGCCACGGAGGCAGGCCATGCCGACACGTTCGATCGGGGACCAGGACTCGGGCGCCGACTCGGGCGACGGCAGCGTGAGGCCCGGCATCTGAACGACCCAGAGACCCGGGTTCGTGGTCAGCGACGAGAGGCCGGATGGCGGGCCGGCGACGACCGAGCCGAGGCCGGTCTCGACCAGGTCGCGCAACGCGAAGCCGACCGTACGCACGGTCTCCGAGTCGGAAGCGCACAGCCGCTGGATGACGCCCCACGACGACGGATCCGGCGACTGGATCTCGGCGCGGGTCGCTGCCATAACCGGAGCCTCGGCCGCACCACGCAGATGCGGCGGCAGGAGAAGCATGAGCTGCGACGGCGCCTGCAGCAGCGCATCGTCAACAGGCAGCACGCGCAGCAGGTCCGCGGCACCGGAGAACTGCGCGGTGATCTCAATGACAGCGGTCGGTACGCCGTACTCGGCGGCGACGGCGGATACACCCGCGGCATCGCCCTTCAGGTCCAGCAACGGCACCCAAGCGCCGGCGAAGGCGGAGTCCAGACCGCCCAGCATCGCTGCAGTCGTCTTGCCTCGACCAGACCGGCCCAGGAAGAGCGTCGTCGTCGCGTCACCAAGAGCTGAACCAGCAGCCGCGTCGAACCGAACCAGACCAGGCGTCGAGCCTGTCAGATAGCCAATGGCCGGACCGGTCGCGTCACCGATCGACGCACCGCCCCAAAACCAGGACCCGAAGAACGCGGTCGACTCCCGCACATGTCCCAGATCCGGCACCCGCAACTGGTCGCCTGGCAACGACTCCAGCCACAGGTCGCGCTGCTCGTCAGCACCGGCGGCCACAGTGATGCCACGGTCCGCATAGTGCGCGATAACCGCGTCTACATAGGCTTCCAAGTCCTCACGCGTGTCCGCGCTGACCAGCAACCGCGGGTGGTCCTCGACCAGCGTCAGACCACTCCGGTTGATGTCGCGCTTGACCTCACGCATGACACGCTCGGTCTCCACGATCTCGTCGGCGGTCTCCTCCGCCGTACCCTTCGCGGCCGAGCGGCGCTGCTCCTTCGCGCTCTTCCGGGTCTCGTCGACCAGGTGGCGCGCGGTCTTCTTCGTCAGCACCCGAAAGCGGACAGATGCCTCGACAGTGACGTCGATTTCCTCGCCGTCGTCGTCGATCGCCTTGATCTCCGACAGTGTCCGCAGCCACTCCCCCGCGCCCGGTGTCTCGAGCTCCTCAGGGAAGTCAGTCATCGCCAGAACAGTCGTGTACGCCGCGATCTGGCCACGTGTGTCGTAGATCCGCAGATGATCGGTGTACGGCACCACGCGCCCCGACGTCAGCCGAGCCAGCGAAGCACCCGTGATCAGACCACGCCGCGGCGCCGCGACCGCACCTCGATGCATCTCCCGGCTGATCAGCCAGGAGATCACTTCCGCGGGCGCGGTGTGTGCCCGCCAGACCGTCGAACCGAGCTGACGAGCGAGCTTGCGCACCCGCTCGTCCAGGTGCGCGAGCTCACGCGCACTGACGCGCCATGACGTCGTACCGAGAGCGTCGCTGATCGAACCTCGCACCTGCGCGGTTGCCCGCGGGTCGCGGTCACTGAGATGTACGCCGAGGGCGACGTACCGCTCGGGCATCCGCATCTCGTCGATCCGGTCCGCCCGGGTCTGTGCCCATGCCTCGTGATCGCCCAGCCGGTAATGGCCGGCCATCGAGTCGATGTAGTCCTGACCGGTCGATCGGCCCCACACCACCTTCAGGTGACTGAGCCTGTCGCCGAGGATCGTCGCCGCGGCGCTGACGGCCGCATCCAGAGCCGCGTCCTGCTCGGACTCGGTGGCCAGGTCCGTGTTCGCCACCGAAATCAGGAACCACGCCTCGGCACTTCGCTCGGTCACGAGCAGGCCGTCGGCGATGGCAACAAGACGAGGTGGCGGCAGGCCGCGCTCGCGGCCGACCCCCACCAGGTTCAGGAGCTTGTCAGCGATCTTCATTCGCGGCCCTTCCCTGACGACGTCCTGCGACTCACCCGTTGTACGTGATCCGAACCCAGCAGGCGGGCCCGCTGGCTCACGACGATGTCCGAACCCGCGCGGACCATCGGATCGAGCTCCACCACAACCTCGCGTTCCCACTCCGGCGTCACTCTGGCCTTCGCGAGGTCGGCAACCTTCCGGGTCGCGACGCGCTCACGCCAGGGCAGGTACTCCGTCTTGTCGGCGGCCCGCGCGCCGAGACCGATGATCGGGCGATGCGCACGTAACGCGTACCGCACGGCCAGCGCCCACTCGGTCACCCGGCGGCGGCGTTCGTGGAACTTGCCGGGCCGCCAGCCGAACGCGGTGATCACGAACGGCGGAACGACGTACAGGCTGACCGTGGGCTTCTTCGGCACCCCGATGAACGGGAACAGCAACGCGATCCAGAGCACGATGATCACCGCACCGAAGATGATCATCCGCCGGCGCGCGCCTTCTCCGAGGTCGATACCGAGCAGGTCGTACTGCCGGGTCTCGATCTCGAAGTGGTGAGTGAGGGTACGGCCGACGCGCATCAATTACCTCCGGACAGCAATCCCCAGAAGCCCTTGAGCACGTTGATCGTCTGGTTGTTGGCGTAGATGAGCCCGCCGACCAGTACCCCGGCCGCGATGTGGCCGAACAGCTCGCCCCACTCGCGCTTGAAGTAGTGGCCGATGGCACGCAACACGAGGATCGCGATGAAGATGTTCCCCGCGATGACCAGGACCCAGTCCTTGAAGTCCGCGCCCGTAGGGACGTTGGGGTCGGCCATGGGCACGGCAAGCTGAACCACGCTCGCAGCCAGTTCGTGCGTCATCATTGCGGTGTCTCCCTTGTTGCCTCGGTCATCCGATGGCCAGTCGCTGGATTCATCCGACGGCAGCCACTTGCCATCGTTGTGCTCCGTCGGTGGCGACAGTACGCCTCAACGTGAGCGTGTACGTCTGGTCCAGGGTGGTGTCCCCCGCCCCGTCCCAGGTGACGGCCGCGGTCGCCCGCCGCTCGTCGTCGTTGCCCGTGTAGACCTGCCAATCCTTGAGCTCCCCGAACCTGACCGCACCGTTCAGGCTGCGGATGGTCGAGCCGGGCGCGGTCACCGCCGAGACCTTGTTGTCGGACTCGGCATACGCGCCGAAGAACGCCTCGGCGTCCTTCTGGGTCGCCGCGGTCAGGTCGTCGTCCGGGACGCCTGCCTCCGGCATGTTGTCGGGCAGCGCAGCCCGGACGTCGGGGACGAAGGTCGGCGGCCCGCTGACGATGACTCGGGCCGCGGTCCGCACGACCGGCACCGAGATGCGCTCCCAGAGGACCGGTCCGGCCTTCCAGCCCCGGCCCTGCCGAGCGAAGGTATGCACGCGGACCCGGACATCCACGACGGCGGTCAGGCCGTTGGAGTCGGCGGTGACTTCTCCCGGGTACGCCACGTCAGCCGTTTGTTTGCCGCGACCGTTCCACCCCGCGCGACTGTCCAGTCCGGCCGCGAGGTCGAGACCGATCTGGGCCGGACGAGCGTCCGGGTTGTCCTCGTCCCAGGTCAGGTACGAAACGGCGTACCGCGTCGCGACTGCGCGCGCGTCGTCGGCCGGGAAGCTGCTCTGCCCGCTGACGACGGTCTGCGGTGCCCGGTTCGGGCTGATCCAGGAGCGGATGCCACTGATCGCGGCGAGCAGCAGCACGACGACCACGAGGCCGCGGAAGAATCGCCGTGCCCAGGTGGAGAACGATGACTCGGGCTCGGTCGACCACGGCGTCTGTCCAGGCTCCAGCACCTCGCGGGCCGGACCCGGCGCAGCATGCGCACCGTGAGTGCCGTGCGGGGAGCGCTGTTTCAAACGTTCGGGGGTGCGGTGCGCAGGGTCCTGATGCGGCACGTCCGCAGGACCCGAAGGACGCGGTGCCGGCCGACGAGGTGGCGCCATCACGCCACCGGGCGGAGGCGGTCCCTGGGGCTGCGGAGCCGAATACTGCGCCGCTACGCCCTGCGCCTGGCGAGGGGTCGGTGACACCGGGCCACTGGGGTGGTCCCACCACTCCGGCGCGGTGCTCTGCGGGCGTCCCTTGCCCGGCTTCTTGGTCCGGCGCTGGTCCGACCAATGCTCACCTTTTGGCGGCAGATTCAATGCAGTTCGCCACCAACTCATCCCTACCCGCCCCTCAGACAGCAGTTACGCGGACAGTAGCCGGGAGGATACGGCAAGCAACCGTCCTCCGGGAGACCTGAGCCCAGGATCCGGATGGTCCATCGCTCCCCGCAGCCATACTGTTACCCCGGTCGCGGGCAGTGTCATCCCTACCGTCACATTTACCGGCCAAGAGTGACACCTTCGGCACCGTCGTCATAGCTCCTCTCTCATGACCGTCGGGTCGACTGGGCAGCGCACACCCTGCCACAGGCCGTGGACAGGTTTCGAATATCCGTGCGAACAACTACATGGTAAAGAATGCACCAACTGATCACAGATAGTAACCGATCCGGCGATTCGCCTGTGGAAAACTCTCCCGTGGCGAGGGGGTCAAAATCGCCTGTGGACAACCGCGTGCCGGAGACGCATCCGGGCATAGGGTCGGAGTGACCCTGCTACCCCCTGGAGGACCAGGATGGAAACTCGCCGACTAGGCAGACTCGGACACCAGAGTTCGGTACTGATCTACGGCGCCGCGTCGCTCGGCGGAGTCGACCAGGACCGGGCCGATGCCTCGATCCAGGAAGCACTGGATGCCGGCATCAACCACTTCGACGTGGCCGCCGACTACGGCGACGCCGAGCTCCGGCTCGGGCCGCGGATGCCGGAGATCCGCGACCGCATCTTCCTCGCCACCAAGACCGGCCGCCGGACGGCCGAGGAGGCGTGGAGCGAGATCAACCGGTCTTTGGAGCGGCTGCAGACCGACCACGTGGATCTGATTCAGATGCACGCGGTCTGCGACCTCGAGAACCTCGATCTCGTCACCGGCAAGGGCGGATCGCTGGAAGCGGCGATCCGGGCCAAGGACGAAGGCATGGTCCGGGCGATCGGCATCACCGGGCATACCGAGCAGGCGCCGTCGGTGCACACCGAGGGTCTGCGCCGGTTCGATTTCGACAGCGTGCTCACCCCGTTGAACTACAAGCTCTCGACCGATCCGCAGTACGCCGCTGATTACGCCGCCCTGGTCGAGGCCGTGAAGGCGTCGGACGCGGCGCTGATGACGATCAAGATGATCGCCCGCCGCAACTGGCAGGACGGCGAGCAGAAGGCCTACGACACGTGGTACCGGCCGTTCGACGAGCAGCGTTACATCACCGCCGCGACCGCGTGGCTGCTCAACGGTCATCCGGAGATCACCGGCCTCGCTACTGCGGGTGAAACCCGGCTGCTGCAACAAATGATTGTTGCAGAGCGCGAGCGCGCCGACCTGACACCCGAGGCGGCCGCCTCGATTCTCGGCGAGGTGCAGGACTACGCGTCACCCTTCGTAGACTCCCCCATCTGAGGACGTGGCCCACGTCACATACGAGACTCCGCATTCCGGTCACTGTCGTACGGCGTACGGCAGTGACCGGCGTGCCCGGACCGGGGCAGGGAACAAGTCGGGGGCCGATCGGTGTTGAGAAAGCTGTACTCATCTACTTTCGGAGGTCGTAGTGGCAACGGTCGAGCTGACCCAGGACAACTTCAACGAGGTGGTCGGTGGCGACGGTCTCGTGCTGGTGGATTTCTGGGCCGAGTGGTGTGGCCCGTGCAAGATGTTCGGACCGGTCTATGAGAAGTCGTCCGAGCAGCACGCGGACATCACGTTCGGCAAGGTCGACACCGAGGCTCAGGGCGAGCTGGCGCAGGCCTTCCAGATCTCGTCGATCCCCACGCTGATGGCGGTCCGTGACGGCGTCGTCCTGTATTCGCAGGCCGGTGCGCTGCCGGCGGCGAGCCTGGAGGACCTGATCGGTCAGCTGCGCGCGGTGGACATGGACGAGGTCAAGGCGCAGATCGCGGCCCACGAGGCCGAGCACGGCAGCGAGCCGCACACGCACTGATCTGCCGCATCACATAATTCAACCGATCCGGGAGCTCCCAGCGAGCTCCCGGATTTGTTGTGCCACGGCCTTCCGGTCCGGGCCCGCTCCGATCTGACGGTCGGTCTCGATCGCGGTCAGCAGTCGGGTGCGTTCCTCAGGTCCGAGGCGGCCCCAGCCGTTCCGGACGATCTTCAAGGCGTGGTACTGCTCATTGCCGGTGAGCGATCTGCTGATCGCCTCGTGCAGTACTTCGCTGTCGAGGAGCGACAGGTCGCCCTCGGTCAGGCCGAGCGCGAGGACGCGGACGATCGGTGAGCCGGTGAAGAACAGGTCCCTGACCTCGTCCTTGTCGAACTTCTCCACAGCGGAAGCATTCGCGACGCGCTGGACAATCCGGTCGAGGATCTCGCCGCGGACAGCCTTCAGTTCGGGCCCGCGCAGCTCGGTGTAGATCGTCGCGTAGGCGTCGAGCTGTTTCTCCATGCCCAGCGCCCGCAGGGTGTCGGCGCTCCGTCGCGCGGTCGCTGCGATCTGCCGGACGAGGTGTACTTCGAACTCGCCGAGCTTCATCCGCCTGATCCGGTCGACGATCGACGGCATGATCACCAGCAGCAGCCCCGCGGCGAGGACGGTGATGAGCGGTCCTTGGCCGACGCCGGTGAACAGTCCGACGAGCCCGGCGACGAGCAACGCGCCGCCGATCACCAGGCAGAGGATCCGCGACGACACGTCCACCACTGGCCTGGCCTTCACCGTCCATGCCGGCGGGTCCACCGGGCGTCCGCGCGGCGCGACACGGGCGGGCGGAACCGGCGAGCCGGATGGCGCAGAGCGGCTCGGCGCCTCGCCGCGGCTGGACGGCGCGGGGTTGGGCGGTCCGGTGTGGCTGGGCGGTCTGGATGGGTTCACGTCCGACATCGGGCAGCGCCTCCGTACGTCGTTGGCGAGTCCTGGTGATCGTGCCTGTGTCGTCAGCTATCAGCAAGAGGTCAGGCGGGCATCGGTGGTACGACGCATGAGCGTGGAGCTGCCTACCTGGTCCGTGAATCCCCACCGTCGATAGAACGGGATGAGCTCGGGCTGGCAGACGAGTTCAAGGCTGCGCATCGCGGCGAGCTGGGGGTGGTTGACCACGGCATCCAGCAGTGCGGCGCCGAGACCGGAACCGCGGCGGGATTCGTCGACGATCACGTCCAGCACCAGGGCGATGTGCGTGTAGTCGGTGAGCACGCGCGCAAAGCCGACCAGGCGGTCCGCGAGGGTTAGCGCGGTGACGAGGTCGGAATGCTTGACGAGGCGTGCGACCTCGGCAGGAGTGCGGTCCGACATCCACCATGCCGTACGCATCAGGACTGTCAGCGCGGGGATGCGGGACGGCGGCACTTCGGCCTGGATCGTCAGATCAGCGGCCATCTAGAAGTCGCGTGAGCTGAGGACGCAGAACTCGTTGCCTTCGGGGTCGGCGAGGACGGTCCAGCCAGGGCCCTCGGGTTGGCCGACGTCCACCCGGCGCGCGCCGAGTGTCTCCAGGCGGGCGATCTCGGCGTCGCGGTCCTGGCTCGTGTGCGGCGCGAAATCCAGATGCAGCCGGTTCTTCACCGTCTTGCCCTCGGGCACCGGGACGAACACCATGCCGGGGCCGATCCGCTCCCACGGCATGCCGTGGACCGTCTCCGGCTCGACCCAGCCGGGGACGTTCACGCATTCGTCGTCGGTTTCGATGATCGTCTTCCAGCCGAACGCCTCGGCCCACCAGGCCGCCTGCTTCCGGACGTCGTGGCAGTCGATCACGACCGTGTACCACCTGAGCACCATGGCCGGAACCCTCGCACACCCCACCGACAGAAAACAGAAAAGAGCGGGCCCTGGGCAGGAGAATGACGCCAGGGCCCGCTCTCGGGGCTGACCGGAGCGGCGACGTGGTGGCCGAGGTCGTGCGGGCAGATGAGGTGCTGCCCGAGGAGGGTCACCGAACGAGCTGCTCGAGGAGACGGTCAGCGGGATGGCGGGACCACGTCCTTGGAGTCCCGCCGGTTCGTCAGCGGAGCGGGTTGAACGGCCGCAGTTCCTCCGGCGCACGGCCGGTGGTGATGGTCTCGGCCAGCAACTGGCCGGTGATCGGGCCGAGGGTGATACCCCACATGCCGTGCCCGCCGGCTGCGAAGACCCGCGGCGAGGCGGTGGCACCGATCAGCGGCAGGCCATCCGGAGTGCACGGCCGCGGACCGACCCACTCGAACGTCCGGGCGTCCAGATCCGCGTCCCGCAGCAGCGGCCGGGCGGCCTCGACGATCGCGTCGATCCGGCGCGGGTCGAGCTTCGCCTCGGGCTTGCGGAACTCCATCATCCCGGCGACGCGCAGCAGGTCGCCCAGCGGCGTACAGGCGATCCGCTGCGCCGGGAAGTACACCGGGCCGGCCGGCACATGCGCCATCGGCACGCTGAAGCTGTACCCACGGCCCGCCTGCACCACAGTGCGAACGCCGAACTGTCGCGCCAGGTCACCCAGCCACGCACCGGTCGCCATCACGACCGCGTCGAACGGGTCGGTCTCGCCGTCGCCCGTGATCAGCCGGACGCCGCGGATCTCGTCGACGATGTCCTTCACGACCACGCCGTTGATGATCTGCCCACCGCGGGCGATCACCGAGTCCGCGAGCAGCTGCACGTACTTGCCGGGGTTGATGAACCGCTGTCCGTGCAGGCGGATCGCGGCACCGATCTCGTCGGACAGCGAGGGCTCGATCGCGCGGGCGTCGTCACCGCTGATCGCCTCGAACTCGATGCCCTGGCCGGCGGCGTGGATGTGCTCGATCTCCTCGAGCAGCACGCTGCGCTCCTCGACGGTGCGGTACGCGGCCAGGAACGACTTGGCCTCGTACGTCTGGGCCTCGACGCCGGCCTTGGCCAGGAAGTCGAAGGCGTCCAGCGCCTGCCTGTTGATCGGGACCAGCGACTCCATCGCGGTCTTCCAGCGTCCGGCGGTGCTGTTGCGAGCGAAGCGGGTGAGGAACTTGAGGAGCCGCGGGCTCGCGGTCGGTGGGACATACACCGGTGAGGAGGGGCTCAGCACCGCACGGACGCCGTACTTGAGGACCGCCGGTTCCGGCAGCGGGGTGGCCAGGCCGGGCGTCAGCCAGCCTGCGTTGCCCCAGGACGCGCCCGCGGCGACACCTTCACGGTCGAGCACGGTCACCTCGACACCGGCCTCCTGGAGGAACCAGGCGGTGGCCAGGCCGACCATGCCCGCGCCGACGACGGCGACGCGGTCAGGAACGATGTGCGGTACTGCGGAACCAGCTGTGGTCATGTATCGATGGTGCGGCCACGGCGAGCGGCTGTCATGGTGCGATCACACCATTGAGGAGACAAATGACTGTGCTGAGAGCACAATAACCTGGTGATCACCGCGCCTGACCTGATTTCCGCCGTCGGACCCGCCCTCTTCGAGATGGTCGTGACCGGCAAGCGCGACGGCGAGGTCCGCGACGTGTTCCTGGCTGATCCGCAGGAGGCCGCGACGGGCCAGCCGGGCGATCTGGTGCTCGGACTCGGTCTGCGGGATGCAGAGGACGCTGTGGAGCTCGTAGAGCGCTGCGCGGCCAGCAACGCCTCCGGGGTCGTTCTGCGTACGCCGCTCGCGCACGAGCCGGCTGTGGTCGCCGCAGCGGAGAAGACGACGCTCACCCTCGTCGCACTGCAGCCGAGCGTCACCTGGGCGCACGTGGTCTGGCTGATGCGCGGCGTCATCGACCGCGCCGCCGCGCCGGACTCCCCTGCCGCTGGAGACGCTGGAGTACACCAGGAGCTCTTCGCACTGGCGGATGCGGCCGCGGCGATCGTCGACGCGCCAGTGACGATCGAGGACAACCAGTCGCGGGTCCTGGCTTACTCCTCCGGTCAAGACTTCACTGACCCGACCCGTGTGTCGACGATCGTCGGTCGTCGGGTGCCGGCCGAGGTGATTGCGCACTTCCGAGCCCGCGGCATCTTCCGGCGGCTGGCGCGGTCCAGCGAGCCGTTCCTGGTGCCGGACGGGCCGAATGGCATCCGCCCGCGTCTCGTCGTACCGGTCCGGGCTGGTGGTGAGTGGCTGGGGTCTATCTGGGCCGTTGTCGACGGTCCGGTGAGTGATGCGGTCACTGCGGAGCTCAGCAACGCTGCATCCGTGCTCGCGCTGCATCTGTTGCGACTGCGCGCTCAGGCCGACGTAGCGCGGCGGAGTGCGATCGATCGGCTGCGGACGATCCTGCGGCAGTTCTCGCCGGACAGTCCGGTCGACGTACGACTCCCGCGGCAGCCATGGCGGGTGGTGGCGCTCGGCTCGCCGGAGGGGTACGACGTACCGCAGCAACTGGACCTGTGGGAGTCAACCGGGCGCCGGCACGGGTGGAGTGAGCCACAGCTGGCTGACCTGGACGGGACGGTGCTGGCAGTCGTCACGGACACGGACGGGCCAGGGTCGTGGAACTGGTTGCAGAAGCTCGTGCAGGAGCAGGCACCGGGCACGTATGCGGCTGCTGGCGGTCCGGCGCGCGGTCCGGCCGATCTGCCCAGCTCACGGGCCGAGGCCGTCGAGTTGCTCGGTCTGGTACGGCGGGGTGTCGCGCCGGGGCCGGCGTTGCGGGTCGAAGAGGCGTGGCACGTGCTGACCGTTCATCGAGCGGTCACGTCGCTTGATACCACCAAGTTGGATGGTCCGCTCGCGACGTTGCTGCGGCACGACATCGAGCACGACACGGGATACGTGGAAACGTTGCAGGCCTGGCTCGACTACCCGGGGCAGCCGCAGCGGGCGGCGCGGGAGTTGCATCTGCACACGAACACCTTGCGGCACCGGATGAAGCGGATCGGGGAGATTGCGGAGCTTGATCTCTCGGATCCGCAGCAGCGACTGGCGTTGCAGCTGCAGATCGCCGCCGTACGCACCGAACACTGAGCTGACACTGAGCCGAGCGCTGAGCCGCGCACTGAGATGTACGCCACAGCCCCATGTAACAAGGCTTCACATTCCGGCAACTGTTGGGCAACATCCGGCTGACAGAGTCTTCCTTGTCAGCCGGTCCGGCCTTTCACCAGGAGGCCGGAACGGCTCGGGTCCGAGCTTTTCACCAGGAAGCTCGGGCCGTACGCAGGCCCGGCGATTGTCTGAGCGATCGCCGGGCCTGCGGTATTTTCCGGCCGTTGCCTAGGACAACCGGTTGACGATGGTGCGGTAGACGCCGGGCAGCGCGGCGGCGGCCGGGACGATACGCGGGGCGAGGACCGGGCGGTTGCGGGCCCAGAGCAACGATGCGGTGAGCAGCCGGCACTCCCAGGAGACGCGACGCCAGGCGGCCTCGTAGTCCTGCGGGCGATCGGCGCGGATGCAGTCGACCAGCTCCGCGGACGTGCGGAGGGCGACGGCGATACCTTCACCGGTCAGCGCGTCGACGTACCCGGCGGCGTCGCCTACCAGGAGCACTCGGCCGGCGGTGCGCGCACGCACACGCTGGCGGAGCGGGCCGGCTCCCATCACTGCACTCGCCGGCGTCGCACCACAAAGGCGATGCTTGAGCGCGGGAAAGGCGTCGAGGTGTGAGTCGAAGGTGCCGCGCGCGGAGGTGAGGATCGCGACGCCGACCAGGTCGTCGGCAACCGGAGTCACATAGGCCTCACCGAGACGAGACCAATAGACCTCGACAAGATCCGTCCAGGGTGAGACGCGGAAGTGCTGTCTCAGCCCACGACGGACGTCATCAGAGTTCCCACCAGAAAGATTCAGTTGGCGGCGGATGGGTGAGTGAAGGCCGTCGGCGGCGGCGAGATAGCGGGCGGTGTGGTTGGCGGCGGTTACGGAGGCGGGCGTTTGGGTTATTGGGCCGACGCGGTCCCGGATGACCGGGACGTTGAGGTCGGCCAGGCGTTTCAGCAACGCTGCCTGGAGCGTCGTGCGGCGTACGCCGAGGCCTGGGCCGGCGGTGAAGCGGGCGTCCACCTGGTGCGTGGCGTCGACGTAGCGGATTCCGTGGAACGGGCGACCAGAAAGTTCCACGCCCAGGCGGGTCAGGTAGTCGACAGCACTGTGGGCGATGCCTTCGCCGCACGCCTTGTCGATAGGGCCGGACCGCGGCTCGACGACAACTACCGACAGCCCTGCCAGCGCGGCCCGGATGGCGGTGGCCGCGCCGGCCGGTCCGGCGCCGGCGACGAGGAGATCGATCATCGAGTGAGCACGGTGGACAGCGCGGCTTCTTCGGTCCGGATCCGGATCGCCAGCAACGGAGCATTGAGCAGGGTGAACACGGTCGCCGTGATCCAGGCCGAATGCACCAGCGGCAGCGCGATCCCCTCGCCGATCACCGCGACGTAGTTCGGATGCCGCAAGAACCGGTAAGGCCCACGAGTGACCCGCGACAGACCTGGTACGACGATCACGCGGGTGTTCCACTGGTAGCCGAGCACCGAGATGCACCACCAGCGCAGTCCTTGCATGAGCACCACGATCAACAGCGCGGCCCACCCGACCTTCGGATCGAACGGCCGGCCCGACACGATCGCCTCGGCCACGCACCCGGCCAGCAGCCCGGTGTGCAGCGCGACCATGAACGGGTAATGCGCCTTCCCGAACTCCACGCCGTGGTGGGCGAAACTCCACTTCGCGTTCCGTAGCGACACCACCAGCTCGGCGACCCGCTCGAACCCGACGAGGACCACGAGAGCGACGTACCACCACAGGGATTGCGTCATCACCACTCCAGGAGGACGAGCTCGGAACAGAAACCCGGGCCCATCGCGAGGAGCAGACCCATACCTGAAGGATCCAGCTTGAGCGTGTCACCGAGCACGTGCAGCACCGAGGACGACGACAAGTTGCCGACCGCATCCAGCGACGTCCAGGTCAGATCCAGCGCTCCCGGTCGCAGTTCCAACGTCTCGGACACCGCCTCCAGCACCTTCGGCCCACCCGGATGACTCACCCACGTGCCGATGTCCGGCACGGTCAGTCCGTGATCGTCGAGGAAGCTCCGGACGTCGCCGCCCAGGTACTGCCTCACCACCTCCGGCACATCCGCCCCGAGCACGATCCGGAACCCGCCCGACCCGATGTCCCAGCCCATGACCCGCTCCGAGTCCGGGTAGAGCCGCGACCGCGTAGCCACCACCGAAGGCCCGGACGCGAGCGGATGCTCCGACCCCGTCAGCACGACCGCAGCCGCACCGTCCCCGAACAACGCCCCACCCACGAGGTTCGGCAGCGACGCGTCGTCCCGCTGCAACGTCAACGAGCACAACTCCACCGACAGCAGTACGGCGACATGCGTCGGCCAGGCCTTCAGGTAGTCGTGCAGCCTCGCGATCCCCGCCGCTCCCCCGACGCACCCGAGCCCGAACAACGGCAGCCGCTTCACGTCCTCCCGCAGCCCGAGCCGCATCGCCACCCGCGCATCGATCGATGGCGCCGCCACCCCGGTCACCGTCGTGAACATCAGCACGTCGACGTCGTCCAGCGCCAGGCCCGCGTCCTTCACCGCGCCGGCAACGGCCTCCGCACCGAGATCCACAGCCGCCGCGATCCATTCGTCGTTCGCCTCACCGAAGTCTTTCAATGCGGCGTACCGCTCCAGCGGCAGCGCGAGATGCCGATGCGACACCCCCGCATTCGCATGCAACCGCCGGAGCAGCGCCGAGCTCCGGCCGTCCGGCAGACAGATCGAGGCGAACGCCTCCGTCAGCTCGGACTGCGGATAGCGGTACGGCGGGAGCGCGGGCCGCACCGCTGCGATCCGCGTCATCGTGGCATCGTTACGTCGGTGAAGACCGTCAAAGGTCTGGCTCTTGCCTGCCACCCCGGGCCAACCATCGCCGTGACCGCTCTGGTCACGGCTGTCGCATGGTCGGCCGGGCGAAGCCCGGCCGGGTGTCTCCTCGTCGCAGCAACGATCCTCACCGGCCACCTCTCGATCGGCTGGAGCAATGACGCGATTGATGCCGCCCGCGACACCATTGTGAACCGCCGGGACAAGCCCGTGGTGCGTGGACTGGTGAGTCGCCGCACGCTCGCGATCGGTGCCGGCGTCATGCTGGTGATCACCGTCCCCGTCTCCCTGGCCAACGGACTCGCGGCCGGACTGGTTCATCTGCTGTTCGTCGCGTGCGCCTGGGCGTACAACCTCGGCCTCAAGTCGACCGTGATCTCCTGGCTCCCCTACGCCGTCGCGTTCGGCGCTTTGCCCTCGTTTGTGACGCTCGGGACCGCACAGGTCTGGGCGCCGTGGTGGGCCACCGCGGCGGGCGCCCTCTTGGGGATCGGTGCCCATCTGGCAAACGTCGTACCCGACCTGGCCGACGACCTCGCGACCGGCGTACGGGGCTGGCCGCAGCGGCTCGGGTCCTATGCCCGCCTGCTCGCGCCGCTCCCGCTCGCACTCGCGACCGGGCTTTTGGTGATAGCGCCCGCCGGGGCGATCGGCGTCGTCGGCTGGATCGCGCTCGCCGTCGTCGCGGCGCTGCTCGTCACGATCGTGCTCTGGCGCAACGCACCGTTCCTGGTCACGATCGCCATCGCCGCGGTCAGCATCATCACGCTGGTGTTGCGCGGTGACGCACTGATCTAGCCGGCGCCTGCGGATCGAGCACGGCGTCCGGCTTCAGCGGCGCGTTGCTGCCGAGGATCGCGGCCGTCAGCGCCTCGGCCGGCTCCTTCGCGGCGCGCGGGTTCGTGATCAGCACGAGGTCGATCGGCGGCAGTTCCGGCAGGCCCGCGCTCGGCGGCGGCTCGACCAGGTCCGCGGGCATCAGCGACCGCGCGAAGATCGCGATGCCGAGCCCGGCCCGGACAGCCGCGAGTACGCCGTTGACGCCGCGCACGATGCACGTGATCCGGCAGGTACGGCCGGCCTGTTCGAGCGACTGCACACCGAGCGAGCGGCTCAGCGACGGCGCCTGGTACGCGACCAGCGGCACCGGACCGTCCGGCGCGATCCGGGTCCCCGAGATACCGGCCCAGACGAGCGGATCCCGTCGTACCAGCCGGCCGTTCGGTTCGTAGCCGCCGCCGGCACCGTGCTTCACGTAGGCGAGGTCGAGGTGGCCGGACTCGACCCGGCGGAGCAGGTTCGGGCTCTGGGCAACGGTCAGCTCGAGGTCGATCCGCGGGTACAGCTGGCGGAAGTCGCGAAGGATCTTCGGCAGCGGGGTGAGCGCGAGGTCGTCGGTCACACCGAAGCGCAGCCGGCCGCGCAACTCCGAGCCGGTGAAGTACCCGGCGGCCTCTTCGTGCGCAGCCAGGATGGTCCGGGCAAAACCGGCCATCGCCTCGCCGTCCGCGGTGAGGGTGACCGTGCGGGTGTCACGCACGAAGAGCGGTCGCCCGACGGCCACCTCGAGTTTGCGGACATGTTGGCTCACCGTCGGTTGCCGGATACCCAGCCGCTCAGCCGCCTGCGTGAAGCTCAGCGACTGTGCCACCGCGAGGAACGTCCGCAGCTGGTCCGGGTCGTACATCGATTCACCCCTTCATTACGTGACGCTATAAGACTAATAGGAGTAATTCGCTGGGGGAATCCAGTACCGAACCGTGAGGATGGACGTGTCCTCCCCTGACCAGTCGACACGCGTAGGGATCGCTCTTGACCACCCGGGCCACTTCCGGTTCTGTCCCGTCCACCGATTTCCACCTCCACCGCACCACCGACCGAAACGAGTTCCGGGATTCGCAGCGCCGCCCGGGCTTCAAGGACACCTTCAGCGCGCTGCGGGTCCGCAACTTCCGTCTCCTGGTCAGCGGACTGCTGGTCGTCTCGACCGGCGGCTGGATCCAGCGCATCGCGCAGGACTGGCTGGTTCTCACGCTCACTGGCAGCGCGACCGCGGTCGGCATCACGACCGCGCTGCAGTTCACCCCCACCCTCCTGCTCGGCCTGTACGGCGGCGTCATCGCGGATCGCTTCCCGAAGCGGAAGGTCCTGCTCGCCACCCAGACCACCTTCGGATCCTGCGCCGCCATCCTCGCGACGGTCGCGTTCACCGGCCACGTCCAGGTGTGGCACGTGTACACGATGGCGTTCGTCCTGGGCCTCGCGACCGCGGTCGACAACCCGACCCGCCAGTCGTTCGTCACCGAGATCGTCCCCCGCGACACGGTGCGAAACGCGATCAGCATGGTGTCGTCGACGTTCCAGCTTGGCAGCATGGTCGGGCCGGCGCTCGGCGGTGTGCTGCTCGGCGTGCTCGGTACGCCGTGGGCGTTCGCGATCAACGCCTGCACGTTCTTCGCCTCGATCAGCGCGCTGCTGCGGATGCGGGAGAGCGAGATGCCCGGATACCACGCGGCCCGCAAGGCCAGCGCGGGGATCCGGATCCGGGACGGCTTGCGCGACGGCGTGCGGTACGCGTTCCACGAGCCGGCCGTGCGGTGGGCGATCGCGCTCGTCGGGATCTACGGCATGTTCACGATCAGCCTGGCGGTCACGCTGACCGCCTTCGCCGACCGGGTCTTCCAGATCGGCGCTTCGGGGTACGGCATCCTGAACTCGGTCGTCGCGTTCGGCGCACTGGCGGGTGCGCTGCTGTCGGCCCGCCGCGTGCGGCCGACCCGGCTGCGCAACCTGATCGGTATCGCGTGCCTGCTGACGGTCACCGAAGTACTCGCCGCCATCCAGCCGTCGCTGTGGACGTTCATCCCGGTGCTGGCGTCGATGGGTATGGCGACCCTGATGTTCCTGACCGCGGCCCAGTCGATGGTCCAGTTGACCACTCCGGACGGCCTGCGCGGCCGGGTCTCCGGGATCTACAACCTGGTCTTCATCGGGGGCGGCGCGATCGGCGGGCCGACGGTCGGGTTCCTCGCCCAGCACTTCGGGGCGCGGTCGGCTCTGCTGCTCGCCGGGCTGATCCCGGCGGTGGCGACGATCGCGATCGGTCTGCGGCTGCGGCGGGACGGCCAATTCCGGCTGGTCCTCGTCCGGACCAGGTCTCCGTGGCACCAGGTCCCGGTCCGGCTCAACCTGCAGCAGGCGGAGATCATGCTGTCCGCCCCGTCGGCCACTCCGATCACCCGCACCTCGCGCCCGTTCGTCCTGGGCCGTCGTCAGCACGCGCGGACGGACTCGCATCTGCGTCCGACACGCTCACGCCGCCGCCCGCAACACCACCAGTAACACCACCAACAGCTCCGAGGCGGGGGGCGAGCACGCTGCCTTCACTCACCCCTGCCCCGGGCCACCTTGAGCACCCACCAACCACATTCGGCTGCGGCTCGTGGTTGGTGGGTGCTCAAAGACGGGTTACGGCGTGGTGATGACACCGACAGGCGGGACCTGGACGGTGCGGTCGTGCTTGGTGCCGCCCAGGATCACCTTGCGCAGGGCAACGTTGTTCTTCGTGTTCGACTCGTACAGGCGGTTCTCCGGGTTGGCGCTCACCTGGACGTAGTACGTGCCGTTGGCGAGGTTCGTGATGTCGAAGGACTGCCCGGGCAACGACTGCTCGTAGGTGTCACCGTTGCCGACGTCAAGGACCTCACGCACCGACAGCGAGCTGTGATCGCCGCAGGCTGTGTGCAGGTCGGTGTTGTACGGGTGCCAGTTGGCGTTCTTCACCGTGTAGTCGATGGCATCCGTCGCGGCCAGGCAGAACGCCTCCTTCTGGCTCCGGACCACCTCGGTCTGCTTCGAGTTCAGCAGGCTGTAGCGGGCGAAGTCGGTGAAGTGCCAGTGGTTGTGTCCGGGCCGGCCGTCCCACTCGAGCGTTCCGGTGTTCTGGTACCCGACCTCCTTGCCGTGCGTGTCGTAGAAGTACTGGTACGCGTCCATCAGGTCCTTGCCCTGCTGCCGGAAGCCGTCCAGCACCAGCGGCGACGGGCCGGCGTTCCACACAGTTGCCGAGAACTGCAGAAAGTCCTTGGCCGCGTCCGGCGTACCCTCGTCGCCCGGCGCGGCGACGATTCCCCAGGCCGGGACCGGTCGCAGGTCAGGCTTCGGGCCCTTCGGCACGCTCGCCTTCCCGGTCGGACGGGCCGTGTGAGGCTTCAGCGCCACCGAGCTTGCTGCCGCCTTCTTCCCGCCGAAGCAACCGCGTACGCACGTCTCGCCCTTCTGGATCGTCACGTTCAGCTTCACCGATGCGTCCGCCGCCGGGATCTTGAAGAAGTCCCGGTAGCCCTTGTTGACTGTGACGGTTGCCTTGTACTTGCCGTTGGCAAGCTGCACCGGATCGCCGCCGTCGTAGGTCCGCGAGGACCATCCGGTCTGCACGCCCCACACCGCGCCCTGCGTGAACGGGTTCGCAGTACAACCGTCCGGGTACGGCGACGTCGCGGGTGCGTCCGGCCGGGTCCGGGACCCTTCGCCGTTCAGGCACAGCGCCTGATCCTTGTCGAGCACCTTCTTGCCCGACGCATCGGTGAGCGTGATGTGCAGGAACTTCCCCAGGCCTGAGAAGTCCGTGACCAGGCCCTTCGGCAACTGACGGGTCGCCTTCCCGTTGACGTACTGCGTCGCGACGACGGGCGAGCTGTACGACGCCCGCGTCGCACGCACCTCGATCGGTGCGTTGCCGGCCACCACATGCGTACCGAAGTCGAGGTCGACGCCGTAGCCCTCGACGTTCTCCAATGTCACATCGGTGCTACCGGCAACCAATTTCAAAGCCGGTCTGGCGGTGCTGGCCGGACTGGACGACGCTGCCGACGCACCGGTGGCCGCGAGCGCGACCAGACCGGCCGCACCGGCCACGGCGATCCCGGTGACCACAGTCCGGCCGAGTTTCCTTGCCTTCACGATGATGTAACCCCCTCTTGCATCCGGCCGGCGTCCTCACGAAGCCGGCCTGTTGCTGGTACGACGACGAGGCGGTGCGGCGAAGTTGATCAAGGTTCCATGGCAGTCGTGTCACAGGAAGTCACGAGCGCTGAATACTTGACTGGGTAAATTAAGCCGACCTAGGCTCGGCCGCGTCCGCTCACTCCTCCCCGGAGGAACATCGCATGTTCTTGAGACGCCCCACTCTGACCGTGCTGGCTGCCGTCGCCCTGGTGTCGACAGCAGCCGCAACCGCCCCGGCCGACGCCGCCCAGCTCCAAGGCCAGGTCCAGGCCAAGAAGCCAACCCCCGCCACGTATCCGCAGGTCGCCGCCAAGCCCTACATGGGCTGGAGCAGCTGGAGCCTGCAGTCGACCAATTACCCGGGCGTCAATCCCGACGGCCCCGGCAGCTTCATCAGCGAGAAGAACATCCTGACCCAGGCGAACGCCCTGGCCACCAAGCTCAAGCCGTACGGCTACGAGTACGTCAACGTCGACGCCGGCTGGCAGGACGGTGGTGACGAGTACGGCCGCCCGGTCGCGATGGCGAAGCGCTTCCCGCGCGGGATGAAGGCGGTCGGCGACGACATCCACAAGCTCGGCCTGAAGTTCGGCATCTACACCACCGTCGGCCTGGGCACGGACGTCTACCGCGACGGCAACACGCCGATCTACGACGCGCCCGGCTGCTTCACCCGCGACATCGTGTACCCCGACCTGCGCAAGACCAACGGCTGGGACGCGGCGTACAAGATCAATTACGCGAGCCCGTGCGCACAGAAGTACGCCGACTCGATCGCCAAGCTGTTCGCGTCCTGGGGTGTCGACTTCATCAAGATGGACGGTGTCGGCCCGGGCTCGTGGAAGGGCGCGCCCGACGACCCGAACCACAACAACATCGAGGACATCGAGGCCTGGTGGCGCGCGGTACAGAACGCCGGCCGACCGATGCAGTACACGCTGTCCTGGTCGCTCAGCCACCGGTACGCCGACGTGTGGAAGCAGAACTCGAACGGCTGGCGGATCGACACCGACGTCGAGTGCTACTGCGACACGATCGTCAAGTGGGACAGCTCGGTGAAGGCACGCTGGTGGGATCTGCCGCAGTGGATCGACGACGCCGGTCCTGGGCACTGGAACAACCTGGACGCCCTCAACGTCGGCGTCGGCGCGATGGACGGGCTGACCGATGCCGAACGACAGAGCTACCTGACGTTCTGGGCGATCAACTCGGCGCCGCTGTTCGCCGGTGACGACCTGACCAAGCTGGACGCATACGGCCTGAAGCTCCTCACGAACCGTGAGGTCATCGCGATCGACCAGTCCGGCAACCCGGCCCGCCCGCTGAACCAGGACCAGCTGCAGCAGGTCTGGTACGCGCACAACAAGGACGGCAGTACGACGGTCGCCCTGTTCAACCTGGCCGACTCCCCCGCCACCGTGACCGGCAACTTCGACCAGCTCGGCATCGACGGGAAGGCGACTGTCCGCGACATCTGGGCGAACCAGAACACGCGCAACGTCAGCGGCGCGGTCAGCGCTCAGCTGCCGGCACACGGGTCGAAGCTGTACAAGATCAGCCCGAGTCGCGTCCCGGTTGCCACCCCGGCCGATCTGACCGCGACCGACGTCAGCCGTTCGACGACCACGCTGACGTGGCGGCCTGCCGCCGGAGCCACGTCGTACAAGGTGTTTGCCAATGGCAAGCAGGTTGCGACCGCCTCGGGCACCAGCACGATGGTCAGCGGTCTGTTGCCGCAGACGCAGTACTCGTTCACAGTGCGAGGTGTCAGCGGCGGCAGCACGTCCGGAGCCAGTGCGCCGGTGACGATGTTCACCTCGGCCGGACCGGTTCGGTACGAGGCGGAGGCGTCGAGCAGCACGTTGACCGGCGATGCGAGTGTCTCCGGATGCAGTCTGTGCTCGGGTGGTGCGAAGATCGGCAACATCGGCTACGGGTCGACGGTGACGCTCAACAACATCACCGTGCCGACGACCGGAACCTACCTGGTGAAGATCGCCTACACCGACGGTGACACCAGCCGGCAGAGCATGCTGACGGTCAACGGCACCGACACGTACTGGGCGAACTACAGCGGTCTCGGCGACAACGACTGGGGTACGCCGCAGGTGACGTACCTGCCGATGAAGCTGACCGCCGGGGCGAACTCGATCAAGGTCAGCAACCCGAACGGCTACATCGCCGATATCGACTGGATCACCGTCTGATCCGGTCCTCGGGTCCTTTCGGGCCGCGGGGCCGGCACCACCAGGGCCGGCCCCGCGCTTTACTGGACCAATGAGCGCCTATCCCGAACCTCTGATCCCGCCCGGCGGTACCGCACCGGTCCCGCGGCGGATCCGCGCGATGCTCGACGACCGCGTCGTCCTCGACACGACGGACGCGATCTACCTGTGGGAGTTCCCGCCGTACCCGCAGTACTACATCCCGGTCGGGGACGTCGCCGACGGCGTACTGACCGACACCGGCGAGACGAAGACCTTCGAGCACGGCGTCGCCCGCGTGCACAACGCCGGATCGGGCCATGCCTGGATGTACGACGACGGCGTCGCAAAGGACCGCGTCCGGTTCCAATGGGACGCGCTGGACCGCTGGTTCGAAGAGGACGAGGAAGTCTTCGTCCACCCGCGCAACCCGTACTCCCGGGTCGACGCGATCATTTCCACCCGCCGGGTCGAGGTGGCGGTGGACGGGATCACGCTCGCTGACTCCAGTTCGACCGTCATCGTCTTCGAGACCGGGCTACCTCCGCGGTACTACTTCCCGAAGACGTCGGTTCACCTGGAGCACCTCACGCCGTCCGAGACCGTCACCGCCTGCCCGTACAAGGGCCGCACCTCGGAGTACTGGTCGATCCCCTCGGTCCCGGACGTCGCCTGGTCCTACGACTTCCCGACCGCACCCCTGCTGCCGGTCGCGGGCCATGTCGCGTTCTTCAACGAGAACGTCGACATCACGATCGACGGAGTGCTCCAGGAGCGCCCGATCACCCCGTTCTCGAACCCGGTCGCCCGTCCGACCGACGGCACCGTGCGGTGATCAGATGGCTGCGGTGGTGGCGCCGTCCATCGTGACGATCGAAGCGGTGACGTAGCTCGCCAGCGGGGAGGCGAGGAAGACAGCGACGTTCGCGACCTCTTCGGGTTCGCCGAAGCGGCCCATCGGTACTTCGCGGACCATCTCGGCGAGGAGCTCGTCCTTCGGCTTACCGGTCGAGCGGACCGCGGCCTCGAGCCCCTCGTCGACGCGGTTGGTGCGGGTCGTCCCCGGGTTGATCACGTTCACCCGCACGCCGCTGCCGGCGTACGCCTTGGCATAGCCGACCGACGCGAGCATCAGCGCAGCGTTGGCCGCACCACCGCCGATGTGCAGCGGGTTCGCCGCGCGACCGCCCTGGCCGACGACGTTCACGACCGCACCGCTGCCGCGCTCCGCCATGCCGCGGATGACAGCCTCGGTCGCGTGCATGTACGTGAAGTACTTCGCCTCCATCGCCGCATGCAGAGCCTTGCTGTCCAGCTCGTCGACCGGAGTACGCCGGGCCGCCCCCGCGCAGTTGATCAGGATGTCCGGTACGCCGATCCGCTCGAAGACGGCCTTCGTCGCGTCAGGATCGGTCAGGTCGACCGCTTCCACCGCGAACGTCAGGTCCGGGAGCTGCTCCTGCGCCTTGGCCAGATTGGCGGGATCACGGGAGATGCCTGTCACCGTCGCGCCTTCACGCGCGAGCACCTCGACGCAGGCAAGCCCGATGCCCTTGCTGGCTCCGGTGACGACGGCGGTCTTCCCGGTCAGTTGCAGATCCACGTGACTCCTCAGAGGTTGGCGTCGTACTCCGTGCGGGCGGCGGCGATCTCGTCCATGTGGTCGTAGGCCCAGGTGCGCATCGTCGCGACGGCCGCGGCCAGGCTTCGGCCGAGCGGCGTCAGCGTATAGGTCACCGTCACCGGAACAGTAGGAACTACCTCACGCCGTACGACGCCGTCGCGCTCGAGGTGGCGGAGCGTCTGGGTGAGCATCTTCTGGGTGATGCCTTCGATGATCGACTTGAGCTGCCCGGAGCGGAGCGTGCCGCCCTTCTCGAGCGTGCTGATCACGAGCATCGTCCAGGTGTCGCCGATCCGGCCCAGCACCTGACGTGTCGGGCAGGCGCCTTTGGTGGCGTCCCACTTGCCTCTGACCTGGTCGGTATCCATTGGGTGCCTATAGCAGTAGTAAGTGCTGTCTTCCGGGCCGCCGCGACCCGCTCGTAGCGTCGTTGGCGAGTCTAGTTGAAGGAGCGGAAGGTCAATGAGGGCAGTGCTTGCGGTGGACAGCGGACAGGTCGGGCTCGCCGACATCGACGAGGTCCGGCCAGGTGAGGGCGAGATGGTGATCGAGGTCGCGGCGTTCTCGATCAACCGCGGCGAGACGTTCCAGTTGGAGCGGCCGCGGGACGGTTGGCGCCCCGGCAAGGACATCGCGGGCCGGGTGCTCGAGGCGGCGCCGGACGGTCCGCCGGCCGGCACTCGGGTGGTCGCCCATCTGCCGCACTCCGGCTGGGCCGAGCGCGTGGCCGCGCCGGCCACGCAGGTCGCAGTACTGCCGGACGACATCTCGTTCGAGCAGGCTGCAGCGCTTCCGCTCGCGGGGCTGACGGCGCTGCGGCTGCTCCGTACGGCGGGCAGCGTGATCGGGCGACGGATCCTGCTGACCGGCGCATCCGGCGGAGTCGGGCATTACTTCACCGAGCTCGCAGCCGGCGCGGGCGCTGTCGTCACGGCGGTTGTCTCGAGCCCGGCTCGAGGCGCGCGGCTGCTCGAGCTCGGCGCCGACGACCTCGTGTACGACGTCGCCGACGCGCGCGGGCCCTTCGAGCTCGTCCTCGAGTCGGTCGGCGGTGAGAGCCTCCCGGTCGCGTTGTCGAAGCTGGCCCCGGGCGGTGACTTGATCTGGTTCGGCCAGGCTAGCCGACAACCGGTCACGCTCGACTTCTTCGACTTCTTCACTGCTGCCGAGGCCGCGCGGGTCCGGCACTTCCACTACGTCCACGGCCCCGACGACCAGGACCTCGCGACGCTCGTCCGGCTGGTGTCGGCCGGTCGCCTCCATCCGGAGCTCGGCCGCGTCGAGGACTGGTCCCGGACCGACGCCGTACTCGACGACCTGCGCAACCGCCGCATCCGCGGCAACGCCGTACTCACACTGCACAAGGAGGCACCACTGATGAACGACCCGAAGACCGTCGTCACCCGGTACGTCGAGGCTGTGGCGGCCGGTGATCTGCCGACGATCCGGGCGAGCTTCGCCCCGGACGTGGTCTGGTCCTACCCGGGCGATCTGCCGCTGTCCGGTGACTGGAAGGGACGCGACATGGTCGTCGACGAGTTCCTCGGAGCAGCGGCCGGAAACCTCTTCGCTCCCGGTACGCCGGTTCAGATCGAACTGGTGAACGTGATCGCAGACGGCCAGCAGGTGTTCGCCGAATGGACCGCCCGGGCGACGGCGCGCACAGGTGGTGCCTATGACAACAAATGCGGCGCAGTCTTCACGGTCCGGAACGGCGAGATCGTCGCGGTCCGGGAGTACCTCGACACCGACCACGCGCGGCGCGTGCTCTTCCCGGAAGAACCGATGCTCTGAGCAATGATCTGCCCTGGTGCGGGCTTGATCGGGTCAGTACAGTGGGTAACCAGATCGACACTCTTTGTTTCGACGCCTGATGCCCGAGCAGTTGCCCTGAGCACCGACGCCGGAGGACCACCCGTGCCGACCTCTCCACCTTCCAAGCTCTGGAAGACCATCCTGCACCACGACCTCCCTGCGTCGTTGGTGGTCTTCCTCATCGCCATCCCCCTCTCCCTCGGGATCGCCGCCGCATCCGGCGCACCGCTGATCGCCGGCCTGGTGGCCGCTGTGATCGGCGGCGTAGTCGCCGGTGCGCTCGGCGGATCCCCCTTGCAGGTCAGCGGTCCGGCCGCCGGCCTGACCGTGGTCGTCGCCGGCCTCGTCACCCAGTTCGGCTGGGCCGCGACCGCTGCGATCACCTGCGCCGCCGGCGTCCTGCAGATCCTGCTGGGCATCACCCGCATCGGGCGGTTGGCGCTCTCACTGTCGCCCGCCGTCGTCCACGGCATGCTCGCCGGGATCGGCATGACGATCGCCGTCCAGCAGCTGCATGTCGTGCTCGGCGGCAAGGCCCAGAGCTCGCTGATCGACAACGTGATCGCGCTCCCCGCGCAACTCGTCACGCACCACGGTCATTCCGTTGTCGTCGGCATCTTGACGGTCGCGGTCGTGCTCGCCTGGCCCAGAATCCCTAAGCTCAAGGTGGTTCCGGCACCGCTCGTCGCCGTGGTTGCGGTGACTGCTCTGGCCGCGGTCTGGATGCCCGACGTGACACGGGTCGATCTGCCGGACCATCCGCTGCAGAGTTTGATCCTGCCGACGATGCCCGAAGGTACGCCGATCGAGATCGTGACTGCCGTCCTGACCGTTGCGCTGGTCGCCAGCGTCGAGTCATTGCTGTCGGCCGTTGCCGTCGACAAACTTCATCGCGGCAACCGGACCAACCTCGATCGCGAGCTGATCGGCCAGGGCGCAGCGAACGCGCTGTCCGGCGTCCTCGGCGGTATGCCGGTCACGGGCGTCATCGTCCGCTCGTCGACCAACGTCGCGGCCGGCGCGCGGACCCGGGCGTCCGCGATCATGCACGGCCTGTGGATCGCGGCGTTCGTTCTCGCCGCCGGAGCGATGCTCGAGCTGATCCCGATGGCCGCGTTGGCCGGCGTACTCCTCGTCACGGGGTTGCGATTGGTGCAACTCGCACACATCCGCACGTTGCGCAGGCACGACGAATTGCTCGTGTACGTCGTGACAGCGCTCGGCGTCGCCGGCCTCGGACTCGCTGAAGGCGTGCTCCTCGGCCTGGTGCTCGCGGTCGTGCGCGTGCTGTACCGGCTCGCCCGCGCGACCGTCACCGCGACCGAGTCCGACGGCGTGTGGATCGTGCGGATCCGCGGCACGCTGGTGTTCCTCGGGGTCGCGTCACTCGTGCGGACGCTGCGCTCGATCCCGGCCGGCGCCACGGTCCGGGTCGAGCTCACCGTGGATCATCTCGACCACGCGGCATACGAGGCGATCGAGGACTGGCGGCGGGGGCACGTCGCCCGCGGCGGCATCGTCGAGCTGAATCCTGATCGGTCCGGTCGGCAGATGCTCGACGGCGTCCGCGAGTTCGAGGCCTCGGCCGACGAGATCCGGCCGCTGCTCGCGAGACTCGCGGCAGAGGGACAACGGCCCGAGCATTTGTTCATCACCTGTGCGGACTCGCGGATCGTGCCGACGATGATCACCACGAGCGGTCCCGGCGACCAGTTCTGCGTGCGGAACATCGGGAATCTCGTGCCACCGAAGGGATCGAACAGCAGCTCCGTCGACGCCGCGATCGAGTACGCGGTCGACGTCCTCGGCGTGAAGTCGATCGTGGTCTGCGGCCATTCCTCCTGCGGCGCCGCCGCGGCCGCGCTCGCTGCCGACGTACCCGAGGGTTCCGGCCTGGAGAGCTGGCTGCGGCATCTGGAGCCGTCGGTACGGCGTGCGGTCGCGCTGCCCGACATCATTGATCCGGCAACCGGCGTGAAACTCTCGCCCGCGGACAAGCTGTCCGTCGCGAACGTCGCCGACAGCTCGAGAACCTGCGGAGTTTCGCGTGCGTCCGCGAGGCCGAGGCTCAGGGCCGGCTCGAACTGATCGGGCTCTGGTTCGACATCGGTGCCGCCGCGGCCAGGCTGGTGCTCGAACGCGAACCCTTCCTGGTCCGCGCCGACGACGAACTGTCGAAGATCAGGAGCAGCGGTGCCGCGAGCGCGATCGCGACCAGACCGTCCAGCCAGTAGTGGTTCGCGGTAACCACCACAACCGTGAAGGTGAGCAGCGGATGTGCGATCCACAGCCAACGCCACCGTGACCGCGTCGCGCGGATCAGGAACACCGCGACCATCAGCGCCCAGCCGACGTGCAGGCTCGGCATCGCGGCGAACTGGTTCGCCACCCCGGAGTGCGTGCTCGGCCCGTAGACCGACTGGCCGAGCAGCACTCCCGTGTCCACCCAACCCGGCATCATCCGGGGCGGTGCGAGCGGGAACACCATGTGCCCGATCAGCGCGAGCCCGGTCAGTGACGCGAGCGCCCAGCGCGCCTTCCCGTACTCGGCCGGGCGGCGGATCATCAACCACAGCAGGACCATCGCGGTCAGGGGAAAATGCACTGTTGCGTAGAACAGGTTCGCGACCCGGGCGAGCCCGTCGACCTGGAGCGCGTGATGCTGGAGCGTCGCCTCGCTCGGCAGCCCGAGCCTGGCCTCCCAGCGGATCAACTCATGGGCGTGTGCGAACGCGGACCCCGAATGCTCTGCCGACAGGAACCGTCCGAGGTTGTAGACCCCGAACAGCACCGCCAGCAGCGCCACCTCGCGGACGATCCTCCAGATCCCACCACCACGACTCCGCCCCAGCTCCGGAAGTACGGGTTGCCCCACCCGGTCCAGAGTCATCTGCGCCATGCCCGACCCCCAGCTCAAAACCGAACGCTCGTTCTCTGAAATTCCACCCTGCTCCTTATAGACCGGCGAGATCAAGAACGGTCATTCGTTTTCCGTTGTGATCCTCGCCTCACAGCGCTGCGATATTGGCTGGCGCCGCTCCGTGGTCCCCGGAAGGATCGGCCGGCATGGAGAAGGTCTTCATCCGCTGGACCTGGCTGCGCGCGGTCCTGCACAACGGGTGGTGGCTAGTCACGAGCGTCTACCTGGTGGTCGACGCCGGCCTCTCCCCTGCCGAGCTCGTGCTGATCGGGTCGGTGCAGAGTGCGTTCGCGCTCGTGTTCGAAGTACCGGCCGGTGTCATCGCGGACACGATCAGCCGCAAGTGGTCGCTCGTCGTCTCCCAGGTCCTGATGGGTACGGCGATGCTGGCGACGGGACTGTTCGAGTCGTTCCCGGCGCTCCTCGCGACCCAGGTGGTCTGGGGTATCTCGTGGACGTTCGCGAGCGGATCGGACGTCGCGCTGATCACCGACGAGCTCGATCGGCCCGACCGGATCAACCTCGTCCTGACGCGGGCCGCCCGCGCCCAGCTGACCGGCGCCGCGACCGGTCTGATCGCGCTCGGTCTGCTCGCCTGGGCGACCCGGCACGACGTCACGATCATCGTCGCCGGCGTCGCGATGATGTCGCTCGCGCTCTACGTGGCGTTCCGTTTCACCGAGCACAAGTTCGAACAGACAACAGCCCGCCTCGCTCCGCTCGGCGGGGTGGTGGGGGTCCCGACCCGCGCAGCCCGCTGGTCGACGTCGTGGACCACCTTCGTCCGCGGCGTCACGCTCGTACGCCGGAGCCGCGCGATCCTGCTGATCTTCGCCGCGACGTTCCTCGTCAACGGCGCCTCGGACGCTGCCGGACGACTCACCCAGAAGCAGCTGATCGACCTCGGCCTGCCGACCTCGATCCTCTGGTTCACGGCTCTCGGCGTGGTCGGGCTGGTCGTCGGTGCGCTCGTACTTCGACTCGTCACCAACCGCATCAACGGCCGCCATGCCGCGACCGACTATGCGTTGGCAGCCCTCGTCGGCGTACTCAGCATGCTCCTGCTCGCCTTCGCGCGCGATCCGGTTCTCGGCGCGATCGCCGTCGTACTCCTGAACGGAATCGTCAACCCGCTGACCCGCGTGATCAGCACGATCTGGGTCAACACCCGCACAACCGCAGACATCCGCGCGACAACGCACTCGTTCCTCGCACAACTCGAGTACCTCGGCGAGATCGTGTGCGGCCTCACGATCTCCACACTCGCCGACCTCACCACCCTGCCTGTTGCTCTCACCGGCTGTGCAGTCCTGTTCGCCGCAACCGCCGTACTTATGCGGTCGTCCAGGTGATGGTGGCGTGGGCCGGCGTCGCGTTGACGTCCAGCAGTGCGTGGTCCGGGATGGCCTCGTACGACGCGACAACAACCGGGAGGTTGAGGTTGTAGAGCTCGGCGGCGACCAGGGCGCCTAGCGGGATGATTGGGTCGGGGCGGGTCAGGATGATGGCGGCGGGTGCCGTGTGGGCGCGGATCTGTTCGGCCAGGACGCTGGACGTGGAGCTGGAACCGCGGCCGGATTCCATCAGAAGGATGCGGCCGGTCAGGACGGCGCCGCATTGCGGGTGATGGGCGTCGACGATGCGGCCGTGCTCGTCGGTGCCGCCCCAGAACGAGAGCGGCGCGGTGAGGCGGATCGGTTCGCCGGTCGCGGTGCCGGGGTGGAGCGTGCGGCCTTGGATGATCACTCGAGCACGACCTGACCGGCGCGGGCCGAGGCGACGCATTCGGCCAGCGAGCCGAGAACCGCGTTGACGTTGATGTTTCCGGGTGCGTAGTGCGCCCACTTGCCGGAGTTCGTCATCACGTTCTTCCAGTCGGGCGAGAGGATCGCGGTGACGTACGTGCAGGTGTCGACGACCACGGTCACTCCGGCGTTCTCCAACAAGTCCAGCTCGGAACCCTTCAGCCGTTCACGCGTGTGGCGGTTGGTCGACAGGTAGAACGGGACCTTCAACGGCGGCCCGTCCTTCAACAACTCCGCGAGTCGCACACATTCGGCGTACGACGCGTGCGGCGTGCCGACGCTCACCGCGTCGAGCTTCCCGGTCGTCGACAACTCCCGCCTGACGCGGTGCAGGGTGTCGAGATCGACCTCGTGCACCGGAAGATCGGCGAACTCGCGCGGCGCCTCCGGCGTGACGCCGACGGCGTGGAACAACGCGACTCCGCCAGCCGACGCGGCCGCCGCACCAAACGCCTTGAGGTCGTCCTCGCTCACCTGTGCCGGAATCCCAACTAACACAGGGATTCCGGCACCCACAACCGACCCGATGTGATGCCCGAGCAACGGATACGCCAGCTCTGAATGCAGGAAGTCACCCAGCGGCCGGCAATCGAACACCACGGTCCCCCGCCGCGCCTCGGTCGTCTGCAGGCCGGCGTACGGCGCTCGTCCGGTGATCGCAGCGCAGACGTCGAGGAAGTCGCCGTACCGATCCGTCCGGGCGCCGAGGACCGAGTTCGCGAACACGATCGCGTTCGACTCCGCCCATGCGACGTGCTCGCCCAGGCCGGGCCGGTTGGGGAGCTGGTACGGCGCGCAGGTGAACGTCGGCGTACATCCGAGTTCGACGTACGCCGACATCAGCTCTCGCCCCGCGGCAGCCAGTTCCTGATCGCGGACGAGGATCGGATGGATCAGGTCCGTCGAGCCGACGTTGAGCGTCGTCGGGACGCGTACGCGGGCACCCAGCTCGACGAGGCGGTGGGCAAAGTCGAGGCTGACCTGCCCGTGGTAGAGGCAGGAGTCGACGTGTGCGGACGTGATCTCGACGAGCCGCGGCGCATCGGAGATCCGCGCCTGACCGATGATCACGCGCATCGCGAGCGCGACGCCGTCCCCGTCCCGACCGCCGAGCATTGCCTCTTCCTCGGCGGTCAGGTGAAGGGTCTGCATACCTCAGACGGTAACCCGACGGCTCGCGACCAGGGTTCCCGACGCGTAGCCGTCGGCCCGCAGCAGGGCGCCGGCAGTCACCTCGAGGATGTCGATGCTCAGCGGACCGGTCAGATCCTCGGAGCTGATCGGGCGCTCGTCGAGATAGATGTCGACCCGATCGATGCTCTGGGCATCGATTCCCACCGTGAGCGTGGTACCGCTGAGCGACGTCTTCAGGTCGAGCCGGCGGACCGGTTGCGCCGCGAGCAGCGCACCGGCTCGGTTCAGCAGGTCCACGTTGCCGTCGAGCAGGTCGGCCTTGGTCATCCGGTGTGTCTCGTGCGGTTTCACGCCGAGATCCTCGACCGGCGTACCGGCCAGCTTGCCGACGCGCAGGGTGCGGCGGATCGCGACCCTCAGGTTCGCACCGTTCGGCAAGGCGATGTACGGCGAGGTCTCGTCGGGTGGAGGTGGTTCGTTCAGCAGCGACGCGAGCAGGCCGTGGGTCCAGACGTTCGCGCCGCCCGCCCCGGTGTTGTCGTCGACGCCGAGGATCGTGCCGATCTCGTGATCGGCGAACCCGGCCGTGAAGATGTCGGTGGCCGAGTAGACCCGCGCGTCGGTGATCAGCACGACCGGCCCGTGGTACGTCTGCCCGATGTCGTTCGCGCCGTCCTCCGGGGTGATCGGCTTCGCCGCGGAGTACTGCGCACCGGTCTCGATCGCCAGGTCCAGCGAGTCGAACCACGGACCGAGGTCGATCCCGGACGGGTTGTCCTTGTGCCGGCGGCAGATCTTCAGGTTGAGCGGCGTACTGATGAACTGCACGGGCTCCGGCGAGATCCGCCGCGGCGTCATCGTCTGCAGCGTGAACTCGCCGGCATAGATGTGTCCGCCGCCGTTGTCGCGTACGTCGACGATCAGGCCGTTCTGCGGCAGCATCGCGGCCAGCCGGACGAACTCGTCCCGGAACGCGACCGGGTCCTGCACGCTGAACGTGAAGATCCGCAGGTGACCGAAGGTGCCCGACGACGTGACGACCTCACGGGCCCGGAAGACGCCGGGCATGGTGGTCGGCACATCGGCGCCCGCGACGGCAGCCGGCGCGGCGAGTTCGGCCGAGCTCTGACCGCGTTCGAGTTCGACGACGTCGCGCACGTACAAAGCCTTCTTCGCGCGTGACTTCTCGTCCGAGTCGAGATCGAGACCCATCAACGCCGAGGACTCGCTGACCGCGTCCAGGTCCGTCATCGGCGGGAGGTTGGTGGCGACCTTCCATTGCTCGCGGAGCTCCTGGTTCGAGCCGTCGAGACCGACGTACGTCAGCGTCACCCAGTCCTCGTCGGGCGGGGACTGGATCACGAGCGGGCGGAGCGTGAGCGATTCGAGCCCGCGGGCGAGGTTCGCGGCGTCGTTGCTGCCGGCGAACAGTGCTCCGTTCAGGGCGACCGCGCGGGCGATCGGCGTACCGTTCCAGTGCGTCACCTCGGCGCCCGGACCGAACTGCGGCGCCTGGTAGCCGGTGATCGTGCGGGTGATGAGGTAGTGCTCGGTGTCTCCAGCGCCTCCAGCGCCTTCGGGGTCGTAGCACTTCTCGATCATGAACGGCAGGAACGCGATCTTCCCTGCGAACGGCACCGGCAGCAGATAGTTCGTGTGCAGATCGCGGACCGAGTGGAAGATGCTCGACATCTCGCGATGGAACATCCACTCTTCCTGCATCGTGTCGTCCGTCTGGCGCTCCATCCGGGCGCGCAACACCCTCAGGCGCTGCAGCGGGTTGACCGCGTGCATCGCGACCTTGAGCGGCAGGTGCACGTAGTTCTCACCGAGTAGCAGCAGCGCTTGGTCCACCAGCAGTCTGCGCTGGTCGAGCGTCAGCGTCCCTGCGGCCTCGAGGAAATCCGGCAGCGGGACGGCCGCTGCTTCGTCGACGGCTGCCGAGGTCCGCCGCCTGGCGGCGGTCTTCTTGGCAGCGGCTGCGGTCTTCTTCCCCGTGCGTGTCATCGTGCGTGGTTGAGACATGTTCCCCCCAAGCAAAGCGGCCCCTCCCCCGCGATCTCTCCACGGTCGTTCGCGCACCGGACGATGTCAACGGCGCGCCACGCCGTTCTGCCACGACAGACCACGACGTCGTCAATCACTATCAGAAGCATGCGGATCAGTCGTTTGTTATTAACGGCCGCCCTCCTGATCGGCGTCCTGCCCGCCCAGACCGCTCAGGCCGCTGCCGCGTTCCCGCGCATCGATGCGACCGGCTTCCAGCTGGTCTCCGGCGACACGTTCGCGACGTACGGCGATCGCGTCGCCCAGCTGGAGACCAAGCCGCAGCTGGCGCCGGTCGGAGTCACCGAGGTGCTCGCCGCGTCCAACCGGACCGGCCGGCCACTGTGCCATCCGACGTACCTGACCGCATCTCTGGACCCGCAAGGCTTCTGCTGGCAGGACGGCGAGGACGACGACGAGAACGTCTGGATTCCACAGGGCGTGAGCGGGTCCGGGGACGCGCAGCCGGCCGGCGGCGCCCGGCGCGTCGCGGTCGCGAGCTGGCACAACGGCGACGACACCGCGATCCGGGTGTCGTTCCTCGATCTGGCGACGAACAAGTACCGGCACGTGTTGCTGGTCGAGCCGACCGCGGACGGGAACTTCCAGGCGATCCCCGGGCACGGCCACGGGCTGTTCTGGTCCGGGAACATGCTGGTGGTGGCGACCGGCGGGTCGGTGCTGCGGGTGTTCGACCTGCGACACATCTGGCGGACCGACACCAGCACCGGAGAGGTCGGACTAGGTGCCGACGGCAAGTATCACGCGCTGTGGCACGCCTTCGCCCTGCCCCAGGTCGGCGCCTACTGGTACGCCGGCGGCGGCTGCGCGAACACGACCGGCGACAAGCCCTGCTTCGCATCGCTCGGGATCGATCACGGCGGCACCGGCTCGTTCGTCGCGGTCGAGCACACCGAGCGCGGCGGTGGGCGGATCGTGCGCTGGCCGCTCGACGAGTCGACCGGTCTGCCCCGGACCGGCGCCGACGGAGTGGTGCACGCGGTCGAGGCGTTCGACTCGCCGGTGTGGGGGATGCAGGGCGCGGTCTCGTACAACAACGAGTTCGTGATCACGGGCGTGTGCCCGGAGTACGCCGGCAACATCGGCGACGGGGTCGACTACCCAAGTTGTCTGCACCGCGGGACCGGCGAGATGTCGACAACTGTCTGGACGAAAGCGCCGAAGAACACCGAGAACCTGTCGTACTGGCCGGCGACCGGTGAACTGTGGCTGATCAGCGAGCAACTCCGCGAACGGGTCACCGTGCACATCCCCTTTCCCTGAGGGTTGACCACCCGCCTGTCAGGATGTGCGGGTGAGTGAGTTCTGGAACAGCATCACATCGGTCCAGCCCGAGCCGTCCCTGCGGCTGGTGATCGGGACCGGTGTGGCCGCGCTGCTGCTGATCGCCTGGCGACCGTTGTGGCAGTACACGCGACAGGTCGTCACGATCGCCCACGAGGGCGCGCACGGTCTGATCGCCGCACTGGTCGGACGGAAGTTGGCGGGGATCAGGCTGCACTCCGACACGTCCGGCGTCACCGTTTCGCGTGGCAAGCCGACCGGTGCGGGCATGATCGCCGTACTACTCGCCGGCTACCCGGGTCCTGCGCTGTTCGGCCTGGCTGCGGCTTTCGTGCTGAGTCGTGGGTACGCCGTGGCGCTCTTGTGGGGGCTGTTGCTTGCCCTGGTGATTCTGCTGCTCCAGATTCGCAATCTCTTCGGACTGTGGTCCGTGCTGGTGTTTGGCGCGTTGGTGTTCGGAGTGTCGTGGTGGGGGTCGGCAGAGGTACAGACCGCGTTTGCTCATCTGCTGACGTGGTTCTTGTTGCTGGCCGCGCCGCGGGCGGTTATCGAGCTGCAGCACTCCCGTCGGCGTGGCCAAGGGCGTAGCTCCGATGCTGACCAGCTGCGGCGCCTGACTGGTGTGCCCGCCTTGCTGTGGGTCGGAGTGTTTGGTTTGCTCACGCTTGGGTGTCTGCTGGTCGGCGTTATGTGGTCCGGCGTACTCCCGAGCTAAAGCGGCGGCAGGGTGACACCGAAGCCCGTCACAGCGAGCCTCAGCAGCACCTGACCGGGCCGCAGCAGGTCCGCGACCTTGGCGGCGCTCAGCACTTCCAGCTCGGCCAGCCGCTTCTCGTAGCTGCCGGCGACGCGCGCCCTCTGCAGCTCCGTGGTGTTGTGCCACACCTTCTGCCGGGACTCGCGCAGGAACCGTTGTGACGACAGCCGGTTGAGCGGAGTGAGCACGCGGTCCAGCAAGCTACGCACTCCGGTCGCCGCCAACTCCTCGTCCTCTGCCGCCACCCGCGCCGACAGCACCCCGTCGATCCGCTCATGATCCCGCCGCCGCTGATTCATCAACGCCGGATCCAGGAAGTCCTCATCACTGATCACTTCGAGCAACGCCTGCGGCAGGTCGTAGTTGACGTGCGCATTGATCCCCAGCAACACATGCCCCAACGCCGGCAGCTCCGGCGAAGCCTCGAACGCCAAGCGCCAAGGCCGCGGCGCGAGGTCTGCGTCGTGGGCTTGCAGATAGAGCTCGGCGAATTTCACGTCCCAGAGCTCAACCCAGTCCGGGTCCTCGAAGCGGGCGTCGTCGATCGCCTTGCCCACGGCCTGCGTCGTCCGCAGATACGTGCTCAGGAAGTATCTCCGGTGCGCGACCTCTTCCGGCAGCTCATCGAGGCGCTGCTGCATGCGCCCCACCACGTCGGCGATCGGACTACCATCGTTCATCGGATCTCCTCAGGGGGAGGGACCATGCGGATCAGAACAGGACCACTGTCCTTCGACCCGGTGGTCGTCGGCAACCGCGAGACGGACGCCTGGGCTGCCTATTACCGGCACGAGTGGCGCGAGTTCCTCGTTGCGGCGGTCGGCATGGTGGCCGGCGGCTTCGGCATGCCACCGCACCGGACACTCAGCGGAGCCTGGTATGTACTCCGTGCCAACCAGGTGTGGGCGCCGTACCCGGACAATCAGCCCGACGTGGCGCGCGCGTACATGCGTCGCTTCTACGAGCTCGTCGCCGCCTCGAGCGGCCTCCTCTTCAACCCCGCCCGCGCGGCCGCCCTCGAGGTCGAGTGGTGGCGGGTCCACCGCGAAAACCAACACTCCGACGAGGTCACCGAGGAGCAGCTCGAGAGCGCACTCATCGACCTCTACTCCTACGTTTACGACGCCGACCGCGACGCGGTACGCCAGGCAGCACGCAAGCGGGTCGAGGCGATGGACCTGTCGGACCGCTGGGTCCGAGCCGGCTGCCATCGCGACGACCCGCTGCTGGCGGAGGAACGGCGTGCGCTGGTTGCCTCGTACTCCGCCCTCCGCCTTGCCCTCGCGCCTTAGCGCTTCACCGGCTGACCCGAGACCGGGTCCAGGTAGAGCGCCTTGGCCTTGTGGTGGAAGTCGAACAGGCTGCCGAGGGAGCCCGCCTTCTCGTCGAACGAGTAGTTGCCGATCGGGCCGGTCTTCCAGTTGTCCTCGACGAACTTCAGGATCGAGGTCTGGTCCGTGACGCTGTGGTCGACGAAATTCTGCCTCGCGTACGGCGAGACCACGAGCAGCGGGAGCCGGGGACCGTACCCGCACCGGTCCTGGTATCCACCGGCGATCCTGGCCGGGTTGGTGCCGCAGTTCGCACCGGTCAGTGCGTCGTGCGCCGGGTCATTGGACTGATTCACCACCGGACCGACCTGGTGGTCGTACCACCCGTCGCTGTCGTCGTAGGCGATGACGACCGCCGTGCTCTTCCAGTCCTTCGACTTCTGCAGCCGGTTGATCGTGTCGACCACGAAGTGCTGCTCGTCCAGCGGAGTCGAGTACCCGGCGTGCCCGTCCTGATACGCGGCCGCTTTCAGGTAGCTGACGGCCGGCGTGCTGCCGTTGTTCACGGCTGCCCAGAAGTCCTTCAGGTCGTACTGATGATTCGCCGGGCCGTTGTGACCGATCTCGTCGACGGACGCCGGCGGCGTGTGCTGCAGGTTCTGGGTGCTCTTGTAGTACTGGAACGGCTCGTGGTGCGGGATGTAGTCGGCGCTGCTGACCCCGCCGATGTCCGTGTGCGTCGCCGCACAGTCGGCGAAGCCGCCCTCGAACCATCCCCAACTGACGTTCTTGGCGTTCAGGAGGTCGCCGACGTTCTTGTTCTTCGAGTCGGTGACCGTCGAGCTGTCGCGGGTGTTGCACTTGTCGCCGGCCGGCTGCGGGTCGCCGATCATGGTTCCGGTGGCGGCCGGCACGGCGTCGCCATCGGCGCTGAATCCATGGGTCTGTCCCGAGACCAGGTTGATGGCGCCGACCGACGACGGACCGTACGTCGTGCCGTAGGAGTTGTCGCTCATCGCGAAATGCTGGGCGTAGTTCCACAGGCCGGTGACGGTGTTGCCGTCGTAGTAGCCCATCACCAGACCCTTGCCGTGTCCGTAGTCCGCACAGGTGCCGGCGCCGCGGCCGACGGTCTCGACGAACTTGTCCATCAGGCCCGCATCCACCGCCTTCTGCTCGTCGGTGTAGTTGTGGTCCTGGTCGCAGGTCTGCGCCTGGCTCCGGCCGAGCCGGAAGGGCTGGGCCGAGTTCGGGTTGTTCGGTGCGGCGAGCGGGGTGTTGAGGCCGTTCACAGTCGGCGTCCCCGGGGCTGCGGTGAAGGCCGGTTCGCCGGCCGGATTGGCGGCCTGCGGATAGGTCGCGAAGTAGTGGTCGAACGCAACGTTCTCCTGGAAGATCACCACCAGATGCTTGATCGGGGTGGTCGTCGGCGCACCCTGATCGTGGCCTAGGGCAACGGCCGGGACGGCGACGGCGGCGACCAGTGCGGCGCCGAGGCCGGCGGCCAGGGGAAGTCTGCGATTGTGGCGGATCATCGTTGCTGACTCTCCTTCGGGCTGTGCGGACCGGGAGCCACCGGGCGTGATGGCTCGTCGGCCCCCTCAGCCTCCCCCAAACCGCCGCGCGCCGAAACCGCCACACGCGAACCTGTGGATATCCGGCGCCTCCCGCTGAGAACTCCTCAGCTACCTGAGAATTTTCTCAGGCACGCCCGCCGCTGATGGGCCGGCTGCGCTGCGCCACACCAGGACCGCCGTACGGGTAGTCCGCCGCGCCCGGATCGCTCGCCTCGTCGAGCTTGGTCGTCTCCTCCTCGGTCAGGTGCAGATCCGCCGCGGCGAGGTTGTCGTCGAGCTGCTCGAGCGTCCGGGCGCCGAGGATCACCGAGGTGACCGTCGGCCGGTCGACCAGCCAGGCGAGCGCGACCTGCGCCATCGAGATCCCGCGGGCCTCGGCGATCTCCCGGACCGCGTCGACCACGTCACGGACCCGCTGGTTGCGGCTGCGCCGGTACCAGGATTCGACGCCGCGGTCCGGGTTCTCGCCCAGCCGGGTCGCACCGGTCGGCTCCTCGTCGAACGAGTACTTCCCGGTCAGCCAGCCGCCGCCGAGCGGCGACCACGGCAGCAGCCCCAGCCCGTTCTCCTGCGCGGCCGGCACGATCTCCCACTCGATCTCGCGGACGAGCAGGTTGTACTGCGGCTGCAGCGTGACGAGCTTCGACCAGCCGCGGTACCCGATCAGGTCGCACGCCTTCTGCAGCTGCCACCCGGTGAAGTTCGACAAACCGCCGTACGCGATCTTGCCGGCGCGTACGGCGTCCTCGAGGAAGCTCAGCGTCTCCTCGAGCGGCGTGACCGGGTCCCACGCGTGCAGCTGGTACAGGTCGATGTGGTCGACCCCGAGCCGCTCCAGCGAGGCGTCCAGCGCCTTGCGCAGGTGAATACGCGACGTACCCACGTCGTTCGGCCCGTCGCCCATCGGGAACCGGCCCTTGGTGGCCAGTACGACGTTGTCGCGGACGGAGCTCTTCGCCAGCCAGCGCCCGATGATCTGCTCGGACACACCGCCGGAGTACACGTCCGCGGTGTCGATCAGATTGCCGCCGGCCTCGATGTATCGATCCAGCTGCTCGTGCGAGCCGGCCTCGTCGGTCTCACTGCCGAACGTCATGGTGCCGAGCGTGTAGGTCGAGACCACAGCGCCGCTCGTGCCCAACGTGCGATATTCCACGATTGCTCCCTCTCTCAGAACTGTCCCAGTCGAAGACTACGGTGGCCGGTATGAAGACAAGTGAGCTGCTGCTGGACGCACACAGCCGGGTCCAGGAGGTCCTGCACGATGTCGTGACGGGGCTCGACGACAAGACTCTCGCGACGCGGCCGGGCGATTCGGCCAACTCGATCGCTTGGCTCGTCTGGCACCTGACCCGGGTTCAGGACGACCATCTCGCGGATGCGGGTGGCTATGACCAGGTTTACACGGCGGACGGGTGGCACGAGCGGCTCGGTCTGCCGTTGCCGGCGGCCGACACCGGATACGCACATACGTCGGACCAGGTAGCGCTGGTGCAGCTGTCGGCGGAGCAGCTGCTGGGGTACTACGACGCCGTGCACGCGCGCACTGCGCAGTTCCTCGAGACGGTGACCGACGACGGGCTGGACCGCATCGTGGACAAGCGGTGGAACCCGCCGGTCACGCTCGGGGTGCGCCTCGTCAGCGTCATCGACGATTGCGCGCAGCACGCCGGCCAGGCGGCGTACGTGAAGGGGCTGGTCAGCTGAGGGTGGTCTGCCAGAGCGAGGTGCCGGCGATCAGGTAGAGCTTGTGATCCGGCATCAGCGCGGCGTCGGTCACCTGGCCGTCCGGACCTTGGGAGTCCTGGACGGTCCAGTGACCGTCCTGGTACGTGAGCACCTCGACCTTGTTGTCCTGGGCAACGATCTGGATGATCTTGCCGCCGTCCACCACCGGCGGCGGCAACTTGTCCTTGTCGCCGACCGGGATGGACGGGACGCCTTGGAGCCGCTTCGCCGTACCCGACGCGTCCAGCTGCCAGATCGCGAGCCGGCCGTCGACGTACCCGGAGATCACGCAGTCGTTGGCGCAGGTGGCGGTGTTCGCCTGACTGCGCTTCCCGGGCTCCGGCAGGACGATCCTCGTCCAGCCCGAGTTGAGCTTCGTCGATCGCCAGACGGCTGCTTCCTGAGCGACCACGCCGGGCGCGAGGCGCACCTGCGAGCCGACGATGACGATGCTCTCGCCGAGCGTCGTACCGAAGCCGGGGCCGACGAGGAGGTTCGGCGTGCTCTGCAGGGGCGTCTTCGTCGGATCCTGCCGGGTCCATTTGGTGCCCTGGGGCAGCCAGACCATGGCGTCGTTGCCGGTCACCACGCCGCCCCATGAGCCGAGCAGCGCGCGGCCGCTCGGCGTGATGACTGCGCTGTAGAGGTCGCCCGCGGTCTGGCCGCCGAACGTGAAGAAGTCCTGCGGCTGTTCGATCAGTCCGGTTTGGGGCGTGCCGGACCAGACCGTCCAGCGGGTGTTGGAGTGCGCGCCGCCGGCGGCGCCGCCAAGCGCGAGGAGCTGCTTGCCGTCGTACGCGATCGAGTACCAGATGGCTTCGAACGCGTACGGGCTGGCCGGGTTGGGTTTGACGGTGATCGGTGTGCGCTTCCCGGTGCTGTCCTGCATGAGGAGTTCCGGGACGACCTTGGCGCCGCGGTGGCGCAGGCCGATCAGCAGCTGATCGCCATGTGCGGTCAGAGTGACCGGCTCTGCTGGGGTGTCGACCTTCGTCCACGCGACAGGGCTTGGCGTCTGCGGCTTGTCGTCACTGCAGGCGGTGAGCGTCGCGAGTACAAGAATCGCGACTGCAACGAGGCGGCGCATCAGCGGCTCTGCGGAAGCTTGGTCGTCTTCTTCCGACCGGTCCGCGGCGCGGACGGCGGCGGCACGACCGGACCGATATCGCCGTCCGGCGCGGTGTCGAGGTCGATGATCACCGGGGCGTGGTCGCTCGGACCGGTGCCCTTACGGGCCTTGCGATCGATCCACGCAGCCTTGACCCGCTCCGCCACCGGATCGGTGGCGAGCATCAGGTCGATCCGCATGCCGAGGTCCTGGTGGAACATGCCGGCGCGGTAGTCCCAGTAGCTGAAGATGCGATCACTGGGCCAGCGGTCGCGGACGACGTCGTGCAGGTCCTTCGCGGCCATCAGCTCCGCGAGCGCCTGCCGCTCGGGCGGAGTCACATGCGTCTGACCGACGTACGCCGCGGGGTCGAAGACGTCGGCGTCGGTCGGCGCGATGTTCATGTCACCGCAGACGATCTGGTCGGCCGGACCGTTCGCGATGACCTCGGTGAGGGCGGCGAGCCAGGCGAGCTTGTAGTGGTAGTGGTCGGAGTCCGGAACGCGCCCGTTCGGCACGTACAGCGAGTGGATCCGGATGCCGCCACAGGTCGCGGCGACGGCCCGCGCCTCCGGATTCGGGAAGCCGGGCGCTCCCGCGACACCGGTGACGACGTCCTCGAGCCCGACCTTGGACAGGAGGGCAACGCCGTTCCACTGCAGTTCGCCGTGCAGGCCGATCTCGTAGCCGCGGCCGGTCAGCTCCGCACCGAGCAGAGCTGTGAAGGCGTCGTCCGCGAGCTTGGTCTCCTGCAGGCACACGACGTCCGGCTGCCGCTCGTCGAGCCAGTCGAGCAACCGCGGCATCCGCTGCTTGACCGAGTTCACATTCCACGTTGCCACTCGCATCCGACCAAGGTAGCGGCAGCAGGGGACAACTTTCAGCCGAGCTTGGGTGCGTGCCAGACGAGAGTGTTCAGAAGGTCGGTCGCCGGACGTTCGACGCTGTCGTTGTGACGCGGTTTGTCGTGACGTCCCCAGGCGTCGTCGCCGAGCCACGGCGGTACGCCGAACGGCAGGTCCCGCGCTGGGATCGCCGCGTAGTCCGACTCCCCGAACTTCGGCCCGTAGTTCGGTAGGGTGTTGTCGCCGTCGGGATCCGGCGTCACGATCGCGCGCAGGTCGGTGACCGCTTGACGCCAACTGTCGAGGAGTGCGGACGGATTGCGGCTCGACGGATGCGGCACCTCGAACACCGGCACGTCCGGCCTGCCGTCCCACATCTGCAGCGCTGCGCGCGCCTGGACGCCGAACGCGACGATCGCCTGCAACTGCGGGCCGGTGATCAACTCGAGCAGGGTGTTGCGCCAGCTCAGCTGATCGGGACGAGCCAGCAGCGGCGCTGCCTTCTGCGCGCGCGACGGTCTCAGCGCGTACACATAGGCATTGACCAGTGCGTAGCTTTGGGTCAGGCCGAGCTTGGTCAGGAACCCTTGGACGCGTTGGCCCGCGTCGCCTACCAACGTGCGTCCCGCGATCCGTTCGGTCGGCCCGGGATCGGACGCGATCGCCAGCAGGCGCGCGGTGCGGTTGAGCCGGCCGCGGTAGAAGACCGGCCCCCAGTCGTACCAGAACAATTCCTGGAAATCCGCATAACTCGGGACTTTTGCGAAGTGCCGTGCCACCGTAACCGGCGGGCCCGCATCGAAATCGGCCATCGCCATACCTCCCCCTAGAGGATCCGTGACCTTACAGTCAAGATCAGGGCGGCACGGAGAATCCTACGGGAGGGCGAGCCATGTTTGTACTGCGAGGAACCGTGGTCACAATGCGGCCGGACGGGCAGGTTCTTCCCGGTGGCGCGGTGTACGTCGGCGACGACGGGCTGATTGCGGCAGTCACTCCCATCGACGCGGTGCCGGCCGGTTTCGAGAACGCAGTACAACTCGCCGCCGGCGGGCTGATCTATCCGGGTCTGATCGATCTGCACAATCACCTGATGTACAACAGCCTGCCGTTGTGGACGGAGCCCGCGCGGAAGAAGCCGTGGACGTCGCACAACCAGTGGGGCAGCGCGCCGACGTACAGCGCCCAGATCAGCCAGCCCGCGCGACTGCTCGGCGCGGCCGCCGGGCGAGCCCTGCTCAGGTACGTCGAGACGCGGGCGATCATCGGCGGTACGACGTCGATCCAGGGGAACCCGCGCGGCGCCGTACCGCCGGACAACGACCTGATCCGCAACGTCGACTCGGAGAAACTCGGCACCCACGACGATTTCATCCGGGTCAGCACACTTGTTGCCGACAGCAAGGAAGCGCTGGCGCCGTACGCTGCGGCGGTGGCGGCCGGGCGTGGATTCATCGCGCATTCGGCCGAGGGATCGGATCCGAAACTGCGGTCCGAGTTCCAGTTGCTCGAAGCGGTCGACGTGGTGAAACCGCAGTTGGTGGCGATTCACGGCGGCGCGCTGAACGCCGATGATTTCGCCGCGATGCACGCCGGGAATTCCACCCTGGTCTGGTCGCCGTTCTCCAACCTGTGGCTCTACGGCGCGACAGCGGATGTGAAAACCGCGCACGCCGCCGGAGTGCGGTTGTGCCTCGGATCGGACTGGGGCCCGTCGGGGACGCGGAACGTCTTGTGGGAGTTGAAGGTCGCGGACCTGTGGAACAAGACCCAGCCGGTCTTCACCGACGAGGAACTGGTCCGGATGGTGACGTCGAACCCCGGTGACGTGCTGTCCGGGGTGTGGCCGCGGCCGCTCGGCCGGCTGGAACGCGGCGCGCTGGCTGACCTGATTGTCATCCGCCGCTCGGACCCCGATTTCTACCGCTCGCTGATCCTCGCTCGCGAAGCGGATATCCGCCTTGTGGTCGTGGGCGGGCGCGCTCGCTACGGCGTACCGTCGCTGATGAGGCCCCTGGCTCCTGCCGCCACCCGCATCAGGACCGGCAAACTCTCACGCTTCATCGACTACGGGGATTCGTCGGTCACCTTCGCCACCATTCTCGCCGACCTCGAGAAGGTTCGCCAGGACCCGGCCGGAGCCGCCGCCCGCGCCGCGACCACCTTCGCCGCCCTCGCAGCCGACGCTCCCGACGCCTTCTCCCCCAACGCAACCACGTCCCTCCCCACCGACACCTTCGTGCTCCTCCCCGACATGCCGGCCCCCGAACTCGAAGCTCAGTTCCGTCGGCGCGGCCCGGTCGGCGCCACACCGGAGCCGGTCGTCGTCCCACCACTGGAGCCACTGACCACCGGAGAAGCCTGGTTCGACACCGTCGATGCCAACCCGTTCCACCAGGGCCTTCTGAGCGGACTGCGGGCGTACGCCTGACTTGCACTGACTTGTGGTAGTTATCCACATACTTAAAGTCACCGCGTCCTGTCCGGTCGAATCGCGGCACTCTCTTGGTAAGGAGATTCGGCGGCGAGAGGGACGGGATGGCAGATCTGGACTGTGATCCGGCGGACGTGACCGCGCTGGTGGCATACCTGCGCGACATCGGGCAGCACGAGCTACTGACTTTGGAGGAGGTGAGCGAGCACTCGTACTGGATCGAGGCCGGGCTGCTGGCGGCGGAGCAGCTGAGTGGCGATCCAGGGCGGCCGGACGCGGGCGACCTACGGCGGGTGGTCGCGCTCGGACGGGACTCGTGGCACCGGATGATCGAGGGCAACCTCCGGCTCGTCGTGTCGTTGGCCCGGAGGTACGCCGGGAAGGGCATCTCGCTGCTCGATCTGATCCAGGAGGGCAACATCGGGCTGATGCGGGCGGTCGAGCGGTTCGATCATCGGCTCGGGCACCGGTTCTCGACGTACGCGATCTGGTGGATCCGCCAGTCGATCGGACGCGCGATCTCGGACCGTTCGCGGCTGGTCCGGATGCCCGCCCAGGCGTACGCCGACGCGTCACGGGTAGCAACGAGCCGCAACGACCTGACGCAGCAGCTGGGGCGCGAGCCGACCAATCCAGAGCTGGCCCACGCGTCCGGCCTGACCGTCGCGCGGGTCGAGCGCGCCCAGGCGTGGCGGATGCAACCCGAGAGCCTGGACCTCGAGGAGTCCGATTCGGTGATCGACGACGACCCGATCGTTCTGCGTGCCGCCCTTCGCCGTGACCTCGCTCACCATCTCCAGTTCCTCGACGACCTGCACCAGTCCGTCCTGCTGCACCGCTACGGCCTGCAGGGCCGAATCCCTTGCACTCCTGAAGAAACCGCCGCCCGCCTCGACCTGACCACCGAAAGAGTCCGCACCTTGGAACGCGAAGCCCTCCGCCACCTGCGCCGCCGAGCCCTGCCCCAGCTCCGCGACTACGTCGCCTGACCCTCGATCCACCGACTTTGCTCAGACTGGGATGATGAACATGTGAGACTTCTCCGCACCGCCTGGCCGCGTGAGCTGGCTGACGCCGTCTCGGCGACGGCCCGCGAAGCGACCGGGAGCAAGGAAGACATCCTGGCCGCCGTACAACTCGCCGACGGCCGCTGGGCCGCTGGCACGCGGGCAGCCGTCTACCTCCCGTCGGACTCCGAAGACGCCGACCGCCGGATCGGCTGGGAGCGGATCGAGCGGGCCAACTGGGACTCCGAAGCATCGGTGCTGCACATCTACGAGACGACCGACTTCGGCACCCCGCTGCGCGCGACCGAGCTCAAGGTCGAGGACCCCGGGCGCTTCGGCCAGCTCCTGCGCGAGCGCGTCGACGCGAGCATCATCGTCCAGCGCCACGTCCCGCTGGCCGGCAAACGCGGCGTACGCATCGTCGGCCGCCGGAATCCGTCGGTCACCGATGCCCCGGTCACCTGGAACCTCGTTCTGGACAAGGGATTGGAGCCTGACCAGCCGGGTGTCGTGGACGCCGCCGAGGACGCGCTCCGGCAGGTCCGCGACGAGTTCGGAATCTGACCCCGCAGGCAGCCGAATCCCGTTTTTGTAGTTCGGTGCGCGCCTGCTAACCTACTCAGGTCCTCAGGGTTTCGGGGTCATGCACCACCACGATCCCGCGTAGCTCAATTGGCAGAGCAGCCGGCTGTTAACCGGCAGGTTACTGGTTCGAGTCCAGTCGCGGGAGCAACAATCCAGCCGGTCTCCTCTCTCAGGAGCCCGGCTTTTTCGTTGTCCATGGGCGCAGGTAGGTTCGACGAATGCATCGTCCTGCCCGGGTGGGGCTCCTCGCCGGACTGCTGCTCCTCACCGCTTGCGGCACCCAGAGCGCAGCAGTGACGACCGACAGGCCGTCCCTCACGCAGTTGACGCCCCGGCCATTAGGCCCGACCCCTTTCACGACTGTTCACCCCGATCCGACGCCCGCGCCGCCGCGGCCTACGTGCCCAGCGTCCGGCGCCTCGATCACCGTCGGTCCCATCGACGCAGCCCTCGGCCACCGCGCGGTGGTCGTGAAGCTGACCAACTGCCGCTCCACACCGATCACGGTCAACGGGTACCCCGACGTCGCGGTGCTGGACGCAGACCGCCGAGCAATGAACCTGACGATCACCCGCGGTACGTCGTACATGGCGATCGACCCGGGTCCGAAGAAACTGATCCTCGGTAAGGGTGAAACGGCCCTGGCCGCGATCTCCTGGTCGAACACGGTCGAAGCCGGCGAGGACAAGGCATCCGGCACCTACCTGGCCGTTGCGCGAGGCAAGGGCGAGCACGCAGTCGTCTGGCCGGTGGACACCGACCTGGGTACGACCGCGAAAGTCACCTTGACCGCCTGGTGCCGAAAATTCCCCACCTGATTCAAGGGTTTGATAGTGGCCTAGACCACCACTTTGCCGCTACGTTCCTCTGCAGATCCCGAGGGGGCCTCGGGGATGAAGGGGAAGGAAACCTGTGAACGTCAAGAAGTTCCTGAACACCAAGAGCGGACGGCTGCTGGTCGCGGCCGTGCTCGGGGCCGGTGTGCTGGTCGGCGTCACGGTTGCCGCGAACGGCGCCGTGAAGCCGGACTGCAAGAGCCTCTCGTACCCGCTCTGCGCGCGCTCGGTAGCTGCCTCGCAGGTCGTGGACAACAGCCTGCCCGCGAGCAAGATCGTGCCGGCCGACCGGAACGCATTCCTGAAGGACACCGATGTGTACGGCAAGTCCGGTGTCGCGAAGGACTTCGATCCGGTGGCGATCGCGAAGATCGGCGGGTCGTTCAAGACCAACAAGACCAAGGTGGGCGAGTTCACCCTGCAGCCCGGCACCTGGCTGCTGAACTCGACCGCTTTCTTCGCCCGCACCACCGCGGGCGCACCCGGCACGCGGCCCCAGCTCGCGCTCCGGGTCGGCGCCACCGACACGGCGTTCGGCACCGATTACGGCACCATCCTCGGCGCCGAGATCTCGCCCGCGAAGGACCGCGAGCTGACCGGCGCGACCGTGAAGATCGTGACGGTCCCCAAGGCGACCACCGTCGAGGTCTTCGCCTTCGGCTACAACGACGACGGCAGCGCCAACGGCGGCGGCGAGATCACCGCATCCGCCTCGGTCGCAGCCGTCCGCGTCGGCTGATCGTTCGACCACAGGGGCCCCGACCGCTCCGAGCGGTCGGGCCCCTCAACGTCTTACTTGCCCTTCTTCCGGTCGATCGCCCGCTGGATACGGTCTTGAGGCTGACCGAGGACCTTCGCGAGCAGCGGCACGCGGTACTTGTACGCCGCGATCGCGCCAACCACGATCACCAGAAATATGAACCAGCCCATGGCAGTGTTCCCTTCGTCCGGACCTGCCTCAATCATGCCCGCTCCCCGGCCACCACCCCTCAGTCAAACCCCTGACCCCACCCTGGTTTCCCACGACCCGCTACGATCACCCGCACACGGGGCGGTAGCTCAGCTGGTTAGAGCAGGGGACTCATAATCCCTGGGTCACGGGTTCGAGTCCCGTCCGCCCTACCGTGCATAACCGCAGGTCACGGCCATATTTGGCCGTGACCTGCGAACCTCCAACCTCACCGGTGACATGCCGCGTGACATGAACTCGTGCTAAACGTCCAGACATGGCTGCATCGGGGAAGCCGCGGAAGCGGCAGCGTGGCAACATCACGCCGCTCCCATCCGGGGCGCTGCGAGTGCGGGTCTACGCCAGCCAAGACCCGGTGATGAAGAAGGACTTCTACCTCCAAGAGAGCGTGCCGCCTGGGCCGCGACAGGCCCAGGAAGCCGAGAAGCTCACGACACGCTTCCCAAACCAGGTGGACGAAGGTCGGAGCCCTGGCTGGCGCCGCGCGACACCACGGCCTCTAAGCTTGTCGTCCCTCATGTCACGGACGAAGACCTGACGCCATACGAGCGCATCGCTGCCGATCCCCGCGGCGCCATTGAGGCCGGCATTCTTACTCAGGGCGAACCGCTGCCGCCGGAGAAGACCCTGGCCGCCAGGTACGGCGTCGCCGCCAGCACGGCCCACCGCGCGGTAGCAATGCTAGTGGCGGCGGGCCTTGTCACCGCCTCCTGCGGGAAGCGTGCGACTGTTGCCACGAGGGGCGAGCCGGAAGTTGCCTCCGTCACCGAACTCAGGTTGTCCAAGTCGCCATAGCGATCGATCGTCGGAACAGCTTAGGCGCGGTCTTCGTCGATGGTTTGTTTGCGACGTCCCGGTTAACGAGAGAATTGCCAGCGGAGCTGGTTCGTTGTCGGCGAGGACGGTGGCGGTGCGGCGCGAAGTTTCACGTCGGAAAGCTTTGCACTCTCGGCTGTCTCCATTGTCGGATCTGCCCCCAGATGACTGGGCTTCATGACAGAGCCATTGACAGCCGAGTCGCTGTTGGAGTCGCCGGTCAGGTCAGCCTGGGATGAGCCGATCCGCTGCTTGGCGAACAGGACATTTCAGCGTCGCGGCGTTCACCTCGCGCGGACGTGCTGTCGGCCTTCGCCCGGGCCAGTACGGCGTTGACCGTCACCGGGATCTGCGCCGGATCCGTCATCAAGATCATGCCTCCGCTGGCGTTGACGAAGGTCAGCGCGTGGGCTGCCAGTGACCAGGCCCGCAGCTGCTTGGCCGCGAGGGAGTCGCTGATCACGACACCACAGAACCGGAGTTCGGACTGGAGCATGCCGCCGATGGTCTTGGCAGAGAACGCCGCAGGCACGTGGAGCGCGATCTTGTTGGCCACTCCGGCACCGAGCATGCCCGAGACGCAAACCTTGGCTGGCAGTGGCCGGGCTCGGCGCGGGCCGTGAAACCTGGCGGGCAGGGCACCGGTGCCGCACACTCGAACCAACCGCAACCGGGCTGTGCCATTGATTCGTGGTCTATCCAGGTATGGCGTTCTGTCCCGGCATGGCAGCGCGGCCGCTTGATGGAACTGGACAAAGGAGATCCACATGGTGACCGGAGAGCGGATGATCGTGAAGGAGGCGACACGCTACTGGTGGGTCTTCCTCGTCTCGGGGATCCTGTGGCTGCTAATCGCCTGGCTGGTGCTACGCCTGAACAGCACCTCGATCACGACCGTCGGGGTCCTGTTGGGGGTGGTGTTCCTCCTGGCCGGGATCAACGAGGCCGGGGTGGCGACCCTGACCCCCGGCGGCTGGAAGGTCTGGCACTACATCCTGGCCGTCATCTCCTTCCTGGGTGCGCTGTATGGCTTCATCCGGCCGGTCAACACCTTCTTCGCCCTCGCCTCGGTGCTGGGGCTCATCCTGTTCCTGTACGGCGCCTTCGACATCGTCCGGGCTCGGACCGGGTGTACAACCTGGGCCGGCGGACCTATCTGCTCTTGTTCTGGGTCGGGTTCCTGGCGCTGTTCCGGGGCATCTCCCAGATCTTCATGGCCTTCACCGTCCGCCACGCAGGACACGAGGCCGAGACCGCACTCGAGGACGCGAACCCCGGCTAACCAGCGACCCATCGAGCTCCGGCGGCGCGGCGCCATGGCCGCGCCGATGATCGATCGCCCGCGTGCCCCTTGGCAGCCCGACTCTCGGAGCAGCCCTATCACCTCTCTGCGGGGCGTAGTGCCTGACCGGCACCGATGCTCGGATGCCGCTGGTGGGCTACGAGGGCGATTCCATGAAGCGTCGGTGCAACTCCTTGGTGAGCACGTAGATCTGCCTGGTGATCTCGGTATTGGTCTTCAGTTCGAGTTCCTGCTCGTTGAAGTCATGGTCGGCCTTCGCCTGCTGGAAGGCGGCCTGCCGGTTCTGCCCGATCATGACGAACGTGGACAAGAAGATTGCCTCGAGCGATACGACCAAAGTGAGCATGGGCCAGGGGCGGGACTCGAGCAATAGCATCCAGACCGCGAACACGGCGATGTGGACGTACACGAACGGCATGGAGCCGGCGTACGCGGTGATCGCGTCGGCGATGCGTACCTGGAGGTCCTTGGCACGCTGAGCCTCTTGTTCGAGCACAGCGGGGTGATGCGGTCGGCTGTCCGTCCGAGAGGTGTCCATCTGACCTCCTACCTCCAGCTCCTTCACACCTGCGCCTTGCAGCAGGAATCCCGGCCGCTTCAGTCAACGATCGTCGACGGGACAGGGACGCAGATCAGCCGACACAGCAGGCGTCAAGAGTCAGATGTCACCACTCGCCGGACCGTGTCTCCTGCCGGCCGCGGAGCGTTGGCCTCTCAGAGCCGATCAATCGGCCGCCGCACCGGCGCGCTCGTTCGCGTACGCCCGCGCATCCAAGGCGTCGAGCACGGCGAGCCGCGCATTCTGGACCGTCCACTCGGCGTAGTCGATCGCGTCGGCGGCATCGGCCTCAGCCCACTCCGCGTCACCCTCCGCCACCTTCGCGTCGATCTGCGCGTTGCGTTTGTCGACCTTGGCCTTGATGTCATCCATCCTGGTCTTCGCATCGGCCTTCATCTGCGCCCACTTGCTCTGCGCGCGCTCTGCGGCCTCACCGGCCTCCTGCTTCGCATCTTTACTCGCGAGATCGAGGTCGACTTGAGCCTGATCAATCCGCCCACGGAGCTGGTCGCGCGATTCCGTGGCTGCATCCCGCACCGTCGCCAGCGCATCAGACGTACGCTTCTCGAGTTCTTCGAACTGTGCCGAAAAGTCCATCTCGTCCCTCCCCTTGGACATCGCCTGCACAGTCCAGCGAACGCCTCCTGAAGCCCGAGCGCAACCCCCAGCCAGATCCGCACACCGGTGCCTGTTTCGGTCGCCCGACGCCCTCTGGACCTGCCGGCAGATCCGCGTTGCGATGCTCGATCCTCCGTCGTCAGAAGCCGGCGTCAGCGAAGGTCATCGGGGTATCAGCAACAGTTCGGTGGCGCACCGAATTCGCCGATGCTCCGATACGCGCCTTCGTACCGTTGTTCGTCGAACGCAGCGCGAAACACAAACTGAACGGACGCCTGGCCACATCACGTTAGTTTCAACGGTCATTCTCGTCGAACACGCGGCGGGGCGTGCACTGCGACGCGGTGTACGAAGTCGGGGCGCTGTCGGCGCAGCCGCGCGGAGGCCGATGAACTGTCTGCGTTGCGGGTCAGTCTGGTTGGGCGTCCTGCCAGGCGTCGGCGGTTGTCTGGATCGCGTCGTGCAACGGCCATCGTTGAGTTCGCACCACGGCAACATGTCCCGCGCCCCTGTCCCGCGCCGAGTGGGCAGGCCAGAGTTGACCAGCTCGGTGGCGAACAGCCTGCGGAAGCGTCTGCCCACCCGAGGGCGTCGCCGGACCAGCCTCGGGGGCTTACGGCTCAGGTCTCGCGGAGGGGCCGGCGGGTAGCCATCGTGGCAGGCCGAACGCGGCCAGGTGGGAGGACTCGAAGCGGGTCAGCGCACTGACCCGGTCGCCGCGGATAGCGAGGACGAACAGGCCCGTCGCGTGGAAGTTCCCGTCCGGGGCGAGCACGTAGACGCCGAAGGCCGGTTGGCCGTTCGCCTCGGTCCCGACGAGACGATAGCGACGGCCGGTCGCGAAGAACAGCTGGGTGAACTGGCCGACGAGGTCGCGGCCGACGTACTCCAGCGGCATCGGGGGCATCGAGAGGAACACGTCGTCGGTGAGCAGGGCCAGCAAGCCGTCGAGATCGGAGGCCTCGTACGCGCGGGCGAACGAGGCCGCGGCCCGCCGGGCGTCGGCCGACAGATCCCCGTCGTGTGTCGGCAGGTCCCGACCCACGCGCGCCATGCCGGCTCGCGCGCGCTTGAGGGCGCTGTGCACGGCCTGCTCGGTCGAGGCGAGCATGTCGGCGACCTCGGCGGCGGAGAAGCCGAGCAGGTCCCGCAGCAGCAACGCCGCGACCTGGCGGCGCGGGAGGTGCTGCAGCGCGGTCAGGAACGTGAGCGAGATCGTCTCGGCCTGCTCGACGTGCTGATCCGGGCCGGGCGCGGCCGCGCCGGTGGGCATCGGCTCGAGCCACACGACCTCGCCGAGTTTCGTGGGTTCTGGCGGCAGGAAGTCGGGCACGTTCCACTCCATCTCGCGCCGGCGCAGCATCGATCGGCGGACGTTGAGGCATCGGTTGGTGGTAACGCGGTAGAGCCAGGTCCGCAGTGAGGAGCGGCCCTCGAACTCGGGCAGCCCGCGCCAGGCGGCGACAAGGGCCTCCTGCAGTGCATCCTCGGCGTCCTGCATCGACCCGAGCATGCGATAGCAGTGCACCAGGAGCTCGCGCCGGTACGGCTGCACCAGTGTCGCGAATGCCGCGGCGTCCACGGGGACTGATTGATCGGTCATGTCTCGCCTCCACTGATGACGACAACTCGGGGCCTCGAAACTGGGCGCTCGTTCCGCGCCCAATCGGACCGGTCCGTGGTGCCAGTACCTGCGACCACATCACGACCGGCAGGAGTCAGGCCATGGGCAGGATCGTCATCAGTACCAATGTCACCCTCGACGGGGTTTCGCAGGACCCGACCGGTGAGGAGGGCTCGAGTGTCGGCGGCTGGTTCCTCGAGATCAGCGAGGGCGACCGCGCCGCCTGGGCTGCTCTCGAGCACGAGGAGGCCAAGAACACCGCCGCGTACCTTGTCGGCGGGCGCAGCTACGAGTGGTTCGCAACGCGCTGGGTGGGTCGCGAGGGCGAGTGGGCCGCGGTCCTGAACGGCACGCCGAAGTACGTCGTCCGCTCGCACGCCGGGCGGTCGGACTGGGGGCCGACGACCGTGCTCGACGGCGACCTCGAGGCCGCGGTGAAGGACTTGAAGTCCCGCACCGCCGGCGACATCGTCGTCTACGCCAGCTATCAGCTGGTCGAGTCGCTGCTCGCCTATGGTCTCGTCGACGAGATCCGTCTGGTCGTGTTCCCCAGCGTCAACGGGGGCGGCGGTCGGCTCTTCGACAGCGCACGCGCCCGCCTGTCGCTGCGTGAAACCCGGCCTCTGGGTACGTCGCTGGTCTACCTGAACTACGACGTCGAGGTGGCGGCATGAGCACGGCCACGACCGCCCCGTCGACCGGGGTCCGCAGCGGTGCCGTCCTGGCACTCGCCTGCGCTGCACAGTTCGTCGTCGTGCTGGACGTGGCCGTGGTGAACGTCGCGCTCCCGTCGATCCGCGCCGATCTCGGGTTCGGCACCGGCACGCTGCACTGGGTGATCGTCGCCTACGCACTGATCCTCGGCAGCTTCCTGCTGCTCGGTGGGCGGATCTGCGACGTCTTCGGCCGTCGTACGGCGCTCTCCATCGGGCTGGCGCTCTTCACGTTGTCGTCCGCCGCGGCGGGTCTGGCAACGAACGCGGGGATGCTGCTCGGCGCGCGCGCCGCGCAGGGGCTCGGCGCCGCGTTGATCCCGCCCGCCGCGCTCGCCACGATCGCGATCACCTTCCCCGACCCGGGCGCGCGGGGGCGCGCTCTCGGTCTGTACGGTGCCGTGACCGGTATGTCCGCCTCGGTCGGCGTCATCGCCGGCGGCGTGATCACCGAGACACTGGGCTGGCGCTGGGTCTTCTTGGTGAACCTTCCGATCGGGCTGGTGCTGGCAGTCGCAGCGCTCGCGCTGCTGCCGCGCCAGCGCCAGCGAGCCGGGCGGCTGTCCAGGGGAGTCGCCTCCAGCGTGACCGCTTCGGCCGGCATCTTCGCGCTGGTCCTCGGACTCTCCGAGGGCAGCACCCGTTCCTGGTCCGGGGCGGCGAGCATCGGTCCGCTGGCGGCCGCCATCGTCCTGCTGGCCACGTTCTTCGGACTCGAGCGTCGTGATCCGACGCCCTTGGTCCCGCGCGAGATCCGGAGCCGGCCGGTCCTGAGTGCGGCGGCGACGGCGTTCTTCCTGTTCGGTGCCCTGCTGGCCTTCATCTTCCTCGGCTCGCTGCTGATGCAGCAATTGCTGGCGTATTCGTCCGCGACCACGGGGCTCGCCTGGCTAGCAATGACGGTGACGTCCTTCGTGGCCGCAGTACTCACCGGGACGAAGCTGCTTCCGATCCTCGGCGTCGGAAGGCTCATCGTCGGCGGGCTGGTGCTCCTGGCGGCGGCCGCCGTCCTCGCAAGCCTGGTGGGACCGGACGCCCACTATGCCAGCGGCCTGCTGCCCGCACTCCTCGTTGCCGGCGCCGCAGGCGGCTTTGCTGCCCCGGCTCTGCAGATCGGGGCTCTGACCGGAGTGCCGGAGCACGCGGCCGGCGTGGCCGCCGGGTTGTTGGAGACGATGCGCGACGTCGGCGGCTCGGTGGGCATCGCCTTCGTCGCCACTGCGCTCGCGACCGCGGCCGGCTCCGGTTCGGACCTGGCCGATGGCTTCCACCACGCCTATTGGATCGTCGCCGGCCTCGCCGTCCTGGGCGCCGCGACGGCGCTCGCAACCATCCGACCCAACCACCCCAAGGCCACCTGATGACGAACTCCTACAGCCTCGAACTCCATCTCCCCGTCGGACCTGATCAAGTACTCGCGGCGATCCACAGTCCCACGACATGGTGGTCCGAAGGCATCACGGGGCCGACGGCCGACGTCGGCGACGAGTTCGACTATCGCTACGGCACCGTCCACCACAGCCGGATCCGCATCTCGGAGTCCAGCTCGGAGCGGGTGGTGTGGCTGGTCCTCGAGAACGAGTTCGGTTTCCTCGAGGGCGAGGACGAATGGATCGGCACCCGCTGCGTCTTCGATGTCGCCCCGACCGAGTCCGGCACTGTACTGCGGTTCACGCACGACGGACTGTTCCCGCACTTCGCCTGCTACGACGTGTGCAGCCAGGGCTGGGATCACTACGTCGGCTCCAGCCTGGTCGCGGCAATCACCGACGGCCGCGGAACGCCCAACGCCAAGGGCACGGCCCGGACGTCGTACGAGGCCTCGCTCCCGTCCGACTAGCGGCTCCGGCTCGCAGAGCGGCCCCTGACACCCACAAACGCCGGAAGACGTTTGCGCGGGTCAGGGGCCGCTTCCAGGCACTCACTCGGTGGGAATCCCCCACGCATGACTAGTGAATGGTGAGGACTGCTGTCGCCACACCTCAGCGGACCGTTGATGGACCTCAGTGCAGGCCTGCGTCGTGGATCCGGTTCGCGATCTGGACGCGGTTGCTGGCCTGGAGCTTGACCATGATGCGTGAGACGTGCGCTTTGACGGTGGCCATGCTCAGGTAGAGCTCGTCGGCGATCTGCGCGTTGACCTTGCCTTCGCCGACCGCGATGGCCACTTCACGTTCGCGGTCGGTGAGGGTCTGGGCCAGCGCCTGCGCGTCGAGGACCCGCTGGGGTTCGGGATTGTCGTGACCGAGCCGGGCGATCAGTTGGGCGGTCACGCTGGGAGAGAGCATGTGGTCGCCGGCGGCGACTTTGTGTACTGCCTCGACGATCTGCGCCGGTGGGGTGTGTTTGAGGAGGAAGCCGCTGGCTCCGTCGCGCAGTGCTCGAAGCACGTAGTCGTCGGCGTCGAACGTTGTCAGCACGATCACTTTGGGCGGCGTGGGCTGGCTCATCAGCCAGGCGAGAGCCTCGAGGCCGTCCAGTCGTGGCATTCGGATGTCCATCAACACCACGTCGGGCGCGGCCCGCGCGATGAGGTCGAGCCCGGTCTGGCCGTCGTCGGCTTCGCCGGCCAGTTCGATGGTGGCGTCGTCGCGCAGGATCATCGCGAGTGCCGTGCGAACCAACGCGTCGTCGTCGATGATCACCACCCGGATCGGGGGTCCGGCAGGGTCGTTCATGCCGGCCACGGCAACCAGGCGCGGACCACGAAGTCTCCGTTCAACTTCATGTGCTCGAGGCGGCCACCGATCAGGTCGGCGCGCTCGGTCAATCCGAGCAAGCCGAGACCAGAGCCGGGTGTCGCGCTCGCCGTGGCGCCGAGCCGCAGCGGGTTGCGTACCTCGAGCATCAGCTGCCCGCCGGGGCGACCGCTGAGCGTTACGTCGACTGCGGTGTCCGGTGCGTGTTTGCGAGCATTTGTCAGGCTCTCCTGGATCATCCGGTACGCGCCGCGTCCGATCGCTTCGGGCGGACCCGCCAGGTTGTCGACCTGGTTGTGCAAGCGGACTCGCGTGCCGGACCCGATCGCTTCCTGGACCAGCGCCGGAAGGTCGGCCAGCGTCGGTTGCGGCCGCTCCGGTGGTGCATCGGTTTCGAGTGTTCGCAGTACTCCGAGGATCGCGTGCAGGTCCTGTAGCGCGAGGTAGGCGCTCTTGCGGGTGATGGCGGCCGCTTTGGACACCTCGGCGTCGCTCAGACTTCGGCAGTACTCCAGTGCACCCGCATGCAACGCCACCAGCGAGAGTCGATGGGCCAGTGCGTCGTGCATTTCACGGGCGATCCGTGCCCGCTCGGTGGCCTGCGCCTGTCCGACCCGCAAGCCCTCCTCGCGTTCGGCGCGGTCCGCTCGTTCCCGCAGTGTGGCCACGAGGTCGCGGCGTGCCCCGACGTACATGCCGGCGGCAATGACCGCGCTCACGAAGACGACCGTGAACAGCACCGAGATCGGTAACGCCGCCTGACCGGGCTGGGTCTCGAAGTAGACGACGGACGCAACGACTCCCACCACCGCCAGCGGCACGATCTCTCGCCACCGCCGACGGGTTGCCAACGACATGGCGGTAACTACCACAGCCCCCGATGCGGCGGAGGAAACACCTCCGATGGCGCTGACGAGAAGGGCGATCGCGAGCGGACGGCGCCGTCGCCACCGCATCAGTACGACGCTGAGGATGCCGAGGACGAGATCCAGGGCCAGGTACGGAGCGAAGTTCCATCCGTAGGCGTTGTAGAACGTCGCTATCCAGAAGCCGGCGCCGGTGATGCTGGCGAAGAGGTAGCGCCACGTCGACTGCCAGTGGCTCAGCGGAGGTGGTGGCGCGACTTGGATGGCGTCCACCTTCCCCACCGTACGGGAGGCGCGCGGTTCGGGGCAGGGACCGCGGACCAGGCCCACCCCCTACCGCGGGCTACACAGGTCTGTCCCGTGGTTTCCGGACCTGGCTGCGCGGCTGATGTGCCGGGCCCGCGCCGGGGCCAGGCTCGACACATGATCACAGTCGAAGAACTCAGCAAACGCTACGGCGCACACCAATCCGTCGACCGGGTGTCCTTCCGGGCCCAGCCCGGATCCGTCACCGGCTTCCTCGGTCCCAACGGGGCAGGCAAGTCGACCACCATGCGGATGATGACCGGCCTGACCCCGCCATCCGCAGGTCGCAGCACCATCCTCGGCGTCCCGTACGCCAAGCTCCCCAATCCCGGACGGCACGTTGGGGTCCTTCTCGACGCCTCGGCCCAGCACAGCGGACGCACCGGACGCGAGGTCCTTCGCCTCGGCGCCACCGTCATGGGACTTCGCCGCCAGCGGGTGAACGAGATGCTCGAGATCGTCGGCCTGTCCGGCGACGAGGGCGACCGTCGGGTCGGCAACTACTCCCTCGGCATGCGGCAACGGCTCGGCATCGCACACGCCCTGCTCGGCGACCCGCAGGTCCTGATCCTGGACGAACCGGCCAACGGACTCGACCCGGCCGGCATCCACTGGATGCGTGGGCTCCTCAAGAGCTTCGCGGATCGCGGCGGGACGGTCCTGCTGTCCTCGCACCTCCTGCACGAGATCGAGGTCGTCGCCGACCATCTGGTCGTCATCGGCCGCGGTGCCATCGTCGCCGACGGCAGCAAGGCAGAACTGCTGAACGCCGCCGGCACCCTGGTCCGCGGCGCCGACCCGGACGCCTTGGCGCGCTGCCTCGACAACGCCGGCTACGTCTACCAGATCGAACCCGACGGCGCGTACGTCGTGGATGCCACCCGCGAGCAGATCGCGACGGCCACCGCCCGGCACGGCGTAGTCGTCACCGAGTTGCGTGGCGCCGACGGTGCCGGACTCGAGGACATGTTCCTGCAGCTCACCGCTGACGACGCACGAGAGAAGGTCACCGCATGAGTACCGCGACCCACCAAGCACCGCTCCACCTCGACGCGTCCCCGGACCCGAGCGTGACGCCAGTCCCGTTCACTCGCCTACTGCGAGTCGAGCTACGCAAGCTTGTCGACACCCGGGCCGGGTTCTGGTTGCTCACCGCCATCGGCCTCATCACGGTTGCCGTCATTGTCGTGTTCCTGTTCGTCGCCGATCCGGACCAGTTGACGTTCGTGAACTTCGTCGGTGCGACCGCAACCCCACAGAGCATCCTGCTCCCGGTGCTCGGCATCCTCGCCGTCACTGCCGAGTGGAGCCAGCGCACCGGCCTGGTCACCTTCACCCTCGAACCAAGCCGGATCCGTATCGCCGTCGCCAAGCTGGTCGCCGTCACCCTGGTCGGCCTGCTTGCCGTCGTCGTGGCACTCGGCATCGCAGCCCTGAGCAACCTGGCCGGGATGGCCTTCATGGACGGCGCCGGCAGCTGGAACGTCGGAGCCGCCAACGTTCGCGACTTCTTCGCCGTGCAACTGATCGGCATCGTCCAGGGCTTCGCCTTCGGCATGCTGCTGATGAACACCGCCGCCGCGATCGTGCTGTACTACGTGGTCCCGATCGCGTGGACTGTGCTCTTCTCGATGGTAGGTGCACTCGAGAACGCCGCTCCCTGGCTCGACGTCAACACCGCCATGGCACCCGCCTTCGATCAGCAGACGTTCCGGGGCGGCGACTGGGCGCACATCGCGGTCGCCGGGACCATCTGGGTAGTCGTGCCACTCGCCCTCGGCCTCGTACGGCTGCTCCGCCGCGAGGTGAAATCCGCCTAACCCGCGCAGCCCGCAGTGTCACCGTGTGGTGCAGCTACGACGCCACCACACGGTGACATCTCGTACGTCGCTAGTGGCCACCACCGCCGTGACCGCCACCGTCCGAGCCGTGGCCTGCGTGGCAATTCACACCGTTTGTTAGCAACTCCGTCAGCAACGCAAGCCGTTAGCAGTCCGGGCACAGTGCGGCCCTTGACTGCGGTTTGTGCGGCCGCTTGGTCGGATGAACTGGATTGCCATGGTGTAACGGGGAGGGGCTTGCGGCATCACAAAGACTGGGAGCACGGCGCATTCTGGAGACAAACGGGAGCGAGCGGTAGCCAGGCGGTATGGGCGTATCACGCAGCGGATTACGGATAGCGAGTGGGCCGAGAGTGTCATGATCGGAGGGCGATGACGGCGTCACGGCGAGACAGCCCGCCCGCCGAGGGAGTCCGCAGCCTGGAGGTGCGGTGGATCTTCCCAGGGTTGTTGGCGGCCGCGATGACCGGATGGTTCGAGCGTTTTCCGGCCGAGGTGAGATGGGTGGAAGACGCCTACCTGCTCGATCCGTACCTGCCCGGGCTGTCGGTGAAAGTGCGCGGCGACCGGGCGCTGGAGGTGAAGCTGTACGGCGGCAGCCCTGGGCTACTCCATCTCGCGGGGCGTGCCTTGGGACGCCTGCAGTACTGGGAGAAGTCGTCCTTTCCGCATGGCCCGGCCAGCTACGTCAGCGGCAGTCGGACTACCTGGCGGCCGGTGAACAAGAAGCGCCGTATCACCTGGTTCTCACGGACCGCCGGGGCGCGCGTCCCGGGACTGAGCCACGACCGAGGACGCGCGGTGGAACTCACCGAGGTCAGCGTTCGTGGCGAGCTCTGGTGGACCCTAGGCTTCGAGGCAACCGGCCCGACTGTTGCGCTGCGCACCGAACTCGATGCCGCCGTCGCAGCCGTGTTCGCCCGGCCTTTGCCGGTTGATGTGGATCTGGGCATGGACAACTGTCAGTCGTACGCGCACTGGCTGCGCCTACGAGCCAGTGCCGGGTGACTTAAGCCTGATGGCAGCGGACCATCTGGCCGTGGTCGAGGGCGGGTGCGTTATGAGGCGGGTTGGAAGGTTTTGAGGATGGTTCGTAGGGCCGGGAGGTTCTGCTGCCACTGGGCGTCGGGTGTGGACCAGTAGATTCCGTAGGCCTGGTTTGGGCTGGTGACCACGCCACGGATTAGGACGTGTTGTCGCCCGGATCGTGCGGCGTAGGTGAATTCCCAGTCGGCGGCCTTGTCGAAGTAGTTGACTGCTTCGATTCGGATCCGGTGGTAGTCGGTGTAGCCGCTGCGGCGCGCTGCCTCCTGTTGGCGCCAGTCGGCGACGGGATCGGCCTTTGGTCGGTCGGTTTGGTCGATGATCAGCAGGCCTGATCCGGAGGGTTCGCGGAAGTACACCGGGCCGCTGCCTCGTTCGGATGTCCACCCGTTCGGTACCGCGACGGAAAACCCGGTCGGGTCGCGGTGACGTTCGAACCCGGCAGGCACGGCCGCGACGGGCGTGGACGGCTGTGCCGAAGGCGACGGAGTGATGGACGGCGAAGGAGTTGCCGTCGGAGCCCGTGTGGTCCTTGTCGGCGTCGCGGTTCGGGTGGTGTTCGCGGTCGGTGAGGCGCTCGGTGGGCGTTGGGCGGTCGACGTACTGCGCGACGCCTGGCCGGCCTGAGTCGACTGCGCTGCAGGCTTGTCGCCCGAAGAGTCACCGGACTGCCGCATCATCGCCCAGCCCGCCACGGCCGTTAGCACCAAGAGGCATGCGACAGCAGCAGGGAGGACTGTTCGCACGATCCGATTTGGCGGTCCAGCGACAGGCGCGGCCTCAGGAGGTGACCCGTGGCCGTCGTTGTCGCCTGTGCTGGAATCGTTCCCGGCGGCGGGTGGAACACGAACCGGCTGCGCCGGCGGATCGGACTCCGGCGTGAACGAGGCGATGGGCAGCAGGCGGGTCCGCTGACCGCTGTCCCGGTTGGAGTCTTCCCACGGCCGCTGAGCCACTGACGGCGCGGGCTCGCGAGTTGGTGCAGCTGATCGATCGGTTGCGGATGTTGCGACGTCCGGCGTCCACATTGCCAGGCGCAGCAGACGGGTCGCCTCGGCGGCCTTCATCCGCGAGGCCGGATCCTTGGTCAACAGGCCTTCGATGACCGGCCACAGCGGTCCCGCGTGGGGAGCTGGGTCGGGCGGCTCGGCGACGGCAGCGGCCAGCGTCGGGAACGCGGAGCCCCGGTCGAACGGTGACCGTCCTTCCACGGCGGTGTACAAAGTGGCACCCAACGACCACAGGTCCGACTCCGGTACTGCGCCGCGCGCTTGAACCCGTTCAGGAGCGATGAAGGCGGGCGAACCGACCAGCGCGCCGGACCGAGTCAGCGATGCGTCACCTTCGAGGCTGGCAATGCCGAAATCGGTGAGCACCACCCGACCGTCGTCGGCAAGAAGCACATTGCTCGGCTTCACGTCTCGGTGAAGCACGCCGGCCGAGTGCGCGGCCTGCAGAGCCGCCAGCACCTCGAGGCCGATGCCGGCGACCTCCCGCCATGGCAGCCGCCCGCGCTCGTGGATCAGTTCCCCGAGTGTGCGTGACGCCACCAGCTCCATCACGAGCCATGGCCGGCCGTCGTCCTCGACCACGTCGTACATCATGACAACGTTCGGATGGGCCAACCGGGCCGCCGACCGGGCCTCGCGCAACGTCCGCCGACGAAGTACGTCCCGCTCTTCTTCGGGCAGCTCCGGCGGAACAAGAACTTCTTTAACCGCAACCGGCCGACCCAGGAGCTCATCCCGCGCGCGCCAGACGATCCCCATGCCACCGCGCCCAAGCCGATCAAGCAAGCGGTAACGCCCAGCCAACAGCGGGTACTCCGGGGCCATCGTCAGCCCCCGACCGCTGCGCCGGCACCGGGCGTGCAGGCGAGGCAGAACATCACGGGCTACTCCGATCCGACGGCGTCGACCTCTTTCCCGCCCCCGGTTCCCATCCAGCCCCACCCAACACTGCGCAATTCGAGCCGTCACCGCGCCAACACAGCCGCGGCGGCCCAGGAGGCCCCTCGAAGCCTGCCTTCGCGTGCGGACGACGGTGTGCCCGGCGGCCGAAAGCGTGTCCGCGTGGCGTCGATCAGCGGTCGCTTTGAAGCGGTGTCGCTGCCGAACTCAGCGATCGCGTCGGAACGCATTCCTTGGTTGTCGAGTCATGCCGAACGGCACCACGGCGATCACCATGGCGAGGACGGCCACTGGGTCGATCCACGGAGGGTGTCTCGGCCAGGCCAGGAGTACGGCCGGAATGGTGAAGGCGATAGCGAGCCCGATCGCGGCCCCGATGTCGCCAACTCGCCGACTGCTCCCTTCTTCCGGCGTCCCCGCGTGCAGGCTCTCGGGGACCTCGCCTGGATCGCTCGGCCGCAGGGTCTGCGCCCAGTAGTTGATCAGGCCAACCGCGCGGTCCGTGCCCTCGTCCACGGCAAGCTGGTGCAAGGCCCAGGCGATGCAACGGCGACCATCTCGCCGACGGATCACGGCTCCGAATGCACCGGGCTTCGCCGAGACGACGTTCTCTCTGGCGATCCGGTGAGTCCACAGCGGATTGCGCACAACCAGTTCGTCAGGTGAGAGCCACACCGCGGGCCGTACGAGACCGAACCACCAGAGGGCCACGTACATCACGATCGCCGTCAGCGGGTCACTGATCGGATGGTCCACTTGCATCGCGGTCGAAATCAGAGCGATCGGGGCTGTAGCGAGGATCCCCAGTCCAACCTCGATCCGAACGGCCAGACTCACCCGCCAACAGCGACTGACTGCACCATCGGTCAATCGGTGCCCCGCGCGACGGCCTGTGCTCACTCAGGAATCATGGCACGCATCTGCCGGCGGAAGTCGAGCGGCTGCGGTGGGCGTGTGAGTTCGCCTCGGTACCGATCGTGCATGCCTGGCGGCGGCGTTACGTGGACATGCCTGCGCTCCTTTGACCAGGCCTTCCCGCAGCGTTGGCCGTCAGGTCGTCACGTTGGCGCGGACTGCAGGGGTCACGGCTGCGATGTGACCGCCGTCGGTCTCCCAGGCGTCTTCAGGAGATCGCCCGGCTGTTGGTGACTCACTCAAGGGCCCGGCGCCGGAACCGGACGCAGCCGGCACCAGGTCTTGCGCATGGATCCGGTTGCCGTCCTCGGCGGAAAGCGTCATCGCAGCAGCGGCCACAGCTGCTGCGGTGCCTGGTGGGATAACAGCCAGGTCCACGCGGTCACCGGCTCTGCCCGCCAGGGCAATCAGCAGTCCGGGAGGCTGGCTGGCAAAGAAGCCCAGATGCACGACTCGCCCGTCGACGGCCAGACGGCGCGGATGGCTGTCCCAGTCACCGCGGTAGAGCATCATGCGGGTGATCGGCCCGCGCAGCTTGTCGATGGCCAGGACGAGGCCGGGGATCTCGGCGACCGGATCTGTCGACCGCGGCCACCAGCTCCCGTCCAGAAGACCTTTCGATCCGCCGGAGCGCAGCCGCAGTCGGGGCGTCGACGGTGCCGACTCGGACATGACTGTTCTGCCGTCGCGGGCAATGAGCGTCATCGCGACAACCTCAATCCTTGCCGCGGCGGACCAGGCGGCGCAGCTGGGTCATCCGGGCGGCGCCGATCGATGTGGCCAGCACGGCAGCGGCGACGGCGGCGATGAACAACGCGAGCGCGAGCGGCACGGAGCCGTTCAGCCACAAGAAGTTGATCGCGACACTACCGGTGTTCTGCAGCATGAAGACGATCAGGACCACGAAGCTGATCACGGTGACGCAGATCCCGAGCCAGGCACCGCTGATCCGGGTGCGCGGCACCCGAGTCGGCAACGGTGTGACGAGCTCGTCGACCGCCGAGGACGGCGTATCGGCTGCAGGGGTTTTGGGCGCGTTGCGAGTGCGGTGAAGTACCGACATGACATCTCCCACGAAGGGCCGGTGTGGGCGGGCAGCCTCAAGGCGGGATGTCGTCGATTTCCGGAGCTACACCCCACAGTACGCCGGTTACCACCAGAAAGCCCTCGCGGCCACCTCGAAGCCGCAATCCAGAGCCGCACCAGGATCGCGACAGCGATCGGCATCCTTATCGAGCGCGGCCAAGTGGATCGTCCACGGGTCTTCGCCGTCCTCACGCGATTCAGCCAGCACTCCAACCGCAAACGGCACATCCTCGCCGAGAAGAAGGTCCTCGAAACCGAATCTGGTCAACGAGGCCGACTCCAGCCCGCGAATCGAACCCACACCTGGCGTGGCTTATCCGTCGATCACAGCGCAACAGCGCGTGGTCCCTTGCGGACAACTCCCCCACGGCTCAGAGCTACTGCCCCGGTGGATGAACAAACGTCGTCAGCATTCGCCGCCGGCACCGCTCAGCGAGGTTGGTGCAGAGAAGGACCTTGGCTTCGGTCCAGATCGTGGGTCTTCCGAGCGCCGCGCTCTACGTCGCGGCGTTGGTCGCCTGGGGCGGGGTGTGCGGTCGCGACGCTGCAGCCGAAGGCACGTGGCCGAAACCACGATCCACGCTGTCGCGAGCCGAGCAGGTAGACTGACAAGGACTCCGGAGCGATGGCATTCCAGGTGGCATGTCGGGAACCCCCGCAGCCTCACGAGGCGATGCCCGATGTCCATCCGACCCCTCTCAGTCCCCGGCGGTGCATCTCGCCGCTTTGCCACGGATCATGCTCTCCTCGACCTGTTCGCCGACATCATGTCCGCCCGCGCGGCCGATCGGCAGGCGCGTGGACTGCGACGTACGGACGCCCCCTCCCGCAGCGACGCCAATCGCCTCTCCTTGTCACTCGATGCCTACGCCAACGCGCTGGAGCAGTACCGGCTCCCCGTGCCCCCGGTGATTCGCGACGAACTCCGGCTGCGCAGAGGGTTGCCGTCATGAACGGCATGGAACAAGTCCCGACCCTGCACGCCCACGTGGACTGGAGGCTGCGCAGCTTCTCGCTCCCCGGACACGTGATGGTTCTGACGGCAGCAGGTTGGCGCCGAGGCTGGCTGGTCGCTCGCGAAAACGGCCAAGCCGGCTGGAGAGGGCTAGTGCAGTACGAGCTCGATGACGTGGAGATCACCGAGTACCTAGCGGCTGACCACATTGCCTCACCGGATCTCTGGCTCACGAGTGAGCCGACATCAGATGACCAACGAGATCTGCCTCATGGCACCCGCAGTTGACCTCGGACAGGTCTCGACTACTAACGGCTGCAGCGATGCCCGAGGCGGATCATCCGGCCTGCTTGAAAGCCGGCGCCGGAACCTGCGTTCCGGCGCCGGCCTGGTGAGTTAGTGGCCTCGGGCTACCTTTGTGGCGTTGATGATGCCGTCGCCGAAGAAGCCGTTGTTCGTCGGCGTGCCTTCGCAGGTCTGGGTGGACGTCACGGTCACGAAGGAGCCGTCGGGTTGCTGGACCTGGCGGGTGTAGGTGAAGGCCGCGGGTGTCGGGCATGGGGTGTCGGTTGCCGTGCTGCGGAGTGCCTGCTCTACGGCGGCCGGGGAAGCCATCTTGCCGCCGTTCACGAGATCTGAGACGCCAAGCCGGCTGACGGCCAGCGCAGCGACGCCGGCGGCGTGTGGTGACGCCATCGACGTGCCCTGCAGGTACTGGTAGTAGCCGCAGACTTGCTTGTCGCAGCTCCTGACGACGCTGGGCGTGTTCGGCGTTCCGTCGGGATTGAGCTGACCGCGCTCCTCGGCGAGGTGCTTCGGGTACGCGGCGAGTATGGCCTTCGTGATGTCGCGCTTGTTGTCGGCGGTGTCGTACACGTCCCCGCCAGGTGCGGACAGATCGGCGTACCCGTTGCCGTAGTCCGAGTAGTAGGCCTTGCGCTTGGTGATGCCGGTGCTGGTCACCGAGAGGACGTGGTTTCCCTCTGACGGCATCGAGGTACACGAGGCCGGGATTGTCCGCGAGTACGGCGCTTCACCGGGGACGCCGGCGAAGTCCGGGCTCGAGCTGTCGACGATCGTCTTGGTGTAGTCAGTCGCGCCGTTGCCCGCCGCTGCGACCAGCGTGACGCCATGGTTGTAGGCGTAGTCGAGCGCCCGCTGCATCGCCGTCACGACAGTTCGCTGCTCGGCCTGGGCCTCGGGCGAATCAGCCGGATTGTCGGCGCAGTTGAACAGCCACGGATCGACGTAGAAGCTCATGTTCACGACGTCGATGCCGTGATCGCCCGCGTAGGTCAAGGCATCGACCGTGGGCTGCAGGAAGAAGTAGCCCGAGTCCTGGCCGGCTCGCAGATTGACGATCGTCGCCTTGGGCGCAATGCCCGCGATCCCGAGCTTGTTGACCGGCGACGCGATCTCGGACGCGACGTGCGTACCGTGACCGTTGTCGTCCTCGTCGACAGGGTCGACGCAGCTCGGGTGCTCGCACGGTCCGTCGACCGTCGCGCCGTTCGCGTCGACCGGGATGTCTGTCGTGAAGTTGCGGCTCAGCGCCTTGTCGAAGTTGTGGGCGATGTCGGGATGGGTGCCGTCGACGCCGGTGTCGATGATGCCGACCCGTACGCCGGTGCCCTGCTGGTAGCGCTGGGAGCCGTCGGCGGTGGCGCCGATCTGCTGCATGTCCCACTGCAGCCCGGCCAGCGGCTCTTGCTTCTTGTCCGCCTTCTCATTGCCCGCGCTTGCACCCTGAAGGTCGGCCTGCGCGGGGTCGAGCTTCACGCTCACCTTCCCAATGGCCGCGACGTCCTGAGGCGCCCGGCCGATGACCGTGCTTCGCGCGACGCCCTGGATCGCGGCCGAAGCGCCGGCGGCAGCCTGGAAACTGTCGCTCTTGGTCGTGACGGTGGCGACTCCGATCGCCGCGTTCTCGCTGATCACCGTGCCGCCGGCCGCGGCGATCGCGGCATGCGCGGCTTCAGCGGAACCGCCCTGCGCGTAGAGGACGACAAACTGTCGCTCTTGGCCGCTGGTCGCCGTACCGGGACTGGCTGCGACCCACAGCAGCCCGGCGACGCTCCCTGCCACGACGGCTGCGCGCGTGACGTACCTGAACATTGGACCCCTCCCTCGGATTTCCAACTACAGCGAGCAAAACCTGCTGACTGATCGTCGGAACTGCGCGAGCGCGACATACCCGGAGCCGGGGCACGGCCAGTTGAACTGGACCATCGAAAAACTGCTCACCATTCCCCCTTGTCCCGGCCAACAGCCGGAAAACAACCCCCGGCGCCATCACAGCGCCCCACAACCCCACCTGCCCTCATACCACCCAACAGACAATGTCAAACCGCCCGTACACGGTCTCTGTGGCCGTATCTCCGAACGCTCTGCGCACTAGTCGGCGCTGCGGTTGTCCAAGTGGTCGGCTAGTTGGTGGAGGGTGGATTGAAGGCGGCGGACCTGGGGTTCCGTTAGGCCTAGGGCGTTGCCTAGGTGGCATTGAGCCTCGTGGAGGACCGGCTTGAGGGACTCGCCTTCGGGGGTCAGGGCGACGGTCACTGAGCGGGCGTCGGTTGCGGAGCGGTCGAGGGTTAGTAGGCCGCGGTCGGCCAGGCGGCGGAGTAGTGGGGTGAGGGTGCCGTGGTCCAGGCGGGTGGCTCGGGCGATGTCGCCGATGGAGCAGGGGCCCAGGCGGGTCAGCGTGACCAGGACGAGGTACTGCGGGTAGGTCAGGCCGTGCGGGTCGAGGACCGGGCGGTAAAGGGCGGTGACCATCCGGGACAGCGAGTACAGGTCGAAGCAGAGCAGGTCGTCGAGGACCCGGGTCTCGGTCATGGCGTGCTCCTGTGGTCGGCGTCTCACCCGGCAGGGACTTGACGAAAGGATATCTTGTGCACAAGTATCTTGTACACAAGACAACTTCTGAAGGAGATCGCAATGCCGACTCGTACCGCGCGGACCGCTTGGAACGGCACTCTGGAGCAGGGCTCGGGGCAGGTCGAGCTCAGCAGCTCGAAGGCCGGGACGTATGACGTTTCGTTCCCGAAGCGCGCTGCTGAGGACGCGGGCGGCACGACCAGCCCGGAGGAGCTCATCGCGGCTGCCCACACCGCCTGCTACGCGATGTCGCTCAGTGCGGAGATCGCCCAGCGCGGCGGTACGCCGCAGGCGCACGAGGTCCGGGCCGACGTGACCCTGGGCCCGGACCAGGCGAACGGTGGCTTCAAGCTCACCGGTATCAAGCTGACGGTTCGCGCCGAGGTCGACGGTCTGGACGAGGCCGGGTTCGCGGAGGCAGCGCAGGCCGCCAAGGCGAACTGCCCGATCAGCAAGGCGCTGGCCAGCGTCGACATCACGCTCGACGCGGCACTCGAGAGCTGACCTGCGCTCGCCGCGGCCGCCGTCGCGGAGTTGACCGCTACCTCTCGCCTGCCCGGAGACCAACTGGTCTTCGGGCAGTCGTCTTGCCGGGCATTGACAACTCCGCGGGCGCGCTGCTTGCTTGAGTCGGGGGTGGGGGATGACAGAACTTGAATCGCTGGCGCATGCCGACTCGGCCAGGGTCGCAGCCGCCGGCCGGATCTACGCGGACAGCTTCCCGTTGCGGCAGCGAGAACCGTTCGACGCGTTGACCGAGTCGATCCGCGACGGCGAGGTCCTCGCCTGGCTGCAGCTCGACAACGGTGCACCGATCGGAATTGCCGTCGTACTTCCGTTCAGCTCGGTGCCGTGGGATTTCCTGGAGTACTTCGCGATCGACGGAACCGTGCGGAGCAAGGGTCATGGGTCGGCGCTGTGGACCGCGTTGCTCGATCAGCCGGAGATCCGGCGGCTGATCTTCGAGGTCGAGGATCCGGACGACGCCGACAATCCGGACGAGCGAACGATCCGGCAGCGACGCATCGCGTTCTACCAACGGCTAGGTGCGAAGCTCGTCGAGAACGTCGAGTACGTCGTACCGGATGTCCAGGGAACGAATCGCGAACAGCTTCTGCTGATGTGGTACGACGCCGACCGCGCTGAGCTCGACACGCAAACGCTGGCCGGGCTGCTCGAGGCGCTGTACCGCGAGGGCTACGGGCTGCCGCCTGACCACAAGCTCATCACCGCAGCCGTGCACAGTCTCGGCGAGCGGGGATGACGTCATGTCGCTGGCACAGTCTCTCTCGATCGTCGCTCTGCTGGTGTCGGTGATCTCCGCCATGATCGCGTGGCGGATCGGTATGCGGAGCTTGCGCATCACGACGTACCGGAGCGCGACCGACCTGATGCTCGAGGTGGATCGGGTGTTCGTCGCACATCCGGAACTACGTCCGTACTTCTACGACGACAAGGCCTGCCCGCCGGGACACGCCGACTACAACCTCGTCGAAGCGGTCGCCGAACTGGAGCTCGATGTCCTCGAGTGCATCTGGGACGGGCGCCACAACTACTCGGACGATGATCGCGAGTCCTGGGCGAAGTACATCAAGGACACGTTGGGCAAGAGCCCTGCACTCCGGACGATGCACGGGGACCCGGCCAAGGCGGACTGGTACCCGACGCTCGACGAGCTCCTCACGGCCGGGGCGCACGCGGTGGCACCGCAGCACGGGTGGCTGAGTCGTGCTCGTCAACGCACCACACGCCTGCTGGGCTCCTGACGTGATCTCCTTTCCTCATGGATTGGAGAGCTCTACCGATCGTCGAGTGTCCGCGCGGGAATGAAGTGGAGATGCTGCAGTTCGCGCTCGACAGAGTGCGGAAGCAGTTCGCCTGGAAGACCGGCGGGCTTGATGCGGAGCAGTTGCGTCGGCGGCATGCGCCGTCGGCGATGACGCTGGCTGGACTGGTGAAGCACATGGCGTTCGTCGACGACGGCTTCACGGCGCGGGCCGCCGGGCAGCCGCTCGGGGCGCCGTGGGACGGGAGGAGCTGGGGCGAGAACGACCGGTGGGGTTGGGAATCGGCGGTCACGGACGAGTCGGAGGAGCTCTACGGCCTTTGGTACGGCGCCGCCGCGCGGTCTCGCGCCGCTTGGGAGGAGCTGAGTGCGGACGGTGGACTCGATGTGGTGATTGCGGACCCGGATCCGAGGTGGTCGTCGAACCGGCGGCGGATTCTGATCGACCTGCTCGAGGAGTATCTGAAGCACACCGGGCATGCGGATGTCCTGCGTGAAGCGGTCGATGGCGTGACGGGCAACGATCCTGAGTGAGTCGGAGAGGGTCGCAGACGCCTTGGCGCGCTCGTACGGCGTACGCGCTGTCGAGGTGACGGAGATCCGTGCGGGGACGGTGACGATCAACTTCCGTGTCGTCGACGACAGCGGATGTCGATGGTTCGCGAAGGTGTACCGCGGGGAGCTCGAGCGCGAACGTGCGGCGATCGAGCTGGCGGAGTTTGCCAGGCAAGGCGGCGTACCGGTGCCTGAGGTACGGCGGACGCTCGACGGGAGCTGATCGACGAGCGGGCGCCGATGTCGTTGTGGGAATTCGTCGACGGCGAGACCGCCGAGGGCGGGCTGATCGGCGCCAGGTGGCCGGCGGTTGGACAGGTGCTGGGGAGGTTGCATCGGCGGTTGGCCGAACATCCTGCGGCGGCGCCGACGTTGCGTGCGGCGGTCGGAGTACGAGATGTGGGACGCGCATGGCAATCCTTCGATCGGATTATCGAGGGGTATGGGAATCGGGCGACCTTGAGCCGGTTCGAGCAGTGGGCATGGGAGGCGGCCAAGGAGCGCCGAGGGCTGCTCGATCGGGCCGGCGCCGTCCTGGCCGGCCTGCCCGGGCTGACGGTTCAGGTTGTGCATGGCGACTTGGCATCGCCGAATCTGATGCTGTGCGGGGACGAGGTGGCCGCGGTGATCGACTTCCAGCCACCTGCTCCGCGCTTCACCGCCTGGGAGATCGCGAGGATCGGCTGCGACCCGAGGACCGTGATGCTTGGCGACGAGTGGATCAGCGGCCTCGCGGAACTGCTGGTCGCCTACCGGGAGGAACATCCAGCAGCACGGGTTGATGACCTCGTTTCTACGGTTGCGGCCGGCCGCGCCTACACGCTGGCGTCGACATACCCACTGGCCGAGCCGTTTGACGATCCAAGTGCAGTGACGCCTTCACTCGAGCTCTACGCGCGGGCACGACACGACGCAGCACTGCTGATGCTCGAACGTCTCACCGAAGTACAGGACAGCTTGTGCGACCGGCTCGAGCGGTGAGCTAGACCGGGATCGACACTCGGAACAGGCGTTCGGCGTTGTGGAGGGACTCGGTCACGATCGCCTGGCCGTTGGTGATCAAGTCCTGCTGGTACGACGCTAGGTCTTCGCCGGAGGTCAACGCCTTAGTGAGGCGCGCGGCGTCCCAGAGGGCGGTGTTGGCGCCCGCGCCCGCGGCCGGTGTCATCGGATGTACTGCGTCGGACACCAGCGCGCTCGATCCGGAAGGGCAGCGAGCCCGGTTGCAGAGCAATGCTCGACGACTTCCGCCAACGGCAGACCGACGGCGAGCTCGCCGCCAACCTGGACGCGGCGTACACCGGCCTCGCCCTCTTCGGCCTGGCCGCGGCGCCGGTGGTGTTCCCTCAGATCGCGAGGGCACTCGGCCTCGATCCGGACAGCGAGGAGTTCGCGACCAGGTACGCCGAGGAGACGACGCGCTTGGTCGAACACCTCAAAGAGGACTAGATCGCGCCGGAGATCGCACGGTTGCGGAGCTCGGCCTTGTAGGCCTCGAGGGCGATCAGCTCGCCGAACATCCGGTTGTACTCGTCAGCGCGCTCGATCGGATTCGTCCGCTGCAGCTTCGACTTCAGGTCCTGGATGCGGCGCGCGCAGGTCAGCTCCTGCAGCCGGGCCAGCAACGCCTGCGCGTACTGCTCGTCCGGCTCGCGGCCTAGCCGCAACGGATCCACTGCCAGCGCGCCGACGACTGCGGCCGCCGGATCGTTGCCGATGGCATCGCGTACGGCGACCACCCACGCCTCCGCCGCGGGCGCCGCGGCCGGGCCGCCGGCCTTCGCCATCGCGGTCCGGATCGCGGCCAGCCAGGGGTGGGTGAAGTCGTGGTCGTCGAGCTCGTCGAAGGCGACGCCGACCAGCGCCGGGTGCTGCATCGCGACCTTCAGCACGTCCCATTCGATCACGTACCGCTGGTCCCGCGGCGAGGGCACATCGGCGCGCCGGGGCTGCTGCGCAGCATCACCAGGCGGCGCAGGCGGCCCAGGCGGGCCGGGCTGCCCGACAGCCGGGCGTCCAGCCTGTCCGGACGCCGCCGGCGTGCCCTGCCTCGACGCAGCGCGGTACACCTCGGAGCGGACCTGGTCCTCGTCCATCCCCAGGTGCCCCGCGAGCTCCCGGGTGAACGCGTCCACCTTCGACCGGTCGCGGATGCTGATCACCAGCCGCGCCGCATCGCGCAGCGCATCGATCCGCGTGTCCGCGCGATCCAGGTCGTACTTCGACAACACGTTCCCGAGCACGAACCGGTACAGCGGGACGCGGCGCCCGATCAGCTCACGGACCGCCGCATCACCCTTCTCCAGCCGCAGATCACACGGGTCGAGGCCGTCCGGCTCGACCGCGACGTACGTCTGCGCGGCGAACGCCTGGTCCCCCGCGAACGCCTTCAACGCCGCTCGCTGACCGGCCTCGTCACCGTCGAAGGTGAAGATCACCTCGCCGCGGAACTGGTCGTGGTCCAGCAGCAGCTGCCGCAGCACCCGCGCGTGGTCCTCGCCGAACGCCGTACCGCAGGTGGCGACCGCGGTCTGCACTCCGGCCAGGTGGCACGCCATCACATCGGTGTAGCCCTCGACGACCACGGCCTGTCGGCCCTTCGCGATCTCGCGCCGCGCGAGATCCACGCCGTACAGGACCTTGGACTTCTTGTAGATCGGCGTCTCGGGGGTGTTCAGGTACTTCGCTTCGATCCGGTCGTCGTCGAACAGGCGTCGGGCGCCGAAGCCGATCACGTCGGACGACGCGTCCCGGATCGGCCACATGAGCCGGCCGCGGAACCGGTCGTACAGCCCGCGCTGCCCGTCGGCCGACAGACCCGACGCGATCAGCTCGGCGTTGGTGAAACCGCGACCTCGCAGGTGGTTCGTCAGTACGTCCCCACCACGCGGTGAGAACCCCACACCGAAGTGAACGGCGGCGTCCCTGTCGAAGCCACGCTTGTCCAGGAACTGCCGCCCCGGCGCCGCCTCGGCCGCACCGAACAACTGGTCGACGTAGAACTCGGCCGCGACCTTGTGCGCCTCGACGAGCCGCGGCCGCTGATTGCCCGGACCACGCTGCACCGGCGCGCCGGAGTCCTCGTACCGCAGCTGGATGCCGACCTTCGACGCCAGCGTCTCGACCGCTTCACTGAAGGTGATCTGGTCGATCTTCTGGATGAAGTCGATGACGTCGCCGCCCTCTTGGCAGCCGAAGCAGTAGAAGAACCCGCGGGCCGGGGTCACGTTGAACGACGGCGACTTCTCGTCGTGGAACGGGCACAGCCCCTTGAGGTTGCCACCGCCGGCGTTCTTCAAGGTCACATACGAACCCACGACGTCGTCGATCCGGGCCCGCTCGCGCACCAGCGCGATGTCCTCTTCCTTGATCCGGCCTGCCACCCCGCGAGTCTACGACCCCGCCGGCAGCCGGCTCTCCACGACCGGCCCGCCGTCAGCCGAGAGCGGTGTCGAAGAACGCAGTGACCCGCTGCTCCCATTGACCAGGGTCCGTCCTGAGCCCAGCCGTGTGAGCCGCGCCCGGGACGACCCAAAGCTGGACGGTGCCGGGCGAGCCGGCCTGGATGTAGAGGTCCGCGTACGCCTCGTCAGGCTTCGCGCCGGCGGCGATGAGCAGCACCGGGCGAGGCGCGATCGCGGCGACCGCAGCACGCAAGGCGATCGGCTCGTCGGCTTTTGTCAGCAGAGTGGTGGCCTTGTAGGTCAGCCACTCGACGCCTTCCTGCGCGGTCCCCCGCCAGCCGTACTCGTGCGACAGCCACGCCCGGTCCGCGGTCGTCCGGTTGGTCGCGCCCTCGCCGACCACTGCGCGGATCCGTGCATCCGCGGCGGCGGCGCCGATCGCCTCCTCACCGCCCATCGACAGGCCGAGCGCGCCGATCCTGGCGTCCTCGACGTCCGGCCGGCTCTGCAGATAGGTCACGGCCGCGCTGAGGTCCTGGTCGCCGTACCAGCCGAAATCCATCGCGCGGCCCGCGCTCCGACCATGTCCACGGGCATCGAAGAGCAGGACGCCGTACCCGTGCCGCGCCAGCACGACGGCCTGGTCGAGCACATCCGACCGCGTCGAACCGGCGCCGTGCAGCAACGCGACCGCGGCACGGTTGGCGGACGGGATGTACCACCCCGACAGCGAGACGCCGTCCGCGGTGGCGAACTCCACCTCGGTGAACTCCAGGCCATGACTGCCTGGCGTCCGCGATCCTACGGATGTGTCCGGAACATTCGTCGCCGCGACCGCCTGGCCGAGGGCCATCACGGTGACGAGGACAATCGCCAGGAGCGCCGGTACGGCGAGCACCCGCCACCAACCCGGCACGAGCCGCACCAGGGCAACGCCGCCGGCTCCGAGCAGCAGCAAGCCGGCCACGAGGCACCCGAGCCCGGCAACGCCGGCCAAGTCTGCGCCCACCTTCATCAGATGCGGCAGGCCGAGCCCGACTCCGACCGCGGTCGCGACACAACCGATCGCGAAGGCGAAGACGCTGTCAGCAACCCGCGGCTTGGTCCGGCGCGGCGCCGTCTTCGTCATGACCGACATCACCAGCCGGCGCTCGATGCATGCGGTTGCTCCGCGCGCGGCCGGGAGATCGTCGACTGCGAATGAGTTGTGCTCATGACCGCTCCCTCCGAACACGTTCCTTCACGGTCAACGCTAGGAACTGTCTGCCGGACCGCTCAGGGCCAGAGGTCCTGTCGTGGACAGCCGTCCGGCGGCAACGTCCGATGCCGTAGGTTTGGGTGCCATGCCACGTACCCTTCGCCCTGGTCAGCGAGCCGAGTTGTACGTCGTCGACGTGACGTCCGGCGATCGGCGACTCGTCCACAGCTCGTCCAGTCTGTTGTTCGAGGCGCCCAACTGGGTCGGGGACGAGCTGGTGGTAAACGGCGACGGGCGGTTGTTCTCAGTGCCGGTCGCGGGCGGCGAGCCGCGGGAGATCGAGCTCGGTGGAGTGCCCGACATCAACAACGACCACGTGGTCAGCCCGGACGGGCGGACGGTCTATGTGTCCGCGGAGGACGGCCACCTGTATGCCGTGCCGATCGAGGGCGGACCCGGCCGCCGGGTGACGAACGATCGCGGCCCGGACTTCCACCACTACTTGCACGGAGTCTCGCCGGATGGTGAGACGTTGGCGTACATCGGGCTCGAGAACCGCGACGGCCGGCGGATCACCAACGTCTGGACGATCCCCAGCGCCGGCGGCGCAGACGCCCAGGTGACGGACAACGAGTTCGCCGACGACGGGTCGGAGTACGGCCCGGACGGCAAGTGGATCTATTTCAACTCCGAGCGGGCGGGACAGGCCCAGCTGTTCCGGATCGCGGTCGGCAGCGGTGAGGTCGAGCAGCTGACGAACGACGAGCGCGTCAACTGGTTCCCGCACCCGGCGCCGGACGGCTCGGCGATCGCCTACGTGAGCTTCCCGCCCGGCACCGAGGGACATCCGGCCGACATCGACGACGTGCGGCTCCGCCTGCTCACGAACGATGGCGAAGTACGCGAACTCACGCAGCTGTTCGGCGGCCAGGGCACGATGAACGTTCCGAGCTGGTCGCCGGACAGCACGCAGTTCGCGTACGTCACCTACCCGATCTAGACGTCGGAGAGCTCGACCGACGTGTCGGCGAGGCGAGCCGGGTCGACCTGCTTGCCGGAGCGAATGAGCTCGCGGACCGCGTCGAGTCCGGTGTCCCACAGGTTGACGTGCATGCCGGCCAGCACCCGATGGTCGTCGTCGAGCCAGAAGACCATGTAGGCGCCGGACTTCGGGTCACCGCGGAACACGACCTGGTACGACGCGCCGCGCGGGATGTCGCCGGCGTACTCCATGCCGAGGTCGAACTGGTCGGTGAAGAAGTACGGGATCGAGTCGTACGCCACGTCCTCGCCGAGCATCGCCTTCGCGACCGTCTTGCCGCTGTCCTTCGCGTTCTGCCAGTGCTCGACACGGACCGGGCGGCCGTACTGCGGGTGGTCCCAGCGGGCGACGTCACCGGCGGCGTACACGTCCTCGGCCGAGGTCTGCAGGTCGGCGCCTGTCACGATGCCGGCGCCGTTGTCCGGGGTCGCGATCTCGATCCCGGCCTCCTCGGCGAGCTCGGTGTTCGGCCGCACGCCGACACCGACGACCACCAGGTCCGCCGGCAACACCTCGCCGCCGGACAAGCGGACACCGGTCACCTTGTCGGTACCTTCGAATCCCTCGACCCCGGTGCCGAAGCGGAACTGCACGCCGTGCTGCCGCTGGAAGTCGGCGAACACCTCGCCGACCTCTTCACCCATCACCGACGCCAGCGCGGTGGACTGCGGCTCGACGACCGTGACCTCACTGCCCCGCTCGCGCGCGGCCGACGCCGCCTCCAGGCCGATCCACCCCGCACCGACCACGACAACGCGCGGCTTCGCGGCGTACGCGTCGGTCAGCGCCTGGGACTCCTCCGCCGTCCGCAGGTAGCGCACGCCGGGCAGATCGGCGCCGGGCACGTCGAGCTTGCGGACCCGGCTGCCGGTGGCGATCAGAAGCTTGCTGTAGGACACCTGCGAGCCGTCGTCGAGCGTCACCGAGTGCGCGGCCGGGTCGATCGCGGTGACCGTCGTCCCGAGTCGCAGGTCGATCTTGTTGTCGTCGTACCACTGCTGGTCGTGCAGCTGAGCGGACTCCGTCCCCTTCTTCGCGAGCAGCACGTCCTTCGACAAGGGCGGTCGCTCGTACGGCAGGGACTGCTCGCTGCCGATCAGGAGGACACCACCGGTCCAGCCTTCCGCCCGAAGGGCCTCGGCCGCGGTCGCTCCCGCGAGACTCGCACCGACGATCACAATCTGCGCAGAACCAGAAGCAGTATCAGCCATAGGAAGACCCTAGTACCCGCCGACCTCTTGTAAAAGCAGGACCGGTTGGCTAATTTGTCGAGGACATCAGACGTCCTATGTCCTCCCCGGGAGAGTCATGCGCGTACTCACACCGGCCCGCCTCGTGGCCACCGCCCTACTGATGTTCGGCACTCTCACAGCTCCACCCGCACAGGCCTCCGGCGATGCGCCTTTCGTCGACGACAGCGTGCTGTTCCAGCAGAAGACCGAGGGGTATTCCTGCTTCCGGATCCCCGCCGTGGTGCACGCGACCGACGGTGAAGTGCTTGCGTTCGCCGAAGGACGAGTCGCGGACTGCGGCGACGACGGCGACATCGACATCGTGCTCAAGCGATCCTCGGACGGCGGTAAGACGTGGGGTCCGCTGCAGGTGGTCTCCGAAGGCAACGGGAGCACCCACGGCAACCCGGTGCCGATCGTCGACCGGAAGACCGGCCGGATCGTCCTCGTCACCACGCACAACGGTCCGGAGCCGTGCACGAACGGCTGCGACCGCGACCCGTACGCGCAGACCAGCGACGACTTCGGCGCGACCTGGACGGCCCCGCGTGAGCTGACCGACGCGAAGCTGCCGAGCTGGAACTTCTGGTACGCGACCGGCCCGATGCACGGGATCCAGCTCGAGCACGGACCGCACGCCGGCCGGCTGATCGTTGGCGCCACCTACGAGACGTACGACGGCGTCGGCAAGCACGTCTACGGCGGCCATCTCATCTACAGCGACGACTCCGGTGAGACCTGGCACATCGGCGCGACGATGGCTCGCGACGACGGCAAGGTGATCGTCGGAGAGATCACCGTGGTCGAGCTGACCGACGGCCGGATCTACGCACTGGCGCGCGAACGCGGTACCGATCCGGGCAACCGGGCGTATGCGATCAGCAGCGACGGCGGTGCGACGTTCGACGCGCCGTTCAAGACCATCCCGCAACTGGTGATGCCCGACGTACAAGGCTCACTGCTCCGGTTCAGTGCGCGGAACGAGGGCGATCAGCGGAACCGGATCCTGTTCTCGGCCCCGGCCCATCCGGCCGCGCGCGAGGTGATGACGGTGCGATCGTCGTACGACGAGGCGCGGTCGTTCGGCACGTGGCAACAGGGCAAGGTCTTCTACTGGGGCCCGTCGGCGTACTCCGACATGGTGCGGCTGGACGGGGATCAGGCCGGGCTGTTGTACGAGGCGGGTGTCGCGAACCCGTACGAGACGATCCGCTGGGCACGGTTCAACGAGGCGTACCTGTCGACGCCGAACGGTACGCCGCCGGGCATTCCCGGTCCGCCCGCGCCCGGGCCGACGACGGCCGATCTCGGGCCGGCGCACAATCCGGCGTACGTCCGCGGCGGGGCGACTGTTGCCGCAGGCAAGTTCGGGAACGGGTTGGCGATGGACGGGGTGGACGACTACGTCGAGGTGCCGTTCGACCGGTCGATCGATCTCGGGGCGGACGACTTCACGATGATGACGTGGATCAAGTACAGCGCGACGACCGGGTCGCACGCGATCCTGTGGGCCTATCGCACCGGTTCCGGAACGACACCACAGGTCTGGTTGCGGGCCGAGCCGGAGAGCCATCGCATCCGCGCACTGCTCGCGGTGGACCGGTACAACGTCACGGTGCAGTCCACGTCGGCGTACAACGACGACCAGTGGCATCACGTCGTTCTCCAACGGGTGACGGGGAAGCTGCGGTTGCTGGTCGACGGGGTTGAGGTCGGCTCCGCGACGGCGCCCGCGGGTTCGGTGACAGCGGGCAAGGAGTTCGGCGTACAGGGCATTCACGTCGGGCAGCGGGTCGACGGCGCCAACCGCTTCCAGGGCACGCTCGACGAACTGCGCGTCTATCGGCGTGCACTGTCGGATGCGGAACTGCAGCAGATCCGCGAGACCAACAAGCCGATCACGAACCGCCTCGGTCTCGATCTCCCCTTCACTGCGATCCACTGATCCGCAGGTCGACAGGACATAGCCACTGTTTGCGCCGCGCGCGGAGTGAATCTACGCGGGGGTCCGGCGTCAGTGGACCTATACGTAATGTCGAGCTGCAGATAAGCGGGCCCCCAAGCCGCCGTCGATCCCGACTCGCCGTCGCCCCCGTCGTAGACCCGCGGACCCGGACGTCTGAGGGGTCAACCCCGCAGGTGGTCGGTTGCGTAGGCAGAATCCGGCTCCGCAACCGACCAGGCGAGGGGTTGACCCCTCAGACGGACCACAGCGGGCGGCAGCGCAGCCAGGCGATCGCGGCCGGCCGATCTCAGCGCGGCGGGTGCGACGCGGCGGGTGCGACGCGGCGGGTGCGACGCGGCGAGGAGCGCGACGGGGCGGCGGGGCCGACCCACCCTCACCCGGATGTCTGAGGGGTCAACCCCGGAGGTGGTCGGTTGCGTAGGCACAATCCGGTTCCGCAACCGACCAGGCGAGGGGTTGACCCCTCAGACGGACCACAGCGGGGCGCGGGCGAGTGGG
>NZ_SODP01000001.1:0-508092 GCF_004365355.1 Kribbella pratensis | reverse complement strand
GGGCGCAGGCGAGTGGGGCGCAGGCGAGTGGGGCGCAGGCGAGTGGGGCGCAGGCGAGTGGGGCGCAGGCGAGTGGGGCGCAGGCGAGTGGGGCGCAGGCGAGTGGGGCGCGGGCGGGCGCGGCGCGGTGACCGGACGGAAGCGAGCGGGGGTGTCAGGGGGTGAGTTGGGTGTGCCAGGCCAGAGCTGAGGGGTCGGTGAGGGACGCGACCTGGTCGACGACAACGCGCAGCCGGGCGTTGTCGTCGGTCGCGTCCGCGAAGTCGGACTGGAACGGCAGGTCCAGGTTGCGTGGGGCCGTCTTCCACAGCGCCTCGACCAGCTCGGTGAGCAGCTCGCGCTGAGTCGCGCGGCGAGCCTGGCGCTCGGGTGAGTTGAGGACGTGGAACATGCCCACCCCCTTGAGCAGACCGATCTCGGTGCGGATGCCGTCGGGGACGATCAGGTCGGCCTCGTAGCGGATCAGCCGCGAGCGACCGAACACGGCATGCGTGGCCTGCTCGGCCGCGGTGGCGAAGCGGCCGATGAGCTGGCTGGTGAGGTCCTTGAGGCCGCCGAGCGCACGCCGGCTGTCGTCGAAGGGCGAGCCGGGCCAGTAGTTCAGCGAGGTCAGCCGGGCCCAGCCCTCGTCCAGCTCCGCATCGGTTGCCTCCGGCAAGTACATCTGCCGGACGGTCTGCCAGTACGGCGCCCTGTCCGCGTCGACCGCGGCGAGGTCGAGATGGTGGGCGACGATCGCGTCCTCGACGTCGTGCACGGAGTACGCCACGTCGTCGGCGAAGTCCATCACCTGGGCCTCCAGGCAGCGCCGCTCCCCCACACCCGGACGCAGCCAGGTGAAGACGGCGAGATCGTCGTCGTACACGCCGAATTTCCGCTCGCCGGGGCGGCGCGGCCACGGGTACTTCGTCGCGGCGTCGAGCGTCGCGCGGCTCAGATTCAGACCGACACTGCGGCCTTCGGCGTCGAAGGTCTTCGACTCGAGCCTGGTAAGCAATCGCAGCGTCTGCGCGTTGCCCTCGAACCCACCGATGTCCGTCGCGACCTGGTCGAGCGCGCGCTCGCCGTTGTGGCCGAACGGAGGATGTCCGAGATCGTGTGACAGGCAGGCCGCGTCAACGATGTCCGGATCGCAGCCGAGCGTCGCCGCGAGCTCGCGCCCGATCTGGGCGACCTCGAGACTGTGGGTCAGCCGGTTGCGGACGAAGTCGTCGCTGCCGGCCGTCACGACCTGCGTCTTGGCGGCCAGCCGTCGCAACGCCGCGCTGTGCAGCACCCGCGCGCGATCACGCGCGAAGGCGGTCCGGCCCGGTCGCTTGACCGGCTCGGCAACCCAGCGCTCCGCGTCGTGCTCGTCGTACCCATCATGCTGCTTCCTCATTACTGCACACAGTAGCCGCGAGCACGGACAGTTTCGCGACGTTCAGATGGCCACGCAGTAACGCATCCAGAGCACGCCGTCCTTGAAGACCTCGGTGCCGACGTGGTGAAGGTTGAGTTGGCGGGTGTCGCACCACCGCTCGCCGGTGCCGACCAGGACGGGGTGGACGAGGAGCGCCAGCTCGTCGATCAGATCCAGTTCGAGGCAGGCTCGGAGGAGGGCGCCGGACGAATCCACGCGGACGGTCTGGACACCCCGTCGGCCCAGGACCGTAAGGATTTCGGCGAGGTCCACCTGGTCGTAGCCGGTGACGAGTTCGCGGGTCGTCGCGTCTGCGGGACGGGGAGGGGTCTGGTCGGCGTACAAGGCGAGCACGTCGGACCAGTAGCCGAGGTCGCGGAGTGCGTTCCAGCTGTGGACGCGGGCTCGGCTGTCGACGACGGCGAGCAGCGGGCCCTCCGGTCGCGGGCCACGCCGGGGAGCCGCCAGTACGGCGGACTCCTGGGCGAGGATCGTGTCCGCGCCGACGAGCGTCACGTCCTCCTGCCAGAGCGAGGCCAGCGCATAGAACCGGGCGAGGTCGACGTCGAACCCCGACGCCACCCCGTCCAGCGAAACCGCCAGCTGAGCCACCACGTGCATATCCCCAAACCTAGGGACAGCCACCGACAAACCCTGTTGCAGAGACCTCTCTGCAGAGATTACTCTGCAACTGTGCGACGAATCGATGCCCGGAGTCTGCGCGGACTCGCCCACCCGCTCCGGATGCGCCTTCTGGAGGCGATCGAGCTCGACGGGCCGGCGACGTCGAGCACGCTGGCGACGCGGCTCGGCGAGAACACCGGAACGATCAGCTGGCATCTGCGCTTGCTCGCCGAGCACGGGTACCTCGAGGAGGATCCCGCTCGCGGAACGAAGCGCGAGCGCTGGTGGCGCATCCCCGAGCGCACCGTCCTGGACCCGTCCGAGTTCCTCGACGATCCGGAGACCCGGCGCGCGCTCGACGTCTACCTCCGCGACCTGGTCGAGCGGTACTACAACCGCGTCCGCGCGTACGTCGACGAGGACTGGCCGGGCGAATGGCAACAGGCGGCCGCACTGTCGGACTGGCGCGACCTCCACCTCACGCCGGAGCAGCTGCACCACCTCAACGAGGAGATCGCCGCCGTCATCGACCGCTACACCGACGCCGAACCTACTGACGGCGCCGAACCTACTGACGGCGCCGAACCTACTGACGGCGCCGAGCGGGTGATCGTCCAGCTGCAGTCGTTCCCCCGCCGCTCATGAGCCTGCTCCGGACTCATCGCGATTTCCGTCTCTTCTGGACCGGCGAGACGATCAACCGCTTCGGTAGCGCGACCTCGTCGGTGGCGCTACCGCTGGTTGCGATTTCGATGCTCGATGCAACGACCTTCGAGGTCGGTCTGCTCACCGCGGCCGCCTGGGCGCCGTGGCTGCTCATCGGTCTACCGACCGGGGCCTGGATCGACCGCGTACGCCGCCGGCCCGTCATGCTCGCGTCATCGGCCGTCTCAGCCGCCCTGTTCGCCGCGGTTCCGTTGGCCGGCGATCTCCTGAGCATCCGACTGCTGCTCGTCGTTGCGATGCTCGCCGGTGCCGCATCGGTCGTCTTCCAGACGGCGTACACCGCCTATCTGCCGACGCTTCTGGACCCGAGTGATCACGCCGAAGGCAACGCGAAGCTGCACGGCAGCGCATCGGCCGCGCAGATCGCCGGGCTGGGGTGCGGCGGCCTGCTGGTCCAACTCGTTGGCGCGGCCAACACTCTCCTCGTCGACACGGCGAGCTTCCTGGTCGCGCTCGGCTGTCTCGCCGCGATCCGCTACCGGGAGCGCCGTACGACGAACCCTCGACGACCCGGCGCGATCCGAGCCGGTGTCAGGCTGGTCGCGCAGGACGTCTGGCTGCGTACGTTGACGATCTTCGGCGCCGTCTCGAACCTCGCGCTGATGGGTTATCAGGCGATCATCGTCGTCTTCCTCGTCCGCGAGGCCGGCCTCGGCGCGGGCACAGTCGGCACGTTGATCGCGGCGGCATCCAGCGGCGGAGCCGTCGGCGCGTTCGTCGGACGGCATACCATACGGTTTGGTATGGCGAGGGCGCTGCTGCTGTGCGAACTCGGCCTGCCGACGCTGGCGCTGCTGATCCCGTTGAGCGGTACGAGCCCGGTGTTCTACCTGATCGGCGCGTTCGGCGTCAGCCTGGGCGTGGTCGGCGGAAACGTCGTGAAGGCGACCTTCCTCCAGTCCTACTGCCCGCCCGACCTGTTCGGCCGCCTCACCGCGACGACAGCGTTCGTCAACTACGGCACGATCCCGCTCGGCGCACTCCTCGGCGGCGTACTCGGGCAAACCCTCGGCCTCACACCAGCCCTATGGATCACCACGGCGGGCGTGCCGCTGGCCGGGCTCATCCTGCTCGCGTCACCGATCCGTCGGCGCCGCGATCTCCCGACTCACCAGGGCAGCGGCGTACCAGGAACTGCGGCCGATTCGAGCCGGGTCCGCACTGCCTGACGGGCATGCTCGTACGTCGTGTCGTCGTTGTGCAGGATCGAGGCCAGGTTCGCGGCCTCGTAGTACGCGTTGAGGTCGAACGCGAGCTGCTTCGGGTCACCGACGAGCTCACCTCGTGAGATCGCCTCGCCGATCGTGGCCTCGATCAGGTCCATCCACTCGTAGTGCACCGCCGCGAGCATCTCCGTCACAGCGCCGTCGCGCGCGGAGAACTCGTGCGAGACCTTCTGGAAAAAGCAGCCACCCGGAAATACGCGGCTCTGTGAGTAGTCGAGCCAGTGCTTACTCAACGCCCACACACGTCCGAGACCGGGCTCGACCTCGAAGGCCGGGAGCACCACGTTGTCGGCATAAATCCGCCGCGCGGCCCGGATCGTCGACAGCTGCAGCTCTTCCTTCGAGCCGAAGTGCGCGAACAGGCCGCTCTTGCTGATCCCGAGCTCGGTCGCGAGCCGCCCGATCGACAGCCCCTCGAGCCCGTCGACCGAGGCGATGTCGACCGACCGGCGCAGCACGGCGCGGCGGGTCTGGTCACCCCGCACCAACCGTCCGTCGACCTTCTCCATGGCTCCAGATCCTAGTTGCCCTTGACGATGACCTCGTGCAAAAGTAATAGTACGACCGTTCGTACAGTTAGGGGAGGACGTTCATGCGGAAGCTGATCGGCACGGGACTGCAGGCCATCGGAGCGGTATCGCCACGACTTGGCGGCCGGCTCGCGTTCGGGCTCTGGCGCCGCCCGCTCGCCCGCGGCCGGGTCCGCGACAGCGAGCTGGACGTCCACACGGCTGCGCGGGTCGAGGACATGGACGGCGTACTCACCTACGCCTGGGGTGACGGCGCCCGGCCCGTGCTGCTCGTCCACGGCTGGCGGTCACGCGCTTCGCGGTACGCCGGGTTCATCTCGCGGCTGCTCGAGCTCGGGTACAGCCCGGTGTCGTACGACGCTCCCGGGCATGGCGACTCCCCCGGTCCGATCGTGTCGATCCTCGGGCACCAGCGAATCATTCGCGCGCTCGAGGAGCGGCACGGGCCGTTCGAGGCCGTGATCGCCCACTCGCTCGGCGTCCCCTTCGCGCTGTACGCAGTGAAAGAAGGGGTCGCCACGAAGCGGCTGGTGATGGTGAGCGGCGTGGCGGATTTCGGCTACCTGGCCGACTCGTTCTGCCGAGCGCTCGGACTAGGGCCGAAGGTCAACCAGCGGCTGCGGCGTCAGATCGAGCGCGGGTACTTCGACGGCGACCACACCATCTGGGACCGATTCTCGGTCGCGCCCGGTAAGACGCCGTTGCTGGTGGTCCACAACGACGAGGACGACGTCGTGGACCCCGAGCAGGCGCGCGTACTCCTGCTCAACTACGGCGAGCAGGCGCACTTCCATCCGACGACGGGCCTCGGCCACAGCCGGATCCTGCAGGACCCGGCTGTGATCGCCGAAGCGGTCGCCTTCCTGCAGGACTCAGATGTCTCTGAAGGTCTCGATCTGAGCGCCTAGCGAGTTGAGCCGGGTCGCGAGGTCCTCGTAGCCCCGGTTGATCACGTAGACGCTGCGCAGGACCGACGTACCCTTCGCGGCCATCATCGCGATCAGCGTGACGACGGCCGGGCGGAGCGCCGGCGGACACATCATCTCGGTGCCGGAGAAGTGCGTCGGGCCTTCGACCATGACGCGGTGCGGGTCGAGCAGCTTGACCCGGCCGCCGAGCTTGTTCAGATCGGTCAGATAGATCGCGCGGTTCTCGTAGACCCAGTCGTGGATCAGCGTCTGCCCGGTAGCGATGGCCGCGATCACCGCGAAGAACGGCAGGTTGTCGATGTTCAGCCCCGGGAACGGCATCGGGTGGATCTTGTCGATCGGCGCGTGCAGCTTCGACGGCCGGGTGGTGAGGTCGACCAGCCGGGTCCGGCCGTTCTCCGCCAGGTACTCCGTACTGCGGTCATAGTCGAGCCCCATCTCCTCGAGCAGCGCGAGCTCGATCTCGAGGAACTCCACCGGCGCCCGCCGGATGGTGATCTCGGACTTGGTCACGATCGCCGCGGTGAGCAGGCTCATCGCCTCGATCGGGTCCTCGGACGGCGCGTAGTCGACGTCCACGTCGATGTCGGCGCGGCCGTGGACGGTGAGCGTCGTCGTACCGATGCCGTCGATCTTCACGCCGAGCAGGTCGAGGTAGAAGCACAGGTCCTGGACCATGTAGTTCGGGCTCGCGTTGCGGATCACGGTGACGCCGTCGTACCGCGCGGCGGCCATGATCGCGTTCTCGGTCACGGTGTCGCCGCGCTCGGTCAGCACGATCGGCTTGCCCGGCGTGATCGCGCGGTTGACCAGTGCGTGGTACTGCCCGCCGGTCGCCTTCACCTCGAGGCCGAACGGGCGCAGCGCGGTCAGGTGCGGCTCGACGGTCCGCGTGCCGAGGTCGCAGCCACCGGCGTACGGCAGTTCGAACGCGTCCTCGCGGTGCAGCAGCGGGCCGAGGAACATGATGATGGAGCGGGTACGACGGGCCGCCTCGGCGTCCATCGAGCTCAGGTCGAGGTGGGCCGGCGGGACGATCTCCAGGTCGCCGGCGTCGTTCAGCCAGGTGGTGCGGACGCCGATCGAGTTCAGCACCTCGAGCAGACGGTTGACCTCTTCGATGCGCGCGACCTTGCGCAGCGTCGTCCGGCCCTTGTTCAGCAGGCTCGCGCAGAGCAGTGCGACCCCGGCGTTCTTGCTCGACTTGACGTCGATGGATCCGGAAAGTTGGCGGCCACCGGCCACACGGAGGTGGACCGGGCCTCCACCGAGAGAGACAATTTCGGAGTCGAGCGCCTCGCCGATCCGGGCGAGCATCTCGAGGGTGAGGTTCTGATGACCCTTCTCGATCCTGTTCACCGCACTCTGGCTGGTGTTCAGTACTTCCGCGAGCTGCGTCTGCGTCCAGCCGCGATGCTTACGGGCGTCCCGGATGAGGTTTCCGATCCGGCTCAGGTAGTCATCGGTCATGCGCCGGACCTTATCTCACATGTGAGATACCTCTGCATCGACCCGCCGGTGCCAGCGTAGCCAATGTCACCCGCAGCCCACGTCCGAGGGTCCCGAGGACCCGCGTGACCTGCTGAAACGCCCGCAGCCTACAGTTACCCCCAACTCCCGCCGCACCCCGGAGAGGATCAACAGATGCCGGACGACACCTCCGCCGCGGTGGTCAGCGAGTTCGAGGCGGAGTCGTGGCCGCTCGAGGCAGCCGCCGACAGCCTGCACCAGGTGATCGAAGGGTTCCACAACGGTGACACCCGGCCGCTGGTGATCGGCGACGGCGACCAGCCGGTGCTGGTCGTGCTGGCGATCGCCGACCTGGCCGACTTCCGCGCCCGGATCGCCGAGCTGCTCGGCAACCCAGTGGACGCGGGCTGGCTGCGGTATTACCTGCGCTCGAACTTCGACATGAGCTCGGAGCGGCTGGTCGAGCTGCTCGGAGTGGACACGGACCACGGGCTCTCGTCGCTGGCCAGCCAGGTGAACGTCGAGCAGGCCGCGACGCTGATGCCCGACCACGTACGCCGTACCGAGGCGGGCGGGAATCCGCTGATGCTGATCGGCGACGGGATGATGGCGACCGCCGCGCTGCTGTCGTTCCAGGCGTTCCAGGTGCTGCTCGCGATGGAAGGCGACGGCAAGGGCGACGACGACTCCTGTGTGCACGACGACGAGGAGAAGCCGACCACGCCGCTGGAGGTGCTGGCCGAGCGGATCGGGCCGGTGTCGACGCAGCTGGTCGCGCAGATCAACGCGGGTCGCGAGCCGGGCCTACCGAAGTACGAGCTGCACTTCGAGGACGACCTGATCGAGCATCTCCGCGACCTGGAAGCACGGGCGCAGCAGGCACCGGGCGCCGGGGCGCACGACGAGTTGAACCAGCTGCTGCATCAGTTCGACCAGATGCGCAGCGGGCTGGTCGAGGTCGACACGGACGAGACGGGCGAGGAGCTCGACGAAGCGCCGTACCTGGAGGCGACTGATCTCAAGGCCGCGCTGCCGGACATCCGCGACATCTTCCGCGAAGGCGCCGACGACCCGTACCTGATCGGGTTGGACGGACGGCCGTGCGCGGGGTTGATCTCCTACGACCTGTACGAGGAACTGCAGAAGGTGTCGGTCGAGCTGGACGGCACCGACGAGGCGCCGGTGCTGCCGTTGCCCGAACCCCGCTGGGAGAACGGGCCGCGGCTGCTGCCGTTCGAGATCGCGCTCGAGATGTGCGAAGCGGTCATCGAGGACATCACGAACGGCGAGGCGTCGATGCTGTTCATCGCCGACGAGGACAACGAACCCGAGCTGGTTCTCGCTCCGCTGGTCTGGCTCTGGGCGTACGTCGACCACCTGGATCTCGAAGGCGCCGAGGCCTGACTTCGTCGGGCGGGTCCAGACCTTCGCCCTCCTCGAGCATCAGCCGATCGGGAAGAGGGGCTCCCACTCGGAGAGGGTGGCGATCTCGTAGACGTCGGCCGGGGTGTAGGGATCCTTGGCGAGGATGTCGCGGAGCTCGGCCTCGTCGGCCACGTCGTAAATGAGCAGGGCGCCGGTCTGGTCGGGGAACGGGCCGGCGGTGACGAGCTTGCCGGCTTCCTTCAGCTCGGTCAGGTACTCACGGTGCGCCGGACGGACCGCGAGACGACGGTCGGTGTCGGCGAGATCGAAGCGCAGCTGCACGACATAAAGGGCCATGCCGAAACCCTACATCGATCAAGAAACCAAAGGGATTTGGTGCGGGAAAGGGAGTCACGAGCCGCCACAGCGGCTGGTTCAGGTCAGACCCGAAAGTCGACGAGTGATCTCCCTTCCCGCCCGGTTATTTCACCAGTCCGCGACCCGCTACGCAAGGGGTTGGTTAAGAGAAATTCCTACAGACAGTTGATTCATATAACGCTTCGTGATCGAGCCCCCGGCTGCCTCGATGAGAGCGCTGATACAGCCGTACAGTCCGTCACGCCGCTCGCTTGTCAAGGCCCGATGGCCGGAGTACGACGACAAAAGTTCGAGGTACTCCGCGGCCGAATAGTCCGCATCCCAGACGTATCTGCGGAACTCCACGGACCCGAATAGCCCGGAACGTTCGAACCCTTCCGGATCTTTCGGTACGTCGTTCGCGGCGGGCAATCCATTCGCGGCGGGGTCGTCGGTGAATCGGTCGTAGCACGACTGCACGTCGACGAAGAACTGCTCGCTCCCACCGGCGACGTGATACGTCGACACGACTGCCAGCGCACCACCCGGCCGCAGCAGGTCCACGCACCGCTGCACGCGCGTCGCAGGATCGAGCCAGTGGAACGCGGTCGCGGAGATGACCAGGTCGAAGGACTGCGCGGGCAGCTCCAAGGTGTCGAAGTCCGCGACGACCACATCGATCGTGGGGTGCTTCCGCCGGAGAACCTCCGCGAGCGCTGGGCTGAGTTCGACAGCGGTGACCGGCCAGGCTCGCTCCACCATCGCGGAGGTTGCCTGGCCGGTGCCGGGGCCGAGCTCGAGGACGCGCGGGTGGTCGCCGACGATGGCCGACAACTCGTCGAAGAGTTCAGGCGGATAGGTGGGTCGGACGCGGTCGTACAGGTCCGCGTCCTCGCCGAAGGTCTGCCGGAGACTCTGTCTACTCACCCGCCAATGCTGCCCGGCCGGCTTCCAGACGCGCCACCGGAATTCGGAACGGCGAGCAGGAGACGTAGTCGAGACCGACGTCGTGGAAGAAGTGGATGCTGTCCGGGTCGCCGCCGTGTTCGCCGCAGATGCCGAGCTTGAGGTCGGGCTTGGTCGCGCGCCCGCGATCCACGCCGGTCCGTACCAGCGCGCCGACGCCTTCGCGGTCGATCGACTCGAACGGCGACACCGCGAAGATCCCTTTCTCCAGGTACCGCGAGAAGAACGCGCTCTCGACGTCGTCGCGGCTGAAACCCCACGTGGTCTGGGTCAGGTCGTTGGTGCCGAACGAGAAGAAGTCGGCCGCCTCCGCGATCTGGTCCGCGATCACCGCGGCCCGCGGCAGCTCGATCATCGTGCCGATCGGGATCTCCCGATCCACGCCGACCTCGGCGAGGACGCGTTCGACCTCGTCGCGGGCCAGGTGCAGTTCCTGTACGGCGCCTACCAGCGGGATCATGACCTCCGGCCGCGGATCCTTACCCTTGGCCCGCAGTTCCTTCGCCGCCGACGCGATCGCCCGTACCTGCATCGCGAACAGACCGGGGACGACCAGCCCGAGCCGCACACCGCGCAGGCCGAGCATGGGGTTCTGCTCGTGCAACCGCTGGACTGCCGCGAGGAGGGCCGCGTCGCGACCGGGGTCCTCGCCGCGCTCGCGTGCAACGGCGACCTTCACCGCGAGCTCCTCCATCGAGGGCAGGAACTCGTGCAGCGGCGGGTCGATCAGCCGGATCGTCACCGGCAGGCCGTCCATCGCGCCCAGCAGCTCCAGGAAATCCCCGCGCTGCAAGGGCTCCAGCTCGGCCAGCGCCGCCTCGAGATCAGCGTCGGTGTCGGCGAGGATCAACCGCTCGACGGACTCGCGCCGCTCCCCCAGGAACATGTGCTCGGTCCGGCACAACCCGATCCCCTCGGCCCCGAACCGCCGCGCCCGCGCCGCGTCGTCCGCGGTGTCGGCATTGGTCCGTACGCCGAGCCGGCGTACCTCGTCCGCATGGGTCATCAGCCGGTGCACCGAGGCGACGAGTTCGTCGCCGGCGTCCGGGGCGAGCGTGCCCTCGAAGTACTGGACGACCGGTGAGGGGACGACCGGGACCTCGCCGCGGAAGACCTCGCCGGTCGTGCCGTCGATCGAGATCAGCTCGCCGGCCTCCAGTATCATGCCGTTGGCAGCTCCATTGAGAGTGATGGTGCCCTGGGCAACATTCACGTCGAGGTCCTCGGCGCCGCAGACGCAGGTCTTGCCCATACCCCGCGCGACCACGGCCGCGTGCGAGGTCTTGCCGCCGCGGCTGGTCAGGATGCCCTGCGCCGCGATCATGCCGTGCAGGTCGTCCGGGTTCGTCTCGCGGCGTACCAGGATCACCTTCTCGCCGCGGTCCGCGGCCTCGACCGCGGCGGCCGACGTGAACACGACCTTGCCCGACGCGGCGCCCGGCGACGCCCCGATCGCCTTGGTGATCAGGTCCTTCTCGGCATCCGCGTCGAATCGCGGGAACATCAGCTGGGCGAGCTGCGCGCCCTTGACGCGCTTGAGTGCCTCGTCGGTGTCGATCACGCCTTCGTCGACCAGGCTCGTCGCGATCCGGAACGCCGCCGCCGCGGTCCGCTTGCCGACGCGGGTCTGCAGCATCCACAGCTTGCCGCGCTCGATCGTGAACTCGATGTCGCACAGATCCCGGTAGTGCCCCTCGAGCGTGGCCATGATCTCCATCAAGTCGTCGTACGACGTCTTGTCGATCTGCTCGAGGTCCGCGAGCGGGACGGTGTTGCGGATGCCCGCGACGACGTCCTCGCCCTGGGCGTTCTGCAGGTAGTCGCCGTACACGCCGGGCTGTCCGGTCGAGGGATCGCGGGTGAACGCGACGCCGGTGCCGGAGTCCATGCCGAGGTTGCCGAAGACCATCGAGCAGATGTTGACCGCCGTGCCGAGGTCGGTCGGGATCCGCTCCTGGCGGCGGTAGAGGATCGCGCGGTCCGAGTTCCACGAGCGGAAGACTGCCTCGGTCGCCAGGTCCATCTGGGTCCGCGGGTCCTGCGGGAACTCGCGACCGGTGTGGTCGTGGACGGCCCGCTTGAACGTCTCGACCAGAGCCTTCAGGTCGTCGGCGTCCAGGTCGAGGTCGTTGCTGGTGCCCTTGTCCTGCTTGGCTTTGTCGATCGCGTCCTCGAAGACGTCGCCCTCCATGCCGAGCACGGTCTTGCCGAACATCTGGATCAGTCGGCGGTACGCGTCCCAAGCGAAGCGCGGGTTGCCCGACTGGTGCGCCAGGCCGTTCACCGAGTCGTCGTTCAGACCGACGTTGAGGACGGTCTCCATCATGCCGGGCATCGACACGGCGGCACCGGAGCGCACCGAGACGAGCAGCGGGTCGTCGGCCTGGCCGAGCTTCTTGCCCATCCTCTGCTGCAGCAGATCGACGTGCTTGTCGATCTCGTCGGCGAGCTCGGCCGGCACCGCGCCGGTCTCCAGGTACACGCGGCAGGCGTCGGCGGTGATGGTGAAGCCGGGTGGCACCGGCAGGCCGAGGTTGGTCATCTCGGCCAGGTTCGCCCCCTTCCCGCCGAGCAGCTGTTTCATGTCCTTATTGCCTTCGGCAAAGTCGTAGACGAGTTTCGGCACGGTCACTCCCTGGGTTGCAGGCGGGTGTTTTCAGGCGCGGGAAGATGGCCCGCTGGCCCGTCGACTCCGGCGGCGGGGGCGTGCTTTCAGGGTAAGCCTAAAAACCAGTCCAGTTGAACACTGGTCTCACGATGCCGACGTGACCCTCCCCACAGGTCGAAGGCCGGAAAACCCTTCCCTGGTTGACAACGCGAGACAATCGGTCTGTCTCAGAATGAATCACAGGCAGGACGCTTCAAGCCTGTTCGGTCGGGGTACAGGGCCATCTTCTAGCCTGTTCGGTCGGGGTACAGAGGTCGTCGCCAGCTAGAGTCTGCCGGGTGCGCATCGTCTCCCTGCTTCCCTCCGCGACCGAGATCTGCTTCGCGCTCGGCGGCGGTGATGACGTCGTCGGGGTGACATTCGAGTGTGACTATCCGGCGGGGGCGCGTGGTCGCCGGATCGTGTCGACGACGGCGCTGCCCGCTGGTTTGACGCCTGGGGAGATCGACGCCGTCGTACGACGGAAGGTGGCGGCCGGGGAGGATCTGTACCACCTGGACGCCGGCGCTCTACGGGAACTAGAGCCCGATGTGGTGATCACGCAGGACCTGTGCGCGGTGTGTGCGATCGACGTGGACGACGTATCGGAAGCACTCAACTATTTAGGCTGCCGGGCCGAGGTGGTCACCACCGATCCACACACCCTCGCCGAGGTGCTCACCTCAATCAAGACGATCGCCAAGGCAACCGAGCGGAACCCGAACCCGCTCGTAGAAGACCTACGAACGCGTCTCAATCGGTTTCCTGCAGTTCCGGGCCCGCGGGTCGCGCTACTCGAGTGGACGGATCCGCCGTTTGCTCCGGGGCATTGGTTGCCGGAGATGATGACGTTGGCGGGTGGAACGAATGTGCTGGGGAACGCCGGCCAACGGTCGGTCGCGATCACCTGGGAGCAGGTGGCGACCGCGGAGCCTGAGGTGATCGTCTCGGCACCGTGTGGGTTTGATCTGGAGGGCGCTACGAAGCTGACCGCGGAGTTGCTGCCACGGCTGCCCGCGGATGTTCCGGTGTGGGCAGTCGACGCGAACGGCTACTACGCGCGCCCGGGTCCCCGCCTGGTAGACGGCATCGACGTACTGGCTGCCATCCTCCAGGGCGGGACCCCGGATCACGCGATCAGGTTGCGTTAGAGCTTGCGGCGGGTTCTCAGGTAGTCGCCTACTACGGCGGCGCCTAGGCCGTCGGGATCGGGGGCCAGGACTCGGCCGCCGCTGCGGCGGGCCAGAAGGTCGACGAAGGCGTTGAGGCGCGGGTCGTCGCCTAGGCGGAAGACTGTCAGGGAGGCGCCCAGTTTGGCCAGGCGGTCGACCTCGAAGATCGTCTTGCGGAGCGTGGCCGGCTCCGGTGGGTACGAGAACTCGGCCGTGCCGTCGGGCTCGAGATGCGCGGTCGGCTCGCCGTCGGTCACCATCAGGACGACCGGCTGGGCGTCGGGGTGGCGACGAAGGTGACGTCCGGCGAGGAGCAGTGCGTGGTGCGCGTTGGTGCCCTGCTCCCAAGTGCCTTCCATCCCGATCAGCTGCGGCAGCTCCACCACCCCGGCATACCGGCCGAAGGTGATGAGTTGGAGTGCGTCGTTGCGGTAGCGGGTCGAGATGAGTTGGTGCAGCGCGAGCGCCGTACGCTTCATCGGCAGCCAGCGGCCCTCCTGGACCATCGACCACGACGTGTCGACGAGCAATGCGACCGCGGCGCGAGCGCGATGCTCGGTCTCCGCGATTTCCACATCCGACACGTCGAGCTTCACGCCACCGCCGCCGGTGTGCGCGGTCCGCAGTACGGCGTTGCGCACCGTCCGCGGCACGTCCCACGGCTGGGTGTCGCCGAACTCCCACTGTCGCGTCGACCCGCTCAGCTCACCGGCCGCGCCGGCGTTGGCGGCATCCCGTTCACCGGACCCACGGGCAGCCCGCAGTACGTCGGCCAACGCCGTCTGACCAAGCTGACGCAGGGCCTTCGGAGACAGCCGCAGCGAACCGTCCGGCGCCCGCTCGATCAGACCCTGATCGCGCAGCTGCCGCTCCAGCTCGCTCAGCCGGCGCGCGTCGACCGTTGCCTCGTCGCCCAATTGACGGGTGAGGGCGTCGAGGTCGATGTCCTCGAGCCGCGCACCCGGATACGACTGCGCCAGCTGCTCGGCCAGCGCATCCAGCTCGGCGAGATCGGACATGGCCCGCGCGCCCTCGGCCAGACCGAGCGGATCTTCACCGCTCAGCTGCTCCGAGCCGTACCAGTCCTCGCCCGGCCGCAGCGACTGCAGCTGAGCATCCAGCTGGGCCAGCTGCTGCGCGAGTTGCGGACTGCCGAAGGCCTGCTGCGACAGCTCCATCAGCTCGGCGCGTTGCTCGGCGGTCATCGAGTTCATCATCCGCTGCGCCGCGGCTGCCCGCTGCGCGAGTACGTCGATGAGCTCCTCGACGTTCTGCGGGTTCTCCGGGAAGAACTCGCCGTGCTTGGCCATGAACTCCTCGAACAGCTCCGGAACCTCGGGCCGTCCCTGTGCGTGCGCCGCCAGCAGCGCATTGAGGTCGGTCAGCATCTCGTTGATCGCCTCGACGTCCTCGGGCGTGGTCTGCTGCAGCGCCTCCTTCATGCCCTCGAACCGCGACCCGAGGAGCTCGCGCCCGAGTAGTTCGCGGATCTCCTCGTACTTCGCCCGCGCGTCCGACGACTGCCAGTCGTAATTCGCCAGCTCGCGGACGGCGGCCGCCGTACCGGACGGGAGGGCGTCGAGCTGAGCCTCCCGGAAGCGGGCGTCGTCGGACGGGTTCGGGAACAGCTCGTGCCGCTCCGCGTCGAGCGCTTCGTTCAGCAACCGCTGGACGTCGCGCAGCGTGCCGTCGAGGTTGTGCCGCCGCTCGATCTCGCGGCGGCGCTCCCACAGGCGGCGGCTCAGGTCGTCCAGACCCTGCGTGTTCCGGGTGCCGCGCCGGAGCAACTCCTCCAGCGCGGACCGCGGCGACGACCCGTTCATCACGTCGCGGCCGATCTTGTCCAGCGCGTCCCGCAGATCCGCGGGCGCCTTGAGCGGGTCAGGCCCGTCATGCCACGGACCGTACGACCAGCCTTCCGGTATCGACGACATGATCAGGCTCCGTAGACCGTGGTGTCGTCGTCGGCGTCCTTGGCTACTCGTTTCGACAGGTAGAGCATCTCCAGGGCGAGCTCGACGGCGGCGGCGATCCGTCCGGACGAGTCGTCCGGCTCGACACCGGCCCGGGCCGCGACGTCGTGCAGGACGGGCAGCTCGGGCAACGCGGCCAGCACGTCCCGGCCGGGCACCCGCTCGCCGGTCGTCACAAGGTTGCCGTCGGCAACAGCATGGGCGAGCGGAGTCAGGTCGAGACCGGCGAAACGCTCGCGTGCCGTGTCGGCCACCGACCGGCGCAGCAGGTACTCGAGCAGTTCGATCTCGCGCCCTTCCTCACCAGGCTCGAACTCGAGCTTGCCCCGCAGTACTGCGGGCACCGCCTCGAGGTCCACCGGCCGGGCGACAGCCGGCGTCTCGCCGGTGATCGCGCTCCGGCGCAACGCCGCGGCGGCGATCGTCTCGGCCGCGGCGACCGCGAACCGGGCGGACACACCCGACCGCTGGTCGATCGCGGTCGACTCGCGCAGGTGCCGGACGAACCGCGCCAGCACCTCGAGCAGGGGCTCGCCCACCTCGGCGGTGAACTCGGCCTCCTGCCGAATCACGTCGACCTCAGCGTCGATGTCGAGCGGGTAGTGGGTCCGGACCTCGGCGCCGAACCGGTCCTTCAGCGGCGTGATGATGCGGCCGCGGTTGGTGTAGTCCTCCGGGTTGGCCGTCGCCACCAGCAACACGTCGAGCGGTAGCCGCAGCGTGTACCCGCGGACCTGGATGTCGCGCTCCTCCATCACGTTCAGCAACGCGACCTGAATGCGCTCGGCGAGGTCGGGCAGCTCGTTGATCGCGACGATGCCGCGGTGCGAGCGCGGGACCAGACCGAAGTGGATGGTTTCGGGGTCGCCGAGACTGCGTCCCTCGGCAACCTTCACCGGGTCCACGTCGCCGATCAGGTCACCGACGGAGGTGTCGGGCGTGGCCAGCTTCTCGGCGTACCGCAGGTCGCGGTGCAGCCAAGCGACCGGCAGGTCGTCGCCGAGCTCGGCGGCGCGGCGGCGCGAGGCGGGTGTGATCGGGTCGAGCGGGTGCTCGGGCAGCTCCGCGCCCTCGATCACCGGGGTCCACTCGTCCAGCAGCCCGACCAGCGTGCGCAGCAGCCGGGTCTTGCCCTGGCCACGCTCACCGAGCAGTACGACGTCGTGCCCGGCGAGCAGCGCGCGCTCGAGCTGCGGGATCACCGTGCGGGTGAATCCGACGATGCCGGGCCACGGATCACGTCCGGCCCGGAGCTGTTTCAGCAGGTTGTCACGGATTTCGGCCTTGATCGACCGGGGTAGATAGCCGGCGGCCCGGAGGTCACCAGCCTTACGGGGAAGTTCAGCAGGTGCACTAGTCACGCTGAAGACGTTAGCTCGGTCACCCCAGAATGCACCTCGTTTATCTCAGCGCCTGGGCGTAACCCGACCTGAGGTGAACAGGTGGGTGGGCGTGAAGGTCAGCGGCACCCACGGATGCTCCGGAGAGTAACGAGTGACGAAATGGTCCCCGTCGAGCGGCTCCGTCGGCAGTACGTCGTACTCGTGCACCGGCTCCTCGGCGAACGCCAGCCGATCCCCCGTCGCCTGCTCGGTCAGCACCAGCCGGTCCGCACGCCGTACGACGTCCAGCCGCACGCTCGCGCGCTCGTACCGCCCGACATTGCGGTCGTCAACCGCACCGTCAACCGGACCGTCGACCGGTTGCGGTGCGGCCGGGTGGCTGACTCCGACGTAGTGCTGGAACACCTCGGATGCGAGCGGCTCGAACAGCCTGGTCCCGTTGCCGGAGTTGGTCAGCAGGCACATGATCAACCGGGCCTCCGGATCGACCCGGAGGAAGGCCGTCTGCGAGATCGTCGAGCCGTCGTGCCCGAAGATCCGGCGACCGTCCCAGTCGTAGATCCGCCAGGTCAGACCGAGGTCGATGAAGCCGCCGATCCCGCCCGCGAACGGCACCTGCGGCTCCTGCATGCCGGCGTACTTCTCGTCGTCCAGATGCATCCGGGCAAACTCGAGTAGGTTGTCGGCGCTCGCCGCGATCAGCCCGGCCGGGCCGATGCTCCGCGGCAGCTGCCACGTCTTGACCGGCGAGCCGTCCTCGGCCGTGTGACCGCGGGCGGCCCGGTACAGGATCGCCTCCTCGGGCAGGGTGACGGTGTGCGTCAGGCCGAGCGGCTCGACCAGGCGCGTCCGCAACGACTCGTCCCACGTCCGGCCGTCGAGCACCTCGATCAGCCGGCCGAGGACGACGAATCCCGCATTGCAGTACGAGTACGCAGTACCCGGCTCGAACAGCTGCTCCACGTCGGCGAGCAGAGCGACGTACCGCTCCAGGCAGTCGTCGCCGCGGCCGGTGTCGGTGAACAGATCGCCGTCGACACCGCTGGTGTGGGTCAGCAGGTGACGGACCGTGATCCGCGGATCAATAGGGGCCTCAGGCAACAGCTTGACCACCGGGTCGTCGAGCTGCAGGCGGCCCTCGGCGGCGAGCTGGACGATCATCGTCCCGGTCCACGGCTTGCTGACCGACCCGATCTGGAAGAGCGAGTCGGCGGTGGTCTCCACCCCGGTCGCGGTATTGAGCAGGCCGTACGGCGTGATCGTGGTCGCGCCGTCCTGCCAGATGCCGAGCACCGCGCCGGGCACCTCGGCCGCTACCGCCAACTCGTTCAACCGCGCAGACCAGTCAGGCATGCGCCCAACCTACTTCGTGAAAGCGTCCAGCGCCGCGCGAATATCGGCCCAGGCCGCCGACTCGTCCAGGCCCTGCTCGAGCAGGATCTTCGTGGCGATGCCGGCCTGGTCACGGTAGAAGGCCAGCAGGAGATGCTCGGTGCCGACGTAGTTGTGGCCGAGGGTCAGGGCTTCTCCGACCGCGCCCTGCAGGACGTGGGCCGCACGCCGGGTGTACGGCGGATTCTCGGCGTCGAGGTCCTTCGATTCGGTCGACGGCTCGGTCGCCGGCTCGGTCGACGGCTCGGCCGGGCTCGCGGCGTCGACGGCCTGGAGCACCGACTCCTCGGTGATGCCGTGCTTGACAAGCACCTTGGCCGCGATCGCGCCGGGCTCCTTGTACATCCCGAGCAGGAGGTGCTCGGTGCCGACGAAGTTGTGGTTGCGGGCGCGGGCGATCTCCGCGGCGGCCTGCACCACCGAACGCGCCCGCTGGGTGTACCGCTCGAACGCCGGCCGCGCGGTCCAGGAGTCCGCGAACCGCTTGTGCGCGGCCTGCTTGCTGACACCGAGCACCGCGCTGATCTCGACCCACGACTTCCCCGCGCCGCGAGCCCGGTCGACGAAGAACCCGAGCGCGGCGTCGCCGGAGGTGGTCAGTTCGCTGATCGTCGCGGCCGCGGTGGCGAGCTGCGCGAGCTCGTCGTCGCTGCCGGCGTCGGTCTTGATCATGGTGATGAGCTGCTGCAGATCAGGTCCAGGAGTCATGCGTCAACCTTAGGTTGACAGAATTGCTGCGTCAACCCTGGGTTGACGGCATGAACGTGAGGTCTAACGACAGGAGGTAGTAGGCCGCGGCTGTCGGTTGCACGGTCGAGCCGGGCGCGCGATCGGCCTCGCAGGCCACTACCTCCTGTCGTTAGCTACGGTTCCCTCATGCAAGCTCTGCCCGATGTGATCGGACCCGGCCTGCGGGTGCTGTTCTGTGGGATCAATCCGGGGTTGATGTCGGCGGCGACCGGGCACCACTTCGCGCGGCCCGGCAATCGGTTCTGGCCGGCGCTGCAGCTGAGCGGCTTCACCCCGCGCCAGCTCAAGCCGGCCGAGCAGAGCGAGCTGCTGGAGTACGGGCTCGGCATCACCAATGTCGTCGACAAGCCGAGCGCACGGGCCGACGAGCTCACCCGCGCGGAGCTCGTCGCGGGCGGCGAGAATCTGGTGGCGAAGGTGCTCGAGCTCCAGCCCGAGTGGCTCGCCGTCCTCGGCGTCACCGCCTACCGCGACGCCTTCGCCGACCGTACGGCGGCCATCGGCAAGCAGGACCGCACGATCGGCACCACCCGCGTCTGGGTCCTCCCGAACCCGAGTGGCCTGAACGCGCACTACACGTTGCCGAAGCTGGCCGAGGCGTTCGCGGAGCTCCGACGGGTCAGTTGACCGGTGGTTCGGCAGGATGGGGGCATGCGAGCTTCCGACCTGCTGCGAGCGATCGACCAGCTTTCGTACGGCGAGCGGCTTCGGCACGTTGCGCTCGAAGGCCGCCGGTTGCGCGGGACAACCGAGCTCGCCGAGCTGCTGCGTGAACTCGCGGGAGGTACGCCGTACGAGCGGACTCTCGGCGTGACGATCGCGCAGGTCACAGGTGAGGTCGGCTACGTGACGCGACTGCTCGACGACCCGACCCCGGCGGTGCAGCATCGAGCCCTCGCGGCGGTTGGCAGGGGCGTACCGGTCTCGGACGACGATCTGCGGATCCTGTACGACGACGCGCCCGCCGTACTGCGCACCAAGCTCCTGCACGTGATCCGCAAGACCGGCCGATCCGCGCTCGCCGCACGGTTGATCGACGACCACCGCGAACGCTGGGGCGACCGTGCCGCCGCGAGCCTGCTCTCCAGCACGGACGGCGAGACCGTCGAGCGTCTGTTGCCCGAGCTTGCCTACATCCTCGGTCCCGGCGAGTGGGAGCGGCTCGGAGCGCGGCACCCGAAGGTCGTCCTCGCGCACGCGCACAGCACGCTGCCGTCCGGTCCAGATCGGGACGAGTGGTGGCAAGGCGCGGCGTACGGCGTGATCGGGGCGCTCGAGCACGATCCGGCGCAGGTCGCGGCGCTGCTGACAACCGCGCTGGTCCCCGATCAGTTGCCTTCGGCATTCACCTCGGTGCTCGGCCGACTGATGGACGCCGACCCTGCGGCTGTATTGCGGATCCTGCTCACACCGGAGCGGGCGTGGTCGTTGCCCAATGCCCTCACCCCGGCGGCACGCCGACGGCTGTATCGCTACTCGGACGACGAGCTGATCGCGCTCGGGCGACTCTCGTGGCCGACCCTGCCCGGCCTGCTCGATGACCTGCCGCCGGCCCGCCGCGCCGCCGTGTTCGAGGGCAGCACCAGCACCGTCGACCTCGGCCAGATCGTGCTGTCCACCGAGCTGCTCGCCCTGCTCCCCCGCCAGTTGCGCTTCGAGCAAGCCCGACGGATGCTCACCGTGCCAGCGGTTGCTGAGGGCAATCATTTGCGCTGGCAGATCACCGCGTTCCTGCCGTACGACGAGGCATTCGCCCTGCTCGAGCCGGAGATCACGCAGCCGGACGCCGATGACCGAGCCTTGGTGTACCAAGCGGTCGTCGCGTCGGCAGGGCACTCGCGGCAACCAGCCGCCGTCGAGGCCGCGGCGGCTTGGGTGACACGCGCCCGGAACGATCGCGACACCGTTCGCCAGAGCGTCCTGCGGGCTCTCAGCAAACTTCCGCCGTCGATGATGAGCGGCGCGCTGACCACCTCGCTCGAGAGCCTGCTGACGAGCGCGTTGGAGGCACGGGACACCAGTTGGGGCACCCAACGAGCGTTGAGTACGCTCGCGACCACCGCCGCCCAGGAAGGTGCCCGACGCAACGATCCGGCGCTGCTGGAGTGGGGCCTGCAGGCCCACGGGCGGCTGACCGAGAACCAGGGCTCGATCCCGTTGTACGGGCTGATCGAAGGGCTGCCGCGCGGGCAGGAGACGGCCGTCTACGACGTACTGCGGAAGTACGTCGACGACGGGGTGGCGCGGAAGGAGTTCCGGCTGCCGTTCGCGATCTCGCGAGCATTCGACGACCGTGGCTGGTCGAACGAGCACCTCCAGGCCACGCTCGAACAGGCGGTCTGGTCGAACCAGGAACACACCGTCGGCGAGGCGACCGAGCTGTGGTTGTGGCCGTCGTCGACGCGCGGCGAGCGGGTCGAGCAGATCATCCGGCGCGACGTCGGGATGGCCCGCTGGGATCCGGTCTGGCAGGCGGTGACCGAAGTACGGACCGATCTGCTGGACGTCGTGCTCGCGCACCCCGACCGGATCCGGCGGTTCGAGCGGAACCGTCCGGCCTGGAATGTGTCGGACCGCGCGATCCGCCGCTGGCTGCCGCGCCAGCAGGCGCAGTACGCCGGACTCGTGGCGGGCGCGGCCGATGACGAACGGATGCCGGACTGGGCTCGTGCGAACGCGGTCTCGATGCTGGGCCATGTGCCAGGTGCCGGGCGCGCTGCGCTCGAGCCGTTCCTGACGTACGAATCCGTGTTGCTGCAGGAGGCTGCGCTTGGTGCGTTGGCCTGGACGGATGCGCCCCAGGAGGCGTTGCCGGTGTTGCTCGCGCATGCGGGCGACGATCGCGCTCGGGTTGCTCTCTATGCGGCCAGCCGCGCGGCAATGTTCGTGCGGCCGAGCCGGTTGCCGGGGTTGTTGCATCCGGTGCTGGTTGGCGAGGGCGTGAAGATCACCTCCCGCAAGGAGGCTGCACGGTTGCTCGGCAAGCTCCGCGCTCCTGGGGCGAGTGCCGTCCTCGCGGACGCTTGGGCCTCGGCGCACCGAGACGTCAAGGCGGCGATCGCTAGTGCGGCATCGCAGTACCTGCTGCACGAGCCGGCGAGCTGGGCCTTGCTGCAGCAGGCGGTTCACGACAGCGCGGCGACGGCGACGGTTCTGACGCAGCGTCCGGCGTACGGGATGGCGGCGAAGTACCGCGCCCGGTACGCCGATCTACTGGTGGCCGTGACGAACCGGTCCGAGCAGGAGGTGGTAGGGAGCGCGGTGCGGGCGTTGCCGCGGTGGGCTCGATGGAATCCCGCGATCGCACCGATCTGCGTGGACTTCATCGCCGACCTGTCCACGCCGACGATCTGGAACGACGCGACGACGGCGCTGGTCGCCATCGCTCCCGAGTTGGCTGTGGACGAGATTGTCAGAGCTGTCCGTCTACTGGTCCGGCTTGAGGCCGACCCTCGGCTGCCTGACGCGCTGGCTGACCGCGATCACCCGGCCAGGCAGCGGCTCGATGTGCTGGTCAAGCGCCTGTCGCAGGCGTTCTTCCGGAAGTCGGCCGACGCGCGGCGGATCTTCAAGACGATCGCGGCGGAGCTCGACGGCCCAGACCTACTCAGCATGCGGTTGATGCTTCTCGTCGACTCGCTGGACTGGCAGACCCCCGATACCGACCTCCACGCTTTGATTGACGCGGTCGAAGGAAGGCCGTTGGCGGCTCAGGCGGCGGCATTCCGTCTCGGTGCCCGGCTCGACACGCTTCCGACGCACTGGACGCCGGAGTTGGTCGAGCAGCCGGCGCGGACCATGCTCCGCGGTGAGACGCCGATGTCAGGTCTCGTTGCCCGGTCGCTGATCGGCGCGGCCGGACGCCGGACCGGGTGGGCGCCGGTGTGGCGGGAGTTGCTGGTCGAGCTGCGCAACCACCCGCATCCCGACGTACGGCAGGAAGCGCTCGAGCTGACGACGGCGGCCGAGGTGTAGCTACTCGTCCGACTTTTCTTCAGCCTCGCGGGCGCGTTTGCGGCGTTTGCCTTCGTGCATGGCGACGACTCGGGCGACCGGTATCGCGCGGCCTTCCGCCAGGAGGTCCTCGGGGAGATCCTGCGGCGCCGGGAGCTGGTCGGCCCACGGGTCGGCGTCGCCCAGCAGCTGGATTGCGTTCCGGACGGTGAAGTCGCGCGGGGTCACGCTCTCCAGGTCGTCCCAGCCGACCGGATACGACACCGTCGTACCGGGCCGGACCCGCGGGCTGTACGCGGCAACCACCGTCGCGCCACCGGAACGCGTCGAGTCGACGAACACCTTCCCGTGCCGGTCCTCCTTGATGTACGCCGTTGTCGCGATCGACGGATCGATCTTCTCGGCCCGCGCCGCGATCGCCCTGGTCGCGGCCGCGGCGTCCTCGATCGACACCGTGTCGACGATCGGCACGATCACGTGCGCGCCCTTCGCGCCGCTCGTCTTGACCGCGCCGGACAGGCCGGAGTCCGTCAGCGCCTGGCGTACGAGCAGCGCCGCCTGCACCGCCATCGCGAACGTCTCGCCCTCCGGCGGGTCGAGGTCCAGGACGAGATGCGTGACGCGGTCCCAGCGGTCGGCGCGCATCAGCGTCGGGTGGTACTCGACCGCGCGCTGGTTGGCGAACCAGAGCAGCGTCCGCCGGTCGTTGCACAACGCGTAGGACACCTCGCGTTTCGACGCCTCGGCCCAGACCTTCACGGTCTTCACCCAGTCGGGCGTGTACTTCGGGACGTTTTTCTGCATGAACTTGGGCTGCCCCGGCCGGATCCGGATCACCGACAACGGCCGCTCCCGCAACTCCGGGAGGATCCGCTCGTGCACCGCGTCCAGGTAATCGACCAGATCCCGCTTGGTCGCCTCCGCCCCGTCGAACAACGGCTGATCCAGGTTGGTCAGGTCAACGCCGTCCCGCGTCTCATCCGGCTTGCTCGCCATCCCCAGAGCTTAGAAGGCCCAACGTCCCCCGAGAACCCCACTCACCAGCGGGTTAGTGCGGGGTGAGGATGGTGTGGAGGGCTTGGAGGACTAGTTCGGGTTCGCCGGGTTGGAGGGTTTGGGGGTTGAGGGCGATGGCGTCGTCGGGGAGGCCGAAGGTTCCGACTGCGATTCGGGGGTTGCTGTCCCACAGTTGCTTGATCACCTCGTCGCGGGTTCCGGGGAGGCGGAGTACGGCGCGGCTGTGGGGTTGGCCGGCCTCGCTCGGGTACCCGCGCTCGACGACCACACCGGGGATTTCCCGCAGGCCCTCGATCCACTGGTCAACAATCCGCTCGTAGGAAGCCAAGAGTTCCTCCTCGTCCTGTTGAAGGGTCCACTCGACCGCGGCGAGCAGCCCGAGGAGCTCCTCCTTCCCGACTTTCATGCCGCGGCCGATCTCGTGGTTGGGCGACGAGTGCGCACGGATCCGGTCGATCAACCACCTCTTCCCCAGCACGAGCCCACTCGCTTGCGGCCCACGCAGACCCTTCCCGCCGCTCACGATGACCGCATCAGCGCCGATATCCCGCGTGAACCGCCACAACGACGAGACGGGCGGAATCTGAGCAGCAGCATCCACCAACACCGGCACCCCGCGAGCCGTGGCAGCACGGGCACTGCCCGGACTCACCTCGGAGTCGGCGCGGGCCTCCGATTCTCGGACGACTCGGACCACCTCCTCGATCGGGAGAGCGTCAGCCGCGTAGTGGGCGCCGGCCATCCAGAGCACGCAGGCCGGCCGGCGTATGAGAGCTGCCCGCAGTTCCTCGACGGACGGGCCGATCTCGTGCACGGTGGCGCCGAGGAAGCGAGCCGAGTAGTCGTAACCGTTGCGTTGACTCGCGAACATGACGATCTCGGCCGGCATCGGGAACGCCTGCGAATCAGCAGTGATGCACGACGCGATCGAGAGCGTGATGGCGGCCGCCGCACCCGAGGTCACGTAGGCGGCCTCGTTGTGGGTCAGCTCTGCGAGGCGTCCATCGACGCGAAGGTGTAGCTCGGGCAGGTCGACGAAACGCGTGGCGGCGTCGGCCATCGCCTGGACGACTGGCGGCGGCATCAGCGAGCCGCCGAGAACCGTGACGGTGGCGTTGGCGTTGATGACCGGGCGGACGCCGAGAGGAGTGCTCATGCGATGAACTTTGACATGGCGGCACAGACCGCCGACGGTGACCGGTCAGGTCGAGGCATCGTGCGTGATTCGTTCAAGCCGTGGGGCGGGATACCGGTCTAGCGTCGCGGCCATGATTCTTGTCACCGGTGGGCTCGGCATGATCGGCGCCCACACCGCCCGCGCCCTGCTCGACCTCGGGCACGAGGTCGTCGTCACGTCACACCGGCGTACCGATGCCCCGTCGTTCCTCGACGGCAAAGTCGTCGTCGAGCAGCTCGACGTCACCGACCGGGACGCGTTCCTCGCGCTCGGGGAGCGCTACGACATCAGCGACATCGTGCACCTGGCCGGCTCGATCCCGTCCGACGACCCGATCGCGTACTTCCGCCACGACACCGCGGCGTTGTTCAACGCGCTGGATGCGGCACGGGCGTGGGACGTACGGCGGTTCGCCGTTGCCAGCAGCATTGGGGTGTACATCGGGCAGGACAAAAGCCCTTGGCACGAAGGGATGGCGCTCCCGACCGCCGACCTCCCGCATCTGATCATCGCCTTCAAGAAGGCCGTCGAACCCCTGACGACGCACAGCCTCGCCGGAACCGGAGTCCAGCCGATCGTGCTCCGGATCGGCTCGACCTGGGGTCCGCTGATGGACCCGGAGTCGATCTTCAGCCCGATCCCGCCGTACGTGAGCGCCGTACTCCGGGGCGAAACGCCCACTCCCCTGCCAGCCGACGCAGGCGGCGACTGGTGCTACGCGCCGGACATGGGCCGCGCGATCGCCTCCCTGGTCAGCGCGGGCACGCTCAACCACACCGCCTACAACGTCTCCAGCGGAAAGCCCTTCGTGTACGGCGAAGCGGCCGGCCAGCTGGCCGTCGAGCCCGGCGGCGAGACCAGCCCGCACCTCGACATCACGCGCCTGACCGAGGAGACCGGCTTCACCCCCAGCTTCACGTTCCCCGAAGCCGTCGCCGACTACATCACCTGGCGCACCACCAACGCCCGCTGAGAGGCCCGCCGTCCTGGAGGGTGCGGCGGCAATCAGGTGTCTCTCAGCTTGTCGGCCGTAGCCTTCGGGACCATGCAAACTCGCGTGTTCACTGCCCCGAAGGTCCCGGCGGTCTTCCTCATGTTCTGGGTGGTCAAGCTGCTGACCACCGGGATCGGCGAGACCGCCTCCGACTACCTCGGCACCATCAGCATCCCGCTGGCCGCTGTCATTGGCGTCGGCGGCTTCGGCACCGCCCTCTACCTGCAACTGAAGTCCAGCACCTACCACCCGGTCCGCTACTGGATCACCGTCCTCGGCGTCGCGCTCTTCGGCACGATGATCGCCGACGGACCACATGTCGCGCTCGGTACGCCGTACTGGTTCGACTCGATCGTCTACCTCGCGCTGCTGTGCGGCCTACTGACGTGGTGGCAGCGCAGTGAGGGCACGATCTCGGTGCACTCGATCACCACCGCCCGGCGCGAGCGGTTCTACTGGGGTGTCGTTCTGCTGACCTTCGGCCTCGGCACCGCCGTCGGCGACGCCACCGCCATCGACTTCGGCCTCGGCTTCACCTGGTCGATCCTGCTCTTCGCGGTACTCATCGTCGTACCCCTCGGTCTGTGGAAGCTCGGGCTCAACGTCACCGTCGCGTTCTGGTCGTCGTACGTGCTGACCCGCCCGCTCGGCGCCTCGGTTGCCGACTGGCTCGGCAAAGACACCCACGACGGCGGCGTCGGCTGGGGCATCGGCCCGGTCACCCTGATCGGCCTGCTGCTCTTCGCGGTGCTCGTCGCCTACCTGGCCCTGACCCACAGCGACGTCGACCACGCAGCCACCCACGCCCGCGAGTCGACACCTCAACCTCGCGCGAACAGCCTCCCGTAACCGCCAACGCGGAGCTTCGACCCGGTCGCGGCGAGGATCGACCAGAGCAGTACTTGGTTTGCCTCGAGCACCAACTTCCCGGTACGGCGTTCGAGCTCGTCGATCGTCGATGCCGCGCGAAAGCCGTTGCCGGCGATGAACACCGCCTCGGTCGAGGCGTCGACGTTTGCGCTGACATAGTCGATCACTTGCTCCGGACGCACCCGGTCCGGCCGCTCGGACAACGACGTCGCGGTCAAGGCGACCACGTCAAATCCTTGTTCGCGGAAGTACGTCGCGCCGAGGTCTCCCAGCTCCGCATCGAACCACGGTGGATGGATCAGGGCGACCCGGCGTACGCCGAAGGCCTTCAACGCCTGCGTGGCGGCGAGTCCACTTGTCACCACCGGGACTCCGGCCAACTGACGGAGGTGTCTGATCATGGCGACTTCTGCCACGGGGCCGATCGCGTATCCGGCCGTGGTTGAGGCGTAGGCGGTGACGTCGACCGATGCCTCACGGAGTGAGGCGACGGCCGAGTGCATCGCCGATGGTGAGGCCAGCATGCGAAGGTGCTCGGCCGCGGAACCAGGCTTCGGAACGGCCACGGTGGCGTCAGCTGGTCTGGTTATGCGTGCGACGACCACGTCGAGAGTTTCCGACGTCATTTCGGGGATCTCGACTTCGGGTCCTGGCGCCGTATGTGGCGTCAGCACTCCGACCGTGAGCCCCGCGATCACCGCGTCGCCTGATTGCCTCCGCTGGTGCTGCATCCTGTTCGCCCCCTCAGTTGCGCTGAGGTTGGTAGACCTGCACGACAACTCCGTTGGAGAACGGCTTCGACTCGACGAGGTCCAGGTGCCGCGACTCCGGAAGCTGGTCGAACAGCGTCTGCCCGCGGCCCAGGACCAGCGGCTGGACCAGGAGGCGGTACTCGTCGATCAGATCCGCGGCGGCCAGAGCGCCGGCCAATCGGTGACCGCCCCAGACGACCACGTCCGCGCCGGGCTCGGCCTTGATGCCGGCGATCTCGGTCGCGAGATCGCCGCGCGCGACCCGGGTCTCGGGCCAGGTGGCCTCGGCGTCGCTGAGGGTCTTCGAGAACACGACCTTCGGTATGTCGTTCATCGGCGCCGCGTACGCGTCATCGGAGTGAGGCCAGAACGACGCCATCTCCTGGTACGAGACGCGACCCATGAGGTGGGCACCGGCCTTGCTGATCCGGTCCAGCTTCCACTGCTTCAGCTCAGCGGATTCGGGGATGGCGACTCCTGGATGCTCGCGGTCGCTGCCGACGTACCCGTCCAGGGACATTGACATGTACAGCACGACATTTCGCATGGCTGCCTCTCGTCTCGCTTCCATTGTTCCCGCCTCTGTTCCTGCCTCGACAGTCGCAGCCGCCGGAGCGGGCATCAAGGCCGGTTTCGGGCATCGACCGTGTAGCGTGGCTACGCGATGGCCGATATCGAGCTGCGTGAACTCCGGCTGTTCCTCGCGCTGGCCGAGGAGCTGCACTTCGGCCGCGCCGCTGAACGACTCGGACTGACGACGTCGCGAGCCAGCCAGACGCTGCGCGCCTTGGAGCGCAAGCTCGGCGGACTACGGTTGTTCGACCGCACGAGCCGCGTGGTCACGCTGACGACGGCCGGCCACGCTCTCTACGACGAACTCGGCCCCGTCGTGACCGGCTTGGACAACACGCTGACGCGCGCCCGGACGCGGGCAGCCGGTCTCGGGGTGGTCCGCCTGGGTGTCCTCAACGCCGCATCCGGGACGACCGTCCTGAACGAGGCGGTCAAGGTGTTCGAGGCGGCCCACGAAGGCGCCGCCGTGCGATTGGTCGCAACCCCGCTGAACGACCGGCTCGGGCCGCTCCGCAGACGCGAGGTCGACCTGTCGGTGACCCGACTGCCGCTCGCCCAATCCGACATCGTGATCGGACCTCTGCTCTCCGAGGACGACGCCCGGGTGGTCATGGTGGCCATCGACCATCCACTCGCCGGTAGGGACCAGGTCTCGGTCGAAGACTTCGCGGACTACCCGGTGCGGAGGCCGGCCGACGTACCCGAGCTGGCTGAGGCCAGCTGTCCGAGCCACACCCCCAGCGGTCGCCCGATCGTCCCCTTCGATGCCGAGGTCAACGACATCTCCGAGCTGCTCCTACTCATCGCTCGAGGGCGCCTGATCCACCCGACCGTGGCCCCGTTCGCAGAGCACTTCCGTCACCCGGGCATCGCGATCGTGCCGGTTCGGGACCTGCCACCCTCGTCGTCCGCGCTGGCCTGGCTGGCGGGCTCCGAACACACCGCCAGGGACGCCTTCGTAGCCGTGGTCGAACAGGTCGTTGCAGCACACCGGCGGCCTGACCCGCGCAGGTAGTCCAACCGCCCGGCTGCGTCAGCCGCCGGAGACGCCGATTTCGGCGTCGGCCAGGTCAGTGCTCAAGCCGTCGGTGTCGTCCAGCCAGCCGTGTGGGAGGACGATGTGGTCGCGGGGACTGCCCTGGCGACCGCGAGGCGCGCCCAGCTCGGCGACCGGGAACGGGACCGTCGGGTCCAGCTGCGACAGCAGCTCGTCCAGGTGGGCGAGCGTGTCGACCATGCCCAGAGCGGCGCGCAGTTCACCGCCGGCCGGGAAGCCCTTGAGGTACCAGGGGACGTGCTTGCGGAAGTCGCGCAGGCCGCGCTGCTCTCCCATCAGGTCGGCGAGGAGTTCGCCGTGGCGGCGCATGACGGTGGCTACTTCGCCGAGAGTCGGCAGGTTGAGCGCCTCGCCGCCGCCGAACGCGACAGCGAGATCGCGGAACAACCACGGACGTCCCAGACATCCGCGCCCGACGATCACCCCAGCGCACCCGGTCTCGGCCACCATCCGCAGCGCGTCGCCGGCCTCCCAGATGTCGCCGTTCCCCAGCACGGGAATCGACACATGCTCGACCAGCTCGGCGATCGTCGACCAGTCCGCCTGGCCGGAGTACGCCTGCGCCGCGGTTCGCCCGTGCAGCCCGATCGCGGCAGCTCCGGACTCCTCCGCGATCCGACCGGCATCCAGGTACGTCTGGTGGGACGAGTCGATCCCGATCCGCGTCTTCATCGTCACGGGTACGCCGTACGGCGTTGCCGCGTGCACCGCGGAGCGGAGAATCGCGCCGAGCAGATTCCGCTTCCACGGCAGCGCAGCGCCGCCGCCCTTGCGCGTCACCTTCGGGACGGGGCATCCGAAGTTCAGGTCGATGTGCGCGACCCCGTAGGAGTCACAAAGGATCTGCACCGCCCGACCGATGAAGACAGGGTCCACGCCGTACAGCTGCACCGACCGCACCGTCTCGCGGGCGTCGAAGGTGAGCATGTCGAGCGACTTCTGATCGCCCTCGACGATGCCGCGCGAGGTGATCATCTCGCAGACGTACAGGCCGGCGCCCTGCTCCGCGCAGAGTCGTCGGTACGCCGCGTTGGTGATGCCGGCCATCGGCGCCAGCACCACGGGCGTCTCGATCGTGAGATTGCCGAGCTTCAACATCAGGCCTTCGCCACCAGCACCTGTCCGTTGCCGGAAACCTGTGCTTTATAAGGCTGTACGGCGTTCGCGGTCGTCGTCACGTCGCACGCGATCCCCGCGTCGCCGGTCTTGACCACGGCGACATCATCCATCGTGCAGGTCACCTTCGCCGCGTCGGTGACCGACCGCTGCACGGCGTCGACAACCTTGGCGCGAACGATCGCGACCGAGGGAGAGGTGAACTTGTACGACGCGGAGTACTGCTTCGCGTCGACCGTCAACGTGCCGGTGTACGACTTCCCGGCGTACGTCACGGTGCAGGTGAGCTCGTGCTGGCCGGCGGTCTCGACCTTGTCGATGCCGGGGCATTTCACCGTCGTGGTGGCTGCCTTGCCGGCCGCGATCTGCGCCTGCTTGGAGATCGCGAAGGAGATCCGCTCGGCCAGCGGCGCATCCCCGGCCGGCTCGCCGGTCACCTTCGGCGTCGGCCACGGCTTCGACGGCGTCGGTAGCGGGGTCAGCGCCGGCGTGGAAGCGGTCGGGATCGGGGCACTCGACGACGGCGCGCTCGAGGATGACGAGCTGGACGCGGACGGCGAGGTCCCGGCCGAAGGCTGGTCGTCCGAGCAAGCAGACAACAAGAAGACAGCCAGCGCCGACAATCCGAAGACGGCCAGCCCGAAGCGAACCCGGTCCCGCGACAGCTTCATCGTCAGCAACCCACCAGGTGCTGGGCGAGATAGCCGGTGACCTCGGTCAACGCGACCCGCTCCTGCTTCATCGAGTCGCGCTCCCGGATCGTCACGGCCTGGTCCTCGAGCGTGTCGAAGTCGACGGTGATGCAGTACGGCGTACCGATCTCGTCCTGCCGGCGGTACCGGCGGCCGATCGCGCCGGCGTCGTCGAAGTCGACGTTCCAGCTCTTGCGCAGTTCGGCGGCCAGGTCGCGGGCCTTCGGCGACAGGTCGGCATTGCGGGACAGCGGCAGCACGGCGGCCTTCACCGGCGCGAGTCGCGGGTCGAAACGCAGTACCGTGCGCTTGTCGACACCGCCCTTCGCGTTCGGGGCCTCGTCCTCGGTGTAGGCGTCGAGCAGGAACGCGAGCACGTTGCGGGTCAGGCCGGCCGCGGGCTCGATCACGTACGGCGTCCAGCGCTCGCCCTTCTCCTGGTCGAAATACGACAGGTCAACGCCGGAGTGCTTGGAGTGCGTGGACAGGTCGAAGTCGGTGCGGTTCGCGATGCCCTCGAGCTCGTCGAACTCCTTGCCGCCGAAGTTGAACCGGTACTCGATGTCGACGGTGCGCTTGGAGTAGTGGCTCAGCTTCTCCTTCGGGTGCTCGTAGAACCGCATGTTGTCCGGGTTCAGGCCGAGGCCGATGTACCAGTCCCAGCGGGCCTTCAGCCAGTACTCGTGCCAGTCCTCGTCGGTGCCGGGCTCGACGAAGAACTCCATCTCCATCTGCTCGAACTCGCGGGTCCGGAAGATGAAGTTGCCGGGCGTGATCTCGTTGCGGAAGCTCTTGCCGACCTGGGCGATGCCGAACGGCGGCTTCTTCCGGGCGGTGCCCATCACGTTCGCGAAGTTGATGAAGATGCCCTGCGCGGTCTCCGGGCGGAGGTAGTGCAGGCCCTCCTCGGACTCGACCGGACCGAGGTAGGTCTTGAGCAGGCCGTTGAACATCCGCGGCTCGGTGAACGTGCCCTTGTTACCGCAGTTCGGGCAGGAGATCTCGGCCAGCTTGACCTCGTCGACGTCCTTGTTCTTCCGGCGGGCGAAGTCCTCGCGGAGGTGGTCGTCGCGGAACCGCTTGTGGCAGGACTGGCACTCGGTCAGCGGGTCGACGAACTCGGCCAGATGGCCGGACGCCTCCCAGACCTGGGTCGGCAGGATCACCGAGGAGTCCAGCCCGACGATGTCGTCCCGACCGGTCACCATCGTCCGCCACCACTGGGTCCGGACGTTGTTCTTCAGCTCGACACCGAGGGGTCCGTAGTCCCAGGCCGACTTGGTTCCGCCGTAGATCTCGCCGCAGGGATACACGAAGCCTCTCCGCTTGCTGAGGCTGACGACGGCATCGACGGTTTCCACGGGCACTTTTCGACTCCAGAACGGGCACAGACGAATCTACGGAAGAGACCAGGCTATCGGTCCTGGGTGGCCGTCATCGAATCCGTGCCAGCGAGGCGCTGGGTCGGCAAATCTTCGTACGCCGTCGGCTCGTCGATCGCCTCCGACAGCAGCGGCACCGCGGCCACCTTCACGTCGTACGGCGACAGCGCCCGCCGGTAACTGCCGACGTTGACGAACTCCAGGTCAAGCGCCAGCAACTCAGGGTCATCGACATTCCGCCCGACGCGGGCCGAAACGAAGCCCTTCTGCTGCGACAAGACGTCGATCGCAACCTGAACCCGCTCGGCGAACCGGGCCTGTTCGGCCTCGCCCACCCGGAACCTGATCACCACGAACACCCGAGTCACCTTACGTGACGCGCACGGACGCCGATCAGCACTTCCCCCTGGGCGCCGGCCGCCGCACAGTGTCGGTATGCCCGAGCGTGTCGTCGGCCGGCGACTGGAGCTCGGCACGCTCGCCGGCCTGCTGGACGAGGTCGAGCGCGGCCGAGGCCAGGGCGCGCTCGTGATCGGCGACGCCGGCATCGGCAAGTCGACCACGGTGGCCGCCTTCGCGGACACTGCCCGCGAGCGTGGGTACGTCGTCGCGTGGGGCCGCTGCCCGGAGACGGAGACCTTGCCGTACTGGCCGTGGCGGCAGGCGTTCCGCGCGCTCGGCCTCTCGACCGTGCTGCCCGAGGACCCCGGCACCGGCCGGACCAGCGTCTTCGCGGCTGTGGCCGATCAGCTCGCGGCGGCGACCGCACAGCACCCAGCGGTGATCATCCTGGAGGACCTCCACCTCGCGGACGGACCGGCGCTCGCACTCCTGCCCTTCTTCATCGGTCTGCTCCCAGAGCTCCGCTGTCTGCTCGTCATCACCAGCCGGGACAATGCAGTGGACGTCGCGGAGCCGGCCGCCGAGGCGCTGCGCGCCCTGCCACCGTCGTGGGTGCGGATACCGCTGGGCGGGCTGGACCGCGAGGCAACCGGACAACTGGTCACACAGGTGCTTGGTGAGGACACGGACACCGCGTACGCCGATGTGGTGCACGACCGGACCGGCGGAAACCCCTTCTTCGTCCAGGAGCTGGCCCGCTGGCACGCCGCCCGCGGTACGACGTCAACCGAGACCCCGACCGGCGTACGTCAGGTGCTGGAGCGTCGGCTCGCCCGCTTGAGCCAGCCTGCGTACGACGTACTCGCGACCGCGGCCGTTCTCGGGGAGGACGTGGACCTGGAGGTTCTTGCTGCACTGGACAGGACGACAACGGCCGAGGTCCTCGTAGTACTCGCTGACGCGGTAGCGGCACGGCTTGCCGAGGTGGATGGGGCCCGTATGCGCTTCGCACACTCGCTCGTTCGCGAAGTGGTGTACTCCGGCCTCGGCGTGCATCGCAGGTCCGTGCTGCACCTCCGGGCGGCCGAGCTGCTCGCGGGGCTGCGAGACGCTGATCCCGGACAGGTAGCTGCGCACTACCGCGACGCGATCGGTCAGCCGGATGCGGCCGGGCGGTCGCGTGAGTTCGCGCTGCGCGCAGCTCGGGCTGCGCAGCGGCAGTCCGGATACGAGCAGGCGGTGCGGTTCTATCGGTGGGCCGATCTCGACGATCGGCAGGTGCGACTGGAGCTGGGCGAGGCACAGGTCCTGGCCGGTGAGCTGGCCGCCGGACGGGACACGTTACGCGCCGTCGCCCAGGAAGCGGCGGCAGATGGCGATGCACCGACGGTCGCGCAGGCAGTGCTGGCGATGGGTGGCGGTGTCGGCGGGTTCGAGGTCGACCTCAGCGACACCGAGCAGACGGACCTGCTGGCAAGCGTCGTACCGCAGCTGCCGGACGACGCACTGAAGGCTGCCGCTGTCGCACGCGTCGCGCTGGGACGGATACCCACCGATCGCGGCGACGGTCCACGGCAGCTGGCCGACGAGGCGGTGCGACTGGCCCGGGCGACCGGCGATGCGCGGGCCGAAGCCGCAGCGCTTGCGGTGTGGTGCGACGTGTTCGCCGGGCCGGACCACGTTGCAGAGCGGGTCGCTGCGGCCAAGCGGATGCTGGCGCTCGCCACCGGCGACCTGGCGCTGCTGCTCCTGGCGCGGCGATTGCTCGTAGTGGCTCTGCTCGAACAGGGCCGGTTCACGGAGGCCGACGTACAGATTGCCGCGTTCGCTCGTGCTGTCCTGCCGCTCCGGCTTCCGCTGTACAGCTGGCTGGTGCCGATCTGGAACGGCATGCGCGCACTGATGTCCGGACGGCTCGAGGAGGCCGAGTCCTGCATCGCTGAGGCCACTCGGCTCGGCGAAGAAGCGGATAGCGTCAACGCACCGCTGATGGTGTTCGCGCTGGGCGCGGCGCTTGCCAACACGACCGGCGTGGTCGCGGAGCTGCAGTCGTACGTCGAGACCGTGACGCTGCCGTTCATCGGCAACCCGATGATCGACGGGCCGTCCGCGTACTACCTGGCACGGTCCGGAGCGGTCGACAAGGCCCGCGGCATCGTGCGGCGCCGTGTTCGCGACGGACTGGACGCGATCCCCAAGGACGCCGAGTGGCTGGAGTCCGTTGCCTTCCTCGGCGCGGCAGCCGGAGTACTCGGCGACGACGAGTGCGCACGGCTCACCTTCGACGCGCTGACGCCGTACGCCGGTTTGTGGGTGATCGACGGAGTCGGAGGCGCCTGCCTGGGCAGTGTGTCCCTGTTCCTCGGCCGGTTGGCTGCGCAACTGGGACGGCCTGAGGCACGGGCGCTGCTGGATGCCGCACTCGAAGCGCATCGGACGGCCGGTGCCGAGACCCTCGTCATGGAGACCGAGAAGGCCCTGGCGGAGCTGGGCGCAGTCCACACCGCCCCAGGTACTGGCGTACTCCGGCGTCTCGGCGCGACGTGGGAAGTGACGTGGCGCGGTGTCACCGTGCACGTTCCGGACTCCAAAGGCGTGCGCGACCTCGCCCTACTACTCGCGCGGCCGCGGACGCCGGTGAGCGTGCTCGACCTGTCAGGTCCGGGTCGGGTCCATGGGGCCGACCTCGGACCCGTGCTCGATGAGCAAGCGCGGACCGCCTACCGCGAACGGCTGCGGGAGCTGGCTGGCGACCTCGCCGAAGCCGAGGACCGCAACGACCTGGCAAGGGCGGAGAAGCTCAGGGTCGAGCAGGACTTCCTGACACAGGAGCTGGCCGGTGCGCTCGGGCTCGGTGGACGAGCCAGATCGGCAGGCGATCCGGTCGAGCGCAGCCGCAAGGCCGTCTCGATGCGCATCGGCGCCGCGGTGAAGGTGATCGACGGCGTCCATCCGGCTCTGGGACGACACCTGCGGGCCTCGATCCACACCGGCCGCCAGTGTGTCTACGAGCCGGAAGACGACATCACCTGGCATTGCCAGTCGACAGCTGGCGCCTCACTGGGTGAAAGCAGTTCCACTCAGTCGAAACAGGAGGGGCAACATGACCACGACAGACGTCAACAAGGCAGACCCGCAGGCCGCTGAGGCCCTGCTCGGACGGATGTTCGGCGCCGCGCTCGGTGCGGCCGAGCTGTTCACGATCTACCTCGGCGACCGGCACGGCATCTACCAGGCGATCGGTGCGAACGGTCCGATCACGGCAAGCGAGCTCGCGGAGCGGACCGGTCTCGACCACCGCTATCTGGTCGAATGGCTGCAGTCACAGGCGATCAGCGGTTTGCTGACGATCGACGGCACCGACGTCTGGACAGACCGGTTCGAGCTGGCGCCCGGCGTACGCGAGGCGTTGCTCGAGCCGAGTAGTCCGTTCTACGCAGGCGGACTGGCCGCGATCGTGCCCGCGACCGGCAGGGCGTTTCCCCAACTGGTGGAGGCGTTCCGCACCGGTGCCGGCGTGCCCTACACGGCATACGGCGAGGAGGCGGTCCAGGCTCAGGAGGCACTGAACCGGCCGGCGTACGTCAACTCGCTGGCGACCGAGTGGGTCCCGGCTGTGCCAGGACTGCACGACGTACTGTCCGCAGGTGCGCGGGTTGCCGACCTGGGGACCGGAGCGGGCTGGTCGGCGATCGAACTGGCCAAGGCGTACCCGGCGGTGCAGGTGGACGGGTACGACAACGACGAGGACTCGATCAGCCGGGCCCGTCGCAACGCGGCCGAGCAGGGCGTTGCCCACCGGGTCGACTTCGAGGTCCGCGACATCACCGCGGTCGCGGCCGGCGGACCGCAGTACGACGTCGTGACGTTCTTCGAGTGTCTGCACGACCTCGCGCACCCGGTGGAGGCGCTGACTGCAGCCCGGACCGCGCTGGCGCCGGGCGGCTCGGTGATCGTCATGGACGAGCGGGCCGACGAGGTGCTGACCGCGCCTGGCGACGAGGTGCAGCGGTTCCTGGCCGCGGCCAGCACCATCTGGTGTACGCCGCAGGGTCTGGTCGACGAGGACTCCGACGTGGTCGGCGCGATCATGCGACCGGACCAGCTTCGGCACCTGGCCGGACACGCCGGGTACGGCACTGTCGACGTACTGCCGATCGAGCACCCGTTCTGGCGCTTCTACCGACTCAACCCGTAGCAACTACCCACAGCCTGGAACAATGGTGCAATGAGTTCCCCCAGCGGCAGTCAGCCGGTCAGCTCGATGCGACAGCGACTGACCAAGATCAGCTACCCGTACGTCGCGAGGCTGCACGCCGCGCCGAAGCTGACGCTGCCCGGGATCACCTTGGTGCTCGCACTGGCCGGAGTGTTCGCTCCGGTGGTGATCGGAGTGCCGGCCTTGGTCCTGCTGGCGCTGCTGCTGGGATGGCTGGCGTTCCTGTCGTGGCCGGCGGTAAAGGGCGGGCCGAAGTTCCTGCGGCTGTTCTCGATCCTGCTGATTCTGTTGTTCGCGGTGTCGCGGATCGCCAACGGCTGACTCAGGACACTAAGGCCGGCCGAGGCTGTCGTACGCAGCCTCGACCGAGGCCTCCCGCAGCTCCTCCACCGGCACGTGGTCGAGCATCACCGCACAGTCGGACAGACCACCCAGCGCAACCATGCAACGCACCACGTCGGACAGCGACGGCTCGGTGCCGATCAGGAGCGTCGCCAGCGTCCCGCGCCACTCGATGAACCGGTCCGCCAGGTTGAGCTCGTGCAGCACGGACAGGTCGCGGATCGCGAGCTGGATCAGCTTGCGGTGGCGATAAGCCAGGTCGAAGTACGAGCCGAGGAGCTCGCGCGGTGCGACCGGCGCGGCGGCCTGTTGCGCGGCGGCGTACGCCTCGAAGTCGGTGATCATCGGCTCGACCAGGCTGTTCAGCAGGTCCTCACGGGATGCGAAGTGGTAGTACAGCGCCGGCTTGGTGACCCCGAGCCGGTCGGCGATGTCGCGCAGACTGGTCTGCTGCAGCCCCCGCTCCGCGAACAGCTCCAGCGCGGCCTGCTGGATCCGCGCGCGGGTGTCCCCGGTCCGTTGTCTCGGCATACCCGGAAGATTAACTGACCTTCCGGTAAGTAAGCCATTGACACGGCCGGAGGTATTGCTTACCTTCCGTTAAGTAAGCAAACGTCAGGGGGCTGCGATGAAGGTTCTGATCTCGGGTGCGAGCGTGGCCGGTCCGGTCCTCGCACACTGGTTGCACCGCTACGGTTTCGAGCCGACGATCGTCGAGCGCACGCCCGAGCTGCGGCACGGACTCGGCGGTCACGCCGTCGACCTGTTCAGCTCGGCCGCCGAGGTGACCCGCTGGATGGGCTGCTGGGACGCGATCGACGCGGCCCGCACCCGCATCGACTCGATGACGATGGAGCGGTTCGGCCGGCGCCCGGTCGAGGTCGACCTCAGCCGGATGTACGCCGGGATCTCGAGCAGCCACGTCGAGATCCTCCGCGGCGAGCTGACGAGGATCCTGTACGACGCCTCGCGCGACACCGCGGAGTACATCTTCGGCGACTCGATCGCGAGCCTGTCCGACGACGGCAGCGGTGTGGACGTCACGTTCGACTCGGGCACACAGCGCCGCTTCGACCTCGTCATCGGCGCCGACGGCCTGCACTCGAACGTACGCCGGCTCGCGTTCGGCCCCGAGGAACCGCTGCGCCGCTGGCTCGGCGGCTACCTCGCCGTGTTCTCGATGCCGGACATCTTCGACGTCGGCAACCACACGCTCGCGCATCTGTCCGTCGACAAGCTCGTCGGCATCTACGGTGTGCACCAGACCGGCCAGACGCGCAGCGGGTTCCTGTTCCGGACGCCGCACGAGCTGCGGTACGACTACCGCGACAAGGACGAGCAGAAGGCCTTGCTGGTGAAGGAATTCAGCAACTACGGCTGGAGGGTGCCGCAGCTGCTGGAGCACCTGGAGAGTGCCGAGGACTTCTACTTCGACTCGATCGCACAGATCACTTTGGACACCTGGAGCAAAGGGCGAATCGGACTGGTCGGCGATGCGGGCTACTGCCCGGGACCGGCAGTCGGCGGTGGGACAAGTCTGGCCGTCATGACGGCGTACGTCTTGGCGCGCGAGTTGGCTGCAGCTCGGAGCGATCTGGCGTCCGGGCTCAAGAGCTACGAGCGGATCATCCGCCCGCTGGTCGATCAGAGCCGACGGATCGGTCCGAAGCTGATGGGCACGATCATCCCGGGCAGCCCACTGGCACTGCGGCTGATGCCGTTCGCCGCTGCAACGCTGGCGAAGCTACCGACAGCAATGCAGCGCTTCATCTGGTCGCAGAACGCAGTGGGCAAGACGCTCAGCTCAGTGAACCTCGTCCAGCCCCAGGTCAGTCAGTCGGTCGCGTAGCCAGGTCAGCTCCTTGGTGATCCGTCTGACCAAGGACTGTCGACCACGCGGCCACACGTACACCTCCGACTCCAGGTGCTGCGTCAGTGGATGGCCACCACCGACGAGTCTGGTCAAGCATTCGTCCAGTACGCCGGTGGTCACGCTCAACCCGTCCGGTGGCGCAGTGTGGGCCGGCAGGTGCGTGTGCATCCGCCAGGCCGCGTGGCCTGACAGCTCGTAGGCCTGCGCCACGTCGTCCACTCCTGGCCCGCCCCACTCGCGCACCTGCCTCAGGTACTTCGGTGTGCCGAGCTGGGTGAGCACGTACCGAGCGGCCGCATCAGACGGGTCCACCAGCGTCGGCGCGACCGACAACCACCCTTTGACCACGTCGACTCCAGCCCGCCACAGCATCTGGAACACATCGGCCGGTTCCTCGAACTGCACGGCCAGATGGCACGCATCCAACCCCAGTCCGATGCGCGAAGTACCGCCGTACGGACTGGAGTAGCGGTCCAGCCACGCAGTGGCCTGACCGACCATCTCGAGGACGCAGCCCGGCTCGGTCTCGACGGCGAGCCGGATCGTCCGGCCGGTCCGGGTCTCGGTACGCGCGAGATGCTGCTCGACGCGGTCGAAGGCCTCACGCGCGGCGCGGTTGCGCGCCTTCGACCACGGCACGCGCCAGGCGAGCGGGACGGTCGAGATCGATCCGTACGACGCGTCCGCGGGCAGCAGTTCGGCCAGGACATCAACCAGGTCGAGCGTGTAGCGGAGCCGCTCGGGGTCGGTCCAGTCGGGGCAGTACAGCTTGCTGCCGACAACCTTCTCTGTGAACTGCGAGTGCGGGGTGCCGTTCAGCGTGACGACCTCGAGGCGATTGCGGTGCAGCGATCGGCGAAGCTTGCTGAGCGAGGCCGGGGAGTTCGCCAGCCGGTCAGCCAGCCGGTGCGGGAACCACAGTCCGACCCCGAGCACAGGTACGTCGAGTGCCGCGCGCACTGGGCCGGCGCAGTCGTCGAGACCAGCGATCAGCTCGTCGAGCTCACCAGCCGGATGCACGGTCGCGCAGTACCCCAGATGGACGATCGAACCATCCCGATGACGGAATCTCATCAGCGCTCCTCACCCCGTTAGGCCACCAAAAGTAATTGCGGGCGGACTCTCCGTGACCTACCAGCACTCTAGGAGCCTGAGGGCGTGGGCGGAAGGGCTGATTTTCAGTTGGTGATGTGTTCCGGTTCCGCAACCAGTTCGCGGGAGCGGTCGGCGACCGCCATGGCGGCGAGGGCGGTGGTGAGCGGTACGGCGGCGATGATGCCGAGGCTGCCGACGAGACCGCGGACGACCTCCATCGCGACCGACTCCTGGGACAGGACGGCCCGGCCGGGAAGGTCCTGGATCGCGAAGACGAGGAGCACCGGCAACGCGGCACCGGCGTACGCGAGGACGAGGGTGTTGACCACCGAGGCGACGTGGGTGCGACCGATGCGCAGCCCGGCGGCGACGAGCTCGCGGCGGTTGGCGGTCGGGTTCGCCGCGGACAGCTCCCAGACGGCGGCCGCCTGCGTGACGGTGACGTCGTCCAGCACACCGAGCGCGCCGATCACCATGCCCGCGACCAGCAGGCCGGTGAGGTCGATGTCAGGCACCAAGGACTTGGCACCTGACGCACCCTCGGACGCCAACCCGCTCAACTGGCAGAACTTCGTGAAGAACCAACCGAGCAAGACCGTCAGCCCTAGGGCAGCCACCGTCCCCGACAATGCGATCGAACTCTCGGCATTGATCCCGTGGGTCAGGAACAACGCGATCGCCATGATCACCGTGCCGCCGACGACGGCGACCAGCAGCGCGTTCTCGCCGTGGAGGATCGCCGGGAGGATGAACTGCGTCAGCATGACCGCCGTCACCGCCAGCGCGATCAGCGCCGCGAACCCCCGCCAGCGCGACAGGGCGACAACCGCAACCGCGAAGATCCCGGCCAGCCACAGCAACGAGTTGGTCCGGTCGTGGTCGACGTAGGTGTACCGGCCGGCGACGGTCGGCGCATCCTGCACTCCGAGCATGATCGTCTGTCCGACCTTGACCGGGATCGACGTCTGATTGGCCGGCGGAACCTCGACCGGGATCACCTTGCCCTTGTCGGGGCCACTGGTGAGCTTGACCGTTGCCTGGTCGCACTGGGATTTCACGCCCGGGCACGGCTTGATCGCCGTGACCTCGCCGCGGGCGGTCTGCGTCTGGTACGACGCGACCTTCACGTCACCGCTGGGCCACATGACGATCATGCCGACGACCGCGGCGATGAGGAGCGGGATCAGCACCGCCGCCACCACGATCCGGACCCGGCGGGCCACGATCGCATCGTCGTTCACCACCGACGTGTCGACCACATGGTCGCCGTGGCCGTGCCCGTGGCCATGCCCGTGACCATGCCCGTGACCATGGCCGTGGCCCCCGGGAATTTCCAGCTTCCGGCGCCGGTTGCTCCGGTGGTCGGCGCGCCGGCGCCCGACGTTGCGGCTGGCCATCGTGTGCTCCCTGTTTTGACAACCAGTTCCAATTAAATGAAAATGATTGTCATGAGATCTGGTCTTCGAGCTATTGTCGCCGGTGCCGTCGTCACGGCGACACTCGCCCTGGCCGGATGCGGCGGCTCGTCGGCCACTGGCGCCGGCGACGGCAAGCTCGACGTCGTGACCTCGTTCTATCCGCTTGAGTTCATCGCCCGCTCCGTGGGGGGCGACGCCGTCAACGTGACGACCCTGACCGCGCCGGGCGTCGAGCCGCACGACCTCGAGCTCACCCCGAAGCAGGTCGGATCGATCGCGACGGCCAAGCTCGTCGTCTACGAGAAGGACCTGCAGCCGGCCGTCGACGAGGCCGTCGACCAGAACGCCAAGGACGCCGGATTCGACATCTCCCCGGCCGCCCAGCTCGAAGCCACCGGCGCCGACTTCGAGGAGCACGGCGTGATCCCGGCCGCACACAAGGAGAATGCGCTCGACCCGCACTTCTGGCTCGACCCGGTGCGGTACGGCGAGGTCGTGAAGGCGATCGAGGAGAAGCTCGTCAGCCTCGACAGCGCCAACGCCACGGGGTATCACGAGCGCGCCAAGGCTCTGCTGGGCCAGATCGGCAAGCTCGACACGGAGTACAAGACCGGTCTGGCCGACTGCAAGCTGAACACGTTCGTGACGAGTCACGAGGCGTTCGCCTACCTGGCGAAGCGATACGGTCTGACGATGGTGGGGATCGCCGGGTTCACGCCGGACGCGGAGCCGACGCCGAGCCGGATCAAGGAGGTCCAGGACATCGTGAAGGCGCAGGGCGTGTCGACGATCTTCTACGAGGAGCTTGTCAGTCCGAAGGTGGCCGACACGATCGCGAACGACGTCGGCGTGAAGACCGCCGTGCTGAGCCCGATCGAGGGCCTGTCGGATGCCAACTCCAAGGAAACGTACCTGACCCTCATGCAGCAGAACCTGCAGGAACTGCGGACGGCGAACGGCTGCAAATGACACCAGAAGACTCCCCCCAGGCCGTCCAGGTCTCCGATCTCTCGGTCGACCTGGGCGGCCGGCTCGTGCTCCGGGGCATCGATCTGCGGATCCGGCAGGGCGAGGTGGTCGCCGTGCTCGGGACCAACGGGTCGGGCAAGTCCACGCTGATCAAGACCATCGTCGGTCTGCTCCCCGCGGCCCGCGGCGAGGTCCGCTTGTTCGGTACTCCGGTCCCCCGCTTCCGCCAGTGGCGCCGCGTCGGGTATGTCCCGCAGCGCATCACCGCGGCCGGCGGCGTACCAGCGACTGTGTTTGAGGTGGTCTCGTCCGGTCTGCTCTCCAAGCGGCGGCTGTTCAGCCCGCTCGGCGCGGCCGGCAAGCAGGCGATCGAGCAGGCGCTCGAGGTCGTCGACATGGCCGACCGGCGCACGGACGCGGTTGCCGAGCTGTCCGGTGGGCAGCAGCAGCGCGTTCTGATCGCGCGGGCGCTGGTGTCCGATCCGGAGCTGCTCATCCTCGACGAGCCGACCGCCGGCGTGGATCTGGCCAGCCAGCAGATCTTCGCCGACGCGGTCCGGGACCGGGTCGCGAGCGGTACGACGGTGGTGATGGTCAGCCACGATCTCGGCCCGATGGACGCGCTGATCGACCGCTCGGTGGTGATGCGCCGCGGCCGCATCGTGTACGACGGGCCGCCGCACGCCTCGCAGACCCACGCCCACGTCCACCATTCACACAGCGACGACGGACCGGGGTGGACGCCTTCATGAGCCTGTTCGAGCTCGAGTTCATGCAGCGGGCGCTGATCGCCGGCCTGCTGACCGGACTGTCCGCGCCGGCCATCGGCACCTACCTGGTGCAGCGGCGGCTGTCGCTCTTGGGTGACGGCATCGGTCACATCGCGATCACCGGCGTGGCGCTGGGTCTGCTCACCGGCAGTGCACCGGTCCTGACCGCGGTGCTGGTGTCGATCGCCGGTGCGACAGCTATCGAGCTGATCCGGGCACGCGGCAAGGCGACCGGCGACGTAGCGCTCGCCCTGATGTTCTACGGCGGTATCGCGGGCGGCGTGCTCCTCATCGGGCTAGCCGGCCAAGGTGCAGCCACTCTGAACACCTATCTGTTCGGGTCACTCACCACGGTGTCCCAGAGCGACCTGTACGTCGTCGTCGGCCTGGCCGTGGCCGTGCTGGTGGTGGCTATCGGTCTGGGACCGCAGCTGTTCGCCGTGTGCCAGGACGAGGAGTTCGCCCGTACGACGGGGCTCCGCGTGCAGCTGCTCAACCTGGTGATCGCTGTGATGGCCGCAGTGACCGTGACCGTGGCGATGCGGACCGTGGGCCTGCTGCTGGTCAGTGCGCTGATGGTGGTCCCTGTGGCGACAGCGCAGCAGGTGACGCGCTCGTTCCGCAGTACGTTCGTCACGGCGTGCATCATCGGCGTGCTGGCGTGTCTGGCCGGCATCGTCACGTCGTACAACGCGAATGTGGCTCCGGGCGCGACCATCGTCGTGCTGGCGCTGGCCGGGTTCGTGGTGGCGGCCACCGTGGGGACGCTGCTCCGGCGGCGGTCCGGCCGGGCCCGTCCACTCGCGGACGAGGAGCCCGAGGTCGGCGTGCCGGCGCCTGAGCCGCATGTGGTGAGCCCCGGGCACCCGCATGCGCACAACCCCGTGTGCGGGCACAAGAAGGTCGAGCACGGTGACCATGTGGACTACGTGCACGACGGCCACCTGCACGCGGCGCACGGGGATCACTGGGATGAGCACTGACACTTGCTGACTTCTGAGAGAATTGGGCGTGGTGACGATATGACAGGAGGAACGGTGGCTATCGGAACACGCTCGACCCGTCAGCGCGCGGCGGTCGCTCAAGCGCTCGACAAGCTCGACGAATTCCGGACCGCCCAGGAGATCCACCAGGACCTCCGGACCGCCGGTGAGAACGTCGGCCTGACCACCGTCTACCGGACCCTGCAGGCGCTCGCGGACTCCAGCGAGGTCGACGTACTGCGCAACGCCGACGGCGAAACGGCATACCGGCGCTGTTCCAAGGGCCATCACCACCACCTGGTCTGCCGCAACTGCGGGCGCACCGTCGAGGTCGAGGGACCGGCCGTGGAGCGCTGGGCCGACAAGGTCGCGGCCGAGCACGGGTACGCCGACATCAGCCACACCCTGGAGATCTTCGGCACCTGCGCCGACTGCCAGCAGACCTGATCCCGAGGGTTTGCCTTTGAGTGCGCTCTAAGGCGTACGGTCAGGGACATGAACGCGACCGAGCTGCTCACGGACCGTCGCGCCGCCATCGCGGCGCACCAGCCGGAGCTGGAGCCTGTCGACCCGGACCTGCTCTGCCTGCTCGAGCTCCCGGACGATCTGCCGGAGCAGCTGTCGATCGCCGAGGCCGCAGAGCTCACCGGCCTCACCGCCCACACCCTGCGGTACTACGAGCGGATCGGGCTGCTCGACGTACGCCGGGATGCGGCCGGCTATCGCAGCTACGACCGTCGGGCCATGGCGCGGATCGTGTTCATCAGTAGGCTGCGTGCCTCCGGCATGCCGATCGGCACTCTCAGCCACTACCTGGCGCTGGTGCTCGAGGGCGATCACACCGCACCCCAGCGGCTCGCTCTGATGCAGGAACACCGCGCCAAGATCCACCGGCAGCTGCGTGAGCTGCAGCTCGCCCTCGCGGTGACCGACTACAAGATCGACGTGTACGGCGGCACCGCCACTCCGTAACTTTTCCTCGCTCACCCCGGGGATCCCGGGCGGAGCCATGCCTTTTTCAGGGAGATTCTGATGAAACTGGGTACTCAAGGCGCCGAGGTCAGCCGGCTCGGACTCGGCTGTATGGGAATGAGCTTCGCGTACGGCGCGGCCGACGACAACGAGTCCGTCGCGACCCTGCACCGCGCGCTGGATCTCGGCATCACGTTCCTCGACACCGCTGACATGTACGGCTTCGGCGCCAACGAGGAGCTGATCGGCGCGGCGATCGCCGACCGCCGGGACGAGGTCTTCCTGGCGACGAAGTTCGGGATCACCGGCGATCCGCGCGACCCGTCGAAGCGCGGTATCAGCGGGTCGCCGGAGTACGTCCGGTCCGCGATCGACGCGTCGCTGCAGCGCCTGCGCGTCGACCACGTGGACCTGTACTACCAGCACCGGATGGATCCGGACGTACCGGTCGAGGAGACGGTCGGGGCGATGGCTTCGCTGGTCGAGGCCGGCAAGGTCCGCTACCTCGGGTTGTCGGAGGCGTCGGCGGAGACGATCCGGCGCGCGAACGCCGTCCATCCGATCACCGCGGTGCAGAGCGAGTGGTCGCTGTTCAGCCGCGACATCGAGGAGTCGGTGCTGCCGACGTGCCGCGAGCTCGGCATCGGGATCGTGCCGTACTCGCCACTCGGGCGCGGCATGCTGACCGGCGCGCTGCCGTCGGAGCTTCCGGCCGACGACTTCCGCCGTACCCTGCCGCGCTTCTCCGGCGACAACCTCGACGCGAACCTGGCGCTGGTCGACGAGATCCGCTCGGTCGCCGCCCGGTACGACGCCACGCCGGGCCAGGTCGCGCTCGCCTGGGTGCTTGCGCAGGGCAACGATGTGGCCCCGATCCCGGGGACGAAGCGGCGCAAGTACCTCGAGGAGAACGCCGCGGCGCTGCAGCTTTCGCTGACCGCGGAAGATCTGGCCGGCCTGTCGAAGTTGACCCCGGTCGGCACTCGCTACGCGGACATGAGCTGGGTGGCCGGGCAGACGGCGCCGCAGGACTGATAAACTGATCGCAGTAAGCCTTCCGTACCGGACTCTTCCGGCGGGAGGCTTTTCTGCGTTCTGATCCAGTTGAGGAGACCCATGTCTGATCTCGTGGTACGTCGTGTCGACGCGTCCGACCGGCCCGTGATGGAGCGGCTGTGGCTGCTGTTCCGCCACGATATGTCCGAGTTCCAGGGGCAGTTGCCGCGGCCCGACGGCAGCTACCGCACCGAGTGGTTGGAGAAGGTCCTGACCGGGGATCCGGAGTGGGCCGGATACCTGATCTCTGTCGGTGAGAACCCGGTCGGCTTCTGCTTCATGCGTGCGCTGCAGCAGCCGGTGCACGTGTTGAACGCGTTCTTCATGGTCCGTCCGGTCCGCCGCAGCGGCCTGGGCCTGCGGGCGGTGCAGGAGGTGCTGTCGAACCACCCGGGGCCGTGCGACGTCGCGTTCCAGGGAAACAATGAGAAAGCGGTCCGGTTCTGGCAGCGCGTCGCGACCGAGGTGTCCGGAGACGTGTGGACGCAGGAGGCCCGGCCGATCGCAGGCAAACCCGAGGCCACGCCGGACCTGTGGATCTCATTCAAGGTGTGAAGGCAGCCCGAAGTACTCGAAGAGACCCTGGTCGAAGAACGTGATGTTGTGCGTGATCCCCGCCTTGGCGACCGTGAAGACCTGGAGGGTGTGAGGGTGGTAGCGCCCGTCGTCGGTGCGCACGTACGCGCCGACGGCGGGCTGGCCGTTCGCCGTCGTCGGCACCATCCGCCAGGCTGGGCCGCGCATCGCGTACACCCGCTCGATGAACGCGCCGTACGCCTCGCGTCCGACGAACCACAGCGGCGCCGGCGGCATCTCGAGGACGACGCGCTCGGCGAGCAGCCGGCTCAGTTCTTGTACGTCGGCCGCTTCGAAAGCACGGACGTAGTCGTCGACGACCGCCCGGATCTCGCGGTCCGTGGGCTCGTCGACGTCGTCCTCGGTGACATCGACCTCGGCCAGGCGCGCACGGGCACGCTGGAGTGCGCTGTTGACCGAGGCAGGCGTCGTCTCCAACGCCTCCGCCACATCTGCCGCGGACCAGTCCAGGACATCCCGCAGTACCAGGACTGCCCGCTGCCGGGCGGGCAGATACTGCATCGCGGCTACCAGCGCGAGCCGCAGACTCCCCTTGGCTGCCACGGCCGCGGCAGGATCGTCATCGGTGGGGAACGGCTGCAACCAGGGCACATCGAGAGCCAGCTCGATCGGTGCCTGGGCATCTGTCGTCGCCGCTACCAGACCTGATGGGAGAGCACGCCGTGCTCGTCCCTTGAGCGCCGTCAGGCAGGCGTTGGTCGCGATCCGGTAGAGCCAGGTCCGCAGCGAAGCACGCCCGGCGTCGTACGTGTCGATCGCGCGCCAGGCCCGGAGAAAGGTCTCCTGCACGAGATCTTCCGCGTCGTGCACCGATCCGAGCATGCGGTAGCAGTGCGCCAGCAATTCCCGCCGGTACGGCGCCACCTGCTGGTCGAAGTCGTCACGGTCCACGGCGCGAGCCTCCCACTTGTCGAGGTCTGTGGGAGTACATACCGCGCCGGTCGGCGGATTTCATCGCTGCGCCGCCGATGAATCGGCGAGGTGCGCCAGGTACATACCCACGTCCTGACTCACCGAGGGAGAAGACCTGATGGCCGCTGTGATGATCAACCGCCCCGCCGACGTCGGCATCCGGCGCGGACCGATGCTCGCTGTGCTGCTGCTCGGCCAGTTCATGGCACTGCTGGACACGTCCGTCGTGAATGTCGCGATGCCCACCATCGGCGCCGGCTTCCACGCATCGGGCGCCTGGCTGCAACTGGTCGTCGGCGGCTACATGGTCGCGTACGCGATGACCCTGATCACCGGTGCCCGGCTCGGCGACCTCTACGGCCGCCGCCGGATGTACCTGATCGGCGTGGTGCTGTTCACGCTCGCGTCACTCGCCTGCGGCCTGGCGCCGTCGATCCTGCCGCTGGTGCTGTTCCGCTTCGCCCAAGGAATGGCAGCGGCAGTGATGGTGCCGCAGATCATCAGCGTGATCCAGACCCACTTCGCCGGTCCCGCCCGCGCCAAGGCACTGTCGGCGTACGGTGCGACACTGTCGGCCGGCCAGGTGGCCGGGCTGGTCGTCGGCGGCCTGCTCCTCGCGGCAAACCTGTTCGGGTCCCAGTGGCGCCCGATCTTCCTGATCAACGTCCCGGTCGGCATTCTGCTCGCGGTCCTGGTGCCTCGGCTGGTCCCGGCCGACCAGCCGACGGCTGCGCGTCGTCTGGACCTCACCGGGCTGGCGATGTCGACCTGCGCAGTACTCCTGCTGGTGCTTCCGATGGTGATCGGGCACGAGCTCGGCTGGCCGCGGTGGACGTTCGTCTGCTTCGCCCTAGGGATCGTCCTCGCGGTCGTCTTCGTCCGGTTCGAGCGGCGCGTCGCCGATCCGCTGCTCAACCTCGACGTACTCCGTGCTCGCGGTCTCGGGGCAGGCATCGCGACACTCGCGTGCACGCTGCTGGCCCTTGCCGGGTTCATGTTCAGCTTCACCCTGCATCTGCAGAACGGTCTCCATGAGTCGGCCCTGCGTTCCGCTCTCACCTGGCTCCCGTTCGCCGTCACCTTCGGCCTGGTCGGCTTCTTCTGGCGTTCGCTCCCGAGCCGGCTGCATTACCTGGTCGTTCCCGCCGGCCTCGCTCTGTGCATGCTCGGGTACATCGGCATCGGACTCACCCAGGCCGGCGCCGGTTCGCTCGTGTGGCCCGCGCTGGTGCTCGCCGGCGCAGGCATGGGCCTGTCCGCCAGCCCGCTCGTCACGCAGTCCCTGGTCCACGTCCCGCTGAGCAGAGCGGCCGATGCGAGCGGCGTGCTCACCACCACCATCCAACTGAGCCAGGTTGGCGGCGTCGCGATCTTCGGAACCCTCTACCTGTCAGGAGGCTCCCTCAGCACAACAAGCTGGTTCGTCGCCCTCACGGCGGCGATCGGCATCGTCGCGGGCAGCTTCCTCGCCCGCAACGTCCGCCAGGCTTAGAAGACGACCACCGAACGCAGTACGTCGCCGTGGTGCATCTTCGTGAAGGCCGCCTCGACATCATCCAAACCGATCGTCTCGGAGACGAAGCGGTCCAGCGGGAGACGGCCCTGGAGGTGGAGGTCGATGAGCATCGGGAAGTCGCGGCTCGGCAGGCAGTCGCCGTACCAGCTGGACTTGAGCGAGCCGCCGCGGCCGAAGAAGTCGAGCAGCGGCATCTCGAGGGTCATGTCGGGAGTGGGTACGCCGACGAGCACGACCGTGCCGGCCAGGTCCCGGGCGTAGAAGGCCTGCTTCCACGTCTCGGGGCGGCCGACCGCGTCGATCACGACGTCGGCGCCGAACCCGCCGGTCAGCTCCTGCACTGCCTCGACGACTCCGTCGTGGTCGAGGTCCTTGGAGTTGATCGCATGGGTCGCGCCGAGCTCCTGCGCCACGGTCAGCTTGCGGTCATCGATGTCGATGGCAATGATCTTCGCGGCTCCGGCCAGGCGGGCTCCGACCACGGCCGCCGTACCGACGCCGCCCGAGCCGATCACCGCCACCGTGTCGCCGCGGCCGACGTTGCCGGTGTTGATCGCGGCGCCGAGACCGGCCATCACACCGCAGCCGAGCAGGCCGGCGACCTCGGGCTTCGCGGCCGGGTCGACCTTCGTGCACTGGCCAGCCGCGACCAGGGTCTTGTCCGCGAACGCGCCGATCCCGAGCGCGGGGCTCAGCTCGGTCCCGTCCTTCAGGGTCATCTTCTGCTTGGCGTTGTGGGTGTTGAAGCAGTACCACGGCCGGCCACGCAGGCAGGCGCGGCAGTTCCCGCAGACAGCCCGCCAGTTCAGTACGACGAAGTCGCCCGGCGCGATGTCCGTGACGCCGTCGCCGACCGACTCCACGATGCCGGCCGCCTCGTGCCCGAGCAGGAACGGGAAGTCGTCGTTGATCCCGCCCTCCCGGTAGTGCAGGTCGGTGTGGCAGACCCCGCAGGCCTGGACCTTCACCACCGCCTCACCCGGACCCGGGTCCGGGATCGTGATCTCCTCGATCGTCACCGGCGCACCCTTGCCCGCCGCCACCACACCACGCACCGTCTGAGCCATTCCCCGAACCTAACCGCCCCACCACCCCTCCGTCACGCCGCACGCGTGGCGCGCCACCCCCACACCCCGACTTTGAGAAGCCACCGACCATTTTCCGGGCCGCGAAATGGTTGGTGGCTTCTCAAAGTCGGACCTGACGACGGTGTGGGGACGGCCGCTGTCCACACGGCTGCTGTCCACCGGTCGGGGGACAGCGAGTCCGCCGGGTGGTGCTCCCTCGGGAGGGTGGCGCGACGGGAGAGTTGAGGCATGGAGAACGACAACGCAGTGAGGGTGCGCGGCCTGGTCAAGCGGTACCCGGACAAGGTCGCGGTCGACGGTGTCGATCTGGACATCCACCGGGGCGAGGTCTTCGCCCTGCTCGGCCCGAACGGGGCCGGGAAGACGACGACCACGGAGATTCTGGAGGGGTATCGCCGGGCCGACGACGGTGAAGTGAGCGTGCTGGGGACGGACCCTGTGCACGGCGACCGGTCCTGGCGGGCGCGGCTCGGGATCGTGCTGCAGACCTCGCGTGACGAGGCCGAGTCGACGGTGTTCGAGCTGGTCAACCACTACGCCGGCTACTACCCGAACCCGCGCGATCCGGACCAGGTCATCGCCGCCGTCGGCCTGGAGGAGAAGCGCAAGACCCGGCCACGCAAACTGTCCGGCGGGCAGCGCCGGCGGCTCGACGTCGCGCTCGGGGTCATCGGCAACCCGGAGCTGCTGTTCCTGGACGAGCCGACGACCGGCTTCGACCCGGAAGCACGCCGGCAGTTCTGGACGCTGATCGAGGAACTTCGCACCGAGGGCACCACGATCCTGCTCACCACGCACTACCTGGACGAGGCGGAGCACCTGGCCGACCGGGTCGGCGTGATCGCGGACGGCCGGATGATCGAGATCGGTACGCCGGAGACGCTCGGCGGGCGCGGGGCCCGGACCGCTCGGGTCTCCTGGTCCGACGCCGACGGACCGCACGAACTGCGCACCGACCAGCCGACCGCCGAGGTCGCCGCGCTGATGGCCCGCTTCGGCGGCGAGGTGCCCGAGCTCGAGGTCCGGCGCCCGAGCCTGGAAGACATCTACCTGGACCTGATCGGCAAGGCCGCCGTGACCGCCGTGGCCGCCGACGCCCCTGCCGTTGCGATGGAAGCTGGAGCACTCTGATGGCCGACACCAAAGCCCTGCCGTCCACTCTCTCGGTCGGCCTGGCCCGGACCAGGCTCGAGGTCCGCGAGTTCTTCCGCGAACGGGAAGCGCTGATCTTCACCTTCTTCTTCCCGATCATCTTCCTCGCGATCTTCTCCGCCGTCTTCGGCAACACCGACTTCGACGGCGTCAACGCCGCGACCTACTTCACCCCCGGGATGATCGCCTCCGGCATCTTCCTGAGCAGCTTCCAGTCACTCTCGATCAGCATCGCGCTCGAGCGTGACGAGGGTCTGCTGAAGCGGCTCCGCGGTACGCCGATGCCCCCACAGGCCTACTTCATCGGCAAGATCGGCCAGGTCCTGATCACCTCGGTCCTCCAGATCGCGCTGCTGCTGGCCATCTCCGGCCTGCTGCTCGGTGTCGACCTGCCGACCGAGCCGGACCGGTGGCTGAACTTCGTCTGGATCTTCATCCTCGGCACGGCGTCGGGTTCGGTGCTCGGGATCGCATTCAGCGTCGTACCGAAGTCCGGCAAGGCGGCGTCCGCGGTGATCACGCCGATCGTCCTGCTGCTGCAGTTCATGTCCGGCGTGTACTTCGTCTACAGCAGCTTGCCGGCGTGGATGCGCAACGTCGCCGCGGTGTTCCCGCTGAAGTGGCTCGCCCAGGGGATGCGGTCGGTGTTCTTGCCGGACGGGTTCGAACTGACCGAGCCGGCCAAGTCCTGGCAGCTCGGCACCGGCGCGATCGTGCTCTCGATCTGGCTGATCGTCGGCCTGTTCCTCGCCCAGCGGGTGTTCCGCTGGACCCGCCGGGACGCGGGCTGATGAACGGGATCACCGGTACGACGTCGGACCTTCCGGACCGGCGTCGTACCGGGCTGTCTTCAGAGGTCTCCGCGGCGCCGGCCTGGACTGGACCTCGTGTGTGGATCCTGATGTGGAGGAAGATGGGGTCCGTGCAGAGCTCGAGCGGTGGCGCCGGTCAGCCCGTGTGGACCCGGGCGTTGATCGGATGGCACATCGTTTTCTGGGTGCTGCTCGGGATGACGCTGGCGCTGTCGTTCCTCGGGCACCTCGGTGCGCTTCGGCAGACGGTGTTCGCCGGTACGGTCGTGGTGCTCGGAGCGGCGTACCAGTTCATCGGGATGCCCGCGATCCGCTCGCGGCGGGCGCTCCCGTCGTACGCCTATCGACTGGTACTGATCGCGTCGCTCGTGGTGCTGATCGGGATCTATCCGCAGTCGGTGTTCCTGATGTTCATCGGGTCGGCCCAGATCTGGTTGCTGTGCGAGGACGTCCGCGAGGGGATCGGGCTCAGCCTGCTACTGGTGGTCGGCGTGGGTACGGCGCAGTTGTGGAGCGCAGGCTGGGGCTGGGCGGCGTTCTGGGAGATCCTGCCGTGGATGCTGGTCAGCCTCGTGGTCAGTCTGCTGTTCGGGATCTGGATCGAGAAGGTCATCACGCAGAGTCAGCAGCGGGCCGAGCTGATCGAGCAGCTCGAGGCCGCGCGCGACGAGCTCGCCGAGGCGCACCACAGTGCGGGTGTGATGGCTGAGCGGGAGCGGATGGCGCGGGAGATCCACGACACGCTCGCGCAGGGGATGACGAGCATCGTAATGCTGGCGCAGGCGGCGGCGGTGGAGTTGCAGCGCGGCGCCGATGCGTCGGCGCGACTGGCGGCGATCGAGGACACCGCCCGGGAGAACCTCGCCGAGGCGCGGGCGTTGGTTGCCGCGTTCACCCCGGTTGCGTTGTCGGAGGCAACGTTGACCGAAGTACTGCGGCGGCAGGCGGAGCGGTTCGCGGCCGAGACCGGAGTCGACGTCCAGGTCTCGCTGGACCTGCCTGATGACGAGGTCGCGGCGCTGCCGCAGGCGCAGCAGGTCGTGCTGTTGCGGTCGGCGCAGGAGGCGCTGGCCAACGTACGCAAGCATGCGCGGGCGACGCAGGTGCTGATCACGCTCGGGTTGTCGGACGACGGGGTGTGGATCGAGATCCGCGACGACGGGTCCGGGTTCACGCCGGGCGCCGAGTCGGCCGGATTCGGGTTGAACGCGATGCGCGGGCGGGTCGAGGAGTCGGGCGGCTCGGTCCAGGTGGAGAGTGCGCCGGGACGCGGTACGCGTGTGCAGGTGTTGATCCCGGCTGTGCAGGAGGATGCGTGATTCGGGTTCTGGTGGTCGACGATCATCCGGTCGTACGGTCGGGGCTGACCGGGATGTTGTCGGTGACCGAGGACATCTCCGTCGTCGGTGAGGCCGGGGACGGTTCGGAAGCGGTGGCGCTGGTCGAGTCGACGCGGCCCGACGTCGTACTGATGGATCTGCGGATGCCGCGGATGGACGGCGTGACTGCTACCGGGGCGATCGTGTCCGGCTATCCGTCGACTCGGGTGCTGGTGTTGACGACGTACGACACGGACACCGACATCCTGCATGCCGTTGAGGCCGGCGCGGCCGGGTATTTGCTGAAGGACACTCCGCACGCGGAGCTGCTGAACGGGATTCGCGCCGCCGCTCGAGGTGAGACTGTGCTGGCTCCGCCTGTTGCGGCTCGGCTGATGTCCCGTCTTCGTACGCCGCCCGCGCCCGCCGCCGCGTCGCCGTCGCCACGTGAGCTGGAGGTGCTGGCCGCTGTGGCCCGAGGTCTCAGCAATGCGGAGATCGGCCGGGAGCTGTTCATCGGCGAGGCCACCGTGAAGACCCATCTCCAACGCCTCTTCGCCAAACTGGACGTCGACGACCGCACGCGAGCCGTCACCGTGGCCATCGAACGCGGGTTGCTGCCTTCGCCAGGGCGTTAGAGCTTCAGGCCGCCTTCCTTGGCCGGGCCGTTGAGTCGACGGCTGAGGTCCGATTGCGCCTGGTGCGCCACGGGGTGCTGGTCGGCGCGCGCGGTTGGATTGACGCCTGCGCGCACCGCGTCGGCCAGCTGCTCGGCTTCCTGGTCGGCGTGTTGCTTCTCGGCCAGCGCACCGTTGGCGACGTCGACGGAGAACTCGGCAACCGCCTTGAATCCGTCGCTGTTCTTGGCGAGGGCATCGTGCAGCCGGCGCGCGTGGTCGCGGGTGTCGGCGATCGAGTCCTCCATCCGGCCGATGGTCCGGCCGAGGTCGGCGGACGGCTCGAGCTCGCCGGGCGCGGCGGTGTGGAACTTGTACGCCGCCTGCCGACCGGCCGACAGCTGCTCGGTCATCCGCTCGACCCGGCTGTCGACGTCGTCCACGACCTTCTTCAGGTATTCGACGCCCGAACGAAGCTTCGTCACGTCGTCCGTCGAGCGATCGGGCATCTGCTCGATTCTTTCCAGATTCTTCAGCGCGCTCTCGAGGGCCTGCGAACTGGCCTGCAGAGTGTGGCGGTCCTGCGGGTTCGTGCCGGCACTTTGAGCGCTCAGCTCCCGCTGGACGGCCCCGATCTGCGCCGACTGCTGTTCGACGACACCCTGGTACATGGCGAACCTACCGGAAAGGCTCTCCCTGGCCGGCGCCACGCCGGCGCCTTCGGCTCGCTGAACCTCCTGCTCGGCCGCGGCCAGGCTGTCGACGCCCGGTCGGACTGTCGCGAGGTCTTCCGACCGGTGCTTCAGCATCCGGCCGATCTCCTCGTCGCCGAGCGCATGGGTCACCGACCGCAGCGTTGCGTGCACCTCGATCACCGCCCTCGCGATCTGGTCGGTGTAGTGGGCGTACTCCGCCTCGTTCGCCATCAGCTCGCCTTCGTCCGCCGCGCGCCGGTCCGGCCCACGCTGCCGTCATGATTGATGCCTCGCACAACGAGCGTAGACGCAGCGGGGCCGACGGCAGGTTCCCACCCCACTTACGAGTCAAGCGTCAGTTGCCGCCGGTGACCTCGTTCGGGATCGCGCCGCCGTACCTGCGGTCGCGCTGCGCGTACAGCTCGATCGCCCGCCACAGATCACGGCGGTCGAAGTCGGGCCAGAGCGTGTCCAGGAACACCATTTCGGCGTACGCCAGCTGCCACACCAGGAAGTTGCTCGTCCGCTGCTCCCCCGACGAGCGGACGAACAGATCCACCTCGGGGATGTCCGGCGCGTACAGGTGCCGCGCGATCGTCTTCTCGGTGATCCGGTCCGGCTTGAGCTTGCCTGCGGCAACTTCCGCCGCGATCGACTTCATCGCGTCGGCGATCTCCGCCTGACCGCCGTAGTTCACGCAGAACTGCAGCGTGATCGTGTCGTTGTCCTTGGTCCGCTCCTGCGCGTACTCGAGCTCGTCGATCACGCTCTTCCACAACCGCGGCCGCCGTCCGGACCACACCACCCGGACGCCCATCGCATCCAGCTCGTCACGGCGCCGATGGATCACCTCCCGGTTGAATCCCATCAGGAACCGGACCTCCTCCGGCGAGCGCGCCCAGTTCTCCGTCGAGAACGCGTACGCCGAGATGTACTTCACGCCGATCTCGATCCCGCCCTTGATCACATCGAGCAGGCTCGCCTCCCCCGCCTTGTGCCCCTCGGTCCGCGGCAGCCCTCGCTGCTTGGCCCACCGCCCGTTCCCGTCCATCACGATCGCCACGTGCCTCGGCACCAGCTCCTTGGGAATCTCCGGCACCCGAGCCCCCGAAGGATGCGGCTCCGGCGGCACCACCACCTTCTTCTCCCCCGAACCCCCCAAAACCCCTCGACCCCGACGACGACCAATAGGCGACATACCCCGCATCCTCCCACCCCCTCCCGCACCCCACTGCAGGAACCTGCAACCTGTGGATAACCCACCCCCGCGAACACCCTCCGTATGCAACCCTTACACCACTAGCAACCCAAGAACGGAGCCCCATGCCCCGCCGACCATCCCTCGGACGCGCCCTCGTAGCCCTCTGCGCCCTCACAGCGCTGACCGCCTGCAACGGATCCCCGGAGGCCGGCAGGCCGAACACCACCCCAGCCCCGTCATCCGCGTCCAAGACGCCCGCTCCGACATCCACTGCGCCCACCAGCCCAGCCTGGACCCCTGAGGAACAGACGGCGATCACGGCGGCGACCGCGCGTTATGTCGCTGCGCGCCGGGCGACAGAGCTGGCTCTGCAGAACCCAGCAAAAGCCGATAGGACCGCCCTCGAGCGAACCGGCAACGGCGGGAAATGGCTTGCCGACATCATCGACGACCTCACGTTCTATCGAGACAACGGTTGGTATCAGGCAGGTTCAGTCAAGCTGTCCTCGCCCAGTGTTAAGTCGGTTCGGCTGGGAATACCGCAACCGGAAGTCGCCTTGACCAGCTGCGTCGACTCCAGCGCCGTTGTCGTTCGGTACCAGACCACGAAGAAGCCTGTACCGCTCGGCCCAGACAACGGCTCGCGCCATCTGACACAGGCTCGGATGGTTCTCGCCCCGGGACCTGACGGTCAGAAGGCGTGGTATCTGATCGACGAGAGCGGCGATGCGAAATGCTGATCTCCAGACGTCTGGTGCGTCAGTTGCTGCCGGGAACGCTTGCCGTCATTCTCAGCGTTGCCGGATCCACCGCCGGTCCATCTCTGCCGCCGAAGCCCAAGGGAGACGTTGTCCTCAAATGCAGTAAGCAGCTCAGAAAGTGCTGGTGGGTGCCAAGATCCCTCATTCATGTAGGTGGCAAGCCACCGAAGACAGGCAAGCCCGGTGGGACCCAAAAGATCACCAAACCGGTATGCGAATTCAAAGGCGCGGCTCAGGCATGCACGGATGGGCTCAACGGCAACTGGTCTAACACCCAGCAGTGTTACATGCGGCGCGAGGTGCCTCAGCCACCGTTTGGCGATCCCCGCTGGCAGGGACACACGGATGGCAGTATCTGGGCCTGCGTGCGGGAGCAGGGCTATGACGACGGCAAACACCTGGTGACGAAATGGGTCTGGCTACCGGGCAAGCCCGATACCGTCGTCGTTGATCCGCTAACCCTCGTGTACGAGGCAATCGCCACCATGCAACTCGCGCCCCCGTTGATAAAGACAGCACCAGGAGCGGGACAGATCGGGCTCGTGAACATGCCCGTCTGGCTGTGGCTGACCAAAACCGAGAACACATGGGGACCCATAGTGCGATCGGCGAGCGTTCCGGGGTTGTCGGTGACCGCGACGGGGCACGTGAAAGCGGTGGACTGGACCTTGGGAGACGGCAGCACCGTTCGTTGCGAGGGGGCTGGGACGCCGTACGACAAGTCTTCGGGCGTCAAAGACTCGCCGGATTGCGGACATCGATACAAGACGACGTCGCGCGATCTGCCCCACTGCATGTACCCGGTGACGGCTACAGCTCAATGGGAGATCACCTGGCGGAGCACACTAGGCGACACCGGCCAGATCGCAATGACCGAGCAGGCCGCGACGCAGGTACGAATCGGTGAGGCCGTGCCGGTGTTGGTTGATCCGGGTGGTGGGGATGCGGTTGCGCCTGCGAAGTCCGGGTGTTGAGGCAGCGATCACGCCGTACGACGGTGCCGAGCGTTAAGGACGGACATCAACTCATGCGCCGCGGACTGGCTCTTGCTGCGCTTGCGACGCTTGGGCTGGTGAGCGCTTGTGGCGGCTCCCCAGAAACAGGAGGACCTGAGGCGGCGCCTGTGACTAGTACGCCTTTCGAAGGCCGATCAGCGCCTACGCGGACGCCGAGCGGGGTGTCGACGTCGGCTTGGAGTTCCGCGGAGTTGGCGGCTGTTGAGGCTGCGAAGGCGCGGTACCTGGCTGCCCGGGCTGCCGTCAACGAGGCGGTCAAGCGACCGGGGGACGTCAGCGCATCTGCTCTCGCGCTCGCGGGGAACGGGGGCACCTGGCTCCCGCGAGTCGAGGCGGTGCTCGCCTTCTCGGTCAAGAACGGCTGGTACGAGACCGGCGATGCCAGGATCACCATGCTCGCGGTCCGCGCGGTGAAGCTCGACCTGGCGCAGCCTGAGGTCAGGCTCACTAGTTGCATCGACAGCTCCGCAGTCGTGAGCCGCTATCGATCGAACAGCAAGCCGATCCCGGTCGTCAGCGACAACGGCGACCGTCACCGGTTCGAATCACGCCTCATCTACACGAAGAGTGCCGAGACGGGACGGCGCATGTGGATCCTCGTGGACGAGCAGACAACGAAGACCTGCTGACCCTGACATCGCGGTTCCGGCTCGGTGCTGTGGATAACTGACGCGGGCGAAGGGCCGGAGGCAATAGATTCGGGGTATGACGACTTGGGCTTCTGTTGAGGGGATTCGGGGGGATCTGGCGGGGGTGCTGTCGCGGTTTCGGGAGGGGCGGACGCGGGCGTTCAGTTTTGGGGATGGCGGGCCTGAGGCTGTGATGCTGACGTACGACGAGTTTGAGGATCTTGGTGGGGAAGGGAAGTTCACGGTCGGGGATGAGGTGGTTGAGCCGGCCGCGCTTGCGGAGCAGTTGCCGGGGCTGATGGAGGCTTTGCGGGCGGGGAGCGGTACGCCGGTGGTGTGGGGCGACGACGGCGAGCCGGAGGCCGTGGTGATGTCTACGACGCAGTACCGCGATCTCCGGGGGGACGACCATCCGCCGGCGGGCGTTGTGGACGACCCGACGGTGCGGACTTATGCGACGGAGCCGCTCCCGGATAGCCGGCCGCTGGATCTGGATGAGTGGGCGGCTCGGATGGGGCCGGACACGCAGGAAGTGTTGGAGGAGTTGCGCCGTGAGGACCGCGAGGGGTCATGAGCGCTGGGGTCGGGTACCAGTTGGTGGCTGGGCCCGGCTTCGATCTGGACTATCGCCGGATCGATGTCGCGGCGAGCAAAGACCGCTCCGGTCCTGCTGCCGAGCTCCGACGGCAGGTGCTGCGGACGATGCTCGACCTCGCGAGCGGGAAGTCCGACGGTCACCATGCCTTGAGCTACGCGCCGGGCAAAGGCGATCTGCGTGATTGCGTGACGGCGTACCTCCGGTCAGACCCGCAGAAGCCGGCTGATTACCGCATCGTGTTCCGGGAGATGGGACCGACAGCGCCGGGCGGGTTGGCGCGGCGGGAGTTGCTGGCGATCAAGCCTCGTCGCAGGCCGAACAACATCTATGCCCACGTCTGTGCTCGCCTGCACCGCCATCTTGGCGATAGGCAACCCGGCCTCGACCGGTTCGACAGTTGGCAGGATCTGAGCGGCGGGGTCGCGACCCGGCAGGCGGAGCTCGACGCGAAGCGTGCGATCGCCCATGCGTGGGTTGGGCAGCAGCCTCTGCAGTTCGCGCGGCCCATCGTCATCGGCGCGCCTCTCGGCGCACGCCACGAGGCGACACTGCGCCAGGCTGCCATGGCACAGGACGGCGATGCGACCAGGACGTCCGAGCCGACCGGGCATCCAACGACGCGATCTGTTTCGCCTCGGGCGTTTGGCGGTCGGCCGAGGCAAGGACCAACCGGGTGGCCTGACCGGAATAAGTAACGCTGAGGCAGTTGGCTCGCGACTATCCGCAGCCAAAGGCTGCTAGGAGGTCAGGTCCAGGTGGGGGAGGGAGCGGAGTTGGTTTTCTTGGTGGTAGGTGAAGAAGGCGGCTATTAGGCCGGTGGATTCTCGGCGGGTTCTGGGGTCGGCTTTGAGGGCGGTGGGCCAGTCGCCGGTGAGGAGGGCGGCTAGGTGGGTGACGGTGGCGGAGGCGGGCATGGCTGAGGCTGGGGGGCGGCAGGTGGTGCAGACCATGCCGCCGGAGGCGGGGTTGAAGGCTCGGTGGGGGCCTGGTTCGCCGCAGCGGGCGCAGTCGTCGAAGGACGGGGCGTAGCCGGAGATCGCCAGGGAGCGGAGGAGGAAGGAGTCGAGGACGAGGCCTGGCTCGCGTTCGCCGGTGGAGAGGACGCGGAGGGCGCCGGCCAGCAGGAGGTGGTGCTGGGTGGCGGGTTCCTTCTCCTCGACGACGAGGCGGTCGGCGGTCTCGAGCAGGACGGTGCCGGTGGTGTACCGGGCGTAGTCGCCGACGATGCCCTCGCCGTACGCCGCGATCGACTCGGCCTGCGTGACCACGTCGAGGGTCCGGCCGGTGGCGAGCTGCAGGTCGACGTGGCTGAACGGCTCCAGGCGGGCGCCGAAGCGTGAGGACGTACGGCGGACTCCTTTGGCGACCGCTCGGACCTTGCCGTTGGCGCGGGTCAGGAGCGTGGCGATGCGGTCCGCCTCACCCAGCTTCTGGGTGCGCAGCACGATCGCCTGATCCCGGTAGAGCGGCACTGCACCAGTCTCTCACTGAGCGCGGACATACTCCTCGAACCCGGTCGGCTCGACGCCGGTGATGTCGCGTACGGCGGTGGACACCTGGCTGAGCTCGCCGCTGGCGATGGCGGCGTACGACGTGACCCAGCCGGCCACCTCCCAGGCGGGAGCGCCGTAGGACTCGCGGGATCGGTAGGCCTCGTCGAGCGTCTCCGGCTCGTAGCGGATCTTGCGGCCCCAGACGTCGGTCAACACCGCGGCCGCCTCGGCGAGGGTGAACGCCCGCGGCCCGGTCAGGTCGTACGTCGCCCCCACGTGCTCGTCACCCGAGCCGCCCGAGGCGGACGAGGCGGACGAGGCGGACGAGGCGGACGAGGCGGACGAGGCTGAGTGAGCAGCGCGGAGGATTGTGGCGGCTACGGCGGCTACGTCGTCTCGGGAGACGGCTGCGACTCGGCCGTCGCCGGCCGGGCCGCGGATGACGCCGTCCTCGCCGACGCCTCCGAGGACGAAGTCGAGGTACAGGTTGTCCCGCAGGAAGGTGAAGTCGACGCCGGTCGACCTGATGTGCTGCTCGGTGTGCCAGTGGTCGCGCGCAAACGTGAACGTCGCCCCCGGCGACGCGCCCACGAACGACGTGTAAACGATCCGCCGCACCCCAGCAGCAACGGCCGCGTCGACGGTTGCCTTGTGCAACGCCACCCGATCGGCCGACTCCGATGCGCTCAGCAACATCAGTACGTCGACCCCGTCGAGCGCGTTGAGCAGCGCCGCATGCTCGCCGTACGCCGCCTGCGCGACCGTTGCACCGGGCACCGAAGGAGCCCGGCCCGGATCACGCACGATCAACCGCAGCGGTACGCCGGCCAACCGCGCGACGATCCGGGAACCGAGCTGTCCGGTCGCCCCGGTGACACCGATCACTTGCCCACCAGGCCCATCCCGCTGTCGGTGTACCGCTGCCCGGCGACCGCGTCCGGCGGGAACGCCTCGTCCAGCTCGGCCAGCTCCGACTCCGACAGCACCACATCCAGAGCACCGAGGTTCTCGGCCAGGTACGTCCGCCGCTTCGTCCCCGGAATAGGCGCCACGTCATTGCCCTGAGCAAGCAGCCACGCGAGCGCCAGCTGTCCGGGTGTCACGCCCTTCGCGGCAGCCAGGGCCTGCACCTGCGCGACCAGGTCGAGATTGCGCTGGAAGTTCTCACCCTGGAACCGCGGCAGCCCGCGCCGCATGTCGTCCTCCGGGAAGTCCGCCTCCGACTTGATCTGCCCGGTCAGGAACCCGCGACCGAGCGGGCTGAACGGCACGAACCCGACGCCGAGCTCCCGCAGCGTCGGCAGTACGACGGTCTCCGGGTCGCGCGTCCACAACGACCACTCGCTCTGTACGGCGGTGATCGGATGTACTGCGTGCGCCGCCCGCACCGTGTCGCCGTTGACCTCGGACAGCCCGAGGTACCGGACCTTGCCCGCCTCGACCATCGAAGCCATCGCCCCGACGGTCTCCTCGATCGGCACGGCCGGGTCGCGCCGGTGCAGGTACCACAGGTCGACATGGTCGACGCCGAGCCGTCGCAACGACGCATCCAAGGCCTCCCGCGCATAAGCAGGCGAGCCGTCGACAACAGTTGGCACGGCCGAGTCCGCGGACGCCCGCTTGAAGCCGAACTTCGTCGCGAGCACCACCTCGTCGCGGCGCCCCGCCAGCGCGCGGCCGACGAGTTCCTCGTTCGCGCCGTCGCCGTACACATCGGCGGTGTCGATGAAGGTGCAGCCCGCGTCGAGCGCCGCGTGCAGCGTCGCGATCGACTCGGCGTCGTCCGCGCGGACGCCGTACGACTGGGACATTCCCATGCAGCCGAGGCCGAGGGCGGAAACGGTCAGGTCACCGAGCTGGGATTCACGCATGTCCCGAACCTACCGCCGCGACGCGCCGACCGGGGGCACGGGGCACGGGGACGTGAGACATGTTCCTGCCTAGACAACAGTAATGTGACATTTTGCCGCCGCGAGGCACACAGGCCGCAACATTCCATATCTTCGGCTGGCACGAGTGAGCCGCAAAGGGGTGGACATGTTCCTGCGTCGGGCGCTGCGGTACCGCTGGGCACAGGCCCTGGTACTGACCGGCATCAGCCTGCTGATCGGCGCCTGCGCCGTCTTCGGGCCGTGGTTCGCCCGCGCCGTCGAGCAGACCGTGATGACCGAGACGCTGTCCGGCCAGCGCCTGCCCGCGTCCTGGCTACTCGCCTCGACGGGGCCGCAGACGGGGCCTGCCACGCGCCCGGAGGACCTCGACAAGCTCCTCCCCGACGATCTCAAGCCGCTCTTCACCCCGCCCCTGCACGGCATCTACAACGACGTCGGCTGGAGCACTCCGGCTACCGAGGGTGACCAGCCGCCCAGCGCGCGCCTGCGCTGGCGGGACGGGTACTGCGCTCAGCTCACCCTCACCGAGGGCCGCTGTCCGCAGGCGGCGAACGAGGTGATCGCGTCAAGCGTCGACAAGACCACCTGGGACTTCCGCGTCGGCACGACCCTGACCGCGACGCCGAGTGACGTCGGCAAGGGCGGCGGCCGGCTCACCATCGTCGGCTTCTACCAGCCCAAGGAGGAGCGCGGCGACTTCTGGTACGGCGACTATCCGACCGGCCACTCGCACCAGCCGGCCGACAAGGACCCAGGCGCCACCAACGAGTTCTTCACCGACAGCGCGACCTTCGCCGGCACCCAGTGGTCGCAACGGGTCACGTCGGACTTCCGGCCGATCCCCGGAGTCGCCCGGCTCGGTGACCTGGATCGCCTCAAGGAAGCGACCGAGACCGTCAACGGCAACGCCCGGGAGATCGGCGTCGCCGCGCAGAACACGTCGTCACTGGCCACGCTGGTCGACCAGATCCAGGCGGAGCGCAAGCAGGCGACCACGATCATCCCGCTGGTGATGGTGCAGGTCGCGTTGTTCGCGGTCGTCGTACTGGCGCTTGCGCTGGCTGCCGTCGTCGACCAGCGACGCCCCGAGATCGCGCTGTCCCGCTTGCGTGGATCCTCGACCAAGCGAACCCAGCGCGCTCTGAGCATCGAACTCGGCCTACCCGTGCTGGTCGGCACTCTGCTCGGCGGGCTGGCAGGCTTCGGGTTGCTGCTGATCGTTCGCGCGACCTGGCTACGGCACGGCGCCCCGATCGAGCTGCCCTGGACGGTTCCGGCCGCGCTCGCGGTAGCCGCCGTACTCGCGCTGATCGTCGTGGTACTCCAGGTCCGGGGCACCGTCCGGCAGTCGATCTCCAACCTGCTCAGGCGTGTGCTTCCCCGCCGCCTCGGCCGGACGATCGGTGTCGCCGACCTGTGCATCATCGTCTTCGCCGTGGCCGGGCTGATCGCCGCGCTCACCGGCGACGGCCGCGGCCCGCTGCCGGTCCTCACACCCGCTCTGCTCGGGCTCGCGGCCGGCCTGATCTTCGCGCACCTGCTGCTTCCGACGGCCGGGTTGATCAGCCGCAGCGCACTCCGCCGAGGGAGGCTGGGCCTCGCGCTCGGCGCACTGCAGATCTCGCGCCGCCCGGCCGTGACCCGGATCGTCGCCGCTGTCGCGGTGGCCGCCGCGCTCCTCACGTTCGCCGGCCAGGCCTCGTCGATCGCCGCCGCCAACCGGGAGACTCGCTCCGGCTACGAGACCGGTGCCGAGGGCGTACTGCGGATGAACGCCCTGTATCTCGGATCGTTCCTGCAAACCGTCAACCAGATCGACCCCGATCGCCGCTGGCTGACGCCGGTGGTGATGGCTCACCCGCCCTCCCCCGACACGCTGCAGTCGGAGATGATCGAGCCGGCCAGCTTCCGGCGGATCGCGTTCCAGGGCGACCGGCTCACCGACGAGCAGGGCTGGCAGACGTTGCAGGCACCGGCCGACGTGCCGCCGATCCAGTTCCGCAGCTCGCAGCTCACCGCCACGGTCGCGGTGAACGCGATCAAGCCGCTCATCAGCCGTGCCGCCAACGGTGACAAGATTGACGGCGGTACGCCGAAGTCCGTCGTCCTGCGGGCGAACGTGGTCAGCCATCGCGACGGCTCCCGCTTCCTGGTCTCCTTCCCGCCGGTCCGCTTCCCGGCGACGAAGCCGGTCGTACTGCGGGCAGCCGTCGAATGTCTGGGCGGATGCGACCTATTGCGGCTCGGCATCGGCCGCGAGGCGCTCGACCCGGCCGGTCTGCAGGGCAATCTGGTGATCAGCAAGCTTTCCAGCGACGACCACCCGACGATCGCGCTGGGCGGGGCGGACGCCTGGCGGACGGTCCCGCAACTCGGGTCCGATCAGAGCTCGGTCACGGCCAAGCCAGGCGGTGAGCTGACGATCGCGATGAAGAGCTTCGGCAACGACGAGTTCCTCCAGTACGCGACCGTGCCGCCGATCGTGCCGGCCTTGGTCACACCGGAGTACCACTGGGTCGACGGTGCCACCAGCAGCCCGGCGGCCGACGGCAGCCCGATGACACTGGCGAGGATCGACCGGCTGCGCGGGCCGGTGAACAGGCACGGCGATCGCACCGCGGTGGTCGATCTGGAGACGGTACGGCGGCTCGGCGGCGTCGTGGACGAAGGCGGGACCGACTTCGAGCTGTGGCTGAACAAGGACGGTCTCGCGAACGTCGACACGATCACCGTCAAGCTCGCGAAGGCCGGATACAACGCCGACCTGGTGGATCGCCGGGACGACCGGATCGCGGCGTACGGGCGTTCGGCGAGCGCGCTGGCGTTGCAGCTGACGCCGGTGGTGGGGATTGCGGCGTGGGTGCTGGCGATCGTCGTACTCCTGCTGACGGTTGTCACGTCATGGCGGTCGCGAGCGCAGGACTACGCGAGCCTGAAGATCACCGGCGTACCGGCGAGGGCTACCGGGCGAGCCGCGCGCTGGGAGCAGACCGGTCCGGTCGCACTGGCCGTCCTGCTCGGGACGATCTGCGGGCTGGTAGGCGTGCATGTCGCGCTGCCGCTGATACCGCTGTTCGCGACCAGCGGCGGCCCGGTGCCGCTCGACCTCGGCATCAGCTGGACGGTCGCAGTGATCCTCTGGGCCGGAGGTACGGCGATCCTCGCAACTGTGACGTTGTTCCTCGGCAGCGGCGTCAACAGACGCTCCACCTACAACCGCATCCGGGAGGAGCTGACATGACCGGTCTCGCGATCAGTACGACGGGATTGGTGCACATCTACCGTGCGCACGGTCACGACGTCGCCGCGCTGTCCGGTATCGGGATCACTGTCCGGCCCGGCGAACTGGTCGGACTGCTCGGACCGTCCGGTGCCGGGAAGTCGACGTTGCTCCAACTGTGCGGCGGTCTGCTCACGCCCAGCGCGGGCCGGCTGCAGATCGGTGAGCACAACGTCGCCACGATGACCGACGCCGAGCTGGACCGGATGCGGTCCGGTGACGTAGGCATCGTGCTCCAAGGTGCCGGCCGCAACCTCATCCCGTACCTCACGCCGGCCGACAACATCCGCTACGCCCAGCAGGCCGCGTCCGACGATCGCGACCTCCCGACGCCGGAGACCATCCTCGAACTCGTTGGCCTGGGCAACCATGCGGCGACTCCCCTGTCCCAGTTGACACCTGGCCAGGTGCAGTTGTGTGCCGTTGCCGTCGGCATCGCAACCCTTCCCGGCCTGCTGCTCGCCGACGAACCGACCAGCCAGCTCGACCACCACGCCCGTGACGAGGTCCTCGCGGCGCTCCGCACGATCAACACCGAAACCGGGATGACCGTCCTGCTCGTCACCCACGACCCGGAAGTCGCCGCGACCCTCCCCCGCACCATCACCATCCGCGACGGCCGGATCGCCTCCGAGGGCAGGTCCGGTGAGGAGTACGCCGTGGTCGCGGTGGACGGATCGTTGCCCCTACCACCGCATGTGGCAGAGCTGTTGCCGGCCGGAACGCTCGTCCAAGTCACGACCGACGACGGCGTCATCCGGCTCACCCCCGTGGAGCAGGAGGGGAACCGGTGATCAACGTCAGCCAGGTGACCGTGCGGTACGGCGACTTGACCGCGGTGTCGGACGTGTCGTTCACCGTCCCACCGGGCTTCGTGCTCGCGGTCAGCGGGCCGTCGGGTGCAGGCAAGAGCTCGTTGCTGTGGGCAATCGCCGGTGCGGTGCCGGTGGCGAAAGGACAGGTCGAGATCGACGGGCTGGTGATCACCAACCGTCCGGCGGCGGCCGCGCACGGCGTCGTACTGATCCCGCAGGGCAACGGACTCGCGCGGGTGCTGACCGCACGCGAGAACCTGTCGATCCCCTTGCTGGCCGAGCGCAAGCCGAGTGAAGAGGTCGAGCGGACGATCGAGCAGGCGCTAGCGGGTGTCGGACTCGAGGAGAGCGGTGACCACCTGGTCGAGGAGCTGTCCGGCGGCGAGCAGCAGCGCGTCGCAGTCGCTCGCGGGATCGCCCAGCAGGGCCGGGTGATCCTTGCGGACGAATCGACCAGCGAACTCGACAGCACCAACCGCGAGCGCGTCCTCGGCCTGCTGCAGGAGGAGGCCCGCCGCGGCGCGGCCGTCGTGATCGCCACCCACGACCCGAATGTCGCGGACAGCGCCGACGGCCACGCCGTGATGGACGAGGGCCACCTCAGCTGGCTACGGCGCCTCTGACCGGTACGGCGACCACCGTCGGGTCGAGCTGGATCCTCACGATCCCCACCTGCTCGAGCATGTCGTGCAGGCCGTCCTCCGAGAGGCGCATGAACTCCTGTGCACCGGAAGCGGCGCGGAGCCGTTCCAGCGAGCTGAAGGCGATGCCGACGCGGAGCCCGTCGGGCAGCCTTCCGGTCTGGAGGGTGGCGATATCGCCGACGCAGCGGACGGGGACGAACCAATCATCGGTATGTCGAGTGCTCACACCTCGAAGCTAGGCCGTTTCGTTGCCCGCATCCCCTGTTCTCACAGGGTTCGCACGGCATTCTCACAGCGCGAGCTGGGTGGGTGTGGTCGGTGGGCCGGCTGTCAGCAGGCGGTCGATCAGGGCGGGAAGGTCGCGCGGGGCGAAGCGGCCCTTGTGGGCCGCCAGCTCGGATCGGGTCCACCACTTCATCGCGTGGACGTTCTCGGCGCGGAGCTCGGCTGCGCTGAGCGTGCCGGCCGGGTCGAACGCCGCAGTACGGATCAGGAAGTAGTCGTTGAGGACGCCGTCGTAGCCGGTGGCGTGGCCTTCGGCAACGACTTCCTGGTGCCAGAGGTGTGGCGGGTCGGTGAAGTCGCGCAGGCCGACCTCCTCCACGAGCTCGCGGCGGAGGCCTTCGACCACGGTCTCGCCGGGCTCGAGACCGCCGCCGGGCGTCGCCCACAGCGGGCCGTCGTCGAACTCGAACCGGACCAGCAAGATGCGCTCGTCCTCGTCCACGATCACCGCACGGGCCGCCGGGCGCAACCTCGGCAGGCGCAGCTCGAGTTCGCGGTGCTCCTCGACCGGGCGGAAGCCGAAGCGGGCGTTGACCTTGCGCATCGGGGCGTTCGACAGCGCGGTCCAGGTGTGCAGATAGCGTTGCGTCGTGCGGTGTTTCGCCAGCTGCTCGAGGTTCGCCAGCTTCAGGTGGGTGCCGAGTTTGTGGCCGCGGTGCTCGCGCAGTACGAGCGTGTCGTCCTGCTGGGCGTGCTCGGCGTCGGCCCGCGGCAGGTAGAGCAACGTGTACCCCGCCGGCCTGCCGTCCAGCGTGTGGGCCATCGTCACCAGGGCGAGGTAGTTGCGGTCGATCCGCGCCTCGCTCGCCTCGAGCTTGTCGACCGTCCACGGCACCAGCTCGCGCGTCATGCCACCTGTCGGCACATCCAGATCCATCGCGGTGTGCAGATCGGCGTACGCCTGCTGATGCTCCGGCGGGCACACGCCCGCCCACGAGGTCAGCTGGTATCCGTCCAGGCGCCCCACTGATTCCCGCAGCTCGTCCAGCCGCAGGTCGTCGTACGGCAGCGGCACGACGAGGTGCTCCTCGACGTGCTCCACCTGGAAGCCGAGCCGCTCCGCGAACGCGGCGCCCGCCCAGGGCTCACACGGGACACCGAGCTCCGCCTGGACGATGGTCCGCCCGAGCTGGGCCGAGCGCGTCGCGGCCCATTGCCACAGCGCAGTGCCGATCCCGCGCCGCCGGTGCTCCGCGGGTACGTCGATGTCGACCTCGACCGTGTCGAGGTTGTCGGTCAGGCGGTACTCGAACAGCATCCCGCCGAGCACGCGGTCGTCCTCGAAGGCGCCGACAGCGATCCGCTGCTTCAGCGGGCTGGGGTTGCGCAGCGAGTAGCCGAGCGTCTCGCGCCCGGCCACCAGCGCGGCCTTCCGGCCGGCGACCGCGCCGGCCCGGAAGGCGTCGTACCACTCGTCGAACAAGGCCAGGTCGGCCGGGTCGATCTCGCGTACCAAGATCACCCGGCCGACCCAATCAGACAAGCAGGTCAAAAAGCCAGTGGTTAGACCGGCGCGACCTTGCCCTGGTACATGTACATGATCACGAAGTTGTCCGCGTACGGCGCGTTCTTCAGGATCGGGTCGTCGTCGGCCGGGAACTTCGCCACCCGGGTGCCCTCGAGCGCGGGGTTGTTACCGTAGCGCTCCCAGAGCGGGATGATCGGCAGCAGTTCGTTGAAGGCCATCGCCGCGGCGGTGACGTTCTTCTTCTGCTCGTCGATGTTCAGTCCCTGTGCGGACTTGTCCACCACGGCCTGCAGGTCGATCGGACCGGCCGAGGTGGTCTGCTTCAGCGGGAAGTTCATCCCCTTGCCGCCCGAGTTCGCCGCCGTCACGTAGTTGAACGTGTACAGGTTCTGCACGAACGCGAAGTACGGGTGCGGGTGGTTCGACGCGCCCCAGGTCTGGATCGCGAAGTCGAACTTGCCGGCCAGGACGTCGGGGTTCAGCTGGGTGAAGGTGATACCCCGCTTGGTGATGTTGAAGCCGAACTTGTTCAGCTGGTCGGCCGCGTTGGTGGCGGCCGGGTTCCAGTCGGCGAACTCGGTCGGGAACTTGATGTCGTACGCCGCCGGCTTGCCGTTCGGCAGCATCCACTTGCCGCCGGACTGCTTCCAGCCCGCCGACTGCAGCAGGCTGGTGGCCTTGGCGAGGTCCTTCTCGTAGGCGTTCAGCTTCTTCTGGTCCGCGTCGGAGATCCAGTCCGGCACGGAGATGTCGGAGAAGCCGGCCATGAACTTGCACGGCTTGCCCGAGTCGCCGAGCGCGACAGTGCCGTTCTCGTTGCGGTCGAGGACGTAGGCGATCGCCTGGCGTACCTTCGGGTCGGACAGCTCCGGGTGCGCGGTGTAGTTGAACACGAGCGCCGGGCCGGAGTACACCGGCGGCCGGAGGATCCGGAAGCCGCTGGACTGCAGCGTCTTCTCGGTCGCGACCGCGAAACCGTGGGTCGCGTAGTCGACGTCCTTGTTCAGGACGACGGGGGTGATGTCGGAGGTCTCACCGTTGTACAGGAGAACCTTGCTGAAGCCGATCTTGTCGGCGAACAGGCCCTTGTCGTTCTTGACCAGCGTCATCTGCGAGTTGGTCATGTTCTTCGCGTCGAAGTTGAACGGACCGGACACGACCGGGTTCTCCGGACGGAACTTCTGGAAGTCGCCGTTGAGCTGCTTGCCCTCGGCGCTGTCCAGGCTGGTCTTGGCCTTACGCATCGTCTCGGCCTTGGTGGCCCACTCGCCATACACCGAGTCGGGCATGATCGGCGCGCGGAGGATGTACCGCTCGAGCACGGTGGACGGCGTACCGATGGTGAAGGTCACCGTGGTGTCGTCCTTGGCGTTGACGTCGGACAGGAACGTCCACGACTGCTGGCGCATCAGCCAGTGCAGGTTGAACGTCGACACGACGTCCTTGGCGGTGACGGGCTTGCCGTCGCTCCAGGTCAGCCCGGACCGGAGCTTCATCGTGTACGTCTTGGCCGCCTCGTCCAGCGTGCCGGACTCGGCCATCATCCATTCCCACTTCTTGTCGGCCCAGTAGTACAGGCCGCCGCTGGGGTAGACGAGGTCGAGGTACGGGCTCTGCTGCTGGATGCCGTCGGTGACACCGGCGGCCAGGTTGAAGTGACCCTTCGGCGGCAGCTGGTACGGGTACGCGCCGTGGAACTCCTTGGTGGCGTTCTTGCTGCTGTCCCCGCTGTTGCTGTTCGGGGAACTCGGCGAGCAAGCCTCCAGCGACCCGATGCCGGCCACGCCGACGCCGGCGATGCCGAACAGCTGGAGCACGTGCCGGCGCGAGATCGCGTTGGTCCGGGGGCTGGGCCCCGGGGGGTTGGTGCCGGAATCGTTGGTGCCGGTGGGACTCATTCCTTCGTCCTTTCTGATCTGACCGCACGACTGTGTGGGTCAGGCACTACTGGTTTGAGTTACTGCGAACCGCCCTCGCGTTTTTCCCGCCGCCGGGTCCAGACGACCCCGACGACGACGATCAGGCCCAGTAGCAGGCCCAAACACAAGGTGAACAGGGTGACGACGAACTCCGGAGTGCCGGGCGACAGCGTGAGCAGCAACGCTCCGCTGGCCAGGATCAGGAACGTCGCCCAGCCGAGCGCCGCCCGGCCGATCTGCGGTGACATCAGGCCACCGGCTCATCGGGCCGGACCTCCCCGGCGCCGTCGCGGGCCACCACGTGGCAGGCCGCGGACTGACCGGGACGGATCTCGACCAGCTGCGGAACCTCGCCGTCGCACAGCCCGTCCTCGAACAACGGGCAGCGCGGGTGGAACGAGCATCCGCTCGGCAGGTGGGCCAGGCTCGGGATCTCCAGGCTGCGCAGGGATTCCCGGCCCTTGGTCTTGGTCAGGTCCGGATCCGGCTCGGGGATCGCGTCGATCAGCGCCCGGGTGTACGGATGCGTCGGCGCGTTGATGATCTTCGGCGTCGGACCGAACTCGACGATCCGGCCGAGGTACATCACCGCGGTCTTGCCGTTCCAGCCGAAGTACTTCGCGATCGCGAGGTCGTGGGTGATGAACAGGAACCCGACCCCGAGGTCGTCGCGCAGCCGGCCGAGCATCGCCAGCACGCTGATCCGGATCGACACGTCGAGCATCGAGGTCGACTCGTCCGCGATGATCAGCTTCGGGTCCAGCGTGAGCGCCCGCGCGACCGAGACCCGCTGGCGCTGTCCGCCGGACAGCTGGTGCGGGAACTTCGGCAGGTAGTTCTCCGGCGGGGTCAGGTCGACCTTGGTGAGCAGCTCGGCGGCCTTGTCGGCGGCCGCTTTGTTGCCCTTGACAACACGGTGCTTGAGCAGCGGGGCGGTGATCGTCTGCAGGATCGTCCGGGTCGGATTCAGCGACGCGTACGGGTCCTGGTGGACGTACTGCACGCCGCGGCGGAACCTGCCGAAGTCGCTGCGGTTCATCGACCAGATGTCGTTGCCGGCGAACTCGACCTTCCCGTCGGTCGGCCGCGCCAGACCGGCCGCCATCCGGGCCGCGGTGGTCTTGCCCGAGCCGCTCTCGCCGACCAGGCAGAGCACCTCGCCGGGGTTGACCGACAGATCGATGTTGTCGACCGCGCGGATCGGACCGGCCTTGGTGTCGAACACCTGGCTGACGCCGGCCAGCGTCATCAACGGCGTACGGCTCTCCGCGGTGGTCTCCGGGGTCTTCTCCAGCGCGCTCATGACGCGGTCCCCAAGTCTTGGTTGGGCACCTCGCGGTCGAGGTGCACGTCCTTCCAGTGGATGCAGGCGACGTCATGGGCGCTGCCCGGCTCGTCGGTCACCGGGAGCAGGTCCGGTTCGGCCTCTCGACACTCGTCCGTGGCGAACTTGCACCGCGGGTTGAAGGTGCAGCCCTTCGGCAGCGCGGCCAGGCTCGGCGGACCGCCCGGGATCGACTCCAGGTCGGGCAGATCACCCACGATCGGCGGCACGGCCTTGATCAGTCCGAGCGTGTACGGGTGCCGCGGGCGGTAGAACAGATCCCGTACGCCGCCGGTCTCGACCAGCCGTCCGGCGTACATGGTGGCGACCCGGTCGGCGAGCTCGGCGGCCAGCGACAGGTCGTGCGAGATGAAGATCATCGAGAAGCCGAGCCGCTCCCGCACCTCGTGCAGTACGTCGACGATCGACCGCTGCGTGAGGATGTCGAGCGCCGTGGTCGGCTCGTCCAGGATCAGGACCTCGGGCTCGAGCAGCAGGCTCATCGCGATCAGCACGCGCTGCCGCATACCGCCGGACAGCTCGTGCGGATAGCAGTCCATCACCCGCTCCGGCTCGAGCCGCACCAGCCGGAGCAGCTCACCGGCGCGGTCCTCGATCTCCTGGCGGGTCGCCTTGGTGTGCGCGCGCATCGTGTCATGCATGTGTGCGCGGATCTTCAGCACCGGGTTGAACGCGTTCATCGCGCCCTGGAAGACCATCGCCGCGTCCCGCCAGCGGAACTCCCGCAGGTCGCGCCCGTCCAGGCCCAGGATGTCGATCTCGGTGCCGTCGCCGCGGTTGAAGATCACCTTGCCGCTCGCGTGACCGAGCCGCGGCAGCAGCCGGAGCAGCCCGAGCCCGAACGTCGTCTTGCCGCAGCCACTCTCCCCCACCAGGGCGAGGCTCTCGCCCGGGTAGAGGTCGAGGTCGACGCCGCGGACCGCCTGCACCGTCGCGCCGCCGCCGGTGCGGTACTCGACCTTGAAGTCGCGGATCGACAGCAGCGGCTTGCCCTCGCCGCCACGCACCGCGCGGGCGGTCGCCGTGCTTGTCTTACCCGAGGGAGTCGTCGTCACCATCGTCACCGGTCCCGGAGACGCGGGTTGAGGATCTCTTCGAGGGATCTCGTCATCATCACCAATCCGAGCAGCAGCAGGATGATCGCGACAATCGGGCTGAGGATCCAGGCCAGGCTGTTGTCGTTGAAGATCGCGCCGGCGATCCAGGCGCGGTTGAGCATGATGCCCCAGTTCGACCCGGTCAGCGGGGCCAGACCGAGAAGGTAGAGGCCGACCAGCTGATAGATCGCGTTCGTCACGCCGATCATGAAGTTCATCAGGATGAAGCTGGCCATGTTCGGCAGGATCTCGACGAACACCACTCGCGGCGTGCCGAGATCCAGCAGTCGTGCGGCTTCGACGAACTCACGTTCCTTCAGTGAGAACACCTGGGCCCGGACGGCCCGGGTCAGCACCGGCCAGGACAGGCCGCCGACCAGCAGCGCCAGCAGGACCGGCGAGTCGAGCTTGAAGAACGCGCCGAGGACCGCGAGCAGGACGATCTGCGGAACGGTCAGGAAGACGTCGGCGGCCGTGACGACGACCGAGTCGACCCAGCCGCCGAGGTAGGCGGCCAGGGAGCCGAGCACGATGGCGATGATGGTGGAGATCGCCGCGGCGACGAAGCCGACGAAGATCACCGTCCGGCCGCCGGCGATCATCTGGATCAGGACGTCCTTGCCCTCGTTGTCGGTGCCGAGCAGGTGCCCGGGCGTTCCCGCCGGGAGCAGGATCTCCTTGACGTTCGGCGCCACTTCCGGGGTGAAGAACGGCCCGATCGCGCTGATCAGCACCAGCAGGGCCACCAGCACGAAGCCGATGAATCCGGCCGGACTGCGCCGCAGCGACTTCATGATGCCGGCGAAGCGTGACACGCCGGTGGTTCCGATCGCGGTGACCGGGATCGTTGCTTCAGTCATCTCGTCACCCCTTGCCCTGGACGCGGATCCGCGGATCCAGCCGGCTGTAGAGAATGTCGGCGAGCAGGTTGGCGGCCACCACCGAGATCGTGATGACCAGGAAGATCCCCTGCAGGACGGCGTAGTCCCGACCGTTGACCGCGTTGAAGAGACTGAACCCGATGCCCTGGTACCCGAAGATCTTCTCCACGAAAATCGCCCCGCCGACCACGAATCCGAGCGAGACCGCGAGCGCGCTGAACAGCGGCAGGACGGCGTTGCGGCCGACGTACCCGTTCCTGATCCGCGAGTCGGACAGGCCGCGGGCCCGGGCGACGGTCACGTAGTCCTCACCGAGCGTCTCCACGGTCGACGACTTCATCACCAGCGCCCAGGAGCCGACCGTGGTCAGCGTGTAGGCCAGGATCGGCAGCGCCGCGTGGTAGAAGATGTCGTTCAGGAAGGACAGGCTGAACGACGGATGCACGCCTGGTGTGTACGAGCCGCGCGCCTCGGTCAGGTTGAACCATTGCAGTTTCACCCCGAGGAAGACGACGATCAGGATCGCCAGGATGTAGTTCGGGATCGCGTGCAGGAACGCGCCGATCGAGGTGAGCGAATGGTCGACCCAGGTCTCGCGGCGGTACGCCATGATCATGCCCGCGACGATGCCGATGACGAACGCGAGCACCGTCGCCACCCCCACGGAGAACAGCGTCCAGGGCAGGTAGGTCTTGATGACCGAGGCAACGGACGTGCCCGGCGAGAGCGCCGAGTTGCCGAAGTCGCCTTTCAGCAGGTTCACCATGTACGTCGCGTACTGCTGGATCAGCGGGGCGTTCGGATCCAGGGAGAACAGGTTCTTCGCCTGCGCTGCGGCGGCCTCGTACGAGATGCCGGTCTGCGCGATCTGGGTCTGGATGTAGGTGTCGACCGGGTTACCCGGCAGCAGCCTGACCAAGAAGAACGTACCGCTGGTGACGATGAAGACGGTCAGGACGGCCTTGAAGAGTCTTCGGACAAGCCAGGCGTTGAAGAAGCGCGAAACAGCCGAGGGTCTCGGTTCGACAACCGGTCCTTCGATCAGTTTCGACGCGGGTGTCTCGACCGCACCGCTCACTGCTCACCTCCACGCGACTGCCAGGGAAAGTCGGTGGCGCAGACCACTCAACAGCACGACTTAGTAACGCTGTCTTGCAAGGATCTGCGCATAGTGACGACAGTGTGCGCAACCTCGGTCATCGAGTCAACGTCTTGAGGCAACGTTGAGACAACGTTGCGGTCAGTGACGCAACGGTACCGGGGCGTACTGGAAACGCCCGCCTCTGAAACAGAGACGGGCGATTCGCCGGAAGAATGTGACGCGGTCAGCGCGTGGCGCGGTTGACAGCCGAGACCACGGCCTTCAGCGAGGCTGTGAGAATGTTCGCATCCCGCCCGACACCCCAGAAAACGTCCTCGCCGACCTCGCATTCGACGTACGCGGCGGCGAGCGCGTCACCGCCGGCGGACAGCGCGTGCTCGTGATAGTCCAGTACGCGTACGTCGTACTTGAGCGGCTTGAGCGCGTCCACGAAGGCCGACACCGGTCCGTTGCCCTCGCCAACCAACTCGTGGGGCACACCATTGGAATAGACCTGAACCCGGAGCTGGTCGCCCTGCCCCTCGCCGGAGGTCGAGTTGACGCTCAGCAGCGACAGCTTGCCCGGTGCAAGGTACTCGGCCGCGAAGATGTCCCACATCTGCTGCGGGCCGACCTCGCCGCCCTCGTTGTCGGTGTGCTGCTGGATCACCCGGCTGAACTCGATCTGCAGCCGGCGCGGCAGGTCGAGGCGGTGCTCGGACTTCATCATGTACGCGACGCCGCCCTTGCCGGACTGCGAATTGACCCGGATCACGGCCTCGTAGCTGCGGCCGACGTCCTTCGGGTCGATCGGCAGGTACGGCGCCTCCCAGGCGATGTCGGCGACCGGCCTGCCCTCGGCCGCGGCCTGCTTGTCCAGCGCCTCCAGGCCCTTCTTGATCGCGTCCTGGTGCGAGCCGGAGAAGGCGGTGTAGACCAGGTCGCCGGAGTACGGCTGGCGCTCGGGAACGCGCATCTGCGTGCAGTACTCGACCGTACGGCGGATCTCGTCGATGTCGGAGAAGTCGATCTGCGGGTCGATGCCCTGGCTGAACAGGTTCATCCCCAGCGTGACCAGGTCGACGTTGCCGGTGCGCTCACCGTGCCCGAACAGACAGCCCTCGACCCGGTCGGCGCCGGCCATCAGCGCGAGCTCGGTCGCCGCCACCGCCGTACCGCGGTCGTTGTGCGGGTGCAGGCTGATCGCGCTGTGCTCACGCCGGGTCAGGTGCCGGCCGAACCACTCGATCTGGTCGGCGTACACGTTCGGGGTGCACATCTCGACGGTGGCCGGCAGGTTCAGGATGATCTCGCGGCCCTCGGCGGGCTGCCAGACGTCGCTGACCGCCTCGCAGACCTCGAGCGCGAACTCCAGTTCGGTGCCGGTGAAGATCTCCGGGCTGTACTGGTACCCGAACTCGCAGTCGCCGAGCATCTCGTCGGCGTACTTCATCACGGTCTCGGTGCCGCGGACGGCGATGTTGCGGCACTCGGCCTTGTCGACGTTGAAGACGACCCGGCGGAACAGCGGCGCGGTCGCGTTGTAGAGGTGGATCGTGGCCTTCGGCGAGCCCTGCAGCGACTGCACGGTCCGCTCGATCAGCTCCTCGCGGGCCTGGGTCAGCACCGAGATCGTCACGTCGCCCGGGATCGCGTCGGACTCGATCAGGCTGCGGACGAAGTCGAAGTCGTACTGGCTGGCGCTCGGGAAGCCGACCTCGATCTCCTTGTAGCCCATCTTCACCAGCAGGTCGAACATCCGCCGCTTGCGGGCGGGCGACATCGGCTCGACCAGGGCCTGGTTGCCGTCGCGGAGGTCGGTGGACAGCCAGCGCGGCGTGCGGTCGACGGACTTGGCCGGCCAGGTGCGGTCCGGCAGGTCGATCGGCGGGAACGCGCGGTAGCGGTGGGTCGGCATACCGGACGGCTGCTGGACGGGCTTCGGCTGGTTTTTGGGTGCCACGGGGTTCTCCTCGAGAAGCTGTCTACTGCGGGGTCGCTAGGACGACCGGCGGCTGCACGAACGGCGCAGGCAGAACTCCGCGGCGAGGGAACCGGCCTTAACAGGCCTCGCCGCGGCAGCGAAGGAGGAGAAGCTGGTGCCGCATGATGGCAACCACTCTATGCACAACTCCCCCGGCCCGTCGAACCGGGGGTCTCCCGGACGAGACACTCAGAGTGACGTCGTCCTTGCCTTCAAGGGCACTTGAAATTTTAAGCTGTCGGTATGACGGAATCCCTCCTCGACCGGATCGGCACGCACGGGCTCGGCGTCCTGGTCACCATCAAGCGCGACGGACGGCCGCAGCTGTCCAATGTCACCTATGTGTTCGACGGCACCCGGGTCCGGGTCTCGCTGACCGACGACCGGGCCAAAACCAAGAACCTGCGCCGCGATCCGCGCGCCAGCCTGTACGTCGACGGTCCGCGCGGGCGCACGTACGTCGTACTGGAAGGCAAGGCCGAGCTCAGCCCGGTCGCCGCCGACCCGCACGACGCCGTTGTCGAGGACCTCGTCGACTACTACCGGACCGCGTCGGGCGAGCACCCGAACTGGGACGAGTACCGCGCGGTGATGGTCGAGGACAAGCGGCTGATGTTCTCGATGACCGTCGACCACGCCTACGGAATGCCTAAGCCGTAGCTTCGTCCACTTCCGGAGCTGCCCGGGTCGCCCGCGCGGCCTCGCGGAATCGCCGGGGAGCGACGCCGTTGACGCGTTTGAAGGCGTTGCTGAAGGCGCTGTCGGACGTGTAACCGAGCGAGTGCGCGAGGGCGGACAACGACTGATCGTCGTCGCGCAGCGCTCGCTCGGCGAGGCGCATGCGCCAGTTGAGCAGGTAGGTGAGAGGCGGCACGCCGGCCACGGAGCGGAAACGCTCGGCGAACGTCGTACGCGACATCGCGGCGGCCCGGGCGAGCTCGTCGAGCTGCCACGCCCGACCGGGCTCGTCGTGCATCAGACGCAGGGCCGGGGCGATGCGCTCGTCGGCGATCGCGCGCAGCCAGCCGACCGGGAGGTCCTCGGCCTGCGCGAGGCAGGCACGCAGCGCCTCGAGGAAGAGCAGGTGCGCGACGTCGTCGGCGGCCAAGCTCGCGCCGAGTTCGGCGGTTGTTGCCTCATGCAACAACCGGTTCAGCAGCCAGTGGAACGTCGACGACTGCTCGTCGGTGGCGCGGAGATGGATGACCGGCGGGAGGGCGCGCATCAGCAGTTCCTCGCCGGTGCGATTCAGGCTGACGTGGCCGCCGACGCCGACGACCCGTGGACCTTCTCCGGTCAGGGTGCCGCTGCCGAAGCGGGCGATCGGCCCGTCGGTGGCGCCGAACGCGGCGACCGCGTCCTCGACCGGTACGGCGTCGGAGTTGCCCTTCACGAACTCGTGCCGGCCGTCGAACAGCACGACATCCCCCGGCTCGAGCTCGATGCGGCCCGTGGCGAGCTCGTCGTCGAAGTCGATCCAGCACGTCCCCTCGACGGCGGCGGTGAACTTGAGCCGGTTGGTCGCCGGATAGTGCAGCGCCCACTCGCCGGTCGCCTCGAAGCCGCGCGAGACGTGGCAGTGTGCCTCGGTGAGCGCGAGGGTATCGGTGAGCGGATCAGCCATACCTCCACTATATCCGTACGATCACGCAAGTTATCGGCACTCTCAAGCATTCTGCGTCCGGATATCCCGGCATACCGTCGAAGTATGCAAACACCGATGGGTTCAGGATTCAGCGCGGCTTCCACGACGTACGACGTACTCGAAGGCGTCGAGTTGCACGGGAAGGTCGCGATCGTCACCGGCGGGTACTCCGGGCTGGGCAAGGAGACAGTCCGCGCCCTCCGGTCCGCGGGAGCCGACGTCATCGTGCCGGCGCGGGATGTGGCGCGGGCATCTGCCGAGTTGGCGGATATCGACGGAGTTGCCGTGGAACAGCTGGATCTGCTCGATCCGGCGAGCATCGACGCGTTCGCGGACCGGTTCCTGGCGTCGAGGCGGCCGCTGCACATCCTGGTGAACAGTGCGGGGATCATGGCGAATCCGCTGACCCGGGATGGCCGCGGGTACGAGTCGCAGTTCGCGACGAACCACCTCGGGCACTTCCAGCTCACGACGCGGTTGCTGCCGGCGTTGCGGCAGGCCGGCGGCGCGCGGGTGGTGGCGGTGTCGTCGCGCGGGCACCGGTACAGCGCGGTCGATTTCGACGACCCGAACTTCGAGCATCGCGAGTATGCGCCGTACTCGGCGTACGGGCAGTCGAAGACCGCGAACATCCTCTTCGCCGTCGAGCTGGACGAGCGGGAGCGGGCGAACGGGATCCGCGCCTTCGCCGTCCATCCGGGCAGCATCATCACGCATCTGGCCCGCTACTCGAACCGCGAAACGTTGCGCGAGGGCGGGTTCCTGGACGAGAACTACGAGCCGATCATCGATCCCGCGCGCGGGCTGAAGACTGTCGAGCAGGGCGCGGCGACGCAGGTGTGGTGCGCGGTCAGCCCGCAGCTCGACGGGTACGGCGGGGTGTACTGCGAGGACGTGGACATCGCGGCGGTGCATGCGTCCGACGTACCGGACACCGACGTGCTGGCGGTGACGCCGGGCGCGTTCGGCGTACTGCCGTATGCGATCGACCCGGAGAACGCGCGGCGGCTGTGGAAGCTCAGCGAGGAACTTCTCGACCGCGGATAAACCAGTCGCGGTAAACCGGTCGCCCGGTGGACGCTGGGCCTGTGGAGATCACGAGACTGTCCCCCGACGACGAAGCCGGGTGCACCGAGGCCGTTGCGCTGAAGAGCGCCGGCCTCAAGCTCGACTGCCCGGAGATGCTGGAGCCCACGGCGCGTGGGTTCGCGAACATGCTGCGCTACGGGTGGGACATGGAGCCTGAGTATGCCTACCTGGCGCGGGAGGCGGACGGGACCGCCGTCGGACTCCTGGCAGTGGGCGTCAACACCTACGACAACACGAACCAGATCTGGGTCGACGTCGACGTCCATCCGGATCATCGCGGTCGTGGTGTCGGGTCGGCGCTGATCGAGTACGCCGAGGGGTTCGCCCGCGAGCTCGGCCGGGACACGATCGGCTACGGCTGCATCGACCTGCCCAAGGCGGACGCGTTCGCCCGGCGGCACGGGTTCGTCCAGAAGGCCGTCGAGGTGAACCGCCGGCAGGACCTGACAGGGCTGGACTACGGCGTGGTGCAGCGGCTGTACGACGACGCGGTCGCGGCGTCCACGGCGTACGAGCTGACGAAGCTGACCGGCCCGCTGCCGGAGGAGTTGCTGGAGGACATGGTCACGCTGACCGCCTCCATCAACGACGCCCCGAAGGACGACCTCGACATGGAGGACGACGTCTACAGCCCCGAGCGGCTGCGGGCGTACGAAGAGGCGCAGTCCAGGAGCGACCACACCGTCTACCGCGTGATCGCCCGCGAGAAGTCCACCGGCGCGTTGGCCGGTCACACGGTCATCTCGGTCGAGCGCGAACGCCCCCACATCGGCGAACAACACGACACCGCGGTCGACCGAGCCCACCGCGGCCACCGCCTCGGCGCCCTGGTGAAGTCCGCCATGCTCCTCTGGCTCCGCGAGGCCGAACCGGCCCTGACCCAGGTCGACACCTGGAACGCCGAATCCAACAACCACATGATCAGCATCAACGAACAACTCAACTACAGGATCATCGCCCGCATCCTGGCCTACCAGAAGAAGCTCTGAACAGACCGGGGGCGCCGCAACCAGCGACGCCCCCGGCTTCTACTGCTGAAAGCTCACTCGCCGATCAGCTGGTTCCAGTGACCGGTGATCGAGAAGATGCCGGTGCCCGGGATGGTGCCGCCGGTGACCCGGCCGTAGGACGTGACAGCCGTCGCCGAGCCGTTGAACTTGCTCATCGCGTACTGGTACGCCGAGTCGGTGTCGTTGTCGAAACCGGTCACCAGCGTGCCGCCCTTGACGCCGCACTCCCTGGCGGCCAACGACTCGTACGCCGCGAAGCCCGTGCTCCGGACCAGCTTCAGGATCGGCTTGGTCGAGGCCGCGGCCGGGATCCGGACCGTCCAGAGCGCGCCTGCCTTGGTGGTCATCAGCAGCGTGTCGTAGGTCGGGGTCTCGGAGATCACGGTCATCGCCTTGAAGCCCTCGAAGCCCGGGAAGTGGCCGAGCGCCCGGAAGGTGGCACCCGACGCCGCGTAGCGGTAGAGGCTGCCGTTGGTGCTCAGCCCGTACAGGTACGAGCGGTTCGGCGCGGTGATCGCGTAGTTCGACGTCACGAGCTGAGTGAAGCTGGTCCAGCCGGAGCCGATCCGCGCGTACGTCGGCCGGGCGTTGTCGGTGTCGAAGTAGGTAACACCGCGGTACAGCGTGCCGCCCTGCACGAACAGGCTGTGGTAGTAGAAGTGCGTGTCGGTCAGCACGCCGTACCACGTCGTGTTGAGACGGGTGCCGACGAACTTGAACTCCCCGAACCACTCACCGCGCGGGGGCTTGGCCGGCGTGACCAGGACGTCGTTGATCCCCGGCGTCGGGGTGTTGAAGCCGACATCCTGCAGGCATCCCGCGGAGGCGAGCTTGGTGTTCGGCGTCGTCTTCAGGTTGCCCTCGGCCGAGTGGGCGATCGCCGGCGTCGGGTTGGACCGGACGGCGGCGGTCGCCGGGCCGGCAGCAGCCGTGGCGGCGAGCATGCCGACCCCGGCCAGGGCGAGCGCGAAGCGCTGCAGTTTCATACTGGGAGTCCCCCTCAGGACATGTGTGACCTCGATGGGCCTCGAGATCGTGCGCGAGCTTAACGCGCGCGGGGGACACAACGCGCCGCATTTGCACCTTGTTGCAACAGTTCCAGGCTAGACCGCCTGAACCACTGTGACCTTCATCTCGCTGGAGAGGGTGAAACCCAGCAAGCGGTACCCAGGCTCAAGGGTTTGAGGCAGCAACCGGCGCTGGGGACAGGAACTGGGGTCCGGAGACAGGTTATTGCCTGTCTCCGGACCCCACAGCATGTCCACAGCCCCGAGAAGTGGTGAGCATCCGGTCGCGCTGCAACAGGTTGCCCAAGGCCCGTTCTGGCGTGGGCGAGGTCGTTCACGCCGGCTGGACGATGGTTACGTGCATCTGGTTGGTGAGGGTGAAGCCTACTTTGTTGTAGAGGGCTATGGCGGTGGTGTTGGAGGCGCCGGTGTGGAGGAACGGGGTCCGGCCTGACGTGGCGATCTGGGCGGCTACTGCGCGGATGAGGCGGGTGGCCAGGCCTTGGCCCTGGTGGGCCGGGTGGGTGCAGACGGCGCTGATCTCGGTGTGGGCGGGGAGGGCGAACCGCGTCCCCGCCATTGCGATCAGCTCGCCCTCGCGGCGGATGCCCAGGTAGGTGCCGAGCTCGATCGTGCGGCCGCGGAAGGGGCCCGGGTCGGTGAGGGCGACGAGCGCGAGCATCTCGGGTACGTCGTCCACGCCGAGAAGCACGACCTCGGGATCGGGAGCAGGCAGCGACGCGGGGGCGACGAACTGGACCAGCGGGATCTCCAGGTCCACCTTCAGGCTGTCCGGCACCGGAAGCGCCGGTCGCATCAGGGCGCCCGTCGTACCGGGACCGAGCAGCGCGGTCGCGTCGGCCCAGTCCTGCTCGGTGGGCCGGTCGGGCAGCGCGAGGAACGGCGCTACGGCCGACGGGTAACGGCGGGCGTTGCCGCGGAACTCGGCGAGCTGGGAGTGCGGGCCGGTGAGAGCGGCGTACACGGGGTTCTGCAGATTCATCAGAATCCCAGTTTGCGCAGGTTCTTCGCGTCTGTCTGCCAGTTTTTGGCGATCTTGACGTGCAGGTCGAGGTACACCGGCGTGCCGAGCAGGGCCTCGATCTGCTTCCGGGCCGCCGCGCCGACCTCGCGCAGGCGGGCGCCCTTGTGGCCGATCACGATGCCCTTCTGGCTCTCCCGCTCGAGGAAGATGTTCGCGTAGATGTCCAGCAGCGGCTTGTTCTCGGGACGGTCCTCGCGCAGGTTCATCTCGTCGATGGTGACCGCGATCGAGTGCGGCAGCTCGTCCCGCACACCTTCCAGCGCGGCCTCGCGGATCAGCTCGGCGACGAGCGTCTCCTCCGGTTCGTCGGTGATGTCGCCGTCCGGGTAGAGCGGGAAACCCGCCGGCAGGAGCTTCACGAGCTCGTCGGCGACCACGTCGACCTGGTAACCGGACGTCGCCGAGACCGGGACCACGGACGCCCACTCGATCCCGACCGACTCCCCCAGCTTGGCGATGTCGGCCAGGTGCTCGACCATCCGATCCGGCTCGACCAGGTCGGCCTTGGTGGCAAGCGCAACCTTCGGCGTCTTCGCGACCTTCGCCGCCTCCGTCACCAGGAACCGGTCACCGGGCCCGATCTTGTCGCTGGCCGGCAGGCAGATCGCGATCACGTCGACCTCGGCCCAGGTGGTCTTCACCAGATCGTTCAATCGCTCGCCGAGCAGCGTGCGCGGCTTGTGCAGCCCCGGGGTGTCGACCAGGATCAGCTGCGCGTCCGGCCGGTGCACGATCCCGCGGACCGCGTGCCTCGTGGTCTGCGGCTTCGACGAGGTGATGACGATCTTCTTGCCCACCAGCGCGTTGGTGAGCGTGGACTTGCCGGCGTTGGGCCGACCCACGAAGCAGGCGAACCCTGCCTTGAAGTTCTCAGGTGTGGACGACATCGCGGGCCTCTCCGGTGCCATTGGCATGTACGACGGGAATGTTGGCGCCGGCGAAGTGCCGTACGACCCCGACATCGACGGAATCGGCGTCGGTGACGACCGCGGCGGCTTCCAGACCCTTCACACCCGACGCGAGCGCCATCGCGACCGCAAGCTGCAGTGCGGTCAGCTCGACCGTGTCGAGCGCGACCGTGCACGCGGCGTACGTCCGTCCGTCGGAGTCGCGGACCGCGGCTCCTTCAGCGGCCCGTGTCCGGGCCCGGGCAGCCCGTGCGAGCGTGACGAGTTTGGCGTCCTCCGCCGAGAGGTCTGACAACAAAAACTCCAAAGGAAGGAAGGAAGGAAGGGGCTAGGCGTGCTGGTGGTTCTGGTCCTGGGGCGCGGGAGTGGGCTCCTCGCGTCGTACCAGAACCGTACCTACCTGGTTGCGGCGGCCGGACGGCCGCTCCGCCGTCAGCGACAGGCCCGCGATCGCGACCTCGGCGCCGGGGATCGGCACCTTGCCGAGCAGCTTGGCCATCAGGCCGCCGACCGTGTCCACATCGTCGTCGTCCAGCGGTACGCCGAACAGCTCGCCGAGCTCGTCGATCGGCAACCGGCTCGACACCCGGTACGAGCCGTCGGACAGCTCCTGCACCGAGTCGGGATCCTCGTCGTACTCGTCGGTGATCTCGCCGACGATCTCCTCGAGGATGTCCTCGATCGCCACGAGTCCCGCCGTACCGCCGTACTCGTCGACGACGATCGCCAGGTGCATCCGGGCCGCCTGCATCTCGCGGAGCAGCTCGTCGACCGGCTTGGAGTCCGGGACGTACATACACGGCCGCATCACCGACTCGACCCGCTCGGTCGACTCGGCCTGCGCATTGTCGTAGACGCGGCGCATCACGTCCTTGAGGTAGGCGACGCCGAGGATGTCGTCGAGCGACTCGCCGATCACCGGGATCCGCGAGTAGCCGGACCGCAGCGCCAGCGAGGTGAGCTGGCGGAGCTTCTTGTGCCGCTCGATGTAGACCATATCGGTCCGCGGCACCATCACCTCGCGGACGATCGTGTCACCGAGCTCGAAGACCGAGTGGATCATCTGCCGCTCGCCGGACTCGATCACCGCGGACTTCTCCGCGTAGTCGACCAGCGCCCGCAGCTCGGCCTCGGTCGCGAACGGGCCTTCGGCGAACCCCTTGCCCGGGGTCAGCGCGTTGCCGATCAGGATCAGGAACTTCGGCAGCGGCCCGAGGATCTTGGTCAGCGCCATCACCGGCCCGGCCGAGATGATCGCGAACCGGTCCGAGTGCTGCCGGCCGAGCGTCCGTGGCGCGACCCCGATGATCACGTACGACACCAGCACCATCACCACGGCGGTGATCAGGATGTGCTCCCAGGTCACCGAGAGGACTCCGGACAGCGCCTGGGTGACCAGCACGATCGCAGTGATCTCGCAGATCAGCCGCAGCAGGAGCAGCGAGTTCAGGTACCGCGGGGCGTCGGACAGCAGGTCCCGCAGCCGAACGGCCCGCAGGTTGCCCAGCTCGACCTGCTCGTTCGCGCGCACCTTCGAGTACGACGACAGCGCTGCCTCGGCGCCGGCGAACAAGCCGGCGAGCAGGACAAGCACCGCAGCCACAACCAGGAGAACGAGGTCGTGGGAGGTCACCGCAACGTCACTCCTGCCTCAGACACTCTCGAGCCGGTTCCCAGGTGCCCGCCATGCTTCCAGCAGGCGGCCCTGGACGTCCCACATCTCCGCTTTCTCGGCGGGTTCCGCGTGGTCGTACCCGAGCAGGTGCAGGATGCCGTGCACCGTCAGCAGTTCCAGCTCGGCCCACGTGCCGTGGCCGGCCTTCGCGCCCTGCGCGGCCGCGACGGTCGGGCAGAGCGCGATGTCGCCGAGATGTCCGAGCGGCAGGTCGCCGTCGTCGTCGTCGGACGGACCGGGGCGCAGCTCGTCCATCGGCCACGACATCACGTCGGTCGGACCCGGCAGGTCCAGGAACTCGACGTGATACCGCGCCATGGTGTCCTCGTCGACCAGCTTGATCGACAGCTCACACTCCGGGTGCAGCTTCAGGGACGACATCACGAACCGGCTGAGCCGCATCAGTCCGTGGGCGTCGATCTCCACCCCGGACTCGTTGTTGACCTCGACGTTCATCGGTGGTTGTCAGCACTACCTTCATAGTTTTCGTACGCCGAGACGATCCGTCCGACCAGCTTGTGCCGGACCACGTCGTGCGAGGTCAGCCGGCAGAAGGTCAGGTCCTGCACGCCCTCGAGGATGTCCTGGACGACGCGCAGACCCGAGTTCGTCCCGGTCGGCAGGTCGACCTGGGTGACGTCGCCGGTGACGACCATCTTCGAGCCGAAACCGAGCCGGGTGAGGAACATCTTCATCTGCTCCGGCGAGGTGTTCTGGGCCTCGTCCAGGATGATGTAGGCGTCGTTCAGCGTCCGGCCGCGCATGTAGGCCAGCGGCGCGATCTCGATCGTGCCGGCCGTCATCAGCCGCGGGATCGACTCCGGGTCGAGCATGTCGTGCAGGGCGTCGTACAGCGGGCGCAGGTACGGGTCGATCTTCTCCGACAGGGTGCCGGGCAGGAACCCGAGCCGCTCGCCGGCCTCGACGGCCGGCCGGGTCAGGATGATCCGGTTGACCTCCTTGGCCTGCAGCGCCTGGACCGCCTTGGCGACCGCCAGATAGGTCTTGCCGGTGCCGGCCGGGCCGATGCCGAAGACGATCGTATTCTTGTCGATCGCGTCGACGTACCGCTTCTGGTTCAGCGTCTTCGGGCGGATCGTGCGGCCGCGGCTGGACAGGATGTTCTGCGTCAGCACGTCGGCCGGGCTCTCGGCCGTGGCCTGCTTGATCATCGCGATGCTGCGCTCGACCGAGTCGGCGGTCAGCCCGTGCCCGGTCCGGACCACCGCGATCAGCTCGTCGATCAGCCGCTCGGCCAGGGCCAGTTCGGCCGGCTCACCGTTGAGCGTGATCTCGTTGCCGCGGACCATGATGTCGGCGGCGAACTCCTTCTCGACGATGCGGAGGAACTCGTCCCGGGCTCCGAGCAGGGCCACCATGTCGATGCTGTTCGGCACGACGATCTTGTGTGATGCCTGCGCACTGGCGGCGGCGCCTTGAACTGTGCCGTTCGCGCGCGCCTCCGGTTCGATACTGCGTGGCCTGGACAGGCTCTTCCTCCTGAGTACGGGTGATGTGACCTCCCATGCTAGCCGCCCCGTCCGACAGCCTCACTCGTAATTCCCCGGGACACGCTCCCGGAGGGCCTCCGGGGCGTTGCCTGCTGCTTGCCCGCCCGGCCCGGCGCGGCGCTCGGGGCCAGGATCCCGCTCAACCGGGCGACTTCGTCCGCCTCCGGACCGGGCGTGATCACACCGTGCTCGAGCGCGAGCCGCCGGTTCCGTTCGAGGGTCCACTCCCGGCTCGGGTGCAGGCTGACGGTGACACCGGCCGGGGACGGTTGAAGCATCGGGCCGAGGTCGGCCTGCAGCGCATTCTCCAGCGAAGATCCCCGGTTGAGCTCGTAGGAACGCAGCATCCGGTACGTCGCCTCGACCGCCGCACGAGTGGACCCGGAGGTCGCCGGCGGGGTGTCGAACTCGTCGGAGTGGGTGTTCCTGCCGTCGTCGACTCCCACCGCGTGCGCCGGTGTGAACACGTGCAGCGAGACGACCGGGGCGGTCGGATCACCGTCGTACACCGAGTCCTCGCGCCAGGCGTGCGCTCCGGAATAGCTGTCCTGCAGGGCATGAGCGGCCGCACCGAGATGGCCGAACTCGAGGTGTGGCGAGGCGTGCGCGGCCGTCAACTGCTCGAGGATGTACGCCGCGTTCGTGTCCAGGTTGTCCCAGCCCTTGCGGAACGGGTCGGCCATGAAGTGCTCGCGCTGCGCGTCCGGGTTCGAGTACGCCGAGTGCGTGGTCGGGCCGAGGCCGACGTACGGGAAGGACTTGCCGAGTCCGCCGAAGTTCGTGATCACGCCCACGCCGAACGGGCGGTCCTGATAGGCCTGGGCCTTGTCGACGGCGGCGGCGTACTCGTCCTGTCGCAGACCGCGGACAGTCCGATCCGGTGCGGCAACGTGCTGGTACAGCCGCGCCACCGCGGCGTACGTGATGTCGTGATGGCCCGACCACCGGCCGTCACCGCGCTGCTTCATCCCTTCAGGTTCCCACCAGATCGGGCCAACCTGTTGTCAACCTGGGACGGGGTCTTGGCGTCGTCTTTTCGTGGCTCAACCGGCCGTGGTGTACGAAGAGTGCGTGACACATGAGTCCTCGTGGGATGCCGACGAGGCGCTGACGGCTGTCTACACCGCTCATTACACCTCGCTCGTCCGCCTCGGCGCCCTGTTGCTGCGCGACACCGGCGCGGCGGAGGAGATCGTGCAGGACGCGTTCGTCGCGATGCACGGACGCTGGCACCGGCTGCGCGACCCCCACAAGGCACTCGCGTACCTGCGGACCGCGGTGGTGAACCGCTGTCGGTCCCGCCAGCGGCACCTGGTGGTGGTGGACAAGCACACCCCGAAGACCCTTCCCGATGAGCCGAGCGCGGAGCAGGCGGTACTGCGGACCGCCGAGACCGACCGCGTCATCGAGGCGATGCGGACCTTGCCGGAGAAGCAGCGCACCGTGATGGTGCTCCGGTACTACGGCGACCTGTCGGAGGCCGAGATCGCCGACACGATGGGCATCAGCCGGGGCTCCGTGAAGAGCCACGCCGCGCGCGCGACCAAGTCGCTGCGCCAGCTCCTGGAGCAGAACCTATGAACGACCAGAACCCGAACGATCCGTTCGACGAGCTGATGCGCCGGGCCCTGCGGGACGAGGCGGACCGGATCGAGCCGGCCGACGCGCTGCCGGAGATCCGCGCCCGCGCGCACGCCCAGCGCCGGCCGGTCGCCCGACGCCCCTGGCTCCTGACCGCCGGCGTGGCCGCACTGGGTACGGCCGCGGCGGTCGGCGCGTTCACGGTGTTCAACGGGAACGACACCACCGCGAACGACGGCGACGCGGTCGCCGGCCCGGGTACGACGACCAGCGCGACCGGCGTACTCCCCAGTCAGACGCCGTCCGTCGCCTCCCCCGCACCGTCGCCGGTCCCGACCGCGGCCACCCAGCCGCCGACCGCGTCGACATCGGCAGCGGTGAAAACGGTCGGCCCGACCGCAGGCGGCGTCCCCGAGCAGCCGGTCCGTAGCGCCCTCGTCCCGGTCTACTGGCTCGGCCAGCAGGTCGGCGTACCGAAGAAGTCCGCCGCGAAGCTGTACCGCACGTGGGCGAAGGTCAGCGGCCGCCCGGCCGAAGAAGCGGTCCGGATCATGACCACCAAGCAGCCCGAGGACCCGGACTACTACTCGGTCTGGCGCGGCGCCGCAGTGAACCGGGTCACCCGCTCGGACGGCGTCGTCACGGTCGATTTCAAGCAACTCCCGAAGACCGACCTGGACCCCGATCTCGCCAAGGTCGCCGCCCAGCAGCTGATCTACACCGTGCAGGGCGCGCTCCAGGACGACACCACGTCGATCCAGGTCACCCAGGCCGGCCGGGCGGTCCAGAAGCTCTTCGGCCAGGTCGACACCAGTACTCCGCTCGGCCGCGCGCAGGCGGCGGATGTCCAGGCGCTCGTCTGGATCACCTCGCCCAGCGAGGGCGCGGTCACCGGCGGCAAGGTCACCGTCCAGGGCACCGCGAGCGCGTTCGAGGCGACCGTCAACTACCAGCTGACGAACCTGAAGACCCGCGAGACCAAGAAGAGCTTCACCACCACCACGGAAGGTCAGAAGTTCTCGCCGTTCGCGTTCTCGGTCTCGCTGACGCCCGGGCCGTGGCAGATCGAGGCGTATCTGATCTCCGACGCCGACGGCAGCGTCACCAACACCGATTCGAAGACGATCCTGGTCAAGTAGCCGGCAGCACGATCGTGAACCCGGCGCCGCCCTCCGGCGCCGGTCCGGCCGTGAGCGTGCCGCCCAGTCTGGTGACCAGCCCCTGAGCCAGCGCGAGCCCGATCCCCGAACCGACCGGCCGTCGCCCGCGGTACTTCTGGTTGAGTACGCCGGGCTGGAAAGCGACCGCGTAGTCCTCCGGCGACAGGCCCGGACCGCCGTCGCGGACCTGGATCGTGACGTGTCCCGGCGTCCGCCCCAACCACATCGTCAGCTGTGCGCCTGCCGGGGTGACGCGGAGAGCATTCTCGGCCAGACCGTCCAGGACCTGCCGGATCCTTCGCGGGTCCGTGGTCGCGACGGCCGGCACCGGCGGCAGCTCGAGGTGGAACCGGACGCCCTGGCGCTCGCAGCGCACGCGCCAGACTTCGGCGCAGGCGACGAGCGTCTCGCGCAGATCCACCTGGGCGAGGTCGAGCCGGAACTGATCCGCACCGATCCGCGCCAGGTCCAGCAGGTCGCTGACCAGCCGTTCGAGCCGCTGCGATTCCTGCTGGATCACCTGACCGGCATGCCGCGGATCGGTCGCGACCCCGTCGGCGAGCGACTCGGCGAACCCGTGAACCGCGGTCAGCGGAGTACGCAACTCGTGCGAGACCGACAGCAGGAACTCGCGCTGCCGCGCCTCGCTGTGCTGCAGGGCGATCGAGAGTTCGTTGACCGCGGCCGCGACCTCGGCGACCTCGGTCGGTCCTTCGACCGGTGCTCGGAGATCACGCCGGCCCTGACGCATCGCGGCCGCGACGTCCGCCGTACGGCGCAGTGGACGGCCCAGGAGCCGTCCGAGTAGGGCACCAGCGAGAGTGGCGACCAGCAGACCGGCGCCGAGTGCGAACAGGATGTTGCGGATGAGGATCCGCTGGGTGTCGGCGGCCAGCCGGACCGGTTCGACCAGAGCGAACCCCGAGCTGTCGCCGAGACCGCGAGCTTCGACCAGGTAGTCGGTACCGCCGACCCGTACCTCGGTGGAGATCCGTTGCGTGCTGCCGATGCCCTCGAGGCCGGCCGTGATTGCAGCCTGGGTCGAGGATCCGTCGGTCGACTGGATCCCCCTCCGCGGCAGGAGCAGTACGACGACGATGCCCTGGCCGCGGACGACCTGCGCAACCCTTCCGAGCCCGGCCGCACGCGAACTCAGGCCACGCTGATCCACCTGGCCGGCGATCACGTCCGCCTGCGCGGCCAGCGACTGCTGCAGCACGGTCTGCGCGGACCGCTTCGCGAGCCCTGCCATGACCAGACCCGCCACCAGCACAGCGACCCCTGCGACAGCCACACACGTCAACACGATCCGGGTGGCCAGGGAGCCACGGCCGGCCTCGTCGGGGGCCCGGACCTCGACGGGCATCAGTCGGCCATCAATCGCGGTCGGCCGCGTAGCCGACGCCGCGGACGGTACGGATCGGGCTGGCCGCCCCGAGCTTCGCGCGCAACTGGGCGATGTGCACGTCAACGGTCCGCGTGCCTGCGGCGGACTGGTATCCCCAGACCGAACTGAGCAGCTCGTCGCGTTCGAACACCCGGCCCGGGCGCCGGAACAGCTGCGCCAGCAGGTCGAACTCGGTCGACGTCAAGCTCACCTCGGTCTCACCCGCCCAGGCCCGGCGGCGGCCGATATCGACCCGCACCAGACCCACCGAGAGCACCTCGCCCGCCGCCGGAACGCCGCCTGCCGTGCGCCGGAGGACGGTCCGGACGCGGGCGGCCAGCTCGCGCGGGCTGAACGGCTTCGTGATGTAGTCGTCCGCGCCGAGTTCCAGCCCCAGCAGACGATCGACTTCGTCGTCCCTGGCGGTGACGAACAGGACCGGCGTCCAGTCCCCCGCCGCCCGCATCGTCCGGCACACGTCCGCGCCGTCGCGGCCCGGGAGACCGATGTCGAGGATCACCGCGACCGGGTGCAACCGACGCCACGCCGCGAGAGCCGCCTCGCCGTCGGACTCGATCCGGACGTCGAAACCGTCCCGGCGCAGGTACAGCTCGATCACCTCGGCGATCGCTGCCTCGTCCTCCACCACCAGAACCAGCCCGCGGCCGGGTTCGGCCATCCTCTGCTCCTGGAGACTCTCGGTCAGGGTGCGTCCCCGGCCAGTTCGCGATCGATCGCGTCCAGGGTAGACCCGATCTGATCCAGCTCCTGCTCCGGCGACCCCACCTGTTGGGTCGCCGGAGCAGGACCGGTGCCCTGCCCACCGGGCTGGTTGCCGTGCCTGTCCCCCGAGCTGCCACAGGCGGACAGTCCGAGGCCGAGACACGCCGTACCGAGCAGCACGGCCAGCGCCTTACGCATCACTTGGCTACCTGGCAGTGCTCGGTCTTGAAGGACTCGAGCTTGGTCTTCACCATGCCGAGTTCCTTCAGTCGCTCCGAGCGGCGCTCGGCCCGCTTCTCGAGTCGCGCGGCCACCTTGTCGTGGCCGTCCGCCTTCTGCTTGGCCGCGCGCGCCTTGAGCCACGCGACCGAACCCTTCACGTCGGCGCCACCGTTGATCCGCTGCGCCAGCTTGTCGCGCCGGGCGATCATCTTCGGCAGCCGCTCCGCGCACAGCTTCTGCGACTCCTCGGGGCTCAGCGTGACTGGCTTGTACGACGTAGCCGCCGAGGGCGACGGGGTCGGAGTCGGATCGGCCGCGGCGATCGTCGTACTCCCGACGAGTCCGCCCACCAGGACGACGGCCGACGTACCGGCCGCGATCGCGCCGCGCACAGACCTGCGCATGTTCTGCTCCTCGTTCTCGTTCGTGCTTGTCGTGCTGACGAGAACAACTCTCCCCGGCAGGCGTTCGAGGAGGTTCGGGACAGTGTTCGGGGTTTGTAAGAGTTCGTCAGTCCGCGCGGTCGATGGTGGCGGACAGCAGGCCGGGGAAGGACCGGTCGAACTCCTCGCGGCGGAGGCGGTTGAGGCGACGGGCGCCTTCGTCGCGTTGCTCGATCAGGCCGGCGGAACGCAGTACGGCGAAGTGGTGGCTGGCGGTCGCCTTCTTGACCGGGAGGTCGAACGTGCCGCAGGCGCGGGTCCAGTCGTCGTGGGTGGCGAGGTCGCGCAGGATCGAGCGCCGGACCGGGTCCGCGAGCGCGTCCAGGGCCGACTGCAGCGGCACCTCGGCCGGATCCACGTGGCTGAGCGTGCGGGCGCGGGCTGACTCGACGACCATGGTGTTCGATCCTTGTCGTACAGTTGTGTTCGGTTCCTGTCTAACAGTCTAGCGAGGGGTTCGCGATGATCGAGCTGGTCGACTACGGATTCGGGCCGGGAGCGCGGTTGCGGGCGGACGAGGCGCGCCTGCCGGGTCGGGAGGGTGCGCTGGCGGCGCTGGAGACGTTCTACTACGCGCTCAACGGGAAGGACCTGGAGACGCTGGTCGCCGGCTGGGCCGATGATCCGCTGGTGCAGTTGAACAACCCGATCGGCGGGATCCTGCGGTCGCGGGAGGCTGTGCGGTCGCTCTACGAGCGGGTGTTCGCGGGCTCGCTGGATGTGCAGGTGACGTTCGGCGACGCGGCGACGTACTGGCTGGACGGCTCGGTGGTGTTCGCGGGACGCGAGGTCGGCACGTACCGCCATCCGGCGTTGGGCGAGCAGCCGCTACACATCCGGACAACACGGATCTTCCGGTACGACGGGGTGTGGCAGCAGGTCCACCACCACGGAAGCATCGACGACGCGGATGCGCTCGCGGCTTACCAACGAGCGGTGACCTAAGGACAGGTAGTACACCGGCGAGACACTGTACGCGCGGACGCCACCACGCTCAGGTGCACTATCCGCGCGTCCGACACCTCCTGTCGTTGGCGCAGGCGACGGCCGTGGGTCAGGCCCACCGGGTCGGCGCGAGGAGAGCGGCTGCGGCGGCGACGCCGGCGGTCGAAGTCCGCAGTACGGTGTCGCCGAGGCGTACCGGTTCGACGTCGAAGGTCTTCAGCTCGGTCGGGGCAATACCGCCTTCGGGGCCGATGACGAGCACGATGTCGCCGGACGACGGGACCTGCAGCGACGCCAGCGGGGCGGTTGCGTCTTCATGCAGTACGACGGGCAGCGCCGCGCGGGCGAGCCGTTCCGCGACGTCGGCCGTGGACGCGATCGGTGCGACCTCCGCGAACCACGTACGCCGCGACTGCTTACTCGCCTCGAACGCCCACGCCCGCCACTTCGCGACCGTCTTCTCCACCCGCTCGGGGTTCGCCCGGAACTGACTCCGCTCCGCGTTCCACGGCACGATCACATCAGCGCCGACCTCGGTCAGCATCTCTACCGCAAGCTCGCCCCGCTCCCCCTTGGGCAACGCCTGCACCACGACCACCCGCGGATCAGCCGCCGGCACCGTCCCGCGCTCGTCGACTGCCACCGTCAGCGCAGCCTTCGAAGCAGCCACCACCGGCCCTTCGGCCCAGGCGCCACACCCATCCGTCAACCGAACGCGCTCCCCGGGCCCGATCCGCCGTACGACCGCCGCGTGCCGACCCTCGGCGCCGTCGAGCACCAGCTCCTCGCCGCCCAGCTCCGCCCGGAAAAACACCGCGACACCCACCTACCGCACACCTCCACACCGTCGGCCATCTGAGGGGTCAACCCCTGAGATGGTGCGTTGCCCCCTCAGATTCTCAGGGGGCAACCGACCAGCCGAGGGGTTGACCCCTGAGACGTCCAGGTGAGCCGGACGGCCGGACCGGGCGCGTGCCGGGCCGGGGGTTCGACCGGCCGGCGGCGCGGGAGTGCGCCGGCGGCGCCGGTTTGGCATCTAGTGGGTGCCGAAGGCGTCGCGGAGGCGGCCGAAGACGCCCTTGTGGGTGGCTTGGACCTGGCCCTGGGGGCGTTCCTCGTCGCGGGCTACGGCGAGCTGGCGCAGGAGGTCGGCTTGGGCGTCGTCGAGCTTCGTCGGGGTTTCGACGATCACCTGGACGATCAGGTCGCCGCGGCCGGCGTGACGCAGCCTCGGTACGCCGCGCGCGGTCAAGGTCAGTCCGGTCCCGGACTGCGTACCCGGCCGGATCTCCAGCGGCGTCGTCTCGCCCTCGAGGGTCGGCAGGTCGATCGTCGTACCCAGCGCGGCCGCCGTCATCGGGAGCGTGACCGTGCAGTGCAGGTCGTCGCCGTTGCGGGTGAAGATGTCGTGCGGTTCGACCTCGATCTCGACGTACAGGTCGCCGGCCGGTCCACCGCCGGGGCCGACCTCGCCCTGGCCGGACAGCTGCACCCGGGTCCCGCTGTCTACGCCGCCGGGGATCTTCACGGTAACGGTCCGGCGCGAGCGCACCCGCCCGTCGCCGGCGCACTCGACGCACGGGCTCGGGATCGTGGTGCCGTAGCCGCGGCAGTTCGGGCACGGGCGCATCGTCCGCACCTCGCCGAGGAACGACCGCTGCGTGTGGGTGACCTCGCCACGCCCGTGGCAGATCTCGCACGTGACCGGCTCGGACCCGGCAGCAGCGCCGGACCCGCTACAGGTCGGACACAGTACGGCGGTGTCGACCTTGAGCTCCCGCGTCGTACCGAAGGCCGCCTCGGCCAGGTCGATCCGCAGCGGGATCAGTGCATCCTGGCCGCGCCGCGTCCGCGGTCGCGGCCCACGGGTCGCGCCGCCGGTCTGGCCGAAGAACGCGTCCATGATGTCGGTGAACGTGAACGCCTGCCCGAACCCGGCACCGCCGGGCCCGGCGCCCGCGGTCGCGAACGGATCGCCGCCGAGGTCGTGCATCTGCCGCTTCTGCGGATCGCTGAGCACCTGGAACGCGCGCCCGATCTCCTGGAACTTCTGGTGCGCATCCTCGGAGTCGTTCACATCCGGGTGGTACTGGCGTGCCAGCTTGCGGTACGCCTTCTTGATCTCGTCCGCTGACGCGTCACGGCTGACGCCGAGGACGGCGTAGTAATCGGTGCTCATACTCCAGACCAGGGGGTTGTAATCATCAGGATTCGGCCAGGATCTGGCTGACGTAGCGCGCGACAGCCCTCACCGCGCCCATTGTGCTCGGGTAGTCCATGTGGGTCGGGCCGACGATGCCGAGGGTGGCCAGCGCCTCCGACTTGGACCCGTAGCCGGTCGCGACCACCGAGGTGGTGGCCAGCTCCTCGAACGGGTTCTCGTGACCGATGCGGACGGTCAGGGTCTGCGGGTTGGTCGCCTCGCCGAGCAGCCGGAGCAGGATGACGTGCTCCTCGAGCGCCTCCAGCACCGGCTTGACGTTGCGCTCGAAGTCGTCGCCGTACCGCGTCAGGTTGGCGGCGCCGCCGACCGCGATCCGCTGCTCGCCGACCTCGTCGGTGAACGCTTCGAGCAGCGTGGTGACGATCGACGCGACCAGCGACCGGTCCGCAGGCGCGAACAGCTCGGGCACGCCGGCCAGCGACGTGGTCGCGTCGGTCAGCCGTTGCCCGGCCAGGACGGTGTTGAGCCGTGAACGCAGGTCGGCGATCAGCTGCTCGTCGACGTCGTGCGGGTGCTCGACGATCCGCTGCTCGACGCGGCCGTTGCTGGTGATCAGCACCAGCAACAGCCGCCGCGGGCTCATCGTGACGACCTCGATGTGCCGCACGCTCGACCGGTTGAGCGACGGATACTGCACGATCGCGACCTGGCGGGTGATCTGCGCGAGCAGCCGGACCGTACGGCGGACGACGTCGTCCAGGTCGACCGCACCGGCCAGGAACGACGTGATCGCCTTCTTCTCCGCGACCGACAACGTCTTGACCGTGCTCAGCTTGTCCACGAACAGCCGGTACCCGGCGTCGGTCGGGATCCGGCCGGCGCTGGTGTGCGGCTGGGTGATGTACCCCTCCTCCTCCAGCGCGGCCATGTCGTTGCGGACCGTGGCCGGCGAGACGCCGAGGTTGTGCCGGTCCACCAGCGCCTTCGACCCGATCGGCTCATGGGTCGCCACATAGTCCTCGACGATGGCGCGGAGCACATCCAGCTTGCGGTCGTCCAGCACGCGCGCACCACCCTTTCTCGATCGACCTTGGCACTCGAAAGTTCCGAGTGCCAGTCTACCGAGCCGTGGGAGCCGACACGGACACGTTGCGGCGTGGGGCGGATCTCATGCTGTCTCGGGCGACGCTCCCAACGGTACGGCGGCAGGCCGCTCGACCGTACTCGCGACGTCCACAGGCTGATCCTGGACCGCCGCGTCGAGCAGTGACTCGAGTACGTCGAGCACGTGGTACGCCAACGCTCCGTCAGCACGGTGTGGCTCACCGCGACGCAGTGCCCGCGCCATGTCCGCCACACCGACGCCCCGACCAGCACCGGCGTACCCACCGGCGACGGAGACCTCGGTCCACTCGCGCTGCGCCGCCGTGGCGATCTCGACCGTGCCGTCGAAGGTATTGGGGTCCGGCACCGACAGGCTGCCCTCGGTCCCGTGTACTTCGATCCGCGGCAGCCGGGCGGCCCAGACGTCGAACGACATCAACACCGTGGTCAACGCACCGGACTCGTGCTCAAGCACGCCGGTGACGTGCGTCGGCACCTCGACCGGGAACGTCGTACCCGCCCGCGGACCGGTGTGGATCTTGCGCTCCTGCTTCGACTGACCAGCTCGCGCGGTGACCCGGCGTACCGGACCGAGCAGGGTGACCAGACTGGTCACGTAGTACGGCCCCATGTCGAGGACCGGGCCGCCACCCGGCTGGTAGTAGAACTCCGGCGCCGGGTGCCACAGCTCGTGGCCTGGTGTGGTGAAGGCCGCAAAAGCCGCATGCGGTACGCCGATGTCGCCGCGGTCGATCACTGCGCGAGCGGTCTGGGTTCCCGTCCCGAGCACGGTGTCCGGTGCGCAGCCGACCCGGAGGTTGTTCGCGGCGGCGTACTTGAGCAGCGGCTCCGCGGCGGTGCGGTCCGCAGCCAGCGGCTTCTCGCCGTACACGTGCTTGCCAGCTTCCATCGCGGCCTGGTGCACCGGAGCGTGCGCCGCCGGGATGGTCAGGTTGAGCACGATCTCGACGTCGTCCGCGGCGTACAGCTCGTCCGGTGTGAGTGCGCGGATGCCCTCGTGCTGGTCCGCGATCGCTTCGGCGCGGCTACGGTCCAGGTCGGCCACTGCGACCACGTCGACACCTGGCAGCTTGCCCAGGTGGTCGAGGTACGTGCCGGAGATGACTCCGGTGCCGACGATGCCGATGTTGGTCACTTGCTCGCCCACAGCAGCCCCCGCTCGATGATCGTGCGTACCTCGGGCGTCTCCAGGTCGTCCAGCTTGTGGCCGACCGTGCAGACGAAGACCTTGCCCTCACCCCAGGTGCGGGTCCAGACCGCCGGCATCACCGCGCCCTCGATCCACGGGTAGTCCGGGTGCGACTCGAACGTCGTCGTCGCGAGCACGTTGTTGGTCGGGTCGTAGTGCACGTAGTACTGCTCGGTGTGCACGTCGAAGTGCTCGATGCCCTGGACGATCGGGTGGTCGGCCTTCTCAGGCACGATGTCGACCCGGTAGTCGGTGAAGCCGTGCGGGTGTGAGATGAACTGCCCGCCGGTGATGAAGCTGTAGTCAACGTTCTTGCGGAACGAGTCCGCGATACCGCCGTGCCAGCCGGCGAACCCGGTGCCGCGCCGGATCGCCGCCTCCAGGCCCTTGAAGTGCTCGGGCTCGATCTCGCTCATCGTCACGCACTGCACGATGAGGTCGACGCCGTCGAGCTCGAGGTAGGTCGCGGTCGTGTCGGAGACCGTGACCTCGTAGCCGTTCTCCTTCAGGAACGGGATGAACAGGTCGGTCGCCTCGACCGGGGAGTGCCCTTCCCAGCCGCCCCGGACCACCACAGCACGTCGTGTCGTCACACCGACCACCCTTCGAAAGTTTCGACGTTCCGATCGGAACACTTGCGAGCCTAAGTCCCGGGGAGAGGGCTTGCCAAGGGCGACGTGCTCAGCAAGTAGTGTCGGGGGCATGAGTGAGTGGGCCGAGATCGGCGATCGCACCTGGGTTCGGCGGTACGACGAATGGGACCTGAACGTCGGCCTGGTCGTCGGATCCGATGGCGCACTGGTGATCGACACCCGCGCCACCACCGAAGAGGCCGAGCAGCTGCGTGAACACATCCGCGAGCTGACCGACCTGCCCGTCCGCTGGGTCGTCAACACCCACGCACACTTCGACCACGTCGCCGGTAACGGCGTCTTCACCGACGCCACCGTCTACCTGCACGAGAACGCCGCGGCCGAGGAGAACCTCGCCGGTACGACGTTCGCCGCCGCCAAGGTGATCGACCTCGGCGACCGTCGCGTCGAGCTCCTGTACGTCGGCAACGCGCACACGTCCGGCGACACGGTCGTCGTCGTACCGGATGTGGAAGTGGTCTTCGTCGGCGATCTGCTCGAGGAGTCGGCGCCGCCGTCGTACGGCGAGGACTCGTTCCCGCTCGAGTGGCCGGACACGATCGAAGCCGCGGTCGGGATGATGACCGCGGCAACCAAGATCGTCCCCGGGCACGGCGCCGTCGTCGACATCGAGTTCGCCCGCGACCAGGCGATCGACCTGGGCAAGGTCGCCAACACGATCTCGACGCTGCACCACGCCGGTACGCCGCTCGACGACGCGCTCAAGCACACCGAGGACTGGCCATGGCCGGTCGAGAAACTCCAGGACGCGATCCGTCGCGGCTACCAGGTCTTGGGCACGCCGCAACGCCCGAGCCTGCCGCTTCTCGGCCCGGGATGACCTTTCGGGTAGTTGTCCGTTGACACGACGTCATCTCGTCGCGCAACTTGTTCGGAACGGACATCGCCCGACCGGATGGGGTGGTACCTCATGGCCACGATTGAGCAGACTGTTCACTCCGACGGACGGGTCGAACTGACCGATCCCGGCGCGCTGGCGAACAGTCCGTACGCGAATGCCGAGCTCGCGCCGACCCGGTTGCCCGAGCGGACGTGGACGACGTACAACTACGCGGCGCTGTGGATGGGGATGGCGCACAACATCCCCAGCTACCTGCTCGCGTCCGGGCTGGTCGCGATCGGGATGAACTGGTTGCAGGCGTTCCTCACCATCACGCTGGGGAACCTGATCGTGCTCGTCCCGCTGCTGCTGAACAGTCACGCGGGAACGAAGTACGGCATCCCGTTCCCGGTGTTCGCGCGGGCGTTCTACGGCGTCCGCGGCGCGAACTTCCCGGCGCTGCTGCGGGCGTTCATCGCCTGCGGCTGGTTCGGGATCCAGACCTGGATCGGCGGCCAGGCGATCTACGTGATCGTCGGCGAGCTGTTCGGCAAGGGCTGGCTGAACGCGTCGGCGATCGGCGGTCATCCGTGGACGATGTGGCTGAGCTTCGCGTTCTTCTGGGTGCTGCAGATGGTGCTGATCTTCCGCGGTATCGAGGGTCTGCGCCGGTTCGAGAACTGGGCGGCGCCGCTGGTGACGGTCGCGTTCGTGGCGCTGATGGTCGCGATCCTGGTCAAGGCCGGCGGTTTCGGGCCGATCCTGTCGCAGCCGTCGAAGCTCGGCTGGGACGCCGACTTCTGGAAGATCTTCGCACCGTCGCTGATGGGCATGATCGCGTTCTGGGCCACGCTGTCGCTGAACATGCCGGACTTCACCCGGTTCGGAAAGGGCCAGCGGCAACAGGTCTGGGGGCAGATCATCGGCCTGCCGACGACGATGTCGTTCATCGCGCTGGTCTCGATCATCACCACCTCCGGCACGGTCGTGCTGTACGGCTCGGCGATCTGGGACCCGGTCGAGCTCACCCGCCGGTTCGAGAACCCGGTGATCGTCACGATCGGCCTGATTATGGCGATCCTCGCGACGATGTCCTGCAACGTCGCAGCCAACGTGGTGAGTCCGTCGTACGACTTCGCGAACGCGTTGCCGCGCTGGCTGAACTTCCGGACCGCGGGTCTGGTGACCGGCGTGATCGGCATCGTGATCCAGCCGTGGCGGCTGATCTCGGACCCGTCGATCTACATCTTCGTCTGGCTGTCGTTCTACGGCGGTCTGCTCGCATCGGTGGCCGGTGTGCTGATCGCGGGGTACTGGCTGATCGACCGGACCAACTTGTTCCTCGCCGACCTCTATCAACCGAACGGCCGCTACTGGTACGCCGCCGGCTGGAACTGGCGCGGTGTCGTCGCGACCCTCCTCGGCTCACTGCTCGCCGTCGGCGGCGCGTACTCGAACCCGGGCGCCGGCCCGTTCCCACAGGACGGCCTGATCCCGTTCCTCAAACCGCTCTACGACTACTCGTGGGCCGTCGGCCTGGCCGTCGGTTTCCTCGCGTACTTCGCCCTCACGGCGACCGCTTCCAGCCGGCGGACCACAGCCACGCACGCCGCTCCCACGTACTAGCAGTTGGGGTTTCTGGGCCGGATGTGGTCCGTCCCCGGGCTGCATGATGCTGCCGGTCGTTGCGGTGTGAGGCGTGGACACGGGCGTGATGTGGTTCCTCTAGGTGGATAGTGCGGTGGCGGGAGACATCCCATGGGGCCTGGAGACAAGCTATTTCCTGTCCCCATCCCCCAGACAATGTCCACACTCCCGAGACAATGTCCACACCCCCAGACCATGTCCACACCTCCCGGGACCCGGAACCCCGCCGTCATCTGCGCGACTCGGCGAGAAAGGGGTGTGTGGTTGAGGGGGAAGGACAGACGGGGGTCATAGCGTTGGGCGCGTGGCTGACAGGTATGGGAACGACGTGCTCAGTGGGGACTGGCGTAAGCCGAAGAACGGGCGGACCGTCGAGGTCGAGATCGAGAAGGGGATGGTCGTCGAGGAGCCCACGTCGGGGTTCGTCGGCGCGATCGTGCGCTGGGAGCACGGCGTCGTCGACCTCGAGGACCGGCACGGCAAGATCCGCACGTACCCGCTCGGTCCGGGCTTCTGGATCGACGGCAAGCCGGTCAGCCTGAAGCCGCCGAAGAAGGCCGGCCCGGCGAAGAAGACCCGCACCGCGTCCGGCTCGGTCGCGGTCGACAACGTCCGGGCCAAGGTCGCGCGCGCCAGCCGGATCTACGTCGAGGGCCGGCACGACGCCGAGCTGGTCGAGAAGGTCTGGGGCGACGACCTGCGGATCGAGGGCGTCGTGGTCGAGTACCTCGAGGGCGTCGACGATCTGGTCGAGATCGTCAACCGGTTCCAGCCCGCCCCCGGCCGGCGCCTCGGCGTACTCGTCGATCACCTGGTCGAGGGATCGAAGGAATCGAAGATCGCCGCGCAGGTCAGCAACCGCTATGTGCGCGTTGTCGGCCACCCGTTCATCGACATCTGGGAAGCGGTGAAGCCGTCGTCGGTCGGGATCAAGGCGTGGCCGCGGATCCCGAAGGGTCAGGACTGGAAGAAGGGCGTGCTGCAGTCCTTCGGCTGGCCGGCCACCGATCAGGCCGACGTCGCCGCCGCCTGGAAGCACATCCTGTCCAAGGTCAACAGCTTCGCCGACCTCGACCCGGCGCTGCTCGGCCGGGTCGAGGAGCTCATTGATTTCGTGACTCTGGACTGATCTCCGGCATCCGCCGCTCGAGCCACCCGCGGATCCGCCGGCGGGCGCGCCGTACGTACCAGGTGACGACACCGAGTACGGCGCTCAAAGCAAGCACCGCTCCGGCGAGAAGCGCTGTGAGGAGCCGTAAGGAGTCGACGGTGCCCGCGAGGATCAGCAGCAGGATGCCGATCACAGCTGTTGCTACAGGCAACCATGGCTCGAAGATCTGCGGCCGCTGCGCCGGAGTCAGCTTGGCGCCGCGGACCATCCGCTCCCAGGCCGTCTGCCGGGCCGGCTCGGTGAACCAGCGCGCCGTGCGCAGCAGCCACGAACCGGGCTGATGCTTGCGGCCCGCGGCAGCCTTCACCCAGTTGCCGACCTCGGGACCGAGACCGGACGAGACGTCGACCATCCGGTCCGCAATGCCCTTGGTGATCGCACGGCCCTCGGGCGACGCGTTGAGCTCGTTGCGCATCGTCACCAGCGCCCCGATCCCGGCATCGACCGGGAAGTCCTGGGCCAGCCGCTCGATCCGCTCGGCGACAGCTTTGATCTCCCAGCCCTCGGCCTGAAGCACCTGCCGCTGGGTCTCGCGGATCCAGTCCCCGTCCGCACCGAGCATCGCGCCGAGATGCGCGACGCAGTGCAGCCGGCCCATCAACCAGTCCCACCGCCGCCAGTCGGCCGCGCCGAACGCGCCGAAATGCCCGACCTGACTGCCGTACAGGATGCGCTCGTTGAGCTGGTTCGCGATCGAGCCTTCCTGGAGTTCGTCGAGTACGGCGAGTGGAATGTCCGGCCCGAGCCGCAGGAACTGGAACGGCGCGCTGCGCTGCTGCGGCGTGCGCGCCGACGTACAGCGAGACACGATCTCTACTTCGAGCGCTGTGTCGACGAGCTCCCAGCCGACGATCGCGACCAGCTCGGCGAAGGCGTCACCGAGCGCCCGCTGGATCTGCAACTGCTCGAAGATGTCGTTCAACCCAACCGCAACCGCCTCCGCCCCACCGGCCGGTCGCAGGTCCAGATGCGCCGCAGCCAACGCGTCGTCGAGAGCGTCGCGGACAGCCTGCACCTTCATCAGACAGTCGCTCGTGGCGGTCAGCCGTTTGTCCAACTCCGCACGCTCGGCGCGCGGCGCCTTGCTGATCTGATTCCGCAGCGAACGCAGGATCAGCCGGACGGTGCGCTCGGCCGCCCCGGTCCCCCACAGCCAGCTCGGGTTGCCGTCGGCATCGTTGCGTACGGCGGTCGTCGAACCGTCCGGCCCCGGCACCCACGGATGGTCGGTCGCGAGGATCTCGTCGATCTCCGGCTCCGACAGCGCGGTCGCGGCATCCAGCACGGTCGACTGGTCGTGGCTCGCGATCGTCACGGCCTCCCACACGCCGCCGGCCGCACGACCGCGCGAGTACGCCGGTTGCAGCGCCGTCGCCGCCGCCTTCAACCGGGCCCGCTCTTCTGGTTGCTTCAGGCAACGGTCAAAGAGCCGCTGGGTGTCGGACCAGGACGCGTCCGCCTCCAGCAGCAACCGCTCGAGCTGCTCGACGTCGGACCGGAAGTCCACTTCGCGCGGGAACTGCACCGCGGACAATGCGGCCACCCGCCAGCTCGGCTCCTTTGCACCGGGCAACGCAGTCGACGCGTGCCCGATCCCCGCGGACGGTACGACGTACAGCACGTAGCGGGTGGCCTTGCCGGTCACCGGCCGCCGGGCGACCACGTCGAGCACGGGACCGAACGGCGCGTTGTCGAGCACGCCGCCGTCCACCAGCCACGATCCCGCCTCGGCCGGACCGGGCTGCATCCGCGGCGGGCTCGCGGCCAGCTCGGGCGTCTCCAGAACCGGACCGAACGCGGCCGGGAACGACGCGGATGCGCGCGCCGCCCGCGCGAGCAGCTCGGTGTCCTTCAGCCCGTTCTTGTCCTTGACCGAGAACTTGCGCCTGGCCCCGTCGTACGTCGGCGCGTCCTCGCTCGTGAACCCGTACAGGTACCGATGATCCGGTACGACGAACGCCTGCCCGGCCGCGTCCTTGGCCTTGAACTGCTGCACGCCCAGCCCCGACGCCGTGACGAACAACGTCACCGGCTCCTCGGCGTCGCTGTCACCCGCGTCGGCCACGCCCTTGAGCAGGTCCTCGAGCTGCTGCAGGAAGTACTTGCCGTCGAGCACCGATGTCGTCTTCACGCCGGCCGACGGCACCAGCTTGCCGACGTCGAGCGATCCGAGCCCGACCCACTTCTGTCGCAGCCAGGGACCGTTGTCGCCGTCGGGGTCCAGCGTCGAACCGTTCGCGATCGCTGTCGCCAGCAACGAACCGTTGAGGCCGCCGGCACTCGTCCCCGCGATCACGTCGACCACCACACGCCGCCGCTCCTCGCCCCGATGGCACAACTCCCGCCAGCGGTCCGCGAGCACAGCGTCGTACGGCTGGGACGGCGGCGCATCGGACCCGCCGGACGCACGCCGGATCAGATCCAGCTCGTGCGTCACCCCGCCCATCCAGACCGCCAGGCTGACGCCACCGTTCAGAACCAGCGCGATCCGGATCTCGTGGTCGGTCATTCACGTCCCCCTTTTGTTCTTAGGGATATCACGGATGCACCGTTGTCGCAGCGGAGAGTGAACAAAAGGTTGTCGCGGTCTGCACAGAGGGTCATTCTGGGTCGTGGGGGTGGTTGTCATGCGAGCGTTGGTTGCGACGGTTTCGGTGACAGTGCTGTTGCTGACGGGATGCTCGTCGAGCGACGGGGGTACGCCGACGCCGGTGGTGACCGCGACCGCCGACGACACCGCCGAACCGGCACCCGAACCGACCGCTGCCGAGTCGACCCAACCGGAACAGAAGCAACCGTCGATCAGCATCGCCTCGCTCCCGATCGGCGGCTCGTCCGTCGACGACCAGCATCCGAACTGCTACTCGGTCAGCTTGACCGACACCTCGCTCCCGGACGGCACCACGATCGAGTTGGGCTCGGCAACCTTCAAGCCCGAGGGGGTCTTCGCGGCCGACCAGCAGTCCTGTCCCGGTGACCTTCCGGCCTGCAGCGGCGTTCGGTGGACAGCCGATCAGCACGACACCTGCTATGTCGGTGTCCGCCAGCTCGCCGGCTCCGGCAGCACCACTCTCGAGGTTCCGGGCCAGGCAACGTGCGAGAGTCAGTCGGACTGCGACAGTCTGCTCGGCCGGAGTGGCAGTCAGATCGTCCTGACGGCCTTGCCGAGCGAGACTCCTGAAACCCCTGAAACCCCCGAAACGCCTGAAACACCGACGAGCTGAGATGGCCGACGAACGGTCGCAGGCCGAGCGCTGGATCAGCTTCGCCGCCGGCATCATCACCCCGGTGACGCTGCTCAGCGCACTGCTGTTCTACTTCGGGTACGTCTCGTCGCGTTCGCAGTACGAGTACTTCGGGATCGACGTCGACACGATCGGCCTGAGCACGCAGGACTACGTGATGCGCAGTCCACAACCGCTCCTGGTCCCGCTCCTGGTGATCACGTTGCTCGCGGTGGCCGCTCTTCTTCTGCACAACGCGATCCACCCGACCCCGGGCGCCGTACGCCGCGCCGCCCGCGTCGCCGTAGTGATCCTCGTGGTGGGCGTAGCCGGCCTCCTCGCCTATCCACTCATCGGCCAGCTCCCGTACTACGCCCTGATCGTCCCCGTCGTGATCGGGTTCGCGGCCGCGGCGCTTGCCTACCTCACCTATCTCCGCCGCAAAGCCGACCCGACCCTCGGCCCGCAACACATCCTCATCGCGCTCCTCGCCGTCGCGACCGTCACCTGCGCCTTCTGGGCAACCGCGACCACGGCGCAGTACTCCGGCCGTGGCCTGGCCCGCGCCGACGCCCGCCACCTGAACCGCTTCCCGGTCGTCATCCTCGACACCAAGGAGAAGCTGGCCCTCCGCTCCCCCGGCATCGAAGAAACCACCCTCCGGGCGGGCACCGGCCAGACCTTCAACTACCGCTACCGAGGCCTCCGCCTCCTCGTCGTAGGCCAGAACCGCCTCTTCCTGGTCCCCCAGACCTGGTCGCCGTCCAACACCACCGTCGTCATCCCCCTCGACGACTCGATCCGCGTCCAGTTCCAGTTCCAGAACGACCCGCCCTAGCCCCGAGCTCCCCCAGGTCGGACGGAGGTCAGGCGCTGTCGCGGATGATGAGTTCGGTGTTGTAGATCTCGGGGCTGGTGAGGTTCGCTCCGCCGATCTTGGCCAGGAGGATTTCGGCCAGGCGGGCGCCGAGTTGTTCGACCGGTTGGCGGACGGTGGTGAGTTTGGGGGTGGTCATGGTGGCCAGGACCGAGTCGTCGAAGCCGACCACCGCGACATCGGAAGGAACCCGACGCCCGCGCTCGGACAGCACGCGAAGAGCAGCAGTCGCCATCAGGTCCGACGCGACGAACAGCCCGTCAAGATCCGGATGCGCATCCAGCAACCGCAGCGTCGCCTGCTCGCCGCCGTCAGCCGTGAAGTCGCCGTACTCGATCAGCGCCGGCAGGCCGGCTTCCTTCATCACGTCCTTGTAGCCGGTCAGGCGGTCAAGACCAGCAGTCATGTCGAGCGGCCCGGCAATCGTCGCGACCTTCCGCCGACCGATCGCGAGCAGATGCTCGACACCCGTCCGCGCGCCGGCCACGTTGTCCACGTCGACGCTGGCCACCGGTACGTCGACCCCGAGCGGCCGCGCGCTGAAAACGATCGGAAGCGGCAACTGCGCCAACTCCTGCAGCACGTTGTCACGACCGTGATGGCTGATGATGATCGCGCCATCCACATGCCCGCCGCGCAGGTACCGCATGAACCGCTGGTCGTCCCCCTCAGCCGGCTCGATCAACAGCACCAACTGCGACGACGTCGGCGCCAACGTCCGGCTGACCCCGCTCAGCATCCCAGCGAAGAAAGGGTCCGAGAACACCCGGCTGTCCGGCTCGGGTACGACGATCGCCACCGAATCCGTACGACGTGTCACCAGCGCGCGAGCCGCCCGGTTCGGTACATACCCCAACTGCCGGATCGCCTGCTCAACCGCGGCGACCGTCTCCGGCAACACCTTCGGCGAGCCGTTCACGACCCGCGAGACCGTGGCGCGCGACACCCCGGCGACGGCCGCGACCTGTTCCAGCGTCGGAGAACCAGACCCGTCCATCGGCCCTCCTCGGCTGTCGATCGGCCTGCGTTCACACGGTAGTACGTCCTCGGTCGAACGCGCGTCAGCCGTTGGCCACCCCACGGGGCGTGTTGACAGATTTCTTCAGTTCCCGACCCGCGTCTCCGCAACCTTCTCTGCCTGGTCGAGGGCCTGCTCCCATGCAGCATCCGGCGACTGCTTGCCGTTGTCCACCCGAGCGAGCGCGGCGCTGAAGATCTGGTTGATCTCACCGTCGCGAGGACCCTTGTGCTGCTTGAGGATCACGTTCCGAGCCCGGTTGATGAAGATCTGTCCCACTGGCGCCTTGTTGAAGTACGCATTGACCTGAGACTTCACCTGCGGGTCGTTGTACGCGTCGAGCGTCGACGGGAACGACCCGATCTTCTTGAACACCTTGACCTGCTGCTCGGGAGCGGTCAGCCAGGCAGCCAGCTTCGCTGCCTCTTCTGGCTGGGGCGACTGGATCGGCACGGTCAGGTACGAGCCGCCCCAGTTGCCGCCACCGCCGGGGAACACGTCGGCGACGTCCCACTTGCCCTTCCCGAAGCTGCCCGCGTTGTCCTGGATCACGCCGAGCAGCCAGCCCGGGCATGCCATCGTCGCGAACTTGTCGGTGCGGAAGGCCGCGTTCCACTCGTCGCTCCAGGCGACCAGCCCGGCGGACAGACCGTCCTTGCTCCCGGCCACCACCTGCTTCCAGGTCGACTTCAGTCGCGGGTTCTCGTCGGCGAGGAAGCGGTCCTCGTTCGAGTAGTACGCCTGGATCAGCTGGTTGCGCATCGCCTCCCAGGTCAGTACGGCGGAGTCGTACCACGCCGAACCGGGAACCCGCTGCTTGAACTTCCGCCCGGTCGCGAAGTACGACGGCCAGTCCTGGAACAGCTTCGCCACCTGCGTCCGGTCGGTCGGCAGCCCGGCCTTCGCGAACAGGTCGCGCCGGTAGCAGATCGCCTCCGGCCCGATGTCGGTGCCGTACCCGATGATCTTCCCGTCCTGCGTGGTCGCGCCGGCCACCTTCCAGTCCAGCCAGCGGTCCTTCAGGTCGTTCGCGCCGTACTGCCGCAGGTCGACGAACTTGTCGGCCTTGGCCAGGTACTTGTAGATCCAACTGACCTCCATCGCCTCGATGTCGGCCAGCCCGGTCCCGGACGCCAGGTTCGCGTCGAGGTTCTTGACGTGGTCGTCGACCGTCTTGGCGTGCTGCTCGACGATCGTGATGTTCGGATGCGCGGCCTCGTACTCCGCGTACAGGTCGTCGTACCCGAACTCGTTGAAGGTTGCGATGGTCAGCTCGATCTTCGGCCCGTCCGTCGCGGCGGCGCTCGGATCGGACGAACTGGAACCGCCGCCGCACGCCGCGGTGACGAGCACGACCGCGGCGCAGGCCAGCAGTCCGGCGATGGGGCGGTAGCGGGCACTGGGCCGCATGTGACGTGCTCCCTGGAACTTGGACGGAGTTGAGAGCGCTCTCGGATCGCGAAAGTGACCTGAGTCTCAATCGTCCAAACCGGATATGTCAAGCACCCCCCGGTCACGCTGAGATACGAGCCCCACCAGGTCCTGACATAGTGTCACCCCTGGTCACGCTGCGAATCCCGACGATCACCGAGGGATGCACTACCTGCGAGTTAGCTGTGAGTGATCACCGCGCGGCTGACCGATTGCGTCAGCCGGATCGTCGGCTTCGGCACGTGGTACGTCGTCACGTCGGCGCCGTCCATCGCCGCGAGGATCGCCTCGCCGACGATCGCGCCCAGCCCGTGGACGTCGACCGTGACCACGCTCAACGGCGGATGCGCGAGCCGGGCCACGGCGGTGTCGTCCCACGCGATGATCGACAACTCCTCGGGAACCGCGACTCCCAGCTCCTTCGCGACACTGAGGCCACCGATCGCCATCAGGTCGTTGTCATAGACAACAGCACTCGGCATCGGGCCGCCGGTCAGCAACTGCCGGGTCGCCTCCCGGCCGGACTCCTCGGAGTAATCCCCCTCGATCACCTGCCCTTGTACGTCGCGCTCCGCACAGGTGGCGATGAACGCCTCGTCCCGCGCCTGGCAATGCACCATGTCGCGTGGACCGCTCACCCTGGCGATCTCCCGGTGCCCGAGGTCGGCGAGCGCCCGAACGGCCGCCCGGGCGCCTTCGGCGTTGTCGACCAGCACGTTAGTGATCGGCGCCTGGAGTTCAGGTCCGCCGAGCAACACCCCCGGCGTCCGCAGGCGGACCAGCTCGTCCAGCCGGGGGTCGTCGCTGCGGAGATCGACCATGACGATCCCGTCGACGTACTCGTGCGCCACCCAGCGACGCCAGATCTCGATCTCGCCGGCGACGTCCGCGGTGAACTCGATCAGCAGGCTGCAGCGCCGCCCGGCGAAGTACTCCTCGATGCCCTGGACGACATCGGCCATGAACGGCTCCATCCCGAGGACCCGGTCAGGACGCGCCAGCACCAGCCCGGCAATACGATCCCGGGGCTTCGTGTCCTGCATAAACTGCCCTCCAAGACGGCTGTTCCCACTATATTCACAGATCTAACTAACCGGACAGAAGGCGGATGGACCGATGCAGCAGGTCAGCGACTCCTCGCAGTCGCCGGGCTACGATCCGGCGCCGACGAGCAGTCGCGGCCTCATCGTCGACCGCATCCGCTCCGCCGGCACCCTCAGCCGGGTCGAACTTACCCAGCTGACCGGCCTGAAGGCACCATCGGTCACCGCGGTCGTCCGCCGGCTGATCGACGACGGCCTGGTCGCCGAGACCGGTCGCGGCGCCTCGACGTCCATCGGCGGCAAACCCCGCACCCTGCTGCAGATCCGCGCGGCGGCGCGGTACGTCGTCGGCGTGCATCTGAGCGAGGACCACCTGACGTACGTGCTGGTCGACTACGCCGGCGGCGTGGTCGCGCGCTGGCGGCGGGACGGTCCGGGCGACGACAGCGACCCCGAGCAGGTCGTCGCGCGGGTGGCGATCGAGACGGGCGAGCTGATCGCGAGCTCCGGCGTCGATCCGGCGCTCGTGCTCGGGCTCGGCTTCGTCTGCCCCGGCCCGCTGATCCGCAACCGCGGAGTGACGTCGGCGCCGCCGTCGATGACGCGCTGGGTCGGCTTCCCGATCCGCAGCCGCCTCGAGGAGCGGCTCGGCATGCCCGTACTCCTCGAGAACGATGCGACCGCGGCCGCCGCGGGCACCCGCCTCACCACCAGCCACGACGTCTCGGTGATGGCCGCGTTGTTCATGAGCGAGGGCATCGGTTCCGGCCTGCGACTCAACGGCAACGTCTACCAGGGCGCGCACGGCAACGCCGGCGAGGTCGGGCACATCTGCGTCCAGATCGGCGGTCCCCGCTGCTGGTGTGGAGGCACCGGCTGCCTTGAGGCGCTCGCCGGTCCGGCCGCCGTCGTCGCGAAGGCCCGCGCGGCCGGGCTCGATCTCGGGTCGCACCGGCATTCCGGTGTTGCGGCCTTCGCCGCCATCGCGCGGCTGGCCTTGAGCGGGGACTCGCGCGCGGAGGCGATCATCCGGGACAGCGCCGCCTGGATCGCGCTCGGCGCGCAGACGATCGCGAACATGTACGACGTACAACTGCTGGTCCTCACCGGGCCGGCCTTCGCCGTCGCCGGGACGATCTACCTGCCGATCCTGCAGGAGCGGATCCTGAGCTCGGTCTTCGGGCGCAGCGTCGGCACCAAAGTGGTGCTGGACGAGCGCGGGCACGACGCGGCGGCGATCGGCGCCGCGCTGATGATGCTCAAGTCCGAGCACGCCATCTCCGCCTAGCAACCGCCTCGCGGCATCGCACTCTCGCGCCGCCCTCAGGCGCGCGCCGTCGCCCGCTCGCGACCCTGCGCGGTCAAATCGTTACCCCCGCGAACCCTTGCGCCGAGTTTATTAGGCCAACTAAGTTACCGCCCAGCTTCCCTGGCCGGTGCCGGGTGACGCGTTCCAAGGACCGCGTTCGGCGCGGTCCCTGCATGCCCGGAAAGGAATCCCCCCATGCTCCGGAACTCCACGAACCGCCCGCCGCTACGACGCCTGGTGAGCGCCGTCGCCGCCGTGACCGCGACGGCCCTCACGCTCGGCGCCTGCTCGGGCGCCGCCACCGGTGGCCAGGCGACCGCGAAGGACGCCTCGATCACCGTCGCGGCCGGCGACATCACGGCCAAGAACTTCAACCCGTTCAGCAGCACCGCGCTGCAGCCGACGCTCGGCGTCATCTACGAGCCGCTGTACTGGTACAACTTCGCCAAGCAGTCCGAGGCGACCCCGGTGCTTGCGACCGGCTACTCCTGGAACGCCGCCGGCACCGAGCTCACCATCAAGCTCCGCCACGGCGTCAAGTGGAACGACGGCCAGCCGTTCACCGCGAAGGACGTCGCCTACACGTTCAACCTGGTCGCGAAGACCCCCGCGCTGAACCCGTCCGGCCTCGCCGCGACGGCCAAGGCCACCGCGGACGACACCGCCGTACTGACCTTCAAGTCGAAGTCCCTGATGCAGGAGCCGGCCGTCCTCGCGAACCAGGCGATCGTGCCCGAGCACATCTGGAAGGACATCAAGGACCCGACCACGAACCTCAACGAGAACCCGGTCGGCACCGGCCCGTTCAAGCTGAAGTCGTTCACGCCGCAGAGCTACGTGCTGACCAAGAACGACCAGTACTGGGAGACGGGCAAACCCACGATCAAGGAGGTCCGCTATCTGCCGGTGCAGTCGGCGGACGCGGCCAGCGCGGCACTCGTCGCCGGCAAGGTCGACTGGGCGAGTGCGTACCTGCCCGGGATCGACAACATCATGAAGTCCAACAAGGACCTGACCTACGTCAACACCCCGGTCATGACGACGGTGATCGTGACGTGCTCCAACGCCCAGCTCGGATGTTCCGGCCCACAGACCGATCCCGCCGTACGCAAGGCGATCTACCTGGCGATGAACCGCGAGCAGCTCGCCAAGCTGGCCGGCGGCGGAGTCGCAGGTGTCGGATCGCCGACGCTGTTGCTCCCGGGCCGGGACGACCAGTGGATCGCGGACCCCGGTTCCGCCAAGCTTCCGCAGAGCGCCAACGCCGACGAGGCGGGCAAGCTCCTCGACGCGGCCGGCTGGACCAAGGGCAGCGACGGCGTACGGACCAAGGCCGGCAAGCGCCTGACGCTGACCGTCCAGACCGTGACGGGCTGGAGTGACTACATCTCGATCAACGACACACTCAAGCAGCAGCTGGCCGCGGTCGGCATCGAGCTGAAGCCCAGCCAGGTCTCGTGGAACGAGTGGAACGCCGCCCAGACGAACGGCAAATTCCAGTTGTCGCTCGACTCCGTCGGACTCGGCGCCTCCACGAACCCGTACTTCACCTACGACAGCAAGCTCGCCTCGACGAACACCGCCGCGGTCGGCAAGAGCGCCTCGGCCGGCAACCAGTCGCGGTTCTCGAACCCGACCGTCGACGCCGCCCTGACGGCGGCTGCCGGGACCACGGACCAGGCCGCGCAGAAGGCGGCGTACGCGAAGATCCAGAGCATCATCGCCGACCAGCTGCCCTACATCCCGGTCTACGTGAACTCGATGCTGACCGAGTTCAACACCTCGCGCGCGACCGGCTGGCCGACCAAGGACAACACCTACGTCCTGCCCGCGGCCTGGAAGGCGTGGGACGCCGGGATCGTGCTCAAGACGATCACCCCGGCGAAGTAGCGGCCGACTGTGCGCTATCTGCTGCGAAAGCTCGTCTTCTACGTCGCCGCCCTCTGGGCAGCACTGACGCTGAACTTCCTGATTCCCCGGCTGATGCCGGGGAACCCGGTCGACCTCATGCTGTCCAAGCTGGCGACGAAAGGTCCGGTCACCCCGACGACCCGGGCGGCCATCGAGGCGCTGCTCGGGACGGACACGCACTCGTCCCTGTGGGCGCAGTACTGGACGTACTTGCACCAGCTCGTGTCCGGGAACCTCGGGACCTCGATCGCGTACTTCCCGGAGCCGGTTTCCCAGGTCATCGGCCAGACGCTGCCCTGGACCGTCGGCCTGATCGGGCTGGCGACGGTGATCTCGTTCGCCGTCGGCATCCTGCTCGGCCGGGCCGCCGGCTGGCGCCGCGGATCGTGGATCGACAACCTGATCCCCGTCACCACGATGCTGCAGTCGGTGCCGTACTTCTGGCTGGCGTTGCTGCTGCTGTTCCTGCTCGGCAGCACGTGGCCGGTCTTCCCCCTCAACGGCGGGTACGACGTGTACTCCGTGACGCCGGGGTGGAACCTGCCGTTCGCGCAGTCGGTCGTGTACCACGGCGCGCTCCCGGCGCTGACCATCGTCATCTCGTCGATCGGCGGCTGGATGCTCGGGATGCGCAACATGATGGTCTCGACCCTGTCCGAGGACTTCGTCGTCACCGCCGAGGCGAAAGGACTCACGCCACGCCGGATCCGTTCGCGCTACGTGGCCCGCAACGCGATCCTGCCGTCGATCTCCGGGTTCGCGATCTCGCTCGGCTTCGTGGTCGCCGGTTCGATCGTCACCGAGGCGGTGTTCACCTACCCCGGGATCGGCTCCGCCCTGTTGCTTGCCGTCGGCAACAACGACTACGCGCTGATGCAAGGCGTCTTCCTGATCATCACGCTCGCGGTCCTCGGAGCCAACCTGCTCGTCGATCTGCTGTACGGCGTCATCGACCCGCGCACCCGCGCGCGATCCTGAACGGGGTGAACTGATTTGGCCATCACCACTGAAGGGGCGGCGCAGGCGGCGACCTCGCAAGCGGCGCCGGCCCGGCGCCGGCTGCCGCCGATGACGCTCAAGCTGGCCGTCGGCCTCGGCATCGCCGGCATCATCGTCGTGTTCGGTGTCGTCGGCCCGCTGCTCGTCGGCAATCCGTCGACCGTCCGGGACCTGGGACTGACCGGCCCCGGCAACGGCTTCCTGCTCGGCACCACGCAGACCGGTCAGGACGTCTTCGCCCAGCTCGCCTACGCGACCCGCGGATCGCTGATCATCGGCGTCGTGGTCGGCGCGCTCACCTTGCTGCTGTCGTCGTTCTTCGGCATCGTCGGGGCGTTCGTCGGCGGCTGGGCGGACGAGGCGTTCTCGCTGTTCACCAACATCATGCTCGTCATTCCCGGCCTGCCGCTGGTGATCCTGATCTCCAGCTACGTGCCGAACAAGTCCATCTGGCTGGTGGCCGCGGTCCTCGCGATCACCAGTTGGGCCGGGTCGGCGCGCGTCCTGCGCGGCTTCACCCTGAGCGTGCGCAGCCGGGACTACGTGCTCGCCGCCCGGATCAGCGGTGAGAAACGCTGGCGGATCCTGTTCGTCGAGATCCTGCCGAACCTGATCCCGCTGCTCGCGTCGCAGGTGGTGTTCGCGGTGATCTTCGCGATCCTCGGGGAGGCCGGGCTGTCGTTCCTCGGCCTGGGCGCATCGGGATCGTTCACGTGGGGCACGATGCTGTTCTACGCGCAGAACGGGCTCGCGCTCCGGCTCGGCGCCTGGTGGTGGTTCGCGCCACCCGGTCTGGCGATCGCGCTCTTCGGCGCGGCCTTGTCGCTGATCAACTTCTCGATCGACGAGATCATCAACCCGAAGCTGCGCTCGCAGACGCGCGCCGAGCGCAACAAGTGGAGCGTGAAGTCATGAGTCCTGTACTCAGCATCGAGAATCTCAGCATCGACTACCTGGCCGAGACGACCGTGCACGCGGTCCGGGAGGTCTCGCTCACGCTGGAACGCGGCGAGATCCTCGGCCTGGCGGGCGAGAGCGGCTGCGGGAAGTCGACGCTCGCGTACGCGATCACCCGGCTGCTCAAACCGCCGGCGCAGATCACCTCCGGACGCGTGGTGTTCTCGTCGCGCGAAGGGTACGACGTCGACCTGTCGAGGCTCGCCGGGGACGACCTACGGGCGTTCCGCTGGGACAAGATCGCGATGGTCTTCCAGGGCGCGATGAACTCGCTCAACCCGGTACTGCGGATCTCCGAACAGCTCGAGGACGTGTTCATCACGCATCGGCCCGAGTTGACCAAAGCCGAACGCCGGATTCGCAGCGGCGAGCTCCTCGAGCGGGTCGGTGTCGACCGGAACCGGCTCAGGGCCTATCCACACGAGCTGTCCGGCGGGATGCGGCAGCGGGTGATGATCGCGATGGCACTCGCGCTCGAGCCGCAGGTGCTGATCATGGACGAGCCGACGACTGCGCTCGACGTCGTCGTACAGCGGGAGATCCTCCTCGAGATCACCAGGCTGCGTGCGGAGCTCGGGTTCGCGGTCATCTTCATCACCCACGATCTGCCGCTGCTGCTCGAGATCAGCGACCGGATCGCGGTGATGCGGGCCGGCCTGATCGTCGAGCTGGACGACGCGCTCACGCTCTACACGAAACCCAAGCACCCTTACACGCGGCGCCTGCTCTCGTCGTTCCCCAGCCTGACCGGCGAACGCGGCGGATTCGTCCGCAGTGGCGACCTCGGCGACCTAGACGGCACGGAACTGGACGAGACGGAGCAGACCGTGGAGGCCGTCGAAATGGAGAGCCGATGAGTGTCCTCGAAATGCGCGAGATGGTGAAGGAGTACCGGCTCCGCGAAGGCCTGCGGACGACGCGATTGCGAGCGGTCGACAACGTCAGCTTCGAGCTGACGCCGGGGCGCACGATCGCGCTCGTCGGTCAGTCCGGCTCGGGCAAGTCGACGATCGCCAAGCTGCTGATGCAGCTCGAACGGCCGACGTCCGGATCGATCCTCGTCGACGGCGAGCCGATGCAGTATCGCGGTGCGCGCGCGGCGGCGTACCGGAAGGCTGTGCAGATGGTCTTCCAGGACCCGTTCGGGTCGCTGAATCCCTACCACACGATCGGCCATCATCTGGCCCGGCCGGTGACACTGCACCATCCGGACTTCACCCGTGAGCAGGTGGACGAGCGCGTACTGGAGCTGCTGCGGCGGGTTCGGCTGGACGAGGACTACGTCGGCCGGAAGCCGCACGAACTATCTGGTGGCCAACGGCAACGAGTGGCGATCGCACGGGCGCTCGCACCGGAGCCGGCGATCCTGGTCGCCGACGAGCCGGTGTCGATGCTCGACGTGTCGATCCGGCTCGGCGTGCTCAACCTGCTGGCCGCCCTGCAGCGGGAGGAGAACCTCGGGGTTCTCTACATCACCCACGACCTCGCGACCGCACGCCATTTCAGCGACGAGATCATGGTTCTGTACCACGGCGCAGTGGTCGAGCACGGGTCGGCCGACGACGTGATCCTGAACCCGCAGCACGAGTACACGCAGCTGCTCGCCGAGGCGTCTCCCGCACCGGAGCGCCGATTGGCCGAACTCGGCCACTGAGGACATCCTTCGAGGGGTCTGCTCACAACAGTCGTCAACGGCCTGCTGTGATCGCTTCTGATCAATTCACGGCAAGAGATCCCGAACCACCGCGTCGGCCAGCAGCCGGCCTCGGTCGGTCAGCACCAGGCGGTCGCCGTTGAGCACCGCGAGACCGTCCTCGACTACCTGGTCGGCGGCGGCGCGGCCGGGCTCGTCCAGGACCTCTCGCGGCAGACCGGCTTCCAGACGCACCTCGAGGAGGACTCGTTCGATGCGGCGGGTTTCCTCGTCGAGGGTTTCGCGGGCTTGAGCTGGGCTTTCGTCGGTGTTGAGGCGTTCGGCGTACGCGCTGGGGTGCTTCACGTTCCACCAGCGGGTGCCGCCGACGTGGCTGTGGGCGCCGGGGCCGATGCCCCACCAGGTGTCGCCGCGCCAGTAGAGCTCGTTGTGGCGGCAGCGGGCCGCCGTACTGCGAGCCCAGTTGGAAACCTCGTACCAGCGCAGACCCTCGGCGGAGAGCAGCTCGTCGGCCAGGATGTACTTGTCGGCCAGATCGTCGTCGTCCGGCATCGGCAGTTCACCGCGCCGGATCCGCCGCGCCAACTGCGTCCCGTCCTCGACGATCAACGCGTACGCGCTCACGTGATCCGGCTGAGCGGACAGCGCCGACTCGAGCGATGCGCGCCAGTCGTCCAGTGACTCGCCCGGGGTGCCGTAGATCAGATCGAGGTTGACATGCTCGAAGCCGGCCGCGGTCGCCTCCTTGACAGCCTGCAACGCACGCCCCGGCGTGTGCTGGCGGTCGAGGATCCTGAGCACCTGCGACGACGCGCTCTGCATGCCGAAGCTGACCCGGTTGAAGCCGACGGCCCGCAGCTCGTCGAGGTACGCGGGATCGACCGACTCGGGGTTGGCCTCGGTCGTCACCTCCGCGTCGGGAGCCAGCCCGAACTCGTCCCGAACGGCGGCCAGCATCTTCCCGAGATCGGCGGCCGGCAGCAACGTCGGCGTACCGCCGCCGAAGAACACGGTGTCGACCGGACGGTCGAGCTCCCCCAGCACGCGACGAGCCAGTCGCACCTCGCGGACGGCGGTCTCGGCGTACGACGCCTGCGACCCACCGCCACCGAGCTCCTTGGCGGTGTAAGTGTTGAAGTCGCAGTAGCCGCACCGCGAGGCACAGAACGGCACATGCAGGTAGAACCCCAACGGCCGGTCCGCGGCTTCGCGCACGGCAGACTCCGGCAACGCCCCGTCCCGGGGCGCAACCTCCCCCTCGGGCACTGTTGACGGCACCCACCCATCCTACGGACCTATTTTTCTTGACCGGATCTCCGTCGTTTCGTGGTCACACGATGTCCGGAAATGGCTACATTCGGCGTATGGACACCGAGGCCCAGCCTGTCGGACGTCGCACCCGGAACGCGGTCGTGGTCGCGATCATGCTCGGAATGTTGCTCGCGGCCCTCGATCAAACGATCGTCGCAACCGCACTGCCGACCATCGTCAGTGACCTCGGCGGCGCCAACCACCTGTCCTGGGTCGTCACGTCGTACCTGCTCGCCGAGACGATCATGACCGCGCTGGTCGGCAAGTTCGGCGACCTGTACGGACGCAAGCCGATGTTCCTGATCAGCGTCGTGCTGTTCCTCGGCGGCTCGGCCCTGTGCGGGATGGCCGACTCGATGCTGTGGCTGGTCGGCTCCCGCGCGATCCAGGGCCTCGGCGCCGGCGGGATCATGGTGACCGCGATGGCCGTGATCGCGGACGTCGTACCGCTGAGCGAACGCGGGAAGTACCAGGGCGTGATGGGCTCGGTCTTCGGTGTCTCGACCGTCGCCGGACCATTGCTCGGCGGGTTGTTCGTCGACCACCTCAGCTGGCGGTGGGCGTTCTACGTGAACATCCCGCTCGGCATCGTCGTACTGGTCGTCGCCTCGATCACGTTGCCGTCGGTGAAGGCCGCGATCGAGCCGAAGATCGACTATCTCGGCATCCTGTTCATCGCGCTCGCCGCGACCGGGCTAACGCTGGTGACGACCTGGGGCGGCAACGAGTACGACTGGACGTCGCCCGTCATCATCACGATGGCGATCGGCTCATTGGTTGCCCTCGGCTTGTTTGTCCTGGTCGAACAGCGTGCCTCGGAGCCGTTGCTGCCGTTGCGTTTGTTCCGGTCCGGGGTGTTCACGGTGTGTGCCGTGATGAGCTTCATCATCGGGTTCGCGATGCTCGGCGGGGTCACGTACCTGCCGACGTACCTGCAGTTCGTGCACGGCGCCTCGGCGACCGAGTCCGGCCTGCAGATGCTGCCCCTGGTCGGCGGTCTGCTGGTTGCGTCGGTCGTGACCGGTCAGACGATCAGCAAGACCGGCCGTTACCGCGTGTTCCCGATCGTCGGCACGGTCCTCATCGGTGTCGGGTTGTTCCTGCTGTCCCTGCTCGACAACTCCACGTCGTACGTCGTCACGGCCGGCTACATGGTCGTCCTCGGGGTGGGTGTCGGTCTGTGCATGCCGGTCCCGACGGTCGTTGTCCAGAGCACCGTCGATTATGCGGATCTCGGGGTCGCGACGTCCGGGGTGAGCTTCCTGCGCACGATGGGCAGCTCGTTCGGGGTCGCAGTGTTCGGGTCGATCTACTCCCACCATCTGCCGGTTCATCTGGAGGAAGCCGTCCGGGCCACCGGCGCGGATCCCCGCGTGGTGACGACGGTCGAGGGCGTTCGCAATCTCCCTGAGTCGATGCGATCAGCGGTCACAGCGGCGTACGCGGACTCGTTGCACACCGTGTTCCTGTGGGCCGTCCCGGTGGCGGCGCTCGGGTTCATCACTGCGCTGCTGCTGAAGGAGGTCCCGCTCCGCGACTCCGCGCGGATGGCCGCCTCCGATGTCGGCGAGAACTTCGCGGCCCCGGCGTCGTTCGACTCCGAGCACGAGCTTCAGAAGCTCGCGGCACTCGTCGTACAGCACCACAAGCGCAACCCCGCGCCCGAGGTCCTGGCCGAGTCCGGTATCCCGCTCACCAACGCCCAGGCCTGGATGATCATGCGGGTCTTCCGCGGCGGCGCCGAGAAGGGCTCGGCGACCCTGGCCGAGATCACCGGCGACCTCCGCATGCCACCCGGTGTGCTGGAACCGCTCGCCGACCAACTGGTTGCCGACGGCTACCTTTCCGAGACGCTCGGGCACTACCGCTTCACCCAACTCGGCATGGAGATGTTCCAGCGCTTCGTCGGCGCCTTCCGCATCTGGATGCTCGACCGCCTCACCGACTGGGACCCTGAGAACTCCGAAGCCTTCTCCCACGCCGTGGACCGCATCGCCGAACAAATGATCGACCAGGGCCAATCCCTCACCACCGGCAAACACGCCGCGGCCCTGGCAAGTACTCAGTAGCTTCGCCGGTGCCGGTGCCCCATGCTTGGGGGATGGCTGATGGGGACGTGGCGGCGGCTCTGGCCGGCAGCTTCCTCGGAGGATTGCCGGCTGAGCTGATCGAGCGGTTGCTGGCGACGGGTGATCGGATCGATTACCCGGCCGGCAGCACGCTGTACCGGGAGCGGTCCACGCCGCGCGCAGTGCTGGTTGTTCGGGGGTTGCTGCGCGTTTACATGTCCTCGCCGGAAGGGCGCCAGGTGACAGTCCGGTACGCGCGGGCTCGCGACGTACTCGGGATCGCCGTACTTGTCGCGGGTCCGGCCGACGTCGGCGTACAGACGCTGGCCGAGTGCACCATCTTCCGGATCGACGCGGGGCTGCTGACGACTGCGGCGCGTGCCGACAGCCGGGTCGGGTGGGCGCTGGCGGAGGAGCTCAGCCGGCGGCTGTACGAGAACCTGCAGCAGACCGCGGTGAACGCCTTCGGCACGGTGCGACAGCGGGTCGCCTCTCACCTGCTCGACCTCGCGTCGACCCAGCAGGGTCCACGCGGCGAGCTCGTCGCCCGAGTGTCCCAGCAGGACCTCGCGGATTCCGTCGGTTCGGTCCGCGAGGTGGTGGCGCGCGTACTGCGGGAGTTCCGGCTGGCCGGGCTGGTTGCCACGTCGGCCGACAAGGTCCACATCCTCGATCCGACCGGTCTCCACGACCAGACCTGGAACCCCGACGACGCGTGACCTCGGTTACGCCCGCGCACTACAAAAGTCACAGACGCGGCCGCGGCTCTCCCGAAGACTGATGCCCTCGGCCCCGAATCCGTCGGGGCCCGAAGGGAGTTCAAGTGTCCACGGAAGCGACCAGATTGCCGGCGCGCACCGGCACCGGTGACCCGGTCCGGGCGGTATCGGTGATCAGCACCGGCAGCGTCGAGATCCACCCCGAACACGCCTACGGCTCGCGGAAGCCGTTGTACTGGTGGCTGCTCACGTCCCGCCGCTGGCTGCCGCCCCGCCCGATCAACGTGTACGTCATCGAGCACGCGAACGGACTGGTGTTGTTCGACACCGGTCAGGACCGCGCCTCGGTGACCGATCCGTCGTACTTCCCGGGCGGGTTCAATGGGGTCGTGTACGACCGGTTGGCCAAGTTCCACATTGCCGAGCAGGAAACACTCGACGCGCAACTGGGCACCCTCGGGTACTCGACCGCCGACGTCGACAAGGCAGTCATCTCGCACCTGCACCAGGACCACATCGGCGGGATCCCCCACCTCGGCGGCAGCGAACTGCTGATCACCCGAGCGGAATGGGACCAGCTGTCCGGCTTCTCCCCCGAGGCGCGCGGCTTCCTCCGGTCGCACATCGACGTACCGGGGGCGCGCTGGAAGCACATCGACTTCACCACCGACGTCGACCTGACGCCGTTTCCTCGAGCGTACGACGTCATGGGTGACGGATCGATCCTCCTGTTCCCGACGCCCGGTCACACGCCTGGGTCGATCTCGATGCTCGTACGCCGGCGCGAGCTGCCGCCACTGCTGATGGTTGGCGACCTGACGTACGAGGCCGGGCTGCTCGAACGCCGCCAGCTACCCGGAGTCGGCGACCGCGGCGAACTCGCACGGACCACCGACAAGGTCCTGACCCTCGCCGACCACCTGCCGGGCCTGGTCGTTCTCCCCGCCCACGATCCGACCGCGGCTCAGCGCCTCGTCGACAGCTCACGGCGGCCGCAATGAAATTCACCAACACGATCACCATCGAGCGCCCGCCGGCCACGGTCTTCGCCTACCTGGCGAACCTCGAGAACCTCCCGCGGTGGAACTACGCGCTATCCGAAACCCGGCAGCTCACCCCCGGACCACCCGGCGTGGGCACCCGCTACCTGCAGACCCGCACGATCCCTGTGCACAGCGAGGAATCCCTGGAAATCACCGAGCTCGTCCCTGACCAAAAACTGACCGTCTCGGGCACGCTCAGCTCCCTCCCGGCCGTCCTCACCTACACCCTCGAAGCGGTCGACGGTGGTGTGATCCTCACCAACACGGTCAACCTCCAGCCATCGGGTCCGTCAAAGCTCTTGGCCCCGATCGCCGCCGGCCGCATCAAATCAGCGGTCGCCGCAAACCTCGCCGCACTGAAGCAACTCCTCGAACAGACTCCGCACTGACCCACGGGATTGCGATGCTGGGTGGGGATAAGTGCAGGGTGGTTGGGCAGTCGCAGGACGTCGAGCAGCTCTATGCGCGCGAACTTCTTGCTGATGGCAATGGTTCGGTCGGTTATCTGCTGAAGGACAGGGTGTTCAACACCGAACAGTTCGTCGAGGCGGTACGGTCGGTGGCCGCCGGCGGTACCGCGATGGATCCGCAGCTCGTCGCCAAGCTCCGCGATCGGGCAACAACTCACGCTGTCCATCAGCGCCGTCACCAAACACATCGCCGCGATCTTCGCCAAGCTCGACCTGCCCGCGTCCGACGACGAAACCGTCGCGTTCTGGCCGTCCTCGCGTATCTGAACCGCTGAGCCGTATCCTCGCACCCATGTTGAGTGACGGAGTGCGGACGATCTCCGCAGGTGGGGTCGATCACTGGGTCCGGGTCGCGGGCGGTTCGCATGACGGAGTACCGCTGGTCTTGGTGCACGGCGGGCCGGGCGAGAGCTCGTACTCGATCGAACGCTCCGTCGGTGGCGCGGTCGCGGAGTTCGCGCCGGTCGTCTTCTACGACCAGCGCGGGTGTGGGCGAACGGCGCGTCCGTCGGACCCGAGCACGTACACGATGGCGCAGCTGGTCGCCGACCTGGACGACCTGCGTACGGCGCTGGGCGTCGAGCGGATCGTGCCGTGGGGCGCCTCGTTCGGCTGCCTGCTGGCCGCGGAGTACGCCGTTGCCCACAGCAATCATGTGGATGGGCTGATCCTGCACGCTCCCCCGATCGTCGACCCGCTCCACCCCGGCCTGTGGACGATGCGCCCGGCCGCGGTCGACCCGATCCTCACCCCGGACGAGCGCACTGCTCTTCGCGATCAACTCGAGCCTCTCACCGACCCGATCGAGCGCACTTTCGCCGCCATCGGCGCCATCGCCCAGAGCGAGAACGCGGCCGACTTCTTCTACTACGACCCGGCCAACATCCCCGCCGACGACCCCGACGCCCCGGAATCCAATCCGGAGATGGCAATGGCCCTGGTGGGCACCGAGCGCGCGGACCTGGCCGACGATCTGGCCGGCATCGAAGTACCCACCCTTATCCTCGCCGCGCTGTGGGACCGCCACGTCGGCTTCGACCTCCCCCGCGACCTCGCCACCCGCCTCCCGCAGTCCACCCTCGAGATCTTCGATCGCTCGGCCCACTCGATCCATGACGAGGAACCGACGAAGTACGTCGAGTCGATCCGCAAGTTCCTGGGGCGCTGAGGCGTGCGCTCACTCGGAGAATCAGTCGAGTACCCCGGCCGCGGGCTCGCGATCGGCCGCGACGCCGACGGCGTACCGTTCTTCACCTACTGGCTGACCGGCCGCTCACCCGCATCGCAGTCGCGTGAGCTCGTCGTCCACGAGCGGGAGATCGTCGTCCGCGACACCTCGGGCGGCCCGACCGACGACCTACGCCACTACACCGCCGCCACCCGCGGCGACCACTGGGTCATAGTCGGCAACGGCACCCAGGTCAGCGACCTCACCGCGCTCCGCCCCCAGCAACCCGATCTGCAACTCGCTCTCCGCCACCTGACCTACGAGCCCGACCCACCCATCCGCACGCCACGCATCACCGCCGCGGCGACAATCACCGGCTTTGAACTCAACGAGGTAGTGGTCGGCTCGGCGCGGGCGTACGACGGCGCACCCGAGCTGACCCAGCACCCGTCCCTCTACACATCCCAGGTCGCCACCGCTACGGCAGTCACCACAACCACCTACTCCGGCTCCGCGGCCCAGATCGTGACCAACGGCCATCCGCAGGTGGTCGCCGTCCCCTTCACTTGGTCCGACCTCACCGACCTCGTCTGGCGGTCATTGCAACCATCTCTCCGCGTCGCAGCCATCACCGTTCGCCTCGATACTCCCGCCTTCGGCGAGGTCCGCTTGCAGCACAGGTGACGCCCTCTGCAGTCGCAGACGGCTACTCGTACATCTTGTCGAGAACGTCGGCGTACTCGGTTTCGACGTACTTGCGTTTGAGTTTGAGGCTCGGTGTCATCTCGCCGGACTCGACCGTCAGGTCCCGGTCGAGGATCGTGAACTTCTTGATCGTCTCCCAGCGGTTGAGAGTCGCGTTGAGTTCGTCGACGTAGCCCTGGACCATCGCCTGCGCCGCGTCGGACGTCACGATCTCGGCGTACGGCTTCCCGCCCATGCCGTTCGCCGCAGCCCAGCCCTCGACGGCGTCGGGGTCCAGCGTCACCAGCGCGGAGACGAAGTTCCGCTTGTTCCCGTGGACGATGAACTGGCTCGCATACGGGCAGATCGTCTTGAAGCGGCCCTCGATCACCTGCGGCGCGACGTACTTCCCGCCCGACGTCTTGAACAGATCCTTCTTGCGGTCGGTGATGAACAGGAACTCGTCCTCGAAGTGGCCGATGTCCCCGGTGTGGAACCACCCGTCGACGTCCAGTACTTCGGCCGTCTGCGCGGGCTGGTTGTGGTACCCGCTCATCACGCCGTCGCCCTTGATCAGGATCTCCCCGTCCTCGGCGATCTTGAACTGCGTCCCCGGGAACGCCGGCCCGACGCTCCCGAGCCGGTACTGCGAGGGCCGGTTCAACGTCGAGCCCGCCGACGTCTCGGACAGCCCGTACCCCTCGAGGATCAGCAACCCGGCCGCGTGGAACCACTCGGCCAGCGTCTTGTCCAACGCCGCCGAACCCGACACGAAGAACCGGATCCGCCCGCCGAAGCGCGCCCGGATCTTCGACAGCACCAACCGATCCGCGACCGCGAACTGCGCCGCGAGCACACCCGAAGGCTCCCGCCCCGCCTGCCGCAATGCGGAGACCTTGGCCCCCACCCCGAACGCCCAGTCGAACATCCGCGCCCGCGCGCCTCCCTCGGACTGGATCATCGTCCGGATCCGCGCGTGCGCCTTCTCAAAGATCCGCGGCGCCGCCGCCATGAACGTCGGTTGGACAACGGCCGCGTTGTCGACGATCTTGTCGATCCGGCCGTCCACCGCGGTCGCGAACCCGATCTGGCACTGTACGGCGAGCAGCACCTGCCCGAACACGTGCGACAGCGGCAGCCAGAGGAACTGCAGGTCGTCCGGCGACAGCACCCGCATCCCCTCGACCGCGACGCCTTCGTACGTCCACGCCGAGTGCGGCAACCGCACGCCCTTCGGCCGGCCCGTCGTACCTGAGGTGTAGATCAGTGTGCACAGATCGTCCGGCTTGATCGCCGCGATCCGCTCGTCGACCGCGGACGGGTGCTCAGCGAGGTACTCGTCGCCGAGCGCGTCGAGGTCCCCCAGGGAGATGACCCAGTCGCCGTCGCTCTCCACCGGCGTACCGTCGATCAGGACGACCTTGCGCAGCGACGGCGTCTCCGTCCGGTGCTCGCGGAGCTTGTCGACCTGGCCCGCGTCCTCGGCGAACACGAGTTGTACGTCGGCATCGGCCACGATGAAAGCCACGTCGGACGAGATCGTCGTCGGGTAGATCGTGGTGGTCGCGGCAGCCGCGAGTACGGCGGCCAGGTAGCACTCGATCCACTCGATCCGGGTGCTGGAGGCGATCGCGACCCGCTGCTCCGGCTCGACGCCGAGCGCGATCAGCCCGGCCGCGCGCCGGCGAGTCAGCTCCTCGGTCTCGCGCCAGGTCACCGACGTCCATTGCTCCCCCCGCGGGAACCGGAACGCCTCCCGCGCAGGAGTCGCCTCCACGCGCTCCAGGAACATCTGGGCCATCGTGTCCTTGCGGTTGCTCAGGAGAGCAAGCTGGCCGGAATCGGCGACAGGCTTCATAACTGGCCTCCATCGGGGGTCAAGTAACCGGAGGGTAATCGCAAGCGACCGGTCCTGACCATGGCACTCGCTCGCCCGGGTGCACCTTCTCCATTACGTTTCCGCAACATGCACACACGGCGGGTGGCATTCGTCTCACTATCCGTGCTGATCGTCTCCGGCCCAGCGTCGCACTGCTTATCGCTGGGCGAGGAGTTCTGCGATCTGTACGGCGTTGAGGGCGGCGCCCTTGCGGAGGTTGTCGTTCGACACGAACAGGACGAGACCGCGGTTGCCCGGCACGGACTGGTCCTGGCGGATGCGTCCGACGTACGACGGGTCCTGACCGGCCGCGAGAAGCGGGGTCGGGAGGTCCGTGACGGCGACGCCCGGTGCGGATCCGAGAATCTCGGTGGCGCGCTCCGGCGTGATCGGCTCGGCGAACTCGGCGTGGATGCTGAGCGAGTGGCCGGTGAAGACGGGCACCCGGACGCAGGTGCCGGCGACCGGGAGGTCCGGGATGTGCAGGATCTTGCGGCTCTCGTTGCGGAGCTTCTGCTCCTCGTCGGTCTCACCGGTGCCATCGGCAACGATCGACCCGGCGAGCGGGAGCACGTTGAAGGCGATCGGGCCGGCGTACACCTTGGGTTCCGGGAGGGTGATGCCTTCAGTCCCGCGGGCAAGCCTCCCGCCTGGTACGGCGAGGGCGCGGGCCTGGTCCTCGAGCTCTTCCACACCGACACCGCCGGAGCCGGACACGGCTTGGTAGGTGGAGACGACGAGCCTGGTCAGCGTCGCCTCGTGGTGCAGCGGGGCGAGGACCGGCATCGCGGCCATCGTGGTGCAGTTCGGATTGGCGACGATGCCCTTGGGCAGATCGTCGAGGTCGCCCGGATTCACCTCGGAGACGACGAGTGGTACGTCGGGATCCATCCGCCACGCAGACGAGTTGTCGACGACCACAGCCCCCGCCGCGGCAACTTTCGGCGCAAGCTCCTTCGACGCCGTCTTCCCGTTGGAGAACAGCGCAAGCTCCAGCCCGGAGAAGTCCGCCGTCGCGGAATCCTCGACAGTGATCTCGTTGTCACCGAACGGCAGCGTCTTCCCCGCCGATCGCGCCGATGCGAAGAACCGCACCTCGTCCACCGGGAACTTCCGCTCGATGAGCAGCTCCCGCATGACGCTTCCGACCTGGCCCGTGGCTCCGAAAACACCTACTCGCATATCCAAAACCCTAATCCCCCGGCCCGCCGCGCTTCGGCGCATTTCACCATCCGGCGACCTTGAGCACCCACCAACCATTCCGCGGGCGCGAAAGTGGTTGGTGGGTGCCCAAGGACGGCGGTCGGTCAGACGTCGGCGGCGAGGGTCCCGCCGTTGGCGACGTCGGTCTTTTCGATTTCCTGGAAGACGATGCGGACGGACTCGCGCTTGGCGCCGAGGATCGCGATGGCGGAGTCGGTGACGGCGGCGACGAACTCACGGCGCTGGTCGAGGGTGCGGCCGGAGAGGAGTTCGACGGTGATGTTCGGCATGGGGTTGTTCTCCTGAGGGTTGGGGTCGGGCCAGTGTTTCAGGACAGGACCGCGGCGGGGCGGGCGGCGGTCTCGTCCGGGTCGGTGTTGAGCGAGTCGACCAGGTCGTCGACCTCCGAGCGGTTCTCCGGCAGGAGCACGCCGAGGCCGATGTACACGACCAAGGAAGTTGCCAGCGGCAACGCAACGACCACGGTCTGGTCGGTGGAGCCGGCGCCGTACTTGACGATCGCCCACGCGATCAGGCCGATCGCCCACGATGCCAGCGCGGCGCGCAGTCCGCTCCGCCGGAACCACGGCAGCAGGCCGAGCATCAGCGGGATCGCGATCGGCCCCATCGTCGCGGCGACCAGGTCGACGACGGTCTTGATCTTGGTGCGCGACCGGAGCCCGATCAGCACCATCAACACGAAGTACGCGACCAGGAGCGTCCAGTCCAGAGTGGTCATCAGGATCCTCCCAGGGGCGATGGGCGATTGACTGGAAGGTTCCGTGGACCAGAACTCAGTGTCAAGACACGGAACATGGAACATTCCGCGTCGCGTTGCAACGGTTCGACGATTGACATAGTGGTTCCGTTATATAGAACCTAGTTCTGTGACTCTGCAGATCAGGCACGCCACCCATCCCGAGCAGCTGCCCGGTTTCGACACCGCCGCGCTGCGCCGCCACTATCTGGTGGACGACCTCTTCGTCCCGGACGCGATCACCGCGGTGCTCACCCACCACGACCGGATCGTGCTCGCCGGCGCCCGCCCCACGAACGGGCCCCTGACGTTGGAGACATATCCACAGCTGCGCAGCGAGTACTTCCTCGAACGCCGCGAAGCCGGCATCGTCAACGTCGGCGGCCCCGGCACGGTCACCGCGGACGGCACGAAGTACGAGCTGACCACCGGCGCCTGCCTGTACGTCGGACGCGGCGTACGCGAGGTCGTCTTCGAGGGGCCTGATGCGGCGTTCTACCTCTTCTCCGCGCCCGCGCATACCGCCTTCCCGACCGCACAGGTCAACCCCGGTGAAGGCAATCGGCTCGAGCTCGGCGATCAGCAGACCGCGAACCGTCGCACCATCGACCAGTACATCCACGCGGACGGCGTCCAGAGCTGCCAGGTCGTGCTCGGCGTGACGACACTGCACGCAGGCAGCACCTGGAACACCATGCCCGCCCACACCCACGACCGCCGTACCGAGTGCTATCTGTACTTCGGTCTGCCCGAGACCGAGCGGATCGTCCACCTCCTCGGCGAACCCGACGAGACCCGGCATGTGCTGGTCGCGGATCGGCAGGCGATCATCTCGCCGAGCTGGTCGATCCACTCCGGCTGCGGGACGTCGTCGTACAGCTTCGTCTGGGCGATGGCCGGCGAGAACCAGGCATTCGGCGACATGGACGGTGTCGACGTACAGGACCTGCGGTGACGTTCAGCCTCGAGGGGCGTACTGCGCTCGTCACCGGCGCGCGTCGCGGCATCGGCGCCGCCATCGCAGCGGGGTACGCCGCGGCCGGCGCCGAGCTGATCCTGATGGCGCGGGACGCGGCGCTCGAGGACACTCTCGAGGCGATCAAGCAGAACGGCGGCGGCGAGGCGAGCGTGGTGATCGCCGATTTCGCGGATCCTGCCGCGGTCGAAGCGACCGCTGCCGGGCTGGCCAGGGAACGCACGATCGACATCCTGGTCAACAACGCCGGTACGATCCGGCGCACGCCGGCGGCCGAGACGACGACCGCGGACTGGCAGCACGTGATCGACGTCAACCTCAACTCCACCTGGGCAGTCACCCGGCCGATCGGGGCCGCGATGGCCGAACGCAGTACCGGGAAGATCATCACGGTCGCCTCGCTGCTGAGCTTCCAGGGTGGGATCTCGGTTCCGGCCTACACTGCCAGCAAGCATGCGGTGGCGGGACTGACCCGGGCGCTGGCCAACGAGTGGGGTCCGGCCGGTGTGCAGGTCAACGCGATCGCGCCCGGGTACATCAGTACCGACAACACCACCGAGCTGCGCGCGGACCCGGCCCGTGAGGCCGCGATCCGGCAGCGCATCCCGGCCGGTCGCTGGGGACGGCCTGAGGACGTCGTCGGCGCGGCGGTGTTCCTCGCTTCCACGGCGGCCGACTACGTCAACGGCCACGTTCTCGCCGTCGACGGCGGCTGGCTGGCCAGATAATTCGTCCGGAGAGGAGTGGCAGGATGAGCGACATGAGTTCGCCCTCGGCCATCGACAAGACGTTGATGGTGCTGGACGCCGTACTGGAGCACTCGCGGTTCACCGACGTGGTGAACGCGACCGGGCTGGCCAAGTCGACCGTGCATCGGATCATGGCGTCGCTGGTCGAGCACGAGTTCGTCACGCAGGCCGACGACGGGTCGTACCACCCGGGCCCGAAGGCGCTGCGGCTGGCCGGTCACGCGTTGACCAACGTCGACCTGGCCACCGTCGCCCGCCCGGTCCTGGCGGACCTCGTCGCGCAGACGCGCTGCACGGTGCACGTCGGGCTGCTGAACGGCGACGAGGCGATCTATGTCGCCCGTCTCGACGGCCCGAAGCCGTACCGGATGCCGTCGCGCGTCGGCAAGGCGATCTGGCTGCACTGCACCGGCATCGGCAAGGCGCTTCTTGCGGAGAAGGACGAAGAGGAGCTCGACGTCCACATCACCCGAACAGGTCTGCCGGCGCGTACGCCGCTCACGCACACCACCGCGGCCGCGCTCAAGGCCGATCTCGCGCAGGTGCGCGCCCGTGGCTACGCGCTCGACGACGAGGAGAACGAGCCCGGCATCCGCTGTGTGGCCGCCGTCATCCACGACCACACCGGCGCGGCCGTCGCCGCCGTCAGCATCTCCACGCTGTCGCTGGAGCAGTCGATCGCCCAGGTGGCTCTGATGGCCCCGGCCGCGATCGAGGCCGCCCGGAAGATCTCGGCCGCCCTCGGCTACCGCGAACCAACCAACTGAGGGCTACACCGCGACCGGTGCCGGCCGACGACTCTCCGCCCACCGGACCACCGGCACGAACAGCGCGCCGGTGAGGGCGAACCAGACGCCGAGGATGATCCAGCCGGGGACGCCGAGCCCGAGCGGCAACAGAGCCAGAACGGTCGGCGCGATCATCGTGCTGATCGACATGCTGGTGTTCCAGACGCCCTGGTACTGACCCTGAGCGTGGTTCGGCGCCAGGTCGAAGCTGAGCAGGAACGAGCCGGAGGACTGCATCAGCTCGGCGATCACCTGGACCAGCGCGCCCGCGGCAAGCAGCGCGACCGCGATCAGCGCGTTGCCCCACGTCGCGCCGGCCAGCAGCACCATCGAGGCCAGCAGCAACAACCCGGCGGTGCGGGTGGCGCGCGCGGCTGTGGTGGGATCGGCGATGCCGCGCGACGACCGCACCTGGAACAGCGAGACCACCACGGTGTTGATGGTCAGCAGCAACGCGACCGTCCAGCGCGGGGCGTCGGTGTGGTCGACCACCCACAGCGGAATCGCGACATCGAGAACGGCGAAGTGGATGCTCATGCCCGCGTTGAGCGCCGCGACCGCGAGGTAGCCGCGGTCGCGCAGCGCGATCCACACCGGTCCGTCGTCATCACGATGGTGCGGTGCGACCCGCGGAATCGCCAGTACGACGAAGGCCGCGATGCTGCTCAGCACCGCGTCGAGGACGAACATCAGGCGGTACGCCGTGGCGGTGTCGAAATGCAGCGCGAAAGCGCCGACCGCGGCGCCGGCCATGATGCCGATGTTCGTGACGGCCCGCAGGTACGCACGAGCCGCGACCCGTCCCGCGCCGACCGTCACCGCGGCGATCAACGCTGCCCGGACAGCACCCGCGCCGCGATCGATCATCGTCAGCACGATGCTCACGACGAGGAACTGCCAGAAGTTGTGCACACCGAGGTAGAGCAGCGACAGGCCGCACACCATCAGGCTCAGGACGACGAACAGACCGCGCGGCCCACGCCGGTCCGCCAGATGCCCGAGCGGCACGGCGGACAGCAGCCCGAACAACCCCGCGACCGTGAGACCGAGCCCGACCTGTGCGATCGACAGTCCGACGATCCGGTTGAAGTACAGGACGCTGACCGTCATCAACAGGCCGTTGCCGACCCGGCTGAGCAGAGTGGCGAGAGCTAATGGCCGCAACGGTCCGGGCTCGGGCAGGACTCCCCGGCGTACAGACCGCGTCCCCGACTGCGCCCCCGACGGGGCGCTCATCCGCGTGCTGCCACGCGTTGCGCGACGTCGCGGAGTTCCTCCATCAGGTCGACGCCGGAGCTGAGCATTTGCTGCATCTTCGGGGCATCCTGCTCGGCGAACATCAGCGCGATGGTGACCTCGTGCTCCGGGCGGCTGACGATCTCGATCGGGTCGCCGGCGCCGATCGTGCCTTCGCGCAGCACCTTCAAGTAAGCCCCGGGACGGCCCGCCTGGTGGAAGCGCTTGACCCAGTGGGGCTCCTGCATGCGGTGCTGGAAGGTGATACACGGGATGCGCGGCGCACGGACCATGACCTCGACCTCGTCACCGATCCGCCACACTTCACCGAGCAGCGCACCGTTGATGTCGAGCCCCTCGGTGCGCAGGTTCTCGCCGAACAGGCCTGTCGGGATGTCGCGATCGAGTTGGGCGGCCCACCAGTTCGCATCCTCTTCGGCGTACGCGTAGAGGGCGAGATCCGGACCGCCGTGGTTCTCGGTGTCGCAGACGCGGTCGCCGGCCAGGCCGAGCTCACCGACGCGGACCCGGCCGGGCTGCGGCCGCTTGTCGATCGCGGTGAATCCCGTGTCCTTCGGACCCGGAATCAGCTTCTCCACCACATTGACCGTCAGAACGCGCATACCAGCATCCTCCCCGGCCGCCCGGCCGCGAACCACTGGTTTATTGCCGCTTGAGCGGGAGTATGGCGATGATCACCAGGGTTGCCGCGGTCGCGGCGGCGCCGATCCACGCGGCAGCGCCGTACCCGGACTCGCTGGGGAAGACGCCGGTGGTGTGGGCGGCGAGGATGAGGCCGCCGAGGGCGCTGCCGGTGGAGAAGCCAACGCTGCGTACGACGGCGTTCACGCTCATCGCGCTCGCGGTCTCCGCTGTCGGTGTCACAGCCAGGATGACGGCGGGCATAGCCGCGGAGAACGCGCCGACGCCGAACCCGAGGATGCCGATGGCAAGGATCGGTTCAATCAGGTGTGAGCGGGTGACCGCGAAGAGTACGAACGCCGCGAGGACCACCGCAGTACTTGCTGCCAGCAACCATCGGGCGCCGAGGCGGTCGCGCCAACCGGGGACGAGGCGGCCGGCGACGAAGCCGAGGATCGAGAACGGGACGAGCACCAGACCGGCTTCGAAGGTGTTCAGCCCGAATCCGTAGCCGGCGTCGACGGGGGTCTGCACGTAGCGGGTGATGAGGCTGAAGAGCAGGTACATCCCGACGCCGCCGGTCAGCATCACCAGGTTGGCGGCAGCGACCGCAGGATGACGGAGCAGGCGTACGTCGACCAGCGGCTTCTCGGTGTGAGCCTCGAGGATTGTCCAACCGACGAGGAGCAGGAGTGCAGCCGCCAGGATGCCGATCGCCAGGCCCGCGTGATGCCGCCAGAGGCCGGTATCGCCGATGACGAGCAGCAGGGCAGGCAACGCGATCGCCAGCAGGATCGCGCCGCGGATATCGAGCCGCGCCGCCGGGCGCTCTGGTGCGTGCGGCAGGGCGACCACCGCGGCGATGAACGCGGCCGCGGTGATCAGGAGGCCGAGCCCGTACGCCGCGCGGACGCCGGCGAGGTCGGTCAGCAAACCGGACAACGGGTAGCCGATCCCGATCCCCGCCGTCGACGCGACCGACAGCAAGGCGATCGTCCGCGCCGCGCGGTGCTCCTCGAGATGGTCCCGCGCAACGGCCATCATCAGCACCACCAGACCGAGCCCGGATCCCTGCAACGCGCGGCCGATCAGCAGGAACGCGAACGGCAACGGCAGAACCGTCAGCAGGCTGCCGACGACCTCGGCCCCGAGCATCCCGAGGACGACGGTACGCCGCCGCGGGCCGGCCCCGAGCCGACCGAACACCGGCGTCGCGACGGCTCCCGCCAGCAGCGCGATCGTCAACGTCCACTGCGAGGCGGCGAGCGAAACGTCGTACTCCTCGGAGACCGCCGTGATCAGGGGTGCACCGAGGCTGCCGATCACCGCGCCGGCCAGGCCGACGGACACCAGGAACCCGGCCAGCAGTCCCGGCGCCGGGGCGTGCCTGGTGGCGGTGTTCATCGGTTCGTCTCGGTGGTGATGTGGTTGAAAAGGCCTGGTTTTATTCGGGTTCTGGCCTGTTGGGACCACGATTCGTCGACCTGTGACAGGTCGAGGGCGGCGTTGGTGTTGAGAAGCATGCCGAAGGCAAGGAACGACTTGATCGTGACCGGATCCAGTTGCGCGGTGTCGGCGACGGCCTGCCACAACCGGGCGAAGCTTGCCCGGACGGCGTCGCGCACCTCGCCGTCACCGGCTGCGGCGGCTGCGGTGCCCTGGAGCTGGAGCAGCAGCGTCGTCCGATCGGCGAGCATGTCGTTGTACTCCTGCCCCATCGCCGTCAGCGCCTCGATCCCGGACGACCCGCCCGCGGCCGCCAGCATCGCCAGTGCCATCCGCCCGAACGCGGCATCCACACACGCCAGGAACAGTTGCTTCTTCGTCCCGAACAGCCGGAACACGTACGCCTGCGTGATCCCCGCCCGCCGCGCGATCGTCTCGGTCGACGCGCCGTACAACCCGGCGGTCGCAAACTCCTCCTCGGCAATCCCGAGAATCTGCTCACGCCGCTCCCGCCCAGTCATCCGCATACCAACGAAGTTAGTAGGTAGTAACTACTAACTTCAACTCCGTTCCCTGACCCGTGGTGAGCGTCACGTCGCAGACAGCTCACCGAATGTAAAGATTTCTGGTCTAGATAACTATTTCTGCGATTCATGCAACCGAAAAGCCGGCCCGGAGCATCTGTCGTGTGTACCTCGGGGGAGGTGACGGAGGGGACATGAGACAGGTGCACACCACGGGGGAAGCCGAGATCGCCGTGATCGTGCCGTGTTACAACGAGGCGGCGGCGGTGCGGAAGGTGGTCACCGAGCTGCGCGACTCGTTGCCGACGGCGCGGATCTACGTGTACGACAACAACTCGACCGACGGCACCGCGGCGATCGCCGCGGACGCCGGCGCGATCGTTCGACTGGTCACGCGCAAGGGCAAGGGCAACGTGATCCGGCGCGCGTTCGCCGACGTGGAGGCCGACGTGTACCTGCTGATCGACGGTGACGACACCTACGACGCCGCCCGCGCGGCCGACCTGGTCGAGGTCCTCCTGACCGGGCCGTACGACCACGTCGTCGGCGTACGACGCCACTCGACCGTGGCGGCGTACCGCCCGGGGCACACGCTCGGGAACCGGATGCTGACCGGTGCCGTCGGCACGCTGTTCGGCCGCGAAATCACCGACATGCTGAGCGGGTACCGCGCCTTCTCCCGGCGCTACGTCAAGTCGTTCCCCGCGTTGTCCCAGGAGTTCGAGATCGAGACCGAGCTGACGATCCACTCGCTGCACCTGCGGGTCCCGGTGGCCGAGGTCGAGGTCGGGTACAAGGAGCGGCCGGAGGGCGGCGAGAGCAAGCTCCGGACGTATCGCGACGGTGTGCGGATCCTGGGGTGGATCCTGCACCTGGCGCGGCTCGAGCGACCGACCTTGTTCCATGGCGCTCTTGCGGCGGCGTTCGGTCTGCTGGCTCTGGTGCTCGGCCTGCCTGTCGTCCTCGAGTACCTCGACACCGGGTTGGTCCCACGCTTCCCGACAGCGATCCTGGCGTCGTCGATCGGACTGGTCGCGATTCTGCTGGCGGTGCTCGGCTATCTGCTCGACGCAGTCGGCCGGAACCGGCAGGAGGCGGCGCGGCTGAGCTACCTCCGGCACCCCGCGCCGACGCAGTTCCTCGAGTCTGCAGAGGCCGGTGTCGACGCACGCCGGACGGTGGGATGAGGCGAGGTCCCGGGGCCCGGATCCGGCGACAGTGGCCGGTGCTCGCCGCCGCGGTCGCAGCCGGGCTGACGTTCGTGATCAGCGGCGTCATCCGCGGCACCTATCCGTTCGGGGACGGCCCGCGGAGCACGAACGACCTCGGGCAGCAGTTCGTCCCGATGTACGCGCACTACCGCGACATGCTCACCGGCCAGGGCGTCGGGGACCTGTTCTTCAACTGGTCGAGCGGTTTCGGCGTACCGTTCCTGGGCGATTTCATGGCGTACGTCGGCTCGACGCTGTCCTGGATCGTGCTGCTGTTTCCCCGCGACCACATCGACCTCGCACTGTTCCTGGTCGACGTCTTCGCGATCGGGATCGCGGCCGGTGCGATGACGGCGTACCTGCGCCGGCTGCGTCCGGGTCCGGCATGGATCGCGGCCGTCGCGGGTATCTCGTACGGCGCGTGCGGCTGGGCGATCGACGACGCGGCGTACATGAGCGTCTGGCTGAACGGCCTGATCGCGTTCCCGATCATCTGCCTGCTCTGCGAATGGATCCTCAGCCGGCGGTCGGCAGTCTCGCTCCTCGTCTCACCGCTCGTGATTGCGTTGCTGTGGACGTCGCATTTCTACACGGTCTACATGGCAACGATCGGCGCCGCGATCGTCGTAGCGGCGCGGATCCTGGCGTACGACGCAAGCGTGTCGTGGCGGCATCGACTGACCGGCGCGGTCCGCTGCATCATTGCCGTCGGACTCGGCATCGGGTTGGCGGCGCCGCTGCTGCTGCCGACGTTCCGGATCGTGCAGGCGGCGCGGCCGAGTCCGGATGTCGCGTTCAGGCCGATCGGCGCGATCGACTTCCTGGCCAGGTTGCTGCCCGGCAGCGAGGGTGTCGGGGCCACACCGGGGCTCGCGGTCGGCACAGTGCTGTTGCTGCTTGTGGTCAGCTTCCCCTTCAACCGAGCGGTTCCGGGGCGGGAGCGAATCGTTTGGACGGTGACGGTCGCTCTGACGATGCTGAGCATGCAGGTGGACTTCACCCACGATGTGTGGCACGGGTTCGACACCCCGAACGGCAGCCAGTACCGGCAGGCGTTCGTCGTCGCCGGTCTGCTGGTGATCGTCGGCTGGATGTCCGCGGCGTCCGGGCTCCGTACGGCGCTGGCCGTCGCGGCGCCGGTCGGCGTCGTACTCGTTCTGTACGTGGTGACGTGGAACGTCCGGACCACCACGACGACCACACGAGTCGTCGTACCGCTGCTGATCGTGATCAGCGTCGCCGCGTGGCTGGCGAGCCGTCGGCCGGACCGGTTCAGAGGCCTCGCGGTGGCGATCCTGGTCGGCGCGGTCATCGCCGAGGTCTCGGTCTCGTCGGCGGCGATCGACGCGCAGCGGAGCAAGATCCTCAGCGCGAAGGCGCCGTGGGGCGAGCAGCATACGGCGATCCGGGGCCTGGTCGAGTCGGCCTCGGACTGGCCGATGCATCGCGCGGCCCCGGGCGCGGACCAGACCGTCAACGATCCGATGCTGATCGGTGGCGAAGGCCCGCAGTACTACTCGAGCACCATTCCGGACCGGGTTTCGCAACAACTGCTGGACCTGGGATTCGGGTACAGCTCGTACGGGCGGGCGACGATCGACCCGCAGAACCCGGTGATCGACGTCGCGTTCGCGATCCGCCACCGGGTGGTCGTCGGCGACGACGAGGTGCCGAAGCTCGAACGGTACGACTCTGCGCCGTTGGTCACCGTGCGGCCGGCGAAACCCTTCCTTTCCCGCGATCCGGGGCCGTTCGGGGTCCAGGAGACGGCGTTGGGCGCTGACGTCTACACGATCCCGAAGGTGCTGGGCGAGAAGGACCCGGAGGTCAGCGTGTCCGATCGGCGGGGTGGGCTGACGATCGCGCCGACTGCCGGCGCTGTGTTGCCGCTCGAGACGCGGTTGCACGCGACCTGTGCGCCAGGTTCCGAGGTCTGGTTCGCCGCACCGATCTATGTCGGCGACGTACTCGTCGACGGCCACCACTGGGTGACGAACCTGGACCCGAAGGCAAAGAGCCCGGGCATCTACTCCGGCGCGCCGATGCTCCGGGTGGGGACCGCCGGGGCGGACGGCAAAGTCGAGGTGCAGCTGCGGCTCTCGGCGCGCACCAAGCTGCCCTCGTCGCCGATCGGCTGCCTGCACCGGGACCGGCTCGAGGCCGCCGCGACCCAGCTCGGCGCGAGCAAGGTGTCCGCGGTGACCGTCGGCGGTCACAGCATCCATGTCCGGCTGCAGCCGGGCGAGGCCGCGGCGGTCGTGATCGCGGTGGTCCGGATCGACGGCTGGCGCTGCTCGGTGGACGGCAAGGCGAGCCGCAACCCCAGCGCCCGCGGCGGTCTGCTCGCGGTCGCGGTACCGGCAGGTGCGTCGGACGTCTCGTGCGCGTATCGGCCTGTCGGGGCACGAATGGGGCTGGCCGTCGGCGCGATCGCGTTGCTCGGGTTGATGCTGGTGGCCGCCGCGTTGCTCGTGCTCCGGCGGCGGGCAGCAGGACGGCAGGGGTGGTAGTGCCGTAGTCCTGGCTGTGGCTAATTCTGTATGGCCTTCACGATCGCGATGTTGCGGGTCAGCCAGTCCTGGGGCAGCGTGCCGTCGGTGTTCTCGAGTGTTCCCAGCACGTTGAGCATCTGGCGGACGATCACCCAGTCGCGGGCGCGATCCTCGTCCAGGCCGGCGGCGTCGATCGCTGTGTAGAACCGTTGCCGGACCGCGAACCGAAGGTCGCCGGCGGCAACTACTTCGTCCCAGCGGTTCCAGATCAGCGGTGCGACCTCGAAGTGCGGGTCACCGGACAGCGGCTTCGGGTCGATCACCAGCCAGGGCTCACGGTCCGCGGCCAGCATGTTCTCGTAGTGCAGGTCGGTGTGGATCAGCCTGCCGTCGGTGGCCGGGTCGGCGATGAAGTCCTCCGACAACGAGATCGCCTGCTCGACGTACCGATGCGGCACCGGCGCCGACGCGGGCAGCCTGCGGAAGCCCTCCACCCAGCGCTTCAGCTCCCCCGACAACGGCCGGTACTGCGGGCCGGCGGCGACGTGCAGCCGCTTGTAGGTCTGGCCAACGATCTCGCAGGCGTCCAGCGCGTCGATCGTGGTCAGGTCGCGCGACTCCAACCGCTCCAGCAGCAAGGCGAACCGCCGCGGGTCGGCGCGCAGCAGCTGTACGGCGCCGTTGCCGGCCCAGGTCCGCAGCGCGAGGTGCTCGGTCTCGGCCTCCCAGTGCGGGAACTGCACCTTGAGTACGGCGCGCTGCCCGCCGGCAAGCACCGGTACGACGATCGCGCAGTTCCCGTAGGCCGCCGTACCGTCGACCTGCAACGACCACTCGCCGAGCAGATCGCGCAGCAGCCGCGGAAGCCGATCCAGCCAATCCGCCCACTCCTGCCCCCGCGAAGCAACTGCAAGCAGGCCAGCCGGGATGTCGACCGGCACCTACTTCTTGCCGGCTTTCTCGGCTGGTTCGGAGGTGCGGAGGGCGGCGATGAAGGCCTCTTGGGGGACCTCGACGCGGCCGACCATCTTCATCCGCTTCTTGCCTTCCTTCTGCTTCTCGAGCAGCTTGCGCTTCCGGGTGATGTCACCGCCGTAGCACTTCGCCAGCACGTCCTTGCGCATCGCGCGGATCGACTCGCGGGCGATGATCCGGGACCCGATCGCGGCCTGGATCGGCACCTCGAACTGCTGCCTCGGGATCAGTTCCTTCAGCTTGCCGGCCAGCGCGACGCCGTACGCGTAGGCGTTGTCGCGGTGCACGATCGCCGAGAACGCGTCGACGGTCTCGCCCTGCAGCAGGATGTCGACCTTCACCAGCTGGGCCGACTGCTCACCGGTCGGCTCGTAGTCGAGCGAGGCGTAGCCCTTGGTCTTCGACTTCAGCTGATCGAAGAAGTCGAAGACGATCTCGGCCAGCGGCAGCGTGTAGCGGAGCTCGACCCGGTCCTCGGACAGGTACTCCATGCCGAGCAGGTTGCCGCGCTTGGACTGGCAGAGCTCCATGATGACGCCGATGAAGTCCTTCGGGCTCAGGATCGTCGCGCGGACGACCGGCTCGTAGATATCGGCGATCTTGCCCTCGGGGAACTCGCTCGGGTTCGTGACGACGAACTCCTTGCCGTCCTCCATCTCGACCCGGTAGACCACGTTCGGCGCGGTGGAGATCAGGTCCAGGTCGAACTCGCGCTCGAGCCGCTCGCGGACGATCTCCATGTGCAGCAGCCCGAGGAACCCGCAGCGGAAGCCGAACCCGAGCGCGCCCGAGGTCTCCGGCTCGTACTGCAGGGCCGCGTCGTTCAGCTGCAGGCGCTCGAGGGCGTCACGCAGCGTCGGGTAGTCGTCACCGTCGATCGGGAACAGACCGGAGTACACCATCGGCTGCGGGTGCTTGTAGCCCCCGAGCGGCTCGGTGGCGCCATGCACGGCCGCCGTGACCGTGTCACCGACGCGGGACTGGCGGACGTCCTTCACGCCGGTGATCAGGTAGCCGACCTCGCCGACGCCGATGCTCGGCGACTTCATCGGCTCCGGGGAGATGACGCCCACCTCGAGCATCTCGTGTACCGCACCGGTCGACATCATCTTGATCCGGTCCCGGTGGGTCAGCTCGCCGTCCACCACCCGGACGTAGGTGACCACGCCGCGGTAGGTGTCGTAGACCGAGTCGAAGATCAGCGCCCGGGGCGGAGCGTCCTTGATGCCCTTCGGCGGGTCGATCTGCGCGACGATCTCGCTCAGCAGGTCCTCGACGCCCTCACCGGTCTTCGCGGAGACCTTGAGCACGTCGGACGGGTCGCAGCCGATGATGTGCGCCAGCTCGGCCGCGTACTTCTCCGGCTGGGCGCTGGGCAGGTCGATCTTGTTCAGCACCGGGATGATGTGCAGATCCGCGCCCAGTGCGAGGTACAGGTTCGCCAGGGTCTGCGCCTCGATCCCCTGCGCCGCGTCGACCAGCAGGACAGCGCCTTCACACGCCTCGAGCGACCGCGAGACCTCGTACGTGAAGTCCACGTGGCCGGGTGTGTCGATCATGTTCAGGATGTACGTCGTACCGTCCGGCGCGAGCAGGCCACCCGGCGTGTCCGGGCCAGGGGTGAACGGGAGCCGGACCGCCTGCGACTTGATCGTGATGCCGCGCTCGCGCTCGATGTCCATCCGGTCGAGGTACTGCGCCCGCATCGAGCGGTCGTCGACCACACCGGTGATCTGCAGCATCCGATCGGCCAGCGTCGACTTGCCATGGTCGATGTGGGCGATGATGCAGAAGTTCCGGATCAGCGACGGGTCGGTACGACCCGGCTGCGGCACATTCGTGGGGCCAACGGGCACGGAGGGGATCCAGTTCTGGTCTCTAGGGTGATATCCGGTCAATCATCCCATGCGGGTCCAGCAGATTCGAAAATCACTAGCAAGGGCCCGATAGCGTGGTGAGGTATGGCGCACGCTGCTGGGGTCAGGCTGCCCTACGAGAAGATGCCCGTACCGGTCCGGGACTGGGTCGAGCGCGCGCTCGGTTCGGCGGTGGTGTCGGCCGCCACCCAGCAGGGCGGCTTCTCTCCCGGCGTCGCCGCCCGCCTGGTGACCGCATCCGGCCGCCGGGCCTTCGTCAAGGCCGTCGGTACGTCGCTGAACCCGAAGACGCCGCAGCTGTTCCGCCAGGAGATCACCGCCATGCAGGCCATCGGCCCGCTCCCGATGGCTCCGCGGCTGTACGACGTGTACGACGACGGCGACTGGGTCGGCATGCTCTTCGAGGACATCTCCGGGCGACTGCCCGCGCACCCGTGGGAGCAGGCTGACGCGGACCGGGTCCTGGACGCGCTGGCGGAGCTGACCGACGTACTGGACCCGTCGCCGTGGCCGGACGCGCCTGTGGTCGCTGTCCGGAGCCGCGACTTCCTGAGCCGGTGGGACAACGTGCTGGAGGACGGTCTCGCCGTACCGTCCTGGATGGAAGACCGGGTCGAGGAGTTCGCGGAGCTGGCCCGGAAAGGGCTCCGCGCGCTGGCCGAGGGTAAGGCCCTGGCGCATTACGACCTGCGGGCGGACAACATCATCCTGACCGACGACCGGGTGGTGTTCATCGACTGGGCGCATCCGGGGCTGGCTCCCCGCTGGACCGACACAGTCATCCTGCACGCCGAGATGCGAGGGTCCGTCGTACTGCCGGATCTGCCTGACGACGAGGCGATCACAGGGTTCATCGCGGCCGTCGGAGGCGGGCTGTGGTGGGGTTCGGCGCAGCCGGCGCCCCCTGGGATCCCCACTATGAGGACATGGCAGCGGGAGAGCGCCATCGTCCACCTCGACTGGGTACGCCATCGGCTCTGATGCAGCGTTCCCGGCGGCCGGACGTCTCTCAGGGTGTGACGAATCTAGTGGTGAGTATCGAGCAGCATCCTCACCAGGTGGCGGCCGGCGACGAGGCACGTGACGCCGTGACAGCGCTCTACGGCCGGGAGTGGCGCGGTCTCGTGCGCCTGGCCGTCCTGGTGATCGATGACCGACAGACAGCCGAAGACATAGTCCAGGAGGCGTTCGCCCAGCTCTATCGGCGATGGCCGCTGAAGGACTCCGACAAGGCGCTCGAATACCTGCGTTCGACCGTGCTCAACGCGGGCCGGTCCGCGCTGCGGCGCCGCAGGGTGGCCCGCCTCTACACCCCACCGCACCAGGCGCCACAGGACTCCGCGGAGAGCACCGCCGTGCTCGGGGAGGAGCGGCTCCAGGTACGGCAGGCGCTCCAGTCGCTGGCCACCCGGTCCCGCGAGGTGCTCGTCCTGCGCTACTACCTGGACCTGCCCTTCGACGAGATCGCCGAGATCCTCGGCATCAGCGCATCCACCGCCAGGGCGACCGCGTCGCGCGGCCTGACGGCTCTCACCAGGAAACTCGAGGAACTCCGATGAACGACACCGAGACCCGCCTCCGCGACTACCTACACGCCAAGGCAGACACCGTGCCTGACTCCGCCCACGGCCCCGGCCTGGAACTGGATAGCACCGGCACGTCCACCCGCCGCCGATGGGTGCCGATGGCGATCGCCGCTGCCGGTATCGCGGCGGTGCTGACCCTGGCCGTGCCCTTCCTGCACGGCTTGGTCAAGCACGACGAGCAGCCGTCCGTGAGCGGCCTGCCGGCCAGGGGACCGGTTTCGGCCGGAGCACCCAAGATCCCGTACACGACTCTCGTCCAGAACAACCCGGACAACCCGCTCGACACCTGGTGGGCGGCAGTCCACGACGGCGGAAAGTCCGTCAAGAACCCGGGCGTGAAGGGCAATGTCGTCGCGCGGACCGAGGGCGGCTGGCTCGTCAACACCGGCTACCCCGATCCGGACAAGGCACAGGTCGCCGTCGTCTCGACGAGCGGCAAGGTCCGGCCGATCGGGCCGCTCGGAGCCTTCGGCCCGAGGGTCTCACCCGACGGGCAACAGTTCGCCGTCGCGCTCTCGAAGTTCGGCCGGGCCGAGAATCGAGTGGTCGTCGTCGACATCAGGACCGGTAAGGAGGTGTCGAGCCTCACCGTCAAGACCCCGAACCTCGAACTCCTCGGCTGGAACAAGGACGGCATCTGGCTGGACGAGCACTCTCCGGACCCGGTGGCCGTGAAGCTCTGGCAGCCCGGATCGAAGGACGTCCGGACGGTCGGGACGTTCAGTGCCGGCACCCTTCACGTGACGCGCAGTAACAACACCGTCACGCACATCACCTTCAAGGGCGACCGGTCCTGCGTCACAGCTGCCACGCTGGGAGCCCAGGGGCTCGAGGCGAAGCGTGAATACTGCTTCAAGGCCCCAGTGGCCGCGGCGTACGTGTCGGTGTCACCGGACGGGGCGACGATGACCATCAGCAACATCGGGGTCGCCGTCGACATCGCGACGGGGAAGGTCACGAAGATGAAGCTTCCGGCCACGGCGAAGTGGTTCGAGGACGCGATCTTCGAGGACCCGGACAACATCATCGTGGTCGACGAATCCGGTCCCGCGCAGAAGCTGTTCCGGTGCGCCGTCGCGACCGGCGAATGCAAGCAGGTCGCGGTCGCCAAGCCCGACGAGATCATCCAGCAGGTACAGCCCTGATCCACGCCCATCGGCTCAGCACGCTCATTGCGTGCTGAGCCGATGTTCTGTGTTCAGCCGTCGACTCGGACGATGGTGGAGCCGGAGCCGGAGCCGTCTGCGCCGTCGGAGAAGCGGAACTGGCCCAGGTACCGGGTGCCGGCGGTCAGGCCGGTCCAGCTGGCCGTCACTTCAGCTTGGCCGGCTACTTGGACGCTTTGGCTGGCCGGTGTGGCTGTCAGGTTGCCCGCAGCTTTCTGCAGCTCCCAGTGGTTGAGCTTGACGGTCTGCTCGTTCGCTCCGGCGTACAAGTCGACGTACACGTCCACCTGACCGCCTGCCGGCCGTAGGAGGTTGATCTCCTCCTCGGCCGAACCACCTGTGCTGCTACCGAGCAGAGTGGTCGTCCCGGCTCGGTAGACGAACACATCCAGGTCGGTGCCCGCCGGGTAGTCCGCGTCGAACGTGGAGAACCTGGCGTGCGTCGTACCGGCCGGGACGTTGACCGTGAACTTCGCGACGTGATCGTTGGCCTTCGGGGCGGTCGTCGGGAACGCCACGCCGCCCGGGCTCTTCAGTGCTGCCTCGCCGACCGCGGCCGCGTCCAGACCGACGGCCGTCGTGTTGAGCGTCCCGGCGTACCCGGCCGTGACCGGGACCTGCACGGAGCCACTCGTCCCGGTGCCGTTGACCTGGGTCGGCGCCTTCACCGTGAGCGGCTTGATCGCGAGCGTGCTGGCCACGGAGTGCTTCGTCGACTTCCAGACCAGGCGGCCGAACGAGTACTGCTCGAGCGGGGCCCCGCTGTTCTCGAACGTCACCTTGTACGTCGTACTGCGGCCGGGCAGCGTGACCAGGATCCGCGGCGACACGGTCACCTTGAGACCCGTCACGCCCTCGACCTTCGGGAAGTAGATCTCGGGCAGCTTGCCGACATTCGTCACGGTCCGGGTGACGGTCTGCCTACCGGCCAGGTCGCCGATCGCGACCGTCGGGTAGTTGAGGTCGCTCAGGTCGATCTTGCCGTTCGCGCACAGCTCGTGCGTGGCCGGGACCTGACCGGATCCGCAGACGAACTTCGTCCAGTCGGTGTACGTCGAGTCGTAGACCAGGCCGGGGTCCATGCCCAGCTTCGGCTGCACGAGGCCGGCGCCGTACCCGAACGGGTTGGCCTGCGAGCCGGAGTCGTTCTTGATCGGATTGCCTGCGGTGTCCTTGTCGGTCGCGGTCGTCATCATCGCGGACTTGATCGCCATCGGGGACCAGGTCGGGTGCTTGGCCTTCAGTATGGCGGCAATGCCCGCGACGTGCGGCGTCGACATCGACGTACCGCTCATGAACGCGTACTCGCCGCCGGCGGCGCTGAACGCGGTCGTCGCGGCGAGGACGTTCGTGCCCGGCGCCATGACGTCCGGCTTGAGCAGGTCGCCATTGCCGGCCGGGGACGGGCCGCGGCTGGAGGAGGCGGCCACCATCGGCGCGGTCACGCGGACCGGCGTACCCGCGCTGATCGTCGCGGTCGGGTCGGTCGTGCCACCGACGTACGCCTTGACCTCCGGGGCGGCCTTGTCGTCGAGGTGGACGGTCGGGACCGAATGGAGATCGGAGTCGAGCGTGCTCGGGGTGAGGTTGAGCAGGATCATGCCGACGCCGCCGGCGTTCTTCACCTGCAGGCTCTTGTCGACGCGGGCGTTCACGCCGCGGTCACACACCACGATTTTGCCCTTGACCTTCGCCGGGTCGAGCGTGCCGGCCTGGCAGAGCGTGAGGTTGGCCGGGTCGGCGCCTGCGAGGCCTGCATCCTTGGCCAGGATCACCGACGTTTGTGGCACGCCGGCGCCGATGCCCGCACCCGTGTACGACTTCCCGTTCCCGAGCGTGACCGTGGTCTGGATGTCGCGGTCATGGGTGCCGTTGGCAACCGATGTCACCCACGGATACGTCTTGCCGACCGTCGCCTCGCCCGGGCCGGTGTTGCCGGCGCTCGTCGCGACGAACACGCCTGCCTTGGCCGCCCTGAGGAAGGCGAGCCCGGTGGCGTTCACGTATGACGATCCGCTGCCCGAGATGGAGTAGTTGATGACATCCACGCCGTCCGCGACCGCGGCATCGATCGCGGCCACGATGTCGGCGTCCGTACCGCTGCCGCCGCCGGTCGCGTCGACCGCCCACAGAGCCTTGTAGATCGCGAGGCGAGCGTGCGGCGCCATGCCGGAGCCCTTGCCGTAGTCGCGGCCCATGACGCTCATCTCGACGCCGTAGTTGCCGGCTGCAGTGCTCGCGGTGTGCGTGCCGTGGCCGCCGTAGTCACGTGGCGACTTGTACTCCTCCGGGATCGGGCGGGTGCCGATGCCCTTGTCGAAGTACCGGGCGCCGATCACCTTGTTGTTGCACGTGACGGGCGCTTCCTCGCCGGCCTGGCAGGTGCCCTTCCACTTCTTCGCGATGATCGCGTCGGACTGCTTGGTGGTCTTCATCGGCGCGAAGCTCGGGCGTTCCGGGGTGTACCCGGAGTCGATCATGCCGATGATCACGCCGTCGCCCGCCTTGTCGACGCCGCCGGCCTGCTGCCACGCGCCGCCCTTGCCGGACAGGCCGAGGAAGCGCGGGGTGTCGACGGTGTCGACGTGCTCGAGCTCGCTCGGCTCGACGCTCTTCACCCCGGACGACTTCGCCAGCTTGACCGCGTCGTCGTACGACATCTCGGCGGAGAAACCGGCGTACGTGTAGTTGTAGTCGTAGAGCTTCTTGACGTTGGTCGTCTTCAGGAGCTGGTCGCGCTCACCGGCCAGGTGCTTGACGTAGTCGATCACCGGAGCGGCGGTCTTCAGCAGCTTGCCGCCGGGCGCGACCTTGGTGGCGGCGAGGCCGGCGATGCCGCCGTCGTACTCGGCGACTGGCGAGTCGTCGAGCTGGACGATGTACGAACCGGTCTCGGAGCGCTTGACGTCCGGGTCAGCGGTTCGGGTCGCCGGTTGGCTGGCGTTGGCCGCGTTCACCAGCAGCGGTACGCCGGCGGTTGCGGCGATCAGCGCTGAGGCGACGATGATCGCCTGGCGTTTGCGGGTCACGGAGATCCTCCAGGGCTGGACGGCGCGATGGCGGAGCGTTGGCTCGCGGGGCCCTGAGTATGCCGTCAGCCGCCGACAGTGTCACCCTCGCTTCAGCAGGCCGATGCCAACAGCAAGGGAAAACCCGATGCCCGATCTGACCGAGTCGATCTCGGTGGCTGCCTCGCCCGCGACGCTGTATTCATTGGTGAGCGATCTACCGCGGATGCGCGAGTGGAGCCCCGAATGCACCCGGGTCACCTGGACAACGTCGTCGCGATCGGCTTCGTCTGGTTCGGTCGCCGGCCGGCGGTTCATCGGCCACAACCGGGCCGGCGTGGTGCGCTGGTTCACCTTCGGGCGCGTGGAGGCCGCCGAGCCGGGCCGCCGGTTCACCTTCTCCATCCACTTCGGCCCGATCCCGATCTCGCTCTGGAACTACTCGTTCACCCCGACCGCGAGCGGCTGCGAGGTCACCGAGTCCTGGACCGACCGCCGCCCCAGGGTCCTGCGAGCGGTCTTCCGTCCCGTCTTCGGCAACCGCACTCCGCGCAACGCGAACGGGATCCACACCACTCTGGTGCGGCTGAAATCTGCCGCCGAGTCGGCGCTCACGCCGGAGTGAGTTTGGAGCTGGGGTCGGCTTGTTGGTAATCTGGCTCTTCGCGCGCCCACGGGCGGTGTATAGCCGTGCGCCGCGACACCTTCCGTATTGACCGCACACACCTGATCGAGGCTCTTCTTCGTGGCGAACATCAAGTCCCAGATCAAGCGCAACCGCCAGAACGAGGCTGCGCGACTTCGCAACAAGTCGGTGAAGTCGACCCTCAAGACGGCTGTGCGCCGCTTCCACGAGGCCGTCGAGGCCGGCGAGGCCGACAAGGCCCAGGAGACCGCCCGCAAGGCCGGCCGCCTGCTCGACAAGGCCGTCAGCAAGGGCGTCATCCACGCCAACCAGGCCGCCAACCGCAAGTCGGCCCTCTTCAAGAAGGCCGCCTCCCTCTGAGGCCCCGGCCGCGCCCCTGACGCGCGGCCCCCAAACGATCGGCCCGTCCCCAACGACCGGCCGATCGTTTTTGCGTGCCCGGGGCCGGACACACCATCTGGTGGCCTCGCACAGGTTATTACCTGTTCAAGCCCACCAGATGTTGTGTAAGCGACCCAGATCAGGATCGACGGCGAGATCCCGCCGGCGCCCAGGCGCGTGAGCGGAGGCGCGGGGATGGTGGGGTTGCGTCGTCAGCGCCGGCCGTGGGAGCGGGTGATGGCTAGGACCATGCGCTCGAGGGCGTAGCCGGCGTCGCCGGAGGCGCCTTTGACGTCGGCGTCGGCCTGAGCGACGGCCTTGATCGCGGTCGCGAGTCCGCCGGGAGTCCAGCCACGGGCCTGCTGCTTGAGCTGCTTGAGCTTCCACGGCGGTACGCCGACCTCGCGCGCCAGATCCGCCTCGCGCATCCCGCTGGGCGCACTCGAGTACTTCGCCAGCCCCCGCAAGCCGCCCGCCATCGCGCTCGTGACGAGCACCGGCGCAACCCCGCAGTCCAGCGCCCACCGCAGCTGCTCCAGCGCCGGCTCCGTCCGCCCGGCGATCGCCGCATCCGCGACCGCAAAGCTCGTGACCTCCGCGCGCCCACCGAAGTACTGCCCGATCAGCTCGGCCGTCACCGCCTGACCGCCCGAGTCCGACACCAGCTGCGAACATGCCCCGGCCAGCGCCCGCAGGTCATGCCCGACCGCGTCCACCAGCGCCGACGCCGCGCCCTCATCGACAGTCCCGCCGTGCAGCCGGATCTCTCCCGCCACGAACTGCGGCAACTCCCAGGCCTTCGGCGCCGTCGCGACGACCTCGTTGACCGATGCCTTCCGCAACTTGTCGAGAACGCCCTTGCCCTTCTGACCGCCCGAGTGCACCAGCACCGCGAGTACGTCGTCCGACGGCGACCCGGCGTACTCGATCAGGTGCGGCACCATCTCGCTCGGCAGGTTCTCCAGCGATCGGAGCACCAGCACCCGCTCGCTCGCGAACAACGACGGCCCGGTGAGCTCGGCGAAGATTCCGACATCCAGCGTGGCCGCGTCGACGTCGGTCGCCTCGACCTCGGAAGCGTCCTTCGACACCGCCGCGATCGCCGACCGCACCGCCCGATCCGCGAGGAACGACTCACTCCCGGTCACCAGCAACACATCACCGAGCTTCGGCGCAGAACCCCTACGAGCAGCCACCGAGCCAGCATCCCACGCCGCGCCGACAATCCGAGTGCATACCCTCGGCAAACCAACCAGGATGACCCCATGACCCAACCTGCCGACGCCTTGATCGTCGTGGACATGCAGATCGCGTTCGTCTCCGGCCCGGATGCCGTGCCTGATGCGGATCGCCTGCTAGAACGGGTCGGTGAGCTGTTGGAGCGGGCGCGTCAGGCGGGCGCGGTCGTCGTACATCTACAGAACGACGGTCCTCCCGGTGCCGATGACGAGCCGGAGACGCCGGGCTGGGAGCTGTACCTGCCGGTGAAGCTCGGCGCACGCGAGCACGTGGTCCGGAAGCCGCGGGACGACGGCTTCGATGGGACTGCACTCGGGCAGATCCTGGTCTCGGCCGGCGTACGCTCGCCGGCCATCTGCGGCGTCATGTCCGAAATGTGCGTAGCCGCAACCGCCAAGACAGCACTGGCACGCGGCTACCACGTAGTCCTCCCCCACGACGCCCACGCCACCTACAACATCCCCGCAGTCCCAGGAGTCTCCGAGGAGATCCCCGCCCACCTCGCCTCCCGCGTCGCCGCCTGGTCCCTCGGCAACCAAGCCAAAACCACACTCCCCACCAAAGCCATCACGTTCGCGTAACCGCCACTTCCCCACGCCTGGCTGCTCGCACCACGGCCTCCCCGCCCCCGGCTGCGTCCACGAGCGCCACCCCCGGTTCCTCATACACCGCCTCCCCGCACCACCGCCCGCTTACAGGCAAGAGCGCCTCCCGGCGTGCCCGCACCACCGCCTCCGGGCTACCTTCCTCGCACTCCCGGTTGCTCGCACTGCCGGTTGCTCGCCGCGCGTGCCGCCTGCCGTGCGGTGTGGTCATGGTGCTGGATGTGTTGTGGTGAGAGCTAGGTGGTTGTCGTTGTTGGTGACGGTGAGGGGGCCGTTGACGTTGGTGGTGGCGGTGCGGATGGCGTCGTGGGACAGGAGGTCCAGGGTTCTGGGGGCCGGGTGGCCGTAGTCGTTGTCTCGACCGGCGGATATGAGGGCCAGGCGGGCGTGGGTGGCCGCGATGAACTCGGGCTCCTGCTGGGCTGAACCGTGGTGCGGCACCTTCAGGACGTCGGCCCGCAGATCCACGCCTGATGCCAGGACGGCTCGCTGGGACTCGGGTTCGAGGTCGCCGGTGAGCAAGATGCGGAGACCAGCGACCTCGACCATCATCGCGATGCTGGCGTTGTTCTCCGGCGAACCTTCGTCCGACGAGGTCGCCGACGACGTACCGGGCGGCGGCAGCACCGGCACCCGTGCAGGCCAGAGCGTCGTCCAGCTCAGCTGACCTACTGTCCGCTGCTCGTGGAACGTGACCGTCCGCATGCCGATCCCATAGTGCGCCGCGAGATCGACCACCCGGCTGTACTCCGCCCGTGGCGAGAAGTACGGCGTCACCTCGATCTCGTCGACCTTCCGTCCGTTCAGTACGCCAGCCAGCCCGCCGACGTGATCGGCATGGAAATGACTGAGTACGAGCACGGGGATGTGCTTGATCCCCAGGTCCCGCAGGCATCGATCCATCGCGGCCGGATCTGGCCCGGTGTCGACGACAACCGCCGTACCTTCGCCTGCCCTGAGCACAAGGCCGTCTCCCTGCCCAACATCGCAGACCACGAAGAGCCAGTCGTCGGGCGGCCAACCGAGCGAGCCGACGGGACGCAGTACGACGACGGTCAGAACGACGACCGCGAGGATCATCGCGATCGGGCGGGCCAGGATGCGGTGCAGGCCGAGCACGAGTGCCAGGCAGAGCAGGGTCAGGACGACAATCCCGACTGCGGTTGCAGGCCAGGCGTTGGCGGCATCCGGCAGGTCGGCGCCTTCGCGGGCGACCAGGATGATCCAACGGGCGGGCCAGCCCGCAACCCAGCCGACGAGTTGAGCCAGTTCGGTGCTCAGCAAGGCGGCTCCGGCCGCGATGAAGCCGAGGATCGTTGCCGGACCGACGGCCGGTCCGGCCAGCAGGTTGGCGGCGACTGCGACCAGCGACACCTGTCCTGAGAGCCACGCGACGACCGGCGTACACGCGAGTTGCGCAGCAAGCGGGCACGAGATCGCATCGGCCAGCCACCCCGGCAACCACCTCGCCAACGCATCACGCCAACCGGGTCCGAGCAGGACAATGCCTGCGGTCGCGAGCACCGACAACGCGAACCCCGCGGAACGCGCCAACGACGTATCGAGCAGCAGCAACACAATCACCGCAACCGACAGACTGCGTACGGCGCGACGCCCGGCTCCCCCGCTTGTCATCGCGGCCAGCGCGATCAGGCCCATCGCGGCCGCTCGCAGAACGCTCGGCTGTGGTCTGGCGAGGATGACGAAGACCACGACCATCAGCACGCCGACCACGGTCAGACCGCGGGCGCGCAACCCGGCCAGCCGCGCCAACGGGAGTACGAACGCGAGCAACAACGTGAGGTTCGTTCCGGAGACGGCCGAAAGGTGAGTTAGGCCGGTGGTCTGGAAGTCAGCGTTCAGCTCGGCGGAGACCCCGGACACATCGCCCATCACAAGTGCTGGCACCAGGCCGCGGACGTCGTCAGGCCCGTCGGCTACGGCTTTGCGGAGACCGGCACGGACCTGCTCGGCGGCGCGCAACCACCAGGGTGGTTGGTCGACGATTCGCGGTGGCGAGCGGGTCGAGAGCATCGCGGCTACGTCCGAGCCGTCTTCGACAGCTCCTAACCTCCCGGTGGCATCGACGTGCTGGCCGTATCTGACCGTCTGCCACTTGGCGGTGCCGATGACGAACACCGGCGTACGGATGCGGGTTGTGGTTGTGCCTGCTGGGCGTGAGTGGGTGCGTACCTCCTCGATGGTTGCTTTAACGACTACGTACGGCGGGCGGCGGCTGGTGGTGCTTTGACGAAGTGATGGGTCTCCTTCGATCTTGAGGCGGACGTTGACGGTCGCGGAGGCGGCCGCCAGGTCGCGGATCGGGCCGCTGCGGAGCGTGGCGGATTGGAGGGCGGCTGCGACACCGAGTCCGGCGATCGCGACGAGGCAGCCGGCTGCTGTCCATCCGATCGTTCGTCGCGGATGGGTAGGGTTGTTGCGCAGGACGAGCCCGAATGTGACCGCAACGGCGAGCGCGACGGCGGAGACGAGCACGGCGGTAAGTGGGCGTTGCCCGACCAGCACGACCGCCGTCAGCCAACCGACTGCAGCCGGGACCAACAGCCGCACATCGAGCGGTTCACCAGCGGCCGGTGCGTCGTGGAGTTCAGCGGGTAGTGGGTCGGTGGTGGATGGGTCGGTGGTGGATGGGTCGGTGGTGGATGGGTCGGTGGTGGGTTGGGGGGTGGGGTTAGAGGCGGACATGGGGTTTTAGGGAGTCGAACTTTTTGGGGCCTACGCCGGGGACCTCTTGGAGTTGGTCGATGGTGGTGAAGGGGCCGTTCTGGGTGCGGTAGTCGAGGATGCGTTGGGCCAGGACGGGGCCGACGCCGGGGAGGGCGTCCAGTTGGGCGAGGGTGGCGGTGTTGAGGTTGACGGGGTCGGTGGAGGCTGCGCTCGGGGTGGATGAGGTGGTTGTGCCTGGCGGGTTGGCGGGTGGTGGTTGGGTTGGCAGGCCCACGTTGATCTGTTCGCCGTCGGTGATTTGGCGGGCGAGGTTGAGGGTGGTGAGGTCTACGCCGGGGAGTGGGCCGCCGGCTAGGGCGAGTACGTCGGCCACCCGGGAGCCGGTGGGTGCTCGGACGAGGCCGGGGCGACGGACTTTGCCGGCGACGTACACGACGAGAAGCGGTTGGCCGGGTGAGCCCGCGGCACCTGGTGACTGGTTGGTGCCCGGGGGCTGGTTGGTGCCCGGGGGCTGGCTGGTGGCTGACAGTTGGTTGGGGTCGGGTGACGGGTTGGCTCCTGGTGATTGATTGGCCCCGGGCTGGGTCTGGCCGGTGCCGGGCTGGGACTGGCCGGGGCTTGGTTGGGCGACGGGTGAGCCGGGGGTGGCGATGGTGGGTTGGATGGTCGGGAGAGTTTCTGGGCGGGCTCGGAGGAAGGTCCAGGCGGCCCAGGACAGGCCGATGGCAAGTACGGCGAGTAGGACCAGGACGTGGCGTGGGGTGAGGGTCCAGCGGGCGTCTCGGAGTCGTTCGGGCCGGATCTGTTCGGGTATCCATCCACCGCGCACCTCATCATCACGCTCCTCTAGGTAGTCGTCGCCGGGGTGATCGCGGCGTGGGTTGGTCAGGTCGTGAAGGGGCTCGCCGCCACCGGACCTGACGGCCCAGGTGGGTCGGCCGGCGACCGGCCCAGCGCCGTACTCGGGTTGGTCGGCACCCGGTCCGGCAACGTTCGCAGGCTGGTCGGCCCCCGGCCCGGCGACTGGTGCAGGCTGATCGGCTACCGGTCCAGCGCTGGAGGCAGGCTGGCCACTGCCCGGCCCAGTGACGTACGCCCGCTGGTCGGCGTCGCGGACGACGGCGTGCGCAGGCTGGTCGGCACCCCGCCCGGCGACGTACGCAGGCTCGTCGGTGTCGCGGTGAACGGCGTCCGCGGGTTGGTTGGGCGGGAGGTCTGGGGGTGCCGGTCGGGCGTGGGTCGGCGGGCGGGCGGCGAGGCGGGCCAGGGCTCGCTCTCGGGCGCCCGGTTCGGGGATCGGGGTACGGCGGAAGACCTTCACGCCCAGAGAAGGTACGAGTTCGTGCCTGTCCTGAACTCGCGACTTCGAATCTGTGGAGAACGAGCGATATCCCCGTAGCTACTATGCGGCTTCGGAGTTGGTTAGCTGAAGAAGTGTGGGCAGGGGATGTGGCCGGCGGTGAGGATGAGGATTGGGAGGATTGGGAGCGCTACGAGGGATATTGCTGCGCCGGCGGCTCCGAGACGGGTCGCCACCGGTAGGGGTGCAGGGGGCGCCAGTAGGCGTTCGACGCGGGTGAGCACTGACCCGCCGGTTGCTGCGAGGGCGATCGTCGGCGTGCGGGCGCATCCCATTGCGGCGATTGCGGAGGCGAGACTCTCCGCGGACGCGCGCCGGAGAGTTTGGTCGTCGGCGAGGAGCTCGACGAGGTGGGCGGTGGACTGCTGCATCGCGTTGAAGAGCCGAACCCGGGGGAAGGCCTTCTGCAAAGCGTCGGCCCAGGCAACCAGGAGATGATGACGGCCCGCGAGGTGGGCGCGCTCGTGTGCGAGGACGGCGCGGAGCTCGTTGTCGCTGAGGATCGCGATCGCTCCCTTGGTCAGAACGATCTGCTTTGACCCCGGAACGCAGTACGCCGCAGGCACATCGGCCGGGATGACGTCCACCCCGAGCCTATGGTCGTGTCGGCCGAGCAGGCACACCAGTTTCAGATGGCGATCGCGTTCAACCCGATGGCGTGCCAGTACCTGCCACACGGTCAGCGTGACACGGCCGATCAGCACAGTGGGAACCAGGACGGCGACAGCTGCGGCGACAATTCCTGGTACGCCGCTGCTTCCGTCGATGGCAGTCAGCCAGCCACGCAGCAGTCCGTCGTCGGCGTAACAAGCGACGGTTGCCAGGATGGAAGCCAGCAGGACCGACACGGCGCATGAGTGCCAGAGAGCCAACGCCAGCCGGGGCGACCGAGCGAGCCATTGGCTGCTCAGGAATCGCGGTGAGGCAGCCGCGAGCACAGCGGCGTACCCGAACAGGACGGTCGCGATCGTCGTCATCGGCCAGGTCCTCGCGACCGCAGAGCCCGGCGAATGGCGTCGGCCTCCTCGGGAGTGACGGTCTCCACGAACCGCAGCAGCGTGCCCGCCTGGTCGCCGCTATCGGCGAGAATCTCGCGCATCAGTTCGGCGTTGTACTGCTGCCGGGTGGCGACCGGTGCGTACCGGTAGGCGCGTCCGTCGCGTTCCCGGGTCAGCCAGCCTTTGCGGTGCAGGTTGTCCATCACGGTCATCACCGTGGTGTAGGCGAGGTCGCGCTCCTTGTTGAGGTCGTCGAGCACGTCGCGCACGATCGCGGGGCGACCCCAGGACCACAGCCGGTCCATCACCGCTGCCTCAAGCTCGCCGAACCCACGCACCGTGGCGCCCCCCACTCTCCGTACCGAACACGGTAGTCCACCTCGCCGACCTGGTCAGGGTTCTCTTCAAGGACGGCGGTCAGACAGGCGCTTTGCGAGCGGCGATCAGGTAGCCGGTCCCCATGCGTCCGCGCAGGCCTCGGCTGACGGTGCGCTCAGGGTGGTCACGCCAGCGTCGGTGGTGGCGGCGTACGAGCTTGTCGAACGGCGGGACGGTCGACGTGATGTCGAATGCGACAACGTCGTACGGCGTGAGACCCGCGCCTCGCATGAGCCGGGCGAGACGGCCGCGGCGTACGGCGCGGATGCCCGAGCGGCGGGCGCCGTGGGGCCGACTGGGCTGTATGCCGAGTAGGCCTTCGATGCGACCAGCAAGACGTCGAGCCGGCCAGTAGATGCACCACTCGAACAGACGGTAGGGGCTTGCTGGGTTGAGCATGGTCGCTATGACCAGGCCACCGGGACGGACTATCCGCGACACCTCCGGCAATGCCTGGGCAATGTCGACGTACTCGAGTACGCCGAGCGCGAGAGCGACGTCGAAGCTGCAGTCGTCAAACGGCAGGTCTTCGATCCGGCTCACCGAGAGGCACACCTCCGGGTCCGACGCTGTCAGCCGGCCGGCCGCCGCATCGATCATGGCAGGCGACCGGTCGCAGGCGGTGATGCGGAAGTCGCTCGGCCGAGTGTCGAGGAGGTGTCTCACGAACATCCCTGGGCCGGAGCCGATGTCCACCAGGTCGCCCTGGGACCGGCGGATGGCTTCGTCGACAGCGTGCCGTCGAGATCGGTTGAACCGAGCAACCGATCCCCAACCCTCGTACGCATCCGCATACCCCGAGGCGGACGCTGCTGTGTGGTACTGCGCGTGGGTCGCTCTGTCTCTCAGCTGGCGGCGAAGCTGGCGCCGACGCAGCCCTAGGGTCGCCGTGTCGACGGCGCTCGAAGGTTGTGGATTGTGCACAAGGCCCCCCGGCTCGCGCTCTGGGCGTCAGTGGCCGCCCACAAAGTACTAAGACGGATAGTAGTTAAAGCGCGCCCAGGTCCTGTGTCAAGGGACCGCCGCCAGGCGTGGGCCTCCAGCCCGGAACGGACGACCGGGCAAGGCCCTGCTCCGTCGTCGCCAGGTATTGCGTTCACCGTGGTAGACAGGACGTCGGAATGAACCAGTGGTTGTTCGAGCGGATCAATGCCATCACCGCAGGTGGTGCCACGCTGCTCGCGTTGGCCGTCAACCAGGCGATCGTGCATGCCGCACTGCTTACCAGGCTGCTTCCAGGCTCACTGGACGGAGGAGTGCGCCAGCTCGGAGCAGAACGCCGACCGCTGACAGACCTGGTCGGCGCCGTGGCTGGTGCCCGGTTGCGGCCTGTCCTCGTGACCGCGGGTCAGCTGCGACTGTCATGACCCGGCTGACCGATTGGCTCCTTGGCCTGCATGGCTTGCCTGTGTACGGGCTGGTCGGGTTGCTCGTGTTCGCCGAGGATGCGCTGTTCGTCGGTTTCGTGCTGCCCGGCGAGACCGCCGCCGTACTCGGTGGTGTCGCCGCCAGCCGCGGTCACGCATCGCTGGCGGTGATGCTGGTCGTCGTGGTCGGTGCCGCGATCGTGGGTGACACGGTCGGCTACGAGGTCGGGCGACTGCTGGGTCCGCGGATCCTGCGCACCAAGGCTCTGGAGAAGCGCGGCGATCGCATCGACTCGGCGCGCGATCTACTCGCACGCCGAGTCGGCGTCGCGGTGTTCCTGGGCCGGTTCGTCGCGTTCTTCCGCGCGATCATGCCCGCCCTCGCCGGAACCGCCGGCATGCGCTACCCGAAGTTCCTCGCCTTCAATGCTGCCGGCGGACTGGTCTGGGGCAGCGCGGTTGTGCTGCTTGGCTATCTCGCCGGCAACTCCTACGCCACCATCGAGAAGACCTTCGGTCGCGCGACCGCGCTGATTGTCCTGGCAGTCGCCATCGCCGGGGTTGTCGTCTGGCGGCTCCGCCGTCGTCGCACCAGCCGCCGAACAGACCACTCCGACCAGCGCCCCTGACGGCCGCCGATCCACAACCTGCGGCAGCTGCCCTGCCGTGCGATGTGGGTTAGCGGGGGCTGACTACTACTGCGAGGAGGCCGGGGCCTACGTGGGCGCCTATGACGGCGCCTACTTCGCGGAGGACTATTTCTTCGGCTTTGGGGAGGCGGTTGGCCAGGTCGTCGGCCAGGGATTGAGCCTTTTCCAGGCTTGACAGGTGGTGGACTGCGAGTTGGACGGGGGTGTCGCCGGCGCGTTGGACGGCGATGTCGGCCAGGCGGGCGATGGCTCGGCTGGAGGTTCGGACCTTTTCCAGGGGGACGATGCGGCCGCCGCTGATCGTCAGCAGTGGTTTGACGGCGAGCGCCGTACCGAAGAGGGCTTGGGCGGCGCCGATGCGGCCGCCGCGGCGGAGGTACTCGAGGGTGTCGACGTAGAAGTACGCCGAGGTGAACTTCATCGTCGCGCGTGCCGCTGCCTCGACCGCGGCGGCGTCCTGCCCGGCGGAGGCTGCGGCCGCCGCCGCGAGGACGGGGAAGCCGAGGCCCATGCCGAGCGAGCGGGAGTCGACCACCCTGACCGGGATCGGCGACTCCTTGGCCCCGATCATCGCGGCCTCGAAAGTGCCGGACATGTCGCCGGACAGGTGGATCGACACCACCGCCTCGGCGCCGTCGGCAGCGCAGGCGGCGTACGTGTCGGCGAACGTCTGCGGCGCGGGCCGGCTGGTCGAGACGGGCATGAAGGTCTTGAGCGCTTCCGCGACCGCGTCGGCCGACGTCGCGCCGTCGTCGTACGACGTGCCGCCGATCACGACCTGGAGCGGTACGACGGTCAGCGGGTGGCGGAGCACCTCGTGCGTGGACAGGCCGGCCGTGGAGTCGGTGACGACCTGCACGCGGGCTGACATGCAGCGAGGTTACCGGACAGTTAATGTCCGAGCGCAGTGCCAGACTCCACAACATGAAGGAGACAGTGGCGGAGGTCACCGAGATGCAGGGGTTGCTGGACGCGGCGTACGCGCGGTCGACCCAGCATCTGCGGAACATCATCAAGGATCAGCGCCGGCTGGATGCCGATGAGCTGGTGCGGGTTCTGACCGGGATGTGCACGCTGAACCTCGCCACCGTGACGGCGCGGGGTGAGCCGCGGATCAGTGCGGTGGACGGGCACTTCCTGCACGCGCGGTGGGTGTTCACCACCTCGGGGTCCGCGGCGAAGGCGCGACAGTTGCGGAAGCGGCCGGCGGCGAGCATCTCGTACGTCGATGGCGAGCGGATCGGGGTGTTCAGCCACGGGAACGTCGAGTTCCTGACGCCGGAGCACCCGGACTTCGCCGAGATCGAGGAGCACCTCACCAACCACTACGGCAGCTCACCGTCGAGCTGGGGTGACGACATCGTGTACTGCCGCCTCCAACCGCACTGGATGGTCGGCTACGCCTTCGACAAAGAATCGGTCCTGAAAGACAACTGAAACCCCGCCGCGGGAACCGAACGGCAGCGAGGTGAAGGCCACCCCTCCGAAGCCTTCACCTCGCTTGGGACTTACGCCGGGCTGGTGGCGTCCCCACGTGCGCCATCAGCCCGGCTTGTCCTGCTGACTCCCCCTGGTTGTCAGCTGAAGTTGATGGAGCCTCGACGAGCTACTCCCCGTATCCGGACCACACGGGTCCGGCCTGACCGCGAGCTCGTCGAGGTTCCGGGAGGCCCCAGCGGCCGGCCGGACGACGGGTGACCAAACCCGTCGGTTGCCCGTGCCAACCGGGTCGTGACACTCGTCCCCTGTGTCGTGTGCCTGACCCGCTGCTGGGACCCCGCCCCGAAAGCGGTGCCCTGACGGTGCACTGCGTCCGGTACAGGCAGGACAGATCCACACTCGACAGCACCCCGGAGCTCTCGGCAGCCGCTCGGCGCCCCCACCAACCAGCCGCCGGATGCCCTCCGCGTCGCCTTCGCCGCGCTCCTCGGCAGTCCGGCGATGCCCCATGGCCTCTTCATGGTTCACCGCTCCTTCGCTGCCGCCGCCCGGTGTCGGACTCTGCTTCGTGGAACCTGCCCTACGGCTGTAATTCTTGGTCCGGCAGCCATGTCAGGACGAGGCAGATCAACCGGCAGTTACCCGGCAGCTTCCGCGGATCCGCGTCATAAGACGAAAGGAAGGAAGGAAAGAGGGAGGGAGGGGAGGGAGGGGCCGGCGCTCAGGAAAGCGCAGCGAGTACGTCGTTGGCCAGCCGCTGCACCGCGGCCGCCGGATCCGGCTCGGGCCATCCGTCCGCGACCGAAGCGCTCTCACACGACTCCTGCAGCACTGCCCACGCGGTCGGCAGCATCGGCGGGTCCATCGACCGCTGCCACGCCAGCAGCTGCCCGCACAACGCGTCTCCCGCCTCCGAGCGACCCAGCGCGTGCAGCACCGCCACAGCCTCCGGCAGTACTTCGAGCAGGTACACGACCCGCCCCTCGAGCAACAGCCGGTTCAGGGCGTCGCGGATCGACACCCGGGCCTGTTCGACCTCTCCGGCGGCACGCGCCAGCCGGGACCGATACAGCATCACCAGATAGTCGAAGTACCCGCGGTGTCCGCGGATGTCGGCGTCCGCCTGATCAAGGAGCGCCCGCGCCTCGTCGTACCGGCCGTCGTGGAACTCGACCATCGCCAGACAGCCGGCGACCTTGGTCCGCTCGGGATCGTCCGACGCCTGGCTGTCGCGGGCGAGCTCTGCCCAGTGACGTGCTTCGGCCAGGTTCCCCAGCTCGAGGTCGACCCGGCTGAGCGCCATGTACGCGATCTCGTCCGGGTAGACACCCGGATTGACCAGTGCGGCCTCCCACGCCAGCAGGAGCTCCTTGGCCTCTTCCAGCCGACCCCACCGCAACAACGCCAGCCCACAGGTCGCCTGCACGGTCGCGGACCGCTGTACGTCGCCATGCTTCCGAGCGTCATCGACCAGGGCCGGGATCTCGGCCAGGCTCTGTGTATCGAGCAGGTGCGAACCGGATGACACCCAGCCGCCACGAGCGACCAGCCCCATTTCGGTCTCGCCCGGGATCAAAGTGCGGGCTTCCTCGTAGTGCCGGCGCGCTCCACGGATGTCACCGGTCAGACTCGACAACCGGCCCGCGATAGCCAGCAGGCGGCCGCTGACCTCTTTGTCGGACACCTGAGAAGCGCACAGCGTCGCCCACCGGATCCCGCTCTCGGCCACACTCGCCTGGTACTGCCATGCGATCCGGAAGCCGAGCACGATCCGCGCAGCCGCGTCCCACTCCCCCAGCTCGCCCGCCCGCTCCAAGGCCACCTCGAAAAGCGCAGAGTTCGCATGCGCCGCCCGGTACTGCCGGTCCCGGTCCGGCGACGACCACGCGCCCTCCAGCCCCGCGACGTACGTCGAACACCACGCGACCGCCCGGTCCCGGAACTCGACCAGATCATCGCCCTGCGACGACAGACCGGCGTACGCGTGCTCCCGGATCGTCTCGAGCAGCTTGTACCGCGAGCCGTACAACTGCTCGAACTCGAGCACCGGCTGCAGCAGCGACTTCTCCACCAGCTCGGCCAGCAGCATCGGTACGTCGAGACCGTCGATCGGATCGCCCGTGCATACCCCAGCAACCGCCTCGAGCGTGAACGGCGAGCCGAGCACCGAGCACCGGTAGAGCAGCTGCCGCGCCGCGTCGGACAGCGCGTCGACGCTCCACGCGATCGTGTCGGCCAGCGTCCGCTGATGGGGTGCACCGAACCGCCGCGGCCCCGACAGCAACCGGAACCGGTCGTCCAAGGCCGCCAGAATCGTCTCCACCGACAACGACCCCGCCCGCGCCGCCGCCAGTTCCAGCGCCAACGGCAGACCGTCCAACCGCCGGCACAGCCGCGCCACGGTCGGAGCGTTGGCAGGCGTCAGGACGAAGTCCGGCCGTACCCGCGCCACCCGGCGGCAGAACATCTCGACGGCCGGTGAGGCCGCGATCTCCTCGAAGTTCTCGTCGTTCGCCGGTACGCCGAGCACCTGCACCCGTCGTACGACTTCATCCGGCAGGCCCAGCGGGATCCGCGACGTCACCAGCACGCCGACGCCTGGGAAGCTGCGGACCATCCGGTTGGCGACCGTCGCGACGCCGTCGAGCACATGCTCGGCGTTGTCCTCGACAATCACCAGATCACCCGGCTGGCGACCGGACAGCACGTCGTCCAGGTCCGACGTACCCGGGGCGGTGCCGAAGGCGTCGAGGATGGCCGAGGGTACGGCGGCATCGCGCTGGACCGTGGTGAGGTCGACGACCACCACGGTCGTGTCCGCGCCGGAGAAGCGGTCGGCCGCGGCCAAGGCGAGCTCGGTCTTGCCGACCCCGCCGGGGCCGACGAGCGTGACGAGCCGGTTCTGCCGCAGCAGCGACTCCAGCTCCAACAGCTCCTGCTCGCGGCCGACGAGTCCGTCGGGGATCGGCCGCGTGCCACGCCAGCGCAGCCCGGTCGGGGCGGCATCGGCAACCGAGACGACAGGCGGCTGTACGACGCGCCGGGCAGTACCGTGACCGGCCGCGGCGAGGAACTGCGAGGTGTCCTGCAGACCCAGCGCGGACGCCAGCAGCCGGACCGAATCCTTGCGCGGCCGCGCGACCCGGCCGGCCTCGATCTCGCGGATCGAGCGCACACTCAGCCCGGCGCGGTCGGCCAGCTCTTCCTGGGACAGTCCGGCCTGGACCCTGAGGTCGAGCAACAGATCGGCGAAACCCCGCCGACCGCCAGCCCGGCCATCCGTGTCCGACACAGCATGTCACCCCTCTGGAGGCCCCACGTTCCTGTCACAACATAGCGTGACCGGGGCTTGTGTGGCGGGGTTGACCGGCGTGCGGGATGCGGCCTGGGTCACAGAACTTGTTGGCCGAGGCAACAAGTCTGCGCCTGAAAAGAATAGCTGCGGGGTCAGAAATGCGTGTTTCAAGCAGTTGCGCGAACCGGGTGGGATTCATTGTCGGCGGCGTACAGAGAAAGAATGCCGGACCAGTCGTCGATGCGCGCGCTGGTGTCGGCGCGACCGGCATCGGCATTCAGCAAGCTGCCGTCACAAACCCCTCGGGTCGCGCGGGCCAGCAGGTCAATGGTGACGTCGCGCAGGGTGTCCAGGGCTGCCATGTGGCAATTCAAGCGGAGTCGTGTTTCGCAAACGTAACGCGATCCGCAACATCACGATAAGTCACGAAAATACGCCCGCCGGGAGTTACCGGGTAGTCCACTAACCGGCCAGGAACGACAGCCGAACATGCCGGTCGGGATTGTCGCGATTGGTGTCGACGAGGCAGATCGATTGCCACGTCCCGAGCGTCAGCCGGCCGGCGAGCACCGGAACGGTCGCGTACGGCGGGATCAACGCGGGCAGCACGTGATCGCGGCCGTGTCCGGGTGAGCCATGCCGGTGCCGCCAGCCGAAGTCTCGCGGCAGCAGGTCCTCGAGCACGGCCAGCAGGTCGCTGTCGCTGCCCGCGCCGGTCTCCAGGATCGCGACGCCGGCGGTCGCGTGCGGGACGAAGACGTGCAGCAGTCCGTCGCCGCGCCCCGACACGAACTGTTCACACCGGCTCGTGAGGTCCATGACGACCTCACGAGCACCGGTGTGAACATCCAGTAGGACGGAATCCATCAAGCGTCCATCAGGCCGGGACGATGTTGACCAGCTTCGGCGCCCGCACGATCACCTTGCGGGTACCGCGACCGTCCAGCGCCTTCTGCACGGCGTCGGAGTCCAGCGCCAGCTTCTCCAGGTCGGCCTCGGAGATGTCCGGCGCGACCTCCAGCCGGTCCTTCACCTTGCCCGCGACCTGGACCACGCACGTGACGGTGTCCTGGACCAGCAGCGCCGGGTCGACCTTCGGCCAGCCGGCCTTGGCGACGGTCGGCTCGTGGCCCAGCTCGGCCCACATGTCCTCGGCCGTGTACGGCGCGACCAGGCTCAGCAGGATCGACACCGTCTCGACCGCTTCGCGGACCGCGGGGTCGGCCGCACCAGGACCGGAGTCGATCGCCTTCCGGGTGGCGTTCACCAACTCCATGATCCGGGCCACCATCACGTTGAACCGGTGGGAGTCGATCAGCTCGCTCGCGTCGGCCACCGTGCGGTGGGTCAGCTTGCGCAGCTCGACGTCGCCGGTCGAGGGGTCCGAACCCACCGGCGCCTCGACCGCGGCGGCCAGCCGCCAGGCCCGTTGCAGGAACTTCAGCGAGCCGCCCGGGGACATGTCCGCCCAGTCGATGTCGTCCGACGGCGGACCGGCGAAGACCATGGTCAGCCGGACCGCGTCGACGCCGTACTCGTCGATCATGTCGCCCAGGTTCACGCCGTTGCCCAGCGACTTGCTCATCGCCTTGCCCTTGTTGATCACCTGGCCCTGGTTCAGCAGCCGGGTGAAGGGCTCGACGACGCTCAGCAGACCCATGTCGTACAGCGCCTTGACGAAGAAGCGCGCGTACAGGAGATGCAGTACCGCGTGCTCCTTGCCGCCGACATACTGGTAGACCGACATCCAGCGGTCCGCCGCCTCCTGGTCGAAGGCGCCGTCGGTGTACTGCGGGGACAGGTAGCGCAGGAAGTACCAGGACGAGTCGACGAACGTGTCCATCGTGTCCGTGTCCCGCTCGGCCTTGCCGCCGCACTTCGGGCACTCGACTTCGACCCACTCGCGGTCCGCGGCCAGCGGCGAGACACCCTTCGGCTGCAGGTCCGCGCCGCGCAGGTCGGGCAGCTCCATCGGCAGCTGGTCGTCCGGGACCGGCACCTCGCCGCAGGACGGGCAGTGGATGATCGGGATCGGGCAGCCCCAGTACCGCTGGCGGCTCAGCAGCCAGTCGCGCAGGCGGTAGTTGATCGTCCGCTCGCCCAGGGCCTTGCTTTCCAGCCAGTCGATGATGCGGGACTTCGCGTCGGCGATGTCCAGCCCGTCCAGGCTGATCTCGTCGTTCGCGCTGTTGATCGCGGCGCCCTCACCGGTGTACGCCTTGCCGTCGAAATCGGCGGGCGGCTGCACGGTGCGGACGATCGGCAGGCCGAACTTCTCCGCGAACTCCCAGTCGCGGGTGTCCTGGCCGGGCACGGCCATGATCGCGCCGGTGCCGTAGTCGGCCAGCACGTAGTCGGCGGCCCAGATCGGGATCCGCTGCCCGGTCACCGGGTTGATCGCGTAAGAGCCCAGGAACACACCGGTCTTCTCGCGCTCGGTGCTCTGCCGCTCGATCTCGGTGGTCGCCTTCACCTTGGTCAGGTACTCGTCGAAGGCAGCCTGCTGCTCCGGCGTGACCAGCTCGGCGGCCAGCTTCGCGTCCGGCGCGACCACCATGAACGTGGCGCCGAACAGCGTGTCCGGACGGGTGGTGAAGACCTTGATCGGCTCGTCGCGGCCCTCGACCTCGAAGTTCGCGAAAGCACCCTCGGACCGGCCGATCCAGTTGCGCTGCATCAGCAGGATCTCTTCCGGCCACTGCAGCAGCTCCATGTCGTCCAGCAGCCGCTGGGCGTACTCCGTGGTCTTGAAGTACCACTGGGTCAGCTCGCGCTTGGTCACCTCGTGACCGCAACGCTCACAACGTCCCTGGATGACCTGCTCGTTCGCCAGCACGGTCTGGTCGTGCGGGCACCAGTTGACGTACGACGCCTTGCGGTAGGCCAGACCACGCTCGTACAGCCGCAGGAACAGCCACTGGGTCCAGCGGTAGTACTCCGGGTCCGAGGTGTGCAGCCGGCGGGACCAGTCGAAGCTGATCGCGTACCGCCGGATCGACTCGGCCTGCGTCTCGATGTTGGCGTAGGTGAACGTCGCCGGGTGCTCGTTGCGCTTGATCGCGGCATTCTCCGCGGGCAGGCCGAAGGAGTCCCACCCGATCGGGTTCAGCACGTCGTACCCCTGCTGGAACCAGTAGCGGGCCAGCACGTCGTGCAGCGCGAACACCTCGGCGTGGCCCATGTGCAGGTCGCCGGACGGGTAGGAGAACATCGTGAGGGCGTAGCGCCGCTCGGCCGAGCCGTCGTCCTTCGCCTTGAACGGGTCCAGCTTCTCCCACACCGGACGCCACTTGGCCTGCATGGCGTTGAAGTCGTAGCCACCCCGGTCGATCGGAGTGTCCTCCACCTGCTCGCTCACGGTCCTACTCCATACTTCGTGTGTTTTGTTGAGCCTTAATGTGCCAGACGGCACCCGAGACATAAAAAAGCCCCTCACGCAGGAGGGGATGCCGTACTGACCGCGCCAGTACGGCTAACTAAGGAGCAGGCTCACTCGCATGGTGCCAGGATAGCACTGCCGCATCAGATGAATTCGGTGCCGCCGGTACGGCGATGGTCGCCTGGAGTGCGGCCGTAGTGGCGGCGGAACGCGGTGGAGAACGGACGTACGTCGGAGTAGCCGCAGGCACGTGCTACTTCGGTCACGGTGACCGCGGGGTCGAGCAAGAGCTGGGCGGCCAGTTCCAGGCGCAGGCGGCGCAGAGTGGACATGATCGAGGCGCCGGTCTGTTGCTGGAAGAGGCGCTCCGCGTGGCGCTCGGAGAGATGTGCGGCCGCGGCGACGTCCCTGACGGTAATAGGCCGGGACAGGTTGTCGCGCAGGTGACGCTGCATCGCCTCCACCACCATGGGGCCACGGTCGCGGCGGACCGGTTCCACAGCTAGGTCGTCGTCCAGCGCGAACGCTCTCGCGGTCTCCATCACCAAAGCGGCTCCCAGAGACGCCAGGACGGTGCTGTAGCCGGAGACTGGTGCAGCAGCCTCGGCGGACAGTGCACTGATGAGTTCCGGCAGCGAGCCAACGCGGTCCGACATCACTGGACCGTCCGCGCGCGTCAGACCTGACCACCAGCCAGGCTCCAACGATCCCGGGCGGAAGGTGAAGCCCCAGAAGGCGATGCCCAGCGGGGACGAGTGCGACGACTCGATCTCGTGTACGTCGCCGGGGCGGGCCAGGAACACCGAGCCCGGCGTGACGTCGTACAAGGCAGAGCCGGAGTTGAAGCGACCCTCGCCGGAGTACGCGAGGCAGACCTCGTGGAAGGAGTGGGTGTGCCAGTAGTTGCGCCAGTACTCCGGCCGGTAGTGACCCCAGCTGAGGAAGTCCGCGTGGAAGCCGTCGACCTCGCAGGACTCCAGTAGTCCCGCGAGGTCGACGAACCGATCCGCCGCTGCGACGGACGCAAGACTCAAACAGCGCTCCTGCCGGTGGGGTCGACTCCTCGCAGCATCATGCCCTGACCGAGCGACCAGTCGTGGGTCTTGACCATCGGCGGGTCCGCCGGGTCGCGGTACTGGATCAACCAGGTGGTCCGCGCCTCGCCGCTCACGTTCACCCCGGACCCGTGCACGGTCAGATAGGTGAAGAACAGTACGTCGCCCGCCTCGGCCGGCTGCGGCGTCGCCTCCTCGAAGGCAGGCTCGAGAAGGTGGTACGACCCTTCTGCCTCATGCTCCCGCGGACCGGACTTGTGGCTGCCGGGAATGACCCGCACGCAGCCCTTCTCGACCGGTGCGTCGTCGAAGTGGAAGATCGCCGCCCCGACCCGGTGGTGCGTGTGCGGGAAGAACGGGTGGTCCTGGTGCAGCGGGAACGGCGAACCGTTCTCCGGCGGCTTCACGAACAGCTTGGTGTGGTGCAGCTGCACGTTGTCCACACCCATCACCGCAGCGGCCACGTCGGTGAACCGCGGGTCCACCAGCAGCTTCGAGAACGCCGCGTCGTAGAACTGCGCGTCGTGCAGGTGCTGCAGCTTCGTCGGCGCCTCGGTCATTCCCCGGGCGGCTCCCCAGGTGGGGTCGTCGGACCGGTTCAGCTGCGCCAGCAGGTCATGGCTGCGCTGCCGGTAGTACGCCGCTTCTTCCTTGCTGAGCAGACCTTTCACCAGTACGAAGCCTTGCTCGGCGTACTGCTGTGCCGCGGTCGACAGGTCGGGCCTGTCAGAAGTGATCGTCATCTCGAAGTTCCTCCTGATCGGGTACTTCGAGCCTACGAACGGCGGCGTCCGGACGGGAGGACCCGCCCGGACGCCGATGTTCGTCAAACGGACATGCAGCCCCGGCCGGCTACTCCCCGGTCCCGTCTTCCTCGACCGGTACGGCAATCGGCCGCAGCCGGGCCCAGAGGACGAACAGGGCGGTGAACACGAGCATCGCGATGCCGCCCCAGAGGTTGATGTTGATGCCGGCAGCCTTGTCGATCTCCTGCTGCTTCTCGACGATGCCGAGGATCGTCAGCACCACTCCGTAGATGCCGATCAGGGCCGCGATCACGATCCGGATGTCGAAGGCACCGGCCTTCTTCTTGTCTGCCATCTCGAGCCCTCCCTCAGGCGAAGATGATGTTGAGAATGATGGTCAGCGTGAGTGAGATCCCGGCCAGCAGGACCGGCCTGCGGTACCAGCCGCCGTCGCCCGCGACCGCCACCTCGGTGCGCTGTTGTTTCGGTGTCAGCGAGTACACGAGGCCGACCAGCTCGGTGTCGCGCTTCGGTGTCGTCACCAGGCTGACCACCACACTGATCACGATGTCGACCACGAAGGCCGCACCCGCGCCGACGAAGCTGGCGCCCTGACCCGGCAGGTTGATCACGCCGTTCTCGGACAGTACGAAGACCAGGATCGCCGTCGCCGTGCCGCTGACCAGGCCGATCCAGCCGGCCGTCGCGGTCATCCGCTTCCAGAACATACCGAGGATGAACGTGGCGAACAGCGGCGCGTTGAAGAACGAGAACAGCTGCTGCAGATAGTCCATCAGGTTGCTGTAGCCGGACGCGATCGCGGCCGTTCCGATCGCGACCAGTGTGCCGGCCACCGTCACGATCCGGCCGGTCTGCAAGTAGAACTCGTCCGGCCGGTCCTTGATCAGGTAGCGCTCGATGATGTCGTACGACATGACCGTGTTGAACGAGCTCAGGTTGGCCGCCATACCGGCCATGAACGAGGCCAGCAGACCGGTGATCGCCAGGCCGAGCATGCCGTTCGGCAGCAGGTCGCGCATCAGCAGCAGCAACGCGTCGTTGTAGTCGACCTGGCCGCTGCCGTTCGCCTTGAACTGGGCCAGCTCGGGCACGACCACCGCGGCGATGATGCCGGGGATGATCACGATGAACGGGATGAACATCTTCGGGAACGAGCCGATGATCGGAGTACGCCGGGCCGCCGACATGTTCTTCGAGGCCAGCGCGCGCTGGACCTCGGTGAAGTTCGTCGTCCAGTAGCCGAACGAGAGCACGAAACCGAGGCCGAAGACAATGCCGATCACGGACAGGAAGCTGTTGTGGAAGCCGCTCAGCGCATTGCCCGGCCACGCGGACATCTGCTCCGAACCACCCGGCGACGCGCTCACCTTGTCGACCAGGCCCTGCCAGCCGCCGACCTTGTGCAGGCCGACCAGCGTCAACGGCAGCAGCGCGGCGACGATCACGAAGAACTGCAGCACCTCGTTGTAGATCGCGGCGGACAGGCCACCGAGGGTGATGTAGCTCAGAACGATGGCCGCGGCAACGATCACCGACACCCAGATCGGCCAGCCGAGCAGCACATTCACGATGGTGGCCAGCAGGAACAGGTTCACGCCCGCGATCAGCACCTGCGCCAGGGCGAAGCTGATCGCGTTCACCAGGTGCGCGGGTTTGCCGAACCGGCGCAGCATGAACTCGGGGACGCTGCGGACCTTCGAGCCGTAGTAGAACGGCATCATTACGACGCCGAGGAAGAGCATCGCCGGGACCGCGCCGATCCAGAAGTAGTGCACGGTCGGGATGCCGTACTGCGCACCGTTCGCCGACATGCCCATGATCTCGATCGCGCCCAGGTTGGCCGAGATGAAGGCCAGGCCCGTGACCCAGGCCGGCAGCGAACGGCCGGACAGGAAGAAGTCCAGGCTGCTCGAGACCGCGCGTCTGGCCAGGTACCCGATGCCGAGCACGAAGACGAAGTACAAGGCGATGATGATGTAGTCGATCGCCGTGGCATCCAGTCTCAGGATGGATTGTTGCGGAAGCATCGCCCCTCCGTGTCGTCGCGTGTGACGCATCGTGGTGTTACCGGTGAGGAAGGTTACTCCTACTTTCAATCATCCGGGCGGCGACACCGCGCCCGATGGTTCTCCACCCGGATCTCCACCCTTGGTCGGTCCTCTGGAGAGACCGGACAGCCCTACCGTCCGTGACATGAGCTTCGGAACGTTACCCAACGCACTCGTCGTCGTCGCCGTGGTCGTCCTGGTCCTCGCCCGGCGGATGTCCTGGTCCGAGCTGGAGAATTCCGACACCGACGTCTGGCGCGGGCCGCTGATCCTGATGGCGGCCGGGGTCTACCAGTTGTACGACCGGCACACCGGCCTCGGCTTCCTCGACGTCGTCCTGCTGGTCATCGGCGCCGCGGTCGCCCTGATCGCGGGCACTGCCTCCGGCCGGGTCGCTCAGGTCGAGCGGCGGGCCGGGAAGGTGTTCTTCCGGCTCGGGACGCCCGGGCTCGCCATCATGGTGGCCTATCTGGTCGTCCGGCTCGGGCTGGCAGGAGTCGGGCACCTGCTCGGCGCCTCGATGTCCGGTGGCCCCGCGCTGATGGTCTCGATGGGTGCGAACCTGTTGACTCAGTCTGTGGTCATCCAGAACAAGGCCCGTCGCGAGGCAGAGGAGTACAGCACCCGGTGAATCTGAAGGCGCTGCTGCCGACCCGGCCGCACGGCGAGAGCGGCTGGGTCGGCCGGATCCTCACCGCCGGCGTCGTGGTCGCCGTACTGGCGACCGCGCGCCCTGCCGACGGGTGGGTCTGGGTCGTGCTCACCGTGAGCTTCGTCGTCTTCGTCATCGGCTCCGTGCTGATGGCGTCCCGTCCGTACGCCGCCCTCGTGCTGCTGTCCGCGGTCGCAGTCACCAACGCCCTGATCGCCGGCTACCCGCAGTCGAACTCGCTGGCCCTGGTGCTGGTCGCGATCACGGATATTGCCGTCATCGACTTCGAACGGCACGGCAATCGGCCGATCGTTGCTGCGGGCATCGGTGTCGCGGCGGCGTACGCCGGATCGGCGTGGTGGTTCGGCCAGCCGGACACTTGGTATTTCACCCAGTTGCTGTGGACCGCCGTACTCGTCGCGTTCGGGTTGAATCGGCGGCAGTACGAGGTGCAGGCCCGGCAGACCGAGCAGTTGCTGGAGCAGACCCGACTGGCGCAGAGCGAGCACGCCCGGGCTGCCGCGCTCGAGGAACGCGGGCGGATCGCGCGTGAGCTGCACGACGTACTCGCGCACTCGTTGGGTGCGTTGAGCGTTCAGCTCGAGGTGGCCGAGGCGCTGCTCGACGAGCGCGATGATACCGAGGGCGCGTTGGAGCGGGTACGCCGGTCGCGGCGGCTCGCCGTACAAGGGCTGACGGAGGCTCGCAACGCGGTAGCTGCGCTGCGGGCCGATTCGGTGCCGGACCTGGCGGAAGCAGTCGCGGCGCTGGCCGAACAGCATGAGAACGACCACGGTACGGCGGTGCGGCTGAGCGTGACCGGGACGGTCGTGCGGGCCGATTCCGGGGTGACTGTTGCCTTGCTCGGCGCTGCTCGGGAGGCGCTGACGAATGCGGCTCGGCACGCGCCCGGTCAGCCGATCGAGCTGCAGCTGGCTTACTCCGAGGGTGTGCGCCTGTCCGTGCGGAACAAGGGAGCGACAACCGGCGAGGGGTTCGGGCTCGCCGGGATGCGCGAGCGGCTGGCCCTGGTCGGTGGGACGCTGACGGCGGGTCCGGACGGGGACGACTGGCTGGTGGTCGCGGAGGTGCCGAATGAGTGATGCGATCCGCGTGGTGGTGGCCGACGACCAGCAGGTCGTGCGTGAAGGTCTGGTGGCGCTGCTCGGGCTGATTGACGGTGTCGACGTCGTCGGCGCTGCCGCGAACGGTGCCGAAGCCGTCGAGCTGGTTGCTGGAGGCAACGTTGACGTGGTGCTGATGGATCTGCGGATGCCGGTCCTCGACGGCACGCAGGCGACGGCGCGGATCACGGCCGACTTCCCGGACGTCGCCGTCCTGGTGCTGACGACGTACGCCGATGATGCGTCGATCGCGAACGCCCTGCGTGCCGGAGCGCGCGGCTACCTGACGAAGGACGCGGGCCGTGCCGAGATCGGCGCCGCGCTGCGGTCGACCGCGGCCGGGCAGTCCACGTTCGATCCCGAGGTGTCCAAGCGTTTGATCGCCGGGCTCGCACCCGAGTCGTCCGGCAGCGACGGGCTGACCGCGCGCGAGACCGAAGTATTGCGGTTGATCGCGCGCGGACTGAGCAACCCGGAGATCGCCGGGAAGCTGTTCATCAGCGAGGCGACCGTGAAGACGCACATCAACAACACGTTCGCGAAGATCGGCGCCCGGCACCGCGCGGAGGCGGTCCGGTATGCCTACCGGAAAGGAATCGCGTCAGATTCGTAGCTCGGCGACGACTGGGCGGTGGTCGCTGCCTGTGGGCTTCATCACCCAGGCTTTGGTGGGTGTGACGCCGCGCACGAGGATGTGGTCGATCCGCGCCATCGGGAACTTCGACGGCCAGGTGAAGCCGAACCCGGTGCCGGCCGCTCCCTGCGCCGAGCGCAGTCCGGAGGTCAGCGGGGCGAGGCTGCGGTCGTTCGCCGTGCCGTTGAAGTCGCCCATCACGATCACGCCGGCCAGTTTCTCGTCGGCGATCTGCCGGCCGAGCGCCTTGATCGTGTCGTTGCGCTGATCCGACGTGAAGCCGCTGGTGCCGACGCGCACGGAGGCGAGATGAGCGACGTACACTGCGACCTTGCCCTCCGGCGTGCTGACCTCGGCGCGGAAGGCGCGGGTCCACGCGAACCCGACGTCGACCGACTTGGTCTCCACCAGCGGGTACTTCGACCAGAGGGCGACGGTGTCGCGGGACACCTGGTACGGGTACTTCGCGGCGAACGCGGCCTTGTAGACCTTGAGGTCGGACGGGGTGATCTCCTCCAGCGCCATCACGTCCGCGCCGGCGCCGAGCAGGTCGTTCGCGGTCGCCTTCGGGTCCGGGTTGGCGGCGTCGACGTTGTGCGTGAGCACGCGCAGGTCGTACGCGCCGCCCGAGCCCTTGCCCGGGAGCAGCAGGTCACCGAACATCACGCCCCAGACGAGCGCGGGGACGAGCAGGGCGACGCCTGCGGTCGCGGAACGCCGAACCAGAGCCGCGACGGCGAGGATCGGCACGGCCAGGCCGACCCACGGCAGGAACGTGTCGAGCAGGCTGCCGAGGTTGCCGATCGAGTTCGGAACGTAACGATGGAAGATCAGTGTCAGCGCGGACAGGATCGCCAGCGCCGCGATGAACCAGCCGCGACGCCATCGACCGCCCTTCTTGCGTCGGCTCGCGTTGCTGCGCGACGGCGGTTGGCGGGTGGCGACTGCGGTTTGGCGGTCCGGCATGCAGCGATTGTTGCGGACACCGGGGCCGGACCAAAGTCGGTGGGCGGTCGAGTTCGGCGATTTCATCCGTCCGGACGACCGTTCCGGCCGTTCTGATGAGGAATCCGCGAGAACTCTGGTGCCTCGGAGTGACAGGCCCGACAATGCCCGTATGCCGTCAGCGCATCAACTCAGTCAGCCGTTCGTCGTCAAACGCCGCGGGATCGGCACCACGACGACCGCGCTTGCGGTGGGGACCGTCGTGTTCGGGCTGATGGTGGCGCTGACTCTGGTGATCGTCGTGGTGCAGGCGATCCGTGGGGAATCGATCCGGGAGCCGCTCGAGGCCGTGTGGCTGGCCTGGGGCGGTACGCCGCTGATTTTCGCGGTCGGGCTGCCGATCTTGTTGCTGGCGGGGGCGATCACGGCGCTGGAGGAGCGGCGTGAATCCGACGAGGACGACGTACTGCTGACTGTTGACGACTCGGGCATCTATCTGGGCGGGGAGCAGCCTCGGGCGATTCCCTGGGGGCAGATCCGCGGGGTGTGCCGGCTCGAGCGACACGAGGTCAACGACGAGGGCGACGAGATCTGGGAGCCTCGGCTGGTCGTGATGTTGCTGGACGAGGGGATGCTGCCCCGCAGCACGAAGGCGTGGGGACCGTCGTGCCCGTGGCCCGGCAGCCACGAGATTCTCGGCAGACCCCTCCTGTACGACGAACTTGTCACCGCCGTCGCCCAACGCGCGCCACACATCCAGGTCACCAATCGAGGCAGAGTCGCCGACTGACCGCCCCAGATCCGTTGCCTGGAGCAACGGGTGAGGGCTGATCCAGCGGCTCAGGCTCGTTCGTGCGCCTCGTAGCTGCGAGGATGGCGGGGTGGAGCGCCGAAGTGCGGGAGACGGTGTGGTCGGGCGTGCTCGCGGCCCGACGCGTCGGGGCGGGCGGATTCTCGACGTACAGGGCGCTGCTGAACACAATCTGCGCGCTGTCGACGTGTCCTTCGGGCCGGGGCTGACGGCTGTTGTCGGGGTGTCGGGGTCGGGGAAGTCGTCGTTGGCGTTCGACGTGGTGTACGCCGAGGCGCGGCGGCGGTTCGTCGAGTCGTTGGCCCTCGGAGGGAACAACGCGCGCGTTCCTGCCGCGAGGGTTCGGCGGATCGAGGGCCTGGGCCCGGCGGTGGCGGTGGCTCAGAACGTGCTCAACCGGAACCCGGCCTCGACGGTGGCGACGTCCGTCGGCCTGCACCCGTTCTTGCGAATCTTGTACTCACGCTTTGCCGAGGTCGAATGCCCGCACTGCCACCTACCGGTCCGGGCGATCTCGGCCGAGGAGCGCCTGACGACCGCTCTGGACCTGCTCGCCCGCAACGACGGCCTCGACGTCGAAGTCGCGATCGTTCGCGGGCTGGTTGGGAGTCACACACGACTGCTCGCCGGTATCCGAGGACAGTTCGCCCAGGTCACGGTCGACGGACGCCCGCGGTCGACGACCTCCAAGAGCCGCCTCGACCCGGCGCTCCCCCACGACATCGTCGTACGAGTGGCCACCCTTCACCCCGGCATGTCGGCAGCCGAGGTCCGGGCGACGCTGGAGCAAGCTGACGGGTTGGGCCGGCCCGAGGTGCTGCTCGGTGGTACGCCGGTACTGCGGGCGCCGATCTGTCCGCAATGTGGCGCCTGGGTCCGGCCGCTCGCACCGTCGGCGTTCCGGGGTGACAACGACACCTCGTCGCATCGCATCGCCGGCGTCACGCTTCAGGAGCTGACAGCTCGATCCGTGACCGAGGTCCTTGACTTCGTGCAGGAGCTCCCGCTCGGGTCGCGCGCTCAGCGCATCCAGGACGAGTTGCTGAGACGGCTGCGTCCGCTGCAAGAGCTCGGCCTTGGGTACCTCGCCCTCGACCGGTCGATGCCGACGCTGTCGCGCGGCGAGGCGCAACGAACGCGGCTCGCCGTCGTACTGTCGGGGCGCCTCGAAGACCTGCTGCATGTCCTCGACGAGCCGACGATCGGGTTGCATCACAACGATCTCAGCCGACTGCTCGACGCCATCGCTGCGCTTCCGGGACCGGTGCTGATGGTCGAACACGACCCGTTGGCCGTTGCCATGGCCGACGATGTCGTGGAGATCGGGCCTGGCGGCGGCGACGGCGGAGGGCGGTTGGTCTTCCAGGGTCCGCCCGCGGAGCTGTGGCGAGCCGGAACAGCCTCGGGCCTCGGCTTCTCCGCCGGCGCACGCCGACAGCGAGCGCAACGCCCGATATCCGGCGACCGGATCCGCATGACGGGCGCGAACCTGCGCAACCTCAGCGCTGTCGACTGCGAGATCTCGCTCGGATCGCTGACCGTGATCACCGGGCCGTCGGGAGCAGGCAAAACCACCCTCACCCAGGAGGTGCTGCTGGCATCCCTGCGCGAGCGTGCCCCGGTCGGATGTACGGCGTTCGACGCGCCGGCGACCCGCGCTCGTGCGGTGGATCAGGCTCCGCTGGGCAACAACCCGCGGTCGAATCCGGCGACGTACACCAAGGTGCTCGACCGGATCCGCGACGTCTTCGCGGACGAGACCGGACGATCGCCATCGGAGTTCACCTTCAACCGGGCGGAGGGTGCGTGCCCGGACTGCGAGGGCATGGGGTCAGTGGCGATCGGCATGAGCTCGCTCGCGCCGATCTGGGTTCCGTGCGAGACCTGCGACGGCCGGCGCTACCGTCCTGAGGTCCTCGAGGCGACCTGGGCGGGTCGGTCGATCGCCGACGTGTTAGCTCTAAGTGTCGACGAGGCCACTGCGGTGTTCGCTGAGCACCCTTCGGTGAGCCGCATCCTGCAACCACTACAGGAGGTCGGGCTCGGCTATCTGACGCTCGGGCAGCCGTCTCCGAGTCTTTCCGGTGGCGAAGCCCAACGCGTCCGGCTCGCCCGCGAGGTGGCCAAGGCGCGGTCCGGCGACCTCGTGCTGCTCGACGAACCCACGACAGGTCTGCATCCCGGCGACCTCGATCGGCTCCTGGCGGTGCTCGACCGGCTGACGGACAGCGGTTGCACGGTAGTCGTCGTCGAACATCAGCCCGACGTGATCGCCGCAGCCGACTGGCGCATCGATCTGGGCCCGGGCGGGGGTCCCGACGGCGGACGGCTGCAGCACTGCGGGCCTCCCGTTGCCGACGAGCAGCCGCCGGTGCGGCCTCGCGCCAAGCCGCGCACCAGCCGCCGGTCCAGCGACACCATCCAGGTCCGAGGCGCCCGCGCCCACAACCTGCACGGAGTCGACGTTGACTTCGCCAAGGACAGGTTCACCGTCGTCACCGGCGTATCGGGTTCGGGCAAGTCGTCGTTGGTCCACGACGTCCTCGAGTCGGAGGCGACCAGGCGACTGCTCGAATGCTTGTCGGTCTACGAGCGGCAGTCGGTCCGAGAGGGACCGGAGGCTCCGGTCGATTCCCTGACCGGCCTGGGTACGACGATGAGCATCGACCCGTCCGGCCTGAGCTTCGACGGGCGCGGGCCGGGCTTCTACGTCTGGGACGCCGACCGGGTCACCGTCGGCCGGTCCACCGACCTCGACCGCCTGCTCGCCGTGGTCATCGCGAAGGCCGGCGTCCGTACCTGCCTTTCCTGCGGAGGCGAGACCGTACGCCGGACGTCCCCGAAGCCGGAGTCGCCGTGGAGCTGCAGCGACTGCGGGACCAGCGCGGTGCCGATCGAGCCGCGTCATCTGGTCGGGTCACCCGTGTCGATCTGTCCGCAATGCCTGGGTCTCGGAGTCGAGCGAGAGTTCGAATTCGACAAGCTGATCGTGAACCCGGACGCGCCTGTCTACGGCGGCGTGTTCGGCGGCATGCTGGCGTGGTTCGGCACAACCAGTGGGGAGGAGCCGCCGATCCGCTCGCTGGCCGAGCGCTACGGGTTCGACTTCGACCGCACCCCTTGGAAGGCGTTGAGTGACGAGGCCCAGCACGCCGTTCTGTATGGTGACGCGTTCTGGCGCGGGTTGAACGCGTGGGCCGCGAACGACGTCGGCGGCACGGTCTCGACCGCGTCCCCATGTCGGGAGTGCGCCGGCCGGCGGCTGCGCGCGCCGTACCTGACGATCCGACTGCAGGGACTCGCGCGGGACGAGTTCTTTGCAGCCTCGCTCGCGGATCTGGAGGTCGTGCTGACCTCGATGGAGGTACCCAACGATCCACAGGCTGCGGAGGCCCGGACCGTCGCGCTGCGTCGGCTCGGCTTCCTGCGTTCCGTCGGGCTGGGCTATCTTCACCTGAATCGGGCGACCTGGACGCTCTCGGCCGGCGAGGCACAACGGATCAAGTTGGCGTCGGTGCTCGGCGACGGACTGGTCGGCATGACGGTGCTGCTGGACGAACCGTCGAGGGGTCTGCATCCCGCTGAAGTCACCGCACTGGCCGGGACGCTGACCGAGTTGCGGGCCGCCGGCAACACGGTCATCGCCGTCGAGCACGACCCGATCATCATCCGCGCGGCCGACGACGTGATCGAGATCGGCCCCGGTGCCGGGCCGTCCGGCGGTCGCCTGGTCGGTCTGGACAGCGCGCAGTCGGTGACGCGAGCGATCCTCGACGGACGGGTTCCGGCGGTACGCCGCGACCGCCGTCGGGAGCCGGCCGGTTGGATGAAGGTGACCGGAGCGCGCGAGAACAACCTCGACGGCCTCGACGCCGACGTACCCCTCGGCGTGCTGGTCGGGGTCTGCGGGGTGTCCGGGTCGGGAAAGTCGTCGCTCGTCGTCGACACCGTCGCGCTGGGTCTCGTCCGACCGAAGACCAACATTCCCGGCCGCGGTGCGATCCGCGTCCGGCCCGGCGACCACGACACCATCTCCGGTGCGCCGACCCGAACGGTGGTGGCCGACCAGTCCCGCGCGGAGATCACGTCACCCGGAATGTTCCTCGGGCTCAGCGGCGCCGTCCGGAAGGAGTTCGCCGCGAGCGAGGCCGCGATCGAGCAGGGCATCACGATTAAGGACCTGAGCTACGGCTGCGACGCTTGCAAGGGCAAAGGCACGTGGCAGCAGGACATGTCGTTCCTGCCGTCGGTTCGCCAGACCTGCGACGCCTGTGGCGGAACCGGCTATCGCCGCGAGGCCGCCGCTCTGCTCGATCGGGGCCGGAGTCTGGCCGATATCGAAGCGCTCACGATCGCCGAGCTGGTCGACGAGTGGGGCGACCTCGACGCCGTACGACGGGTGGGCGGCGCCGCCGTCGAACTCGGACTCGGCTACCTGGTACTGCGACAGCCGGGCTGGAGCCTCTCGGGCGGCGAAGCGCAGCGGCTGAAGCTTGCCAAGGAGTTCGCCCGGACGACGAAGGCAACCGCTCTGTACGTGCTGGACGAACCGACCGTCGGCCTACACGCCACGGATGTCGCGGTACTCGTCCGCACGCTCGACACCCTCGTTGCCGCTGGCAACAGCGTGCTCGTGGTCGAACACGATCCGGCCTTCCTCGCCGCCTGCGACTGGCTCATCGAGCTCGGACCGGGTGCGGGCCCGGACGGCGGCCGGATCGTCTTCGAGGGGCCGCCCGAGGCGATGGTTGACACGCCGACCGCGCCGCATCTGCTCGAGGTGCTGCGATGAACGTCGGAACCCTGTTGCTCGGAGATCCGTCCCCTTCGTTGCGGTGGCGAGCCGCCCGCGAACTGGAGGGCGCGAAGGACGAGGACGCCGAGGTAGCCGCGTGGCGTGCCGAGATTGATGGGAGCCCGGAGATCGAGGCACTCGTCTCGCGGCTGGTAGCGGCCGGGCCCTATGACGCGGGGCATCTGCTCTGCCAACTCGCCTACCTCGGCTATCGCGGACCGGCGATGGCGGCCGCGGCCGAGAAGCTCTTCGCCGTACAGCAACCGGATGGCTCGTGGTCGGTTCCTGGCCCGGTCGAGGGTCCTCGCTTCATCACGATGCACACCGTCGTACCGCTGCGTGGCATCGCCGCCGCGGGCTTCGCGACCGATCCCCGGGCCGAGCGTGCCTACGAGTGGCTGCTCGGCGTCCGCCTCTCCGATGGGTCGTGGCCCGCGGGCCCGAAAGCCGATCTCGGACAGGCGGGCCGCCCGGCCCCGCCGGAAAAGGAGTACCGCCGGTTGACTCGCGGGCTAGGGTGCCGATCGGCGACGACCGGCGCGGTCGCCTGCTTGGCGATGCATCCCGAGCGACGGCGATCCGACGCCGCACGGATCGGCGTCGACCACCTGCTCGCCCGCGAGACCCGAGACGCGTCGACGATCGGTTGGGAGGTGTCCCGGCTCGCCGGGCTCGAACGGGCGATGGGCCAGATCACGTTCTACGCCACCTTCGACCTCGCCTTCCTGCTCGACCTCGCCTCACGATGCGGCGTCTCCCCACAGGACCGCCGGATTCACGACCTGGTCGACTACTTGGAGAGCCTCCGCGGGCCTTACGGGCTGTGGCAACACGCCGTCCATCCACAGCTCGCCGGTTGGCTGACCCTCGATCTGGAGACCAGCCTGCGCCGCCTCGACGACGGCGACTGGATCGGCAACGAGGAGCCCGCCGGCTTCACGCCGTACCAGCGCGGACCACACCGCTACTGACGCATCGCGCGGGGGTAGCCCGGTCGCGGGTTAGCGTCGGAGTATGACGGCTCCTGACATCAACAGTCCTGAAGAGCAGGTCCGCTACCAGCGAGGGCTGGAGGTGCTGAACGCGGTCGACGGCGGCTCCGCGCCCGCCGTGATGGAGAACCTCGCCGACATCGCACCGGCCATGGCTCACCACATCGTCGCGTTCGGCTTCGGCGACATCTATTCGCGCCCTGGCCTGGACCCCAAGCAGCGCCAACTCGTCACACTGGGCATCCTCACGGCGCTGGGCGGCTGCGAACCTCAGCTCGAGGTCCACATCCGCACGTCGCTCAACGTCGGCCTGACCCCGACCGAAATCGTCGAAACCTTCACCCACGCAGCCGGGTACGCCGGATTCCCCCGCGCGCTCAACGCGATCGGCGTGGCCAAGCGCGTCTTCGCCGAGCGCGATCTACTGCCCGTCAAGGAGAACTGATGGCCAAGCTGGTCTACTCCGCGATCGCCTCACTCGACGGGTACGTCGAGGACGCCGAGGGCAGCTTCGACTGGGCCGCACCGGACGCGGAGGTCCACGCGTTCGTCAACGAACTGGAACGCCCGATCGGCACGTACCTGTACGGGCGCCGGATGTACGAGACGATGGCCTACTGGGAGACCGCCGCGGACCCGTCGCCCGTCAGTCAGGAGTACGCGAACATCTGGAAAGCGGCTGACAAGGTCGTCTACTCGCGGTCACTGGACGCAGTTACCACCACCCGCACACGCCTCGAACGCGACTTCACCGCCGAGTCGGTGCAACAACTGAAGGACTCGTCCACCACCGACCTCAGCATCGGCGGCGCAGAACTAGGCGGCCAGGCCCTCCAAGCAGGCCTCGTCGACGAGATCCACCTCCTCCTCAACCCGGTCATAGTCGGCGGCGGCAAACCCGCCCTACCCAACAACCTCCGAGCAAACCTGACCCTCCTCAACGAACACCCCTTCCCCAGCGGCGTCGTCCACCTCCACTACACCGTCCGGCCCTAGCGCAGCGACGAAGGAAGCGGCCGCGTAGCACGCGGGGGCTTACTAGCTAGCCGTTCGGGCCGAGGAGTTTCTCGAGGTCGGAGAGGACGTCCATGGCGCCCAGCGGGCCGAGGCCCAGGAACCAGACCTCGTCGTCGACGCGTGCCGACTTACCCGCCTTCACCGCGGCCAGCGACTTCCACAGGTTGCCGTTGACAACCTTGTTCTCGTCGGTCGTGTCCGGCTTGCCGTAGCTGGAGTAGAAGATCCAGTCGCCGGCAGCCTTGCCGATGTTTTCCTGCGACACCTCGACCGCGAGATCCTGCACGTCCTGGATCTTGGGCCGCGGCAGGCCGATGTCCTTCAGGATGACGCCGATGAACGACAGGTTGCCGTACAGCCGGATCTCCCCCGGCCGGAAGCGGACGAGCGAGATCGTCGGCGAGCCCTGGACCTTGGACTTCACCTCGTTGGCGCGCTTCTGGTAGTCGTTCAGGATTGCGGTGGCCTTGTCCTCCTCGCCGACCGCGTCCGCGACCAGCAGGAAGTTCTCCTTCCACGGGAAGCCGGGGCGGATGCTGAAGACGGTCGGCGCGATCGCGCTGAGCTTGTCGTATAGGTCGTTCGCGCGCAGTTTGCTGCCGAGGATGAGGTCCGGCTTGAGCGCCGCGATCGCCTCGAGGTTGAGTTCGCTGATGCCGCCGACCGTCTTGATGCCCTGCGCCTTATCGGCGAGGTACGACGGTACGCCGTTCTGCCCCGCGGTCGTCGCCATGCCGACGGGCGTGATGCCCAGGGCCAGTACGTCGTCCAGCTCGCCGCTGTCGAGCACGACTACGCGCGACGGCTTCGCCGGGATCTTGGTCTCGCCGAGCGCGCCCTTCACAGTCCGCGGGAACACTCCGGGCGCGGCGTCCGAGCCGAGTTTCGCGGTCTCGGCGTCAGCGGTGCTGAACAGCCGCCCGCCGGTCGCCACGTCCTTGTCCCCGACGCCGGTGTCCGCGCTCTTGGTGTCACCACCACCGCAGCCCGCCACGAGCAGGACGGCGGCCGACACGACGATTCCCATCAGCTTCTTCACGAACGTTGAGCCTACAACAACCAAGGTTAGGCAGACCTAACCAGGTCCACTTGTTGGCCGGCCGCGAGCTCCACAGTCCGCTCCCCGTCCGGCAACACGATGCGGTGCGTGCCCGCATGCGACGCCCGTACGACGGCCTCCGTCAGTACGCCGTCCCGCCACGCCACGTCGAACGACAGACCGCCCCGCGCAAGCAGCCCGCGGAACGAGCCGTCGGGCCACTCGGACGGCAGTGCCGGCAGAACGCGGATCACGTCGGTGTGACTCTGCAGCAATAGCTCCGGGATGCAGCCGGTCATCCCGAAGTTCGCGTCGATCTGGAAGATGTCGCCGTCGCGGTGCAGAAGGTTGTCCGACACGAGTCGACCCAGATAGTCCTGAATCACTGCAACTGCCTTCGAAGGCTCGAACAATCGCGCCCACAGCGCCACCAACCAGGCCGCGGTCCAGCCACCGTTCACAGCGTCATCGGTCCGCAGGTCCAAGGAAGCACGCGCGGCCGCAGCCCACTCCGGCGTACGCGTCGGGTCGATCTCGGCGCCCGGATACAACCCGTAAAGATGCGACTGATGCCGATGCTGCGGCTCGGACGGCTGCCAGTCCGTCGGCCACTCGTACAACCGGCCGTCCGGCGTCACCCGCACCGAAGGCAGGCGATCACGAGCCGCCGCAGCACGCGAAGTCAACGACGAGTCGAGCCCCAGGGCCTCAGCGGCTTCAGCCAGGTTCGCGAACAGTTCGCGGATCAGCCAGATGTCGTACGTCGAGGTCAGGTCGACGGAAGCCTTCGAGCCCGACGGCAAGATGAAATGATGCTCCGGCGCCGTCGACGGGATGAACTGCAGCACTCCATCGCCATCCTCGACGAGCATCGAGAGCACGAACTCCGCCGCGCCTGCGATCAACGGGTACGCCCGGTCGCGGAGGAAATCCACGTCCAGCGTGAACCGGTAGTGCTCCATCAGATGCGCCGTCAGCCAGACCCCGCAGGTCGCGCACATCGCCCAGACGGGATCGTCACCACCCGCGCCGACCGGCCAGGTCGCGCGCCACAGGTCCGCGTTGTGATGCGAGACCCACCCCGGCGCGTCGTACAGGATCCGCGCGGTCTCGGCGCCGGACGACGCCAGGCCCTCGATCAAGTCGACCAGAGGGTCGAAGCACTCGTGAAGGCCGGTCAGGTCAGCCGGCCAGTAGTTCATCTGGGTGTTGATGTTGTTGGTCCAGTCGCTGGCCCACATCGGCCGGCGGTCCTGGTTCCAGATGCCTTGCAGGTTGGCCGCCTGCGTCCCGGGGCGGGAGGACGCCATCAAGAGGTACCGCCCGAAGTTGAAGGTCAGCGCGACCAGGTCCGGATCGTTGCCCCCGGCAGCTGCCGCCTTGATCCGCTCGTCGGTCGGCAATTCACTGGGCGCACCCAACGAAAGCGACGAACGGTCGTACAGCGTCGCATGATCCTCGACATGACGCGCACGAAGCTTGTCCACAGCAACCGAATCGAGGACCTCCACCGCAGCAGCCAAAGCAACCAACGGATCCCGCCCCGGCGGCACTGACCAGCCGGCGAACGTACTTGCCGCCGACAACACGACTGTCACGCTGTCCGCACCACGGACCACAACGCCCGCGTCCGAAGCCACCGACGTCCCACCATCGACCAGCGCCCGGAGCGCGACACCGAACCCGATCCCGCGCCCTTCCTCGTACCGGATTGGATCCGGCCGATCCCGGTACTCGATCGTCAGATCCGACGGCGCATGCCCGACGACGCCATAGGTGCCATCGGCAACTTCCGGCCGGACCGGATGCTGACTCTCCAACGACAGTTCGAGATCGACAGCACCCGGCCGGCCGGCCGTGATCGTCCACACCATCACCTGGTCCGGGGTGGACACGAAGGTCTCACGCCGGAACCGGGTGCCGTCCACTGTGTAGTCCACACCGACGATCCCGGTGCGCAGGTCCAAACTCCGCCTGTAGTCCGCACCCACGCCGGCCGACCGGATCACCAGGTCGGCGAGCGGCTGGTACGACTCCACCAACGGACCCTGTAACGCGCGGGTCCGCTCGGTGGCCGCCAGCCGATCACCTTCCTCCAGCAACAACCGCCGTACGTCGGCCAGCACCGCCGGCCCGTCCGGCACCGTCAAGGTGCGCGGACCGTCACCCGACCAGACGTCGTCGAGGTTGAGCGCGATCCGCTCCTCACCGACCCGGCCGAACACCTTCCCGCCGAGATGCCCGTTGCCCACCGGCAAAGCCTCGAACCAATCAGGTGCAGGGGTGCGGAACCACAGTTCGCCGGTCATGGGGCCTCCCGGCCTGGACTGAGGAGCGGAGGGAGCGAAGCGACCGGAGCGACGAGGGAAGGACGGGAGTTACAGCCCCATGACCCGCCGCGCCGGAGGCGTGGCATCGGTACAGACATGAGGAGTTACTTGCTCCCGGACTTGTACTTGTCGTAGGCCTGCTGGTTGATCTGCAGGTACCGCGGCATGCCGGTGCTCTCCAGACCCTTCACGTACGCGTCCCAGTCGGTGTCGATGTTCTTCGAACCGGTGATGAACGCCAACTGGTTCTGGTTCACGTAGTTGTTCAGGTTCGTCTGCAGCGTGGCGATCTCACCGCTCAGGCTCGGGTCCGGCCACATGAACGACTGGGGGAACCACTGCGACTTGTCGACATGTCCCTCGTACTGCTTGGTCGCCTCCCACAGCCGCCGCTCCAGACCGGCGCCCGAGTAGATGTCCTTCGGCACGACCTGCGCGTTCCGGAAGGCCAACGTGTTGTTGTACTGACCGAGCGCGCCCCAGCTGATGTTCTTCGGGGCGTTCTGCGCCGGCTTGTACAGCGGCTTGGTGCTGGCGTCGAGCGCGATGTCACCGGCAGCGGGCTTGGTCCAGCCGACACCCTCCGGGCCCATGTTGGTGATCATCTGACCCTCGTCGCTGTAGATCCAGTCGAGCATCTTGATCGCCGCGACCTGGGCCTCCTTACTGGCCTTGTTGGTCAGCATGAACGTGTAGCCGGTCGAGGTCGGGTGGTTGTACCCGGTGTAGCTCTTGCCCTCCGGACCGGTCAGCGGCGGAACGGCGTCGTACTGCTTGTCGCGGCCGTCCTTGGAGTCGAGCTGGACGAAGATGCCCGGCCACAGGACCGGCACCGATCCGAGCTTGACCGCCTTCGGGTCGTTGCCCTGCGCCTGCAGCGCCTGCGCGTTCTGGGTGAACGCCGCCTGGTCGATCAGGCCGTCCTTGTAGAGGCCGTGGATGTACTTCAGGCCTTCCTTCCACTGGTCCGAGGTCACCGGCGTGACGACCTTGTCGCCGTTCAGGGTGAGCAGCGACCGTACGCCGTTGTTCGCGCCGACCGGGTCATAGGCGAACGCGTTCATCAGGTACGCGATCAGGCTGCTGTCCTGGACGTCGGTGGTCATCGGGATCTCGTCGGCCTTGCCGTTGCCGTTCGGGTCCTTGGTCTTGAACGCCTCGAGCACCTTACGCAGGTCATCGGTGGTCTTGGGCACCTGCAGGCCGAGCTTCTTCAGCCAGGTGCTGTTGATCCACAGCTTGTCCGGGTAGGTGCAGTGGAAGCAGTCGGCCCACTGCGGCAGCGCGTAGATGTGACCGTCGGGCGCGGTCGCCATCTCCTTGTATTCCTTGTTGCTGTCGAGCACCTTCTGGATGTTCGGCGCGTTGTCCTTGATCAGGCCCTCGAGCGGCACCGCGACGCCCTGCTGGCCGAGCTTGAGCACCTCGGCCTGGGTGAACGCGTCGACCCACGGGATCAGGAAGAACAGGTCCGGGTAGTCGCCGCTGGCCAGCGCGATCTGCCGCTTCTCCTTGGCCGGCCCGGCGTCGTACGTCGTGGTCTGCCAGCGGAACTGGATCTTGAACTTGTCGCTGACGATCTTGGTGACCGCGTTGGTGGTCAGGTTGGTGCTGGAGTCCGACGGCGTGAACGTGTCGATGACGACCTTGCCGTCGGCCGAGGTCTCGTTCGCCGCTCCCTTGGACGATTTGTCCGAGCTGCACGCCGCCAGGGCGAGCGCACCGGCGGCCGCCAGCGCGACGACCTTGCTCACGGATGAGCGCATTGCTGTGTTCCTCTCTGAAGTGGGCCGGGTTCAGCCCTTGACCGCGCCGACCATTACGCCCTTGGTGAAGTGGCGGGCGACGAACGGGTAGATGATCAGTACGGGCAGACTCGAGATGACGATCAGCGCGTACTTGAGGACGTTGGCCAGCTGCTGCTGTTCGAGCTGCTGGGCCAGGTTCGTCGTGGTGGTGGATCCGGTGAGGGTGTTCAGGATCAGCACGTTGCGGAGCACGATCTGCAGCGGGTACAGACCGGGATCCTTGAGATAGATCAGGGCGTCGAAGTAGCTGTTCCACTGGAAGATCGCGTACATCAGCGCGATCACCGCGATCACCGGCTTCGACAGCGGCAGCACGATCGACCACAGGAAGCGCAGGTCACTGGCCCCGTCGATGGTGGCCGCCTCGTACAGCTCGTCCGGGATCGTCGAGCGGAAGAACGTGCGGGCGATGATCACCTGCCAGACCCCGATCGCGCTCGGGATCACCATCGCCCAGCGGGTGTTCAGCATCCCGAGGTCCTGGACCACCAGGTACGTCGGGATCAGGCCGCCGGAGAACAGCATCGTGAAGATCAGCACGCTCATGATCACGTTCCGGCCGAAGAACGTCCGGCGGGACAGCGGGTACGCGATCGCGATCGTCAGCGTGACACTGATCAGTGTCCCGCCGATCGCGTAGATGAACGAGTTCAGGTAGCCCTTCATGATCAGCGGATCGCTGAAGGCTTCTTTGTAGGCACGGATACTCGGCTCGATCGGCCAGAACAGCACCCGCCCCGCACTCACCGCCGACGGGCTGCTGAACGAGTTCGCGACGATGTAGATCAGCGGGACCGCGACGATGATCAATGCCAGCCAGAGCATGATCTTCACGCCGGCCAGGAAGATCTTGTCGGTCCGCGTCTCCTCGATCGCGGTGCGCTTCGAGCTGTCCGGACGCTGCGCCGTACGCCGGAAGCCTTGCAGTGTGACGCTCATGACCAGAGTCCGTTTCCGGTGATGCGCTTGGCGACGAAGTTCACGCCGAGCAGGAGGAAGAGGTTGATCACCGAGTTGAAGAGCCCGATCGCGGTCGCCATGCTGAAGTCCGCGTTCAGCAGACCGGTCTTGTAGACGTAGGTGGCGATGATCTCGGACTGCGCGGTGTTCAGCGGGTTCTGCAGCAGGAACGCCTTCTCGAACCCGATCGACATGATGTTGCCGACGCCGAGCACCAGGATGATCACCGCGGTCGGCATGATCCCCGGCAGGTCGACGTGCCGGATCCGCTGCAACCGGCTGGCGCCGTCGATCCGCGCCGACTCGTGCAGCGCGGGGTCGATGCCGGACAGTGCGGCCAGGTAAATCACCGCGGAGTACCCGGTGGTCTGCCAGACGTCGGACCAGACGTAGATGTGACGGAAGTAGTTCGGGTTCCCGAGGAAGTCGATCGACGGTACGCCGAACAGCCCGATCGCGTCGTTCACGAAACCGAGCCGTGGCGACAGCACCAGGATCGTCATCGAGACCACCACGACGGTGGAGATGAAGTACGGCGCGTACGTGACCAGTTGGACGGTCTTCTTGAACCGGCCGTTACGGATCTCGTTCAGCGCGATCGCCAGGATGATCGGGATCGGGAAGCTGGCGAGCACCGTGTAGACCGACAGCAGGAAGGTGTTCTTCACCAGGGTCCAGAACACCGGATTCTGGAAAAACAGCTCGAAGTTCTTGAAGCCGACCCAGTCGCTGCCCCACGGGCCCTTGACCGGGCTGTAGTCCTTGAAAGCGATCACCGCGTTGGCGATCGGGATGTACTTGAAGATGACGAAGTACGCGAGCGGTACGACGACCAGCAGGTACAGCTGCCAATGCCGCCGCAGGCTCCGCCGGGCCTGGGTCCGCCGGGACGTTCGCGGTGGCTTCCGGGCAGCCGTCTCACCCGCCCGCGGCGCCGCTGGCGCCGGCGCCGGTTTCACCTCGAAGGTTGCGCTCACTCCGCATCCTTTCCCTCACGCGCTGGAGTGGAACCGATATCCGATAGGATCTCGGGTTTCGCTATCCCGGAGGATGACACACAACCCCTCCGGAGCGGAAGACTTCCCGGCCCGGTCGATACCGGACGGTGACCGATACGCCCGATTCCCTTGCACACAAGGAGAATCCGGTGTTGCCTGCAGCAACTACCGGGCGGCAAACGCCGAATGATCCGATGGCCAGCCACCGGATCCGGGCACACACCGATCAAGCCCGGAGTCGCTCTGAGCCACCGACACCGGACCGATCCACAATTTATTTCTTCCGTTAACTATATAGCAGTCAACCCGCCCGCCGGTCCTCATGTCAAGACCCGAACTTGTCCAGATGCCGGGTGATCATCGCCTCGTCGAACCGCCCGCCGTGCTGCCCGTTCCACAGCCCCGCCATCACCATCAACACCTGCAACACAGCTTGTAACGGCTCGATCGCGGCAAGCTCGGATTCGTTGAGTGGATGCGTAGTTGCCCGTTGGTATCCGGTCAGCAATCCAGGCGCCAGATCCAGCCGCGCGATCACGAACTCCCAGGCGGGGCTGTCGGGGTGAGCGAGGTCGAAGTCGATCACGCCGGCGAGCCTGCCGTCGTCGTCGAAATGCACGTTCCAGCTGGCGAAGTCGCCGTGGACGATCGTCTGCGGCAGTCGCAGCAGGTCGACTCCGCGCTCCCAGCTCTGGAACTCCCCCATCACGTCGAGGTCAGCCGCCTGAAAGAACCCAGGCCGCGACCCGAGTTCGAGGTCGCGCAAGTCAGCGTGGAGGCGGGCCAGCAACTCGCCCCGCTCGGCTTGCTGTGCCGCAGTCTCTTCCTTGTGCGGCTGCCCCGGCACGAACTGCGTGACGGCCCACAGGCGGTCGTCGTACCGGATCGGGCCGGCAATCTTCGCGGGTACGCACCATCCGCGTCCCGTGAGGTGGTCGAGAACCTTGGTCTCGTACGCGAGGTCCAACTCGCTCCGCAGCACGTGATAGCGACGGAGGACGTGGTGCTCACCGTCCCGCGTCCACAGATGCCAGTTGCCGTTGCCTGCAGAGTCGTCATCACCTGGTCGGGTCGGTTCGATGCGCTCCGCGTCGAGACCGAGTGCGGCCACGATCGCGTCCAACGAAAGAGGCATCAGACGTCGCTCGGGATCCTGTTCGTTGCCTCGACCACGTCGAGGGACCAGGCGGCGAGGGATTGGAGGGGTTCGGGGTTTAGTTCGTGCCAGCGGTGGCGGCCGGTGAGGGTGGTTCGGACTACCTCGGCTGTCTGGAGGATCTTGAGGTGTTGGGACACCGCGGGCCGGCTGATGGGGAGGAGTTCGGCCAGTTGGCCGGTGGTGGCAGGGCCCTGGGCCAGGCGGGTCACGATTCGGCGGCGGGACGCGTCGGCCAGCGCGGTCAGGACGGCGCCGATCTCGATCGCCACAGCGCTCCTCCCATCGCGTAAGCCGGACCTTACGCGTAAGGATCTACTTACGCAATGCGGCGAAAACCTGACCCGACCATCACGGGGGAACGGCCGGGCCAGGCAGTAACGATAGTACCCCGGATCACCGCCTGTGGTCGGCAAATCCGGAGGCGGACGCGCCGGGTCTCGTCTACCCTGAGCGACATGCAAACCCGCTCCTGAAAGCGCACCTCCGCGGGCCTGACACGGGCCGCCGTCGTGCGTCACGCCAAGCGCTGGACCGCCGGTCGCGCTTCGTCATGCCCGCACACGCTTTCGGGAGCACTTCGACATGTCTGTCTACCGGTCCGCGGACGCTGTTCGGACGTACTACGTCTACAACGCCGCCTGGTCGTTCCTCGCCGCACTGTCCTTCACCCTCAGCGCGGTCTATTACGTCCGCGACGCCGGCCTGAACCCGCTGCAGATGGTCCTGGTCGGGACCACGCTCGAGCTCGCCTGCTTCCTCTTCGAGATCCCCACCGGCATCGTCGCCGACCTCTACAGCCGCCGGCTCTCGATCATCATCGGCTTCGCCCTGATCGGCGCCGGCTTCCTGCTCCAGGGCCTGGTGCCCGCGTTCCTCGCGATCCTCGCCGCGCAGGTGCTGTGGGGCGTCGGCTTCACGTTCACCTCGGGCGCCGACCAGGCCTGGATCACCGACGAGATCGGCACCGAGCGCGCCGCTCCGGTCTTCGTCCGCGCCCAGCAGTTCGAACTGGGCGGCAGGATCGTCGGGATCGTCAGCGCCGGCGCACTCGGTCTGATCAGCCTGCCGCTGCCGATGGCGATCTCCGGCGCCGGGATGATCCTGCTGGCCCTGATGCTCGCGGTCTTCATGCGTGAGCAGAACTTCCACCGGACCCCGAAGCACGAGCGCGAGACGTTCCGGCAGATGGCCGAGACGTTCAAGAGCGGCCTCGACGCGGCCCGGCGGCGTCCCGTCGTACGCACGCTGGTGATCATCAGCCTGATCTCGGGCCTGGCCAGCGAGGCCTTCGACCGGCTGTGGTCGGTCAAGATCCTGAACTTCAGCTTCCCGACCGTGTTCGGTACGTCGGACCCCGCGTTCTGGTTCACGGTCCTCGCACTCGTCGGGACCCTGCTGTCGCTGTTTACGTCCCTCGTGCTGAACCGGCTCTCCCCCGACCGCCTGTCCGCAACACATCCGACCGGCATCCTCGCGACGCTGGCAATGCTGCAGGTGGTCGGCATCTGCTCCTTCGCGCTGCTCGGGAACCTCTGGCTCGCGCTCGCCGCGATGTGGCTGAACACCGTCGCAGGCACCCTCGCCTACCCGATCGAGTCCGCCTGGCTGAACCGCCACGTCGACTCGAAGTCACGCGCGACGGTGATCTCGATGGTCTCGCAGGCGAACGCGATCGGTCAGGTCGTCGGCGGCCCGCCGCTGGGCGCCCTCGGCCGTGCCTCGCTGCGCGCTGCATTGCTGGCATCCGGTCTGATCTGGCTACCGATCCCGGCGCTCTATCTCAAGCTCCGCGCCACCAACGCCCGGCGAGGCGGCCCGCCGGCACTGACCAACCCGGCACCAGCGGACGGCTCGCCGCTCATCAGTACTGGCGAAGCGGCGCCCGAGCGCGATTGATCAGTGCGGGCGGTCCGCGCTCAGTCCTCGATCTTGACGCGGACCTCTTCCCGGCGGTTGTCGTATGAGGACTTGATCAAGCTGGCGACCGTGGTGACGAACAGCGTGCCGACGATGAAGCCGAGCGACGTCAGGATGCCGATATGCGGTAGGTGGATCGCGCCGATGTCGTCGATGTGCGAGCCGTGCAGCGCCTCGATGATCAGCTTGACGCCGATGAAGGCGAGGATCACCGACAGGCCGACGTTCAGGTAGATGATCCGCTCGAGCAGGCCGCCGATCAGGAAGTACAGCTGGCGCAGGCCCATCAGCGCGAACGCGTTGGCGGTCAGCACGATGTACGCGTCCTGGGTGAGGCCGAAGATCGCCGGGATCGAGTCGAGCGCGAAGATCACGTTCGCCATCCCGATCGCGGCGATCACGATCACCAGCGGCGTCATCAGCCGGCGACCGTCCAGACGGGTGGTCAGCTTGTCGCCGTCGTAGTTGTGCGAGATCGGGAGAATCCGGCGCATCCCCCGCAGTACGGCGTTCTCCTGGAAGTCGCTCTCGTCGTTCTCACCCTCGAGCGCCAGCCGGACGGCGGTATAGACCAGGAAGGCGCCGAAGATGTAGAACACCCAGCTCGCCGCCGAGATCGCCGCCGCGCCGGCCAGGATGAAGATCGCCCGCAGCAGCATCGACACGACGATGCCGATGTACAGCACCTTGTCCTGCGCCAGGCTCGGTACGGCGAAGCGCGCCATGATGATCACGAACACGAACAGGTTGTCGACGCTGAGGCTGTACTCCGTGATGTACCCGGCGACGAACTCGCTGCCGCTCTGGCCCGGGCTGAACAGGAACAGGCCGAGCGCGAAGAGTCCCGCGAGGCCGACATAAAACAGCACCCACCGGGTCGCGTCCTTGATCGTCACGGTGTGGTTGCGGCGCGCGATCACGACCAGGTCGAACGCGACGATCGCGAGCAACCCGATGATCGTGAGCACCCAGACAACGGGTGGCATGACAGAGACCATAACGAACCTCCGGACGTCGGCGAACAGCAAGCTTGGTCCGGAGGTCTCTTCCACCCGAGCGGTCCTCGAACTCGACCAGCTCGGGCCGGCAGCACCGGTTCGGCCGCCCAGGCCTCCCGTGATGACGACACTGCCGTGGCGGAATACTCCCCTCCACAAACGCAACAAGTATATCCGGGCCTGATTCATTCCCGGTCACACCCGTCCCGTTCACCCGGATCGTATACCGCATACTGACTCCAATGCTAGAGGAGAGACACGAGTGTCTCAAATGGGTTAGGCTTGTCTCATGGCTGTAGATCGGGAGCGAGTACTGCGGGATGCCGCCGGACTGCTGATGCGGAAGTCCGGGGCGACGATGGACGAGGTCGCGCGGGCGGCCGGGATCAGTCGCGCGACGCTGAACCGGCAGTTCGCCGGACGCGACGCACTCGTCCGGGCGCTCGAGGAGCTCGGACTCACCGAGTGCGAGAGCGCAGTGGAGAAGGCAGACATCGACGACGGTCGGGCCGCAGACGCGGTGCGACGGCTGGTGCGAGAGCTGGAGCCGGCCGCGGGCCTGCTCGCGTTCCTGTACTCGGAGAACCAGCTCTTCGAAGGCGACGGGCAGAACGAGGGCTGGGCCCGCCTGGATGCCCGCATGGTCGCGCTGTTCCGGCGCGGTCAGGAGGCCGGCGAGTTCCGGATCGACCTCAGCCCGGTCTGGTTGAGCGAGGCGCTCTACGGCTTGCTGGTCTCCGCGGCCTGGACGATCTACGAGGGCCGCGTCGCCTCCCGGGATTTCACCTCGAACATCACCGAGTTGCTGCTCGGCGGCGCAGTACGGAGAACGGAATGAAGCAGCAGGTCATCCGGCCCGGGCGCTGGCTGGCGCTCGGCGTACTCGTGCTTGCCGTGCTGCTCGTCGCGGTCGACGCGACGGTCCTCGGCCTGGCAACTCCGTTCCTCACCGAGGATCTGAAGCCGTCGGGCACCCAGCTGCTGTGGATCGGCGACGCCTATTCGTTCGTCCTCGCCGGGCTGCTCGTCTCGATGGGCAGTCTCGGGGACCGGATCGGCCGCAAGCGGATCCTGCTCATCGGCGCGACGGCGTTCGGCGCGATCTCCATCCTCAACGCGTACGCGAACTCGGCCGAGCTGATGATCGTCGCCCGAGCGCTGCTCGGTGTCGCCGGCGCGACGCTGATGCCGGCCACGCTCGCGTTGATCCGCAACCTGTTCCACGACCCGCGCGAACGCAGTCTCGCCATCGGCATCTGGGGTGCGTCCGCATCTGCCGGTATGGCGGTCGGACCGATCGTCGGCGGCGTACTGCTGGAGAACTTCTGGTGGGGTTCGGTCTTCCTGATCAACCTGCCGGTCATGGCGGTGCTGGTGGTCGTCGGTGCGAAGCTGCTGCCCGAGTCGCGCAACCCTCGGCCGGGTCCCTGGGATCTGCCCAGTGTCGTCCTGTCGATGGTCGGCATGATCGGTGTGGTCTACGCGATCAAGGAGTTCGCGGCACACGGCTTCGGCTGGATTGCCGTTGCGGCGTTGGTCGTCGGCGTGGCCGCGCTCTATGGATTCGTACGGCGTCAGCGGCGGCTGCCGATCCCGTTGCTGGATCTGCGCTTGTTCCGCCACCGCGGTTTCAGCAGCGCGGTCCTGGCGGATCTGCTCACGATCCTCGGACTGTCCGGCTTGATCTTCTTCCTCTCACAGTACCTCCAACTGGTGCAGGGCAGGGGGCCGTTCGAGGCCGGACTCGCGGAGCTTCCCGCCGCGATCGGGTCGGTTGTCGCCGGTTTGCTGGCGGGTCGCGTCGCACGACGCTTCTCGGTGCGCGCGGTCGTCGCCGGTGGTCTGGCTGCGATCGGCCTGGCGCTGGCTGCGCTCACGACGATCAGCCACACGACCGGGTATCCGTTGCTCGGTGCGGCGCTCCTCGTGGTCGGGGCAGGAGCTGGCTTCGCGTTCACCGTGACGGCTGACGTGATCCTGACCGCAGTCCCGAAAGAGCAGGCCGGCGCGGCGAGTGCGGTGTCCGAGACGGCGTACGAGCTCGGTGCGGCGCTCGGTATCGCGCTGCTCGGCTCGATCGTCGCAGGCATCTACCGAGGCTTCCCGGGCCCGGTCGGTACGCCGGCCGCGGCGCACGAGTCACTCGGCGGCGCCGTCGAGGCCGCGGCGCATCTGCCACCCGAAGCCGCAGCCGCACTGCTGGACGCGGCCCGCCAATCCTTCGCTAGCGGTGTCGCGACGGCGGCGGGTGTGGGCGCCGCGGTTCTGCTGGCGACGGCGGTCGCCGTGTGGTTCCTGCTGCGCGGTCAAACGCTGAGCACGCACGAACAGTAGGCAAAAAGTTTCCATTTCCGCGCTGAGCTCTGGGACATTCCGCCGGAACGGAGTACAAACAGTCCTTGTAGGTCTTACCGCCCCTAGGCCTAGGAGGAATCTGTCATGGCCGGAATCACTGCCGAAGCCTCATGGTTCTGTTGTGGGAACGCATGGGGTCCCTGTGGAAGCGCCGGACACGGCGCATGCGGGACATGCAATTCGGGAAACATGCAGCACGCTTGGCCGAACACCTCGGACTCGTGCTACGCCATCACCCATCCGGACACCTGCGGGATCACCGCGATGTCCCGGCGTACCTGCGGTTTCAGGCACGCCACCACCAGCCTGTGCACCGGCAAGCGGGTGGTCACGTCGATCGCGGACTGCGGTCCGCAGACCGACCTGTTCTGCGGCGAACGGACCTGCTGCGGCGGGAACTGCGCCTCGAACCGGGTCATCGACTTCACGCCGGCCGCGTTCAGCGCGCTCGGCCTCAGCCTGAACAGCGGCCTGTCCCCCGTATCGATCGACGTGGCGTGAGAGGAGAGCCGAGATGACTACCACGATGGACCGTCGTTCCCTGCTCTCCCGCGCGGCCCTCGGCGCGACCGGCCTGGTCGCCGCCAGCGCCCTGGGGTCGCTAGCCCCGGAGACCGCGTTCGCCGCCGGCGCACAGTTCGCGGATGCCGGCCAGCCGGACCCGAACTTCGCCGAAGGCCTGATCACCGGCCGGAACCAGGATCTCCTGCAGGTGCAGGGATCCGACGGCCGCCTGCACCGGATCCAGTTGACCGGTGTGACGAGTGTCTGGAAGCTGCGCCCGACCACGATCGACCAGGCCAAGATCGGCGACGGCCTGTACGCGCGTGGCGTGCTGCTCCCGGACGGAGTACTGGCCGCCGAGGCGGTTTGGGTCAACATCGTCAACCTGACCGTCGCCATCACGTCGATCGCCCGCTCAGGCGTGCAGTTCGACCACCACGGGCAGAAGGTCGTCGGCCACGTCCAGGCCGGTACGACGGCAGCCGTGTACAACGGCACGCCGGCCGTCTCGGACCTGTCGATGCTCAAGGTCGGCCGGCACGCCCAGGTGATCGGCGCCTGGCGACCGGGCACCAACGAGATCGACATCGCGACGATCTACACGTCGAACTGACATGGGTACCGAACAAGTAGCGGCCGCCCAGCCGCTCCTGATCGGCGTACTCCTGCTCTGGTCGTCCTACGGCAAGTTCAAGAATCCCCAGCAGGCGGACCGCACGGCACTCCCCCGCCTGGTAGGCGATTCACGCGCAAAATCCGCCTATCTAGCGGTCGCCGCGCTCGAGGCGCTGATCGCCCTCGGCTTACTTGCACCGCCTTTTACGGCGATCGAGGCAGTTGCCGCTGCTGCACTGGGCCTCGGCTTCACCGGATTCCTCATCTACTCGAAGATCGTCGTACCAGAAGCATCGTGTGGATGTGCGGGGAAGTCGGCCAAACCTGTTGGTTACCGGGCGATCGCACGCGCCTTGTTGCTGTTGGCAACTGCAGTTCTGGCGACGACGGCCACGGGCGGCTGGTGGTCGGCAGGTCTGGCGTTGGTCGTGCTCGTGGCCGAGGCAGCGGTATTCGTGATGTTGTCCGCCGAACTCGACCGCTACTGGCTGCTCCCGATCCGCCGATTCCGGACCAGGCTCAGTCATCCGTACGCCGGTACCGCGTCCAGCACCCCACCACTCGCCGCAACCCAGCGGCGCGTTCTGCTCAGCCCGGCGTACCGCGCGGTCGACGGGATGCTGCGGTCCGACATCCACGACTACTGGGACGACGAGGACTGGCGCTACCTGAGCTACATCGCCAGGTACGACGGCCGCCGCGCGACCGCCGTCTTCGCCGTACCGCACCAAGACTCCACGCCGGAGTCCGTCCGGGTCGCCGTCGTCGACGAGACGTCCGGGCTGACCCTCTACCGCCCGACGGTGCTTGCCACCGCCTAACCCACCCCAGCGACGCCCCCGCGGACCAGATTCGCGGGGGCGTCGTGCTGTTGACAGATCTCATTACTGTTAGGAAGCTTTCCTAATAGTTAGTCCCCTGCAACTCCTCCGCCCCGGAAATCCAGGAGACCTCATGAGACCCCGCTTGATCTGGACTGTCACCGCGCTGGCCGTCGCCACGCTCGGGCTCAGCGCACCACCCTCCGCCACCGCGGCGTCCACCGACTACCAGGCCGAGGATGCGGCCATCTCGCAAGGTGTGGTCGAGTCCAACCATGCCGGCTACACCGGCAGCGGCTTCGTCAATTACGACAATCTCGCTGGCAGTTATGTCGAGGTGACTGCTCCGGCCGGCCCGGCCGACGTCACTCTGCGGTACGCGAACGGTACGGCGGCCACCCGGCCGATGGACATCACCGTCAACGGACAGCCGGGCGCGGTCGGCATCACGTTCCCTGGCACGGGTGCGTGGACGACGTGGAAGACCAAGACCGTTCGTCTGCAGCTTGTTGCCGGCACGAACAAGATCCGCGCCCGCGCGACCAGCGCCGACGGCGGACCCAACGCCGACAAGCTGACCGTCACCCCGACCACCGACGACACCACACCACCGTCGGCGCCCGGCAACCTGACCGTCAGCGACCTCAAGTCGAACGCCGCGACCTTCCATTGGACTGCCGCGACCGACAACGTCGGCGTCGTCCGGTACGAGATCAACCGCGGCGGCAACGTCCTGAAAGTTGTCGACGGCAACACTCTCTCCGCGACCGTCGACACGTTGACCGCGAACACGTCGTACGACATCTCGGTCGGCGCGTTCGATGCCGCAGGCAACGCTTCGCAGCAGAGCAACGTGGTCACGTTCACCACGCCCGGCAGCGGCGACACGCAACCACCGTCGGTGCCTGGGAACCTGCACTCGACCGGCACGAGCGCGAACAGCGTCTCGCTCGCCTGGAACGCATCGACCGACAACAGCGGCAGCATCGCCGGGTACGACGTGTACCAAGGCTCGACGAAAGTCGCGACGACTGGATCGCTGACTACGACGGTGACTGGCTTGACCGCCAACACGGAGTACACGTTCACCGTCAAGGCGCGCGACCCTGACGGCAACGCTTCCGCGGTGAGCAACGCTGTCACGGTTCGTACGTCGACCGGTGGCACCGGCGGGATTCCGGCGTACGACAAGGACATCGCGAAGGTGGATCTCGGCTGGAGTGCGGCGTTCCTGCCGGACGGGTCGGCGCTTGTGACGGAGCGGGACCGGTTCGAAGTACTGCGGGTGACGGCGTCCGGCCAGAAGACGACGCTCGGGAAGGTGCCGGGAGTGGTGACGACCAGCGGTGAAGGCGGCCTGCTCGGCGTCGCGCTGTCGCCGAACTTCGCGACCGACCACTGGGTGTACTTCTACCACACGGCGTCCGGCGACAACCGGATCGTGCGGATGAAGTACGAGGACGGCAAGCTCGCCACGACGTCGTCGCCGGTGCTCACGGGTCTGGCGAAGAACCGGTATCACAACGGCGGACGGATCGCGTTCGGTCCGGACGGGAAGCTGTACGCGACCGTCGGCGACGCCAAGAACTCCGGCAACGCGCAGAACAAGAACTCACTCAACGGCAAGATCCTGCGGATGAACCCGGACGGTACGCCGCCCAGCGACAACCCGTTCTACAGCAGCGGCGGCAACGCCCGATACGTCTGGAGCTGGGGTCACCGCAACCCGCAAGGCCTGGCGTGGGACTCGCACGGCCAACTGTGGGCCGCCGAGTTCGGCGAGAACAGCCAGGACGAGCTCAACCTGATCCAGAAGGGCGGGAACTACGGGTGGCCGTCGTGCGAGGGCACGATCGGCGACTGCTCCGGATACATCGCGCCGAAGCGGACCTGGTCGACGTCGCAGGCCGGGCCGAGCGGCATCGAGATCGTCAACGACTGGATCTACATCGCCGGCGTCACCGGCGAGCAGCTGTGGGTCACGAAGATCAATGCCGCAGGCAACGGTGTCGGGACACCGCAGGCCGTGTTCTCCGGTCGGTGGGGACGGCTGCGCAGTGTCACGCGTACGCCGGACGGCGGGCTGTGGCTGACCTCGACCAACGACGACAAGAACGGCGGGACACCGAGCACGATCGACAACGTGATCGTGCGGCTGAAGTTCTCGTAGCTGCGCGGCCCTCGGCGTCAGTTCCTGCTGGATGGCGTCGAGGGCCCCGGCCGGTAGCTAGCGCAGGTCTCGTTTGTCGATCCAGGTGGAGATCTCGGTCCCGATCTCCTGCGGCCGATCCTCTGCGGCGTGGTGGCCGGCCTTACCCACGTGCACGATGTCGAGCGCGGCGATGTTGGTCTCGCACCAGTTCTTGTAGTTCTGGTCCATGAGCAGGGTCGGGGAGCCTTCGAACGTGAGCAGCAGCTTCGGTACGTCGATGCTCGCGGCGAGCCACGCGTCGTACGCCTCGATCCTGGCGACCAACTCGGCCGGGTCGCCGCCGAGCGGGATCTGGCGGGCCCAGGCGAGGATCGGCTTGCGAGTCTCGGGTGTCGGGTACGGCGCCAGGTAGATCTGCAGGTCCTCGTCGGGGACGGGCGTGAGCACGCCGCCGGTGAAGGCTTGGCGGACAAAGAGGTTCTGTTCGAGGACGAGGTCCTCGCCGGGACCCGTCGTACGGATCAGGCGGGAGCGTTCCGCGGCCTGTGGCGACAGGTCCTCCCACGCCATCGGTTTCACGATGCTCTCGAAGAACGCGATGCCCTTCACACGCTCGGGATGACGCGCGGCCCAGTCGAACGCGAGCGCGCCGCCCCAGTCGTGGCCGACCAGGATCACGTCGTCGAGCTCGAGCGCGTCGAACCAGGCGTCGAGGTAGCGGGCGTGGTCGGCGAACCTGTACTCCAGGTCGGGCTTGCCGGAGCGGCCCATCCCGATCAGGTCAGGCGCGAGCCGGCGTCCTTCACCGACGAGCGGGGTGATGTCGCGCCAGACGTACGACGACGCAGGATTGCCGTGCAGGAAGACGATCGGCGTACCGCTGCCAGTGTCTTCGTAGTGGATTGTCGAGTCGAGCAGATCGATATCAGGCATGACTGTTCCTCACAGTGGAGTGTCGAGAAGTTCGGTGAGATCGCGCACGAAGCTCTTCGTCCGCGCACCCCGGCGTCCCCCGAGCGGCGCCAGCAGTTTGTCCAGCAGGGCAGCGACTTCCGCGATCGCGGGCTCGATGGTCTCGCGTCCTCTTGCAGTCAGCTCGAGCCGCATTGTGCGCGTGTCAACGGCATCCCGGGTCCGCTGCATCAGCCCGTCGGCATCGAGACTGCGCGCCAGCTTCGAGACGTACAACGCCTCCAGCCCGGTGTGATCAGCCAGCTCCCGCTGACTGGGCACCCGCCCGTCCCGCTCGAGCCCGTACAACGACGCCAACATCACATACTGCGCATGCGTCAACCCCCGAGGCGCCAACGCCCGATCCACCGCCACCCGCCACTTCATGGACAACCGCCACACCAAATGCCCCGGAGTCGCTTCAACCATGTCAGATACAGTACATGGCTACTAAGTACATGGCTACTATTTTCAGAACAGGCGGAACTGTTCACACTCGGGATGGAAGCCGGCGGCTCGACGGACAGCTTCGTCAAGCGGTACGCCGTACGTGTGGAGGAAGAAGAGGTTGCTCACAAAGGCGAGCGCGGCGGCTCCGTCCGGGGAGTCAACCGGCGCCACGTAGGACGTCGTACCCGCTGCACGGAAGGCGGCGGACAGGTCGTCGGAGCCGGTGCAGCATCCGAGGTTGACGACGGTTTGCCTTCGAGGCATGCGTGATCGCGGACGTCGCCGGGCGTAATCGGATCTTCGTCGGGGAGCAGGATGCCGTGCTCGTCGCCGTGGCAGGAGACGATCACCACCTGGTCGGTCGGGATCTCCCCGGTCAGCAACTTGATCGCCTCGGCGCGCGAGCCAACCCAATGGCTGCTCGTTCGGTAGTTGAGGCCCTCGAGGACTGCGCGAACGGCGGTTGCTTCCAGGGGGTCTGCGATCGCGATCAGTGTGACGTTCCGCTTAGGGACGTACGGGATCTCGGTCACCTGGCCCGCCCGAAGTCGGCGTAGGTGGGGGTGTTTGTGGTTAGGGCGTGTTGGGCCAGGGATAGGCGGCGGGCCATGGAGGGGCGGAGGTGGGGGGTAGCCTCGGCGAGGGTTAGGTAGTGGTGGGCCCTTGCTTCGGTGGGGTCGAGGGTTAGAGGAACCTCGTCCAGGACGCCGCCGTCGAAGACGAAGGCGAGGGCGTCGGACCAGGGGCCTAGGGCGGGGACCCAGTCGACTACCAGGAGGCGGCCTATCTGCAGGTCGAGGCCGATTTCTTCTTTGACCTCGCGGCGGCAGGCCTCGTACGGCGATTCGTCGTACTCGACGATGCCGCCGGGGATGTCGAGCGTGGGTTTGTAGGTGGGCTCGAGGAAGAGGATGCGGCCGGCGCGGTCGCGGATGAGCGCGCCACCGGCTGCCGTCTTGCGGGGCAGGCGGGCGGCGATGCCGGGGTTGAACTCCTTCTCCGGCTCCCCCTCGGCGGCGAGATCGTTCTGTCGGTTCACGGGTCTAGTGTCGGGCAAACCACGACCGAGGAGACCGAGGAGAGGTACTGCGATGCTGCGAGGACGTTCGGAGAAGGGGCATTGGTTCGGGACCGTGATCGACGCGCCGGACCCGCAGGCGCTCGGCATGTTCTACCACGCGGTGCTCGGCTGGGAGATCCACAAGAACGAGCCCAACGAGTTCACCCTCGCGGTCCCCGGCAACTCCGAGACCTACCTCGCGTTCCAGGCGCAGACCTCCGCGCCCTGGGCCCGCCCGGTCTGGCCGGCCGCCGAGGGCGAGCAGCAGATGATGATGCACCTGGACATCGAGGTCGGCGACCTGAACGCCGCGGTCCAGCACGCCGTGGAGCTCGGCGCCACACTGGCCGAGTTCCAACCGCAGGACGACGTCCGAGTCCTCTTGGACCCGGCCGGCCACCCCTTCTGTCTCTACGCCAACGGCTGAAGTTGCGTGCGGAGGTAGGTGAGTTTGTCGGGGTTGAGGATGGCGCGGATCGTGGTGATGCTGCCGTCGTGGATCTCGGGGATGAGGACAGCGGTGAGGTCGCCGGATTCGTGGACGAGGATCGCGGTGGCGTTGTTGATGTCGGCAACGGATAGGTGGGCGGCCGGTGCGCGCGGGCTGGACGCGAGTCCGGCCAGGTAGTGGGCGGCGTTGGAGCGGCCGAAGATCGGTTCGCGCGCGGCGATCGCCTTACCGCCGCCGTCGGCCCAGATCGCGGCGTCCTCGGTCAGGATCGCTTCCAGCCCCGCAACATCGCCCTCGACGGTGGCCGCGATGAAGCGTTCGACCAGCTTGGTCCCGTCAGCAGGCCGTACGTCGAACCGGCGCCGCGCCTCACCGAGCCGGGCCAGCGCTCGGTGGTACAGCTGCCGGGCATTCGCCTCGTCGACGCCAAGGACCTCCGCGCTCTCACGGTGCGTGTAGTCGAACGCCTCCCGCAGTACGAAGACGGCCCGCTCCGGCGGCGTGAGCTTCTCGAGCAGGACGAGGAATCCGAGCGACACCGTGTCCCGACGCTCCATCAGCTCGGCAGGATCGTTGCCCGTAGCAACCGGCTCGGGCAGCCACGGGCCGACGTACCGCTCACGACGGGCGCGCGCCGAGGTCAGCCGGTTGATGCACAAGTTGGTGACGACCGTGGTCAGCCAGGCAGCTGGCGTCCCCACCGCGGCAGGCCGCGATCGCCAGCGCAGGTACGCGTCCTGGACGACGTCCTCCGCCTCGCTCGCCTCGCCGAGCATCCGGTACGCGATCCCGAACAACCGGCGCCGCTGCTGCTCGAACTCCACAACCTCGATCATCACCCCTCCGGCTTCGAAGGAAAGGGGACCACCTGTTCCCGTTCACCTTCGCGTACGGCGAGCTCCTGCCGCCAGACCGGATTGTCGACAAAGTGGTTGTCGAACCGCTCCGCTGTCGCGAGCACCTCGGCCGGCGACGCCTCGCCGCGGCGGATGCGATCACCCAGCCGGAAGTAGTCGAAGCGGTTGTTCCCCGGAGCCTTGACGATCAGTACGTCGGCGCCGCTGCCCATCGGCGTACCCCAGGCGTGGTGCATCATCGGCGGCACGAGCAGGTAGTCGCCCTTCTCGATCGTCACGACCCGGTCGCCGGCCAGCACCCGGAGCGCGCCGTCGAGCAGGTAGAACATCTCCGGAGACTCCTTGTGGAAGTGCGGCGGCGGGCCGTCGACGCCCGGGCCGAGCGTGGTGCGGACGACGTTCATGATCCCGTCGGTGTGCTCGGCGTCGGCGATCAGCCAGGTTCGGTTGGGCGCCTCGCCCAGCCGTTCGGCGTCGGCGCCGCGGGTCAGGACTGCCTTCATAGCTGCCTCCTCGATTGTGACGACCACCTGACCGAGTGGCCCCCGCGATTCGTGACGTGACCGTCGTCACGTCACATCCGGAGCGGTGAGCGGTGTCTGGTGTTCGTCGAAAGGAGTGCGGACATGCACATCGTCGTACTAGGAGCCGGGTACTCCGGTCTCGTCGCAGCCAAGCTGGCGGCCCGCCGGACGGATTCATCCGTCACGCTTGTCAACGCCCGGGAGACCTTCGTCGAGCGGGTCCGGATGCACCAGCTCGCGTCCGGGCAGCAGCTGCCCGAGCGGCCGATCAAGGACCTGCTCGAGGGGACCGGCGTCGAGTTCGTCGCCGATCGGGTGCAGCGGATCGACGCCGCGAACCGGACCGTCGTACTGAGCGATCGGGAGCTGCGGTACGACGTACTGATCTATGCGCTCGGCAGCCGCGCGGACCTGAACTCGGTGCCTGGGGCCAACGAATACGCGTACACCGTGGCTGATGTGGACCACGCGGGTAAGCTCCGGGAGCGCCTCCGCAGCAGCGGAACCATCGCTGTCGTCGGCGGTGGGCTGACCGGGATCGAAGCCGCGACCGAGCTCGCCGAGACGTACCCGGATCGGGTCGTTCGACTGGTCACGAGCGGTCGACTCGGCTCCGCTCTGTCCGAGCGCGGCCGTAAGCACCTGCACGGCGCGTTCGACCGCCTCGGCATCGAGCTCGTGGAGAATGCGCGCGTCGCCGCCGTGGACGCCGACGGTCTCAAGCTGGACGACGGAGATCGCGTGGCCGCCGACGTCGTGGTGTGGACGACCGGGTTCGAGGTGTCCCCGCTGGCCGCCGAGGCTGGGTTCGCCGTCGACGCGCACGGTCGGATGCAGGTCGATGCGACGCTGCGTTCCACGTCGCACCCGGACGTCTACGCGGTCGGGGATGCAGCCGCGGTACGCCGTACCAGCGGTCAGGAGCTGCGGATGGCGTGCGCGACCGGTCTGCCGGCGGCGGCCCACGCCGTACGGTCGCTCAAGGCCCGTCTCGAGGGGCACGAGCCGAAGCCGCTGCGGTTCCGCTACATCAACCAGTGCATCAGCCTGGGGCGCCACGACGCGCTGATCCAGTTCGTCCACGCGGACGACTCGCCTCGCAAGGCGGTGCTCACCGGGCGGGCCGCCGCCCGCTACAAGGAAACGATTGTCCGCCTCGCCTACCTCACCCAACGGCGCCCCGGCCTGACCGCCTTGACCTGATCGATCAGTTTTCAAGAAGCGCCCGGCGTACGGCGGCTCTTAGTGTTTGGAGTGTTCAGACCGACCGAGAGGACACTCCGATGGCCACCACGAAGAAGACAGCAGCCAAGGGCAAGTCGTACGAGGGGTTCACCGAGGACGAGGTCGCCGCGATGAAGGAGCACGCGAAGGACCTCAAGAGCAAGCAGGACCCGACCGAGGCGCAGCTGGCGAAGATCGCGGGCATGGCCGACGGCGACCGCGAGATGGCCCAGCGGCTGCACGACCTGATCGCAGCCGAGGTGCCGGAGCTGTCGCCGAAGCTCTGGTACGGCATGCCCGGCTGGACCCTCGGCGGCAAGAACGTCTGCTTCTTCCAGGACGCCGCCAAGTTCAAGGCCCGCTACGCCACCTTCGGCTTCAGCGACGAAGCCAAGATCGACGACGGCGACCTCTGGCCCACGTCCTACGCCGTCAACAAACTCACCCCCGCAATCGAAAGGAAACTCATCACCCTGGTGAAGAAGGCCGTCCGCTCGTAATGACGCCGGACCCAGCCCTCGCGGCGTTCGACGCGCTGATCGGACGTGGGGCCACGCGCCGGGAACTCGACCGCGGAGGTCGCGCACTCCGGTGGATCGAGGCGGGCGAAGGTCCGAGCGTCGTACTCGAGGCAGGGGCGATGTCGCCGGTCGTCGGGTATGCGGCCGTGTTCAGGGAACTGGCTGCCGACTTCCGCGTGATCGCCTACGACCGAGCAGGGTACGGCGCGAGCGATCCTGCTCCCCTGAGCTTGGACCTCCAGGTCGACGACCTGACCGCCGTACTCGAGGAAACCGGGCCAAGCGTCGTCGTGGGGCACAGCTGGGGTGGGCTGCTCGCCCAGCTCGCCACCTGGCGCCGGCCCGACCTGGTGAGCGGGCTCGTGCTCCTCGACCCGTCGCATGAGACCTTCTGGCGCGACGCCGAGCCTGAACCACACCCGGATCGCACCCGCCCGCCTGCGGACGACCCTCGTACCAAGGACGTGCTGAACTTCGGCGCGGAGCTGGCGGCCGACGTCTCCCGCAGCGTGGCGGCCGATCGAGACCTGGAGCACCTGCTGACCGAGGCATGCCACTCGTACCTACAGACCGACGACCAGCTCTTCAGCTATCTCGACGAGCTGCCGATGATCCTCGACCACATCGACGACCTGGGCACCCGTCGTGCGCGGGCCGCCTGGCCGAAGATCCCGATCGTCGTGCTCACCGCCACCAAGGGCAGGCCCGCGGAGTTCACTCCTCAAGTCATCGCAGTCCAGGACCGCCTGGCCGCTCAATCCGGCGCCCGCCACCAGGTAGTTCCCGACTCCGGGCACTACCTTCACATTGATCGGCCCGAGCTGGTTGCCGGATGCGTCCGGGAAGTTGCCTCAGGCGCCAGCTGAGGGTTTGTGGAGGGTGCCGGTGTCGTCGAGGTTTGTGAGGAGGGTGGGGAGGGCGACGGTCAGCATTTTCTTGCGGACTGCGCCGAGGAGTTTGGACATCGCGAAGCCGGTGATGCCGACAAAGCCGGTGTGGTGGTAGGTGAAGCGGGTGCCGTCGGCTGTCGGCTCCAGGAGGTAGGTCACGTAGCTCGGCGGCTCGCCCTCGGAGCCGACCCAGGTGTAGCACAGGAACTCCTGGTCGCGGACCTCCAGCACCTCGCAGTCGACGATGCCCCGCCATCCGGGCACCGGCTTGGCGACGAACTGGAAGTGGTTGCCGACCACGGGCTCGAAACCGACCGCACGGGCGCCCTGGCCGGTCGAGGTCCAGTACGGGATCAGGTCCGGGTCGGTCATCGCCTGCCAGACCTTCCTCGGCGAATGGGGATAGTCGCACACGATCTTGATCTCGGCCATGAAGCCCTCCAAGAAGAATTCAGTGACTAGAAATTTAGAGTAACAGTATATTTCTGGTGACTGTAGTAGTCTGCGGCCATGAGCACGGAGGGCCTGCGAGAGCGGAAAAAGCGCGCGATGCGCCGGCAACTGTCCGACACGGCCGCGCAGATGTTCCTCGAGCACGGGTACGACGCCGTACGGGTGGCCGATGTCGCCGAGGCCTGCGGTGTCTCCGAGAAGACCGTGTTCAACTACTTCCCGAGCAAAGAGGCGCTGGTCCTCGACCGCCTGGAGCCGACCGCCGACGCACTGCGTACGCACCTGGCCGACCCGACGCTCCCCCCGGTAGCCGCGATGCTGAAGGTCCTCGACGACGAACTGCAGAGCCTCAGCGCGAGCCTGACGACCGCGCCCGACCAGGTCGAGGCGGTGACCCGCTACCGCAAGTTCGGGGACCTCATTCAGGAGGCGCCGTCATTGCGGGCGTACCAGAGCGACATCGCCGAGCGGTTCGCCGATGTTGCGGCCGAAGTACTGGCCTCCCGGCTCGGACTCGAGCCCGCAGACCCGGAGCCTCAGGTCGCCGCAGCCGCACTGCTCGGTCTGTGGAAGATCCAGTTCCGCGCGATGCGGACCCACCTGCGTCCAGGGCGCCCGATCCAGGACGCAGTCGACGCCGCGGCCTCCGAGGTCCAGCGCGCTGCCGCCCTGATCGAGGCGGGCCTTGCCACGCTCCCGAACCGGGCGGAGCAGGTCACCAAAGCGGGTTAGCGCCTCGTGGCACAATCTGCCGGGTGCAGATCGGGATGTTGGGGCCATTCGAGGTTCGTGCGGACGATGGCGGCATCGCCGACGTGCCGGGCGCGCGGTTGCGCGCGCTGCTGATTGCCCTGGCTCTCGAACCCGGGCGCGTGGTCCAGAAGGCGACGCTGGTCGACTGGATCTGGGGTGAGCAGCCGCCGGCCGACGCGGCGAACGCCTTGCAGCGCTTGGTTTCCCGGCTCCGGAAGGTGCTCCCTGAGGGGTCCGTCGAAGGTCACACGGACGGCTACCGCCTGCAGGTGGATCCCGACGCGGTGGACGCCGTACGGTTCGAGCGACTCGTTGCCCGGGCCCGCACCGACCAGGATCCGCAGGGCGTCCGACTGCTCCGCGAGGCACTGGAGCTGTGGCGCGGTGCCGCGATGCAGGACGTCGGGCTCACTGAGAGCGGTGCGTTCGACGCGGCTGTGACCCGGCTCGACGGTCTCCGGCTGACCGCCATGGAGGATCGGTACGACGCCGAGATCGCCCTCGGCCGCGGCGCCGAGATGGTGACGGAACTGACCGACCTCGTCGCGGCGAACCCGGTCCGCGAACGCCTCGTCGCCGCGTTGATGCGCGCCCTCGTCGCGTCCGGCCGCGACACCGAAGCGCTCCGCGTGTACGAGCGCACCCGAGAAACGCTCGCCGACGAGCTCGGCGTCGACCCTTCACCCGAGCTCTCCGCACTCCACGTCGCCCTGCTCCGCGGCGAGCTGGTACGACGGGACGAGAAGCGCAACACCAACCTCCGCGAAGAGCTCACGACGTACGTCGGGAAGGACGCCGACATCGCCGCCGTGCGCGATCTCATCGGCGAGCACCGGCTCACCACGCTCATCGGGCCGGGCGGATCGGGGAAGACCAGGCTGTCCGCGGAGACCGCGCGTACGCTCCTCGGCGATCTGCCCGACGGAGCCTGGATGGTCGAGCTCGCAGCCATCGGCCCCGACGGCGACGTGGCGCAGGCGACCCTCTCGGCCCTTGCGCTCCGGGATGCGCTGCTGGGCGACGTACCGGAGGCAGATCCGACCGACCGCGTGATCGCCGCGGTCCGCGAGCGGGCCATGTTGCTGATCCTCGACAACTGCGAGCACGTGATCGAGTCGGCGGCGGCGTTCGCCCACCGGATCCTCGGCGAATGCCCGCGGCTGCGGATCCTCGCGACGAGCCGCGAGCCGCTCGGCATCACCGGTGAGGCGCTGTGGCCGGTCGCACCGCTCGCGGTCCCCACGGACAGCGGCGAGATCGACTCCTCACCCGCCGTTCGCCTCCTGCAGGATCGTGCCGGTGCAGTGCGCGCAGACCTCACGGCGGACGCGCAGACTTTGGCCACGATGGCCCGTATTTGCAGGGCATTGGACGGTATGCCGCTCGCCATCGAGCTCGCCGCCGCCAGGTTGCGGACCATGTCCTTGGAGCAGCTCGCCAACCGCCTCGACGATCGCTTCCGCCTGCTGACCGGCGGCAGTCGTACGGCGCTCCCCCGGCACCGCACGTTGCGCGCGGTGATCGATTGGAGCTGGGAGCTGCTGTCAGATGCCGAGCGATCGGTCCTGCGCAGGCTCTCGGTCTTCGCCGGCGGCGCGAGCCTGGAAGCAGCCGAACAGGTCTGCCTCGGCGGAGCGGTCGAGTCGTGGGAGGTGCTCGACCTGCTGACCGCGTTGACGGAGAAGTCGCTCGTGGTCACGAAGGACGAAGGCGCTCCGCGCTACCGGATGCTCGGCACGATCAAGGAGTACGCCCAGCAGCGTCTCGAAGAAGCCGGCGAGTCGGATCTGACCCGTCGTACGCATCTCGCGTACTTCACGGATCTCACCGAGACCGCGGACCCGCATCTTCGTCGCGCCGAGCAGCTCGAATGGCTGGCCATTCTCGAACCGGAGCACGACAACATCGCCGCGGCGATGCGGGGCGCGCTCGCTGCTCAAGATGCCGACGGAGCGATGCGGCTGGGCGCGGCAGCCGGCTGGTACTGGTGGTTCGCCGGACACAAGGTCGAAGGCAACGAGTACCTGATGGCTGCGCCCGCCGTACCCGGTGAGGCGTCCGACGAGACCCGGGCCGTGGTGTACGCGTTCGTCACGAACCTGATGACGTCCGGACGAGGGCGCGACCAGTACAACGCGGAGGACTGGATCCGGAAGGCCGCCGATGTCAGCCGCCGGGTCCAGAACCCGCACCCGGCCGTGAAGCTGTCGGCCGCCCTGGAGCGTCTGCTGGACGGACCGAGCGCGTTCGTTTCGGCCTTCGAACCGTTGCTCACCGACGACGATCCCTGGGTCCGGGCGCTGGCCCGCCTGCAGACCGGCAAGATGCGGATCATGCTCGGTGACGGCGACCCGGAGGCTGACGCCCTGCTGGAGGCCGGGCTGGCCGAGTTCCGCGCGATCGGTGAGCGCTGGGGTATGTCGTTCGCGCTGACCGAGCTGGCCGATCGGGTCGCCGTCCGCGGCGAGTTCACCGCTGCCTGCGAGTACTGCGACCAGGCGATCGCGGTCGCCACCGAGGTCGGTGCGACGGAGGACGTCGTACGGACGCGGTCGCGGCAGGCGCAGCTGTACTGGCTGGCCGGTGACCTGGAGTCGAGCGCCGCCGCGATGGCCGAGGCGCAGCGGCAGGCGGAACGGGTCGCGTGGCCGGAGGCGCTGGTCGAGCTGGCGCTGTGCAAGGCCGAACTCGCTCGCTGGAGTGGGGACAACGACGAGGCGCGACGGCAACTCGTTGTCGCGACGACGATGCTGGGACCGGAGGCCGAGCGGCCCAGCCTGCGGATGATCCGGCACGATGTGCTCGGCTACCTGGCCGAGGATCTCGACGAGTCCTGGGAGCACCGCACCGCCGCGATCCAGGCGGCGACCGAGACCGGCCACATCCCGGGCATCGCGCAGGTGCTGGTCGGGATCGCGGATCTGGCGTTGCGCACCGATCAGGACGAGCAGGCCGCCCGGCTCCTCGCGGCGAGCGCTGTGGTCGGTGGTCTGCCGGACCTGTCCAACCCCGACCTGACCCGGATCGAGCAGGAAACGCGCAGTCGCCTCGGTGACACGCGGTTCACCGAGGCGACTGAGGAGGGACGGCAGGCGGACTGGTCCGAGTTGGTCCGGGTCACGCTCGCTTCTTGAAGGTCGAGGTCGCCCAGACGTAGCCGACGACCGCGATCCCGACCAGCCAGGCGAGCGCGGCGAGCAGGTCGCCGGTCGCCGCCGAGCCGTTCAGCAGCCCGCGCAGGGACTCGATGATCGGCGTGAACGGCTGGTACTCCGCGAACTGCTTCACGCCCGGACCCATCTTGTCGGCCGGCACGATCGCGCTGCTGAAGAACGGCAGCATGATCAACGGCACCGAGGCCAGGCCCGCGGTCTCCGGGGTCTTCGCGAACAGCCCGAGAGCAACGGTCAGCCAGCCGGTCGCGAGACCGAGCAGTACGACGATGCCGATGACACCGAGCCACTGGACGAAGCTCGCCGACGGGTTGAATCCGAGCGCGAACGCCACCCCGATGATCGCCGCGATCGCGACCAGGTTGGTCATCAGGCTGGCAATCACGTGGCCGGTCAGCACCGCGCCGCGGGGTACGTCCATCACCTTGAACCGGTTGATGATGCCCTTGGTCATGTCGGAGTTCACCGACGTGGCCACCGATCCCAGGCCGTAGCAAACCGCCAGCAGGAGCATGCCGGGCGTCGCGTAATCGACGTACGGAACACCGACGCTGAACGCGTCGCCGAGCATGTAGACGAACATCAGCATGACCACGACCGGCATCAGCACTGCGTTGAAGACCGAGGTGGGATTGCGGGCGATGTGCTTGAAGTTGCGGCGCAGCATCACCATCGAGGGGTTCTTCATTTCGCGACTACCTCCGCGGTGTCGTGGCCGGTCAGGGCCAGGAAAACGTCATCGAGATCAGGGGTGTGGACAGAGAATTCCTCGGCGTCGAGCGAGTGCTCGTCGAGGCGGTCGAGCAGCGCGCGGACCGACTTGGTACCGCCGTCGCTCGGGACCCGCAGAGTCAGCGCGTCGTCGTCACGGGTCGACTCCGGCAGGACCCCGGCGGCGGCCTCGAGGTCGTCGAAGCTGGCGAACCGGAACCGGACATGCGTGCCGGGGATCTGCCGCTTGAGCTCCTCAGGGGTGCCCTCGGCAACCAACTTGCCCTTGTTCAGGACTGCGATCCGGTCGGCGAGCTGGTCGGCCTCGTCCAGGTACTGCGTGGTGAGGAAGATCGTCACGCCGTCGGCGAGCAGCTCGCGGATGATCGTCCACATCGTCCGCCGGCTGCGCGGGTCCAGGCCCGTGGTCGGCTCGTCCAGGAAGATGATCCGCGGGTTGCCGACCAGCGTCATCGCCAGGTCGAGCTTGCGCCGCATACCTCCGGAGTACGTCGCCGCGGACTTGTCGGCCGACTCCACCAGGTCGAAGCGCTCGAGCAGGTCGGTCACGATCCGCTTGCCGTCCTTGGCCGCCACCGGGCTCAGGTCGACCATCAGCTGGAGGTTCTCGCGGCCGGTCAGCAGCTCGTCGACCGCCGCGAACTGACCGGTGACCCCGATCGCCGAGCGGACCGCCTTGGCCTCGGCGGCGACGTCGTGCTCGGCCACCCGGACCGTGCCGCTGTCAGCCTTGATCAACGTGGTCAGCACGTTGACCGTCGTCGTCTTGCCGGCCCCGTTCGGACCGAGCAGGGAGAAGACGGTGCCCGCGGGTACGTCGAAGTCGATGCCGTCGAGCACGGTCTTGTCGCCGAATGTCTTGCGCAGTCCTGAGACCGCGATCGCCGAAGTTGTCATGGGACTACCTTCGGCAGCCGCCCTGACACGCACCTGACACGCCGCCTACACCGTGTCAGCGCCGCTGTCCTCGGCTCATGACGGTGCGGTGTCAGGGGTCCCGGCCAGAGTCGTCCTTGTCATCACCGACTCTCGCAAAGGACAGACATCATGCCGACCTTCGCCACCCCCGCGCCGATCTCCGCCGACGTCGACATCATCTTCGGGAACGTCACCGTCAAGGCCGGCGACCGGACCGACACCGTCGTCGAGGTCCGCCCGGTCGACCCGGCCTGGGACCTCGACGTACAGGCCGCCGAGCAGGTCGTCATCGAGTTCACCGACGGGAAACTGGTGGTCAAGCACCCGAAGCTGCGGACGCTGTTCGCGAAGAAGTACGGCGAGGTGGCCGTACTGATCGAGCTTCCGACCGGGTCAGACATCCAGGGCTACACCGCCAAGGGCGACTACGTCGTCGAGGGTGAGGTCGGCGCCTGCCAGCTGAAGACCGCGAACGGCGACATCCAGGTCGGCAAGGTCACCGGCGACCTGCGGGCCAAGTCGGCCACCGGCAACATCAGCGTCGACGTGGCGGGCGCCGCGGTCAACGCCCGTACGGCCAGCGGCGACATCCAGGTCGGGCAGCTCGGCAGCGGCGCAGCCGACCTCTACACCGCGACCGGCTTCGTTGCGGTCGGCGTACCGGCCGGCACCGCCGCCCACCTGGATGCCCACACCTCGATCGGCCGCGTGTTCAACGAGCTGGACGCCGAGGAGCAGACCGACCACACCATCGCCGTACGCGCCCGCACCCACAGCGGCAACATCACCGTCCGCCGCGCATAACCCGCCTGAGCTCGTGATGTCACGGCGCCTCGGTCGGCACTGGCAGGGGGTGACCGGCCACGGTGGTGTCCGTCGGAGGTAGTTCACCGGTCAGGAGGTACCTGGTGCCGATTGCGTTCGCTGCGACGTTGACAGCTGCGAGGCGGTTGGCGAAAACGCCGTGTTTACCCGAGTTCAGTTCGGTGACCAGGACCGAAGTCGGCAGCGCCTTGTGCATCTTCAGCGCACCGGCGTACGGCGTGCCTGGGTCACCGATCGAGTTGAACATCAAGACGCCGGGCAAGCCCTCGCCCGTGATCCTGAGGCGGCCGGGGCTGTCGAAGGCCCAGCTCTGGCAGGCGCTGCCGCTGGTCCACATGATGTACCAGGCGAATTGTGAGGTCCGGGCGAGCTTGTCCGCGTCGTGCTCGTACTTCGCCCGGTTCCGCGGCCATTGCGAGTCGGCGCAGATCACTGAGGTGAAGATCGCGTTCGCCTGTTCGCCGTCGGGACTCAGGTCGGGCGCGGCGATGTCGGTCAGCATGCTGTCATCCCCGTCGACGACGTACTCGCTGAGTGCGCCGGTGAATCCGATCCAGCCACCCTCGGCAAACATCGCGCCGTACGCCGTGCCGAGCAGTTCGCCACCGCCGACGTCTCCGTGCGGGTTGGTACGGAAGTCGGTAAGCGTCTTGTTCCAGGCCGCCCGCACGGCCGGCACGGTCTTGCCCAGATGGAACACGTTGTTGTACTTGGCAACCCAGGGCAGGTAGTCGTGGTCGAACCGCTGCTGGAACGCCGCCGCCTGATCGATCCAGACCTGGTACCAAATGTCCTTCGGGGTCGGATCCATGTTGCCGTCAAGAATCATCCGGCCGACGCGTCGCGGGAACAACTGCCCGTACACGGCGCCGAGATAGGTGCCGTAGGACAGACCCAGATAATTCAGCTTCTGCTCGCCCAGCGCGGCGCGGACGGCGTCCATGTCACGAGCCCCGTCGACCGAACCCAAGTGGGGAAGGATCGCTTTGTTGTTGGTCTGGCAGTCCTGTGCATAGCTGCTCCAGAGCTTCCACAGCTCGTTGCGGCTCGACTTCGCATCCGGGTCCGGCTGCGGGGCGCCGAAGTGATCAGGAGCCGCACAGCTCACCGGCGCGCTCAGAAAGACGCCGCGCGGATCGAATCCGATGATGTCGTAGGCATCCAGAACGGCGGTGTCGAGCTGGGTGAAGCCGGTGGCGTCCGGTCTGCTCAGCGATCCGGCGTACGCAGCACCGCTCACGCCCGGGCCGCCCGGATTCACCACCAGCGAGCCGATCCGCTTCGCTGGTTTGTTGGCCGCGTGCTTGGTCACCAGCAGCGAGATCTTGGCGCCGTTCGGGCGCGAATAGTCCAGCGGGACCTTCAGTGTGGCGCAGGTGAGCGCCGGGTACGGCTCGGCGATATCACTGGGGCAGGTGCCGAAGATCAGGGCCGACGCGGACTTCCTCACTTCGGCACCGGACGGGTTCGCAACGGCAGGCACTGCGGTCGCGATCAGGGCAAGAGTAGAAGCGGCGGTCAGGGCCCATCGAAGACGCATCTGCGAACCACCTTCACGACGTCGAAGACTTCCGCAAAGTATCGCGCGACCGGGTTCCGAACCGCTTGAACTCAGCTACGAAGACGGGTGCTCTCGCTCGGGGCGGGCGGCGAACTGGCCGCCACGCCTCGAGCCTCTCTGCACACGAGGCCGGTCATTCGGCAAAGTCCTCGCTCCGCCAGCACCCGCTACGCCGTTTGCGACAGTCGCGATCTGCTCGCGGAGTCCGTCGAATGCCGGCTCGAAGCGGTGACGCTCGGCCTCGCCAATCCCGTGTGCGGCAGCGACTCTGCGCCAGTCGGCCGTTGCATCGCCAACCTCGCGCAGGATCCGCTGCGCATCCCGCGCGTTCAGGTCGAAGGTTTGGGCATACGTCATCAGTCCAGTGAGCTCATCCGCTCGGCTGCGCGCGCCGCCGATTCCGGTCACACGGGCTTCGGAAACGATCGGGTTCGGGTTGATGTCGAAGACCGGCGACAGACCCCATCCGCCTGCCTCACGCAGGAACCCATGATTGCGCAGGTGATCGTCGGTGTTGTGGATCGCAACCGAGAAAGCGATCCGCCGCCACAACTCGTGGAGGTCGGCCTTGACCCGCGCACCATGCTCGGTCAGCGTCTCCGCGACTTCGACATAGTCGCGTACGTCGCCGTCGCGTCCTTCGACCAAGGTCATCGCGCTGATGTACCCGCGACGCTGTACGCCGTCACGGTCGAACCGGTCAAGCACCAGGACATGCCGGCCGCCGATCTGTAGCAACTCGGTTCCCGGAACCTCGATCCCGGCCCGCTCCGCCAGGTCCAAGGCTGTCTTCTCCCAGGCCATCACATCCCAGTCATCGCCGCGGTGCGGGAACTTCGCGATCAGCAAGCGATCTCCCTCGCGGACCGATGCCTTTGGTCGCGCCCCACCGAGTGAACCCGAACCCGCGTCCAATAGCGCCTTTATCGCGGTCAAGTCGTCGCCATCGCCGACCACCTGATCAACGGCCTGTAGCAGGCGCGGCAACTCGACCAACTTCGGCACCTGCAGGTCCGGGTCGAGAAAGGGGCCTTCGGCTGTAGACCTGAATCGGAGCGCGCCTTGGCGCGTCAGATCACTGACTCCGACGAGGAAGTCGGCATCGCCGAGAGACGGCGCGGTGCGCGCCTCTCGAAGCGCGAGCGCCTGGAGGCGCTTGGTGATCAGACCCCGGCCCCATCGGTCCGGTGAACAATCGGCGAACGCACCCGGAAGCCCATCAGTTTGTTGAGGCCCGGCAAACAGCCCGAGAGCTGGGTCGATGGGATAGGCACGTTTGTCGGCGAGATAGCTCGGAGCATATTGGAACGAGGTCGAGGACGTACCTCGACGGCGACTGAGGTACGCCGATCCGACCTCGACAGGCTCGCCATCGAGATCGACAGAGACCAAGAGTGAGCCAGTCATCGCCGGACTCGCTTCGGAAGCACCTCGTCCGCGCGCGCCCGCCCCAGATCGGTCTCGTAGGGATCGAAGGCGTCGACCACGCGGTCAAGAACGCCGAGAGCCCGCGCCACGTTCAGCAGAACGTCGAGCCCCACAGTCATCTCACCGTTCTCCAGCCTGCGCAGCGTCCCGCGCGAGATCCCCGCCCGCTCAGCCACCTGCGCAGCAGTCAGCCCCTGAAGCTTCCTCCACGCCGCGAGATGCCCACCAATCCGCTCGGCCCCCAACCGAGCCCGAGTCGACACCGGCCTCGCCATCACACACCACCTCCCCTCCTAATGACCGCTGCATGAACCACTATAGCCGATAATGGTGCATCCGGCGGTCCTTAACTGGCCGTGACGAGGCGCCCGCTCGCCGACCGTTCTACGCCGTCAATCCTCGTCCGGGCTCTCGGACGCCGGCGGCATGCTTGGCGTCTGCTCTGGCCACGCTGCCGGAGGCGCCCCAAATGCGCGGCGACCGGCTCTCACCGCCAGAGCGGCGAGAGCGGCGTTGGCACCACCACCGATCACAACGCCGATGCCGAACGGTGTCACTCGACCAAGCACGATGATCCCCTGCTTGGTGCCGTACTTCGTCACGAAGTTCTTTCCGAGGACCTTGTTGATCTGGCGCAACGTCTCGACCGGCACCTTGGCGACCACCTGACGCCCCCAGTGTTGCCCCGTCCGTTCGGCAACCTTGCCGATGGTGGCAGAGCCGGATCCACCGAGCAGGATGCCCATGACGATCGTCCGGCGGCGTTCGATCTCGTCGATGGGGACTCCGTGAACTTCGGCGATCGACAACGCGAAGAGCGCGCTCAACTCGAGAGTCGAAAAACCCTCGCCTGCCGACAGCGCCAGCGCGACTCCCGTGCCAACGCCCGGCGCGGCTGCAACTCCTCCCACTGCGGCGCCCGTCCCGGTCAGGGCACTGACGTACATCCTCTCCAGACTGCGGATCACTTGCGCCGGAGTCGCCTCCGGCTTCCGCTGGCGCGCCCGAGCAATGTTCCTGTACACCAGCGAACTCTGAACGGCGATCGCCTTGTCCAGGACGTCAAGTAGTCGCTGACCGGCCACCCCCGGCCCCGATTCGCCCTGAGCATCTGTAGCCATGCTTTGAACCCCCTAGGTCGTCACGTCCCGGAGAGTCTCCCACTGAACCAGCACTCAACGTCAGATAAATCAGGCTGGCGCCGGAGCGACCCATACGCGCTTGACGATGTCGCCTTCCACGGCTTCTTGCCTGAGGCATGCATTCACCGTGACACGGGGCGCGCCCACTGCACTGGCAGCGGCCGGACGGGTCGCTGGCGCGCGGCCCTGGCGTTGACACTTGCCGATATAGGCATATGATTTTCGCCATGGTTCGAAGCGAGTGGAGGAACTGATGGCCGGCAAGGTCTTCTTCGGTGTGACGATGTCGCTGGACGGTTTCATGGCACCGGAGCACGTGCCGGCCGAGCTCGTGTTCACATCTGAGGGGCAGGACGATCCCAGGGCGCAGCGCTGGTTGAGGAAGTGGTCGGAACTGCAGGCGTGGGCGTTCCCGCAGCGCCACTTCCGGGAGAACCTCAAGCTCGGCGAGGGCGGCGAGGAGGGGGTCGACAACGACCTCTCCCAGGAGACGCACGAGCGCATCGGCGCCAACATCATGGGCAAGCGGATGTTCGAGGCCGGCGAGCTGTCGTGGCCGGAAGAGGCGCCGTTCCACACCCCGGTGTTCGTCCTCACCCACACCGAGCGCGAGCCGTGGGAGCGGCCGGGCGGTACGACGTTCCACTTCGTCAACGACGGCATCGAGAGCGCGCTGTTCCAGGCACGCGCGGTCGCCGGCGACCGCGACATCCGCATCTCCGGCGGCGCCGAGACGATCCAGCAATACCTGGACGGCGGTCTGATCGACGAGTTCTCGATCAGCCTCTCGCCGGTGCTCTTCGGCACCGGGATCCGCCTGTTCGATCATGTGGATCCGGACCGCATCGCGCTGGACCAGACGCGTTCGGTCGCGTCACCCCGGGTGACCCACCTGACCTACACCACCTCGAAACGGTAATTGGCTCTCGTCATGTCAAAGCGGCTCGGTCGGCTCCGACCTGGTGGTGAGCATCTCCCATCGAGCTGAAGGAGCGACACCATGGCTGTGGTCCGGGTTCACAACTTTTCGATTTCGCTGGACGGTTTTGGGACCGGCGAAGGTCAGTCGCTGGAGGTCCCGTTCGGGCACGCCGGTGAGCGGCTGCACGAGTGGTTCGTCGGCACGCGGTTCTTCCGCGCGCAGGACGGCCTGTCCGGCGGCACGCAGGGCGCCGACAACGCGTTCGCCGAGCAGCACAACCGTGGGATCGGCGCGGAGATCATGGGCGCCGGCAAGTTCGGTCCGCCCGGATGGCAGGACGACCCCGACTGGAAGGGCTGGTGGGGCCCGAACCCGCCGTACCACACTCCCGTCTTCGTCCTGACCACCCGCCCGCGCCCGTCGATCGATATGGACGGCGGCACCACGTTCCACTTTCTCGACGCCACCCCGGCCGAAGCTCTCGCCCAGGCCCGCGAGGCCGCCGCGGGCGCTGACGTACGCATCGGCGGCGGCCCCACCGTGGTCCGCGACTTCCTGGCCGAAGGTCTGATCGACTACATGCACGTAGCCCAGGTCCCGATCGTGCTGGGCCGCGGCGTACGCCTCTGGGACGGCCTCGAATCCCTCGAACAGGCCTACACGATCGAGCCCGTCTCGACCCCGAGCGGAGTAACCCACCTGACCTTCACCGCCAGGCGCTAACTCGCCAGCACCTCTCGCGCCTTGGCGATTTGCCCTTGGAAGCAAGGGCATATATCGCATGACCCGATCGGGCAGGCTTGTTACTGTGCGCGGATGGCTTCTCAGCGTGCCCTCCTGCCGCGGTCGACTCCGGCCGCCGCGGGGATGTCGTCCACTGCGATCCTCGCGCTGCTGGACGAGCTCGAGAGGCAGTCCATCGAATGCCACTCGATCATGATCGTGTACGGCGGTCAGGTCGTCGCGGAAGGCTGGTGGGCGCCGTACTCCGCTGAGCGTCCGCACCTGCTGTACTCGTTGACGAAGTCGTTCACCTCGATCGCCGTCGGACTCGCGATCGCCGACGGGCTGTTGTCGCTGGACGATCGGGTGGTCGACGTACTGCCTGATCACGTTCCTTCCCAGGTCTCGGAGCAGGGCCGGCGCATCACCGTTCACCATTTGCTGTCGATGACAGCTGGGCACGGCAAGGACAGCCTCGAGGAAGCGTGGGAGCTGGAGCCCAGCGACCTGGTGAAGGGGTTCCTGCGCGTCTCGTTCCCCGCGCCCGAAGGCAGCCGGCACGACTACGACAACGCGACCACCTTCATCCTCGCGCGGATGGTTGAACGGGTCACGGGCCGCGAACTCCCCGAGTTCGTCGACGAGCGCCTGTTCAAGCCCATGGGCATCGAGGGCGCCGAATGGGACCGCGTGGCGAGTGGCGCCGCGTTCGGATTCCACGGTCTGCATCTCACAACCGAGGCCATCGCTGCCTTCGGCGAACTGCTCCTCCGCGGTGGCCGTTGGGGCGACCAACAACTCGTCCCGAGCGAATGGATCGAGCTCGCAACTCGGCGCCACATCGACACCCTCCCGCTCCCCAACTGGTTGCCGAACCCCGACTTCGTCTCTGGCTACGGCTACCAGTTCTGGATCTCCCGGCACGGGTACTTCGGCCACGGTTCCTTCGGCCAGTACTGCGTGGTCGTCCCGTCCCACGACCTCGTCATCGCCTTCACCGGCGCCGTCGGCCCGACAAACGCCCTACCCGGCCTCTTCTGGGAGCACCTACTCGACGCCGCCCCCGCAAGTCCCGAAGACGACGACCGCCTCGCCAACCGCCTCCAACAACTCTCCATCCCCACAGTCCCGGGTTCGGCCGCTCCAACCCCATTCGCCAAGGCAACCCCCGACACCCGCTCCGCCAAGGCAACCCTCGGCACCCGCTCGATCAAAGCGACCATCGACGCCTCCGCCGAGAATTCCGCCCTCCCCGACGGAACCCCGGTCACCGTCGAGCCCACCCACAACGGCTGGCTCATCCACCTAGGCCTGTCCCTCACCATCGAGGCCGGCCACAACGCCTGGCGAGAAAGCTCCCCCCTCGGCCGCCCAGTCGTAGCCTCCGCCGCATGGCAGGACGACACCTACGTAGCCGACCTCTACGTCATCACCACCCCCCACCGAGTCCACCTGACCATCACCGAAACCACCGCCACCACAACCTGGAGCACCGTCCCCCTAACGGGCCCTGATCTGAGCCTTCACCTGCAGTCGCCCCTGATGACACGACCCGACGTCGCGTAGGTTCATCTCGAAGCTGTCCAACACCATGCGTACTCGAAGGGGGCGCGGTGAGTCGAGGCTCTGAAAGCAGCGATGGAGTCGCACGGCAAGGTGACGTCCGGCTTGCCTGGAGCGCCGCGGTCGACGGATGGCGGCAGTTGGCACAACTTCCGTCCGCAGTCGGCGTGTTCACCTGGGAACAGATCACTGGCGCCGACTGCTTCTGGTGGTCCGGCCCACCCGGCACGATGGCTCATCAGATCTTCCTGACCACCACTGAAGACCAAATCCTTCAAACCCTCGATCAGGCCCTCGCCTCCCCCAACTGTGGCGTCGGCTCCGGCATCGTCGTCCGCTGTATCGACACCCCAGAGTCCTCTCGCGCTCTCGCCCGCATCAAGCCTGAGAACGTCGGCACCGGGCTGTTCATGACGTGCGACCTGACCAAGGCGCGAGAACCGGTCTCCCCTCGACCATTCCGTACGACGATCATCGCCACACCTGCTCAACACGACGACCTGCTCGCCATGCTCAGCAGCGTCTACCGTGACGTCGGCGGTCTCACTGCCTTCTTCCAAGGCTTCGGAGCCACACAGATCATCGGTGTCTACGATCAGGACCGCCTCATAGCATCAGCCACCATCGTCCGCTCAGGACCGACAGCGAACATTTGGTCCGTAGCCACCGCAGCAACAGACCGCGGCCGCGGCGCAGCCACCGCTGCCGTCTCCGCCGCTCTCGACCACGCCGCCAAATCCGGCTGCGCCACCGCGAGCCTCAGCACCTCAGACGACCTCGCCCAGTGGTACCAGCGACTCGGATTCGAACCAGTCGGCCGCGAATACACAGCAACGATCCGGCACCTGGCTCGATAGCGCGGACATTCTCGAAGGCCTAGCCCACGCATTGGAAGTAACCCTGATCGTCGTCCTGGCGCTCACCGCTCTAACTCCCCCGCTCGTCGCCCTGCTGCCGCGCACGGCAGCACAAGAACTCGGCGACTGACCACCAGCATTGCGCTTGACCAGTAGGTTCAGTCGGGGGTGATGCGGAAGATCGGCCAGCCGATCTCGGTGCGCCATCGGTCGGACTCGCCGGTGTCCCGGGGACCGACCAGGTAGGTTTCGTGGACGGGGCCGTCCACGGTCAGGGTGTGTGTTGTTGCCCAGTTACCCAAGCGACCGTAGGTGACGTCGATGTCGTCGTGTGGTCCGATGTGGACGGTGACCGCGAGTTCGACCGCCGGGAGCTCGAGAACCTCGATCCGCCCGGTCGCCCGGGGTTCGCGCACGCGATGGAACACAGTCAGCTCGCCCGACCCGTGAGTGAACAGTTCGTTGTCGTATCGGCCGGCAGGCGGTCCGTTTCGCTCGCCGGGTGGGAACGCGGCGTCCAACTCCGCCATGGCTGCGGCGTACCACTGGTGGACGTCATCCGCTCCGACAATGCCGCGGATAGCGACGACCGTGCGGGCAGGGACGGAGCGCAGGCGCACAGCCAGTTCGTCGGTGTCGGTGCGCAGTAGGGTGCGCAGCGACACGACGGCGGCGCGGGTGCGGTCGAGAGTGTCCTCCAGTCGACGCAGGTGCGCCGTGACCAAGTCGGTGCGCTGCAGAGGATCGTCCGTGGCCAGGATCTGCTTCACCTCAGCCAGCGGTACGTCGAGCTGACGCAACTGATGGATCACCTGTGCGGATGGGATCTGCCCCGCAGCGTAGTACCGGTAGCCAGTGGTGGGGTCGACGGTCGCGGGCACCAGCAAACCGGACTCGTGGTACCGCCGCAGCGTGCGCACGCTCAGGTGGGTGAGGGTCGCGAACTCTCCGATGGTCAGGCCGGCGCGCATGCTCCCACTGTGCACCCTCCCGTTGGGAGAGAGTCCAGGACTTGACCCTCTCCCGGCGAGAGAGCCCAGCTTGGGCGACATGGAACAGTTCGATTGGACCCAAGTAAGCCAGATCGCGCCGGAGGAACTCCCCGACGTCATCACCACCTACCTGATCGCGCACCAGACGCGTGATATCGACAGCGCGATCGCGCACTACACGATCGACGCAGTGGTGACCGACGAAGGCCGGGATCACCGCGGAGCCGCGGAGATCAGAACTTGGTTGGGCCGTGCGGCCACCGAATACACCTACACGACCACACTCACCGCCGCCTACCGCGCCGACCAGGACCACTTCGATGTCCTGCATCGCCTGCAGGGCAACTTCCCGGGCGGCATCGCGGACCTGCACTTCCGCTTCACGCTACGCGACGGCCTCGTCGCCCGGCTGATCATCGAACCCTGACGGACGGCATTGTCAGGCCAGGGTCAGTGTTGGATCGAGGCGGACCAAGCCCTCGGGCAGGGTGTCGGCCCATTCAGCTATCTCAGCGGTGATCCGGAACATCATGGTCGCGATGAACGGTTGAGCTTGCTCATCCGAGCTGGTGCCGAAGGATTCCACGCGCCAGTCTCGCCAATTGGCGAGCAGGACGTCGTACACCTCGTCGAGTTGCGCGCGGGTGAAGCGGCTAGGCACGACGCAGGGCTGCCGTGGCATCTTCGGAGACAGCTGTCGGGTCACGGCGTCCACGTCGGTGGCGGCGACGACGAGGACTTCCTGATCTTCGGAGGGACGGAAGATCACCGGGTGGACCATCGCCCCGGAAGATTGCAGGTCGCCGAGATCGAAGTTCAGGTCCACCGGGCCGTGCCGCCAGCCAACCGGGCGGCGCCGGGCACGGCGGTTCCCTCCAAAGTGCACGCGGCTCCGGCGCGGGGATCTCCGCCGAGATCGCCTCGACCTCGATGCTCTCGTCCCGCCAGATCCCTACCGCCGAGATGTAGCCCGGGCGGTGGTTCAGTGCCGCGTCGGTAGCGAGTGCCTCGGCGACCGACCCGATCAACCGGATCGACCGATCCGACTTCCAGCCCGGTTGTCTGAAGACCAAGTCATGAACGCGGGCCACATCCAACCAATCACCGTCCGGACCACTCACGAACCGCCCCCCAAGTTCTGCCCCCTGTCCCCCACCTCGAACACCAAATCCCTCGCCGCCATAACTACACGCTGCTCCACCCCAACGCCTTCGGGCTGCCCCGAGCCTTGCCCGATTCCCGGTGGTGCTTGGATAGCCGGTGATGACCAGGCAACCAACTCTGTTCTTGACCGTCGGACTCCCATGCACCGGGAAGACCACGGCCGCGCGGCGCATAGAGGCCGAGCATCGAGCGCTGCGTCTCACGAAGGACGAATGGGTGAAGGCCCTCTATGGGCACGAGAACCCGGACTCGGCCCAGCGTGTAATCGAAGGACGGCTGATCGAGATCGGGCTGCGCTCTCTCGAACTTGGTAACAACGTCATCATCGACTACGGCCTCTGGAGCCGCGACGAGCGCTCCGCTCTCCGGCAGGCCGCAGCCGACCTCGGCGCGAAGGTGGAGATGCTGTACTTCGAACTCCCCGAAGCCGAACAACGCAAACGGCTCGACCAACGCCAAGCCGAAGCACCACACACGACGTGGCCCATGTCCGACGAGGAACTCGCCGAATGGGCCGCCAGCATCGAGATCCCAACCCCAGGCGAACTCGACGGCAGCGAGCCCATCGATCCCCCGCCGCCCGGATTCGCAACCTGGAACGAATGGCGCACCCGCCACTGGCCACCGACGGTCTCCTGACGTTATAGCCAGGGACTTTCCCCTTGTTCATAAGGCACTTTCGCCTACCTCGCACTTGCGCGAATGCGTGAACAGTGGCTAACTCTCCAGCAGACCGAAGTGCCGCAGAGTGCGCTCTGCTACCTCCTGCGGCCCGAGAGTGCTGGTGTCGATGACCAGTTCGTCCAGACCCGCGGCCTCCAGGCGGGCGGCTATCTCATCGCAACGCTCCAGGTGCCACTCCAAAGCCGATCTCTGGCTGGCGCTATAGCGGCCTCGCAATCGCTTCCTGATGATGTCTGCATCGGCGGTGAGACGAACCATGCGAATAGTGCAATCGACAGCGGCCGCGTAGCCGTTCTCGAGCAACTTTCTCTTGCTCGGCAGGCGGCCAGGAGCGGTGGAACCAGTCACGTCCATCAGGCTGAACGGCCTACCTGCCTTCGCGAGCAGATCACCCACATGCTTAAGCCTCAGAGTGGTTGACTCACATGGTGAAGAGCGGACGGTTCATAGCGGCTAGCCAGTTTGCGACCCGGATGGCGCTCAGGAGATTCGGCAGGCTGGCGGGGTGGGCCAACGTCAAGTTTGTAAGGTCGCTGGGCCGGAACCAGAGCAGATCGTCGTGCTCCTCAGGCGCTGCGTTGACAGGTTCCCCGTCCCATCGCGTGACGAGAAACGCGTGTACGTCGAGACCCCGGTCGCTGACCACCATCGGGATGGGCACGGGGTCGTGGACCTGGACACCAAGCTCTTCCAGGCACTCCCGGCTGACGGCCTGCTGAGGCAACTCGCCCGACTCGACATGTCCGCCGACAAGGTCCCAACAGTCGGGATACCACCGACGTGACGGATGGCGATGCGCCAGAAGCACGAGACCGTCGCGCACAAGCGCAGCCACTGAGATCGAAATCGGGGCAACCATGGCAGCACCCTAGACGCGAACGCCGACACTTGCCGCGGAGCGCCTGGTCGGCCTGCTTGAACGCATCGAGCACGGAGACGCGGCGTGCTGATGAGCGGGTCATACGCGAGCAAGCAAACAGCCGAAGTGGTCGCTGGTCCCCCATCGATCTTGCCGACGAAGACCAACGCCGTACAGCTGTGGTCATCGATTGTCTTTGCCTGGGGAGGTTGCCGACGCTCCGGAAAACGTCGTGGGCTTGGTGTAGAAACAGGTGAATGGTGGCGAATCCACGACGCCGCAGGACAAGACGAGGAGCCAGGCGATGACGCGTCCGCGGTGCCTACGCGACACAACTCCGTCGCACTCAACTCGGGAGGCGTTGTGAAGCTCCTTCTCACATCCGGAGGCGTCACGAACGAGAGCATCCGCGATGCGCTGGTCGACCTGCTGGGCAAGCCGATCTCGGAGTCCCGTGCACTCTGTATCCCCACAGCGCAGTGGGGCCACCCGATGCTCGGGCCCGCCTCGGTGCGAAGCGTCGTCGCCGCCGAGCCTCCATTCCACATGCTGACCGGCCTGGGCTGGGCTTCCTTGGGCGTCCTGGAGCTCACCGCGCTGCCGAGCATCGGCGAGGAGCGGTGGGTGCCGTGGGTGCGAGAGGCCGACGTACTGCTGGTGGACGGCGGCGACGCGACGTACTTGTACCACTGGATGCAGCAGTCCGGGCTGGCGGACGTCATCCCGTCGCTACCCGAAACGGTCTGGGTCGGGCTCAGCGCCGGCAGCATGGTGATGACACCGAGGATCGGCAACGACTTCGTCAACTGGCCTTCTGCGCCCGACGACCGCGCGCTCGGGGTCGTCGACTTCTCGATCTATCCACACCTGGACCACGAGCAGATGCCGCAGAACACCATGGCCGACGCGGAACGATGGGCCGCCGACATTGCAGGCCCGGCCTACGCCATCGACGACCAAACTGCCATCAAAGTGACCGACGGCACCGTCGAGATCATCTCCGAAGGCCACTGGAAGGCCTTCCCCGCATAGCCGCCGACTGTCTCCCGGTGCTCCTCGTCTGCGCCCCCGGCCAGTCCCTGATCGCTCCCGCGGGGACCAGACCTCCCCGGCACGCTCGTCCGCGCCGCGGGACAGGTCCGCGCGTAAGCGCCGCGGCAGTCTCCCACCGCCGGCGGTGTCGATCATCGTGCCGCTGGCGGCGTAATCATCCAGGATCCGGCGGCCTCCTGACCTGGTGCTGGCGGACCGCCGACAGCACGCCGGGCCCATGCAGGTGCCTCAGCGGCCGGGGCTCCGCCTCGGCACTGTCGCCATCGCGGACGCTGGCAGATTCGCTGAGACGTGCTGCGGTTCCCTGAGGCTGGTCGACGGACGCCTCGGTGCTACTTGCCGCCGAAGGTCTCCATCAGGACCTGACGCTCAGCGTCAGTGAGGTTCGTGTCGATGAGCTTGCTGTGCATGCCATGGAAGCGTTCGCCGACCCGATCGAGATCACCTTGCTCAGTGACCGCGAAAAGGGCCGAGGTTCCTGGTGTGACCTCAGTGCGGATCTTGTGCAGCTGCTCCTTGGTGATCCCGGCATCTTGTGTCGACTTGCTGATCGCGCCGATCGCGGCTCCGGCCACGCCACCGATGACGGGCACGAAGAAGAGAGCACCGATGAGAACTCCCCACAAGGCACCCCACCCGGTTCCGCGCCAGGTTTCCTCATGGCTCTGCTTGGTGGTCGGATGCGAGTCGCCTTCGGGCCACGAGACGACTGCGTGGTCGAGGACCTTCACCAGCCCGTCTGCCTCACAGCCCTTCAGGATCGTGGCAGCGCCCTCAGCTCCACCCGGACTGTCGAACTTCCACACCGTAAAGGCGGTCATGGTGCCCTCCTTGCATTCAACCAACCCGAGCGCGGGTCGGCGCGGTTGCTGCGCTGTTCTCGTCAGCTCACGACCGAGCGCTGCATGGCCCACGCCCCTGCCGCACCCTCATCGTCGCCTCCACCAAACGTGACAACCTCACCCCACCGGGATGAATCTGACAGCCAACCAAGGAACCCCCTCTCGTCCCCTCAGGAGGCGCGTCTTGAAGATGTTGAGCAAGTTGTCGGACGCTGATAAGGCCGCGAGGTCTCCTCTGGCGATCAGATGCGCGACACTCGTCGGCCAGGCGATCTGCGACAGACGGAGGCGCGGATCGCGACATCTGAGCGCCGTTCATGACAGGCTGGACCGGTGCCCCAGGTTGACGTCGACATCACTCTTGACGAGTCGGGCCACGACTTGGTGAACGCGAAGTTCACTGACGACCGATGGGAACTCAACGTCAGAGCCCGAGCGTCGGAGTTCCTCACCTTGCGGGACATCCGCGCCATGGATTGGAACTCGCGCCGGGTCGCGAAAGTAGGAACTTCAGCGGGTGCTGGTGTCTTCTGGTGCGCAGATGGGGACGGTGCGACGATCATGATCGGCCACGACGAGGAGACGTGGGACCTGGCCATATCCGTACCGCTGAGACTCGTCGATGACCTCGTCCGCCAAGTCGAGAGCCTCTAAGGCTCCATTGGCCGATCTGAGCTCCGACTAGCGCGCTGTAGAGACCTCGTTGCCCGCGCACGGGTGAAGCGTCGACCGGTCAGACGGGATCGGTAAATGACACTGGCTTGCCCGTGGCGTGAGCGTACGCGATCTCCCGGCGCGTGGACTCGCCGATATACCCGCCGGGGTTGATCACCAGAACTCGATCAGCCAGGTCAATCTTTCGCAGGTGGAGTGCGCCCAGCGCGGTCTTCTGCTCGTCGGTGATCTTCTCGTCTGTCTCACGATCCTCGGGTCGGCCGAAGACGGCTGGTGCGACGACGATGACACCCGCGAGCGTCAGGTCACGGTTCGCCGCGAGCATCTCTTCCATGAACCGAGTAGAACCGCAGATGCACACAATCTCAGGTCGGTCGGGCACAGCTCAGTCCTTCGGATCGAACGGCATAGCCATCAGTCCGCGTCCTGACATCACAGATAGCTGCACGAACCAATAGCTTACGCAGCGGGATGGCCATCACACGGCGGCACTGCCACAGGAGAGAGACGTTGCCCGCGACGAGTCGACTGGACCGCCTCGACCGCCTCGACCGCCTCGACCGCCTCCACGATCATGCGCGTCGACCAGCACGGCACGACCATCCAGCACCCCCGCAGGGGCCCGATCGAACCCTTTAGCCACACGGCCTACGTGCCCGCCAGCCTCAGTATCAACCGATCAAACATCGGTGAGTCGGGGACCGGCTGCTTCTCCCCGAGCTGCGCCCAGCCCCACGACCGGTACGCCGCCTGGGCGGGAATGTTGTCCTTGCGCACCAGCAGCTCTGCGACCGGTTCGGGACGTCGTCGGAGCAGTGCGTCATGAACCCGACGGCCGATGCCCTTCCGCTGGTTGTCCGGGTGAGTGGCGAACTCGCGGAACATGTACATGGGCACTGGTTCGGCGGAAAGACCCCAGGCTGGGTACGTCGAGCGCAGGTCGTCCCAGATCGCGCCGTGCTGGTCGCGCGGACTCCCGAAGGCGTAGCCGACGACAACGCCGGCGATGCGACCTGCAACGAGCTCAAAGTCGCGGCCCGGAAGGTATAGCTCGACCAGGCGCTCCCAGAACTGATCAGGGTGGAACCAAGGATCGTCCTGGTCGTCATGGGAAGCGGCGTACGCCGGCAAGATGTCCGCTTCCCAGTCGACCCAGAGCCCGACTAGGTCGTCGCGCAGCTTCAAAGTCGCTGCACTGTCGTACCGCGCAACGACGAGTTCATCGACGTAGGTCATGCTGTTGGGACTACCTCTCTGAGGCGGCTCAGCCGGCGCCTGTGAGTTCCAGGCACTCCCGAAACTCGATGACTGCTGGCTTCGAGATCTGGGGTGCGGGTACGGCGCCGAGCACTTCCTTGCCTAGGGCAATAATCGGCCGGATCTGGTCCTTGCTCGGAAGACTCTGCAGTGCGGCCGATGCATGTTCCACACCGGCCGCCACATCACCGGCGTTGACCATCCACAGCGTTCGCAACTCAATCTTCCTTGTTGCTGCGGGTTGGGTCCATTTCAAGACCGTTGTTACGCGTGGCTCGCTCCCAAACCCTCCCACGGCGGTGGCAGGTCCGGTGGCCTGCCGGCCTGTAAGGTCATGCTATGGACCTGCTCTTCGGCTGGCGCGGACGGGTTCGCCGGTGGCCGAGAATCGATGGCCGTCGACTGCCTTGGGGTGAGCTGGATGACGTCGGTGACATCAAGGTCATATCGACCGAGGTCCTCAAAGGGCTCATGGAGAAGGCTGCGCGCACGCCGGGTGTCAGCGCTACCGGTCGTCCGGAATGGCTGGAGGAGCATCGCGACGCCCTCGGCGACCATTACGTTGTCGTGTTTGGACCGGACAGTCACGACTTCTATCGGTGCATCGTGTTTTCTGTGCTGGAGGATCGTCCGGCGGGTGCCTACACACTCGACATGAGCAGGGCCGACTTTCACGCCCTCCCTGATATCTCGCCCGCCGAACTGGTTGAGTTCGCTCATCGTCACCTGAGCGCTGTCCCTATGGTGCCGTTGGACCCGAGCCAAGAGCAGTCTTGGCAGCGGGTGTCGGACGAGCGATGAGCATCTCGAGCGCCAACTGCGGGCTGACAGTTACGTGTCAAGCGCGCGGGCAGTCCCCCGCATCGCCCCGATAGCTGCCGACCCTAGGTTCGGAGCGGTGCGGGTCAAGGGTCGAACTTGCTCGATCGTTTGCGATGCCGGAGGCACCCTTGACGCGTGCCGGGCCGGACCGCACTTCCCATGATTGCTAGGGGGCGATGCGGGAACCCACGGCCAGGCGGGAGTGGGCATCAACCGCGGGCAGCGGGTGGTTGACCGTTTTCGGCGAGTACTACATCGACAGGGTGCCGATCGTTGATGGCGTGTTCTGGCTGTCTTCGACCCGGCACCCTGTTGGCACGTGCGCGCCAAACCAAGGGACGCGCCCAGAACGCAGCGAAGCGGGCAGGCGGGCCGCCCTGCGGTGACGGCGAGCGTTCGGGCGCTGGAGGGACCCGTCTTGAACTTCCGCCAACGGTTCTGGCGACCTGCTTGGGATGGCATCGACACGAACAATCCGTCTTCAACCCGACATCTGCCAGCGATTTTGTCTGGCTTCCGGTTTCATGAAGGCCGGCACACCCACGCGACCTTGCTTACCGAGGATGGAATCTCGTAGGTCGCCCGTCGCGCTCGGCTCGGTCACAAGATGAAGGGCATGGGCCGTGTCTATGACCACGTAACACCCGAGATGGAGCGGCAGATCCTCGAGTCGCTGGAAGAACCTTTCGTGACCTCCGTGCTCGCGCTGGCTCAGGATGTGCAGGAGAAGCTCCTCGCCTGGGTGCCGGTGATCAAGGACACGATCGGGAAGGCTCAGTGCGAGGCTGAGATCCTGGCCGCGAAGCTGGTGGGAGGAAAGCGGTTCTGCCAAATCTCTCCCACTGAGCCCACAAACGAAAACAGTTCAGGGGCGAAAAGCCTCCTGACCTGCGGTTACTGCTGGGTGGAGCTTAGGGGATTCGATCCCCTGTCCTCTTCCATGCCATGGATTTCTGATTTGCCAGCAGCATCCCTGGCACCTTCAGCCTGCGTCCATGGAAGTCCATCTCGATCCGCCGCAAGCTATCGCGGTTGCCTCCCAGCTAGCCTCCCGTGCGGCGGTCATCGGGAGTCCGATGTCGCACCCAGGTACCTGGCCAGCAAACGCTCCTCGGATAGCCCGGTATCGCCCAGGAAGACGGCGTAGGCACTCGCGTCGGGACGCGAGCTGACGACATTCGCCAGGTGGGCATTGGTGAAGTGCAATGCAACGCCGTCCTCGGCTGCGTAACCGGCCGGGAAGCCAGACCGGACCAGGCTGAGGAAGGTGTCACGCCGCAGCGCCTCGCCGTCGTAATGGGGGCAGGCGCTGCCGGGAAGGAACCCGAGGCCGTCGGCCAGTGGACCGCAGCCGTTCGTGTCAAACGAATCCGTCACCGAGGCCTCGAACCAGCAATTCATCCCAGCGCTGATCCCGGCCAGGATCACGCCTGCTCGGTACGCCTTCTCCAGGGCTGCGTCGAGTCCGTGCAGCCGCCAGATGGCGAGCAGGTTCGCGGTGTTGCCACCGCCTACGTAGACGACGTCCTGGTCCAAGATAAAGGCTTCCAGGTCGGCCACCGAGCGTTTGAAGAGGGACAGCACTGTCGCTTCCGCACGATCCGGGCCGAATGCCGTCAGGAAGCGATCGCTGTACCCCTCGGAGTCGCCGCTGGCGGTCGGAACGAAACAGACCCGGGGCTTGCGGTCCGTCGGCACCAGCGAGAGCAGGTAGTCGTCCAGCAGCGGATTGTCCGGCTCCATAGAGAAGCCGCCACCGCCCAGCGCCACAATCTGCGAATCAACCATCGGCCTTCCAATCCAATTTCTACGTGGCCACGGCCACAAGCTCATGCACGCGAGCCTCCCGCCTGAGGTCGGTCCACGTCGCGACCCTCTTCAGCTGGCACGTCCGCGGCACAGCCATCGTCCGCGAAAGCAAGATCAAACCAGGCCGCTCTCTGAGCAAACGCCTCGGCCCCGCCCGAGCTTGGACTGGGCGTGAGAAGGTCCTACGGCGCGCGAGCGGCGGCCGGTGCTCCGGACAGGGGCGAAGAAGATAGACGAGATCTTCGCGGTCTCCCTCTCACGGAGACTCAGCCTCCCGGGTCATGCAAGAGGCCGGTTTCCTGAGTGGGAAACCGGCCTCTGACTTGCGGTGGAGCTTAGGGGATTCAAACCCCTGATCTCTTCCATGCCATGGGCGGGGGTCGTCTTGGCCACCTACGCCGCACGAGGCTCACTCCCCTATATACAAGGGCTTTTGACGGTTCTGATTGTTGCGCGTTGGACCAAATTCAGGACCGTTGTTGCGGGTGTTTCGCTCCCAAAGTTCTCCCACGGCGGTCGGCGGTTCGGTGGCCCGTCGACGGGCCTACCGTCGTTGTTCCGCTCCCACACTCCGTCGACCTCCACTCGGGGTCTGGTGACAGCTGCAGAAATCCATTGGTGCGTGTGTAAGCGCGGCGTCACCCTGGATGACATGCATCTCACCTTCCAGCACGATCCGCGCGGCGAGAGCCTTACGTTGATCCGGCGGGCGGACGGCGCAGTCTTCAAGCTCACGTCGTACACACGCAAATGGCGCGTACCGCACGACCTCTCGCACGCGGTGACCGAACGAGAGCTCGGCGTCGCCGACGGAATCTTCGGCGTGATCGCGGCAGGCGCGGTCTTCTCCACCATGACCCAGATCGAGGGCAAGGCGCGCTACGACGCCAAGGTCCGTAGCGACCGCATCTTGAAGGCCGCCAAGGGTGTCGGCATCAGTGAGGCGATCGCGGCAGTAATCCATGAAGCCGTCGAGAAGCGGCGACCGACTCCGTACGCCGAGGTGCGCGAGAGTTGGGGCGTCATCTCTCAGGATCCTTGTCCGTATCCGAACGAGCACATCGACCGTGCTACTACGGTGCTGCGCGAACTGGGCGAACAGTGGGCCGCGAGCTCCGAGCCCCTGGAGTTCCCCTGGCCGGCCAGGCTACGGGCCACCGACCCCAAGAGCGCGCGAGTTCGGGCGCGCTAGCGAGTTGACGATTACGTGTCACGCGCACGGACAGACCTCCCGCATCGCCCCGATAGCTGCCGACCTTAGGGTCGGTGCGGTGCGGGTCAAGGGTCGGAGATCCCGAAGGGACGCCGTAGGCGCCCTTGACGCGTGCCGTGCCGTGCCGGGCCGTCCCTCCCATGATTGCCAGCGGGGCGATGCGGGAACCCACGGACAGGCGGGCGGCATGGGCAACCGGCGCCGACTGGTAGCCGGCCTTTCCGGCGAGGGGTGGAACCGGCAGGGTGTCGGGCGTTGATGGCGAGTTCTGCTGTCTTCGACCCGGCACCCTTTGGCAGCCCTTCTGGCGGCCCGCATGGGACGGCGTCGATCCGACTAACCCGTCTTCCGAGCGCCACATGCCTGCGATCCTGTCTGGCTTCCGGTTCCACGAGGGGCGACACACGCACGCCACGTGGCTGACCGAGGACGGCATCGAGGAGGTCGCTCGCCGCGCTCGGCTCGGCCACAAGATGAAGGGCATGGGTCGGGTCTATGACCACGTGACACCTGAGATGGAGCGTCAGATCTCGGAGGCTCTGGAGGACCGATGGGTCACGTCCGTACTCGCCCTGGACAACGACGAGCGGGAAAGGCTGCTCACCTGGGTGCCCGTGGTCAAGGACACCATCGAGAAGGCCCAGCAGGAGGCTACGACCCTCGCGGCCAAGTTGGTGGGAGGCGAGCGCTTCTCCCAAATCTCTCCCACTGGGGCCTCTAACGAAAACAAGCCAGGGGGCGAAAGTGCCCCTCCTGGCCTGCTGTTTCGTGCGGTGGAGCTTAGGGGATTCGAACCCCTGACCTCTTCCATGCCATGGACTTTAGCCCCACCACATCGGCCGAGACTGCGGTGGAAGACGCGTCTATCAACGTCTGTCACGATCTATAGACGGATGTCCCTGTTGCCTCCCAATTTGCCTCCCCTGGATCGTCACCGTCCAAGGCCATGACTGGACCACGTCCAGCGAGCTGCCTGATTCAGGGTGGCGCGACGACAGTGACTGTGACCGTCGCTCCAGGCGTCAGCATTGTGCCGGCGGGGGGCGAGACGGCTAGGACGGTACCTGGTATGGAGCCAGGGGACTTCCTGGTGTGGATATTGGGTTTCAGGCCCAGTGCGGTGAGCCTGTCCTCGTATTCCTCGCCGAAACGGGCGGCTGGATTGGATTCGCTGAACATGGGCTCTGGGACACCGATCTTGTCTGGAACGATCATGATCCGGGCGAGGACGCTGTGAACCTCGCCGGCGTTCGTGGAGGACTCCGCCTGGAACGCTACGTCGAGAGACGGAATGAACACCGCGCCTGAACAGACCGTGACGGGATTGTCGCCCGTGCAGGTTGTCCGCTGACGTTGGGCTCGCACGCCGTCGAGTTGGAAGGTCTCGTCGGCACGGAAGTCGATTGGCATGCCGCTACGCACCATGACGCTCTCGACACCTTTGGGGTAAGGCGCCTCACAGAGGTTTTGGGGGCCCGCGTCGATGATGACCGTGTCCTTCAGCGGCGTTCCGCAGTGGAGCTGGTTTGTGGCCCATTGCGTGGGTACGGCGATGGCGGCGTGACCGATGCCCACCAGTCGCGTCGCGGCAGGCACCGGAGGTGTGGAGGCGGCCGGCGGCGCGGGGTTCGTGACGCTCGGGCCGCCCGCGAGCAGCAGCGTCCCGTCCACCGCACCAACTGCAGCTGCCACGCCGACAGCCGATAGTGCCGCTGCACGACGGCGGCGGCGCGCAGCCCCTGCGCGCCAGCGCGCGGCAACGTACTCGCTCAAGTCCGCGTCCCCGGCCATCCCTCACCTGCCCCCTCAGGAGCCCTCACCCGTATAGACAGGCTGGCAGTACCAAAGCGGTTTCCGCCATGTCTTACACGCTGCCAAGTGTCGATCCTCTGCCGCCAGGGCTTCAGCCGTGCAGAACACAAGCTGTAATGCCTTCCCCACCGGCGCCCCGCGTGCGACCTCCTGCTACTCCTGGTCCTCGCGCAGCGCGACGACGCATCGCTCAGCAGCGTCTAGGCCGATGCCGCAGCTACGCCAGGCGTCATGATGTCCTGTGCCTCGACGAGCTGTCCGCGTCCATGCAAGAGGCCGGTCACCGAGTGGGAAACCGGCCTCTGAAGTCGGTGGAGCTTAGGGGATTCGAACCCCTGACCTCTTCCATGCCATGGAAGCGCGCTACCAACTGCGCCAAAGCCCCGCGGTGTCTTGCGACTCCGGAAGTTTAGCGGATGGGGGGCGGCAAAGAAAAATCGGTTGGCTCGTGGGGCTGGTGAGGTGTGCGACAGCCCTGTTGCCCTCCTTTGAGAGGCTGGTGGCACGCTTGCTCACGGCTGTCTGTACGCCGAGCACGATGTCTGCTACCAGGCTCTGCATCCAAGGTGCGAGCTGACAACTGCCCCGTCTGCAGGCGGGGCGCCTGGGGTGTCACACCAGTCCTTCCCCGATAAGCATTCGGCGACGGTGCAGTCGCCCGCCGAACAAATCGGACGCAGGCGAAGCCGGTCACCAGGACAGCGACCGCGAAGCGGTGACCTCTACGCACGACACCCCCGACCAGCACTCCACGACGCAGCAGCCACCCGCCGAACGAGCCCAGCGCCGGCGAAGCCGGCCAACAGGACAGTCGCCGCGAAGCGGTGTCCTTTACCGCTGGCGCAGCTCACTAGCTCCCTGGCGGGCAGTCGGCTGCGGGACGTCTGCGCCGCCGGAGGCGGCCAACAAGACAGCCGCCGCGAAGCGTTGTCCTTTGGGGGCGTTTCCCGGCGTACACCAGCTACTTCTGGGGGTCGTCGCTCATTACTGGTTCGGGGAGGGAGCCGGCGTTCCATTCTTCGATTCGGTAGCCTTGGCGGCCGTTGAGGAGGGAGACCCAGTTGCAGTTGGCGAGGCCTCCGAAGGCGGGCCAGTTGGGCTGGGGGATGCCGAGGAACAGGCAGATGCCGACGCGGCCGGCGAGGCCGTGGGTGGCTATGACGATGGTGTCTTCGGAGGTGCCTTCCGCGGAGATGCGTTTGAGGGCGCCGCTGAAGCGGGCCGCGACTTCTTCGACGGTTTCGCCGTTGGTGCCGCGGCGTTGGGGTTCGCCGCTGCGGATGCGGGCGGCGGCTTCGGGGTTGATGGCGGCGAGTTCGGCCGAGGTGAGGCCGGCCCAGTCGTCGACGTCGATCTCGCGGAGCGCTTCGTCGTACTCGATCTTGAGGCCGGTCAGCGCGGCTAGCTCACCCGCAGTGGCGACTGCGCGTTGGAGGTCGCTGGCGAAGAGTCTCGTCGGCGCCAGGGCGGCCAGGCGGGCGGCGGCGGAGCGGGCCTGGGACAGGCCGACCGAGTCCAGTGGGATGTCGGCCTGGCCCTGGATCTTGTCCTGCAGGTTCCACTCCGTCCGGCCGTGGCGCCAGACGATCAGTCTCCCCGCGGTCATTCGGCGCCGGGGCGTGCCGAGCCGGGGACGGGCGACGGCAAGGCGATGACCGGGCAGTCGCGCCACAGGCGCTCGAGGGAGTAGAACGCGCGCTCCTCGTCGTGCTGGACGTGGATGACGATCTCGAGGTAGTCGAGCAGCACCCAGCGCCCCTCGCGGGCGCCCTCGCGGCGTACCGGCTTGGCGTCGAAGTCGACCCGCAGCTTCTCCTCGATCGCGTCCACGATCGCGCGGACCTGGCGGTCGTTGGAGGCGGAGGCGACCAGGAACGCGTCGGTGATGGCGAGCTGCTCGGACACGTCGAAGGCGAGGACGTTCTCGGCCTTCTTGTCGTGGGCTGCTTCGGCAGCCGCGGTCAGCAGCTCGATGGCGCGTTCACTGGCAGACATACAGGTCCTAACGGTTGGTGTAGAGCTCACGCTTGGCGATGTACTGGACGATCCCGTCCGGCACCAGGTACCAGGTCGGGTTGCCCTTGGCGACCCGGGCGCGGCACTCGGTCGACGAGATCGCCAGCGCCGGCACCTCGAGCAGGGTGATCCGGTCCATCGGCAGCTGGTCGAGCGGCAGCTCGAGGCTTTCGGTCCCCGGCCGGGTGCAGCCGACGAACTGGGCGAGCTTGAACATCTCGTCCACGTCCCGCCAGGTGAGGATCTGGGCGAGCGCGTCGGCGCCGGTGATGAAGAACAGCTCGGCGTCCGGGTACAGCCTGGACAGGTCGCGCAGGGTGTCGATGGTGTACGTCGGACCCGGCCGGTCGATGTCGACCCGGCTGACCGAGAACCGCGGGTTCGACGCCGTCGCGATCACGGTCATCAGGTACCGGTCCTCGGCCGGGGAGACCTTCTTGTCCGACTTCTGCCACGGCTGGCCGGTCGGAACGAAGATCACCTCGTCGAGATCGAAGTACGCCTGCACTTCGCTGGCCGCGACAAGGTGGCCATGATGGATCGGGTCGAAAGTGCCACCCATCACACCGATGCGTCGTACCCGCTCCACAGAAGCCACGTCAGCCCTTCAGACAATCTGCACAGCACGACAGCCGCCTAGCTGTGCGGCCGGCCCTTACCCATGATGACGGTGACGAGCAGCAGCAGGAGGAGCACGAACAGCGCGAACCCGCCGTACCACCACTTCGAGATGTGTGACGCCTCGACGGCGGCCGATTCGATGGCCGCCACCTGCGGCACGAGGATCGAGAACATGATGCGAAGCCTATCTCCTGACCGCCCCGACAACAGCGACCGGTGGCCCAGGAGGGCACCGGTCGCGTGAAATAGGTCAGCTGTGGCGGACGTGACGGGTCAGCAGCCGGCGCCAGGCAGACGGTACGGCGTGGGCGCGGCGGGCCTGCGCTGCGACGCGGTGCCGCTCGTCGATCTGGGCACGGGCAACTTCGGGGGTGATCATGTTTCCTTCACTGGGTTGGTGCGGCGGAGCTGGGGCGGGCTGGCCCCAGTACCTCAAATTGTACGGTTTGAACTACGTTGTCACAAACGAATTAAAGGTCTGAAACATTCCAGGCCTTAGAATCTGTGGTGAACAGGAGGCGTCATGGACGCGATCGACCGGCAGCTGATCGAGGCGCTCCGGCTGAACGGCCGCTCCAGCTGGGCCGAGCTCGGCCGCGAGGTCGGCCTGTCCGGTCCGAGCGTCCAGGAGCGGGTACGGCGGCTCGAGGAGCGCGGCGTGCTCCTCGGGTACCGCGCGGTGGTCGCACCGGATCAGGTCGGACTCGGCACGAGCGCGCTGATCGGGCTGTTCCAGCGCGACGACGTCGAGACCGATGACATCGTCGAGCAGGTCCGGGACATCGTCGCCGTCGAGGACTGCTGGTTCGTGGCCGGCGACCAGGAGCTCGTGGTCAAGGTCCGGGTCGCGGACGTCACCCAGCTCGAGGCGGTCGTCGGCTCGCTGCGACGCGTCAACGGCGTGGTCAGGACACGGACGACGGTCGTCCTCTCGACCCGCTGGGAGGGCCGGCCGGCTCCGCTTCCCGATCAGCCGACCTGACCTGCGACTGGACGATCGCGGCTACAACGGCGAGCGCGGCCGCGACCGGGAAGAGTGCCCCCGGGACGTGCTGGTACGCCGACCCGCCGAGCGCCGGCGCCAGGAACATGCCGCTGATCGACGCAGCGGCGTACAGGCTGGAGTACCGCCCGACCATCCCCTCCGGCGCCGCGTCGGCGACATGCGCGGTGGCGGTCGGTTTGTAGAGCATCTCCCCCGCCGTGATGACGACGATCGCCAGCGTCGCGCCGACGAGCGCCGGCCACACGCCGAGGATCGCGAGACCTGCGCCGACGAGCGCGAAGCCGATGGCGATGACCCGGTTCGCGCGGTGGCCGCGGAGCCGTACGGCGAGCGGCGCCTCGAGAAGCACGATCACGACGGAGCTGACACCGATGAGTACGCCGTACGCGACGGCCGGCGTACCGGCATCGCGGAGCAGGAGCGGCATCGTCGCGAAGATCTGCCGGTAGACGGTGTCGACGACCACGATCGTGGCGAGCAGCACGAGAACCGAGCGGTCGCGGGCCAGCGCCTTCCACAAACCGTGCACGCGGACGGACGCCGTACGGCGGGCAGCGGGCACGAAGCGCCAGATGACGGCTGCCATGACGAGGCTGGTCACAGCGTCGACGAGGAAGACCAGCGAGAAGTTGTACGCCGCTAGCAGCCCGCCCAGCGGCGGGCCGATGGTGAAGCCGGCGTTGCTCGCCGTCCGGGACAAGGCGATGCCCTCGCGGCGACGCTCGGCCGGCAGCGCGGTTGCGACCAGCGCGCTGAGGTTGGGGCGGCTCGCACCACCGCACAGCCCGGCAAGCGCGGCAAGCGCGGCAACGACGCCGATCCAGGACGTGCCGACCAGGGGCATCGCGCAACAGGTGACGACCCAGGCGAGTTGGCTGGCGACTGCCGCCGTACGCAGACCGAAGCGGTCGCCGAACCACCCGCCGCCGAGGTTGCCGCCGAGCAGTCCGATGCCGTACGCCGCTGCCGCGAACCCGGCCTGTTGCGCCGACATGCCGCGGTCCTCGACCAGGTAGAGGGTCAGGTAGATCCAGGCGAGTGCACCGGCGGAGCTGACGAGCTGGCCGACCATGACGGCCTTGAGCCAGGTGGGCAGGTCCGCGATCCGGCGCCAGTACATGCTTGCCCTCCTGTAGTAAGTTCCTAACGGGAACTTACTCGGACGGCTAGCGTGGTGGCAACCGGAATCGAAGGAGTACGTCGTGCGGCGGAGCACCTTCTCGCCTGAGCCGGACTGTGCGATCGCGCAGTCCCTCGGCGTCATCGGCGACGGCTGGGAGCTGCTGGTCGTCCGCGATCTCGCGCGTGGGTTGGAGCGGTTCGACCAGCTCGCCGAGTCGCTGCACATCTCGCGGAAGGTGCTTACCGAGCGGCTGAACGGTCTGCTCGAGAGCGGGATCGTCTCGCGGTCGGCGTACCAGGAGCGGCCGACCCGGTATGCGTACCAGCTGACCGAGCGCGGGCGGGCGTTGCTGCCGGTGCTCGTCGCGCTGCAGGACTGGGGCGATCGGTGGCTGCTCGGCGATGGGTCTCTGAGTGGGACCAATTCGAAGGACGAGCCGCCGGCGCATCGCTTGCACGAGCTGGTGGGTCAGCGGGTGCCGTACGTCGCCCTGCCGTCGATCGCCGGTACGGCGGTAGATGTGGTGGACACGGATGCGCGGGCGACCGTGCTGTTCGGGTACCCGGCGACCGGGCGGCCGACCCCCTTGCCGGACGGGTGGGACGAGATCGCCGGGGCTAGCGGGTGCACGCTGGAGAACCGGCTCTTTGCTGGTCGGTACGACGAGTTTGCTGCTCGCGGGATCGCCGTGCGCGGGGTGAGCACGCAGCGGACCGACGAGCAGCAGGCGTTCGCGCGGGCGGAGGAGATTCCCCACCTGCTGCTGTCGGACCTCGATCTGGAACTGGTGGCGGCGTTGCGGTTGCCGACCTTCCGTGCGGGTGGGTACGAGCGGTTGAAGCGGGTCATCCTGGTGATCGGCGCCGATCGGGTCGTGCAGGCCGTGCGGTATCCGGTGGTTGATATCGCGGATGCCGTCGAGTGGGCCTTCACGACTGCTTGAAGAACGCCTTCACCTCTTCGGCGATCCGCCGTACGGCCTCTGGCTTGCCGGTGGGGTTGACGCCGCCGGGGTCCGAGGACGAGCCGTGGTCGTAGCCGTCGAACTCGATGCGGCGGCAGTGCGGGAGGACCTTCTCGAGAGTGGCGCGGCCGGGCTTGAGACCGGCAAGGCCCTTGGTGCCGCCCATGAGCAGTACGTCGGCGGCGACGGTGCGGAAGTTGTCGAAGGTGCCGCCGAGCTCGGCGACGATCGTGCCTTCGGCGTGGATCGTGGGGGCGAGCCGGCGCATGGTGATCGCGTCGGCGGGAGCCTGACGCTCCTCCTTGACGAGCATCTTCTCGGTCATCCTGCGGAGCAGGCCGCGGGGTATGACCTTGAGGAACGCCGGGGCCATCTCGAAGCCGAACATGCTGGTGACCATCCCGCCGGCGAGATCGCCGCGGGCGATCTCCTGGTCGAAGCGGATCAGCCACTCGCGATGCGGGGCGCCGTCGGCGACGATCGCGGGCTCGTAGAGCGCGATCTGCTGCAGCGGCAATGTGCGGGCCGCTTCGAGGACGACCGCTCCCCCGGCGCTGACGCCGAACGCGCGGTCTGCGCCGGCCGCGGTCAGGACTGCTTCGAGATCCTCGACCTCGGTGCGGACCGTGTAGTCGGCGCGGTGCGGTCCCGAGAGGCCACGACCGCGGCGGTCCGGCAGGTAAACGGTGAAGTCTGACGCCAGCGCTTCCGCCAGGAGCGTGTGGCTGCGGGCTGACTCCATGCTGCCGTGCAGCACGACGGCGGCGGGTCCTTGGCCGGTCTTGTAGTAACCGATCTCGGTGCCGTCGCGGGAGGTCACGGTGCCCTGGGTGAGTTCTGCGGTCTTCATGGATCGATAGTTACATGGGATCTAGTTACATTGCAACTAGTTTCTTTGCCCCCTATGCTGAGGACGTGACTTTTCGACGCTCACCGCTCGCACTCGCGATCCTCGGCCTGCTGGAGAACGGGCCGATGCATCCGTACGGGATCCAGCGGCTGATCAAGCAGTGGGGCAAGGACCAGGTCGTCAACGTCGGTCAGCGGACCAGCCTGTACCGAATGATCGTGCGGCTGGAGGAGGCCGGCCTGCTCACGGCCGGCGCGACCGAGCAGGACGAGCGCTATCCGGAGCGGACGGTCTACCACCTGACCGACGAGGGACGGAAGGTCTGCCGGGAGTGGTTGGCGGACATCCTGACGACACCGCGGAACGAGTTCCCGGAGTTCCCGGCGGGGTTGTCGTTCGTGATGCTGTTGACGCCGGAGACGGCGGGCGAGCTGCTCAGCCAGCGGCGGGAGTCGCTGACCAAGCGCATCGCCGAGCTGCAGCTGGAGCTGCGGTCGGAGGTGGACGGTCAGCCGATCCCCCGGTTCGCGCTGCTGGAGACGGAGTACCAGGTCGCTGTAGCGATCGCTGAGGCCAAGTGGATCGACGGCGTCCTGCACGACCTTCGGAGCGGCAAACTGACGTGGACGCCAGGCCCGGTGTGACGGACGACATCGGCCAGAAAGCTCTGCGCTCTGCGGGGGTCGAGGTGTGGTGGGCGCGGGTCGGAGCCGCTCAGGATGCCTTTGTGCGGGATCTGGATCCAGTCGAGCGGGAGCGGTTGGCGGCGTACCTGCGGGACGAGGACAGGGCGCGGTTCCTGCTGGGAGTGACGATCACGCGCCGGGTGCTCGGTGCACGGTTTTCGTTGCTGCCGGCAAGGATTCGGCTGGATCGGACATGTTCGGAGTGCGGGAAGCCGCATGGGAAGGTGCGGGCTGACGGCGTGGAGTTGTCGGTGACGCACTCGGGCGAGTTCGTCGGCGTGGCGTTCTCGGATCAGCCGGTGGGACTTGACGTCGAGAAGGTTGATCCGGGCGTGGATGTTGACGGCGTGGCTCGGATTGCACTGAGCGCGGAGGAAGCGCGGGAGCTGGAGCGGTACGACGGGATCGCGAAGGCGCAGGCGTTCACGACGTACTGGACGCGGAAGGAAGCTGTGCTGAAGGCGACCGGGCAAGGTTTGCGCGGGGAGCTTCGCGCGCCGGCGCCAGCGGGGATTCAGGTGCAGGAGCTGGAGGTGGGCGCGGATCACCGGGCAGCTCTGGCCGTGGTGAGCGCAGAGCCGCCGGTCGTGCGGGTCCAGGACGCGACGCTACTGCTGAGCTGACCTCTGGCGCGATCAGACCGGAGTCACGTGCGGATCTGGCCGTCGCCGATGACGATGTACTTCGTCGACGTCATCTCCGGCAGACCCATCGGCCCGCGGGCGTGGAGTTTCTGGGTCGAGATGCCGATCTCGGCGCCGAAGCCGAACTCGCCGCCGTCGGTGAAGCGCGTGCTGGCATTGACGACGACCGCTGCGGAGTCGACCGCCTGGGTGAAGCGGCGGGCCGCGGACTGCGAGCGGGTGATGATCGCCTCGGTGTGGCCCGAGCTGTAGCGGCGGATGTGCTGCACCGCGTCCTCGAGCGAATCGACCACCGCGGCCGACAGATCGAGCGAGTTGTACTCCGTGCCGAAGTCCTCCTCGGTCGCCGCGACAACATCCTTGCCAGCAGCAACTACCGCTGGGTCACCGTGAACCGTCACGCCGGCCTCGGCCAGGGCCGGCAGAGCACGCGCGAGGAACTCGTCCGCAACCGCGGAGTGAACCAGCAGCGACTCGGCCGCGTTGCAGACGCTGGGCCGCTGAGTCTTCGAGTTCAGCAGGATCTCGAGCCCGAGGTCCAGATCAGCATCCGCGTCGATATACACGTGGCAGTTCCCCACGCCCGTCTCGATCACCGGCACCGACGACTCGCCGACGACGGTCTGGATCAGGCCGGCACCACCACGAGGGATCAGTACGTCGACCAGCCCGCGGGCCTGCATCAGCTCCTTCACGGCAGCGCGATCCGTCGCCACGCCCTGGATCACATCGGCAGGCAGCCCGCAGGCCGCGGCGGCGTCCCGCAGTACGCCGATGATCGCCGTGTTGGACTCTGCAGCGGACGACGAGCCACGCAGCAGTACGGCGTTACCGGACTTCAGGCAGATGCCCGCGGCGTCGGCGGTCACGTTCGGCCTGGCCTCGTAGATGATGCCGACCACGCCGAACGGCACCCGGACCTGGCGGAGCTCGAGCCCGTTCGGCAGCGTGTACCCGCGGACCACCTCACCCACCGGGTCGGTCAGCCCGGCGAGCTGCTCCAGCCCGGCCGCCATCCCGTCGACGCGGGCCGGGTTGAGTGCCAGCCGGTCGACGGTGGACTCCGGCGTACCCGCCTCACGCGCCGCGGCGACGTCGACAGCGTTCGCCGCGACGATCGCGTCCGTGTTGTCGCGCAGCGCCGCTGCCATCGCGCGCAGCGCCGCATCCTTCGTCGCCCGGGACGCGTCGGCCAAGGCGTACGACGCCTCGCGCGCCCGCCGCGCCAGCTCGATGATCTCGCTCACTCGCTCATCCTAGTGCGCCCCACGGCGACCCTCCGCCGCCGTCTCAGCCCACCTTGAGCACCCACCAACCACCAAATCGCGGCACGGAAGGTTGGTGGGTGCACAAGGTGGCGCACCGCCACGATCGACCGCGACCATTCACCCCTGCAGACATGGGCCCGACGTACCGCGGGGAGTCTTCGACCAGCGGGCTGTCAGTCCGTCGTCGCAGCTTCCTCCGGGGCAGGAGACGGTTGCTGAGCACGGGTTCGGCGGTCGCGGATCATCTTGAACAGGGTCCGGAGCGTGAACAAGGCGACCATCCCGACCAACTGACCGCCGAGAATGACCTTGGTGACGTCCACTGCCGGAGACCAGGTGACGCCGTCATCGCGGATGACGTACACACCGACCGGCCGGGCCGACAAGCCCAGACCTCCGCCGGAGCCGTCGGCGCCACGCCCGTTGCTGCCGTCACCACGCCCGCCGCCTCCACCACCGGCGATGCGTGCGACCGGCAGCACAGTCAGGCCGTTGCGACTGACAGGGGTGCCGAAAACCGTTCCCGCCTTCACGCCGTCGATCACTCCACGCAGGACCTCGAGCACCTCGCCGCGCGTCTCGTCAGGCTTTGCCATGCCTTCCACCTCACATCCTTGCGGAGCCGACCTGTTTCCAGGGTCAGCAGGGTGATGCGCCACCGGCAGGGCCCACAGTCCTTTCAGGACAGGACCTTTGGGGCGGGACGGCCGCGAGCATTGCGGGGACGCTCGTGGCGAGAAGGTGTAGCCATGCTGAGGGAGACTCCACACCGCCCCTCATCCACGACCCGGCGCACCGCGACGTTGATCGCCGCAGTCGGCGCCAACCTCGTCTACGTCCTCGCAGATCCACCGTGGCTGACCGTTACCGGGTGCGCCACTAGAGCAACACCAGGTCGTCGCGGTGGACGACTTCGCGTTCGTACGCCGCGCCGAGTTCGCGAGCCAGGTCCCGGGTGGAGCGGCCGAGGAGGCCGGGGAGCTCGCTGGCGTCGTAGTTGACCAGACCGCGGGCGATGACGACTCCCGATGGCGAGACCAGATCGACGGGGTCGCCGGCGGAGAAAGTGCCTTCTACTGCAGAGATTCCGGCCGGGAGGAGGGAGGCGCGGCGTTGGGTGACAGCGCGGACGGCCCCTTCGTCCAAACGCAGTACGCCCTGGCCCGAGGTCGCGTGGGCCAGCCACAGCAGCCGGGTCTTGCGGCGGCGTCCGGTGGGGTGGAAGAGGGTGCCGACCTTCTCCCCGCGCAAAGCCTCGCCGACGTGCCCGGCCGAGGTCAGGATGACCGGAATCCCTGCCTCTGTGGCGATTGCGGCCGCCTCGACCTTCGTCTGCATGCCACCGGTGCCGACGCCGGACGAGCCCGTCTTGCCGATCGCGAGCGGCTCCAGATCAGCCGCACCGCGGATCTCGGTGACCATCGACGTACCAGGTTTGCGCGGATCCCCGTCGTACAGGCCGTCGACGTCGGACAGCAGCAGCAACAGATCGGCGTGGACCAGATGACTGGTCAGAGCCGCGAGCCGGTCGTTGTCGCCGAAGCGGATCTCGGTGGTCGCGACGGTGTCGTTCTCGTTCACGATCGGTACGACGCCCAGCTCGAGCAGCCGCGCGAACGTGCGGTACGCGTTGCGGTAGTGACTGCGCCGCGTCACGTCGTCGACGGTCAGCAGCACCTGCCCCACCCGCAGCCCGTGCGCCGCGAACGCATCGCTGTAGCGAGCCATCAACAGGCCCTGCCCGACCGAAGCGGCAGCCTGCTGCGTGGCCAGGTCACGCGGTCGCGACCGCAACCCCATCGGGGCCAGGCCGGCGGCGATCGCGCCGGACGAGACGAGCACGACCTCGGCCCCCTCCACCCGTCGCGCCGAGACGGCGTCGACGAGCAGCCGGAGCCGTTCGAGGTCGATCTTTCCGCGCTGGGTCAGCGATGACGAGCCGACCTTCACGACGATTCGCGTGGCCGCAAGGACCTCCGCGCGAGCGTCCATCAGAAGTCCTGATCTGTGCTTTCTGCCGCCGCTTCGAGCTCGCGCGCTTCCTTGCGCGCCAGCTTCTCCGCCTTCACCGCTGCCCGTTTCGCCTCGGCCGGGGACAAGTCGACCTCGTCCTCGCCCCATTCCTGCTTGTAATCGGTCCGAACACCCTTGTTGGCGTGGTACTCGGTGTCTTTCTCCCGCCGCCGCTGGGCCGCCGGACGATCCTCCTCGAGCCGGTGGTCCTCACCGCGCCGGGCCAGGATCTCGGCGCCGGCCAGGACGTCGGGCGCGAAGTCGAACACGATCGCGTTCGGTCCGTCGCCGATCATCACCGCGTCGCCGGCGAGCGCGCCCAGCTTCAGCAGCTCGTCCTCGACGCCGAGCCGGTTCAGCCGGTCGGCCAGGTACCCGGTCGCCTCCGCGTTCGCGAAGTCGGTCTGCCGGACCCAGCGCTCGGGCTTGTCGCCCTGCACCAGCCAGCCGCCGTCGTCCGGCAGCTTCTTCACCTTGAACTCAGGACCGCCCTGCACGTGCGGTCGGATCACGATCCGCGTGGTGTCGGGCTTCTCCTCTTCCGCGCGACGCCGTACGACGATGTCGGCCATCGCGAACTTCAGGGCCTCGAGGCCCTCGTGCGACGCGGTCGAGATCGGGAACACCCGCAGCCCGCGCTGCTCCAGCTCGGCCTGCACCATGTCGGCGATCTCGCGCGCGTCGGGTACGTCGATCTTGTTCAAGGCCACGAGTCGCGGCCGGTCCTCGAGCCCGCCGTGCGCCTGCAGCTCGGCCTCGATCGTGTCGAGGTCGCTGAGCGGGTCACGGCCCGGCTCGTACGTCGCGCAGTCGATGACGTGTACGAGCGCCGCACACCGCTCGACATGCCGCAGGAAGTCGTGCCCGAGCCCACGCCCCTCGCTCGCACCCTCGATCAGACCCGGTACGTCGGCAACGGTGAACGTGACGTCACCGGCAACGACGACGCCGAGGTTCGGGATGAGGGTGGTGAACGGGTAATCGGCGATCTTCGGCCGGGCGCGGCTGATCGCGGCCACCAGCGACGACTTGCCCGCGCTCGGGAAGCCGACCAGACCGATGTCAGCGACGACCTTCAGCTCGAGGACGAGAGTGCGCTCCTCGCCGTCCTCACCCAGCAGGGCGAATCCAGGGGCCTTGCGCGAGCTGCTGGCCAGGGCCGCGTTGCCCAGACCACCCTTGCCGCCTTGGGCAGCAACGAATTCCGCGCCCGGTCCGACGAGGTCCGCGAGTACGACGCCGTCCGGCGTGCTGATGACTGTGCCGTCGGGGACCGGCAGGATGACGTCGCCGCCGTTGCTGCCGGCCTGGTGGTCACCCTTGCCCTGGGCACCGTTCGTGGCGGTGCGGTGGCTGGAGCGGTGGTAGTCGACGAGCGTGGTCACGTCGGGGTCGACGCGCAGGATCACGCTGCCGCCGTCACCGCCGTTGCCGCCGTCGGGACCGCCGAGGGGCTTGAACTTCTCCCGGTGCACCGAGGCGCAGCCGTTTCCGCCGCGGCCCGCGGCGACATTCACCGTCACGCGGTCGACGAAGCTGGGGATTGCCATCGGTGTTCTCTACTTCCTGTTGGGTCCGCCATCCCCCCGCCGCGAGTGAAGCGAGGGGTGGTTTGTGGTCTTGTGCTCTTGCTTTCCCTTGAGACAGCAAAAGGGCGGGTGCGCGGTATTCCGCGACCCGCCCTTTTCAGAGCTTGCAGTACGTCCGGGTGGCGGTGTTACTCCGCCGGGGCCGGGACGATGTTGACGACGCGGCGACCGCGCCGGGTGCCGAACTCCACGTGGCCCTCGGCCAGCGCGAACAGCGTGTCGTCGCCGCCACGGCCGACCAGGTTGCCCGGGTGGAAGTGCGTGCCACGCTGACGGACGATGATCTCGCCGGCGTTGACCAGCTGACCGCCGTACCGCTTCACGCCGAGGCGCTGCGCGTTGGAGTCACGACCGTTGCGGGTCGAGGCCGCTCCCTTTTTGTGTGCCATTTGATAATCAGCTCACTTCTTCGCGTCGATCGCGGTGACCTTGACCTGGGTGTAGTGCTGACGGTGCCCCTGGCGCTTACGGTAACCGGTCTTGTTCTTGTACTTCATGATGGTGATCTTCGGGCCCTTGGAGCGGCCGAGAACCTCAGCCGAAACGGCCACCTTGGCCAGCGCCGCAGAGTCGGTCGTCACGGTGTCGCCATCGACGACGAGGACCGCCGGAAGGGACACAGTGTCGCCCACCTTGTCCGTCAGGCTGTCGATCTCGATGACATCGCCGACGGCGACCTTCTGCTGGGTGCCGCCACTGCGCACGATCGCGTACACCGTGGATCTCACTCTCTGCTGGTTCGGAAAACTTACGGGGGCCTGCACAGACCTGGCGGCCCACACAAACATGGCACGCGGAACGCGCGCCGACGCTCAAGTTTACGGGTCCCCTCACAGACGGGTCAAACTGGCTCCCCCGCCTGCAACGGGACCCACATCACATCGGTTCAGCTACCGGTGGTGACGAGCTCGGACGGCTCCGCGCCTTCACCCTCGGTGCTGGTCTTGCTCCGGCTGCGGCTGCTGCGCCGCCGCCGGGTGCTCTTGGTGGCCCCGTTCTGGGCGGCGTCGGCCGGTCCGGCCGCGTCACCCGCCGGGGCCGGAGCCTCGGAGTCGGCCGGTGCCGGGGTCTCGGTGATCACGGTCGTCGCCTGGGCCGTCTCGGCCGGGAAGCCGGTCGCCTCCGGGCTGACGTGCTCGTCCGCAGCGGCAGAGATCGGGTAACCGGTCGGTTCCGGCGTACCGTGCTCGTCGTCCTTCTTCGCGGAGGCGGCGGCGATCAGCGCGAGCTTCTGGGCGGCATCGGCGTTGTGCTGCGCGGTCTCGGCCGCCCTGGACTCACCAGTCTCGGCGGCCTCCTCCTCACCGCGGCCCTTGCCCCGGCGGCGGCGCGAGCTCTTCCGGCCACCCTCCTCCGCCTGCGCGGGCTTGCCGTGGTCGTGACCGTTGCCGTTCGAGTTGCCGTTGCCCTGGCCGTTGCCGTTGTTGCCCTGCGCGTGGCCGTTACTGCCGTTGTTGCCCTGGCCGTTGCGGCTGTCGCGGCGGCGGGACTCTTTCGGCTCGTCGTGCAGGATCAGGCCGCGGCCACCGCAGTGGTCACAGTTCTCGCTGAACGCCTCGAGCAGGCCGGTGCCGATCCGCTTCCGGGTCATCTGGACCAGGCCGAGCGAGGTGACCTCGGCGACCTGGTGCTTGGTCCGGTCGCGGCCCAGGCACTCGACCAGCCGGCGCAGGACGAGATCGCGGTTCGACTCGAGCACCATGTCGATGAAGTCGATCACGATGATGCCGCCGATGTCGCGGAGCCGGAGCTGCCGGACGATCTCCTCGGCCGCTTCCAGGTTGTTCTTGGTGACGGTCTCCTCGAGGTTGCCCCCGGAGCCGGTGAACTTGCCGGTGTTGACGTCGACGACGGTCATCGCCTCGGTCCGGTCGATGATCAGCGAGCCGCCGGACGGCAGCCAGACCTTGCGGTCCAGCGCCTTCTTGATCTGCTCGTCGATCCGGAAGTTCGCGAAGACGTCACCGTCCCCGCTCCACTTCTCGACCCGGTCGGCCAGGTGCGGCGCGACGTCGGCGACGTACTCGCGGACCTGGTCGAAGGCGTCGTCGCCGGAGATCACCAGCTTGGTGAAGTCCTCGGTGAACAGGTCGCGGACGACCCGGATCAGCAGGTCGGGCTCGCCGTGCAGCAGCTGCGGGGCCTGGCCGTTCTTCGACTTGCGGTCGATGTCTTCCCAGTACTTCTGCAGGCGGCTGACGTCGGCGGTCAGCTCCTCCTCCGAGGCGCCCTCGGCGGCGGTCCGGACGATCACGCCGGCCTCGTCGGGGACGATGTCCTTGAGGATCGTCTTCAGCCGGTTCCGCTCGGTGTCGGGCAGCTTGCGGCTGATGCCGCCGTTGCCGCCGCGCGGGACGTACACGACGTACCGGCCGGGAAGGCTGATCTGGTTGGTGAGCCGGGCGCCCTTGTGACCGATCGGGTCCTTGGTCACCTGGACCAGGACGGACTGACCGGACTTCAGCACCTGCTCGATCTTGCGCGGACCGTTGGCGCCACCAAGGGTGGCCCAGTCGACCTCGCCGGCGTACAGGACGGCGTTGCGGCCCTTGCCGATGTCGATGAACGCGGCCTCCATGCTGGGCAGCACGTTCTGCACGCGGCCGAGGTACACGTTGCCGATCAGCGAGCTCTGCTCCGCCGTGGTGACGTAGTGCTCGACCAGGACGTTGTCCTCGGAGACCGCGATCTGGGTCAGGTCCTCGCGGGACCGGATCACCATCGTCCGCTCGACCGACTCGCGGCGGGCCAGGAACTCGGCCTCGGTCACGATCGGCGCGCGGCGGCGACCGGCGGCGCGACCCTCGCGGCGGCGCTGCTTCTTCGCCTCGAGGCGCGTCGAACCCTCGACCGCGGTGATCTCGTTCACGGTGTTCTTGCTGCGCGGCTCACGGACCCGTACGACGGTCTCGTCGGGGTCGTCCGGGGACGACGCGCTGTCCTCGCCCTTGCGTCGCCGGCGACGCCGGCGACGCCGGGACGAGCTGCCTGCCTCGCCGTCCTCGTCGGAGTCGGCCGCACCGTCGTGGTCGCCGTCCTCGGACGCGTCGGCGTCCTGGTCGGTGTCCTGGTTGTCGTGGGTGTCGTGCTCGTCCTCGTCGTCGGACTGGTCGTCGGCGTTGTCGTCCGCGCCTTCGCCGGTCTTGCGACGACGACGTCCACCGCGGCGGCGACGACGGCGACGAGTCCCCTCGCCACCTTCCTCGCCGTCCTCGGACTGGGCGTCGGTGACGTCCGCGGACTCCTCGTCCGCCTCGTCGTCGGTCGCAGTCTCAGCCACGGGAGCCGGAGCGGCGGTCTTGCGGGCGGACCTGCTCCTGGACCGTCCGCTGGGCGCGCCGTCACCAGCGGAGGCGTCTGCGGAGGCGTCTGCAGAGGCGTGCGGCTCGGCGGCGTCGGTGGTCTCCTCGGCTACCTCGGTCTCGCGGGCCTCGGCGTCGCGGTTACGACGGCTGCGGCGACGGCGGTTGCCGGTCGGCTGCTCGTCGGTCCCGGGCTCGGGGGTCGCTTCGGCGGCCGCCTCAACCGCGGTCGGCTCGCTCTGCTGGGGGGCAGGCTGCTGTGCAGTTTGCTGAGGGCCGCCGGTCGGCGCCTGGAACAGCACGGCCGCGGGGGCGGCTGCACGCCGACGCGTACGGCGGGTTGTCGGCTCCTCGGAGGTCGCGTTGGCGGGATCGCCCGTGGAGATGCCGGAGGACGCGACAGAACCGGAGCGGTCCAGCGAGTCACCGTCGGTCACGCCGGAGTTGGCGTCAGTTGCGCCGCTGGTCCGGTCGCGCCTGTCGTTGCGCGTCGCACCCGAGTCGCCGTGGTCCGCGGAGGCACCCTCAGCGGCCGGGGCCGCCTCGGCGGACTTGCTCGTACGGCGGCGGGAGGTGCGCTTGCGGGCGGGGGCGTCCGCGGCCGGCGCGCTGGTCTCCGCGGTGAGTGCGCTGGCGTCGGCGACCGGCGCATTGGTGTCGGCGTTGGCTACCGGGCCGTCGGAGACCGGAGAATCTGCGGACAGCAGGTCCGGAGCGCCGGCAGCCTTCTTGGCGGCGCGCTTGCGGGTCGTCTTCTTCGCGGGGGCCGCATCTGCGGTCTCCGGCGCGTCGTCGGGGACGAACTGCGGGAAGATGTCCTGCTCAGCGGTCTTCTTGGCGGCGCGGGCGGTCTTCTTGGCCGGAGCCTTCGCCGCGGCCTTCTTGGCCGTGGTCTTCTTCGCGGCAGTCTTCTTGGCTGCCGCCTTCTTGACCGGCTCCGGCGCCGGATCGGCGGTCTGGCCGTCGGACTGGGTCGGGACCGCCGTGGCGTTCTCGGGGGCGGTCTTCACCGTGCGCTTGCGCGTGGTGGTCTTCTTCGCAGCCGGCGCCTTCTTCGCAGTCCTGCGAGTGGAGGCGGTGGGCTGGGCGGTGGCAGCCGCGTCGGCTGCCTCGGTGGTCGGCTCGTTGTCGAGCATGTAGTGCGGTCTCCTCAAGCCCTCCGGCGCATCCTGCGACCCCTGTCACGGGTCCGGCGCGGCCACAAGGCGGTCACGGTTCGCCGCGCATGGCCCGGAAATCTTCCCGGGGCCGCCGCGTGGCGGAAGCCTGCTGGATCCGCTCCGCCCGCGCTCAGGGCACAGAGGGAGCGGCGGCGTCGCCCTCCGCTGTGTGCGTCTGGTGAGGATCTGCCTGGCCGGTCGCGGTCGCCTGGTTGGCGTCGCGGTCACGAGCGAGCGGGTCTTCCACCGTGCCGGTGTCCGTGGTGAGCGGGCCCTGGGCGAGCCTGGTCAAAAGAGCCGGGCCCGTCACCGGGAGCGTCGCTACCTCGAGCGCGCCGGCGAGAACGTCGTCGGGTCTCACGGCCGGGGTTCCGTGCCGTAACACCACTTGCAGTATCGCACACGTCTCAACCGGCCCCGGTTCACTCGCGACGGTGAGTCGGAGAACGGCAGCCCGACAGTCGAACGAACGAACCCCTCGTTTGGTCATGCGCTCGACCAGAATTTCCTCCCGAGCCAGGAAGGCCTCCACCGCGGCTCCGGCCACCTCGGGATCCACCCCCGGTAACGCGATCCGCCACTCGCTGGCCTCCAGCCGCTCGGCCAGCGACCCCGGCCCGGCGACGACCACCTCGAGTACGTCGAGCCCCGGCGGCAACGCCTCGTCGAGCGCGGCCCGCACCTCGTCGGCGTCCCGCTCGTGTGTGAGCGAAATCTCCAGGTACTCCGCTTCGGAGGCGGCTCCGGTCGGCGCGGCACCGGCGTACGAGATCTTCGGGTGCGGGCTGAAGCCGTGCGAGAACGCCACCGGCAGCTCGGCCCGCCGGACGGCGCGCTCGAACGCCCGCTGGAAGTCGCGGTGTGAGGTGAATCGCAGCCGTCCCCGCTTGGCGAACCTCACCCGGAGTTTCTGGACCGCGGGGAGCTGCTGCGAGGGCGGAGCTTGAACTGGTGGCACGGGGACAGTCTCTCAAAATCATCCCGACGGCTGAGCGGCGGACTTGCCGGTCAGGTACAACGCCCAGCCGAGGAGGCCGAAGGAGACCAGGGCGAGGATCGTGCGGAGCAGGTTGAAGGCGACCCATCTGGATTCGTCGAAGGCCGCTCGGGCTGCCGCGACGTCGATGGTCGCGGGGTCGCCGACGGCCTTCAGGGCGTCGTTCAGGGGGACATTCACCGCGATCGTGACGATGATCGTGACCAGGTACAGCACGAACGCGACCGCGATCCACGGCAGCGCCTTCTCCTTGAGGCTGAGTAGTCCGGCGAGCACCGTGAACAGCGCCGCGCCCAGGAAGCCCAGGCCGAGGAAGAGTGGGTTCACGATCGCCCGGTCCACCGCCGTGAACGCCCCGACGAAGGTCTTGTCGTCGGTCTTCGCCAGACCGGGCATGAACGCGTTCGCATAGATCGCATAGACACCGGCCACCAGACCGGTTGTCATCGTGGCCGCCATCAGGGACGCCACCCGCAGTCCGTTCATCTCACTCCTTCTGTACGGCGGGAACTCCCCGCGCTCAGAAAGTTATGAGAACCGCGCTGCCGGGGACATGTCGGCGAAACTCACGTCCATGTCTGCTCGGCTCAGAGCTTCGCGCACTGCCCGGCTCGGGGGCCCGACACCTTGTTCGGCGCCTGGAGGTTGGTCGGTTCCGAAGCGTTGGCTCGGCAGCTCGCGATGTTGCCGGGGGCATCGATAGCGCGGAACTCGATCTGATGACGCCCGTACCCGGGCGGTACGTCGTCCCACGGCACGACCCGCGGTACGCCGAGCTTGCCGTAGACGAGCTGATCGATCTCGGTGTCCTCGGCGGTGAACTTGAACGGCAGGGACACATCTGTCGGCCTGCGCGCCGCGGTCGCCGCGGGCGTAGTAGTCGTCTTCGTCTTGGAGCCCACCGTGCGAATGGCCGAGTTCGTGCGGCGTGATGAGGGCCGAGAGCGCGTTGCCCCGCCGGACGCGGTCGCATACGTCCCGCCCGCTCCGCCGCACGTATCGCTGTTGTCGATAGCAAGGATCTGCTGGTTGGAGGCGGGTACGACTTGAACGGCTCGATGCTCCAGAGGATGTTCAGGTCCTTGTCGAGCTGCTCGCGGAACTCCCCCATCTGGGCGACGGTGTGATCAGAAACTTACGAAGCAGTACGTCGCGATGTCAGCGGCTTCCGCGTGGCGACCGAGCTCGATGCCCCGGGGCCGGCACTAACTTGCATTCATGACCAATCCAACTGAGGACACCATCGCCGTCGAACGGGAACGAGTGATGCGTCCGGTGATCCGCCTGGTGGCGATCTACCTCGGCCTGAGCATCCTGATCGCGGTACTCGTCGCCGTCTTCCACCACAGCGTCCTCAACTACCAGTTCGCCCATGCCCCGAACCACGACTCACCCGATCCCGCCGTCCGGGACCAGGTCCGGACCAGCCTGTCGTGGGCGCTGTGGTCGCGGCCGATCACGGCGCTGATCGTCCTGCTCGTCTACCTGCGCATCATCAGAGGGCTGCGGCACGGCAGGCGCTCGTCGTACCGGCGGATCCGGGTCGTGGCGATCGTGGTCACCGTGCTCAACGTGTACTACATCGCGTCCGGCCAGAATCCGGTCTGGATGAGCATCGGCCAGGGCCTCCAGATCGTGGTGCTGATCACCACCTTCGTCCTCGCCAACCGCCCCGACGTCAAGGCACACTTCAGGCCTGCCCAGGGCGATTGATCCGCATCCGGGTTGGCTGATCCCCATCCGGGTTGCCGTACGGCATCATGAAGGTTCGGGGAACGCGTGAGGAAGGAATCCGATGACGGAACCGGCACAGTCGCCGCGGCGCGAGCCGGACCCTGCGGTCGTGGATGCCGGCGACGGCGACGGCAAGGGCATCTACTGGGTGCTGAAGAACGTGCTGGTCGGTCCGCCGGTCAAGCGCATCTTCCGGCCGAATGTGCTCGGCGCCGAGAACATCCCGGCCACCGGCGCGGCGATCATCGCCAGCAACCACCTCTCGTACTCCGACTGGATCTTCATGCCGCTGGCGCTGCGCCGCCGGGTCACGTTCGTCGCGAAGTCCGACTACTTCACCGGGGCCGGGATCAAGGGCCGGTTCCAGCGCGGGTTCTTCAAGGGCACCGGCCAGGTGCCGATCGACCGCTCCGGCGGGTCGGCGTCCGAGGGCGCGATGCGGGCCGGGATGAAGGTGCTGGAGCGCGGCGAGCTGTTCGGGATCTACCCGGAGGGGACACGGTCGCACGACGGGCGGCTGTACAAGGGGCGAACCGGCGTGGCCCGGCTCGCGCTGGAGGCGAAGGTGCCGGTCATCCCGTGCGGGGTGATCGGGACGGATGTGGTGGCTCCGCCCGGGAAGGTCGTCGCGTCGTTCGCTTCGCCGACGGTGAAGTTCGGCGAGCCGCTGGACTTCTCGCGGTACGAAGGGATGGAGAGCGATCGGCTCATCCTGCGCGCGGTGACCGACGAGATCATGTACAAGATCATGGAGTTGTCGGGGCAGGAATACATCGACATGTACGCCACGAAGGCGAAGGCGCTCGAGGGTCGCGCGGTCACCGGGGCACCGGAGAAGGTCCGTAAGACGGACACCTGATCCGGCTGGTGAGATGCGGTGGGTCTAGGCTGGTAGATCGTGGACGGACCGATCGCTTATCAGGGTGAGCCAGGCGCGAATTCAGCGATGGCCTGCACCGAGATGTTCCCGGACCGCGAGCAACTGCCTTGTACGACGTTCGAGGACGCGCTCGAGGCCGTGAGCAGCGGGCGCGCCGGGCTCGCGATGATCCCGGTGGACAACTCGATCGCCGGCCGGGTCGCGGACATCCACCACCTGCTGCCCGAGTCCGGGCTGCACATCGTCGGCGAGTACTTCCTGCCGATCCACTTCCAGTTGCTGGGGACTCCTGGTACGACGCTGGACCAGATCCGGACCGTTCGCAGCCACGTCCACGCGCTCGGGCAGTGCCGGAAGATCATCCGGGAGCACGGCTGGTCGACTGTCGTCGCGGATGACACCGCCGGCGCGGCCCGTGAGGTCGCTGAATTGGGTGACCCGACGGTGGCGTCGCTCTCTCCGCGGGCGGCGGCCGAGCTGTACGGGCTCGAGACGCTCGCGTCCGACGTCGAGGACGAGCACCACAACACGACCCGCTTCCTCGTGCTCTCCCGCGAGCCGGAGGTGCCGCCGGTCGGCTCGGGCCCCGTGATCACCAGCTTCGTGTACCGCGTACGGAACGTGTCGGCTGCGCTCTACAAGGCTCTGGGCGGATTCGCCACCAACAGCGTGAACATGACCAAGCTGGAGTCCTACCAACTCGGCGGCATGTTCTTCGCCACCCAGTTCTACGCCGACATCGAAGGCCACCCCGAGGACCCGAACGTCGCCCTGGCGTTGGAAGAACTCGCCTTCTTCTCCGTCGAGGTCCGCCTGCTGGGCGTCTACCCCGCCCACCCCTTCCGCACCTCAATAGCCGAACCCGCCGCCAACCGCGCCCTCCGCCCCCACCACTGAATCGAGCCTTCGCGCGGATCGCCTGCAGCTAATTCCGGGGACCGTCACGCCCTCGCGCGCCTAGGGTGCCTGCGTGGAGATTGTTTGGGTTGATGGGCGGGATCCTGAGCTGTTCAGGCGGTTCTATGACGTGAAGTTCGGGGTCCGGCGGGAGGAGCTGGAGTTTCCGGTCGGGTTGGGGGTGGAGGAGGCTCGGGTTTTGATGGCCGGGACCCATGCTGATGTGCGAGCTGAGGGGATCGGAGTAGTCGAGGGGGACGCCTGGCTCGGGGTGGCTTGGCTGGATTGGTGGTTGGTGGGAAATACCGACACGGTGGACGTGGAGCTCGCCGTGGTGCCGGAGTTCAGGCGGCAAGGGGTGGGGAGTCGGCTGCTCCAGGTGGCGGTGGAACGGGTGCGGGCCGAGGGACGACGGATTGTTTCCGGGACCAACGTTGCGGGCGATCCGGTGACCGGTGAGAGTGCTGGGACGGCGTTCGCTCGGGCTCGAGGGTTCGAGAAGAAGCACGCGGAGCTGCATCAGGTCGTGGAGTTGCCGATCGACGTGACGGCGTTGGAGCAGCCTGTCGACGGCTACGAGTTGGTGCAGTGGCGTGAGCAGGTGCCGGATGAGTGGCTCGAGCAGTTTGTGGAGTTGTTGAGCGGGATGAGTGAGGACGTGCCGACCGGCGATCGGACGGACGAGCCGGTGCGGTGGACGCCTGAGCTCGTGCGGGACGCTGAGGCCCGCCGCGTGGCCCAAGGACGGTTCACCTACACCACGGCCGCCGTGCACACCGCGTCCGGCGAGCTTGCGGCGTACACGCAGATGGGCGGTACGCCGGAGACCCCGGAGCGCCTCAACCAGTACGACACCTACGTACGTCGTACGCACCGCGGCAACGGGCTGGGTATCGCCGTGAAGGCGCCGAACCTGCGGGCGATTCAAGCCGGTCCTGCCGTGCTGCATACCTGGAACGCGCCGGAGAACGGCCCGATGATCGCGGTCAACGCCAAGCTCGGGTTCCGCCCGGTTGCGCAACGGACGATCTGGGAACGGAGCCTCTAGGCGAACGTCCAGGTTGGGTGTTTTGTTGTGAGGAGGTTGCGGTGGCCGGCCCAGTCTGCGGATGGTAGGGCGGCGACGTCGAGGAGCGTGGGGCGGCCGGAGCGTAGTTCGTAGCCCCAGGTGAAGGCGGCTATCGGGACGACGTGATGGGAGCGGATCACGTCGGGTACGACAACGAGGAATGTGTCGGCGCGCCACGTGCCGTCGGGGTGGTCGGGGTTCGCGGGGGCGTCGAAGAACGTCGGTAGATAGCCGTACGCGTAGAACGGATCGGTTGCGTCCAGGTTCGGCGCGAGGTCGACCGATACCTCGGAGCCACGTGAGACGACCTGGATCCAGCCCATGATCGCGTTGATGCCGCGTCCGTGGTACCTGATCGACGCCGTGCAGATCGGGAAACCGCGGAACGCCTCGGCGTTCAGATCGGGTGCGACGAGTTGGTGCCCCGAGGCCCATGGGTCGTCGTTCGGCACCACCCGGACCGAGATCAACCCACGATGCGCACGCACCTCGAACGGGACCGACTTCTCACGCTGCATAGGTCAATCCTGCACTGTAGACAAATCGAGGCCGGACAGATCCGAAAGTCTTGCCACGAAGGGTTGTGTGCGCGCGGTGAACGGAGCAAGGTGAAACGCAGAACAGGGACTTGGGGGCCGACTGTTCGGTGGGGGAAGGCGGTAGGGACCGTCTTCGGTCGAGGGGTGCGCTGGGGGTGAATCTTCTCGGTTCGGCGCGCGCACGTCGACCTGCCCGTGCGCCCCCGCCGGAAGGGGGAGAGATGCCGAGAAAGGCCAACGGGCGAGCGGACAAGCACCGGGACGACGACCGGATGCCGGGTGAAGCACCGGCGACCGAGCAGAACGGGCACGCCGCGAACGGACAGCCCGCGGCGGACGGCATGCCGATGACCGGGGCACCGGCCTCGAGCAGTACGACGATGAGCGGCGGCGGATCACCCGCGGCAGACATGGGCGGCGGCGGATCACCGGCAGCCGACATGGCCGGCGGCGGATCGCCCGCGGCCGACATGAACGCCGGCGGATCGCCTGCGGGCGCGGGGATGACGGGCGGCGGCAAGGCCAGTGGTGCCGGTATGAGCGGCGCGACCGGCGGTCAGACCGAGCTCCCGAACCGCAGGCAGTGCGGCGTCATGGATGTACACCGCAGACTCCTGTCGACCGATCCGTCGTACGCCGCGGCACGGTCGGCGCTCGAAACCGCGACGATGGTCTACGTCTCCCGCGAGGAGCGTTTCACCGGGGTCGCTCGCATCCCGTGTGTCATCCATGTCGTCTGGAACACCAACGCCCAGAACATCTCGCAGGCGCAGATCGACAGCCAGATCGAGGTACTGAACCGCGACTACCGCGCCACCAACCCGGACACCAGCATCGTGCCGAGTGTGTTCAGCGGGCTGATTGCGGACTCGCGGGTGGAGTTCTTCCTGGCGACCGAGGACCCGAACGGGAACCCGACGACAGGTGTCACCCGGACCCAGACCAGTACGGCGACCTTCGGCACCGACGACAAGGTGAAGTCGTCGGCGACCGGCGGCATCGATCCGTGGGACCCCGCGCACTACCTGAACATCTGGGTCTGCCAGCTCGGCGGCGGTCTGCTCGGATACGCGCAGTTCCCGGGCGGTCCGGCGAACACCGACGGCGTGGTCATCCTGCACAGCGGGTTCGGCACGAACGGTACGGCGGCGGCGCCGTTCGACCTCGGCCGTACGACGACGCACGAGGTCGGGCACTACCTGAACCTGTTCCACATCTGGGGCGACGACGGCACCGGCTGCAGCGGGACGGACGAGTGTGCCGACACCCCGAACGCGGCCGGCCCGAACTTCGGCGTACCGACGTTCCCGCACGTCACGTGCAGCAACGGGCCGAACGGCGACCTGTTCTACGACTACATGGACTACACCGACGACCGCGGCATGGTCATGTTCACCACCGACCAGGTGGCGCGGATGCAGGCGACGCTGGACACCGTCCGCAAGGACCTGCCGGTCTTCGGCTCCGCCGGTACGCCGGAACCGGCCGGCTCGATCGTCTCGTGGGGCGCGAACCGGCTGGACGCGTTCGTGCTCGGCACCGACCTGGCGATGTATCACAAGTGGTGGGACGGATCGGCCTGGGGACCGTCCGTCGCCGGTTACGAGTACATGGGTGGTATCTGTATGAGCGCTCCTGAAGTCGCGTCCTGGGGCCCGAACCGGCTGGACGCGTTCGTCCTCGGCACCGACCACGCGCTCTACCACAAGTGGTGGGACGGCTCGAACTGGGGACCGTCCGTCACCGGGTACGAATACCTCGGCGGTGTCTGTATGAGCCCGCCGCGGCTCGCGACCTGGGGTGAGAACCGCCTGGATGCCTTCGTGCTCGGGACCGACCGGGCGTTGTATCACAAGTGGTGGGACGGCTCGTCCTGGAACGGCTACGAGTACCTCGGCGGGATCTGCATGAGCCCGCCCGAAGTAGTTGCCTGGGGCCCCGATCGGCTGGACGTGTTCGTCCTCGGGACCGACAACGCGGTCTACCACAAGTGGTGGGACGGCTCGTCGTGGAACGGGTACGAGTACCTCGGCGGCGTCTGCGCCTCACCACCGCGTGTGGTGGCGTGGGGCGAGAACCGGCTCGACCTGTTCGTCATCGGCACCGACTCCGCGCTCTACCACAAGTGGTGGGACGGCTCGTCGTGGAGCGGCTACGAGTACATGGGCGGCGTGTGCACGACGGCGCCGACCGTGGTCTCGTGGGGCTCCGACCGCCTCGACGTCTTCCTGCTCGGAACCGACTCCGCTCTCTACCACAAGTGGTGGGACGGATCCTCCTGGGGACCGAGCGTCACGGGGTACGAGTACATGGGCGGGATCTGCACCGACGAGCCGCGCGTGGTCTCGTGGGACACCAACCGGCTCGACGTGTTCGTCACCGGCACCGACAAGCAGCTGTATCACAAGTGGTGGGACGGATCGGCCTGGGGACCGTCGGTCACCGGGTACGAAGGCCTCGGCGGGGTCATCAGCGACTTCAAGCTGACGGTCCCGGACTCCCCCGCCGCGATCGGACAGGCGGTGAAGATCTGACCACCACGCCGACCGGACGCTGGACGCATTCCTTCGAGGAGGACCACGACGGGATCAGCGTCTACCGGCCCGACGACTTCGCCTTCCCGCCGGCCCGTGGCCGGCGGGGGGTGGAGTTCCGCCCGGACGGGACGTTCGTACCGCTGCAGATCGGCCGCGGCGACGCCCCCTCCCCCGGTCCGCCGGGGCGCTGGGACACCGCCGGCCGCCTGCACCTGCCGGACGGGACCGGGCGGATCGTGTCCTCGGCGCCCGATCGACTCGAGATTGCTTGGCAGGACCAACCATGAATGTGCGCTATCTCGTCGTACCGACCGCGGACGCCGCCGGCGGCGCGCGGTCGGCGCGGTTCGGGGAGAAGACCCTCCTCTGGGTCCCGGCCGAACAACGCCTCGGCCGGGCCTCCCGGACCGTCCCCGGCCTGCTACTCGTCACACAGGTGGGCCGGAGTTTCCAGGACGAGTACCCCGATGTCACGCCGCTGCTCGATCACGGCCGGCATCTGGTCATCTCGTCGGCCGACAAACCGCGTCGGCGGTCCAACCAGCACTGGCGGATCGAAACGCTCCGCCCGAACACGACGGTCGTCGACAGCCCGCGGGCCGCTGCGGCGCGGGTCGACCCGGACGTCGCGGACCTGGTCGGCGATGTGTCCACGACGTCGTACCAGAACGACCTGACCTGGCTGGCGAGCCTGCCGACCAGGCATTCGTCGAGTCCGACGTTCACCCAGGCGATGGATTTCGCGTCCGACCGAATGGTTGCCCTCGGCTACCAAGTGGCCCGGATGCCGGTCACCGTCGGCGCGGGCCACTCGGCCGACCTGATCGGCGACCGGACGGGCGTCGGCAGCGATCGTCAGTTGGTGATCGTCACCGCGCACCTCGACTCGATCAACATCGCGGGCGGTCCGGCCGCGGCGGCGCCGGGTGCGGACGACAACGGGAGCGGCTCGGCCGGCGTACTCGAGCTCGGTCGGCTCCTGTCGACGCGTAGTTGGCAGCACGACATCAGGCTGATCTTGTTCGGCGGCGAGGAAGAGGGGTTGTTCGGCAGCAAGCAGTACGTCGCCGCGCTGCCCCCGGCGGAGCGGTCACGCGTCCGCGCTGTCCTCAACATGGACATGATCGGGACCAGGAACACCGTGACGCCCGGCGTACTGCTGGAGGGAGCGGCAGTGTCGTCGAGTCAGATCGCGGATCTGTCGACCGCAGCCGCGACATACACGGGGTTGGCGGTCGAGACGTCGCTGAATCCGTTCGCGAGCGACCATGTCCCGTTCATCAACGCCGGTATACCAGCGGTCCTGACGATCGAGGGCGCCGACAGCGCGAACGGCCACATCCACTCCGCCAACGACACGTTGAACTTCATCGACTGGTCGCTGGCCGCGGAGATCCTCCGGATGAACATCGCCGCCTTGGCGGGATGGCTCGAGCCGGCCGCCGCCCGGCGCCGGCCACAACCAGCCGGCTCGGTGGTCTCCTGGGGACCGGGCCGGATCGACGTGTTCGCGGTCGGCATGGATTCCGCCGTACACCACAAGGCCTTCGACGGGACCTGGCACGACTTCGAGTCGTTGGGAGGCATTGTCTTAAGCTGACAGCTATGTGGAGCCCGAATGCGCGTGACGTTGGCGGACTTCCGACGCGGTACGGCGTACCGACACGGGCGCGGGCTCTGCTCCGCAGTGAGTGTATCGACGCCGACGGCCTGCCTGCGTTCGAGCAGGTGGACGCCGGGCTGGTGCTCGATCTGCGGTCTGATTGGGAGTTGAGGCAACCACATCCGCTGGGCGGAGATTCGGTCTACCAGCGGATCCCGTGGATCGACCCGGCGGCCGAAGCGACTCGTGATCCGGCCGCCGAGCCGCGGCTGGTCGACGTCTATCGCAACAGCCTGGTCCGGAACGCGGCGCACATCGGCAGGATCTTCACCGCGATCGCCGCGGCGCCGGCGAACCAGCCGGTCGTCGTGCATTGCAAGGCGGGCAAGGATCGGACCGGGCTGACGGTTGCGCTGCTGCTCGACCTCGTCGGCGTACCCCGATCGGACATTGCCGCGGACTACGCGATCAGCGAGACGAACCTCGGTCTGGAGGATGCGCCGGCCTTCTCGCGGTCGCATCCGGACACGATCCTCGGGTCGCTCTCGTACGTCGACGAGCGCTTCGGCGGGGTCCGCGGGTACCTCGCGTGGCTCGGGCTGAGCGAGACGCAGATCCACCGGCTCGCGACGCGGCTGGTGCCGACGGACGTGCAGGCGATCGTGTTCGACTTCGACGGTCTGCTGATGGACACCGAGACGACGATGGTCGAGAGCTGGCAGACCGAGTGGGCGTACCACGGTCTCGAGCTGGACCTCGACGGCTTCTGGCCGGGACACGGCGGCGACGTCAGCGAGGACCGGTACGCCGTCCTCGCAGCAGCCGTCGGGAGTGGGTTCGACCGCGCCGAGAGTCATGCGCGCAGGCTCGCCCATCGGGACCGGATGCACGCCGAGCTCGACTTCCGGCCGGGGATCCGGGATTGGATCTCGTCGGCGCGGAAGCTGGGGCTCCGGGTCGCCATCGCCAGCAGTTCGCCGCGGAGCTGGGTGGTCGGTCACCTGGAGCGGGTCGATGCGGTCAACCTGTTCAACGAGATCGTCACCGGCGACGAGGTCGCCACTCACAAGCCCGATCCGGCGATCTACCAGCTCGCCTTGGAGCGGGTCGGCGTACCTGCCATCGCTGTCGAGGACACCCCGCATGGCGTGGCGGCAGCGCAGGCGGCCGGGATGTACGCGGTCGCCGTACCGAATCCGTTCGTCACGAAGGCCGCGGTGGCAGCGGCCGACCTGGTTCTGAGCAGCGCCGACGAGCTATCACTCAGCGACCTGCTTCTTTCGGCCGGCTCGAGAAGCTAGACGACAGACAGCGGCAGGAGCTTCTTGCCCGTCGGGCCGATCTGGATCTCGGTGCCCATCTGCGGACAGACGCCACAGTCGAAGCACGGGGTCCAGCGGCAGTCCTCGACCTCGATCGCGCCGTCCTCTTCGAGGGAGTCCTGCCAGTCCTCCCACAACCAGTCCCGGTCCAGGCCCGAGTCGAGGTGGTCCCACGGCAGTACTTCGGCGTACTCGCGCTCGCGCGTCGTGTACCAGGCGAGGTCGACCGGCTCGTCGGCGAGCGCCTGCTCGCAGGCCGAGACCCAGCGGTCGTACGAGAAGTGCTCGCTCCAGCCGTCGAACCGGCCGCCGTCGCGCCAGACCGCCTCGATCACCCGGCCGACGCGGCGGTCGCCCCGGGACAGCAGGCCCTCGATGATGCCGGGCTTGCCGTCGTGGTACCGGAAGCCGATCGCCTTGGCGTAGTTCTTGTCGGACCGGATCGCCGCGGCGAGCTTGGACAGCCGCGCGTCGGTCTCCTCGGCGCCGAGCTGGGACGCCCACTGGAACGGCGTGTGCGGCTTCGGCACGAACCCGCCGATCGACACCGTGCACCGGATGTCGCGCCGGCCGGACGCCTCGCGGCCGGTCGCGATGACCTTCTTCGCCAGGTCCGCGATCGCGAGCACGTCCTCGTCGGTCTCGGTCGGCAGCCCGCACATGAAGTAGAGCTTCACCTGCCGCCAGCCGTGGCTGTACGCCGCTGCGACCGTGCGGATCAGGTCCTCCTCGGTGACCATCTTGTTGATCACCTTGCGCATCCGGTCCGAGCCGCCCTCGGGCGCGAACGTCAGCCCGCTGCGCCGGCCGTTGCGGGAGAACTCGTTGGCCAGCGTGATGTTGAACGCGTCGACCCTTGTCGAAGGCAACGACAGCGAGACGTTGCTGCCCTCGTACCGGTCGCCGAGGCCCTTCGCGACGTCGGCGATCTCGCTGTGGTCGGCGCTCGAGAGACTCAGCAGGCCGACCTCTTCGAACCCGGTCTGCTTCAGGCCGTTGTCGACCATGTCGCCGATCGTGGTGATGCTGCGCTCACGCACCGGCCGGGTGATCATGCCCGCCTGGCAGAACCGGCAGCCGCGGGTGCAGCCGCGGAAGATCTCCACCGAGAAGCGTTCGTGCACGGTCTCGGCCAGCGGGACCAGCGGCTTCTTCGGGTACGGCCAGGCGTCGAGGTCCATGACCGTGTGCTTCGCCGTCCGGAACGGAACGCCTTGGCGGTTCGGGGTGACGCGCTGGATCCGGCCGTCGGCAAGGTACTCGACGGTGAAGAACTTCGGGATGTAGACGCCGCCCGACTTCGCCAGCCGCAGCAGCACCTCGTCGCGCCCGCCCGGACGGCCCTCGTCCTTCCACTCCCGGATCACCTCGGAGATCGCGAGCACGATCTCCTCGCCGTCACCGAGCACCGCGGCGTCGATGAAGTCCGCGATCGGCTCCGGATTGAACGCGGCATGCCCGCCCGCGAGCACGATCGGGTCCTCGTCGGTGCGGTCGACCGCGTGCAACGGGATGCCCGCGAGGTCGAGCGCGGTCAGCATGTTCGTGTACCCGAGCTCGGTCGAGAACGACAGGCCGAAGACGTCGAACGCCTTGACTGGACGGTGCGAGTCCAGCGTGAACTGCGGGATCGCGTTGTCCCGCATGATCTGCTCCATATCGGGCCAGACGGAGTACGTCCGCTCGGCCAGGATGTGGTCGCGCTCGTTCAGCACTTCGTACAGGATCTGCACGCCCTGGTTGGGCAGGCCCACCTCGTACGCGTCCGGATACATCAGCGCCCACCGCACGCTGACCGCATCCCACTCCTTGCTGACCGAGTTCAGCTCACCTCCGACGTACTGGATCGGCTTCTGCACACTCGGCAGCAACGCCTCCAGGCGCGGGAACAGCGATTCGACAGTCATGGCAACTTCCAGTCAGCGGTTCAGAGCGCCTACCAGCCTAACGCCGAGCCCGCCGTACGCCGGAATCGCGCTCAGGCGAGATGGGCGAGGAGTAGCGGGTTGATGACGTCGGGGTGGGAGTAGGTGACCAGGTGGGCGGCCTTCTCGACGATCTCGAGGTGGGCGCCGGGGATCTCGGAGGCGAGCGGTACGACGGTTTCCGGCGGGACGGACTGGTCCGAGTCGGTGGTGATCAGGAGGACCGGGGCGGTGATGTCCTTCAGGCCGGGGAGGAGGTTCAACGCGCTGATCGCCTCGCAGCAGGCGGCGTAGCCCTCGTCGGGGCAGTCGAGCAGCATCCGGCGGACGGGCTCGAGGTCCTCCTCGAAGTCGGGCAGGAACCAGCGGCCGAGGGTGGCGTCGGCGACGGCCTGGGTGCCTTCGGCGCGGACCTGGGCGGCACGGTCGATCCACGGCTGGGGGTTGGCCGCGGTGTTGGACGGCGGGCAGATCGCCACCAGGCGGTGGATCCGCTCGGGCGCGTGCTGGGCCAGCCAGAGACCGACCGATCCGCCGAGCGAGATTCCGACGTACGACGCCTGCTCGACCTCGAGGGTGTCGAGCAGTTCGACAACATCGCCTCCGAGGTCGTCGATCGTGTACGGCCCGGGCGGTACTTCGGACTTCCCGTGACCGCGGTGGTCGAAAGCCACCACACGGTACCGCTTGGACAGGGCATCCAGCTGCGGCGCCCACATCGCCTGCGTCGCCCCGAGCGACGAACCCAGCAGGACAACCGGTGCGTCGGCGGGACCTGTCGCCTCGTAGTTGAGTCGCATGTTCCCACCATACGGACGCCCGCAGTCACGGACCGATTCCTTTTGGCGTGCCGACCGGTCGATACCCACAGACGAGTCAGACACTTCAGCGAAAGGCCGCCATGACCGACTTCAGTGTGTTCCTGCCCACCGGATTCACCGGCGATCTCGCCGGCCTCGATCCGGCCGACGCATTCCGCCGGATCACGGCAGTGACACAGGTCGCCGACGAGCTCGGCTTCCACGCGGTGTACGTCCCCGACCACGTGCATCCGATCCCACCCTCGCAGGCTCCGGTGTTCGAGGCCTGGACGATGATCACAGCACTCGCGGCCGCCACCGACCGGATCCGGCTCGGCCCGCTGGTGACCTCGAACAGCTACCGCAATCCCGCCCTCCAGGCGAAGATCGCGTCCACGATCGATGTCGTCAGCAACGGCCGGCTGATCTTCGGAATCGGCGCCGGCTGGTACGAGCCGGACTACCTCGGGTACGGGTACGAGTTCGGCACGGCCGGCGAGCGGTTGCGACGGCTGGACGAGGCCGTGCAACTGATCCGCCGGTTCTGGACGGAGGAATCGGTCGACTTCGAGGGGAAGTACTACCGGGCCGCCGGCGGACTCAACCAGCCGAAGGGAATCCAGCAACCGCACATCCCGATCCTGGTCGCGGGCGGCGGCGAGCAGAAGACCCTGCGGACGGTCGCGCGATGGGCTGACGCCTCGAACGTGATGGACTCGCCGGAGGTTCTGCGCCGCAAGTACGACGTACTGCGCAAGCACTGCGCCGATGTCGGCCGCCCGTACGACGACATCCGGCGAACGGTCACCACGTCGTACATCCTGGGCACGTCGGACGCCGAAGCCCGCTCCAGGATCCCGGCAGGCGCCGAGTTCGCGTTCCCCGGCGACCTCGGCTCCTACGGCCTGATCGGGACAGCACCGACGATCCGGCAACGGATCGCCGCGTTCGAGGACGCCGGAGCCCAGGAACTCATCGTCGGCTTCGAGAACGGCCTGGACCCGGACGAACTGCGCCGCTTCGCCGACCTCTGCTTCTGAGCCGCCTACCGCTAGAGGGCCTACCGGTAGGGCGGGCCTACCGGTAGAGCGGGCCTACCGGTAGAGCGGGCCTACCGGTAGAGCGGTAAGGCGCCGGTCAGGGAGTCGACGGCGGAGCGCGGACCGTAGAGGGCGAGCCCGAGGTACTCGATGTCTTCGGGCTTGGTTCCGCTGAGGGTCGTCGACATCTGCTCGTAGGTGCGCGCGCGTTGAGCGATCTGGTGCATGTCGTGCACGGTGACCTCGTCCCGGGCCGCCGCCTGCGTGTGGAGGTCGTGCAGTTGCTCGGCGGATGCTCGCAGTACGGGAATCGGGTGGGCGCACATCCCGGCATGCGGTGCGCCCGAGGCGTCCGCGGTGTCCGGGCCGACCACGTCGTCGTGATGGTGGCCGAGGCCGACCCCGAGCAGGGCGGCGGTGTTCAAGGCGACGCCGACCGGCGCCTCGGCCGCGATCACCACGACCATTTTGTTCGTCATCACGACGACAAAGCTAGCCAGGTGCACGGCGTCGTACTCGGTCATCCGAACATCGTTCGGCGGATCTGCGAAACTTCCTGTCATGGACGAACTTGATACGGCGCTCCTGCGGATGCTGCAGAACGACGCTCGGCGGACCAACCGGGACATGGCCGCCGAGCTCGGCATCGCGCCGTCGACGTGCCTGGAGCGGATCCGCGGGCTGCGCGACCGAGGGGTGATCCGCGGGTATCGCGCGGAGGTGGATCTGCAGGCGATCGACCGGTCCACCCAGGCGATCATCTCGATCAAGCTCCGTCCCCAGGCGATGGCGGTCGCGACTGCGTTCCAGGACTACGTGATGCAGCTCCCGCAGACCCTGGACATGTTCATGGTCTCCGGCGCCTCGGACTTCCTCGCCCACGTCGCCGTCAAGGACACCCAGGCGCTCCGCGACCTTGTCCTCGCACTGGCCAAACGCCAGGAGATCGCCGACATCCGCAGCTCGGTCGTCTTCGAACACCACCGCCGCACCACGATCATGCCGCTCACCGCCGGGGACTGAGCTCACGAACGCTCGAGGACCGACAGCTTGGCCGGACTCGCGACGACCCGGATGCCGGCGATCTGCCCAGCATCGACGTCCAGCACCAGGACATGGCGTCTGCCGTTGAGCTGAACGTCCAGCGCCGGACCGGTGACCAGGTCGAGCGGTACGACGCTCAGCGCGGGACGACCGTAGACATGGGTGAAGAACTGCGCCACCTTGGCGCGTCCGACCACCGGCTTGCGTGCTGCGCGGCGAACGCCGCCGCCGTCGGTCCACGAGGTGACCGACTCCTTCAGCATCGCCTCGAGGCGGATCAGGTCGCCGTCGCGGGCAGCGGCGACGAAGTCGAGCAGGAGCCGCCGCTGCTCCTCGGTGGAGGGTTCGAACCGCGATCGGTCCCGGTCGAGCGCGTGGACAGCCCGCCGGTGGAGTTGGCGGCAGTCGTCCGGCGTACGGTCCAGGATCTGCGCGATCTCGTCGTACGGGAGCGTGAAGGCGGTGCGCAGGACGTAGACAGCGCGCTGCGGCGGAGTGAGTCGCTCCATCAGGTGCAGCAGCGCCATCGACAGGTCTTCGAGTTCCAGCGCGTCCGACCGGACCGGCTCCGGGAGCCATTCGCCGACGTAGGTCTCGCGGCGCGCCTGCCTGGTTCGCAGTACGTCGATGGACAGCCGCGTCACCACTCGGGTCAGGTAACGACGCGGCTCGGCCACATCGCTGCGGTCGGCGGCCGACCAGCGGACGTACGCGTCCTGCAGCACGTCCTCGGCGTCGTGCCAGCTGCCCAGCAGCCGGTACGCGAGGCCGGCGAGCATGCCGCGCGCGGACTCGAAATCCTGCAGGATCAACCGGCCAGTTCCGGCTGTCTCCGGGTCGCGACGTTCAGACGGGTCCACAAGTTGATGGTGCCAATCGCGAGCAGCACATTCGCAGCCCCCTCCTGACCGAAGTACTCCACCACCGCGTCCCACACGTCATCGGGTACGCCGTGAGGCTCGAGCACCGTGACCGCATCGGTCAGCGCCAGCGCGGCACGCTCACGCTCGTCGTAGAACGAGGACTCGCGCCAGGCCGCCAGTCCGAAGAGGCGCTGGCTGCTCTCGCCCTCCTTCAACGCGTCCGTCGTGTGCATGTCGAGGCAGAACGCGCACCTATTGAGCATCGACGCCCTGACCTTGATCAGGTGCAGCAACGTCTGGTCCAGAACGCCCTGCACGTAGTTCTCCACGCCATACACGGCCCGGAAGCCGGCCGGCGAGACCTTGCTGAAACTCATCCGCTCTTCCATGCCAACACGACGGTGGCACGCGACGCCGACGTGACAACGACCGGTGTGACACCGGTCACGCGGACTTGAGGACCTGCCGGGCCTTGGTGACGGCGGCCTCGGTCGCCGGCTCCAGCTCGCCGCCCTGGCCGGCGAGCACGCCGACGGAGAGGATCACGTCGTCCACGCCGGTGACGACCGCCGTGTACTCGAGGCCGCGCTTGGGCCCGCTGGTGCCGGTCAGTTGGAACGCGAAAGGCTTCGTGCCGTACGACGGGGCGGTGATCTTCTCGACCTTCATCGAGGTGTTGCCGGAGCCCTCGGTCTTCAGCGTCACCTTGGTGCAGGAGTCGACGGCTTTCGCGTACGAGTCGCGCAGGTCGTCGACCTCGGCGGCAGTGCCCATCGAGTCGAGGCCGTAGTCGATGTAGGGACCTTCCTGGCCGCCGGTGAAAGTGCGGGTGACGCTCGCCTTCGACCCGGGAGCCTTGGTGGCGTTCAGGTATTTGACCAGGGTCTTGCAGCGGCTGCTCGGCGACGAGAACGGCTTCGAGCCGTCGTCGGCTTCGTCCTTCTCCTGCGAGAACCCGCTCGGCAGGTCGTTGAGCTCGAGCAGCGCCTTGGTCAGCTCGTCGGCCGTCCGCGTCACCGGGGCGGTCGACGTCGGCTCCGCGGCGCTGGGGGTCGAGCTCGGCACCGGTGTGCTGACCGGCGTACCGGCGTCCTTCTTGTCGTCATCCCCACCGCAGGCGGTGAGCGACAGCGTCAGGGCGGTGGCAAGCGCGAGCGGGAACGACACGTACCTGGTCATGGCGACATCCGAACTCTAGGCGGCGGCCAGCAGCGTATCTGACGTGTCAGGTCCGGCCGTCAGTACCTGTGGGAGCGGAGGTGGATGTTCTGCAGCAGGCCGACCGCGAGCAGGCAGGCGAACATCGAGGAGCCGCCGTACGACACGAACGGCAGCGGGAGACCGGTGACCGGCATGATGCCGAGCGTCATGCCGATGTTCTCGAACGCCTGGAACGCGAACCAGCAGACGATCCCGGTCGCGACCAGCCGGCCGAACGCGTCCCGCGCGTTGATCGCGATCCGCAGCCCACGGAACAGGATGATCGCGAACAGCACGATGATCGCGCCGGCGCCGATCAGCCCGAGCTCCTCCCCCGCGACCGTGAAGACGAAGTCGGTGTGTTGCTCGGGGACGAAGGCGTTCTGGGTCTGACCGCCGTGGAACAGGCCCTGCCCGAAGACGCCGCCGTTCCCGATCGCGATCCGGGCCTGGTTCACGTTGTAGCCGATGCCCTGCGGATCCGAGGACGGGTGCGCGAACGCGATGAAGCGGGAGATCTGGTACTGCTTCAGGATGTGCAGCTTGATCGCGACGGCCGCGACGAGCACGCCCGCGGTGAGCAGAGCGAGCATCCACCGTTTCGGCACGCCGGACACCGCGATGATCCCGAACACGATCGAGCCGAGCACCATCACCGTGCCGAGGTCGGGCTGCAGCATCACCAGGATCACCGGCACCGCGGCGACCGCGACGGCCTGCGCGACGTCGACGGTCCGGGCGTTCTCGTGGCGGTCGGTCTCGCTCTTCTCCGCGATCAGCAGCGCCATCCCGACGATCACCGCGAGTTTGGCGAACTCGCTCGGCTGGATCGACATGAACGGCAACTGGATCCACGACCGCGATCCGTTGATCGTCGAGCCGACGCCGGGCACCAGGACCAGGATCAGTCCGACGATCGAGGCGGCGTACAGCAGCGGGGCGAGGATGCGGACCCGGCGATGATCGGTGACAGCGGCGCCGATCGCGAGGACCAGGCCGATCGCGAAGTTCAGCGCGTGCCGGACCAGGAACGCGTACTGGTTGCCGTCGGTCAGCGAGGTCCGGTTGTGGGTGGCGGACCAGATCAGCATCGCGCCGAGGAACGACAGCGCGACGACGCTGAGCACGAGGACCCAGTCCACCTGCCACACGGTCGAGCGCCGGTCCATCCGCGATCGCATCCGGATCGGAGTCAGGAGTGCCATCTGCGCCCCCTCACTGCTTCGGCTTCTCTTGCCCGGGCGGCGGCGCCGGCTTGATGTTGTACAGCGTCTCGTAGATCTTGCGGACCGCGTCACCACCGGCGCCCGAACCGGTACCGGCCTGGCTGATCATCATCACCACGGCGTACTGATCGGTGTACGACGCGAGCCAGGAGGTCGTCTGCTTGCCGTAGACCTCGGCCGTCCCGGTCTTGGCGCGGACCGGGATCTTGTCGAGCGGGAAGCCCTGGAACTTCCAGGCCGCGGTGCCGCTGACCGTGGTCTGCTTCAGCGCGGTGTCGATGTACTTCAGGGTGTTCTTCGCGACCGGGAGCTTCGATTTCACCACCGGCTTGATCTCGTGCGGCTTGCCGTTCGCGCCGACCCACGACTGGACGACGCGCGGCTCGAAGAGGGTGCCGCCGTTCGACAGGGCGGAGTACACGGTGGCGAGCTGCAGCGGGGTGACGGTGGTGTCGCCCTGGCCGATCGCGAAGTTCACCGCGTCACCGGCGCGGTACTTGTACCCGTCGACGCAGAACTCGCGGGCGAACTGCTTGAGGAAGGCTGACGTGCCGGCCGGCGGGTTGGCCGACAGCTTGCAGTAGTAGTCCTTCATCGAGTCGTAGTACGTCTTCTTCCACTGCCGGTCCGCGATCCGGCCGCTCGTCTCGCCGGGCAGGTCAATGCCGGTCGGCTTGCCGAGGCCGAACTTCTTCGCCATCTCGACCAGCGGGTCGTACGTGCTGATGTCGCTGGAGTTGCCGCCCTCCTTCAGCCAGAGCGCATACGCGATCCGGTAGAAGAACGTGTCGCAGGACAGCGCCAGCGCCTGGTCGAAGCCGATCATCCCGTACGACGCGGACTCGTAGTTCTTGAAGCGGCGGTTGCCGACCTCGAAGTACGACGAGCAGTCGAGGCGCGTCTTCGGGCTGTACCCGGCGCCCAGCGCGGCCGAGGTGGTGATCGGCTTGAACGTCGACCCCGGCGCCAGCTGGGCCTGCAGCGCGCGGGAGACCAACGGCGTGCCGGACTTGGTCGAGTACAACGCGTCGAGCTCGCGCTGGGTGATACCGCCGACCCAGACGCCCGGGTCGTAGGTCGGGTAGCTGGCCATCGCGACGACCCGGCCGGTCTTGGTGTCCATGACCACCGCGGCACCGGAGTCGGCGACGTACTTCTTGTGGGTGACCGGGTCGGTCTGCTTGCGCGCGGTCATGATCGCGTTCTTCAGCTGACTCTCGACCGAGGCCTGGATCCGTGCGTCGATCGTGGTGACCAGCGTCGCGCCCGGGACCGGCGCGGTCTGCTTCTGGATGCCGGTGGTGTACCCGACAGCGTCGACGATCACGTCCTTCTCGCCGGGCGTGCCGCGCAACAGCTTGTCGTACGAGCGCTCGACACCGGCGCGACCGACCAGGTCGGACCGGTGCGGGACCGAGTCCTGTCCGGCCTTGTCCATGTCCTCGAGCTCTTCGGTCGTGATCGGCGACAGGTACCCGAGGATGTGCGCCGCGTTCACCTTGAACGGCTCGGGGTAGGCGCGGAGGGTCTGTGAGTCGGCGGCGATCCCGGGGAAGTCCTCGCGGCGCTCCATCACGTCGATCGCGACCTGCTCGCTGACGTCCTTCGCGACCGGGATCGGCTGGTACGGCGTGCCGTTCCAGCAGGCGGGTGGTTTGGACGCGCCGGGCTCGCCGCACAGCATCGTGCGGGCCTTGAGGTCCGCGGGCTTCTGGCCGAGCACCTTCGCCAGGCGGATCAGGACGACGTTCTGCTGGCTGTCCGGGAGCTTGGCGAGCACCGACCGGTCGACAGTGATCACCAGCGAGACCCGGTTGCCGACAAGGGTCCGGCCCTGGGAGTCGACGATCGTGCCGCGTGGGGCCGGGATCAGGACCTGGCGGATGTGTTGCTGCGTCGCCGCCTGCGAGTAGTCGGCGCTCGACATCACCTGCATGTACCAGAGCCGGCCGAACAGCGTGCACAGCAAGGAGAAGACCAGCACCCCGATCACGAACAACCGCAACCGTGCCTTCAACGGCGCCTCGAAGCCGTCCCAGCTCATCCACGTCCTCGCTTCGCTCCGGGCGCGGATGAGGCACGAGACGCGCTGTGCTTGATGATGAACTCGCTTCGCTCGTTCATGGCACGACTCGACGCTCGCGGGCGGGTTGGACGCGGCCCATGATCCACATGACCAGCGGTATCACCACGATCGCGCCGACTACGTCGTACCCGGCGGCGATGCCGAGGCGGACGCCGAACTCGCCCCAGTCGACCGACGGGTCGTGCAGCAGCGAGCCGGTCGCGCTGTAGATGAAGAACGAGATCGCCGTCCCGAGCACGACCGTCAGCGCAACACCCAGCGGACCGACCGGCCCGCTCGAGGTCTCACGACGGATCAGGCCGGCGACATACCCTGCGATGGCCAGCGACAGCGCCCAGCGGCCGGCGGTGTGGTCCGCCGGCGGCACGATGTCCAGCAGCAGGCCGCCGACGAATCCGGCGATCGCACCCCACTCCGGCCCGCGGGACAGCGCGAGCGCGATCACCACGATCAGCGTGAGGTCACATGTCACCCCGGCGACCGCGATGTTGCTCAGCACGGAGGTCTGCACGGTCACGGCCACCATCAGGAAGAGGGCAGCCAGGCCGATGCGTAGTGCGATCACGGTGTCAGTTCCCCTTCCCTGGTAGGTGTCCTCGTGGTGGGCGGGCGGGTGGTCCGGTGACCACGCCGACGGTGTCGATCCGGGTCGGGTCGACGTACGGCTTGATGGTTGCGGTGGATCCGAGGGAGCCTTCGTTCGGCGTCACGGAGGTGACGACGCCGATCGGGACCCCCGGCACGTACGGCGCGTTGCCGCTCGAGCCCCAGGTGACGATCCGGTCCCCGACCTTGGGCCGGGCCTTCGGGTCGACGAGCTTGTAGTCGAGGGTGCCGGCCACATCGCCGCGTCCGGAGACGAAGCCGAGCGCCATCGACGAGTTCAGCCGACCGCCGACGGTCGAGTTGCGGTCGCCGATCAGCAGCACGGTCGCGGTCCCCGTGGTGGTGCGCACCACCCGGCCGACCAGACCGGTCCCGTTCATCACGGTCATGTCGGTGCGCACACCGTCCGCCGTCCCGGCGTCGATCGTGACCGTGTGGCTGAACGTCTGTGCCCCACCGATCCCGATCACCCGGGCCGGCGTCATCGTGTACGCCGGCGCGACCTTGAGCAGCTTGTCCAACTCCTGCGCCCGGTTGCGGGCGTAGTCGGAGGTGTTCAGCTCCCGGGTCAGATTCTCGTTGTCCTGCTTGAGTTTTTCGTTCTCTGCTTTCAACCTATCCATTTCCGCGAACCGGTCGCGGAGGTCGTCCACAGGCTGCCGGGCCGAACTCGCGGTCGACTCGAGCGGGCCGAACACACCGGCCGCGGCCTCCCGCAGCGGCTCGACCGGCGAACCGGCCGAGCGGCGGGCATCGAGCACGATCAGCGTGAAACAAGCCAGGATCACCAGCGCGAGCACACTCCGGCGGCGACGGACCTGCCGCGGCATGCCGGTCGCGCGGAGCGGTGCGCCTGCCGAGCGGATCGCGCTGCGGGCCGGGGTACCGAGGTCTTTGAGCATCGGGTGGTACCTCAGCGCCGGTTGTCGGTGACCAGGATGCGGTTGAGGGTCTCGATGTTGTCCACGCACTTGCCGGCGCCGAGGACGACGGCGTCGAGCGGATTCTCCGCGACGTGGATCGGGATGCCGGTCTCGTGCCGCAGCCGCTCGTCCATCCCCTTGAGCAGCGCGCCGCCGCCGGTCAGCACGATGCCGCGGTCGACGATGTCGCCGGCCAGCTCCGGCGGAGTCTTGTCCAGGGTCGCCTTGACCGCGTCGACGATCGCGGTGATCGGCTCCTCGATCGCCTGGCGCATGTCGGCCGAGGAGACCTTCACCGTCCGCGGCAGGCCGGAGATCATGTCGCGGCCGCGGATCTCGCTGTCCGGACCGTCGGTGGTCGGGAACGCCGACCCGATCGTCATCTTGATCTGCTCCGAGGTCGCCTCGCCGAGCAGCAGCGAGAACTCCTTCTTGCAGTAGTTCACGATCGCCTTGTCGATGGCGTCGCCGGCCACCCGGATCGACTGGCTGGTGACGATGCCGCCGAACGAGATGACCGCGACCTCCGTCGTACCGCCGCCGATGTCGACGACCATGTTGCCGGTGGCGTCGCGGACCTCGAGGTTCGAGCCGAGCGCGGCGGCCATCGGCTCCTCGATGATGTAGACCTTGCGGGCGCCGGCCATGTACCCGGCGTCGCGGACCGCGCGCTGCTCTACCGCGGTGATGCCGGACGGGACGCAGACCACGATCCGGGGCTTGGCGAAGTACCGCCGGCGGTGCACGCGCTGGATGAAGTACCGCAGCATCTGCTCGGCTGCGTCGAAGTCGGCGATCACGCCGTCCTTGAGCGGCCGGATCGCGGTGATGTTGCCCGGAGTCCGGCCGATCATCTTCTTGGCCTCGTGACCGAACGCGACCGCTTCCCGCGGGTCGTCCGTCCGGGTCGCGACCACGGACGGCTCGTTCAGCACGACGCCCCGCCCACGCACGTACACCAGGGTGTTCGCCGTTCCGAGGTCGACCGCCATGTCGCGGCCGAGCATGCTGTTCGCCACCGCGGCACCTCCCACTCGACCCCAACCCAGGCTAAGCGCCGCCCGCGCAAAGCCCGTGGACCGACACGACCGGTCCGCCCGGCACGTATCGTATCCGCTCACTCACCACCTGTCCGCACTGGCCTCCGGCGCGAACGGCCTTGCGATCAAGGCAGGTCGGGGAACCAGATCTTGATCTCGCGGCTCGCGGACTCCTCGGAGTCGGAGCCGTGGACGAGATTCTCGCGGTTCGACAGCGAGAAGTCGCCGCGGATGGTGCCGGGCGCGGCCTTGCGGCCGTCGGTGGCGCCGTTCAGGGCGCGGATGACCTCGATCGCCTCGTCGCCCTCGAGCACCATCGCGACCAGCGGGCCGCTGGTGACGAAATCGCGCAGCGGCGGGTAGAAGGCCTTCTCGACGTGCTCGGCGTAGTGCTGGTCGGCCAGCTCGGCGTCGATCGTACGCAGCTCCATCGCGACGATCCGGAGTCCCTTGGCCTCGAACCGGCCGAGCACCTCACCGATCAGGCCGCGGCGAACCGTGTCGGGCTTCAGCAGGACCAGGGTGCGCTGCGACATCTGTCAACTCTCTCTCGAACTAGGGTGGGCGGCCGAGCCTAATCCCTCGTGGGCTTTCTTGGCCTCTTCGATGCGGCGGCCGAGCACGATCGCGGCGACCCAGAAGGCCGCGAACGCCACGCCGAGGACGAACATCACCGAGACGACGAAGCCGAGTCCGACCGCGCCCACCTGGACCACCGAGCCGAGCACGTAGCCGACCTGGAACCGCAGCAGGCCGGCCGCGACGATCGCGAGCACCGCAAGACCGAGGCAGACCGGTACGGCGACCGCCGGCCGGACGTCGGCGACCGAGATCATCACCGGCGTGACCAGGGCGAGCACGATCGACTCGAACCCGAGCACGATCGAGGCGAGCGACCTCATGACTGCTCGCCCTTGGGCTTGCGGACCAGCAGCGAGCGGGCCTCGCCGGCGGTGATGACGGAGCCGGTGATCAGCACGCCGCCGCTGCCGAGCGCGACCGCGTTCTCCTCGGCCAGCCGGATCGCGTCGTCGATCGCGTCGATCAGGTGCGGCCGGACCAGCACGCGCTCCTCACCGAACACCTCGGCCGCCAGCTCGCCCAGTTCCTCGGCCGGCATCGAGCGCTCGACGAAGCTGTTACGGGTGCAGACGACCGTTTCCATGATCGGTTCGTACGCCTCCAGGACGCCGTACACATCCTTGTCCTTCATGCAGCCGAGGACGCCGATCAGCGGCTCGAACTGGAACGCCTCCGAGACCGTCGCCGCGGTCGCCTCGGCCCCGTGCGGGTTGTGGGCGGCGTCGACGATGACCGTCGGGCTCTGCCGGACGACCTCCATCCGGCCCGGGCTGGTGACATTGGCGAAGCCGGCCTGCAGCAGCTCGGTGGTGACGCGGCCGTCCGACTCCGGGCTGGCGCCGAGCAGCGCCTCGACCGCGGCGACCGCGGTGGCGGCGTTGTGCGCCTGGTACTCGCCGTGCAGCGGCAGGTACAGCTCGTCGTACTCGCCGCCGAGACCCTTCACCGAGATCACCTGGCCGCCGACCGCGAGCGTGCGGCTGACGACACCGAACTCGATCCCCTCGCGGGCGACCTGCGAGCCGACTTCGGCGGCCCGGCGGAGCAGGACCTCGAAGACCTCCAGGCTCTGCTGCGACATCACCGTCGTACCGCCGGTCTTGATGATCCCGGCCTTCTCGCCGGCGATCGTGACCGGATCCGCGCCGAGGATGTGCGCATGGTCGACCGCGATCGGCGTGATCACCGAGACCGTCCCGTCGGCGACGTTGGTCGAGTCCCAGGACCCGCCCAGGCCGACCTCGATCACCGCGACGTCGACGGGTGCGTCCGCGAACACGGCGTACGCCATGCCGGTCATCACCTCGAAGAACGTGAGCGGGTGCTCCTGCTCGGCGTCGACGACGTCCAGGTACGGCGCGATCTCGGCGTACGCCTCGACGAAGCGCTCCTCGCTGATCGGCTCGCCGTCCAGCGTGATCCGCTCGCGCACCGACTCCAGGTGCGGGCTGGTGAACCGGCCGGTCCGCAGCCCCGCTTCGCGCAACAGAGTGTCGATCATCCGGGCCGTGGACGTCTTGCCGTTGGTCCCCGTCAGGTGCACCACCGGGTAGGCCTTCTGGGGGTCGCCGAGCAGCTCGACGAGCCGCCGAACCCGGTCCAGGGAAGGCTCGATCTTGTGCTCCGGCCAGCGCGCCTGGAGCAGGGCCGACACGTCGGCGTAAGAGAGGTCACTCATCAGAACGCCAAGTCTAGGTGGGGGCTGTGGATAAGCGTTCGGAGCACCCCTTGACAACCACTACGATTGTGCGCATGAGCCAGACGTCCCGTGTTCCAGACAAGCCCACCCTCGAAGGCCTCGAGGAGAAGTGGGCTGCTGTATGGAAGGAGCAGCAGACCTACGCCTTCGACCGCACCGCGGAGCGGGCCGACGTGTTCTCGATCGACACGCCGCCGCCGACGGTCTCCGGGTCGCTGCACGTCGGGCACATCTTCAGCTACACCCACACCGACCTGGTCGCGCGGTTCCAGCGGATGCGCGGGAAGAAGGTCTTCTACCCGATCGGGTGGGACGACAACGGTCTGCCGACCGAGCGCCGGGTCCAGAACTACTACGGCGTCAAGTGCGACCCCTCCATGCCGTACGACCCGGATTTCACCCCGCCGGCCAAGCCGGACCCGAAGAAGCAGATCCCGATCGCCCGGCAGAACTTCGTCGAGCTGTGCGGTGAGCTCACCCACATCGACGAGCAGGCGTTCGAGTCGATGTGGCGGACGGTCGGTCTGAGTGTCGACTGGGACCACCTCTACACGACGATCTCCGAGGACTCCCGGCGTACGTCGCAGCGCGCCTTCCTGCGGAACTTCGCCCGCGGCGAGGCGTATCTGGCCGAGGCGCCGACGGTCTGGGACGTCACGTTCCAGACGGCGGTCGCGCAGGCCGAGATGGAGGCCCGGCCGTATCCGGGCGCCTACCACCGGATCGCGTACCACGGCGCCGACGGCCCCATCTACATCGAGACCACCCGGCCCGAGCTGATCCCGGCCTGTGTCGCGCTGGTCGCCCACCCCGACGACGACCGGTACAAGCACTTGTTCGGGACGACCGCGAAGTCGCCGCTGTTCGGCGTCGAGGTCCCGATCCTCGCCCACCCGGCCGCCGAGATGGACAAGGGCGCCGGCATCGCGATGTGCTGCACCTTCGGCGATCAGACCGACATCCAGTGGTGGCGCGAGCTGCAGCTGCCGGTCCGGACCGTCATCGGCCGCGACGGCCGGTTCCTGCGCGAGACCCCGGCCTGGCTCGAGGACTCCGCCGAGCTGTACGGCGAGCTGGCCGGCAAGACCGTCTTCAGCGCCCGCGAGCTGATCGTCCAGAAGCTGCGCGAGAGCGGCGAGCTGGACGGCGAGCCGAAGCCCACCGAGCGGATGGCGAACTTCTACGAGAACGGCGACAAGCCGCTCGAGATCGTCTCCACCCGGCAGTGGTACATCACCAACGGCGGCCGCGACGAGGCGCTCAAGCAGGAGTTCATCGAGCGCGGCGAGGAGCTCGCCTGGGTCCCGGAGCACATGCGCCACCGCTACCTGAACTGGGTCGAGGGGCTGAACGGCGACTGGCTGATCTCCCGCCAGCGGTACTTCGGCGTCCCGTTCCCGGTCTGGTATCCGCTGGACGCCGACGGCGAGCCCGATTACGCGCACCCGCTGATGCCGTCCGAGGCCGAGCTGCCGATCGACCCGACCTCACAGGCACCGCGGGGGTACGACGAGTCCCAGCGCGGCAAGCCGGGTGGGTTCGAGGCCGACCCCGATGTGATGGACACCTGGGCGACGTCGTCGCTCACTCCGCATATCGCCTGCGGCTGGGAGCGCGACGACGACCTGTTCCGGCGTACGTTCCCGATGGACCTGAACACGCACGCGCACGAGATCATCCGGACCTGGTTGTTCTCCCGCGTCGTCCGGGCCCACTTCGAGAACGGCACGCTGCCGTGGGCGCGGTCGATGATCTCCGGGTTCGTCGTCGACCCGGACCGGAAGAAGATGTCGAAGTCCAAGGGCAACGCGGTCGTCCCGACCGAGATCCTGGACAAGTTCGGCGCGGACGCGGTCCGGTGGCGCGCGGCGATGGCCCGTCCGGGGATGGACTCGCCGTTCGACGAGTCGCAGATGAAGGTCGGTCGGCGGCTCGCGATCAAGGTCCTGAACGCGTCGAAGTTCGTTCTCGGGTTCGGCGCGACGACGGTCGACACGTCCGCGGTCACCGAGCCGGTCGACCTGGCGATGCTGCAGCAGCTGCGGTCGATCGTCGCGGAGGCCACGGCGGCCTTCGAGCGGTTCGACTACACCGGCGCGCTGGAGGTCAGCGAGCGGTTCTTCTGGACGTTCTGCGACGACTATGTCGAGCTGGTCAAGGAGCGGGCGTACGGCGGTCAGGGTGACGCCGCGGCAGCTTCCGCGAAGGCGGCGCTCGCGGTCGCGTTGTCGGTCCAGCTGCGGCTGCTCGCGCCGTACCTGCCGTTCGCGACCGAGGAGGTCTGGTCGTGGTGGCAGGAGGGTTCGATCCACCTGACCAGCTGGCCGCAGCCGGATGTCGATCTCGCGGTTGCCGCGCAGGAGCCTGAGGTTCTGGACGCGGTCTCGGAGGTTCTGGCGGGGATCCGCGGGGCGAAGTCCGAGGCGCAGGTCTCGATGAAGACCGAGGTCAGCAAGGTCGAGGTCACCGGTCCGGCCGCGCGGCTGGAGCTGGCCGAGCGGGCCGAGCCGGACCTGCGGGCCGCGGGCCGGATCACCGGGGAGATCGTCTGGCACGCCGACGACTCCGACGCGGTGAAGGTCGTCGCAGCGCTCTGAGCACGATCCCGGTGCCCGTCTCCTGCTGGAGGCGGGCACCGGTGCTTGTCGCGGAACGACTACCCTGCGAGACCGGTTTGTGCTGATGTGGAAGCATCGGGTCCGAACCCCGTGACCGAACGTCCGAGGAGCCAACGCATGAGCGACCCCACCACCCCGGCGGATCCGAGGCCGACGGAGGAGGCCGTCACCACGGCCGACGCCGGCGCGGACACCGCCGAGCTGGCCGCCGTCCCCGCCGCGGCAGAGAAACCCGCTGGGACCGTGAACGCTGATGGGGCCGAGAAGTCCGCTGGGACCACGAACTCTCCTGGCACCGAGAAGCCTGCTGCGACCACGAAGCCTGCTGGCACCGAGAAGTCCGCTGGGGTCGAGACGTCTGCTGGGGCCGCGGAGGGTGTTGGGGAAGTGCCTGGGGATACGAAGGTTGATGTCGCGGCCGAGCAGACCAAGAAGCAGTGGTGGCGGCGGATCAAGCTGCGGGGGCCGTGGCTCACGGTCGGCGCGGCGGTCGTCATCCTCATCGCGCTGGCGTTGCTCGGGTACATCTGGGGTCTCGGGCCACTCAACCGGCTGAACACCGAGCGTGGGATCACCCCGCCGGCAAAGCTGGCCGGGCTCGACCGGATCACCGACGCGAATATCCGCGGCCAGTTGCAGCTGGACCAGACGCGCGAGGCGCTGAGCCGGATCAACAACGGCAAGCAGGCCACGGTCGAGGCGTACGGGACCATCGACGGCAACCGGATGTTCGTGATCATCGCGCTGCGCGGCAAGGTCGACATCGACAAGACAGTCGCCGACTCCGGCGCGACCCCGGACAAGATCAAGAAGATCGGCAGCTCCACCTGCGTCGAGTCGTCCGGCAACCTGCCGACCCAGTGCTACCGCGGCTCCAACACCCTCACCGTCATCGCCCAGTCCGCGAACGAAGGCGTGAAGGTCGACCAGGTCGAGCCGGTCGCCGAAGAAGCCTTCAAAGCCATGCGCTGAGCCGCGCTGACAGGCGCTGACAGACGCTGACTCAGGCCAGCAGTCCCGCGATCAGGATCATCACCGGGATCGACAGCACCGTGCTCAGCAGGACGGCACTCCGCGCGAGCGTCCGGCTGCTCCGGTAATGCACGGCGTACACATAGACGTTCTGCGCGGTCGGTAGCGCAGCCAGCAGCGTCGGCGCGAGCAACGCCGTACCGTGCAGGTCGAGGACCCACCGCGCGATCACGTACGCCGTCAGCGGCTGGACGAACGTCTTCAACGCCACCGCGAGTACGACGTCGCGCCGCAAGGTGATCGAGTCCTTCGTCCCCGCACTCAGGCTCAACCCATAAGCGATCAACGCAACCGGCACGGCCGCGGCGGCGACCAGGTCGATCGGCCGCATCACGACGTCCGGCAATCGCACGCCCAGCAGCGAAAACAGCAACCCGAGCAACGAGGCCACAGTCAGCGGATTGCGGAACGGCCGCGTCAGGATGGTCCGCAGCGACACCCGCCGCCCGCTCCCCTGCCGATCATGGTCCAGGACGGCGAACGCGATCGGCGCCATGATCACGACCTGGAACAAGACGATGGGTGCGACCAACGCACCGTTCCCCAGCACGTAGGCCGCGACCGGTACGCCGAGGTTCCCGGCGTTCACGTACGACGACGCGAGTACGCCGATCGTCGCCTCGGACCGCGTGCGCCGCCAGATCGCGGCCGCGACGACGAGGAACACGACCTGGACCACGAACAGACTCAGCAGGTTGGTGACCAGCACGACCGAGAAGATCGCGCGTAGATCGGCCCGCGCGACCGTCGTGAACAGCAACGCCGGCGTCGCGACGAAGAACGCCAGCCGGGACAGGACGAGCTCGTCCTGCGAACGCAGTACGCCGAGAAGGCCGACGACGTACCCGAGCACGGCGACCGCGACCAGCGCGCCGAAGGCACCGACGACGGCGGACATCTCAGGAACTCAGCAGCTTCGGCACGCTGTGATCGTATAGGAAACCGTTCTCCACCACGCTGGGCAGCTCACCGCTTGGTATCGCTGCGGCAGCTGGTGATGATGCCGGCCATGGTGGCGCTGAACTGCTCCCGATCCGCCGGGCTCAGGTCGGCCATCAGTCCGTTGAGCGCCTCACCGACGTCGGCATGGAACGCCTTCGCAGCCCGGCGGCCCGCCTCGGTGAGATTGACCTGGAGCGCCCGCCGGTTGCCGGGAACCGCGGAACGCTCCGCCAGACCACGCTTCTCGGCCCGATCCATCAGCCCGGTGAGCGCCGCCTTCTCGACGCCGAAGCACGCCGCCAACTCGGCCATTCCGCGCGGGCCGCCGAGCAGCACGCACAGCAGCTTGGCCTGAACGGGCGTCAGGTCGTGCCGGTCGGAGACGCGCGCGTAGATGCCCTGCACCAGCCCGCTCAGCTGGATCAGATTCCCGGCCGCGTCCAACTGATCGAGCGGCGCGATCTCCGTCTCACTCACCCCACCACGGTACAGGGCATGTATAGTCAACGATGCGTACAGTTAATGGCATTAACTATCGAGGAGCATCGATGGCTTTCAGCGACCAGGAACTCGAGTACCTGAAATCCCAGCCCATCGCGCGGCTCGCCACGGTCGGCTCCGACGGGCAGCCGGACGCCGTCCCGGTCGGGTTCGAGTACGACGGAACGTACCTCTACATCGGCGGCGTCGACCCGGTGCGCACACGAAAGTTCCGCAACGTGCGGGCGGGCAATTCCAAGGTCGCCGTGATCCTCGACGACCTCCCGTCGACCGACCCGTGGATCCCCCGCTATCTGCGCATCTACGGCGAGGCCGAACTCGTCGAGCGCACCGGCCGCTTCGGCCCGGGCAGCTACCTGCGGATCACGCCCACCACCTCCTGGAGCTTCAACCTCGAGGGCAAGCCCTTCACCCACGACGACACAGTCATCACCACGCGCACGGAGCATGAGCTGCACGGAACATGAGACCGTGACCGGATGAGCTTCGACACCCGAGCCGGCACCCGTGGCGCTCGGCAGCCGAACGGCCGCGCCTGGCGCTGGCTGAACAACTTCGTGGCCCCTGTGATCCGGCGCCGGGGCGGCAGAGTCGCCGGCATCGACATCTTGGTCCTGCACACGATCGGACGCCGGTCCGGTGAGGTCCGGATGACACCGGTCAGCTGGCTCCCGGCCGCCGATGGCAACCGGCTGATCATCGCCTCCGCGGCCGGCGCCCCGGCGAATCCGGCGTGGTACTACAACTTGGCCGCACATCCCGACCGGGTCCGCATCGAGGTCGGCAAGAAGACGATCGAGGTCCATGCGGAGCAGCTGCACGGCACGGAACGCGCCGAGGAATGGAAGCGGATCATTGAGATCGCCCCGCGCTTCGCCGGCTACCAGCTGAAGACCGACCGCGAACTGCCCGTCATCAAGCTGACCGAGCGGCACTGAAACATCGGTCAGATGCTGAAGCTCGCCGGGAAGTGCCGTGTCCGCAAGGATCAGCCGACCTTCGTCCCGGCCGGTAGTACGTTGAGCGCATGCGACGACTGCTGCTGTGGGCGGCCGTGCTGGTCAGCACGGCCGCCTGCGGCGGCGGGTCCGGGAAGGAGCCTGCCGTGACCGCACCGACCAGCATCACCGTCACGAGTCCGGTCCTCCGCGACGGAGAGGCCATTCCGAGCAAGTACACGTGCGACGGCAAAGGCATCTCTCCACCACTGGCGTGGACCGGTACACCCGCCGGCGCGAAAGCTCTGGCGCTCGTGGTGGACGACCCCGACGCACCCAGAGGTACCTTCACCCACTGGGTGCTGCTCGATCTCGATCCAGGGACGAGTTCGATCACCGAGGGCACCACGCCGCCCGGCGCCAAGCAGGCGAACAACTCCGCCGGCAAACCGTCGTACTACGGCCCGTGCCCACCGAGCGGCACGCACCACTACCGGTTCACCGTCTACGCGTTGTCCAAGGCAACCAATCTCGCCGACGGCGCCGGTCTCGACGAGGCCCTCGAAGCCATCGACGCCGCCACCATCGCCCGCGGCCGGCTCACCGCTCTGTACAGCCGTTGACCTCAATGTGACTCAGGTCACAGGGAGCGAGTCATTGACGTTTCTGACTACGTAGACACATTCTGACTACGCAGTCAGAACACACCCGTGAGAGGCTCATGACCATGGCGAAACCGGAGGGCGGCGTCGGCTCGGCGCGGCGTCGTCCGGGGAGCACGGACGTGGCCCGGCTGGCGGGTGTCTCGCAGAAGACCGTTTCCCGGGTGCTCAACGACGAGCCGTACGTCAAGGAGGAGGTCCGGCTCCGGGTCCAGGCGGCCATGCGGGAGCTCGGATACCGCCGCAACGACGCCGCCAGGGCGCTGAACTCCGGCCGAACCAAGCGGATCGGGGTGGTCTGCCTCGGTACGGCGCTGTTCGGCCCGTCGACCCAACTGGTGGCGGTCGAACGCGCGCTGCGGACGACCGGTTACTCGGTCACCATCGTGAACACCCTCGAAGGCGACACCATCGCGGATGCGGTCGAGCACCTGCTCGAGCAGGGTGTCGACGGGATCATCCTGTCCGAGCCGATCGACGAGGGCGACGGCGTACCGATCGAGGCCGATCTCCCGGTGCTGAGCTTCGGCCGGTTGCACGGGCTCAACGCGAAGCCGAGTCTGGTCACCGGCGGCGACAACGTGGACGCCGGCCGGAGCGCGACCGAACACCTGCTCGGCCTCGGGCACCGGACGGTCTGGCATGTCGCCGGCCCCCAGCGCTGGTGGGCCGCCCAGGACCGGCTGGCGGGCTGGCGCCAGGCGCTGGCGGCTGCCGGTGCGCCCGAACCCCCTGTGCTGGAAGGCGATTGGCTGCCTGCTTCCGGCTACGCCGCGGGCCGTGAACTGGCCGCGAATCCCGATGTCACCGCGATCTTCGTCGCCAACGACGACATGGCCATCGGGGTACTGCGTGCGCTCGCCGAGGCCGGCCGTTCGGTCCCCGGGGATGTCAGCGTCGTCGGCTTCGACGACATCCCCTCCGCGGCGTTCCTGACGCCACCGCTCACCACCGTCCCGCAGGACTTCGACGTCCACGTCGACCGCGGGATCGCGAACCTGGTCACCGAGATCGAGTCGCCTACCGGCGATCGCTCGCCACTCCCGGAGCCACCTCCGCTCCGGCTCGTCGTCCGTCACTCCACCGCCGCGCCACGTCCGGCGGGCTGATCGCCGCATCACCTCCGGCGCGCGGCCGCCGGAACCGCCCTGGGCTTCGCCGCCGCACTGGCTCTGGCCACCTGCGGTGGAAGCGCCGGCGGCGTCAAGACCTGATTCCCTTCTATTATTGGAGAAAGCGTGCACGAGCGTGTGCTCTTCGGAGCTGCGTACTATCACGAATACCAACCCACCGACCGCCTCGAGCGGGATCTCGACCTGATGGCCGAGGCGCGCTTCTCGGTCATCCGCGTCGGCGAGTCCGTCTGGTCGACCTGGGAGCCGGAGAACGGCCGCTTCGATCTCGACTGGCTGCAACCCGTCCTCGACGGCGCGCACCGGCGCGGTATCGCGGTCGTCCTCGGCACTCCGACGTACGCCGTGCCGCCGTGGTTGGTGCGGTTGCATCCGGAGATCACCGGCGAGCGGAAGACAGGCCAGCGGATCGGGTGGGGTGCGCGGCAGGAAGTCGACTTCACGCATCCCGGCTTCCGGTTCCACGCCGAGCGGGTGATCCGGAAGATCGCCGACCGGTACGCCGGGCACCCGGCCGTGATCGGTTTCCAGGTCGACAACGAACCAGGGAACGAGCTGCTGCACAACCACGGCGTCTTCCAGCGCTTCGTGGACAGCCTCCGGCACAAGTACGGCGACGTCCAGAGCCTGAACGACGCCTGGGGCCTCGTCTATTGGTCGCACCGCCTGTCGGACTGGGCTGACCTGTGGACTCCCGATGGCAACGTCCAGCCGCAGTACGACGTGGCGTGGCGGCAGTTCCAGGCAGATCAGACAACGGAGTTCATCGGCTGGCAGGCCGACATCGTTCGCGAGTACTCACGGACGGACCAGTTCGTCACCACGTGCATCGCCTACGACCGCCCGGCCGTCGCCGACGACGAGCTGGTACGGCGTCTGGACGTCACCACCGGCAACGCGTACTACGCGATGCAGGACGGCCTGCAGCACCCACCTCATGGTCCGGCGCGGCAGGGCTGGACCACGACTGGCACCTGGGCGCTCTACCTCAGTGCAGACCGGATGTACTCGTCCCAGCAGCGGCCGTTTCTCGTCACGGAGACCAACGCGCAGTCCATCGGGTCCCCGTGGAGCAACCATCCGGCGTACGACGGCCAGTGGCGCCAGGCAGCATGGGCTCTGGTGTCTCGTGGCGCCACGATGGTCGAGTACTGGCACTGGCACACACTGCACTTCGGTGCCGAGACCTATTGGGGTGGAGTCCTTCCCCACAGCGGCGAACCGGGCCGGGTCTACCGGGAGATCGCACAGCTGGGTGCGGAGTTCGAGGCCGCCGGCTCACTGGTTGCCGGCATCACCCCGGACAGTGACGTGACGATGCTGTACTCGGTGCCCAGCAAGTGGCTGATGCAGAAGTACCCGGCACTCGCGAAGGAAGACGGCAGCCCGGACGAGCGCGCGTACCACGGATTCTTCGACCCCTTCTATCGTGGGGCTTTCGACGCCGGCCTTCAGGTCCGCATCCTGCACACGAGCCAGTTCACGGGCTCGGTCGAGGAGCATCCGATTCTCGTCGTACCCGCGCTGTATCTGGCCGACGACGACCTGCTGGACCGGTGGATCGCGTACGCCGAAGCCGGCGGGCACCTGGTCGTCGGACCGCGCACGGGATACGCCGACGAGGAAGCGCGAGTCCGCACCGACGTCCAGCCCGGCAGGCTGTCGGCCGCAGCCGGTGTCTGGTACGACGAATACAGCAATCTCGACGCAGACCTGTCCGTTCAGGGTGCCGGCCTGGAGCTCGGGGACGACGCTGCCGCAACTCGCTGGGTGGACGGGCTTCAGCTCGACGGCGCCGAGGTGCTGGTCGGCTATGACGATCCGCACTTCGCCAGATGGCCGGCGATCACCACGCGGGCCTACGGCTCCGGCCGGATCACGTACGTCGGCACGGTTCCCAATCCGGCACTCGCCGCAGACCTGTTCCGGTGGATCAAGCCCGACTCATGGTCGGAGCGGCCGAGAAGCGTGACCGTGACGTCCGCGACCGCTGCGGACGGACGGCGGCTCCGGTTCGTCCACAACTGGTCGTGGGACAGCGTCGACCTCAAGATCCCCGGTCCGGCCCGCGACGTGCTCGCGGACCGGCCCACGAACGGCAAGCTCGAGCTCGGGCCGTGGGATGTTCGCGTCCTGGTCGAGGATCAGTAACCGTAGCCGCCGCCACCGCCGGATGAGCTGGACGGAGCCTGGGTGGGCGCCGCTGCCGTAGTGGTAGCGGCGTGCCAGGTGAAGCTCATGCCGGAGAACGAGTCGGTGACGTTGTTGCCCTGGGCCTTGCCGGCCCCGGTGTCGAGTTTGAAGGTGTAGAGCGGTTTGCCCTGGAAGGTGAGCTGGTCGGCGCTGGTGTCCGAGCGCTTCATGACGCCCAGACCGGTGACAGACTTCGCGTCCGCGGCCGTACCCGTGGCCGGCATCCAGAAGCTCAGGCAGTTGCCGGTGCACTTGACCATCCCGCCGGCCTCCTGGTCGGCGAAGTACAGCGTCTTACCGGACGAGTCGACCAGCGTCTGACCGACTCCGCTCACGTTCTGGACCGAAACCGCAGCCCCTGTCGCAGCCCCGCCGCTACTGGTCTGGGCGGTGTTGTCGCTGCCGCACGCGGCCAGCGTTCCGACCGCGGCCACGGTTGCTCCTAGCAACAATATTGTCGTTTTCATCGGTAGCTCCTTTCACCGGCAGATACGTGCGACAGCGCCGACCGGTTCAGTTGAACCTTGTACGGTTCCGCTACGTAGTTCTGAGGTGTGGATAACGACACGCTGGTCCGCGCGTTGTCTCCTGCACGCCGTACCGGTTGAAGACACCGAGACGGAGCGGCCGGAGCTGGGGCCGCTCGTGCTCAAGAAGAGGAAGCGGCCGAGGCGTCTCCGCTGGGTGCGGCCGGGGACAAGGTGCTCAGCACCATGTCCCCGACCTCGCACTGAATCACCAACTGTTGTTGGAGATCCCCGTGCCCAGGATGACCTGGTCGTACGTGTTGCCGTCGTTGTCGTCGGTGTAGGCAACAGCCACTTCGGCGTACGGCGAGACCGCCACCGTCATCTGCTCTTGCCGACCAACTGTGGCCGAGCTCAGCTGCTGCGGCGACAGTCGTCCTGTGTCCGTGCCGTCCGTCCCGAAGCCACGGATCCACACATCGAGATCAGTGGCCTGGACCGTCCAGCCCACCACGGTCTGCGCTTGGTCGTCGATCCCGATCGACGGCGCAGTACCCGCGGCCGCAGCCTGTACGTCGGCATACCGGGCGGTGCCCGCCGAGTCGAACGAGCGCGTGCTGAGCGCCGTACCCGATTGCCATGCGACCGCGAAGTCGCCGTTGAAGTTGGCTGCGACAGCCGCGTGCGTCTGCTGGCCCGTCGTCGTGGCGTTGGCGAGCCGGCGGGACAGGCTGGCTGCGCCGTTGGTCCGACCCAGACGGATCAGTCCGATGTTGTAGTCGCCGTTAGCGTCGCCGTCCTCGTCCCAGACGACCACTGCGTCGCCGGACGCGGACACCGCCACGTCCGGGTTGTGGTGCTGGCCGGTCGTCTGCGAGGCGGTGACCTCCCAGGCGCGTGTGGTCGGTCCGGTGTAGCCGGCTGCCTTCACGGTGGCCGGCGTACCGGTCTGGATGTCCTCCCAGACAACTGAGAACGCGACTGCGGCAGTGGATGGCGCGCCGTCCGGGTCCACAGCCACCCGCGGGTTGATCTGCTGGCCGGTCGCGCTCGTGTTCGCGTTGCCAGACGCTGTCACGGTGCCGGCAGTGTTGAGGACGCGGTACGGGATGTTGTAGAACCCATTGCCGTCCGGGTCGTCCTGCCACACCACGACTGCATTGCCGTTGTCGTCCAGACCGACGTCCGGGTGCAGGTGCCGCCAGTTGGTCACTCCGCTGTCGCCACCGGTGGAGAGCTTCTTCTCGTACACAGCAGTGCCGTTGTGGAACAGCCGGACCCAGATGTCGGTGTGGACGTTGTCGGTCGCGTTGTCGGTGTCGCGGTCGTCCTCCCACGCCACAGCGACGTACCCGTTCCGGTTGATCGCAACGGACGCATTGTCCTGGTCGCCGGTGGACACGCTGTTCGCCGTGACCCACGTGGGTGCGGCAACGTGCGCGTCAGCAGGGATGGCAGTGAACACCAGAGCAGTCGCAGCAAGCGCCGTAATAAGTAGCGTCTTCATAGTCACACCGCCTGCAGTCCGGGCTGGCCCTCTTGGATGACGAACGACTTCGCAGTAGCCGCGGCGGCGCCGTGCTCGGACACCTTCGCGACGTTTCGGAAGTCGGCCCGCATCTCGGTCGGACTGACTGTCGCGCGGATGTAGCCACGCCGGTTGTTGTAGAACTTCAGCCACGGATTCGTACCGACGTCTGGGATCGTCGTAGCTCCGTCGCCGTCACCGCTCGAGGTGACAGAGCTGGTGACGAGTTCGGTGCCGATGGTCGCCGAGTTCGCGTTGTTGTAGTCGGCCTTGAGGTCGTTCGCCCACGCCCGGTGCACATCTCCGGTGAGTACGACGGGATTGCGGACCGACCGATCCACCCAGCCCTGCTGGATCCGCGCCCGCGAAGCGCGGTACCCGTCCCAGGAGTCCATACTCGCGCCGGTCGAGTTGAAGCGGCGGGCGAAGAACACCTGCTGGCCGATGATGTCCCACGTACCGAGGTGCTGCCCCAGACCGTCCAGCAGCCACGTCTCCTGCGGGTTGCCGGGCAGACTGCGGCTGGCCAGATCGGCGTCCGAGCACAGCTGCCAGCCGTCACCACATGCCTGGTCGTTGCGGTACTGGCGGGTGTCGAGCATGTGGAACGTCGCCAGACTCCCCCACCGCAGCCGCCGGTACAGCTGGATGCTGTTGCCGCTGTTCACCTGGGCGGGCCGCAGCGGCATGTTCTCGTAGTACGCCTGGTACGCCGCCGACCGTCGCGCGGTCCACTGCGCCGCGGTCAGCGCAGGAGTGTTGTTCTCGCGCACGGTCCCGGCGTAGTTGTTCTCGACCTCGTGGTCATCCGGTACGACGATCCACGGCGCGACCGCATGCGCAGCCTGCAGGTCCGGGTCCGTCTTGTACTGCGCGTACCGGCGGCGGTAGTCCGCGAGCGACACAATCTCGTTGCCGAGGTGGAGTCGCGGGCGGCCCGTCGTCGGACCGTACTCGTAGATGTAGTCGCCGAGGTGCAGGATGACGCCCGGGTTCTCCTCGGCCATCCGGCGATAGACGGTGAAGTAGCCCTCCTCGTAGTGCGAGCAGGAGGTGAACGCCATCACCAGGTCTCGCCCGGCGGCGCCGACCGCGGGTGTGGTGCGGGTCCGGCCCACGGGCGAGATGTGGCCCTGGGCCCGGAACCGGTAGAAGTAGTCGGAGTCCGGGTTGAGGCCGCCGGCGATGGCGTGCACCGAGTGCGCGGCGGCGTACTGGGCAGTGACTGTGCCGGATGCGACCAGAGTGCTGAAGGTGTCGGTGGTCGACACCTGCCAGTCCACGGTGACGTCGGCGTTCGCCATCCCGCCCTGACCGTCGGCGTTGGTCGGCGACGGGGCCAGGCGGGTCCACAACACGACGCTGCTCGCGTCCGGCTCACCGGAAGCGATACCGAGTTGGAACGGGTACGGGACGGCGGCAGTGGCGGTGATCACGGACGACTGGGCGGTGGCTGATTGACGGGCCGGGAGGGCGCCGACACCAGCCGCGGCGAGTCCGCCGAGAACGAGGGTCCTGCGACTGATTGGGCTCATGAGCCTCACCTTCACGGGTACTCAGGGCGGCAGGCCCCCGGATGGCCGAACGCTGGGTGACCATCCGGGAACCTTGAGTGTGTGCGGTGTTTCATGCCCATGATTGCGCAGCTTTCGTAACTTTCCTACAGCATGAGGATGAGCAAAATCGCGGCAGGAATGCCTTCCATGAGCGCGTTCAGCCACAGACGCCGCTCGGTCACGACCAGTACGACGGCCAGGAACGTGTGCTGCGCCGCGGTGAAGGTCACCAGCGCCTCCCCCGCCGGCTCATGCCCGTTGACCGCGAGGATCACGCCGATCACCAGGGCGGCCGCGGTCGTCAGGTTGTACCAGCCCACGTTCACGGTCCACAGCCGGACCGCGTCGAAGTCGGTCGGCTTGGTGAGGAACAGCGGATACAGCCTCGGATGCCTGTAGAGGATCGACTCCATCACGAACACCACGGCCAGCATCACCGCGATGCAGATCGCCAGCACCTGCGCCGCCGTACTCATGCGAGCGAGACCCCGTGACAGGCGGAAACCTCGCCCAGAGCGGTGTAGTCGGTCGGGTCGGCAGTCGCCAACTCCGCGAAGAAGGCGCCCATCCGGTCGGCCTGGCTGATCGTGAGGAACTTCGCCGACGGCGTCAGCACCGAAAAGGTGTTCAGCGTGCCGGCCGGGATGCTGATCGACGAACCCGGGCCGAGGTCGTAGCCCTGATCGCCTGCCTGGACGAGGATCCGGCCCTGCAGCACGTAGAACGCCTTGCTCCAGGACTCGCTGTGCGGCGGGGCCGCGTCGCCGCGGGGCGCGTCGATCTCGAAGAGCTCGTACTGCCCGTCGGTGTGCTCGGCGCCGATCTTGACTGTCACGGTCGCATCCGGAGCGGCGTGCTCGACCCCGCTGCCGGCGTTGCTCAGATGCACTGATTCGGTCATGGCCGCGACGCTAGGTTGCAGCGGAGGCGGCCGAAATCCCGTGCGGCTGGGCTCAGGAGCGGACCGGAATCCCCACATTTGCGGGATAGTCGGCCCGGGTACGGCGGCGCATACTGAGCGCATGTGGGAGGGCCAGGCGCGGGCCGCGCGCCGGGACATCGCGGCCCTGGCGACGTCGGGGATGGGCGTCGTCGACCTGCACGCGGCCGCGATCGAGGTGGTCGAGCGGGTGGTCGGCAGCGAGCTGACGTGCTGGGCCGGCCTTGATCCGGGCACGCTCGTGATCAGTTCGATGACCAGCGGGCAGGCGCGCATCCCCTCGGAGTACGAGCCGAGGCTGGCGGAGACGGAGTACGCCGGCAGCGTGCCGAACTCGTTCGCGGAGCTGGCCCGGAACGATCGCCGGGTCGCGCGGATGTCCGACCTGCCGTACCGCGAGGTCGTCGGGCACCGGCGGCTGAACGAGGTGTGGCGGCCGCTCGGGATCGAGCACGAGGTGCGGGCCACGTTCACCGTCGACGGGGACTGTTGGGGTGCGGCCGGGTTCGTGCGGAGCGGGTCCGACTTCAGCGATCGCGAGGTGGAGTTCCTCGGGTCGGTGGCGCCGGTGATCGGAGCGGCGACGCGGGTCGCCGTACGGACGGACGCGCACGGGTACCGCGGAGGGGTCGGCCCGTCGATCGTCGTCACCGGGCCGAACGGCGAACCTCGGGCGATCACCGCGGCCGCGCAGACCTGGCAGGACGAGCTGAACGAGATCGCGCCCGGGCGGTTCGACGTACTGCTGCGCGCGGTCGTCACCGGCGCCCGGGTGGCGGCCGGCGGGACCTTCCAGGCCCGGGTGCAGACGGCGTCGGGCGGATGGGTTGTCCTGCAGGGCAGCCGGTTGCTCGGGGACAACCACGAGGAGGTCGTGGTCACGATCGAGCCGGCGTCCGGACATCACCTGGTCGGGATGCTGCTGGCGGCGTACGGCCTGACCACGCGCGAGCGGGAGATCTGCCTGGAGGTGATCTCCGGGCACACCACCACCGAGATCGCGGATCGGCTGTCGATCTCGCCGCACACGATCCAGGACCACCTCAAGTCGGCGTTCGCCAAGGTCGGCGTCCGCAGCCGCGGCGAGCTCGTCGCGACGCTGCGCCCCGAAGATCTGACCGTCAGGCCATAGCCAGCTGCTTGCGATACGTCCCTGGCGGTACGCCGAAGTCGCGCTTGAACGCCTTCGCGAACGCGAACTCCGATGTGTAGCCGATCTCCTTCGCGACGGTGGCGAGCGGGCGATCGTGATCGCGCAACAGCCGCGCCGCGGTCGTCATCCGCCAGCGGGACAAGTACGTGAGCGGCGGCTCGCCGACCGCCTCGGTGAACCGTCGCGCGAACGCGGCCCGCGACAACCCGACACCGGCCGCAAGATCGGCCACCGTCCATGCCGCGCCAGGCTTCTCGTGGATCAGTTCGAGCGACTGCACGACAGCGGGATCGGTCAGCGCCCGCGCCCAGCCGCGATCCGTTGGGCAGTCGTTGTTCTCGAACCAGGCCCGCAGGATCAGAACCAGCAGCGCATCGACGAGCGCCGGTACGACGGCGGCCGCGCCGGGCCGCTGCGCGTCGAGTTCCTCGCCGAGGATGCTGATTGCCGTGTGCAACGTTCGGTGCCGGCCCGGATCCGCCGGCACGACGACCACGTCGGGCAATCTGCTCAGCACCGGGTGCGGACGTTCGCGATCGAGCCGGTACGTCCCGCACAGCAGCAGCGTGCGGGCGCCCTGACCGTGCGGCGGCTCTTCGACCGACGGATCGAAGTCGACGGTCGGCGACTCCGGATGGTCGGCGAGTGTGTGCTGGAGGCCGCGCGGGAGCAGTACGGCGTCGCCCGGTCCCAGCGGGATCGGGTCGCCGTCCGGCGGCAGCAACCACGCCGTACCCTGCAGGACCAGGTGGAACGTGGCACCGAACGAGTGCCGGAACCGCAGTCCCCACGGCCCCCGGACGTCGGTGCGCCCGGACGTGGCCGGACCGGTCTTCATCGCGGAGACGACATCGGCGAGCACATCCATGTCCACCATCATACGCGCGCCAGTCAAGACGATGAGACATAAACCAGCGCTCCATAGACATAGATCCGCTCGCTACACCTGTCTACTGTCGGTGACAGACATCAACGACTAGGAGTACAGATGAGCATCGTCGTCACCGCAGCAACCGGCCACCTGGGCAATCTCGTCATCGACGAACTGCTGCAGCGGGTCCCCGCCGACCAGGTCGTCGCGGTCGCGCGGAACGCCGAGAAGGCCGCCCCGATCGCCGACCGTGGCGTCGAGGTCCGGATCGCCGACTACAACGACCCGGCCGCGCTGGCGAAGGCATTCGGCGCCGGGGACACGGTGCTGCTGATCTCCGGGCTCGAGCCGAACCGGTTGGACCAGCACAAGTCGATCATCGCGATCGCGAAGGACGCCGGCGTCGCGCGGATCGCGTACACCGGCGCGCTCGGCGGGCCCGAGGCCGACTTCGACCTGGCCGCCGATCACCGCGCGACCGAGCAGGCGATCCTCGACTCCGGGCTGCCGTACACGTTCCTCCGCAACGGCTGGTACAACGAGGTCTACACCGACCAGATCGCCGTACAGCTGGAGCACGGTGTTGTCGGCAGCGCGGGCGACGGGCGGATCGGCTCGGCCGCGCGCCGGGACTACGCAGCCGCGGCGGCCGTCGTACTGGCCGGGGACGGGCACGAGAAGAAGGCCTACGAACTGAACGGCGACGTCGCGTGGACGCTGACGGAGTACGCCGCCGAGCTCGCCCGGCAGTCCGGGAAGAATGTTGCCTACAACAACGTTCCGGCCGAGACGCACCTGCAGATCCTGATCGGCGCCGGGGTGCCGGAGACGTTCGCGCCGATCCTCGTGGACGTCGACGCCGCGATCGCCCGCGGTCGCCTCGCCGGCCGCGGCAGCGACCTCAGCCGCCTGATCGGCCGCCCCACCACGCCGATCGCCGACTCGATCGCTGCCGCCCTCACCGACTGACTGTCAGGTAGCTCGTTTCCGTGCTTTCTTGCCTGTAGACGTGAAAGAGGCCGGAATCCGCTGTGCAGCGGACTCCGGCCTCCTGTCGTCGGGTTCTGTTACGCGCTCTTCTCGCGGCGCTTGGTGCGCTCGATCTGGTCGCGTGGGATCAACGTCGGGTTGACGTTCTCCAGGACGACGTCGCCGGTGACGACGACCTTGGCGACGTCCTCGCGGCTCGGCACCTCGTACATCACGTTGAGGAGGACCTCTTCCATGATCGCCCGCAGGCCACGGGCGCCGGTGCCGCGCAGCAGCGCCTGGTCCGCGATCGCCTCGACCGCGTCGTCGCTGAACTCCAGCTCGACGTTGTCGATCTCGAACAGTCGCCGGTACTGCTTGACCAGCGCGTTCTTCGGCTCCGAGAGGATCTTGATCAGCGCCTCGCGGTCCAGCGGCGACACCGTCGTGATGACGGGGAGCCGGCCGATGAACTCCGGGATCAGCCCGAACTTGAGCAGGTCCTCCGGCATGACGTCGGCGTACCCGCCGAGCTCCTTCGGCTTCTCCGGCTCGCGCGAGGTGTTGAAACCGAGGGTCTTCTTGCCGACCCGCTGCTCGACCATGTGATCCAGACCGGCGAACGCGCCACCGACGATGAACAGCACGTTGGTCGTGTCGATCTGGATGAACTCCTGGTGCGGGTGCTTGCGGCCGCCCTGCGGCGGGACACTCGCGGTGGTGCCTTCCAGGATCTTCAGCAGCGCCTGCTGGACGCCCTCGCCGGAGACGTCGCGGGTGATCGACGGGTTCTCGCTCTTGCGGGCGATCTTGTCGACCTCGTCGATGTAGATGATCCCGGTCTCGGCCTTCTTGACGTCGTAGTCGGCCGCCTGGATCAGCTTGAGCAGGATGTTCTCGACGTCCTCGCCGACATACCCGGCCTCGGTCAGCGCCGTCGCGTCCGCGATCGCGAACGGGACGTTGAGCATCCGGGCCAGCGTCTGGGCGAGGTAGGTCTTGCCGCAGCCCGTCGGGCCGATCAGCAGGATGTTGGACTTGGCCAGTTCGACGGCCTCGTCCTTCGCGTGCCGGCCCGCGCTCGAGGCGCCCTGACCGTCGCGAACCCGCTTGTAGTGGTTGTACACCGCTACCGCGAGCGCCTTCTTCGCCACGTCCTGTCCGACGACGTACGCGTTGAGGAAGTCGTAGATCTCCCGCGGCTTGGGGAGCTCTGTAAGACCGACCTCGGAGCCCTCGTTCAGCTCCTCCTCGATGATCTCGTTGCAGAGATCGATGCATTCGTCGCAGATGTAGACGCCGGGACCGGCGATGAGCTTCTTGACCTGCTTCTGGCTCTTCCCGCAGAACGAGCACTTCAGCAGGTCGCCGCCGTCACCAATGCGTGCCACCGGGACAGATCCCTTCTATGCGCAGTCGGACCGTTTCGACGGTACCCCGTCGCGGGCTAAAAAACCGCGCTCGCCACCGGGTTGTGACTACGCCGGTGGCGAACGCGTCGAGCTCTTGACAGCCCGTCGGCCGGGTCAGACGCCGGCCGGGACCGGGGTCTTGAGGGTCTGCAGGACGTCGTCGATCAGGCCGTACTCGATCGCCTGCTCGGCGGTCAGGAACTTGTCCCGCTCGATGTCCCGGGAGACCTCCTCGCGCGACTTGCCGCTGGCGTCGGCGATCATGGTCTCCAGCAGCGCCCGCAGGCGGAGGATCTCGTTCGCCTGGATCTCGATGTCGCTGGACTGCCCGTAGGTGCCCTCGGTGGCCGGCTGGTGGATGATGATCCGGCTGTTCGGGAGGGCGAGCCGCTTGCCCGGCGTACCGGCCGCGAGCAGCACCGCCGCCGCGGAGGCCGCCTGGCCGAGGCAGACCGTCTGGACATCGGGCTTGATGTACCGAACGGTGTCGTAGATCGCGGTCAGCGCTGTGAACGAGCCGCCCGGCGAGTTGATGTAGATGCTGATGTCGCGGTCGGAGTCCATCGACTGCAGGCACAGCAGCTGCGCCATCACCGCGTTCGCGATCTCGTCGGTGATCGGCGTGCCGAGGAAGATGATCCGGTCCTCGAACAGCTTCGTGTAGGGATCGATCCGGCGCATGCCGTACGACGTGCGCTCCTCCCACTGCGGGATGAAGTAGTTCATGGTGCGTCCTAACTGGAGTGGGAGATCAGGAGTTCGGGCTGCCCTGGCTCAGCTGGGCGGCGCTGGTCACGACGTGGTCGATGAAGCCGTACTCCTTGGCCGCCTCGGCGGTGAACCAGCGGTCGCGGTCCGCGTCGTTCTCGACCTGCTCGAGCGGCTGGCCGGTGTGCTCGGCGATCAGCTTGAACAGCAGCGCCTTCAGGTGCAGCGACTGCTCGGCCTGGATCTTGATGTCCGAGGCCGTACCACCCATACCGCCGGACGGCTGGTGCATCATGATCCGCGCGTGCGGCAGCGAGTAGCGCTTGCCCTTCGCGCCGGCGCAGAGCAGGAACTGGCCCATGGAGGCCGCCAGCCCCATCCCGACGGTGGCAACGTCGTTGGAGATCCACTGCATGGTGTCGTAGATCGCCATGCCGGAGTCCACCGAGCCACCCGGCGAGTTGATGTACAGCCAGATGTCCGCGCTGGGATCCTGAGCGTTCAGCAGCAGCATCTGCGCGATGATCGCGTTCGAGTTGTCGTCGCGAACCTCGGACCCCAGGAAGATGATGCGGTTTTTCCGCAGCTCGCGGTAGATGTCGTCGTCTTGTCCGCCGGAGCCGTTGCCGCCCGCGGCGGTGGGGCTGGCTGCAAATGTCTCGTTCACGAACCCGACATTACTGGTCGGCGGCGACAGACCTAAGGCTGGGCCGCAGGTGTTCGCTCACGGCGCACCTCGCCGCCCGTTTCGTCTGCTGTGAGCGAATTCGGCGCGCTTTTCACCACCCGCACAGGACGACGGACCCCTGCTCGTCGACAGCTGCCTCGTCAGGTACTTCGCCGAGCTCCGGCCGGTCGACCTCGGGCTCCTCCAGCAGCACGGTCACACCCGCCTCCTCGCCCGGAAATCGTTTCACCGGCCACGCTAGGCGGTCCAGCTGTCGGTTTCCTTGCAGCCGGTTCGCAAAATGCGAACGGCCCGGAACCCCTGCTGGGGTTCCGGGCCGTTACGGCGTTGATCAGGCCTTCGCGGGCTCCTCGACCGGGGCCTCGGCGTCGGCCGCCTCGTCGGCGCCCTCCGCCTCCGGGTCGGCGTACGTGCCGTCGGGCTGCAGGGTCTTCAGCTCGACCGTGTTGCCGGACGCGTCGGTGACCTTCGCGTTCTCGACCAGGTACGCAAGGGCCTTGCCGCGGACGACCTCGGACACCAGGCTCGGGACCAGGTTGTTCTCGACCGCGTGCTGGGCGAACTGGTCCGGGCTGACGCCGGAACGCTGCGCGTGCCGGACGATGTGCTCGGTCAGCTCCTGGTCGTTGACGCTCAGCTCCTGCTGCTCGGCCACCAGGTCCAGCACGAACTGCGCCTTGATCGCGTCCTCGGAGCGCTTCTTCAGGTCCTCGTCGAACTCTTCCTGGGTCTGCTCCTCGCCCTCGAGGAACTGCTCCATCGTCATCCCGGAGTACCCGAGCTGCTGCTCCAGGTTCTCCTTGCGGGCGGCGAGCTCGTCGGTGAGCAGGCCCTCGGGCACCGGCACGTCGACCAGCGTCAGGATCTTCTCCAGCACGGCGTCACGCGCCTCGCCGGCCTGCTCGAGCCGCTTGCCGCGCTCCAGCCGGGTGCGGACGTCGGCGGTCAGCTCCTCCGCGGTGTCGAACTCCGAAGCGGTCTGCGCGAACTCGTCGTCGAGCTCCGGCAGCTCCTGCTCCTTGACCGCGGTTACCGTCACCTCGACGTCGACGTCGTCGCCCTTCAGCGCACCGCCGACCAGCTGGGTGACGAACGTCTTCTTCTCGCCGGCGTTCAGGCCGATGACCGCCTCGTCCAGGCCGTCCAGCAGCTGACCGCTGCCCACCTGGTACGACAGGCCGGTCGCCTGCGCCTCCTCGACCTTCTCGCCGTCCTTGCTGGCCGACAGGTCCAGCGTGATGAAGTCCTTGTCCTGCACCGCACGCTCGACCGGGTTCAGCGAGCCGAACCGCTGCCGCAGACCCTCGATCTGCTCGTCGACCTCGTCGTCGGAGATCGCGATGTCCTCGACATGGGCCTCCAGGCCCTCCAGGTCCGGCAGGGTGATCTCCGGGCGGACCTCGACCTCGGCGGAGAACTGCAGGCTCTCCTTGTCGTTGAACTCGGTCACGTCGACCTCGGGCCGGCCGATCGCCTTCACCTGGTTGTCACTCACCGCCTGCGAGTACAGCTTCGGGAGCGCGTCGTTGATCGCCTCCTCGAGCACCGGGCCGCGGCCGACGCGCTGGTCGATGACCTGCGGCGGGATCTTGCCCTTGCGGAAGCCCGGCACCTGGATCTGCTGGGCGATGCTCTTGTACGCCGCGTCGAGGCTCGGCTTGAGCTCCTCGAACGGCACCTCGACAATGAGCTTGACCTTCGTCGGGCTCAAGGACTCGACGGTGCTCTTCACGGTGGCGGTTCTCCTTGATTCGGTGACATTGCAAGCCAGGGCGACGGCCCGGACCGCAGCAGTGCTGCAGGGGGTTTGTCGGGGCGACAGGACTCGAACCTGCGGTCTCCTGCTCCCAAAGCAGGCGCGCTAGCCACTACGCTACGCCCCGCAGTGACCGCACGAGTCTAGTCGACCCGAACCAGTGCTCGCGCCACCACCCCGGCCGAATACCGTTTTGAGTCCGACCGGGTCCGTATGGAATCATGTCCGAGCACCGCGGGTGTAGCTCAATGGTAGAGCCCTAGTCTTCCAAACTAGCTACGCGAGTTCGATTCTCGTCACCCGCTCGGGCGAGTGGCGAGGCATGCCTGCGGAAAGCGCAGGCGGCCTCGCCCTCTTCTTTTGTGCGCCTTCGCTCCGCTCGGCGCGAGCGGGGGCTCCGCCACCCGCACCCCCTTTTGCCTTCGCTTCGCTCGGCTCCTGGGTCGGGTTTGCCTCTTCGCTCGGCGCCGGGGTCGGGGTTTGCCGCTTCGCTCGGGACCAGTACTCCGGACAGTTCGTCGTCGTCATCGCCCTTGGCCTCAAGAGTGACCACCTCGCTTAGCAGAGCAGCGATCTCCCGAGCCCGTTCGTCGGTGTTGTGCTGGTAGATGAGCGCCGCGCGCATCGAGCCGTGCCCCATCCGGTGCATCAGTTCCTTGGTCGACGCACCACTCTTCGGAGCCAGGTGATTACCGGTGTGACGCAGGTCATGGAAGTCGAACCCGGCAGTCAGCCCCACCGTCGCGGTCCACTTCACCGTTGAGCGCCAGCTCCCCCGCTTCGGAGCGTCCCCCCGGCCGCTCGATCGTACGGCCATCACGACACGCATCAAGAGCGCCTACGGCGTCCGTACGGGATCGGCAAGCCGACTCTTGACAGGCGCCGCGCTGACCTGTGTTGGCAGCTATTGGGGGACGGGGCAGGTGTGGCCGCGGCGCTAGTCCAGGAACGTCCAACCAGCGAGCACGTATGCCGTTGCACCCCCGATGATGCAAAGGATCAGGAGCAACTGCGACAGGCAGGATGCTCGATCACGTCGGTCGATGGCTTCCCGCTCCTCACGAGACATGCGACGGTAAGCGCGCGCCTTCATCCCAGGCGGATCGAACACCCGCGCCGGTCGACCTCCCGTGATGAGGAGGATCAACAACGAAACCAGCGTCGCGCCTCGAAGAGCACCGAGCAGCGAAGTTCCCTCGATCCCGCAGCGCACGAAGAAGGCGCTACTGGCCGCCACCACGCTCACGAGTACCTCGCCAGCCTCCCATCCACTCGCCCGGGCACTTACCAGGGCGAGCACGACATACACCAACCATGTCGCCGCGAAGAGGCTGAGCCAGAGGGTCATGCCGCGCATCTTCTCGCGGGCGATTAGCGAGCGATTACGAGAGGGCAACTGAGGTCAGTCTCGGTCACTCCGCAGCCACCGGCTCAGGCTCACCACCAGACGGTGAGCGTGGCGGAGACCGATCTTCCAACTAGCTACGCGAGTTAGATTCTCGTCAGCCGCTCGGGCGGATGGCGAGGCATGCCTGCGGTAGGAGGGGCGGCGGTTTCGCTACCGTCAGGCTATGGTCATGCGCGCCCGAAGAGTCGTCAGGTACTGCAAGTGAGCGCGGTCCCGTTCGAGGAGTCGTACGTCGGCAGCTTGCGCAAGTACGTCGGCGCCCAGCGAATCATCACGCCCGGTCCGCGAGCCGTGATTGTCAACGATTCCGGTGACGTGCTCCTCGTCCGACGCAGCGACGACAACACGTGGGTGATGCCGGCCGGCGGCCTGGAGCTGGGCGAGTCGATCTGGGACGCGCTGGTTCGCGAGGTGCTGGAAGAGACCGGCCTGGTCGTCGAAGCGGCAACCCCGATCGCGCTGTACACGGGCCCGCAGTACTGGTTCACCAACGCATACGGCGCTCACCACCAGATGTTCGCGGTCGTGTTCCGGGTGGACCGTTGGAGCGGCTCGCTGCGCACCGAGACCGATGAGACCCGGGATGCTCGGTTCTTCTCGCGCAGCGACCTGCCCCCATTGCGGGACGTCTACCGGGAAACCCTGGCCGACCTGGACGCGTTCGACGGAACCCTGATCCTGAAGTGAGGCCGTGGCTGTCGACACGCCCGCGCGGGCAACGAGATCGGCTGCTTCGGGCTGACCGAGCCGGACTTCGGATCGAACCCGCAGACATGGGACAGCCTGTCGTATCCGTGCATCACCTGACCGACCTGATGGTGTACGGACTGGACGAGATTAGGCGTGTTCGGCCCGTCGACCGACGGCCTTGGGGAGGATTGTGCACCGGATCGGGCGCAGGATCCTCCCCAACCTAGCGTCGCTCATGGAGCGGGTTGACTTGGGTGAATCAGGCACGGAGTAGGGCTACGGCGTCTATGGAGGCGGGGGCTGTGCTGGTGGAGATGATCTTCAAAGCGCCTGTACGGAAGACGGTGGTGGGGAGGTAGGTGACTACTCGGCTGGTGGTGGTTGCGGCCAGGGAGACTGTGCCGATTTTGATGTTGGCGTGGTAGATGTCCACACGTCCCTGGCCCGGGCCGTGGAGGGCTATGAGGGCTATGCGTTGGCCGGCTTCGGTGGCCTTGGTTAGGTAGGCACCGTTGGCTTTGAGGATGGTGGTGGTGCCTTGGAAGGCCAGGGTGCTGGTGGTGCGGGTGACGGTGCCGGCGGAGGTCAGGGCTCGGTCGTCTTCGGGGGCTACTGAGCAGATGGGGGCGGACCACGCGGACAGGTTGCCCAGGTAGTCGCGGGAGCGGACCATGAAGCACTCGTCCCAGCCGAGGCGGGGAGCCCATGTGATCGACGTGATGCGCGTGTTCTGCCAGGTGGCCGGGTAGATCCACTTGCCGAACGCGACACCTGGTGCGGCGGTCTTGTAGACCACGTCGTACGACGCGATGTCGGTGTCGTCCTTGTACGCCCAGCGGACAGTCGCGGACCCACTCAGCTGCACCCGGTCGCCGATCCGCCACGTGATGAGCGACGGCGCGGTGCCGTCGACCTCACTGCAGTACGACGCACTCCACGCACTCACATTGCCCGCGTAATCGCGGGCACGGACCGACCAGCACGTGTCCGTGCCGATCGGAGCGGTCAGACTCGCACCCGTCGTCTTCAGCCCCTGCCACGCGGACACCAGGTTCCAGGCGCCGTACGGCGACGTGCGGTTCGGGCGCTGCTGGATGCGCAGGTCGTAGCTCAACACGCCCGTAGCGGGCGAGTTCGGGTCCTGCGGGTCAGTGAAGGCCCAGTCGAAGGACAGACTGGTGTTGTCACGGACCCGGTCGCCGGCCGACGCACTGGTCAGTACGGGCGCAACCGTGTCCGGGTGCTGCTGCGGGTCCGGACTCAGCCAGCTCAGCGTGATCACACGCGGATTGCCGTCCGAGTCGGCGTACACGATCTTCGCCAGACCGGAGCCGTCCGCGCGGAAGCTGGGACCGGCGGTGCGGATCGGTCCGTACCTGCGCTGCCCGAGAGACGGATCGTTGAGGTCAGTGACCAACAGGTCCGATCCGGACGCCTGAACCGCAAAACCATTACCCAGCTGTGAGTCCGCGGCCACCGACAGATTCCGCGGCGGCTGCGGTCCGTTGACGTCGACAACCTGGTTACAGCCGCTCAGCACAGCCCACCGGCCGTTCACGCCGTCCGGGCCGACGGTGCACGCAGTCGCGACCAGCACAGTCTTCACGTCACCAGTAGTCAGGTTCTTGCCGTCCAGATGCCCTGGCGACGTCACCTTCCACACGGTGTCGCCGGACATGGCGAACGGCGGCGCGTAGTCGGCCAGCTTGGTCTTGGAGGCGACGTCGTACACCTCTGCGGTCGCTCCGGCCGGCGTGCGGTGCGAGACGAGCTTGCCGCCCTTCCCGAGCACCACGTCGTCCGCAGCGGGGAATGTGAGCCCGCCGACCTTCGCCGTACTCCCGTCGAATGTCAGCAGCGCACTCCCCTCGACCTGCAGCGGCTTACCGACATTCGTGCCGCCGGACGCGGTCCAGGTGGTCCCGTTGTTGCTGGTCTCGTAGACCGGGTTCGACACGACCACCCGGGCACCGGACATCCCGACGTCGACCGCAGACCGCCCTGGGACGAGCACACCCGCCCCGAGGTGCGGCGGCGGGTCGGCAGCCAGCGCCTGCGACGCCGAGACCGGCAGCAGTACGGCGGCGCACACAGCCGCCGCCTTGACCCGAAAGCTCACCACGAGAGACCCCCCAGTACTCCGAAGACAACGGGCCGCACCCTAGCCAGTAACCACCGGTAACGGAAGCACCCTGGAAAACAGAGTGACACACCGTGACTCCAAGAGGATCCTGGAGGGCTGACCAAGGACGGCAGCCACGAAAGGAATGAATGCAGGCAGGGATCACGGTATCGGCGGCAGAACTGCCCGAAGTACTGCTGCACGTCGCAGTGGTACGCCCGGTCTTCCTTTGGGGCGCACCGGGGATCGGGAAGAGCAGCCTGGTGCGGGCGTTCGCGGAATCGCTCGGTCTGGAGTGCGTGACGCTCCTGGGCACGCAGCTCGCGCCGGAGGACCTCATCGGCGTACCGCAGATCGTCGATGGCCGCAGCCGCTTCGCACCGCCCGTGGCCATCGCGCGGGACGAGCCCTACTGCCTGTTCCTCGACGAGCTGAACGCGTCGTCGGCCGAGGTCCAGAAGGCGTTCTACTCGCTCATCCTCGACCGCCGGATCGGTGAGTACGAGTTGCCGGAGGGCTCCGTGGTGATCGGCGCCGGCAACCGCGCCACCGACAACGCGCTGGCCCGTCCGATGGCGAGCGCACTGGTCAACCGGCTCGTCCACGTCCACCTGCGTGCCTCCGCGAGCGACTGGCTGCAGTGGGCCGGTACGGCGGGCATCCACCCCTGGGTCCTCGAGTACCTGCGCAACCGCCCCGACCACCTGTGGACCGCCCCGCCGAAGATCGAGGAGCCGTTCTCCACCCCGCGCTCGTGGCACATGCTCTCGGACGCCCTTCACTCGTACGGCGACGGCGTGTCCGACGAGACGCTTCGGGTACTTGCCTTCGGCACCTTGTCCGCCGCGCACGCCTCCATGTTCCGCGCGTACGTGAAGACGGTCCGGCACGCCTTCGGCCTGGACGCCGTACTCAAGGGTGAGACCGGTTGGCCGGCCGCTCCGGAGGACCGCGACCTGCTGTACTTCCTCGCCGAGACCTTCCGCGCCCGTCTGATCAAGGAACTGGCCGCCGACAAGGCCTCCGCGAATCCAGCCGCCCGTCAGCTCGCGCACCGCGGCAAGGCGCTGCTGGTCGAGCTGGCGGAGATCTCGCTCGAGATCGCTCAGCTGGTGATCGCGTCCGACGACGACGGCCGTCCGGTGCTGCCGACGTGGTTCCTGGTCGAGGTCAGCCGCGATCTGCCGCGGCTGGTGGCGGCGCGTGCCTAAACGCCACAAGCAGCGGGACCCGGCGTGGGAGGCGATCCAGGCCGCCTGGACGACCGTCGTACAGCACCCGCTGTTCGCTCCGATGGCCGATTGGGCGCGCAGCCCGATCCGTGACGACGACTGCCCGGCCGACGCCTGGGCGATCATCGACTCGAACGGCCAGATCCGTACGCACCGGACCCGCCGCGCCACGCCGGACGAGTGGACGTGGGTCTTCGCGCACCTGCTCATCCACCTCGGTCTCGGCCACGCAGACCGCGACCGACCGGAGCCGGACCATGCTGCCCAAGCCGCGTGCGACGTAGCGGTCAACCGCTACCTCCAGTCGCTCAAACTCGGTACGCCGATCGTCGAGCTGCCCGCGTCCTTCCCCGCGATGGAGGAGGACGCGCTGGCACGCCTCTGGCGGCGCGAAGGCGTACCAGCGGAGTACGACGGACTCGGCACGGCAGGCCGGACCTCCGACGTCGAGACGGCCCGCTGGAACGGCTGGGGCAAGCCGCCCCAGTGGGGCGAGTTGTTCGCCGCCGGACTGTCGGCCGCAGCAGCAGCGGCCGTCGAGGTCGCAGGCGGTGCACGCTCTTCGCTGAGCGCGGACCGTGGCGGACGGGACAAGTGGGACCTCGCGCTCGGCTGGTTCGTCTCGTCGTACCCACTACTCGGTGCGATTGCGTCGAGCATGACGATCGTCGCCGAGGCGGAGCTCGCCCGCGGCTGGGACATCCACGTCGCGGCAGTGAATGCAGCCGCCGGCGAGATCTACGTCAATCCGCTCATCAGCATGACGCTGAGCGAGTGGCGGTTCGTGATGGCCCACGAGATGCTGCACGCCGCACTGCGCCACGGTGAGCGTGTCGGTGGCCGCGACCCGTACCTGTGGAACGTTGCCGCCGACCTGGTGATCAACGGCTGGCTCCTGGAGATGGGCGTCGGCAGCATGCCGGACGGTGCGCTCCACGACCCGGTCCTGAAGGGCATGTCCGCCGAAGAGGTCTACGACCGCATCACCACGGACCTGCGTCGCTACCGCAAGCTCGCGACCCTGCGTGGCGTCGGACTGGGCGACGTACTCGGCCAGCCGCTGCCTCACGCAGGTGAAGCCGCACGCGGTGCTGGTCTGGACGACATCTACCGGCGGGCACTGACCACTGGTCTGGCGTACCACGACTCCGCCCGTGGCACGCTGCCTGCCGGACTGGTCGAGGAGATCCGCGCGCTGGACCACCCGCCGCTCGCCTGGGACGCACAGCTGGCCCGCTGGTTCGAGGAGCACGTGCCGGCCCTCGAGAAGACCCGCACGTACGCCCGCGCGTCTCGGCGCCAATCCGGTACGCCGGACATCCCGCGCCCGGGCTGGATCCGCCCGGTCGAGCTCGACCGGCTCCCGACGTACGGCGTGGTGCTGGACACGTCCGGCTCGATGGACCGCGAGCTGCTGGGCAAGGCGCTCGGCGCGATCGCGTCGTACTCGCGTGCTCGCGACGTACCGGCCGCCCGGGTCGTGTACTGCGATGCGGCGGCGTACGACGCCGGGTATGTGCCTGTCGACGACATCGCCGGCCGGGTGCAGGTCCGTGGGCGTGGCGGGACGGTGCTGCAGCCCGGCGTCGACCTGCTCGAGCGGGCGGAGGACTTCCCCGCGGAGGGCCCGATCCTGCTCATCACCGACGGGCAGTGCGACGTCGTCCGGGTACGGCGCGAGCACGCCTGGCTGATCCCCCGCGGTGCCTCACTCCCCTTCACTGCAAGGGGTCCTGTGTTTCGCGTGGAGTGAACAAGCTCTGCCGGCGGCGAACAGCCGTAGTCGAATGACTCTGCTGGGTGACAGGTTCACAGGTATGGCGTGGGTCGTTAACGGCGAGTTCAGGAAGCTGTGGATCGGACAGCTGGTGTCGGCATCCGGCAGTGCCGTCACGACTGTTGCCCTCCCGCTGGTGGCGGTCGTGACGCTGCAGGCATCGGCTGTGCAGATGGGTGCGCTGTCCGCAGTGTCGATCGCGCCCCATCTGCTGTTCGGACTGCTGGCCGGTGTCTGGGTGGACAGGTGGTCGCGACGGCGCGTGCTGATCTGGACCGACGTCGGACGCCTTCTGCTGCTCGGCTCGGTGCCGGCCGCGGCGGCCCTGCAGGCACTGCGGATCGAGCAGCTGTACGTCGTCGCCGTACTGACCGGGGTGCTCACGCTGCTGTCCGACACCGCGTCCCAGACGATGATCCCGATCCTCGTTCCACGAGAGGACCTCATGCGGGCCAACAGCGCCGCCCTGCTGAACCTGAACCTCGCCTCGACTGTCGGCCCGTCCGTCGCCGGTTTCCTGGTGCAGGTCCTCACAGCACCCTTCGCGATCGTCATCGACGCCGCGTCGTACGTCGTGTCCGCAATCGCGGCGTACCTGATCCGCGAACCGGACCGCATGCGCGCGCGACCCCGCTCCGAGGTGCGGCTGTCGGCAGGCCTGCGAGTGCTCTTCGGTCACCGGATGCTCAAACCACTCGTCCTCTCCGCGGCCATTGCGGCCCTGGCCGGATCTCTGCAGGCGCCACTGGTCGTCCTGTTCCTCATCCGTGAGCTGCACCGCTCGCCCGCGTTCGTAGGACTCACGCTGACCGCCTTCGGCGCCGCTGCGGTCGCGGGGACGCTGGTAGCCGGTCCGTGGTGCCGGCGGGTCGGCATCGGCCGCTCCTACCTGTCCGGCTGCTTCCTTGCCTCGCTCAACGGCGCCTTGCTCTGCACCGGCCGTACGCCGTTCATCCTGCTCGGCCAGGTGCTCGCCGGCGTCGGCATGGCGCTGTTCGGCGTACCTCAGCGCACGCTGCGGCAGGCGCTGGCCCCCGCCCACCTCCTGGGCCAGGTCACGGCCTCCTGGCGCACGCTGGTCATCGGCGGCCAGACCGCGGGCGCGGCCGTCTCGGGCGTCCTGGCGACCGCCCTCCACCTCCGCCCCACCCTCCTCATCGCCACCGCGGGCATGCTCGCGGGATCCCTGGTCGCCCTCTTCTCGCCGCTGCGCGGACTGCGCGACCTGCCGGAACTGCCCGAAGAGGAACCGGCAGGGCGATCGATGGCCTAGCACTGATTACGAACCGCGATAGGTCCGGACAGGCCTCCCGCGTGGCACCGGGACGGGTTATTGCGTCCGGTGGTTATTCATCGACGGGGAATGGAATTGGCAGGACAAGCGCTTACCTACTGGGCGATACTGGAAAGTGCGCCGTTTTCCGGTCGCCCAAGCCCCTTGTGAACCGAAGTAGATGGGAAGTGCGCCCGTCCAGATGCCGTCAGAGCACGCTGTCACAGCGCCGTCGATCGCTGCCCCTACCACCCGTGTCCCCGAACGCAGCCGCAATCTGTGGCGACTGCGTCCTTACCTGAAGCCACACCGCTGGCGCCTCGCGGTGATGTTCTCCACCGCCATGCTGGGCGTCGGTGTCAGCCTCACCGTCCCACTGGTCACCAGGTCCATCATCGACGGACCTGTCACCCGCCACGAACTGAGCATGCTGGTACCGCTCGCGCTGCTGGCCCTCGGGCTCAGCATCGCCGAGGTCATCTTGGTGTGGATGCGCCGCTGGGCGCAATCCCGGACGGTCAGTGATTTGGAGGCGACTCTCCGGCATGACCTGTACGTCCGGCTGCAGTCGCTGCCGATGGAATTCCACACCCGGTGGCAGAGCGGTCAGTTGCTCTCCCGCGTCACCACCGACCTGTCCACGATCCGCCGGTTCATGGGCTTCGGCCTGCTGTTCCTGGTGATGAACATCCTGCAACTGATCGTCGTCACCATCCTGCTGCTGCAGCTGTACTGGCCGCTCGGTCTCGTGGTCCTGGTGGCCGCCGTACCGGTTGTGATGGTGTCGCTGAAGTTCGAGAAGAAGTACCTGCGGATCTCCCGCAAGGTCCAGGACCAGCAGGGCGACCTGGCCACCCGGATCGAGGAGTCCGCGCTCGGCTTCCGGGTGATCAAGGCGTTCGGCCGGCGGCCGCACGTCCAGCGACAGTTCGACGACGAGGCGACCACGCTGTACGACACCGAGGTCGAGAAGGTCCGGCTCGCCTCGAGGTTCTGGAGCTTCCTCGGCGTGATTCCGAACCTGACCCTGGTGATCGTGCTGCTACTCGGCGCGCTCGCGGCCGGGCGCCAGGCGATCACCCTCGGCACCCTGGTCGCGTTCATCACGCTGATGCTGTCGCTGGTGTGGCCGGTCACCTCACTCGGCGCGATCCTGGCGATGGCGCAGGAGTCGATGACCGCGGCGGACCGGATCAGCGAGATCCTCGACACCTACTCCGTGATCAAGTCCGGTCCGGAGGAGCTCACCAACGCGCGTGGTCACCTCCGGTTCGAGCACGTCGGGTTCCGGTTCTCCGACGACTCGACCGAGGTGCTGCACGACATCAACCTCGACCTGACCCCTGGTACGACGCTGGCCCTGGTCGGCGCGACCGGGTCCGGCAAGACCACTCTGACCGCACTGGTCCCCCGGCTGTACGACGTGACCGCCGGACGGATCACCATCGACGGGCACGACATCCGGGACCTGTCCCTGGTGTCACTGCGGAGCGCGGTGGCGTCGGCGTTCGACGACCCGACCCTGTTCTCGATGAGTGTCCGGGAGAACCTGACGCTCGGACGCCCGGACGCCAGCGACGCCGACGTACAGCAGGCGTTGGAGGTGGCACAGGCGCAGTTCGCCAACGACCTGCCGTGGGGTCTGGAGACCCGCGTCGGTGAGCAGGGCATGTCGCTGTCGGGTGGACAGCGGCAGCGGCTCGCACTGGCCCGTGCAGTGCTCGCCAGGCCGGCCGTACTGGTGCTGGACGACACGCTGTCGGCGCTCGACGTCCACACCGAGGCTCTGGTGGAGGAGGCGCTGCAGAACGTGCTCGCCGACACCACCGGCATCGTGGTGGCGCACCGCGCGTCGACCGTGATGCTGGCCGACAAGGTCGCCCTGCTCCAGGACGGCACGATCACCCACGTCGGAACCCATCAGGAACTGCTGGCGACAGTGCCGGAGTACCGGCACCTGCTGGCAGCCGAAGAAGAGGAGGTGCACGCATGACGACGACCCAGCAAACACCTCCTGCAGCGAAGGAACGGGAGCAGAAGCCGCCGGAGGAGCAGAGCTGGCGGGGCCTGTTCGAGGAGGACCCGGATCGGGAGATCTCCCGGGCGACGACCATCCGGCTGAAGGAGGACTCCCGCAAGCTGCTCGGGGAGCTGCTCCGGCCGTACCGGAAGCTGATCTGGCTGCTGGTCGCGATCGTGATCGTCGAGAACGGCGCCCGGCTCGCGGTGCCGTATCTGGTCCACCTGGGGATCGACAACGGCATCCCGCCGATCCTGGCCGGCAAGGGTTCGCAACAGCTGATCACGATCGTGATCGCGGTGTTCGCGGCGGCGTTGCTGCAGGCGTGGGCGCGGCAGATCTTCCTGATGCGGTCCGGGCGGCTCGGTCAGACGATCCTGCTCGGCCTGCGCAAGCGGGTGTTCGACCACTTCCAGCGGCTCAGCCCGGCGTTCCACGACCGGTTCACCTCGGGTCGCGTGATCTCCCGGCTGACGTCCGACGTACAGGTCATCGACGAGATGCTGGCGAGCGGCTTCGACAGCCTCGTTACCGCAGTACTGACCCTGGTCGGCACGTCGATCATCCTGCTCACGCTGGACGTGAAGCTCGGTCTGCTCGCACTGCTGTCGTTCCCGGCGCTGCTGGTCCTGACGGCGTGGTTCCGGAAGCGGTCCGCGGTCGTGTATCGGCAGACACGTGAGGCCGTCGTCCTGGTCATCGTGCACTTCGTCGAGTCGATGACCGGGATCCGCGCGGTCCAGGCCTTCCGCCGGGAGCCGCGCAACGAGGAGATCTTCCACGGGGTCAACGACCGTTACCGGAAGGCGAACCTCGAGTCGTTCCGGCTGAACGCGGTCTTCATGCCGGCGATCAAGGGCGTCGGCAACATCACGATCGTCGCGATCCTGGCGTACGGCGGTTACCAGGCGTACCACGGGCACGTGACGGTCGGCGTCCTGACGGCGTTCCTGCTCTACCTGCGGCAGTTCTTCGAGCCGCTGCAGGACATCACGCAGTTCTACAACACGTTCCTGTCCGCCTCGGCGGCGCTGGAGAAGCTGTCCGGTGTGCTGAACGAGACCCCGGACGTTCCGGAGCCGATCGAGCCGGCCAAGCCGCGCAAGGCGCGCGGTCACCTGGAACTGCGGAACGTGCGGTTCGAGTACGTCGACGGCGTACCCGTGCTGCCCGGTCTGCAGCTGGACGTGCCGGCTGGTCAGACGCTGGCCCTGGTCGGTACGACGGGCGCCGGCAAGACCACGATCGCCAAACTGGTCGCACGGTTCTACGACCCGACCGGCGGGCACCTGCTGCTCGACGGCGTGGACCTGCGCGACCTGTCCGAGGACGATCTGCGCGAGCGGGTGGTCATGGTGACCCAGGAGAACTTCCTGTTCACCGGTTCGGTGGCCGACAACATCCGCTTCGGCAAGCCCGACGCCACGATGGAGGAGGTCGTCGAGGCCGCGAAGGTGATCGGCGCGCACGACTTCATCTCGGCTCTGCCCAACGGCTACGAGACCGCGGTGGAGAAGCGCGGTTCCCGGTTGTCGGCCGGTCAGCGTCAGCTGGTCGCGTTCGCGCGGGCGTTCCTGGCCGACCCCGCCGTACTGATCCTGGACGAGGCCACGTCCAGCCTGGACATCCCCAGCGAGCGCCTGATCCAGCGGGCCCTGAAGACGATCCTGGCCGACCGTACGGCGATCGTCATCGCCCACCGGTTGTCCACCGTCGAGACCGCGGACCGGGTGCTGGTGCTGGAACACGGCCGGATCATCGAGGACGGCTCACCCGACGACCTCATCACCCATGACGGTCACTACGCCGGGCTGCACCAGGCCTGGGAGGACTCCCTGGCCTGAGCGGCTTCAGGCAGGTGCGGGCGCGTGGGGGCTTCCCTACGCGCCCGCATCGGTTTTCCGGGCCTCGGTGGTTTCGCGAACGACGGCCCACGCGTCGGCGACCGGGCCGACGTGCCGCAGCTTGTCCGGGTTGACCACGGCCCGGATGGCGACGATCTGGCCGTCGGCGATGTCGAGGGTCCAGGTGTTGACCACACGGCCGGCGGCGTCGCGGAAGATCGCACCCGGCTGCCCGTTCACCTGGTGCGGCTCGACGACGCCTCCGATGCGCGCGAACGGCTCTGCGAGCGCGGAGAGCATGGCGGCTACATTGCGAGCGCCGACGATCAGGCCGCGACCCCACTGCGGCGCCTTGCCCCCCGCGTCGCCGACCAGCTGTACGTCTGCTGCCAGGAATTGCAGCAAGTCGTCGACGGCACCTTCCCTGAACGCGTCGAAGAAGCGGACCGCCAGCTCGTCACACTCACGCCGGTCCGCCTCGAACCTCCTCCGGCCGTCGTCCATGTGCCGCCGCGCCCTGGCCACCAACTGACGGCACGCGGGCTCCGAGCGGCCCAACGAAGCGGCGACCTCCGCGAAACCGAAGCCGAACACCTCGCGCAGTACGAAAGCTGCGCGCTCCAACGGAGACAGGCGTTCGAGCAGGAGCAGCGCCGCCGTCGACACCGAGTCGGCGAGTTCAGCCGCGCGCTCCGGGTCCTGGTACGGGTCGGACAGCAGCGGTTCGGGTAACCACGGCCCGAGATACGCCTCGCGTCGATGTCGGGCCGACCGCAGTACGTCGACCGAGATGCGCGTGACGACAGCCGACAGGAACGCTTTCGCCGACGCCGGCCGGATCCCGGAACCGGCGTACCGCAACCAGGTGTCCTGGACGGCGTCCTCCGCCTCACTCACGCTGCCGAGGATCCGGTAGGCGATCGAGAACAGCAGCGGTCGCAGTTCCTCGAACTCCTCGTCGCGATCTGCCATCAGGACTCCGCCAGCTCGGCCTTGAACCCGAGCCGCCAGGACGGGTACCGCAGCTCCCAACCGAGCTCCTTCTTGGCTTTCGCGTTGGAGAATCCCCGGCCCTCGGTCATCATCACCACCGCTTGGTCCCCCGCCAGCCGCCGCGCGAGCCAGACCGGAACACGCATCGGCGGCTTCGCGCCGGCGCACTCGGCCAGATACGGCAGCCACTCACTGGCCGGCGCCGGGTCGTCGTCGACGATGTTGAAGACGCCATGGACCCGTTGCTCGACAGCCAGCACAGTCGCGCTCGCCGCGTCGTCGAGATGCACCCAGGAACTGTAACCAGTCCCCTTTCCGACCAGCGGGTACTGGCGTTTGCGCACCAGCTCCACCTGGTCGTCGATGGCGCCGGGTCCGTAGAACGCGCCGTACCGCATGACCGCGCCGCCGATCCCGAGGACGAGATCCTCGATCCGGCTCAGCGCCTTCAGGCCGGCGTACGCCGCTGTTCCGTCGAGCAGATCGAGCGGATCCTCCTCGGTCTTCACCCACCCGCCTTCGCGGATGCCGTTCCAGCTCGCATATCCCTGGGCCACGAAGTGCGGCACACCGACCGCCTCGGCCGCGGCGAGCAGGTGATCGGTGCCCTCGGTCCGCAGCCGGTTCGTCTTCGCGAACCAGCGGTCCGGGTGCTTGATATCCGGCTTGCCCGCGTGGGTCATGGAGATCGCGGTCATCTGATGCACGATCACATCCGGCTTCGCCAGCGCGACCGCCTCACCGACGGACGCTCCGTCCAGGCCGTCCATGACGACCGCCTCGGCGCCCGCGGCTGTGATCAGGTCCAGCTTGGCCTTGGTCGTCGTGGTCGCCGTCACCTCGTGCCCACGGGCCACCAGTTGCGGCACCAGACGACGGCCCAGGACACCACTGCCACCGGCTACGAATACTCGCATCTGCCTTCACGCTCCTCTGTGTCGCCCCCCGAGACGAGACAGCGCCACAGATCGTGACACGATCAGCAAAAGATGCTGAGTAATGCCTATTAGCGTCTAGCGCCTGCGCGAACCCAGTGAGTACGCCGACGGCTACCTGATCGCCGACGCCGTCCGCTGGTGCCGCGTGTCATAGAAGTGTCCGGGGGCGTCGGTACCTTGGGCGCATGCTGACGACGCTGGCGGTGGAGAACTACCGGTCCCTGCGGCGGATCGTCATGCCGCTGGGTGGGTTGAACGTGGTGACCGGAGCGAACGGGACGGGCAAGTCCAGCCTGTACCGGGCGCTCCGGTTGCTTGCCGATGCCTCGCGCAACGGCGCCATCGCAGCCCTGGCACGCGAAGGCGGACTCCAGTCGACGCTGTGGGCCGGGCCGGAACATGTCCGTAAGGACCGGCCGGTCCAAGGCACGGTGCGGACCGGTCCGGTGACATTGCGGATGGGGTTCGCGGCCGATGACTACGGCTATCTGATGGACCTCGGGCTGCCCGTGCCCAACGGCTCGCAGTTCGATCTCGATCCCGAGATCAAGCGGGAAGCCTTGTGGGCAGGCCCGTTCCTCCGACCGGCGGCGCTGCTGGTCGATCGGAGCAATCGTGAGGCGCGGATCCGTTCGTCCGGTGGCGAGTGGGAACGCGCGGGTCATCAGCTCCAGACGTTCGACAGCATGCTGAGCGAGTTCGCGGATCCTGAGCGTGCGCCGGAGCTCATGCTGGTGCGGGACCGGCTGCGCGGTTGGCGGTTCTACGACCATTTCCGCACCGACGCCGATGCGCCCGCCCGGCGAGTGCAGATCGGGACGCGGACCGCCGTACTGTCCCACGACGGCGGGGACGTCGCGGCCGCGCTGCAGACAATCCGCGAGCTCGGGCCGAACGGCGCACTCGACGAGGCCATCGAGCTGGGCTTCCCCGGCAGCCGGGTGGATGTCGTGAACACCGCCGGCCGCTTCGAGATCGCGTTCCGCCAGCACGGTCTACTCCGGCCGCTGTCGGGTGCCGAGCTGTCCGACGGCACGCTCAGATATCTCCTGTGGGTCGCCGCACTACTGACGCCGAGACCGCCAGAACTCCTGGTCCTCAACGAGCCCGAGACGAGCCTGCACCCCGACCTCCTGCCCGCCCTCGCGAATCTCGTGGTCACCGCGGCCAAGGAGGCGCAGGTCATCGTCGTCACCCACTCGCGCCCGTTCATCTCCTCACTGCAGGCCCTGTCCCCCGAACTGCACACGATCGAGTTGGTCAAGGACCGCGGCGCCACCACCATCGCCGGCCAAGGCCCGCTCGACGAACCACCCTGGAAGTGGCCGTCGCGCTGAGGTCAGTGCTTGACCGACTCGAAGCGGACCAGGACCACCGATCCGGCTGCGGAGAGGGCGAAGCCGATGATCGCCGCCGGCCACCAACCAGCGCGTACGGCGTCGTTGAGGACGAAGACGCCGACCGCGGCCGGGGTGATGGTCTGAAGGGCGATCATCGGCGTCGTCGCCAACGTCACCGAACCGCGCTGCAGGGCCAACGAGTACAGGATGAAAGCGAGCGCTCCACTGATCGGGAGCGCGTAGAGCGTCGGGCTGTGGAACAGCTCAGAGAGGGAACCGTCCTGCAGCAGACGAGCGGAGATGGCGACTCCGGCGTACCCGAGACCGGCCAGCAGTCCGAGCAGGGCGGTCGACACACCGTGCTGCGACCGGCTGGCGAGGGCGCCCAGTACGGCGATCGTGATGAGGCCGACGATGATGCCGATCGTGAGGCCGTGATGCTGGGCGGCCGCGCCGGCGTCCCCTGCTGACACCGCGAGCAGGCCGAGTCCCACGACGACGCCCGCAACTGCCGACCACTCGAGCGCGCTGAGTTGATCCGACATCAGCCGGGTCGCGAGCAGGGCGGTGACGACCAGGCTGACCGCGATACCGGCTTGCGCCAAGTACAACGGCAGCAGCCGCAGCGCGACGAAGTGCAGGCCGAAGCCGGCCAGATTCAGCGCGAGTGCGCCGAGGAACGCGGGCTGCCTGAGCAGCGCGACGACGAACCCGCCGAACCGCCGCGGATTCAGCTCCGACTCGGTCGGCACCTTGCGCGAACCGACCGCCTGCATGATCGCGCCGACACCGAACAGCACCGCGGCCCCCAGAGCCGCGCCAAGACCGAGAACCATCTACGCGGCAGCCTTACGGCGCCAGGTCAGGTACAGACTCAGGATGCCGTAATACACCAGATACGACAGCGAGACGCCGACCACGATCGGGTTCGGGTTCGGCATCTGCGCCAGGAGTACCGCGTACGACGCGAGCCAGACCGCGGTCGTCAGCAGGTTCAGCGAGCGGAACGCCTTCGTGCGCGACGGGTACACGTACTTCACCGGGATGAAGACGAGGATCGAGCAGACGACCAGGATGATGCCGGTGGTGACCGGGCTGAGGCTGAGCACCACGACGTAGAACGCGACCACGTTCCAGTAGCTGGGGAAGCCGAGGAAGAAATGGTCCTCGGTCTTTGCGTCGACCCGGCAGAACTGGTAGCTGGAGGCAAGCAACGGCAGCGCGCCGAGGATCGCGCCCCAGGTGCCGGACGGCAGGTAGCCGCCGGTCCACAGCAGGACGATCGGGGCGAACGCGTAGGTCAGGTAGTCGACGATGTTGTCGAGCATCGCGCCGTCGAACCACGGGATGGTCTCCTTCACCCGCAGCCGGCGCGCGAGCATCCCGTCGGTACCGTCGATCACCAGGGTCGCCAGCCCGAGCCAGAGGGCGCGGACCGCGTCGCCGTCGATGGCGGCGATCACGATCAGCAACGCGAGCACCGTTCCGCTCGCGGTATAGGCATGCAGTGCAAGTCCGGCCAGACGCAACCGCGTCGACCCGACGAACGGTTCCTGCACCGCGTCGTGTGTGGTCAGGACGACTCCCAGAACTCAAGCGACGCAGCGCGCCGGGCCGGGTCGAAGTGAACCCAGCCGTCGCCAGCGTCTCACAAGCCTGGTCCCGCCCTGCTCACCGACCGTCATCCGGAGCGAGATCTTTGCAAGGACTTAGTTGATGGGGTCCAGCACAAAGAGCGGGATCTTCCGGGTGGTCTTGGTCTGGTACTCCGCGTATGGCGGGTAAGCCGCGACGGCCCGCGACCACCACTCGTCGTACTCGGCGCCCTCGATCTCGCGGGCGACGTACTCCTTCGTAACCTCGCCGTCCTGCAGGGTGAGCTTCGGGTCTGCCTTCAGGTTGTAGTACCAGACCGGGTTCTTCGGCGCGCCGCCCAGCGAGGCGACAGCGGCGTACACACCGCTGTGCTCCACCCGCATCAGCGGGACCTTGCGGATCTTGCCGGACTTGGCGCCGCGCATCGTCAGCAGCACCACGCGCATCCCCTTGATGTCGACCGCCGCGGTGGTGCCGGCCTCGGTGACCTTCTCCACCTGCTCGCGGACCCAACCGGTGGGGCTGGGAGCGTAGTCGTCGTTGTTCGATGTCATGTCACCAATCTTAAGGTGACACGTCACCATTACCAATCGCCGCGTGTCGCCCCGCCTCGGTCCGAGGCCGGGGGCGTTCGGGTCCGGTCAGACGGCGCAGGAGCGGAGCTGGGTCGCGGTGGCGATCGTCGCCTCGATCCAGCGGCGGCGCAGGAAGTGCGCCTTGGCCAGCCGGTGCACTCCGTCGAGGACGACGAGCCGGCCGCGGTACGCGACCAGGTTGATCGGGAAGTCGAGGTCCGCGTCCATCACCCGCTGGTAGTGGGCCCGGAAGTTCATCGGCGTCTCCGCAACCTGGTTCGGCGTGACCCGGAACCGGTCGCCGTCGAGCTGCCACAGCGGCAGGTCGAACATCCAGACCAGGTCGGCGATCTCCACCGGCTCGACCTTCAGGTCCAGCTCCCACAGCTTGGCCAACTGCCAGCGGTACGGCGGGAACACCTCCCGCAACGCCTCCGGCATCATCGCGACCAATTCGTCGAACGAGACGTCGGGCGCGACCCGGTCCACCTCGGCGCCGAAGGTGTCGCCCAGCCCATCGATCGTCACGACGGAGCAGGCTACGCCATCGGCAGGGCGATCACGACCACGTTGCTGAGGTACACCTGGCCGTTCCAGTCCTCACACGTCACCAGGACGAGCCGGCCACGAACGCTCTGGTCGAACAGTTGCGCGGCGCGCTTGGCCAACGTGGCTTTCCGGTACGTCGTCACTGTGGAGACCTGGTACCGCAGCTGACCCCGAACCGTCGCCACCTGTACGACCGATCCCGGGTCGAGCTTGCCGAGGTTGTCGAAGGCCCCGCCGCCGTTGTGCACCGTGTGCCCGGTGATGACCGCCGACCCGGTCTTGCCACCAGGCTGGGCGCCACCGGACCACCAACCGACCTTCGACGGGTCGGACGGTGGCATCAGCGCGGCATGAACTGCGCTGATCGCCACGACCGGAGCGTCCACGCCCAGTTGCGCGATGTGGATACCCGTGGGGCGTCCGGCGCGCGCCGTCGTACGACTGCTCGACGGGACGGCCGGAACGGACTCAGGAACCGCTCGACGGGACTGAGCGACCGGACTGCTGGATGGGACCGGTGAGGTCGGTGAGGCGAATCCGGTGGTCGGCACGGTCGGGGCGCCGGTGTGCTCGTCGCCACCGCGGCCGAACTGCAAGTACGCACCGGTCGCGAGCGCACAGACACCCACGAGCGCGACCGCCCCGCTCCACCGGAGTGGAGCCGGGCGGCCGCGTCGTCGGGCAGAACTCACGTCAGACCCATTTCAGACCGATTTCGGGCCCACGTCAGACGCTGTGCTTTCCACGCCGCCGGAAGGCGACGACACCAGCGCCGGTCAGCAGCAGACCGCCGACGGTCAGCAGCAAACCACCGGCCAGACCGAAGGGACTGTTGCTACCGGCAACCGAGTTGGCGGAGCTACCAGGACCACCGAAGCCGGCGTCGACCTCGGTCGGTACGCCGGGCGTCGGCGTCCCACTCGGCACGTCGGGGGCCGGCGTCGACGTGGTGGCTACCGGCGAAGTGCTTGACGGCGACGTCGAGGTGGTCGGTGCGGTCGGCGTTCCCGGAGAGGTCGGTGTGGTCGACGGCGAACTCGGCGGCGTCGTGGGGGCAGTCGTCGGCGGGGTGTCCGTCGTGGTGGGCGGCGTGGTCGGCGGCGTGTCGGTCGTCGTCGGCGGAGTCGTCGGCGGCGTGTCCGTCGTCGTCGGAGGCGTGGTCGGCGGGGTGTCCGTCGTCGTGGGCGGACTCGTCGGCGGCGTGGTCGGCGGGGCGTCGCAACCCTGCACCCAGAAGACCTTGTGCTTCACGTCGTTGCCGATCGAGCCGGGCGCGTTCACCGTGAGCTTCACGTGGTAGCCCTGCTGCGGCTGCGGCTGACCGGTGAACTTCAGCGTGTAGACCTCCCTGGCGTCCAGGTCGGTGCCGCCGCCGGCTGCATCCTCGCCGATGAACGGATGAAGGTTGCCGGAGACAACCTGCAGTCCGCCGTCCTTCGTCGGCGCCTGGTCCTCGAACGTGACCGTGGCGTTGTAGTCGCCCTCGTCGTAGTTGTAGAACTCGACACTGAACGTGCAGCCCTGGTGCGGGTTGTTGTCCGGCGGTCCGCTCTGGATGTCGGCGCCCTCGATCTTGACCGTGCCGTTGTTGCCCGGCGGATTGTGGCTTCCGGCCACAGCCGCCTGGTCCGCGTTGGCGGACGGCGCGACCAGCAGTGCGGTGGCGCCGAGTAGAAGTGAAAGTGCTCCGGCCCCGGCAAAGATGCCGGTGGCACGGGAGCGGATGCCCGTGTGGGTCATGTCCGTCCTCGAACAACGCAGGGGATTCAGATTCTGGAGAAGTATTTCGGTTCCGTCACAGCAATCAAGTTTGTTGGGTAACGATTGATCGCGTGTCGCGGCCGTTGTCCACAGGCCCGCAGCGGCGGGCCTGTGGACATCACGCATCGGCAGCAATTGGTGACCGTCAGTGCTCGGTCAGGTCGTCGGGCGTCAGCGGGCGTGGCGTCCGCGGCGTCGCAGCGATGCGACCGCACCGCCGGCGAGGAGCATGCCGCCGAACGTCATCAGCAGGCCCCCGGCTTGATTCGTGCGACCGTCGTTCACCGCGGCGACCGGGCGGGTCGGCGGACCGGAAAGCCCTGCGTCCACAGCGGTCGGCAGACCCGGAGTCGCCGTCGTACTCGGATGGTGCGTCGGCAGAGGAGTCGCCGAGCTGGTCGGCGACGTCGCGGGGCTGGTCGGCAGCGTCGTGGCTGGAGTAGTCGGCGGAGGCAGCGTCGTAGCCGGAGTGGTCGGCGGCGTCGTGGGTGGTGTGGTGGGTGGTGTGGTGGGTGGTGTGGTGGGTGGTGTGGTGGGTGGTGTCGTCGGTGGCGTGGTGGGAGGCGTCGTCGGAGGCGTCGTGGGAGGCGTGGTGGGAGGCGTCGTCGGAGGCGTCGTGGGAGGCGTGGTGGGCGGTGTCGTCGGAGGTGTCGTCGGCGGCGTCGTCGGAGGTGTCGTCGGCGGTGTCGTCGGCGGCGTGGTGGGCGGAGTTGTCGGTGGCGTGGTGGGAGGGGTGGTGGGTGGGGCGTCGCAGCCCTCGACCCAGAAGACCTTGTGCTTGGTGTCGGCGCCGATCGAGCCCGGGGCGTGGACGGTGATCTTGACGTGGTAGCCCTGCTGCGGCTGCGGCTGGCCGGCGAACTTCAGGGTGTACGTCACCCGCGCGTCCAGGTCGTTGCCGCCGCCGGCCGGATCACCGCCGATGAACGGAGTGAGATCGCCGGAGACGACCTGCAACCCCCCGTCGGCCGTCGGCGCCTGATCCTCGAAGATGACCTGCGCGTTGTACGGCCCCTCGTCGAAGTTGTAGAACTCGACGGTGAACGTGCACCCCTGGTGCGGGTTGTTGTCCGGCGGCCCGCTGGCGATGTCCACCCCTTCGATCTTGATCGTGCCGTTGTTCCCCGGCGGCGCGGCCAGCGCCGCACCGGCCGGAGCGATGGACCCGTCGCTCCCGGGACCCGGCTGGACGAACATCGCCGCGGCACCGATCAGAACCGTGAGCGCTCCGGCGGCAACCGCCGCACCGGCCAATTGAGCATGAACCCGCTTCACGACCATTCCCCGTCCCCTGTCTTGCGTATGGTCATTGCCCGGGCGGACATCTCACCTGCAGTATGGCCCTCTAGTTGCCCAAGTCAACAAACAGGAGAATGACAACGAGAGACTTAGTTGCCTCAAGCATGCGCCGTGCGGTGGATGATCACGATCGCCGAATCGTCACCCGGGCCGCCGGCGGTCGCGACCAGTTCGGCGGCGCCGCCGACGAATCCCTGCGCCACAAGGCGTTCCGCGTGGCCCGTGAGGCGGTCGGTGCCGCGGCCGATGTCCCGCCGGGGCGTCTCCACCATGCCGTCGCTGTACAGGAACAAGGCGTCCCCGAGGCGCAGCTGCCCGTGGTTCGCTTGGAACTCCGGGGCCTCCATCAACCCGAGCAACGGGCCGTCCGCGTCCCGCGTCTGCCACCGCCCGGACCAGGCATCGAACTGGATCGCCGGCGGATGCCCGGCCGTGCGTACGTCGAACTCCCCGGTCCGTAGGTCGAGCACGACGTGGACCACGGTCGCGAAGTCGTCGTCCCAGTCCTGCCGGCGGATGTACTGGTTCGCCGACGGCAGGAACTCCGCCGGGGGTACGACGCCGAGCAGACCGCCGAACGCACCGGACAGCAGCAGCGCCCGCGTCCCGGCATCGATTCCCTTGCCCGAGACATCGACCAGCGCCACCTCGAGGAACTCGTCGTGCATCGTCGACACGACGAAGTCACCCGAGAACGTCGATCCGCCGGCGGACTGGATCGCCACCTCGACCCGCCAGCCGGGCGGCAATGCCGGCATCTCCCCCTGCGCGGTGAGTGTGTCCCGCAGCTCCATCAGCATCGACTCGCTCCGGGTGCCGGCCACACCGAGCCGGCTGCGCACCTTGGCGCTGGCGATCATGATCCAGCCGACGATCACCAGCACCAGCACGAAGCCGATCCGCGGCATCGTCATCCCGCGGGACAGTACGACGTACGAACCGAACGCCGCCGTGATCCCGGTCAGCGCCACCAGCTCGCCGAAGCGCAGCAGAACGCCGCCGACGACGAGCGGGACGATCAGGAAGGACGCCGGCACGGAGGTCATCCAGATGGCGCTCGCCAGTGCGATCACCAGCTGCATCAGCGCCAGGGCAACGAACGCCAGCCGGTGGGACCGGCGAGCACGACGGCCCAGCGCTTCGACCCGGCGGCCGATGCGTCGTACCAGCGCGAGACCGCCGTTCTTCCTCATGGTGTGAAGAAGATAACGGCACCACTCGGTCCGCGCATCAATTCGCAACACAACTGATGGGTTTCAGCTCTTGCGAGTGAGTCCGGTCCGTTGACATTTGGGACACCAGAAAAGGTTGCGGCCGGCCAGGATCTTGGTCCGGATCACCGACTGGCAGACGAAGCAGTGCTGCCCCTGCCGCCGGTAGACGTAGACCTCTCCGCCATGGTCGTCCTTGCGTGGGTCGCGGCCCATCGCCTCCGGTGTGTGGTCGTCGGCAACGGTGTCGATCCGGCCGGTCTCGACGCCGTACTTCATCAGCGCCAGCAGGTCGTCCCACATGCCCTGCCACTCGCGCTTCTTGACCACATTGCCCGGCGTCATCGGGTTCAGCTTGGCCCGGAACAGCACCTCGGCGCGGTACACGTTGCCGACCCCGCTCAGTACGTCCTGGTTCATCAGCAGCTGCCCGATCGGCAGCTTGCTGCGGTGGATCCGCTTCCAGGCGAGCTCCGGATCGGCGTCGTCGCGCAGCGGGTCCGGTCCGAGCCGGCTGAGCAGCTTGTCGCGTTCCTCGCCGGTGATGACCTCGCACACGGTCGCGCCGCGCAGATCGGCGTACGACGTGGCGTTCTGCAGCCTCAGCCGCACCTGTCCGACGGGCTCGGGCACCGGGGCCGGACGGATGTCCATCTTGCCGATCAGGCCGAGGTGGATGTGCAGCCAGCCGGCGCCCTCGAAATCGGCGAGGAAGTGCTTGCCGTGGGCCTCGGTCTGCGTCAGGACATGTCCGTTGAGCAGCGCGGCGCCGTCGACGAACCGGACCTGCGGGCTGGACGCCTGGACCAGGCGGCCGCCGAACGCGTCCCAGACGTCGTTCGCCAGGCGGTGCAGGGTGTGACCTTCAGGCATGATTCCTCATATGGGGACGACAGGTGGTTCTGGTGCAGCTAAGGGCGGACGCGCAGCGCCGCCCACTCCGGCCGTGGTCGGCACCGGCCGGTCGATGCGGGCCCGGGACGTCTCCCGGCCGCGTCGAGAGGTAGAACGCCGGCCGGCGCCACAAAAGTCCGGCGACGGCCACGGCGGTCAGGGCGATCAGGGCAAGGGCGGGAGCTCACCGGTCGCCTCGTAGTCCGACAGCATGTCGATCCGGCGGGTGTGCCGCGCCGCGCCGGAGTAGTCGGTGGCCAGGAACGTGTCGATGAAGCCGGTCGCCTCCTCCTCCGAGTGCATCCGGCCGCCGACGCTGATCACGTTGGCGTTGTTGTGCTCCCGGCCGAGGCGTGCGGTCTCGGTGCTCCAGGCCAGCACGGCCCGGACACCCTTCACCTTGTTGGCGGCGATCTGCTCACCGTTGCCCGAGCCACCGATCACAATGCCCAGGCTGCCGGGGTCGTCGACGACGGCCTGCGCGGTCCGCAGGCAGAACGGCGGGTAGTCGTCCTCGGCGTCGTACGCCGCCGGACCGTGGTCGACGACGTCGTGCCCAGCAGCAGTGAGGTGCTCTACCAGGTGGTTCTTCAGCTCGAAGCCGGCATGGTCGCAGCCGATGTGCACTCGCATGGCCAGCAATCTACTGTCAGCCTGCTTGCGCGCGTACGCCGCCCGGCACCGTCAGCCCTGCGGTCAACTGGGTCACCACGGCATAAGCCTGCTCGTACGGCGTTCCGCTCGGATGCAGCGTGAAGACCGCGACGATGCTGCGATCGTCCACGCCGACCGTTCCGGTGGTGTGCAGTGCGTCGCTGACCAGGTCCAGCGCGGACTCCGGCTTCGCCCGGTCCGACTGGTAGCCGCTCGACCCGTGGAATCCGGACCAGCCCTGCTTGATGCTGAAGTCCGGGTCGAACACCGACGGGATGCCGAAGAACTGGTCGAAGCCGTCGGTGCCGTAGCGGGTCGGCGTGTGCAGCAGATCCATCACGTACGCCCCGACCGGCTGCGGAGCACGGTCCAGGATGTATCGATAGATCCGGACCGTGTCGGCGGCGGTGATCGCGACGTACCCCCAGAAACCTGGGTGGGTGGCGGGCGGTCCGGCCGTGTCGGTCAGGCCGAGCCGCGCCACCATCCGCTCCACGATCGCCGCGCCGCCGAGCTCGTCCCAGTAGTAGCTCGCCGCGTCGTCGTCACTGCTGCGCAGCATGACCTCCAGCCGCTCCTGGTCCGCGGGCGGGACGTCGTACTGCGGGCCCCGGTCCCACATGAAGTCCAGCACGATCAGCAGCTTCACCACGGACGCCGACCGGAACTGGTGGTCGGCATTCAGCTGCTCGACGAACTGTCCGGTGTGACGGTCGAACACAGCGACCCCGGCGGTCACAGCTGGAGGTACGGCGATCATTCGGAACCTACTCACCACTTGACGACTTGCTTGGTGAGCAACTTTCGCCGTCAGGGGACTTCGATCGCAACCCCTGAACCGTTAGTCGAAGATCGGACCGCGGTCGCGGGTGCGCTTGATCTCGAAGAAGCCCTCGGTGCCGGCGACGAGCCGCACGCCGTCCCAGAGCTTGCCGGCCGCCTCACCCTTCGGCGCCGGTGTCACGACCGGCCCGAAGAACGCGGTGCCTTCGACCGCGATGACCGGCGTACCGACCTCCATGCCGACCAGGTCCATGCCGGCGTGGTGCGACTTCCGCAGCGCGTCGTCGTACTTGTCCGAGTCGGCCGCTTCCAGCAGCGACGCCGGCAGGCCGACCTCCTCGAGCGCCTCGGCCAGCACCGCTTCGTCATTGCCGCCACGGCCCTCGTTGTGGATCCGGCGGCCGAGCGCGGTGTAGAGCGGCAGCAGTACTTCGTTGCCGTGCGCCTCCTCGGCCGCGATCAGCACCCGGACCCGGCCGAGCAACCGCAGCCAGTCGGCGTCGTGCTCACGGCGGTCTTCGTTCAGGACGGCGAGGCTCATCACGTGCCAGGTCGTCTTCACATCCCGGACCTGCTCGACCTCGAGCATCCAGCGGGACGTCATCCAGGCCCAGGGGCAGGCCGGGTCGAACCAGAAATCTGCAGAGGCAGTCATATTCACCATCATACAAAGTTGAAGGACACCAGATATCGTCTCGGTATCCAATACCCAATATCGCGGGGAAACCCTCGGCGAACCTGAGAACCAGGTGCATAGGATGCGGACATGCCTGGAACCAACCTGACGCGCGACGAGGCGCGTTCCCGTGCGGGCGTGGTCAGTGACGTGACCTACGCGATCGAGCTCGACCTGACCGGTGCCCCGAGCGGCGCCCCCACGTTCCCGTCCGTGACCGCCGTGACCTTCACCGCCACCGCCGGCGCGAGCACCTTCGCCGACCTGATCGCGGACAAGGTCCGCTCGGTGACCCTGAACGGCGTCGCCCTCGACCCGGACGTGGTGTACGACGGCGCACGCATCCAGCTCGACGGGCTGGCGGAGCGCAACGAGCTGACCGTGGTCGCGGACTGCCTCTACTCCCGCACCGGTGAAGGGCTGCACCGCTCGGTCGACCCGGCCGACAAGGAGACCTACCTCTACACGCAGTTCGAGGTGCCGGACGCCCGCCGGGTGTTCACCACCTTCGAGCAGCCCGACCTCAAGGCCCCGTTCACCTTCACCGTCTCCGCACCTGCCCGCTGGGTGGTCATCTCGAACGCCCCGACGCCGGAGCCGACGACGTACTCCGGTGAGCACGGGGAGGAGCTGGCCCGGTGGGAGTTCCCGCCGACGGAGCGGATCTCGACGTACATCACCGCGGTCGTCGCGGGTCCGTACCACGTGGTGACGGACGCGTACGAGGGCCCGCACGGGACGTACCCGATGTCGCTGCTGTGCCGTCCGTCGCTGAAGGAGGCGCTGGACATCGAGGACCTGTTCGAGGTCACCAAGCAGGGCTTCGCGCTGTTCGAGGAGGCGTTCGGGACGCCGTACCCGTTCCACAAGTACGACCAGGCCTTCGTGCCGGAGTACAACATGGGCGCGATGGAGAACGCGGGCTGCGTGACGCTGCGGGACGAGTACCTGTTCCGCAGCCGGACCACGCACGCGGAGATGGAAGCCCGCGCCAACACCGTGCTGCACGAGCTGGCCCACATGTGGTTCGGCGACCTGGTCACGATGACCTGGTGGGACGACCTGTGGCTGAACGAGTCGTTCGCCGAGTGGGCCAGCCACTGGGCCCAGGTGGTTGCGACGACGAAGTACTCCGACGCGTGGACGACGTTCTGCAACGCCCGGAAGAACTGGGCGTACCGGCAGGACCAGCTGCCGTCGACGCACCCGATCGCCGCCGACATGATCGACTTCCACGCGGTCGAGGTGAACTTCGACGGCATCACCTACGCCAAGGGCGCGTCGACGCTGCGTCAGCTGGTCGCCTTCGTCGGTGAGGAGACGTTCGTCACCGCACTGCAGGAGTACTTCCACGACCACGCGTTCGGCAACACCGAGCTGACCGACCTGCTGAAGCCGCTCGAGAAGGCGTCCGGCCGCGACCTGGACGACTGGACCGAGCGCTGGTTGCGGACGGCCGGTGTGAACACGCTGCGCGCCGACTTCACCGTCGACGACCAGGGCGCGTTCAAGACGTTCGCGATCGAGCAGACCGCGACCGAGAAGTTCCCCGTACTGCGCCCGCACCGCCTCGCGGTCGGGCTGTACCGGCGTACCGACGAGGGCCTGGTCCGGACCGAGCGCTTCGAGGTCGACATCGACGGCTCCCGCACCGAGCTGCCCGAGCTCACTGGCGCCACGCAGCCGGACCTGGTCCTGCTGAACGACGACGACCTCACCTACGCGAAGATCCGGCTGGACGAGCGCTCCCGCGCCACGCTGGTCGAGTCGATCGACCAGCTGACGGAGTCGTTGCCCAGGGCACTCGCCTGGGGCTCGGCGTGGGACATGACCCGCGACGCCGAGATGCCGGCCAGCCAGTACGTCGGCATCGTCCTGCGCGGCATCCGCGCCGAGACGGATCTCACCGGCGTCCGCTCGCTGCTCGCGCAGGCCAACACCGCCGTCAACCAGTACGCCGCCCCGCAGAACCGCCCTGCTCTGCGGGCGCAGCTCGAGGAGGCACTGGCCGGTCTTGTCGCGGACGCGGAGCCGGGCAGCGACCACCAGCTGGCCTTCGTCCGGGCGTACAGCTCGGCGGTGTTCTCGGCGGCGGGCGCCGACCGGATCGCCGGCTGGCTGGAAGGTCGCGACCTGCCGGAAGGCCTGGTCGTCGACACCGACCTGCGCTGGACGCTGATCGTGGCACTGGCCCGCCTGGGGAAGATCGGCGCGGACGAGATCGACGACGAGCTCACCCGCGACACCACGATCACCGGTCAGGAGCGGGCCGCACAGGCCCGTGCCGCCCGGCCGACGGCCGAGGCGAAGGAAGAGGCCTGGCGGATCGCGGTGGAGTCCGAGGACACCCCGAACGAGACGCAGTTCCGGACCATCCTCGGCTTCCAGCAGCCCGGTCAGGAGGACCTGCTCCGGCCGTACGTCGACAAGTACCTGAACGCGGCCAAGGACGTCTACACCCGGCTCGGCTCGTCAATGGGCGAGAACGTGCTGGTGTACCTGTCGCCGCGTCACCTGGCCGACCAGGCCGCACTGGACGCGTTGACCGGCTGGCTCGCCGCGGAGACGTCGACAGTCGACGCTCCGACGCTCCGGTACGTCACCGAGGCGCAGGCCGACCTGACCCGCGCGATCGCCGCGCAGGCGACGGACGCCGTCGCCTGATCGACCCTCTGACAGGGCCGGTCTCATCAAGAGACCGGCCCTGTCGCATTGAACCTGGCTGTGCGGTAAGACTGGTTCGGTGCCCGCCTCCGACCCCGCCTTGGCCGGTGCGGCAGCTGTTGCGCTGACCGGACTCGCAGAGGCGTACAGACCCCACCCAGTCACTCCCCTGATGCCCTGGCGGTACTCCAACCGCCTGGTGAAGCCGTACATCATCACCGCCCGCGGGCGGCAGTGGGACGACCACATGGTTGACGTAGCCCGCGGCACTGCCACGCGCCAGCTCGAGTTCGACGACGCAATGGGGTCGGTCGGCCTCGGCGTCGTCGTACTGCACCTGGGCGACGACGGCATCTACCTGGTCGTGCAGAGCTGGGCCAAGGACTTCCAGTCCCGTCTGAGCATCTTCAGCGGCATGGAGGTGGACGACCTCCGCCCTGCCCCGATCGGCGCCGGCCCATGCGTCTGGGAGCTGGAGGTCCTCAGCCACGAGCGCGCGTCGTACGTGCAGCACATCCTCTCCGCGGGCGTCGACATCGACGCCTGGCTGGACGACGCCATCGACACCCGCCCGAAGGCGAAGTACGACGGCATCCCGTCCGGCACCTAGTTCTGGCCGGCGGCGTCCAGGTGGTTGCATTGCTCGGGGGTGAGCTCGAGGTCGGCGGCTGCGAGGGTCTCGTCGAGCTGGGCGACGGATGAGGCGCCTACGAGCGGAATGATGGGGATGTCGCCGCCCATCAGCCACGAGAGGACCACCTGGTTCGCCGTAGCACCGGTCTGTTGTACGACGTCGTCCAGCGCGATCTTGCGGGCTCTGGTTCCGGCGTGGTCGTACAACTCATCCAGCGGCTTGTCAGCTCGGACGTAGGCGCCGCTGAGGAGTGGTGTGTACGCCACCAGCGTCAGGCTGGGCTCTTCGCGCAGATAGCTCAGCAACTGCCCGTCGGTGACGCCGATACTCCCGTCGCGTGAACGGAGGCCGCCCTGGTCGGTCCGGGCCCGGAAGTACGTGTGGTGATGCTGCAGCACCTCACAGCCCGGCAGACCGGCAGCTGCGGCCAGCGTCCTCGCCCGCTCGATCTGCCAGCTCCAGTAGTTGCTCAGCCCGAGCAGACCGACCGTCCGGTCCGCAGCCAGCTGCCCGAACGTCTCGACCTGCTCCTCCAGCGGTACGGCGGGATCGGGCACGTGGGCGTAGTACACGTCGACGTGGTCGCGGCCGAGGTTCTCCAGGCTCCGGGCCAGGGACTCCTTGATCACCTGAGCCGACAGGCCCTCGAGATGTTCGCTCAAGGCCTTGGCCGGCCGCGGCGGCCGGCCGCCTACCTTCGTCGCGATGGTCAGCTCGTCCCCGATGCCGCGGCTGCGCAGCCACCGGCCGAGCAGTTGCTCGCTCTCGCCGCCCTGGGTGCCGTTGACCCAGAACGCATAGTTGTTGGCCGTGTCAACGAACGTGCCGCCCGCCTCGACGTACCGGTCCAAGATCGCGTACGACGTCGCCTCGTCGGTCGACGTACCCATGAGCATCGCCCCGAGGGCGATCTGGCTCACCCGGCGCTGTCGCGCGGGGTCATTTCCGATGGTCAGATAACGCATGGCAGGAGCGAATCAGCTGGAGTGCGGTCTAGGTCAAGACTGGTGCTCCAAGCGCCGTAGCGCTTCCGGACCGCCCGACCCCGCTCGGTGAAAGTCAAACGATTGCTCGTCGGCAGATCGTGAGGGGACGTGTGCGGTGCGCGATTCGCTTGCAGGGAAAGAGATTCTCCCCACCTGAGAGAGGCTCATTTATTCGGTCGTTCGGTTTAAGCTGCACCGGACTATCCATCCACGGACAGTCCGGGTTTTCTTGGGGAGGGGCCCTTGCCGTGACTCGCGTCGATCACCGGAAGCCGCCCGCTCGGGTTGCGCGCAAACAACAGAAGACCGCTGCCGGCCGGAGTACGCCGGAAGCCGGCCCGCGGAAGGCACAGCGTTCGCACAGCGCCATCGGCGCGGGTGTCGTGGCCGCGGCGGCGATGGTCGCGGTGTTCGGGTTCATCCTGACCCGGGGAACCTCCGACGACCCGCCGGCGGACGGGCTGCGGATGGGATCGGGCACCGATACCGGCGCCGCCGCACCGCAGGTTCCGACCGAGGCCGCGAGCGGGACCGCCTCGAAGGCGGATCGGCAGCCGCCGGCCTCCACGACGGCGCCGAAGGCCAAGGCGGAGAAGACGACGCCGCAGGTGGACACCGGGCCGATCTCGCCGAAGTTCAAGCGCGGCCAGTGGATCGTCGTGATCGACAAGTACCCGACCGACGTCGGCATGCCCGCGGACCAGACTGCGAAGAACACCGCGGCAACGCTCACCCGGGCCGGGATCCCGGCGAAGGCGATGCTGGTCAACGGTCAGTACCCGGGCCTGAAGAACAGCAGCTCGATGACGCCGGTCATCAACACCTGGATCGTCTACCTCGGCCCGGGCTCCTCCTCGGCGCAGGTCCTCAACCTGTGCCTGGACCCCCGCACGCAGGCGGCGTACCCCAGCCCGGCCTGTCCGACCTACGAGCCGGCAGCTCCGGCGGGCGGCTGAGCGACGACGTCGGTGGCCAGCCGGGCGTGCAGGTGCGAGTCGTGCCGCTTGCCGGTCGGTTCGACGTAGTAGTCACGCATCACGCCCTCCAGCTGGAAGCCGGCGCGGAGTGCGACGTGGCACGAACCCTCGTTGATCAGCGAGTGGTCGAGTGAGATGCGATGCAGTCCCAGTCCGTCGGCTGCGAAGCCCCAGGTCGCTGCGGCATCGAGTGCGCGCGCACCGAGCCGGCGGCCGCGGGCGACCGGGCTGACCCAGTACGCCGCGACAGCCTGATCCGGGATGCGGTGCACGTCCCGGAGCGACACGTTGCCGAGCACCTGGTCCGTGGCAGCGTCTGCGATCGCGAAGACGGCGCTACCGCGGTTCCAGCCGTCGATGCGTGGCTCCAGCCACCGGCGGGCGCGCTGGTCGGCTGGTGCGCGGATGACCGCCGTACCAGCGGTCCAGCGGAGGATGCCGGGGTCACGCAACGCCTCGGCCACTGCAGCCTCGTCCGATGCGACGAAAGGACGCAGTACGACGTCGCCCAGCTCGATGCGGCGGGGCTGCAGGGCCGGTGGCACGGGCTACAGCTTGTGCTGCTCGTCGCTGGCGTGCAGCAAGGGCGGCTGGTGGGCGTGCGTGCCCAGCTGCTGTACGCCGGTGACCAGACCGCCGGTGAGGTCGCCGGTGGCGAACGACGTCTGCATGGTCAGCGCGGCCAGTCCGGCGGCTGTGTCCGACAGCTGCCGCTTGGCGAGCGGGCCGGTGACGATCTCGAGGCGGCGTCCGGCCGGGTCGACGTACACCAGGACGGAGCTGTCCGGGTCGTCGAGCTCGTTGAACAGCTCGAGCGCGAACGGGCGGGTCTCGGAGTCCGCGCCGCCGACGTACACGGAGAAGTGCAGGCCGGACGTCTCCTCGGCGTACCGGACCGCTCGCTCGAGGTCGTAGAGCTGGTCAGGGGTGAATGCGTCACCAGCTGGCACTTGCGCCTCCGGTCGTGCGGGCGACGCCGGTGCCGGCGGTCGCGGTGGTACCCGGCGCGCCGGTCAGCTCAGGCAGCTCGGGCAGGTTGGCCGGATCCGGCTTGGTTGCCGTCGGCCCGTTGATCCAGACCGGCGGAGCCCACCAGGACAGCCCTGGACGGTACCGCGGCCCGTCAGCGATCGACGACGCGAACACCAGCAACGCCAGCACCGCGACAACCAGCAGAGGAATCCCGACGAACACCAACAGGGAGTGCCCCGACAATTGAGGTATCACGCCCCGAAGCCTAGTACCCACCAACCGACGACCGCCCCAGGGCCTCACCCCAGGGCGGCCGCCGGTCCCAGAAGCGGATCAACAACCTCCGCAGTTGCCTCTTCACAACCCCGCGCGGAGCGCGGCTGCCTTGTTGTCAGCAGCCGCGACAGTCACCTATCCACAACCCGCGCGGAGCGCGGCTGCTTTGGTTCATAGCAGCCGCAGTTCCCTTTCCACCACCCGCGCGGAGCGCGGCTGCCTTGTTGTCAGCAGCCGCCGCGGTCGCCTCTCCACAACCCGCGCGGAGCGCGGCAGCTTTGGTTCATAGCAGCCGCAGTTACCTTTCCACCACCCGCGCGGAGCGCGGCTGCTTTGTCAGCAGCCGCCGCAGTTACCTCTCCACCACCCGCGCGGAGCGCGGCTGCTTTTGTCAGCAGCCGCCGCAGTTGTAGTACGTGATGTCCCAGTGGCTGCCCTCGTCGGCGTAGATGTTGCCGGCGCCGGACCGCCATTGCGGGTACCCGTCGCCGCGGTCGGCGATGCGGGTGAAGGTGTTGTGGATGTAGTTGCCGACGCAGGTGTACTTCGAGATGTCGACCTTGTAGCCGTTCCAGTGGCTGTAGGTGCCGCTGGCGTGGCCGGTCTCGGTGCCGCCGGTGATGTTGATGGCGCAGCCGCTGGCCTGCTTCAGCGTGCGGACGCCGTACACGGTGCTGTCGTTGATCTGGTCGAACGACGTGCAGGTGGAGTTGTTGCGGTTGGAACAGTTGCCGCTGGACGACCAGGTGATGCCGGCAGCCGAGAAGATCGCGGTCGCCTGGGCGTGCGTCAGCTTGGTGAGCGCCGACGCCTGCTCGACTGCGACCACACCGGGCAGCAGGCCGACCAGCAGGGCGACAAGCGGGACCACGACGCGACGGAGCACTGACTTCATGGGGACACTCCTCGAAATATGGGGCGGTTATTTCAAGGAGTGCACTGCCCGGGAAAGATATTGGCGAAACATCAGATTGAACGCGAAATTAACATCCGAGCACCGGTAGAAGGCGTTCGAATGTGTCGGCGCTGGTCCAGGACGCTAGATGTTCAACGCGCCGATCAGCCGGCGCAGGCGGTGGTTGTTGGGCAGGTCCTCGATCAGGACCGGCTCGCCGTCCGGGCCGCCCAGCGGGATGCGCCAGTTCGGGTACTCGTCCGTGGTCCCCGGTTGGTTCTGCGTACGCCGCTCGCCGACCGCATCCGTCAACGCGACACCGACGAGCTTGGACGGCGTATGCGCGACGTACTGATGCAGAGCCTCAACGATCCGCTCGACGTCCCCGTCGGTGTCCCTCAGCAGATGGCGCTCGCGCAACGCCGCCAGCCACGCGTCCCGATCGGCCTCGTCGACGGCAAGCTCCTCCGCGACCGGACGCGTCAGCAGACCGAGCCGGTTCCGCAGCTCGACATGATCGCCGGCCAGGTAGCCCGCCGTCGGCGGCAGGTCGTGCGTGGTGACGGTGGCGAGGCACAGCTCCCGCCACCGCTCCGGCGCGAGCGGCTTCCCGTTCGCGTCCCGCTCGAACCACAGCACCGACGTACCGAGGATCCCGCGCTCGGTCAGGTAGTCGCGCACCCACGGCTCGACCGTCCCGAGGTCCTCGCCGATCACGGTCACACCGGCGCGCTGGGCCTCGAGCACCAGGATCCCGATCAGCGCCTCGTGGTCGTACCGCACGTACGTCCCCTCGGTGGGCCGCTCCGGCGACGTCACCCACCACAGCCGGAACATCCCGAGGATGTGGTCGATCCGCAGTCCGCCGCCGTGCCGCATCTCGGCCCGCACCAGATCCCGCCACGCGGCGTACCCAGTCTCGGCCAGCGCATTGGGCCGCCACGGCGGCTGCGACCAGTCCTGCCCCTGCTGGTTGAACGCGTCCGGCGGCGCACCGACGTGGATGTTTTGCGCAAGGACGCTCTGCAGCGCCCACGCGTCCGCGCCGTCGGGATGCACACCGACCGCAAGATCGTGGACGACGCCCAGCGCCATGCCGGCCGCCTTCGCCCGCGCCTGCGTCCGCGCGAGCTGCTCGTCCAGCTGCCACTGCAGCCAGCAGTGGAACTCCACCGCGTCCGGGTTCTCGTTGCGGAAGGCAACAACCGCCGGTGACGTCGGCTCCTGCAGCTCCTCCGGCCACTTGCTCCACTCCGGCCCGTGCACATCCGCGATGGCGGCCCAGGTGGCGAAGTCGATCAGCCCCTGGCTCTCCCGGTCGCAGTACGCTCCGTACTCCGCGATCCGTCCGATCGACGGCTGCACGCGGAACAACAACTGCAGCGCCTCTCGCTTGGCCGCCCAGACCGTGTCCCGGTCGATCGCGGTCACGTCCTCGCTCAGCGCCCGCGCCTGCAGCGCCAGCGTCCGCACGCGATCCCGCTCCGCCGGCGCGAGGTCGCCGTACTCGTCGATGTCCTCGATCCGCAGGTAGATCGGGTTGCTGAATCGCCGCGACGCCGGGAGGTACGGCGAGGGCTCCATCCGTCCGGCCAGCTCCGCGGCGTGCAACGGGTTCACCAGTACGAACCCGGCGCCCAGGTCATGCGCCGCCCACGCAGCCAGGTCACCCAGGTCATGCAGGTCGCCGATCCCCCACGACCGCCGCGAGCGAACCGAGTACAGCTGCAGCACCCAGCCCCAGGTGCGGCGCAGCTTCTCCGGCTCGAGCTTCCGCGGTGTGACGATCAGCGTGCCGACCGAGATCTCCGGACTGGTACCGATCCGCGCGCACAGCCGGTGATAGCCGAGCGGCAGGTCCCCAGGCAGCTGGAACGTCGCCTCGCCGACCTGTACGCCGTCGACCCACTCTGGCTCCGCCCAGTGGTCCTGCTGCGGGATGTCCCGTCGCTGACCGCCGTCCTCGAGGTCGACCCACACCTCCGCCGTCGACCCGTGCGGCAGGTGTACGGCGAACCATGGCGTCCACCCCTCCCGCATCACCAAGGTGGCGGGAAGCGTACGCCGCCAGCGCGCCAGCTGGTGCTCAGCGAGCGCAAGAGCCGCCTTGTCCGGCGTGGACGCGTCCACGCCGAGCGCAGCGAGTACGTCGGCCACGACCTCGCTCGAGACGATCACATGCTCGCCTTGCCAGTTCCAGTACTCCGTCGCCACGCCATGGGCAACCGCTAGCTCGACAAGGGCTGGAGTGGGAGCTGTCACCTCAGCGAGTCTGCCGCATCAACCGCGTCAACGGCTAAACGGCGCGCGCCGTACGAGGGCGTCTGCTACTCGTTCGAGCGCCGCCGACTCAGCATCAGGACCGCGAGCAGGAGGACTCCACTCGCTACGACCAGTCCGACCGCCACACCGGCCATGTTGTCGGTGAGCTGGTACAGCGACGTCGGCCAGATGACCAGGAGGATCGCGCAGCCCACCACGGCGTACGACGAACGCCGGGTCAGGCCGTAGGCGACCAGCAACGCGGCTGGGCCGGCCGTGCCGACGGCCAGCGCCATGATCTCGCCGCGCTCCTGCACCAGCCAGCAGATCGACGAGCTGAACATCGCCGCTCCGGCCAGTGACCACGACGTCACCTGATCACGCACCAGGCCGAGCATCGCGAACACGAACGCCACGATGATGAATCCGGTGCCGGCGATGCCCGCGCTGTTCGCCGCCGATCCGGTGTCCGGAGTGAGGACATCTGCCGTGATGACCAACACACCGACGGCCAGGATCCCGAACGTTGCCACCAGCAACGATGACCCCTCGAGCCACCACAACCCGACCGCGGCCAGCGCGAGCGCGACCGCCACCCCGGCGACCTGCCCGGTCTCCCCCTCGATCGCCACGTACGTCGCGAAGCCGGCCACGCAACAGCCGAGCGACGCGAGCGCCGAGCTCAGCTGTTCGCGGCGGCGCAGCAACGCGAGAACGACGGCCGCACCGAGCAGCACCACGGCTGCCGTCGTACCGGTGCTGACTCGGGCCGCGCGACCCATTTCGCCCCAGTTCGCCAAGGTCAGGAGCGCGACCGCGCCGAGCAGCAGCGCGCCGCCGATGTACCCGAGCACCTCGACCAAGGCGTTCGGGTGGACCTCGACGGGAGGCGCCTTGGGTTTGGCCGGCTCGGGCGCCTGGGCCGCGGCCTGCGGATGGGGCCGGCCGGGGTCGGCCAGCGCCGCGTCGATCTCGGCATCGGCGGCGTCACGGATCGAGTCGGCCTGGTACTGGCGCAGCACACCAGCGCTCACGAGCCTGGACAGCTCGTCATCCAGCCGGCTCGACATGCTTTTCCGTCTCCTTGTCAGCCTTACTAAGATCAGGCGGCGAGATGCCTATTCTGACCAGCTACCTTCTGTCCCCGTTCAGTCACCCCCTGTTTTCGCGCTTGTTGTCGCCCCCGGACGCGTTTCCGACGTTCTTCCGCACCGGCAACGACGGCAAACTCGAGGTGACCGATCAGGTCGTGGTCGTCCCGGCCCGCATCGCGGGACTGATCATCGGCTTCTTCGTGCTCCGCTGGCTGCTGCACAAGGTCATCCGGCGGTTCGCCCGCCGGACCGGCAACGGCGCGGTGGCGGGCGTGCTGTCGAAGTCCAAGCGCGGCCAGGAGTTCGTCGAGAACACCCTCGCGAACGAACGCCGGGCGCAGCGCGCGGAGACGATCGCGTCGCTGCTGACCAGCGCGGTCACTATCGTCCTGACCGCCGTCCTCGTGGTGATGGTGCTGGCCGAGCTCGGCTTCAACATCCTGCCGGTGATCGCCTCCGCCAGCATCATCGGCGTGGCGCTCGGTTTCGGCGCCCAGACGCTGGTGAAGGACTTCCTGGCCGGCGTGTTCATGATCTTCGAGGACCAGTACGGCGTGGGCGACCTGATCGACATGGAGAAGGCGACCGGGACCGTGGTCGCGGTCGGCCTGCGGATCACCACCCTGCGCGGCGAGGACGGCACCACCTGGTACGTCCGCAACGGCGAGGTGGTCCGGATCGGCAACCTGACCAACCGCGACCCGCACAGCGAGGCCCCTTCCGGTGTCGGCTCCCGCACCGAGAAGGAAGAGGAAACTAAGGCCGACGAAAGTGTGACGAGCGGAAAGCAGGACGAAACCCAAGCTTGAGGTAGAGCCGCTCCGCGTCCGATCCCTCGACCACCTGCAGCGTGAGCCGCCCGCCGGCCGCGTCCCGCCGGGCCTGCGCGAGCAGCGCCGTCGCCAGCCCTCGCCCGCGGTACTGCGGTTTGGTCGCGACTGCGTAGACACCGACGACTGATCCGGTCCGCAGCACCAGCGTGCTCGACGCGGGCTCGCCATCGACGCGGAGCAGATACAGGGACTGGTCCGGCGCTCGGTAGTTCTGCAACGCCCGCTCGACGAACATCTTCTGCCACCAGTCGTAGTCCGGCTCGCCGACCTCGAGAAACGCCGCACTCTGCACCTCCGCAAACCCCACCGCGTCCGCATCCGAGTCGATCGCCGCGACCGGCTCTCCCTCCGCGGACCCGGCCGGCGCCTCCATGTGAACCAGGACCTCGGCCGGCTCGAAGCCATCCGCAGTCAGGCGCTCCACCCATCCCGCACCGCTCCATGGCACTAGGCGGACCGTAGAGGTCCCGGCCGGGAGCTCAGCGGCCGGCGAGAGCGGGATCCACGCCGAGAACTCGTCCGATTCGCCCACCACCTCGATGGCCGCGGCGGAGCGGCGTACGGCTCCGCGATGGGCGGCGAGGAAGGCGAGGTGGTTGTCGACCAGTTCTTCGAGCATGCGAGCAGTCTGGTCGACGGCGCCGACATAAATCGGTCTCCGATATTGACCGGTTCTCCAATTGATAGGAAACTTTCCTAACTCTTTGCCCGCCCCCAAGGATCGGAGTTTCGAGATGCACATGTTCAAGGCCGCCGTCGTGACGGCAGCCGTCGGCACATTGCTGCTCGGTGCGGCTCACGCCGCGCAGGCGTCCACCCAGCAGGTCCAGGCGGACCCGGCAAGCATCGGGGCCGCGCCGTACGAGTACCTCGGCTGGGGTAACCCGCAGAAGCCCGTCGACGTGATGAAGGCGGCCGGCAACAAGTGGTTCACGCTCGCGTTCATCCTGTCCGACGGCGGCTGCAACCCGAAGTGGGACGGCGACCGCGCGCTGACCGGCGGCTCGGACCAGACCGCGATCAACAACATCCGGGCCGCCGGCGGCGACGTCATCCCGTCGTTCGGCGGCTGGTCCGGTAACAAGCTCGGCGAGAAGTGCACCTCGGCCTCCGCCCTGGCCGGGGCGTACCAGAAGGTGATCGACGCCTACAAGCTGAAGGCGATCGACATCGACATCGAGGACACCGAGTTCCACAGCTCCGCGGCGCGGCAACGGGTCGTCGACGCGCTGAAGACCGTCAAGAGCAAGAACTCCGGGATCAAGACCTACATCACGATGGGCACCGACCAGACCGGTCCGGACTCGTCCGGTGTCGACCTGATCAACCGGGCCGCCAAGGCCGGCCTGGCCAACGACGGCTGGGTGCTGATGCCGTTCGACTTCGGCGGCGGCTCGACCAACATGGCGACGCTGACCCAGAAGGCCGAGGAGGGCCTCAAGGGCCGGCTGAAGACGGCGTACGGGTACTCCGACGACACGGCGTACCGGCACATGGGCATCTCGTCGATGAACGGCAAGACCGACGACGGTGAGACGGTCCGCCTGCAGGACTTCAAGACGATGCTCGCCTACGCGCAGCAGCACCACCTGGCCCGCTTCACGTTCTGGTCGGTCAACCGGGACCGGAAGTGTGGAGGTAGCAACACCGATGGTGACTCGTGCAGCGGGATCTCGCAGAACGCGTACGACTTCACCAAGGTCGTCGCCCAGTTCCACGGCTGAAACGACGGAACGCCCGGCGAGCGACTGGCTCGCCGGGCGTTCCGGTACGTCATGCGGTGAAGGTGACGTCCAGCGTGATCGGGACGGCCGACAGCGCCTGCGAGACCGGGCAGTTCTTCTTCGCGCCCTCGGCGTACTCGGCGAACTCGTCGGCGGTCAGGCCGGGGACGTTGCCGTTGACCGACAGCTTGATGCCGGTGATGCCCTCACCCGGCTGGAAGGTGACGTCGGCCTGGGTGTCGATCGACGTCGGCGCGTGGCCCGCACCGGCGAGCGCGTGCGACAGCGCCATCGAGAAGCAGGTGGAGTGCGCGGCCGCGATCAGCTCCTCCGGGCTGGTCTTGCCGTTGGCGTCGTTCGCGCGGGAGGCCCAGGTGACGTCGTAGGTGCCGACACCGGACGACTCGAGAGCGACCTGGCCGGCGCCCTCCATCAGCGAGCCTTCCCAGTGGGCCTTGGCCGTACGAGTGGTAGCCATGCTCGTGTTGTCTCCTTCGAAGAGGTTCAGCGGCCGGACACGTCGATCGCGCCCGGGTACTGCGGTTCGTCGGTGTTCACCATGCTCTGCGCGGCCATCACCATGTAGGTCCAGATCTGCTCGTCCTGCTCCGGTGTCAGGGCGAGCTCGTCCAGCGCGGCGCGCATGTGGCCCAGCCACAGGTCCCGAGCGCGTGGAGTGACCGCGAACGGGGCGTGCCGCATCCGCAGCCGGGGGTGCCCGCGCTGCTCGGAGTACGTCTTCGGGCCGCCCCAGTACTGCTCCAGGAACATCCGGAAGCGCACCTCGGCCGGACCGAGGTCCTCCTCCGGGTACAGCGCTCTCAGTTCCGGGTCGGCGGCAACACCGCGGTAGAAGGCTGCCACCAACCGGTGGAAGGTATCCGCCCCACCGACGGCGTCATAGAAGCTCTGCTGCTCACTCATGTCGGATCTAGTCTCTCAAGTGGTCACAACGTGCTCGAGGAGGGCTGCCCGTTCGGCCTCTCCCAGCTGCCGCTTCGCGTGCGTCTCACCGTCCACCACGACCAGTACGGACTCCGCCTTGGCGTACACGTCCTCCGACTCGCCACTGCGGTCCACGATCCGCGACCCGAGCGTGTACGACGTCGTACCGACGGAGGCGACCCACACGTCCACGTCGTACGGCGGGTGCCGCAGGTGGATCGGACGCAGGTAGTCCACTGTCTGGCTGACGAGCACGACCGGGTACTGCGCGAAGTAGTCCCCCGTGGTCCCCATGATCTGTGCGAGGAACGCGATCCGGGCTTCTTGCAGGTAGTCGAAGTACCGCACGTTGTTGACGTGGTCGTACGAGTCGATGTCGGACCAGCGCACCAGGACCTGGTACGTGAAGCTCATGCGCCCACCAGCTTGGTCAAGGCCTCGCGCTCCACCGGCGTGATCCGGCGCAACCGATTGGCGTTGAAGTCGAACGGCACCAGCCGCGTGCGCGCCTCCACATAGGTACGGCGCTCCGGCTCCGCGTCGAGGATCTCGTAGTCCACCGTGAACGAGGCGGCCTTGATCTCACTGATCCACAGCTCGATCCGGACCGGCTCCGGGCGGAACAGCAGCGGCGCCCGGTACTGGACCTCGTGCCGCGCCACCAGCAGCCCGGTCTCGAGGGCGTCGGCGCCGAGCTCCTTGGCCGTGCGGAACAGGAAATCCACGCGGGCGTCCTGGAGATAGTCGACGTACCGGCCGTTGTTGACGTGGCCCAGGGCGTCCATGTCACCCCAGCGCAGCGGACAGTGGTACACGTGCCGGTTGTGATGATCCACACGGCGATCATCGCATCCGGAGTACTTCCCGGGTGACGGAGCGTGGGTAATGTCATCCCCGGCAGACCAGTGGACCGATTGGAGCGGTGAATGACGGAGCGGGTGGCGATCGTGACCGGGGCGGCCCGGGGAATCGGCGCGGCCGTCGCGCAGCGGCTCGCACAGGACGGGAACGCCGTCGCCGTCATCGACCTCGACGAGGGCGCCTGCGACGCGACCGTGAAGGCGATCACCGAGGCGGGCGGCAAGGCGATCGGCGTCGGCGCCGACGTCAGCAAGTCCGACCAGGTCGCCGCCGCGGTCGAGCGGGTGGTGGCCGAGCTCGGCGCGCCGACGATCCTGGTCAACAACGCCGGCGTACTGCGGGACAACCTGCTGTTCAAGATGTCCGAGGACGACTGGGACACGGTCATGTCGGTCCACCTCAAGGGCAGCTTCCTGATGTCCAAGGCGGTCCAGTCGCACATGGTCGACGCCGCGTACGGGCGAATCGTGTTCCTCTCCTCGACCTCCGCGCTGGGCAACCGCGGCCAGGCCAACTACGCCTCCGCGAAGGCCGGTCTGCAGGGCCTGGCCAAGACGCTGGCGATCGAGCTGGGCAAGTTCGGCGTCACCGCGAACGCGATCGCGCCGGGCTTCATCGAGACCGACATGACGGCGGCCACCGCTGTGCGCGTCGGGGTCGACTTCGAGGAGTTCAAGAAGGCGACGGCCGCGACCATCCCGGTGCAGCGGACCGGGAAGCCGGAGGACATCGCCGCCGCGGCCTCGTTCTTCTGCAGCGAGGAGGCCGGTTTCGTCTCCGGCCAGGTGCTGTACGTCGCCGGCGGACCCCGGAACTAGGGAGCGAACGAGCATGCCGCAGACCTTCAACGGTGCCGACGAGGTCGCGCACGCGGTCGGCACCCAGCTCGGCGACACCGAGTGGCTGGAGATCACCCAGGAGCAGGTGAACCAGTTCGCCGAGGCGACCGGTGACCACCAGTGGATCCACGTCGACGTCGAGCGCGCCAAGAAGGGCCCGTACGGCGGGACGATCGCCCACGGCTACCTGACGCTGAGCCTGATCGCCCGCTTCGGCGACGAGCTGTTCAAGGTCGACGGCGTCACCGCCAAGCTCAACTACGGCGTGAACAAGGTCCGCTTCCCCGCCCCGGTCCCGGTCGGCACCCGTGTCCGGGCCGGCGCCTCGATCTCCAACGCGGTCGAAACCCCGGCCGGCGTACAGGTCTCGCTGAACTGGGTCATCGAGCTCGAGAACTCCACCAAGCCCGCCTGCGTGGCCGAAACCGTCGTACTGCTCGTCCCCTAGAGAGGGCAGATCAGGACCGCGTGGGTGGCAATGCGGTCGTAGCCGAGCCAGTCGTTGACCGCGATCATCGGGGTGTTGCCGTCGTAGTTGGCGGTGTAGGCGCCCTCGATACCGGCGTCGGCGGCGCGGTGCAGGGCGGCGCTCTTGACCAGTTTGGCGAGCCCGCGACCGCGGTACTCCGGCATCGTCGACGTCATCCTCGACCACATCTTGGCGCGATCGCCGTGATTGCGGGTGAAGGCGATGACCTGGCCGTCGTAGATGGCGGCGACGCTCACCTCGCGGACCAGGTCCGGTGCGTTCCAGATGTCGGCGAGCCACGCGTCGTACGGGTGCGAGAAGATCTTCGCGTCGCCCGGCTTGGTGCGCTGGGCAACTTCGTCCGCGGCGTGCAGCAGGCGCGGATCGACCTCGGTGAACGGCACCAGGCTCACCTGGCTCGGGACCTCCGGGCTGTCCTGGGCTTTGCGCGGGTCGATGCCGGCGTAATGCACCTGCCGCGTCTGCCGGTAGCCGAACCGAGCTGCCCAGTCGACACTGCGCGGGTCGGCGAACACCCGGGCCGACGTCGCCCCGGCCGAACGCAGGTCCGCGTGCATTGCCTCCAGCAAGCTTGTGCCGATCCCGCGACCGCGGTACTCCGGCCGGACCAGCAGCCGTAGCTCGCCGTCCAGCGGGTCCGAGCCGCCGATCAGCCCGCCCGATGCCCAACCGACCAGTTCACCGTCGTGCACCGCCGCGAACGCGCCTCGCCCTGGAGCGACCGGTGCCGTCAGCCGCCGGATCAGCGAACTCCGGGTGACCACCAGATACGGAACGAGCGCGTCGTGTAATGCGACCGCCGCGTCCACATCTTCTGGTCCAGCCGCCCTGATCTCCATCCCAACTCCTCGGGAACTCCAACGACGAAGTCCCCCGGAAGGTAACGCCCTTTCAGGTGCATACCGGAAATAAACCGATTACAGCTCCGTCTCAGAGGGTTCGCGCCCCGAGCACAAGCCGAGCCCCCGTGATGTCGAAAGTCATCCTGTACCGGTCGAGATACCCGGTACCCACCAGACCGTCATGAATGATGTCCTGGAACATGATCCGCGGCGCTGCCTGCGCGGTCTGTCGCGCAGCAGCCAGATGAACACTCCCGGCGATCGTCGCCCAATGTCGTTGCCATCTGTAACCGGTCTCGTCGGTCCCGGTCCGCATGGTCACGTCAGGATCCGTCAGATCGATGCCGCAGTCCGCTGCGAAGCGGGTGTCCAGGATCAGGCTGTCCGATCCCGTGTCCACCTCCACAGTGATCTCCCGTCCGCTCGGCAGCACGAGCTGCGTGAATGGGTCAGCCGACACCGACTCACGCCGTACGTCCAACGGAATCTCGGGGCCATCGGCAAGGAAGTAGTCCCGCGGCTGAACTGTCAGCGTCCTGGCGTCGGGATCCGTCGTGACGGTGTGATTCTCGAAGAAGGTCGGCCCGAGGATCCCTGCGAAGTCATCACCCAGATCGGCGACGCCGGCGATATGCCCCTCGACCACATAGTCACCGAGCGCGATCCGCGGCACCCGGACCAACGGCACCTCGATCGCCTGGCCGGACATCCGCCGCCCGGTGAACGTCTCACCTGTCGTTGCCGCGTCGAGGCGATCGGCGACCGCCGACGAGACCACCGTGGTCCCGATGCCGGTGTCGACGAGGAAGCGATACGTCGCAGAGCCGATCGTCACCGGTACCTGGACCAGATGTTGCACGCGATCGAACGCGATCGTCGTCACCGCTCAGTTGTCCAGGGTGCGCAGGAGGCCGAGTTCGGTCTGGACGCGGCGGTAGCCGAGCCAGTTGTTGATGGCAAGCATCGGGCCGTTCTCGTCATCGTTCGACGTGTACGCCGACGTGATCCCGGCCGCGGCCGCCCGGCGCAGCGCGACGGACTTCACCAGCTTCGCCAACCCCCGGCCGCGGTACGCCGGAATCGTGCCGGTCATGCCCGACCACATCCGATCGCCGTCGGTCTCGACCAGGGTGAACGACGCCATCTCGTCACCGGCCATCGCCGCGACGCTGAGCGACTTGTCCAGCGACGGGCTGTTCCAGATCTCCTCGACCCACCGGTCGTACTCCATCGAATCCATCGGCGAATCACCCGGCTCGTCCAGCGACGCGATCGTGTCGCCGGTGTACGCCGCGCGCGGATCCACCTCGCCGAACGCGACCACCTCGATGCCGTCCGGCGTCGCGGGCTGCTCCGGCAGCGACGTCAGCTCGACGCCGGCGAAGTGCATCTGCCGGGCGCCGTCGTACCCGCGGTTGCGGGCGAACTCCAAGCCGTCAGGGTGGACGAAGGTCCGCACCCGGATCGCGCCGACCTCGGTCAGGTGCTGATGCAACCGCTCGGCCAACTGACTGCCGATGCCCTGCTTGCGATGAGCGGGATGCACGAAGACCATCACTTCGCTCTGGCCCGGCTCACTCGTCCAGACGGTCAGGCCGGCCGATCCCCACGCAACGATCTCGCCCTCGTATTCCGCGACCAGCGGCAGGAAGCGCTGCCCCGCCGACGGGACGTCGATCATGTGCCGGATCGCCGCCGGTGACATCGCCTTGTACGGGTACACCGCTCGCCGTACCGCCGCCACTGCTTCGGCGTCGTCACCGACCGCCTGCCGGATCACCACCCGCGTCGTCATGACCCGGACCCTAGCCAGCACGCCGCACCCACGCCATGCATTAACAACCAGCAACGCGATCGCAACAGCGGCGAGAGTCTCGTGATTCGGCTGTGTGGCGGAGTCGTACTAAAGTGACGCGGTGCTGTCGGACTGATCGCCCCGACCGCCGGAAGTGCCATCGTGGTTGCACGCGACGGGGTCACCGGCGGCGGGGCGTCCGCATTCACGCTTGACCCCGTTCGGATGTCAGGCGTAAACAACAATCATGCAGATTACCGACGGCCCCTCGGCTGCCCGGACCTTCGCCGAACTGATGGTCTCCGAGGCCCCCCGCCCGGAGTACGCCGAAGCCTTCGAGCCGTTCGCGTCGCTGATCGGCAGCTGGGATCTCGACGTCGCCTGGTACGACGAGACCGGTGCCGTCACGCGGCAGACAAGGGGTGAATGGCATTTCGCCTGGGTGCTCGACGGACGCGCCGTCGCGGACATCTGGATCACCCCGAGCCGGGCGGCCCGCGCCACCGACGGCGACGGCGAGTGGGGCCTGTCGATGCGCATCTTCGATCCCGAACTGCAGGCGTTCCGCTCGACCTGGATGGGACCGAAGGCAGCCTTCGTGATGCCGTTCATCGCGCGCGCGACCGCGGACACGATCACGCTCGAGTCGCAGAGCGCGAAGACCCGTTGGGAGTTCACCGGCATCACCGAGACCGGCTTCCACTGGCGCAACGAGGATGAAGATGCCGACGGCAACATCATCTTGCGGCAGACCTTCGTCGCAACCCGTCAGCGGTAGGTCGCGACCGCAGCCTCGGCCAACTCCAGCATCCGCGCCCTGATGTCGGCCGGTTCGAGCACCTCGACATCACCCGCGAACCCGAGCAACACCCCGCACGCCGCCTCCCGCACCCGGAAGTGCATCCGCAGATGCGGCCACTCGTCGTCGCTCGGTACGTCGCGCGCGACTTCGCCCTTGGCCAGCATCGGCGTCGCGATCCGCCGCACCATCTCGACGCGCTCCCGACGTACGCGGACCAGTACGTCGACCCCGAGCGGCATCTGTCGCTCGAGCGCCGACCGCAGCCGCTCCCACTCCGCACGCACGTCGAGCCCGTCGGGCCGATCCGCCAACTCCTCGAGGATGTCCGCTTGCTCCACGCGCGACACCCGGTACATGCGCGCCGCGCCCCGATGCGCCGCCACGAGGTACCAGCGTCCGGCCTGTTCCACCAACCCCCACGGATCGACAGTACGGCGCTGCACGCCTTCGCTGGCCGATGCGTAACGCAGGCGGACCCGTCGGCGCTTGACCACCGCCTGTCGCAGTACTGGCAGCGCACCGGTGTCCTCGGCCTCCGCGAACCACCGTCGCCGATCGACCACGATCGCACCCGACAACGCGTCAGCGTCCCCCTGCAGCTCGACGGGCAATGTCGCGGACAACTTCCCCATCGCCGAGTGCAGCGCGTCCTGCAGCCCGAGCTCCTCGGACAACGCAGCGCGCCCCGACCAGGCGAACAGCGCCTGCGCCTCCCTCGGCGTCAGCTCACTGACGTCGGCGCGGTACCCCGGCAGCAGCACACAGCCCCCATTACGCCCGCGCTCGCTATAGACCGGTACGCCGGCCGCCGACAACGCCTCCATGTCCCGCAGGACGGTCCGCGTCGACACCTCCAGCCGCTCGGCGAGGTCGCGCGCACTCAGCCGCTCATGCCGCTGCAGCAACAGGATGATCTGCAACAACCGGTCCGCTCGCATAATCTCAGAATATGCGACAGAAGATGTCATATATACCCCGCGAAGCTGTTGCCATGAACAACTTCGAAGACGCGCGACCGATGTTCGTCCGTTCCGTCGACCAGGCCCAGCAACTGATGGAGTCGGTCCAGCCCGAGGAGCTCGGCCTGCCCACTCCGTGCACGGAGTACGACGTCCGCACGCTGCTCGGCCACCTGCTCACGGTGATCGGCCGGATCGACCTCGCGCTGTCGGGCGAGGACATCTTCAGCATCCCGACGGTGACCGAGACCGAGGACGTCGCCGCCGTCTGGAAGGAACGCCGGACCGCCCTGGAAGCGACACTCGCCGAAGACGGCGTGCTGGAGCGGGTCTGCCGCGTTCCCTGGGGCACGGTGTCCGGCGCCGTGGCCCTGAACTCCTATGCCCGCGAGCTCGCCACCCACTCGTGGGATCTCGCGAAGGCCACCGGCCGGCTGGACGTGCTCGACGACCGGATCGCGACGTACCTGCTCCCCATGACCAAGCAGTACCTTCCCGCCGAGCCACGCGGCGGCCAGATCCCGTTCGACGCGGTGGTGCCTGTCGCCGACGACGCGGCGCCGTACGACCGGCTGGTGGCCTGGCAGGGCCGTCAGCCCTAGGCGATCCCGCCGTTCAACGTCAGCCCGCCGTCGATCGTGATGGTCTGGCCAGTGATCCACGACGCCTCGTCGGACAGCAGGAACCACACCAGCGAGGCGACGTCCTCCGGCCGGCCCAGCCGGCCCAGCGGGTACGTCGACGCGACCTTCTCCTCACGTCCTTCGTAGAGGGCTCCGGCGAACTTTGTCTTGACCACAGCCGGAGCCACCGCGTTGACCCGGATCTCCGGAGCCAGCTCGACGGCCAACTCCTGTGTGATCCGGGACAGCATCGCCTTGGTCGCGCCGTACCACCCGATGCCCGGCGACGGACCCAGCCCGGCCACCGACGACAGGTTGACCACGGCCCCACCGTGCGCGCGCATCCACGCGTCCCGGCAGGCCTTCACCCACGAGATCGCAGCCAGCACGTTGGTGTCGACCATCTTGGCCGCCACTCCTTGGTCGACGTCGAGCAGCTTCCCGTAGATCGGGTTGATGCCGGCGTTGTTCACCAGCAGATCCACCGACCCGTACGTCGCCACCGCCGCCGCAACCACCGCGCCGCGATGCGCTGGATCGGCTGCGTTACCGGCGATCGCCAGCGCATGCTGACGACCGCCCAGCAACTTCACGGCCTCGTCGAGCGTCTCCTGGGTGCGGCCTGTGATGACCACCCGCGCACCGTCTGCCACCAGCCGCTGGGCGACCGCCAGCCCGATCCCTCGCGAGGCTCCGGTGACGATCGCCGTACGGTTCTCCAGCGTCATCAGCTGAGACGCTCGAGCACGACCGCCATACCCTGACCGCCGCCGACGCACATGGTCTCGAGGCCGAACTGCTTGTCCTCGAACTGCAGGCCGTTCACCAGCGTGGTCATGATCCGCGCACCGGTCGAGCCGAACGGGTGGCCGAGCGCGATCGCGCCGCCGTGCACGTTCAGCTTGTCCTCGTCGATGCCGAGCTCGCGCGCCGAACCGATCACCTGGACCGCGAACGCCTCGTTGATCTCGACCAGGTCGATGTCGTTGATGCTCATGCCGGCCCGGGCCAGCGCCTGCTTCGACGCCTCGACCGGACCGAGGCCCATAATCTCCGGCGACAGACCGCTCACACCGGTGGACACGATCCGCGCGAGCGGCGTCAGGCCGAGCTCGCGAGCCTTGGTGTCGCTCATGATCACCACGGCTGCCGCACCGTCGTTCAGTGGGCAGCAGTTGCCGGCCGTGACAGTGCCGTCGGGGCGGAAGACCGGCTTCAGGCCACTGACACCTTCAAGCGTGGTGCCCGCCCGAGGGCCGTCGTCCTTGCTCACGACAGTGCCGTCCGGCAGTGTCACCGGGACGATCTCCCGCTCGAAGAACCCGTTGCCGATCGCCTTCTCGGCAAGGTTCTGCGACCGTACGCCGAACAGGTCCTGGTCCGCCCGGGTGATCCCCCGCGACGTGGCGACGTTCTCCGCGGTCTGGCCCATCGCGATGTAGATGTCCGGGATCTGCCCGTCCGCGCGGGGATCGTGCCAGGTGTCGTTGGTCTCGGCGTACTTCTCGGTCCGCGCGACCGCGTCGGCGAAGACCGGGTTGAACGAGCTCGGATCGCCGACCCCGGCCGAGCCGAAGTTCTTGTACCGCGACACACACTCGACGCCGGCGCTGACGAAGATGTCGCCCTCACCGGACTTGATCGCGTGGAAGGCCATCCGCGCGGTCTGCGTCGACGACGCGCAGAACCGGTTCACGGTGGTCGCCGGCGTGTTGTCCCAGCCGAGCTGCACCGCGACCCGGCGGGCCATGTTGCCGCCGTGCTCGTCGTGCGGCTCCGCGCAGCCGAGCGCGAGATCCTCGATCTGGTCCCCGGTCAGCCCGACCTTGTCGACCGCCGCCTTGATCATCTGGACGGCGAGGTCGTCCGGCCGGATCGTGGTCAGCGATCCCTTGAACGCGCGGCCGATCGGCGAGCGCGCGGTGGAGACGATGACTGCTTCAGGCATCTCTTATCCCTTTCAGAGGCCCAGATCGCGGCCGATGAGTTCCTTCATGATCTCGTTCGAGCCGGCCCAGATCTTCGTCACCCGGGCGTCGCGCCAGGCACGGGCCACCCGATACTCGTTCATGTAGCCGTACCCGCCGTGCAACTGCACGCACGCATCCAGTACTTCGTTCTGCACCTGCGCACTCCACCACTTGGCCTTCGCGGCATCGACCGCGGACAGCCGGTCCTCGTCGTGCGCGACGACGCCGTTGTCGACGTACGCCTGCGTGACCTCGACCTTGGTGACGAGCTCGGCGATCAGGAACTTGTTGTACTGGAACGAGCCGACGGACTGGCCGAAGGCCTTGCGCTGCTTCACGTACTCGATCGTCTCGTCGAGGATCTGGGTCGCGTGCGCGATGTTCGACACCGCGGCGCCGATCCGCTCCTGGGCCAGCCGCTCCATCATGTGGATGAAGCCGCGGTCGAGCTCGCCGAGCACGTTGTCGTCGGCGACGAACAGGTCCTCGAAGAACAGTTCCGACGTACCCGACTCGGTCTGGCCGACCTTGTCGAGCTTCCGGCCGCGGGCGAAGCCCTCCATACCCTCCTCGACCACGAACAGCGTGATGCCCTTCGCGCCCTTCTCCGGGTTGGTGCGGGCCGCGACGATCACCAGGTCGGCCATGTCGCCGTTGGTGATGAAGGTCTTCGAGCCGTTCAGCACCCAGCCGCCGTCGGCCTTCTTCGCGGTCGTCTTCAGCGCGGCGAGGTCGGAGCCACCCGACGGCTCGGTCATCCCGATCGCGGCGACGTACTCACCTGAGCAGAACTTGGGCAGCCAGCGCTGCTTCTGCTCCTCGGTGCCGAGGTCGACGAAGTACGGCGCGGCGCAGTCGTAGTGGATGCCGAAGCAGCTCGACAGCGATGCGGAGACCTTCGAGACCTCTTCGGCGAAGACCTGGTTGAAGCGGTAGTCGCCGACGCTCGAACCGCCGTACTCCTCCGGCACGTCCAGTCCGAGGAAGCCCTGCTTGCCGGCCTCCAGCCAGGCGGCCCGATCGATCGTCTTCTCTTCGAGGAACTGCTCCATCCGCGGTACCAGCGAGCGGTCGCAGTACTCCTTCGCACTCGCTCGGAATGCATGGTGGTCCTCGTTGAAGATGACGCGCTGCATCGGGCCTCCCCAAGGTGTGAGATGCATGGCTAAGCGCTTGCTTAGCTTCACGCGTCTGGTGCAAGGTGTCAACGTGTCCGCAGTCACGACTCCCCTGGTCTGGGAGCATGTCCAGCCGGCCGCCGCGCGCCGGCTGCTGACCGGCGCCGTCGATGCGTTCGCCGAGCGCGGTTACCAGGCCACGACGACCCGCGACATCGCGTCCCGCGCTGGGATGAGTCCGGCCGCGCTCTACGTGCACTACCCGTCCAAGGAGCGCCTGCTCTTCGAGATCAGCCTCTACGGCCACAACGCAGCGCTCGAGGTACTGCGCTCCGCCGACGTCGGCTCGACGCCCGCCGTCCGGCTGCGCTCCCTGGTCGCGGCGTTCACCGCCTGGCACGCCGAGCACCACACGATCGCCCGCGTGGTCCAATACGAGTTGGCCGCCCTGACGCCGGAGCACCTCGCCGAGGTGGCCGTCATCCGGCGGGCCATCTCCACCCAGATCGAGCAGGTGCTGGCGGACGGCGTACGCGACGGATCCTTCGCGGTTTCCGACCTTCCAGGCACGACACTCGCCGTACTGTCGCTGTCCATCGACGTCGCCCGGTGGTACACCCCGCACCGCGGCGACCCCGCGGCGTTGGGCAAGCTGTACGCCGACCTCGCCCACCGGATGGTCCAGACATAGCAAAGACCCCGCACCACCGGTGCGGGGTCTTTCGCGTCAGCAGATCAGGCCTGCAGCGCTGCCTGGACGTCGAGGTGGATGTCCACCTTGTCGCCGATCAGGAGCTTGCCACCCTCGAGCGGGACGTTGAAGTCGATGCCCCACTCCTTGCGGCTGATCGAGGTCGAGGCCTCGAAGCCGATGATGGTCTGGCCGTAGGCGTTCTGGTCGACGCCGAGGAACTCGACGCCGAGCTCGACCGGCTTGGTCACGTTCTTGATGGTCAGCTCGCCGGCGAGGACGTAGTCGTCACCCTCGGGCTTGATCGCGGTGCTGACGAAGGTCATCTTCGGGCTGTTCTCGGCGTCGAAGAAGTCGCCGGACTTCAGGTGCCCGTCGCGCTGCGCGTTCCGGGTGTGCACGGAACCGAGCTCGATGGAGACGTTGGTGCCGGACTCCTCGATGGTGTCCTTCACGGTGATCTCGCCGCTGAACTCCTGGAAGGTGCCGCGGACCTTGGTCATCAGGTGCCGGACGGTGAAGCCGATCTCGGTGTGCGCGGTGTCGATCGCGTACGTGCCGGCGACCAGACCGGGGATGGTGCTGGTCAGGGTGCCGGTGGTGGTGTCGCTCATGGGGTCCTCTCGGGAAGGTGTACGTACTGGTCGGGGGCGACGCAGCCGGGTCTATAGTTAAAACTTCAACCGATGACTACGACAGTAGGCAGTAACGGTTTAAAAGTCAACTACATTCCCGGTACACTGTTCCCGTGACGACGATGGAGACTGGGACTCGGTGGCTCAGCCCCGAGCAGCAGGTGGCGTGGCGTGCGTACCTGCTGGGCACCGCACGCCTGATGGCCAAGCTGGATGACGACCTGCGCCGGTTCGGCATCGGCATCAACGACTACGAGATCCTGGTCCGGCTCTCCGAGTCCCCCGACCGGCGGCTCCGGATGGCGGATCTGGCCGACCGGCTGCACCAGAGCCGGTCGCGCCTGACCCATACTGTCGGTCGCCTGGAGGCCGCCGACCTGGTCCGCCGTACGTCGTGCACGAGCGACAAGCGCGGCGTCTGGGCCGAGCTGACCGACGCCGGGTTCTCCCTGCTCGAGCAGGCCGCGCCGTACCACGTCGAGGGCGTCCGGGAGAACCTGGTCGACCTCGCCAGCTCGGAGGACTTCGCTGCCGTCGGCCGCGTGTTCGACGCTGTGTCGGAGCACGTCGGCCAGCGCTGACCAGCCTTGGCCCGCACCGATCAGCGGGCCGCCGGGCGGGGTGTGATCTCCAGGGTCAGCTCGGCCCGGTCGGCGCCGCGGTAGGCCAGCATCGAGTCGCGCATCCGCCGCTTGACCGGCGGTAGGTGGTTGACCGTGCGCATCGCCGTACGCATGCCGGCCAGCGCCACGCGCCCGACGACCGGCTTGTGCACCGGATCGGTCGACGTCATCTGCGCCCGCGACTTGATCACGGCATCGAAGCCGTACTCGATCATCTTCGCCTCGTACTCGTTGACGGCCGGGATCAGCTCCCGGCGACCATCGCGTACGTCGATCAGCGCGCGGCACAGGTTCACGGCGTCGCGGAGCGCGGTGTTAGCGCCGACCCCGCGGCCCGGGGTCATGGTGTGAATCGCATCACCCAGCAGCGTGACATTCGTGGTCTTCCACGGGTCGAGCGGGACCGAGGTCCAGATATTCACCGGGAAGCACGTTCCGGGATCGGTCAGCTCGAACAGCCGGCGCAGGTTCGGATGCCACCCCGGGGTGACGTCGAGGGCGACCTTGATGAGCTCGCGGCCCCTCAGCTCCATGATGTTCGCCGGCAGCTTGTCCCTGGTCGCGGACAGGCCCCAGTTGATGTAGTCACGGGTGTTGTCGAACTGCAGGCCGGGCCAGCGGCGGATGAGCTCCTCGGTGTTGCCGCCGATCCCGCTCTTGACGTGACCGTCGCGGTCCCACTGGAACTCCATCACATGCAGGATGCAGGCGAAGCCACGCGGCGCGGTGACGATCGAGATGCCCTCGAAGACCTTCGGCGGCACCAGCTTGGCGCTCTCCGCGGTGATCGGCAACTTGCCCGCGATCGCGACGATCCCGGTCTCCTCGGTCTTCGCCTGCGGCAGGTACTGACGCCTGACCCGCGATCCTGATCCGTCCGCGGCGACGAGCAGGTCGCCGGTGGCGCTCGTACCGTCCGCGAAGTACGCCGTGACTTGCTCGCCGTGCTGCTCGAACCGGGTGAACTCCTTGCCGAACTCGACGATGTCGTCCAGCCCGGTCAGCAGCACCTGCCGCAGCGTCATCCGGCTGATCGACTTCTCGCTCTCGACCGGGTCCGTCGACGCCGGGATCTCCATCGACAGGACCTCCTTGAGGTCCTCGGTGAGCATGTTGAAGTACTTCGGGTCGCGCGCCTTCGTGGCCACGAACGTGTCGTACAGGTCCTTCGGCAGCAGCGCATGCAGCGCGCGACTGCCGTCCGGGTCGATCCCGACCCGGTAACCGTGCAGGCCGTCGGTCCGGACCGCGTCCCGCTCGAACACGGTCACGCCGATGCCGGCCCGCTTCAGGCCGTGCGCCAGAGCCAGGCCGCCGGTCCCGCCGCCGATCACCAGTACCTTCATTGGTTCCCTCGCTTCTTCAAGTATCTCGGTAATCCGAGTATCTTGGAGATCCGAGAGAAACGCAAGCCCTATGCTGAGGCGGACCATGACCAGTACTCGTGAAGAGCTCACCGGCGAGATCCAGGGGCGCCTGATCCGATTCATCGCCGAAGCGGTGCTCTACAACCACGCCGTGTCGGCCAAGGTCGGACTCGGCGCCAGCGACTCGCAGTTCATGACGCTGCTGCAGACGTACGGCCCACTGACGCCACGGCAGCTCGCCGAGCGCACCGGTCTGACCTCCGGCACGGTCACCGGCGTCATCGACCGGCTCGAGTCGCACGGCTTCGTCACCCGGCAGCCCGATCCCGGCGATCGCCGCAAGGTGGTCGTCACCCCGTCGTTCGAGGCGATCCAGGAGAAGCTCGTCCCGCTGTACGCCGACCAGGGCGAGCGGATGCGCGGCATCCTCGCGACGCGGAGTGTCGAGGAGCTCCGGACGATCTCCGAGTTCCTCGCCGACTCGGTCGCTGAAGCCGGCGGCTAAAGCGTTTGAGCCTGGAGGACGGCTCCGGAAGCCTTCTCGGTGTGACGGACTCTCCTGAAGACGGCCGCGCCGGCATCGACGCAGACCTGGTACGGCGACTTGTCGCGACGCAGTTCCCGCAATGGGCCGACCTGCCGGTGACGCCGGTCAAGGTCGACGGCTGGGACAACCGCACGTACCGGCTGGGCACCGATCTGACCGCGCGCCTTCCAACGGCTGCTGCCTATGTGCCGGCCGTGGACAAGGAACACCAGTGGTTGCCGGTGCTCGCGCCGTACCTGCCAGTCGAGATCCCGACCGCCATCGCCAAAGGCGCGCCGGGCGAGGGATATCCGCATCCGTGGGCGATCCGGCGGTGGATCGACGGCCGGACCGCATCGACCGAGACCGTGACAGACCTGCCCGCCTTCGCCGAGGCGATCGCGGACTTCATCCACGCACTGCAGAGCATCGACGCCACGGGCGGACCACTCGCCGGCAAGCACAGCTTCTATCGCGGTGCGCCGCTGCAGCACTACCACGAGGAGACGGTCGAGGCCCTCGCCGAATTGAAGGACCACATCGACGCGGATCTCACGAGCGAGGTCTGGGACGCCGCCCTGGCGTCGACCTGGGACCGGCCGCCCGTGTGGTTCCACGGCGATATCGCGCACGGAAACCTGTTGGTGCAGGAGGGCCGGCTGACGGCTGTCATCGACTTCGGTACGTCGGGCGTCGGCGATCCGGCCTGCGATCTGGTGATCGCGTACACCTTCTTCTCCGGCTCATCGCGCGACGCCTTCCGCTCCGCGGTCGCCCAGGACGCTGGAATGTGGGCGCGAACCCGCGGCTGGGCGCTGTGGAAGGCGCTCATCACCGCGGACTTCCCGGTCATCCAGACCGTCCTGGACGACCACGTCACACAAACGCGCTGACGCCTTCGTAATCCCCCACCGCAGCAACGCCGGCAGTCTCGTACTCCAACAGCATCAGGCCACTCGGCGTTGCCTCATACTTCGCCAACTTCAGCCCCGCAGTCTCAGCCGATTGCTCGAACAGCCGCCTGCCGGCCCCGATGACTGTTGGCGCAACCACCAATCGCACCACATCCACCAGCCCGGCCCGCACCAGCGCGCTACCCAACCGAGCACTCCCATGGATCTGCAGCTCGCGACCCTCTCGCGCCTTCAGCTCTTCAACGCCGTCGAGCTGCAGGACGGTGGTCGGCTGCCAACCACCTTCGCTGATCGTTTGGCTCACGACGTACTTCGGCAGTGAGTTCATCCGATCCGCGAACGGATCGTCGGGGTCGGTGATCCGCGGCCAGTCCCGCGCGAACGCGTCGTACGTCCGCCGTCCCAGCAACAACCCATCAGCAAGGTCGAGCCACTCGGAAGTACGACGTACGAACGTCTCGTCGATGAATGGCACCAGCCACCCGCCACGGGTGAACCCGTCGCTCGTGTCTTCGCTCGGAGACCCAGGCCCTTGGCTGACGCCGTCCAGCGTCACGAACTCCATCAGTACGAGCCTCATCGCATGCCCTCCACGACCGCAGCGAGCTGCTTCGTGACGGTTCCCCAGCCGTCCGCGAACCCTAGCTCCTCATGCCGCGCCCGAGCAGCGGACGTCCCGTGCCGCACGATGATCCGGTAGTCCGTGCCCTCCGGATGCTCCGCGAGCATCACCTCGGCCGTCATCAGAAACGGCTCAGGGCTGGCAGGACGCCAGCTGCTGTCGATCGCATTGGTGAACACCAGTCGCTCGATCTCCTCGACCACGAGGAAGCTCGCATCCAGATGCGGCACGAACTGCGTCCCGTCCTCGCTCAGCTGGGTGACCATCGCCCCGCCGGGACGAACCTCGAGCCTGTCGACCCGGCACACCGCGGGCGCCGGCACCCACCACTGCGCGAACTTCGCCGGATCGGTCCAGGCCTTCCAGACGGTCGCCCGCGGCGCTCGGATCACGCGCTCGACGGTCAGATCAAGCTCGGGATCAATCATGACTCTTCCTCCTGGGATTCCGTGACGAGGCGTTCCAGCCGGTCCGTGCGGTCCGTCCAGATCCGGCGCTGCTCGGCGAGCCAGTCGTCGACGAGCGCGAGTCGCTCGCGGTTCAGCACACAGGTCCGCACCCGGCCGACCTTGACCGTGCGGATCAGCCCGTTCGACTCGAGCGTCCGGACGTGCTTCATGAACGAGGGCAGGGTGATCGGGAAGTCGGCCGCGAGCTCACCCACGCTGGTCGGCCCGCGCCCGAGTCGCCGGATCACACTGCGCCGGGTCGGATCAGCGAGCGCGACGAACACGCCGTCCACGTCAGCCGAATACTGTGCCATGAGGCTGAGTATTGCGGTGAGCTAATACTTAGCGCAAGGGCTAACTGTCAGAAAGCACGGAGGACCCCGCCTCCGATCCGGAAGCGGGGCCCTTCGACGGCTTGCTCAGTCGCGAGTGAGCTTGCGGTGGGTGACCCGGTGCGGACGGGCCGCCTCCGGGCCGAGCCGCTCGACCTTGTTCGCCTCGTACGACGCGAAGTTGCCCTCGAACCAGAACCACTTCGCCGGGTCCTCGTCGGTGCCTTCCCAGGCGAGAATGTGGGTTGCCACGCGGTCCAGGAACCACCGGTCGTGGGACACGACCACCGCACAGCCCGGGAACTCCAGCAGCGCATCCTCGAGCGACTGCAGGGTCTCGACGTCCAGGTCGTTGGTCGGCTCGTCGAGCAGCAGCAGGTTGCCGCCCATCTTCAGCGTCAGCGCGAGGTTCAGCCGGTTCCGCTCACCCCCGGACAGTACGCCGGTTGGCTTCTGCTGGTCGGGACCCTTGAAGCCGAACGACGCGACGTACGCGCGGCTCGGCATCTCGAAGTTCGCGACCTTGATGAAGTCGAGCTCGTCGGAGACCTGCTGCCAGACCGTCTTCTTCGGGTCCAGGCCGCCGCGCGACTGGTCGACGTACGAGATCTTGACCGTCTCGCCGAGCTTCAGGCTGCCCGCGTCCGGCTGCTCCTCGCCGACGATCATCCGGAACAGCGTCGACTTGCCGACGCCGTTCGGACCGACGATGCCGACGATGCCGGCCCGCGGCAGCGAGAAGCTCAGGCCCTCGATCAGCTTGCGGTCGCCGAAGCCCTTCTCCAGCTTGCTGACCTCGAGCACCGTGCTGCCCAGGCGCGGACCCGGCGGGATGTTGATCTCGTCGATATCCAGCTTCTTGGCGCGCTCGGCCTCGGCGGCCAGCTCTTCGTAGCGCTGCAGGCGTGCCTTGCTCTTGGACTGCCGGCCCTTCGCGTTCGACCGGACCCACTCGAGCTCGCGCTCGAGGATCTTCTGCCGCTTGGCGTCCTTCTGACCTTCGACGACCAGACGCGCCTGCTTGGTCTCCAGGTACTTCGAGTAGTTGCCCTCGTAGCCGTACGTCCGGCCGCGGTCGAGCTCGAGAATCCACTCGGCGACGTTGTCCAGGAAGTACCGGTCGTGGGTGATCGCCATGACGGCGCCCGGGTACTTCTGCAGGTGCTGCTCCAGCCACTGCACCGACTCGGCGTCAAGGTGGTTGGTGGGCTCGTCCAGCAGCAGGAGATCGGGCTGCTGCAGCAGGAGCTTGCACAGCGCGACCCGGCGGCGCTCACCACCGGAGAGCTTGTCGACGATCGCGTCCGGCGGCGGGCACCGCAGCGCGTCCATCGCCTGCTCCAACTGGGCGTCGATGTCCCAGGCGTTGCGGTGGTCGAGCTCGGTCTGCAGGTCGCCCATCTCGGCGAGCAGCGTGTCGTAGTCGGCGTCCGGGTCGGCCAGCTCGGCGGAGATCTCGTTGAAGCGATCGAGCTTCTGCTTGGTGTCGCCGACCCCTTCCTGCACGTTCTCCAGCACGGTCTTGCCCTCGGTCAGCGGCGGCTCCTGCAGCAGGATCCCGACCGTCGCCCCCTCCGCCAGCCGCGCCTCGCCGTTGGAGGGCTGGTCGAGCCCCGCCATGATCTTGAACAGCGAGGACTTACCGGTGCCGTTGGGCCCGACCACGCCGATCTTCGCGCCGGTGAGGAAGTTCAGGGTGACGTTGTCGAGAACGACCTTGTCACCGTGCGCCTTCCGGACGTTGCGAAGTGTGTAGATGAATTCCGCCATACCTAGAGCCTATGTGCTTTCTCCACAGCCGCGAATTCGGGCGTCCGATCGGGGCGCGACGAGTGCATCTTCTCCGTCGACAGGACATCCGCACGGAAGGCAGAACCCGATGAGCGTCAACGAAATCCACCTGACCGTGGTCGGCCGGATCGGCAGCGAACCCGACTTCAAGGAGATAGGCCAGGTCCCCCACCTCTCGTTCCGGCTCGCCTCCACCCCCAGGCAGTTCGACAAGGTCCTCGGCAGGTTCGTCGAGAAGACCACCTCGTGGCTTCAGGTGGAGTGCTGGCGCTACCTCGCCCAGAACGCGTTCGACTCGACGCGCATCGGTCAGCCGGTCATCGTCTCCGGCAAGCTCCGGACCCACGAGTGGACCGACGACAAGGGCGAGCAGCGGAGCCGCCTCGTCCTGGAAGCGTTCACGATCGGGCATGACCTCAACCGAGGCACGGCGACGTTCTCCAAGTCCGCTCCGCGAGGTGAGCACGCCGTTGCTGAGGTGACCGCCACACCGTTCCCTGCCGACGAGTACCCCGTCGCACCACTCCCCCTGTCGGCGGAGGCGGCATGATTATCTCAGTCTTGACTTATATAAGCACCGCCCGGCATTCTGAGGTCTACCCCAGCAGCCGAGCAGGAGAGGGAACTACCTGTGATCGACATCCTCGAGCACATCAACGCGGTCCAACGCGAGGTCAGCCGCACCGGCGAGACCGTGACGGTGCTGATGCGCCGCTCGTACAAGGCCGAGCCGGCGGAGGTGTGGGACGCCCTCACGGATCCCGACCGGATGAAGCGCTGGTTCATGCCCGTCTCCGGCACCCTCGAGGTCGGCGGCTCCTTCCAGCTGGAGGGCAACGCCGGCGGCGAGATCCTGGAATGCGAGCCGCCCAAGCGGTTCAAGGTCACCTTTGGCGGCCCCAACAGCCTTCTCGAGCTGCGTTTGCTCCCCGGAGCGGACGCCTCCACCGAGCTGGAGCTCGAGCACTCGATGAGCGAGGCTCCGGCGCCCGGCGGCGCGGGGGCGCTCTGGGTCGGCCCGGGCTGGGACGGCGGCCTGCTCGGCCTCGCGCTCTACGTCACCGGCGAGCTCCCCGCGGACGCCGACCCGACCGAGATGGCCAACTCCGCCGAGGTGATCAGCTACAACGAGCAGTCGGTCCGAGCCTGGATCGAAGCCATCCGCGCCTCAGGAACGACGACGGAGGAAGACCTGAACTCCGCGGCCAAGATCTCGATGTCTCAGTACGCCCCCGACGCCGAGCTCTGACCTCTGCTGTCCGCCGGGGCGCGCGCCAACTCGTGCGCGTGCTCCGGCGGCAGCTCGGTTACCAGACCGGTGGGCGCCTAGCCGCGTGCAATGGCGAGGCTGTCGCGGCAGGTCGTGTATGCGGCGAGCTCTTCACGAGCCGGCGCAACTACGTGGCTGTCGGCAACCTTCTCGAGTTCGCTCCGCAGCGCCTTCTCCACCTGACGGGAGCGACGCAGCGCCCCGGTGGTCGCGAACACCCGGCAGACGAGGGAGACCGCCAGGCCCAGGACGGCACCACCGACCAGCATGATCCACGCGTAGGGGATGCCGTTCCACTCCGGCAGCGGCGGGTCGTTCAGATCGGCGATCCGCGCCACCAGCAAGGCGATCAGCCACGCGGCACCGCCGAGCGTGACCAGAAACAGCAGCCATTGCACGATCCGCGCGAAGCTCCACCAGCCCGGATTGTTGGTGACACCAAGGTCCGTCCGCGCGACCGACTGGTCGAGCTCGTCGCCGAGCGACTCCTCGCGCCGCCGGATCGCCGTCCGGACCGAATCCGCCCACGGACGCGACAGCCCATCCGCAGCCTTGTTCGTGATCGTGCGTACGGCGGCATCCATCCGCGCCCGCTGCACCGGTGTTGCCGCAGGCAACGAAGAGCGCGCGATCGCGACCTCGCTCGATGCCGACTTGCGCAACGCCTTGCCCTGCTCGCGCGACACCTGGTCGCCGTGCAACCGGCGCAACGGATCCGGACGGAACCGCTCGAGCCACTTGGTCAACGGCCATCCCGTCGCAGCCCGAGCACGCTGCAGGTAGGAGCGGCGTACTGCGTCGGCAACGACCGACAGCCCGCTCGCGTCCGAGAGCGCGTCGACCAGTTCGGTGACGTCAGCCTCGGCGATCTCGGGCGTCTTCGCGTTGCCGCACTGACTCGCCATCCTGTCCGCGACGCGGTCCACGTCGGCGGAGAGTCGCTCGCGGGCCGAGCGCTTGTTACTGACCCGCTTGACCAGCAGGCCGCGTACCTCTTCCAGACCATCGCCGCTGACGGCCGAGGTCGCGACGACCGACGGCGACCTGAGACCGTCCGACTTGAGCAGCCGGTCCAGGTCTTCCAGGCAGCTCTTCCGCTGCTCCGGCGTCAGCTTGTCGATGTGATTCAGCGCGAACACCATCACCCCGGAATGCGAGGCGAACGGTTTGATGTACCGGTTGTGCAGCGCCGCGTCGGCGTACTTCTGCGGGTCCACCACCCACACGAGCAGGTCGACCAACTCCACGAGCCGGTCGACGATCAGGCGGTGCTCGACCTCGGTCGAGTCGTGGTCGGGAAGGTCCAGCAGGACGAGTCCGTCCAGGTCCTCGGAGTGCGCCTCCTCGAGCGAGCTCCGGTGCTGCACCTGGTGCCGGCGCGGGATACCGAGCCAGCTCAGCACCTCACCGGCCGGCTCGTCGCCCCAGACACAGGCGAGCGGCATCGAGCTTGTGGGCCGACGCGTCCCGATCGCGGCCAGGTCGAGCCCGGTCAGCGCGTTGAACAGCGACGACTTGCCGGAGCCCGTCGCGCCGGCCAGCGCGACGACAGTCAGGTCGCCGGACATGCGCAGGCGTTGTCCGGCCCGGTCGACGATCTGCGTCGCCTCGGTGAGCACCACCGGGTCGAGCCGACCGTCGCCGGCCTTAGCGGCCACCTCGATGGCGTCGATCTTCTTCAGGACATCGGTTTCGCCCCGGACCGGGGTCTCGACCGTATCCACTGTTTCCGTCACGTGCAGTCCTCCACCGCGCGCGCGGCCTCCGTCAGTTGCCTCGCCGTCTCGGCGTCGACCGGATGCTGGTCAAGGACAGCCAGATAGCGGGCGAATTCGGCATCCATCAGTGCATGAACCTTACCGTCAAGGTCCTCGCGTGCCTTGTCCACCATGCCCTGAACTGCCTTGTCGCCGAAAACTGCTTCCAGCAGCCGCTGTCCGACCACCGCGCTGCCCGCGCCGGCGCTCGCCTCGGCGCCCTTGGGGATCCCGGTCTCGCGGGCGAAAACCACCACCATCAGCGAAAGGCCGAGCCCATTGACGCCGTACTCCAGGATGCGCGCCGTCGACTTCTTGGCGCCGCCTTCCTTGCGGATCACGTCGAGGACGAACGCCTGCCACTCGCGGACCGCACGAGCAGCAGCATCCGGGAACGCCGGCGACAGCGCGCCGAGCGAATTCTCGGAGTCTTCCTCGGCGAGCGCCGCGTCACCGGCTGCCAGCAGTTGGCGACCGGGAGCAGTTGCCTGCCAGGCCTTCTCGGCACGCTCCGCGGCGGCTGTCGCGTGCTCACGCAACAGCGACTCCAAGCCGGACTGGATCGCGTCGCTGACGTCACGCGTTTCCGCCGGCTTGTTGCCGAGCGAAGTCTTCAGCCGATCACGCAGCCGGCCTGCGTTGGACTGCAGGCCCTTCAGCAGTTCACCCGTGCCGACGAACTCCTGCCAGCGAGCCAGGACCTCGCCACGCAGCAACGTCCCGTCCTGGCACGCCTTGGCAATGTCCTTCACAGCCTGGTCGTAGGCCGACTCCACCGACGACCGCAGCTCGATCGCGGTATCCGCCTGCGCCTTCACCGCCTCCGCGAACGGTGGCGTCTTCTTCACCATCGCGCTGACCGCGCCCTGCAGCGTACGGCGGACTACGCCCGCACGCGCCTCCGCGTCGGCGGCGAGGTCGACCAGCCAGTCCTTGATCGAGGCAACCGATGTCTGCGGCAGCATTCCGTTGTCATCGACAACGGTCTCCTGGATGGAGAACAGCGGCGAGTCACCGAGTCCGCGCTCGAGCAGCATCTGCGCGAGGTGCCCGGTGATGTCGTCGATCGTCTCGCTCGGAGCCCGGTCGAGCACCACCGCGACCGCAGTACTCCGATCCGACGCGCTCTGCAGGAACTCCCACGGGACAGCGTCGGAGTAGCGCGCCGCCGTGGTGACGAACAGCCAGAGGTCTGCGGCCCCGAGCAGCTGCGTCGCCAAGTCACGGTTCGCCTCGACGACCGAGTCGATGTCCGGCGCGTCCAGGATCGCGAGCCCGCGCGGAACGGTGTCAGCGGCAACCAACCGCAACTGCCCCGCATCCTCCATGCCACCCGGCTCGTCCGCACTCGTCCGTGCCATCCCCGGCAGCACCCGGTCACCCACGAACCAGTCCGCGTCCGCCGGGTGATGAATCAGCACCGGCGACCGGGTAGTGGGCCGCAGCACACCCGGCTCACTCACTACCTTGCCGATCACGGTATTGACCAGCGTCGACTTCCCAGCGCCCGTCGATCCACCAACCACAGCGAGAACCGGTGCCTCCAGCTGTACCAACCGAGGCAACAGGTAGTCATCCAGCTGATCCAGCATCGCCTTCTGCTGCTGCCGAGCCTCGTCAGCCCCCACAACCTCCAGCGGCAACCGACTGCTGGCCAGCACCCCCCGCAACTTCATCAACGCAGTAATCAAAGCCATAGCAGCCTGCTCAGCCGCCAACCGCTCCGCCAACTGCGCCGCAGTCAGCTCCTCTTCCCCCTCATGACCAGCATCACCCTCAGCCGATCCGTCACCACCGTCGGCCGCGCCCTCGGCACCACCGTCAGCCGCACCCTCGGCACCACCATTGGCCGCGCCGTCGGCACCACCGTCTGCTGCGTCAGCGCCACCATCGTCGATCGCCTCAGCGCCCGCACCAACGGCCTGGGAGTCGCCGCCAGCACCACCAGCCGACTCATCAGCCGAACCACCAGCGTCACCATCAACCGCACCAGCAGCCGCGCCGTCAGCAGCCTCGTCCACCGCCTCACCCGCGGCAGCACCATCTACCGCTCCAACGCCGCCATCCCCCGCAGCCTCATCAGAATCGCCGGCACCGTCACCCGCAACCCCATCCGCGGACTCGTCCACACCATCAGACCCGGCACCCTCGCCACCATCTGCGACGGCCTCGCCCGCACCATCCGCAGGCTCCCCAGCCGAGGCATCCGAGGCATCCGAGGCATCGTCCACCGCGGTCTCGTCCGCGGACGGGTCACCGGCGTCACCGGCTCCACCGTCCCCAGCAGCAGCCGCCTCAGCGCTAGCGTCCTCCGCAGCACCGGACTCAGCACCACCATCGCCCGCACCGTCGCCCGCCGACTCGTCCGCACCGTCGCCCGCCGACTCGTCCGCACCCTCGCTCGCCGACTGGTCGGCGTCCTCAGCCGAACTCGACGCAGCTTCCCCGGCGGCGTCATCCGCGGCACCATCTGCCGACCCGCCGTCAGACTCACCCGTCGCCGCGTTCGCCGACTCGCCCTCGGCTCCGTCCGCCTCGCCAGAGGGGTCGTCCGTCGACTCGCCCTCGGTGTCAGACGAGTCGTCCGTGCTCTTGTCTGAGGTCTCGTCGGCCGCGGCAACTGCCGTTTCCGCGCTCGCCTGCTCGTCCGCGCCTCCTGCCGCACTCGATTCGGCCGCCGAGCCGGCGGCGTCATCAGGCACGTCAGAGGCTGCAGCGTCCGGAGCCTCGGACGCCGCATCATCCGCGTCGTCTGGCTCGTGTGCGGTCTCTGCCGACTCGTCCGCGGCTGCATGGGCGCCATGCTCAGCGGCACCGCCGGCGCTCCCGTCAGCGGCAGCATCCGTTGCCTGGCCGTCGCTCAGGGCGAGCTGCTGCTCGCTCGAGGCGGTCTGATCGTCCAGGTCGATGTCAGATTGCGCTTCTGCGGCGTCCTGGGTGGTGTTCTCCGGCTGCTTGGGGAGACCGATGATGATGTTGCCGTACTCGAGGGGAAAGCCGTCAGGCGACTCGTCCGGCTCGTACACGACACCCACCGGCGGCCGCACCTCCTCGGCGTCATGAGGTACGGCGGCACCCTCGGCGTGCGGTGCCGCGTCCGCAGCGCCTTGCACCGCCCTGTCTTCACCGACGTCCGCGGTGCCCACGCCGGTCCGCTCGGTGCCCTCACCGCTCTGTGCGGTGCCTTCGTCCGCCTGTCCAGCGCCCTCGCCGGCCCGCTCGGTGCCGTCATCGCTCTGTGCGGTGCCTTCGTCCGCCTGTCCAGCGCCTTCGCCGGCCCGCGCGATGCGCGCGTCGTTCTGAGCCGTGTCGTCACTGGACTGCTGTGCAGCATCCTCGCCGGCCTGCGCCGGGGCTTCAGCAGCGTCCGTGGTGCCGTCAGCCGCTTGTACGCCGACGTGCTCGGTGGCCCGTGTGTCGGTCGAAGACGACGAGTCGGTCGGCGTGGACGTGTCGTCGGTTGGGGTGGCCTCTGCGGTGGGCGACGGGTCGCTGTCCTCAGACGGCGCGTCGGTCGTCGTACCGGGCTGCTCGGAGTCCGTGGTGGGTCTCTCGGCGGCGTTGTCTGCGGCTTCTGCGGACTTAGCGTCGTTGGAGGTGCTCGCGGCGGGCTCAGTTGACTCGGCGGCTGCTGTCGTCTGGTCAGACGTGGCTGCGCCGTCGTGGGCCGCCGTGTCCTTGGAGTTGGGCGTGGCTTCGCCGTTCTCGGTCACCGTTTGCTTCGAGTCAGGCGTGGCTGCGGTGGCCTGGGTCGGGCTGGCCTTGGAGTCGGGCGTGACTGCACCGTTCGGTGCCTCGACGGCGGACTGGCCGTCGGAGGATTGACTCTCGGGTTGGGGCTGCGTGCCGGGGGCTTCCTGGTCAGCAGCCGGCTTTTTGCGGCGGCGGCGCCAGAAGCCTCGGGGTTTGGGGGTGGACTGGGCGATGAGGTTCGCGAGCTCCTGGGCAGGCTGATCCTGGCTCGGGACCCGCGGTTCCGAACCTTCACCAGCTGCTGACCTGATGTCAGCCACGTTGTCCGCCCACGAGCACAGAGTGCCCGGTCGGACAGCGCAGAAGCAAAGTCATCGTCAGTCCCGTTTGGCGGCGTGGACGGGTGGCAGTCACTGCGGTGGTGGATACGGACCGTATCCTCCCGGCGGTCCTTGCTGACCGGCGGGTCCCGGTGGGTAACCAGGCTGACCTGCTGGGTAACCGGGTTGCCCCGAGGGATACCCCGGCTGGGCGGGCGGATAACCACCCTGCGCCGGTGGGTATGCGCCTTCCCCGGCGCCACCTCCCGGAGCCGCAGGACCCGGCCCACCGGGCCCCTGCCCCGCCCCACCCGGCCCTGCCGGACCAGACCCGACCGGACCACCCGGACCACCCTGCCCGACCGGAGCACCCGGCCCCGACGGACCACCCGGACCCATCGGACCGGCTTGCCCCATGGGCACGCCAGGCCCCATCGGACCACCAGGCCCCGTCGGACCACCAGGCCCCATCGGTCCAGCAGGACCCATCGGCACGCCGGGACCCATTTGCCCCATCGGCATCCCCGGAGCTCCGGGCGGGAAGGCTCCCCCGGCGTACTGCGGAGCTGCCTGTGCGAACGCAGGCATCGGAGGGAAGGGCACGCTCGGCCTCCGCTCCCGCAGCTCGTCCAGCAACTGCTTCTCCGTCTGTAGTGCTTCCGGCCCGATCACCTGGCGCACGATCTTGTCCCGCAGGTAGGCCAGCTCGGTCGCGTTCTGCTGGAACGCCTTCGCGGACGCCTCCGCCTGCGGGCCGTACCGCCGAGCGTTCTGCCGCAGCGCCTTGCGCCCTCGCAGCGTCGCTATCAGTGGCACGTCCTGTGGAACCAGCCATCCGAACCGCACATAGTCATACAGCCGGGAGGCGATCATCTGGCCCTCCCGTGATCGCATCACGAGCGCGAAGACGACCAGGCAGATGAACAGCGGCACCATCAGACACAGGTACGCGACGATGAAGCCCCCGCCACCCGCCCAGCTCGCCGAAGCGTTCCAGGAGGCGTGCGCCAGCACCGCAGCCAGGTACCCGACGACCGGCGCGAGAAAACGGACCACGGTACTTCGGTGGCGTATCGCGACGCCGATCCCGATCGCGGTGAACGACGTGAAGAGCGGATGGGCGAACGGCGAGATCACGCCGCGGATGATGAACAGCGCGAACGCACCGCGCAGACCGGCGTCGCTGCCGGACTCCTCGGAGAGCGTGTTGAAGACGCGGCCGTAGTACAGGATGTTCTCGGTGAAGGCGAAGCCGACGCCGACCATCCCGGCGTATACGAGGCCGTCGATGATGCCGTCGAACTCCTTGCGGCGTACCAGCGCCAGCAGCAGGATCACGGACCCCTTGGCGAACTCCTCCACCGGCGGGGCGACGAAGACCGCGGACCGGTCGCCGCCGACGCCGGTCTCGGCCAGCCGGTGCGACACCTCGGTGTTGATGAAGATCGCGGCCAGCGTGGCGATGAAGGCGCCCCAACAGAGCGCGAAGACGATGTACCTGGTCGGCTCCGGCTCGTAGCGGTCCAGCCAGAGGTAGAGCGCGATGACCGGGATGACCGGCACGAACGCGAAGATCAGACCCCAGGTGAAGCCGCCCGCGCCGGTCGACTTGGCCACGATGCCGAAGATCACCAGACCCGCGATCGCGAAGACCACCGCGATCACGATGCCGATCAGGACGCCCTGGTTTCGGCGCTGGCCGGGGACCGGATGGCTGCCGAGAACGTTCGGCTGCGGGTACGGTCCGCCGGGCGAGTACGCCGACCCCGCCGCGGGTTGCGGCGTACCTGCCGGGCCTGGTGAGGGGTGACTCATGCCCCGAAGCCTAGTTGGGGTGCCGATCAACCGGCAGAACCACCCACTCAGCGTTACCGGGATGGAACGACAACCCTGTACTTCGCTCCCGCTCGAGCCGCGCCGATCAGGAACCCGGAGGCGGGATCACCCCCCGATCTGAGAGACTCTTCCCTGCCACGCGCCCGTAGCTCAGCTGGATAGAGCGTCGGACTTCTAATCCGTTGGTCGCAGGTTCGAATCCTGCCGGGCGCGCAATCTGTGACCAGGGCACATGCTCGAACCGGCATCTGCCCTGGTTCGTCTGTGGGTCAAGTTTTGGGTGCCGGCCGTCGTAGGCAGCCGAAGGGCAAGATCACCGTCAGCGCCCTGATCGAGAAGTGGTTCGCCGCCGCCGAACTCGAGGACTCCACGCACGAGCCAAACGAAGGCTCAACAGGAAGTACATAGTGCCGGCGTTCGGCTCGATCCAGTTCGCGAAGCTCGGCCCAGAGCACCTCGACACGTTCTACTCACGGCTCCGCAAGTGCAGGCATCTCTACGACAAGCGGCGCCGCCAAGAACCACGTCTGCGCACCGCTGGCACCGAGCAGCGCTCGACAGATCCGCGCCGTGCTGACGGGTGCCAGCCAGCGCGGAGTGCGCTGGACGACCGTCGAGAGGTTATCCGGCTCGGAGGATGTCGCGGCGTACGCGCCGGGGCGACAATCAAGCCCACGTGTCCGGCGACGCTGCCTTGTTTGGGGGTTTAGATGTTTTTCGCCCTTTCCAGCCTGGTGCTTGGTGTCGTTCTGTTGGTGATCGTGCTGGGATCGTGCGCTATCGGTGTGCTGGTCGGGCGTTGGTTGCACGGTCGCCACGAGACGTGGCGCGAGCCGATCGGAGTCGTGCAGGGGGCGTTGCTGGGGTTCGTGGCGCTCATCCTCGCCTTCGGATTGACGATGGCGGTGGGTCGGTACGAGACCCGGCGGGTCGAACTGGTGACGGAGACGAACGCGATCGGCACCACCTACCTCCGGGCGCAGACGTTGTCGGAGCCCGTCCGGAGCCAGTCGCTGGAGTTGCTGAAGAACTACACCGACGGGGAGATCCGTTTGTCGACCACCCGGCCGGGCTCCGCCGAGGCACGGCGCGTCGTGGCGGACGGCGGGGCCATCCAGCGTCAACTGTGGACGCTCGCCGCCGACTCACTGCGGGAGGCCCCCGACGCCAGCGCTCCACGTCTGTACGTCGACAGCCTGAACTCGATGTTCGACAGCCAGACCTCACGTGTCGCAGCACTCGGCAACCGTGTGCCTACAACGGTCCTGGTCCTCGAGGTGGTCGGCGCATCGGTGGCGTTGGGACTGCTTGGCCTCTACCTCACCGTGCTCGGCCGTGGCCTGCTCCCCATCATGCTCGCCGCCGTGTTCGTCTCGCTCCTGCTGCTGGTCACCTTCGACCTCGACCGGCCGACCCGTGGCCTCATCACGGTCCCGGACACCCCACTGGTGGAACTGCGGGCGTCGATGAACTTGCCGCCGGCGGCCGGCGGCGGCTAGGTGCGCTATGTCGGTGTCTCGCCGGTCGGGAATGTCGATGTGAGGATTGAGTTCCCCCTCGACTGCGCTGACCTGGACCACATGACCAGGTTCTGCGGGACGCCGTCGGGTTCGTCGTGGTTGGCGTTAGCGAAGGCCGGTACGTCTCGCTGCGTGGGCACGTTCACGTCTCCCCTCGGGGCGGGTCTGGGAGGTTCGGAGCGGGACCGGTTCGCTCGGTCGAGATTGCGGGCGGCTCCCAGAGCCGACCTCGTCGGCGGCCTGGCGGGGCTGCCTCATGCCGATCGACGTACGGCCGGCCCGCCGGCGCCCGTACTTCCACGCGAACCAGGTCGACCGCCGGCCCGGTATCGGCCGCACACGACCTCAGCGCGGTCGATGCTGTGGGAGCCAGCCGCCCCCAAACGAGCGACTCCCGCCCCCTGGCCGATCCTGCTCGAGCCAGGAAGCGGAGGCCATCGGTGCTCCTCCGAACGCGCCGACCCAGACCCTACGATGCACTCGGCCGTGCGGTGGCGGTCGTCGAGAGGAACCGAGTGAGATGAGCACCCAACTTCCCGTAGTGACCGCCCGATTCTGGCGGAACCGGCGGTCGGCGGCGATCGCCGGGATCGTCTTCGGCGTGCTGCTCCTCGCGTCCCTGACGATGACGCGGATTGCGCTGTCCGAGGACAGCCTTCAATCACTCGAATCTGATGCACAGCGACGCACCCTGATCCGGCTCAGTCTTCACCTGGTGCCGTTCGCGGGCATCGCCTTCTTGTGGTTCATCGGCGTGATTCGCGACCAGCTGGGCAGTGTCGAGGACCGCCTGTTCTCCACGGTGTTCCTAGGCAGCGGTCTACTCTTCCTGGCGATGCTGTTCGTAGGCGCAGTCACCACGACCAGCATGATGGAGATGCTCGCGGGAGCCAACGTCAACCCCGATGTCTGGGCCTTCGGTCGCGGCAGCACGCAGACACTCATCTCGGTCTATGCCATGCGGATGGCTGCGGTATTCACCCTCTCGGTCAGCACAGTCGGGCTTCGCACGGCCGCCGTTCCCCGGTGGGTCGCGATCCTCGGCTACCTCGTCGCCCTGGTACTGCTATTGGCGGCCGGTGAACACCGATGGACTCAGCTCCTCTTCCCCGCCTGGGTCCTGCTGCTCAGCGTGGTCATCCTTGTCACCCGCCCGCCGATCCGTGACGGCAGCATCGGATAAGAGACCACGGAAATGCGCCGAACTGCGCCGTGATCTTCCCCGCGAGGCTCGTTCGCCGGCTTCTTGGCTCTCGTGAGGACACTCGAGAGCGGGCGCGGGCGGCCAACGGGAGGCCGCATGCGCGCGTCCGCGGCGCGCGCCGAAGGTGCGCGGCGCGCCACTTCCCCGCGGATCAGGCTGCTGCGTGGGCCGGATCGCTCGGGTGGACGGTGAGCGGGATGGTGTCGGTCTCGAGCCAGTCCGCGAGGGGAAGCGACGTCAGGATCCTCGTCATCTCCTCAGGGCTGTCGGCCTGCCAGAGGCCCAGGGAACGGCCGTCGTCGCGCTTCCAGAGGCGGACGAGCTTGCCCTCGGCGGCCAGTCGGCGGGTGTTCGTTGCCTCTCTGGCGATCTTCTCGTCGACGAGCGCGGCCGGAGCGCCTTCCGGGACCGTCAGTTTGAAGATCGTGAAGTACTCCGTCGCGCCGGCGTCGAGCGGAGTCGGCGATGCCGGGTCGTTCGGGTGTGGTTCGAGAGGCATGACGTCGTCGTGGCGCCAGATCCGGAGCGGCATGGAGGACAGGACCTCTTCCAGCTGATCGGCGTCGTTCGCCTCGAAGAGGCCGAACGTGCGCCACTCCCCGGGTTGAAGCGGCGGCCGCCACAGCCGAAGCAGCTGGCCGGCCGCGGCGAGCTCGCGCGAGTGAGCCGCCTCCCGGGCGCGTACCTCGTCGACCTCCGCCTCCATGACCCCATCCGGTACCTGCGTGGTCATCGTGACCAGGAACTGCATCTCGCCCTCCCGATGCTCAGCCTGCCGCTCAGCCTGCTGCGGTCAACAGGATCGCACCGACGGAGATTCCCTCAGCGAGTTCCTAAGCACTTCTCAGTCTTCTCACGGACCGGTGGTGTGAGCTGGTTCGTCCTATCTGTACTGACAGGTGACGGAAGGGCCGGTGTGGTGGCTTCGGGAGTTGTGGGTGTCCTTCAGACGACGAACGGGTTGCGGGACCTGCGGTACGCCGCGGACGCCTTGGTAATCCTGGCGGGCATTCCGGGTGCCGGTAAGACCACTCTGCTCCGGAGGCTCTACCCGGTCGGCGCGGACCACGGCGGCGTACGCGTATTCGACTCGGAGCGCCTGCGTGCGCGATGGATGCCGGTCCTGGGGCGGGTGCCGTATGCCTGGTGGCGTCCGTTGCTGCACCTGGAGTACTACGTGCGTGTGTTGACGGCGATGCGTCGAGGCGGAGGCCCGCTCGTCGTCCATGACTGTGCAACAAGGCCTTGGGTGCGCCGTCTGCTTGGCTGGCGCGCCCGCCGGGCCGGACTGCCCTTGCACCTCATCCTCCTCGACGTACCAGGCGATGTGGCCCGCTCAGGCCAATGGGCGCGCGGCCGCGTCGTACGGTCCAGCAGTATGGCCACGCACTGCCAAAGGTGGCCCGAGCTAGTTGCACGGGCCGCTGAGGATCCGGGGTACGTCGTACCTGGCGCTCTGTCGGCCCACGTACTCACGCGAGCTCAGGCCAACGGGTTGGAGCGCATCAGCTTCAGCTGAGGCGCAGGCGGGTCAGAGTGCCCTCGTCGCCTGACGTCGTCCAGATGCTGTCGTACGCGATCAGCAGGCTGCCTGCGGTGATCTGCTGGCCGTCCGGTGCGACCTGTTCGACAGCCTGGCCGGTCGACGGATCCAGCCGGGTGATGGTGCCGTTGCCGGCGCGTAGCCAGACAGCGTCGGGCGTGGCGACCAGATCGCCGCCCAGACCGGCACCGAGGCTGGGGTACTTCGCCTTGACACTTAGATCCCGCGACATCCGCACCAGGCCGTCGCCGGTGTCGACCCAGATGTCGGACCCGCTGACCGCCGCTAGCCGCGGAGCCGGCAACGTCGTACGCGCGATCACGGACCCGTTGGTGGCATCCAAGGCGATCACTGCGTTCTCTGTCGCCGAGGTTGCTACGACCAGATCCTCCGCAGCAGCCACCTGGAGACCTCGGACGCCGAGCGGGTACTTCGTCACTCGCCCGGTTTCATGGTCGACAAGACTCACGTCGGATCCGCTCAGCACCCACAGACCGCGTACGGTCGACGGCAGCGCCAGTTGGTCGAATACCTTGCCCACTGCGATCCGCCGTACGATCCGCCTGTTTGCTGGATCGATCTTGACGACGTCTGTCCCTTTGTCGGTCGTCGCGCACGCCCACACGGACGTCTGGTCGGTCCCGATGCCCTGGCAGTAGTCGTTCGGGTCCGAGTTCGTGTCGAGTTTGAGTACGCCGGAGACTCGATTCGTTGCTGGATCGATCCGTACGACGCGACCGTCATCGGTCTTCACCCAGAGCGCTCCACCTGCCGCGGTGAGCCCGTCTGCGTTCTCGATCGGGATGACGCTCTGGAGACGCGCGGAGTACGCCGCCGTCCGCGCAGGACTGACCGAGACGGTGGCCGGTCCGGCCGGCGCCGGATCCGTCCCGCCCGAACATCCACCGACAACGAGAAGGAGCCCCCACCCCAGTGAGGACACCCGAAGAGCAGCGCCCATGGGACCAGCATGGACCCCGAGGTCGTGCCTGGACAGGAATTGTCGGTGGCTGCTGATTGAGTCGTACTTCGAGATGGGGAGGAGTGCGGCATGAAGGTGCGAGTCGGGCGTGAGGTGCTGGCGGAGGCGGTTGGATGGGTGGCGCGTGGGTTGCCCAGTCGGCCGAGTGTGCCGATCCTGGCCGGGATGGTCGTCGAGGCGGCCGACGGACAGCTGACGTTGTCCGGGTTCGACTACGAGAGTTCGGCGCGGGTGAGTGTGCCGGCGGAGGTGGCCGACGAGGGACGGGTGCTGGTGTCCGGGCGGCTGCTGTCGGACATCTGCCGGAGCATGCCCCGCGACTCGGTGGATCTGAGCGGCGAGGCCGCTCGGGTTCAGGTGAGTAGCGGTGCGGCTCGGTTCGTGCTGCACACGCTGCCGCTCGATGAGTATCCGCCGCTGCCGGAGATTCCTCAGCCGAGTGGAGTGGTCGACGGGGACGTGTTCGCACGGGCCGTCTCGCAGGTGGTGAGCGCGGCGGGCCGGGATGACACGCTGCCGGTATTCACCGGGATCCGGCTCGAGATCCGTGGCTCGACGATCTCCTTGCTCGCCACCGACCGGTATCGCTTAGCTCTGCGGTCGTTCCCGTGGCAGCCGGTCGACGCCGGAGTCGAGGCCAACGCGCTGGTCCCGGCGAAGCTGCTCGCCGATATGGCGAAGGCGATGACCGGCCATGAGCTGACGCTTGCGCTCGGTTCGACCCGCACAGGGGACGGGTTGATCGGGTTCGAGGGCGGCGGTCGGCATGCGACCAGCCGGCTGATCGACGGCGAGTTCCCGAAGGTCCGCAGTCTGATCCCGGTGGAGAACGCGATCACGAGCACGGTGACTGTCGATACCGGTGCACTGGTCGAGGCGGTCAAGCGGGTCGCGTTGGTGGCCGAGCGGTCGGCGCCGATCCGGATCACGTTCGCCGATGGTCTGGCAACGCTTGATGCCGGCAACGGTGAGGAGGCCCAGGCGTCGGAGTCCGTCGAGGTCACACTGACCGGCGAGCCCGTGGTGACCGGTTTCAACGCCGGCTACCTGCTGGACGGGCTCGGCTCGCTCGGTACGCCGATCGCACACTTCGCCTTCACCCAGACAACCAAGCCGGCCAACCTGACCGGCCTCCGCGCTCCGGACGAGACGCCCACGTCGGACTCCGCCTACATCCTGATGCCCATGCGCCTGCCGACCTGATGTTGCCGCAGGCCCCGAGTCATCCGTAGGTCGGACGAGTGAATCGTGCCGTGGGCTGACGCTTGCGATCGTCCGTTGCGATGGAGTGGAGCCGGAAGCGCGACGCGACGGAAGGGTGGCTGTGGAAGGCTCACGGGGACGGCTGCACGAAGTTGACTTGTTGCGGATCTTCGCTGCGTTCTCGGTGATGGCGTACCACTACCTCTTCTCCTCGTACGCCGATGGCACGTCCGCGATGCATTTCCAGCACGTGGACGTCGTCGCGCGGTACGGGTATCTCGGCGTGGATCTGTTCTTCACGATCAGCGGTTTCGTCGTGCTGCTCAGCGCGTGGGATCGCAGCCCGCGCTCGTTCGTCGTCTCGCGCGCGGTTCGGCTGTACCCGGCGTACTGGATCGCGGTCAGCCTCACGGCGTTCGTGTCCGTTGCCTTCAGCCAAGGACGGTTCCCGGTCTCGCTTCCGCAGTACCTCGCCAACCTGACGATGTTCAACTCGCTGCCGAACATCCGGAACGTCGACGTCGTCTACTGGACGCTGTGGGCCGAGGTCAGGTTCTACGCGATGATCCTGGTCCTGACCTGGATCGGCATCACCGCGCGCCGGGTGACGATCTTCCTCTGGGCCTGGCTGGCAGCGACGCTCGTCTTCCAAACCGGACTGTTGCCGCACGCAACCGACCTCGTGCTCAACACCCAGTTCTCGCACTACTTCATCGCCGGTATGGCGCTCTGCCTGATCCACCGGCACGGCGCCACGCGACAGACCCTCGCCATCGTCGCGGTCGCGCTCGGCAACGCGCTCTACCGCGGCATCGGGTTCGCGGACCGGGTCGGCATCCGCTACCACACCGAGATCCACCGGACCGTCGTCGTCGCGATCATCATCGCGATCTTCGCGGTCATGCTGGCCGTCGCGCTGAAGCTGACGCACCACCTCGGCCGACCGTGGTTCGCCGTCCTCGGCGCGCTCACCTACCCGCTCTACCTCGTGCACGCGCACATCGGCTTCATCGTCTTCGAGCGCCTCGGCGACCAGGTGAACCACGTCGTCCTGGTCGCCGCCACGATGCTGCTGATGATCGGCATTGCGGCCGCACTGCACTATGGCGTCGAGCGACCGCTCGCGCCGCGCCTCAAACACCTACTGGACCGGGTCCTCCCGGGCCGACCGGTTCACGCGCTCAGGAAGTAGCCCGTCAGCACCCGCGCCATCGTCTCCGGCGGCAGGGTGTGGAACGTCCCGTCGTGTCCCTCCAGCGTCCCGTGCGGAAGCGCCTCAGCCGCCTGGCGAGCCGCCTCCTTCAGCCAGTCCGGACTGGCATTGCTGTACATCGCCAGCGTCGGTACGTCGACCGACGCCAGCAGTTCACGCGGTACGGCGCTGTCGCCCATCTGCAGCCCGTCGTACACCAGGGTGTGCGCGATCGCCTCCATACCGGCCCACATCGGCGTCTGCCGTATCTGGTCGACCACCTCCTTCGGCTGGCCGACTGCCTCGACCATGAACAGCTCAGCCGCCCCACCCGGGTTCCCGGCGTCGACGAACTCCTGCAGCCGCTCGATGTAGCGGTCCGGCGCCTGCGGTGCTCCGTCGACCCGGAACGGCGGCTCCAGCATCGCCTGCTTCTCGAACGGCAGCCCGGCCTGCAGCAGCACCATCGACCCGGACGAGTAGGCGCAGGCGTACTGCGCACCGGTCGCCGAGCGGATCGCGTCCAGGTCCTCCCACTCACGCTCCACGGCGTACGGCAGGGTGTCGCCGGAGTCACCGCGACCACGCCGGTCGTAGTTCACCACGGTGAATGCCGACGACAGCGCCTTGGCGTCGTCGACGTACCGCGAGCGCTCGGTGAAGCCGCCCGCGACGAGTACCAGGACCGGCCCGCTGCCGTACGTGTCGTACGCGAGTTCGGTGCCGTCCTTCGAAACCACCTTCTGCATCACAGCTCCTTCGCCAGAGAAATCTCTGCCCATCCGTCGAACGGATCCACGCCGAAAGGACACCCTGTGATCCACATCACAGCATGCCGAGATCTTCCGGGCGACGGCGCACCTCACTACAGTTGGATTATGTATACAGGCGACTGCACACCATCCCGGGTTCGTTGATGCTGCTCCGCCAGCTGGAGTACCTCGTCGCCCTCGCCCGCGAGAAGCATTTCGCGCGGGCGGCGCAAGCCTGTTACGTCTCCCAGCCGTCGCTGTCCGCGGCGATCCGCAAGCTCGAACAGGAGCTCGACGTACCCATCGTGCGTCGCGGCCGGCGGTTCGAGGGCCTGACGCCCGAGGGCGAGCGGGTGCTGCTCTGGGCGCAGCGCATCCTCTCCGAGCAGGACGCCCTCCGGCACGAGTTGTCGGTGCTGCGCGGCGGCCTCAACGGCACCCTCCGGCTCGGCGCGATCCCGACGGCGATGCCGGTGGTTTCGTTGCTCACGACACCTTTCTGCGAACGGCACACCAACGCTCGGGTGTCCCTCGAATCGCTCTCGTCGCGCGATATCACGCAGAAGCTCGCCGAGTTCGATCTCGATGTCGCGATGACGTACCTCGACGACGACACGCTCGGCCAGGTGCGGAAGACTCCGCTGTACGAGGAGCGCTACCTGCTGCTGACTCCGACCCATTCGAAGCTCGCCGATCAACCGCTCGCCACGTGGGCGGAGGTCGCCGAACTGCCGCTCTGCCTGCTCTCCCCGGAGATGCGCAACCGCCGGATCATGAACGGCTATTTCACCGACGACGGCGTAACCGCAACGCCGGCCATCGAGAGCGACACACTGTCCGGGCTGTACAGCCATCTGCACGGCAGTCACTGGTCGACCGTGATCTCGCACGCCTGGTTGCACATGTTCGGCGTACCGGACGGGATGCGCGTCGTACCGCTGAAGGGGCCGGCACACGGACCGCGGGTCGGTCTGGTGATCGCGGCACGCAGTCCGGAGCCGGTTCTGGCGCGGGCGTTGCTCGACGTCGCGCGGCAGGCCGGCGTACACAAAGCCCTCGACGATCTCCTCGACGTACATCTGATGGATTCCGGCTATCGCGACATAGCGAGCAAGTCTTTGACCGTCGGACCGTGACACCGCGATGGTGGAAATCCCTTCAGAACAAGGAGATTCCCATCATGGCGAAGATTGTCTGTGTCCTGTACGACGACCCGGCGGCCGGCTATCCGACGTCGTACGCGCGGGACGGCATCCCGACCATCGACGGCTACCCCGGCGGTCAGACCGCCCCTTCGCCGAAGGCGATCGACTTCACGCCGGGCGCGCTGCTCGGCAGCGTGTCCGGTGAGCTCGGGCTGCGCGAATTCCTCGAGAGCCAGGGACACACGTTGGTCGTCACGTCCGACAAGGAGGGCGCCGACTCGGTACTCGATCGCGAGCTGCCGGACGCCGATGTGGTGATCTCGCAACCGTTCTGGCCGGCGTACCTGACCGCCGAGCGGATCGCGAACGCGCCCAAGCTGAAACTCGCGATCACCGCCGGCATCGGCTCGGACCACGTCGACCTGGATGCGGCGATCGAGCACGGCATGACCGTTGCCGAGGTCACCTATTCGAACAGCATCAGCGTCGCCGAGCACGTGGTGATGATGATCCTCGGCCTCGTCCGCAACTACATCCCGGCATACCAAACGGTATTGGATGGCGGCTGGAACATCGCGGATTGCGTGGCGCGCTCGTACGACCTCGAAGGCATGCACGTCGGTACGGTCGCGGCCGGCCGGATCGGGACCGCAGTACTGCGTCGGCTGGCACCGTTCGACGTGAAGCTGCACTACACCGACCGGCACCGTCTGCCGGAATCGGTCGAACGGGAGCTCGGGCTGACCTTCCACCCGAGCACGGCCGACATGGTGCCGCACTGCGACGTCGTGACGATCAACGCGCCGCTGCACCCCGAGACCGAGGGGCTGTTCGGCGACAAGCTGCTCGGGACGATGAAGCGCGGCTCGTACCTGATCAACACCGCACGGGCTCGCATCACCGACCCCGACGCGATTGTCCGTGCCCTGGAGAGCGGACAGCTGGCCGGGTACGCCGGTGACGTCTGGTACCCGCAGCCCGCGCCGGCCGATCACCCGTGGCGGACGATGCCGCACCACGGGATGACGCCGCACATCTCCGGCTCGTCGCTGTCCGCCCAGACCCGGTACGCCGCGGGCACCCGGGAGATTCTGGAGTCCTGGCTTGCCGGTACGCCGATCCGCGACGAGTACCTGATCGTCGACGGCGGGCAGCTGGCCGGGGCCGGAGCGCACTCGTACTCGACCCGGGTGTAAGCGGGATCACGCCGTACGTAAGCCGGATCACGTGAGACGCGGGCATAACCGATCAGCCCACCTGGTTGAATGTATACAGAAGCCAGAATTCAAGGAAGGGTTGACATGATCTTTACACGTAGGTTCGGCGCTCTGGCGGCTCGCCCGCAGTTCCCGGATGCCCCGGAGCTGCAGCAGGAGCTGAACACCCCGGTCGACCTGGACGCGGAACTCGCGCAGCTGACCGCCGACGGCGCCGCCCGGGAGGACCGGCGGCGCGCCGACGAGTCGGCCGCCTGAGGCTGAGGCCGGCCGCCTGAGGCAGCGTCTATATGGCAGGCCATGGCACTTGGTAGACTGTCTACCAAGTGCCGTGCTGTTTTCGGGAAGGGACCTCATGACGACGATCAGCGCAGGGCCAGGGGCCGGTGCCGAACCGGCCGGAGTGCGGCACGTCAAGCGACCGACGCCGCTGCGGGAGTCGGTGTACGAGGCCCTGACCGAGATGATCATCGACGGCACCCTCGAGCGCGGCCGCCACCTGGTCGAGGTCGAGCTGGCGGGCATGCTGGGCGTGTCCCGGCAACCGGTCCGCGAGGCCTTGCAGCGGCTGAACAACGAGGGCTGGGTGGATCTGCGTCCCGGTTTCGGCGCGATGGTGCATGTGCCCGCCGAGGACGAGGTCGACCAGCTCCTTGCCGCCCGCGCGGCGCTGGAGTCCGAGTCGGCTCGCCTGGCCGCCCGGCACGCCACGAAGGACGACGTCGCCCGGTTGCGCGAGCTCTGCAAGGTCGGCACGGCGTACCAGGAGTCCGGCGACATCGACGGCACCGTCCGCACCAACGGCGAACTCCACAGCCTCATCACCGAGATGTCCGGCAACCGCTTCTTGGTCGACTTCGCCGCCCAGGTGGACCGCCGGGTCCGGTGGTACTACACGCCGGTCGCCCCGGTCCGCGGCGCAGCCTCCTGGCGCGAGCACAACCGCCTGGTGAAGGCCATCAGCGAAGGCGACGAAGACAAAGCCGCTCAAATCATGCGAGAGCACACCGAACACACCCGCAAGGCCTACCACGACCTCCAAGCCGGCGCCGCCCCCGCCGAAACCCCCGACCCGGAACCAGCTCCCCGCCGCCGTCGCCGTACCAACTGACGACGAGCTACTTCTCGGTCTTCTTGGTGATCGACTCCTGGTAGATCTCGGCGTAGGTGCGGGAGTCTTTGATGAGGTCGTCACAGAAGGCGGCGACGTCCGGGCCGATCAGTTCGAGGACACCCTTGCCGGCGGCGACGCCTTCTTCGAAGAAGTCGACGATTCCGGACAGCAGGTTGCCCTCGGTCAGGTCGGTCGGGCCGACCTTGATCAAGTACTTCTGGATCTCTTTGTAGACGATCTGGTAGTCCGGCGGGAGCGCCTTGATTCTTGCCAGGTGCGCTCGCCATTGCTTCTTGCCTTCGATGATGTCTTGGATGCCCACGTCAGTCTCCTAGCCGGCCCAGTTTTCTTGCGACGTTGCGGTTCAACTGCTCGCGCCAGCGGTCGCGATAGCTGCGAGCGCCCTCCCCGCCGGCCAGCGCCGCGCAGAAGCCGGCGATGTCGTCACCCAGTACGTCGTCGATGCTCTGCCCATCGGCTGCGGTTTCCTCGAGCAGCCCCAATGCCCCGTCGAGGATCGGCATCAGGTTGCGACCGGTGAAACCCGAGTACGGCGACAGGTGGGCCTTGATCTGCTCCCACGCGGCCCGATAGTCGGCCGGCAATGCCGCGGCCCGAACCTCGAACGCCTGGTACTCCCTGGTGAGGTCGTTGCCGGTGATCGTGTCCCAGAAACTCATCTCCCACCCTCCTTGAGTTTGTCGATGCGCGATGAGAGGTACTCCCACTTCGCCCAGAACTTCCCGAGCTCGGCACGCCCCGCGTCGTTGAGCGAATAGAACTTGCGCGGCGGACCCATTCCCGACGGCCTTTTCGTCACCTGAACCAGCCCGTTGCGCTCCAGCCGCAGCAGGATCGTGTAGACGGTCCCCTCGATGACATCGGCGAACCCGAGCTCATTCAGCTGACGCGTGATGACGTAGCCATAGGTCTCCTCGCGGCCGATGATCTCGAGCACACAACCCTCCAGCGTGCCCTTCAACATCTCCGTCAGGTCATCCATCGCGAGCCGGTCCTCTCAGTACTCCGTATCACCGAGTACCACTATACGGTATCACCGAGTACCGCTCCAAGAAGGCGTCAAACCGAGCAGCCGCCCGCAAACCCCCGAGAGGGTTGCGGGCGGCTGGCGGGGAATCAGGCGGTGCGCTTGTTGCGGACGCGCCCGCGGCCGGTGGCGGCTTTGCGGGCCTGGAGGGTGGCGGCCAGGTGGGCGTAGGCCTCGACAGTTCGACGTGCGTAGAGGTTGTGCTCGAGGATGCGCGGCCACCACAGCCGGCCGAGCTGTTCGTGCATCCAGAGGAAGCCGATCGCGAACCCCATGCTCACCAGCGCCCGGAACGCGAGGAACTTCCCCACCTCCGGCGGCAGCCCCGGCGTACCGGTGACCACCCATGCAGTCACGATCGCATGCACCAACAGCGACACCGGGAACGCGACCGCCCAATAGACCGCCGCCGGCGCGAACACCCCGGCGGGGACTTTGCCCAACGCAACGAGTGCGGCGTACCCGGCGCCGAACAGGACCAGTGGTACGCCGAGACCGAGCCCGGTCACCACCGCCCAGCCGACGGGCTGGCCGACGAAGCCGGCCAGCCCTCCAGCCATCAGCCCGGCTGCGGCGCCGACCGCCGCCGCCGGGACGGCGAACTCCGCCAACTGCTTCAGCTCGGCTCTGTGAGTCATGGTCAACCCACTGCCACGCCGAAGCGGAACAGGCAGTAGAACAGCATGCCGAGATAGAAGACGGCCCCGAACCCGATGATCACGTTCCGCACCGGACCGGGCCGGATCTTCTTGGGCAGCAGCATGTTGTTGGTCAGCAGCAACACGATGCAGTACGCGCCCATCGCGAATGTGGACAGGAACGCGAGCGTGTCCAGGATCCCGGCCGGGCCGTCGGCCGGACCGAACAGCAGGATCAGGATGCCGAACAGGATCACGCCCCACAGGAACCCGGCGTACAGACGAGACATCGAGAACCGTTTGGCGCCCGGCACGAAGTAGTACGTCATGTCCGCCTGACCGCGGGAGAACGAGTCGAACAGACCGAGGGTCGCGTTCAGACCGATCAGCGCGATGAAGGCGAAGAACAACGTGCCGAGGATCGGTGAGCCGGCGGAGGCGAACGCGTCGGACATCGCCTTCAGCGCGGCCTCCCGGTCACCGCCCTCGATCAGCTCCGCCACGTTCGGGTTCTCCCGGGCCGCCGACATGGCCAGCACGGTGAACGAGATCGTGACCAGCATCGTGATACCCCAGAAGAGCAGGATCGCGTCGAACGTGACCCACTTGCGCCAGCCCTTCCACTTCTCCATCTCGGCCGGGTCCTCGGTGTCGAACATGAACCCGCGCGACGGCATCGACTCCGCCTCGCCCGCGGCCCGCAGGCCCCGGATCTTCGGGATGTGCGCACCCATGCCGGCACCGCTGTCGCGCAGTTGCAGCGTGTACCACATCTGCTGCATGCCGGACGGGCCCGCGAACGCGATCGAACCGACCACGACAGGGAACCAGGCCGACGTCATCGCGTCGTGCGGGAAGTACCCGAACGCGAACATGCCGGACAGCGTCCGGCCCAGATCGTCCCAGTTGCCGACGATCGCCGCGATCACCGACGTACCCACGACCAGCAGGCCGATCAGCAGACCGAGCAGTTTCTCGAGGAAGTTGTAGATCACCGACAACAGACTGAACAGCACACCGACGAACACCAGAGCCACGCACGCGGTGACCTGCCAGGGTATGCCGGTGATCTCCTCGAAGGCGGCCGCGCCGGCGGACAGATGGCCCGGCCACATGTAGATCAGGATCGCCGCCGCGTAGAAGAACCACATCAGCGGTTTGAAGATCCGGGCCGCGCCGAAGAAGATGCTCTCCCCGGTGGCCATCGCGTACCGCGCCATCTCCAGCAGCACGAACGCCTGCAGCGTGACACCGACCATGAACAACCAGCGGATGTCCGGCCCGAACACCAGGACGAGCCGGGGCCACATGTACGACTCCCCCATCCCCACCCCCAGTGCGACCAGGAAGACGGTCGGACCGAGGATGTGCATGGAGGGTGGTGCGTCCGGAAGTTTCCGGATCGGCATGGGTTCGAGCCGGCCGGCCTTCCAGACCTTCTCGGTGACAACGGCCGCCGGCTCTTCGGGAACTTCTGAGGTCTTGCTCGTGACGTCCAAGGCGGTCTCCTTAGATTGACGCCAACTAGCGGAATGAACGCTCCCCCGCGACTCCTTCCTCCAATCAGCCGAGCGGCCCTGCGTTACGGGCCCAGCGGTATTTCGCACCGAGGACCTGGACGGGGGTCTCGGTGGTGTACGGGTAGGCGACCACACCGTGGTCGAACAGGTACTGCGACGCTTCCTCGACCTCGACGTCGCCGGACAGTGAGGCCACCACCGGCTTGTCGATGCCTTTGGCCCGGAATTCCTCGACCACCTCGGCGACCAGCTTCGCGAACACCATCGGCGGCGTCACGATCGTGTGCCAGTAGCCCAGGATCAGGGCGTGGATGCGCTCGTCGGACAGGCCGAGCGCGACGGTGTTGCGGTACGTCGACGGCGGCTCGCCACCCGTGATGTCCACAGGGTTTCCGGCGGCACCGAACGGCGGGATGAACTTGCGGAACGCCGCGTCCAGATCGGCCGGGATGTCCATCAGCGTGAGCCCGTTGTCGACACAGGCGTCCGACAGCAGTACGCCGGAACCGCCCGCGCCGGTGATGATGACGACGTTCTCGCCCTTCGGCGTCGGCAGCAGCGGGATCCCGCGGGCGTACTGGAGCATCTCGTTCAGCCCGGGCGCCCGCACCACCCCGCTCTGGCCCAGGATGTCGTCGTACACCTTGTCGTCGCCGGCCAGGGCGCCGGTGTGCGAGCTGGCCGCCCGCGCGCCCATGGACGTCCGGCCGGCCTTCAGCACGACGACCGGCTTCTTCTTGGACACCCGGGCCGCCGTCTCGGCGAACGCCCGGCCGTCCTTCAGGTCCTCAAGATGCATGGCGATCAGGTTGGTGTTGTCATCGCTCTCGAAGAAGGTCAGGAGGTCATCCTCGTCGATGTCGGCCTTGTTGCCTACCCCAACGATCGCCGAGACTCCCATCCGGCTGGACCGGCTGAAGCCGAGGATCGCCATCCCGATCCCGCCCGACTGCGACGACAGGGCAACGGATCCGCGGACGTCGTACGGCGTACAGAACGTCGCGCACAGACTCTCGGGCAGATAGTAGTAGCCGTAGATGTTCGGTCCGAGAATTCGGACATTGTGTTCACGGGCGATCGCGACGACCTCGTCCTGGAGCTCCTGCTCACCGGTCTCGGCGAACCCGGACGGGATCAGGATCGCGCCCGCGACCCCCTTCTGCCCGCACTGCTCGAGCGCCCCGGCGACGAACTTGGCCGGTACGGCGAACACCGCGACATCCACGTCACCCGGTACGTCGAGGATCGACGGGAACGCCTTCAGCGCGAGAACCTCGCCGCCCTTCGGGTTGACCGGGTAGATGTCCCCGGCGTACCCGCCGTTGACCAGGTTCTTCATCACCGAGTTGCCGATCTTGCCGTCCTCGTTGGACGCCCCGATCACGGCCACCGCGCGCGGCCGCATGATCCGCGTCATCGCGGTCAGGATCTCCTCCTGGCTGAACCGCTCGACCGGCTTGCCGGCCTCGGCGTCGACGATGATCCGGAAGTCCACCGCGGTGGCGCCGTCGGGCCCGGCCAGCACCGGGTTGAGATCCACCTCGGCGAACTGCGGGAAGTCCGTGACGAGGTCCGACAGCCGCTTGATCAGCTCCCCGACGGCCTCCTTGTCGACCGGCTGCGCACCGCGAACACCCTCGAGCATCTCGTGCGCGCCGATCCCGTCGACCATCGCCCGCGCTTCGCCGGCCGTCAGCGGAGCAAGCCGGAAGGTCACGTCCTTCAGCACCTCGACGAGTACGCCGCCCAACCCGAAGGCGACCACCTTGCCGAACGTCGGGTCGGTGACCGCGCCGACGATGACCTCCTGCACGTCACCGCCGGTGACCAGCATCTTCTGGACCTGTACGCCGGTGATCGCCGCGTCGGCCCGGTAGGCGCGCGCATTGGCGAGGATCTTGTCGAACGCATCCCGCGCCGCGTCCGCGCTGTCCACGCCGACCACCACACCGCCGGCCTCGGTCTTGTGCAAGATGTCCGGCGAGACGATCTTCAGTACGACGGGGAACCCGATCTCGGCGGCGAGACCGGCGGCTCCCTCGGCAGTCGTGGCCAGTCCCTCGCCCGGCGTCGGGATGCCGTACGCGTCGGCGACCTGCTTGGCCTCGGGCGCGCTCAGCGACGTACGGCCGTCCGCCAGAGCCTGGTCGAGGATGGCCCGGACTGCTGCCTTGTCATAGGTCATTGCGGGAATCTCCATTCAGATGACGCCGGCGGCTTTGAGCTCGGAGAGTTCGGCCGTGTCGATCCCGAGCGAGCTGTAGATGGCAGAGTTGTGCTCGCCCAGACCGGGTGAGGTCTGCACCTCGACCGGGGAGTCGGACAGCTTGATCGGGCAGCCGACGGTCTTGAACGTGCCGCGCTGCGGGTGCTCCACCTCGACCACCGCGCCCAGGTCGGCGAGGGTCTCGTCGGCGATCAGCTCCGCGGTGGACATGATCGGCCCGCACGGCACGTTCAGCGCGTTGAGCTTGTCCATCACCTCGAACTTCGTGTGCTGCTCGGTCCACTGCTCGATCAGCGCGAACATCTTGTCGAGCTTGTCCAGCCGCGCGGCCGGCGTCGCCCAGTCGGGATCCTCGGCGAGCTCGGGCTTGCCGATCAGGTTGGCGATCGGAGCCCAGCCGGGCGGCTGGACGATCACGTAGATGTAGTCGTTCGGCCCACCCGGCGCGCACCTCAGAGCCCAGCCGGGTTGGCCGCCGCCCGACGCATTTCCCGAGCGCGGCACCTCGTCGCCGAAGTTGTCGTTCGGGTACTCCTTCAGCGGTCCGTGCGCGAGCCGCTGCTGGTCACGGAGTTTCACCCGGGTCAGGTTGAGCACGGCCTCCTGCATGGCCACGGTCACCCGCTGGCCCTTGCCGGTGTGGGTCCGCTGGAACAGCGCGGCAAGGATGCCGGCGACCAGGTGGATGCCGGTGCCGGAGTCGCCGATCTGCGCACCGGTCGCGGTGGGCGGTCCGTCCTCGAACCCCGTCGTGCTCATCGCGCCGCCCATCGCCTGGGCGACCACCTCGTAGGCTTTGAAGTTCTCGTAGCGGCCCGGGCCGAAGCCCTTGATCGACGCGAAGATCAGGCCCGGGTTCAGCAGTTGCAGTCGCTCCCAGGTGAAGCCCATCCGGTCGATCGCGCCCGGGGCGAAGTTCTCCACCAGGATGTCGGAGTTCTTCACCAGGTCGGTGAAGATCTCCTTGCCCCGGTCGGACTTCATGTTCAGCGTGATGCTGCGCTTGTTGCAGTTGAGCATCGTGAAGTAGAGGCTGTCGACGTCGGGGAGGTCGCGCAGCTGCTGGCGGGTGATGTCGCCGGTCGGTGCCTCGAGCTTGATCACGTCGGCGCCGAGCCAGGCAAGGATCTGGGTGCAGGACGGTCCGGACTGCACGTGCGTCATGTCGAGAACGCGGACACCTTCGAGGGCCTTGGTCATGACGGGTCCCCTTTACTTGTACATGGTCTGGTTCATGGTTCCGGGGGCATACGCGTCTGGGTCGACCCAGACGTTGATCAGCGACGGCAGTCCGGACTCGCGGGCCCGCTGCATGGCCGGCCCGATGTCCTTCGGGTCGCGGACCTCTTCGCCGTACCCGCCGAGCATCCGGGCGAATTCGTCGTACTTCACGTCGCCGAGGGTGTTGCCGATCCGGCCGCGGTCATGGCCGTACTTCGCTTCCTGGCCGTAGCGGATCTGGTTCATCGAAGAGTTGTTGCCGACGACACCGACGAACGGGAGGTTGAAGCGCACCAGCGTCTCGAAGTCCCAACCGGTCAAGGAGAAAGCGCCGTCGCCGAACAGCGCGACGACTTCCTTGTCCGGTCGCGCGTACTTCGCCGCGAGCACGAACGGGATGCCGACGCCGAGCGTGCCCAGCGGTCCCGGGTCCATCCAGTGGCCGGGTGACTTGGGCTGGACGACGCCACCGGAGAACGTCACGATGTCGCCGCCGTCACCGATGTAGATCGAGTCCTCGGTCAGGAACTCGTTGATCTCGTGCGCCAGCCGGAGCGGGTGGATCGGGTTCGCGTCGGACAGCTGGCGCGGCAGCCGCTTCTGGTACGCCGCGTCCTCCTCGGCGCGCAGCTCCGCGAACCAGGCCTTGCGATCCGTCTTGTGCAGGCGGCCCGATGCGGCCTGGGTGACCGCGGAGAGGATCGCGCCCGGGTCGCCGACGAGGCCGAGATCGATGTCGCGGTTCTTGCCGACGGTGCGGTAGTCCATGTCGATCTGTACGACGGTCGCACTCTTCGGGAGGCGACGCCCGTACCCCATCCGGAAGTCGAACGGCGTCCCGACGATCAGGATCAGGTCGGCGCTGTTGAACCCGTACCGACGGGACAGGTGGAAATGGTGCGGGTCGCCGGGAGGCAGCGTGCCGCGGGCGGCGCCGTTCATGAAGGCCGGTACGTCGAGGGTCCGTACGAACGCGGTTGCCGCGTCGCTGCCGCGGGCGGTCCACACCTGGGTGCCGAGCAGTACGACGGGCTTCTCGGCCCGCACCAGCAGATCGGCCAGCGCCTCGATGCTTGCCGGGTCGCCGATGCTCTTCGTCGACGCGCGGTAGCGGCCGGCCTCGGGGACCGTCGCGGAGTCAACCGGGACCGAGTTGTCCAGGATGTCGCGCGGGATCTCCAGGAACGACGGGCCGGGTGCACCGTTGTAGCACTCGCGGAACGCCATCGACACCATGTCGGCGGCGCGCGCGGTGTGCGGCACGGTCGCGGCGAACTTGGTGATCGGCGTCATCATGTCGACGTGCGGCAGGTCCTGCAGGGACCCCATCTTGTGCTGGTTGAGCGCGCCCTGACCACCGATCAGCAGCATCGGGCTCTCGGCGCGGAACGCGTTCGCGACGCCGGTGACCGCGTCCGTCGTACCCGGGCCGGCGGTGACGACCGCGCATCCCGGCTTGCCCGTCACTCGTGCGTAGCCGTCCGCGGCATGCGCGGCGACCTGCTCATGCCGTACGTCCACCACGGCGATGCCCTCGTCCACGCAGCCGTCGTAGATATCGATGATGTGACCGCCGCAGAGCGTGAAGATCACGTCGATCCCCTCGGCCTTCAACGCCTTGGCGACCAGGTGACCGCCTGAGATGGTCTCCGGCTCCTTCACTTCGGCGACGGGCTGGGTCTCCGACACTGTCTGCGCCATCTGCAGTCCTCTCCTCGGAAGGGGCCGAACTTCGTTCGTCGGCTTGAATGTAGATTGCATACCGTATGGTGTAGTCGTAGTCTTATCCCACGCGATGGCGGTTGTCCAGAGTTCGCGTCGAGGAGGCCGAGATGACCATTTCCGAGGAACTCGAACGGACCCGTGCCGCACTCCTCGCGCTGGAGAAATCCCTTATGGCGTTGAGGAATCGGATCGGTCCGCACCTCGACGTCCTGCGGTTGCTGGACGATCTGGAGCGATGTACGGCGGACCTCCGCCGGCTCGAGCAGCAGGTCCGCGCGCCGCACCGGGGTGAGCTCGTGGCGATCCCTGACGGCGACTACGACCCGGACTTCTGGGCCGACGCCGAGCAGGAGGGATTGGGTCGTACGGCGCCTTGAGCCGCGAGGCACAGCTTGAGCAGACTCTTCAGCCGTACGTCGTTCGCAGTCCTGGCGGTGACCGCTACCGCTTCGGCTGCTTGTTCAGGGGCTACGAAGGTTCGGTAGAACGGCTCACTCCAACGGCCCAGGGCCGGCAGCCAGAACCGAGCGGCTCCACCAGGGCCTTTCTCCGTGACCGGCGGCGTCCTCTCCGTCGTGGCCAGCAGGTGCAGCGCGGTCTGATGCGCCGCACCTAGACGCCGCCGCTCATCTCCTGCGAGTTCGCCGCCGGCCAGTGCGGTGGACACGCACAGTGCTACCAGCCGGCCAGACGACTCAAAGCCGGGGCGGGCGGTGTGGAGAAACAGAGGCGCGAGCGGCATCAGCTCGCGGCGACCTGCCGAGCTGCTGTGGTCATGGACGGCGCGTGCCACCGCACTAAGCACCGGATGTACGCACGCAGGACGGTCCGTCCAGGGCTCTCGCGCCAGGCGGGACACAAGCTCCATTAGGCACGGATCCGACCGATGGGCCACTCCGTATCCGCTCATTCGCCCGCCACCGGCGTGCCGAGCTGCTGCCGGATCGAAAGCGCAGGCCTGCCCGGCTGTTTGAGGAGACGCACGCTCAGCGCGGTCAGCAGGCCGAGCAGTCCGGCGCCAAGGAACAGCGGGCGGTAGCCGACGGTCGCGATCAGCGAGGCGGCGACACCGATGCCGATCAGGCCGCCGGCAGCCTTCGCGGAGTACAGGATCGCCTGGTTCTGCAGGAGGCTGTTCTCGCCGAAGAACTCGAGGACCAGGTTGGCCATGATCGCGTAGAACGCACCACCGCCCAGCCCGGCGAACATCGCGCAGACGACGAAGGCCCAACCACTGCCGGCGATCACGAGACCGACGTGCGCGAAGCCTTCGATCATCAGTACGGCGGCCAGCACTCGGCGACGGCCGAACCGATCAGACAGATGACCCGCCGACGACCGTCCGAGGCCGTTGACGGCGGCGAGCATTCCGGCGGCCGCACCCGCGATCGCGAGACCGAAGTCGGACATCACCGCGTAGCTCGCGACGAAGGCGATGCCGAGCAGCGACAGCGCCGTACTGATTGCTAGTAGCAACCACATCATCGGCAGCGCGCCGGTCCTCATCGCCTCCGCCGGACGGTAGTGCCGGACGGCGGGCGCGTTGTTCGGGATGCTGCGGTTCAGTTTCCGGTCGACCGCCCATGCCTGGGCGTCGAGGTCTGCGGGCCACCAGTACCTCGGCGGATCCTTCAGCAGACCGCCCGCGACGACCACGATCAGCAGCGCGACCAGCGCGGTCACATCGAAGACGATCCGTTGACTCGACTCGAAGATCGCCAGCAGGGCGATACTCGGTACGGCGCCGACGGCGAAGCCACCGGTCACGAAACCGATCGTCGCGGTACGCCGGTCCGGGAACCAGCGCGCCGACGTCGTGATGCAGGCGGAGTACACGAGACCTGCACCGATGCCGCCGAGGAGCGCGTAGCCGACGACAGCGGCGACATAGCTGTGCGCGTGGGCCAGTGCTGCGAGACCGATCGAGGCCAGCACACCGCCGAGGACAACGAGCTGTGTCGGCGTGGCCCGGCGTACCCGCTGGATCCAGGCGGCGGGGATGGCGACCAGCGCCTGGCAGGCGACGAAGATCGCCAGCAGCCACAGGGTTTGCGTCGCACCCCAGCCGCGGTCGAGGCCGAGCGCGGCGGTGCCGAAGGAGTACTGCAAGGGGCTGATCGCGACCATGCACGCCAAGGCCGCCCAGAGCTGCCAGCGGCGCGAGTGCCCGGTCAACTCACGGGCATCCTCGCCGATCCGGTACCGCCGGCCGTAGACGTCACGCACATCCCGGGGCGTGGGTATCACGTGATTCATATCGCCTCCTGACTCAGTTGAATGCCGCGCCTGCGGCGCGGTCGTCATTGCGCCTGGACTCCCGGCCTTCCCTCGTCGCTCCGGTCGCTTCGCTCCCTGCGCTCCTCAGTCCAGGCCGGGGGCGCAATGACTACTGCATACCGTATGAAGTCTGTGGTACTCCCCTGCGCCGGAGCTGTCCAGACCTGGCGCGTTGCAACCGGCTCTTGTGACTAGATTGCATACCGCATACAGTCGTCCGAAGACCTTCAAGGAGGCTGACGTGGACCTGATGGAGTACCAAGCCAAGGAACTCTTCGCCCGGCACGGCGTCCCGGTGACGCTCGGCCGGGTGATCGAGGATCCGGCCGAGGCGGCGGAGGCGGCCGCGGAGCTCGGCGGCCGGGTGGTGGTGAAGGCCCAGGTGAAGACCGGCGGCCGCGGCAAGGCCGGCGGCGTGAAGCTTGCCGCGACACCCGAGGACGCGGTGGCGAAGGCGGGCGAGATCCTCGGGATGGACATCAAGGGGCACACCGTGCACCGCGTGCTGCTCGCCCCCGCGGCGGACATCGCCGACGAGTACTACTTCTCGTTCGTGATCGACCGCGCCAACCGCGAGTACCTGTGCATCGCAAGCACCGAGGGTGGTGTGGAGATCGAGGTGGTCGCGCACACCAACCCGGCTGCGATCGCGAAGGTGTCGATCGATCCGGCGGTCGGCGTCGACGACGCGAAGGCGGCAGAGATCGTCGCGGCCGCCGGATTCCCGGTCGGCGCACAGGACGTCGTACGGAAGTTGTGGGACGTGTTCGTCGCGGAGGACGCGTCGCTGGTCGAGGTGAATCCGCTGGTGAAGTTGGGCGACGGTTCGCTCGAGGCGCTCGACGGCAAGGTGACGCTCGACGACAACGCGGCGTACCGGCACGCCGACCATGCAGTCTTCGAGGATCACGCCTCAGCCGATCCGCTCGAGGCCGCCGCGCTCGAGAAGGGCCTGAACTACGTCAAACTCGACGGCTCGGTCGGCATCATCGGGAACGGCGCCGGCCTGGTCATGTCCACGCTCGACGTGGTCGCGTACGCCGGTTCGCGGTACGGCGTGAAGCCGGCGAACTTCCTCGACATCGGCGGTGGCGCTTCAGCCGAAGTCATGGCGAACGGATTAGGGATCATCCTGTCCGACCGGCAGGTCCGCAGCGTGTTCGTGAACGTGTTCGGCGGAATCACCGCCTGCGACGCGGTCTCGAACGGCATCATGCAGGCACTCGAGCTGCTCGGCGACCAAGCCGACAAGCCGCTGGTCGTGCGCCTGGACGGCAACAACGTCGAGGAAGGTCGCAAGATCCTTGCCCAGGCCAACCATCCGCTGGTGACCGTGGTGGAGACGATGGACGGCGCGGCGGCGCGAGCAGCCGAACTCGCCGCCGGGAAGGGACGGTAGAGATGGCGATCTTCCTGACCGAGAAGAGCCGGGTCGTGGTGCAGGGAATGACCGGATCCGAGGGACAGAAGCACACCAGCCGGATGCTTGCCGCCGGCACCGACATCGTCGGCGGCGTGACCCCCGGCAAGGGCGGCCTGTCGATCGACTTCGCGAAGCGGTCGATCCCCGTCTACGGATCGTGCGCCGACGCGGTGAAGGCGACGGACGCGGACGCGTCGGTGGTGTTCGTGCCGCCGCGTTTCACCAAGGGCGCCGTGATCGAGGCGGTCGATGCCGGCGTACCGCTGGTCGTGGTGATCACGGAAGGCGTGCCGGTGCAGGACACCGCGGCGTTCTTCGCGCACGCGCGAGCCCACGGGACGCGGGTGATCGGCCCGAACTGCCCGGGGATCATCAGCCCGGGGCGCGCGAACGCGGGGATCATTCCCGCTGACATCGCGGGACCTGGCCGGATCGGTCTGGTCAGCAAGTCCGGCACCTTGACGTACCAGATGATGTACGAGCTGCGGGACTTCGGGTTCTCGACCGCGATCGGGATCGGCGGCGACCCGATCATCGGGACCACGCACATCGACGCGCTGCAGGCGTTCCAGGACGACCCGGACACCGACGCGATCGTGATGATCGGTGAGATCGGCGGCGACGCCGAGGAGCGGGCGGCCGCGTTCATCAAGGAGAACGTGACCAAGCCGGTCGTCGGGTACGTCGCGGGCTTCACCGCGCCGGAGGGCAAGACCATGGGCCACGCCGGCGCGATCGTCTCCGGCTCCTCCGGTACGGCGGCAGCAAAACAAGAAGCGCTCGAAGCCGCCGGTGTGCGCGTCGGCAAGACCCCCACCGAGACCGCGGACCTGATGCGTTCGGTGTTAGTTGCGGTTTGAGGGCGGGGCAGTGCTCTTGCGGATGACGAGCTCGGTCGGGACCGCGACGGGCACCTTGTGGTGTTCGCCGGAGTGGATCTCGGCGATCAGCGCGTCGACGCTTTGCCGGCCGACCTCGGCGAAGGTCTGACGGACGGTGGTGAGAGGCGGCCAGAAATGGGCCGCCTCTTCCATGTCGTCGAAGCCGACCACGCTGACGTCGTCCGGCACCGCAAGACCCCGCTCGTACAGCGCACGCAGCAGACCGAGAGCCATCTGGTCGTTGGCGACGAAGACCGCCGTCACCTGATCGTCTTCCGCAAGCCGACAGCCGGCTTCGTACCCGGAGGTCGCCGACCAGTCCCCGTCGTACACCGGCGGCACCTCGCGCCCGTGGTCGATCAGCGTCTGTTCCCACGAGCGCCGACGCCGATCCGCGGCGAACGAGGTCGGCGGACCACCGAGATGCCACACCGTCTTGTGCCCCAGGTCGAGCAGATGCTCCGTCGCGAGCCGCGCACCCTGTCGCTGATCGGTGTCGACGATCGGATAGTCGTAGTGGGCGCTCGAGTCGACCACCACGACCGACAGTCCCTCCGGGAGCCGTACGCCGGCCGCGTCCAGCGTGTGCGCCTCGATCAGGATGATCACGCCGTCGACAGCCTGCTCCCCCAGCCGCCCGAACGCGTTCGTCACCGCGCTCTGGGTCACGTCGAGCACGGGGACGAGGTTGATCGAGTACCCGCGGATCGTCGCGGCGGTGGCGATCGCGTCGAGCGTGCGCGTCGTACCGAAGCTGTGGAGTTCGAAGACGATCACGCCGATGCTGCGGTACTCGCCGTTGCGCAGCGCGCGAGCCGCACTGTTCGGCCGGTACCCGAGCTGGTTCATCGCGGCCCGGACCCGGTCGCGGGTCTCCGCGTCGACGTTGTGCCGATCGTTCGCGACCCTCGAGACGGTCTGCCCTGACACGCCGGCCAGCCGGGCGACGTCAGCCATCGACGGGCCCCGCCGCCGCTTCCCCGGTGATTCCTCCGCTGACATCCCCACCTCCTCGGTCGTGTCCGCAGTGTAGACATGTTGACGTAAACACGTTACCGTCGCCGCGTCGATGTTGACGTCAACATTCGCGCGTCGCCGCGCGACCGGGGGCGTCGTGAGGGCGAAAGGAGGTCGACGGACATGGCAGAGTCCATGGCCCACGAGTCGGCCCGGCAAGTACGGCCTGTCTCCGCGACCGGCCGGAACCGGCGGCGAGCGTCGCAGGACGGCAAGGGATGGATCTTCGTCGGCCCGTTCCTGGCGGTCTTCGCGCTGACGTTCCTGGCCCCGATCGGGTACGCGATCTATCTCAGCCTGTACCGCAACCAGGCCTTCTTCGGCGGCAAGGTGTTCGTCGGGATCGACAACTACACCGAGGCGCTGCGGGACCCGAAGTTCTGGGAGGCGTTCGGCCGGGTCGCGGCGTTCCTGGTGGTACAGGTGCCGATCATGCTGATCCTCGCCCTCCTCGCCGCGCTCGCGATCGACAGCGCGCGGTTGCACGCGTCCGGCTTCTTCCGGATCGTGATCTTCCTGCCGTACGCCGTACCGGGCGTCGTCGCGGTCCTGATGTGGGGCTACATCTACGGCGACAACTTCGGGCTGGCCGCGAACCTCAACGACCTGTTCGGCACGACCGCGATCCAGCCGCTCAGCGCGCGCTGGATGCTGCCGTCGATCGCCAACATCGTCACCTGGGAGTTCGTCGGCTACAACATGCTGATCTTCTACTCGGCGCTGCGCACAGTACCTGGCGAGCTGTACGAGGCGGCGGCGATCGACGGGGCCGGCACGTTCCGGACGATCCGCGCGGTCAAGCTGCCGGCGCTGCGCGGGGCGATCGTGATCGCGACGATCTTCTCGATCATCGGCAGCTTCCAGCTGTTCAACGAGCCGAACATCCTGCGCACGCTCGCGCCGAACGTGATCACGACGTACTACACGCCGAACATGTACGCCTACAACCTGTCCTTCGCCGGCCAGCAGTTCAACTACTCGGCCACGATCGCGATCGTGATGGGCGTCATCACCGCGATCATCGCGTACATCGTCCAGCTCCGCGGATCCCGGGAGTCCCTGTGAGTACCCTGACCTCTCCCTTGCGTAGGAAGCGCTCGAAGCTGCTGACCGGCGCGATGGTGCTGTACCTGATCTACACGCTCGTCCCGCTGCTCTGGTTGTTGCTGAGCGCAACGAAGACGCAGGACGACCTGCTGTCGACGCCGGGCCTGTGGTTCGGCAAGAGTTTCGCGTTCTTCAGCAACATCAAACAGACGCTGACCTACAACGACGGCATCTTCCTGCGCTGGCTCGGCAACACTGTTCTTTACGTGGTCGTCGGCGCCGGCGGCGCGACGCTGCTCGCAACAGCGGCCGGCTACGGACTCGCGAAGTACAAGTTTGCCGGCCGTCGCGCGGTCTTCGCCGTACTGCTCGGAGCGGTCGCAGTCCCCGGTACGGCGCTCGCCGTGCCGACGTTCCTGATGTTCTCCAACCTCGGACTGACGAACACCGTGTGGGCGATCATCATCCCGTCGCTGGTGAGCCCGTTCGGGCTGTACCTGATGTGGGTGTACGCGACCGACGCCGTACCTCATGAGCTGCTCGAGGCGGCGCGGATCGACGGCGCCGGTGAGGTCCGGACGTTCTTCACCATGGCCTTGCGATTGCTTGCCCCGGGCATCGTGACGACGCTGTTGTTCGCGGTGGTGTCGACCTGGAACAACTACTTCCTGCCGCTGATCATGCTCAGCAAACCCAACCTGTACCCGCTCACGGTCGGGCTCACCCAGTGGAGCAACCAAGCGACCGGCGTCGGGGCCCGCCCCATCTACAACCTGGTGATCACGGGGTCGTTGCTGACCATCGTGCCTCTGGTGATCGCCTTCCTTCTGCTCCAGCGGTTCTGGCAGTCCGGCCTGTCCGCGGGCTCCGTCAAGTGAAAGGCAACAAGATGAAGGTACATCGGCCGCGTTCACCTCGATTCCGGCGGCTGGTGGTCGCCGGAGCCGCGCTCACGGCGCTCGCCGTGGTGGCCGCGTGTGGCGGCGGCTCCAAGACCGACAGCAGTAGCGGCAGTGCGACGACGGGCTCGGCCGACGCCGTCGACGCGGCGCTCAAGGCCGGCGGCGAGATCACGTACTGGAGCTGGACGCCGTCGGCGGAGGCCCAGGTCAAGGCGTTCATGGCGCAGTACCCGAACGTCAAGGTGAACTACGTCAACGCCGGCACCGGCAACGACCACTACACGAAGCTGCAGAACGCGATCAAGGCCGGCTCCGGCGCACCGGACGTGGCCCAGATCGAGTACCAGGCACTCCCCCAGTTCGCCCTGCCCGGTTCGCTGGCCGATCTGAACCAGTACGGCTTCAGCCAGTACGAGTCGGCGTACACCGCCTCCACCTGGGCGGCAGTGCACGCGGGCAGTGGCCTGTACGGTCTGCCGCAGGACTCCGGCCCGATGGCGCTGTTCTACAACAAGGAGGTCTTCGACAAGTACGGCATCGCCGTACCGAAGACCTGGGACGAGTACGTCGCCGCCGGGAAGAAGCTGCACGCCGCGAACCCCAAGGCGTACATCACCAACGACTCCGGTGACGCGGGCTTCACCACCAGCATGATCTGGCAAGCCGGCGGCCAGCCGTTCAAGACGGACGGCAAGAACATCAGCATCAACCTGGCCGACGACGGTTCGAAGAAGTGGACCGGCACCTGGAACAACCTCGTCGAGGGCGGTCTGGTGTCGCAGATCCCCGGCTGGACCGACGAGTGGTTCAAGGCGCTCGGCGACGGCACGATCGCGACGCTGCCGACCGGAGCGTGGATGCCCGGCGTGATGGAGTCCTCGGTGAAGGCCGGCGCGGGCAAGTGGCGGGTCGCCCCGATGCCGACGTACGACGGCCAGCCGGCGACCGCGGAGAACGGCGGTAGCACCGAGTCCGTGCTCAAGCAGAGCAAGAACCCGGCGCTGGCCGCGGCGTTCGTCCGGTGGCTGAACCACGACGAGGGCGTGAAGCCGTTCCTCGCCAGCGGTGGTTTCCCGGCAACCACGAAGGACCTGAAGGACCCTGCGTTCGTGGACAAGGCCAGTGCGTACTTCGGTGGCCAGAAGATCAACCAGGTCCTGACCGGTGCGGCCGACAACGTCGTGAAGGGCTGGAGCTACCTGCCCTACGAGCTGTACGCGAACAGCATCTACGGCGACACCGTGGGCAAGGCGTACCAGTCGAAGTCCGACCTGAACGCCGGACTGAAGTCCTGGCAGGATGCCCTTGTGACGTATGGCAACCAGCAGGGCTTCCAGGTCAACGGCTGACACAGTGTTGAATGCCTCGCTACCGCTCGGCGGGTCACAGGGCTGCGACTCCCGACCTTCCCTCGTCGCTCCGGTCGCTCCGCTCCCTGCGCTCCTCAGTCCAGGTCGGGAGGCCCTGTGACCGTGCTTGAGATTGGTGAGTCCGACTTCCTCCTCGACGGCCGGCCCTTCCGGATCCTGTCCGGGGCACTGCACTACTTCCGCGTGCACCCGGACAGCTGGGCCGACCGGATCGAGAAGGCCCGCCTGATGGGGCTCAACACCATCGAGACGTACGTGCCGTGGAACGCGCACAGCCCGCGGCCGGGCACCTTCGACACCGCCGGGATGCTCGACCTCGAGCGTTTCCTGCGGGAGGTGGCCGCCGCCGGCCTGTACGCGATCGTCCGCCCCGGCCCGTACATCTGCGCGGAGTGGGACAACGGCGGTCTCCCGGCCTGGCTCTTCCGGGAGCCGGGCCTGGGGGTCCGCCGGTACGAACCCCGGTTCATGGCCGCGGTGCAGGAGTACCTGTTCGACGTACTGCGCATCGTGGAGCCGTTGCAGGTCTCCGCGGGCGGGCCGGTGCTGATGGTGCAGGTGGAGAACGAGTACGGCGCGTTCGGCGACGACCCGACGTACCTGAAGGCCGTGGCCGAGATCATCCGCAGCGCGGGGATCACCGTGCCGCTGGTGACCGTGGACCAGCCCGTCGACGCGATGCTCGCGGCCGGCGGGCTGGACGGCGTACTGCGGACCGGATCGTTCGGATCGCGGGTCGCCGAACGCCTGGAGACGCTGCGGAGACACCAGCCGACCGGACCGCTGATGTGTATGGAGTTCTGGGACGGGTGGTTCGATCACTGGGGAGGACCACACCACACGACCAGCGTCGCCGAGGCAGCGGCCGAACTCGACGCACTGCTCGCGGCAGGCGCTTCGGTGAACATCTACATGCTGCACGGCGGTACGAACTTCGGACTGACCAGTGGGGCCAACGACAAGGGTGTCTACCGTCCGACCATCACGTCGTACGACTATGACGCTCCGCTGGACGAGGCTGGGCATCCGACGCTGAAGTACCACGCGTTTCGAGAGGTGATCTCCCGGTACGCGACCGTTCCCGACGATGTCCCGGCGTCGGGAACGGCCGCACCGGAGACGTCTGCGGCACTCGGCTCACCACTCCGGTTGCTGGCTGATCCATGGGGTGTGTGGAGCGAGCACTCCGACATGCCGACGCTGGATGCGCTGGACGCGCGGCTGGTGCTGTTCCGGACCGAGGTGTCGGCTGGGGACCCGGTGCTGCTGACAGTCGGTGAGGTGCGGGACCGGGCGTATGTGTTCCTGGACGGTGCTCCCGTCGGAGTGCTCGACCGGGAGCGGCACGACCGTGCACTGATGCTGCCGCGCGGCGGGCGCCTGGAGATCCTGGTCGAGGACCAGGGCCGGGTGAACTACGGACAGCGGATCGGTGAGCCCAAAGGTTTGATCGGTCCGGTTCGGCTCGACGGGGTAGAGCTGACCGAGTGGTCCGCGTGCGTGATCGATCTCGACGCCGTCCCTGACCTGTGGGACTCCGTAGGTCCGTCGGCCGATGCTCCCGGTGTCGGTCCCACCGCCTGGCGAGCCTCCTTCAACGTCGAGACCCCGGTGGATCACTTCCTGTCGACCGTTGCTTGGGGCAAGGGATTCGCCTGGGTCAACGGCTTCAACCTCGGCCGCTACTGGCGCCGCGGCCCACAGCAGACCCTGTACGTACCGGGTCCTCTGCTTCGCCCCGGCCGCAACGAGCTCGTCGTACTCGAGCTCGACGTCATGCTCGATCCGGTGGCCCACTTCGTCGCCAGGCCTTCACTCGGCCCGCTGGAGCTCTGACTGGAACAGGTGGGTCCGACGTCGCTGTAGCCGGACCCACCTGGCCATTGGTACTGCTCAAACGCCGACCTTGGTGGCCAGCAGGTCCGCTACGGCGTGCACGGCGCGGAGTGTGGGCGCCTTGACGCCGGTGAGGTCGGCGAGTTCGACGACCGCGGCGAGGATGACGTCGAGCTCGAGCGGCTTGTCCTTCTCGAGGTCCTGGAGCATCGACGTCTTGTGCTCACCGACGCGTTCGGCTCCGTCGAGGCGCTTGTCGACGGAGATGTCCGGGTGACAGCCGAGGGCGCCCGCGATCTCCAGCGACTCCTCCATCATCATCCGCACCATCTGCCGTGTGCCCTGGTGCGTCGCGATCTCCACCATCGTCGCCCGGGCGAGCGCGCTGATCGGGTTGAACGCCGCGTTACCGAGCAGCTTGATCCAGATGTCGTTGCGGATGTCCGCCTCGACCGGGCACTTCAGTCCGCCCGCGATCATCGCCGTACTGAACTCTTCACACCGCAGCGACGGTCCGCCCGCGGGCTCACCAATCGAGAAGCGGGTGCCTTCCAAATGCTGTACGACGCCTGGACCGGCCAGCTCGGTGGAGCAATAGACCACGCAGCCGATCGCCCGATCGAGGTCGAGGACCCGGGTGACCGAGCCGCCTGGGTCGACCGACTCGATCCGGCGACCTTCGTACGGTCCTTTCAGGCCGTGGAAGTACCACCAGGGGATGCCGTTCTGCGCGGCCACGACGACCGTGCGGTCGTGCAGGAGCGGCTGGAGCAGCGGGCCGGCGCTCGCGTACGAGTTCGCCTTGAGCCCGAGAAAGACATAGTCGACCGGACCGATCTCGGCCGGATCGTCGGTGGCCGGTGTCCTGGCCTCGAAGTCACCGCGTGGACTGAGCACCTGTACGCCGTGCGAGCGGATCGCTTCCAGATGCGCGCCGCGAGCCACCAGGTGGACCTCGGTCCCGCCACGGTGCAGCGCCGCACCGACGTACGCACCGATCGCGCCGGCGCCGAGAACCGCAACTCTCATAGGGGTCCCTGCCTTCCGGGTTTTGTATACGGCATACAGTAGGCCGGGCCGTGAATGCGGTCAAGATCACACTTCGCGGCAAGCGCTCGCCAAAAGGGTTCTGTGGCAAGCGATGAATCGGGGCCGGCCCGGCAGTAAGTACGGGTGGAATCACTCGACCGAAGGAGCAGGAACCATGGGCCACGTCATCGTCACCGGATTCGTCAGCCTCGACGGCATCGTCACCGACCCCGACGGCTCCGGCGGCACGCCGGCCGGCGGCTGGGCGTTCCGGCACGGTCCGGAGACGCACGGCGGAGACAAGTTCCGGCTCGGTGAGCTGATGGACACCGGCGTGCTGCTGCTCGGCAAGAACACTTGGCAACTGTTCAGCAAACTCTGGCCGAACCGGACCGACGAGTTCTCCACCCGGATGAACAAGATGGCCAAGGTTGTGGCGTCGCACACGCTGACCGACCTGTCGGCCTTCCCCAACTCGACGCTGATGAAGGGTTCACTGGCCGACTACGTACGGTCCGAGCCGCGGACGATCGCGGTCACCGGCAGCGTGAGCGTGATCCGCGCGCTGCAGGCTGCGGACCTGGTCGACGAGTACCGGCTGATGACTCTGCCGTCGGTGGTCGGCAGCGGAGAGAAGATGTTCGGACCGTCCGACCACCCATTGCACCTGCGGCTCGAGTCGGTCGTACCGGCCGGCGCCGCCTCGCTGGCGACGTACGTGCGTTGACCCTGCTCTTGGCAGGATGGCCGGGTGATGGTTTGGATCGGCGGTGCCCCAGGCGCGGGGAAGTCGACGATTGCTCGGGAGCTGGCTCGGCGGGGTGACCTGCCGCTGCACCCGATCGACCTGTGGACCTACGCGCATCTGGACCGGATGCCGCCGGTCCGGCCCCTCGCGGAGGACCTGGCCGAGGGTCCGGAGTACGCCGCTGATGCCTTCGTACGGATCGCGCGGTTGCGGCTGGAGCTGGTGGCCGAGGATGTGCGGGAGCGCGCGCTGGGCGACGTACCTGCGCTGGTGGAGGGGCCACAGCTCTTCCCGTCGATGGGTGACGACGTCGCGGCGGCAGTGTGGTTGGTGCCGGACGCGGAGCAGACCCGGCATGCGCGTGAGGAGCGGCTGGCCCGGGTGGACGATCCGGCTGGTCGGGCCCGGTTGGAGAGCCTGCTGGCGCGGGACGCCGTACTGGCAGATCGGGTACGGCGCGAGGCTGCGGAGTACGGACGGACCGTCATCGAGGTTCCGGCCACGCCGGACTGGTCGGCTATCTCGGCCGCTGTGGAGGCGGCACTTGGTCCGCTGCCACGGCTGGAGGCTGGTGAGGAACTGTCGCGTCAGCGACGGTACGAGAACCTGGCAGCGTGCCGGCAGGGGCGGCTGTGGCAGGCGGGCATCGGGCTGGCCGAGCTGCCGCCGTACCCGTTCGCGTGCGAGTGCGGCACCTCCGGTTGCACGGAGGTCTGGTCCGGTACGCCGGACTCGTACGACGCGCGCCGCGGTCAGGGATGGCTGAGAACTCATTCAGCGTGCTAGGGTTTCTCCGGTTGATGTTTTGCAGTTCCACGTTCGTTTCGAAGCGCCCGCGGATTTGTGATCCGCCGGGCGTTTTGTCGTATCAGGAGAAAATCATGGCTTTGGGAACAGTGAAGTGGTTCAACGGCGAGAAGGGCTTCGGCTTCATCTCCCAGGAGGACGGCGGCGCTGACGTGTTCGTCCACTACTCGGCGATCCAGACGCAGGGCTTCCGCTCGCTGGACGAGAACCAGAAGGTCGAGTTCGAGATCGCTCAGGGCCCGAAGGGCCTGCAGGCGGAGAACGTTCGCCCGATCTGAAATGCTTGACGGCAGGCCCGGGTCACCGGGCCTGCCGTGAAGTGCTCCACAGGTACTCGCCGTCCTCGACCACGTCGGTGCGCGTGAGACCTACAGCCGCTGCCACAGCGGCCGATGCAGTGTGATCCGGATGGACGTGCGCGATGATCCGGTCGACATTCTGCGCTCGCAGCCAGGTGACGAGTCCCTGGGCTGCCTCCTTCGCATAACCCCGGCCCTGCCACGCGGTGCCGATGACCCACGCGATCTCCGCCGTACCGCCCGTGATCGTCGCCTGCACGTAGCCGATCAGGTCGCCGTCGTGCTGGATCACCCAGTTGAGCCACTGCTCGTCCTCACGGCCCGGACCTTCGAGCTGCCGGGCGTAGCGAGCTTCCAGGGCCTCGACGGTCGGCGGCTCGCCACCGGTGAACGTGTACAGGCTCGGGTCGGCAAGGACCTTCGCCATCGCTCCGGCGTACTCGACCTTGAGCGGCAGCATCGTCAGGCGGTCCGTTGCGATCATCGCGCCACGGTAGCGCCACTTGCCGGTCCGGCAACATGCGCCGCACTGCGCCCCTTATAGGACCAGACTGTCGCCATGATCGAGATCGATTGGGCTGAGGAGGCCGGGCGACTGCGGGCGTCCGCCGAGGGCGAAGGCGACTGGAACGCGGCAGTGGCCCGCAGTCTGGTACGGGACGGCGACAAGGTCATGGCCGACATCGGCTGCGGTGGCGGAGGAATGGCCAAGGCGCTGGCTGAGGCGCTACCCAGCGCGACAGTGGTTGCTGTCGACGCGGATCCCGACGTACTGGAGCAGGCGCGGGAGCACACCGGCGGACTGGTTCGCTGTGAGCTGGCGTCGATGGACGAGGGGGCAGAGCCGTTGCGCCGGGCAATCGACGCGCCGGCCGACCTGATCTGGGCCTCGGCCTCGGTGCACCACGCTGCCGACCAGCAGGCCGCTATCGACGCGCTGGCGTCGCTGCTTGCGCCGGGAGGGCGGCTGGCTCTCGCAGAGGGCGGACTGCCTGCTCGGTACCTTCCGTGGGACCTCGGGGTCGGTGAACCCGGTCTGGAGCTGCGGCTGGACCTGGCGCAGGACAAGTGGTTCAAGGTGATGCGGGAGTCGCTGCCGGGGTCGGTGCCGATGCCATACGGCTGGACCGAAGCACTGACGCGGGCCGGGCTGACCGACGCAACCACGCGAAGCGTGCTGACCGAAACGCCGGCACCACTGACGCAGGAGCGGCTCGACGGCGTTGTGCAGAGCTTCCAGACGCGGATCGCGCGGATGACCGGCGAGGGGCACGGGCACGGGCATGGGCATGGGCACGTTGTCGCCGATCAGGAGTGGCTCGATCCGGAGGACCTCGCGGTCTGGAAGCAGTTGCTGGACCCCGACGGACCGTACTTCCTCGGACGCCGCCGCGACCTCGCCGTACTATCCGTCCGCAGCATCCACCTGGGGTACGCGCCGCGCTGATAGGGCACTGACAGGGCACTGACAGGGCACTGACAGGGCACGCCGTCGCAGGAGTGTCGGCGGCTCACCGTAAGGTGGGTGCCCATGAACGACCGGCTGGTGTGGATCGACTGCGAGATGACCGGCCTCGACCTGGCGGAAGACGCCCTGATCGAGGTCGCCGTAGTCGTCACCGATTACGAACTGAACGTGCTCGGTGACGGGATCGACGTGGTGATCGCACCACCACCGGCCGCGCTCGAGCAGATGGGCGACTTCGTCCGCGACATGCACACCGCGTCCGGGCTGCTCGACGAGCTCGCCAACGGCATCCCGCTCGCCGACGCCGAACAGCAGGTGCTCGACTACATCACGTCGTACGTGAAAGAGCCGCGCAAGGCCGCCCTCGCCGGCAACTCCGTCGGCACCGACCGGACCTTCCTCGTCCGCGACATGCCCCGCGTCGAGTCGCACCTGCACTACCGCAACGTCGACGTCAGCTCGATCAAAGAACTGGTACGCCGGTGGTACCCGCGCGTGTACTACGCGACCCCGGCCAAGAACGGCAACCACCGCGCCCTCGCCGACATCAGCGAAAGCATCGACGAACTGCGGTACTACCGGCAGACCGTGTTCGTGCCCCAGCCCGGACCCGACTCCAACGCCGCCCGGGCCGCCGCCAGCCTCATCGCCGCACCCATCCAGGACACCCCCACCGGCTCCTGACACCTCGATTTCAGCTCCGGACAGTTCGTCGCTATGATTGCTCAGCCGTCGCGGTTCGGACGGCAATGGTGGGTGTAGCTCAGCTGGTAGAGCACCTGGTTGTGGTCCAGGTGGTCGCGGGTTCGAGTCCCGTCACTCACCCGATGGCCGGCCATGCCTGCGGAAAGCGCAGGCTTGGTCGGCTTCGTCATTTTGTGCGGCTGCGCTCCGCTTGCCGCAAGCGGGGGCTCCGCCACCCGCACCCCCTTGCGCCTTCGCTTCGCTCGGCTCCGTGGCTGGGTTGTGTGGTTCGCTCACCAGCGGGGGTTGGGTTTGCTTGTCGGCTCGGCTCCGTGGCTGGGTTGTGTGGTTCGCTCACCAGCGGGGGTTGGGTTGTGCGGTTCGCTCGGCGGCGTGGGTTGGGTTTGCTGGTCGGCTCGGCTGCGGGGGTTGGGTTTCTTGTCGGGTCGCCGCGTGGGTTGGGTTTGTTGTCGGCTCGCGGCTGGGGGGATGGGAGGATGCCGGGGTGAAGGGTTCCGGGAGTATGTGGTTCGGGTATGCGGTCGTGGTGCTGGTGACCTTCGTGGTTGGTTTCTTGGGCTTTGCTGTTTGGGTGCTCTCTAAAGTGTTCTGACTCGGGGTGTGATCTGACCGGTCCGTCGGTGCGTCTCTTGGGGTGAGGGCATCGACGAGAGGGTGTGGATGAGATCTACCGAGGAGTTTGAGGAGTTCGCTCGGGCTCGGATACCGCAGTTGTATCGGACTGCCTGGTTGTTGTGCGGGGATCGGCATCATGCCGAGGATCTGGTGCAGGACACGCTGGCCAACGTGCTGAAGGCTTGGCATCGGGTTGACAGTCCGGGGGCTTATGCGCGGACCGCGTTGGTGCGTACTTATGTGTCTCAGCGGCGTCGGCGGAGCTGGTCCGAGCGGCCTACTGAGGTTGTGCCTGAGGTGGTTGAGCGGGCTGGGGATCCCGAACTACGTCTGGCGTTGCAGAGTGCACTGGGCGAGCTGGCGCCGTTGGATCGCGCTGTGCTGGTGCTGCGGTTCTTCGAAGATCGCAGCGTCGAGCAGGTGGCGCTTGATCTTGGCAAGAACGCCAGTGCGATCAGCACTCGCACCGCTCGCGCCCTGAATCGTCTCCGGGCGGTTCTCGGTGACGACGCCGTCCAGCTGATCGCGCTCTGAACCGAGGAGAACACATGAACACCCAACTCACTGACCTGATGAACCGGGCCACCGAGAACCTCGAGCCGGTTACTGCCGACCTGCTGGAACGGTCCGTCGCGCAAGGGCTGCGGCAGCGGAGGCGTCGTACGGCGTTGCTCACTGCGAGTGGTGCTGGTGCCGTACTGGCTACTGCTGGGCTGATTGGTGGCGGAATCCAGCTGCTCAGCTCCCCCGCGGACGCTGGGGTTGCCGGCACAGCTGCTCCGCTGACCAAGCCATCCGTGAAGTCGTCCACGAAGACTCCGCCTGCGTCGGTGACGCCGAAGGAGACGCTCGCCACGCTGCGGTCGCTGCTGGCGGCCCGTGGGCTCAAACTGAGCCAGCCTGAGACGTGGGGCGGCGGGGACTTCGCCGGTGCGGCGTACGTCGTTGACGACGGCAAGGGGGCTGCCCGTGTCGACGTGATGGTGTCCGGCGGCGGTGAGGGCAACCCGTGCGTGCCCGTCCGTTCGGGCTGCACCACACTGGCCGACGGGTCGGTGCTCTACGTCTCGCCGGTCTCCCCCGAGTACACCGACGGCCGCCAGGCGCAGTACGGCGTCGTCAGCCGCTACGTGACGCTGTTCCGCAAGGACGGCCGCAACATCAATCTCACCAGCTACAACGGGCCGGCCGAGAAGGGCCAGTCCCACACCAGGAAGAACCCGATCCTGTCCGCGGCCGAGCTCTCCGACCTGGCCAAGAGCAAGTCCTGGAAGCTCCCGCCCGTCAACACGATCAAGCCATCGGGCAAGTCATCGCTGAAGCTCAAGACGAAGTAGCCCGCGGGATCAGGTGCTGTTCCAGTGGGGCGATGAGGTCCGTCAGGTGGCGGACCTCATCGGCTGTGCAGTGGACAGCTCCTGCAGGTGATCGAGATCGGCGCCCGGGGCAACGATCTCCGGTGCCAGCCCAGGCGCGAGGTTGCCGATACCTGGCGTGATGCCGTGAGCACCGGCGCGTACGGCGTCCGCCAGACCCTGCTCGTCACCCTGGCTGACCTCGATCCCGAGCGACATCAACCGGCGTACGCCGGCCGAAGCCATTGCCACGAGCAACTTCTCCGTAGCCTCAGCAGCCGGCACACCGGGCTCAGACATCGGCGTCACCAACGGCACGAACACGCCGCTCGAGTAGTTCTCGTGGATGTGCCAGTGGTCCCGCCACCCCATCAGCACAAGCCGTTCGGCGCCCTCGGTCCGGCGGCCGATCTGCGCCGTACGCAACGACGTGCCGCGATAACAATCCGAAGGGGAGACCGAGCGCCTCCGGGAGCGGGACCTGGGTGAGCACGCTGCGGGTGTCCCAGGTGTTCCAGCTACGTGCCACATCGCCTTGAGTGCGCTCGTACTCGATCATCAGACGACCACCTCGCACCGGAATCGATGCTGATGCCAATTACTTCACGGCGAGTACGCCGTGTGTCACGAGTTCGACGCCGATCGCCAGGGTCAGGAAGCCGATGATCCGGGTGAGTGCGCCCAGTCCCGTCGGGCCGAGCTTGTCGACCAACGGCGTACCGAAACGCAGCAGGACGGCGACGAGACCGGCCACGACGACGCCCGCGATGATCACGCTCACCCGGTCGGCGATCCCGGGGTGCCGCGCGGTCAGCGCGATCACCACACCGATCGCGCCCGGTCCCGCGATCAGCGGCAGCGCCATCGGCGAGAACGACACATCGGGTTTCGCCACGCCGTGTGTCTTCTCGTCGTCGGTGAGGGTCTCGCGGGAGACGATCATCCCGAAGCCCGAGTGCGCGACCACAAGGCCGCCAGCGATCTGCAGAGCGGGCAGGCCGATGCCGAGCCCTTCAAGGACAAGCGTGCCGAGCAGCGCGAACACGGCGAGGATCGCGAGCACGTAGACCCCGGTCATCACCGCTTGGCGCCTCATCGCGGCGCTGTCGACGCCCTCCGTGAGCCCCGCGAAGGCGGCCAGCGCCCCGATCGGATTCGTGATCGGCAACAATGCAGCCAACGCAGAAACTGCAACGTGTACGGGCTCCACGGCCGGGAGCGTACACCCGCCGACGGGCCGAGAAGGGGCAGCTTGCCGTGCGCCATGAAGTGACACCCGCGGACACCGCGCTCGCCGTCGGCAGTGGGGACGTCGAGGTCCTCGCCACCCCGCGCCTGCTGACCTGGCTCGAGCACGCGACCGCCCAACTCGCCCTACGCGTGCTGGAACCCGGCCAGACATCGGTCGGTACTGCGGTTCGCATCCGCCACCGGCTGCCCACCCGCGTCGGCGACACCGTGGACATCGCCGTGGACGCTCCGTCCATGGATGGCCGCCACTTGCTCTTCGGGGTCCGCGCTACGAACTCGGCCGGTCAGCTCATCGCGGACGGTGAGCTGGAACGCGTCGTGGTCGACCGCTCGCGGTTCCTCGCGAACGTGCCCTAGGCCGGATCGACGTACCAGTCCGGAAGCTGGCTCGGCTGGAGGCTGGTGGAGTCGCCCGGGCGGGAGAGCGTGAGGATCGCCTGCTGGATCTCCTTGCGGGCGTTGAGCGCGTCCTCGATCGCGTACAGCCGAGCGGCGACCTCGGACTCGGACTCGTTACCGGTGACGTCGACCGCGGCGACCAGGAAGATGCGGTCGGCCCCGACCCACTCCATGTGCAGGAACGTGATCCGCTCGATGTCCTTGTGCTCGAGCAGCGCGCGAAGCACTCTGTTCCGCGCGAGCGGCGTCACCGCCTCGCCGGTCAGGAAGTCCATGTTCCGGCTGATCAGGAACAGCGCGACCACGCCGAGCAGGATGCCGACCACGATCGAGCCCACCGCGTCCCAGACCGCGTTGCCGGTGAGCTGATGCAGGAGGATCGCCAGCGCGGCGATCAGGATGCCGATCAGCGCGGACAGGTCCTCGACGAACACAGCCCGCAGGACCGGGTTCGACGTGAGCTGCACGTACCGCCACGGTCTGAGCATCCGCGCCAGCGCACCGGCCTTCGTCTGCCGCATCGCCTGGGTGAACGAGATCCCCTCGAGCACGAACGAGACCCCGAGTACGGCGTACGCCCAGCCGTACGACGTACCGTCCGCCTCGCCGTGCTGCAGGGACTGGATGCCGTGCCAGACCGAGACAGCGGCGCCGACCGTGAACAGGCCGAAGGCGGCGAACATCGACCAGATGTAGCCGGCCCGCCCGTACCCGAGCGGGTGGGTCTGATCGGCCGGTTTCTGCCCCCGCCGCTCCCCGACCAGCAGGAAGATCTCGTTACCGGTGTCGGCCCAGGAATGCGCGGCCTCGGCCGTCATCGAGGCCGACCCGGTAATCACGGCGACCACCGTCTTCGCGACCGCGATCAACAGGTTCGCGGACAGTGCGACCAGCACTGTCAGCAGGCTCTCGCCCCCACCCGCCTCGTCCTCGGTGCTCACACGACGACACTAATGCCCCACCCGCGCTCTACCCGACTGCCGTGACGACTTCGAACAGGAGTGGCGCGCTCGGGAACTCGGCCCACTCCGGCCGGGTCACGACGCGACGGAACTCGTCGGTGCCGTGCGCCGCCCGGAAGTCCGCCTCCGACCGCCAGTTGGCGACGTTGACCCACCGGTACTCGGCGTCGGACGAGACCACCCGGTGAAGACGCAGCGAGACGAAACCCGGCTGCGCCATGAAGTACTTGCTGGTCTCGGTCCACAGCGCCTGGAACGCCTCGTCCCGCTCGGGCCGCACCGCGAACCGATTCATCAACGTGACCGGTCCGTCCACCTGGTGCTCCCCCTTCGGTGCGATTCGCTGCTCGGCCGACATCTGGTTCATGTCCACTCCTCCCGTTTATTGCACTGGTGTGCAATGACTGCACTCAGGTATACTCATGCTCGGTCGAGCACGTCAAGGGGAATCGAGGAACTCGTGAGTGACACCGCAGCGGAGTCCGGGCGGGTCCGGCAGCGGCGCCGGACCCGGGCCGCGATCGTCAACGCCGCCGCGGAGCTGTTGCGCCAGGGGCAGATAGCGCCCGGGGTCAACGAGATCGCCGAAGCCGCCGAGGTGTCGCGCCGCACGATCTACCAGTACTTCCCCACCCTGGACCAACTGTTGCTCGACGCAACAATCGGCTTGCTCACCCAAACAGACGTCGACGCCGCAATCGAGGCAGCCTCCAGACACGCCGATACTTCCAGGCAGGTCGCTGCATCGGGGCAGGTCGATGCGCCCGGGCAGGTCGATGCATCTCGGCACACCGACGACGCTGGAGGCGCCGACGCTGCGGCACGCGTCGACGCGATGATCCGCGCGCTCGGCGACGCCACCGCGTCCTCACTTCCGCTCGGCCGCTCGCTCATCCGGCTGACCGTCGACGCGCCTGCCGTCGATACCACCACCGGCAATACGACCAACGACGCCGCTGCCGGCGGTGCGCCCGAGGGCCGCGCGACAGCGCGCGGCGCGACTGCGCGCAGTGCAACTGCAGGCAGTGCGACAGCGGACGGCGTGCAGCCGAAGCGGGGCTACCGGCGGATTGCGTGGATCGAGCAGGCTCTCGACCCGCTGCGGGCCGGGTTGGACGACGACCTGTTCGAGCAGCTTGTCTCCGGGATCGCGATGGTTGTCGGCTGGGAAGCGCTCATCGTGCTCCAGGACCTCCGCGGCCTCGAGCCGGACGCCCAGACCCGGGTCTCGACCTGGGCCGCCCGCTCGCTCATCCAGTCGACCTTGGACGAGCAGCGTCGCAGAACCACTCCCTGACTTTCACCTCGGATCAGGCCCAGATAGCGGCCGACGAGCCGTCCGGGAACATCTCCGGCGGGTTCGGGTACGCGCGAGCTCGCCCGTCGACGTACCGCCCGGCCGACCATGCAGCCGCAGCCGCATCGAGTACGTCGTCGACGCCCGCCACCTCACCAGCCAAACCGATATCCCCGACCACACTCATCCCAACGCCCGCAAGCAACCGCCGCCGCTCTTCCCCACCCGCCCAGGTGGACTTCGCGTGCAACAGCGGCCGACCAGCCATCGTCGCGAAACACACCTCCGGATGCACCTCGATCACCGCACAGTCCGCACCCGGCGCCCACGCATCGACTTCAAGGATCCGTTTGGCCAACGCGAACGCCTGCTGACTCACGCCCTTCCCCGTCGCCACGACGTTCAACGCCGTTGCCTCCGCATGCGTCGCGGCTTCCAACGCCGCCCGCACAGGCGTCGCGAACACCGACGACGCCCGCCTGCCCACCGCCCGCCTTGCCAGCACGTCGGCCTCGCGCACCCCGCGCTCGGGCAGCCCGATCGGTATGTCGATCCCCACCACCGCCAGCGACCCGTCGACCTCTGCCTGCTCGACCAGCTCGCCGATCGTCACAGCGAAGTACGCCCGCAGATCTCCCGCGATGCCGATCCAGCCCTTCCTGCAGGCATCGACCCCCAGCACCCGGCTAGTCACGAATCAGGCAGCGCGACGGCAGGTCGAACCAACGGAGGTGATCGAAGTCGGTGTTCACCTGACCCTCCGGATCGCTGACCTGCTGACACGTGGAGAGCAGGTCCCGGGCTTCAGCGAGGTAGTCGTCCAGAGCAGACTCGGGAGCGGTGTGATCGTGGCGCGGGTATCTAAGCTTGCCGTCGGCGTCGTACCCGACCTGCGACAGGCGCATCGGCGGCTCGACCGGCCCCCGATGATGCCGCCACAGGCCATTGGACGGGTCGAAGCGGTAGTCCCCCAGCAGCCGCCAGCCGTCGCGGGCGACCAGCTTCACCGCCTCGACGACGTACGTGAACACGGCCTCCGAGATGAAGTAATTGAAGTTGACCCGCACCCAGCCGGGCTTGATCCCCTCGCAGCCGTGCAGGATCTCCTCCTCGAACAGGTGCGAGCGATCGATGTCGATCCCGAGCAGCGTGTGACCGTACGGGCCGGCGCACGAGCACCCGCCGCGCGACTGGATGCCGAACAGGTCATTGAGCAGCGCGACCACGAAGTTGTGATGCAGATACCGCCCCGACGGAGCCTTGACCACGAACGAGACGATCGACAGCCGCTCGGAGTCGACATTGCCCAGGATCTGCAGGTCCGGCTCGGCCTTCCACGCCTCGACCGCCCGCCGCAGGTACGCGTCCTCGTGCGCGCGGATCACGTCGATCCCGACCGCCTGCTTCAGCTGGAACGCCAGCCCGGCGCGGATCGACCCGATGATCGCCGGCGTCCCGCCCTCCTCACGGTGGATCGGGTCGTCGAGGTACCGATGCTCGAGCGGGTTCACATAGGCGACAGTCCCGCCGCCCGGCACATCCGGCACCCGATTGCGGAGCAGCTCCCGCCGAGCGACCAGTACGCCGGGAGTGCCCGGCCCGCCGATCAGCTTGTGCGGACTGAGGAAGATCGCGTCCTTGTACGACAGCGGGTCCTGGTCGCGGCCGCCATACATGTCGATCTCGACGTACGGCGCGGCGGCGGCGCAGTCCCAGAACGACAAAGCGCCGTACCGGTGGAGGAGCGCCGAGACCCGCTGCGTGTTGCTGACGATGCCCGTGACATTGCTGGCCGCCGAGAACGATCCGATCTTGAGGGGCCGATCGGCGTACTCCTGCAGCCTCGACTCCAGCTGGTCGATGTCGATATGGCCGTCGCTGTCCTGGCTGATCACGACCACATCCGCGATCGACTCACGCCAGGGCAGCTCGTTCGAATGGTGCTCGTACGGCCCGATGAAGACGACCGGCCGCTGAGCCGGCGGTATCTGATCGGTCAGGTGGTACTTATCGTCGAGCTCGGCCGGAATCCGCAGTCCCATGATCCCGATCAGCTTGTCGATCGCGCCGGTCGCGCCGGAGCCGCAGAAGATCAGCGCGGTCTCGTCGTCGCCGCCGACGCTGTTGTGGATGATCCGGCGAGCGTCTTCGCGCAGACGGGTGGTCTGCAGACCGGTCCCGCTGGACTCGGTGTGGGTGTTCGCGTACCGCGGCAGGACCTCGTCGCGGATGAAGTCCTCGAGGAACGTCAGCGCGCGCCCGGAGGCGGTGTAATCGGCGTACGTCACCCGTCGCGGACCGTACGGCCCGGGCATCACCTGGTCGTCACCGATCACCGACGCACGGATACGTCGCAGCAGCGGCGTGTCCGGCGGCATCTCCCCCTGGCTGTTCATGCCTCAGAGTACGGCGCACGAGTGACGTTCGTCTCGTGCCGTCGCCGCGTCTGTGGATAAGGTCGGTCGCATTCAACGGCGAGGAGTTGGGATGACGTTTTCCGGCGAGCTGTGGGACCGCGGTGCCGCCTCGGTGTACGACGAGATAGTCCGGCACCCGTTCATCACCGGCCTGACCGACGGGACCCTGAACCACGACGCGTTCCGGTACTTCATCATCCAGGACAGCCACTACCTGCGCGCGTACTCGCGGGCGCTCAGCCTGGTCGCAGGGCGCGCTCCGGATGAAGACGCTGTCAGCATGTTCGCGCTGCACGCCGCCAACGCCATCGCGGTCGAGCGGGAGCTGCACACGTCCCTGCTGGAGTCACTGGGCATCACCGCCGAGGACGTCGACGCAGCCGGCTCGGGTCCGACCACAACGGCGTACATGTCCTATCTGACCGCTGTGTGCGCCACCGGTACGTACGCCGAGGCCGTGGCCGCCGTACTGCCCTGCTACTGGATCTACCGCGACGTCGGGCGGGAGTTGCTCAAACGGTCTTCACCGGACCCGCTGTACCGCCGGTGGATCGAGACGTACGGCTCGGAGGAGTTCGACGTGGTCGTCGAGCAGGTGCTCGCCGTGACAGACGGACTGGACGTGGGAGCCGCGGAGCGGGACCGTTGTCATCAGCACTTCGCGATGGCGTGCCGCTACGAATGGATGTTCTGGGACGCCGCTTATCACGAGCTCGATTGGCCGGTGGGATGAAGGACTTCTACGACGTCGTCATAGTCGGCGGGGGGCACAATGGCCTCGTCGCCGCCACGTATCTGGCCCAGTCCGGGCTGTCCACCCTCGTCCTCGAGCAGCAGGCGCACACCGGTGGCGCAGCGGTCAGCGAGCGCGTGTTCCCGGGTGTGGACGCCCGCCTGTCCCGGTACTCGTATCTGGTCAGCCTGCTGCCCGACAAGGTCGTTGCCGACCTTGGCCTCGGTCTGGACCTCCGCTCGCGCGCGGTCGCGTCGTACACGCCGGTACGCCGTTCCGGCCGCGACGTCGGCCTGATGGTGGAGCGACCGGAGGGTGCGGTCACCCGTGAGTCGTTCCGGGCGCTGACCGGTGGCGACACGGAGTACGAGGCCTGGGCGGACTTCTACGGCTCGGTGAGCTCGCTGGCCGAGGCTGTCGCACCCACACTGCTCGAACCGCTCCAGACCGCTGATGACATGCGTGCCCGTGTCGACGGCGCGCTCTGGGACGAACTGGTGGAGCGGCCGCTCGGCGAGACCATCGAACGGCGTTTCGCCGACGACACCGTCCGTGGGGTCGTCGCGACGGACGGCGTCATCGGTACGTTCGCCGGACTGCACGACAACTCCCTGATCCAGAACCGGTGCTTCCTCTATCACCTCATCGGCAACGGCACTGGTGAGTGGCGAGTGCCTGTTGGCGGCATGGGCGCGGTCACCGATGCGCTCGCCGCCGCGGCCCGGCGCGCAGGTGCCGCACTCGTCACCAACTCGTCAGTGACCGCTGTCGAGGTGGACGGCGTACGCGGCTCGGTCACCTGGCTCGGCGGCGACGGTGAGCGGTCTGTGGACTGCTCCTGGGTGCTGTCGAACGTCGCACCGTCGACGCTGGCTGCGCTGCGTGGCCAGACCGGCGTGGAGAGGCCAGAGGGGTCGCAGCTGAAGATCAACCTCCTGCTGCGTCGTCTGCCGGCCCTGAAGACCGGCGACGACCCGGCACGCGCGTTCTCCGGCACGTTCCACATCGACGAGGACTACAGCCAGCTCGAGTCGGCATACCAGTCCGCTCTGCGCGGTGAGCTGCCGGCCGTGCCGCCGTCCGAGGTGTACTGCCACTCCCTCACCGATCCGACCATCCTGTCCCCCGAACTGATTGCCTCCGGCCACCAGACCCTGACGGTCTTCGGCGTCCACTTCCCGGCCCGATTGTTTGCCTCGGACAACGATGCTGTCCGCACCGAAGCCACCCGCCGCGTCCTGGCCGGCCTCGAGTCGTACCTCGCCGAGCCGCTCGAGGACTGCATCGCCCGCGACGCCGACGGCAACCTCTGCATCGAGGCCAAAACGCCGTACGACATCGAGGCATCCGTCGGCATGCCCGGCGGCCACATCTTCCACGGCGACCTCCAATGGCCCTGGGTCACCGACCCCTCCGAAGCCGGCCGCTGGGGCACCGAAACCGACGCCGCCAACCTCCTGATCTGCGGCTCCGGCGCCCGCCGCGGCGGCGCCGTCTCCGGCCTCGGAGGCCACAACGCCGCCATGACCATCCTCACCCGCTAACCGATTTCGCATCTCCCCCACAGCCCTGCTACGATCCTCTTCGTTCGAAAGCAAGAAATGCGCCGCTAGCTCAATTGGCAGAGCAGCTGACTCTTAATCAGCGGGTTCGGGGTTCGAGTCCCTGGCGGCGCACAAAAGCCCAGGTCACGAAGGTGCCCTGGGCCTCTTCATGTCTGGCACGGACCCTTTACGTTCCTCTTTCCTGAAAGTTGCCTTCGCAGCAGGCTCACGTCCTCGACTCCGAGTCGGCCCCGCGCACGCAGCATTACCGTGACTGTGCGTCACATCACATCGGTTCGCATCACTGCCAGATTCTCGGATTCCCTGCCGCGACCGGCGTTGAGCAGCCAACCATCACCACGGTTGGAGGCATGACATACCGAGGCCCCCACTTCCCATCGGAACCTGGGGAAGCATCTCCACCAGCGTTGAGAGAACTGACAACAAGGGCAAGCCCGCCGCCTACCGTTCCAAGGCGAAGTTCCGAGATCACGACGGTCACGTCCGCCTGGTCTTCGCGTTCGGCAAGACCAAAACGGCGGCCGAACGCGCCCTGCTGAAGAAGCTCCAGGACCGGGCCAGAACCAATCAGTCCGGCGAGCTAACCGCAATGCACAAGATCTCCCACCTCATCGACCTGTGGGAGAAGAAGTTCGAAGAACGCGTCGCAGATGGCAAGCGATCCCCGACCTCCCTCGAGACCTACCGACGCGTCATCAAGAACCACATCCGCCCCGCCCTGGCCGAACTCCGTATCGGTGAGGCCACCACCCAACGCCTCGACACCGCCATCACCAAGATCAAGCACCGCGCTGGCGCCCCCACCGCCAAAACCTGCCGCGCCGTCCTGTCCGGCATGATGAGAATCGCCGTCCAGTTCGGCGCCATCTCCTACAACCCGGTCCGCGAGATCGACTCCATCGAAGCCCCCGCCGCGAACCCACCCAGGGCCCTCACCGCCGAACAAGTCACCCTGCTCCGCAAGCACCTCGCCACGAACGATTACGCCGTTCGCGCTGACCTCCCCGACCTGGCGACCTTCATGCTCGGCACCGGCGTCCGCATCGGCGAATCCCTCGCCGTCCTCTGGTCCCAGGTCGACGTCGAAGCCGGCACTGTAGAGATCACCCACACCATCGCCCGCCTCCGCGGCGTGGGCCTGATCCGCAAGGCCACCAAGTCCAAGGCCGGCGTACGCATCCTCCATCTCCCCAACTGGGCCGTCGCGGTGCTGCGCATGCGCCATGCCGCCGGCATCCGGCTCGATGACCCGATCTTCTCCGATACCCATGGCGGCTACCGAGACCCCTCCAACACCCGCCGAGCCCTCCGCGACGTACTGTCACCGGTCGGAAGCACCGCCCGCCGCGATCTAGGCCTCACCCTCCGAGCCCTCCGCCGCGACGCCGGCATGTCCCGCCAACAGGTCGCGGAACTGCTCACCTGGCCCCAAACCAGAGTCGAACTCCTCGAGACCGGCCGCATCAAAGTCGACCGTCAACTGGTCGCGGAACTAGTCAGCACCTACAAGATCGCTCTCGACGAGCACCCAGACCTACTCACCCAGGTCGACGAAGCCACCCGACCAGCAGAGTCGGACAAACTCGCGTGGATCAAGTCCCACGCCCTTCGCAAAACCACCGCCACCGCACTCGACCAAGCCGGCCACACCGCCCGCCAAATCGCCGACCAGCTAGGCCAAGCCAAGGTCTCGATCACCCAGGATGTCTACATGGGCCGCCAAGCCGCCAATCCAGCCGCCGCTGACGCCCTCGAACATGCCTTCACCGACCCTGACTTCCTCTAGGAACTGCCCCGAGGCCCCGCCTCCGCCATGCCACCCGATCCATCGACTAGAACATAGGTTCCCTTAAGCCCTGAACTGAGATTCGGTGGGTGACCTGGGCGGTTGCGCCGTGGACACTGTCCGCGACGTAGAAGGGCTAAACCAGACTCGACGTCGCTCGGGGCCGATCGTCCGGCATCGCGGTCCGCCGGGCGCCCAACGCGGCAGATCCGGACTTTCGCCTAGCCGTTTGACGGCGCGACGAGGTCGAGCATGGTGTCGTCGCTATCGGCTGGTGCGACCGCCTTCACGAGCCAGTCGGCCCGCGATTCGCTGAGCGCGAATGCCTCCCACTCGTACTCGCCGACCACCGTTAGGCGTCCTGTCACCGTCACCCGAGACCCTGTCGGCACATCACGTGCCCAGCCGTCCGTTTGCACTTGGTATCGGTCAGACCCGACTGTTAGCACGAACTCAGCGCCCGCATGCCGTCCGCCCTGTCCGGTGTCCACGTCAAAGTCCCTGGGCGCACCCGCTCGGCCCGTCAGCCGATACATGACCTCATGTGGATGCGCCTTCTGAGCCTCGACGATTTCATCTGGCGAGTCGGGTCGCGCAGCAGTCACTTCGCCACGCACCCGTAGACCCACACCAGTGAGCAGCAAGCCGACGCCTGGCAACGATCGCTCCCCGTCGGCGATCATCCAGTCCATCAGCCGAACCCACATATGCCCATCATCGTGCAAATTGCGGATCGCCCGCACATCAGGAGTTCTGGGCTTCACTGTCTGCAGTACCGGCGTGCAGTAGGTGGGTCTGCTGCACGAGTAGGTGACATCTGAAATGGCTTGCCGAGAGGTGGCCTGGAAGGATGTTGCTGTGCCCAAGCCTTACCCACGTGAGTTCCGTGATGACGTCGTTCGCGTGGCTCGCGATCGGGGACCCGGAGTCACAGTCGAGCAGGTCGCCAAGGACTTCGGGGTCCATCCGATGACGCTGTTCAAGTGGCTGCGACAGGCTGAGATCGACGAGGGCGTCAAGCCGGGTGTGTCTGGTGGTGAGTCGGCCGAGCTGCGCGAGGCGCGTCGGCGGATCAAGCTGCTGGAGCAGGAGAATGAGGTGTTGCGCCGGGCGGCGGCGTATCTGTCCCAGGCCAGTCTTCCGGGAAAAGGCTCTACCCGCTCGTGAGCGAGCTGGCCGCTGACGGGATCCCTGTCGCGGTGACGTGCCGGGTACTCAAGATCGCTCGCCAGCCGTATTACCGGTGGCTGGCCAGGCCGGTCACCACTGCCGAGCTCGAGCAGGCCTACCGGGCCAACGCGTTGTTCGACGCTCACCGCGATGACCCGGAGTTCGGCTACCGGTTCCTGGTCGACGAGGCCCGCGATGCCGGTGAGCCGATGGCGGATCGAACCGCGTGGCGGATCTGTTCGGCCATGGGCTGGTGGAGTGCGTTCGGCAAGGCGCGTGGCAAGAACGGCAAGAAGCCCGCCCCCACGCCGCTCGATCGTACGGCTACCACGACCTACATAAAGAGCGCCTGCGGCGTCCCTGCGGGATCGGCAAGCCGAGTCTTGACATGCGCCGCGCTGGCCGGGGTTTGGCACCGGGAGGGCACCGCAGGCTCGGCTCCAGGCGGTGAACGGGGCTCGGCCGTTCTTCCGAACTGGCTATTCCTCGAGGAATCGATACCGCCGCCTGGAGTTCCAGGCCGATCGACAAGGAGTGGTTCTTGAGGCTGTCGCTTCTACCCCCGGCTGGAAGGGCAGACGGTCACCGTGACCTGGTTTCACAACGGCAACCCGGCCGGATGACCTGACATCCTCTCCGATTGGGACTGCGCCGCCCATCGGCGCAGTCCGTTTGTTTTCGGGGGTTTTCAGTACCGTAGCGCGGTGAAGCCGTCGATCCAGGCGTACGACGTACTCGCCGAGACGATCGAGACCGTGCCGGAGGCGTAGGGGGTGACCGGCAGGTAGTAGGTGCGCCTGCTCCAGCTGGTCGCGGCGAGTGAGATCCGGCCGAGTTTGCGGCCCGCGTGCCAGACGTCGACGGCGCCTTGACCGGGTCCGCTGAGCGCGACGACGGCGATCCGGTTGCCGACCTGGCCGGTGCGGTACAGGCCCGCACCGGGCTTGTTGAGGCGCGAGGCGGTGCCGTAGATGCCCATCGCGGTGGTGGCCCGGGTTACGGAGCCGGTGATGCTGAGCGAGCGGTCGTCGAGTGGCAGCGACGTACAGACCTGTGGTGACCAGGCGGTCAGGTTTCCGGCCGCGTCGCGGGCGCGGACCATGAAGCAGGTGTCGGAGCCGCCAGCGACGGTCATCGACACCGACGGGGTTTTCGTCTTCTGCCAGGCGGCCGGGAAGACCCAGGGGCCGAGCGAGCGACCGGCCCCCGCGGTCCGGTACACCACGTCGTAGGAGCCCAATTGGGTGTTGTCCTTGTAGGAGAAGGTGAACTTCACGGCGGAGGTGTACCGGACCCGGTCACTGGGCGAGAGACGCGCGAGGGTCGGCTTGGTGCCGTCGACCTGGCTGCATTGTGACGCGCTCCAGGGGCTGACGTTGCCGAGCTTGTCGGTGGCGCGTACCCGGAAGCAGGTGTCCATTCCTGGTGCCGCGGTCATGGTGACCTTGGTCGCGGTCGTGGCGGACCATTGCTGTTTCCAGGCGCCGTACGCGCCGCTGGCGCCGGTGCGCTGCTGGATGCGGACGTCGTAGGACGCCACGCCGCTGGCCGGCTCCGCGTCGGAGGTCGGGTCGGTGAAGGCGTAGCTGAACGCGATCGACTGTGTCGGCGAGGTCCGCGGCCCGGCCGTGGCCGAGGTCAGTGTCGGTGCGGTCTTGTCGGCCCTGGTGGTCGGTGGCGCCGGCTTGAGCCAGTCGACCTTGGTGACACGGACCTGTTCGGCGTTGTCGACGTAGGCGAACCGCGGATCTTCGGCACCCGCCTCGGCGATGATTCGCCGCTCGTCCCGCCAGGCTTGGGCGGCAACGTACCCGTAGCTGCGGTGCGGTAAGTCTGGGTCGTTCAGATCGGTGACGAGCAACTCCGGCGGGTTGTCGCGTGACAGTGCGAGTGAGGCGATGAAGCCGTCGCCGAGGACGCGGCTCCAGCCTTCGCCGACGGTCAGGGTCCGGTCTGGCACCACTCCGAGCAGGTCGACCACGACACCGCAGTACGTCGCCCAGCGACCAGCAACCTGCAGGCCGGCGCCCGGCGCGCAGCTCTGCGGGACGGTGGCCTGTACGGTCTTGGTCCGACCGGTGCTGGTGTCCTTGCCGGAGAGAATCCCGGTGCTGTCCGGCCCGGTCCAGACCCAGGTGCCGTCGATAGCCGTCTTGGACCGGTCTTTGACGGCCGCGTCGGCCGGTGCGCCGGTCCGTGCGTCCTGAAGGACGTCCCCGACTCCGTTGACGAAGGTGGTCAGCAGCCGGCCGCCGCGCCCGAGCCGGACGGTGTTCAGAGAAGTCATGGGAATGTCGCGGTGTCCGCCGGGCCACGCCACCACGTACTGCGGTTGGGTGATGCCGGGGGTGCGTTGCGTCGTGACCAGCACGTCGCCGGAAAGCTGGAACGGCTCGTCCGGGCGCTGCAGGCCGGGAATCGACGTCCTCGGCTGTGTCCATTCGGCGCCGGCGGTCGTCGTGATCTCGGACATCGGGACGTCGAAGAACGCCATGTCGCTCGAGTCCATCCAGGACGCGACCACCCGGTCTCCGGACATGCCGATGCCCCAGGCCAGCTCGCGCGCCCTGGGCAGTGGCATGACCTCGCGGCGACCGCCGTCGCCGGACAAGAGGTCGAGCGACGTTGGCCGGCCGACGAGGAAGGTTCCGTCGTCGAGTGCGGTGCCACCGCGGGCATCGGTCAGCAGCGGTGCGCTCACCGCGCCGTCGGCCGCGGCGATCCGCCGTACCTCGTACTGGTAGTCGGCGGCGGTCTTGTGGAGCACGAGGAGGTCGTCGCCCAGGGTCTGCAGATCCTCGGTGAAACCTACATCGACGGTCCCGCTCGCCTGACCGTCCCGATCGGCCCACGCCACCTGCTGCCCGGTCGCGGTCTGCCCAGTCCGCCAGAACACCCGGCCGGGCGTCAGCGTCGCCCATTCCGGGGAGACCGCCGCGATGGTCTTGCTGGCCCCGGTCTGCACGTCGATCAGCCGCAGATCGTCCACCGTCTTCACGAGCAGGTGGCGCGCGTCCTGGTCCATGCACACGAGCGTCCCGATCGGCGTGGTGGCTAGCTCGCGCTTCGCACCGTCCGGCTGCTGGATCCAGAGGTGCTGCACGTCGTTGTCCACCGTTCGGAAGACGACGCCGACCTCGTGCAAACAGACTGCCCAATCCGGGATGAGCACGGTGCCCTTGGATTCCGACGTCGCGGGATCGATGTACTCGTATTTGTACTGGCTCACGCTGGGTGAAGTCGCCTTGACGAAATACTTTCCGGCCATCGCCGGACCGGAGTACTCCGAAGAGACATCGGGAATCACAATGTGCCCGTCGGCCACGCTGGCCACCTGCCAGTTCTTGTTGCTGGCGCCGCTCCAGGGGTCCTGTCGATACGCGAAGTACTCAGAGGTGCCGACAGACGTGAACGGATGCTGCGCGTCGTCCCACAACGGGGCCAGCAGCTCGCCCTGCTCTGCGGTGACGGCCGCCTCGGCAGGATTGGAACGGAAAATGGTCAATGGGACAGTCACGGCTCCAGCGGCGATCACAGCCGCGCAGACGAGACCGGCAACGACGACACGCGGGCGGCGCATCAGAACTCCTGACGTTGGGGGCCTCAGAGTTATAGCAGGGCCGAACCACAGCTGCTAGACCAGTTGCAGCTAGTGGCAACGCACTTCGTCCTCGAGATTGTCGAACTCGAGGACACCCGCTCTGATCCCAATGTGTCCCTAAACCCGGCTGCCCCTGCCGACACCACGAAGCAAGCCCACTAGTCCAACAGGCCGAGGGCGGGCCGGCCGGCGCGCGAGAGCACCGGACGCACTGCTGGGGAGCGGATCTTGTCCCAGCGTCCTGGTGACAACGATGGTCACAGTCCGATCACCGCCGTAACGACCGGCTGACGGTGCCGATATAGCCAGTGCGCCCGGACCCCGAGCTTCCGGCGTAGCGTCGCGATCCGTCGAGATCCGGCGATCCGCCCACTCGAGACCCTTGGGGATCCGTTGCCATCTCGTTCTGCTCTGGTTGTTCGCTTCGGTGTCCCGGCCACCCTGATCGCGGCCACTTTGGTGACCGTGACGGGATCGTCCGGCCAGGCTGCCGAACCGCGGCCCGCACGGTTCGGGCTCGCCGCGGGCGTGTCCAAGCCGGTCTACGACCAGTCGTCGGTCGTGGTCAAGTTCAAGGCCGGAGCCACATCGGCAGCCAGGAAACAGGCCCTTGGCCGATCCGCGGGCCGGGCGAGCGACTCCATCACACACGATGTCGTCAAGGTCACCGGCTCAGAACCCGCAACTGACCTGCTCAAGAAGCTGCGCGCCGACCCCAGCGTCGAGCTCGCGTCACTGAACTACATCCGCAAGGCCAGCGCCACCCCCAACGACGAGTTGTACGCCGCCAACCAGAAGTACCTGCCGACCGTCCGGATGCCGCAGGCCTGGGACGTGACCAAGACGGCCGGCAGCCAGACAGTCGCAGTACTCGACACCGGCGTCGATGCCGGCCACCCCGACCTCGTCGGCCGCACGGTCCCCGGGTACAACGTCCTTGCCCCCGGCACCGCGCCGGTCGACGACAACTTCCACGGAACCTTCGTAGCCGGTGTCATCGCCGCGAACACAGGCAACGCCGCCGGCATCGCGGGCGTGGCCTGGAACGCCAAGGTGCAGCCGGTCAAGGTCCTCGATCAGTACGGCGAAGGCACCGACGACGAGATCATCGCCGGCATCAACTGGGCAACCTCGCACGGCGCCCGGGTGATCAACATGTCTCTGGGCGGACCCGGCGACAACCCGATCCTCCACGACGCGGTGGACAACGCAGTCGCGAAGGGCGTCGTCGTCGTGGTGTCCGCCGGGAACAGCGGCGACAACGTCCCGCAGTTCCCAGCTGCCTACCCCGAGGCGCTTACCGTCGGCGCAACGGACGACAACGGCTCCCTGACCGGGTTCAGTTCGTACGGCGACTGGGTTGACCTCGCCGCACCCGGTTTCGACATCGCCAGCACCGTACCGCGGGCGCTGGCACCCAACTTCCCGTACGGCCTGGCGAGCGGCACGTCATTCTCGGCTCCGATCGTCGCCGGCGTCGCCGCACTCGTGCGGAACAAGTACCCGGCATTCACCCCCGCCCAGGTCGTCGCACAGCTAAAGGCAACGGCCCGCGATGCAGGGCCCCGAGGCATCGATCCGTACTACGGCGCAGGCATCCTCGACGCCTACGGAGCACTCGGAGGTACCTGGACGAGCGAGTTCCCGTCCGCAGCACCGGACGGAAACGACTATCCGGCCAAGGCCAGCCCGATCAACGGAAACGCCATCACGGGATCCATCGACTCCGAGGGAGACGTCGACTGGTACAAGATCGACTCGCCCGCACGCAACGCGGTCGTCACCGTCACCAGCCCCGAGTACAGTTCGGCGGACTACGCCCAGAACATGGGACCGGTCGTGTCGGTCTACGACCGGGATCTCCGGATCATCGGCGCCGCCCAAACACCGTCACCGAAACTGGACGACGAAGGCCACGAGGTCATCGGCTCGCTGGACGCCGCGACCAACGTGAACCTGATCGACGGTACGACCTACATTGCCGTGCGCAGCTACAACGGCTCACACGACAGCAGGCCGTACCTTCTGACCATCGGAGACAGCACCACCTACGGCAACGCGACAGGGGACGGCGTCTGGATCCGGGATGCCTCCGTCGCGAGCCTGTCCACCAACGTCCCGCTCGATATTGCGCCTCGCGTCACATTCGGACGCTCCGTGCCTCCCGGTGTCATCACCAGCGACACCGTCCGCTTGATCAACGGCAAGACCGGCGCGTCCGTGGCGACAAACCTCAGCTACGACACCGACACCCAGACGGTGACCCTCATCCCCACGGCACCACTGCTCGACAACACGCCGTACCGGATCTGGATCGGCGCGATCCAAGATGCGGATAGCAGGTACTTCACCGGTTACTCGTCCTGGTTCCGCACCGTCGACAACGCGCCCCAGCCGGTCGGTTCCTTCACCGGCACCGGCGCCTATCTTGGCGCGACCCTGACCTGGAAGGTCCCACCGACGACCGACCTCGACCAGGTCATCATCCGACGCAACGTCGGCAACACCGCTCCCTCGTTGAGCACCGGCACTCTCGTATACGCCGGCACCGGGGCAGCGGTGAAGACCACGGGCCTCGCCAACGCCACGACGTACACCTTCGCCGCGTGGGTCAGGGATCGCAGCGGCAAACTCAGCTCGGGTGCCGTGGCTCGGCTGACTGGCACCAAGACTGCGGCCGGCCTCAAGTCCACATCGGTCACCTACGGCGCCGCTGTGACACTGAAGGGCACGATGCTCAAGATCGACAACAAGCCGGTGCCCGGCACCCCCGTGGCGTTGTACTGGCGTCCGAAGAACGTCGCGACCTTCAAACTGCTCACCACCCTGAAGACGACCTCGACCGGTGCGGTCAGCTTCACCTACAAGCCGTCGGTTTCCTCGGTCCTCGCGATCGCGTATCTCGGTTCGACCGAGCTGATGGGTTCCCGCAGCGCGAACCTACTGGTCGAGGTCAAGCCGACGATCAGTGCCGCCATCTCCCCCACCACCATCGCGCTCGGCGCCACGACGAAGTTCTACGGCGCCGTGCGACCCGCACACGCCGGCCAGCCGGTCTATCTGCAGCAGTACATCAACCGCACCTGGAAGACCCTCGCGAACGTCAAGCTCACCATGACCGGTTCCTACGCCTTCGGCATCAGGCCAAGGACCCGCGGCACCTACGCCTACCGAACTGTCTTCACCGCAGACGCCGACCACGCACAGGCCATCTCGGTCGCCAAGGCGGTGACCGTCCGCTGAGATCGCTCCACCACTCTCAGGCCAGGCTGCAGATTCCCAGTCTGTCGGCGGTAATGCGTTCCCCCTGCCGGGCGCTGAGGTGTCCCCGCCCAGGATCCGTGTGTCCGTCACATAGACGATGCGAGTGGACGATGCACGCGCGGAAGTTTCGGTGCGCGGCCTTCGTCTGGTGAATGCCGGCGCCGCTGACGACGACGCCCACCTCTCCGCCGCCGACACCGGCGGCGCCTTCCGACTCATCGCCAACGACACCGAGGCCGCAGAACTCACCGGTGTCTGGCGCTTCACCAAATCCTGGGAACGCGTCGTCAGCCTCGCCCTCCGACGTGGTGATCTGACCGCCATCGACACGTACGACGATGGGCAGATGGTGGCGTTGGGGAAGTAGGCTCGGTCGGTCGGGATCTCGTCTTCGCCGCACTAGCTATCACCCGGTTCATCGAGGCCCGCACCGGCTGGTCGATCAAGAAGTTCGTCCGCACCGCACGCCGCTACCGCACCGTCCAAATAACCGCCGGACAGCACGTCCTCACCGCCGAGGACCCGCTGCCCACCGACTTACGCGACGCCCTCGCCCAGATCACCTGACCAAGCCGTGCGCACTAACCTTGAGCCAGGTCGGGTTACACAGAACCGCCGTCGCATCCGCCAACACCACGGCGAAGAGCTTGCCCAGATCGACGCCACGTTCGCCAGGTGCGACCGTGATCCGCACCGACCCGGAAACTCGTACGGGCCCGGCAGAGTTCGACCAAATGCGCCGATACCGACATACCCCAGCGTGCATGCCACACAGTTTCGCCGCTTTGTGAGACTGTCGCATCGACCTGCCTGACATCAAGCACTGTGCGCATGACCCAGCCGGCGATCCGGCATATTGCCAGCCGGTCGGGGTGTGCTCAGCAATGGACCTCGAGCTCTACTGCCATCTACGCACCCTCTCACGGGGGTAGTGGCCGCCGAGTTGGCCGCTCCGAAAGCCCATGCTCAACCGAGGCTCCGGAGCGGGTACGCCGACGGATTAGTTGATGGACCCGCAATATTCGGTGTAGATGATCCAGAGCAACTCACAAATGATCCGGGCTAGTCAGAACTCTTCGCACCTTCGGCCCAGCATATCGGAGGACTGCTTCTTGCCAGGTCGGATCGAATAGATAGTCGAGAACTCTTATACTCAAGGCATCCTGGATTACCGAGTCACCTTCATCAAGGAGGCGTTCAGTGACCTCCAGGCACCGCTTTATCGCATCTACGTCATTTGCACGAAGTGCTGGCTCGAATATACTCCACCAAAAGCATTCCGAGACAATTCCAAAGGTTAGGACGGCACCTTCGCCTGGCCGTTCACGAATCAGCGCGCTGAGCGACTCCTCCGAGGATGGGAACCACTCCACCAGAACGGAAGGTAATTGATCATAGGTTATCAAAAGAACATCACATGACTATGAGACCGGCGCGCTGCAGCCATAACAGAACTCTCGCCATTGGTCACCATAAACCGCCTTGGCTAACTCGTCGAAATTGCCCGCCTTGTACGATTTGTAGGCCGCGATCGCAATCGGAATGTCGAGCACGAAACCAGCAGCTCCCAACGCTCTACCAAATATCATACCACTCGGCGCACGAGCGATCCGAGGCTGCTTGTAGGGGACTTGCTCAAAAGGTTCGCCAGTGATGTCAGCAACTGCAGCCGTCGACCGAATGTTCTTCATCGTATTCGATGTGGAGTCCGCGAGCCCGCGCGAACGGATATTATCCGTCACCTTGCCAGTCGGATCGTCGGCTGACAGTTTCTCCCATAGCTCAGCGAACTCGAACCGCGCCCGCCCAGCTTCATCCTCAGTCAGGAGAGCACCCTTTGCCTTGCGATCAGCTTCGAGGATCAGAGAATATCTCCTGGCTAGGTCCGCGACATCGGTGTGGTGATACCCAAGTCGCCCATTGCGCCCTTCTGTCATCTTTCCGGTCCGCAACTCAAACTCTAGAGCGCTTCCAGCTTTCCCATCGCCGATAACATCCTGCGCGCCACGCTTGGCGTAGGTATCGTTCAGAATCATCTGCAGGTCGTGATTCTGAACGGTCGGCGCCACCGCCGGTCCTGACGGTTTCGGCACATATTGCTCGCCGTTTTCGTCAATGGCGATGTGGCCGTCGAGTTCGATGGCGGTGATGGGGTTGCCGCCGGCGAAGGTGTAGCGGTTGTTGGTCCAGGGGTCGACGCCGAGGTTGAGGTCGGCGAGGGCGCCGGTGTAGGTATCGCGGGTGAGGAAGCGGTTGAGACCTGGGGAGTAGTCGCGGAAGCCCATGTCGTAGGACTCGGAGGACTGGTCCCAGCGTTTGGCGTTGAAGCGGTAGACGTTGTAGGGCTCTTTGCCTGGGTTTTGGGCTTCGGGCTTGTCGACGCCGGTGAAGCGGTCGTCGTCGTTCTTGCCGTACGCGGTGTAGCCGTAGGTGGACCGGGTGTCGCCGGCGTCTGACGTGAGGGTCTCGACGTCGGAGTGGGGGTTGTAGCCGTAGTAGGAGTCCTCCGAGGTGCCGTCCGGCTTGAACTTCACCTGGGACAGACGGGAGCCCCACGGCGTGTACTGGTAGGACGCGATGATCTGGCCGGCGACCTCTTCGGACAGCACCTCGCCTGTCAGGCCGAGGTAGTTGTACTCGGTGGTCTTGGAGCCTTCGACCTTCGAGCTGGTGCGGTCGAGGGCGTCGAAGCTGGTCTCGGTCGTCTTTGTGCTGCCGTCGTCCTGCAGCCGGCGATTCTTGATGATGCGGTCGTAGCCGTCGTAGGTGTTGCGCTCGATCACCTTGCCGCCCGCCGACACCTGCGACAGCCGGCCGAACGGGTCATAGGTGTACGACGCGGTCGCGCCGTCCGTGGTCGCGGTGAGGAGCCGGTTCCGGTCGTAGCTGAACGTCGTGTCGACGTCCTTCACGGTCTGAGCGATGACGTTGCCGGCCGCGTCGTGGGTGTACGACTCCGACGAGATCAGGTTGGAGTTGGTCACGTCCTTCTTCTCGACCTTCGCGACCCGGTCGAGCGGGTCGAACGTGTAGTTGTACACGTTGTCCAGGTAGGCCGAATGGTTGTCGGCGTTCTGGACCTTGGCGGTGTCCTTGACCCGGTCGCCGTTGGGCGAGTACTCCATCGCATGCTGGGAGACCAGGGTGCCGTTCGACTTCTTCTCGACCTGCGACGCGACCAGCCCATCGAGGAAGTAGTCGCTGTCGACGGTGTTACCGTTCGCCTTCGTCTCGATATCGGTCTCGCCACGCGACGTGTAGGTGTACGAAGCGATCTTCGGCGACGGATCGGAGGCGGACTTGGCGTTCTTGACCTGTTCGACGAGGTCGCGGAGGTCGTAGCTGTACGACGAGAACTGGTCGTTCTTGTCCGTGACGTCGTCGAAGGTGCGCGTCACCGGCTCGCCGTTCTCGTTGTAGGTGTAGGTGGTCGTCTTGAGGAGCGAGGTGCCCTTCTTCTCCTCGACCGTGGCTACCTGGTTGAGGCCGTTGTAGGTGACGACGTAGTCGCTGACCTTGGCACCCGGCTGGGTGTCCGTGATCTGGAGCAGGTTGCCGTTGACGTCGTACGTGTAGGTGAAGTCCTTCTTCTCGGTGTCGGCTTCACCCGTGTTGTCGCGCACGAGCTTGACCGCGTCGGCTGCAACGGTTCCCGTGGTGGCTGGAGCGAGCGTGACCGAGCCGGTGGTCGCTTCGGCGAAGGTGAACTGGCCCAGACTGACCCAGCTGCCGGCTCCGGTGGTCTGGTTGACCGGCTTGGACACTGGTGTCGAACCAGTGCTGACGGAGTACGGCGCCGCTGTCGACGCACCGGCCACGGACGGGTAGCGGACGTAGACCGTGTACTTGCCGTCGGCCGGCACGTTGAGCTTCCAGGTGTGCTTGTCCGTACTGCCGGTCGCCGCGGCGTGGGTCCGGTAGTCCGTGCCCTGGAACCCGGAGCCGGTCGTCGCGGTGGCCCAGGTCCCGGCGACATCGACATCACCGGTGTCCGAGTTGTCGACGAGCGCGACGTTCAAACCGACCGGCACACCGTCGTCGCTGCGTGACTTCAGCTTGCCGTCGGGGAAGAAGTCCCACGTCATCGTGCGCGACGACGAGCCGCCGGCACTGGTCAGCGTCCGCGCAGTCTGCTGACCCAGATCGTTGTAGCCGTAGGTGGCCGCGATCTCCCACGGGTCGGCGCTCGACTTGACCCAACCGTTGTCGAAGTAGGTGTACGACGTGTCGTTGCGCGTCGTCTGCCCCTCGGAGGCCGGGGCGCTGACTTTCGTCACGTTGCCGATCTCGTCGTACGTCATGACGGTCTTGTCCGGCGTGTTGTAGCGCACGTCGTCCCGGTCGTACGGCGCGATCTGCTCCTTCGGCCGGTTCAGCGCGTCGTACGCCGTGACATGCGCGAAGTCGTCCGGATCGTCGGTCGTCTCGACACCGCGCGGGCTGATCACCTTGGTCTGGTTGCCGACCTGGTCGTATTCCACCTGGGTAGTGCGATACGTGACCGTGCCGCCGGCGTCCTTGCTGTGCGGCACCTTCACCTGAACGGTCTTTCCCCGCTCGTCCAGCGTCATCAGTGTTTTGTTGCCATCGGCATCTGTCCGACTGACGACGTTGCCGTCGCGGTCGTAGTCCTGCGACGTGGTCTTGCCGGCGGCGTCGGTGGACGTCTTGGGCCGGTGCGCCTTGTCGTACGTCGACTTGGTGGTGAAGTCCGCGGGATCGGTGGACGCGGACTTGCGCGGGTCGACCACCGTCACGACATTGCCGACATTGTCGTACTCGTAGCTGATCGTGTCACTCTGTGCGTTCGTAACCGACAGCAGCTGATACACCGGGTCGTACGCGTAGCTGGTGACGAAATCGGTCGTCTCCGGTGTCAGAGCGCCCTTCGGTTCCGTCTGCCGGAGCAGGTTGCCGACCACGTCGTATTCGTACTTCGTCTCCCGCTCCGGGCCGGTCACGAGGTCCTTGGGCGTCTTCGCGGAGATCAGCTGGTCAGCGTCGTCGTAGACGTTCGTGCTGACGGCGCCGTTGGGTGCGGTTGCCTGCATGACGTTGTCGTTCGCGTCATACAACGGTGCCGGGGTATTGATGTACAGGTTGGCGTTCTGGTCCTTCGGCACCTTGCTCGTCATCGGCCGGCCGAACAGGTCGTACGTGTAGCTGCTCGTCTTGAGCTTGGCGTCGGTGACGGCCAGCACGTTGCCACGACCGTCGTACCCAAAGTCCGTGAACCGCGTCAACGCATCGGTGATCCGCATCGGGTATCCGGTGTCGTGGTACAGCGAGTACGTCGTCGTGTTGTTGTTGGCGTCGGTCGAGGTCTTCAGCTGCCCGAGGGCGTCGTAGGTGTACTTCGTGGTGTAGTCGTCGGCCGTAGCTGTGGCGTTGCCCTTCGGGTCGGTGACCGAGGTCAGGTTGCCCAGCGGGTCGTAGCCGAAGGTCCAGGCGCGACCCTCCGGACTGGTCTTGCGGATCAACTCACCGTAGAAGCCGTTGCCGCCGACGTTGTAGCTCAACACCGTCGCGGGCGTCCCGTTGGCGTTGGCCTCGGCGTCCTTGACGGTCAGTGGGAAGCCCGTCTTCGGGTCGTAGCTCCAGGTGCTCTTGGCGCCGTTGGCCTCCTCGAGCTGGGTGACGTTGTGGTCGTCGTCCCAGGTGAGTTTCGTGACCTCGTTCTTGGCGTTGGTCGTCTGCACCGGCCGGCCGAAGCTGTCGGTCAGGTACTTGGTCGCCCGCGGCGTCGCGTCGGTGACGGTTGTCTCCACTGTTGCCCCGGGCGTGGTCACGGGCACATAGCCGAATGTCGTCGTCTTGCCCAGCCGGTCGGTCAGCTTCTCGAGCTTCCACTTGTCCTTCGGATCGGTGGGCGCAGCGAAGTATGACAGGTTGGTCGACTTGCCGCGCGGGTCGGTGATCCGCACGAGCTTGGTGTTCTTGTTGGTGTTCGTCGCGTCGTAGACGAACTTGAACGTCTTCGCCAACGTGGTTCCCGCTCCGTCCACGAGTTCGGCCATCAGGCCCTTGTCGGAGTAGGCGAAGGTCACCTGTCGGCCCGAGATGTCCGTCATCGATTCGACCTGGTCGATGATCTTCGGGTTCGTCAGGTTGGTGGCCGCCGTCTTCACGCCGGCGTCGTTGATGTAGCTGTAAGCCTGACCCTTCTCGTAGTAGTCGAGCGTGAGAGTACGCCGACCCGCCGCATCGGTGATGTAGTCGAGGAACTTGACCGGCTTGTTCGCACTCTTGCGGTCCTCGTACGTGAACGTGGTCTCGTTGCCGTTCTTGTCCCGGATGACCGACTGGAAACCCTGGTCGTCGAAGAAGAACTGCGTGCGGTCCGGCCGGGTCAACGACCAGGCCCGGTTCACCGAGGTCTTGTTGTCCGGCGGGTCGGCCACCTTCTGCAGGTACAGGTGCACACCCTTGGGATGGTCGTAATCCCACTTGGTCTCATCCGTCGTCCCGTGCTTGTTGAGCGCAAAGGTATGACTCGTCCCGTCGCCATCAGTCAGAGTGATCTCACCGGGCCACTTCTGACCACGTGGATGAAAGTCCAGCGCAGACCCGAGGCGGTTGAGCGTCGACGCCGACAGCGACCAGCCGTAGCCCATCGACGATGCCGAGGTGTCCAGGCTGTTGTAGGTCATCCGGACGAACGTCGACGCACCCCGGCTGGGGTTCGAGAATGCGTTGTACCCGAACACGACGTTCCCGGTCGCCAGGTTCACCATCGTGGACGAGCCGGCGCCGGTGTTCTTCCCGGCGTACTGGTAGAACTTTTCGAGTCCCAGTTGGTCGGAGGTGGGCTCCTCGACCGCGGCGTTCTGGTCGAGGGTGCCGACGCCGCCGGTGGTCGTGGACAGCCAGGCGTTGGTGATCTTGTTGCGAAGATCCCACTTGAGCAGGAAGTCCTCGCGCTTGTTGCTCGGATCCGCAATCGGGGGGCTCTTCACCTGAGCGGTCACCTTGACCGCCGCACCCGGCGCGAGATCAGCCGGCAACGCCGTGTCCAGCCGATTCGCCGCCGTGGTGACATCGGTGCCGTCGGGCAGAGTCCAGTGGTAGGACAAGGCGTAGTCGGAGGCCTTCAGCGTCGAGGCCTGCGTATTCGTGATCGTGACATCGACCGGATATTGAGCCGCGGGTGCTTGCCGCTGGGGAGTCTTCGGTGCGTGATAGGTGGTTTCCGGCGTCTTGGTCAGGTAGGTCACCTTGAGGATCGGCCGCAACAGCGGCTCGGCGGCCTCGGCGCTCAGGAACAGCGCATGCCCGGTCGTGGTCTCCGTGGCCTGCTTGACCAGGAAGCCATGCTCGCTGCCAGGCGTGTTGACCCATCCCTGTACAGCGGCCTTGGCCTGCCACCAATGCCAGGTCGGATCCGGTCCCATGTTCGCGGCCGGAACATAGTCCAGCAACGCGCCGAAGTCCCCACCCGGTGTGGTCCAGGAGGTCGTCGAGCTGGCCTTCTGCCACGTGGTGGACGTCTCCACGATGGTCTTGCTGAGCGCATGCGCGTTGAGCTGGGCCGCGCCGCCTTCGTAGTGGGCCTTCCACAGACCGAGCTTGGCGTCCAGGATCGTCGAGCCCGCCGGGATAGCGCCGGTCACCGTCCCGAAGTTCACCACCGCCCGAGTCTTGCCATAGGTGCTGTTGTTACCGACCTCGAGCCACGCCTCGCCGTCGATCTTGTCGAGGTTCGTCGCGTACTGCACGCTCGACAACGTCGAGTCGGCAGCTGCCTGGATGTACTTGACCACCTGGCCGGCCTTCGGCAGACGCGCAAGCTGCGTCGCGGACGGAGTCAGCCCGCCATCTTTGGTCTTGACCGCAACCATGTAGTAATAGCCGTCACCTTCGTCCGACGTGTCATCGGCAGGCGTCGGCTCGGCACTGGTGTCGGCGTACGTCGTGGTTCCGGTGGGCACCGGGGAAACCAGAGTGTCCGCGGTCGGGGTGAAGTTCTGGAAGGTGCTGCGATGCACCTGATACTCGACGATGTCGTCGGCTGTGCTGGTGCTCGGGTCGACGTACGCGCTCCAGTTCAGGGTGGCGCCGGTGGCGGAGATCGTGGTCGGCACGGCGAGGGTGACCCCAGGACGGCCGTAGGTAATGACCAGCTTCGGGCGGTTCGCGTGCCTGTGAAGATCCGAGCCGTTGTAGGCGTACTCGCTCGCCTCGTAGACCGGCCCACCGCGCCCGAGGGTCTCGTCCGTCGCCTTGACCACGAGACCGTTGTTGGGGTTGCCATCGAGCCAGTACTGCACCGCGTTGCGCACGCTGAACGTATGCCAGACACTGCTCTCGCCGGCATCCTTCGTGTCATAGGCACGCTTGATCAGCCGCAGCGTGTCCGCCGTCGTGACCTTGCCCGCGACGTCACCCATCGTGATCCGGTAGCCACCACCCACGTTGAACGGAAGCGAGCCGAGGGCCTTCAGAACATTCCCAGATCCCTGCGTCTGGTCGACCGTGTAGTTCGACGTTCCCCCGCCGTGCAAGACGCTGTACGGCGTATTGGTCGCGCGATCGGCCCCTTGGATGTACCCCGCGTACACGTCGTAGTAACCGGTCTCGGTCACATCGGGCATCCAGGTGAACGACGATCCCGTCGCGGCATCGTTCTGATACTTGTACCCGCCGCCATCAGCCGCTGCCGACGTACCGGACAGCCAGGCACCCACCATCGACGTCTTACTGGTGTAGCTGTCGTCGACGTACGACATGTTGTAGGCGAGGCTGCCCAGCGTCGTGTTGACCGGCGAGTTCCAGTTCACCGTCGACTCGGTCCACGGCGAAGCCCCAAGTCGCGCCTCCAACTGGACCGCATTCGCGTCGGTCCCGAACGACTGATCGAAGTACAGCTTCAGCTGGGCGGAGTCGACCGTAGTGCCGGCCGGGACGCTCGAGATGTCGAACTTCAGCAGACTCCGGTACTTGGCCGACGCCGTCGTACCGGCATACAGGCCGGTGATGCCGCCGTAGTTCGTCGTCGGCGCACTGGAGTCCACCATCGCGTCCTGCGCCTGATCCGGCGCCGGCTCGATCGCAATCGTCGGATCGATAACCACCGGATACTGACGCTCCGCGCTGTTCAGCCACGCCGCGTCGGCCCGCACCGTGACCTCGATGTTCGCGCCGTTCTGCGTGACCGTCTGCGTCACCTGCTCGCTGTACGCCTTGCCGTACGGCGAGGACGCGTCATCACGAGCGTCCGTCATGAACGGCCCGGGCATCGTGAACAGCGGCCCGCCGACCCCGCTCTGCCGGTAGAACGCAATCGAACCATCCGCCTGCGCCTCGGCCTTCACACCGGCCAACTTCATCGTGAAGCGATACGTCGGATCGGCCGGCACCGACGGCAGAACGATGCTCTCCTTCAACTGATCGGGTCCGACCTGATAGACGACATCCGCATCACCGAAAACATCCGGATACGTCACGCTGTCGCCGGAACTCGTCGGGGCAAGCACCTTCGTGCCACTCGCACCGAGCGTCAGACTGCGGCCGTCGAACTCGAACCGGACCAGCTGGTCTGACCGGTTGCCGAACGAGCTCCGGAAGCTGTTCGTCTCGTTGACGAAACTGAACCCGCTGGCGCGAGTCGATCGCACCGTCGTGTCGATCGGCTGCAGACTCCCGTCAGCCGCCCGATAGTGAACAGGCTCGCTGGACAGCTCCGCCTCGCGCCGGCCATCCGCCAGCTCGAAGACCTTGCTGGTCGGAGTCCTCTGACTGGTCAGCTCCTTGACCCGTCGACCATCCCGCTTGACCGGCGCTGGAGCTTTCTCGTTGTGGGGTACTGCGGCAGGCAGTACGCCGTTGAGCTCAGGATCGGGTTGCCCAATCTGGCTTCGCCACCCCTGAAGGTCAGCCGCCGATGCCGCGGCCATCGAGTGACTGGACCGAGCGAAGGCCTGGGTGGGGAGCATCGGCGCGAGTAGCGCGACGGCCAGGGAGATGGGGATCAGCACGCGGCGGTAGCGGGACATACCGGGCAAGCTCCTCGGGACGGCGCCCAGCGGCCGCTACGAGGAGCGGACCACGGGCGGAGCGGTCAGCGCGGCGGGTAGCCGGGTGGATGCATAGTGCCAGGGATCCGAAGCGTCGCCGAAGGGCTACGGATAGGTAATGTCACTTGCTGCAATCCCTGTAACGCTGGACACCCGAATCGCGATCGCGCGCGAGGCAATCCCTTGTAATACAGGCGTTTGAACGTCAAAACAGGTGCTAAACAACCGAGCGTGCAACCTCAGGTCTCGGACAGGTAGCGCACGCGGATCTGCGATCTGATCTGGTCCAGGATCCGGATGACCCCTACCGATGATTGCCATGGCACGGCCGGAGGTTCCTGGAGACCCGCTCCGCAGACATCGGCCCACCCCTAGGATCTCGTCGATGGAGCCGAGGCTCTCGTGCGGCGCCGATACGTGCTAGGCCTCGACCCGCGCTGCAACAGGAAACCGGAGGGACGGATGAACGGCTCACCCGATGGTGATGCGACCGCGAGTGCCGGTGTTGCCGCGGCCGCGGGGCTTGCGGCGTCAATGCCGCATTAGCCGAGGGCCAGCCCCGTGCTCCAGGTATGCCCGACAGACAGTTGACTCAAGCACGAACCCTTTTCGGCTGTCACTCCTAGCAGCGATCAGTCCGAGGGTCCCAGCCACCAACGGCGTCGAGCACGGGCCGGTCGCGCACCTCTTTACGCACCGAAATCCGCGCGACAGGATGGTCAGCGATGAGACGTCACGGTCACGCGCAACAGCCAGATACCTTATCCAAGAGATTCTGCGCATCAGCAAACAGCGATGAACGGCGCCGAGTGGAAATCAGCGGGTTCGGGGTTCGAGTCCCTGGCGGCGCACAACAGCCCAGGTCACCACGGTGCCCTGGGCTTCGTGGTGTCTGGAACGAACCACAAACTGACCACTTTGCTGGCTTGACGCCTCCGGCCGAGCTGCAACCACCTCTCTTCGCGCATCACTCGGGCCATGACTTCGACCTTCATCTGATCCTGACTGTGCGTCACATCACAACGCTTCGCATCGTTGCCGATGTTCCGCATTCGGCAGCCTGCCCAGCGTTGAGCAGCCAACCACCACACAGGTTGGAGGCTTGACATGTCGAGACCACCACTGCCTCTCGGAACCTGGGGACGCATCTCGACCTGCCGATTCATATCGGCGCCAAGCTTCTCGGGCACCTGGATCTGGCTACCACGCAGGGCTACGTCGCAGTGTTCGAGGAGGACACCGTGCGGCACTACCAGGACTTCCTGGCCCGCCGCCGCGCGCTCGCCCGGCCGACGAATGCGGCCCTGTCCGCCCACAGGAGTGGTCGGAATTCGAGGAGCACCTCGGCAAGCGCAAGGGCGAACTCGGCAACTGCGACAGGCCCTACGGCAGCCCCTGCCAGCACGAACATGCCTGCATTCGCTGGCCAATGCTCCGCGTCAACCCCGGGATGCTGCCAAGACTTGACGAACTCGAAACAGACCTCCAGGCCCGCCGAGAACGAGCCTCGGCGGAGGGTTGGCTGGGAGAGATCGAAGGTATCGACCTGACCCTGCGGCTACTGCGCGAGAAGCAACGCACTGCACAGCGCGTCCGCGCGAACGCTGCCAGCAGCGGTGTGGTGGATCTTTGCATGCCAAGCGTCGTGGGCGCCGGAATAGTCGGAGTCGTCTGACTGTCCTTTCGTTGCGATCGTCATCCTTGCCTGCGCCGTCGGGTCCGGACGCATCGACAAGAGGCCGGCTCCCAGACTGACGCCTGTCTGTCATTCGACGCCTGTTGGCGTCGCTGCGGAGGAGCGTCCGCTAAGCAACTTGTCGGTCTGGGTGCTCGTCGGCTGGATCGGCATGGCGACGCACGCCTTAGTCAGATCGCGACCTGCGTAGAGGACCGTCCAGTCGGGGCGCACGACCGCCACCAGCGCCCGCTCATGGTGCAGCCAGTCGTACAGATCGTCGCCGGGGTGGGCCTGGATCAGGACGGCAGCATGTCGCTCGGCGGTGGCGCGTTGCGTCGGGGACGGGGTGGTCGAGGTGACGATCGCGAACTGCCCCGCGACCACGTCGTCGAAGCGGCGACCATCGGTGAGGACAGCGTTCGGGCATAGCTTGCCCACCAGGCCGCGTCGCAGCCGGGTTCGAAGCACAAGGCTGGAGCTGTGCAGTGCGGGGGTCTGGCTGCTGAGGATCCGGTCTTTGATGCCGGGTATCAGGTGCAGGCATGGCGCCAGGGCCCGGCGGACGCGGTTGGCCATGGTGCCGCCCTCCGTCATCGCGTGGCCGATCAGTTTCGCCAGGCGGATCAAGGCACGCGCGTGCGGTTCCCGTTCTGTCTGATAGGTGTCCAGCGCCGACTCGGGCAGCGTTTGGTCGATCACGCCCGCGAGCTTCCACGCCAGGTTGGCCGCGTCGCGCAATCCCGCGCCCATGCCCTGGCCGATGAACGGCGGAGTGAGGTGGGCGGCGTCGCCGAGCAGGAATACTCGCCGGTCGCGCCACCGATCGGCCGTCTGGGCGCGGAAGGTGTATTCAGCGGTGCGGACGAGCTCCAGTTCCTCGATCGGGACCTGCCTGGTCCACGGCTCGATCAACGGGTGGAGTTGGACGATGTCTCCGTAGTCCTGCGCGGTTTCGTCGGACGCGAGACGGAACTCCCACCGGTAGCGTCGGTCTCCGATCCGCATGTAGGTAGCGGCGCGGTTGCGGTCGCACACCTGGTGTACGCCGTCCCATTGGCCAAGCTCGGCGTCCGTGGCGATGTCGACGACCAGCCAGCGCTGTGCGAAGCCGAGATCCCGCATGGTGGCGCCGATGGACGCTCGGACCAGGCTGTTGGCGCCGTCGCAGCCGAGGAGGTATCGCGCCCGCACCGTCGAGGACGCGCCGGTGACGCGGTCGGTGAATTCGACCCGCACCGAGCCGGCGTACTGGTCGATCCCGGTGACCTCGACGTTGCCGCGCAGTGTGACGGCCGACGGCAGGTCCGAGCGCAGCAGGTGTTCCAGATCCGGTTGGTCGAACATGTTGGCCTCGGGATAGCCGTGCCGGCCGTCCAAGGCACCGCGCCGGAACTCGGCCAGCACGCGCATGCCCGAGTCGACCAACCGCAGCCCATAGCAGGGACGGGATGTCGCCGCGAACCGCTCGCCGAGCCCCATTCGCGCAAGGATCCGGTAGACCTCGTCGTCGAGGTGCACCGCGCGCGGTTGCGGGTAGACAGACTCCCACCGATCGAGCACCAGGCATTCGACGCCGCGCCCTGCCAGCAACCTGGCCGCGGTAAGGCCGGTCGGCCCGGCCCCGACGATGACGACCGGGATCATCCGGTCGCTCCGACCAGGACGGCCGCGTAGGAGCCGACCAGCACGGCACACACGACGGCCGGCATCACCTCGGACATAACCGCGGACATCGCCTCGCGACGACGCAGGTGGACGGTGAGCGCACCGGCCAGCAGACACAGCAAACCAGCCGCGGCCAGCACCCCGAGCAACGGCACCACCAGACCGAGCGCCACACCCGCAGCACCGGCCAATTCCAGTACGCCGATACGCCGGTACGCCGCGGTGGAGAAGCCGGCCTTCGACGCCAGCACTCGCATCCGTGGAACAGCCAGAACCTTCGCCAGCCCGAGCATGCCGAAGACCCCTGCCACCAAGACCGCAAGGACGATCACTGCCGTCATCGCACCCACCTCACGATGGTGTGCTGCCTGCCCAGGTCGATGGCGCCGTCGTCGGTGGCGACGGCGACCTCGACGACGTCGCCGTCGTGGAGGTACTTCGGGTTGCGGGCCTGGGCCTTGAAGAACAGGTTCCATTTCGTCGCCGCGGGCAGCAGGGATGCAATGATCTCGACTGGTTTGGCTGGGGCGCTGAGCGCCGTACCGACCGGTGTGCCGGTGAGCAGCAGGTCACCGGGATCCATCCGCTGGAACCTGGTGAGCGCCCGGAGCGCCTCGAGCGGCTGGTAGAGCATGTCGGCGGCGGTCATGTCCTGCCGAGGCTCGCCGTTGACCCACAGCCGCAAGCGCAGATCGGTGAATCGCTTGAGCTCGTCGGCGTCGAGCAACACCAGCGCGGGGCCGACCGGGGTGAACGTCGGATAGGACTTCGACTCGTAGAACTGGGTCTTGGGCAGTTGGATGTCGCGGGCGGAGATGTCGTTGGTGACCACGACGCCCGCGACATGATCGGCCACGGAGTCCGCGGTGAGGTCCGCGCCCACGGGCAGCGCGGCACCGATCACCAGTCCAATCTCGGCCTCGTAGTCCAGTAGCCGGACGTGCCCTGGCTTGACGATGTCGTCGTACGGTCCGCTGACGGATCCGGACGACTTGCGGAAGAACGTCAGCGGCACCGTGTCGGGGTTCATCCCGGCGTCCTTGACGTGGGAGACGAAGTTGGTCATCTGGGCGACGACTCGGCACGGGGTGGTGACCGGCGAAACCAGGTCCAGTGATTCGACGGGGACCGGATCCCCGGTGGCCTCGTCGATCGCGCGGCGATCGGCGAGCAGGTCGGCGGTGGTTTCGGCGTCCGTGTCGATCCGGATCGCGCCTGCGGGGGTGCGCACCCACCAGGCGTCGGCGGTGCGGAGAACAGACGTGCTCATGAGTTGGCTACTTTCAGCAGACCGCGTAGTCGGTCGAGGTCGAATTCGTTGTCGTCACGTAGTGCGCTGAACATCGAGCGCAGCTCACGCATGGACTCGCGGCTGGGTGCGATGCCCATGAAGTCCTTGGTTGCTGGAGGCCCCCACTGGGCGAGGCCGGACGCGGTCATCGGCGTCCACCCTGGTTCGAGAGTGCAGTCGAACATGTCGCCGTCGGTGAAGTGTTCGACGAGGAACCCGTCGGGATCGCGCCAGTAGTCGAAGATCTGGCTGCCTTGGATGTGCCGACCGATACCCCAGGATCGGTGGTAGCCCTGGTCCAGCAGGTGCTCCCCGCCGGCCGCCAGGGTGTCCAGATCTGCTACCTGGTACGCCGAGTGGACGTACCGGTTGGCCGGTCCGAGCGTCATCGCCAGCGTGTGGTGGTCAGTGGGTGTGCTGCCCCGGTCGCAGCGGATGAAGCTCATCACCGGCCCGCGATCGCGTTGTCCGGCGTAGAACAGGAAGTCGCTGACGATCAGCCCCAAGTGCTGCAGGTACCAGTCCAGCGTTTCCCTGTACCGGGTCGTCTGCAGCACCACATGCCCCAGCCGTTGTACCTTCGCGGGCTCGCGGGGCGGCCTCTGGGTCGCATTGGCGCGGGCGGTGTCGTGACCGAAGTTGAGGGTGAGTGGCCGCGGGGATGGCAGCGGCGGCAGTTGGTGCATGTCCGCCACTACCCGCACCGTCAATCCGCTGGGATCCACCAGGTCGACACCGATCCCGCCGAGGCTGTCGGGCAGTTTGACTGCAGCTGCCCCGGTGGCGTTCGCGAGCCGCAGTACATCGTTCGCGTCGACTGCCTGAAACGCTGGGCCGAGGAACCGCGAGCGCCGCCCACGCCGGATCAGCACGCACGGCGCGCCGGCGTCGGTTCCTCGGAGCTGCAGTTCGGTCGACGTCCGCAGTGCGGTGGTGAAGCCGAACGCGTGCGCGAACGACTCCGCGCCGCGCAGATCAGGTTTCTCGAACTCCAGCCACGCGACGTCGTGCACCTTCACGATCGGGTTGGCGGCTCTGCCAGGGTGCTCACCCCGTAAGGCGCCGTGCTCGCTGTGCAGCCCGGCATGCGGATCTCGGTACTTCGTCATCGGGGTCACTCCTTCAGATACTGATGAAATCATCAGTTGCGATCACAGCATCAGTCAAGGGTTCGGGGTGGGTCGACCGCGAGCGAACCGACTCGGATGCCGCCCCGGCGGTCCAGTTGGGCAGCGGCCCACCACGTGGTCGACGTCCGGCAGTGGCCGATGGCACAGGTCGACGGCCTGGTCGGGCGGCAGTCCGAACATTCGAAGCAGGTTCTCGGTGAGTTGGTCGGTGGCCTGCTCGGCGTTGCGGTCTGCCTGATCGTGGAGGAGTTGGCCGAGCGCCAGCATCGCTCCTGCGGCCGCCACCAGGGCGACGTCCGCGTCCGGGACGGTGAACCGTCCCGCTGCGGTCGCTGCGGTGATGTCGCGCAGCGCACGGGGCGCCAGGCCGTGGTCGGAGACCAGCACCCGAGTGCCGTGGTTCAGCAGGACCCGGCTCGCTCCGGGATAACGGCGATGCAGTCTTCCGGTCAGCCGGAACGAACGCGTGAACGCTTCCGCAGGGTCGGCGATCCCCTCCGAGACCGCGTCCATGAGTCGCCCGTGCGCCTCGAGCATCTCCTCGATGGCGGCGTCGAACAGGTCCTGCTTGCTCTCGAAGTGGTTGTAGAACGAGCCGAGCCCGACATCCGCGGTCTCGGTGATCTCGAGCACGCTGACCGCGGTCCGGTCCTCGGCCAGGAGCCGGCGGCCCGCGCCGATCAGGGCGGCCCGGGTGTGCGCCCGCCGACGATTCAGACGTGCGGCAGGCTCCCTCATGTCCCCTCGCGGCAGTCGCATGGGCCGTCAGGCCGGCAGTTCGTCGATGCCGGCCGGCTCCTGCTGATTGATGCCGTTGTAGCCGTGCCGGTAGCCGCTCGACTGCGGGTAGGCGGCGCGGCGAGATCGCATGATGGAGCCCAGCGGACGGTGCGCCTCGAGGGCATGCCACGGGCTGAACGACAAGACGTCGTCGGCATAGCGGCGACGTGCGTCGCTGTAGGCGTCCTGGGCGGGCAGGTACAGTGTCGCGACGACCTGGTGTGGCGACAGTTCCTCCGGCCATAGCACCGAGGCGTTCTCGACGGGCATCTTCTCGATGTCGGCGCACAACTGTGCCCGCAGTTCGTACTCGGCGCTGTCATGGCTGAAGAAGTCGGCGACGAGGTCGCGCAGCGCGGATTCGCCGGCTTTCCTGCCAACTGGTACGCCGGTGAGTGCCCGGACGTTGTCCGAACGTGGCGCGGCCGAGATCTTGGCGACGTAATCGCCGTACCGCAGCGCGGCCATGGAGTGGAAGGTCTCGCCGAGGATGTGATTGTTGGCGGCGGCAAGGGTCTCGATCGCCGGTGTCAGCGGGCGGCCCAGGCGCGTCAACGTGCGGGCGGCGACCCGGGCGCCGAGTCCGGTGACCTTCAGTTGCTGGTCGCTCTGCCCGGGCTGGCTTTCGAGCAGCTTCTGCAGCTTGGCGTAGTCGCCGATGGTGCCGACCGGCAGGGTCGGATGATTGACCAGGAGGAAGTCCTGGGTGGTGAATCCGTCGTCAACCGCACGGGGTCCCGGCACGCCGAGCACCTTGATCGCGAAGCCACGCTGGACCGATACCTGGTCGGAGCGCAGATCACCCGGCGCGGTGGAAAGCCGGACGATCACCGGATAGGTCCGTGCTTCGGCGAACAGTCCCTGCGCCAGGTGGGACGGGAGGCCACTGTGGACCCGCAGTTCACCGGCCAGGACACCGTGGCTCTTGGCGTGCGCGTCGCGCAGACCGTGGCGGTGCTTGGCTGCGACCTGTTCGTTGGCGCGCTGCATCGCGGCGACGACCTGGCGGGTGAGCTCTTCCTCGTCCGGGAAGGGTTTCTCCAGATCGGGGTGGTACGGAACGTAGCTGGTCATGGAAGTCTCCTGGTGGTACGGCGGTCAGCCGGCGAGCCAGCGGATCGCGGACAGGCTGGGCAGGAAGAAGTACTCGCCGCCGAGCAGGGTGTTGAAGCTTTGGATGTTGTGCACCCGGCGCGGTGGCGATCCGGGCACCGTGAAATAGGCGCCTTTGTCCTGCCGGGAGATGAGCGGGTCCTTCTCCTTGCCGAGGCCGGCGAAGCTGCCGGAGTTGACCCACTCGCTCTGCAGAAACTCGACGGTGTCGACGGCCCGCGCGCCGAGCGCGATGAAGTCGAGGCCGCGCGACGCGCCGTCGTCGCGGAGCCGGTCGGACGGGAGCGGATCGCCGTACGACGTGCTGCGCCGGATGATCCGGCGGATGTTGACGTCGCTGAGGATCTCGAGCTTCGAGTCGCGTGGGTTCATCCGCCGGATGTGGGATCCCACTGGCGTCCGTAATCCGCGCGGGTCGTCGGCGTAGCCGAAGTTGTTGATCCGCTGTGGATCTTCGCCGATAGCAGGGTCGTCGCGCTCGGGTGCGAGTGCCAGCGGTGCTCCGCTGCGCCAGCGGCCGACCAGCTTGGCGGCGAGCAACTCCCGCTCCTGCTCGGTGTGGCCGTTGTCGTACAGGAACTTGTTGAACGCGGCGACATGCGAGTGGTACTTGCGGAACACCACGTAGGAGCCGTTGCGCCCGAGCACGTCGGGAGCCGGCATTCCGAGCGGCTGCCCGGTCTCGCTGGGATAGCCCAGGACGAACTCCCCCGCCTTGATCGCGCGCCCGTCGCCGGGCAACGACTCCGCGCCACTGCCTTCGACCAGCGGCTGTGAGAAGCCGTCGCGGTAGCCGAAGACATTCCAGCCGGTGGCGCCGAAGTCCTGGTGCGACAGCAGGTTCACGCCGGGCAGATCGTGGAGCTGACGCCGGTACTCCGCGACCTCGCGGCGCCAGTCGTCCTCGTTGTCGGAGTAGACACTCACCGCCACGTGCACCCGAGACGTCCCGAACGGGAACTCCCAGTTCTTCGGCGCGTTCACGCCGGTGTCGCGCAACCGGTCGGCACGGGCCGCCATCCCGGCGCGGAAGTTCGCCGGGAACGACGCCAGCGAGCTCTCGGGCACCCCCAGCGCCACCAGACCCTGATAGCTGATCGCAACCGCCGGCCACGACGGCCGCGGCTCGTCCCAGCCCGCCGCCGAGGTCAGCCTCGGCGCAAGCCGACGCAACATCTCCTGGCCCGCGGCGCGGTCGCCGATCTCGAGAATCGCGTGCGACCCGAAGTACGGTTCAGGCCTGGCGCGCAGTACGACTGCCTGAATGTCGTCCAGCTCGAGAGTGGGACGGCGCCGTAGCCGTCGAAACAGGTCCATGATTCCTGTCAGTTCAGCTCGACGAGGAACCGCTGCACCGCCAGGTCCTGCCGCTTGAGCCGCGTGGCCTCGGAGACAGTGATGTCGGGGTGCGCCACGAACCACGCCGCCGCCTGCAGCTGGTACTTGGTGATGAAGTCCTTCACCTCCGGCGACGCGATCCCCGGCCAGCCTTCGACATTGCCGAACAGGTAGTCCATCATCTCGGGGATCTTCGTCGCGAAGTCGTCGATGTAGGCGTCCCACTCACCGTCGTACGCCGTCGCGAACAGCAGCTTCGTGTCGTTGTCCAGGAACACGAACCGCATGTTGTGCAACGTGCCGACCTGCCCGGCACCGACCAGGTTGCCGTCCACCAGCTTGAAGAACTTCCGCAGCCGCTCGGCGCCGTTCGGCTTCAGGTCGAAGATCCCCGTCAGCTCCGACACGTCGCCGCTCATCGCGCCGATCCGCCCGCGGTGGTGACCGCGTGCAGCGCCTGCTCGTCCTTGTCGGACAGCGCCTCGCCGACCTTGACCTTCAGTGCGACCTTCGCGTCCATCAGGACGTTGTTCACCTTCTCCCGCACCGCCGCGGGGAACGCCTCGAACCGCGCCTTCAGTTCCTGCTCACTCATCTCTTGCTCCTTGATCTCGGGGCCGGCCAGGTGCCGGGCACTGACATCACAGTAGGCAGATTCTGATGAAATCGTCAATTCTGAGCTACACATCATTTCTGGTCATGGTGGGGATCGGTACGTGACCAGGCGGCTTGGGAGACCATCGCAGGTGTGATGACCAGGTCAGGACTGATCTCGTCTACGCTGCGGACATGAGTGAGACGACGTCCCGCAACCGTTCCGACCGCAGGAGGGAGCGCACCCGCGCCGCGCTCGTGGCGGCCGCCAAGGCGATGCTGACCACCCGTGAGCCGGGTGAGGTCAGCATCCAGGAGCTCACCGACGCCGCCGACGTGGGTTTCGGCTCGTTCTACAACCACTTCAACTCCAAGCAGGAGCTCTTCGAAGCCGCTGTCGAGGAGGTCATCGAGGAGCACGGCGCGATGCTCGACGAGATCACCGCCGACATCGAGGACCCGGCCGAGGTCTTCGCAGCATCGGTGCGCATCACCGCACGATTCCCCAGAACGCACCCCGAGCTGGCGAAGATCATCGACCGAGTCGGGCCGCGCTACATCACCTCGGACTCCGGACTGGCACCGCGAGCCCTGCGGGATCTGCAGCGAGCCAAGGACGCCGGCCGACTGCGGTTCGAGGACCCCGCGGTGGCCATCGCCTGCGCGGGCGGCGCGTTGCTCGGCGTACTGCATCTGGGCCTGACCGCACGTAAGCCGGCTGCCATCGACCGCGCGGCGAACCAGCTCGCCGAGAACCTGCTGCGGATGTTCGGACTGACCGAGACCGACGCCCACGAGGTGGCCGGACGCACGTTGCCGCGCATCCGCTGATTGACAAGCCACCTCCGCATAACTGATGCTTTCATCAATTATGCGGAGGTGATCAGAATTTGAGGTCGCCGTCGCGACACCTTCGGCCGAAGGGCAGTCCCATGACGACCGTTCCGACCGCAGCGGCCACAGGCTCCGTGGGCGCGCGCTTCCTGGCCAACTGCGAGCGGCATGCCGACGCTGAGGCATTTCGCTACCCGACCCCAGACGACCGCTGGGTATCGCTCACCTGGCGCGACCTGGCGACCCGCGCCACCGAGTTGGCCGCCGGGCTGATATCGCTCGGGATCACCGACGGCCGGCGCGTCGCGATCGCTGCCTCGACCCGCATCGAGTGGGTCGAGGCCGATCTGGCCATCATGCTCGTCGGTGCGACGACCACGACCATTTATCCCAACACCAACTGCGAGGACGTCACCTACATCCTCGACGACTGCGCGGCGGTCGCGGTCTTCGCCGAGAACACCACCCAGGTAGCCAAACTGCGCTCGGACACCGGATGGGCCGGCGCAGTGCGGCAGGTGGTGACCTTCGACCCGGTCGACGATCCAGCGACACTAGGACTGGACGCTCTGCGCGAACTCGGCCGTGATCACCTGTTGTCGAACCCGAACGCCATCAGCAATGTCCTCGACGCGACAGGTCCGGATCACCTGGCCACCATCGTCTACACATCCGGCACCACCGGAGCACCCAAGGGCGTCGAATTGACGCACGCCAACTGGCTGTACGTCGGCGCCGCCGTGGCCTCCGAGCACTTCATCCGGACCGACGCCGTACAACTGCTCTGGCTGCCGCTGTCGCACGTTTTCGGAAAGCTGCTGCTGGCCGCTCAGTACGAGATCGGGTTCGTCACCGCCATCGACGGACGCGTCGACAAGATCATCGACAACCTCGCCGCAGTTCGGCCGACCATCATGGCCGCTGCGCCGCGCATTTTCGAGAAGGTCTACAGCCGAATCGTCACGGGCGCGACCGCCGCCGGTGGGTTTCGCGCCGCGCTGTTCCGATGGGCCTTCCACCTCGGCGCCGACGCAGTGGGCTGCCGCCAGGCGCGCAGGAAACTGCCGGTCTGGAGACGCCTTCAGTTGGCGATCGCCGACCGCCTCGTCTTCGCCAAGATCCGCGGCCGGCTCGGGGGGCGACTCGAGATCCTGTTCTCCGGCAGCGCCGCGCTGGCTCCCAGCATCGCCGAGTGGTTCGCCGCAGCCGGCCTGCCGATCCTCGAAGGCTACGGCCTGACCGAAGCCACCGGCGTCTCGTTCGTCAACCGCCCCGGCCACCTACGCATCGGCACGGTAGGACAGCCGCTGGCCGGCACCGAGGTCCGCATCGCCGACGACGGGGAGATCCTGCTCCGTGGCCCCGGCGTGATGCGCGGATATCACAAGCTGCCGACCGCCACCGCCGAGGTCCTCGACGCCGACGGCTGGTTCGCCACTGGAGACATCGGCCAACTCGAGCTCCACGACTACCTGCGTATCACCGACCGCAAGAAGGATCTCGTCAAAACCAGCGGCGGCAAGTACATCGCACCCACCGCCATCGAATCCGCCATCGAATCCGCCATCAAGGCCGCCTGCCCGCTGATCAGCACGGCGATCGTCATCGCCGACGGCCGCAAGTTCGCCAGCCTCCTGGTCACACTCGACTCCGACGCCTGCCGCGAGATCCCGACCGAGACCATCCACGACACGGTCGCGCGAGCCGTAGCCGACGTCAACAAGGGCCTCAACCGATGGGAGACCATCAAGCACTTCCGCATCCTCCCGCGGGAACTCAGCGTCGAAGCAGGCGAAATCACCCCCAGCCTCAAGGTCAAACGCGCGGCCGTCGCCAGAAACCACGCCAACCTGATCGAATCCATCTACTCGGAGCACGGATCGTAGCCACCGCCGGCCCTTGGCCGACATCGGCCCGCCGGCAAGACCGATGCTGCTGGATCCCACATCTCGACCACCCCGTCACCAGATCCGCGCAGGCCGGAGGTGCACAACCTGCCCCCGGCCGGGAACCAGGGAATAGTGCACACTTCGAGTACCGACACTTCACGAGTCCACCGGCTGTGCCCGCACCGCGACAGGTCACTGACTGTGCGCGGCCTGCGCAGGGTGGTCTGGCCGCCGTTCAGCCGATGGCGCCACTGGAGCGGGCACGGCCCCGGCCCGACGCCGAAATGAACCTTTCCCAGGCGAGGATCCCGGGCGAGCTGGTCGGGCCGGTCGGGGTCGCGCTCGCGCCATCCGCTGAACGGCGCTGCCACTCACCGAAGCCCTTGCCGGATCTCAGGATCGTACGCGCGTCCTGAAGATGTTCATCCTCCGCGAGACTGTGCGGCTGAGAGGGATCATTGACCGCCGCACGGCGCGCGGCCCCGCTGTCGAGGACCTGAGCAGCCATCACCTCGGTCAGCTCAAATCTGGTGATACTCCGCCAGGACGCCGGCCGCGCGCTCCTTGAGGACGGCCATCTACCGGTTGAGCAGGGAGGATCGACTTCGCCACCGGGTCCGGAGCCCATCATGTCAAGCCTCCTGTCCCCCCGCGGCACGCGGGGTTCGGGGCCAGAACGGCAGCAATTCGACTGTAATCCCGGAGCCGCGATGAGTCCCGCCCGGTTCGGAACTGAGATCAAGCAGGTCCCGGTCGACCTGGCCCGGCCGGTCGAGGTTGCGCTGGCGAGATCGGTCGACCAGATCCCCGGCCCGCGGGCGATGCCGGGCGGGTCACGCTACGAGGTGAAATGGGACGGTTACCTTCACTGAACCTCTCTAGCGATCAGCTGACTCGGCAGAGGCTCGATATGCCGATCTCTACTGGTGGGGTTGTGGGCGGAGCCCGTCGAGATGAGGGTGAGCATGCGAGGTGACGGGTACATGGGGCTCGGATGGAGTGCGCCAGAGTGCGCCGGTGAGTTGGAGGAAGTCGCCGGCGTCGGCATCCGTGCGGATACTGCCGTCCTTCTTGCCTGCGTCAAGGAGTTGGGTGATCGCTGCGACAACAGGCCCGTAGGTCTGCTCGGTGATCGCCTGGCGTGCGATGGGGCTGAGGGCATTTCGCCGCACCTACAACGCATCTCGCAGGTGCGGTGAGTTCCGGGTCGCCGCTGGCCGACCGTCACTTGTCTCGCTGGATAGCCAGTCGTTCGTTGAGGGCGGCCCGTTCTGCGAGTGCTGCCGCCTCCACACGGGTCGTGGTGCCGGTTTTGCGCAAAATGTTGGAGACGTGCACGCTGACGGTCTTGTCGCTGATCACCAGTTGTTTGGCGATCTCGCCGTTGGATCGACCGGCCACCAGGAATGACAGGATCTCTCGTTCGCGCGTGGTCAGGCCAGCGAATCCGGAAGGCGTTCGGGGTGTGGCTGCGAGCGGGACAGGTGCGTTCAGGTTGACGCGTGTGATCCGTGCGAGTGACTCGGTCTCTTCCAGCAACGGCTGCGCGCCAAGCTCGAGGAAAGTCAGGTAGGCCTGCTGCAACAGCTCACTCACCGCCGCCACAGCTGATCCTGCTGCGAGCATCGCTTCCGCGCACCGCAGCCGGGATCTTGCCTCCAGCCAGGGCCACCCGACAGTATGACAGTCAGCGATCGCTCGTCGCCACAGCTCCGCCTGACCTGCATCGTTTCGGCATCGCGCAACCTCGGCGTTGAAAAGCGCCTTGCCCGCAAGGGCTATAAGATCCACCCGCCGTCTGAACGGTTCGTGTGGCCACCTGGCGATGAGGTCCTCAAGGGTAGCGACGGCTTGCGCTGCACCATCCCCGTCGCCAGCATCGCGCGCAGTCAGGGCAGACTCTGCAGCCGCGTGGGCGAAATCAGCGATGAAGTCCTCGTTGTACGCGGCATCCTCCGGGAGGATCCGGCTGTAGAGCCAATGCAGCGCCTCATGTGGTTCGCCGGAGGCTAGGAAGACCTCGGCTGCAGCAATAGTTAAGTGCGGATGACTCCTCGCGAACTGTGCGGAGACCAATTCCGTAGCCCGGTTCAGGTGTTGTTTGGCTTCCCGAGTCCGGCCGCATCGGGCGGCTAGTTGTGCTGCCCTCAATCGGACCGATGCACCGGTGACACCTCCGCAGCGCGCTGCCAACGCCGCCCGGAGCACGTCTCGACACTCGCTCCAGTGTCCACTCCACAAAAGCCCGTCGGCGGCGTATGCGGCCAGATGGTAGGCCCGCTCGGACCCGGCCGCGAGCACCTCCTCGAACATCGCTCGAGCCGCCGCGGTGGCCTCCACGTTCTTGCCGAGGGCCAGCAAGCACCTCACCTTTGCAATGGCTGCGCTCGCCAGCCAGTCCGTGGAGCCACAGGACCGAGCGAGCCGCTCGGCTTCCTCCGCGTCGTCCAACGAGTTCAGGTCGGACTCGAAACGATGAACCAAGGCGCGGGCGCTGAGGGCGGCCGCTAAGGCCAGCTCTGATCCGGACCTTTGTGCAGCTAGCACAGCCTGCGCCGAATGCGCCGCCGCCCGGCCGAAGGACCCGTCTGCGCGTTCGGCGGACGCCAACTCCTGCAATGCGAGGGCACGCTCCGGGCTGTCAGGGAATTGGTCAGTGAGTCGGACAGCTTCGATGAGCTCGTCGCCCACCATCTTCCCGGGCACGGAGCGGAGATACTTCGCTCTCCAGCATGCCTGGAGCAGGACACTCTTCAAGAGAGGATCGGAATTCCGATCGACGAGTTTCAACGCACGTTCCGCAAAGCTGACAGCTGAGTCGAGCCGGCCGACGCGTCCGCAGACATCACCGGCCCGACGGAGCAGCTCCAGGTATCCGGTTGGTGAGCCACGCACACCTGGCGAAACCTGTTCCCACAACGAGCAGGCGCGGTCTAGGTGGATGGCCTCCTCTGCTGCGGCATGAAGTTCTGCGGCGTGGGAAGCGGCGATCAGCGACCACCGATAGGCGTCGTTAACTCTTCCGGCTCGGTGGTTATGGACTGCCAGATCGTCGGCCAGTCCGGCCGGCCTGGTGCCCCCTACGACTGGTTCGAGCACCCGCACGTATGTGGCGTGGATGTTGACGGCCTCGCCAGGAGGCATGCCGTCATACAGCACGTCGGCCAGTAGCGGGTGTCGGAACCAGAGGCGGCCCATGTCATCTGGGGCAACGACTCCGTGATCACGGGCCTCGGTCAGACATCCCGTCAGCATCGTCGGCACGACGCCATGCTCGCCGACGACGTCAGCTAGCCGCATGACCTCGATCGGATGGCCGCCCACCGCGAGCACCCGCGCGACCTGGCGCGCGGCGGCCGACAAGCCGTGCCAAGTAGCCAGCAGTGCGTCCTTCAGATCTTCCGGTGCGGCTGTTGGCAGAGCTGTTTCGGTGCCCGACAGCCCACGGACCAAGAGCTCGGTCAGGTATGGGTTGCCGTCGGATCGTTCGTGCACCTGGGCCGCGAACCCGACGTCGACGACGTTCCCCACGAGACCTCTGATCTGGGCCTCAGTCGCCGCCAGGTCGAGCCGGTCAAGGTGGATCTCCGTGAATCCAGGCATCCGCCGCATATCTGCGAGCCACCCATGCAATGGATGCCCTTCGCCGCGGTGCTCGTCGCGACACGTGGCCAGCAATGCCATGCGCTGCCCGCGGAAGCCCGCGATCAGGTACGCGAGAACATCCAGCGAGCTACGGTCCGCCCACTGCAGGTCATCGATCACGAGAACGGCCGGACCTCTGCCCACGAGACGGTTGAAGACCAGGTTGATCTGGGGCAGCAGCCGCCCCGGTTCGCCCATGCGGGCGTCACCCATTGCGGGCAGCAGGATGCCGAGCTCACCAGCCCCGGAAAACACCTCCACCCGCGCAGGAGCGTCAGCCCGCTCCAGCCATGACTGCAACGCGCCGGACACTGGCGCGAACGGAACTGACGCCTCTCCGAAATGCACACAGGTGCCCCACAGCACCTGAAAATCGGCATCCAGACCGTCGCATATCTCACGGAGAAGCCGTGTCTTGCCGACACCGGCCTCGCCATGCACGACTACCGCGCACGGGCGACCGCTCGCGGTCCCCTCCAGAGCTCTCACGAGAAGCTGCTGCTCGACTCCCCGACCTGCAAGCCGACTATCTGCCCCCAGGGAAGCCATCCCCACAAACTCATTATCGACCGATCTGGGCCGATATCACCGCTAGATGACCCCAAGCAGTCCGCTGGCCGGACGCGGGGTACGCACACAGAGCGGCGGACCCACGCCCTTGTAGGCACTGTCCTGAGCCCACGTGCGTCGTCTAGGAAGGCTGATAGCGCTGTTGCTGGAGACCGATTCTGCCGGGACGGCGGCTGCCGCAAGGACGGCTGCATGATCGAGCGGCCGGGCAGCAAACCTAAGGGAGTAGGGCGCGAGATCTGAGGGGGGACGCATGATGTGGCGGCAGGGCCTGCGGGCTGACCTTGGAGAGAGCGGCGAACTTCGCGGCCAGCCTTTAAAGGGGAGGAATCATGCATTACAGGTACTCAGCCCTCGCAATGTTCGCACTTGCGCTGGGCACCGTAGTTCTCACCACGACCGACGCATCGGCCATGCTGAAGGATCCGGGCACGCGGGCCGCAGCCTCGGCATCAACAGCGGACGAGTGGCCGGACGAAGGTTCCAGCTACCCGGGCTTCGGGGCCAAGAGCCCCGAATACACCTCCCCGGACTCCGACCCGCAACACCACGGGAACATGACGACGCCGGAGGGCAGCAAGCCGGAATACAACTACCCGGAGTACAAGCTCGACGTGCCAACATCGCCGGCGGTTCCGACAACAGCGCCGGCAAGGCTCCCAGCTCCATCAGACGACACTCGGGTCGAGTTGCTGCAGGCCGGCGCGGCCGCACTCGGCGGTGCCGGTTTGGCGCTCGGAGGGCTGTGGCTGTATCGGCGCCTCCACGCACCTGCTGTTTAGACTGATCGCCGGGTCAGTCAGCCACCTGCGCGGGCATACCGAGGTCGGGTCCGAGGCCCGTTCATCGTCAGCTCTCGGGGTGGCCGGTCAGTCGTTCGGCAAGGGCTGCCGCCTCCACCCGTGTCGACGTGCCGGTCTTGCGGAGGATGTTGGACACGTGCACACTCACAGTCTTGTCGCTGATTACAAGGTCCTTGGCGATCTCACCGTTCGAGCGGCCGGCGACCAGGAAGCTCAGGATCTCCCTTTCGCGCGCTGTAAGGCTCGCCAGCGCGGGCGGAGTCGGAGTCGAGTCCGTCGCCTTCGCGGGTTCGAGGAGGGTGACGCGCGCCATCCTCGCGAGGGCGTCGACCTCGCGCAGCAATGGCTGGGCTCCGAGTGCGACGGCTTGGCGGTGGGCCCCGCGGAGCAAGTCGGCCACGTCCGGGGAGGTTGTCCCAGCTGCGAGCAGGGCATTGGCGCGGCGTAGTTGCGCTACCGCGGTGTTCCATGGAGCGCCGGCGGCGTCGCATTTCTCAATTGCGCTTTGCCAGCGCTCGGCCTGGCTCGGATCGTTCTTGCAGCGGGCGACTTCGGCCGCAAAGAGCGCCCTGCGCATCGCCTGGGTCGTAGTGGCACGCGTGGCAGCGAAAGGCTCGTGCGGCCACCGCGCGATCATGTCGGCCAGGACGGATTCTGCCCGAGCCACATCCGGGGTGGCGCCAGCGTCACGTCTGGCCACCGCGAGTTCAGCCGCGGCGTTCGCGAGGGGTAGGAGCAGTTGGTCGTTGTACTTAACTGCCCGGAGGTTTCCTGTGCCGGTCGCCGTTCGGTCGTGGTGGGTGATCCGGGACGTGACCCATTCGAGGGCCTGGAGGGGCTGACCAGATGCGACGAAGACCTCGGCGCCAGCCAGTGCCATCCGCATCCGAAGGCCAGGGTAGTCACCCGGGATCAGTTCGAGTGCTCGCCCAAGGTGCTGTCTGGCCGCCGTCAAGTTTCCCGATCGGACCGCGAGTCGGGCCGCAACCATTCGCAGCCCGGCCGCCGGGATCGGGCCGCGGTGTCTCGACAACGCGTCCCGCAGAAGATCTTGGCACTCCTGCCAGCGCCCGGAGTGCAACAGGCCCTCAGCTGCGAGAGCCGCCAGAAAGTATCCCCAGTGCGGCGACCCGTTCCTAACTGCGGCATCGAACCCATCCAAGGCGGCTGTGGTGGCTTCGGTCGTCGAACCGAGTTCGGACAGACAGATGACGCGCCAGTTCGCTGCGGCCGCTTGCTGCGCGCTGTCACCACATGATCTAGCAAGCCGATCCGCTTCTTCGGCGTCCGCCATGGACGCCTCGACTTCGTCGCGGTGTAGGCGGACGGATGCTCGGGCGTTAAGAGTGCCGGCGAGGGTGGCTTTCGATCCCGACTTGCGGGCGATCTGGACCGCTTCGTCTGCGTGCATTGCGGCATCGGGTAGAAGGTCATCCCATTTCTCCGCGTCAGCCAGACCGGCGAGCGCTCTCGCCCGCTGGGGGCTGTGAGGGAATCGCTGGGTGAGCTGGACGGCTTGGACACTTTCGGGAAGGACGGCGTTCCCAGGTGCCGCTTGCTGCCATTTGAGTTCGCGCATTGAGCACAGAAGTGTGCTGGCCAGAAGGGGGTCGCGCTCCGGGTTCACCAACCTTACGGCTTGGTCCAAGCAATCGATGGCGGCATTGACCCGTCCGGCACGGTCACAAGCCTGGCTGGCCCTGAACAGCAGATCGATGCGGGAGGTTATTGACCCACGGACATTCGGAGAAGACTTATCCCACAGCGTGCATGCGCGCTCGAGATTCGTGGCTTCCTCGGCCGGGGCGTGCAGGCTCTGCGCGTAATCGGCCGCCGCAAGCGACCATCGATAGCTCTCGTCAGTCCGGCCGGCGAAGGCGTTGTGAACCGCCAGATCCGCTGCCGCCCTCTGTGGATTGTCGCCGAGCCGGGATCCGAGCACCTCCGCATAGGTTGCGTGGACGCGGGCCGCCTCGTCTGGCGCCATGGCGCTTTCCAGAACCTCGGCCAGGAGCGGGTGGCGGAACCACAGCCGTCCGTCATCCTCCGGACTGACCACGCCCTGATCCCGAGCCTCCCTGACGTAGCCGGACAAATCTGCAATTTCCACGCCGCGCGCTGCCAGGACGTCGGTCAGGATGCCGAATTCGATCGGGCGTCCGGCAGCCGCAAGCACGCGGGTGATCTGCCTCGCAGCGGCGGACAGGCCATGCCAATTGGACAGTAATGCCTCGCCCAACGCTGTCGGCGTAGCAGCTGGAACCACCCACTCGCTCTCGAGTCGTCCCCTCCCGGCCATATCGCGGATCAACAGTTCTGTGAGGTAGGGGTTGCCGCTCGATCGATCATGGACCCGGGCAGCCAACTCAATGTCTACCGCATGCCCTAGCAAACCTGCGATCTGCGCTTCCGTTGCCGCGAGATCGAGCCGGTCGAGGTGGACTTCGGTGAATGCCGGCGTTCGCCGCATGTCAGCCAGCCAACCGTGCAGGGGATTGCCCTCGTCGCGATGCTCGTCGCGACACGTCGCCAGCAAGGCTAGACGCTGTCCGCCGAACCCGGATATCAGATACGCCAGAACATCGAGCGAAGTACGGTCCGCCCATTGCAGATCGTCCAGTACTAGGACAGTCGGCGCGACCTGGGCGATCCGGTTGAACACGAGGTCTAGCAGGGGAAGCAGCCGCCCTGGGTCGTCGGACCGTGAATTCCCAAGAGCTGGCGAGAGGGAACCGAGCTCGTCAGCTCCGGCCAACACCTCCTGGCGAGTCGTCGCATCAGCATGCATCAACCATGCGTTAAGCGCGCCGATCACCGGCGCAAAAGGGACCGTTGCCTGTCCGAAATGCACGCAAGCACCCCACAACACCTGCACGTCACCGCCGAGACCTTCGCATACTTGACGGACCAGCCACGTCTTGCCGACGCCGGCCTCACCCTGCACGACAACTGCGCATGGCTCGCCACTCACGGTCCTCCCTAGAGCACTCGCGAGAAGTTCCTGCTCGGCTGCTCTTCCCGCAAGCCGAGATAGTGGCTCCATGCCGCCTGCCCCCACGATCCCCAGTGTCCACCGGCCGAGACCAATCTGGACCCCCTCTGCTTCTGGTTCGTCCGCTGACCGGACCGGCGCGAGGCAGCAGAGTTCAGTCAGCTATCCGGGTCGCGATCGTCCGCCGCGGGCAAGAGGCGCGGCTGTGAACCCGCAACCGCAACGACATCACCGACCGGTTCCCCGACATCGCCGCCGCGGCGATCCGTCAAATCCCCGACGGCGCGGTGCTCGACTGTGAGCTGGTGATCCTCGGCGCTGACGGGCGCTTGAGTTTCGATGCGCTCCAGCAGCACCTCGTCACCAGCCCGACGAAGGCTCGCGCCAAGGCCGCCGAGCTGCCCGCATCCTACGCCGCGTTCGATCTGCTCGCGGTAAGCGGCGTTGACCTGCGCACGCAACGCTGGACCGTCCGCCGCCAACGCCTCGAGCAGCTGTCCATGGGGTGGGGCCCTTATCCGAACTAGGCAGTTTGGAGTGCGCGATGCACCTCGACGGGCTGGTTCCTGCCGTCTTATTGGGGCGCTGTGCCTGAAGTTCTGTTCGGCCTCGGACGAGCACAGTGTGCCGCCGACCTGGCCGGCTCACCGCTGTACCGATGTTCCCCGAGGCCGAGAAACCCGCGGTGGCGTCGGTGCGCCCGATTCGGCGATCCGGCGCAGGTCGCAGCACCAGGAAGACCGGCCCGAATGTTCAGTTGATTGCTGCGTCAGAAGGCGCCCCTATTGGTGGCAGGGCGCCTTGTCGCGCGTTGTTTCTTCATCCGGCCGGCGCATTGCCCACTCAAGCGGCAGCGCCGCGAACCACATCACGTCGCAGCGCTTGCCCTGCCAAACGCTGTGTGCGCGCATCGTTCCCTCATACACAAACCCGGCTCGGCGAGCCACAGTGACTGAACCCTCATTCCCCGCCACGATCGTCAGGAAGACGCGAGCTGCTCCCACGTCGAAGAGCCAGCCCGTGAGCAGGATCGCGGCTCGAGTCGCATGGCCGCACCCTCTCGCATTGGGTGCGATCCAGTAACCGAACTGTGCTACGTCCTCTTCGGACCAGTCGTCGACGCCACAGCAGCCAACCAGTTCGCCACATCTCGTGTCCAGGATTGCGAACGCAACACCAGAGGGTGTCCCAGTCGCAGCAAACGCACGCCAGCTCAACGCGAATTGGTCGATGACGGCCTCAGCGTCCGCGGTCGAGAGCGGTGGAGTCGGGTGTCCTACCCGGTCGTGGCTACCGTTATAGCGTCGGATCGCTGGATCGGCGCTTGCTTCCGCCATGAACCGGGCGTCATCTCTCGACCAAGGCCGCAGGGTGATCAGGCCGTCGGAAAGCGTCACGACTGGACGTTCGTCAGGCATGTGACCATCCTGCCACCGCGCCGAACCCATAGCTCCAAGCCCCTGACATCGACGCCGATGAACCCCGGTTGCTGACCCGTCGCCCGAACGCAGCCATCGGCACGGACATCCGGATCAGGCGTCCTGCTGCTCCCAGTCATGCCTGCAACGCTGCTCCCAGCACACAAGCCACCCGCTTCGACACGCCCTCTAACCACGCAGACTGATTCGGTTAATACACCGCCCTTGCAGCTGACGCCTGTCAACGACGACGTCGACGAGGCGACCGAGTGGTTCGATGTACTGCCCGCCGCGATGGGGGTCGACGGACTTGTCGTCAAAGACGCAGCGTCGCGCTACATGCCGGGCCGCCGTGACGCCTGGGTCAAGGTCAATTCTGTCGGGGTCGCGGTGACCGATGAGCTCACCCGTGGCAGATTCGACCAGGTCAGCCATGGTTCGCGTTTGGGTTGACCGTGAGCGACACCTGTCGGACACGCTGCGGAAGAGCCAGAACTGGACCACCGCGACAGACCGTGGGTCGCGGATCCGTGACCGACGCCGCTCCAACCCGTAGCCGATGAGCGGTCGGCGTGCGCGGGCTCTCTCTGAGTGATCCCAGCCATATGTTGGCGGCCCGCTGCGGATCTCGTCATCTTCGGGGCGGATCAAATCGATGTTCTGCGCGTAGTGTCGGAGATGACGGAACGTGCCTCAAGTGCAGATGACTGTGCTCGCGCTGCGCCACATGCGCGAGGAGTTGCGTTTCATGGCCACCACCCCCACTGCCCCCGGTCAGGTCCGTCCGGGCGACGGCTCCGATCCCCAACCCGCGGGCCACATCGGCCGGATCGTGGCCGCGTCACTGGCGACCGGCCTGATCGCCGCCCTGCTCCTCGTTGCCGCCCCGTTCATCTCGCCAGAAGAGAACGACGTGACGGGTGCAGTGCTGTGCGGATTCGCTGTGGGCTGGGCGATGTTGGCGATCCTCTCGACGAGGTACACCGATCAACCCCAGAGATGGGCGGCAGTACCTGCGCTGTTCATGGGCCTGGGTGGTCTTGTCCTGATCGGATTCGGCAGCTCATCGCGGGAGGTGCTGAACTGGGTATGGCCACCTGTGCTACTGGCACTGGTGATCTGGATGTTCGTACGGGCACGGCGACAGCTTCATAGCCGAAGCCGACGCTGGCTGCTCTACCCAGTATTAGCGGTGTTGGCTGTCGCCTCGGTCGGCGGCGGCTACCAGACCGTTCGCGAAGCGGGGGACGCCAACGCGTACCCGATGCCGGGTCAACTGATCGACGTCGGCGGACACCACCTCCACCTCAACTGCACCGGCACCGGCAGCCCCACCGTCATCCTCGAACCGGGAGGAGGCGACTTCTCCTCGGTCATGGCATGGATAGCGCCCGCCGTAGCCGCCGATACCCGGGTCTGCGTCTACGACCGAGCGGGTCGCGGTTGGAGCGAGCCCGCAGACAGCCCACAAGACGCCACCCAGATAGCAATTGACCTGCACACGCTGCTGCAACGCGGAAACGTTCCAGGACCCTACGTGCTGGCCGGTCACTCCTTCGGCGGCCTCTACATCCTCACCTACGCCGACCGCTACCCCGGCGACGTCGCCGGCATGGTGCCGATTGACTCCACCAACCCGGCCACCCACGCCGACCGGGCCAGAGCAACGGCGTACGACAGCGGCTCCTACGACGCCGTCACGGATCGTGTTGCAGCACTCGGCGCCACAGCTGCACGTATCGGGCTGGTGCGCTTGGTCGGGAGCTTCGGCTACGGCGATCTGCCCCCGCAGTCGCGTGACGAAGTCCGCGCCAAGACCGCAACCGCCGACTACGCCTCCGGCTGGATCGACGAGTTCGTCCAGGCGAACGCCTCCGGAGCAGAGGCCGCAATGCTCACGAACTTCGGTGACAAACCGCTGGTCGTCCTCACCGCCGGCGCCGAAACCGACGCCGCCCACGACACTGCACAGAACAAACTGGCGACGTTGTCGACCGACAGCTCGCACCGCGTCGTCGAGGGCGCCAGCCATCCTGGGCTTATCACCGACGAGCGGTACGCCAAGGCCACCACCCGGGCCATCCTCGACGTCGTCTCATCGGTCCGGAACAACCAACCACTGGTGAAGTGATCTAAAGCGCGGCCCTGGGTCAATGACCGTTCCCGCCAACATCCGCTCGTGGCGCAATCCGGCAAAGCGCCGAGGTCCCATTCAGGAGCCTGCGTGCCGTGGACCCAAGCAGCTCCACATCCCGACATGGCTGTCGCACACGTACTGATCAACACCCTCAACATGACAGTGCGGGACGCCCCTAAGGACCCCGACGAAAGGTCAAGCACCGCGAGACCCGAGAGGTCATCGTCGGCGGCGTTCTCGGCCCGATCACCCACCCCGACGTCGTCATCGCCGGCCCCTACACAGCCGACGGCGAGCTGTGAACATCGGTCGAACCGTTCCGCTGAAACTGGACCAGTCAGGTCAGCTCGCCGCAGTACTGACCCCGGCTGAGTCTGGCTCTCCCTGGCCCGACGAGTTCACCTCCTACCGCTGGGGCGGCGCCGACGTGAAGAAGCCACTGGTCAAGGTGCAACCGAACGGGGTGGTCGAAGTCACCGCCCCACTGCGTTCCCTCCACGCTCTTCGACGACGAGAGTCGTGGCTGCTGCTACCACAACGCAACTGGCTGCCGGGAGCGCCGCGTCCGGATATCGATCACCTGCGCATCTCGGGCGGCGGGCGGGAAACCCGACATCGGCCCGCAGCCTCTGCCGCGCGCGGCCTATCTGAGCATGCAGACCCGAGGGCGGGCGGCCTGCATTGGGTCAGCGGCGCGGACGACGGGGTGGTCGCCGGGGTGAGCCGGGTGCCGATGGGGTTGTCAGCACGAGCGGGCATGGGTATGGCACCAGCGGTCTCGTTCGCAGCCTCGCCGCTGGCTGATCTGACGGCACGCCCTGGGAACTGCCGGGCCGTGGAGGACTGTCAATCGACGGCCTGCGGTGCCCGCCATCAGTCCTTCAGTGGATGCGCGGATCGGCTCGATCTTCCCAGGCATGTTCGTCCTGCCCGCGACGACGGGTGTTAGTGAGTTGACTCACTTGACACGGCGAGGTGTCACACCCAAGACTCAGTGAGTCAGCTCACTCACTCCCTCGCATGAGGAGGCGTACGCGATGGCGTCAGCGGACCAACAGGGCACTGCCAGTGTCGACGGAAATGGCGACGCGCGTCTGGTTCTTCGGTCCAGGCTCGGCGCGATCACTCTGGTGCTGCTGTGCGCGGTGCAGTTCCTCGACATCGTCGATGCTGCGATCGTGAATGTGGCGTTGCCTTCGATTCAGCACAGCCTGCGGTTCTCCCAGCAGAATCTGCAGTGGGTCGCCAGCGGCTACGTCCTGACCTATGGCGGTTTTCTGCTGCTAGGGGGGCGCCTGGCGGACCTGCTCGGGCGCCGGCGCATGCTGCTGATTGGTCTGAGCGTGTTCGCGGTCACCTCGCTCACGGCCGGGCTGGCTGGCAATGCCGGGCTTCTCATCGCCGCCCGGCTCGTCCAAGGGATCGGTGCCGCGCTGATGGCGCCGGCCGCGCTGTCCGAGCTCACCACCAGCTTCAGCGAAGGCAAGGACCGCAATGGCGCTCTGGGCGTGTGGGGAGCTGTGAGCGGGATGGCCGCAGCAGCGGGTGTTTTCTTTGGCGGTGTGCTGACCGCCGGACCGGGCTGGCGGTGGGTATTCTTCGTCAACCCTCCGATCTACCTGCTGGTGGCGGCAGGGGCGATCGCTCTGCTCGCCAACGACCACGGAACCAAAACCGGAGCCAGGACGGGTGCATCGTCGGCGTTCGATACGCAAGGCGCCGTGCTGGTCACCGGCGGCATGCTGCTACTCGTCTACAGCCTGGTGCGGGCACCCATTGTCGGCTGGGGATCAGCCCAGACAGTAGCCACGCTGGGCGGGTCGGCGATCGTGTTGGTCGCGTTTGTCCTCAACGAGATCCGAAGCGCCAACCCGCTACTGCCACTGGCGATCGTTCGGATCAAGGGACTCGTGGCGGCCGACCTGACCCAACTGATCGCCTTTTGCGGCTTTTTCTCCCTGTTCTTCTACGCCACCCTCTACATGCAAGAAGTCCTGAACTACTCACCGCTGAAAGCCGGCGCCGCCTACCTCCCGATCACCGCCGGATTCGCCATCGCCGGCGGCCTCGCCTCCCAACTCGTCACACGTTTGGGCACCCGTCCTGTCGTGATCGCCGGCTGCCTGCTCGCCGCCATCGGCATCTACTGGGTGTCCCGAGTACCGCTCCACGGCTCCTACCCCACCGACCTGCTACCCGGATTCCTCACCATGTCCCTCGGCGCCGGAGCGGTATTCGTCTCGGTCACCGCCGCCGCGAACGCCAGCGTGCCCGCCGACAAGGCAGGTCTCGCCGCCGGGCTGCTCAACTCCTCCCAACAGATCGGCAGTGCCCTCGGCCTAGCCATCCTCTCCGCTGTCGCGATCTCCCGCACCAACCATCTGCTTGCGTCCGGGACCACGCCCGTTGAGGCCACCAAAGACGGGTACCACCTAGCCCTGCTGGTCGGAAGCATCATGATGGCCACCGCGGCGCTGATCGCCCTACGCATCGGCAACACCCACCAGGCCGCCCCCCTTGTCATGATCAACGCAGACACCACCCCCGAACCCGGCCCAACAGCCACCTGACCTGCACCGCCCCGCCCCAACAAGCCGCGCTATTCTGTTAGTGAGATGACTGACTCAACGACGGACCGGGCTACCGCCGACCAGCCGCAACCAAGCAAACGAGACCGCTTAGTGACAGCGGCCGTGCAACTGCTGCACGAAAACGGCATCGAACGGACAACACTGGCCGACATCGCCCACGCCGCCCACGTTCCCCCCGGCAACGTCTACTACTACTTCAAAACCAAAGACGACATCATCGGCGCGGTCATCCAGGCCCACACCCATGACATCAACGCCACCCTCGCCGCCATCGACGCCCAGCACCGAACACCTAAAGCCCGGCTGAAAGCCCTCATCCACGAGCTCGCCGGACAATCCCAGACCGTCGCACGCCACGGCTGTCCGCTCGGCAGCCTCTGCACCGAACTCAACAAACGCACCAACCCCACCGCAGCCGACCTGATGCGACGACTCACCACCTGGGCAGAACAACAATTTCGCGACGCCGGCCATCGACGCGACGCCCACCAACTCGCACTCGAGCTCATCGCCGCCTACGAAGGACACGCACTACTCGCCAACACCCTGCAAGACCCCGACATCCTCACCGCAGCCGCCCGCCGACTCGGCAGCCGGATCGACAAACTCTGACCCCAGACCCAGCCCATCTGAATCATGGTGTGGCCGATGAGCGGGAAGCCGTACGAGCTGTCCGTGGACAACGCGAGTGTGGTCAAAGTGAGGCTCTGCGCCGGGACTGCGACCAGCACGGCACCGCTTTGTCGTACCGGCCGCCGGTTCTGCCGCACTTCGGCGGGATCGTGGAGCCGGTGATCGGCACGATGATGCGCCTGGTCCCCGACGAACTGCCCGGTACGGCGTTCTCGAACGTGGTGAGCGCGGCACGTACGACTCCGATGGCCGTTCGGTCATGACGATGACCGAGCTGAACGTGTGACTGGTGCTGGTACCGGCCCGCGGCCGCGGGTGGGTGTGTGCTGCCGGGCCTGGTCATCGAGATCGATGCCAACCCGGTCACCTGTCACCGGCAAGAAGGGATCGGCTGCTGCCACGGCGACCGACCTGGCGCCGGCGCAGATCCCCGACACCGAGCCGTACGGTCACTCGATCCTGGTCCGGGTCATCGAGCGCATCGTGCGATCCGTCTGCTCCACCAGCCCGCGCCGCCGCCGATCCACTCGCGCTGAGGTCAAAGTCGCGGAGATCTCACCTCAGCCCCCACCCCAACTGCCGCCGGCTTTCAAGAGCAAACGGCGTCAGGATTCGCTGTCACGGCCGAGTGGCACACTGCCGACATGGATCCAGGGATCACAGTTGTGGGGTCGGGGCAGGCCAGTGCGCCGCCTGATGTGCTGCGGATGTCGTTGGCGGTCGCATACCGGGCCGGCGACGTGGCGACCGCTGTCGCCGAGGTGGCCGAGCGTACCGACGCCGTCACGGCTGCTTTGCGGGCCGAAGGTGTGGACACGTCCGCGATCAGGACCACCGAAGTCGAGGTCTCCCAGCACTACCGGGAACCAGGGCGGCCGCAGACATATGGCGCGGCGCATCTGCTGACCGTGACGAGCCGGGACTTGCTCGGTTTCGGGCGGTTGCTCAACGTGGCTGTGGAGGCAGCCGGAAATAGTCTCGACCTACACGCCATCCGGTTCGACGTCGACGACAAGACCGCGCTGTTGACTGAGGCCCGGGCGTTGGCCTTTCGGCAGGCGCGGCAGAAGGCCAAGGAGCTGGCCGAACTGGGCGGGCGCTCCCTCGGCGCGGTCACCGGGATCTCGGAGACCTACGGCCACCACGGCTTCCATGAACAGGCTCTGGGAGCCAAGGCCGGGTTCGAGTCCGAAATCCACATCACCCCCGGGGACACCAAGCTCGAGGTCTCCCTCGAGGTCCACTTCACCTGGTCCTGAGCTGGGCATTCACGTCGTCCCGAGCTGAGCACAGTTGATGCAGGTGCGGGCTGCAGGTCTTGCTTGCAGACGGGCTGCGGGAATGGGTTGGGCGCAGTGTTCGCAAACGCCGTAGGTGCCGGCTGCGAGCCGGTCGAATGCTGCCTCGATCTCCGCCAGCTGCTTCTCGACCTGTTGCACAAGCGACGTGACCTGGGATCTCTCGAAGGCGATCGTCGCGCCCTCAGGGTCGTGTTCGTCGTCGGCGTTGGAGTCTCGTGAGGCTGCGACCACCTCGTGAAAGTCGCCCGACAAGCTCGCCAGCCGTCGGAGCGCTTGTCGCCGTTGCGCCTCCAGCAGGTCGTGAGCTTCCTCCATCTCTCCATCGTGGCACGTGTCTCAGCGGCGTCGTGCAGGGTTTCTCGAAGGCTCAACGTCTCAGTCACGAATCGGCCGAGGACCAGGTATCGGTTCGGAATGAGCCACCGACAAAGATTCGGATCTTGTCGGTGTCCCGGACTTTGCGGGCGGTTCCAGGGGTGCGGTGATTTCATGGGGGGTGTGGAGCGTGATCAGGAAGAGCTTCTCGAGGTGGGGAACGCTTCGAGGCGTGGGCGCCGGATCGCCGGGTGGGGGCTGATCCTGCTGGCGGTGCTGACCCTGATCGTTCTTCGCGCCTCGACGGGTCCGGCGCCTACGCCGCCGAATACCACCCCGTCCGAGCTGATCAGCGTCATCCCCGATGGACGGGCGGCGAGCCCGTGGCCGACAACGCCCGGCGCGTGTGGAGCAGACGTACTGCTGCCGATCGTGTCGAGTACGCCGCCGGCCGAGCGCACCGGGATCCAGGTGCTGCTCGGCGGGGACCGGCTACGGCTGGTCGACTTCGACAGCGGCCGGACGACGACCTTGCCTGACGAAGTCGTCCGGCCGGGCGAGTACGCCGCTGTGCTGGCCGGCGATCCGATCACGGCGTACGCGACCACCGGCTCCTGCGACGAGGCGGCTCCGTACGCGATGCTGCGCGTCGGGGTCGATCACCAGGTGAGTGTCATCCGGCCACTCGGTCCTACCGAGTCGCCCCTGACCGATGGCAATCACCTGTGGATCGCATCCTTTGCCAGCGACATCGACAACCCCTACGGAACGATCGCTCCGCTCGCCGGCGGGCAGCGGGTGCGGCTGCCGCTCGGCTTCTACGCGTCCGCCATCGTGGGCGACACGGTCGTCGGTCTGATGCAGCCCGATCCGGGAATCTCACCGACGTGGCTCGCACTCGTCGATGCACGCACCGGTCGGTTGCAGGCCAAGCTGGATCAACATGTGGCACCGCTCGCGACGGGTGCAGGCCAGGTCTTCTGGACCAGCGGCTGCCACGACGACCCGTCATCGTGCACGCTGCACCGCCGGGCCATCGCCGGCGGCAAGACCACCGCATCCCCGCTTCCCCGCCCCGCCTGCTGCGGCGTCGTCAGCCCCGACGGCAAGACGCTCGCCTTCCTCCTCGACCACCCCTCCACGTCCGACTCCGACCTCGAAGGCCACCCACTCCCGCCCCTCGACATCGCGACGCTGCAGCTCGACACCGGCCGCCTGGAGATCGTCCCCGGCATCGAACTCCCCGCCAAATTCCAACCGGCCCTGGCCTTCACCAAAGAAGACTGGCTGGTAATAGCCCTGGACGCAGGATCCCGCACCCGCCTCCTGGCCTGGCACCCAGGCCTACGCCACGCCTACGAAACCGCCGCACTCCCAGGCGTCGTCCATCCCCCACCAACCCTCGTCGTCACCAGCCACTGACGTACGCGACTCGCGCTCCCGACGGCCGCCGCGTTGGAAGATGCCGCTGTTCCACACCCAGCCGGTGAACACGTCGGCGATGAAGACGGGAACATGGCCAGGCCGAGGATGCCGAGCACGAGGCTCGCGCTGGACCGGCCGCGGTCGAGCCCGATGCGGGATCCGTTGGCGCCGACGACCATCGCCATGCCATTGCCGGCGGGCAGGACACCTTGCGCGTCGAGGTGTGGAACGCGATCAGGCCGTTGGCGACGTTCTGGTTCGATCCCTGGAACAGACCGACGAGCGAGACGCCGGCGAGGACCGCGAGTACGACGAACACGATCGGGCGGGCACCCTTGGCGGAAGTCGAGCACGAGGAGGGTGCCGACGATCAGTAGGACCCGTAGATCACCCAGCCTGCGTCCATGACCACCCCCAGCGAGGAGTTCCCGACCTGCCCGAACGCGGTCTGGGCCGGTCAGGTCGGGCCGAGGTGACTGACCCAGTTGTAGAGCGGCGCGTACGGCGGGTCCGGCCAGGCTGCCGCGGTGATGAACTCGGCGGCCCAGGACACGAGTGGATCGAGGAGGAGCAGGAGCGCGCCGGTGCGAGCAGTCGCGCCGGCGCGCACGATGCGATTCACGACAGTGCCATTCCGGGGACGCGTCGGCGGATGGCCTCCAATTCGGCCTCGTCGGAGATTCCCTGCCAGTCGTAGCGCGGCGTGTAGGGAGCCTCCAAGGCGCGTACGTCGTCGTCGCTGAGTTCGACGTCCAGGGACGACACAGCCTCGTCGATCTGCTGGATCGAACCGGCCCCGACCAACGGCGCTGTGACGACCGGCTGACGGCGCAGCCAGGCGAGTGCGACCTGGGCGCGACTGACGCCGTGGATCTGTGCGACCTGTCCGACCGCGTCGATGATCGCGCGGTTGGACGCCTCCTGCTCAGGCGAATAGAGCATGTCCGCAAAGGCGCTGTCGGTCTCGGACCGCATCGTCGACCTGGCATCGTCCCAACCGCGAGCAAGGCGGCCGCGGGCCAGCGGCGACCAGATAATCGTGCCGACGCCCTCGTCCAGGCACAGCGGGATCATCTCCCGCTCCTCCTCGCGGGCGAGCAGGTTGTAGTGGTCCTGCATCGACACGAACCGCGCCCAGCCGTTCTGCTGCTGCAGATGCAACGCCTTCGCGAACTCCCAGGCGTGCATCGAGGACGCACCGAGGTACCGCACCTTGCCGGCCTTCACGAGATCGCTGAGCGCCTCGAGAGTCTCCTCCCACGGGGTCGAGTGGTCGTTGCGGTGAATCTGGTACAGGTCGATGTAGTCGGTCCCGAGCCGGCGCAGCGAGTTGTCGACCTCGGTCATGACCGCCTTCCGCGACAGGCCGCGGCCGTTGGGGCCGGTGCGCATCGGATGCCGGAGCTTGGTCGCGATCACCACCGCGTCGCGGTCGCCGAAATCCTTCAGCGCGCGACCGAGGATCTCTTCGCTGGATCCGTTGGAGTACATGTTCGCGGTGTCGAAGAAGTTGATGCCCGCGTCCAGCGCGTGCCGGATCAGCGGTCGCGCCTCGTCCTCGCCCTTCGACCACACGGGATGGCCACGATCGGGCTCGCCGTAGGTCATCGCGCCGATCGCGATCGGTGACACGTCCAGGCCGGTCGTGCCGAGCTTGATGTACTGCATGATGCTCCTCTAAGCTATGTGGAGAGGTCTCCAGATAGAGTAGTGGAGAGCTCTCCGCTTAGCAAGGTGAGGTTCCAGTGGTTCGTTCGGACGCCCGCGAGAACCGGGCTCGCATCCTCGCGGCCGCGCGCGACGCCTTCGCCGAGGACGGCACGACCTCCATGAACCAGGTCGCTCAGCGCGCGAGCGTCGGCGCAGGCACGCTGTATCGCAACTTCCCCACCCGGGAGGCGCTGGTTCTCGCCGTCTACCAGGACGAGGTCGAACGGATCATCGGCACCGTGCCCGGGCTGCTGGCCGAGATGCCGCCAGTTGAAGCGCTTCGGCACTGGACGACCGACCTCGTCGAAGCGATGCGCAGAAAGCACGGCCTCGGTGATGCCCTCAGCCCCACCGCACACCAGGCGATCACCGAGCAGACCTACGGGCCTGTTGTCGCAGCGATCACCAAACTCCTTGACGCAGGCAAGAAGGACGGCAGTATCCGCACGGATGCCGACGCCGGCGACTTCCTCCAACTCACCGGCGCACTCTGGCGCGCTCCATCCGAGCCCCAGGACCGGTCACCTCGCATGCTCGCCCTCATCCTCGACGGGCTCCGCCCACAACCCGACCAGTAGATATCGGCAGGTCGAGCCTCTTGCCGAATCAGCTGATCGCTAGAGAGGTTCGGTGAAAGAACTCGTCCCACTTCAGTTCGAACCGGGCCCCGCCTCGCATCGCGTGCTCGCCGGGCAGTTGGTGGACAGCGCGACCAGTTCGAGCCGAACCGGCCCGATCAGATCCGGCGCCCACGTGGCCATGTCGCCAGTTTCCGGCCGGCACCGGCCGCCGGGTAGTTGCCTGCGGCGACGAACGCCCGACGATCGCCGTGCAGTCGCGCCGCCCGGCAGACAATGTGCGCAACCTGAACGAGGCGGGTTCAGGCCGGACGTGTCACCGAACCGTCATCGGTGTCCGCAGCTTCGGATGCGACGCCGGGCATGTCGCGGTCGATGTGATCGGCGTGGAACAGCGCCTGATCCAGCAGGCTCTTCACGTGGTCGTCGGCGGCGGAGTAGTAGACGAACGTCCCTTCCCGCCGGCCTTTGACCAGGCCGGCCAGGCGTAGCTTGGCCAGGTGCTGGCTGACCGCCGCGGGTGCCGCGCCGGCGAGCTCGGCCAGGCACGCCACCGAGGACTCGCCCTGCAACAGCGCCCACAAGACCTTGATCCGCGTCGGATCGGCCAGCAGCCGGAACGACTCCGCGGCCAGGTGGACCTGTTCCTCATTGGGCATCTCGAAGTTGTCGAGCGACGAGTGCATCCACCCACACTAACTTATCCGCCTACTTGCGTATATGCGTGCTTGCGCAGATAACATAGGCGGGCAGTAGCAAGCACCAAGAGCAGAGCGAACGGAGCACGGCCGGCCATGAGCACCTCCGACAGACACGGCCGCAGTCAGGGCCACGGGCATGGGCACGGGCACGGACATCGGCACGGACATGAGCACGGCGAAGAGTCCGGCCGTTTCGTGGGCTGGGCCTGGTCGCTGTTCCGGCCGCACAGCCACGAGGCCGCGGACTCGGTCGACTCGGCCTTGGAGTCCAATGCTGCAGGGATCCGGGCGGTCAAGATCAGCCTCGCCGGCCTCGGTGTCACGTCCGTTGCTCAGGCGCTGCTGGTCGTGTTCACCGGGTCGGTCGCCCTGTTGGCCGACACCATCCACAACCTTTCCGATGCGCTCACCGCCGTGCCGCTGTGGATCGCGTTCGTGCTCGCGCGCCGCCCGGCCAGCCGCCGCTACACCTACGGCTTCGGTCGCGCCGAAGACCTGGCCGGTGTGTTCATCGTCGCCATGATCATCTTGTCGGCCCTGGTCGCCGGCTACGAATCCGTACGACGTCTCCTCGACCCCCGACCGCTCGAACACACCGGGATCCTCATCGTCGCGGGGCTCATCGGGTTCGCCGGCAACGAACTGGTCGCTGTCTACCGCATCCGCGTCGGCCGGCAGATCGGCTCGGCGGCGCTCGTCGCCGATGGTCTGCACGCCCGCACCGACGGCTTCACGTCACTCGCGGTGGTCCTCGGCGCCCTCGGTGTTCTGGCGGGCTTCCCGCTCGCCGACCCGATCGTCGGGCTTGTCATCACCGCCGCCATCCTCGTCGTCCTCAAAGGCGCCGCCACCGACATCTCCCGGCGACTCATGGACGCCGTCGACCCCGCACTCGTCGACACTGCTGAACACACCATCCACACGACGACCGGCGTCGAGAGCATCGAAGAGCTGCGCCTCCGCTGGTCCGGCCACCGCATCCACGGCGAAGTCAGCATCGTCGCCGACCCGAGCCTGAGCCTGATCCAAGGCCACGAGATCGCCAACGAAGTCCACCACCGACTGCTGCATCAGCTACCCAAACTCGAGGCGGTCACCGTGCACGTCAGCCCACGCGACACCGGCGACACCGACCATCACGCGGCACTCGCGCACCACCGCCAACCCCGCTGATCAGCCGGCACGCACGGCGACCGACACCACCTGGACCCCGCGGCCGTGAACCAGAACGGACACCGCATGCCCTCCTCATCACCGGCCGCCCGCGGTTCAACGCCGGCCGACTTCGACCTCGAGCACCGAACGGTCGACGGCCGTACCTAGGAGCTCATTTATCGGCCAACCTGGCACGTCTGAGCTGTGCTTGTTTGGCTCGGACGATGTCCGGGTCCCTGGGGTCGAGCGGGAGCGCAGCGTCGTCGTCGTACCGTCTGTCTTTTCTGCGAATGACTTTGGCTATCCGAATCTGTCGCATCGGAACTCCTTGGAAGGGCAGGCCTGGCGCCGAGGTGTTGGAGGGGTTCTCAAGACGCCAGGCCCGCCTGCTAGGTGGGGGTCGGCGACGACAGCAGGTACCACGCCGCGCTGTTGGGCGAGAGTTTGTCGCCCGCATCCTGGTGACTCGCGAGCAGTAGTTCGCCGTCGACCGGCGGAGCGACCACTCTCGACGAGCAGTTGACGACGCAGCAGAAGCCGTCGCCGCGGGTGAAGGCCAGTACGCCGGGTTCGGTCGCCAGCCAATCGAAGTCGTTCGAAGCCAGTGCCGGAAGCCGCCGGCGCAGACCGAGTGCCTCGCGGTACAGATGCAGCATCGATTCGCCCCTGCCCAGCTGATGGTCCACAGCATGCGTGGCGAACCAGTCAGGCTGCGGCAACCAGGGATCCGACCAGGAGAAGCCGAAAGCGTCCTGGCCGGCCGACCAGGGCAAGGGAATCCGGCAGCCGTCCCGGCCCCGCCGTGCCCCGTTGCTACGGTGGAACATCGGATCGGTCAGCACACTGTCCGGCAGATCCGTGACCTCGGGCAGACCGAGCTCCTCGCCTTGATAGAGGTACGCCGCTCCCGGCAGCGCGAGCATCAGCAGCACACTCGCCCGCGCACGCGCGGTCCCGAGATCGACGTCCCCGGCATGTGCGCCTGGGGCCCCACCGCCGTACCGGGTGACGGATCTCGGCATGTCGTGGTTGTTCAGCACCCAGGCGACCGAGGAGCCGGCGTCCTGGATCGTGCCCAGCCCGCGGTCGACGACGTCGGAGAGAATCTGCGCGTCCCAGTGCGCGCGCAGGAACTCGAAGTAGAAGGTCTGATGCAGTTCGTCCGGCCGCTGGTACAGCGCGAGTTGCCGGGTATCCAGTACGCCGACCTCGCCGATCAGCACGCGTTCGCGGCCGGTGAACGCCGAGTATCCATCGGCGATCTGCCGCCAGCGGCGCCAGACGTCGTGCACCTCGGGCTGGTTCCACGCGTGTGGGTTGAGCGGGTCGCCAGTGAGCTCGTCGTCGATCGCCTGCCCGTGGTCCGGCAGTCCGTCCGCCTTGTGCAACCCGTGCGCGACGTCGATGCGGACGCCGTCGACGCCGCGCTCGAGCCAGAATCGCAGTACCTGCTCGAAGTACGCCGCCACGTCCGGGTGGCGCCAGTTGAAGTCGGCCTGCTCCGGCGCGAAGCTGTGCAGGTACCACTGGCCGTCGGGAACCTGTTGCCAGGCCGGGCCGCCGAAGACGGAGCGCCAGTTGTTGGGCGGTTCCTCGCCCCGGCCGTCGGCGAAGTGGAACCGCTCGCGCTCGGGGCTCCCCGGGCCCGCGGCCAGGGCCGCTGCGAACCAGGGATGCTCGGTCGAGCAGTGGTTCGGGACAAGGTCGATGAGGACCTTGATGTCATGCCGGTGCGCGTCGTGAACCAGACGGTCGAAACCGTCGAGGGTGCCGTAGCGGGGATCGACCGAGAAGTAGTCGGAGACGTCGTACCCGTGGTCGTGCTGCGGTGAAGGGTAGAACGGGTTGAGCCAGATGCCGTCCACTCCGAGCGTCCGTAGGTACGGGAGCTTCGCGCGGACGCCGGCCAGATCGCCGACACCGTCGCCGTCGGAGTCGTGGAAGCTGCGCAGGTAGACCTGGTAGATGACGGCGGTCCGCCACCAGTCGGCTCCGGGCCGGGGCCTTGTCGTGAACATCGCGATCGGTCCCTCTGGTCGTTCCCCAGGCCGCTGATCTCGTGAATACGATCCGCTATCGGAGGGCGGGCGTCAGCACGGCCAGCGTCCAGACGGGCTACCTGGTAACCGGAATCCTGGCGGCTGGCTGACCGGTACTCAGTGGGCGTCGAGATACCGGACCACGGCCAGCACCCGGCGATGGTCGTCGCTGGTCTCGGGGAGGCGCAGCTTGGCGAAGACATGCCGGACATGTTTCTCCACCGTCGCTTCGGTCACCCACAGCCGGCGTGCGATGCCCGAGTTGGAGCGACCCTCGGCCATCAGTGCGAGCACTTCGTGCTCTCGGGGACTGAGCTCGGCGAGCGGGTCGCCGGCCCGGCGGGCGTCGACCAGTTCCTGCACCAGGGCAGGGTCCATCACCGAGCCACCTCTGAGGATCCGCTCCATCGTCTCGATGAAGTCGCCCACATCCGTCACGCGGCTTTTCAGGAGGTAGCCGATCCGCTGGCCGGACGCGAGCAGCTCCATGGCGTGCTCGACCTCGGCGTGGGCCGACAGGACGAGGATCCCGGTGGCCGGAAACTCGCGCCGGATCTCCCGGGCGGCGTCCAGCCCTTCGGTGCTGTGCGTCGGCGGCATCCGGATGTCCACCACGACCAGGTCGGGCGAAAGGTCCCGCACCAGCGGGAGGATCCACACACTGTCGCCGGTCTGTCCGACGACCTCGAACCCCGACTGCTCGAGGAGGCTGGCCAGCCCCTGGCGCAGGAGTACGTCGTCCTCGGCCAGGAGAACGCGGGTGCGTGTCGCACCGCCATCGACGGCCGAGTCGATCGTCATCTCCTAACGGTAGACCTACCTGTCGTCGAGGATCCGGCGAAGAGCCACACCCGACAACGCTGTCTTGGACAGCAGAGCCGCGGCCGGCACGCTCTCGACCAGATCGATCAGGTCCTCCGCCGCGTGGGTGGAGATCAGAACGACCTGCGCGGGGTCCACAGTCGTCTCGGTCTGGATCCGCCGGGCCAGGTCGAGGCCGCTCTCGCTGCCGAGATTCACATCGACGAGTACGACGTCGGGCTCGGCGCCGTCCAGTTGCGCCAACGCCGCGTCGATCGTCGAGGCGACTCCGACCACGGTGACGCCGTCACTTTCGAGGCGGGAGCGGGCGGCGTCCAGGAAGTCAGTGCTGTCGTCGACGATGAAGCAGCGCAACCCCATGGCTCCAGAATCACGCGACGAGGGCCCCTGCGCATTCCAGCTAACGCGACTCTCTGTGCAATCGAACGTTGGCTCCGGCGGCCGTCAGCTGCCGGTCAGCGGGAACTCAGCGGTCAAGGTGGTCCCCTCGCCCCGGGGACTGTCGAGGTTCAGCCGGCCGCCCAGTGCTTCCACCCGGTCGCGGAGGCCGAGCAACCCGGTGCCCCGGCTGAAGGCCGCGCCGCCTTGTCCGTTGTCGCGGACCTCGACGCGGAGCGCGTCGCCGGTGATGTCGGTGGTGACCGCGACCAGCGAAGCGTGCGAGTGTTTCGCCGCGTTGGTCAGAGCCTCGGACACGAAGTAGTAGGCGCTCGCCTCGAGCCGCTCCGACAGGCGCGGCTCCGCACGGAGCGTCAGGCGGATGGGGATCGCCGACCGGCGGCCCAGCGACTTCAGTGCCGGGCTGAGGCCGCCCTCGGCGAGGATCGCCGGGTGGATTCCGCGCGCCGTCTCGCGAAGCTCGTCCAGGGCGTCGGTCAATCCGCCATGGACCTGGTCAAGCTCCGCGTTCAGCTCGGACAACTCCGGCGGCACTTTCGTCTGGGCCGTCTGCAGCCGGAGGGCAAGTGAGACGAGCCGCTGCTGCGCGCCGTCATGCAGATTGCGCTCGATCTGGCGGCGCGTCCGGTCGGCGGTGACCACCACGCGGGCGCGGGATGCCATCAGTTCGGCCCGGGCCTCCGCGTTCTCGATCGCGGTGGCGACGAGCTCGGTGAAGCCCGCGATCTGTGCCTCGGTCGCGGCCGGGAAGGGTCTGTCGCTGGTCTTGGAGGCGGCGACGACACCCCAGAGCCGGCCGCCCACGGTGATCGGGCAGCCGATCGAGGAACGGATTCCGAGGGCCTGCGCCTCCTGCGCGATCGCGCCGGATGCACCGGCGAAGCTGTCCAACCGGATCGGTCCGGCGCTGCGGCGTACCTCACGGGCGATGCTCAGGCCGTCGAGATCGAACCGCTCGCCGACGGCCAGATGGGCCGGCACCCGGCTCCAGGCCGCGACACCGGTGACCGTCCCGTCCGGTTCGTACCGCTCCATCCGCGCGAGATCGGCGTCGCACAGTCGGCCCACCTCTTCGGTCACGGCTGTGAACAGGGCACTCGGCGCCACCCCTTGAGCGACCTGAGTGGCGACCCGCCGGAGCGCGGACTGTTCGTTCGACAGCCGTTGGGCCTCCAGCGCCGCCCGCCGTAGCCGAGCCGCAAGCTCGCCCACGACCACCGCCGTCACGAGAAACACACCCAAGCCGATCGCGTCCTGGGCGTCGGCAAGCAGGAGGGAGTGCACCGGGCTGATGAAGAAGTACGCGTACGCCCACACGCTGAGCACGGCCGTGACGACAGCGAGTGGCGTACCCCAGAAGATCGCGATGGGCAGTACCGCGAGCAGATAGAGCACCAGCAGGCTGAGTGTCGGGACGTGGGACTCGCCGAGCTTGATGAGCCCGGTCACGGCAGCAACCAGCAGGCCGGCTGCGAGCAGTCCAGTCAGCCGGCGGACAACCGCAGAGCTCGTCCGGCGCCGCTCCATCCCACCACACTTTCCCCTGGACGAACGCTAACCGATAGGCCCCGACACTGACGACCACTGCGTCGTCGGAGGGGTGACGGGATAGATTCGGCAGCGCGGACTGAGGGTTTCCTGGGTGCTTGTCAGCCCCATTGACGAGAGGGCACTGGTTGTGGAGATAGCGCAGCTGTTCGAGGCGGTGGAGAAGGTGGCGGCATCGCTGCGGTTCCCACTCGATGGCGAAGACGCGGTGCGGATGATCACCTGGAGCGCGGCCGACACCATTCCCTCGATCGATCACGCGAGCATTTCACTGACCACCAAAACCGGCGAGATCCAGACGCTGGCCCCCACGGATGCGATCGCGGCACGCGCCGACGAGCTGCAGTACGAGCTGCACCAAGGCCCCTGCCTGGACGCCGCGATCGAGGAACCGATCGTGCAGGTCAACGACCTCCGGGACGACCCACGCTGGCCGGTGTTCGGTCCCAAGGCCGCGGATCTCGGTCTGCGAGCACAGGTGGCTTTCCAGTTCCGGGCCGACCCGAACGTGCGCGGTGCGCTGAATCTGTACGCCAACCAGCCGCGCAGCATCGGCCAGGATGACCGCCTCCTGGGTCTGATGTTCGCGAACCTGACAGCGGTCGCGCTCGGCTGGACCCGACACGCAACCAGCCCGGCGATTGCCTTGGACCCACGAGAAGAGATCGGCCGAGCCGTCGGCATCGTCATGGACCGTTACCAGGTGGATCCGGAGCGAGCATTCGCCTTCCTGGTCCAGGTTTCCCAGAGCGAGAACATCAAGCTCCGAGAGGTCGCCGCGAAGCTGGTGGCTGACACCGCACCTGAACCGAACTGATGCATGACCTACAGTGGAACAACCGCCGGGCGACCGTCGAGCCGGAAAGGGCGAGTCACCCGCAGTTGCACCATGAACGTAGACCCGCATCAGCCCGCCCAGCGGAGAAGGGCCTTGAAGGACGTCTCGCATGGACGCCGAAGACGATGAGCTCTCCGAGCCATTCGGAGACTGGACCCACCCGGCACTCCTCCTCGGAATCGCCGAAGGAATCCTGATGAGCCGGTACCAGATCCCCGCTCACGTCGCGAACGCTCTCCTCCGGTCGTGCGCGGCCACCGTCGGCCTCTCACTCGTCCAGGTCGCCGACTGGCTCATCAGCACCGGCCGCCTCCCCCAACCCGTCTGACCACGCCGTCCAGACAGTCCGTGAGTACGTCGGACCCGGCCCGCGCAATTACCTCGGCAGCAGGACGCGGACCTGGTCTCTGATCTCCTGCACGATGTCGCCGACCGGCTTTTCGATGTTGATCGTCGCAGCCATGCTGACGAACATGATCGCGGAGACGACGTGCGCGAGGGTCGCCGCGTCGCCGGCGGTGGTGCGCCCGTCTCGCTGCAGCACGTCGGCGATCGCCTTTTCGGTCTGCACGGTCAGGGCGAGCGCGTCGCGGTGGTGCGGCTCTTCGGGGTCGCCGAAGACGATCTCGCGCAGATAGGTCCGCCCGTTGTCGACCTGTTTGCGGTTGCATTCCACGACTGGCCGGATGATCGCCATGACGGCATCGAGCACGTCGGGGATGCTCTCGGCTGCCGACCTGCCTTGGGCGAGGGCGTCGGCGTACGTGGAGTTCTGCACGAGAAGGAGGAGCTCGCCCTTGGTCTTCGCGTAGAGGAACAGGGTGCCCGTTCCGATGTCGGCCTGGTCGGCGATCTCCTGGGTGGTGACCTCGTCGACCCCGCGCTCGGCAAACAGGTCTCGGGCGGCGGCCGTGATGCGTTCGAGCTTCTCCTGCTTGTTCCGTTCGCGCCGTCCGACCGGTCGGGAGTCGAGTGGCATGGCTGCCGTCCTTGTCTGCTGTGCGGGCTCCGGCTGTGTGGGCTCGAATGTGCCGGCCTCATTCTTCCACGGTGACGAGCGGGGCCCTTGTGCCGCGGAGCTCCGGACGGCGCCCCTCGCGTGCTTGGGCTGTTCGGGTGGTCAGCGCGCGAGGAACTCGACCGCGGCAGGCGCGAACGTCTCGTGGTACTGGAAGATGCCGCCGTGTCCGGAGTCGGGGTAGATGATCAGCCGGCTGTTCTTGATGCGTCGGTGCAGGTCCTCGGAGAGGATCGAGGGCACCATGCGGTCGTTGTCGCCGTTGGCGATCAGGGTGGGTTGGGTGATCTTCGACAGGTCGTCGGGGGCGGAGCGGCCCCACTTCTTGATTGCCTTGAGCTGGGTCTGGAAGGCCCTGGTTTTGATCTGTAGGTCGCGGTCGGACGTGCGCTCCTCGAGCCGGTCGACGAACGCGCGCGCGGCGGGTTTGCCGGTGGCGTTGCGGTTGAAGAACAGGAACTCCTTGGGGTCAGACCGGGTCAGGGTGGCGCGCAGGATGTCCCAGTACGTCGTGCTGGCGACCTTGTCGATGTCCTTGCCGCCCCTCGGCCCGGTGCCGGTGAGGACGAGCTTGCGGACGAGCTCGGGGTGCTTCACCACGAGGGCCTGGGCGATCATGCCGCCGAGCGAGAAGGAGAAGATGTCGACCTTGTCGAACCCCAGCGCCGTGATGAAGGTGTAGGCGTCGTCAGCCATCGCCTCGACGCTGTCCGGCACACGGCCCGTGGAGGCCCCGACTCCACGGTTGTCGAAGGCGATGACGTGGCGGCCCTTCGCGATGGGGTCGATGATCCGGGGGTCCCAGTTGTCGAGGGTCGCGGCCAGGTGGACGAAGAAGACGACGGGGATGCCGCCCTTCGGTCCGAGTTCGCGGTACGCGTAGGTGACGCCGCCGGCGTCGACGGTGCGGCCGCGAGCGTCTTTGTACGCCGTGGTGAAGCTGTCGTGTACGTGCCTGCTGGTGTTCATGGTGTTCTCCTGTTTCGTGGTTGAGATGGGTGTCACGGGCCGGTGATGACGGCCTTGCCGCGGATGCCGCCGACTTCCAGCGACTGCACCGCCTGAACGGTCTGGTCGAAGTCGAAGACCCGTCCGACGACGGGCCGCAGTACGCCGTCGTCGACGAGCGCGGTGATCTGGCGAAGCTGGTCGCCGCTGGCGTGCATGAAGAGGAACTCGTACGTCACGCCGAGGCGCCGGGCCTGGCGGCGGATGCGGCTGCTCAGGGCGGTCATCGCCAGCCGGAGCAGCGGGTTCGCGCCGAGCTCGCGGGCGAACGCCGCGTCGGGAGGCCCGGCGATACCGATCACCTTCCCGCCGGGGCGCAGAACGCGGAGCGACTTCTCGAGGTTCTTGCCGCCGAGACTGTCCAGGACCAGGTCGTATCCGGCGAGGAGCTGTTCGAAGTCCTGGCTGCGGTAGTCGACGACGACGTCCGCCCCGAGCTCGCGCACAAAGTCGGCGTTGCCGGCACTGACCGTGGTCGCGACCGTCGCGCCGAGGTACTTCGCGAGCTGGATCGCGACCGAGCCGACGCCGCCCGAGCCGGCGTGGATGAGGACCCGTTGGCCCGGCCGAAGATTGCCGCGCTCGACGAGCGCCTGCCACGCGGTCAGGGCCACCAGCGGCAGCGAGGCCGCTTCCTCGAAGCTGACCGCCACCGGCTTCAGCGCCAGGTCGGCCTCGGCGACCGCGATGCGCTCCGCGAACGTTCCGATCCGGTCCTTGTCGGGCCGGCCATACACCTCGTCGCCGAGCCTGAATCCCTGCACCCTCGCGCCGACGCCGATCACCGTTCCGGCGACGTCGTTGCCGAGGATCTGCGGCAGCTTGTACGGGAGGATCTGCCGGAATTCACCGGCCCGGATCTTCTCGTCGAGCACGTTGAGCCCGGCAGCCCGGACCTGGACAAGCACGTCATGCTCGCCGACCACAGGCTCCGGAACGTCCGCCTGCTGCAGCGGCTCCTTGTACTGACTGACGACGAACGCTCGCATGACGCCTTTCCTTCTCGTTCCGATGACTTGTCTTAATCTGAGTTGACTCAATAATGAGTCGACTCAGTTAAGTTGTCAAGGGCGTGAACGAGAGGGTGCCGTTGCCGCTGTTCGCGGTGTGCCTCCAGCGGCTTTGTGGGTGCGGTCAGTCGCCGCGCATCCGGCGGGCGTACCAGTCGGGCTCGGGTGTTGCCGGCGCCAGACGAATCCGGACGTCGACCGCGAAGGCTCCGGTCGGGCCGGCGACCAGCGGGTTGATGTCGAGCTCGGCCAGCTCCGGGACCTGCTCCGCAAGCCACGCGATGCGATGGATGACATCGAGAACCGCTGCCTGATCTGCCGCCTCCGCGCCGCGGTAGCCCGCCAGCAGCGGTGCGCATCGGAGCGAGTGGACCATGTCGGTCGCATCGAGATCGGTCAGTGGCAGCCCACGCCACTGCCGGTCGGCCAACAGGTCGGTGAGTACGCCACCGCTGCCCGCCATCAGCAGCGGCCCGAACAACCGGTCCCGCACCGCACCGATGACCAACTCGGTCCCGGCCGGCGCCATCGCCTGAACCACGACCTGCGGGTCCCTGGCCGCCGCCGCGACTTCGTCGTACGCAAGGCCGACCTGCACAGCATTCGTCAGACCGACCCGCACTCCCCCGATGTCGGTCTTGTGCAGTACGCCGGGCGCCGCGGTCTTCAGCGCGACGGGATACCCCGCCGTCTCCGCGGCCTTGATCGTCTCGGCGCGGTTCAGCGCAGTGGTGACCGGGATGACCGAGACACCGGCACACTGCAGCAGCTGGCACGCGCGGCGCGGGTCGAGCCATCCACCCTCGGGCTGGTGCTTGAAGAACCGCTGGACGACGGCTCGGGTTCCGAGGGCGTCCACCCGAGGAAGCTCGGGTACGACGCCCTGCGGCCGGGACCGCCACTCGGCGTACCGAACGGCGTGGGCGAGGGCGCGAACAGCGCTCTCCGGGAACGGGAACACCGGCAGCCGGCGTCCGTCGGTGAGCGCGATCTCCGGGGTGGCGTGCGTCGAACCGACGCAGTTCACCACGATCGGCAGCTCGGCCTGCGTGGCGGCGGTCGCGATCGTCGCGTAGATGTCTTCCACCCGACCCGCGCGGGTCACGGCGTAGTTGATCACGACGCTGTCGACCTCACCGCTGTCCACGATCACCTTCAACGCCTGCGCCAGACTCGCCGGCGAGGCGGCCGCGCCCAGGTCGACGGGATTGCCACTACTGACGGCGCCCGCTTCTTCAAGACGGCGCTGCACTGCCTCGCTCAGCTCCGGCAGCTCGAGCTCGAGCCGGCTCGCCGCGTCCGCGGCCAGGATGCCCGCGCCGCCGGCGTTGCCGACGACGGCGATCCGCCGTCCACGCGGAAGCGGCGGGACGGCCAGCACGCGGGCGGTCTCCACCAGCTCTTCGATGGTGTCCATCCGGAGTACGCCGGACTGCGCGAAGAGCGCGTCCACCGCGGTCTCGGGCGTCGCAGCCGCGGCCGTGTGCGATGCCCCGGCCCGGCGGCCGCCGACCGAACGACCGCCCTTGACGACCAGGATCGGTTTGGTCCGGCCGATCATCCGCGCCAGCCCGCCGAACTTGCGCGGGTTGCCGAACGACTCCAGGTACAGGCCGATCACGGTCGTGCGCGGATCACCCCACCAGTGCAGCAGCACATCGTTGCCGCTGACATCTACTTTGTTGCCGAGGGAAACGAACTCCGAGATCCCCAGGCCGGCGCGGCCCGCGTGCTCCAGTACGGCGATGCCCACGGCACCGGACTGCGCCGCGATCGCGAGTGTTCCTCGCGTCGGTGCCATCTCTGCGAAGGTCGCGTTCAGGCTCACCTCGGGAGCCGTGTTCACCAGACCCAGACAGTTCGGGCCGACCAGGCGGATGCTGTGCCGACGGGCAATCGCCAGCATCTCCCGCTGCAACTGGCGGCCGGCCGGGCCGAGCTCGGAGAATCCTGCCGTCAGCACGACCGCACCCCCGACTCCGGCCTCGCCGCATTCGGCGAGTACCTCGGCCACCCGCTCGGCCGGCACCGCGATCACCGCGAGGTCGACCTCGCGCGGCACCGCTGCGATCGTGGGGTAGGCGACGACGTCGGCAATCGTCGCGGCGTGCGGGTTGACGGCGTACACCGAACCGGTGAAGCCGCCGTTGACGATGTTGCGCAGTACCTCGTGCCCGATACCGCCAGCTGTCCGGCCGGCGCCGATCACAGCGACCGTCCGCGGGGAGAACAGCCGATGCAGCGAGCGGTTCTCGGCTGCGCGCTCACGGTCGGCCATCCGCTCCAGCGTCAACGGATGGTACGCCGTGTCGAGAACCAGCTCGACCACGCCGCTGTCGAGCTTGCGGACCTGCTCGAACCCCGAGTTGGCGAGCACCCGAAGCATTTTGGCGTTCACACCGAGCGTGTCGGCCCGCAAGCGCTGGATACCGTTCTCACGCGCGGTCGCAGCCAGCTGTTCGAGCAGCAGCGTCCCGATCCCCCGGCCGTGCACCGAGTCCTGCAGCAGGAAGGCCATCTCGGCCTCACCCGTTCGCAGCAGCTCGTAGCTCGCGATCCCGACGACGTCGCCGCCGTACTCCGCAACCAGCGCGACATGCCCGTCCTGCTCCGCGGCCAGGTGATGCGTGTACTCGTCGGCCATCGTCCGGCTGATGCCGAAGAACCGCAGGTAGATCGACTCGTCCGACACTCGGCCGTTCATCGCCTCCAATGCCAGCTCGTCGTCCTCCCGCACCGGCCGGATCCGCACCACCGACCCGTCTGCCGCCAGCACGTCCCAACCCGCGCCGGGCAATGCCTCAGGCCGCTCGATCGTCGTCATCGCGTCTCCCTCCGCCACCCCACCAGCCCACCGCGCGGGACCCGTGCCAGGCCAGTGCCGTTGGTCCCGGCCGCCAGGACCTTCGCCTCTAGGACGGCACGCGTGACCGGCGGGAGGCTGAGGATCATGCACCACCGGAGCCCCTGTCGCCGTGAGGTGCGCGAGTGTTTGACCGACCGGCGGGGGCACCGCCACGGCTACGTCCTGGAGCGCGGTGCTGCTGAGATCCGCAACTGGCAGTGGAGGACGCCATGGGAGTCGTTGTCGGTGTCGACGGACGACCGGACTGTGAGAACGCGATCCGCTGGGGCGCGATCGAAGCCGCGGCGCGCGGAGCCGAACTGCAGCTCGTGCACGCGTTCGTGTGGGCCGAGTTCCGGGTCCCGCTCGGCCCGAGCGACGTGGCGCCCGGACTTCGGGCCAATGCCGATCGGATCGTCGCGGAGGCGGTCCAACTGGCGCGCGAGTTCAAGCCGGGGCTGTCGGTGACGGGGCGCCGGGTCGACGGATTCCCGTCGGCGGTACTGCTGGCCGAGTCGAAGTCGGCCGATCTCGTCGTGATCGGCAGCCGGTTCGTCGGACGCGTGCTCGGCCTGGTGGTCAGCTCAGCGGGCATCGAATTGTCCGCCCACGCGCAGTGCCCGGTGGTCGTCGTACGTCCCACCGACGACGAGCTGGCCGGCGACGAGGTCGTCATCGGGTACGACGGCTCGCGGCCCGCGCACGCCGCGGTCGACTTCGGCCTCGACTACGCGCAGCGCCACGGACTGGCCACCCGGATCGTCGCGGTGCTGGACGAGGGCGAGGACGACGATCACGATCTGCTGGCCGGCGTCCGCGCCCACCCGCTCGCCCACGACACCGAGCTGATCGAGGTGACTGGACATCCGTCCGAGCTCCTGCTCGAGTGGTCGGCCGACGCACAACTGCTCGTCGTCGGCTCACGCGGCCGCGGCGGATTCGCGGGTTTGCTCCTCGGTTCGGTGAGCCAGACGATGCTGCACCAGTCACCGTGCCCCGTCGCCGTCATCCCCCAAGCTGCCCGATCATTTCCGGACGTACGCCGGAACGACGCAGCCGGCGCACCGACCGACGCGTGACTGCCCGGCTCGCCCGATCGCCATCCTCCGCTGAACTTCTCCTGGAGGCGCTCAACCCCAGGTCCCGGTCGGTGAAGTTGACGTACGCGGCCGGAGCCCGCGACAGCTTGTCGCGGGCCCGGCTTCTGGTGTGTTACTCGAATCCCTTGTCGCCGAAGAGTGCGACCTTCAGGGCGCCGGTGGTGGCCGGGTCGGCGAAGACGTCGTACGCGTCCTGCATCTCATCGAGGCCGAACCGGTGGGTGATCAGACCGGGCATCTCCAGCCGGCCGGCGGCCAGCATCGACAGCAGCCGTGGCGTGGAGAACGTGTCGACCAGTCCTGTCGTGATGGTGACATTCTTGATCCACAGGTCCTCGAGGTGCAGCGTCGCCGGCGCACCGTGGACGCCGATGTTCGCGACCGTGCCGCCCGGGCGTACCACCTGCGTACACAGCTCGAACGTCGCTGGGACGCCGACCGCCTCGATCGCGACGTCCGCGCCGAGTCCGCCGGTCAGCTCGCGGATCTTCGCCACCACATCCTCGTCCGGGCCGAGCGCCAGATCGGCGCCCCGCTCAAGCGCGGCCTTGCGCCGCGCGTCGGCCGCGTCGACCACGACAACATACGACGGCGTGAACAACTTGCTGGTCGCGAGCGCCGCCAGCCCGATCGGACCGGCGCCGACGATCACCACGGTGTCACCCGGCGAGACCTTGCCGTTGAGTACGCCGACCTCGAACGACGTCGGCAGGATGTCGGCCAGCAACACCGCCTCTTCGTTGCTGACGTTGTCCGGCAGCTTGTACACCGACCGGTCCGCGAACGGGACCCGCACCTGCTCGGCCTGCGTGCCATCGATCAGATGACCGAGGATCCAGCCGCCACCGCCGAGGCACTGACCGTAGTGTCCTTGCCTGCAATATTCGCAACGCCCGCAGGCCGTGATGCACGAGATCAGCACCCGGTCGCCGATGGCCACGCCGCGAACGCCGCTGCCGACGGCCGTGACGGTGCCGACCGCTTCGTGCCCCAGAATCCGTCCGGGCTGCACAGTCGGCACGTCGCCTTTCAGGATGTGCAGATCGGTACCGCAGATCGTGACCGCGTCGACGCGAACGATCGCGTCCTCAGGATCCTGAATCACCGGATCCGGCACGTCGCGCCAACTCCGCTGACCCGGACCGTTGTAAACCAATGCCTTCATCGCGAACCTCCCTGGACGAGACTTCCCACCGTCGACTCTGGCCCGGCTCACCGGCTGCCACAGCGGCCGAACATCACCGTTCGGCGGGACCTTCGGCCCTGGCCGACGCACACTCCCGCGGTTTGACTGAAACTGCAGAAGCACCGGCCCCGGGAGGTGCCATGTCCACCGAACAACCTGTGCTGGTGGGGATCGATCGTGCAGGCGTTTCAGGCACCGCCCATTGACCTCAACACCCAGAGGAGCCCGACGATGATCCAATCGGTTCCGCTGCCGCTGCGCGCCGGTGACGAGATGACGCGCCTGGCGCGCTTCTTACGTGACGTTCGCTGGACCGGCACGATCGAGGCCGGCGCCATGGGGCCCGACAGCCCGGCGATGACCGCGACCGGCGAAGGGCGACACCACGCCATCCAGGACGGGTTGTGGATCGTCGGCGACTATCAGCAGGACCAGTTCCTCACCGACGGAACCTTCGTCCTGCACTGGCAGCTGCACTGGGTCTCCGGGTGGGATCCCCCGGCCGGCGAGTACCGCGCCTCGGTGGCCGACAACTACGGGCACCTCGAACTGCTGTCCGGCCGCATCGAGGGCGACCGGCTCACCTTCGGCAGCATCGGCCGCCTACCCATCCGCACCCGGCTGTCCTGGCACATCGTCGACGACAACACCATGACCTGGCGCAACGAGGTCTCCATCCAGAACGGCCCCTTCGAGCTGGTCGAGCAGTACGTCTGCACAACGATCGCCTGAATCCGTCAGCGCAACCCCCGTCTGGTGCGGCAAACCAGCTTGCCGTTGGCAAGAGCCACCGTACGACGGTCACCGAACCCCCGACGGCTCCCGGTCCACGGTCCCGGGAAGTACGACGCGGGCCCGGCGATGCCGACGGAGGAGGACTACCCCGGCGGCCGCGGCGAGAACCGCGAGTATCAAGGCCGCAGCCGTCGTCCATGGCGCCAGCGGGCGGTTCGAGACCGCGACCGGTCGCGGCGCCAGACCCGACGGCACGACCCAAGTCGTCGTCAGCACCGCAGCACCCGGATGGTTGCGACCAGCAACGACCCTTAGCGGCAACGGCCCCGTCGCCTCCACGTCGACGGCCGCCTGCCACCGGCTGTCGCCCTGCGCACCACCCGCGGTACGTCGAAGGACGATGCCCGAGATCGATCCGAGGTCAGCGGTGAGCGTCGTGATCGGACCCGGCGACGGACGGCGGCTGCTCACCACGTCGACCAGCAGCAGGCTGCGTCCGGGCTGGTTCGGCCCGAGCGAGACCGTGATGAGGAGATCGTCCACCTGGTAGTCGGCGCGTGAGATCGCCGGTTCGGGCTTGTCGAACTGCGGACCACGGGCCGGCGGCGTCCCTGCCAGTACCACGGCCATCAGCACGACTCCCACACCGAGCAGCGGCGCGAACGCTTGTGCACGCCTCGGCGGAGCGGCGGCCGGTCGCAGCCGTCGTACCAGCCATGGGTGCAGCCGAACGGCGTGTCTCAGGCCGAGTGCCATCAGGACGCCGGCCAACGTCAGCTTGACCATTAGAGCCCGGCCGTACGGCGTGCCGAGCGCAGCGTCGAGTGTCGCGACCTGACGGCCGGTCAGCAGCAGCCCTGTAACCGTCAGCACCGCCACCGAGCACGCGCCTGCCGGACCGAACCTGCGCCAGATCTCGACCGTGTCCTTCCGCCGGCCAGGCAGCCGGGCGGTCAGGATGCCGAGCACGACCAGGCCTCCGACCCAGGTCAGCGCGGATGCCTGATGAAGCGCCAGCACGGCAAGCGTCAGCGGACCGCCCCGGGCATGGCTCGTGCCCGCACGGAGAACGAGATCCGCGAGCAGCAGGCACGACAGCGTCAGGATGCCCGCCCAACTCGATCTACCGCGGCGAGACTGGCGGACGAGCAGCACGCAGATCGCAACCAGAACGACCTCTCTGAGCGACCAACGCAGCAATTGGCCGGAGTCTTTGAGCACAGCCAGACCAGAGTCCGTCCCGGCTGCCTCAGACCATTGCCGGCCACCCCGGGCCAGCGACGCAAACACCGTGAGAAAGCCGAATGCGCCTGCCAGGCTGCGCAGCGCGGTCATCGGGTCGGCGGGCACGTCGTACCTGCCGCGGGTCAGCAGGGCGGTCACCAACACCCAGCCGCACAGCACCGAGGTCGCGGCGAGGTCGAGCCAGCCCAGTACGACGTCCGCCACCGTCCCGGCCGGACCGGTGACCGTCTCTGCCGGCCGACCGTTCGCGGTAGCGGCGAGGCCGACACCGAAGACGAGCGTTCCCTGGAGTCGGTGCAGGTCGTACTTCGACACCACGCTCCAGCGCAGTTCGTACACCGACCGCGGCAGCTCGGGAAAGCCCGTGAGTACTACGTGGATGCCTTGGTCGGCGATCCTTGCGCTCACTGGAAAGGCTTTGCCGTCCCGATCGGAGAGCGCGACGTCGAGACCCGCGGATGTCGGCGGCTCGGAGAACCACAGGTCGATCTGCCGGGGCGCGGCCCGGACCGTCTGACCGTCGGACGGGGACGAGCGGAGCAACACCGGGTGCGCCTCGGCGACTCCGGCTTGGCCCAGCCAGAGGATGCCGGCCACGGCCAGCAGCACCGCTACTTTCGCGGGTCCGCTACGTCGCCACGCCGCCCAGCTCATGCCCACGGTTCCCCCCTCGGACACCACCAGTCCCGGTCGTGACGATCCCGTACGACGCTGCGGGGAGACGCCAGATGACGGAATTCTCATCTGGTTGTCACGCTCCGCCGCGGCCGGACGGAGGTTCTGGGGCTTCCCTCCGGCGGCTCGCGGCGTCAATATGTGCTTGGGGCTCGGGGGAGCAACCGGGACAGCGGGCACGCCAGGCGTCGCCCGGCTGGGGGGAACGAATGACAACAGTGCTGGTGATCGACGACGAGCCTGAAGTGGTCCGCTTCGTGCGCCGCGGGCTCGAGGCAGAGGGCTATCAGGTGCTGACCGCGACCGACGGCGGCGAGGGCCTGCGGATGGCGCTCACGAAGCGGCCGGATCTGATGGTGGTCGACCTGCGGATGCCCGAGGTGGACGGCGAGGCGGTGATCGCGGCGGTCCTGGTCAGCAGCCCGGGGACCCGCGTCCTGGTGCTCTCGGCCGTCGCGGACGCAGAGGTCCGGGTCCGTTGCCTCGAGCAAGGGGTGGACATCCTGCCGAAACCGTTCTCGATCCGGGAACTGCTGGCCCGGGTCCGGTTCGGGCTGCGCGATGCGACCGGCAAGACAACCGAGGAGCTGGTGCTCCGCGTCGGCCGGATCGTGCTCGACATCCGCACCCGCAGACTCCGGGTCGACGGCACCGAGTCGGCCCTGTCGGAACGCGAGTTCCTGCTGATGCAGCATCTGATGCGCAAGGCCGACGTGGTCTGTTCCCGCAGCGAGCTGTTGTCGGCGGTGTGGGGCTACGACTTCGATCCGGCGACGAACGTCGTCGACGTCTACGTCCGCCGGCTGCGCGGCAAGATGACCCGTGACGTGATCCAGACCGTGCGCAATGTCGGCTATCAGCTTCAGAGCGCGTAACCTCGCGCCCGTCCGGGCCGGACGGAACACCGACGGCCGGACCGGACCACGCTGGCATCGCCTGACCGACGGGCTGCTCGCGGTCTTCGTGCTGGCCATGCTGGCGCTGATGAACATGATGATCGAGCGCGAGGTGATCCCCTATCACCTGTTGTTCCTCGGTCTGACGCTGGTGTACGGGTTCCGGGTCTGGCCGCTGCGACAAACCCTGCTCGTCACGTTCCTCGTCACCGCGAGCACCGGCTGGATCCTGGTCGCCCATCAGCTCCAGGACGGCAGCAGCCGGGCGGAGTGGGCAGAGATCCCGCTGATGCCGATGCTGTTCCTGGCCATGGTCTGGCACGCGCGGCGGCGCAAGTCCGCGCAGGACCAGCTCGAACTGATGTCCGAGGAACGATTGGCCGTCTTCGAGCGCGAGCGTGACTTCTTCCGCGACGCGTCGCACGCGATGCGGACGCCGGTGACGATCGCCATCGGTCATCTCGAGCTGCTCGAACCCGTGGTCGACACCCCGGAGTCCGCCGAGGACTACGCGATCGTGCTGCGCCAGATGGATCGGCTCTCCGCGTTGTCGACTCGGCTGCTCGCGCTCGCCAAGCTCGACTCGGGCCGGGCGCTGCGGTACGTCGGCCTCGATCTCGGCGAGTTCCTGGACGATGTTGCGCGTAACTGGCGCGAGAGCGCCGACCGGGACTGGGTCCTCGAGCGGCTGCCCGGCGTCCAACTCGTCGGAGCGGACCGGGCGTGGCTCGAGCTCGCCCTCGACGCGCTCATCGAGAACGCGGTGCACTTCACCGGACCGGGTGACCGGATCCGGCTCGCCTGTGATCGCTCCGGACCCTCGTACGTGCTCAGCGTCGCCGACGCCGGGCCGGGCATCCGGCCGGTCGACCTGCCACACGTGTTCGAGCGCTTCTGGCACCGCCGGCCGCCGGCTGCCGCGCCGATGGGTAGTGGGCTCGGACTGGCGATGGCCCAGGCCACCGCGCAGGCGCACGGTGGCCGGATCGTCGCCGGGCAGGCGCCCGAAGGAGGTGCCCTCTTCCAGCTGTTCCTGCCGGCCGCGAATGAGGCGGACGGCGCGGGCGGCTGAGGGCACAGCCCACGGGCTCACAGCACCGGCGCATGGCTCAACGTGAGGTCGCCGAGGTGGATGGATGCCCGCTCGCCGTGACGAAGAGCGCCCTTCGTGTTCTGGTAAACCAGGTAGTAGGTCTGACCAGCGGGCAGAGTATGACCCTGCTTCATCACCGAGATGCGCTTCGTCCCACCGTCCCGGTTCTCGCTGAGCAGCTCCGGCGGATGCTGTACGTCGGATTGGAAGCGCCCGGCCTTCTCGCTGTCCAGGACGACGTACGTCAGCGTGATCAGGCCGCCGTCGCCGACGACCGCGATCCGGCTGAAGCGGACGCCGTACTGCTGCTCGATCGCCGCGCTCTGCGGGAACGACGAGCCGGGATCCGCGGACGACCAAAGCTTGAGCCCGACGAGCAGGCCGACGACCAGTGCCGTCGCCAGCACTGCGCTCAGCACCACCAGGCGGTTGACTCCTCTGGACCGGCCGGTGGGCCGGCGGATTGTTGCCTCGAGCATGTGAGTTCCTCCCCCTGGGTCGAAGCCGGGATCGCAGTGTGGGGATGCGATCCCGGCTTCGGTCAGTTACGGCATCGTGTATCTGGTCGAGTTGAAGGTGTCGAAGTACGCCTGCCCGGTCGAACTGGAACTCATCCCGGCCGACAACCCGAGCCAGGTCGTCTCGATCCGCAGCGTGCTGGTGTTGCCGGTCTGCAGCGAGCGGCTCACCCCATCGACCACTAGCCGCAGCGAGCCGGCCGAACCGCCGGTGGCCGGACCGGACGTCCAGTCGACCTGCAGTGTGTGGTTCCCCGCCGTCAGTGTGACCCACGCACCCGTCAGCGTCCCGGCTCCGCTGCGGTCCAGAATTGTCCGCACCTGCGCCGAGCCTGCCGACAACCTGTACTCGAGCGCGAACACCTGGCCGTTGGCCGCAGTCCGGGTCTGCAACAGGCTGATTGCCGTGTTCGCGTTCGTGCCGGAGGTCAGCGTGTTCCGGTTGAAAACGAAGCGCGCGTGGTACGACGTCTCGGCCGTCGGCGTGTTGTCGGTGAGATAACCGGCACCCGGCAGGGTGACCTGCAGCCCGCGAAGGCTACCCGGCTCCAGCGGCCCTGGCCGCGCTGCGGTGGTTGTGTTGGCGACCCCACCGGTGCTGCCACTCCAGAATCCGAACCCACTGGATTCGAAGTCGTCCCCGAAGATCCGGTTCGGACGCTGGACCGACACCGTCGTGTTGACCGGCTTGCTCCAGTTGCCTGCCAGATCCTGCACCCGCAGGTTGAAGACCTGGTTCCCCGGCGGCACGGAGGTCAGCGGGACGGTCACCTGGACCTTGCCCGCAACCACGCTCACCGGCACAGAGACCCCCTTGCCCAGGCCCGGATCGGTCGTGCCCAGCCAGTACTCCGCTTTCGCGATCAGCGAGGCGTCGGTGACCGGCGCGGTCAGCGTCAGGTTCTCCGCCCCGTTGGTCGGGTTCGGCGCGGCCGTCAGGGCGCCCAGTACCGGTGCGGTCTTGTCGACCACGAGGTTCACGGCGAACAACGGTCCCCAGTTGCCCGCGGCATCCTGACCGCGGACGTAGACGTGATGGGTGCCGTCGGCAAGCGCCTTCACCTGGGTGAGCGGAATCAGGCCATAGAAGGTCTCTCCGGTCGAGTCCAGCTTGCCGTCCACCGGCAGCAGTTGCAGGCCGGTGCCGCCGGGCGGGTTCGGCACGGTCGGGTCGACGAACGCCTCCGCGTCGGCGAGCAGACTCTGCAGGGCTCCGCCGGCGTCCTTGTCGGTGATCTCCGCCGAGACCAGCAGATTGCCCGGGTGGCTCTTGTCCGCCAGGACGCCGTTGGTCGGGTTCGGTCCTACGGCGGCCGCGTCGACCGCTGGTCCGGTCACATCGATCGGCAACGGGATGTCGAGCAGCGGTCCCCACAGCCCCAAGGAGTCCTTGCTGTGCACCAGTACGTGATGCGTGCCCTCGGTCAGGGTTTGCAGGACGGCGGCCGACAGGTCGGCGTCCTCCGACACCACGGTCGCGCTGCGGTTCAGTGTCAGCGCCGTACCGCCTCCGCTCGTCCCCGGGGTGTCGAGGAAGTACTCCGCCGCCGTGATCAGCCCGCCCGCGTCCGAATCGTCGCCGGTCGCCGACACGGTCACCGGGACCGTCGCGTTGGCCGGCACATCGGCGATCGAGCCGTTGATCGTTTGCGGACCGGTCTTCGGCAGGTTGAGGATCACCGAGCCGACCACGCCCCAGTTGCCTGCGGCGTCGAAGGCGCGGACGAATACCGTGTGCCGGCCGGCGTCGAGCGCGGCCAGCGTCGCGGTCGTGATCACGCCGGTGGCGCCGGTGACGGTGATTCCACCGCCTGGCAGGCTCATCGGCGTACCGAAACCGGGTCCGACGGTGACCGCGTCGTCGATCACGAACTCGGCCTGGGTCACCGCCGAACCGCCGGTGGTCGCGTCACTGAGGTCCGCGGTCACGGTCACCGGCAGCTCTCCGGTCGCCGGGTTCGGGGCCAGCCGGAGATGCGTCGAGACCGGCCCGACAGCGTCGGTGCTCGGCGGTGGCGCGTTCGTGTCCAGGAAGGTGAGCATGCCGCCGAAGGCGAACTGCGCCGGGTCGGCAGTGTGTTGCCCGTTGTTGTCGAGGTGCCGCGCGGGCTCGTACAGCGCCAGTTTCGACTCGGGCCCGGTCGGCATCGTGACGAGGGCGTCCAGGGTCTGCCCCGGATCGACGCTCTCCGCGGCCACCGTGGTCGCGTAATGCATCGGATGCCCGCCCTGGGCGATCTCGGTCTGCGACCCGCCGAGCACCGTCATCGGATGCGTCACCGAACCGGCGTTGACATAGCGCAGCAGCACCTTGTGGCCCTGGTCGGTCGCCACCGGGTCGGTGGCTGGGAACGGCTTGCCGTTGATCAGCCGGTACTTCGGGGCGAACTTCCGCAGGTCGAAACCCGCGGGGTTCGCGTTGAACGCCGGATCGACCTCACTCAGTACGACAACAGCGTCGTCGTCGTACTCACTCCCGGGATAGCCCGCCGGCTGACTGCCGTACGCCGTGCCGTCGGACGGCAGCACGACCAGTGCACCGGCCAGGCCCATCGCGACCTGGCGCGCGCCCGCCGCGGTGTGGCCCGCCTCGTACAAGAACGTTCCCGGCTTGGCGGCGGTGAACGTGTACGTCTTGGTTCCCGCGGCGATGCCGGCGGTGTCCTCACCACCAGTGGGCATCGGCTGGCCCGGGAAGGCCAGTGAGACGGTCTGCCCGACGAGTTGGTTGTGCAGGGTGACCGTCACCTGGTCGCCTTGGCGGACGACCAGCACCGGTCCCGGGGCCGTCGCCGTACCGGTCGCGCCGGTCGACGAGAAGCCCCAGATCGGGACGGTCGCCCCGAGCAGGGATGTGGTGCCGGCGAGCGCGTAGAGATCGCAGACGGCCGTGGCCGTGCCGAACGTACAGCCCCGCGGCGTGAGTTTGCCGACGGCAACCGATGCGTGCGCCGGCGCCTGCGGCAAAGTCACGGTCACTGGCGCGGCAGCGGCCGGGAGCGGTGTCAGCAGCGCAGCGGCCAGAGCTGTGGATGCGACGCCGACGGTGGCGATCCGGAGTCTGTTCGTCATCGTCGTGTCCTCACTGGCTCACACAGCCGGCGGGCGGGTCGATGCGGAAGACCGTCATCATGCCGCCGAAGGCTGCACCGTAGTTGGTTGCCTGCTCGAGCGCGTGGCTGTGTGCGATGTGGTAGTACTCGCCACACTCGTTGTTCTGCGTCAGGTTCGACGGCACCGCGTTCTTCGTGCCGAGGTACCCGCTCTCCGAGAACCACGTGTCCGGCCCGACCAGCAACTGGTCGGTGATCGCCGGGATCTGCGTCGGGATCGGGTTCGTCGTCGCGTTCCAGTGCTCGACGTCGCGCCAGTCCATCAGCACGTCGAGGGTCTGCCCCGGACCGACGTCGAGGTCGTACTTCAGGTACGACAGATCCTGACCGGACGGTCCCTGGAGCGCGTGACCGTCGCGGTTGATCACCCGTTCGTCGCTGCCGTGCGGGTGGAACGGATAGTTCACGCTGCCGGCGTTCAGATAGTGGATGGTCGCCGGGAGCGGATTGGTCACCGCGTCGTACGGCTTGATGTGCACCAGCGCGCCGTACGGCTGGCCCGGCAGCCAGGGCGCGTTGTTGGGCGCCAGCGTGTCCGGCATGCTCCGGCCGTTGATCATGAAGTACCGCGACTTGGACGAGTTCACGTCGACCGGCTGGTTGCGTTCGACCGCGAGGTGAACGTCGGGGTCGACCTCGGAGAGCAGGTACACGTACTCCTTGCCGTTCGCGAAGGCCGAGTCGGGCCGGTCGTTCACCTGGTTCGGGTGACCGGCGGGCCGTACGACGAGAGCGCCGTACAGGCCCATCTGCAGTTGCTTGTCGACATCGGTGCCGGTCTCGTACAGGTAACTGCCGGGGCTGCCGGCAGTGAACGTGTAGGTGACCGATCCGTCGGTCGCCGGCGCGGACTGGACCAGCGAGGTCAGCGACCCGCCGGAGTCGAACTGCGGCTGGGCTGGGTTGCCGTTCGCCTTCACCCCCAGCTGGCCGGGAAAGACGATCGAGGTTGCCTCGGGCAACGTGTTGTGCAGGATCACGGTGACGGGCCGGCCGGACTCCACGCACAGCGTCGGACCGGGCAGCTGGAAGCCGCGTTTGCTGCTGCTGTAGCTCCACATGTAGATCGAGTTGCCGTCCGGCGTGGAGATGTAGCCGTCGCGCGCCGTCAGCGAGAACGTCTGGTTGGTGTCGGTGTCGCAGAGCGCCCCCTCGGACATCTCGGCGGCCGATGCCTGGGTGCGCACCACGACCGGCGTCACCGCGACCAAAGCCGCGGCGGTCAACGCCAGGACACGCTGGACTGTGAGTCGTCTCATCGGATCATCGCCCCCTCAGACGTTCGCCGCGGTCTGGGCGGGATAGGTGCCGGGCGCACCGACGACGATCTTCGTCATCATGCCGCCGTACCCGGCGCCGCCGCCGTTGTCGAGATAGGAGTACTTGCGGTCGTAGAGCAGGTACTCGCCGGGGCCGGGCGCGACGAAGATCGCGTCCCGGCTCTCTCCGGGTCCGACTTCGACCGCGTTCGTCGTCAGGTAGTTCGTCGTACCGTCGCGTCCCTTCAGGAGGCTCGCGTCCTTGGCGATCACGGTCAGGTCGATGTTGTCCACCGTCAGCTCGTGGTTCTGGTAGCCGAGGTTCGACATCCGGAGCAGCACCCGGTCGCCGGCGTTGCAGCGGATCAGCGACGAGATCGGCTGGTACTGCAGCCGGCCGGCCGCCGTACTGAGCGGATCGCCGTTCGGCGCGGTCGTGTCCGGGTAGGCGCGACCGTTCAGCAGCCAGAAGCTCGGGTCGTAGTCGGTCCAGTCGTTCACCTGGATATGGGCGTCGCGGTAGTGCGCGGCCGACCACAGCTCGGTGATCATGAACGCGAACTCGCGATCGTAGGCCGTCGACCCGTCGCCGTCGTTGTACGCGTAACGCTCCCCCGCGTGCAGCGGCGTCCGGTTCTGTGCCGGCCGGACGAAGACCATGCCGGTCATGCCCATCTGGACGTGTTCGACATCCTCGAAATGGCAGTGGTACATGTACGTCCCGGCGTCGTGCGGACGGTAGAAGTACGTCAGGTCCCGGCCGATCGGCACTGCGAGCGAAAGCTCCGGGACGCCGTCGAACAGCGGGATCGCATTCACGAACCCGTGCCAGTGCAGCGTGTGCCCGTCGAACAGGTCGGGCCGCTGTGCCAGCCCGAGGTTGGTCAGCGTCAGGTAGATGTCGTCGTCCTCGTCGAACGCCATCATCGGCGCGCTGATCTGAGCCTTGCCACGCTGTGCGGCGACCAGGTTCGACGTCATGCCGGTCACGTCCCGGAAGCCGAACACGTAGGTGTTGAACGGGCTCGGCGCCAACGGGTCGGGGAAGAACGGCGGGTCCGGCGGCGCGTCGCCCGGCATGCCCACCCAGCCGTCGGTACCGGCCAGGTGGACCTGCTTCACGGGATGGGTTACGGCCGCCGAGGACTTCGCCACGACCGCTGTCCGGCCCGGAGCGGCCATCACGGTGCTGGTGGTCAGCAGCCGGCCGCCGAGCACCACGCCCGCTGCCGCCGCCGTACCGGTAAGGAAAGAACGCCGCGTGGGTCCACGCGACACGGAATTGTCGGTCACTGGTGTCTCCCGTTGCTGGAACTGGGTGCGGAAAAGGTGTGGCCCGCCGGAGGGGGTACGGCGGGCCACACGACTCACGGCGTCATCTGGTCCGAGCCCGCGTCGTACCGGCGTGCGGATCCGGTCCCGGTCGGCCGCGGCTGCCCGTCGATGTCCGGGCTGGGCGCCGTCACGGTGTAGCTGAACCCGGTCGTGCCAGTCCCCCACCGGACGGTCGTGTTCGCCGCGCCGAGCCCCCGGGCCGGGGACGCCGGCGTTCCGGTGGCGAGGTGGAAGTCGCCCATCAGATCGGGTGGCAACAGCTGCGCCACGACGACCGCCTCCCGGAAGGCCGGGTAGGACCGGACGGCGAGGATGTTCACCGACACCTCGTACGGCGAGACGAATCGCGGATCCGCCGACGAGTTGGTCGGGTCAGGCGCCGTACCCGTGGTGTCCTGCAGCACCGAGTGCGTCGGCGTCAGCAGGGCGTCCGGTACGTCGGCCGCACCCATGTCCCAGTTGTTCACGGAGTTCGCCGTACCGTCGGGCAACTGCCCGCCGATGCCGTAGACATAACCACCCGAGAACGACCCGGCGCGGTTGTCCCAGAACACGTTGTTCAGCAGCGTCGGTTTGCTGTACGTCGTTGCCGCCAGCGTTGCCGATCCGGAGAACAGCGAGGTAGTCCGCAGGCGCGCCTGCAGCGGATCGCTGTTCGCCGCGGTCGACAGCCCCGCCGGAGCCGGCTGGCCGTCGCTGGTCACGGCCGAGGCCGTGGTCAGGTTCTTCGTGACGGTGTTGTTGACCAGATTCACGAACACCGCGTCGTCGAGCGCGAGCCCGCCGCCCTCATGCGCCGAGATGTTGTCGGCGATCGTGTTGTTCGTGATCGTGATGGTCTGCGGATCGGTCCGGGAGATGTGCGATCCGCTCACCTGGAGCAGCCGGATACCGCCGCCGTCGTCGTTGGCCAGGTTCGCCTGGATGACGTTGGCGTCGACGGTCACCGGCCCGGAGCCCGGCGAGAGCGCGGTCGGCGTGGCCGGCAGCTCGCCGGCGATCATCACGCCACCGCCCTCGTCGTACGAGGCGTTGAACCAGATCCGGTTGTTCGTGATCCGGCCACCGGTGCTGCCACCGGGGTTCGCCATGTAGCCGAACGCGGTCAGGGCGCCGCCGTACTCGGCCGAGAAGTTCCCGCACAACGCGTTGTCCTCGATCCGGTAGCCGTCGCTGCCGGTGAACAACCCGATCCCGCCGGCCAGGTTCGTGCCGCCGTTGTCGCGGATCTGGTTGCGCGCGATCACCGGGTCGTAGTTGCGGTTGTCCCCGACGTACGGCGTGCCGATCCGGATGCCACCGCCGTACGAGCCGCCGTTGCCGTGGATGACGTTGTCGGTCACCTGCAGGCCACGGACGTTGGAGTGGACGTAGATGCCGCCGCCCTGCGTGACCAGCGCGCCGGCCGCGCCGTACGGCGTGGTCACCGCCCCCGTCAGCACGTTGACGTTGCCGGGGATGTCGGCCTGTGCTCCGCCGGTGATGCTCAACCCGTCGAGCGTGACCGGCCAGCTGCTCGGCACGAAACCTGCCCGCGCCGGGTCGTCCAGCACGGTCACGACCGCCGAGTCCGGCACTGCCGGGTCACCGGAGTACTGCAGGCTGCTGAGCCGGTTGATCCAGGCGGTTCCGTTCGGGTTGTCCAGGTTGAAGCCGGAACCGTCGAGGATCGATCCGGGGACCCACGTCCCGGCCGAGTCGAAGCCACCGGGACCTACACCCTGGATCCGGACCTGGTGATGCACGATGACGTTCTCGTTGTAGTCGCCGCGCGGGTTGGCGGAGCTCTGGGCGTTCGGCCACACGACCACGAGCCAGTACGGTCGCAGCCGGGTCGGCGTCGCCGCCTCGAGCGCGGCCTGGACGGTCTTGTAGGTCTTGGCCGGACCGACCTCCGCGATCAGCGGGTTGCTCGCAGACATGCCGGCCAGCAGTGGGACGTTCAGCCCCAGCACCTGCAGGGTCAGTCCGTTGACGCTCTGCTTGCCGTTGTGCCCGGTGATCTCGAGTACGGCGGAGCCTGTCGCGAAGCCCACCGGGACGGTGAACGTGATCTTCTTGTCGCTCCAACTGGTGACCGTCATCGCTGTGCCGTTGAGGGTCACCTGGTCTGGTGCACCGGCAGCCCCGAAACCGAAGCCGGTCACCGTGACCGACCGGTTCGCGTCGCTGCGGCGGATGTACGGCCGATCCACGGCCAGCAGTTGCGGCACGTTGGAGCCGAGGTCGCAGACTGTCGGATTAACTGTCGTGGTGTCCGGCGCGAGGACTGTCGCAGCGACCTGGGTGGGCGCCTCGTCAGTCACTGTGTAGAGCCCGGGCCACGCCTGGAAGTTCGTCGCGATCGTCCGGAATCTCGGGTTGTAGTCAGGATTCAGTGCGCCTGGCTGCCCGGGATCGTTGCCCACGAACCGGTACATGTTCGGGCACGGACCGGCTGGCAGCGGACAGTTGTAGGTGCCGGTGGACGGCTCCAGGGCCTCGTACAACCCGTTGAAGTCGGTGTGCACCGTGTCGACCAGCCGGCCGGACCAGTCGTACAGACCGACTGGCACGAACGGCAGGCCCTGTGCCTCGCCGTAGTTGACGCTGCGCTTGTCGAGGGTCAGGCCGAGGTCGTTGAGCGTCAGACCCCAGAAGTGCGTCGGGATCGGCACATCGGTGAACAGGTTGAAGTTGGGCGCGGTCGCCTGCTGCGCCCGCAGACCGACCAACTTGTCGCCGCACAGCGGGCGCTCGTAGCCCTGGAACGGGCTGCCGCCGCCGGCGTTGAACGCCTCGTTGGTCACATTGACCGTGTGCAGTGGTCCCGCGCAGGGCGAGATGATGCCGGCCTGCTGTGACGGGGGCTCCGCGGGCGGCGTCGGCGTCGGATCCGGCGGACCGGCCGGATCGTTCGCCTGACCCGGGGTCGTCGGCGGGTAGTTCTCCTGCGGGAGGTAGCTGTCACCGTCGAAGACGTTCACGTCTTCTTCGCTGGTGACCTTGTACATCGGCTTGCCGTCGACCGGGTCGTTCGGGATGTCGACCGACACGATGTAATCGCGAGCCGGCAGATCCTGCTGCTGGCCTGCCGGCAGCGGAGCGTAGAGCGCCAAACCGTCCGGGTTGTGCACGGTGTCCGTCGGCGGGTACAAGTTGATCTTCGAGGTCGTGAAGCCGTAGTTGCCGTTCACTGTCTGGCCGCCGCCGGCGCTGTCGCTCGCGCCGACGGTCACACCCATCATCGGGGCCTCGACACACAGCCGGTTCTCCGCCGGACCGAAGGCCGGCAGTGCCTGCTGGTCTGTCAGTGGCTGGCCGTTGTACGTTCGCGCGGTGCAGCCGCGCGGCGGCGCCCACTCCTCCGACGTGTACGCGTCCTGGACCTCAGGACCCTTGACGAATGCGCCGTACTTCGGGTTGTCGGCCATCCCACCGTTGCCGTCGGCAACCTGCTTCGGCTCGATCTCGTATCCCTGGCGGCACAACTCCGCGGGAGTCGTGTCCGTACACGCCTTCGGCAGATACAGGTGCACCGGGATGCCGGGGATGCCCGGCTGGTAGGGCTCGGTCGCCGCCATCGCCGGGTCGAGCTCGTTGCGCGTGGTGTCGTAGGTGACCGTGCCGACGATGCCACCGTTGGTGCCCGCGTCGTACGGCTGGACGCCCCAGTCGATCCGCCCCCGGAGCCCGATGATCGGCAGGAAGTTGATGTCCACGAGACTGCCCAGCTGTGTGGTCGGCTTGGTCTCGTTGGCAGCCTGGTACGTGATGCCGGTGGTCTTGTAGCGGGTGTTGAACCCTTCCAGGACCAGCCACTTGCCGAGCGGGTAGGTCTCCCTGATGTCGTAGTTGCCGGCCGAGTCCGTCACGGCGGTGTTCGTGTACTGGTCCATCAGGGAGTTGTCCCGCTCCCGGACGGTGAGAGCGAAGCTGGGCACGGCACGCTCGCCGATGTCCCGCTTACCGTTGCCGTTAGCATCGATGAAGACGCTGCCGGTCACGTGGGTGAACCAGCCGACGAGCATCTTGTTGCCGACATCGGTGACGTCACCGTTGTGGACCTCGACGTTGAAGCTCCAGAGGATGTAGTCCTGGTCGTCGTCCCACAACGTGAGCTGGTAGGTGCCGTCCGGCACATTCGTGATGTCGAAGCTGCCGTCCGCCGCACCGCGACCGACGTACACCGCGGCATCACCCGCGTCGAGGTCCGACAGGGCCACCCACGGATACGGGATCGGTCCGTCGGCCTTCGCTCCGGCGAAGCCGGTCTCCGGTACGACCTGGCCGTTCTGCCCGCCGATGTAGGGCAGACCGGCGATCACGACACCCCTGACCTCGCCCGTCGTACCGGCCGGCGATGTCAGGGCCTTGGTCCGGACGAACCCGAACTGTACGGCGGAAACCAGTTCGGCGCCGCGCACCTGCTCGGTGTCGTACCCGGTCTCGCCTTCCTGTTGCCAGATGTCGTGGTCGTGGCCGCCCTCCAGTGTGGTGGTCTGCACCCATTGCCCGGCCTGCGCGGCCGGCGGTGTCACCGTCGCCGCGTAGCGGTTCGGGCCGAGGTTCGGGATGACGATCGCGCCGGTCGCGTCGCTTGTGCAATGCCCGGTGGAGCGGGCGGTGTCGATGACCGGCCGGTTGTTCGCGTCGAACAGCATCGCGCCGGTCCCGTTGGCGTTCGCGTGCTTGTAGACCGTGCACAGCGGGTTGCCGTAGTAGTCGGTGCTGACCAGGCCGAGTACGTCGGTGAGGGACGCCGTGAAGCCCGCGAGTCCCTGTTCCGCGTCGGCCTCGTACGTACCGTCGACCGGGATGCTGTCGTTGAAGACCTGCAGGCGCAACGTCGTCAGAGGCAGAGGGGTCGGGTTCATCCGAACGACCGCGTGCGTCGTCGCGCCGGAATTGATCGTGAAGTGCTGCCCGTCGATCTTGAAGCCGTCGGCCGTGACCGAGATCAGGTACTTGCCGGCCGGCAGGTTGCCCAGCGCCGTGCCGTCGTTCAGATCCGCCTCGGTGCCCTGGGCAACGATCGGGGCGAAGCCGGACGTCGGCCGGGTCGACGGCCATGGGCACGTGTCGGCGTAGTCCGGGTCGGAGGAACCGCCCGGGGCTGTCGCCGGCAGGCACCGGTCGATCAACTGGCTTGCGCGGGTCCCCGGGTCACCGGTGTCGTCGACGTTGATCAGCCACTTGTAATGAGCCACCGGATCGTTCTCGTGAACGAATCCGGGACCCGAGTTCACCGATCGGGCGCTGGCCACGTGCAGGGTCAGGCTGCCCGGCCCCGCAGCCACCGCGGGCGCCGCATACCGGCCCAACTGCCCCGCAGACATCACCGCCGCGATCAGGCCGAGCGCGACCATCACCCGCAGCCATCGCCGCGGTACGGATCTCCACTGCTGTGTCACGATCCCTCCCCCACTCGCGCGCCCAACGGGCGCCACGCCGTCAGCGCAACAGTGGAGGAGGGAACCCGTGCGTGGCCTCGGATGACAGAGTTCTCATCTGTTTCTCATCGCCGCCACCGCCGGACGAAGGCCGCCCGACACCCGCCCGTCATCGACGGGGCACGTCCGTCATGGTCACCAGCTGGTAGCAGTCACGAACAGCTCACCGGTGCGACCGTCCTTTGCCCATTCGAGGGTCATCGGGCGGCGGAAGTGCTTGTCGGCCGCGACCGACCACCACGCGAGTTCCTGCAGGTCGTCGTCGGCCAGCACGAGACTGCCCTGTTCATCTGGCGTGGTCGGCACCGTCTGCGTTCCGCGCGGATCGGCGTACACGACCTTGGTCGGCTTGGCGCCGTGGTGCTTGACGATCAGCGGGCGTGCGCCTGGGTGAACGGAGTACTGGTCGGCGCCGGCGGCCGTCGGTTCGCCTGTGGCAGGGTCGAAGGTCCCGGCTTCGGTTGCCTGACGACGGCCAGCAGAACCAGGGGCCAGGCTCGTGCAAGCCGGACTGTCAGCGCTGGCCGCGTTGCCAGCGGGGTGCGGTGGTCTGCCATTCGGCGGTCCACTCGCGGAAGCGGCGGCGGTCCAACGGGACCCGCGCGAGGCGGAACAGACCCCAGAGTACGAGCCACGAGCCGAGGACGGTGAAGAGGCTGAGCGTCCCGCCGAGGGCGGCGCTGTCCGACTTCGAACGCGGCGTCGTGACGATGTTTCCCGACTGATCCAGCCAGACCGGCACAGCAGCGCCGGCCTTGGTGCCGATCACGACGCTCCGCATCCCAACACGTTCCACGCCCTGCGGGTCGACATAGGACACGCGAACCATCGGCAGCGCAGCTCCAGGCACGGCCGGCACCCCGCGATCCGAGCCCTCCAGGGTTTTGCCCTGAACCTCGTGCAGGCTGGCTCGCTGCCGCGCTGCCGACGCGTCCAGGAACGTCTGGAGGCTTCTCCCGACGGCCGCGCCCACCGGGATCATCAGCAGCGCGGCAATCAGCGCACACCACAGCAGCGCGGTTTCGATCCGGTCCGACGGGCGGCGCAGCGAGTTCCGTCCGAAGCCCAGGCGACGAGCCTGCATAAGCACCCACAACTCCGCGGACCTATGCATCACGGTGCTCATGACGGCCTCCCCCTGCCCCTCACGGTTCGACACAGGGCACCGGCTCACCGGATCGGTTCCGTCTTGGCGACGGTGGGTCTCGTGGCCTGTAGCCACCTTTGTCGGTCCGTTTCCGGTGAGCCGGTCGTCTCCCCACCAACAGATTCGCCGAGCCGACGGCGTCGCCGACAGGGTCCAAGGTCCCGTGTTCGAGGGACCGATCGGCCGATGCGGACGGCGGGTGCGGCTGCCGATGCTTGAGTCAATCGGCTGAGGAGGTGGACCGGTGCGGGACACACAGGTACGACGGGTGCCGTGGGTTCGGCAACTCGTGATCGACACCGGGCGCGCTGCCCAGCGACGCCACGCCATTCATGGTCTGTTCGAGGTCGACGTGACGTCGGCTCGCGCGGCCTTGCGCCCTCACCTGTTCACCGCGTTCGTGATCCGTTGCATTGCCACCGCGGTCGCCGAGGAACCAAGCGTGCAGGCCTATCGTGATTTCCGCGGCCGGCAGATCGCGTTCGACGAGGTCGACATCGGTCTCCCGGTCGAGGTCGACGTCGAGGGAACTCCTTTCGCGTTCACTCATGTGCTCCGCGACGCAGCTCGGCGTACGGTCGAGGAACTGCACCAGGAGATCCACGCGGTCAAGTCCGATCCGTCGCTGAGTCCGTCCGTGCACAGGGCCACCTGGGCCCACGCCTACCTGTTGCTGCCCGGCTTCATCCGGGTCGGGCTGCTCGGCGGGCTGCACCGGATGCCGCATCGCCAGCGGGCCCTGGCGGGCACAGTCGGGGTGACAGCCGTCGGTATGTTCGGCGCCGGAGCAGGCTGGGGCATCGCGTTCCAGTTGCACACGCTGAGCCTCGTCATCGGCGGCATCGCCAAACGGCCGATCCTCTTCCAGGGCCGGCTGGTGGAGCGCGAGTTCCTGCAGCTGACCGTGAGCGCCGACCACGACATCGTCGACGGCGCCCCGGCCGCCCGCTTCGTCGGCCGGCTCCGAGAACTGCTGGTCACCGGCGACGGGATCCCGTCGCCGGTCGTCATGAGGAGACCCGCATGAGGCACAAACCCGTTGTCGTCGGCATCGACGGATCACCGGCCGCAGCCGTCGCGATCGAATGGGGCGCCGTGGAGGCCGCCACGCTGCGAAGCCCACTGCACCTGGTCCACGCCGTGAAGTCCGGTGGATCGCCCGGGCAGGCCGGCGACATCGTCTACAAGGGGGTTGCCCAGGCGCGCGGACTGGAGCCGGGCATCGTCATCGACTCCCGGATCGAACGCGGATCGCCGTCGGTCGCGCTGGTCAAGGCGTCCGGCGACGCAGCCGTCGTCGTGATCGGCAGCCGCGGTCTCGGAACCCTGATCGGCGGCCTCGTCGGCTCGACCGGCCTCGACCTCGCGGCGAATGCCCGCTGCCCGGTCGTCGTCGTACGCCCCGACCTCGGCGCGACGGCCGCCGTGCGGGTCGTGATCGGGTACGACGGTTCGCCGGCCAGCGACACCGCGCTCGCCTTCGGGCTCGACTACGCCCGCCGCCACGACCTCGCCGTACGCGTCGTCGCGGCGCAGCCCGAAGGGACCGAGCTGCACCGGATCACCGAGGACGAACTCCGCGAGGCCGTCCACGCACGCGGCGGCAGCGACGCCGAACTGATCCAGATCACCGGCCATCCGGCGGAGCACATCCTGCGGCTGTCCGGCGACGCCAGGCTGATCGTCATCGGCGCTCGCGGCCGCGGCGGGTTCGCGGGCATGCTGATCGGCTCTGTCAGCCAGACGGTTCTCCACCACGCCGGCTGTCCGGTCGCCATCATCCCGGCCGCCGCAACCGGAGGCTGACATGACTACTCCGACCACTCAGATGCCGTCGGCAACCATCTGGCGGACGGTCCACCGGGGCTTCGTCGCCGTCTTCGCCTGCGGCGCCGGCGTACACGTCCTACTCGCCTTGACCACGCCGCACTCGTACGACGGCTTCGCCGACGCGGCCTTGTTCGGCTGGGTCCACGACGGCTGGCAGAACATCTTCATGGCGCACCCGACCGCCTGGGCGGTCCTCCTCGCCTTGCTCGAGCTCACCATCGCGGTCCTGCTCGTCAAGGCCCCGCTCCTCGGCTACGTCGCCGTCATCGCCTTCCACCTGGCCCTCATGCTCTTCGGCTGGGGCTTCTGGCTCTGGTGCGTCCCAGCTCTCGCCCTCGCACTACCGGCAGCCCGCAACACCTTCCGAACCACCCGCGACGTTCAGGGGCACCGTCGGCCTCCTCGATGAAGTCGACGGCGAGTCCGACGAGGCTACGTTTCCGTGATTCGGAGATGACTGCCACCCAGCTGCTGTTGACCGCCTGCATCTGCTGCCTGCTGCTGGTCCGGCGGGACAGCTTGCGTCAGCCGTGTAGGCGGATGCGTTCGTGGGTGATTGCTTCGACGTCGGACGCGGCTGCGTGCAGCAGCTTGTGGGCGAGGTCCGACAGCGCGCGGGCAACGGCCAGCTCGTCGCCGATCTCGGCGATCTCGCGGTCATGAGGGCTCCGGTGGGCGGCGCCGCGGCCGACCAGGTGGGTCTTGTCGTTGGTGTGCAGGCGAGCCTCGGCGTGCGTGGTCCGTTCGTCCTCGTGTTCGTCGACGAAGACATCGACGCGCCAGCGCCTGCTCGTGATCCTCGTGGTCATGGTCTCGTCCTTCAGCCCTGGGGATACCTCTCTAGAGGCCATCGTCGGAAACCGGCCGGGCGACAACCAGGGCCGTCCGGTCCACTGTGCCCAGGCCCTTCTGCACTGTCGGCCGATCGAGGACGGGCGTGTGCTGAAGGTGAGAGAAGGGAGCCGGCCATGAGCGACCTCGAGAAAGGCCGCGTCCAGCGAGACGCGCAACGTACCGTTACCCGCCGCCGCGCCGCCGGTTCGACCAACCCGGAACGTGCGATCGTCCGCCACCTCGGCATCGAGCTCTACAAGGAGCAACACAGCGCCGAGCACCCGCCGAAGAAGTCCTCGCCGGTGGTGGGCCGGGGTAAGGACTAGGCACCTGCCGGAAGCGCAACGGTGCTGTGGTTCGAAGACTGAGGGGGTACGGCGAGCGACCACCCACTCGACAGGAGTCCTGCTGATGCCCTTGCTTCATCCCGGAGATCGGTTCCCGGATCTGACCTTCGCTGTGCCGGGCGGTGAGAAGGTCACCGTTCCGGCGCTGTTCGACGGCGGATTCGGCGTGATGCTGTTCTACCGAGGGTCCTGGTGCCCGTACTGCAACACGCAGCTGCGGGCCTTCCAGCGTGCGACGAGCTCGCTGGACGAGCTCGGGGTGCGCGTGGCGGCGCTGTCGGTCGATGACGAGGCGACCACTGCCGAACTGATCGCCAGACACAAGCTCGCCTTCCCGGTCGGCTTCGGGGCCGACGCGGCGTCGGTCGCCGACCTCACCGGGGCGTTCGTGAATCCCGACCCGCAGTATCTGCAGTCCACCGGGTTCGTCCTCGACCCCGACGGCAAGGTCGTCGTCAGCGTCTACTCCAGCGGGGCGATCGGACGGCTCGTTCCGGACGACGTCGCCGGGCTGGTCCGCTACCTGCAGGAGCACCCGACTGCCTGACGCCCAGGCCCCGGCCAACCCGGCCGGGGCCTGCGCCTGTTACCGCTCGTACCACCCGTCGAAGCGCGATCCCCGCGCCGGGTCGATGAACGTCAGACCTACCACGACGCCGTTCTCGACAATCCACCGCAGCTCGTACCAAGCCCGGAACGACGGCGGCCAGAACGAGCAGAACCTGCCGTCCTCCACCGACCACGTCCCGCGGGTATCGCTACTGCCCTCGGTGTACGTCGTGGTGCCCGACGCCTCGAACACCTGCCGCGCCCCATCGCCGTACCGAAGCACGCCCGCGGTCACCGCACGCGCGATGTCCGCAGCGTCGACCGCCTGCCCGTTGCTCAGCGGCTCCGTCATCTCTCCCCCTTGCGCTGCACGGCGAATCCCAACTCGCCGAGCACCTTGACCGCTCCTGCCTTGCCGCCCTCGAATTCGCCCGACGCGAGCCGGCGTCCGGTCGCAAGCTCGAATGCCGTGCCCAGGATCGCTTTCGGCGGGTACGTCCGTCCCTCACGGACCAGCTCGTACGTCGTCGTCGGCGCGAAGCCATGCGCGGCGAAGAACGGCTCGGCACCCAGCCGGTCGTACTCGTCCATCGCGCGCTCGACCTCCGCCGGCGTCACCTGACCCCAATCGATCATGCCCGCACCCTCCTTCAGCCTCGGTACGCTTCGAGGAGGCGCAACCACACCTCGCTGATGGTCGGGAACGACGGGACCGCGTGCCACAACCGGTCGATCGAGACCTGGGCCGCGACCGCCACCGTTGCCGAGTGCAGGAGCTCGGTGACGCCCGGACCGACGAACGTGACGCCGAGCAACGTCCGGGTGTCCTCGTCCACGACCATACGGGCGCGGCCGCGGTACCCGTCGGCGTACAGCTTGGCGCCGACCACGACGTCACCGATCTCGACGTCGACCACACGAGTCCGGAAGCCGTCCACCTCCGCACGGGCCGCGGTCCGTCCGACAGACGCCGCCTCCGGCGTCGTGAACACGACCTGCGGTACGGCGGCCGCGTCCGCGCTGGTCACGTGCGGCCCCCAACTCGCCAGGTCGAGCGGCCGGTCGGCGGCCTGGTCGACGATGGCCTGGCCCGCGATCCGGGCCTGGTACTTGCCTTGGTGAGTCAGCAGCGCGCGGTGGTTCACGTCACCGAGCGCGTACAACCAGCCGTCGTCGACGCCGCGGACCCGGCAGGTGTCATCCACCTCGAGCCAGGTCCCGGACGGCAGCCCGACCGTTTCCAGACCGATGTCGCCGGTCAGCGGGATACGGCCGATCGCGAAGAGCACCTCGTCGGCCTCGACCCTGTCACCGTTGTCGAGCGCGACCGTGACGGGTCCGGCCTCGACCGGGCGGCGCAGCGACTCGACGATCGACGCCGTACGCACCGTCACACCCGCGACGGTCAGCCCCTCGGCCACCAGCTCGCCGGCGAACGGCTCCATCTGCGTCAGCAGCCCGTGCTCGCGCGCGATCAAGGTGACCTCGGCTCCCAGGCCGTTCCATGCCGTCGCCATCTCGACGCCGACCGGGCCGCCGCCCACGACCACCAGCCGGCCCGGGACCACGCTGCTGTCGGTCGCATGCCGGTTTGTCCACGGCCGCGCCTCGGCGATCCCGGGGAGGTCCGGTGCCGCGGCGATACTTCCGGTGCAGATGGCCACCGCCTGCCGTGCCGTCAGAACGAGCACCCGGTCGTCGGCCGTCGTCACCGCGACCCGGCGCGGACCGTCGAGCCGGCCGTGCCCGCGAATCAGTGTCGCACCGATGCTGCCGACCCAGTCCGCCTGACCGGAGTCGTCCCAGCCGGTGACGTACCGGTCGCGGCGACCGAAGACACCCTTGGCGTCGATCGATCCCGTCACCGCCTCGCGCGCGCCGTCGACCTCGGTCGCCTCCGCGATCGCGACCACCGGACGCAACATCGCCTTGCTCGGGATGCAGGCCCAGTACGAGCATTCGCCGCCGACGAGCTCACGTTCCACCACCGCCACCGTCAGGCCACCGGCTCGCGCACGGTCGGCCAGTGTCTGGCCGATCGGGCCGGCACCGATCACAACAACGTCGAACTCCTGCGTTTCCTCTGCACTGGTCACAGCAGCGACTGTCCGCCGCCTGGCCCGGCGACCGCGTCTGTCAGATCCCCGGTATGCGGCACTGGTAGGGGTCCCGGGCTCAGCTGGAGCCTGGCAGCTGCTCGTGCCGTAGTTGCCGGCGCGACGTCAACTGGAGCTTCGCGAACACCTTGCCCAGGTGCCACTCGACGGTCCGCGGGCTGAGGAACAGCCGAGCGGCGATCTCGGCGTTGGACAAACCATCCGCGACCAGCCGGGCGACCTGCGCCTCCTGCGCCGTCAGCAGGTCCGGAGTCGGGGTACCCGTGCCGGTCGGCACCGGACCACCCGCTGCCCTCAGCTCGCCGGCCGATCGCTCCGCGAACGCCTGCATCCCCATCCGGCTGAACTGTTCGTACGCCGTCCGCAGCTGCTCCCGCGCCTCGCTCACACGGTTCGCCCGGCGGAGCCACTCGCCGAACAGCAGGTGACTGCGGGCGAGCTCGCCGCGGATCCGCGTTTGCGAGAGGTGCTCGATCGCGGTCCGGTACTGCGCTTCCGCATCGTCGTCGGCCGCCAGCAACGCACGGCAGCGGGCTTCGATCCCAAGCCCCCAGGCGGTACGCGTGGCCTGGGTAGTCTCGGCCAGCCGTTCGCAGGCCGCTTCGGCTCCGGCACGACGGCCGAGTCGCACCGCCGCCTCCGCCAGCTCGGCCAGGACGGCCCACGGCTCCACGCCCATGACCGGCGGCCGTTGCGCGGCCTTCGTCGCCTCCTCATACGCTTCCTGGTACTGCCCGAGGCTGTTGTTCAGCACAGCTGCGGCCGTTCCGGTCAGGATCAGACCGAAACTCTCGCCACGACGATGCGCCTCGCTCACCGCCCGGACGATCAACGCACGGGCGCGCTGCTCGTGTCCTTGCCACGCTGCCAGCAGCAAAGCGCCGTACGGAGCCATGGGCAGCCTGGTGACCTCGTTCACTGCGTCGAGCTCGGTCTGCAGCCCGGCGGCTCGGTCGAGCTCGCCGGTCAGGACGTGCGCGCCCATCCGGACGCTGAGCGCGAGCGGAAGGGTCGCCATCGCTCCGAGCGCCCGCGCCAGGTCCAGGTGACGCTGGTTGTCGAGCGTCTGTTCGTTCCAGAGATTGCCCGCCACGATGTGCGCGAGCCAGAACCACCGCATCGACTCAGCCGTGAGCGTAACGTCCTGGAACGCCGCCAGGGCCTCGGTCAGCAGCGGAACCGCGGCCGCATAGCCGTCCGTGAAGCGGACTGCCAACCCGTCCAGCAGCAGGTCCATGGCACCCGCGGCGGTCGGCCGGACCGCGTTCCGGGCTGCCTCGGCAACCTCGGCGAGGCTCTTCGCCGCCCCGTCGTCGGCGAACATCGCCGCGAACAGCGCATCGAGGTACGTCTCACGAGCCCTCGCCGGGTCGATCGTCTCCAGCTGCCGCGCCGCCCGCAGCAACAGCGGTGGCGCCTCGACGCCGCGGTTGGCGGTGAACGCGATCTGCGCCCGGAGCAGATCGATCTCCGCCCGCGTCCGGTCATCGAGGCGGCCCGTCTCCGCAACCAGCAGCAGCCGCAACGCGTTCTCGGAACGACCGGCCTGGTGGAAGGCCCCGGCCGCCGCGATCGCCCGTCGGGTACGGCGCGACGTCCCGCCGGTCAGCTCGACCGCTCGCGACAGGAAGGCGGCTGCGGCGATCAGACCGCCGCGGCTCTGAGCCCTGGCCGCCGATTCCTCGAGTTCGGCGGCGACATCCTCGTCCGGCCCGATCACCGACTGCGACCGGTGCCAGGCGCGTCGCTCGGGGTCCGCACCCGGATCGGTGGCCGCCGCGAGGGCCGCATGGGCCTGGCGGACTTCTTCCGGTGCGGCCGAACGATAGACAGCCGACCGGACCAGTGGATGCCGGAACCGGACCCGCGTCCCGATCCGCACCAGGCCGGACGCCTCCGCCGGTCCGGCGGCCGGCAGACCGATGCCGAGCGTCTCCGCGGCACGCCACGTCAGCAGCGCGTCACCCAGTGGCTCAGCCGCAGCGATCACCAAGAGCCGCCGGGAGTCCGCGGGGAGCTCGTCCAGGGCGCGAATGTACGTCTCCTCGACCGAGCGCGGCACGAGCTGCGACCCCGGCAGACCGAACCCGCCGGCCAGCTGGGCCGGGTCCAGCGTCCGCGGCGCCTCGATCAGTGCGAGCGGGATTCCCCGTGACTCGGCGACGATCTGGTCGAGTACCCGCTGGTCCGCGGGACCAGGCAACACCGTACGCAGCAGCTCGCGCGCATCATCGTCGTCCAGCCCTCCGAGCGCCAACTGCGGGATGCCCGCGAAATCCTTGGCCCCGTCGCAGTCACGCGCCGCGAACACCATCGCGATCCGCTCGGCCACCATCCGCCGGGCAGCGAAGGTCAGGGCCTGCAGCGACGAGGTGTCGAACCACTGAGCATCGTCGACGATGCAGACCAACGGCTGTCTGGTCGCCGCCTCGGCCAGCAGGCTCAAGGTGCCGAGGCCGATCAGGAACGGGTCCGGAGGCGGTCCGGACCGCAGCCCGAAGGCGGTCGACAGCGCGTTGCGCTGTGGTTCGGGCAGGACCTCGAGCCCGTTTAGAAAGGGCCGGCAGATCTGGTGCAGGCCTGCGAAGGCCAGCTCCTGCTCGGCCTCCAGCCCGGACACCCACGTGACCTGGCAGTCGGACACCTGTTGCACGAAATGGTCGAGCAACGCGGTCTTGCCCACGCCGGGCTCCCCGCAGACAACCAGGCTGCGGCTACGACCAGCGCGAACAGCATCGAGAAGGCTGCTCAGCAGCCGATTCTCTTCCCGCCGATCGTGCAACACGCTGCGGAGTTTACGTCTCCGACTGCCCGTATCCCCTGGGTGAACGGCGTCCCGCCCGCGGACCGGCCACACGGCTAGCCACTGGCTGGTAAGCACCGGGTCATCCCCGGGGCAACCTCGTCCACGCGGCCGCGACCGGGTTCAGGTCAGTCCCCCGGAGTCGACGCGCGGGTCATCCCTGTTCCACCGAAGCGTTCGGTGCGGATCCGGAGCGGATCATGGCCCAAGGCAACTAAATGGTCAGCTGCCGTCTCGACGAAGCCGGTCGGTCCGCAGATGTAGGTCAAGGGCCGGTCCGCGGCCGGCCAGCCGGTCTCCGTCAGCAGCTCGCCGTCGACCCGCCGCCGGTACCCGCGCCAGCTGCCGGCCGGCTCCCGGGTCAGCGTGACCGAGATGTCGAACAGGTCGTAGGCGGCGATCTCCATCAACTCGTCGCGATAGATCAGCAGGTCCAGGGACCGAGCCGAGCACAGCAGCCGCACCGGCACCCGACTGCCGGCGGCCCGGTGGTGCCGCAGCATCGCCCGCAGCGGCACGAGCCCCGATCCGCCCGCGACCAGGAACAACGGACCGCCGAGCTCGTCGCCCCAGACGAAGTACCCTCCGAGCGGGCCGCGGAGTGCGAGCTCGTCCCCCACCCGCAACTCGTCGACGAGGTACGGCGAGACCTCGCCGTTCACGATCCGCTCGACGGTCAGCACGACGTACTCGTCCTCGGGCGCCGACGCGATCGAGTAGCTGCGTTCGGCCTGATACCCGTCGGCCGCGGTGAGCCGCACATCCACGTGCTGCCCGGGACGATGGGTGGTCCACTCGGGTACGGCGAGCTTGATCGTCCGGGCCTCCGTCGTCTCCTGGACCGCTTCGACGACGGTTCCGGTCTGCCAGCTCAATCGCCGCTGTGGCGCTGTTCTTTCCACGGGTCTCCGTAGTTCTGGTAGTCCAACGTGCCGAGGGCTCCTACTCAGGCCGTCAGGCGTTCCTCGGTGGAGGTGGAGAACAGGTGCAGCTTGTCGGGGTCGGGGGCCAGGTAGACCTCGGTGCCCTTGTCGTTGTGCAGGCGGGTGCCGATGCGGGCGATGATCTGCTGGTTCTCGGCGTGGTCGGCCGAGCCGTACAGGAACGCGTCGGAGCCGAGTTCCTCGATGACGGAGACCTTGACCGGCAGCCCCTGGTCGGCGATGTGCAACGCCTCGGGCCGGACACCCAGCGTCAGGGTCTTGTCGTCGCCGGCCTTGGCGAGCAGGTCGCGGGCGATCGGGACGACGTAGTCGCCGATCTTGGCGCCGCCGTCGACGATCTGGGCGGTGATCAGGTTCATCGCCGGGGACCCGATGAAGCCGGCGACGAACTTGTTGCGGGGCCGGTCGTAGAGGTTCAGCGGGGTGTCGACCTGCTGCAGCACGCCGTCCTTGAGGACCGCGACCCGGTCGCCCATCGTCATGGCCTCGACCTG